>NZ_CP172886.1:0-347500 GCF_050530445.1 Enterococcus sp. DIV1639a
ATGGTATCCCTCGATGCTTTATGGAACGAATTAAAAACAACTTATCAAAAGGATCTCTCACCTGCGAGCTATAATACTTGGATCGAAACCGCTCATCCACGTTCATTGGATCAGAGTCAATTAGTCGTCGAAGTACCAAGTAAAATTCATAAAGAATATTGGGAAAAGAATCTAACAACCAAAATTGTTGAAGTTGGTTACATGCTAACTGGAAAAGAGATCATTCCAAGGTTTGTAACTGGTGAAGAGGTAGAGCAAGAAGTCGTCGAAGAAATCAAAAGTCCTAAAATACCTGTTGCAAATCCAATAAAGAAGGCGATGTTGAACCCAAAATATACATTTGATACCTTCGTTATCGGTAAAGGAAACCAAATGGCTCATGCGGCAGCTTTAGTCGTTGCAGAAGACCCTGGTTCCATTTATAATCCTTTGTTCTTTTATGGTGGTGTCGGCCTTGGTAAAACCCATTTGATGCATGCTATCGGACATCAAATGTTGTTAAGCGAGCCTGATGCAAAGGTCAAATACGTTAGTAGTGAAACATTTGCCAATGACTTTATTAACTCGATCCAAAATAAAACTGCAGAGGAATTTCGCCAAGAATACCGAAACGTCGATCTTTTGTTGGTCGATGATATTCAATTCTTTGCTGAAAAAGAAGCAACACAGGAAGAATTTTTCCATACTTTCAATGCACTCTACAATGAAGGAAAACAAATTGTATTGACGAGTGATCGTTTACCAAATGAGATTCCAAAATTACAAGAACGTTTGGTTTCACGTTTTGCGTGGGGATTGTCAGTTGATATCACACCACCCGATTTAGAAACGAGAACTGCGATTTTACGTAAAAAAGCAGCAGCCGAACGTTTGGAAATACCCGATGATACCTTGAGTTACATTGCCGGACAAATTGATTCAAACATCCGTGAATTAGAAGGAGCACTCGTTCGCGTTCAAGCATTTGCTGCGATGAATAGTGAAGATATCTCAACTAGTTTAGCTGCAGATGCACTGAAAACACTAAAATCTGGTAAAGGTCATCCGCAATTATCTATCTTACAGATCCAAGAAGAAGTCGCGAAATATTATCATATTCAGTTAAAAGACCTAAAAGGAAAAAAACGTGTCAAATCAATCGTTGTACCGAGACAAATCGCTATGTACTTAGCAAGAGAGCTAACGGATAGTTCTTTACCAAAAATTGGTGCTGAATTTGGTGGGAAAGACCATACAACAGTGATTCATGCTCACGAAAAAATCCAGCAATTAATGGAATCAAGTGTCAGCATGCAAAATGAAGTATCCGAAATCAAAAATTTCTTATTAAATTAACTTTGAAAAACGAAAAAACGCTTTGTGGATAAAATCAAAAAAAGCCTAAAAGTTATACACAGATTTTCCACAGCTGTTTTTTCTTTTATTTCTTGCATTTTTTTAGTTTTCCACAGAATCAACAGTACCTAATACTTTTATTATTTATATATTAACTAATAATAAATAAACGCTTAAAGGAGACACAACATGAAAGTAACTTTAAATCGAGCAAGTTTTATGCAAGAATTGCAAACTGTTCAACGTGCTATTTCAAGTAAAACCACTATTCCAATCTTGACTGGAGTCAAAATTACTTTGACTCAAGAAGGATTAACGCTAACTGGGAGTAATGCAGATATTTCTATTGAAACTTTTTTATCTGTTGAAAATGAAAAAGCCCAAATGCAAATTGAATCAACTGGAGCAATTGTGTTACAAGCTCGTTTCTTTAGTGAAATTATCCGGCGCTTACCAGAAGACACCTTTACTCTTGAAGTCTTAGAGAATAAACAAGTAGCCATTACTTCAGGAAAAGCCAACTTCTTAGTAAATGGGTTAGATGCAGATAATTACCCTCATTTACCTGTCGTTGAAAGCCATAATCAAATGAAATTACCGGTACATGTCTTAACGAAATTGATCAATGAAACAGTATTCGCTGTCTCACAACATGAAAGTCGTCCAATTCTAACAGGGGTCCATTTTATTTTAGAAGGAAATTCTCTTTTGGCTGTCGCAACTGATTCCCACCGTCTAAGCCAACGAGTGATTCCAGTTGAACAAGCAGCTGATCATTTTGATATCGTGATTCCTGGTAAAAGTCTGACTGAATTATCTCGTTCATTGACAAATGAAGAAGAAATCGTTGAGATCAGTATCATGGAAAACCAAGTACTCTTTAAAACAGAAAACATGTATTTTTATTCCCGTCTGTTGGAAGGAAACTACCCCGATACGAATCGGTTGATTCCTTCAAGCTTCAACACAGAAGTAGAATTTTCTGTTCCAAGTTTCCTTGCAGCGATTGAACGTGCCTCATTACTTTCTCATGAAGGACGTAATAATATCGTTCGTTTATCCATCCAATCAGATGCGGTGATTCTATATGGAAACTCACCTGAAATCGGAAAAGTAGAAGAAAGTCTGAATTATGTGGCAAGTAGTGGGGATCCTTTGGATATTTCCTTTAACCCTGATTACATGAAAGCTGCGTTACGTGCGTTTGGTGATATGAGTATCAAAGTGAAATTTATTTCTTCTATTCGTCCGTTTACATTAGAACCAACAGAAGATGGTGTTCAATTTATCCAGTTAATCACACCAGTACGTACGAACTAATCTGTATATCATTTTGAAAAAGTAATGAAAAAAACAAAAAATAAACAAAAAGCCATAAAATCACTTTTAAGGCTTTTTGTTTATTTTTGTTTAAAACACCTTTTTTCGCTTAAATCGTCTTATATGGAAAAATATATGGATAAATTTGTTTTATTGCCTAAAAAAAGGTATAATAGAGTATACATTTATTAATGAAAATGAGGGATGAACATTGAAACAACAAGTCATTCTAAAAACAGAATTTATGACGTTGGGTCAAATGCTAAAAGAAGTCACAGTAATTAGCAGTGGTGGACAAGCAAAATGGTATTTAGCTGAAAACACTGTCTTGGTAGACGGCGAACCAGAGAATCGTCGTGGACGAAAACTTTATCCCGGCATGATGGTTGAAGTTCCAGAAGTGGGAACTTTTTTTATGGTAAAAAAAGGAATAAACGATAATGAGGCTGAATAAGCTGTATCTAAAAAATTATCGAAACTATCAGGAATTAAAGATTACGTTTACTAAAAACCTTGTCATTTTTTTAGGAGAAAATGCCCAAGGTAAGACGAATCTTTTGGAAAGTATTTATGTTTTGGCTATGACGAGAAGTCACCGTACCAGCAGTGAGCAAGAATTGATCGGATGGCAAGGCGAGCAAGCACTGATCCAGGGCGAAGTGACAAAAGGAACCTCTAAGATTCCTTTGGAGATCCTTCTTTCAAAAAAGGGACGCAAAACAAAGATCAATCATATCGAACAAAAAAAATTAAGTAGCTATGTTGGTCAATTAAATGTCATTTTATTTGCACCTGAAGACCTTTCATTAGTAAAGGGTAGTCCGCAGATCAGGCGAAAATTTCTTGATATGGAGTTAGGACAGATCAATCCGATCTATCTTTACGATTTGGTTCAATATCAAGGTATCCTAAAACAAAGAAATCAATATTTGAAACAACTGAATGAAAAAAAACAAACAGATTTACTTTATTTAGATATTTTATCTGAACAGTTAGCTGAATTTGGAAGTAAAGTATTGAAAGCACGTGCACAGTTTGTTCGACGACTGGAATTTTGGGCAAATACATTGCACCAACAAATCACCCATCAAAAAGAGCAATTAGAGATTGAATATGTCACCTCGTTTTCTTCTTTAAGTACACAAACACAAGAAGAGATCCAAACACAATTTTTAGAATTGTTGAATCAAAACAAAAAGAAAGATATGTTTCGCGGAACAACGACAATTGGACCACATCGTGATGATCTTTCTTTTTTCGTCAATCAAAAAAACGTGCAAACGTATGGTTCTCAAGGACAGCAGCGGACCACTGCTTTAAGTGTTAAGTTGGCTGAAATTGATTTGATCAAAGAAGAAACTGGGGAGTATCCAATTCTTTTACTTGATGATGTAATGAGTGAGCTAGATGATAATCGCCAACTACATTTACTAGAAACGATTGAAGGAAAGGTACAGACTTTCTTAACAACAACGACACTTGATCATGTAAAAAACAAAATGACTGTTGAACCAGAGATTTTTTATGTTCAGCAAGGGGAAATAAAAGGAGAAGAAGGCTAAATGACAGATGAAAAAAGTTTAGTAGAACGTGCAAAAGAATATGATGCCAGTCAGATCCAAGTTCTTGAAGGACTTGAAGCCGTTCGAAAACGTCCTGGTATGTATATCGGCTCCACAAGTTCGGAAGGATTACATCACTTAGTATGGGAAATCGTTGATAACTCTATCGATGAAGTCCTAGCAGGATTTGCGACGAAAATCCAAGTAATAATTGAAAAAGATAACAGTATTACTGTCATCGATGATGGCCGAGGTATCCCCGTTGATATCCAAGCCAAAACTGGTCGTCCAGCGGTAGAAACGGTGTTTACGGTACTCCATGCTGGTGGGAAATTCGGCGGAGGCGGTTATAAAGTATCTGGTGGTCTTCACGGGGTAGGTTCTTCGGTTGTAAATGCGCTCTCCACTCAGCTTGATGTAAAAGTCTACAAAGATGGAAATGTGTACTATCAGGAATATCGTCGTGGTGCTGTTGTCGATGATCTGAAGATTATTGAACAAACCGATCGAAACGGGACAACTGTTCATTTTATACCAGATCCAGAAATCTTTACGGAAACAACAGTTTTTGATTTTAATAAGCTAGCGACCCGTATCCGCGAATTAGCATTCTTGAACCGGGGAATGAAGATCTCGATTGAAGATAAGAGAGAAGAATCTCCAGTAGTAAAAGAGTACCATTATGACGGTGGGATCAAGAGCTATGTGGAATATTTGAATGCAAATAAAACGGTCATTTTTCCAGAGCCAGTTTATTTAGAAGGAGAACAACAAGACATCACGGTAGAAGTTTCTATGCAATATACCGATGGTTACCACTCCAACATCATGAGTTTTGCAAATAATATCCATACTTATGAAGGTGGTACGCATGAATCTGGCTTCAAGACAGCGTTGACACGTGTGATTAATGACTATGCACGTAAACAAAAATTGATGAAAGAAAATGATGATAACTTAACTGGTGAAGATGTGCGGGAAGGACTGACCGCAGTAATTTCGATCAAACACCCAGATCCACAATTTGAAGGGCAAACCAAAACAAAATTAGGTAATTCTGAAGTTCGGACAGTAACAGATCGTCTGTTTAGCGAGCATTTCATGAAATTCTTGTTAGAAAATCCAAGTGTTGGACGACAAATCATTGAAAAAGGATTGTTGGCTTCTAAAGCACGTCTAGCAGCGAAACGTGCCCGTGAAGTAACCAGAAGAAAAGGCGCATTAGAAATCAGTAATTTGCCTGGTAAACTGGCGGATTGCTCAAGTAATGATCCAGAAAAATGCGAATTGTTCATCGTCGAAGGAGATTCTGCCGGCGGTTCAGCAAAACAAGGGCGAAATCGTGAATTTCAAGCAATTTTACCGATTCGTGGGAAAATCTTAAATGTTGAAAAAGCAAGTATGGATAAAATTCTAGCCAATGAAGAAATCCGCTCTTTATTTACCGCTATGGGAACAGGATTCGGTGAAGACTTCGATGTTTCCAAAGCTCGTTACCACAAATTAGTGATTATGACGGATGCCGATGTCGATGGTGCCCATATTCGAACATTGCTCTTAACCTTGTTTTATCGTTATATGCGCCCAATTGTTGAAGCGGGATATGTTTATATTGCACAACCGCCGCTATACGGGGTAAAACAAGGGAAAAAAATCACGTATGTACAACCCGGTAAAAACGCTGAAGAAGATTTGAAACAAGTAGTTGCTTCTCTACCAGCTACACCAAAACCAAGTGTTCAACGATACAAAGGGTTAGGTGAAATGGATGACCATCAACTATGGGAAACAACGATGGACCCTAGCAATCGTATGATGGCTCGTGTTAGTGTGGATGATGCTATCGCAGCTGATCAAATTTTTGAAATGTTAATGGGTGATCGAGTGGAACCTCGTCGTGCATTCATTGAAGAAAATGCCCATTATGTGAAAAACTTAGATATTTAGTCATGAAGGAGGAAAAAAGATGAGTGAAGAAATCAGAGAGAACATCCATGATGTCAATCTAACTAGCGAAATGAAAGACTCCTTCATCGATTATGCGATGAGTGTTATTGTTGCTCGTGCACTACCGGATGTTCGAGATGGGTTAAAACCTGTTCATCGCCGTATTTTATACGGGATGAACGAATTGGGTGTGACCCCAGATAAAGCCCATAAAAAATCTGCCAGAATCGTTGGGGATGTTATGGGTAAGTATCACCCCCATGGAGACAGTGCTATTTATGAATCCATGGTACGGATGGCACAACCATTTAGTTATCGGTACATGCTAGTGGATGGACATGGTAACTTTGGTTCTGTCGATGGTGATGGAGCAGCTGCGATGCGGTACACCGAAGCACGTATGAGTAAAATTGCCACGGAGATGCTACGGGATATCAATAAAAATACTGTAGATTTCCAAAGTAACTATGACGATACAGAAAGGGAACCAGTCGTACTTCCAGCACGCTTTCCTAATCTGCTAGTTAACGGAACAACAGGGATCGCAGTTGGTATGGCGACGAATATCCCCCCTCATAATTTATCTGAGGTAGTAGCAGCGATCGATCTATTGATGGAAAATCCAGAAGTAACAACCAATGAATTGATGGAAGTTTTACCTGGTCCCGATTTTCCAACCGGTGGTCTCGTGATGGGTAAATCAGGTATTCGCCGTGCTTACGAAACGGGGAAAGGCTCAATAACTGTTCGAGCAAAAGTAGAAATCACGGAGATGCCTAATGGCAAAGAACGAATTATCGTAACGGAACTTCCTTATATGGTCAATAAAGCAAAATTGATCGAACGAATCTCTGAATTACACCGCGATAAACGGATTGAAGGAATTACGGATTTGCGTGATGAGTCTTCCCGTGAAGGAATGCGGATCGTTATCGATATCCGCCGTGATGCAAGTGCTTCGGTTATTTTAAATAACCTGTATAAGTTGACTTCATTACAAAATTCATTTGGTTTCAATATGCTGGCCATTGAAAAAGGCGTTCCTAAAGTACTGAGTCTTAAACAAATACTTGAAAACTATGTAGAGCATCAGCGTGAAGTGATCACTCGCCGAACGATTTTTGAAAAAGAAAAGGCAGAAGCACGAGCTCACATTTTAGAAGGTTTACGGATCGCATTGGACCATATTGATGAAATCATTGCAATTATCCGTGGGTCTAAATCTGACGATGAAGCAAAAACAACGATGATTGATCGTTTTGAATTATCTGATCGACAAGCACAAGCGATCTTAGATATGCGTTTACGTCGTCTAACTGGTTTAGAACGTGAGAAAATCGAAAATGAATACCAAGAATTATTACGATTGATCGAAGATTTAACGGATATTCTTGCTCGTCCAGAACGTGTGACCGAAATCATCAAAACAGAGTTAGCAGAATTAAACCAACGTTTTGGTGACAAACGTCGTACAGAATTACTAGTGGGTGAAGTTTTAAGTCTTGAAGATGAAGACTTGATTGAAGAAGAAGAAATCGTTATTACACTCACGAACAATGGGTATATCAAACGTTTAGCGAACAATGAATTTAGAGCACAACGTCGTGGTGGACGCGGTGTACAAGGAATGGGCGTGCATAACGATGACTTCGTCAAAAACCTTGTCTCTTGTTCGACACATGACACCTTGCTGTTCTTTACCAATAACGGGAAAGTCTATCGTGCCAAAGGATATGAAATTCCAGAATATGGTCGAACTGCGAAAGGAATCCCGATCATTAACTTGTTAGGGATCGATTCAAGTGAAAAAATTCAAGCAATTATTGCAGTCACCGGTGAAGCTCAAGAAGGACATTACCTCTTCTTCACTACTCGTCAAGGAACGGTGAAACGGACCACCGTAACTGCTTTTGCGAATATCCGCAGTAATGGATTGATTGCGATTGGCTTAAAAGAAGACGATGAATTAGTCAACGTGTTGTTAACAGATGGTCAATCAAACATTATCATTGGTACACATGATGGTTATTCGGTAACGTTTGCGGAAGGAGCTGTTCGGGACATGGGACGGACAGCGTCAGGAGTTCGAGGTATTCGTTTAAGAGAAGACGATTATGTGATTGGTGCTGCCTTGATGAATGAAAATCATGAAGTCTTGATCATTACTGAAAAAGGCTATGGTAAACGAACGAAAGTGAAAGAGTATCCAGTGAAAGGTCGCGGCGGTAAAGGGATCAAAACAGCCAATATCACTGAAAAAAATGGTCCATTAGCTGGACTAGCCACGATTGTTGGAACAGAAGATATCATGCTGATCACAGATAAAGGCGTTATTATTCGTTTCAATGTCTCAACTGTTTCTCAAACTGGACGTGCTACACTTGGCGTACGTTTGATCAAAATGGAAGCTGATACGAAGGTTGTGACAATGGCGGCCGTCGAGCCAGAAAGCACAGAAGAAACTGAGACACCAACAGAGACCGTGGAAGATACCACAATAGATAAAACAGAAGAATAGTCAAAAAACAGGGCTTGTCTCAGCGATGGGAAGCTTGTAAAAATAAGCCACAACCTCCGATACACAATGATTATCGGAGGTTGTGGCTTATTATTGTTTTATGTTTATGGATTCTTTTGCAACATAAAAAAGAATCCACCTACGAATAGCTCTTGTAGTTTTTATACTTTGTTATTGTAGGAGATCGTGTTTTTCAAGAGATTCAAAAAGAGAACTTTCGGCAGTCATTTAGTAAAGCATTTTATTAAAAACTTCTTTCTACACTATTTTCCCTTCAGCTTATTGCTTTTTTCACTCTATACGTGTATAATTAAAGATTGTGAGTAGTCTAATTTATTAGAAAACTCTCCTTGCTCTTGGGAATCTAAGAGCCGAAAGTCCATAGGGAGGTGAAAATCAATGGAAAATACGAAATATGAAATCATGTACATTATTCGTCCAAACATTGATGAAGAAGCAAAAACTGCTTTAATCGAACGTTTCGATGCAATCTTGAAAGATAACGGAGCTGAAGTTATCGAATCTAAAGATTGGGAAAAACGCCGTTTAGCGTATGAAATGAACGGTTACCGTGAAGGTATCTATCACATCGTTAAAGTGTCTTCTCCATCATCTGCAACTGCTGTCAATGAATTTGACCGTCTTGCTAAAATCAACGACGATATCATTCGTCACATGATCGTGAAAGAAGAAGCATAATTTATTGTTTCATGTGGAACAATAGAACAACGATGAGAGGAGATGAATCTTTTGATTAATAATGTTGTACTAGTTGGACGTCTAACTAAAGATCCGGATTTACGATATACATCAAGTGGCACTGCAGTAGCAACGTTTACTTTAGCTGTTAATCGTAATTTTACTAGCCAAAACGGCAATCGTGAGGCTGACTTTATTAATTGTGTGATTTGGCGTAAATCAGCAGAGACATTAGCAAACTATGCTCGTAAGGGGACTCTTTTAGGAGTTACTGGACGTATCCAAACTCGTTCTTATGATAATCAGCAAGGACAACGTGTATACGTAACAGAAGTAGTTGCTGAAAACTTCCAATTATTGGAAAGTCGTGCTGCATCTGAAAATCGTCAACAAACTGGCGGTTACCAAAGCTCTGGTCAATCGACAAATGATTTTGGCGGAAGTAATAACTATAATCAAACATCTCAATCATCCAACGGTATGCCTGATTTTGATCGTGACAATTCTGATCCATTTGGTTCAAGTTCAACGATCGACATTTCAGACGATGATTTACCATTCTAAACGAATTTGATAGGAGGGAAATAGAATGGCACAACAAAGAAGAGGCGGACGTAAACGTCGTAAAGTAGACTATATTGCTGCTAACCATATTGAATATATCGATTATAAAGATATTGAATTACTAAAAAGATTTATCTCAGAACGTGGAAAAATCTTGCCACGTCGTGTAACAGGTACAGGCGCTAAAAACCAACGTAAAATTACTGTTGCTATCAAACGCGCACGTATCATGGGCTTACTACCTTTCGTAAGTGAAGATTAATTGAAATAATGAAACGAGGAAATGGTTTTACTACCGTTCCCTCGTTTTTTACTTTTTGAGAATGATTGTTTAGATGTTTTATTATCCTCAAAAAAAAGAATGTCATCTATACTTAGAAGAATCATAGAGAAAAGCATCCACGATTTTCGTTTAGGATTGGGGATAAAGAATACTATCTTTAAAAATTCCATCTCCCCAAATCTGACTTTCCGACAAGCTGCTCTCAATCAACTCGATCGGTTGCTGATTGACTAAGATCATTGCACAACGGTAGCCAGCGAAAGGTTGATAAAGAGGCATGATGATTTCTTGTCCTTTCAATGCTAGCTCAATGTTATCGACTGTAAAAGCAACATGAGCTTCTTTTTGAATGATTGGATCAAGACGACAATCGGGACCAAAGGCATGGAGTTCGATTGGCATAGATAAAGAATTTTTCACATCCAGTGAGTACATATCGAATAAAGGACTATACTTTGTTTCTGGATGATCTTTGATTTCTTCCAGATCGATTGGTTTACCGATATGATGGAAGCTTAATTTGTTCATTTTATTCATATAATGCTCCTTTGCCTTTTATAAATTGCTCATTTGAACATTCAAAGTAGTAATAATTTGCTTTATTTCGGTTTGAGGTTAGATGATAACTGTCATTTCAAGGTTGAAAACAAGTTATTCTACCATTTTTTTTAATACAGTGAAAAGTATTTTCAGTTAAATAATCAAGCATTTGTTTAGTCGCTTGAATACGGGAAGTTATGGTAAAATTAAACTAATCAACTATGGGAGGAAGAAGATGGAAAAAGAAAAAGAAAACTTAACCCCTAGACCTCTCTTCATTTTTTTATTTCTATTGCTTGAAGTACTGGTTGTATTATTTATGCCATTTCGTTTTGTTAGCGCTTTGGTTGTGCTTTTGATGAACCTTTTTGGCTTACGTTATTGGTTGAAATTAAAACGATGGCTAATGATAAAAAATCGTGAAAAAATCCAACAAGCCTCAACGGTGGCTGAGAACAATCTTGCTTATGTCTCCGAAGTGATGCCAGTAGGTGTGATTGCGTACCAACCAACAAGCCAAAAAATTGAATGGTTGAACCCACTCGCCTTAAAAATCAAAGATCAAAGCAGCTTAACAGAAGAAGAACTATTAGATGCTTTCTTTACGGCAAAAGAAAAAAAGAAAAAACAAGTATATTTAGCAGATCGAACCTTTCAATTTGAAATGGATACAGTAAAGGGGGTCGTTTATTTCAACGATATCACCCAAAATCAATTGTTGAAGCTCCATCAAACCAACAGCCAACCAGTGATTGGTATCTTATCAATTGATAATTATGCAGATGCTATTGATAAGTTAGATGACAAAGAAATTTCTTATCTCAATTCGTTTGTGACTACAATGGTGTCTGATTGGATGAATGAATACCATGTCTTTTTTAAGCGGATCACTGCAGAACGCTTTTTCTTTGTCGCACAAATGATTGATTTGAAAAAAATGATGGACAAAAAATTTGATCTGTTGGATCGTTTACGTGCAGAAGCAGAGCGACAAAATTTGCCAATTACTCTAAGTATGGGAATTGCTTACGGTCAAGATTCGTTAGATGAAATTGGGGGAGAAGCCCAAAATAATTTGGACATTGCTCTAGTTCGAGGTGGCGACCAAGTTGTCGTGAAAGAACTACGTGAGGGAGCAAAACCTGTTTACTATGGAGGAAAATCAGCTAAGTCAGTCAAACGAACCCGTGTACGTTCACGAGCGATGAGTACTGCACTTCGTAAGATTTTTACTGAAACTGGCGATGTATTTATCATGGGGCATAAATTCCCCGATATGGATGCCATTGGTTCAGCATTTGGGGTAAGTTGCTTAGCTCGTTTCAATCAAAAAAAAGCGTATATCGTACTTGATGAAAACGAGATTATTCCAGACGTAGAACGATGTTTAGAGGAAATTCATAAACACCCTGAACTAGAAGCACAGCTGATTTCGCCCAAAAAAGCGATGGAGCTTAAAAAAGAAGAAGACCTGCTAGTTATGGTAGATTACCACAAACCCTCGCTATCGATCTCTCAGAGCCTATATGAGCAATTTGATAAAATCGTTATTATTGATCATCATCGACGTGGGGAGGAGTTCCCAAGTAAGCCGCTGTTGACGTATATCGAATCTTCTGCTTCTTCTGCTTCAGAGTTAGTGACAGAACTAATTCAGTATCAAAGCAATCGCACGAATCGCTTAGATCGTTTTGAAGCGACGTTGTTATTGGCAGGCATGACTGTTGATACGAACAGTTTTAATGTACGCACAACGGCACGAACTTTTGATGTAGCAAGTTATTTAAGGTCTTGTAGTGCGGATGCTTCCCTAGTACAATATTTATTGAGTTCAGATTTAGCAACCTATTTGGAAATCAGCCATTTGATTGCACAGAGCGAATATGTAACTTCAGATATTGTCGTAGCAGCTGGGACAGATGAAAAGGAATATAATAGTGTGATCGCTGCGAAAACGGCAGACACCCTCTTATCAATGATCAATATCAATGGGGCTTTTGTCATCACGAAACGAACGGACGGGCTAGTCGGGATCAGTGCTCGTAGTTCGGGCACGATCAATGTTCAAGTGATCATGGAGTCTCTTGGCGGCGGCGGTCATTTCACCAATGCAGCGACCCAATTGGAAGGTGTCACAGTAGAAGAAACCAAACAGCGTTTACTTGCTGCAATCAAAGAAAATAGGAATCAATTATATGATAAGGAGTAATGGATATGAAAGTCATTTTCTTACAAGATGTAAAAGGTAAAGGAAAAAAAGGTGACGTTAAAGAAGTACCGAATGGTTACGCACAAAATTTCCTATTAAAAAATAATTTGGCAAAAGAAGCAAATAAAAGTAGTATTAGCCAATTAGCTGGACAAAAAAAGGCACAAGAAAAACAAGAAGCTGAAATTTTAGAAGAAGCAAAAGAACTAAAAGGATTTTTAGAAAAAGAAGAAACGGTTGTCGAACTGAAAGCCAAAGCGGGTGAAGATGGACGTTTATTCGGTTCAATCCCTTCAAAACAAATCGCTGAAGGATTGAACAAGCAATACAAAGTAAAACTAGATAAACGAAAAATCGAATTGAATAATCCAATCCGTACGTTAGGTTACACGAACGTACCAGTCAAATTGCATCATGAAGTGACTGCAACGATCAAAGTGCATGTGGTAGCAGAATAGCTACCTCACCCATCATTTCTGTTAGCAGTCTCTTGAGGTTTTGTAATAGGACTTGTTGAGAAATGATCGCAGAGACTGAGAGTTCTCTTCAAAAAGAAATCAGCCGGATTTTGATGAATCATGTCAAAATCCGGCTGATTTTTTTCATTTAATGATAAAGATATTTGATAGGATGGTATGGAAAGCATACTTTCTTTTCGATTGATTTTAGCTACTTTATTCTTACAAGATTATGTGCTTTTTAATACCCTAGATCAAAAAAGTGGGACATTAACCAGATTTTTTTGTTCATGTCCTAGACTCTTTAGGCTTCGATTATTTTTTCTTGCGATATTTCAAAAATAGTAATATCATCACAAGGATTGTTGAATAAATTAATAAGGTTCCCAGTCTCATATACTACACTGCGTTTGTGACGTTAAACTGCAAATCGGAAATTCTGCTGTTAAAGTCATCCGCACTCCTCCATTTGATCTATTTTTACTAATCATTGTTTTTACATCACTTTGACCTTGATCGCAACGTTTGGCTAATACTGCAGCACCAATAATTGTCCCAACTACAGCTCCAATCACACCACCAATTACAGCACCATAACCCGCACCATTTACTGCTAAACCAACAGAACAAAAACCTAAATAGTCTCTTAAATTAGCTAATCCTGTCTTACTAGTGGCATAATCGTTGATACCACCATTAACAAATTTTTCTGACCACCCGGTAGTATCGTAAAGTCCTCGTGCGAACGTATTGTCACCATAAGCATAGTGGACTTCAGCGCCATCATATTTTAAGATAAGAGACTGGATCAAAGCTTTTGTTTCTGCTGAGTCTGGCTGATTCATTAACTGTTGTTTGATCTCTGGACGATTCACTTCTTGCACAAAATTTTTGTATAATTCATTGGATTCGACAATCGTGACTTTATCTAGTTGAAAATGGTTTTCAGCTGGTACACTAGCGGTTTTCTCAGCTGCATCAACGATTTGTGTTACTCCTGGTACTACAGATCCAAATAAAGACAGACAAGACAATAAAATAGCAACGAGTTTCATTTTTTTTATGACAAACTTCCTCCTAAAATTTTTTGTGCGGACTAGAAAACGTTTTCTGTAATGAATTCTAGCACAATCAATAGTATATAGTATTAAATAATCATAAGTGATCTATTTTTTGTCAAAAATGAAAAAATAGGAAAAAATAAAAAAAGTTTCCTTTTTTTCGATTATGACAACACCTATTGAACATATAGCTAGTTTGGTACTAGCGTAAAGGATCACTTGACTGATATACTTTTTATAGTTGTTAACTTTATCAAGGGGTCTTCGTTCTCAAAGTTTTTGCTAGTTTAAGGTTTTGCTGGATTTACGTGTGTATTTTCTGTACTTATTCTTGACATTGACTGTCTCTTTTATTGATTTCGAAAGATAAGCAACCATTAAACTCACTTTTTTAAAGTGACTTTTTTACGATTTTCTTGTAAAATAAAGCAATTGAAGACAAGGAGCGATATGTATGAATGAAGTGTGGCAGGATCGAATTCCACCGCAAAATATTGAAGCTGAACAAGCGGTTTTAGGATCGGTTTTTTTAGATGCTGAAACGATAATTGATGCCATGGAGTACATAGAACCGAAAGACTTTTATCGTCGGGGACATCAAATCATTTTTGAAACAATGATCGAGTTAAATGACCGTAATGAAGCAATAGATGTAGTGACTGTAAAAGATCGGTTGGAGCAAGCGAACTTATTAGAAGATGCTGGTGGGTTAAGCTACCTTTCAGATTTAGCGTTAGCTGTGCCTACTGCAGCAAATATCGTCTACTATGCGAAAATCGTTGAAGAAAAATCATTGCTTCGCACACTGATCCAAACAGCTACTGGGATCGTGACAAAAGGGTTTGAACAAGGGGAAGAAGTCCAGTCGATTCTGGATGATGCCGAGCGCAGTATTTTAGAAGTATCCGAAAAAAGAAACCGCAGTGGCTTTCTATCTATTGCAGAAGTTTTGAACTCAACCATTGAAAATATTGACCAGCTGGCCCAAAATAATGAAGAAATCACAGGATTACCGACTGGATACCAAGGACTTGATAAAATGACAGCAGGTTTTCAACCTGAGGAATTGATCATCCTAGCAGCTCGGCCTGCGGTAGGGAAAACAGCTTTCGCATTAAATATAGCTCAAAATGTCGGGACAAAAACCGATCGTTCAGTTGCTATTTTTAGTTTGGAAATGGGGGCTGAATCGCTTGTCAATCGGATGCTTTGTGCGGAAGGGTCGATCGAAGCAAGCCATTTGCGTACCGGTCAACTTTCTGAAGAAGAGTGGTCCAATTTGATCGTTGCAATGGGTAGTTTGTCACGGGCAAATATCTTTATTGATGATACTCCAGGAATAAAAATTTCTGAGATTCGTGCCAAATGCAGAAAATTAGCGCAGGAAAAAGGAAATCTTGGATTGATCTTGATTGACTACTTGCAATTGATTGAAGGAAACGGGAGAGAAAATCGTCAACAAGAAGTATCTGATATTTCACGTCAATTAAAAAAGCTAGCCAAAGAATTAAAAGTACCCGTTATTGCGTTGTCCCAGCTTTCCCGTGGAGTAGAACAACGTCAAGATAAACGTCCTGTATTAAGTGATATCCGTGAATCGGGTTCCATTGAGCAAGATGCTGATATCGTAGCCTTCTTATATCGAGATGATTACTATGAAAGAGAAGGTGGCGAAGACAATGAGGATAACGAACCAAAAAACGACAATGTCATTGAAGTCATCATCGAAAAAAACCGTAGTGGTGCCCGTGGTACAGTAGAATTACTGTTTATCAAAGAATACAACAAATTTTCGTCGTTATCCCCGAGAGAAGAATATTGATTATAAATTGACTATAAAAAAGCACCTCCAAATTATCTCGTTAATTTGGAGGTGCTTTTTTAGCTATCGATCATTCCAACTGTTCTTTATCAAAAGAAAACGCAGCAGAATCACATTTGGGAAATAATAGTATAGTAAATTAGGAAGCAGTCTACCCTAGTAATCATTATTTCTAATAAGCAAAGATGTTTAGATTACGATTCTGTCAGTGGCAACGAGTAATAAACCCTAAAAAACTATCTTATTTGCTTTGTACTAAAGGAACTTTCTTCTCTGAATAGTTTTATTTACACTAGTTTCTATTTAAAATTTATCATCGTTCGTTTTTCAAGCGTTTTTATAAAATAAATAAAAGAATCATTCGATTTTAGTTGAATAAGTAATGAGTTATTGTTACAATAATTCAGGATTAAATAAAATAAAACGAGGTGTTCAAATGTCATCTGTAGTAGTGGTAGGTACACAATGGGGCGACGAAGGGAAAGGAAAAATTACTGACTTTCTTAGTGAAAATGCTGAAGTGATCGCACGGTACCAAGGTGGCGATAATGCAGGACACACGATCAAATTCAACGGTGTTACTTATAAACTGCATTTGATTCCTTCGGGGATTTTTTATAAAGATAAAATCAGTGTGATCGGGAATGGTGTGGTAGTCAATCCTAAATCATTAGTCAAAGAGTTAGCTTATTTACATGAAAAAGGTGTAACTACTGATAACTTACGTATTTCTGACCGAGCACATGTTATTTTGCCTTATCACATCAAGTTGGATCAATTACAAGAAGATGCAAAAGGTGAAAATAAAATCGGTACAACAATCAAAGGGATCGGACCAGCATACATGGACAAAGCAGCTCGTGTAGGGATCCGCATCGCTGACTTACTAGACAAAGAAATTTTTGAAGAACGCTTACGTTTAAACTTAGAAGATAAAAACCGTCAATTTGTAAAAATGTTTGATTCTGAGCCAATTGATTTTGACTCGATATTTGAAGAATATTATGAATATGGTCAACAAATCAAACAGTATGTTACTGATACATCTGTCATTTTAAATGATGCCCTAGATGCAGGAAAACGAGTATTATTTGAAGGCGCACAAGGGGTTATGCTGGATATCGACCAAGGAACCTATCCATTTGTTACTTCTTCAAACCCAGTCGCAGGTGGCGTAACGATCGGTAGTGGCGTAGGTCCATCTAAAATCAATAAAGTTGTTGGTGTATGTAAAGCTTATACTTCTCGTGTAGGAGATGGTCCATTCCCAACTGAATTGTTTGATGAGACGGGACAACAAATCCGTGAAGTTGGTCGCGAATACGGAACGACTACAGGTCGTCCACGACGTGTGGGATGGTTTGATTCAGTAGTGATGCGTCACTCAAAACGTGTTTCAGGAATTACTAATCTATCCCTTAATTCAATTGATGTCTTAAGTGGACTTGATACAGTAAAAATTTGTACAGCTTATGAGCTAGATGGAGAATTGATTTATCATTATCCAGCAAGTTTGAAAGAATTGAAACGTTGTAAACCTGTTTATGAAGAACTTCCAGGTTGGTCTGAAGATATTACAGCATGCAAAACACTTGCTGAATTACCAGAAAATGCACGTAACTATGTCAGACGTATTTCTGAACTCGTAGGTGTGCGTATTTCAACATTTTCTGTTGGACCTGATAGAACACAAACAAATATCTTAGAAAGCGTCTGGGCACAAATTTAAGCCATTCAGCTAAGTTCGTTGAGACAGGACATTCTTGTTCCTTAAGAATGAACGAAATAGCAGAAGTATAGGTAAGAATGCTCATGCGGTAAAGAAAGAAAACGTCGAAACTGCGAAATTTGTTTTTAACATTTTTGTAGATTTTGGCGTTTTTTTTCAATAAGTAATCAAAGTTGGTTTAGAGGTGAGCGTTGTTCTTCTTTTTAATCATCCATTAAAATTTTACGAAGACAATGGTTTTCCTTTTTACAAACATAGTTAACGTTATTTTCCATGCAAGAGATTTGCTATAATAGGAGTTAAGGGTAAAATGAAAAGTTGAAGGAGTTGAAGTGTGTGTATCAAATCGTAACCGATTCATGTTGTGATCTGCCATATCAAGTGCTACAAGCAGCCAAGGTTGATTATTTATCAATGAAGATCCAGTTAGATGAAGAAGAATTAGTAGATGATCTGGGAAAAACGTTTAATTATGATCATTATATGGAACAATTAAGAAATGGGGCTACCCCAACGACCTCACAAATCAATGTGGGTCAATACTTAGAATTTTTCCGTCCTTATGTTGAACAAAATATTCCTATCCTTTATGTTGCTTTTTCCAGTGCTTTAAGTGGATCCTATAGTAGTGCGTTACAAGCAGTAGAATTATTAAAAGAAGAATATCCAGATCCACAAGTAAAGGTCTTTGATACAAAAGCCGCAAGCGTTGGGGAAGGGTTATTAGTATTGGAAGCTGTTCGATTGAAAAACGAGGGGAAAACATTAGAAGAGAACTTAGAATGGTTAGAAAACAATTACTTAAAAGTACATTCTTGGGTAACCGTTGATGATCTCAAACACCTTGAACGTGGGGGACGTATCTCTAAAACTAGTGCTACACTAGGTAGTATTCTAAACGTGAAGCCAATTATCACAGTCGATCAGGAAGGACGTTTGACGAATATCAGCAAAGTACGAGGACGAAATAAATCGATACAAAAAATTGTTGAGGAAACTGTCAAAACCATTGTCGCCCCATTAGAACAAACTGTTTATATTGCTTATGCAGGCGATTTAGAAAGTGCTGAAAAAACAAAACAATTACTTGAAGAGAATATTAAGATGAAAGAAGTCAAGTTATATCCGCTTGGGCCTACCATCGCAAGCCATACAGGATATGGATGTATGGCGATATTCTCAATGGGAATCACTCGATAAAAATTGTAGTCATTGTAGAAGAAATACACCAAAAAAAGAACCATTCAGAAGAAAAAGAATATTCTTCGAGTGGTTCTTTTTTGGAATATAAAATAACTGATTTATATTAAGTTAAATCTTTTGTCGATAGTAAGTACTTCCTAAATTTGCTATAATAAAGCCAGTAATTCGTGGAGTGTAAAAGATGGTAGCTAATCTCTTGAACAAGGGGTGATGCTTATGGTTAAAAGCTTTGTCCCTGGAAAGGAATAAAGTTGTCAGTATATGAATCAATACAACTTATGCTCGCATTTGCGACATTTGTGCTGTTGTTAATTGACCAAAAAGACCAAAAAGACCAAAAAGACCAAAAAAAATAACCATCTAAACCACTTTTAGCAGAGTTTTTAGATGGTTATCACATTAAAAACAAAGCTACCGTCTTTTTAACGGCGCGAATTACTGATGAAGGGGTTGTTAGAGCAATCCCTTTTTCACTATCCATTATAGCTTATCAATTGGAAAAAAGTAAAGCTGTTGATTAAAAAAATGAAGGCACACAAATCAAATACATGTCAGATAAAAAATAACATTATTATTTAAAAATAAAGTTAATGAGGATAGTAAGTTTGTACTAAATTTGCTACAATAAAACCAGTAATTCGTGGAGTGTAAAAGATGGTAGCTAATCTCTTGAACAAGGGGTGATGCTTATGGTTAAGAGCTTTGTCCCTGGAAAGGAATAAAGTTGTCAGTATATGAAGCAATACAACTAATGCTCGCATTTGCGACATTTGTGCTGTTGCTAATTGACAAAAAAGACCAAAAAAAATAACCATCTAAATCACTTTTGGCAGAGTTTTTAGATGGTATATATACCCAAAAAATAAAGCTACCGTCTTTTTAACGGCACGAGTTACTGATGAAGGGATTGTTTGCGCAATCCCTTTTTCACTATCCATTATAGCTTATCAATTGGAAAAAAGTAAAGCTGTTGATTAAAAAAAATGAAGGCACACGAATCAAATACATGTCAGGTAAAAAATAACATTATTATTTAAAAATAAAGTTAATGAGGATAGCAAGTTTTCGATAAGTTTGCTACAATAAAACCAGTAATTCGTGGAGTGTAAAAGATGGTAGCTAATCTCTTAGATAAGGGGTGATGCTTATGGTTAAGAGCTTTGTCCCTGGAAAGGAATAAAGTTGTCAGTATATGAAGCAATACAACTCATGCTCGCATTTGCGACATTTGTGTTGTTGTTAATTGACAAAAAAGACCAAAAAAAATAACCATCTAAATCACTTTTAGCAGAAGTTTTAGATGGTCACCATTCTAAAAAGGCTACCGTCTTTTTAACGGCACGAGTTACTGATGAAGGGATTGTTTGCGCAATCCCTTTTTCATTTTCTATTATAGCTTACACATCAGAAAAAATAAAGCGGTTGATTAAGCGAAATAAGAGAAAATGATGAATACAGAAAGTAAATGGATCGAAGGTGTCTTGGTAGTTGTGAAAGACAGTGTTTATCGTAGAAGAAAAGGACATCTCACCGACTGATGAGATGCCCCCGATAGGCTATTTTCTTAAGTCTACAATGATGTTGTCTTATTTCCAAAGCTCATCCAATTGTTTTTGGATATCTTTATTTTCTAAAAATTCATCATAGGTTGTATCTGCTCGATCGATAACACCTTTATCAGAAACGGCAATGATACGATTAGCCAATGTTTGGATAAATTGATGGTCATGTGAAGCAAAAAGGATAGAGCCAGTAAAGGCCATCAAGCCATCGTTTAGTGCTGTAATCGACTCTAGATCTAAATGATTCGTAGGATCGTCTAAAACTAAGACATTTGCTTTAGAAAGCATCATTTTAGAAAGCATGCAACGAACTTTTTCACCACCAGAAAGGACATTGACAGGTTTTAATACTTCTTCTCCAGAAAACAGCATGCGTCCTAAAAAGCTTCGTAAAAACGTATTATCGTCTTCTTCTTTACTTGCGTATTGACGTAACCAATCTAAGATCGTCAATTCATTATCAAATTCTTTCGTTGTATCTTTTGGTAGATAAGAATTACTCGTTGTTACGCCCCATCTTACAGTTCCAGTATCAGGAGTGATCTCACCCATGATTACTTTAAACAAAGTTGTAGTTGTAATATCATTTTCAGCAACAAACGCAACTTTATCTTCTTTGCTTAAATTAAATGATATATCATTTAATATTTTCTTACCATCGATCGTTACACTCACATTTTCGACCTGTAAAAGATCATTACCGATTTCACGTTCTGGTTTAAATCCAACGAATGGATAACGACGTGAAGAAGGTTGAATATCGTCAAGAGTAATTTTTTCTAACATTTTCTTACGAGAAGTTGCCTGTTTAGATTTTGAAGCATTCGCACTAAAACGAGCAATAAATTCTTGTAGTTCTTTGATTTGTTCCTCTTTTTTGGCATTGGCATTTGCTTGTAATTTTGCAGCAAGTTGACTTGATTCTAGCCAAAAATCATAGTTACCAACGTATAATTTGATTTTTCCAAAATCTAAATCTGCCATATGGGTACATACTTTATTTAAGAAATGACGGTCATGAGAAACAACGATAACCGTATTTTCAAATTCAATTAAAAATTCTTCTAACCAGTTGATGGATTGGATATCTAATCCATTCGTAGGCTCATCAAGGAGTAACACATCCGGTTTACCAAACAATGTTTGAGCTAAAAGTACTTTGACTTTTTGACCACCAGTAAGTTCACTCATCAATTGATGGTGCAATTCTTCTGGAATATTCAGTCCTTGTAGTAAAACAGCAGCTTCAGGTTCAGCTTCCCAACCATTTAATTCAGCAAACTCGCCTTCTAATTCAGCTGCTCGGATACCATCTTCATCAGTGAAATCTTCCTTCATATAGATAGCGTCTTTTTCTTTCATAACTTCGTATAAACGTTTATGTCCCATAATAACTGTTTCTAAAACTGTATATTCTTCATAGTCATAATGGTTTTGTTTCAATACAGCCATTCGCTCATCTGGTCCCATGGAAACAGTCCCCGTAGAAGGTTGTAAGTCTCCTGATAATACTTTAAGGAACGTTGATTTACCTGCACCATTTGCACCTATTAAGCCATAGCAATTTCCTGGAGTAAATTTAATATTAACATCATCAAATAGTTTGCGGTCTGAAAAGTGCAAACTTACATCATTTACAGTAATCAATTTTTTTCCTCACTTTATCTTTATAATATTTAACGAGCCTCCTAGAATTATATAGGGGAAAAGAGAAAGTTTCAAGGTAATCAATTATTCTTTGTGTTTCACGTGGAACATGGGAATAAAAAATACTAAAAAATTATGAAAGAGTGAAAAAATTTGTACTTATGAAGCAATGATGAGGTTCGAAGGTATCTAAGATAGAAAGGCAAAATGCTCGTTTATTTAGTAGAAGAATAAGTTGGTAATGAATATACGCAAATTATAAGAAGTAGTAGCTTTTACTAAAAATAATAGCAGCAAAAGCTGATCAGAAAAGAAATTACTTTTGCTTTTCATCACCAGCATATGTTTTGACGTTATTTAAAGAGAGCGTTAGTATAATAATAGATTAAAATGAAAGTTGGAATGAAAATGAATGAAAGAAAAACACTAGACTGGGGATCATTAATTTTAGGGATTTTATTTGTCCTTGTTTCATTAATCTCTTTTCAAGATCCTGTTGGTAATTTAGTGGCGATTGTCGTTGTTTTTGCTATTTTTGCCTTTTTAAAAGGAATTTTTGAATTATTTGTACGAAATCGCATGAAAGAATTGACAGGATATAAAGGGAAAATGCCGTTGGTTATTGGTATCATTGATATTTTAGTCGGGATTTTCTTCTTGTTCAATATTGGTGCAGGAGTAGTTGCTTTACCGTTTGTTTTTGCCATTTGGTTTATTGCCGACTCTATCTTAGCTTTATTTACAGCTGATTTAGCGAAAGGTTATAGCACAGGCTACTATTGGTTTACAGTAATCATCAATATTTTGGGTGTGGTATTAGGATGTATACTATTGTTTAATCCTATTTCCTCCGCTTTGACTTTAAGTTTTCTTGTCGGTTTTTATTTTATGCTCTTTGGGATCAACCATATCGTATATGCGTTCAGATAAACAAAGTAAAGTATATAAAGAAGCAATCAGGCTGAATTTTCCTGGTTGCTTCTTTTTTATAGTTGATATTTCTGAATCTCTCAAAGAGTAGAGGTTCAATTATTTCCTTTTTTCATATAATTCATTCAATACAGGTAAATCATGCACTTCGTATTTTTCTTTGAATTGTTTGATTTCTTCTTCTGTATATTTTCTTGGATCAAGATGAAGATCTTCAACCGGTAAAGGACGTTTGTTATTGATTTTTACATCAATTACTACTGGTCGTTGAGATTTTTTAGCGGCCTCAAATGCAGGTCTTAATTGGTGATACTCAGTAATCGTGAAACCATCAGCTCCCAGTGCTTCACTCGCTTTTCCGAAGTCAGCCTCTTCTAAAAACACACCAAATTTTTTCTGTTCAGTATCTTCTTGTTCTGCTTCAATAAACCCAAACGATGTATTCGATAAAACCACATTAATAATCGGTAGTTGGTATTTCACTTGTGTAATGATATCTTGCATCACCATTGCAAAACCACCATCACCGCTTAAAGTAAAGACTTGTCGATCAGGATAACTTAATTGTGCGGCAATGCCACCTGGAACACCATTCCCCATTGTAGCGAACCAACCAGAGGTCGTGTGTTTTTGTTTGCCGTTCATGTCTAATAATCGAATGGAATGGATCGTCGTATTCCCAACATCTGTTACAAAAATCGCATCTTCTTCAGCGATCCGATTGATTTCTTTATAAACAGCTTCAGGACGAATCGGTTGGTCTTCAAGGTCAGCGAATGAGTTTAACCAGTTTACCCAATTCGCTTTGTTTTCTTGGTTGGCTAGATACCAGCGATCTTCAGGACGTGGTTCGCCCAACTTTGTTAATCTCGCTAATGTGGTATTGGCATCCCCTAAAATGGTATGGGAGGTAGCATGTCTTCGACCAAACTTTGAAGCATCGATGTCCACTTGGATAAATTCAGCCTCTGGGTTAAAGAACGCACGACCAAAAGGAAAGTCACTACCCATAAATAAAATCAAGTCGGCCTCTGCTAATGCTTCATTTGCAGGTTTTGTGGCCACACGTCCAGCAAAGCCTAGAAAGTTTTTATAGTTATCTGGAATGATGCCTTTCGCTAAAACAGAAGCAACAACTGGCATGGAAAAGTGTTCTGTAAAATCTTTGATTTGTGAAAAGCCATTACGAGTGCCTTGTCCAATGTAAAGTACAGGCTTTTTAGCTTTTTCAATAAAAGGAAGAGCAGCAATTACATCTTTTTCATCAGGAAGGATAGTACCTGTTTTATGAGTAGCTGCGTTAGATATTTTCTCTTCTTCAATGTCTGCAAAACCTAAATCAACAGGAATGGTTACAATAGCTACTCCTTTATTTTCATAGGCTGCTTTGATTGCTTCGTCCACGACATGAGGTAAACTTTCAGGTGTCATAACTGTCCGATTATAGACACTAACATCTGCAAAAATTGGATTTTCATTTAATTCTTGGAAAGAGTTATAGTTCATAGCAGTAGTTGCAACTTGTCCAAGCAACGCAACAACTGGAACATGATCCATTTGTGCATCATACAAACCATTGATCAAATGCGTGGCACCTGGTCCAGCAGAACCAAAAACAGCCCCAACTTTTCCTGTTAGTTTCGCATCGGCTGCTGCGGCTAGCGCTCCTACTTCTTCGTGACGTACTTGGATATATTTTATTTGATCTTTTTCATGATAAAGAGCATCCATGATTGAATTAAACGAACCACCAGGAATCCCATAAATATGCTCGATTCCCCAACTTTCCATTACTTTGACCATTGCGATACCAGCATTGATTGTTGCCATATTCTCCCACTCCTTTATCAAATGAATGATAAAATTTCGTAACTTTATTAATTAAAGTATAGTGCTTTAAGAATAAAAGCCCAACTGATTCGCTTTTTTACACAAACAGTAGTCATGATTTTTTGAATATGCTAGAGTAATAAGTAAAGGCACGAAAGGAGAATAAAATGACAGAATGGCTACTAAGCTTAGCCCCGTGGCAACAAGCATTAGCGGGGACAGCATTTACGTATTTTATGACAGCTCTGGGGGCTGGGTTGGTATTTTTCTTTAAGGAAATCAAGAAAGAAGTATTGAATCTCATGCTTGGTTTCGCTTCGGGGGTCATGATTGCTGCTAGTTTTTGGTCATTGCTTGATCCTGCGATTACAAAAGCTGAAGAAAATGGCGATATCGCTTGGCTGGTCGTTAGTATTGGTTTTGGATTAGGTGGTGTCTTTCTTTATATCGCTGATAAAACGCTTCCCCATATGCACTTTGGCCCACAGCACGAAAAAGAAGGCCTACCTACGCATTTAAAACGAACAATCTTATTAGTTTTTTCGATCACCTTGCACAATATCCCTGAAGGTTTGGCTGTAGGGGTGGCATTTGGGGCTGCCAGTACAGCCGATAATCCAACAGCGGCCGTTTTGGCAGCCATTTCGGTTGCATTGGGTATTGGAATTCAGAATTTTCCGGAAGGTGCAGCTGTTTCGATTCCTTTAAGACAAGAAGGCTTGAGTCGAACAAAGGCATTTATATATGGACAAGCTTCAGGTATTGTTGAACCGATCGCAGGTGTGATTGGAGCGGTGCTAGTGACACGAGTAACCATCCTTTTACCTTATGCACTGGCATTTGCAGCAGGTGCGATGATCTATGTGGTTGTTGAGGAATTAATTCCCGAAGCCCAACAAACATTATCAAGTAAACGACATTTTGCCGTTTTTGGGGTGATGTTAGGTTTTATCATTATGATGGTACTAGATGTAGCTTTAGGGTAATACCATCAAATGATATATCATTTGGAGCGACTGATAAAAATATAAAGAAAAAAGCAGCACAAGACTGGGGAATCTGTCGTGTGCTGTTTTTTTCAATATTAGTAATATTTTCGATGATATCGACGATTTGTTCCAGAAATTACACGAATTAGCCAAATAATGATTGCAATAGGAATGAGTAATTTAATTGCAAACCATAAAATACTAGTAAAAAGGCTAATTACAAAACTACCTATAATCAATACCATTATTAGCATGAAAATAGTTGAAAAAGTATTTCTTTGTCCCATACAAACCCCTCATTTCTTGCTAGTTCCCAAAATAAGTTAAATTTAATAAAAATGTACTTAGAACTTAGCTTATTTATTAGAGAACTACGATAGTTAAATCCTCTTGTTTCATTGAGTATAGCAGTATAAAGTGAGCATTACCTCCAACTATAGACTGATTTAGTTGCTTTTTTCTAGCTATCTTTACTACAATAAGTCAGAAAAGGAGGCAAAAATATGCCAAAAAATCGTTTAGAAGCTTTTACCGATGCAGTTATCGCGATCATTATGACTATCTTGGTCTTAGAGCTTCACCAGCCGAACACTGACACCTGGCAAGCGCTAAGTGCCTTAGGATATCGTTTTATGATCTATATTGTCAGCTTTTTTACATTGGTCATCTATTGGAATAATCATCATCATATGTTTCAAGTCGTTCATAAAGTAAATTGGCGAGTTTTATGGGCGAATAGCTTTTTTATCTTTGCTTTATCATTTTTTCCCTTTGTCACGTCTTGGATCAGCGAGTATAGTCATAGTTTAGCGCCAGAGATCACATACGGTGTAGTAACTTTAGGAGCTAATATTGCTTACTATATTTTAGCAAGAGAGTTGGTTCAGTCTGATCCTAAAAATAAAAAGAATATCAAAGAATTACTAGATAACTATCGAAAATCCTACTGGTCAATTGGGTTAAATATTTTAGGAATTATTTTAGGCTATGTCATTACACCAATAGCTGTTTTAGTAACGAATGCTGTGATTTTACTTGGTTGGTTGATTCCTAGCCGTAAAATCGAATCTCAATATAGTAATTAAAGATGTACAAAAAAATTAAGAGAAATATAACAAAAAGATAAAAAAATGGTCGAACTTCTAGAGGAAAATCTTCCTTGAAGAGGGATGCTTATGATCAATCAAAAAAAATTGAATATCGGTCTAACTACGAGCATGATAACGATCCTTATCTATATAGATCATCGGCAATGTAGTTTATTGGTTATTTTGTTATCTATGATGATTCCATTTGTTGTAGCATTAAAGAAGTAAGTAGCGTTTATTTTTGATCCCGGATCTTTCAGTCTAAAGAATTGAAAGATCCGGGATTCGTTGTATCTAATTATACACAGATACGTATCAGAGAGGTAATCTGTTCCGAAAGTTTTCCACAGGGGATAGCGAAAACGAAAAGTTCCAACCTATTGATAAAAGCAGGTATACAATACTTTTGTATAAATATTAAATGAATAAGCAGACAGCAATTTATATAGATTAATCCATCTGATTAAATAACTTTTGGTTTTTTCATTTAGTGTTATTTTATCTTCTTAAAATAACAGATTTAATAATTTGTTTATTTTCTTCGCAAGAAGAATCAAATAAATTAGGAAAAATGACGAAAAACAAAGGAAACAAGCCGTCTCGAATTAAATAGTTAGTATAAAAGATCAATGGTCGAGTGGGAGAAGAAAAAAGAATAAACAGAAAAGTTATTCGAGGTTCTTTCCATTGAAAAAGATAAAAGCCAATTAAATATACCCCTACAAGGTATATTTAATTGGTCAGTCTGTTGTATGAGTGGCACTTGCGACAGGATAATTTTTTTTATAAGCAAAGTAGCGTGCTTCTTTTTTTGCTAAGCCAAAAGAATCAGATAGCTGTAAATTTTGAGGTGAGAATTGTATGGCGGGGATTGAAAATGTCTGTTTTTGTTTGTCTATAATTGAAATAGAAAAGTTGATTTCTTCTTGTTCGGCATTTGCTAACGTCACATAAAAATGTCTGTCGAAATGGATACCAACTACTGTATAAATGCCCAGTAATTGAAGTTGATCTCCTTCAATTTTTACTAGTTCATCTTTTGTTGGCACATATTCCATCTTAGCTCCAGTAGTCATTTTCATTTCAGCTTTTGAAGTAACATCTTTTACAGGAGAAGCAAAGTATTCAATCATAAAAAATAAAGCAATTAAACCTAAAAAACTACTAACTATAATAATTGTTTTCTTCACCTTGGACACTCCCATCTAACAGTTATGACGTAAAAAAGTACATTTATGATAAAAATAGTTTTTTAATCATTTAAAATGGTATAATATATGCCTTTTTTTATTAATTTTTGTTATTAATTAATTGCTTTAAAAACAGTATAAATTTAAATATAAAAAAAATAAAGCATAAAATACTTAATTTTAGCAGTTTATTTTACTGAAGAAATGTTTCAATCAAATAATTTATTTCGCTAAAATAATTTATTTAGTTATTTTTTAAAATGAGAAGGCGAATGATACTATTTTCTGTTGGCAAGATCAGCATTCTGTTTATTTGCAAGGTCTAAGGGCAAAAAAAGGCCATAGATGATCTATTTATAAAATTGGTAGATAGGATTGCTTATTTTTCATATTTTTTATACCCATTTTTACTATTTTTTTGAAAAAAAAATTCTAATTCGTTAAAAATTTTCTTTAAAATATAAATAGGAACATTCAAATAGAAAAAAGTGAATGCTTTTTTCTATTTGGTAAAAAGAGGGGAGGAAGTAAATGTTAAATATTTTATCGAAAAAAATGAAACGACAGTTACTTCTACTGGAATTGCTTTTTGAAGGAGAAACCTATCGCTTTCAAGATTTAGAATCTCAATTAAAGTGTTCTTCAAAAACATTGAGAAATGACTTGATGGATATCGATTCTTATGCAAAAGAAATCAATATACATACTGATCGTGAGAATGGGATATTTGCAGAAATTGCTCCTCATGTCACAGAAGAATATATTTACCGAATTATTATGAATGAATCGATTGAGTATCAATTTTTAGAAGCAATCGTGTTAAATAAATATACGAACTACTTGGAAGTAACGGAACAACTATTTATTTCAGAGAGCACTTTAAGACGAATGGTGAAGCGCATCAACCTTTCCTTAGAGCAATATCACTTAAGAATTCGAGGATTGATTCGATTAACGGGAAATACACAGTTAATTGAAAAGTTGACGATCCAGTTACTTTTAGAAAAATATGTGTGTTTAGAAGAGGCCTTCAATGAAGAAATTTGTCAAAAAAGTCGTCAATTATACTTAAAATACATAACGAATAATCAACTTCAAGATATAATTCGTAAACTGGAACACCGAAAACATAATCAGCTTTTATTTTATATTGCTATGAAAATTTACCAAGTAAAAAACGAAAAACAATTTATTGAAAAAGAGCAGAATAATCTTTTATGCCTAGAATCAAATGAGAAGCAAAATACTTCTTTATGGTTATCTCTTGAAGAGGATCAGGATCTGATAAAATACATCTTTGAACAGCCGTTTGTTTGTTCGCTACTGGATATACAGAACAACAGCGATGACTACCAACAAAAACCTTATTTAACAAAGATGGTTGGGATATTGCTTGATTATTTGGAAATAAAATATCAGATCAAATGTGAAGAACGACAAGAAATCTGCTATAAAATAATTAATGATGGCGACTATATGGAAAATCTTTCTTTTATTTTATATGATAAACATCATCAGTTTTTAAAACAGATACTTCCAGAAATCGAAAGTATTCAAGTAGGACTAAAGAATTATTTAATTAACAAGGATCAAAAAGAGTTATTAAAGTATATGAAAAATGACGAATTTACCAGAAAATTAGTCGCTTTGTTACTTGTCTACTGGCATGATCTGCTAAAAAAGATTGAAACGAGTAAACAAATTAGGGCTTTGATTGTAACCAATTCTGAACAATATGCTAGCTACATTATTGCAAAGCTTGAGCTTTATCTAGGAGGACGATATCGTTTTGTAGCCAGCAAAACCCCGGTAGTTACAGATCAGATGCTACATAAGGAAAATTATGATTGTATTGTTTCCAATACGATGCTGAACAGACAGTTTAATATCCCTATATTTGGTATTTCTATTTATCCCAAATCAAGAGAAATTCAAAACTTGATTTTCTTTTATCAACAAACAAGAACAGAAATTACATAGCGTGTTTGATATTTATTAACTTTGAGAAATTGTTAGTTTGAACATAGGTGGTCAATAAGGGGAAACGCTGATCAATGGTGAATGAATATTCCACAGATAAAAGAAACAAAAAGAAGAGATAGGTTAAAAGTTAACCTAATTTTATGGGCTCTTTGTTAAATGATAGGATATTGGTAAAGAGAAATCTTAGAATCATTTGGACAGAAAGAAGAAAAGCTTCTTTCTGTTCTTTTAGAGAAGGCAAATATTTCCTCATTGTTTTGGTAGTAATTCAAGTAAGTTTGCAGTAAAAATTACTCATTTAATATTAATGAAAAGTTTAATGTACTTTGCTATTATGGACTAATTAATTAGGAAACAGATGGAGGTTCTCAATGGAAGTACTGAGATTAGTTAGTCAATTTTATGCAATTATAGCGATACCCGTCTTTATTTTTTGTGGTTTTAGATTACGTAATCAAAGAATGGCTATGGAAAAGAAGAAAAAAAATAAAGTGAGTGAAATGTTCCCCGAACTTAGTAACGAGGACTTAAAGCTGAGAAAAACAGCAATTATAAATTATCAAAATATGTATTTGAATACCACTTTTAAAAGAGGTATTCAAATGTTATTGACTGTTGCATTACTTGCAAGTATTATAGGCGCTTTGGTCACTAGTATGCTTTATCAAGATTTTTCGACTAGTTTCCTATTTATCATTGCATTAACCTTTTGTATTTTACTTCTTAGTATAATCGCTCCGTCAAGTCAGAACCAAGCGCAGTTTTGGGAGAATTATCTAAATGAACATCCCGATAATCCATTGAAAATCGTTCTGTTGGACAGGGAAGATATCGAAAAGATAACTGCAATAAGAAAAAAACAAGTTATTAACTTTATGGTCATCGAGTTAGCTTTTCTGATTTTTTACGTTCTTTATTTTTAGCAAGAACACCGGTTTTATACGAATAATCAATTGATTGTCAAAGATAAGTGGGGCAAGAAATTAGAACGATTGATTGGAATGGAGATAGAAAGAATTTTATCAAAAGGCTACAGGTAATTTTTATAAAGAAAATACATGCAGCCTACCATTATTTTGTTGATTGGGTGGCTTCACATGAATGGGATAATCCTCTTTGATAGTATTTATAAAAAACAGGAAGTAGATTGTCTTTGCTAGAGAGTTACAAAGATTCATTGTTTGAAAAAAAGAACCGTGAGCACCTTTGATATCAAAGGCTTCACAGTTCTTTTTAGATTTATTTCTATTTAAAATTAATCTATCTAATGCCACTTGTTGCTGTTTCTTGCAACTTAATCCATAAACTTTTTTCTTTCTTCAACAATTCCTTTTTGTTCCATATTCGTAGAAATACTGCTTATTTGGCTGCGAAAACTGTCGTCTTTGTTTTCTTCTAAGGTGATACTATGAAAATAAGAAAAGAGTATTTATTTTATTGCTATGTTGTATTTGTTTCAGTCTAGAACTATAAGAATAGAAGTACATGTTGATAATGACTTCTATTTTTTTAATTTTTAAATCTCACTTTAAAAAAAACAGCTTTTTTGTATTCTTTTGTTTAATTTTAAAAAAATATAGGATATAATTACTTCAAATATAAGTAGATTGGAGTTGGACAGATGGCAAATGAAGTTCTAAATGCAGAAGAAGCACAATTGGTTGTTGATGGGTTATTACTTGGTTACAAAGAATATCTAGATATTCGTAAAGAGATGAAAGAAAAATTGAAAGTTTCTGCTGGATTTGCTTTTACAAAAGGGAACTTTATTGATGACGGTGTTGCTAGAAAAACTTTTAATTTTGCAGAAAATAAACGCGAAAAAGCAGGCGAAAGTTGGGAATATTTAGAGTTTTCCTTTGGTGGAGAAAAACCTTCTCTTTTTATCGTAAAAAATGACTATAGATTAAATCAAACTTTCTCAAAAGAAAAAAAGAAAAAAGTAAGTAAATATTTGTCTGATTATGCTAAGATTAATAAACCTATCCTTAATTCAGTTCGTAAAGGTCAAAAGAAAGTGCCTAATACCTCAATTCAATTAGAGCTTCCATTGGAAGAACCAATGATTTCAGAACAAGAGTTATCAAAATATGAAAATTTTTACATAGTGGTTTATAAAACGAATACGGCAAAAGTGATAGAATCAGTTTCACTTGTTTTACCTGATGACGAAACAAAAGAACTACATATAATTCAAAATTTAACACCGTATTTGCAAACTACGTCTATAATTATAGAAGATGAAGAATATTCTGCTGTAGTTGGTGAAAAAGAAGAAATTGGTGATCTCTATGATTATGATTATACAATTCCTAAAGAGGAAAAAGAAATCTCCAATTAGTTTCCCAGTGCAGTGTATTAAGAAAGGAAGAGCACAATGTTTTATGGGAAAAATCTGCAAATAATTAGGATGTTGCATGGTCTTTCACGTAAGGAACTTGGAGAAAAACTACGAGTATCTGAACAATCGATATGGCAATTTGAAAAACAAATGATAGAACCATCATTTGAAAATATCTTACAAATGAAAGAAATTTTGCAAGTGAAATCCACTTTTTTCTTTGAAGAATTCCGTGTTGAAAAGACCTTTTTTGAAAATAATGTTGCGTATAGAAAAGCAGATATTTCTTCTAGAAAAAAAACTAATAGTGAGATAGTCTATTTAAATGTGGCTTCTAAAGTGATTAATTATTTAGAAAGCTTTCTAAATGTACCACCTAATAAGTTATTAGATTTTAGACAAAAGAGTTCTGGAATTTTATTTGATGAAATAACAAATGAGAAAATAGAAAAGATTGCTACTCTTTCTAGAAAGTTTTTAGAAATTCAATCTGATAATGGTAACCTATTATTATCATTAGAAAAGTCAGGAATTTATGTTTTAGAAAAAAATGTTGGTGGGAAGGCAGATGCTTATAGTGCATGGTCAACAGAAGATGTCCCAATCATTGTATTAGGTATAAAAAAATCGGCAGTGAGAAGAAATTTTGATTTAGCTCATGAATTAGGACATTTGTTACTACACCCGTATGTTGACTTTTCTCTGTTAGATAAAAATGAACGACAACAAGTAGAAAGAGAAGCAGATTATTTTGCTTCATGTTTTTTATTGCCGTCAGAAATTATTCAAAAAGACTTAGAAAAAATAAAGAAGATATCAAATCCAGATAGTTATATCTCTTTAAAGGCCAAATACAATGTATCCATTCAAGCTCTTGAAATGCGAGCTTATAAATTAGGATTTCTTACACCAAAACAACATAGCTATTTTTATCGACAAATTGCTATAAAAAATTACAGATTAGAAGAACCCTTGGATAGGGAAATTGTATTTAAGCGTCCTGGAAAAATCCGAAGTATTTTCAACTTAGTTCTAACGAATAAGTTAACTGATTTATCAAGCATTGAAAATAATTTTAGGATGAATAGAAGCTTGTTAGAAAAAATGTTTTCGATTGAACCTGATTTCTTCGTTCCCTTTGCAAAAGAAGAAAATTTTACAGATTTAAATAATGTTTTGAAACTTAATTTTGGTTCTGTATAGTTTACAAGTTCTATCAAAGGATAGATTTGATTTTAGAAACTAAGGATCCATTATCGACAGAAAAAAGAATAATAAACACAAGTGTGACTCAACTGTGATCACACTAAAAGAAACCCGCTAGAAAACCTATGACATAGGCTTTTCTAGCGGGTTGTTTCTTATTCCCACTCCACAGTTGCAGGTGGTTTAGAAGTGATGTCGTACACGATACGGTTGACGTGAGCGACTTCGTTTACGATGCGGACAGAGGTTTTTTGTAAAACATCCCATGGGATACGGGCAAAGTCTGCTGTCATCCCATCAATAGAAGTGACTGCACGGATACCTACTGTATAGTCGTAAGTACGGCCATCGCCCATTACACCGACAGAGCGGATTCCTGGTAGAACAGTGAAATATTGCCAAATGTCACGATCTAAGCCAGCTGCTGCGATTTCTTCACGTAAGATCGCATCTGATTCACGGACGATTTCTAGTTTTTCTTCACTGATTTCTCCCAAGACACGGATACCTAGACCAGGACCTGGGAAAGGTTGACGCCAAACGATTGAATCTGGCATTCCTAGTTGTGTTCCTAATTCACGGACTTCATCTTTGAATAATGTGTTCAAAGGTTCGATCAATTGGAATTGCATGTCTTCTGGTAGACCACCCACGTTATGGTGAGATTTGATCGTTTGAGCAGTTTCCGTTCCACTTTCGATCACATCAGTATAAAGTGTTCCTTGGGCTAAGAAAGCAATTCCTTCTTCTCCCGCTAATTTTGTTGCTTCATCATCAAAAACATACACAAATTCATTACCAATGATTTTACGTTTTTGCTCAGGATCAGAAACGCCGGCTAACTTGTCTAAGAAACGTTTTCTTGCATCCACTTTGATAATATTTAGACCAAATTTCCCGCCTAAGCTTTCCATTACTTGGTCTGCTTCGCCTTTACGCAATAAACCATGGTCAACAAAGATGGAAGTTAGCTGATCACCGATTGCTTTTTGTAAAAGAACACCAACGACACTAGAATCCACGCCGCCAGAAAGTCCAAGCAATACTTTTTTATCGCCAACTTGTTCACGAATTTTTTCGATTTGCATATCGATGAAGTTATTCATTGTCCAGTTTCCTTCACAATGACAAACATCAAAAGCAAAATGACGGAGTAATTCGATTCCGTATTCAGAATGACGAACTTCTGCATGGAATTGGATACCATAGAAATTACGTTTTGTGTCTTGGATGGATGCGATCGGGCAGTCTTTACTTGTACCAACGATTTCAAATCCTTCAGGAACTTGGGTTACTAAGTCCCCGTGGCTCATCCAAACGGTTTGTTGTTTAGGTGTGTCATTGAACAATACTGCATCGTCACTGGTTACTTCTAACTGAGCTTTTCCGTATTCACGGTTTTTAGCTGGTTCAACTTTCCCACCTAGCTTATACGTAATCAATTGCATACCGTAGCAAATACCCAATACAGGAATCCCTAAGTTAAAGATTTCTGGATCGATTCCAAAAGCATTTTCATCATACACACTGTTAGGACCACCGGAAAGAATGATTCCTTTTGGATTCATTGCTTTTACTTCTTCAGCAGAAACCCGATGGCTCAATAATTCAGAAAAAACTCCTAAATCACGGATGCGTCGTGTAATCAATTGGTTATACTGGCTACCGTAGTCTAATACGATAATCTTTTCAACGTTTGTCATGTCGGCAACGTTTGTCACATTTATTACCCCTATCCCTTTAAATTTTATCTCAAAATAGAATAAACTATTTTAAAATGCTAATATTTTCGCATGAAAATCGAATCAATAATATGATTTTCAGTTTTATGGAGAATTATATCTGCTCTGCCACGAGTAGGCAAGATATATTCGTTTAAATTTTTCAAATTCACATTTTTCCATACTTCTTGCGCCATTTTAAATGCATCGTCACGATCGCCAATAGCAAATTGATAGTAATAATTTTGTGGATTTTGAAAAGCGGTGTCGAGTAAGGCACCGAATCGATCTAAATACCATTTTTCAATTAATGATGAATCAGCATCAACATAAACAGAAAAATCAAAAAAATCACTGACATAGATTTGTTGATTAGCAGGCAGTTGTAGCGTGTTGATTCCTTCAACAATCAGAATATCAGGTTGTTGGATCAATTCATATTCGCCAGGAATGATATTGTAAATGTCATGTGAATAAACAGGTACTTTTATTTCTTCCTGACCGGATTTTACTCGATTAAGAAAATCGATCAACATCTCCATATCATAACTTTCTGGGAATCCTTTACGATTCATGATCCCTCGTTCTTTTAACGTTTCATTAGGATACAAAAAACCATCAGTTGTAATCAACTGAACATTCCTGCGTTTAAATGTACGTGATAAGATCGTTTGTAACAGGCGAGCTGTTGTGCTTTTTCCAACGGCAACACTCCCAGCAATTCCAATAATAAATGGCGGTACTTCGACATATTTATGAAGAAATAGACCTTTACTTAATGAAAGAGATTCAAATTCTTTCATATATAGATAAATCAAATGAGCAAGAGGAACATAGATATCTCGAACATCTTGCATTGAAATACGGTCATTTAAACTTTTGATGTTATCTAGCTCGTCTTGGGTCAAAGGTGCTTGTCCATTACGATAAAATTCACGCCATTCTTCTCTTGCCACACGGTAGTAGTTCATTGGATCATTCATAATAGCCTCCTGCATTCTCCCATCAATGGAATCATTTTAACATAAAACACGGCTAAACCCCACCACTAAACGAGAATGGTTATAAGTCTCTTATTTTTAAGTGAATAACTGTTAACTGAATAAATAAAAAGGATGACATATCAAAATTCATTCTGTTCGTGTTTCTGATCAACTATTTATTTAAACTAGGAAAAATAGACATTGCATGCCAATTGATAAAAGGATAGACTAAGAAACAAGAAACAATATAAAAAGGATGAACGATATGACGAATCATTATTATTCGCAAGAGCCAACGACAGAACATGACTTTGAACAATGGTCATTTGAATTAAAAGGAAAAAACTTCCAATTTGTAACAGATTCAGGAGTATTTTCACGTGAAACAGTCGACTTTGGTTCACGAGTGTTAATTGATACCTTTAATTGGGAAGAGTTGCCAGCTGATGGCAAAATTTTGGATGTTGGTTGTGGCTATGGTCCGATTGGATTGGCGATCGCTTTTGCTAGTCAGCGATTTGTTGAGATGGTCGATATTAACTCTCGGGCAGTAGAATTAGCTCAAGGAAATGCGAACCGCAATGGGATCAAACAGGTGGATATTCATCAATCGAATATCTATGAAGCAGTTCATGAAGAAACTTATGCAGCAATCGTCAGCAATCCGCCAATTCGTGCCGGTAAAAAAGTGGTACACGAAATTTTAACCGAAGCATATCCAAGGTTAAAATCGGGTGGAACACTAACCATTGTCATTCAAAAAAAACAAGGGGCTCCTAGTGCAAAAAGCAAAATGGCAGAGACCTTTGGGAATGCTGAAATCGTCCATAAAGAGAAAGGGTACTATATCATCAAAAGTATCAAAGAATAACTGTTTGATTGTGGGTGTTTGAGACTAAATAAAAAGCTATGACAAAATAACACACTCTAAAAGCAACCGAAGAATCCTAAAATAGAAGTAACTATTTGCGGGTTCTTCGGTTTATTTTTGTCCCTTTCTTTCTATTAAAAAACAGGCGATAGGTACTCTAGGTCATGGGAATATGGAGATCGTAAAAAAGTTGATGAAAGGAGTGAGACACTTCGCTAACTAGTGGAACTTTTTCCTATTGAAAAGTAGCGTATTTCAAGGAGCTAATAATTGAATAACGTTTCTTCCTTTTTTAGAAAACAAAACTAGCATGGTATTGAAAAATTTGAGTGACTTGAAAGGAGAATAAAAAGATGACACAAACCAGAATGATAGTAGATACTAAATCTATTTTAGAATTACCCATGTATAACCAGGAAAACGTATTAAGGTATTTAGAAAAAGACCATGTCGAAATGGCTACAACATTTAAAGCATGGGAAGAAAAGGCGAAGGGGATCGTCCAGAACAATAAAACGAAAAGAGAAAAATTAAATAGCAAAAGAGAAAAAAGTGAAGTTCAGCCAGATGATCAACATGTTGCTTTAACAAATGAACTTTTAGATCTCTTAGATGGATTAGTACATCATGGCTTACATCAGTATCGTCCCACACTAGTGTCTAAGTATAAAAATCTATTGATATGGAAAGATCAAGAAAAATTTGATTTCTTACTTAAGAATCGAGATGCTAAGAACGGGTTCACTCAAATCATGAACGACAAGCCTATGATTAAGCTTTACCAAAAAAAGCCAAAGAAATTTGCTCAAATCAAAAAAGGCTACCATTCTCAAAAAAACAACGATGTCCTATTTGTTGGAAACATGCTGCTGTTTGAACTACTTGATTTTTCTCGCTCAGAGAGGGAACAACTGGTAAAAGAATTTCTAACCCATACGATTCCCAACGATCAGCGACGAGACAACTTAAATCAAGAAATTCAAAATCGTCCTGCGGCAACGCTTGACAAGCTTTCACAGAGAAATAAAACAGTCTATTGGGAGTTTGTTAGTATTAGAAGTGTGGCAGATTATTCTAAAGTAAAACATGTGAAAGAACAAATTGATCATCAAGATGGATTGACTCCAGAAGAAAAACAGGCACTTCATAACGATTTAGATGCACGTATCGCCAAATTTAATAGTCAAGCTATACTGTTTGAAGAAGCAGTCGCGGATCTAAGTGAAAAAAATAAGGATTTACATAAGATGTTCAAAAAAGATGTACCACAAGAGCGAATTGACTTGCTCAAACGTATCAAAGATGAGTCAAATTTGGATTGGCTAACAAAGAATGTGTTGACCGAAGAATTAGTAAGAAAACAAGTGGCTCAAGAAAAACTAGATACATATAAAGCACTGATGAGTGACAAACAATTGACCCGAGAAGTGGTAGCTAGCATCAAACAAAGCAAAGAGTATTCAGAAGAAATAAAAAAAGCTCTCATTTCTGAAATTAATCCCTCAGAGGAAGCGAAAAAGAACAATATCAAAAAAATATCAGTTATCAAACAGGAATTTTTCATTAGAAAGCAACTGTTAGAAGTACTAAAAGAACGAGTGGCAACGGATAAAACCTATCAGCCGCTTTTTGAACAAATAGAAAAAGTCACGAATAGTAATGAAAAACAAAAGGAACATGTAACTGCTCAAAGTGATATCAAAGAGTGCCAAAAGTTTATAAGTGAAAATAAATGGGAAGAGGAAATGATTAAAAGAATCAATCAAGAGGAACGAATCCCTCCACATTTGAAAGTAATCGTTTTATCTGAGTTAAAGGAACCAACAGCAAAAAATCAACGAGTTGGTGGAGAAAATCGGCAAGATTCCACACTTGTTGCTCTTGTTTTAAAGTCTCACGTTCAAAATATACAACTAGGATACCAACAAGAGGTTTCTCAAAAGACGAAGAAGGAACAACAAATTGATCATCGCATGATTAAATACGAACAAAAGTTACAAAAAATTCTAAAGATAAGAACAGGACTCTTTGATGCCATAAATAGATTTGAGAGCCAGGAGAAACAACTGATAGGGGATGGGGGAAAGATTTCTGTTCCCAAGGATGAACAAGAAAAAGGCAGTCAACAAGCTACGCTGACTAAAAAAGATTTGCAAGAGAATGAAGGGCAGAGGCTAGCTATGGATATCGGAGAGCTTCTTATGAAAGGAAATACGGCAGACTATTTTCAGGCAGTCGATAAACATGATTTAAACTTTTTAAATCTTAGGCAACAAGTAAGGCAAGATCCAAAGATTCCTATTGAAAATAAAAAACCTTTCCTTGAACAGCTAACAACGATGATTGCCACGGATCGAACGGCAGGCTATCAAAAAGAGCTTCAACTTTTTTCATCTGTTCGAGAAAAGATTCTAGAACTCCATAATGAAATCTTAAACGATCAGGAAATAGCTCATGATGAGAAAAAAATACTTCTCAAGCAGGTAGATGGAATGGTAGGAGAGATTGAAAAACGGGATTCTGAACATATAGCTGCTGATAATTTAGTAACCCAAAGTCAGAAGTCTTCTTTGAGTGAGAAAGTAACTAGTGCAATCAATAATAGAAAAGATCAATCGCTAGTTACTCAAGCCAATGAAAAAACTCCTATGAAAGAGAAGAACAATGACAGATGATCGGCAGTTACAGCAGTTTTTAAGAAGTCAGTTTAGGAAATTGGCACTTTCCAAGCTATTTATTTTTATTAGTGAATAAAAGATTTTTTCTTATTTTTTTCTATCTATTCTTTTTTATATGCTTTTGGTAAACTAAAAAAGAATTTACATCATAAAGGAGGAGAAGAAGTGAAACTAACGATCCGAGACATTGCAGAAATGGCAGGTGTTTCAGTCACCACTGTATCACAAATTTTAAATAATAAAGGGAGCCGCTTTAGTGATAAAACACGAAAAAAAGTCCTGAATATTGTTAATGAGCACCATTATAAACCAGATTACTTTGCCTCGAATGTGATCAATCGTCATTCTAAAACGATTGGTATGATCGTGCCAGATGTCACTGACTTCTTCTTTTCTAAATTGATTGAAGGGGTCGAGAGTTACTTGAATCCACTGGGGTATGTGATCATGCTTTGCAACTCTCGTCATAGTCAAGAAAATGAAATCAAGTATTTAAAAGAATTGGCTCATCGCTCAGTGGATGGAATCTTATTGGCTACGCCCAATGTTTTGCCAGATGACTATTCTTTAGATAGTGGTTTTTATAAAAATATGCCGATTATTTTGATTGATCGTGGATTGAATACCAGAGATAATGGTCGGTTGATCGTAAAAGAGTATGAGGGGGCTTATCAAGCAGTTTCTTTATTTATTAAGAACGGTCATACCAAAATCGGTATGCTCAAAGAAACAACAGGCTATTACCAGTTAGAAGAACGGTTCAACGGGTATCGTCATGCGCTAAAGGATCATGGAATCCCTTTCAATGGAAAGTATGTAGAACAAGGGGAGTTGACGGTCCAAGGTGGATACGAGGCGTCTAAACGGCTCTTAAAGCACAAAGATCTTACAGCAATTTTTTGTGGAAATGATGCAATGGCGATTGGTTGTTACCAAGCGATTGATGAATTAGGCAAAAAAATCCCCGATGATATTTCAGTTATTGGTTTCGATGGGTTGAAGTTATCCGAGTATATGATCCCTCAATTGACAACAGTGAAACAGCCAAGTTCTGATATTGGATTTTATGCCGCAAGATTTTTGATCGACACGATCGAGTTCCCACAACGCAAAGTTCCGAACAAAGTCTTTGAAACAAAATTAATTATTCGTGAGAGCATAAAAACATTGACAAAGGGATAACTCAGCGTTATATTGCTTATGTAAGTGTTTACAAAGGCGGTGAGTAGCTCTTTGTATTCTTAGTAAACTGGTTTACTAAAGTGGTTTACCTTTTGGAAAATTCCTGTATAATACCGAATGAAGACGAGGAGGATCAAGCAATGCGAATGGTGGATCTGATTGAAAAAAAGCGAGACGGAAATGAATTATCGACAAAAGAAATCGAGTATATTATTACAAAATACACGAATGGTGAAATTCCAGATTATCAAATCAGCGCATTGTTGATGGCGATCTTTTATCAAGATATGACCGATAGAGAAATCACGGATTTAACACTTGCCATTGCCCACTCAGGAGATGTCATTGATTTAAGTCCTTTAGATGGGATCAAAGTGGATAAACACTCTACAGGTGGTGTGGGAGATACGACAACGTTGATCTTAGCACCTTTAGTCGCAAGTGTGGGTGTTACAGTTGCCAAAATGTCTGGTAGAGGTTTGGGGTATACAGGTGGTACGCTGGATAAACTAGAAGCAATTCCTGGATTTCAAATCGAGCTTTCTGATGAAGCGTTTATCCGAATTGTCAATGAGAGTAAAGTGGCTGTTATTGGACAATCAGGAAATCTTGCACCAGCAGATAAAAAACTTTATGCTTTGCGGGATGTGACTGCGACAGTGGATTCGATTCCTTTGATTGCCAGTTCGATCATGAGTAAGAAAATTGCCGCAGGAGCAGATGCGATCGTTTTAGACGTGACGACAGGTGACGGCGCCTTTATGAAGAATATTGAAGATGCTAGACGTTTAGCAAAAACAATGACTAGTATTGGAAAATTAGCTCATCGTCAGACAGTAGCCGTAATTTCTGATATGTCTGAACCTCTTGGTGAAGCAATTGGTAATAGTCTTGAAGTTGTGGAAGCAATTGAAACGTTAAACGGCAATGGACCAGAAGACTTGCTGGAAATGTGTTATGCATTAGGGAGTCAGATGGTGGTCTTAGCCAATCAAGCAGCAACAATCGAAGAAGCTAGAAGTTTACTGCAAGAAGCACTAGAATCTGGCAAAGCCTTAGACAAATTTAAGGAAATGATCCGTAATCAAGGTGGAGATGACTCTATCGTAGACCAACCAGAACGGTTACTGACAGCTAAGTATGTTGTTGAGTTGCCAGCCAAAGCGAGTGGTATTGTCTCAAAACTCGTTGCGAATGAGTTGGGGATTGCAGCTATGATGTTAGGTGCAGGACGCAAAACTAAAGAAGATGATATTGATCACGCAGTTGGTCTTAAATTAAATAAAAAAATTGGTGATCCTGTAAAAGAGGGAGAATCATTGTTGACAATCTACAGTAATACAAAAGAGATTTCTTCTGTTCAAGAATTGCTCTATCAAAATATCCAAATTAGTGACTCGGCTGAAAAGCCTACATTGATACATGATATCATCACCGAATAAAAGGAGAGAAAAAAATGGAATTGAACCGAATGATCGATCACACCATCTTAAAAGCAGATGCTTCTCAAGAAGACGTTATGCGAATTATTGAAGAAGCAAAGAAATACCATTTCTATTCTGTTTGTATCAACCCAACATGGGTCGCACTAGCAAAAGAACAATTAAAAGGCGAACCAGTGGCAGTATGTACAGTAATTGGCTTTCCTTTAGGAGCTAATACTGCTGAAACTAAGGCTTTTGAAACTACAAATGCGATTGAAAATGGCGCAGATGAAGTGGATATGGTCATCAATATTGGGGCAATGAAGTCTCAACAGTTTGATAAAGTCCAAAAAGATATTGAAGCAGTGGTTGCAGCAGCCAAAGATCGTGCTTTAGTCAAAGTCATCATCGAAACAGCTTTATTAAATCATGAGGAAATTGTAAAAGCTTGTGAGCTGGCAAAAGCTGCTGGGGCAGACTTTGTTAAAACTTCTACAGGATTTTCAACTGGAGGAGCAAAAGTCGAAGATGTTCGTTTAATGCGTGAAACTGTTGGACCTGAAATGGGTGTGAAAGCATCTGGTGGTATCCATAACGAAGCTGAAGCTTTGGCAATGATTGAAGCTGGTGCGACAAGAATTGGTACCAGTGCAGGAGTTTCGATTATGTCAGGATCTACTGGCGAAGGCTATTAAGTAGTAAGGGGAAGCTTATGACAGAAGTGAAGCAAGAATGGATCAACATTGCAGTAGAAGCATTGGATAAAGCATATGTACCATATTCACATTTTCCAGTAGGTGCATGTTTAGTCACTGAATCTGGAAAAACGTATCAAGGGGTCAACATCGAAAATGCCTCGTTTGGTTTAACCAATTGTGCGGAGCGCACGGCTTTTTTCAAAGCTGTTTCTGAAGGAGAAAAAGAGTTTACTCATTTAGTAGTGGCTGGTCATACGCCAGAGCCAATTTCTCCTTGTGGTGCTTGTCGTCAAGTAATGGCTGAGTTTTGTGTACCAGACATGCCGGTAACTTTAGTAGGGGATAACGGTGTGACTAAGGCAATGACGGTTAAAGAACTATTACCTTACGCCTTTACAGAAAAAGATCTATAGAATTATCACTCATGTTCATTCAGTCAGCTGACTGTTGAAAAATAAAACAATTATTTTAGGGGGCTTTACAGAAATGAAAAAAGCAAAATTATTTGGTTTAAGTGCTGTAGCGTTATCTGCTGGGTTATTATTGGGCGCATGTGGCAGCGGATCAGATTCAACTGATTCAACCGGTGGAAACAGCGGTTCAAAAACAGCAACTGCAGCATTGATCACAGATACGGGCGGTGTTGATGACCGTTCATTCAACCAGTCAGCTTGGGAAGGACTACAAGCTTGGGGGAAAGATCATGATCTATCACGTGGAAATGATGGGTTCCAATATTTCCAATCAGCAAATGAATCAGATTATATCCCTAATATTGACCAAGCTTTGAATGCAGGTTTTAAAACAATCTTTGGTATTGGTTATAAATTGAAGCCAGCTATTGAAGAGCAAGCTGCATCAAATCCTGAAACAAACTTTGCTATTATTGATGACGTTATCGACGGCAAAGACAACGTGGTTTCAGCAACATTTAAAGATAACGAAGCTTCTTATCTTGCTGGGATTGCCGCAGCTTACACAACTGAAACAAACACTGTTGGTTTCATTGGTGGAGTAAAAGGTGAAGTAATCGATCGTTTTGACGCAGGATTCAAAGCTGGTGTAGATGCTGGTGCAAAAGCTTTAAACAAAGAAATTAAAGTCTTGAATCAATATGCAGGAGACTTCTCAGCGCCAGATAAAGGACGTTCAATTGCTCAAGGAATGTATGCACAAAATGCAGATATCATTTTCCACGCATCTGGTGGTACTGGTAACGGTGTATTCCAAGAAGCGAAATCATTAAACGAATCAGGCGACAAAAAAGTTTGGGTTATCGGGGTTGACCGTGACCAATCGGACGAAGGCGAATACACTTTAAACGGTGAAAAGAAAAACTTTACTTTGACATCAACTCTAAAAGGTGTAGGAACTGTTGTTGAAGACTTAGCTCAAAAATCAGCTGACGGTGATTTCCCTGGTGGAGAACATACCGTTTACGGATTGAAAGAAGACGGTGTTGGTATCACAAAAGGTCAACTTTCAGAAAAAGCAGAAAAAGCTGTGAATGAAGCAAAAGAAAAAATCATCTCAGGAGATATCAAAGTACCAGAAACTCCTGAAAAATAATCAAACGAATTTCTATAGCCTTGTTGGACAATTGTTTGACAAGGCTATGGTTTAGTAAATAACTAACGATTGTTTCTTTATCAAGATGTTGCTGAAAAGCTATTTTCGTTTTTTTGTTCTTAATTCTTGAAGTAGAACATGCTGCTCACAGCCTCTTGCTAAACGGCGTTCAAGAAGCAGCTCCTCAACAATAAGCGATGATTTTTAAAAATATGAGAAGCTATTTTAAAAAATCCTCTCTTATTTGCTCGGAGCTAAACGCTTCTTTCACAGCCTCTTGCTAAACGGCGTTCAAAGAGCTGACCTTCGGCATTAAGTCAAAAAATCTCAAAACATGAAAAGCTGTTTCGAGATTTTCTTCCTTAATGCTCAGGTCAAAACGCTCTTTTCACAGCCTCTTGATAAGGGAATAATCCCCTGAAGTTTTTGCTTCAATTTGAGATTTTATAAAAAATCTTTGTTAATCGTTGCCTAGATAGAAATCGTTAGGATGTGAAAAATTGTGGTTCAAGAAAATATTGTCATCGAAATGCGGAATATCACCAAACAGTTTGGTACGTTCAAAGCAAATGACAACATCAACTTGCAAGTGAAAGCAGGAGAGATCCACGCTTTACTTGGAGAAAATGGTGCCGGAAAATCAACCTTGATGAATGTGCTCTCAGGCCTTTTAGAGCCAACATCAGGTGAAATACTGATGCATGGGAAAGAAGTGAAAATTACAAGTCCGACAAAAGCGAACCAGCTAGGTATCGGAATGGTCCATCAGCACTTTATGCTTGTGGATGCATTTACTGTTACTGAAAATATTGTTTTGGGAAGTGAGCCAAGTCGAGCAGGGGTACTTGATCGTCGCCAAGCACGTGAAGAAATCCAAAAGCTTTCTGAACAATATGGTTTATCGGTCAATCCTGATGCATATGTCCGAGATATATCTGTTGGAATGGAACAACGGGTAGAAATCTTAAAAACACTTTATCGTGGGGCAGATGTCTTGATTTTTGACGAACCTACAGCAGTATTAACGCCACAAGAGATTGACGAACTGATTGTAATCATGAAAGAGTTGGTCAAAGAAGGAAAATCGATCATTTTGATCACCCATAAGTTAGATGAGATTAAAGCTGTAGCAGATCGTTGTACAGTTATCCGTCGTGGTAAAGGGATTGGTACAGTAAATGTAAAAGATGTCTCTTCACAACAATTGGCAGATATGATGGTTGGACGTACGGTTTCATTTAAGACAATGAAGAAAGAAAGTCAGCCTCAAGAAGTTGTGTTATCGATTGAAAATCTAGTGGTTAAAGAAAACCGAGGATTGGACGCAGTCAAAGACCTAAGTTTAGAAGTACGAGCAGGAGAAGTTTTAGGAATTGCTGGTATTGATGGTAACGGACAGTCAGAATTGATCCAGGCGTTAACCGGTTTACGTAAAGCAGAAAGTGGAACAATTCGCTTAAAAGATGAAGATATCACGAATAAAAAGCCAAGAAAAATTACGGAGGCTGGTGTAGGACATGTGCCCGAAGACCGTCATAAGTATGGCTTAGTGCTGGATATGACGTTAGCGGAGAACATTGCTTTACAAAATTATTACCAAAAACCTTACAGTAGAAATGGCTTATTGAATTATTCGTTGATCAATGAACATGCACGAGAATTAATCGAAGAGTATGATGTTCGAACAACGAATGAACTTGTGCCAGCGAAAGCATTATCAGGTGGGAATCAACAAAAAGCAATTATTGCTCGGGAAATCGATCGTGATCCTGACTTGTTGATCGTTGCTAATCCGACACGTGGGCTAGATGTTGGAGCAATCGAGTTTATTCATAAACGTTTGATTGAACAAAGAGACAAATACAAAGCGGTCTTATTGATTAGTTTTGAATTAGAAGAAATTTTGAATGTTTCTGATCGTATTGCGGTACTCCACGAAGGAAAAATCGTGGGAATCGTTGATCCAAAAGAAACTTCTGAAAATGAACTAGGATTACTTATGGCGGGCTATTCTTTAGAAGAAGCAAGAAAAGAGTTAGAAAAGGTTGGTGGCGCACATGAATGATCGCAATGAAAAGATACGTAATCTCCTAGTTCCTATTTTTTCGGTAATTCTAGGTTTAGTTTTAGGTGCTATCTTGATGGCAGCTTTTGGTTATAACCCAGGCCAAGGTTATTCTTCAATGTTAAATGCGTCCCTTGGTTCTCAAAGAAGTATTGGTGAAACATTACGGCAAGCAACACCGTTGATTTTTACTGCATTAGGTTTTTCTGTTGCGAACTCAGCAGGATTCTTCAATATCGGGCTTTCGGGACAAGCACTCTGTGGTTGGATCGTTAGTGTGTGGGTAGCACTTGCCTTTCCTGATCTGCCAAAAGTCATTTTATTACCGACTTGTGTGATTTTAGGTGCTTTGGCAGGAGCCTTGGCTGCGGCTATCCCAGGGGTGTTAAGAGCCTTTTTCGGTACAAGTGAAGTAATCGTCACTATTATGATGAACTATATTTTACTTTATTTAAGTACTTTTGCTTTACATGACATCATGCCAGACACGTATCGTTCAAGCTTAGATTCTTCAAATTTGATTGGGCAAAATGCTTCTCTTAGATTACCTTGGCTGACACAGATGTTTGGCGGTTCTCGTGTGAATGCTGGTTTGTTTTTAGCATTGATTGCACTGGTTGTTGTTTGGCTATTGATGAAGAAAACGACGTTAGGCTTTGAAATTCGTTCGGTAGGTCTAAATCCTTTTGCTTCTGAGTATGCTGGAATGAGTAGTAAACGTACGATCGTCTTCTCCATGATGATTTCAGGCGCTTTAGCAGGACTTGGTGGAGTAGTCGAAGGATTAGGAACGTATCAAAACTTTTTCGTCCAAACAACTTCATTAGCCATCGGATTTGACGGAATGGCTGTGTCACTGTTAGGTTCTGGTTCAGCGATTGGAATTTTACTTTCAGCACTCTTGTTCAGTATCTTGAAAATCGGTGGTTTGGGGATGCAAACAGGTGCCGGTATACCATTTGAAATCGTAAATGTATCGATTGCATTGATTATTTTCTTTGTTGGGATCAACTTCTTGATTCGTTTCATTATGGCGAAATTCTTCCAAGGTAAAAAACAAGAAGCGATTGTGGAGACTGTTGAATCGAAACCAACAAATCAGAGTCAAGAAGGAGGAGAATTATAATGTCAACAACTGAGTTAATTGCTTTAATCCTCACTTCAACGTTGGTTTATTCAACACCATTAATTCTTACATCTTTAGGTGGAACTTTTTCTGAACGAAGTGGGATTGTCAATGTAGGTTTAGAAGGCATCATGGTTATGGGTGCTTTCAGTGCGGTAGTATTTAATCTAACCATGAGTCCTACCTTAGGAGACATGACACCATGGATCGCTATTTTAGTCGGTGGGATAGTTGGTGTGTTATTCTCTTTATTACATGCAGTAGCAACTGTTAGTTTACGTGCAGACCATATCATCAGCGGGACAGTTATCAACTTGATGGCACCAGCTTTGGGTGTATTTTTGATCAAAACATGGTATGGAAAAGGACAAACTGATAATATTTCAGTTAACTTAGGATATTTCTCATTTCCTGGATTATCAAAAATCCCTGTGATTGGACCAATTTTCTTTAAAAATACATTTTTACCAGCTTATTGTGCCATTTTAATTGCGATTCTTGCTTGGTTTATTATCTTTAAGACAAAGTTTGGACTTCGCTTACGCTCAGTGGGTGAAAATCCTCAAGCAGCGGATACATTGGGAATCAATGTTTACGCGATGCGTTATTCTGGGGTATTGATCTCTGGTTTACTTGGCGGAATGGGTGGCGCAGTATTCGCTCAATCGATTTCAGGGAATTTCTCTGCCGGAACGATCGTAGGTCAAGGGTTTATCTCAATGGCTGCTATGATCTTCGGTAAATGGAATCCACTAGGGGCCATGGGCGCTTCTTTATTCTTTGGCTTTGCGCAAAGTTTAAGTATCATCGGGGCTCAATTACCAGTGATTTCTTCGATACCGCCAGTATTGCTGCAGATTGCACCTTACCTATTAACCGTTATTGTGTTAGTAGCGTTCTTAGGAAAAGCATCTGGACCTAAAGCAAACGGTAAAAATTATATAAAATCAAAATAAACTTTTAGTGAATAAAAAGGGTGGGTTACGGGAAATGTTTTTTCGACTCGCCCTTTTTGATTTAATAGCAATAATAAAAAAGAAAGAAGGAATAATCATGTTTAAACGCGTACATTTGATTGTCATGGATTCAGTAGGAATCGGTGAAGCGCCAGATGCTGAAAAATTTGGTGATAAAGGTTCAGATACACTAGGGCATATCGCAAAAGAAGCTGGTTTGACAATTCCTCATTTAGAACAGTTAGGATTAGGAACGATTCGCCCATTAGAAGGTGTCGAAGCGGTTAAAAACCACCAAGGCTATGCCACTAAATTAGAGGAAGTATCTGTAGGAAAAGATACAATGACCGGTCACTGGGAAATCATGGGTCTGAACATCAAGACACCATTCCGAGTATTTCCTAACGGTTTTCCTGATGAATTACTCAAACAAATCGAAGACTTCTCAGGACGCAAAATTGTTTGCAATCAACCATATAGTGGAACCGCTGTTATAGATGACTATGGTGAACATCAAATGAAAACTGGTGATTTGATCGTCTATACGTCCGCAGATCCAGTTCTACAAATTGCTGCGCATGAAGAAATTATTCCTTTAGAAGAACTTTATCGGATTTGTCAGTTCGTTCGTGACATTACTAAAGACGACCCATACATGATTGGTCGAATTATTGCGCGACCTTACGTTGGAGAACCTGGTAATTTTACTCGTACGAGCAACCGACATGATTACGCATTGGATCCATTCGGGCATACGGTTTTAGATTCATTAAAAGAAGCAGGAAAAGACGTTATCGCTGTTGGAAAAATCAACGATATCTTCAACGGTCAAGGGATTACAGAGTTCGTCCGTACGAAAAGCAACATGGATGGCGTTGACCAATTATTAAATGTGATGAAAAAAGAGTTTACAGGGATCAGTTTTACTAATTTAGTTGATTTTGATGCATTATTTGGACATCGTCGGGATGTTGTAGGTTATGCCCACGCAATTGAAGATTTTGATTTACGTATTCCCGAAATATTAGAGGCAATGGCAGAGGACGACTTACTGATGATTACTGCTGATCATGGAAACGATCCAACATTCCCTGGAACAGATCATACACGTGAATATGTACCATTATTAGTTTTCAGCAAAAAAATGCAAGGACAAGGAAGCTTGCCACAAGGCTACTATTCAGATATTGCAGCAACGATTGCTGAAAACTTCGATGTTCCTGCTACCGAAAACGGCGAAAGTTTCTTAAAACTTTTGAAATAGGAATGACAGACCACGTTTGAAAATTTGACCTGAAAAAGCGTAACTAAGATAGGTCAATCATTTTGTTCAAAGAGCCATCTTGCTTTAACAGTATCAATCAAGAGATGAAAAAGCCTTGTTAATCAGGCATACCTGTTTTTTTAGCTAGTCGAACGACAGGGCTTCTAACCTCTTGACTTCTGTAGAAAAAAATAGTTAATAGGAGAAAGTAAATGACCCAATTAAGCGAAATGTTACAAGAAACGACTCAATTTATTCTAGAAAAGGGCGTAAAAGAAATTGATTTTGGTTTGATCTTAGGTTCAGGTTTAGGAGAGTTAGCGGAAGAAATCGAGGAAGCAATCGTGATTCCTTATGACCAAATCCCATTTTTCCCAACATCAACAGTTGTCGGCCATGCTGGTCAATTAGTCTATGGTACCTTGTCTGGTAAAAAAGTTCTGGCAATGCAAGGACGATTCCATTTTTATGAAGGTCATTCAATGCAAACTGTTACTTATCCTGTGCGGGTAATGGCAGCATTAAAGGCTCATTCGGTGATTGTCACGAATGCAAGTGGTGGGGTAAATGAATCATTTGTTCCTGGCGATTTGATGTTGATTACTGATCATATCAACTTCACAGGTCAAAACCCATTGATTGGTCCTAACGAAGATGAGATCGGTCCACGCTTCCCTGATATGAGCGAGGCGTATACCTTAACTTACCGTGAAGTAGCCAAAGAGGCTGCGAGCCAATTAGATTTGACTCTTAAAGAAGGGGTATATATGGGCTATTCTGGACCAACATATGAAACACCTGCAGAGATTCGGATGTCACGTACGATGGGAGCAGATGCAGTCGGAATGTCCACTGTGCCAGAAGTGATCGTTGCAGCACATAGCGGATTGAAAGTTCTCGGCATTTCATGTATCACTAATTTAGCAGCAGGCATGCAAGCGAACCTTAACCATGAAGAAGTGGTGGAAACAACGCAACGTGTCAAACAATCATTTAAGGCATTGATTAAAGAAGTATTAGTATTACTATAACTGAATCAAGGAGAGTGTCAGATGAGCGTACACATTGAAGCAAAACAAGGAGAGATCGCTGATAAAATACTACTTCCAGGCGATCCTTTACGAGCAAAATATATTGCTGAAACATTTTTAGAAGATCCAGTATGTTACAACCAAGTTCGTGGGATGTTAGGTTTTACTGGAACCTACAAAGGCGAACGTGTTTCGGTACAAGGAACGGGGATGGGGATGCCGTCAGCGACGATCTATGCCCATGAATTGATTCATTCATACGGTGTGAAAAAATTGATACGAGTGGGCACATGTGGTGCATTATCTAAAGATGTCCATGTTCGTGATCTTGTTTTAGCTCAAGGAGCAGCTACTAGTTCTTCGATGATCGAGAAAAATTTCCAAGCCTTTCATTTTCCGCCGATCAGTGATTTTAATTTATTGTTGAAGGCGTATGAAATTTCAAAAGACAAAGGATTTACCACACATGTAGGGAATGTTCTCTCGGAAGATTCATTTTATAAAGATGATTCAACAGAAACGTTTAAATTAGCTGAATTAGGTGTGCTAGGTGTGGAAATGGAAGCAGCTGCTTTATACTATTTAGGAGCAAAATATCATGTCCAAACATTAGCAATCATGACGGTGAGTGACCATTTGCTTACCGGAGAAGAAACAACTGCAGAAGAACGACAAACGACATTTAACGAAATGATCGAAGTCGGATTAGAAACAGCAATCGCAGATTAATAAAAGAAGTGAGCGAGTGATTCAATTGAATCGCTTGCCCACTTTTTTTATTTATTATAAATAGTATTTTTTAGCAACTGTCAAGTCATCGTTTAATTCATAAACAAGTGGTTGACCAGTTGGAATTTCAAGATCCATGATATCTTCATCAGAAATTCCTTCGATGTGTTTTGCTAAAGCACGTAGAGAGTTACCATGTGCAGCTACTAAAACAGTTTTGTTGTCTAGTAAAGCTGGAGCAATTTCGTCTTGCCAGAATGGTAAAGCACGTTCTAAAGTAACTTTCAAGTTTTCGCCACCAGGAATATCGCGTTTGTCTAACATTGCATAACGACGATCGTTTGCAGCAGAACCTTCGTCACTTTCGTCCATCAATGGAGGAAGAGTGTCGTATGAACGACGCCAAATGTGTACTTGGTCATCTCCATATTTTTCAGCTGTTTCTTTTTTGTTCAATCCTTGTAATTTACCATAATGACGTTCGTTTAAGCGCCATGATTTGATTTGAGGAACCCAAAGTTGATCTGAGTGTTCTAAAATCAAATTACATGTTTTGATGGCACGAGTTAAAACTGAAGTGTAAGCAACATCAAATTCAATTCCAGCTTCTTTGATTTTGCGTCCGCCTTCTTTGGCTTCTTCGATTCCTTCTGGTGCTAAGTTTACGTCAGCCCAACCAGTAAATTGGTTTAATGCATTCCATTCACTAAGACCATGACGAGAAAAAACTAATTTTGGCATGTTTAGCTCTCCTTTAAAATAGGTTATATTTCTGAAAATTTCAGTTCTGCTTTATTGTACAATTTTTTTGACTAGATTTCCATTGAAAAATGAAGTTAATGAAAGGGAAAATCAGAAGATAGACAGATAAAAAAACAAAAATAATTCTTACAGTGACAGATAAACAGAGGTAGGTGGATCAATGGCTGCACTGTCATTGATCCACCTACCTATTCATTATATACAGTTGATTCGTCTTTAGCAGACAGTCTGCGTTTGTTGCGCCAATCCATTTTTAAATGAAAGAATATCAAGATGTAGGCAGTCGTTTAAGATAATTGCTGAATCTCTTTTTCTGGAAGATTGATATATTTATAACAGGTTCCGACTGATACACCACATTTAGTAGAAATTAATTGGATCGTTTCTTTTTTTTCATAATAAAGCCGACGAATTTTTTTAATTGTTTTTGGATCGATTTTTGGACGACCCCCGATTTTACCTTTTTTACGTGCTTCATCTAACCCGACAAGTGTCCGTTCCTTGATTAAAGAGCACTCCATAATGGCTAATCCTTCCATTAGTTGAAAATAGATTTTCCCCATCGGTGTACGCGTATCGATCTCTTCTTGGATACTAACTAGGTGTAAGCCACGATCTTTGAATAATTGTGTGAGTTCTGTTAGCTGACGAGTAGACTTCCCTAGACGATGAAGTTGACAGATAACTAAAGTATCGCCTTGTCGCATTTCCTTGATTACTTTTTCTAAACAAATATTATTAGACACCGCATCTTTAGACTTGTATGTCTCGTGAAAAATCTCCTGACAACCAAAATTAGAGAGTTGCTCCACTTGTGTTGTAAGATCAACATCATTTATGGTTGTGCGTGCATAACCAATAATCTTCATGGTGATTCCTTTCTAGCAATGATTTTCTGTCTATAGATAACAGTAAAAATGTAGCATAAAGTCCATTGAAAAGATAGTTTTTTTATGTTTTTAAAATGAACTATTTTTGCTAATTTTTATAACTAATATCAGGGTTGTTATTTTTGATGAGGTGAGTCGATAATTGATACGCCTTGTGCGGAGCCGACAACGACTTTTGAAACCATATTTAAAAACAGTCCATGTTCAACGACACCAACCAGTTGATCAAGGTACGTTGCTAAAGCTTCAGGGTCATTGATCACTTCTAAATGTAAGTCAATAATGTAATGACCACTGTCCGTTTTGACTATCTGACCTGTTTCGGTTTGACGTAAAACAGGTTGGTAACCTTTCTCATCAAAGATCCGCATCAATTGTTGAGCGCCATAAGGAATCACTTCTACTGGAAGAGGGAACTGCCCAAGTTGCTCCACTAATTTTGATTCATCAACGATCCAAATGACTTGTTTTGAATACGTAGCAACAATTTTTTCAAAAAGTAATGCTGCGCCACCACCTTTAATTCCTTGAAATGCTTTACTGATTTCATCAGCACCATCGATCGTGAGATCAACTACGGGTACTTCATCAATACTCTTAAGAGGGATACCTAATTTTTCTGCTTGTTCTTTAGTGGCATTCGATGTAGTGACACCAGTGATGTTTAATCCTTCTTCACGCATTCTTCTACCAATTTCTTCTACCATATAATAGGCTGTAGAACCGGTACCCAAACCAACGATCATTCCGTCCTTCACAAATTTAGCTGCTTCAATTCCAGCTGCTTGTTTCAAATTCATCTGTTGTTCCCACCTTTTCTTTCGTCTCTATTCATAGCTATTTTATATTGAATGATTGGAAAAAGATAGCGTCCTTTTTTTAATTTCAAATGGCTAAAAAAAATACATAACACTGGTTGACAGAGTACTTTATTCATGATATCCTAACCAAGGTGCTTTATCTACAGGTCTCTGGTAAAGAGACGTGCTGACTGTTTATCAAAGCATATTTGATAAAGATGCAGAATTGCATTTATTTTTTATCGCAAAAAAAGAACCACCTGGATGTGTGGAACTAGACGCGAATCGTGGGAAGGAGGAAACAAGGAATGCCTACAATTAACCAATTAGTACGTAAACCTCGTAAATCAAAGGTGGAAAAATCTAATTCACCTGCTTTGAACAAAGGATATAACAGCTTTAAGAAAACTCAAACAAACGTGAACTCTCCTCAAAAACGTGGGGTAGCAACACGTGTGGGTACAATGACACCTAAAAAACCGAACTCAGCTTTACGTAAATATGCTCGTGTTCGTTTGTCAAACTTAATTGAAGTTACTGCTTATATCCCAGGGATTGGTCACAACTTACAAGAACATAGCGTAGTATTACTACGTGGTGGACGTGTAAAAGACTTACCAGGGGTACGTTACCATATCGTTCGTGGTGCACTTGATACAGCTGGTGTAAACGACCGTAAACAAAGCCGTTCTAAATACGGTACTAAAAAACCTAAAGCTTAATTTTAATTATTAAACAAATGAAACTTGTTCTTACTATGTTAAGAGAGTAAGGCAATTACTATGAAGAATATTTCGGAAGGAGGAGTTACGGATGCCACGTAAAGGTCCTGTTGCAAAACGTGATGTTTTACCAGATCCTATTTATAACTCAAAATTAGTAACTCGCTTGATCAACCGTGTAATGGTTGACGGAAAACGCGGTGTTGCAGCTAGTATTATTTATAACGCCTTTGATTTGATTAAAGAATCTACAGGTAATGATCCATTAGAAGTGTTTGAACAAGCTATGAAAAATGTTATGCCTGTTCTTGAAGTTAAAGCACGTCGTGTTGGGGGTTCAAACTATCAAGTACCAGTTGAAGTTCGCCCTGAACGTCGTACAACTTTAGCTCTTCGTTGGGTAGTAAACTACGCTCGCTTGCGCGGTGAACACACAATGGAAGAACGCTTAGCAAAAGAAATCATGGATGCTGCAAACAACACTGGTGCTTCTGTTAAAAAACGTGAAGACACTCATAAAATGGCTGATGCCAACCGTGCATTTGCTCATTATCGTTGGTAAGATCCTCTCTGCCTGTTGGGTTAAACGACAGCAGAAAGTCAATTTACAATCGATTTAAATAAAGAGAGGAGTAAGAAAATGGCAAGAGAATTTTCGCTAGAAAAAACTCGTAATATTGGTATCATGGCTCACGTTGATGCAGGTAAAACTACAACAACAGAGCGTATCTTGTACTATACTGGTAAAATCCATAAAATTGGTGAAACCCACGAAGGAGCTTCACAAATGGACTGGATGGAACAAGAACAAGAACGTGGTATCACAATTACATCTGCTGCGACTACAGCGCAGTGGAAAGGTTACCGTGTAAACATCATCGACACACCAGGACACGTAGACTTCACAATTGAAGTTCAACGTTCTCTACGTGTATTAGATGGTGCGGTAACTGTACTTGACTCACAGTCAGGTGTTGAACCTCAAACTGAAACAGTTTGGCGTCAAGCAACTGAGTACCGAGTGCCTCGTATCGTATTCTGTAACAAAATGGATAAAATCGGTGCGGACTTCTTGTACTCAGTAAAATCATTGCATGATCGTTTGCAAGCAAACGCGCATCCAATCCAATTGCCAATCGGTGCTGAAGAAAACTTCACTGGTATCATCGACTTGGTTAAAATGAAAGCTGAAATCTATACAAATGACTTAGGAACAGATATTCAAGAAACTGAAATTCCTGAAGAATATTTAGAACAAGCTCAAGAATGGCGCGAAAAATTAGTCGAAGCTGTTGCTGAAACAGACGAAGAACTAATGATGAAATATCTTGAAGGTGAAGAAATCACACAAGAAGAATTGATTGCTGGTATCCGCCGTGCAACAATTAATGTTGAATTCTTCCCTGTATTAGCTGGTTCAGCGTTCAAGAACAAAGGGGTTCAATTAATGTTGGATGCCGTTCTTGATTACTTGCCTTCTCCAGTTGATATCGAAGCAATCAAAGGGATCGATACAAAAACAGACGAAGAAACAACACGTCCAGCTGACGATGAAGCTCCTTTTGCTTCATTAGCGTTTAAAGTAATGACTGATCCATTCGTAGGTCGTCTAACTTTCTTCCGTGTTTATTCTGGTGTCCTTGAAAGTGGTTCATATGTATTGAACGCTTCTAAAGGCAAAAAAGAACGTATCGGACGTATTCTACAAATGCACGCCAACACTCGTCAAGAAATTGATAAAGTGTACTCAGGTGATATCGCCGCTGCTGTTGGATTGAAAGATACAACAACTGGGGATACATTATGTGCATTAGACTCACCGGTTATTCTTGAGTCAATCGAATTCCCTGACCCAGTTATCCAAGTTGCTGTTGAACCTAAATCAAAAGCAGACCAAGATAAAATGGGTGTTGCGTTGCAAAAACTTGCTGAAGAAGATCCTTCATTCCGAGTTGAAACAAACGTTGAAACTGGTGAAACTGTTATCTCAGGTATGGGTGAGTTGCACTTAGACGTTTTAGTAGACCGTATGAAACGTGAATTTAAAGTTGAAGCAAACGTTGGTGCTCCACAAGTTTCATACCGTGAAACATTCCGTGAAGCAACAAAAGCTGAAGGTAAATTCGTACGTCAGTCTGGTGGTAAAGGTCAATACGGTCACGTATGGGTTGAATTTACACCAAACGAAGAAGGTAAAGGCTTCGAATTTGAAAATGCAATCGTCGGTGGGGTCGTTCCTCGTGAATACATCCCTGCTGTTGAAAAAGGACTAGAAGAATCTATGAATAACGGTGTTCTTGCTGGCTATCCATTAGTGGATATCAAAGCAAAACTTTACGATGGTTCATACCATGACGTCGATTCAAATGAAACAGCCTTCCGTGTTGCTGCATCTATGGCTTTAAGAGCTGCTGCAAAACACGCACGTCCTGTTATTTTAGAACCAATGATGAAAGTAACGATTACTGTTCCAGAAGATTACTTAGGTGATATCATGGGACACGTAACTAGCCGACGCGGTCGCGTTGAAGGTATGGAAGCACATGGTAACTCACAAATCGTTAATGCGATTGTTCCATTGGCTGAAATGTTCGGTTACGCAACAACATTGCGTTCAGCAACTCAAGGACGCGGTACATTTATGATGGTATTTGACCACTATGAAGATGTTCCTAAATCAGTCCAAGAAGAAATCATTAAGAAAAACGGCGGTAAAGCTGAATAATTTCTTAAAACAAGATCGTCTGTTTGACAGATTATCTAAAGAGACTGTATTTTTAATATAGTTTCGTGTAAAATAATTATCGATGATATGGGCATGTGATAGACTTTTGGTTTATCACATACCTATCAGACAAATAAAAAATATATTGTATTTTTAGGAGGACATTTTAAAATGGCAAAAGAAAAATTTGACCGTTCTAAACCACACGTTAACATTGGTACAATCGGACACGTTGACCACGGTAAAACAACTTTAACAGCAGCAATCACAACTGTACTATCTAAGAAAAACGGCGGCCAAGCTATGGCTTACGATCAAATCGATGGTGCTCCAGAAGAACGCGAACGCGGAATCACAATTTCAACAGCTCACGTTGAGTACGAAACTGACACTCGTCACTACGCTCACGTTGACTGCCCAGGACACGCGGACTACGTTAAAAACATGATCACTGGTGCTGCTCAAATGGACGGAGCTATCTTAGTAGTATCTGCTGCTGATGGTCCTATGCCTCAAACTCGTGAACATATCCTATTATCTCGTCAAGTTGGTGTTCCATATATCGTTGTATTCTTGAACAAAGTAGATATGGTTGACGACGAAGAATTACTAGAATTAGTTGAAATGGAAGTTCGTGACTTATTAACAGAATACGAATTCCCTGGTGACGATGTTCCTGTAGTTGCTGGTTCAGCTTTGAAAGCTTTAGAAGGCGACGCTTCATACGAAGAAAAAATCCTTGAATTGATGGCTGCAGTTGACGAATATATCCCAACTCCAGAACGTGACAACGACAAACCATTCATGATGCCAGTCGAAGACGTATTCTCAATCACTGGTCGTGGTACTGTTGCTACAGGTCGTGTTGAACGTGGACAAGTTCGCGTTGGTGACGTTGTAGATATCGTTGGTATCGCAGAAGAAACAGCTCAAACAACAGTTACTGGTGTTGAAATGTTCCGTAAATTATTAGACTACGCTGAAGCTGGAGACAACATTGGTGCTTTACTACGTGGTGTTGCACGTGAAGACATCCAACGTGGACAAGTTTTAGCTAAACCAGGTACAATCACACCTCATACAAAATTCTCTGCAGAAGTATACGTGTTGACAAAAGAAGAAGGTGGACGTCATACTCCATTCTTCACTAACTACCGTCCACAATTCTACTTCCGTACAACTGACGTAACAGGTGTTGTTGAATTACCAGAAGGAACTGAAATGGTTATGCCTGGCGACAACGTAACAATGGAAGTTGAATTAATCCACCCAATCGCTATCGAAAACGGTACTAAATTCTCAATCCGTGAAGGCGGACGTACAGTTGGTGCCGGTGTCGTTACTGAAATCAAAGCTTAATCTTTGATCAACTGAATTGTAAGCAACATTGTATTCGGACAATAAAAAGTCATGGTGTCATTAGACATCATGGCTTTTTTTATGGCTTATTTTAAACTTTATTGAGTAAATGAAAGCATTTTGTTTGACAAAAGGAAAAAAAGATGTTGACAAAAAAACGTTCCCTCGATAAAATTAAAGCGTTAACATATTTATTTTTCATGTGACTAGATCATACTAGGCATGGGAAGATTCCGTCGATAAGGAGACTTTGGTGGAATTTTTCTATGCTTTTTTTGTTGTCAAGCTTAAGATTGATAAAGGATGATTGGTCCATGAAGTAACTTTAATTCTGCAGAAAAAGGGTTATTATTATGAAAATCAAAAAGATTTTTAATCAAAATGCGGTCTTAGTCGATGACGATGGACAAGAAAAGGTCGCAATTGGTAAAGGTGTTGGATTCGATAAAAAGCGCAATGACTTGATTTTTCATCGAGAAATTGAGCGGATGTTTGTGATGGAGCCAGAAAGTCAAATGAAACTACAAAGTTTGCTGAATCAAATTGACGAAAAGTTTCTTTTTGCTGCTGAACACATTATTGATCATGCAGAAACAGTTTTAATGAAAAAGCTGAATGAGCATGTGTTGATCGCGTTAACGGATCATATTGCTTTTGCTGCTGAAAATATTCGTAATGGAATTGTTATTCGAAATAAATTACTGCGAGAAATCGAGGCGCTGTACCACGAAGAATTTAGTATTGCGCAATGGGCAGTTGATTATTTGAATCACACTTTAGCTATTCCTTATACATATGATGAAGCGGGTTATATAGCGATACATATCCATAGTGGTCATAGCGGACAAACTAGTAATCATCGTAGCATTCGCGAAGTCACGATCGTGTCGGAAATTATCCAGTTGATTGAAAAAGAGCTGAGGATCGATATCCATTCCGAACAAATGGCACTGAATTATTCTCGTTTAGTAAACCATCTTCGGTTGTTGATCCAACGGTATCACAATCAGCAGTATGCGGTCTTAGACGAGGAGATTATTGAGATAGTCAAACGAAAATATTCAGGAAGTTATGCAGTCGCAAAAAAAATTCGAGTACTTTTAACTAAACAATATCAAATGTCTATTACAAGCGAAGAACTTGGTTATTTAGTTATTCATATCGAACGCTTGCGAGGGACAACAGAATAGGAGAACAAAATGAAAACATACTTACAACGAATGGGACGTTCCTTGATGTTACCAGTAGCAACCCTACCAGTAGCTGCTTTATTCATGGGGATTGGTTATTGGATCGATCCGACTGGTTGGGGTGGCAATAACATTTTTGCCGCTTTTATGATCAAAGCTGGAGGAACAGTCTTAGATAATTTAGGAATCATTTTTGCTGTTGGGTTAGCATTGGGGATGTCTAAAGACAAAGATGGTTCATCAGCATTGGCAGGATTGATCGCCTTTTTAGCACCAGTCACATTAGTCAATAGTGCTTCTGTCGCATTGTTTACTAAAGTGGATGTTGAAAAAGTGAATATCGCTTTTGATGCAATCAATAATAAAAATGTATTTATTGGAATTTTGGCAGGCTTAGTCGCTGGTGCAATGTATAATCGCTTCAGCGGAGTTAAATTGCCAATGGCGTTATCTTTCTTTAGTGGAAAACGAGCAGTACCGATCGTAACAGCTGGTTTAATGGCAATTATTTCTGCTTTATTGATTTTTGTTTGGCCACCAGTTTATGATACATTGGTTAGTTTCGGTGAATTGATCTCTGGAATGGGCGCGTTAGGTGCTGGTCTATATGGCTTCTTCAACCGTTTGCTGATTCCAACTGGTTTACACCATGCACTGAACAATGTTTTTTGGTTCAATTTGGCTGGAATTGATGATATCGGTAAATTCTGGGCAAGTGAAGGGGTAAAAGGAGTCACCGGTATGTATCAAGCTGGATTCTTCCCGGTCATGATGTTTGGGTTACCTGCTGGTGCACTTGCTATCTATCAATGTGCGCGACCAGAAAAGAAAAAAGTGACTGCATCTTTGATGTTAGCTGCCGCTTTCGCTTCTTTCTTTACAGGAGTGACTGAACCGTTAGAATTTTCATTTATGTTTGTCGCTTGGCCATTGTACGTCGTTCATGCTGCTTTAACAGGGATTTCGATGTTTATCGCAGCAACCTTCCATTGGACAGCGGGCTTTAATTTCAGCGCCGGCTTTATTGATTTCTTTTTAAGCTTACGTGTACCTATTGCCAATCAACCATTAATGCTATTGGTATTAGGCTTGGCGATGGGTGTGATTTATTACTTTACATTTTTATTTGTCATCAAAAAATTCAATTTGATGACGCCGGGGCGTGAAGAAGATACTGGAGTTGCAGAAAATGGGGAAGTAGGAACAGTGCCAACTGGTGACAATCGATTTGCCACGCTAGCTAATCAACTTTATCAAGCATTAGGTGGTGCAGCGAACGTTGTTTCCATTGACAATTGCACGACACGTTTACGCTTGTATGTAAAAGATACGGCAAAAGTTGATCAAGGGAAAATCAAAGCGACTGGCGTTCCAGGTCTGAAAGTAATTGATGCCAAAAATATTCAAGTGATCGTTGGAACGGAAGTCCAATTTGTTGCAGATGAAATGAAAAAAATTCATGGAAGTAGCAGCAAAGGAACTGCTCAGTCCACGCCTACTGTGACAACCAAAACAGTCGTTGATCCACAAAACCAAGATATTTTTGCGGTAGCAAATGGGAAGCTAATGCCAATCACAGAAGTGGCAGATGATGTCTTTTCACAAAAAATGATGGGAGACGGGTTTGCGGTTCTACCAACGAATGGCGAAGTGTTTGCTCCAATCGCTGGTACGATTATCAATATTTTTCCAACGAAACATGCAGTTGGTATCAAAACGGAATCAGGAATTGAAGTTCTCTTGCATATGGGGATCGATACCGTGAACTTAAAAGGAGCGCCTTTTACGATCTACGTTGAAGAGGGACAAAAAGTCGCACGTGGTCAATTAATTGCAACCATGGACTTGGTGGCACTACAATCGGCAAACAAACAATCAGATCTGATCGTTGCTTTTACCAATGGTGAAAAAGTGGCGAAGCTAACGATGGATGCTAGTGGGGTAGTTAAAGCAAATGCTGTGATTGGTCATGTTAAGAGTAATTAAGGAAGAAAACTACTGACACCAATCAATAGTTGCTTATTTTTATCGTTTCGTCTATTCATCACTTTTATGTACTCTGATGTATCATGTAAAACACCGAAGACAGGTTTTTGCCTGCTTCGGTGTTTTTTGTCTTTTTTGCCACTTTTTGTAAACGCTTTTAAAAATGTCCAGAGTAATGGACAGAACAAAAAATGAGTTGTCAGAAAATTCCGTTATAGTATAAACAAGGAGGTTGAACAAATGCAGCTAAGCAAAAGAGAGAAAGAAATGGTCGAATACTTTGTTAAACATGGCTTATCCCTTACAGCTCAGGAGTTAGCTGAATTTGCCCATGTTTCTACGAAAACGGTCTACCGTACGATTAAAAAGATAAATGATGTGTCTGAAAACGGGGAAATCATTTTGGCAGAGGCAGGCAAAGGATTTCGGTTAGACTACGATAAATATTTAAATGTGAGTGCAACGCATAATGAAAGTCGAACGAGTCAAGGACCTTTGGAAAGAAGAAATGCGATTTTGCTTAATTTGTTGTTTAAGGCACCCAAGAAGTTATTAATCAATGAATTGTTCCATCCGTATTATGTGAGTGATCCGGTAATTAGTAATGATTTGGCTAAGATCAGTTTATTTTTAATGAAAAACCACCTCCAACTTAAACGACAAGGTACCCGAATTGGTATCGAAGGAACAGAAAAACATATTCGTAAAGTAGTGAATATGCTATTAAGTATCCATTTATTGGAAGATAAACAAGTGGTTCCTAGTCACCCAATGATCAGCTCATTTGATATCAATTTTATTACTTCGATCGTTGAGTTTATCGAACAAAAACTAGTCAGCCGAATTGCATATCCATATGCAATGAATATTTTTTCTCATATTTATATCTTAGTCAAACGCTTCCGTGAAGGGGTCGTGTATTTAGAAGAAGATACGTGGGATTTAGATGAAGAAGATCAGGCGTTGATCCATTATAACCAGGAACTGTACCAACTATCAAAGCAAGTCATGCACAAATTAGGTCAATATTTAAATACGACTCTCCCTGAAAGTGAAACTTTTTATCTTTTTCAATACTTGATTTCCTCCAGGATCGAAAATGGTTCGATTAAACATCAAAATATCTCAAATGAAGCTGAAGAAATCACCCGTTTTTTTTCTGCTACGATGAGCCGGCTCATGGGAGTGGCGATTGATCAAGAACGAAACCGACATGATTTGTATAGTCACATTCAGCCGCTATTGTATCGATTAAAACATGAGATCACAATCAAAAATGATTTATTGCACGATATTGAATTAGAGTACCAGGAAACGTTTCAATTAGTAGAATTTGTCAGTAAAATGGTCCAAAAAAAATTTCATACAAACCATATATCCAAAGATGAAATTGGATTTTTAACATTATACTTTGTGAGATACAAAGAGTTAGCCCCAATAAAAAAACGTGTATTGATCATGTGTAGTAGTGGTGTTGGAACTTCAGAACTATTGAAAGTCAAAGTAAAAAAAGCCTTTCCTGAATTAGAGATTATTGCTGTTTTATCTTCTCGGCAGTACCAGAAAAACCAAGCGGAATTTAGTAAGATCGATTTGATTTTAACAACGGTTTGTTTGAATGAGCCACCGAAGATTCCCACGATATTAGTAAACTCAGTATTTACCAAGCAAGACGAAAAACGTGTGAAGCAAATGTTAGGAGAGATGTGAAATGGTTACAAAACAGGTAATGTCAGAATTTAGTATCGCAAATGTGATTACAGAAAAACTGATACGTTTAGAAATGAAAGCGAAAACAAAAAAAGAAGCGATTCTCGAATTAAGTGAATTACTAAAAGAAAACGGCATTATCAAAGATGTTGATGATTTTTCATCAGATGTCTTTCAACGGGAGAAAGAAGGAATCACAGGGATTGGAAACGGTGTGGCGATTCCCCACGGAAAATCAGCGAGTGTCATTCAGACTTCTTTGGTTGTGGGTAAAGTCGAGACCCCGATCCCTTGGGAATCATTAGATGAGCAGCCTGTAAAGGTCATTATCTTATTTGCAGTAAAAGATACAGATGCCAATACCGTTCATATCAAATTATTACAAAAAGTAGCAATGTTATTAGCAGAAGATACCATTATCGAAAAAATGAATCAGGCAACTAGTAAAGCAGAATTAATGGAACTATTAGCAAAAGAACCAACTGTCTAAAAGAAAAGGAGGAAGAAAAAATGAAGATCGTCGGAGTAGCAGCCTGTACTTCAGGAATTGCACATACGTATATTGCCAAACAAAAATTAGAAAAAGCAGCAAAAGCATTAGGACATGAAGTGCACATCGAAACACAAGGAACAATTGGTACAGAAGACGAGTTATCGAAGGAGGAGATCAAGCAGGCAGATGTCGTCATTATTGCAGCAGATATCAAAATTGGTGGCAAGGAGCGGTTCAAAGGAAAAAAAGTGATTGAGATTCCTACGAACATGGTCATTAAAGCACCGAAAGGGTTGATTACTAAAATTGAAGAAGAACTCAGTAAAACATAAAAGGAGAGGAATTGGATGCTTCGTCAACTACAATTAAAAAAGCATGCACTGACAGCTATTTCATACATGTTACCAGTTGTTGTGACCGCTGGACTCTTGATCGCTATTGGGAATTTAACAGGTGGGCAAGTCATCAATGATTATCAAACGTCTTATTCTGTACCCGATGCCTTAGTTTCTCTAGGGGTTTTGGGCATGGGATTATTGGCTCCAGTGATTTCTGCAGCGATTGCCTATTCCATTGCCGATCGCCCAGGGATTGGTCCAGGTTTGTTTATGGGGTTAATTGCCAATGCCATTGGCGCAGGTTTTTTAGGTGGTATGTTAGGCGGTTACTTGGTGGGGTTCTTTGTCCTGTTATTGGTGAAATATCTCAAAGTTCCTAAGTGGGCACAAGGATTGATGCCGATGATGATCATCCCACTGTTAGCGACCCTTAGTATCGGTTTATTGATGTTTTTCGTGGTAGGTGTGCCGATTGTTTGGGCAACAGAAGCGATGACCGATTTTTTACAAGGACTACAAGGTTCTGGGAAATTCCTCTTTGGGTCAATTGTCGGTGGGATGGCTGCCTTTGATTTTGGTGGACCAGTCAATAAGGTAGCCTCATTGTTTGCTGATGGGATGCTTTTGGAAGGTGTGCAAGAACCAGAAGCTGTGAAAGTGTTAGCGTCAATGGTTCCGCCTTTCGGTGTCACCATTTCATGGGTTTTATCTAAGTTATTTCGGCAAACAAAATATTCAAAAGAAGAAGAAAACAACATTAAGATTGCTTTTCCGATGGGACTTTGCATGATTACGGAAGGCGTTATCCCCTTAGCGGCAGTTGATCCGCTTCGTGTGATCATTTCGTGTACAGCTGGTGCAGCGATTGGCGGAGGTTTGAGTATGTCGTGGGGAATTGGGTCACCAGTTCCTTCTGGTGGGGTCTTTATTATCCCAGCAATGACGGATCCGTTAAAGTTTACCTTTGCCTTATTGATTGGTTCTGCAGTTACCGGCATTCTATTGTTTGTTTTGAAAAAGGCGCCAGCTGAACACCCTGTCGTAGAGGAAGAAGAGGAAGAAGTAGATTTTTCTTCTATTAAATTATCTTAAAAACTGCAGAGAGAAGGATTTGATATGTATGTGTCAATGAAAGAGATGCTCAAAAAAGCAAATCAAGAAAACTATGCTGTCATGGCGATCAATTGCTTTAATCTAGAAACAACTAAAGCAACGATCCAAGCTGCTGAGGAATTACATGCGCCGATCATCATAGATTTATTGCAAGATCACTTAAAGCAACACATCAATTATCATTATTTAACGAAGCCCATCATCCGTATGGCACAGGATGCCAAAGTCGAAGTAGCGATTAATCTAGATCATGGTCAAGACATCGCATTTGTCAAACAGTGCTTACAAGAAGGATTTTCCAGCGTCATGATGGATGCTTCGATGTATCCCTTGGATCAGAATATCGAAATAACGAGAGCGATGGTTCAATTTGCCCAAACGTATGATGCGAGCGTAGAAGCAGAAGTAGGAAATATGGGGGCAGTCACAGGCGACCATTTTACAGATGATGCCATGTGTACGGACCCAGCAGAAGCAATCCGATTGATCAATGAAACGGGTGTGGACTGCTTAGCGATTTCCTATGGCTCCAGTCACGGAGATTATCCTAAAGGGTACAAACCACGTTTTCGTTTCGATATTGTCCAAGAAATAAAAGAGAAGACTCAACTTCCGTTAGTTTTACATGGGGGGTCAGGAGCGGGAAAAGACAACATTCGCCAATCCATTGAGTTAGGAATCAATAAGATTAATGTTGGTTCTGATTTTATGAAGGCGCAACAACAAAGATGCCAACAGCTTCTACAACAGGAGCCAACGATCGAATACCCCACTCTCATCCAACAAACAGTCATAGCAGGAAAAGAGTTAGTTCAGCAATACATTCAACTATCAGGTTCAACCAATAAATCATAGAAATGGAGAAAATAGACGATGTTAATCAATATGAATCAAATGTTAGAAATTGCCAAGGAAAATCATTTTGCAGTAGGGGCGTTTAACGTTGCTGACAGCAACTTTTTACGAGTAGTCATTGAGGCGGCAGAAGAAAATGATGCACCCGCAATCATTGCAGTCCATCCGACAGAATTAGACTTTACCAAAGATGAGTTTTTCCAATATGCAGTGAGCCGAGCGAAAAACAGCGCTGTGCCTTTCGTTATCCATATGGATCATGGCGATAGCTTAGCAAGTATCATGCGAGGGATTCATTGTGGGTTTAGTTCAGTTATGATCGACGGCTCCTTGTTGCCATTTGAAGAAAATATTGCACTAACAAAAGAAGTGGTAGATGTTTGCCATAAGATCGGGGTTTCGGTTGAAGGCGAACTAGGAACGATTGGTAACACGGGTACTTCAGTAGAAGGCGGTGTATCGGAAGTCATTTATACGAAGCCGGAAGATGCACAGGAATTTGTGGAACGTACAGGAATCGATTCGTTAGCGGTGGCAATCGGAACCGCTCATGGTATCTATCCAAAAGATGTCAAGCCAGCATTGAAAATGGATGTTTTAACAAGTATTAAAGAAAAAGTAACCATTCCGCTAGTTTTACATGGAGGATCTGCTAACCCAGACGAAGAAATTGCAAAAGCAGTGCAAATCGGTATTCAGAAAGTCAATATTTCATCCGACTATAAATATGCTTTTTATAAAAAGTGTCGTGAAATCTTAGCTACAACAGAGCTATGGGATCCAAATGCCATTTATCCTGAATGTATCGCAGCAGCAAAAGAAGTGGTGAAGCAAAAGATGGAACTCTTCCATTCAATCAACCAAGCAAAAGTCTATCGTCAAGCGAATATTCAACCTTGGCGACAAGAACAGAACTAAAAAAAATAATCCAAACTTTGTTTTTCAAGAAAAGTGTATGGCTTAGATCGTCTATCACTTCCGATAGTTAATAGAATAAAAAACCGTAGAAACCAACATAATTGGGGGTTCTGCGGTTTTTTTGAATAACTGAAGATAGGCGAACTACTATAGGAAGGAAGTTTAGTAGAAATAAAATGTGACATTTAAGGATAAGAGGCATCTAAAGTTATCTAAATGAAAACTTATGAAAACAAATTGTTTTTTACAGGAAAAAAGCCTTGCTTTGTGGATTTAGATATATTATAATTACAAAGGTGCGTTTACCTAAACGTAAATGTCACAGACGTGATCTATAGGATTTCGTCGGCTAAGAAACGAGAGGTTGCGACACGCCCGGACGCTTTGCCACGAACGAGCGTGACGGAAATTTTCGTGGAGCTATGTCTACTTTTCAAAATAGGCGAAGGAGGGAACAAGATGGCAAAACAAAAAATTCGTATCCGTTTAAAAGCGTATGAACACCGTATTTTAGATCAAGCGGCGGATAAAATCGTGGAAACTGCAAAAAGAACTGGAGCTAGCGTGTCTGGTCCAATTCCATTACCAACTGAACGCAGTCTTTACACAGTTATTCGTGCGACTCACAAATACAAAGATTCACGCGAACAATTCGAAATGCGTACACACAAACGTCTTATCGACATTGTGAACCCAACACCAAAAACTGTTGATGCTTTGATGAAGCTAGACTTACCATCTGGTGTTAACATCGAAATCAAACTATAATATTAAAATAAAATTAATGGAGGTGTACTCATGACCAAAGGAATCTTAGGGAAAAAAGTGGGAATGACACAAATCTTCACTGAATCTGGCGAATTAATTCCAGTAACTGTTGTAGAAGCTACTCCAAACGTAGTGCTACAAGTGAAAACAATGGAAACTGATGGCTACGAAGCTATTCAAGTTGGTTACCAAGATATGCGTGAAGTTTTATCAAACAAACCTGCGAAAGGTCATGTTGCAAAAGCAAACACGGCTCCTAAGCGCTTCATTCGTGAATTCAAAAATGTTGAGCTAGGAGAATATGAAGTAGGAAAAGAAATTACAGTAGATGTTTTCCAAGCAGGAGACATTATTGATGTAACAGGTACTACGAAAGGTAAAGGATTCCAAGGGGTTATCAAACGTCACGGCCAAAGCCGCGGACCAATGGCTCACGGTTCTCGCTACCATCGTCGTCCTGGGTCAATGGGTCCAGTTGCACCTAACCGTGTATTCAAAAACAAACGTCTTGCTGGCCGTATGGGTGGCAACCGCGTAACAATCCAAAACTTGGAAGTTGTTCGCGTTGATGCAGAAAGAAACGTTATCTTAATTAAAGGAAATGTTCCTGGAGCTAAAAAATCATTAATCACTATCAAATCAGCTGTGAAAGCTAAATAATAGTAGGAAGAAAGGAGGAACTAAGGAATGCCGAATGTAGCATTATTCAAACAAGATGGAAGCCAAAACGGTGAAATCACACTTAACGAAGAAATCTTCGGAATTGAACCAAATGAAAGTGTTGTTTACGATGCAATCGTTATGCAACGTGCGTCATTAAGACAAGGAACACATGCGGTTAAAAACCGTAGCGCTGTTCGAGGCGGTGGACGTAAACCATGGCGTCAAAAAGGAACTGGTCGTGCTCGTCAAGGATCAATCCGCTCACCACAATGGCGTGGAGGTGGCGTAGTCTTTGGACCAACACCACGTTCTTACAGCTACAAACTTCCTAAAAAAGTTCGTCGTTTAGCAATGAAATCTGTATTGTCAGAAAAAGTTGCTGAAAACAACTTGGTAGCAATTGAAGGATTAAGCTTCGATGCACCAAAAACAAAAGAATTTAAACAAGTTCTTGCTAACTTATCTATTGACTCTAAAGTATTGGTTGTTCTAGAGAATGGTAACGACTTTGCTGCTTTATCAGCACGTAACTTACCAAACGTAACTGTAGTAACTTCTGATAACGTAAGTGTTCTAGATGTTGTTTCAAATACAAAAGTGTTAGCAACACAAACTGCTCTTACTCAAATTGAGGAGGTGCTTGCATAATGAACTTACTAGACGTAATCAAACGCCCAGTGATCACTGAAAAATCAATGCTTGCCATGGATGACAAGAAATATACTTTTGAAGTGGACACTCGTGCAAACAAAACTTTAGTAAAACAAGCGGTTGAAGCTGCTTTTGACGTAAAAGTTAAAAACGTGAACATCGTGAACGTACGTGCGAAATTCAAACGTATGGGCAAATATGCAGGATATACAAAAAAACGTCGCAAAGCGATCGTTACATTGACTGAAGATTCAAAAGAAATCCAATTATTCGAAGCTGCTGAATAAGCACTTACTAGATAACTCATTAAATTAGGAGGGAAAAACGTGGCGATTAAAAAGTACAAACCTACCTCAAATGGTCGTCGTAACATGACAGGTTCTGATTTTGCTGAAATCACAACATCAACACCTGAAAAATCATTGTTACAACCATTGAAAAACCATGCTGGACGTAACAATAACGGCCGCATCACTGTACGTCACCAAGGCGGCGGACACAAACGCCAATATCGCGTGATCGACTTCAAACGTAACAAAGATAACGTTGTTGCAACTGTTCAAACGATCGAATACGATCCAAACCGTTCAGCTAACATCGCGTTAGTACACTATGAAGATGGAGTGAAAGCTTACATCTTAGCACCAAAAGGACTACAAGTTGGAATGAAACTTGTTTCAGGTCCAGATGCAGATATCAAAGTCGGAAATGCTCTTCCTTTAGAAAACATTCCAGTTGGTACTGTTATCCACAATATTGAAATGAAACCTGGTAAAGGTGGACAATTAATCCGTTCTGCTGGTACAAGTGCTCAAGTACTTGGTAAAGAAGGCAAATACGTATTGATCCGCTTAAACTCTGGTGAAGTTCGTATGATCTTAGCTGCTTGCCGTGCAACAATCGGTTCAGTAGGTAACGAACAACACGAATTGATCAACATCGGTAAAGCTGGACGCTCTCGTTGGATGCGTAAACGCCCAACTGTACGTGGTAGCGTAATGAATCCTAACGATCACCCACACGGTGGTGGTGAAGGTAAAGCTCCTATCGGACGTAAAGCACCAGTTTCTCCTTGGGGACAACCAGCACTTGGTTACAAAACTCGTGATAAAAAAGCTAAATCAGACAAACTTATTGTTCGTCGTCGTAAAAATAAATAATTTCTTTGACCATGTGTCGCACATTTTGAGAGGAGGTTCACCATGGGTCGTAGTTTAAAGAAAGGACCTTTCGTTGATGAGCATTTAATGAACAAAGTTGAAGCTCAAGCAGGGGTTGAAAAGAAAAAAGTTATCAAAACTTGGTCTCGTCGTTCGACCATTTTCCCAAGTTTTGTTGGATATACCATCGCAGTATACGATGGACGTAAACACGTACCAGTTTACATCCAAGAAGATATGGTAGGACACAAACTAGGTGAATTCGCACCAACAAGAACTTATCGTGGCCATGCTGCAGACGATAAGAAAACGAAACGCTAATTGAGGGGAGGATAAAACCAAATGGCAGAACAAATCACATCAGCTAAAGCAACTGCAAAAACAGTTCGCACTTCACCTCGAAAAGCCCGTTTAGTAATTGACCTTATCAGAGGTAAAAGTGTTGCGGATGCAATTTCAATCTTGAAATTCACACCAAACAAATCTGCTGGAATCATTGAAAAAGTATTGATGTCAGCAGTTGCGAATGCAGAAAACAATTTTGACTTAGATGTTGAAAACTTGGTAGTATCTGAAGCATTTGTTAACGAAGGACCAACAATGAAACGTTTCCGTCCACGTGCAAAAGGATCAGCTTCTCCAATCAACAAACGTACAAGTCATATCACGGTAGTCGTATCAGAAAAATAAGGAGGGATAATCAGTGGGTCAAAAAGTACATCCAATTGGAATGCGTGTAGGCATCATCCGCGACTGGGATGCTAAATGGTATGCTGAAAAAGAGTATGCAGAGTTCTTACACGAAGATTTAAGAATCCGTAAATTTATTTCAACTAAACTTGCTGATGCTGCTGTATCAACAATTGAAATCGAACGTGCTACAGGCCGTGTTAACATTTCAATTCACACAGCAAAACCAGGTATGGTTATTGGTAAAGGCGGATCTGAAGTCGAAAACCTAAGAAAAGAATTAAATAAATTAACTGGTAAAAGAATCCATATCAACATCGTGGAAATCAAAAAACCAGATCTAGATGCAAAATTAGTAGGTGAAGGAATCGCACGTCAATTAGAAAATCGTGTTGCTTTCCGTCGCGCTCAAAAACAAGCCATCCAACGTTCAATGCGTGCTGGCGCTAAAGGGATCAAAACTCAAGTATCTGGACGTCTAAACGGTGCGGACATCGCTCGTTCAGAAGGATACTCAGAAGGAACTGTTCCTCTTCACACATTACGTGCGGATATTGATTACGCATGGGAAGAAGCAGATACAACATACGGAAAACTAGGAGTTAAAGTGTGGATCTATCGTGGAGAAATTCTTCCAACTAAAAAAAACACTGAGAAAGGAGGGAAATAATCATGTTAGTACCTAAACGTGTAAAACACCGTCGTGAATTCCGCGGAAAAATGCGCGGGGAAGCCAAAGGTGGTAAAGAAGTAGCATTCGGTGAATACGGTTTGCAAGCTGTTGATTCACATTGGATCACTAACCGCCAAATCGAAGCTGCTCGTATCGCAATGACTCGTTACATGAAACGTGGTGGGAAAGTATGGATTAAAATTTTCCCTCACAAATCTTATACTGCCAAAGCAATTGGGGTACGTATGGGTTCTGGTAAAGGGGCACCTGAAGGATGGGTTGCACCAGTAAAACGTGGTAAAATCATGTTTGAAATTGCAGGCGTGTCTGAAGAAGTGGCTCGTGAAGCGTTACGTCTAGCTTCTCACAAATTACCAATGAAAACTAAGATCGTAAAACGTGAGGAAATGGGTGGTGAATCGAATGAAGGTTAAAGAAATCAGAGAATTAACCACTGCCGAAATGCTTGATCAAGAAAAACAATTAAAAGAAGAATTGTTTAATCTTAGATTCCAATTAGCAACAGGTCAATTAGAAAACACTGCACGTATTAAAGAAGTACGTAAATCGATTGCACGCATCAAAACTGTATTGCGTGAACAAGCTAAGTAATTATGGAAGGAGGCCATTAAGCGTATGACTGAAGAAAGAAATCAACGCAAAGTTTATCAAGGTCGCGTGGTATCTGACAAAATGGATAAAACCATTACAGTTTCTGTTGAAACAAAGAAAAACCACCCTATCTATGGCAAACGCATGAACTATTCTAAGAAATACAAAGTGCATGATGAAAACAACACAGCTAAAGTTGGCGACATCGTGAAAATTATGGAAACTCGTCCATTATCAGCTACAAAACGTTTCCGTTTGTTGGAAGTAGTCGAAGAAGCAGTTATTATCTAATAACACGAGATTTTCCTATATAGATTGAATGCAAAATCTGAAAGGAGGATACACAACGTGATCCAAGCAGAAAGTCGTTTAAAAGTCGCTGATAATTCAGGCGCACGTGAAATTTTGACGATCAAAGTCCTTGGTGGTTCTGGTCGTAAAACTGCTAACATCGGTGATGTGATCGTTGCTACGGTTAAACAAGCAACGCCAGGTGGGGTTGTCAAAAAAGGTGACGTCGTAAAAGCCGTTATCGTTCGAACAAAATCAGGAGCTCGTCGTACAGACGGTTCATATATTAAATTTGATGAAAATGCTGCAGTGATTATTCGTGATGATAAAAGCCCTCGTGGAACGCGTATCTTTGGGCCGGTTGCACGTGAACTACGTGAAAACAACTTCATGAAGATCGTTTCACTAGCACCAGAAGTTTTATAATCTTGAGACACTTATCAAAGGAGGTGCGAAACAGTTATGTTTGTTAAAAAAGGCGATAAAGTTAAAGTTATCACTGGAAAAGACAAAAATAAAGAAGGCGTTGTATTAGCAGCGTTTCCGAAAAAAGATAAAGTCATTGTCGAAGGTGTGAATGTTGTTAAAAAACACCAAAAACCTTCTCAAGCTGCTCCTCAAGGTGGAATTGTTGAGATGGAAGCACCAATTCATGTTTCTAACGTGATGGTGATCGACTCTACTGGCGTAGCTGGCCGAGTTGGCTACAAAGAAGTAGATGGCAAAAAAGTCCGCGTTTCTAAAAAAACCGGTGAAGTTTTAGATAATAAATAAGTTTAAGGAAGGAGGGGCTTACTGAATGAACCGCCTAAAAGAAAAATATCTTAAAGAAGTAACTCCATCATTGATGGAAAAATTTAACTATAGCTCTGTTATGCAAACACCTAAAGTTGAAAAAATCGTCATCAACATGGGTGTTGGTGATGCGGTATCAAACGCTAAAAACTTAGATAAAGCAGTTGAAGAATTAACTTTGATCACTGGACAAAAACCAATGATTACTAAAGCTAAAAAATCAATCGCTGGATTCCGTTTACGTGAAGGAATGCCAATTGGGGCAAAAGTTACCTTGCGCGGAGAAAGAATGTACGAATTTCTAGACAAATTGGTTTCAGTTTCTCTACCACGTGTACGTGACTTCCATGGTGTAAGTAAAAAAGCCTTTGACGGTCGTGGAAACTATACTTTAGGTATTAAAGAACAATTGATCTTCCCAGAAGTAGATTACGATTTAGTAGATAAAGTACGTGGTATGGACATCGTTATTGTAACGACAGCTAACTCAGATGAAGAATCTCGTGAGTTGTTGACACAATTAGGCATGCCATTCCAAAAATAATTAAAGGAGGCGAACTACGTGGCTAAAAAATCAATGATTGCTAAAAACAAACGCCCTGCAAAACATTCAACACAAGCTTACACTCGTTGCGAACGTTGCGGACGTCCACATTCAGTTTATCGTAAGTTCCATCTTTGCCGTATTTGCTTCCGCGAACTTGCCTATAAAGGTCAAATTCCCGGCGTGAAGAAAGCTAGCTGGTAAAAAAGTAAATTCGCATAAGAAGGAGGTAAAAGATCAATGGTCATGACAGATCCAATTGCAGATTTTCTAACTCGTATCCGTAACGCAAACATGGTTAAACATGAGTCTTTAGAAGTTCCTGCATCAAAAATTAAACGTGACATCGCTGAAATCTTAAAACGTGAAGGTTTCGTTCGTGATGTTGAATATATCGAAGATGACAAACAAGGCGTGATCCGTGTTTTCCTAAAATTTGGTAAAAACGGCGAACGTGTCATCACTAACTTAAAACGTATCTCTAAACCAGGTTTGCGTGCTTATGTCAAAGCTGACGAAGTACCAAAAGTATTGAACGGTTTAGGTATCGCAATCATTTCGACTTCTGAAGGTGTTGTTACTGATAAAGAAGCTCGTGAAAAAAATATCGGCGGCGAAGTTATCGCTTACGTATGGTAATCAACTAGAATTTACAAGGAGGTGTCTTTAAGTGAGCCGTATTGGAAATAAAGTTGTTGTGATCCCTGAAGGAGTAACAGTTACTCAAGATGGAAACAACATTACAGTTAAAGGACCTAAAGGTGAATTAACACGTACTTTCTCTTCTGATATCAAAATGAATATCGAAGGAAACGAAGTGACTTTCACTCGTCCAAATGACAGTAAAGAAATGAAAACAATCCATGGAACAACTCGTGCTAACTTCAACAACATGGTTGTAGGTGTTAGTGAAGGATTCCAAAAAGCATTAGAATTGATCGGGGTTGGGTACCGTGCGCAATTACAAGGATCAAAACTTGTCTTGAACGTAGGTTACTCACATCCAGTAGAAATCACACCACCAGCTGGCGTAACTGTTGAAGTACCAGCTAACACACAAGTAATTGTTAAAGGTGCGAACAAAGAAGAAGTTGGCGAATTAGCTGCGAACATTCGCGGAACTCGTCCTCCAGAACCTTATAAAGGTAAAGGTATTCGTTATGTTGGCGAATATGTACGCCGTAAAGAAGGTAAAACTGGTAAATAGTTTAGAAAAATTGCATAGAAGCCAGCAGCAGGAAAAAAGGATTTTGCAGAAGTTTACCTTCATTCAAAAGAAATTTAACTTGTGCCGCAGCTTCTATTTTTCGAGACTTTGGTGTTTCTGCCTAAGTGCAGTACAATAAAATTAAAGAGGTGACAATTGTGATTACAAAACCAGATAAGAACAAAACACGTCAGAAAAGACATCGTCGTGTACGTAACAATATCTCTGGTACTGCTGAGCGCCCACGCTTGAACGTTTTTCGTTCTAACAAAAACATCTACGCTCAAATTATTGATGACGTAGCGGGTGTAACGCTAGCAAGTGCCTCTACCTTGGATAAAGAAATTTCAGGTGGAACAAAAACAGAAGCAGCACAAGCTGTCGGTAAATTAGTTGCTGAACGTGCAACTGAAAAAGGCATTAAAGTAGTAGTCTTTGACCGTGGTGGATACCTTTACCATGGCCGTGTGCAAGCTTTAGCTGAAGCTGCTCGCGAAAATGGACTAGAATTTTAGGAAAAGGAGGAATACCATTCATGGTTTATATCGATCCAAAACATTTGGAATTAGAAGACCGCGTTGTTGCAATTAACCGTGTAACAAAAGTTGTTAAAGGTGGACGTCGTCTACGTTTTGCTGCTTTAGTTGTTGTCGGTGACAAAAACGGACATGTAGGATTTGGTACTGGTAAAGCACAAGAAGTACCTGAAGCAATCCGTAAAGCAATTGAAGATGCGAAGAAAAACTTAGTTGAAGTACCTATGGTTGGTTCAACAATCCCACACGAAGTCATCGGTGCTTTTAGTGGTGGTAGAATCCTAATGAAACCTGCTGTTGAAGGTTCTGGGGTTGCTGCTGGTGGACCAGTTCGTGCCGTATTGGAATTAGCAGGGGTAGCAGATATCACTTCTAAATCTTTAGGTTCAAATACACCAATCAACGTTGTTCGTGCAACTGTTGAAGGTTTGAAACAATTGAAACGTGCAGAAGAAGTTGCAGAACTTCGCGGCAAATCAGTTGAAGAATTAATCGGATAAGGAGGACAAAAATAATGGCTGAATTAAAAGTTACTTTAAAACGCAGTATTATCGGACGTCCTCAAAACCAACGTGATACAGTAAAAGCGTTAGGTCTTACAAAGATTAACAGCTCAGTGGTTAAACCTGCTAATGAAGCAATCAAAGGCATGATCAACACTGTTTCTCACTTGGTGGACGTTGAAGAAATCTAATTAAACAAACCTAGTATATAGTAAGAAATATGAACTAGAATATTAAGGAGGTGCCAAACCTATGAAACTTCATGAATTAAAACCTGCAGAAGGTTCACGACAAGTACGTAACCGTGTTGGACGTGGTACTTCTTCTGGTAACGGAAAAACTGCTGGACGTGGTCAAAAAGGTCAAAAAGCTCGTTCAGGCGGTGGTGTACGTCTAGGATTTGAAGGGGGTCAAACTCCATTATTCCGTCGTTTACCAAAACGTGGTTTCACAAACGTGAACCGCAAAGATTATGCAGTCATCAACCTTGATGTCCTAAATCGTTTTGAAGATGGTGCTGAAGTAACTCCAGTTGCTTTAGTAGAAGCTGGAATCGTGAAAAACGAAAAATCTGGAATCAAAGTATTAGCTAACGGTGAGTTAACTAAGAAATTGACTGTGAAAGCCGCAAAATTCTCTAAGGCAGCTGAAGAAGCAATCGTTGCTGCTGGTGGGTCAATTGAGGTGATCTAATGTTCAAACTGTTAAAAGATGCTTTTAAAGTAAAAGACATTAGATCCAAAATCCTATTTACTGTTTTTGTTCTATTTGTATTTCGCTTAGGTGCACATATCACTGTGCCCGGAGTAAATGCTAGTTCATTGCAAAACCTTTCTTCTTTACCTTTTTTCAACATGTTGAACTTGGTGAGTGGTAGTGCGATGCAAAACTTCTCTATCTTCTCAATGGGGGTTTCGCCTTACATTACAGCTTCGATCGTTATCCAATTGTTACAAATGGATATCGTGCCACGTTTTGTTGAATGGTCAAAACAAGGGGAGGTTGGTCGTAAGAAGTTGAATCAAGCAACCCGATACCTGACATTAGTATTGGCATTTGTCCAATCTGTTGGGATCACTGCTGGATTTAACCAATATGCTCAACTAGGTTTTGTGAATAACCCTAATGTTTCAACCTATGTTACTATCGGTCTGATTTTGACTGCGGGTACAATGTTTGTCACTTGGTTAGGAGAACAAATCACAGAAAAAGGAATCGGTAACGGAGTATCAATGATCATCTTTGCAGGGATCATTTCTCGACTTCCTGAAAGTGTAAAAGAAATTTATGAAGACTATTTCGTAAATATCAATCAATCAGATATCTGGAAATCTGCAATTTTCATTGCTATTTTAATCGTTGCAATCTTATTGATCGTAACGTGCGTTACATTTTTCCAACAAGCTGAACGCAAAATCCCAATTCAATATACGAAACGTGTAGCAGGGGCGCCAACAAGTAGTTATCTACCGTTGAAAGTCAATGCGGCTGGGGTTATCCCGGTTATCTTTGCAAGTTCGTTTATTGCGACACCTAATGCGGTTTTACAAGCATTGAGTGGAAGATTTGGGGCTGAAAACTGGTATAAAATAATGATGCAGATCTTTAACTATAATACTGCACCTGGTGCAACTATTTATACGATCTTGATCGTCGCATTCACATTCTTCTATGCTTTTGTTCAAGTAAACCCTGAGAAATTAGCGGAAAACTTACAAAAACAAGGAAGCTATATACCAAGCGTACGTCCTGGTAAAGGAACTGAAGAGTATGTCTCAAGCTTATTGATGCGTTTAAGTACAGTCGGTGCGATTTTCCTTGGTTTAGTGGCTTTATTACCAATCATTGCTCAAATGATTTGGAATCTGCCTCAGTCCATTGGGTTAGGTGGTACTAGCTTACTGATCGTCATCGGTGTAGCTTTAGAAACTGCGAAACAGTTAGAAGGCTTAATGCTGAAACGTAAGTACGTTGGATTTATCGAGTAAGAAAGCGTGTTGAGGTTTTTCCTCAACACACGTTCTCACATTTATTAGGAGGGAAAACAATGAACCTCATTTTAATGGGGCTACCAGGCGCAGGTAAAGGAACACAAGCAGAAAAAATCATTGATGCTTATCATATTCCTCACATCTCAACAGGAGACATGTTCCGTGCAGCAATGCAAAATGAAACAGCTCTTGGCTTGGAAGCAAAGTCTTATATTGATAAAGGTGAATTAGTTCCTGATGAAGTAACAAATGGAATCGTGAAAGAGCGCTTAGCTGAACCTGATACGGAAAAAGGCTTCTTATTAGATGGTTTTCCCCGTACACTTGAGCAAGCAGAAGCGCTAGATGCAATGTTAAAAGACTTAGACAAAAAAATTGATGCAGTCATCGATATCCATGTTGGTGAAGATGTATTGGTTGAGCGTTTAGCTGGCCGATTCATTTGCAGCAATTGTGGAGCAACTTATCATAAAATTTTTAACCCTACAAAAGTTGAAGATACATGTGATCGTTGTGGTGGGCATGAATTCTATCAAAGAGAAGATGATAAACCTGAGACGGTTAAAAATCGTCTGGCTATCAACATCAAAAATAGTGAACCAATCTTGGCCTATTACAAAGAACAAGGTTTGCTAAACACTATCGATGGTGATCGTGAAATCGATGCTGTATTTACTGATGTCCAAAAAATTATTGAAAAATAGCACGATTGCCCGTAGCCGACTTGCATTAAGCAGTTACTCTTGTCAAGTTCAATAAATTATGATAGAATATGTCAGTCCGACTTCTAGAGAAATCCTCTAGATGATCCATTTTGAGAATTTTGAGGTGGGAACTGCAGTTTCCGCCATTTTATCGTGTGAAAATGCGAAACAAGTACAAGGAGGTACTGTGCGTGGCAAAAGAAGATATGATTGAAGTCGAAGGTACAGTCGTCGAAACTTTGCCGAATGCAATGTTTAAAGTTGAACTAGAAAACGGACACCAAGTTCTTGCTACTGTTTCAGGTAAAATCCGTATGCATTACATCCGTATCTTACCTGGTGACAAAGTGACGGTTGAATTGTCTCCGTATGATTTAAACCGTGGCCGTATTACTTATCGCTTTAAATAATTGTACTCCGTAAAACTACAGGAGGTATTATCATGAAAGTAAGACCATCAGTAAAACCAATGTGCGAACATTGTAAAGTAATTCGTCGTAAAGGACGCGTTATGGTGATTTGCCCAGCAAATCCAAAACATAAACAACGTCAAGGATAATTGGAGGTGCAATAAATATGGCTCGTATTGCAGGAGTAGATATTCCTCGTGATAAACGTGTAGTAGTTTCTCTTACTTATATCTATGGTATTGGTAACACTACTGCTAAAAAAATCTTAGCTGATGCTGGTGTATCTGAAGATGTTCGTGTTCGTGAATTAACGAATGAACAAACAGATGCTATCCGTGCGGAAGTAGATAAATTAAAAGTTGAAGGTGACCTTCGTCGTGAAGTGAACTTAAACATCAAACGTTTGATGGAAATCGGTTCATACCGTGGAATCCGTCATCGTCGTGGATTGCCTGTTCGTGGACAAAACACGAAAAACAATGCACGTACTCGTAAAGGTCCAGCTCGCGCTATCGCTGGCAAGAAAAAATAATTCTTAAGTGAAGGAGGTTAGAACTTCATGGCAGCAAAAAAAGTGAATCGTAAACGCCGTGTGAAAAAGAATATAGAAGCAGGTATTGCACATATCCATTCTACATTCAACAACACTATCATCATGATCACTGATACTCACGGGAATGCATTAGCGTGGTCATCAGCTGGTTCATTAGGCTTCAAAGGAAGCAAAAAATCAACTCCTTTTGCCGCTCAAATGGCAGCAGAAACAGCTACAAAAGCAGCAATGGAACACGGATTAAAAACTGTTGAAGTAACAGTTAAAGGACCTGGTTCTGGACGTGAAGCAGCAATTCGTTCATTACAAGCTACAGGTTTAGAAGTGACTGCAATTCGTGACGTGACTCCAGTTCCTCATAATGGTGCCCGCCCTCCAAAACGCCGTCGTGTTTAATGAGTGCCGCTCATTTTGAGTTCTATTAGTAACGTCATTGAACAAGACACTTTTCGTTTTGAAAGGGGTAAAGATAAGAATGATTGAGTTCGAAAAACCAAGAATCGCAAAAATTGATGAAGAAAAAGATTATGGCAAGTTCATCGTTGAACCTCTTGAAAGAGGATATGGGACTACTTTAGGGAATTCCCTACGTCGTATTTTATTATCTTCTTTGCCAGGTGCTGCCATCACTAATATTCAAATCGATGGTGTACTGCATGAATTCTCTACCATTAAAGGGGTAAGAGAAGACGTCACTCAAATCATCTTGAACATTAAAGGCTTAGCACTTAAAATGTATGGTCAAGAAGAAAAAACCCTTGAAATCGATATTACCGGACCTGCTACAGTAACTGCTGGCGATATTATCGTTGATAGTGAGGTAGAAATTCTTAACAAAGATATGTACATCTGTAGCGTCTCTGAAGGAGCTACGTTCCACGCTCGCTTAACAGTGAAGCCAGGACGTGGTTATGTTCAAGCAGATGAAAACAAAAAAGAAGATATGCCAATTGGTGTACTTCCAGTCGATTCAATCTACACGCCAGTTCGTCGTGTGAACTACCAAGTAGAAAACACTCGTGTTGGACACCGTGAAGATTTTGATAAATTGACGATGGAGATTTGGACAGATGGTTCAATCGAACCGTTGGAAGCAATGAGTTTATCTGCAAAAATCATGACAGAACATTTAGACATCTTTGTAAACCTAACTGATGAAGCTAAAAATGCTGAAATCATGGTCGAAAAAGAAGAAACACAAAAAGAAAAAATGTTAGAAATGACAATTGAAGAATTAGACTTGTCTGTTCGCTCTTATAATTGTTTGAAACGTGCAGGAATCAATACTGTACAAGAACTTACAAATAAATCTGAGCCAGAAATGATCAAAGTCCGTAACTTAGGACGTAAATCATTAGAAGAAGTGAAAGCTAAATTACACGACTTAGGTTTAGGTTTACGTAAGGAAGATTAAAACCTTTTACGAAGGAGGGAAACCAACGTGAGTTATCGTAAACTAGGACGCACATCTAGCCAACGTAAAGCGATGTTGCGTGATTTAACAACTGACTTATTAATTAACGAACGTATTGTGACTACTGAAGCTCGTGCGAAAGAAGTTCGCTCAACTACAGAAAAAATGATCACTTTAGGCAAACGTGGAGACTTACATGCACGTCGTCAAGCTGCGGCTTTTGTACGTAATGAAGTTGCTAGCGTACGTGAAGAAAATGAGGACATCGTCATTGAATCAGCTTTACAAAAACTATTTAATGATATTGCACCTCGTTATGCTGAACGTCAAGGTGGCTACACTCGTATCTTGAAGACAGAACCAAGACGCGGTGATGGTGCACCAATGGTTGTCTTAGAACTTGTCTAAAATCACACTAATAACATCACTTTATAGATGATTCTTTTAGAGTGTTATGATGTTGGAAGTTAACTCTTCCGAGTCTAGCTCAGCGCTACTCCCCAAATCTATCGGTTTGGGGAGTATGCACTCATCATAAAGTGTTTTTTTGTACCTTCAATTACCTGTCAAGACATCTAATTGAAGGTGTAAAAAAACACTTTAATTAAAACGGAAACAATTGAAAAATCAGGTGTTTTTTGATAGTGTTAGTAGGAACTTAGGATGGAGAAGGAGTAATTATGGAGCCAATAATTGAATTAGGAAAGATTAATTACAAATATCAACCTGATGACCCTCGTCCAGCATTAAAAGACATTTCATTTACCATCAAGCAAGGTGAGTGGATCGCAATCATCGGACATAATGGATCAGGGAAATCAACACTTGCAAAAACAATCAATGGGTTGCTTCTACCAGAGTCTGGTATTGTGAAAGTTGGCAATCAAACACTTAATGAAGAAAATATCTGGTCGATCCGTCGAATGGTTGGAATGGTTTTCCAAAATCCAGACAACCAATTTGTTGGATCTACTGTTGAAGATGATGTTGCTTTTGGTCTTGAGAACCAAGGTATACCTAGAGAAGAAATGGTGATCCGTGTACAAGATGCGCTAGAAAAGGTACGTATGATCGATTTTGCCAAACGTGAACCAGCAAGACTTTCTGGTGGACAAAAACAACGAGTAGCCATTGCTGGAGTCGTAGCTCTACGTCCAGATATTATTATCTTAGATGAAGCTACTAGTATGCTTGATCCAGAAGGTCGTGAAGAAGTGATTTCCACGATTAAAAAAATCAAAGATGAAAGTAATTTGACCGTCATATCTATCACTCATGATATCGATGAGGCAGCAAATGCCAATCGGATATTAGTGATGAAACAAGGAGAATTAGTCAATGAAGGCACACCAGAACAAATCTTTTCTGCTGGCCCAGAATTGATCAATTTAGGGTTAGATCTTCCTTTTCCTGAAAAATTGAAAAGCGCCTTGAAGCAACGAGGAATTGATGTTCCTAGTGAATATATGACAGAAGAAAGGATGGTGGAATGGTTATGGACATCCGTTTTGAAAAAGTAGATTTCACCTATCAACCAAACACACCATTCGAACAACGTGCATTATTTGATATTGATTTAATGATTAAAGAAAATAGCTACACAGCCTTAGTCGGGCATACTGGAAGTGGGAAATCAACCTTACTGCAACATTTGAATGCGTTGATTAAACCTACCAGCGGGATCGTACATATTGGCGATCGACAAATCAAGCCCGATACGAATAATAAAAACTTAAAACCCATTCGTAAAAAAGTAGGCATTGTTTTTCAGTTTCCTGAAGCCCAATTATTTGAAGAAACGGTAGCAAAAGACATTGCTTTTGGACCAAAGAACTTTGGTGTCAGTGAGGAAGATGCACGAGACTTAGCTAAAGAAACATTAGCACAAGTTGGTTTAGATGAAACTTACTTAGAGCGTTCTCCTTTTGAATTATCAGGAGGACAAATGCGTCGAGTAGCGATTGCAGGTGTACTTGCTATGAAGCCGGAAGTACTAGTATTAGACGAACCAACGGCTGGACTTGATCCTCAAGGTCGAAAAGAAATGATGGATATGTTCTGGCGACTGCACAAAGAACAAAAAATCACGATCGTATTGGTCACTCATTTAATGGATGATGTGGCAAATTACGCGGATTATGTTTATGTCTTAGAAAAAGGTAGGATTGTAAATAGCGGTCAACCTCATGCAGTTTTTCAAAATCTATCTTGGCTCAAAGAAAAGCAATTAGGTGTTCCGACTGCGACAGAATTTGCGGAAAAGCTGAATAGTCGAACAGCGCTTTTTTCCGAACTTCCAATCACTGCAGATGAATTAGCAGATCAGCTCGTAGCATTAGTAGGGGGACAACCTGATGATGAATAAATTAATTTTTGGTCGATACATGCCTGGAGATTCCTTGATCCATCGATTAGACCCTCGAGCAAAGTTATTAGCAAGTTTCTACTTTATTGGAATTATTTTTTTAGCAAATAATTGGCAGACTTATGCGTTATTAGCTGTTTTCACTTTACTTGCTGTCTTTCTCTCAAAGGTAGATTTCAAATTTTTCATCCGAGGCATCCGTCCTTTGATCTGGTTGATTTTATTTACAGTGGCACTCCAAGTATTATTTACTAGCGGTGGTGCTACCTACTGGAGTTGGGGAATCTTCAATATTACGGAGTTCGGTGTAATGAATGGGCTGTTTATTTTTTGCCGATTTGTACTAATCATTTTTATGTCTACCTTATTAACATTAACGACTCCACCTTTGGAATTATCTGATGCGATTGAGTATTTACTTCGCCCATTAAAAGCAGTTCGCTTTCCGGTGCATGAAATTTCGTTGATGCTTTCGATTGCTCTACGATTCGTACCAACGTTGATGGATGAAACAGAGAAAATCATGAATGCACAACGAGCTCGTGGGGTTGATTTTGGTGAAGGAAGTCTAGTCCAAAAAATGAAAGCAGTTATTCCTTTGCTGATTCCTTTGTTTGTTAGCAGTTTTAACCGGGCAGAAGATTTAGCGACTGCCATGGAAGCAAGAGGATACCAAGGTGGCGAAGGAAGAACAAAGTACCGCATACTGCATTGGCATCAACGAGATACGATGGTCCTTGTTGTTTTTGTCTTGATGACCATTGCATTAGTCTTTTTAAGAAGTTGATGAGTAGGTGAAAGTATGACACGTTATAAAGCAATTATTGCCTATGATGGTACCCATTTTAATGGTTTTCAGAAGCAACCAAATGGTCGTACTGTCCAAGAGGAAATGGAAAAAACGCTAAAGAAAATGGCCAATGGAAAAGAGATCACTGTCTTTGGTTCTGGCCGTACTGATGCAGGGGTCCATGCGATGGGGCAAGTGATCCATTTTGATTACCCTGAAGAACGACCTTTAGAACGTATGCGTTTTGCATTAGATACGCAATCGCCAGAAGATATCGCAGTTAAAGCCGTTGAGATCGTTTCAGATGATTTTCACGCGCGCTATTTAGTAAAAGAAAAAACTTACCAGTTTCGGGTCGATATTGGAAAACCACGCAGTCCGTTTCGTCGGCATTACGCAAGTTATTTCCCCTATCCACTTGATTTATCGAAAATTCAACGAGCATTGCCTGACTTAATAGGTACCCATGATTTCACTTCTTTTTGTGCTTCTGGAAGTTCAATCGAGGACAAAGTAAGAACGATCTATGAAGCAAAGATGGAAGTCAATGAGGCCGGGGATGAGTTGTTATTTACTTTTCGTGGGAATGGTTTCTTGTACAAGATGATTCGGATCCTTGTCGGTACGTTGCTGAAGATTGGGAACGGGCGACTCTCAGAGGATAGTATACCCGAAATCATTGCGAAAAAAGATCGAAATGCTGCAGGACCCACAGCTCATCCAGAAGGGTTATATCTGTATGAAGTGGTGTATGATCAATAAAGAAAAGTTCCAAATAGATCCTATTGGAGGTAATAAACTTCAAAAAAGGACGAGAGGGTTAAATGGTTAAGAGAAAATAGCTCTTTTTATGAATCCATAAAGACCTTTTATTCACACGTTTCGTTTAGAGAAAAAATATTTCTCTAAACGGAACGTTTTTTTATTTTTTATGAGTTTTAACTCTCCAAAAAATAATAACAGTAACAAGATATTACTAGCATATAAGTAGCTAAATGATCAATTTTATAGAAATATAAAATAACTATTATTTAAAATAACAATCGAAATAACATAAAGTATATAAAAAAGAAAAAGTTGTTGCTAAAGAGAGGATTCTTTTCTTTATAATAGAACCTAATGAGCGAAAGGAGAATAAATGACATGAGCAATGAAAAATTAGATCAGAATACTTTAATCAGCATACTGGGAGAAGTACATGAGGAAAAACCCTTTATTGAGACGAGACTAGATGAGAAAGAAAATTTTAAAAACGCTATGGGTAATATATTCCAACAAAACCCATCCATACAGCCAAAAATAGTAACACCAGCCCCAGCAAAAAATTCGGCAAACAATAATCCATCAGTACTATCGAGTGCGAAGATGGAAAATTCAACTAGCATATTGGGAGAAACAACCGGTTCAAAATCGTTTATGGCTATGACAGCAGCTGAGAAAAAAATTTTTAAAAACGCTATGGGTAATATATTCCAACAAAACCTAACCATACAGCCAAAAATAGTAGCACCAGATCCAGCAAAAAATTCGGCAAACAATAATCCATCAATACCATCGAGTGCGCAGATGGAAAATCCAACTAGCATATTAGGAGAAACAACCGGTTCAAAATCGTTTATGGCTATGACAGCAGCTGAGAAAGAAAATTTTAAAAATGCTATGGGTAATATATTCCAACAAAACCCATCCATACAGCCAAAAATAGTAACACCAGCCCCAGCAAAAAATTCGGCAAACAATAATCCATCAGTACTATCGAGTGCGAAGATGGAAAATTCAACTAGCATATTGGGAGAAACAACCGGTTCAAAATCGTTTATGGCTATGACAGCAACTGAGAAAGAAATTTTTAAAAACGCTATGGGTAACATATTCCTAAAGAACCTGCCCATACATCAGACAACAGTAATACCAATGCCAATAACAAAGGAATCGTCAAAAACTAAACCTTCTGATCAAGGAGAGCATAGAAGAAAATTCGTTGATGTATTAAACCAAATAAAGTTAAATAATCCAGTAGCACAAGAAAGAACAGCAGAGTCTGCAAAAAAAGAATTTACAGAAAACACCTCTTTGATATTACCGAGTGAGGAGAAGTCAGGACAACCCGAGTCAACAAGAATAGATCTTACGGAAAACACTCCTTCGAAACTATTGAGCGGAGAGAAGCCAGAACAACCCGAGCCAGCAAAAAAAGATTTTACGGAAAATAATTCTTCAAAACTACAAGGTGATCAAAAACTGCAACGATCAAACTTTGATATTGTATTAAACCAGTTAATGTTAAATAAACTAACGGCACAGAAAATATCAGTAGAACAAACAGTAGAAAACTCGGCAGACGATAATCCTTCGAAACTATTGAGCGGAGAGAAACCAAAACAACCCGAGCCAGCCAAAAAAGAATTTACAGAAAACATCCCTTTGACATTACCGAGTAAGGAGAAGCTAGAGCAACCTGAGCCAACAAGAACAGATCTTACGGCAAACAATTCTTCGAAACTAGAAGTTGATCAAGAAAAACATAACAATAAAACCAATCAACTGGTACCAAAAACAAATGTCAAAGCGTTAACTAAGTTTTTTGAAACAAAGAGTTCTATAAACGAAGCTTGTGATAGAGCAAAACAAGGTGCAGAGTTAGAAAAAAATAGAATTTCCCAAAATACTGTGACAAATGGACAATCTTTATCTAGGTAATAGCTGATAATCAACCCTTAAATAAAGAAGTCAGATGGATTTTATACGGCTAGTGAGTACACCTGTTGTTTAATGAACGTACCATAGCTACTCAAGGTGAGCCATTTTTGTAGGATAGAATGCTTCAATTCATGATTTTGTTTTATGAATATGCGAATCGAGTTCAGTACTCAGCTAAATATTGGAAGAGTAGATATGAAAAATAATGACTAGATATTAAGTTAGACGATGTGTACGAATGTCGAACATTTTTACTAAGCGAAACATAAATTTTAAAAAAAAGAAAAAATAGGTAAAGGAATGATTGGATTTTAGTATACAATATGGACTAACTTAACGGAGGGAGATTTTTTAATGGAAAATAATCAGGAAACATTGAAGACTATACATGGAGACCTTATAGCGATAGCTAACAATCTAGGATTTTATGATAGCGAAACATTTCATAAAAAAATAAGTGAAGAAACAAAGAAAACGTTATCGAAAGACAATAAGCAATTAACCAAAGAAAAACTAGAAGTAGCAGTGATGAACTTAACTGAAATGATACCGAATACTATAAAAACTAAACTAAAGGCAGATGAAAGGCTAGTAGCAAGTAAAAGCGCACGTTTATTTACACGTGCTGTAAGCGAAAAAAAGCAAGATTCAGATGGTATTTTACAAGATATACTAGCATATAACAAAAGTATTAGTGATGGAGTGGAATCACTGAAGAAAGCTAGACCGCATGAAAGAGAACAGCTAATTAGTTCAATTGAAGAAGGTTGGGAAGCTGCTAAGAACAATTTGAACCTATTAAAAAAAGACGAGGGTATTGCTCCTGATGGAATGACTAACACTGCAGTAATAGAATCTCTATTATTTCAGAGAAAGAATTTTTTAAATACATATCACATGATACATCAAGTAAGGGAACAACTTGGTTTAAAACAAATTCGAAGGCAAGATTTAAGTGTTGGTGCTAATAGCCAAAACTCTTCGGTTAGTTTAGCAGAAGTGGTTAAAATGAAATTTAAAGAATTCCAAAAGAAACAACAAGAGAGTCTAAAAAACAGTTCAGAGGACAACACAATACATAGTTCCCAACTTACGAGTCAAGGACAAAACGGAAATCATGCTGTTGATGATAATGGGTATGACGAACCAGTTGAATATGGTGAAGTAGGCATTTATGGGGAGAACAAAAATCCTGAGGAGCTAACTACTCGTTCAAGTGCTGTTGATGATAATGGGTATGACGAACCAGTTGAATATGATGAAGTAGGCATTTATGGGGAGAACGAAAATCCTGAGGAGCTAAATCCTCGTTCAAGTGCTGTTGATGATAATGGGTATGGCGAATCAGTTGAATATGGTGAAGTAGACAGTTATAGGGAGAACGGGAATCCTGAGGAAGTAAGTTTAGAGCCAACTCCTCGTCCAAGTAATGCTTCTACCACGTCTTCAATATCTTTTAGCATCTATGATGAAGTTGCGGATATTAATAATGATTATGAAGTCGTAGATAATAACCGGGATCAAGGGCCAAAACCGGAACTTTGGCAATCCATGAACTCTTTAAGAAATGAAAAGCAAAAACTATATAAAGAGATCATTCAGTTATCTAAAGAACATAAAGTAGGTACAAAAGAATTTTCTGAAAAAGTAGAGAGATTACTAGATATTCGCTATAAAATCGCCATAAAAAAAGAACTGATTCAAAAGGTTGGTTTTGATTTCACAAAAATTTTAAATAATTCTAAATTTTTAGGTAGAGACAATCCAGACATGATAAACAAATATGATGATGCAATCAGTAATTTTATAAACCAAACGAAAACTAATATACCACAAGTAACAACTGACAATACTAAAGATGAGAATAAGAAAAAAAGAGCTAAATTATATCAGAAAATGAAACATCAATTTAATACCAATCAAACATTGTCTGGAAGAGAATCAGCTGCACAGATTTATCCACTTATAGTAGAAGTATTGAACAAAAATATACCTAATAACCTATCGACCTATGATTATTACGATTTGAGTAAAAGTAAAACGTTGAAAAAGGCCGGTCTTCATAAATGGGGAAATGTTGAGAAGATATTGGATGCTTCGAATCGATTAAAGTTTAATTATCCGTCACCTGATACTAAAAACTTGCAGTACGTTAAACAAAGCAAAAAAGAGTTAAAGGAACTTGAATTGGTTTTCAATAAACAAGTTACTAAATTTTATAAGCTTTTTAAAAATGCTAAAACTTCACTAAATAAGGATGTGCATGAAAAAGAATTCATCACTAATCTAAGCAACTTACGTGACATCCATCATCAACTTGAGACTAGAAAAACGATCGAACACATGCTTGGGATGGACTATGAGAAATTTTGTCACAAATTTGCTGAGCGAAACAACGTTGATCCCCAAAAAATCATTCATGCATGGCAGGAGACAGCAGCAACGCAATTAAAAGATAAAAGTCCTAATCTGGTGGATGATTTTACACAGGAGGTTAGCAAAAGATTTCAGGATGTGACAAGGAGTGCTGACCCGTTATCAGTTGGGAAGTTGAATGAATTTTTTAATATGGATCTATATAAGGATAGAATAGCGAAGAAATATTTAGACTCCAAAAAGGTTGATTATGCTCAAGATAGAGCTTGGATTATTAATAAGGTCAATTATATAAAACGATTGGATAAAGAGGGATCATATAAAAGGGCGAATGAAGAGTTCATAAAGCTACTACCAGAAATAGATAAGCTACTTAATCAATACACGCTAATCGAACAACCATTTTATCACATTAATACCCCTATTAATGAGTGTCCTACATTAAAGTACTTAGGAATTAAAGATTGCCGTGAGTATTTACCAGATCCTGTGAAAAAAATAGAACCCCTTTACGCTGAAGTGAATAAAAATAAGGGAATGAATCCAGAAAATGCCCAAGGACGATTATTAAATATAATAAATGGAGCACAAAGTAAAGTACAGCAGGGTGCGCAAAATCAACAACTTGATCCGTCTAAAGGAAAGCCTAGTAATGATTTATTAAGAGAGACTAGTGTCTAATTTAAATTATAAAATGTAAAACAAACAGTTAAAGAATCTAAAACCATTTTTGTACCGATCCCTAAAGATTAGCTCAAAAACTAACTTCTGGGGGTCGGTAGTTTTATGAATAAATAGACAAAAAAGTAAGGGACAAAAAAAGACACCACAACATTATGATTTACCTATGACATAGGGACTGAAAGAGCGAAGGGAGAAAAAATTTATGGAAAATAAGCAATCAATAGGACAAGGTAAGCACCATGGAAAATAAAAAAACGATGGTATCCCTAAAGAGCAGGCAATGCGATCCGAACCAAGTATCATCAAATGACAATAAAACAATTGCAACAAACAAAAAAAAGAATTGTATAAAACTATTATTGCGTTATCTAAAAAAGGGGAGGTAAATACCGAAACATTTAAAGAAAATCTATCTAATTTGTTGGAAATAAGATATCAACTTGCAATAAAAAAAGAATTTGAACAAAGTATTGGTGTAGAGATTTCCATTTTTTATCAAAAAGAGTCATTATTTACTATGCCAGCTATAGAATCAAGTTTGGAGCAAACTTTAGAATCAATACAACCTTTAAATCAAATTTACAAAAATAAAATGACTGAACTTTATCAAAAAAACCAGCAATCATCAGAAGGTCCTTCGGTATAATTTACCATCAAAAAATAGTTTTTCTAATAGTCGACCGAAACCTGTAACTAGAAATGATCATTTACAACCAACAAATGGTGTTTCTAACAGTCGATTGGAAACTGAAACCAGAAATGATCGTTCTTTTTAACTAATAGATAAATAAAGCATCAAGAGTGACAGAAGCATTCAGCCAGGATGTATCATTTGTGTTATTTTATTTTTGGAGTTCCTAATTGGAAGACTCAGGTAAGCTCGCGTACTACGAGTAAATTCTAAAATAGATCAATCAGTTTACTGAATCCTCTGTTACTATACAGAACTTAAATTTTAAAAATAAAGAAAAAAATGGACTAGGAACCACTTGTTTTGAGTATATAATGTGAAGGACTTAGTAGGTTTATTAACGAAAGGAGAGTTATTTTATGGGAACTGAAGAAGATAAATATCTAGGAACATCAAGCTTTAACCGTATTACTTACCATCAAAGTTTTGACGATAGTTCGGATTCTGAGGATGAGTTTGAACAAGCTGCAGACCCAAGGGAGAATGCTGGGGCTAACGAAAACCAAGCCATGATCGTTGACTATAGTAAGCTAACAATGAAAGAGTTGAAACACGAGAAAGAAGATTTGTACAAAGAAATCATCCCAGCTTATGAAGAAGGGGATTTGGATACCAATCAATCGAAAGAAAAATTACGTAACTTGTTAAACATACGATACCAAATTCTTGCTAGAAATCAGCTTAAAAAACAATTCGGTATTGATGTTCACGCTTTGTATCATAAAGATCATTTGTTTGATGATCGAAGCGTAGAAGGGCAACCATTGAATCAAACATACAAAAAAAAATAGTTGCTCTTTCTAATGGAATCTCAGACCCTCCAGAACAATCAGTAGATTATTTAGCTAAACCATCAAAAAAAGATCTAAAAGAAATTGGTAAGCTCTATAAGCAAATAAAGAAGTTAGAAACAAAAGATTTAGAAAAAGCAAGGAGTTTAGTTAAGATTTTGCATAACAAACTTCAACCTGAAATGTATAAAATATTACAATACCTAAACGATCGACATAGCTATGATTATTACGATCTAAGTCGAAGCAAAACTTTACAAAAAGCAAGGATACACGATATAGATAGTAAAAATATACTTATAACAAATAGCAAAGAACGTTTAACTCATAGAAGCTATAATCATAAAACATTTGACTTTGACATTCATACTAAAAATAAGAAGGAACTAAAGCAACTAGAAGAGAAGTACAATAAATCACTTGCTTCGTTGATTAAACAATCAAGAAAGCAAGAAACCTCTAGTTTGAATGAGTCTATTAAATGGACTATAGGACGACTACGTGATGTCCGTCTTCATCTTTATGTCGTAAGAAACGTGGATCGTGTTTCTAGTATTGACCTGCGCGAGTTTTGTGAAAAATATGCTCCAAGAATAGGGGAAAATCCGCAACGACTCTATCGGTCGTTTCAATTGACACTGGCAGATCATTTAAAAACGTCGGGGACTAACTTCAGTGAACGGCAATCTATTGATAAAGAATATCAAGAATTAAAGAAAACGGATAGTGAAATAACCTGGAATGAATCGAAGAAGAAGATAACCGAACTCTGTTCTAAAATATTTCAGGTACTTGAACATAATGGCTTGATAGAAGCTAACGCCTATAAGTACAAAAATGACTTAGAAAATGCTGTTCCTGAAATTTCAAAAGAACGAAGTGAGTATGTAAAATTAGGAATAAAAGATTTGAGGAAAACAAAAAAGAAATTATATGATGAGATTATTACGGCGTATCAAAACGGGTATATAGACACTCCAAGCTTTAAAGAAAATTTACGAGATTTACTAGAAGTTCGTTACCAAATTGCAATGAAAAAAGGGTTGAAACGAAATGTTTTTATCCTAATGACAAAAGCGGAAAATTCAGTCGCAACAAAAAGCTATAATTATTACGATCTCAGCACAAGCAATACGTTAAAAAAAGCAGGTATACATAACATAGATAGTAAGATGATTCTCAGTAAGGAAAATGAATACACATTAAATGAACAAGATCAAGAATATCTTACAAAAAATGAGCAAGAATTGGAACAAGAATTAGCTGATTTGAAAAATCTGAAGAATACACTTGATAAACAATCAAGTGAACAAACAGATCCTCGGCTGAAAAAGCAAATGGAAGTGGGATTAGCTGAATTAACAGCTCAAATAGAGGACACTTCTCTTCATCATCGTGTATTGCGAGATATAAACGGATTTGTTGGTATTGACCTCCAAGAGTTTTGTGAAAAATATGCTCGAAGAGTAGGGGAAGATCCACAAAAATTACATTATATGTTTCAAAAAAAAGCAGTAGAAACATTAAAAACGTATAATGGAAATGTTGAAGAAACAAAGTCAGAATTAAAATTTGTTGCTGAGAGCTACGAGAGCATAAAACAGGATGATAAAAAAAAATACTGGAAGAAAGCGAATAGGGAGATAAACACCCTTATTTCAAAAATAAACAATGTATTTGAAACGGATAAGTTAACCGAAAATCAACACTTACAGGAACCACGATTATCTGTGGAAGAAGGACAATCAAGCAGAAGTAGTTTCGATCAATCCGCTCGCAGCTCTCAAGCCGGCTCCGAATTTTCAATTAGTAGTAGTTTATTGGATAAAGAAAATGATGCCACTCCAGAAGAAACAAATTTATATCTAGAAGCGAGAAATACTACATTAGCTAGTGAGATAAAAGGAGCAACAGACGGTTTAGGCAAACCCGCTTGTAACTTTAAAACTGGCTCCAATACTTCAAACCAGAGTAATTTAACAGATAAAGAGATTAATCCAAATCCAGAAGTAACACAGCTTAGTGGAAACAGCAAGGAAGAAGGAAAAACAGGCAGTTTAGATCAACTTACCTCTCAAACCAAAAAAACATCTTTGTTTAGAGCTACATATGCGGATATCAGAGACTTGCAAGACAACTTAATATATCAAAAAAAAGCTAGACAATTAAGTAATGAAGTGGGGAATAATGGCAAGTTTAATAACGGAGAAGTAGATAATGGAAAGGTAGATAACGGTAGGTTGAGTAATAGTCAGAAAAAAGAACTGAGAGTAATTTTAGGAAACAGTGGCACACAGGAGGCCAAAATGCATTCTACAGCATCTCCAAATCTTGTAAGCCGGGTAAATAATCCTAAGGGCGCCGTTGGGTACGACAGATGAGTAATCAATAAACCAGAACATTTAACTTTTTAACTTCGTTGAGGAATGATCAGAAATTGATGTTGGTTATGAGAGATAGAATAATTGGGACAGAAAGAAGAAAAGTTTCTTTCTGTCTTTTTTTATTTGGTAGGTTTTGCCATGACGGAACATGTTTTGTAGGTTGAAATAATAAAAATAAGCGATTGGATCCTTGACAATTCACCCTCTCTTTCCGGAGGTGGGAATTTAAATAAGGGCAGTTCATCTAATCAACAGGGTGATGTTCAACGCTTAAGAGAGCTTTTGGAGAAAAGACGTGAATCAAGTTCGAGTCTGCAATCAACGTCAAGGATTGCAGGCTCCACAAGTCCTGTAAGGAAGATAACAGAACATAATGAAATTACTGAATACGGTAGTAGATAAGTAATCAGAACTATAAGAGTCATCAACGTAAAAATCAGCGCCATCATTTCAATTTTAGAAATGATGGCGCTGAGTGGATCATTAACTATGTTTATATCGCTTATTTACTTTGGGCTCTTTCTTTTGATACCACACATATAGGATAAAAAGTCCGATACAAAGAACGAACAAAATCGATCCGATGATAAAACCTTGAGGTAAGTAACTAAAAGTGACGGTATGTTTGCCTGCAGGTAGTTTGATCATTACAAAGGCATCTTTGAAGTTTTCGACTTTGACTGCCTTTCCATCGATTTTTGCGGACCAGCCAGCATCATAAGGGATCGTTGTGACTAGCATTCTTTCTTCGGATGTGTTGACAGTACCAGTGGCTGTTCGGCCGGTCGTTTTCATAGCAACACCATTTTCTTTGATTTGATTCATTGCTGCTTGATAAGCAACAACATCAAGTCCAAGAACTTTAGGTTCCATAAAGCTAACCTCTTTTGTACCATAAAAACTAGCAGAGAAAGTAACTGTTGTGTCTTGAGGATAATATCCTAGATCATAATACTGTCCAGAAATACTGATCTGAGTCTTTCGTGACACACCGTTGACAGTAATCGTGGCGGTAGAACTTTCTAATTGGGCATAGTTAGTAGGGAACAAACTGAGATAAGCTTGTGTGTTTGCTGGTACACGCACTTCCCAAGTAAGCGTTTTGGGCTGGTTATTCGTGGTTTCAGAATAAGTCACCCCGGTAGACGTCTTGTTTACTGTAACGTTTTGTTGGCTTTTCAAAGTTGGTGTGTAGAAAGTAAAATACCGCTCATTTAAATCAGCCAGCCGATTGATCAAATTGGTTTGACTCGTGAGATTGTCAGTTAATGGTTGTTCCACGTGATTAATATCTAATGGTGCTGTAAAAGCTAGCGGTAAAGCATTTAGATTTTTATAGAGTGTATAGTCACCGCTCTGACTTTCTTTCACAAAGCCATATTTGCTAAAGCTACTGTCGTTTTTAGCAATGTTATATTTTATTCCTGTAAACCCATCCATCAATAAGGTATTGTTTGCGTATCGGATATTAAGATTTGTTCCCCTTGAACGAAAGCCTAACGAATCTAGATAAGCAGAAGAGTTCCTGTTTCTAATAGAAGAAAACAAACTGATACCACTATAGCCATAGTTAATGGAATCATTAGGAGAAATCGGATCAAGATTTTCTAATCGATAAAAAGTATCCGATTCTTGTTTTGTCTGGTCAACAAGTGACTTGATGCTAGGAGCAGGATCAGTATATAAGCTTCGTGAAGCATAATTCCAATCATCTAATATCCCATGAATCATACTATTCGTATTGACACTTGCTTCTCCTGTCATCAGTAACAGTAACAATAAGCTAAGGTATTTAACGGGCTGTTTTGGTTGCTGGAAAAAGCCAATTGTTAACGCGTAAAGACTCAAGAAAACAATCGTTAAGACAAACGATGTCGTTGTAATATAAGAGTAACTATTATTAGGCTTAAGTCCCCATGCGATAGCAAAAACTGCTGCTAAAATGATGATGATACTGAGGAGTAAGCCTTGATCCTCTTTAGTTATTCGTTCCCATCCTTTGGCCGCTAACAAAAGGACGAGAAAAGAAAACAAATAGGAATAGCGGAACAAAAACATATTAGGCGCATGCATACCATGCCAAAAGAGGTTGAGTGGTACAAGATAGAAACTAGCAATCAATAAAGCAAATAAACTACCATACAAAAGTTTGTTCTTTAAGTTGATTTTTCGACTAGCAAAATAAAATAGACATAAAACTAATGGAAACAAACCAGCATAAATAAAAGGAATGGAGCCATATTTGGTTGTGTCATAGACACCGATCATGTTTTTCATGATGATATCCAAATATGAGGTAGCTTCGGTTTTTAGTGTAGTGATCTGTGTTAATGTTTCGCCATTTGATCGGAGATCCAAGACTGCTGGAAGAATAATGATCATTGATGCTCCACCAGCTAATAAGGAAGTAATCCCATAAGGTACAATCGATTTTTTGTAGAGTGACCATTTTGTAAACAGCCTTGCCATAAAATAAAGAAAAGAAAAAATACCGATCATAAAGCCCATATAAAAACTGGATAAAAAGAGCAATAAGTAACTAACAAATAATAATGTTGGTCGTTTATAATCCATGACCCGATGGATACCCAAAATAATAAGTGGAAGATAAATAAACGCATCCAACCACATAATGATCTCAGAATGAGCGGTAATGAAAGAGATCGAAGCATAGCTAACACTTAAAGCCACTTGTCCCCAACGTGGAATGTTATACGTCCGCGCAAGGAACCAAAAAGATAATCCAGCAAACCCAACTTTAAGCAGAGTTAGAAAATATAAAGCATCAGGCATCATATTATTAGGAAACAAAAGAACAAGCGGAGTAAATAATCCGCCTAAGTAATATGAAATTAAAGATAAATAATTCAGACCTAATGAGGCGTTCCAAGTATAAAAAATACTTTGCTTTCCTAATAACATGTTCCGAAAGCTTGCATGGAAATTTGAAAATTGAGAAAATGCATCACTTGCAAGAATGCTTCGGCTACTTCCTGGATAAATTCCGATACTTAAGTAAACTAACGCAAGTATCAAAAAAGGGATCAGAAAACTAGCAAAAGCATAACGACCATTTTCTTTAAAAAAAAGTTTGATTTTTGTTTTCATTGATTCATTCACCAAATTTCTATGAAATATGAAGTTATCTCTAGTTTATCATATTCATATTTTTAACTACATGAAAAGACTTGGCATTTCCAAAAAAATAAAAAAACAATAATAAATAACGTTTATTTTGAAAATAAAAGGCAAAAAAACTTATATAAACTGATTTTATAAATAATAAAATACCAGTTTTTAAAAGAATACATGTTTAATATTAAGGACTTGGCAAAACCTAAAAAGCCTACAAATGATCGTTCATCCAGATCATTTGTAGGCTTTTCAACTAACTTCTTTTATGAAAAGTAAGGCATTATAATAAAAATAAAAACCGTTCACGCACCGAACGGTTCAAACTTCATTCAATTAAACGCGTGCAACTTTTCCTGACTTCAAAGCACGAGTTGACACCCAAACTTTTTTAGGTTTTCCGTCGATCATAACGCGAACTTTTTGTAAGTTAGGTTTAACAGTACGTTTTGTTGAGTTCATCGCATGAGAACGATTGTTTCCACTTTTTGTCTTGCGACCAGTAAAGTAACAAACTTTTGCCATGTAATTTTCCCCCTTTACCTCGATTTGGAGCGATAGAATAATTCAGCTCATACCAGAATAACATATCATATGAAGGGGTAATATGCAAGTGTCTTTTCATAGCAAGAATTGACAATCCATGGGAATAATTGTAAATTATACAGGACTAATTTTAAAATTTTCAGCGGTTTTTGAGTACTTTAGGGTAACTGCCTTTTATTTCGGGTGACGCTATGATAAAATATGATAGAAGAAAAATGGGAGTATTTTGCCCGTTAAGGAGGCTCATTCATGGCTGTAAAAATTCAAACGTCAGCTGGAACCATTGAAATTACCAATGATGTGATTGCAACAGTTGTTGGTGGCGCCGCAACAGATGTGTTCGGTGTTGTAGGAATGGCCAGCAAGAACCAAATAAAAGATAATATTACTGAAATTCTACGAAAAGAAAATTATTCTCGAGGAGTAGTTGTTCGCCAAGAAGCTAATGGTATCGCAGTAGATGTTTATACGATCATTAGTTATGGTACAAAAATTTCAGAAGTTTCTCGCAATGTCCAAGAAAAAGTAAAATACAACTTGGAGACATTACTAGGTGTAACAGCCAATTCTGTTAATGTTTTCGTCCAAGGTGTTCGTGTACTGCCAGACTAGGCAGAAGGCTTGCTGAATGATTCAGCAGTCGATCTGAAGGAGGATTATCTAGGTGAGTGTAACAGAAATCAGTGCAAGCCAATTCCAGGAAATGGTTCAGGCGGGCGCGAATCGTCTGCAAGTAAATGCAGAATATGTCAATTCGTTAAATGTATTCCCAGTTCCTGATGGAGATACAGGTACCAATATGAATTTATCTATGACAAGTGGAGCTAAAGCAGTTGCTGATTCTACTTCTGAAAAAGTAGGCGAGTTAGCAGCAATGTTATCAAAAGGCCTACTAATGGGAGCCAGAGGAAATTCAGGAGTTATTTTGTCTCAATTATTCCGAGGCTTTTCAAAGCAAATACCTGATGTGACAGTGTTAAACGCTGCAGATTTAGCTGCGGCTTTTACGCATGGCGTTGAGACAGCTTATAAAGCAGTCATGAAGCCTGTTGAAGGAACCATTTTGACAGTAGCCCGTGAAGCTGCAAAAGCAGGAGAAAAGAAAGCTAAAACAAGTGACGACGTTGTTGAAGTGATGACGGCTGTGGTAAAAGGTGGGAAACGTGCCTTAGCGAAAACACCTGATTTGTTACCAGTGTTAAAAGAAGTCGGTGTCGTCGATAGTGGCGGTCAAGGTTTGCTATTTGTATATGAAGGCTTCTTAAGTGCCTTGAATGGTGAGTTCAAAATGACAGAAGTCTATGAACCATCACCAGCTGAAATGGATGAAATGGTCAATGCTGAGCATCATCGCAGTGTCCAAGGTCAATTAGCAACAGAAGATATCCATTATGGTTACTGTACAGAAATCATGGTAAAAATCGGTGAAGGGCCAACCGTCGATAGCCAATTTGACTATGAAGAATTTCGTAATTACTTAGATGGAATCGGTGATTCATTATTGGTTGTTAATGATGATGAGATCATTAAGGTCCACGTGCATACCGAAAATCCAGGTGAAGTATTAAATTATGGACAAAAATTTGGTTCATTAGTAAAAATCAAAGTCGACAACATGCGTTTACAGCATGAAACGATTTTAGAACACGATGAGCAAGCGAAGCCACAAAAAGCAGCTCGTACACCTTATGGGATCGTAGCGATTGCAGCCGGTAAAGGAGTGCAAGAGTTATTTGAAAGTTTAGGAGCAAACTACGTCATTAGTGGTGGACAAACGATGAACCCAAGTACGGAAGATATCGTTAAAGCGATCAAGGAAGTCAATGCGGATAAAGTCATCGTATTACCAAACAATAAAAATATCTTCATGGCTGCGGATCAAGCGGCTGAAGTAGCAGATATCCCAGTAGCGGTCGTACCATCAAAAACGATCTCTCAAGGATTAACTGCGATGCTTTCATTTAATGATCAAGTATCGTTGGAAGAAAACAAAGCGACTATGACAGAAATGCTTGCAAGTGTCGTTAGTGGGCAGATTACTCATGCGATTCGTGACACAACCATTGATGGTGTGAAAATTACTGAGGGCGATTTCTTAGGGATGATTGATGGGAAAATCGTTATCTCAGATTCTGACATGATGGCAACTTCATTCGCTACCTTAGAAAAAATGATCACTGAAGAAACAGAAATTGTGACGATTTTAGCAGGTGAAGGTGGTTCGGTTCATCAAGCAGAAGAATTATCAGCTAAATTAGTTGAACAATATCCAGATTTAGAAATTGAAATTCATCAAGGCGATCAACCGGTTTATCCGTATTTATTCTCTGCAGAATAGAAAAGGACAATCCTTTTCGCCTGAACGAACGGTAAAAGAACGGGGGCTGTACCAGGTTGTTGGTGCAGCCCTATTTCTAAGGAATGGATTGATAGTGAAACATACGGTAAAGGAGGGTGAAATATGAGGTCTTTAAATGATCCAGTGACGATGTTAGCCGGTGTGGGAGCAAAAAGGGCGGATAGTCTTGCTAGTCTGGGAATCCAAACCATCGAAGACCTATTGACCTATTATCCTTTTCGCTATGAAGACATTCAAGAAAGAAATTTAAATGAAATACTTGATCAAGAAAAAGTGACTTTAAAAGGCCTGGTTGTTTCACCACCAGTAATGAGTCGCTTTGGATACAAAAAGAATCGACTCCAATTTCGTATGATGCAGGATCATGCTGTTTTCAATGTTTCTTTTTTCAATCAACCATATTTGAAAGATAAAGTGAACTTATCCGAAGAAATTGCTGTCTATGGAAAATGGGATGCGAAACGGAAGTCATTAAATGGTATGAAAATTTTGGGTTCTCAAGCGGTGGATGATTTTTCTCCAATCTATCATGTCAATAAATCAATCCGTCAAACAACTTTAGTCGATTTGATTCGAAGAGGGTTCGAAGAGTATGGTGATTTGATCGAAGAGAATCTTCCCAATGGATTAGTTGAGAAATATCGACTGTTGGATCGGCCAACTGCTGTTAAGAGCATGCATTTTCCGAAAAATCATGAAGAAAACCATCAAGCAAAACGAAGAATTGTCTTTGAAGAATTCTTTTTATTTCAAATGCGACTTCAAGGGCTTAAAAAATCGGAAAAAGCAGAAACAAATGGCATTGAAATTTTATATGACATCCAGCGCTTGAAACAATTTATTCAAAAACTACCTTTTGAATTGACGGATGCCCAAAAAAGAGTCACGAATGAAATTTGTCGTGACTTAAGAAGTCCGCAACATATGCAACGCCTATTGCAAGGTGATGTAGGTAGCGGAAAGACGATTGTTGCAGCAATTGCCTTATATGCGGCGGTCACTGCAGGGTTTCAAGGCGCATTGATGGTACCAACTGAAATTTTGGCACAACAACACATGGAAAGCCTTCTTCAATTATTTGATGCGCAAGAAGTTAAACTTGCTCTGTTAACGGGTTCGACGAAAGCCAAAGAACGAAGAGAACTACTCGAATTGCTGGAACAAGGAGAAATCGATATCGTTGTCGGTACCCATGCGTTGATTCAAGAAGGAGTCGAATTTCAACACTTAGGTTTAGTTATTACGGATGAACAACATCGTTTTGGTGTGAATCAGCGAAAAGTACTCCGTGAAAAAGGCTGGCGTCCAGATGTTTTATTTATGACAGCCACACCAATTCCTCGGACTTTAGCGATTACTGCATACGGAGAAATGGATGTTTCGGTAATTGACGAACTTCCAGCTGGCCGGATTCCAATAGAGACGAGATGGGTTCGTACGCCACAATTAAATAGTGTGTTAGATTGGACATGGAAGGAACTGGCGAAAGGACATCAAATGTATGTCATTTGCCCGTTGATTGAAGAGTCAGAAGCATTAGACGTTAAAAACGCTGTTGAAATTTATGAAAAATTAAGTGCGCTTTTTGCGCCTCAGTATGAAGTCGGATTGTTACATGGTAAAATGAAGAACCAGGAAAAAGAAGCAATTATGGAAACATTTAAAGAAAACAAGATGCAAATCTTGGTTTCAACGACGGTCATCGAAGTGGGTGTAAATGTTCCGAATGCTACAGTCATGTTGATCATGGATGCTGATCGTTTTGGATTAGCACAGTTACATCAATTACGTGGACGTGTTGGACGTGGTAGTGATGCTTCTTATTGTGTATTGGTAGCTAATCCTAAAAATGAATTAGGGATTGAGCGAATGAAAATAATGACAGAAACGAACAATGGCTTTATTCTAAGTGAAAAAGATTTAGAGTTGCGTGGACCAGGAGAAGTATTTGGTTTTCGCCAATCAGGCTTACCGCAATTTGCAATTGCTGATCTTGTAACAGATAGTAATATATTAGAGGTAGCTCGTGATGAGGCACAAAAGCTATGGCAGTTAAAGGATTGGCAACTATTGCCAGAATACCAACATTTGGTCCGCAGTTTAGACTTGGAAAATCAAGATAATCGTTATTTTGATTAATAGACTGTGCTATACTTTATAGTGATGATAAAAAAGGAGTGGAAATAATGAAAATTGCCGTAGATGCAATGGGTGGAGATCACGCACCACAAGCCATTGTGGAAGGTGTGGCTTTAGCTCAAAAAGATTTCCCAGATGTGGAATTTATCCTTTATGGTAAGGAAAATGAAATAAGAAAATATCTAACAACAGAACACAATGTGACGATCATTCATACAGATGAAAAAATCGATAGTGATGATGAACCAGTTAAAGCCATTCGCCGTAAGAAGAATGCTTCGATGGTTTTGGCAGCACAAGCTGTCAAAAATGGTGAAGCAGACGCGATTTTTTCAGCGGGGAACACTGGCGCATTATTAGCAGCTGGACTCTTTATTGTTGGTCGTATCAAAAACATCGAACGCCCTGGTCTGATGTCTACTTTACCGGTAGTCGGTCAACCCAATGCAGGGTTTGATATGCTTGATCTAGGTGCAAATGCTGAAAATAAACCGGAACATTTATTACAATATGGAATCTTAGGCTCATTTTATGCAAGAAAAGTCCGAGGAATCGGTAGACCTCGAGTTGCTTTATTGAATAATGGGACGGAAGCAACAAAAGGAAGCGAATTAACTAAAAAAGCTTTCGAATTACTTCAAAATGAAACCAGTTTGAATTTTATTGGAAACGTTGAAGCGAGGGAACTATTGAACGGGGTAGCAGATGTTGTTGTAACCGATGGATTTACAGGCAATGCAGTATTGAAATCCATTGAGGGAACAGCAATGAATCTGATGGACCTTCTGAAAGCTGCCATTTTAAATGAAGGGTTTAAAGGAAAAATGGGCGCACTATTGTTGAAAGATGGGTTACGTTCATTAAAATCAGAAATGGATTATTCAAAACATGGCGGAGCAGTTCTTTTTGGATTAAAGGCACCAGTCATCAAAACTCACGGTGCGACTGGACCAGATGCAGTGAGACATACCATCAGACAAATCCACACTATGTTGGAAACCAATGTGGTAGGGCAGTTAGTTGAACAATTCGAAAAACCTGCAGAATAATGTTTCTGGTTGCTCGTCGACGACCCTATAGAAAAAAAGGTGGACAATCTTAGAAAATGTCAGTAAAATTAGCCTTGGTGAAGGAAATCGGCAATTTTGATAATTGTTGGAGGTGAAAACATTGTCACGTGAAGAAGTATTTAATAAAGTAGCGAAAATTATTTCAAATCATTTTGAAATTGATACAGATAAAGTAACTGATGAATTAAATATCAAAGATGACCTAAAAGCTGACTCAATTAGCATCATGGAATTTGTTTTGGAACTTGAAGATGAGTTTGGAACAGAAATTTCTGACGAAGATGCAGAACAAATTGAAACAGTTGGTGGGGCAGTTGACTACATCAGCAATCATCTTAACTAATCATCAGCATAAAAGTGAGTAAAGATCAATCGGATCTTTACTCACTTTTTTTTAATTTTTCAAGTGATTTATCTTTATTTTAAATAGATTTTTCTGACAATTCTGGCAACTGACTGAAATTTTCTTGCATTGTAGAGGGGTTTTATATATAATTATTAATAATATATTGCACTATCCTTAGAATAACGCTTATTATAAAACGTTTTATTCTGTGGGATATCATTTTTTATTAAGAAAACTTCCAACCAGGGAGCAGAGAGGGGTATTCGATTGTCAGATAATCAACTATTAGATGTTCAGAACCTACATACAGGCTTCCGTCTTAAAGATGAGTATTACGATGCAGTAGATGACGTTTCTTTTACATTAGATAAAAACGAGATCTTAGCAATCGTTGGAGAATCTGGTTGCGGGAAAAGTACATTAGCGACTACTATTATGGGGTTACTTGATCCAAACAACACAAAGATCACAGGCGAAATTTTATATAATGATTTAAACTTGATTGAATTGAATGAAACTTTGTATAACAAAATCCGCGGGAATGATATTGGGATGATTTTCCAAGATCCGTTATCTGCGTTAAACCCTTTGATGCGTATTGAAGATCAAATTAAGGAAGGGTTATCTTATCATACCAAAATGAACGCTGAACAACGGCAAGCTCGTGCCTTGGAATTGTTGGAGCAAGTTGGGATTCCTAATCCTGCCAGAGTCGGACGACAATATCCCCATGAATTATCTGGGGGGATGAGACAGCGGGTAATCATCGCCATTGCGATTGCGTGTAAGCCACCGATTGTTATTGCGGATGAGCCAACGACAGCGCTAGATGTAACGATTCAAGCGCAAATCCTTGATTTATTAAAAGACTTACAAGAAGAAACCAAAACAGGAATCATTCTGATCACGCATGACTTGGGTGTCGTGGCAGAAATGGCTGATCGGGTAGCGGTAATGTATGGCGGTCAATTTGTTGAAGTAGCTGGGGTCAAAGAACTTTTTGAAAATCCTAAACACCCTTATACCCGTTCATTGTTGAACTCTATTCCTCAAGAGGGGAACCATGAAGCTGAGCTCCATGTGATTGAAGGCGTTGTTCCTTCTTTGAAAAATATGCCACGAACTGGTTGTCGTTTTGCTCCTCGGATTCCTTGGATCCCAGCCAGTGATCACGAAGAAAACCCTGTCCTTCATGAAATTGCTCCGAATCATTTGGTTCGTTGCTCTTGCTACAAACATTTCCACTTTAGAGACGAAAAAGGAGAGGTGTAGATGACAGAATTAATTACAATCAGCGATTTGAAAGTACACTATCCTATTCGTAGTGGATTCTTTAATCGAGTAACGGATCATGTATATGCAGTAGATGGTGTCGACTTCATTATTGAAAAAGGAAAAACGTATGGCTTAGTCGGAGAATCTGGTTCTGGTAAATCAACGACAGGGAAAGCAGTCGTTGGATTAGAAAAAGTGACTTCAGGACAAATCATTTATGAAGGTAAAGATGTCACTAAAAAAAGTAACCGACAAAAAATTGGCTATAACAAAGATGTTCAAATGATCTTCCAAGACTCAATGTCCAGCTTGAATCCTAAAAAGCGAGTATTGGATATTATTGCAGAACCGATCCGTAACTTTGAACGTTTGAGTGATCAAGAGGAAAAGAAAAAAGTGAAAAATCTACTGGATATCGTAGGGATGCCGGAAGATGCGCTGTATAAATATCCACATGAGTTTTCAGGTGGACAGCGTCAACGTTTAGGGGTTGCACGTGCAGTTGCGACAAACCCAAAACTCATCGTAGCAGATGAACCAGTTTCTGCATTGGATTTATCCGTTCAGGCGCAAGTATTAAATTTCATGAAACGAATCCAACAAGAATTTGGTTTAAGTTATTTATTTATTTCTCATGACTTGGGAGTCGTGAAACATATGTGTGATAATATCGCAATTATGTATAAAGGTCGATTCGTTGAAATTGGTACACGAGAAGATATTTATAATGATCCACGTCATATCTATACGAAACGTTTACTGTCTGCTATCCCTCGGATTGATGTCGAAAATCGGGAGTTACACAAAGAGAATCGACGAAGAGTGGAACGTGAGTACATCCAAAATCAAAAGGAGTACTACGATGCAACTGGTCGAGTGTACGATCTCCGTACGATCACACCGACGCATAAAGTAGCGTTGAAAGATGGAGGTGCCAGCTAATGTGGAAAACGATATTACGACGTGTATTATTAATGATCCCACAAGTTATTATTCTTAGTATTTTGATCTTTATGTTGGCAAAAGCGATGCCTGGAGATCCTTTTACCGGGTTGATCAACCCCAACCAAGATCCAGCAGTCATCGAGCAAATGAGACAGGCAGCTGGTTTGAATGATCCTTGGTATGTCCAGTATTTCCGATGGATCGGGAATGCGTTACAAGGAGACTTCGGTCAAAGTTTCTTATACAAACGTTCAGTTTCTGATTTGATTGGTGAGCGTATCGTCAATACTCTTTACTTGTCGATCTTAACAGTTATCATTACTTATTTGATTGCTGTACCACTAGGTATGTTGGCGGGCAGATACCAAAACTCATTTTTGGATAAAGCTGTTGTAATCTACAATTTCTTTAGTTTTGCTGTTCCGTTATTTATCTTTGGATTGATTATGTTATTTGTATTTGGTTATCGTCTAGGTTGGTTCCCAACCAGCGGCTCCCAGACGTTAGGAATCCAAGGGGGCTTTTTCACCCAGTTGATTGATCGCATGAAATACATCATTTTACCATCGATCACTCAAGCCTTTTTAGCTACAGCTGTAACGATCCAGTATTTACGTAGCGAAGTCATTGATTCAAAATCTTTAGACTTTGTGCGAACTGCCCGTTCAAAAGGGGTACCAACCAATAAAGTATTTAGTCGTCATATTTTCCGAAACGCGGCATTGCCGATGGCTTCACAAATGGGTTATGAAATTACTTCCTTGATTGCTGGTTCAGTAGTTATTGAAAAGATTTTTGGCTACCCAGGAGTCGGTAAATTGTTTATTGATTCGATCGGACAACGTGACTATACAGTTATTACCTCCTTAGTATTGATTTTAGGAATTGCGACGTTGATCGGAACCTTGCTTTCAGATATCATCATGAGCATTGTTGATCCACGTATCCGTATCCAATAAAATTCAATCAGAAAGGAGAAAAGACAAATGAGTGATAAAAAGAAAGACGTTGTGCAAGAAAGTATCCCGCCAATGGGGTTACGAATGATTGCCCGTGAATTTAAAAAAGATAAAATCGCCATTTTTTCATTAGGCTTACTCGTTATTTTATTGTTAGTTATCTTTATCGGTGCGTTATTTACAGACCAAGATAAAGTAATGTATGTCAGCATCTTTGATAAATATGCAGCTCCAGGTGCTATCTCTACCGAGGGGACAAAATTTATTTTAGGAGCAGATGAAGGTGGTCGGGATGTTTTAGGACAACTGATTATCGGTGCAAGAAACTCCGTCACCATTGGTTTTGCAATCACAGTCATCACTTCGATTATCGGGGTTGGACTAGGGATCATTTCTGGGTTTTATGGGGGGATCATCGATAACATTTTGATGCGTATCGTTGACTTCATTATGATTTTACCGATTATGTTGATTATTATCGTATTTGTATCGATTATCTCTAGATATAATGTTTGGTCGTTCATCTTCATTATGAGTGCATTTTATTGGGTTGCTAAAGCTCGATTATTCAGAAGTAAAACTTTATCAGAAGCAAGGCGTGATTATGTGAGTGCTTCAAAAACAATGGGAACAAGTGATTTTAAAATCATGTTCCGTGAAATCATGCCTAACTTAAGTTCATTGATCATTACCAACTTAACGATGAACTTTGCAGCAAATATTGGGATCGAGACCACTTTGACTTTCTTAGGGTTTGGCTTACCAGCAAATGTTCCTAGTTTAGGAACACTAATCGGTTATGCCAGCAACGGTGAGGTTTTAGTGAATCGACAATGGATCTGGTTACCTGCGTCAATTCTAATTTTAGTATTGATGTTGAGTATAAACTATGTTGGACAAGCGTTTAAGCGTTCTGCCGATGCACGCCAACGATTAGGATAAAGAAGAAAGCAAAGGGGGAAATAAGGAATGAAGAAATCAATTTTAGGCGTTGTTACACTTTTTTCAGTAATGGCATTAGCTGCTTGTGGAAGCGGCGGAGGTTCTAACTCTTCTGGGAGTTCAGCAAATAACGGTGAGAAGAAGGAATTAACATTTCCAATCTCAACGAAAAATGATAAAGATGCAATAAAAGATGGCGAATTGGAGGCTGCAGTAGCAACCGATAGTCAATTCAAAGGATTGTTCCAATGGGAATTTTATCAAGATTCTTACGATGCAGCATTTATGGCACCTTCTCATGAAGCACTATTTACAAATGATGCGGACTTCAAGATCACAAATGATGGTGCAGCGAGTTTAGATTTAGACCAAGAGACGAAAAAAGCAACGATCAAAGTAAAAGACAATGTAAAATGGTCAGATGGTAAAGATGTAACCGCAGATGACGTGATTTTCCCTTATGAAATTATCGGTAACAAGGATTATACAGGTATCCGTTATGATGATAACTTCCGAAACATCGTTGGGATGGAAGAATACCATAGCGGTAGCGCTCCGACAATCTCAGGTATCAAAAAAGTGGACAATAAGACAGTTGAAATCGAATATAAAAAAGTGGAACCAAGTATGCTTCAATCAGGTGGTGGGATTTGGGCATATGCAGCTCCAAAACACACACTTGAAGGTGTAGCAATCAAAGACATGGAATCAAGTGATCAAGTACGTAAAAATCCAGTGACTTTTGGTCCATATTACATGAGTAATATCGTTGCAGGAGAATCAGTAGAGTATCTACCAAATGAATATTACTGGAATGGCAAACCACAATTGAAAAAAATCACGATGAAATCATTGCCGATTGCTAGTGCAACAGAAGCTTTGAACTCAAAACTTTATGACATGATTTTCCAAATGCCTACAGATACGTATGACACATATAAAGATGTCTCAGGTTACACAAACTTAGGACGTGAACAAACATCATACACTTACTTAGGCTTCAAATTAGGTAAATGGAATGCTGAAAAGAGCAGTGTTGAATACGATCCAAATTCTAAAATGGCAGATAAATCATTGCGACAAGCAATGGGTTATGCATTAGATAACGATGCAGTAGGGGAACGTTTCTATGCAGGGTTAAGAAGCAATGCTACTTCATTGATTCCTCCTGTATTTGAATCATTCCACGATGACGATCTAAAAGGATTTACGCAAGATATCGATAAAGCAAACAAATTATTGGATGATGCTGGCTATAAAGATGTAGATGGTGATGGGTTACGTGAAGATAAAGACGGAAATAAATTAACGATCAACTTTGCTTCAATGTCAGGTGGCGAAACAGCGCAACCATTATCTGATTACTATGTGCAACAATGGAAAAAAATCGGCTTAGATGTGAAATACACGACTGGACGTTTAATCGAATTTAACTCATTCTACGATAAATTAGAAAATGACGATCCTGAAATTGATGTATATCAAGCAGCTTGGAGTACAGGAACTGATCCAAATCCAAACGGACTATGGGGACCAAATGCAGCATTCAACTACACTCGTTTTGAATCAGAAGAAAATACGAAATTGATCAATGATATCAATTCAAGTGAAGCATTTGATGCAGATTACCAAAAAGAAGCATATAAAAAATGGCAAGCATATGCATTTGAAGAAGCTTTCGCAATTCCAACATTGTTCCGTAATGAAGTACTACCAGTGAGCGATCGTACTAAAGATTGGGATTGGTCATATGATGCACCAAATCCATGGGCGAAAGTAACGGTAACAGCAGAATCACGTTCTTAAAATAAGGACATACATGCCGTTTAGCGAAAGTAATGAATGAATCTGGCAATGAGAAAGACCTCCCAAACACGGAAACGGTTTGGGAGGTCTTTTCGTATAGCTGGCAACTTTTGAATACTATTTATCAAATCAATCAAATGATCAGCTAATAAATTCTTTAATCGAAAAAATCATTGGATCCTTGAGGTTTATTAAACCTTTACTTACCTTTTGTCGGAACCATTTCAAATTTAGACAAAAACCAGTATAATAAGGAAGTATTGAAAAAATATCCATAAAGGAATGTGAAAAATGGACAATCAGCTGACAAATGAATTAAAAGAAAAGTATACTATCGTTTTTCACGATCTCAATCTACTTGAACAAGCTTTTACCCATTCATCCTATGTGAATGAGCATCGCAACCTTCAACTATCAGATAACGAACGATTAGAATTTTTAGGAGATGCCGTATTAGAATTAATGGTTTCAGAATATTTATATCGTTTATATCCAGATATCCCAGAAGGTAAACTAACAAAGACACGTGCGGCGATCGTTCGTGAAGATAGTTTATCCAAGTTTGCCAAAGAATGTGGATTTGATAAATATATCATGTTAGGTAAAGGAGAAGAAAATTCTGGGGGAAGAACCAGACCAGCTCTTCTTTGTGACTTATTTGAAGCCTTTCTAGGTGCTTTGTACCTTGATCAAGGGTTTGAAGCAGCCCATGCCTTTCTTCAAACAGTTGTCTTTCCAAAAGTCAAAGCAGGTGCTTTTTCACATGAGATGGATCATAAAACGAAGTTGCAAGAAGTGTTGCAAAAATCAGGTGATGTATTTATTGAATACCGATTAATAAAAGAGGAAGGTCCGGCACATGAACGGATTTTTTGGATCGAAGTCTATGTAGATGACAAGTTGATTGGGACTGGGCAAGGAAAATCGAAAAAACTAGCAGAACAAGCTGCTGCAGAAAATGCACTGGCAGCACTGTAAAAGTAAGTGAGGGAACGCTTCGTGTATTTAAAACGAATTGAAATAGCTGGATTTAAATCCTTTGCAGATAAAACAGTGATTGATTTTGAAAATAGTGTGACAGCCGTCGTTGGACCAAATGGGAGTGGCAAAAGTAATATCACTGAAGCAATCCGCTGGGTTTTAGGCGAGCAATCTGCTAAGAGCCTTCGAGGTGGGAAAATGCCCGATATTATTTTCGCTGGTTCAGACTCTCGTAAGCCTTTGAATGTGGCAGAAGTTACAGTACTTTTGGATAATACCGATCATTATTTACCATTGGATTATCAAGAAATCAGCGTGACTCGTCGCTATCGACGAACAGGCGAAAGTGATTTTTTTATCAATAAACAACCTTGTCGATTGAAAGACATCCAAGAACTGTTCTTAGATTCAGGTTTAGGAAAAGAATCGTTTTCGATCATTTCACAAGGGAAAGTAGAAGCAATTTTTAGTAGTAAGCCAGAAGACCGTCGGGGAATATTTGAAGAAGCAGCAGGTGTATTAAAATATAAACAACGCAAGAAAAAAGCGGAACAAAAGTTATTTGAAACAGAAGATAATCTTAGTCGAGTGCAAGACATTATTTACGAGTTGCAAGAGCAATTAACACCTCTAGCTGAGCAAAGTGAAATCGCTAAGAAATTTTTGCAGTTAAAAGAAGAATTAACCCAAACGGATATAGCGTTGATGATTACAGAGATCAACGTTGCGAAAAAAGAGTGGGAAGAAAAACAAACTCAGCTGACACAATTCAATCAAGAGCTGACAAAATTAGCGACACATATCCAATCGCAAGAAGCCGTGCTATCAGAAAAAAGAAAGCAAAACGCCAAAAAAGACCGTCAAATTGAAAAAGGTCAACAAAGTCTGTTGGCATTGTCTGAAAGATTAAAACAAGCAGAAGGGCAAAAAGATGTCTTAATAGAGCGGACAAAGCATACACAAAAGAGTACGCAAGAATATCAGGCTTCTTTGGCCGAGGCGCAAAAGAAAGTAGCGCATTTTGAGGAACTTCAGGAAAAATTGACAAAAGAAACAACTGAAAAAGAAACAGAAATCCAAGAAGCACAACAACAGTTGATGAAGACACAACAAGAATTGGAAAAATATCAAAAATCAACGAAGGAATTATTATCTGAATTACGAGATCAATATGTTGATTTGATGCAAGAACAAGCGAATGTCGGAAATGAATTGAAATATCTTGAACGTCAATATTTACAAGAAACGTCCAAAGGTAAACAAACATTAGCGAAGCAATCAGAAGTAGAAGCCTCTGTCTTGGCGTTATCCTCTCAAAAACAGGAACTATCTGAAAAACAAGCAAATCTTCAACAAGCTTTAGTTAAGAACCAACATGAGTTGGAAGAAGTTCAAACAAAAGGGAAAACAGTACAAACTAAATTAACCAATGAACAACCTAAAATGTACCAATTGATGAACCAAGTCCAACAATTAAAGGCACGCCAAAAAAGTTTACAAGAAATCCAAGAAAACTATTTTGGTTTCTACCAGGGCGTTCGGTTAGTTTTACAACATAAACAACAATTATCTGGTATCGTAGGTGCAGTCGCTGAGTTGATTGATGTACCTAGCTCTTTTACCCTTGCAATCGAAACAGCTCTAGGTGGAGCAGCGCAACACGTCATTGTTGAAAACGAACACGATGCACGTCAAGCAATCACTTATTTGAAAAAGCAAAGAGGGGGTAGAGCGACCTTTTTACCGTTAACAACGATTAAACCTAGACAGTTACCTGCGCACGTTCTTTCGCAAGCAGCAGCGGTAGATGGGTTTTTAGGTATCGCAAGTGAACAAGTGACATTCCCTGCAGAAATTCAAACCGTGGTCCACAATTTATTGGGAACGATCTTATTAGCGAAGGATCTAACTAGTGCCAATGCTATTGCTCAAACCATACGATACCAATACCGAGTAGTGTCTCTGGAAGGAGACGTGATGAATGCTGGTGGTTCCATGACGGGTGGAGCAAATAAACGGGGAAATCAAGGCAGTCTCTTCTCTCAAAATCAAGAATTGAAACAGCTGACAGCAGAATATGAACAAGCAGATCAGCAGTTGCAAAATCAAGAAAAAATTGTTCAAGAACTACAAACCAAAGTCGCTGACTTGAGCCAAAAACAAGAAAAGTTGCGTACGCAAAATGAACAATTGCGGTTTGAAGAGCAGGAAATAACGAATCAACTGCAAAATATCACGAATGACTTAGCACGCTTTGAAAAAGAAAAGCAACTCTCAAACTTTGAAACGAGAGAATTGCAACAATTCATCGAAACATATCAAAAACAACAAGCAGAGTTAACGGCAAGACAAAAGGAAATCGAACAACAACGACAACAAATCGATGAAGAGATCAAATCACTGAACCAAGAAAGTGATCAAATGGAAGAAAAACGATCACAAGTCCAAGCACGAAAAGCACAGGAACAAGCAGATTTAGCTGTCTTGAAAGAGCAATTCAATCATTTACAGATCCAATTACGTGGAGCACGTGTTCAAAAAAATGAAGCACTTGAACGTCAGACAAGTTTAGAGCAACAATTAGCAACATTGACTGCAGATTTTTCTGATCATGAAATCACTGAAGAAAGTTTAGCGAGCCAAATCACGGAACTTGCGCAACAGCGTGAAGAACTGCAAGCAGAACTAGTGGCAGTGAAGGAACAACGAGAACGTACGCAAAAAGAAATCGATCAGCTTGAAACAGTACTTGCTGAAAAAAACCAACAACAAAAGCAACAGCTAACAGAACAATCGAAACTGGAAGTGCAAAAAGACCGTGCAGAAATGTTGTTGGATCATCAGCTGAGCTATTTGCAAACGGAATACCAAATCAGCTTTGAAAAAGCTGTCACTGATTACCAGCCAACTTCCGATATTGTAAGTAGTCGCACGAAAGTAGCAGTCTTAAAAGAGCAGATCGCAGACCTTGGACCAGTGAATATCCGTTCGATTGAGCAATTTGAGCAAGTGAATGAACGACATACGTTTTTAGCCACACAACGTGATGATTTGTTATCTGCAAAGAACCAATTGTTTGAAACAATGGAAGAAATGGATGCTGAAGTACGGGCTCGCTTTAAAGAAGTCTTTGAAGCAATCAGGCAAGAGTTTAAAGTAGTCTTTCCTAATATGTTTGGTGGCGGTCGCGCAGAATTGGTATTGACTGACCCATCGGATCTATTAAAAACAGGGATCGAAATCGAAGTGCAACCACCGGGCAAGAAATTACAAAGTCTGAGCTTGCTTTCTGGCGGGGAAAGAGCATTAACTGCTATCGCCTTGCTGTTTTCAATCATCCGAGTTTGTCCTGTTCCATTTTGTATTTTAGACGAAGTAGAAGCTGCGTTAGATGAAGCAAATGTGAAAAGATTCGGACGTTATTTAAGTGATTTCCAAGATGACACTCAATTCATCGTGGTCACACACCGAAAAGGTACCATGGTAGCTGCCGATGTTTTATATGGAGTAACCATGCAAGAATCAGGTGTTTCAAAAATTGTGTCTGTCCGTATGGAAGATATCAATGAAGAAGGAAAAATGGAAACGAAGGTGTAAGGAAATAAATGATTAAATTAATTGCGATCGACTTAGACGGTACATTATTGAATGAAGAAAAACAAATTTCAGATGAGAATAAGCAAGCTTTAGCGAAAGCAAAAGAAAAAGGTGTTAAGATCGTTTTATGTACTGGTCGTCCCTTAGCAGCAATGGCTCATTATTTGCAAGAGTTAGGATTAGTGGACGAAGGGGATTATAGCATCACCTTCAATGGTGGTCTTGTTCAAAAAAATGATACAGGAGAAATCATTGAGAAAAAAGTGATGGAAGTTGCTGATATCCATCGTTTATATGATCTTGCGCAAAAATTGGCATTGCCCTTAGATGTATTATCAGATCATGTGGTTTTACAATTACCGACTGCACCAGGGAAGAAATCTTTATACAACACATTAAATAAATTATTGCAGTTTCAACCGGCAAATTTAGCAGATCTGACAGACGAGTTTGTGTTGAATAAAGCAGTTATTGCCTATCCGCAAGCGGAATTAGATCCTAAGATCAAAGAAATACCAGCCGAATTTCATGAACGTTATGAAATCATCAAGACCCGCAGTATGCTTTTAGAATTTATGCCAAAAGGTGTGACAAAAGCTTATGGTATTTCTTTACTAGCAAAAGATTTAGGTTTAGAACCAGCTGAGATCATGGCAATTGGGGATGAAGAAAACGATTTGCCGATGATTGAATACGCTGGAATGGGTGTTGCCATGGCAAATGCCGTCCCATTTGTTAAAGAAGCAGCGAATTATGTTACATCAAGTAACTTAGAACATGGTGTAGCCAAAGTTATCGAAAAATTTGTTTTAGATTAGGGGGGATCGTATGGGCTTTTTTGATAAAATCAAGCGTGCTTTTACTGGTGAACAACAAGAACCAGAAGAAGTCGAAGTACAAGAGAAATATGATAAAGGGTTAGAAAAAACCAGAAAAACATTTGGCGAACGAATGAATGAATTGTTTGCTAATTTTCGGACAGTAGACGAAGACTTTTTTGAAGAATTAGAAGAAACACTGATTGGTGCGGATGTTGGGTTTGATACGGCTATTCAGATTTCTGAAGCGTTGCGTCAAGAAGTAAAACTGAGAAACGCAAAGAAACCAGCTGAGATCCAAAATGCAATCATTGAAAAATTAGTGGATTTATATGAACAAGAAGGAATCAATGAAGTTAATGAATTAAATCTACAAGAAGAAGGATTAACAGTTATTTTGTTTGTCGGGGTAAACGGTGTTGGAAAAACAACCAGTATCGGAAAACTAGCCCACCAATACAAAAATGAAGGAAAAAAAGTGCTGCTGGCAGCAGCCGATACTTTCCGAGCAGGTGCGATTGACCAATTAGTGGTTTGGGGCGAACGTGCTGGTGTCGAAGTGGTTCGGGGAAATGCTGGTGGCGACCCAGCAGCAGTTGTGTATGATGCGATGGAACGTGCGAAAAGTGAACAGGCAGATGTGTTGTTAGTAGATACAGCTGGACGTTTACAAAACAAAGTCAACTTGATGAATGAGTTGGAAAAAATCAAACGTGTCATTCAACGAGAATTACCAGATGCACCTCACGAAACATTACTTGTACTAGATGCGACTACTGGTCAAAATGCAATGGTACAAGCAAAACAATTTAAAGAAACAACTGATGTCACTGGGCTCGTTTTAACCAAACTAGATGGTACAGCCAAAGGTGGGATCGTGTTAGCCATCCGTAATGAACTTCACTTACCAGTGAAATTGGTAGGGCTTGGCGAAGGAATCGATGATCTTGAACCATTTGAACCTAATGATTTTGTTATTGGTTTATTTAAAGGATTGTTGAAAGAAGAGTAAACAGTTATTCTTTTTATCAGCAAGAAGAGCATTTAGCTAAAAAATTGAATCTTTTTAGCTAGATGCTTTTTCTTATAGAAAGGTAACGGTAATTCTACATATAATGATGGGATTAGTAAGGTATGGGAGTGAACCAATCCAACCGACGAAGTAAGCGTACATAAAATTGGACAGGCTTTTTTTATATTTTGAAACAATTTCATTCTTTTTCTGGCTATTTTTTACTATAATTAGAGGCATACGAACTGGAGGATAATCAACATGAATTTTAAACAATTACTAAAACATCCTAGTTCACGTCCATTTATCGATCAAGCACGTTTTGGTGTGGAACGAGAAGGACAGCGAGTGAACCTTACAGGAGATCTAACACGTACTGATCATCCAAGTGTTTTTGGCGATCGTACGTTTCATCCATATATACAGACAGACTTTAGTGAAACACAAATTGAATTAATTACACCAGTCACCGATTCGATCCATGAGCTTTTCCAATATATGTCAGCCATTTATGATGTTGCTGCTCGCTCAATTCCTGAAAATGAAATGATCTGGCCTTTAAGTATGCCACCAGCATTGCCAGCAAAAGATGAAGACATCATGATTGCAAAATTAGCAAATTTTGAAGATGTGTTATATCGCCGCTATTTAGCTAAAGAATATGGGAAAAGAAAGCAAATGGTTAGTGGTATCCATTTTAATTTTGAATTTGGAGATGATTTGCTTCGATCGTTGTTTGTGCAACAAACAGAGTTTTCGGAGTTTGCTGCTTTTAAAACAGAGCTATATTTGAAAACTGCGCGCAATTTTCTGCGCTATCGGTGGTTGATTACCTACTTTTATGGGGCATCACCATTAAGTGAAGCAAACTATTTCATTGATAAACCAGCTCCTAATGAGCCAGTTCGAAGTATTCGGAATAGTTCGTATGGTTATACGAATCATCCAAATGTCAAAGTTTCGTATGCTTCAATGGAGCAATATTTGTTCGACATTGAAAAGATGGTTGAAGAAGGAAAACTATCAGAAGAAAAAGAATTTTATACGCCACTTCGTTTTCGTGGTGGTAAACGGGTAGCAGATTTAGCTAAAACGGGTGTGCGTTATATAGAATTAAGAAATATCGATTTAAATCCCAATGCACGTTTAGGAATTGATCAAGAACAAGTTCGTTTCTTACAGTTATTTTTAACTTATATGTTATGGACGGAAGAAAAAGAAGCAGCTGATCAATGGGTGGAAGAAGGAACTAGAAAAAATGAAATCGTCTCTCTTGAACATCCGCTAAATCAAACCGAGTTTATCGAGGAAGGTCGTGATCTTTTAACTGATATGAAGAAGATGGCGCTCGAACTTGAGCAACTAGAGGCACTACCATTGATTGAAAAAATGTTAGAAGAACTGGAACGTCCAAGTGAAACACTAGCAGGAACAATCTATCAAGCAGCAAAAGAAAGTAGTCAACATCAGTTTGCTACCTCTTTGGGTCTTTCTTACTATCAAAAAGCGCATGAACGTCCGTATCAACTCGCAGGATTTAGAGAGATGGAGTTGTCTACGCAAATCTTGTTATTTGATGCGATCCAAAAAGGTATTGAAGTGAAAGTGATTGACGAATCTGATCAATTTTTGCGGTTACAGCATCACGATCATATTGAGTACGTGAAAAATGCAAATATGACAAGTAAAGATAGCTATATCGTTCCCTTGATCATGGAAAATAAAACGGTCACTAAAAAAGTCTTGAGAGAAGCCGGCTATCGTGTGCCAAACGGAGCCGAGTTTACGACAATGGAGGAAGCAGTCAAAGCCTATCCAAGATTCGCAAACAAAGCATTTGTCATTAAACCTAAATCAACGAACTATGGACTAGGCATCACGATTTTTAAAGATGGTGCTGATTTAGAGGACTATCAAGCAGGACTTGCGATTGCCTTTAGCGAAGATCGTTCGATTTTAGTAGAAGAATTTATGCCAGGCACGGAATATCGCTTCTTTGTGATTGATGGCAAAGTCAAAGCAATCATGCTTCGTAAACCTGCGAATGTCGTCGGAGATGGACAACGTACAGTTGCTGAATTGGTCGCTGAAAAGAATCTTGATCCTTTAAGAGGCACAAATCATCGAGCACCTTTAGAGCTAATTCAATTAGGAGAATTAGAGCAACTGATGTTAAAAGAACAAGGGCTTACCATTTCTTCTGTTCCCCAGAAAGATCAGGTTGTTTATCTACGAGAAAATTCTAATATTAGTACAGGTGGCGATTCGATTGATGTCACAGACGAATTTTCTGAAAGTTATAAGCAGATAGCTGTTTCTGCAGTTGAAGCTTTAGGCGCAAAAATTAGTGGAATCGATTTGATTATTCCGGACAAAGAGGTAGCACCGGAAAACAGCGCTACTGCTTATGGGATTATCGAAGCTAACTTTAATCCAGCAATGCATATGCACGTGTACCCATTTGCAGGTAAAGGGAGAAGATTGACTTTAGACGTGTTGCATTTATTGTATCCTGAACTTAATATCCTGACTCAAAATTAATCACATTATGGCAAAACTCACTAGTTAAAAATATCCCATAGAATCCAGAAAATAAGGGTGTTATTTTCGGATTTTATGGGTTTTTTTATGCATCGGGTTGCTAAGTACACGATTTATTTTTAAAAGTCATATGTAAAAAGTTAGTGTCATCTGTTTTTCTTAGTGATTTATTTTTTAATTTTTTTAAGAATAAGTGTGAAATCAAAAAAAAAACAAAAAAAACTGAATCTAGTTTAATGATACGCTTTTTTTGTTCAATCAGGACAGTATAAAAATACCCAATGTGTGAAAAAAGAAAGTGAGTGAAATAAATGAAAAAAAGTACTTTTTTAATCAGCACTGGCTTGTTGGCTTCTTTTTTATTAATTAATAATCCAAGGGTATACGCAGCAAGCACAACTACGACCCCGAGTCCAGCAACAGCTGAAACACCGATCAGTGCGCCACTAGAATTACCAACAAATGGTGGGACTAATCCAACGCCACCAAGTAATACGAAAGATCCTGCCAGCTCATCTGATCCAGGGAATAAATCAAATAATCCTACGGTTGCCTTTGGGATTGCTTATGAACCAGGTACTTTTACAATCCCGTCAACAAAATTATTGGAAACTGGCTCTCAGACGATCCCTGTGACCATGCCACAAAATTCTGGCACATTTGATGTCGGGGTCAAAGACAAAACTCGGGAAACTATGGGATGGTCTTTAAAAGCACAAGTTGTTTGGGATAATGGAGAAAAAGGAATGTCGATTCAAACTGCCCATACTGGAACTAATGCGAAGGTCAATACTGGAAATGGTCAGTTAGTAGACGCTCCAGCTGGTTCAGTTACTGCTGTGCCAAATGTTGAGATTACATCAGATGCTCAAGTTTTATTGATGTCAGGAACACAGGGATTTGTGCATAATGACACCTATGATTATGGATTAGGACAAGTGTCTCTTAAAATAGCAAATACAAAAACTACGCCAGCAGGGACACATACAGGACATGTCGAATGGAATCTATCGGTTGCTCCATAATTACCTTAAGAAGGGAAAGGACTTACTCTTTTCCTTTTTTTGATTATTGGCAGACCAAGCTTTTGATCAAAGAGCTGCTGATAATCAAAAAAAGGAAGGAAGAACGGTATTGTTAAAAAAAGTGCAATCAATCATCTTATTTCTTATGTTTATGTTTATTGGTACGTTGGATGTTCAAGCAGAAGAAATAATGGGAGGCTATACGATCGAACGTATTCCCAATGTGCATCAAATTGATACTAATTTAGGCTATTTTTATCTATGTGAGCAACCAGGTACACAAGATCAATTGGGTGTTAAATTGATCAATAGTTCAAATCAGGAGAAACTATTAACGATTAAAGTTACAAACGCAAATACCAATGTGAATGGTTTGTTAGATTATACAGGTACGATAAAAGACAACAAAGATTTGAAATTACCATTGACTTCGATCGTCAAAGCGACACAGTCAGAAGTCAAAGTACCAGCAAAGAGTGAAGTAAAGACCTCTCTTACGGTTACATTACCCAAAGAAAAATTTCCCGGTGTGGTCGTCGGAGGAATCGTGGTTTCTGAGAAAGCTGAAAAAACACCAAAAGACCAGAAAAAAGAAGTATCAATCGAAAATACGTATAACTACACATTAGGAGTAGTTTTAACCAACAATGCAAAAACCAAAATGAATCAACCTATTTCTGTTACTTTAGAAAAAGTCGCTCCGATTTTATCAAATGGAAGAAAAATCATTCAAGCAGATATTTTAAATCCTAACCCTTATATATTTGATCAAGCAACTGTTGCAGGTAAAATTCTTGAAAAAAATACAGATAAAGTCATCAAAGAGCAACAAAAAACAAATGTAAATATTGCACCTTATTCAGTCTATCCTTTTCAATTTGATTGGAAAAAGGATGAACTAAAAGCAGGGACATATGTTTTTACTGGTTCAGTTAAGGCAGGTGGCAAGGAATGGTTATTTAGCAAAGAATTTACGATCAATCCAACAACGGCTAATGATATCAATGAACAGTCGCTTTATCACGTTGTTGTTCCTCAATGGCTCCAAATTAGTTGGATCATTCTCTTTTTAGTCAATGTAGCTGGCATCAGTTATCTCATTATAAGATATAAGAAAAATTAATGAGTACTCATTCTATTTTTCGTTTATATCCATTTTTAGAAAAAATAGGAGTATGAATGATTTACTTTATGAACAGAAATAACATACTTTCAAAGGAGGAATCAAATAAGTATAAGTCTTATATTTATTTGATTGGAAGGAGTGAACAATGATGTATACGATACCGATTTTTATTATTTCAACGGGTATTCTCTTCATGGGCTTAGCCATTTACCTATTTTTAATGAATTATAAAAGAGTGATTATAGGAGAAGAAAATAAAACGATTCTTTATCTTAATACACTAATTCTTATTACTTCAATTTGTTTCATCTTATTAGGTATTGGTTACTTTTTCGTTGTGGCGAAACAATTATAAGTGAAGAGGAGCTGACTGATTTGAGAAAAATAAAATATGTTTCGATCATGATGATTTTGTTAGGAAATATGGTTTATTATGGACAATCAGGCTTTGCAGATAGCCAAACAGAGCAAACAGCGACTGCCGTTGAAAACAACGACTTGAAGCAAGTAGTAGAATCGCCAACGGGAGGAATTCATCAGGGAGTCTATCAACACATCAACTATCTATTGAATGATTCAGAACTAACGCTGTCAGGATTGTCAGACAATACCCAAGTCCCAGCCATCGTGATTAATTCTTCATTTTTAGATGCTATTCAACCAAATATAAAAAAACTAATCTTATCTCCACAATTTTTGAGAGATATCAACAAAAATGAAGTGCATTCTTTGACGGTATCTGCTGATCTTCCTTTCGCCCCTTGTATTGCTAGTGATCAGGGAAATAGTGTCAACTTGTCACAAGTATTTTTTAGAAATCAAACACTTAGAAATGTTGATTTTGGGCAGACTGATTTTAGTCAAGTGACTAATACAAGTGAAATGTTTAAAAACTGTGCGCAATTACAATCTGTAAAGATCAACAAACTTGATGCGACTAATCTATCAGGTATGTTTATGAATTGTCCGAATTTAACACAAGTGACAATCTTAGAAAATGAAATGCCAGAAGATTTGAGTGATATGTTTAATGATTGTCCACAGTTAACAAAAATTGAGGGAATCAACAATTGGAAGACAACCATGATTAAAAGTGTCAAAGGATTCGTCACTAATTGTCACGCATTAAAAAATTTAGATTTAAGTCATTGGCCAGTTTCATTGCAGAATCAATTGCAAGAACAACTAGCAAACAGTGTCATTTTAAAAGACCTAATGAATGAACATTCTATTGAGGGAAGTTATGTAGCGACATCGCCTGTAGATCAAATAACTTCCTCTGTTACAGCAGCAACCGGTACTGTATCGGAATGGCAATATCAGTTGACGCCACAAAAGGATCGTTATCTTTTAACGAAATACATTGGAAAGAGCCAAGAAATCGTTGTGCCTACAGTAATCAATGGAAAGCCGACTATTTTGAACAATATCAACACTGCAGTTTTCCCTAATTATAAATCGATTACCAGTTTTAAAATTGCTTCGGGGAATAAAGTACCAATTCAAACGACAGATTTAAGACATGCTTTTCAATTTTGGTCGAATTTAAAGGAAGTAGATTTGACGGGATTGGATGTTAGTACAGTGACAAACACAGGAGCGATGTTTGCTAATGATCCCCTTTTAACTAAAGCAAATCTGAGTGGTTGGGATACTTCCCATATTATAGATATGAATTATATGTTCAATGCAGATCGAAAATTACAAGAATTAGAACTAGCAAATTGGGATGTTCGTCAAGTAGTAAATATGGATCATATGTTTTCTTATTTATCTAGTGTAAAAAAATTAGATTTGAGCTCTTTTCAAACCGAAAAAGTAAAGATTATGAACAGCATGTTTCTTGGCATGAATGAGTTAAACTTATTAGATTTAAGACAATTTGATCTGACGAATGTCACTGATACTACTAATATCTTTACTACAGACAACAAGACTCCACTATTAGTTATTGCCAAAGATAATAAACTATTGAATTATAATTATCTTTCAAATAATCGGATAATCGCTGGTCCTACTTTTGATGCCAACGGGGGGACGTTTGAAGATAATAGTATAACAAAACACTATTTCCAATCTGTTGCGGTTTCTCCTACCGATCCTAAACTACAAATGGCAACACTTGATCAATTCAAAGCTACTCTAGTCGCTGAGAAACCAAATAGCATTTTTATCGGCTGGAACATAAAAGAAGGGGGCAGTGGAAATCAGGTGACAGACTTACTCAATACGACTTATCAAGCCATCTGGTCACCATTACCAGAAATGCCATCTCCTTCAGACAATATGAGACCGGGAACAACAAGTTCATTTGGACTTTCTTATATCCCTAAGAAATTTAGCTTTCTTGAAACACCATTAAAAGAATCAGGAGAGCAATATATTCCATTTATTAAACAAACTTCTTTTGATGTCGGTGTATGTGATGAGAGTCAAACTAATAATAGTTGGTCACTACAAGCGCAACTTGTTTGGGATAGCGCTCAGGAGATTCCAACAAGCTCGATCGTCCTAACTAACCAAGGTATCGTGAAGAAAAATATCAATGATGGAAATGCGCCATTTAATCCTAGTACGGACTTGGTTGATTGTGGTAGTGAAGTCCAAGGTACTATTTCACCAGAAATAAAAACGGATAGCCCAACCGTTATAATGAAAGCTACTCAAGCAATTCATACCTCTGTCTATAATTATGATTTAGGAAATGTCTCGCTCAAAATCACTGATGCAAAGGTAGCACAACCCGGAAATTATACGGGGCACGTTGAATGGAATTTAGTTAATGCCCCTTAAAATTGATTGAATAGTTATGAAGATCAAAAGAAATTAGCTATGGGATAACATAGGTGAAAGATTTTTTACTGAATGAGGTATGTTGTAGATTGAAAATAGTGTTCAACGCCAAAAAAAGAGAAGATACTTAAATTGCTTGTCAATTTTAGTATCTTCTCTTTTTTAGAGATTGTTTTGAGTATCATGCCTTTTATGGGGAATATGACAGTCAGCATAAGCTTAAAATAGTCGTTCCCAAAAGCTTTTTTTCTTCGGCTGTTCTTTTGGAGAAAGAGACTCTTGTTTGGGATATTTCTTTTCTACATCAATGACTGGCTCGTTGACCGCTTCTTTAGCAGCGACTAATAAACCAAAGCTATTGGGATCATCAGATACATAATCATTAACGATCGTAAAGCGTACATTTTGTTTGGTAGCAAGTTGGATATATTGATTCTGGATCGTTAAAGGTAGCGAGCCATTCAGAAGAACCGTAACATCGGGTTGTTTTTCGATTTCTTTGAGAAAGTTTTCTTTGTTTATAGGATCTTTCATCTCAGCTACAGTCATACTTAAATAGCAACGTTCACGGAATGTCCCCATATATTTATGTTGTTCCTCCGGATTAACTAATGGTGTACCATACATCCCCTTATCTAAGTGGCTTTGTACATCATCTTTTGACATCAAAATATCCTCCTTTTCATTGTATAGCTAATAAAAGTATAACATACAAACAATTGAAGTTTGAAAGGAAAAAAAGCGGTTGCTTTTGTTCATCTGTTCACTTAGAATAAGAATGAGAATCATTATCAATTACAGGAGGGGTTTGATGCGCTACGGTTGGCTCATAGGGTTGTTAGGTTTACTGACTATCAGCTCATTATTTATTGGTGTCTCAACGATTCAAGTAATTGATTTGCTTCAATTCAAAGGACAAAGCACGCAATTGTTTCTTGCCACTCGTCTGCCACGAACGGTTTGCCTGATCCTTGCAGGAGCAACTAGCAGTATTTGTGGCTTGATCATGCAACATTTGACGCAAAATAAATTTGTTTCGCCTACCACAGCTGGAACGATGGATAGTGCAAGATTGGGTATTTTAGTGGTGATGCTTTTTTTACCAAATGCACCGTTGCTTTTACGTTCATTTACTGCTTTTTTGTTTGCTTTTGGTGGGACACTTTTATTTCTTTTTTTGGCACAAACGTTACCTCAAAAGAATCAACTGATGTTACCATTGATCGGTGTCATGTTAGGTAATATCATCGGCTCCATTGCCACTTTTTTTGCTTATCAATTTCAATTGATCCAAAATATGTCTTCTTGGTTACAGGGGAATTTTGCCACGATTATACGTGGAAATTATGAATTGCTTTATGTAACCGTTCCATTATTAATCGTTATTTCTTTCTTTGCTTATCGATTTACGATTGTTGGATTGGGGGAGTCATTTGCGGTCAATTTAGGGATTGACTATAAAAAAATGCAGTTACTAGGGATCGGTCTCGTTTCTTTGGCTAGTGCGATTGTTTTGATCATGGTGGGAAGTATTCCATTTTTAGGGGTAATCATTCCAAATATCACAGCCCGTTTATATGGAGATCAAGTACATAAAACAATTGGTATTACTGCATTGTTGGGAAGTGTTTTCTTACTTTTTTGTGATATCGTTGCTCGCTTGGTGATCTACCCTTACGAAATCCCAGTAAGTGTGATCGTGGGGATCTTCGGGGCAATTATTTTTCTCTATTTGTTGGTTAGGAGGAAAAAATATGCTTAAAAAAAGGGGCGTATTCATTGGACTGTTGCTTCTTGTCCTCTTAGTGATTATGAGCTATTTAACGATCAACACTTATGGAAATTGGCAATTTGCTTGGGCCTTACGGAGTAAAAAAATCGTTGCTTTTTTACTTGTTGCGTTAGCCACCAGTAGTGCCACGATCAGTTTTCAGACAATTACCCAAAATCAGTTTCTGACACCCTCAGTATTAGGACTAGATTCTCTCTATGTCTTAGTTCAAACGGTCCTTTTCTTTGTCGTTGGGGGTGTGACCATGCTTCAGCAAACAGGGACAGGCTTTTTTTTGACAAATATTGCGTTAATGGTTGGCTTGAGTCAATTACTCTTTTTCTTTTTACTAAAGAAAGGACAAACGAACTTGTTTTTGCTTTTGATGACTGGTGTCATCTTAGGGACTTTGTTCAGTAGTGTGAGTACATTTCTACAAGTGGTGATGGACCCAAACGAATATGATTTATTACAAGGAAAATTATTTGCTAGTTTTGGGAACATCCCTAGTCATTATCTAGTACCAGCAACTATATTGATTAGTGGTACATGGCTCTTTTTGTTTTATAAAAGTCGTTATTTAGATGTTTTTCATCTAGGGCAAGAGCAGGCAATCAATTTAGGAATCGATACAGAGCGATTTCAATTTTTAATCCTGTGCGGTGTCAGTCTTTTAACAGGGACAGCAACGGCATTAGTAGGACCATTAACTTTTTTAGGTTTTATTGTAGCGAATGTTAGTTATCGATTATTTGCGACTTATCGGCATCGAGAGTTGTTTTTAGGTAGTTTTTTGGTTGCGTTACTGTTTTTGGTGGGGGGACAACTGCTGGTTGAACAAATTTTTAAATGGAATACCACTGTCAGTGTCATCGTAGAATTTTCAGGAGGACTGTACTTTATGATCAAACTGATTCGAGAAAGGAAGACAATTGGATGATCGATTTAAAAAAGGTCAATAAAAGTTACCATGACAAACGGGTAGTCAAAGATGTCGATGTCTCTATCCATGACCAAAGATTAACGGCTTTTATTGGTCCCAATGGTGCTGGTAAATCAACGGTTTTATCCATGATTAGTCGTTTGATTGCGAAAGATACTGGGGAAATCTATCTTGATCATAATGAAGTGAAAGCCTGGCGATCAAAAGAATTAGCTCAAAAATTAGCCATTTTACGCCAATCAAATGGCATCAGTATGCAAATCACAGTGGAAGAATTGGTAGAATTTGGGCGCTTTCCTTATACAAAAGGCAAGCTAACTACAAAGGATCAACAAATCGTGGCGGAAGCTTTGCAACACTTAGGTTTAACCTCCTTAAAAAACCAGATGATCCATACGCTTTCGGGTGGGCAACTACAACGAGCCTATATAGCGATGGTGTTAGCCCAAGATACTGATTATATCTTACTAGATGAACCGCTAAATAATTTGGATATGAATTTTGCTGTTCAGATCATGCAAATTTTACAACACTTAGTTCGAGATTTAGGGAAAACGATCATTATTGTGCTTCATGATATCAATTTTGCAGCAAGCTATGCGGATGAGATCATTGCCATGAAAAATGGGGAACTGTTTATTCAAGGAGCCACCAATGAAATTATCCAAAAGAACATCTTAGATGAATTATATGAAATGGACATTCGAGTTTGCGAGATTGAAGGACGCAGATTCTGTCTTTATTTTTAAAATAGCAGAAGGAGAATCGGAATGAAAAAATTAGTTGTCAGTTTTTTATTAGTAGCAACAGTAGCGTTAGCAGCATGTGGTAGCAATGCGGGGAGTACTACGACAAATACGAAAACCAGCGGCGGAGAAGTTCAATCTTCTTTGACCGTAAAAGACAGTAACGGTGAGAAAATTGAAGTTAAACAAAAACCTCAAAAAGTCGTCGTCTTTGATAATGGTTCTTTAGATACTTTGGATGCATTAGGAGTGGGGGATAAAGTCGTTGGTGCGGCCACGAAGAATTTACCAGACTATTTGGCAAAATATAAAGAAGTGGATTCCGCAGGCGGACTTAAAGAACCTGATTTAGAAAAAATCAACCAAATGCAACCTGATTTGATCATTATCTCAGGGAGACAAAGCGATTATCAAGAGGAATTAAACAAAATTGCGCCTACTTTATATTTAGCTGTTGATTCAAGCAAGCCATGGGAATCGATACAACAAAATGTTCAAACCTTAGGAAAGATTTTTGATCGAGAAGATCAAGCCGAGGCAGGACTTACCGATTTAACTAAAAAAATCAATGAGATAAAAGAAAAAACAAGTAATCTTGATCAAACTGCGTTAGTGACGTTAGTCAATGAAGGACAATTATCCGCCTATGGTTCAGGATCACGCTTCGGACTTGTTCATGATGTCTTTGGTTTTAAACAAGCAGATGAACATATTGAAGCTTCTACTCATGGACAAAGCGTCTCTTATGAATATGTATTAGACAAAAATCCTGGTATTCTTTTTGTGGTAGATCGTACGAAAGCGATCGGTGGCGATGACAGTAAGGATAATGTCGCTGCGAATGAGTTGATTGCACAAACGGATGCAGGTAAACATCATAAAGTGATTTCGCTACAGCCAGACGTTTGGTATCTAAGTGGTGGAGGCTTAGAATCCATGAAATTAATGATTGAAGATGTTGCTCAAGCCTTGAAATAAAGTAAAAACGAGATGGGACGATTGTTATCGGTCTCATTTTCTTTATATATAAAAAAATATTAGATTCTATAGATGGTGGAGTAATCTTTTTTATAGTCATAACGGGATGTGCTCATATTTATGTAAGCTTAGAACAACTATTTCTTTCTTGAGGAAAAAATTAATGAATATTATATCTTCAACTATGCTATATTTGTTAGCAACTCCCACTAATGAATCGAATAAAGTTTTTTAAATTATTCATCTTAATCTCTACATATGAAAGGAATTGAATTATATGGATGATTATCAACGTCGTTATGAGCTTTTAGCCCTGACCTTAGGGTTAAAACATAATACCAACTTATACTATAGAATGGAAGATGCTGTCAAAGAGCACAAGAGAGACGGTGATACTGGCACAGAGGACGAAGTGATGCTACTTTCTACCTACAAAAAAATGATTGAACAGGATACTGATGGGTTCTTTATTGATGAAAATAGGAAAGAACACATTCTTTCGTCATTAACAAAAACACTAGATTTTTGTAATGCACCAAGTACTACTGCATCGTTACAAATACTGGAAAGTCTTAAAACAAATGATCCTACGTCATTTTTGATTGTACCACTTGCCTATCCTCTTTATTCTGGTAAAGGACATTGTTCTGGATTAATAATATATAAACATGGAAATTGTTATGACGTAGTAATGGTTGATAAAGCGAAACTATTTAATCATCAATTTCCTGTTGGACTTGTAACCATCTATGCTGAAAGAATAGATCAGCTTAATCATGTACTTTATTTAAGTAATAAGTTTGCTCTACCAACGATACAACCTTTCGAAGAATTAAAGAAATTAGTTCACATATCAACAAAAAAGTGTGTTTCTAGGCTTAACGTTGATATGTCACCTCAAAATGTTGGAAACTGCGTTGTTAACGAGGTAGAGTCTACACTTAAAGTAGCTCTTTTTAACTGTCAAAAAAGTATTCTGTCATATTCTCATTCTAAACCAACATTGAGACCTAAATGGAACTCTTGCCCTAATTCAACTTTAGAGATGAGAAAACGATTTCTTAAGGCTTTGAAAACTAATAAACATGAACAAAATAAGTCTTTTGACTATATTTTTAACAATTATTATCTGAAGCGAAAAAATCATCCAAAAAATGTAAAATTACAACAGAAGATGATGAAATTAGAAAAAATACGAAGTCAAAGAAAAAATAATATATATAAAAAAATAAAATACATAGTTTTAAAAAGAAGATATAACAATATTTATAAAAGAAATTGGAGGCTTTATAAACGGAATAAAATTGTTGAAGAATTTAAAAAAGATTCTCGTATTGTAGGAATCAACAATGAACAAATGCCACCTTCTATACCTCAATTAAAAAAAATGGGAGATATTCTTACCTTACCTAGACAACAAAGAACTGAGCCTTCGTTACAATCATATGTTGTAAAGCAAGAGAAATACTTTTCTAGAACATAAGCTTGTTTAATAAAAGTACATTTTTTTTTAAGGAAGATTAATGGTTATGGATTTGTATATAGATATATATTTAGAAGATTTAAATAGGAGAAAAAATGAGACTGTCAGAAAATAATCTGTCAGTCTCTCTTTTGGTTATAAAGCAAGCTATTAGTAGCATTTAGGGAAGTCTGTCTTCAACATAAATTCATTTTCGACTTCATAAGGATTAATTCTAGGTTGATGTTGGGTAAATAATCGTGTGAAAAATTTTTTTATCATCTCGTTCGCCTCCTATGGTGTTGATAAAGATACTAAACGAAACATAAATAAAACTTAAATTTTTATCCTTTTGTTTCAGCTAATGTTTGGTAATTTAAAATTGTCATCGTACGATAAAATTCAGCCGGTAAATGTGCCCACCGTTGTAATAATTGGGAAAAATAACTTTTTCCGGCTTTGATTTTATACTCACCGAGTACTAAGCCAAAAGACGGCATTAGTTTTTTTGATAATTGTTTAAATGTCGTGAGGGCTTGTTCTTTATCCTCGTTGACAAATAAGGTTTTTACTTCAATATAAGATCCTTCAATATTTTGGGTTTCTTCAATAAAATAGATTTTTTTCGTATATTCTCTCATAGGAACTCCTCCGATATCCATTGTATTTATTGGTTATTTCAACGATAACGAAAAGATGTTAATAAAACGTGAACAAAAAATTATTCTTTTTCAAGCAATGATTAAGGATTTTTTATTTTGAACTTTCCAGTCCTTTATTTTAGGCAGGTTTAAGAATTCTTTCGACGGAAGTAGTTGAAAGTTATAACAAATTTCGCTACAGTTAAGAAAACGAAAAAGCAAAAGGTGAGGATAGCGATGGAACAATTGATCAATCGAAATTTGGTTTTTGCGCAACATCAACGTATTGAAACAGAGCGCTTGATTTTACGCCCCGTTACATTAAATGATGCAAAAGACATGTATGACTATGCTCATGATGAAGAAACGACACGGTTTGTATTTCCAACACATCAATCCGTTGAAGATACGAAAAACAGCATCGCTAATTATTTTATGTCAGCACCTTTAGGGAAGTACGGTATTGAATTAAAAGAAAATCAACAATTCATCGGGACAATTGATTTAAGAGTACAAGAAAATGAAGATAACGCAGAGATCGGATATGCACTGAATAAGAACTATTGGGGAAGAGGATTTGTTCCAGAAGCGAGTCAAGCATTGATAAAATTAGGATTTGAAGAGTTAAACTTGGTCCGAATCTTTGCTTATCACGATGCAGAAAACCCTAAGTCGGGGCGTGTAATGGAAAAACTTGGGATGAAAAAAGAAGGAATCATCCCTGATGCAAGGCGTTTCAAAGGAAAAATCGTTTCAGTTGTCTTGCGAGGATTGACACGACAAGAATGGCAAGCAGGTAGAAGTTGATAAAGGTGTAGCATAAACAAGTTAGTTGCATCTGAGTTGTAAAATCATTAAGCTAAGTTTGAGGTGATAAGAATGGAATTATTACTAACAGATGAAGCAAAAGAAAAATTATTAGCACAACAAAATGAAGATGAACAGTTATTACTTGATATTGAAGACGGAGATGGTCCTTTTGCCGACAGTCGAGTAACTTGTCAGATTGATACATCCTTTCGTTTGATTCTCGTAAAGAAAGAGACAACAAAAGATTTGAGTTTATACTCTGTCAAAGTAGAAACAGCTGTTGGACCAATCTACATCAAAAAAAGTGCATTGATGTATCTAGATGATCCGACGACAATTGCAGTTGAACCGACTTATAAGAGTTTACAGTTAAAAGGCCCCAGTGGATTACTAAAAGGTAATCTTCAAATCATACATCACGAGTAGAAAATAGGAGACAGAAGGTAAGCGTATGGGAAACTTGGCAATTATCAGCGATTTACATGTAGATATCAATCAGTTTAGTGAACAAGAATGGCTGATTTTGTGGAAGGTTCTCACAGACAAAGGGATCACACGGCTTCACTTAGCAGGAGATGTGGCGAATAAAGTTGATCTTTGCCAAGCAGTTGTTGAATTTTTTGCTAAAAAAGGAATTTCTACAACGTTCAACTTTGGGAACCATGAATTGGCAGATGTTGAGGGAGAAGAAATGATGAATCATTTCCCGGATTCTCACTTTTTAAATGAACGATATCTGGCGTTGAATGAGCAGACAGTCCTACTTGGGATGAATGGTTGGTATGATTATCAATTCTCAGAGTTAAAAGAAAATAAACAAATTCTGTGCATGAAGAACCTTTACTGGTATGATCGTTTTATTAAACGAGAGGGAAGTGACATTGAAGTCAACGCTCGAGTTCTGATAGCAATGAAAAAGTTACTAGACCAGTTAGAAGCAAAAAAACTGGACGTTATTTTAGCGACACATTTTGTTCCTAAAAAAGACTTTATTGTCTATCAAAACGCTCCATACGAACGCTGGAACAACTTAAATGCTTTTTTAGGTTCAGCTTCTTTTGGACAACTATTAGATCAATACGATAATATCAAACAGGTTGTTTTTGGACATACCCATCGTCGTTTTGAAGATAAAATCATTCATGGTACCCGCTATAGTTGCCGTCCTTTTGGCTATTATTATGAATGGCAATTGACGAGGGAGTTTGTACGAAAAAATCACTTGATCGATAGTTATCATCCCATGAAGTTACGCACGCTATTACGAAAACACGACCCAGAGTTTAATCGCTACCGCAATGAACATTTGTACGAAGAGTTTGCAAAAGCCATGACGACCATTTCTTATTAGAAGGGTTGTCATGGCTTTTTATTCCATTGTCAACGAGTAATATCATTTTTTGAAAATAGGGTTAGAACGGTCACGGTCTAACTATTTATTGCGGAGCTAGGCACTCGTTTATTTTTTCTTGTTGAGCACAATCGGATTATTGATTCACATTATCCCCTTTAGCGAATGAACTCATCTTTTGGCGTCCTTTTTTCGGTTCTTAGTCCGTTAGCTATCCTATTTTTTTCGTCAGTTATTTTTTCAAAAATATTGATCATATTTTTGGTATTGCCAGCTTTTGGATACTTACCCATTTTCGGATCTGCTATAATTGCTTTGTTTAACTGTATTGGTTTCTCTACTTTTGAAAGGTTACTAGAAGGCGTTTCTTTGAAGATTTCTTGAATTTCTGGATGATCGGCAAATATTTTTTTGTATATTTCATGTATTCTTTTTTTTTCTGTCGTTGTTAAAGGCGAATGTTCATCATTCGCTCGTTTTCTCAATTTGTAAATTTCAAAGAAATAATCAGGAAGAGGAGATTTTATGTATTTTGATTTGATCACAGTTAAAAAACGTTTTTGCATCTCCAAAGTGGACTCGGGAACATCACTCCATTTTAATTTTTTTTTACCTTGTGAAGCAAGAAGGTCATGGCGGCAATGTAAGAGCGCAGTTTTTGCAGTAGCTTCTATTTCTTTGACCACACAATTTCCTTCTTTTTGTTCATGCATCGTATAGTCTAGTGACGAAAAGCTGTTAGAAGAGGAATGGTCAATAATTCTGTACAGAATATCATAACAAGTTTCGAGTTTAGGATGATCTCTCTGTGCAAACAATTCTTTACAAAGGGGAGCCATTTTCTCCGAAGGAATTTTAACCATATTTACAGATGAGTTTGACAGGTGCTTCCTTTTATCCACTAGAATAATTCTATAGTTTTTCGTTTCTTTGTAGATGAGTGCTCCGGAAACATGACCACTTTTTTTATTTTTCTTTATACTATAAGATAAGGGCAAAAGAATAAAATCTCGAGGATCATTTGAAATCATCCGCTTTAAAGTATGAAAAAGTTGTGTGTGACGAGTAAAAGAATAGAAATCCTTGCTTCGGTTGAGTGACTGAATCATTTTTAATTTGTCTTGCTTACGTACAAAAAATTCTTGTTCATCTTGTTGGATCATTTTAATATAAATAGAAAATAAAAGTGGGTAATTCACTTTATCATCTTCCGGAGACCATCTATTATTTTTCTTTAATGATAAAGAAAGAGCAAATATATCAAGATGTCGTTGAAGCTCTGTTTCGTAAGGCATAGGAGTTCCTCCATTTATAAAATAAATAGTAAAGTCTGCAATTTATTTTGCGTTATTTGCATAGTATGACATAGGTTAAAAGAGGACAGAAATCAATTTTTTCTCCAAATAAAAAAACTTGGAATCGAAGTGATTCCAAGTTTTTTTGATAAATTAAGCCATAAATAAGAATTTGTATAAGAAGACAGCAACGATACCAGCACAAATCGGTGCAACAACAGGTACCCATGCATAACCCCATTGTGATGAACCTTTATGTTTTAATGGTAACAATGCGTGGACTAAACGTGGTGCGAAGTCACGTGCTGGGTTCAAACCAGGTCCAGTAGGTCCGCCGAGAGAAGCAACTAACGTCCATACTAAGAAACCAAGAGCTAAGTGTGCTGTACCAAGATTGTCTTGGAAGAAAGGTGCTTTAGTAATTCCTAGTGCACCAAAGAATAAAACAAATGATCCAAAGAATTCATTAACAAAACCATTGAATTTAGAACCAACACTGTTGATTGTTGAGAAAGTACCTAATACATGGTTTACATCGTCTGTTTGATCATAATAAGGTTTGTAGCAAGCTACAACGATCAATTGTCCAATTGCGGCACCAATCAATTGAGCAGCAATATAAGGTAATACTTCAGCCCATGGGAATAAACCATTTGAGGCAAGAGCAATTGTGAACGCTGGGTTAATATGATTTCCACTGATACCACCAAAAATCATTGCTGGCATCATTACACCACAGCCATAACCTACAGCGATCAACATCCAGTCACTTCCATAACCTTTTGTTCCTTTTAAATCTACGTTTGCTACAGCACCATTCCCAAGAATGATTAATAAAGCTGTACCGATCATTTCCGCCACAAGACGGTTCATAAGTGAATAATCCATATATACCTCCAAAATTTATAAAAATGCAAAAAAAAAAGAAACAACAACACAATAGGTGTAGTGCTTCGCATCCTACGTTTTTATTGGTCATAAATAAGTGCAGATAAAAAAATGATTTCTATGTATAAAAGAAATCTGACCAACTTCCAAAACAACGTATGGAACTTTCCCACAAAACACCAACCTTAATTATAAATATACCAAAAAAAAACGATTATATTTTTCAAATATTGTACTTTAGAAACAGCACAATTTGAAAATTTCAGAAAAATATTGTTAGTAAAATGAAAGCTAACAATAAGGAGTGTTTCATAGATGAAATTTTTTCAAGAATTTTTTATTATCCTCTTTTTCTCAGTTTTAGGTGAAGGAACTCGTGTATTGTTCCATTTACCAATTCCTGGAAGTATCCTAGGTATCTTATTTTTGTTCCTAGCTTTTGAGATGCGACTAGTAAAGCCTGAGCATTTAGGAGGAACAGGTGATTTTTTATTAAATAATTTAACGATTTTATTCGTCCCGGCAGGGGTAGGTTTACTTGACTATTTTGGTGATATTGCGACAATTTGGCCTATTTTATTAGGTGCAGTAGTGATCTGTTCGATCGTAACGATGGTCGTAGCAGGCAAAACGGCAGAAGTAGTAGAAAAAATGTTACAATCTGTTCAATTGAAACAAACAAGTAGCCAAAAGTTGCAGAAAATCAAAAGGAAGGAGCAACAAATTGACTGAATTTATTCGTAACCCATTATTTGGATTAAGCTTAACGTTAGGTGTCTACGTATTATCAGATAAATTTTTACGCAAGTATAAATTGCCGATTATCAATCCGTTAGTATTGTCTATTTTAGTGATCATTCTTTTTCTTCATTTTTCTGGAATCAGTTACCAGGATTATAATGTGGGTGGGAATTTTTTGACCATGATGATCACGCCAGCAACAGTTGCATTAGCTATTCCTTTATATAAAAATTTTCATTTGTTAAAAGAAAATTTTTTCCCAGTCATTGCGGCAATCTTAGCGGGGATCGTAGCTAATTGCTTAGTCAGTGTGGGTATTGGCTATTTATTTACATTAAAAAAAGCGATGGTCATTTCTCTGCTACCTAAATCAGTGACAACAGCGATATCTGTTGATCTTTCTCATACGATGGGAGGAATCAATGCGGTCACGCTTGCAATTGTTGTTTCTACTGGTATCTTTGGGTCGTTGATCGCTACTCATATCTTTCGTCTTTTTAAGATCAGCAGTCCGATTGCTAAGGGGGTTGCGTTAGGAAGTACCTCTCATGCGATTGGTACAGCAAAGGCAATCGAATTGGGTGAGATCGAAGGGATTATTTCAGGCTTAGCCATTGGCGTCAATGGCATGCTGACCGTCTTTTTATTACCATTATTATTTCAGTTTTTTACTAACCTGTTTTGATGTTGTTTCCCAGGATTTATGCTACAATGAAAAAAACGTTCTAGCATAAAGGAGTGGTAAAAGTTGTATTTGTCATCTGAATATTTAAAACGATTTGATAAAGACCTTTATTATAAAATTCTCCTGCTGGAAAGTTTCGAGGATCATCAGTGGCACACGATTGCTGAACTGGCACAAACAGTCCAATTAGATGCAAGAAGTGTCGCTAAGTACTTAAACGAATTAACAAAAAATTACCATCAGTTCAACGAGAGCTCTCAAACATTGTTTATGAAAACCCCTCGTTCTGGCTATTCCTTTTATGATACGCTTGATTCTATCGAACATGAGCGTTTTTTGATTTTTCTCGTGCAAAGTACGCTGAAATACCAGCTATTGCACGATATTTTTTTTGAAGAGTTTCATACGATCTATCAATTTGCTCAAAAACAATATATCAGCGAATCAACTGCGCGTCGAAAGATCAACGAGTGGAGAGAACAATTAAAAAATTACGGGATTTATTTACAACGTGGGACTTATGTGGTGCAAGGAGAAGAAGAAATCATCCGGCTTTACCTTCACATGACGTTTTGGCAGTTGTTTCGTGGGAAAATTTGGCCTTTTGTAACGATTTCACAATTAGATGTGAAAAAAATTGCTGAACAAATCATGGCTTTTTTCAATGTTCGCCTTAATGAGATCAAAAAAAGAAGACTAGAGTATATGTTAGGAGCTTTCTTCTTGCGTAAATCTCAGAAGCATTACGTATCGTTAAACGAACGAAAGCGACAACTGATTACTGATAATCCTATGTTTCAAAAATTTTGTCATTGGATGCAACCAGTGTTTCCTAACTATTTTCAAAATGAAGAAGAATTAGGTGCGTTATTTTTAGTTTTGATGACACGAGAAGAGTACTATACGGATGAAGACATCCGAGAAGAAATGTTTGCTTTCCATCGAAGGAGACAAACACCACCCTACCATGCACTTTATGAAGCAAAAGAAGCATTAGCTCTCTATCAAGTGGAACAAGGATTGTCAGAAGAACCCTTAACAAAAGAAGCTGAAACCTATCTTTTTAGTAGTCATTTATTTGCCTATCTTTTTCCAGAAGCTAAGGAAACCATTGATGGGAACGACAGTGACTTTATAAATCATTTGATGATCGAAAATAGTGAAATTGTCCAGTGGCTCGATTTGTTTTTTGAGACCGAGCAAAAAGTGGATCAGCTAGCATTTCAAAATACGTCTTTTTTGATGGGGCGGTATTTAACGGTTTTAAAGACAATGGGTGCATTTACACCAAAGTTACCGCAGATCACGATTCTTTTGATGACAGATTTCCCTCTGTTTGAAGAGCAGTTGTTAATAGAAGACTTACATCGTTTTTTTCGAAATGTTTATTGTTTGAAATTTTTACCAACAGATTATCGGGGACGAGAAGTTGATTTATTACTTTCAACGAGCAAAGTGCATCGTAAGCCATGGTCTGATTTAGAATACTTTATCGTGACTGGAGAGTTACAGTTAAACGATTATATCCAATTGTACCAAAAATTTGTGTTGATCCAAGACCGAAAAGATAAAGAAAGGAACGAAATAAATGACATTTGAAGAAATTTTACCAGCATTAAAAAAAGGGAATAAAGTGATTCGAAAAGGTTGGAGTGGTTTTGAATTGTATGTCGTTCTTGTTTCAGGAGAAGAATTTGACGGTTGTCCCGTTACCCCTTACTTTTTAATCAAAACAAGTGACGAAGGATTTTCCAGTTTTGCGCCTACAGTCTGTGACATTTTAGCTGAAGATTGGATCATTGTGGAATGAAAAATAGATACAGTGATCTAACAGAGAAAGTTGTTTTTGTCACTGGAGCAGCTTCAGGTATCGGACAGGCACAAGCTAAAGCCTTTTTAGAACAAGGTTCGCGGGTGTTTGGTTTTGATCAGCAATTAGGCCGAATGGACGATCTATCCCAGCAATTTTCTGAAACCTTTGCTTATTTTTTAGGTGATATCACGAATCATTCTTTGTTAAAAAAGGCGGTTGAACAGTGTCACGAAACGTTTGGAAAAGTTGCGATCTTGCTGAATACAGCAGGAATTTTAGATGAGTACCAGCCATTGTTGGAAACAGATGAAGCTTTATGGGATCGAGTGTTTGCTGTTAATGTCAAGAGTATGTTTCAGCTAACGCACTTGATCCTTCCAGATATGCTTGAGGAAGAAAAGGGGACAATCATCAATATGGCATCAATTGCTGGCTTTGTCGGTGGTGGGGGCGGGATTGCCTATACCAGCGCAAAGCATGCGATCGTTGGCTTTACGAAGCAATTAGCATTAGATTATGCTTCTAAAGGTATTTGTATCAAAGGAATTGCACCAGGCGCGATTCAAACACCTATGAATGCAGCTGATTTTGCAGGAAATGGTGAGATGGCAGAATGGGTGGCGAATGAAACACCTGTTAAACGGTGGGCGCAACCAGAGGAAGTTGCTGAATTAACGTTGTTCTTGGCGACCCCTCAAGCAAGCTATATCCAAGGGACGATCATTCCAATCGACGGTGGTTGGTTATTAAAATGATTTTGTTTTTTTTATTGTTTTCAGATAAGCTATGATTAGCGAATTTATTCGCACTACGGCACTTCAGTTGGAAGTCAATTCCCATCCTTTGGTCGTAGTTATTACCAAGAGTTGAGAGAGACGAGATCTTTTGTGGCATTTTTGACCACAAGGATGATCGATTGTATCACGACCTTGTAAAGGAGAAAGAATATGGATCAAAAGAAAATTCGTTCTACTAATCGTTTTACCACAGCAGAAATTGCTCGAATGGCACTTGTAACAGGCTTATATGTGGCAGTTACATTCGTGTTGTCAGTTATCAGTTTTGGTGCCATTCAAATACGTCTTTCCGAAATGTTCAATTATTTGTCGCTCTATAATAAAAAGTATATTTTGGCTATCACGCTAGGTGTTGCTTTAGCCAATCTTTCCTCTCCATTGGGATGGATTGATGTAGTAGTTGGTAGTATCAGCACCTTACTCGTCTTATTGATTAACTATGAGATAACAAAACGAGTAAGAAACATGAAAATAAAAATGGTGATTACAGCTTTGGTCTTTGCATTTTCTATGTTTACAGTTGCTGGACAATTGAAGCTATTCTATCAATTACCCTTTTTCTTCACTTGGGGAACTGTTGCTTTGGGTGAGCTAGCTTCCATGCTAGTGGGAGGAGTCATCATTTATTGGGTCGGACAAAAAGTAGATCTAAAAAAATAAACGACGATTTAGCTAAGTCTAAAAATAGAAGATAAAAAAGCTTACGATTGAAAGCTTTTAGATTGAAGGGACTGGGACAAAAGTTGTCTCAGTCTCTTCTAGTATCTCTAAAAACGAATAAACGGTGAGACAAAAGTAGCATCTTCGGAAATAAGCCGAAATTTACCAAAAATTTGAGAAGCAATTTTCGGAAATTCCTTCTTATTTCTTGATGCTGAACACTTTTGTCTCAACCTCTTTTTTATATGTCTATTTTCAAAAACAAAAGAAAAATTTGTCTTCTTTTCTTTAGAAAAATACTCTTTTTTCGCTTGATATTTTTTGATTTAGCTTTTTCATATTTAGACAAGCAAAAGTAAGCCCGATTTTCATGTGTATTTTTACAATTCCTATTTGATTGGTATAACGTAATCCATGAAATTCTTTTGTGGTGCTGAATATTCGTTCAATCGTTTCTTCTCTTTTTTTATAGAGATCTTTAAACTTACTTTGTTTTGAAAGCATCGGGTACAGCTCCAATTTATCGTTCTGTTTTAACTTATAAAAAAGACAAAGAACTATAAATAAGCACTTTGTCTATAGTCTGAGATGGGTTATAAACAGAGCCTTTCTTTTTCTTATTGCCATTTATCGTATTGAGATTTGTGTCGATTAAAAAGAAAAATGACAAAATATAATTAATTATTTATATCTTATATAGTGTTCAGAAGGGGAAGGCTATGTCAAATAAAAAATATGATTTACAAGATGAAGTTTTGATGACTGCGGCTGAAGCAAGTATGAATAACTTGAATACAAAAGATTAGAAGCAGAGATACTTAAAATTTCTTATAAAAATCGGTATAGCTTGTTAAAAAAAAGAAGGAACGTTTGAAAAAAATTGAAAGACCTATTCCTGAAGTATATCAGAAAAAAATCAAAAAATGGCTGCAACCTAATAGTTGTTTTGAAGAAGGTATAAAATTTGCACTTGATTATAAGGAAGTAATTTATTGTATCGGACAATTTCAGCAAAACGAAGTTTATAACGCTTAGATCGAATTTCAAGATCAAGAGTATTGTTTTGATGGACACTGCAAGCTTTTTATAAAAAAGAAAACTAAAATAGTTGTATATGAGGACTGCTGTAGGAATCACACAAGTATGCTAAATATGGGTTATATCCAGAAGATTATCAAGCTATAAAACAAATAGTTTAAATAATATTTGTTTTTTTATAAATATATAATTTGTATGAATGCTGTTTTTTTAGCTTTTTGGTGTTTAAAAAATATTTTATTATTTAAAAATACGTTATTATAACTACACCGTTTTATCATCATTATTTTTGGGTAATATAATGTATGAATTTCCATTAGGGGTTATTATTGTGTTGTAAACGTTTGCAATACAATAAATGAATGGAGAAGAACAAATGAAAAAAGAAATTGGTAGGTCCTCTAAAAGTATTTATGCTTTATTTTTCGCAATTCTTTTATGTTTAGGTATATTTTCTCCCATGGCATCAATAGTAGTAGCAGCTGATGAAATTGCTGTGTCAGAAGCAACTTCAATAGAAGTGGTGAAAAATGCGAAATGGGTCGCATTAGAACAGGAACTAGCTACACCTCAATATCAAGTAGCTTCGAAGGCCAATCCTGAAAGCACGGCACAATATATACTTAACAAATATGAGGGAGCAGAAGCCTTCGCTGCTGGGTTAGGTCAACGTATACAAAATGGTGGCTGGAATGTATATTATAATACAGCTTCTGGCAAACAAACTGCTCGTACCGCTTATAATGGTATGTATGTTGCTGCTGCAGGAACCGGTAGCCTTGCTACGGCTTTAGCTAAATTTAGTACTTCTGCTGGATCAGTAGTTATTGGAGCTGCAGATCTTTTAGCAGGTATAGCAATGGGTGCGCTTCATCTTTACTCAAAAGATTGCAGAGATAAAATTGACAACCATGGAAATACTGGAACTGCTCGGATTACACTTACTGAATCAAGATGGTCTTCTAAATATGATAACCGTTGGTAAATTGATCATTTAAACTAAAATACAATCTCTGTTAAATTTATTGATATAATAAATGAGTATAGAGATTGTATTTAGTACATGAGGAGGTGGGAGATGAAATCCCTGGGTTTTCTAAGAATTTGTCAATTTATTCTCTTAGCTCTAAGTCTTTTTTTAGCTATGAAACACCATGCATCATTCGCTTTGTTTCTATGGGCACTATCTAGTGTACTGAGTTTCACTATCCCCCAAAAATATCGATCCCTTTTTCGGTCACCTTACAAAGGATTATTCTTTCCAGTATGGATTGAAAATATTATGGAGTTAGTAATAACAATAGGTGTACTGCTATTGATGAGCTTTCTTTCATGATATAGAAATAAATACGTTGATTTGGAAATATAGTTGCCGCTTGGTAAGGGGCAACAATTATTTAGTTACTACAAAGAATGCTTAAACGTCTCTAATTTTATGTTGGAGGCGTTTTTTTCTGGCGATAGATCCTTCCAAAATTTAAAGTAGTGATCTGTTAGTTCAATGCTACTGATAGTATCCTAATGTACATGGTGTTCACGAATCAACTGTATAGCAACGTATTAAGAATTAAGAATCAGAAATTTTTACAAAATATAATTTATATCAGATTGAAGACAATCCTTATGTAAAAATAAGGTTTGTCTTCTTTTCTTTAGAAAAATACTCTTTTTTCGCTTGATATTTTTTGATTTAGCTTTTTCATATTTAGACAAGCAAAAGTAAGCCCGATTTTCATGTGCATTTTTACAATTCCTATTTGATTGGTATAACGTAACCCATGAGATTCTTTTGTGGTGCTGAATATTCGTTCAATCGTTTCTTCTCTTTTTTTATAGAGATCTTTAAACTTACTTTGTTTTGAAAGCATCAGGTACAGCTCCAATTTATCGTTCTGTTTTAACGTATAAAAAAGACAAAGCACTATAAATAAGTACTTTGTCTATAGTCTGAAAGCTTACGATTGTAAGCTTTTTTTATTTATCAACAATTCAAGGAATTTAGGTAATGCCACAATCAGTTTGAATCAGTGACGATTTTATTTTAAAAAATTTTTCGTAAAGGAATACAACGTAGTAGTTGTTTTGTCTAGTTATTTATCCATACTAAACAACTGAAGTCGAGACAAACGTTTTTTTAGAAACAGACCTACCGAAGCGGCAGCAATCGATTTGATTGCTTCAGGGATTATAAAAGGAAGAAATCCACTTAAAAATGCAGTGTGAAGAGAAAGACTGCTACTGATCATTAACCAAAGCATGCCACAGCATAATGCGGCTGCTGAACCAACTAAGTTTGCGGATATTGTCAGAGGATAGCGAGAACCGACTTTCTCCATGATAAATCCAATTAGCCAAGACTGGAGGATAAAACCAACTAGATAGCCACCGGTAGGACCGAATAATACACCAATCCCTCCAGACATCCCCGAGAAAACAGGTAACCCAATAAGACCTAATAAAAGATAGATCAAGACGGAGACAGTTCCTGTTCTCTTACCAAGGAAAGTAGCAGTTAAACCAATGGCAAAAGTCTGTCCAGTCAAAGGAATTAGACCTAGAGGGAAAGTGAATTGTGAAAGAACGGCAATGATCGCTGCAAATTCTGCAGCAAGAATGAGTTCTTTGAGTGATTTTGTCATAAGTTCTCCTTTGTTAACCATTTTTATTTTCTAAGTTAACGAAATTGTATAAGAAAAATTATTTTTTGTAAAGTATATTTTTTAAATAAACGAAGTATTCCTTCAAAATATTAGTCTATCTTCCTTTGAGGATAGGTTATATGTTCAGTTAAACATTGTTTCATTTTGAACTTTTTGGCAAGTCTCAACATATGATTCTAGGAGAGTTACACGGGCGAATCAAATTCAAATAAAGAAGAGAGCTAGAAAAGAGAGAGGGAAATCTACATAAAAAAAGCCCAACTATCGAATAGATAGTGGGCTTGTAAGCCAAAGCTTTGAAAATTATAGGCTTTGGTTGTAGTATTCAACGACAAGAGCTTCGTCGATTTCTGGATATAGTTCGTCACGTTCTGGTAAACGAGTTAATGAACCTTCCAATTTTTCAGCATCGAAGCTTACGAATGCTGGACGACCAACAGTTGCTTCAACAGCTTCTTTGATTGTTGTCATGTTTTGTGATTTTTCACGAACTGAGATCACTTGACCAACTTCAACGTGGTATGAAGGGATATCAACGCGTTTGCCATCAACCATCACATGACCATGGTTAACTAATTGGCGAGCTTGACGACGAGTAGTTGCAAGACCTAGACGATAAACAACATTGTCTAAACGTTGTTCTAGTAAGATCATGAAGTTAACCCCGTGTTTACCTTCTTTGATTTTGCTAGCTTTAACGAACAAGTTACGGAATTGACGTTCGTTCATTCCGTACATGTGACGTAGTTTTTGTTTTTCAGTTAATTGCATACCGTATTCTGATTGTTTGCCACGGCTGTTTGGTCCATGTTGACCTGGAGCGTAAGGGCGACGTGCTAATTCTTTTCCTGTGCCTGATAATGAAATACCTAGACGACGAGAAATTTTCCATGATGGGCCTGTATAACGAGACATTAAAATTTCCTCCAATAAAATAAATTTAGTTTTTGGAGTAAAATAATCCGATAAAAAATTCATAATCGTGTAGTCCATTCTTCAATCTTCACCTTTGCAGCCGCGGTTACGCAATTGAACCCGAATCGGGGCAATGAACTAGGGACGAAATTATTATTTTTCCGCTGCATTATTTTACACAAAGTCCAGTATAAGGGAAACAAGGTGAAACTGTCAAGTACGTTTCTCTTTAAAAACGCTTTACAAACCTTGTTTCACTCTATAAAATAAGAGGGTATCTTTTAAAAGCATGAAAAATAAACGTACCAATCTTAAAAAGAAATAAATGAAGGATCATGCTTGTGTAAGCACAGCCTATTTTCAACCTACAGAGCCACTAAAAGGTAGTGACAGTGATTTTTCAGCTGTCACCTAAGATACGGGCTTGATTTTTCAAGGAGGACTGTCTTGGAACTTTTAGTTTTTCAAAAAAATGAAGAAAAAGCACATCCAATGGAAATGTATATGAGAAATCAGTTCTCATTTGCAGGTGTGCCCAAACCAGAACGTTGGAAATTGCAACAAACACTTTTGCGTGAAAGCAAAGTGCTTGATGTTCCAGACCTTTTTTTCCTTGTTTTCTATTATTATGAAAAAAAAGAACGGGAGTATCAGTACCTGGCGATTGATTTGATTCAACAAAACATCAAACGTTTATCATTGGATGAGTTGGTCGAATTGTCTGTATTGGTACCGGAAAAAGCATGGTGGGATACGATTGATGCTTGGCGGAAAGTTTATGCTACATGGTGTAAACTTCATATGGAACAATTAGAGACGGTTTCTCTTTTGTTTGAAAAAAAAGAAGATTTTTGGCTTCGGCGAATAGCAATTACGTTACAGTTAGGATTTAAAGAAGCTACCAATCAGCTGTTGCTGGATCGAGTGATTACTGAAGATCGCTTCTCAAAGGAATTTTTTATTCAAAAGGCGATTGGGTGGGCATTGCGCGATTACAGCAAGACAAATGTTTCTTGGGTAAAAGAACAATTGACAAAAGAATGGTCTGCTTTGACAAGAAGAGAAGCAAGCAAGTATTTATAAGAAAGTGAGTCGACTAAAAAAATGAAACGTAAATTATTTGCTTTTGATATTGATGGGACGCTACTGGACACAAATAAACAAGCATTAGACAGCACAAGAGAAGCCTTGGATAAGTTACGTAAAGCAGGACATTTGGTAACGATTGCTACTGGACGTAGTCGTTTCCATGCGCAAGAGGTTATCCGAGATCTAGCATTTACAAATTATATCTTATGTAATGGCGCTGCTGGATTTTTAGATCATGAACAAGTTTATAAAAATTTGCTTGACCGTGAACAATTAGACAATTTTGTCAAAGAAGCACAAGATAAAAATATCGATACTGCTTTTGTGAGTCTAGATAATATCAAACGTTATTCTTCCAATCATGTGGGAATGATGGAAGAGGCAATGCATTCATTTGGTGCTGTTTTACCTGAACTGGATCAGTACTTTGTGGAAGAACAAGATATCTATCAAGCTTTAGCATTTTTTGATCAGAATTACGATCATCATTTTTCTAGTTACGATAAGATTCGATTTGTTCGTTGGCATGAAAAAAGTGTGGATGTTGTTCCACATGACGGTTCAAAAGCAGCCACGATTTTACACCTAGCAGAACAAGTCGGAATTGCGCAAGAAGATATCATTAGTTTCGGTGATGGCCAAAATGACCGGGAGATGCTGCGTATGTCAGGCATTGGTGTTGCAATGGGAAATGCAGTTCCAGAGGTACAAGCAGAAGCGAAGTTGGTTACTGATACAAATGATGAAGATGGAATTTGGAAAGCATTGAAGCAACTTTCCATGATTTAAATAAACAAGTATAATCTAGGATAGTAAAAAGAACTAGTTGGAGACTGACTTCAGCTAGTTTTTTAGTAGTTTCAGATGAGGGTTACGCAGAGGATTTTTCTGCCCTTTTCTTTCTACAAAAAAACAACTATAATATAGAATGATGTTAAAAGAGAAGAGGAAAACGTGTGCGGGTTTTATTTATTGGTGATGTAGTAGGTTCAATGGGAAGAGATATGATTACAACCTATCTTCCTCGTTTAAAAAAGAAATATCAACCACAGGTCACAATTGTAAATGGAGAAAATGCAGCTTCTGGAAGAGGAATAACTGAAAAAATTTATAAAAAGTTTTTACAAGACGGTGTAGATGTTGTCACGATGGGCAATCATACTTGGGACAACCGAGATATTTTTGAATTTATCGATCAAGCAAAAAAAATCGTTCGTCCAGCAAACTTTCCTGAAGGAACGCCAGGTCAAGGAATGGTATTCGTGAAAGTCAATCAAGTAGAACTAGCTGTAATCAACATGCAAGCACGTTCTTTTATGGTCGACTTAGATGATCCATTCCGCAAGATGGATCGCTTGATCGCCGAAGCAAAAAAAAGAACGCCAATCATTTTCGTTGATTTTCATGGAGAAACGACAAGTGAGAAACAAGCTATGGGATGGTTCTTAGATGGAAAAGTCTCAGCGGTCATTGGGACCCATACGCATGTACAAACCAATGATGCTCGGATTCTACCGCAGGGAACTGCCTATTTAACTGATGTAGGTATGACAGGTCCTTATGACGGAATTTTAGGTATGCGCCGAGAACCAGTTATCGAAAAATTTTTAACAGCTTTGCCGAAACGTTTTGAAGTCGTTGAACGAGGACGAGGTATTTTGAGTGGCTGTTTACTGGAATTTGATGATGCAACTGGTAAAGCGAAAACCATCCAATTAATCCAGATCAACGAGGACCGTCCATTTTTAGAATAGAAAGTGAGACATCTTTTGCATAAAGAGCCGAATATTCAACGAGAAGCGGATAAATTAGCTCAACTTTTAAGTGAACATGAAACGATCATCCGCTACCACGAACTAGAGCGAAAAGTACAAACTAGTTCCTATTTAGAAAAGTTAACGGAAGATATCAAATCTGCACAAAAAGAAGCAGCAAACTATGCTTATTATGGGAAAAGAATAGCAGAAAAAGAAGCGAATGGTCGGGTTGAACAATTGACGAAACAATTTGATCAACATCCGATCGTAGTAGCTTATCGGAAACAATTGCTTGAAGCAAATGATTTATTGCATCATTTGACGAAAATGCTGCAAGATGAAATCAATAATTGGATAGAGGAGGAAGACAATGCCTCAAAAAACTAAGAATACTCCAATGATGGAACAATATTTAAGCATCAAGGCCCAATACCAAGATGCTTTTTTGTTCTATCGTTTAGGTGATTTTTATGAATTATTTTATGAAGATGCCATCAATGCGTCTCAAATTTTAGAGTTAACATTAACCAGCAGGAATCGTAATGCAGACGAACCAATTCCAATGTGTGGGGTACCCCATCATGCAGCACAAGGCTATATTGATATTTTAATTGAAAAAGGCTATAAAGTGGCTATTTGTGAACAAGTAGAAGATCCTAAGACCACCAAAGGGATGGTTAAACGTGAAGTGATTCAATTAGTGACACCTGGAACAGTCATGGATAGTAAGGGACTATCTGCTAAAGACAATAATTTTTTGACAGCAATTGTTAGCCAAGGCAACGAATTTGGATTTGCCTACGCTGATTTAAGCACAGGGGAGTTAAAAACTGCTCATTTGTTTGATGAAGAAGCTGTACTGAACGAAACGACGGCTTTGCAAACAAAAGAACTTGTTTTAGGAAATGAAATTAGTGAAAAACTTGCTGAGCAATTAAAGAATCGATTAGGATTAGTTTTCTCAAAACAAGAAACAAGTGAAGAAAATGCAGAGTTTAATTTCTTAACCAGTGAGCTATCCGATCCACTTGAAAAAGAAGTGACCGGAAAATTACTTACTTATTTAGCAGTGACACAAAAAAGAAGTCTTGCGCATATCCAAAAAGCGATCGAGTATCAACCGGATCACTATTTGAAAATGGATTACTATTCTAAGTTTAACCTCGAACTAAGCCAGTCCATACGTACAGGAAAAAAACACGGCACGCTTTTATGGTTGCTAGATGAAACGAAAACAGCTATGGGCGGGCGTTTACTGAAACAATGGCTTGACCGTCCGCTGATTCAACTCAATCAAATCAAGGCACGACAAGAAATGGTAGCTTCTCTTTTGAATAGCTATTTTGAACGACTTGATCTACAAAGTGCATTGACGAAAGTTTATGATTTAGAACGCCTAGCAGGAAGAGTGGCTTTTGGAAATGTCAATGGGCGTGACTTGATTCAATTAAAGACTTCTTTAGAACAAGTACCGCTGATTCGTCAACTGATCGAAGGGATCGATCAAGGTCAGTGGACTGACTTATTGAAGGAAATGCAACCGATGGATGATCTGGTTCATTTGATTGATCAAGCAATTCAAGAAGACCCGCCCCTACAAATTACTGAGGGGAATATCATTAAAGATGGATTTAATGATCAGTTAGATACGTACCGTTCTGCGATGACTAATGGGAAGCAGTGGCTAGCAGAGTTAGAAGCAAGAGAACGTCAGCAGACTGGGATCAAAAATTTAAAAGTTGGCTTTAATCGTGTATTTGGTTATTATATCGAAATCACTAAAGCGAATCTGGCAAATGTTGAACTGGAAAAATACGAACGTAAACAAACATTGGCCAATGCAGAGCGTTTTATCACACCAGAATTAAAAGAGTTAGAGACGCAAATTTTAGAAGCAGAAGAAAAGTCTGTTGATTTGGAATATCAGCTGTTTTTAGCAGTGAGAGAAGAAGTCAAAAAAGCGATCAAACCATTACAAATTTTAGCAAAATCAATCAGTACAGCCGATGTTCTGCAAAGTTTTGCTACGATCAGTGAGCGATACCAATATGTTCGTCCTAAGATGGTCTCGGATCGACACCAATTACTGATTCAAGAAGGTCGGCACCCAGTCGTTGAAAAAGTATTAGGACATCAAGAATATATTCCCAATAGTGTGGATATGGCTGAAGATGAAATGATCTTATTGATAACTGGACCAAACATGTCAGGGAAAAGTACGTATATGCGTCAGTTAGCATTAACTGTTTTAATGGCTCAAATGGGGTGCTTCGTCCCTGCGCAAAAAGCGATCTTACCAATTTTTGATCGGATTTTTACCCGGATTGGTGCAAGTGATGACTTGATTGCTGGACAAAGTACGTTCATGGTGGAAATGATGGAAGCCAATCAAGCGTTGCGGCATGCGACACCAAACAGCTTAATTCTTTTTGATGAATTAGGTAGAGGAACTGCGACTTATGATGGAATGGCATTAGCTCAAGCGATCATTGAATATATCCATCAACATGTACAAGCAAAAACGCTCTTTTCTACACATTACCATGAGTTAACAGTTCTAGAGGAAGAATTACCTCAATTAAAAAATGTACATGTAGGAGCTGTTGAAAAAGACGGCGAAGTAGTATTTTTGCATAAGATGATGGATGGCCCAGCTGATAAAAGCTATGGGATCCATGTAGCGAAAATTGCAGGGCTACCTTCTAATTTATTAGCAAGAGCTGCAGATATTTTGCATACATTAGAATCAGGAGAAGTGAGCCATCATTCCGTGGCTGTTACAAGTGAGCCGCTTGAAGCAATAGCACAACCAGTAACTGATACTGCATCGATAGAACAAGAAGAAACGCAACAACTGTCCTTGTTCAGTGAATTAAGCGATGCCGAAACAGCAGTTATTTCTACATTGAAACAAATGAATCTGTTAGAAATGACACCAATGGATGCATTGAATCAACTCTATGAATTGAAAAAACAGCTGTAAATCAACGATAAATAAGAAGAGTAAGCTCACTATAAATACTATATAGGAAGAAGGCGTAGAATGATGGCGAAAATCCAAGAATTATCAGAACGCTTAGCCAATCAAATCGCAGCCGGTGAAGTTGTCGAACGTCCAGCCTCGGTAGTCAAAGAACTTGTGGAAAATGCCATAGATGCAGGAAGTAGTCAAATCGATATTTTAGTTGAAGAAGCAGGATTAAAAACGATCCAAGTGATTGATAATGGAGAAGGTATTTTGACAGAAGATGTTGAGAACGCCTTTAAACGTCATGCAACAAGTAAAATCCACAATCGTGACGACCTTTTCCGAATTCGTACGCTTGGGTTTCGAGGAGAAGCATTGCCTAGTATTGCTTCTGTTTCAGAGATGACGGTAGAAACAGCCAATCAAGAAGAAACGCAAGGAACCTATTTAGAGCTTAAGGGGGGTGCGGTAATGGAACACCGCCCAGCTCCTTTAAGGCAAGGAACGAAAATCACAGTCAGCAATCTTTTCTTTAATACACCAGCACGCTTAAAATATGTTAAAACGTTGCATACTGAATTAGCGAATATCGGTGATATTGTGAATCGCTTAGCCTTAAGTCACCCGGCAATTGCTTTTCGATTAGTCCATGATGGGAATAAGATGTTAGCAACTTCAGGAAATGGCGAATTGAAACAAACGATTGCCGGAATCTATGGGTTGAATACAGCAAAGAAAATGTTGAAGATTGAAGCGAAAGATTTAGATTTTGAAATCTTCGGTTATATTTCTTTACCTGAAGTGACTCGTGCTAGTCGTAATTATCTTTCAACCATCATTAATGGACGTTTTATTAAAAATTTTTCCTTGAATAAAGCAATTGTAGCCGGCTATGGTTCAAAACTAATGGTAGGGCGATTCCCAATCGCTGTACTGGAAATCAAAATGGATCCATTGTTAGTGGATGTGAATGTCCATCCAACAAAGCAAGAAGTTCGTTTATCGAAGGAACAGGAATTAACTGAGCTAATTACTCAAGCGATTCAAAAAGCATTGGTACAGGAGAACTTAATTCCCAGTGCAGCTGACAACTTGCGATTCAAGAAAAAGGTTGCTGATCAACCAAAAGCGGAACAAATCGAAATTGATTTATCTTACGCTTTTGAAGAAGCGAAACCTAAGAAACCGCAAAGCTTGAATTTTGATCAAACAACCGGAACATTTTTTGTAGCGGAAGAAAAAAGCGAGTTTGTGCATGAATCTGTTGATAAGTCTGTGGATAATGTTGAAAACTCTCCTGTATTTTCTGAAGAAACTACTAGTTATCCAGAAAGCAAAAGAAAAACAGTGGATAACTCTGGTGATATTGTTGATAACTATGTAGAAAAACCAGTGGATAAGAGTGAAAATGAGTTATCCACTATTGAAAACTTTTCCAACGAGCATGAAACAACAGCTGAAGAAGAAACTTCTTCAGAAACAGTTTATCGTGAGGATTTAGCGCTACATCCAGAGTTTGATTTAAGTCAAAATGGGCGCTCATTAGATCAAGCGATTCAGAAATTAGAAAATGAGCAGGTAACACAACGCTTTCCACAATTAGAATATTTTGGACAAATGCATGGAACGTACTTGTTTGCTCAAAGTCAGGATGGCTTATACATTATTGATCAACATGCAGCGCAAGAACGAATCAAGTATGAATATTTTCGAGAAAAAATTGGCGAAGTTTCTAACGATCTACAAGAACTACTTGTGCCGTTTGTATTAGATTATCCCAATAGTGATGCTTTGAAACTGAAAGAGAAAAAACAATTGCTTGAAGAAGCAGGTATTTATCTAGAAGAATTCGGTCAAAATAGTTTTATCGTCAGAGCACATCCTACTTGGTATCCAGCTGGAGAGGAAGAAGCGATTATTCGAGAAATGATCGATATGTTATTAACAACGGGTAGTGTTAGCGTGAAGAAATTTAGAGAAGCCACAGCAATCATGATGAGCTGTAAACGTTCAATCAAGGCAAATCATTATTTGAATGAAGCTCAGGCGAGGGTTTTATTGAAGGACTTAGCCCAATGTGAAAATCCTTTTAATTGTCCTCATGGACGCCCTGTGTTGATCCATTTTACTAATTCAGATATGGAAAGAATGTTTAAACGCATCCAAGATCCACATTAATGAGCCTCATGAAAAGGAGAAGAAACAGATGAAAATTGTGTTAGCTTCGCAGTCCCCTAGAAGAAAAGAATTATTAGGGCGACTGGTTAGTGCATTTGATGTTCATCCGGCTGATATCGATGAAACACCTTTTGTTCAAGAAAAACCTAAAAATTATGTTGAGCGAATGGCAACTGAAAAGGCAAAAGTAGTCAAACATCAATACGATAATGATGTATTGGTGATTGCAAGTGACACGACAGTTGTTTTCAATGATGAGATCATCGGTAAACCAGCGGATGAACAAGAGGCAAAAGCTATCCTTCAAAAACTTAGTGGGAAAACGCATGAAGTATATACAGCCGTGGTGCTGACGAAAGGTGATCAAGAAGAAAAAATCTTAGCACAAGCTAAGGTGACCTTTTATCCTTTGACAACTAAGGATATCGAAGCCTATTTAGCAACCGGTGATTATATGGATAAAGCAGGTGCGTATGGTATTCAAAGTTTTGCAGGTGCATTTGTTAAAGAGATCCAAGGCGACTATTACAGTATTGTTGGATTTCCAATCGGTGCAGTTTACCAAGGTTTGAAAAAATTTATGTAGCTGCAGTTGACGAAAATCAGAAATTGAGATAGGATCGTTCAAGTTTGTGTCCGCTACTTTCAGTCATATTTAGAATTGCAAAGTGTATGAGTGATTGGTATAATCAAAACGAAAGAGGAGTTGCGATCAACAACTCCTCTAGACAGCACCGCGAAAGACGGTGGCGGTTGAATTTAAATATTCGACAAAGAATAAGAATAGCCAGTCTCCCGCTAAAGTGATGGCTATTCTTTGTCGTTTTTAAGCATAGTGACGATCAAACTGACTAAAGCGATGGTGAACGTACCAAAGCCAAGTATGGTTTGAACGATCTCATATGCGGACAAAAAGCGAACTCCTTTCATAGATTTTAGTACTTATTCCCATAAGCACCACCACCTTTGTGAGAAGTTGCCACCGTCGATCCACTTTACTGTCGAGTTTATTGTAGCACATTATCGCGACGAGAAACGTGTTTTATAAAACATAAAAACGTTATTTTTATTTAGGTTTTTTTAGAGGAATTCTATCTTTACGAAAGTTGTAAATACCTGAAGGAATTGGTATAATGAAAACGAAAGAGGAGTTGCGCTAACAACTCCTCTAGACAGCACCGCGAAAGACGGTGGCGAATTAGTTTAATAGTTCAAAAAGAAATAGCTATACTCGCTAAAGTGACGGCTATTTCTTTTTGTCGTTTTTAAGCATAGTAACGATCAAACTGACTAAAGCGATGGTGAACGTACCAAAGCCAAGCATGGTTTGAACGATCTCGTATGCGGACAAAAAGCAAACTCCTTTCATAGATTTAGTACTTATTCCCATAAGCACCACCACCTTTGTGAGAAGTTGCCACCGTCGATCCACTTTACTGTCGAGTTTATTGTAGCACATTGTCGCCACGAAAAACGTACTTTTTAAAACATAAAAACGTTATTTTTATTTAGGGTTTTTTAAGAGGAATTCTATCTTTGCGAAAGTTGTAAATACCTGAAGTAATTGGTATAATGAAAACGAAAGAGGAGTTGCGTCCAACAACTCCCCTGGACAGCACCGCAAAAGACGGTGGCGAATTTTTATTTTACAAAAAATAGCCAGTCTCCTGCTAAAGTGACGGCTATTTTTTGTCGTTTTTAAGCATAGTAACGATCAAACTGACTAAAGCGATGGTGAAAGTACCAAAGCCAAGCATGGTTTGAACGATCTCATATGCGGACAAAAAGCGAACTCCTTTCATAGATTTTAGTACTTATTCCCATAAGCACCACCACCTTTGTGAGAAGTTGCCACCGTCGATCCACTTTACTGTCGAGTTTATTGTAGCATATTAGCGCCACGAAAAACGTACTTTTTAAAACATAAAAACGTTATTTTTATTTAGGGTTTTTAAGAGGGATTCTATCTTTAAGAACGTTGTAAATACCTAAAGTAACTGGTATAATAAAAACGAAAGAGGAGTTGCGACCAACAACTCCCCTGGACAGCACCGCGAAAGACGGTGACCGTTTAATCAGATATTTCAAAGAGAAATAGCCAGACTTCGGTTAAAGTGACGGCTATTTCTTTTTGTCGTTTTTAAGCATAGTGACGATCAAACTGACTAAAGCGATGGTGAACGTACCAACGCTTAAAGAGTGAAAAATAACCTGAAAAAATTCACTAAAAGAATTTTTTCAGGTTATTTTTCATATAGTAGTATTTTTTATTTTAGTTGCGCTTTTCCAATTTTTTCGCTATGACGAACGAGACCTGTTTGATCTAATGTTAAGGCAGCAACTTTTTCATTATTTGTTAATACAACTAAGATGTCCGTTTTCTTCCCAGCCTGCTCAATTGCTGTGAGGTCCATGTCGGCTAGTTGTGTTTTTGGCGTGACTGAATCGCCTTCTCTTACATGGATCGTAAAAGGTAGCCCATTCAATTCGACAGTATCTAGACCCATATGAACGAGAACTTCCAGACCTTCATTAGTTAAAAGACCAATCGCATGTTGTGTATCAAAAATATTTGTTACTTTACCAGCGACTGGAGCATAAACTTTTTCGTTGGAAGGTAGTACAGCATAACCTTCACCCATCATTTTTTGAGCAAAAACAGGATCTGCTACTTCGGTGATTTCCTTGATTTGTCCATCTGCTACAGCGAATAACTCTTCTGTCGGAGTAGAAACTGCTGTTGCATTGGCAGCTTCAAATTTTTGTGGTGAAACGTTGTTTCCATCAGCTGTTTGTAGTTGTAAGCCAGTTGTGTTTTCTACGGGTACAGCAGGATCGATTTTATTTAAGATCCCTTGACGTCTGAAGATTACGGTTAAACCAAATGGAACAATAACTGCAATGATCATAGAAATGATGAACGGAACCCAAGTTTCTGCTTGGATAGCTAGAATACCAGGTAGTCCACCAACACCAATTGCATTAGCACGTACATTCATCAAGTTGGCAAACATTCCAGCTAAACCTGAACCAACCATTGCGGCAACAAATGGGTAAACATATTTTAGATTGATCCCAAACATTGCAGGTTCAGTTACCCCTAGATAACAAGAAATCATTGCTGGAATCGAGATTTGTTCTTCTTTTTTATTTCCGCGATGTAAGAAGATGATCGCAAGAACTGCCGAACCTTGTGCGATATTTGATAAAGCAATCATTGGCCAAAGATTCGTAGAGCCGAAATCGGCAATCAATTGCATATCAATTGCATTCGTCATATGGTGTAAGCCGGTGATTACTAAAGGTGCATATAAGAAACCAAAGACGGCACTAAATAACCAACTGATTGAAGAAGTCAAGCCAGTATTAACAATATTTGAGATCCAACTACCGATTGTCCAACCCACAGGCCCTAAGATGACATGGGCAGCTAAGACTGTTGGGAGTAGAGAGAACAATGGAACAAATATCATAGAAATCGACTGTGGAATATATTTACGGAAGAAAATTTCAAGATAAGCTAACATAAATCCAGCAAGCATCGCTGGAATGACTTGTGCCTGATAACCAATCATATCAACTTGAGCAAAACCAAAATCCCAAAATGGAATATCAGCCGCAGCTGTTGATGCGACACTATAGGCATTTAATAATTGCGGTGAAACTAACGTAATCCCTAAAACAATTCCTAATATTTGTGTAGTGCCCATTTTTTTCGCGATACTCCAAGTGATACCAACTGGTAAGAAATGGAAAATTGCTTCGCCAGGTAGCCATAAAAAGCCGTTTACGCCGTTCCAAAATTGAGAGTGTTCAACAATTGTTCCACCAAGACTTTCAAATTGGATTCCTTCTAATACGTTCCGGAAACCTAAAATCAGTCCCCCTACGATAATGGCTGGAATCAATGGTGTAAAAATTTCTGCCAAAACAGCGATTGCTCGTTGGACAGGGTGGAGATTTTGTTTAGCAGCAACTTTACTTTGCTCCTTGGATACGCCTTCAACACCTGATACAGCAACGAAGTCGTTGTAAAAGGTTGAAACATCGTTACCAATAATGACTTGGAATTGCCCAGCATTGGTAAACATCCCTTTCACACTAGGAATATCTTCGATTGCTTCTTCATTGGCTTTTTTTGGATCATTTAAGACAAAGCGCATCCGAGTGGCACAATGACTAACTGCAGCAATATTTTCCTTTCCACCAATTTCCTTTAACAGTTTCTCAGCATCTGCTTGGTACTTTGCCATAGGAATAAACCCCTTTCTTTTTAAACTTGTATACACAAGTTATCTTATCCATACTATACTTGTTTCTTCCTACTATTGCAAGCGTTTTACAAGTGAAAAATGAAAATGTAATCGCTACACTTGGCTTAGTGTAGGGATATGTGAAAAGAGGGGGCGATTGAAATAACAAAAAAGCTGTAGTATAGTTTATATGCGAATAAAAGAAATTGAATATTAAGTGGAGGAAATGTAATGAATAAATTTAATGAAATTTTTTTAGATTTAGAGCAAAAAATTTTGGATCAACAATACCCTCCGCATACTTTGCTCCCTAGTGAAAATCAGCTGATTCAAATTTATGGTGTTTCACGAGAAACAATTCGAAAAGCGCTTAACCTGTTAACGACTGAAGGTTATATCCAAAAGAAACAAGGAAAGGGTTCGATTGTTTTAGACCGCAATCGATTTGATTTTCCAATTGCAGGATTAACAAGCTACAAAGAATTACAGGAAACACAACGAATCCCAAGTGAAACCATCGTTCAATTAATCGAAGAAACAGAAGTGGACCAATCATTAAGTGAAATAACAGGTTGGAAGAAAAAAACGCCGGTTTGGCATTTGATTCGTCAAAGGAAAATCAATGGAGAAGTGGTCATATTAGATCGTGATTATTTATTAAAAAATGTGGTACCAACTTTAACAGCAACACAAGCTGCTGGCTCGATCTACGAATACTTTGAAAATGAATTGCAACTAACGATTGCTTACGCCCAGAAAGAAATTACCGTTGAAGAAGTAACTCCTGAAATCGAAGAGATGATGGATCTACATGGAGATCGCTATGTCGTGGTAGTAAGAGGACTGGTTCACCTCGAAGATACAAGGTGTTTCGAGTATACAGAATCAATTCACCGTTTAGATAAATTTCGTTTCGTCGAGTTTGCTAGACGTCGTAAAGTCTAAGCAATTATTACTATGAGCAGAATGTTTGCTTCTGATACTTTTGTCGTTATGATTAAAAGAAAAAGGAGGCGTTTTTAGTGGGCGATTTCAAGAAAAATGAGCGTGATTTAAAAGAGGAATTATCTCCAATTTCATATGCTGTGACGCAAGAAAACGCAACAGAAAGACCATTTAGTGGGAAATATGATGATTTCTATGAAAAAGGGATCTATGTCGATATTGTCAGTGGGGAACCATTGTTTAGCTCAGCCGAAAAATACGATGCGGGATGTGGCTGGCCGGCGTTCAGTAAACCAATCACTAGAAAAGATATTAAAGAAAAGGCCGACTTTTCTCATGGTATGCACCGAGTGGAAGTGCGAAGCAGTCAAGCAGATTCTCATTTAGGACATGTATTCAATGATGGTCCTGCTGAAAAAGGCGGACTACGTTATTGCATCAATTCTGCGGCTTTAAAGTTTATTCCATATGAAGAAATGGAAGAACAAGGATATGGAGAATATCTATCACAAGTTGAATAAGGAAGAGCTTTATTTTTGGGTAAAAAATCTTGAGACAATTTTTGATTGTTTCAAGGTTTTTTCTTATTTATCTTTATTGAAGCGTTGTTTCCTGAATATTGATCCTTTGTTTTGAGGAAAGTGCTGAAACTCTGATCGTTCAAATTAAAATCTCTTGCAAAAAATGTTTATCCTAAAAACCTTGATAAACTTACGTTAAAAAGGAGAAGCGTAGCTCGATCTTCTGTTCTCTTTTTTCAAAAGAAAAAGTATGCTACAATGGAAGAAAATATGCGAACATATGTGTGTGAAAGAAAGAGGATAACAGATGTATGAATATCTTACAGGTGTAGTAACCTTTATCAATCCTTATTATTTAGTAATCGAAACAAATGGGATCGGTTATCAAATTGCATTAGGCAATCCCTATCGTTATAGTAGTAAGCTAAACAAAGAAATCAAACTTTACGTCCATCAGGTCATTCGAGAAGATGCACATCTTCTGTACGGATTTGATTCTTTAGAAGAAAAACAATTATTTTTAAGGTTAGTTAGTGTTTCAGGAATTGGACCAAAAAGTGCCTTAGCGATTATGGCTAGTGATGATCATTCAGGATTGATTCAAGCGGTTGAAACAGGGGATGTGACTTATCTGACCAAATTCCCTGGTGTGGGTAAAAAAACAGCTCAACAAATGATTTTAGATTTAAAAGGAAAATTTGGCGAATTAAGTATTGATACGCCCTTCAATTTATTTGATGAAAGTACAGCACAAGATGCGACGGCATTATCAGAAGCAATGGAAGCTTTATCAGCACTTGGATATAGTGATAAAGAGGTCAAGCGGGTCGAGAAACAACTAAAAGAAGTAGAAAATCTCACAACAGATGAATACTTACGCCAAGCTTTAAAATTAATGATGAAAAAATAAGGAGGGAAAATGATGACCGATGAACAGTTATTATCCCCTGAAACGGGCGAGAATGAATTAAGTTTAGAGAAGACCCTCCGCCCACGGTTACTTTCCCAATATATTGGTCAAAAGAAAGTGAAACAGGAACTCAAAATATATATTGAAGCTGCCCGTCACAGGGAAGAGCCGTTGGATCACGTTTTGTTATATGGTCCGCCGGGATTAGGGAAAACGACAATGGCAATGGTGATTGCGAATGAAATGGCAGTCAATATACGAACAACTAGTGGTCCCGCAATCGAGCGACCAGGAGATCTGGTTGCTATTTTAAATGAGTTGGAAGCTGGCGATGTTTTATTTATTGACGAAATTCATCGATTACCTCGTGTAGCAGAAGAGATGCTTTATTCTGCCATGGAAGATTTTTACGTTGATATAATGGTTGGACAAGGACCAACTGCTCATCCTGTTCATTTTCCTTTACCACCTTTTACATTAATTGGCGCAACAACTCGTGCAGGTATGCTTTCAGCGCCACTTCGTGATCGATTTGGGATCATTTCTCATATGGAATATTATGAAGAAGCTGATTTAAGAGAAATCGTGATTCGTTCTGCTGATATTTTTCAAACAGAGATCATTGAAGAAGGTGCACTGGAAATTGCTAGACGTTCAAGAGGAACACCACGGATCGCTAACCGCTTATTAAAAAGGGTACGTGATTTTGCACAAGTACAGGGAGATGGCAAGATCAATCAAACCATTGCCGATCAAGCATTAACGTTGTTACAAGTCGATCAGGCAGGTTTGGATTATGTCGATCAGAAACTATTACGTACGATGATTGAATTATATGGTGGCGGACCGGTTGGATTGAGTACGTTATCTGTCAATATTGGTGAAGAAAGAGAAACTGTTGAAGATATGTATGAACCTTTTTTGATCCAAAAAGGTTTCTTGAAACGGACACCTCGTGGAAGGATCGCCACACCGTATGCCTATGAACATTTTGGTTATGATTATCAAGTATAAAAAGTGATACTTGAATCGACTGTCCACATAAATACTTTTTCAAGAAAATCGTAGAACTAGAAGTCTTTGTAAAGAAGATAGGAGATGATGAGATGGGCGATACACCGCATACTAAGCAATTGATTAAAAACGTATTGATTAATCTATGTCAAAAGCAGTCTTTTCAAAAGATCAGTGTACAGAAAATCGCCCATGAGGCAGGCATCAATCGCCAAACATTTTACTACCATTTTACAGATAAATACGATTTGTTGCGATGGGTGTATTACGAAGATTGTTTATGCTATTTAGATCCTCATTCTCTTTCTTTAGACAACTGGGAAGAGCAAGCATTAAAAATGTTGAAGGCAATTGCTGCACAAAAAGAATTTTATGCGAACACTGTTACATCTGACCAAGAAATACTACAAAAAGAGTTTACTGCTGTTATCCAGCAATCATTTATTAAGATTTTTGATCAAATGGATGAAGAAAAGCAGTTATCAAAAGCAGACAAATTGTTTTATGCTCGTTTTTTTTCTTATGGATGTAGTGGGGTTCTAATCAATTGGATTACACATGATTACGAAGAGACGCCTCTAGAAATCGCCGTCCAATTGTTCCGCTTAGCCAAAGATACAGAATTATATTCCTATCGGTTGTATGCAAAAGAAGAGCTGGAAACAAATGATTAGAAGGAGAGCAAACATGACGAAAGTTTTATTTGTATGTCTAGGAAATATTTGCCGTTCACCAATGGCAGAAGGTTTGTTGAAGAAAATGGTAGCTGAAGACGGACAATCTGATCGATTTTTGATTGATTCTGCAGCGACAAGCACTTATGAAGTGGGGCGTTCACCTCATAAAGGAACAAAGAAAATTTTAGAAAATGAGAACGTGGATACGAGTCAAATGATTGCACGCCAAATCACAGAAGAAGATTTTCAACGATTTGATTGGATCATTGGCATGGATCAATCTAACGTAGAGGATTTACAACGGATGGCACCGACCGACGCACAACATAAGATCCATTTATTTTTAAGTCGGGTTCCTGGAAAAGAAACACAAAATGTTCCTGATCCATACTATACCGATAACTTTGACGAAACTTACCAATTATTGACTGAAGGGCTCAAGTATTGGATGCAAGAATGGAAAAAAGATAAATAAAATAACGATATATCTATATAGGTAACGCTTTCTTTTTGTTGCTCAGTATAGATAATATTCTTGTTATTTCGTTAAATCTTAGGTAGAATATAGTTAATTAAGTAACACTTTCTTAGCTAAAGGAGGAGTGCATTCAATGAACGAAGAAACAGTATCACCAATGAAGAAATTGACCAAGTTAGTCACGCATACGTCGTATCAGCTTTTTGATTCTTTTGTAAATGACACTGAAAAAATAGCAGAGAATGTACGTTTGCAAGGAAAGTTTGTTTTAGAGTTGCAAAAAGCAGCTACTCAACATAGTTTAGTGATTTTACAAGTAAGAGCCAATCGAAAAAGTAATAAGTACGAAACGATTTCAGGCTGGGTAGCTACAAAAAATGTTGAAAAAGAAGTAGTCATGATTCGCCTACAAAACAAGGAACAACAAATACGAATGGTTCCAATTGATCAAATCGAAAAAATCACCAGTCTTTCTCCAGCAGGAGATCAAGAGCGGTTATCTAAATAGAAGCAAAAAAAGCGATGGAATAGATTCTTCATTTTCCGTCGCTTTTTGCTTTTTTTCATATGATGTTGGCGAAGAGAAAACTTAAAATCAATACTAGAGCAGTACATAATTAAGTCATGAGGATAGATGGATTTTATCAATCAATAGAGAGGTGTTATGGGTGCCAAAGAATCGTTTGATTAATTATATGACCAAAAATTGGAAGATAGCCGGATGGAATATATTTGATTCTTTATTCCTTTCTGCAGCTGCAATCGTTGTTTCTTTAAATATAGTGTTCGTCCTATTTCCAGATTTGGATAACTATTATACAAACGCATTAAATTTATTTTTGATTGGTCTGATGATGGTGTTTGTTGGCTTGGGAGAATCAGTAAAATCTAAAGTTGGAAAACGAATCGATGTTTTAATTGGTAGTATTTGGGTAATTTATCTATGCCTCTATTACTTTACAGGTTTTCATAATCCTACTTGGATGAATTGGCAGTTTTTTTGATACGATAAAACGAAAAACAAGAATGATACTTTGAAAATTTGGCAAGACTACTAGGAATGACAAAAGCTGGCTAGTTGGTGATAGATAAACTAAAACACAAAATGGTTGAGACAAAACTATTTTTCAGGTTTGTCTCAGCCAGTTCTAGTTCAATAAAAAAGTCCTGCTAGCCGGGGAGCTAGCAGGATAAGGAGTTAAAAATGAAAAAGTGTTGTTAGGGTTGTTTGTTGGTATGCTTATATATTACTCAGGAGTTGTGAATTTTTTGTGACGAAAGTTTTTGGAAGTTGGTAATTTTTTTAGGAAAATATATTTCTGCTAGCCATTTGACTAAATAGTTAAATACATCCAATGGATTCATTCAAAAAGTAATTTTGTCAGTTATCTGTTGATTCTAATGACTTAGTAAAAAATTCAGAGCCGAAAATAGAAGTAAAATACACAGGTTCCTTCTTGTATATATAAATAGAGCATATTTGAAGCACTTTTCCACTGTTAGATGCAATCTAATAATGGAAAGTTACTTCAAATATGCTCTGTTCATTTCACAGAAGTGAGGTTAGCACACCGTTCCTTCTTTTAGAAGAATGATCGTTCTAGATGCCGTTACTCTACAACAGGTGTTTCTTTTTTAACCATACTCCAAATCAAGCCAATTACTAAACCAATCAATGCTGGGACGATCCAACCCATTCCTAATTTAAAGAATGGCAGATAATTCGTTGCGAAGTCTAACAACGTTTTGACAAAGCTGGTTTGCTTGATTCCGTCTGGGCAAGCATTTAAACCGTCTAAAATTGAAGCAATTAGTGTAAAATAAGTGGTCATGCGGTAAACAGCAGGACGTTGTTTAAACAATGGACCCACAAGAACGAGTAAGATCAAGGTCATTGCTAAAGGATAAATAAACATCAAGACAGGTAATGAAATTTGGATGATATTTGTCAATCCCACAGTAGCGACCAAACAAGCAAGTGCACTAGCTAGTGTCACAAATACAATGTAATTTCTTTTAGGAAACAGATCGGTAAAGGTTTCTGCGAAAGCAGTGATTAGTCCAATCCCTGTTTTTAAGCAAGCAAGGATCACAATAAGAGCGAGCAAGATGCTGCCATAAGTTCCTAAATAATGATCTGCGATTTGCGCTAAGGCGATCCCGCCATTTGAACTTAAAGCAAATCCACCGAGACTCATTGTTCCCACATAAGCAAGTAATGTGTAGATGATTCCCATCAAAACGATACTGATTGCACCAGATTTGATCGTATCCTTAGCAATCTCAGAAGGCTTTGTTACGCCCATATTGCGAATCGTAGTAACAATAAGGATACCAAATGCTAAGGCAGCAAGTGCATCTAACGTATTATATCCTTGAGTAAAACCAGTAAAGAAAGCATGTTCTTGATAACTAGGTTGGACAGTAGCTTGATCGATTGCACCCAATGGATGAATAAAAGCAAGTACCAACAAGATTCCTAGTAAAATCAAAAAGGCAGGATTAAGGAATTTTCCTACATAATCAAGGATTTTAGTAGGCCGTCTGGATAACCACCAAGCAGTGAAGAAAAATAAAATACTAAAAATAACTAAAAATACATGTTGTTGCTTGGCTTGGATAAATGGAGCTAAACCAATTTCAAAAGAGGTAGTTGCTAATCTTGGTAAGGCGAAAAACGGTCCGATGACGAGGTAAAGCAAAACAGTAAAAACCAAAGCATATTTTTTGCCGATCCGTTCTGCTAATTCATAAACCCCTGATGTTTTTGAAACACCGATGGCAATTACACCTAAAAAAGGTAGTCCGATCCCAGTTACTAAGAAGCCAAGATTGGCCCAGAAAACGGCAGAGCCAGATTCTTGTCCCATGTGAACGGGAAAAATCAAATTACCAGCACCAAAAAATAAACCGAATAACATTGAACCGATAAACATACTTTCTTTGAACGTCAATTTTTTTGTCATAGATTTCTCCTTTACTTATTTATACTTTTTTTAAAGTAACAAAAATAACGTAGTTTAGCAATGTTTTTCTAATCAAATAATGAGTATAAAGTATTGATCTTGAGTTGAAATAATCATTATATCCTGAGTGGTTCTGTGAGAGAGTAATTGAAGGGGAGATGTTCTATAAGTAATTGACCAAAAAATCTGGAGGCTGAGCCAAAACTTGCCTCAGTCGCTTCTAGAAGCTCTAAAACCGAATAAATGGTGAGACAAAAGTGGCATCTTCGGAAATTCCTTCTTATTCTTGATGCGAAACACTTTTGTCTCAATCTCATATTCTAAAGATTTTTTGCGGCTTATAAAAAAGAGAGTCCTAACATACTTTTATCAATCTATTTTTTTTTAGTATGGATTGTTGTCTGTATTTCAAAGTGATTGTTTCTCGTATTTCATTCGATAAATGATCAATAACCCAATAAACCAAACAGGAGTTAAGAGTAAGGCAATACGTGTGTCTTTGCCAAGAAATAAAACTAGACAAATGAAAATCATGTAGGCAAAAACAAGAAAATTACTATAAGGATAAAAAGGCATTTTGAACGTATGCTCTTTTTTACCTAACATACTTTTACGATATTTTAAGTGAGTGTAAACGAGTATTCCCCAGATAAATAAAAAGCAAGTAGTCGCAATACTGCTGACGAGTGTAAATACTTCACTAGGCATCACATAATTTAGGATAACGGAAATAAAAATCACAATAGTTGAAAAAACTAACGCATTTCCTGGTACACGGTGAGAAGTCAACTGACGGAATTTTTTAGGCGCGCTACCTTCTTGTGAAAGAGAGCGTAACATACGTCCTGTACTGTAGATCGCGCTGTTACAAGCAGAAGCCGCAGCACTCAATACGACTAAATTAATCAAAGATGCGGCTATGGTGATCCCGATTTCTGAAAACACTTCGACAAATGGGCTGTTGTTCGCATCTAAGCTATTCCAAGGATAGATAGACATGATAACGAACAAAGAACCAAGGTAAAAAAGAATGATTCGAATAGGAATATTATTGATAGCTTCGGGTAAGACTTTCTCAGGGTTTTTGGTCTCACCAGCAACCAAACCGACTAATTCGATTCCTGTAAAGGCAAATGTGACCATCTGAAAGGAAAGAATGAATCCTTTCGTACCAGTTGGGAAAAAGCCGCCATGTGACCAGAGATTGGTGATACTAGCAGGTCCAGCACTTGTTTTGTAATGGGTAAGAATCATGTAAATACCAACGATAATAAATGCAATAATGGAAACGACTTTGATCAAAGCAAACCAAAATTCTAATTCACCAAATAATGAAACAGCCACCATGTTTAAACCAAGCAGTAAAATCAGAGCGATCAATTCAGGAAGCCATTGTGGGACTCCTGGAACCCAGTAACGGACATACATCCCGATCGCTGTCAAATCCGCCATGGCGATCGCAACCCAACAAAACCAATAAGTCCAACCTGTTACGAAAGCAACTTTTTTTCCAAGATATTCTGCAACAAAATCAAGAAATGAATGATTATTTGTATTAGATAATAAAAGTTCACCTAAGGCACGCATAATAAAGAAACAAACGCACCCGGTAATAAGATAAGCCAGTAAAATAGAGGGACCAGCTAATTGAATCGTTTTTCCTGCTCCTAAGAAAAGACCTGTTCCGATCGCACCACCAATCGAAATCAATTGAACGTGTCTATTCTTAAGTCCACGCTGTAGTTCTTGTTGCTCTTCAACCATTGTTTAATCATCCTAACTAAAAAATTTGATAATTTCTATATTAATAGAATTTTCTAAAAATTACAACTTAATTCAGAAAATATTCAAAAATTCATTTTCAAACAAATGCAATCAGACCAATCAATCTAAGAAGAGAGGACTGATCGACTGATGAATTAATGAATGGTGTTCAAATAGATTGCAGATAAACATGAGAAAATAGTGAATCATTTCCCAAAAAAGGAAAAGCCTTTATCAAAACGAACCTGTCGTTTCGGATAAAGGCTTTCTTCTATTTTTTTAAGATACGTGATAAAAACTCTTTGGTGCGTTCTTCTTTTGGATGAACAAAAATATCATCAGAGGTTCCTTCTTCAGCAACAACACCTTTATCCATGAAGATGACACGATCAGAAACATCTTTTGCAAATTCCATTTCATGTGTCACGATAATCATCGTTAAACCAGTGTGAGCTAGGTCTTGAATGGTATTCAATACTTCTCCGACCATCTCAGGATCAAGTGCTGATGTTGGTTCATCAAATAACATTACATCTGGGTCCATTGAGAGGGCTCTAGCGATTGCCACACGTTGTTTTTGACCACCTGATAATTGAGAAGGTTTGGCTTCAATATAACGTTCCATTCCAACTTTTTCTAGATTTTCAAGAGCGACTTTACGAGCTTCGTCTTTGTTTCTTTTTAAGACAGTCGTCTGACCAGACATACAGTTTTCTAAGACATTCATGTTATTGAAAAGATTGAACGATTGGAATACCATTCCGACATTTGTTCGATATTTAGGCAAGTTATATTTTGGCGCAAGAATATTTTCGCCATTATACATAATTTCGCCACCAGTAGGTTTTTCTAAAAGGTTGATGCAGCGTAAGAAAGTTGATTTACCAGAGCCAGAAGAACCAATGATGGTTACAACTTCACCTTTATGGATATCCATGCTGATGTCTTTTAATACTTCATTTTCACCAAAGCTTTTTCTTAAATGATTGATTTTAATGATTTCTTCACTCATGATTCTTCCTCCTTATTCCTGCAAGTTGGCGTTGTCAACTTCTTCAATTTTTGTATAGGCTGAAGGACCATCGATTTTTTTCTCCACTACACGCAAGATTCTGGTAATCGTAAAGGTCATAACCAAGTAGATGATACCTACGATTGTAAATGTTTGGAAGAATTGGAAGTTTGCTCCTGCAGCAGAGTTCCCTTGGAAGAATAGATCAGCTACACCAATAACACTTAAGACTGCTGTATCTTTGATATTGATAACAAATTCATTCCCGGTTGCAGGTAAGATGTTACGTAAGACCTGAGGAACAACTACTTTTCGCATTGTTTGTCCATGTGTCATACCAATTGCTTGCGCTGCTTCAAATTGTCCTTCATCGACAGCGAAAATACCACCACGGACGATTTCAGTCATATAAGCACCAGTATTGATCGATACAATGAATAAGGCAGCAATTGTACGATCAAGGGAGATTCCAAAGGCTAATGCTAATCCGTAAAAGACGACCATAGCTTGAACCATCATTGGTGTTCCACGGAATATTTCAATATAAATCGATAGTAGTAAATTTGCTAACTTTTGGAAGAAACGTGTCACGGCATTGTCAGACTCAGGAATAGAACGGAAAACACCGATCAACAAGCCTAAGGTAGTTCCAATAACTGTCCCAATCAATGCAATAAATAACGTAAGTCCTGCACCACGAAGGAACATATTCCCATATTGATCCCAAATCGTTTTGAAATCAGTGAACAAACCAGCTTTTTCTCCCTCTGTATTTGTTGAAGCGGGTTGATCTTTGATTGCTTGATCCATGATTTCTGTACGTTCTTTTTGAGAGATACCGCTAAGAATTTGGTTAACTTTTTGGATATCTGGGTCACCTTTACGCATTCCAATAGCGATTTGGACATCTTCAGGATTTGTTTGAAAACCATTCTGACCAGTAAATTCTAACATTTTTAAATCTTTATTGACGCTAGTTGCTGTTACCCCTTCAGGTCGTTCGCTGACATAACCATCAATCATACCTGAAGCAAGAGCGGTACGCATCGCAGAGAAGTTATCCATTGCTTGTTGCTTTTGCACATCAGGAATTTGATCGATGACATTATAATGGAAAGTATTTAATTGAGCAGTAATCTTAGCATTTGATAGATCCGCCAAACTTTTTGCATTGGCATATTTACTATCTTTTTTGACGACTACAACAAGCTGTGATTCATAATAAGGATCGGTAAAATCAATTTCTTTTTTACGTTCTGCTGTGGGGCTCATCCCAGCAATGATCGCATCGATTTTGCCAGATTGTAACGCAGGGGCTAATCCATCCCATTTGGTTTGCATGATGACTAATTTTTTCCCTAATCCATCCGCAACTTTTTTGGCAATTTGGACATCATAACCACCAGCATAGCTTTTTTGACCTTGGATCGGTACAGCGTTGTTGGCATCTGTTTGCTGTGACCAGTTGAAAGGGGCATACCCCGCTTCCATACCTACACGGAACTCATCTGTTGGTGTTTTCTCATCGGCATTCACGAAACTTCCTACAGGGAAGAATGAAAAAATAAATGCCATCAATAGGGTAAGTGTAACTGAACTTTTTTTCATAATCTTTCTCCTTTTCTTTTTACACATACGGCTCGACGATTTCATCAGGAATGAAACGGGCGAAGTTCCGCTTCAGCTAACTTAATTTTACTGTCAGATAGACGTACTTATCAAATTAACTGTTTACGCATAATTTTTTTACGAGCGGTTAAACAAATGCGTTGCAGTAGCTTATCAGGAGAAATAAAAAACGACCGCTTCAAGAATATAAAAGGGTCGCTAACATTTCACAAAAGTGATAAACCTCTCACAAAACATAGCGCAACTTAGCATCACTGCTAAGACAGTCCACAAGCTCTTAACTTGTGTCCCAACGTAAACTTCAAGCAAAGAAGAGTACATTTCGGCGATCTTCCCTAGTCCTGCTTCACGGTGTTTGCTTCACTCCACAGGGTTAATGATTCTCGCGACCTCTACCTCATTGATTGAGGTATCTCGTATTCAGTTATTTATACAAAAAATAGTTTACGATAGACAAAGCACTTTGTCAATCTATAACAGAAGTTTTCTTGTGAAGTATTGATAGCTATAGAAAATTTCTATAATTATACAAAAAATAAGAAAAATGATATTCAAAAAGAGCGAAAGTTGTAAAAGAATAATTATTCATTAAATAAATAAAAATTAGGACACGAATCTATTTAAGTGTCCTAATTCCTACTTATTATATAAATATAAAGTAAAGCAGTCGAAAAGATGAGCTGCTTAGCAATAGCTGATCCAATCAATCATTTTCGATCCTGGCTTTCTGTTTATTATGCTGTTTTACTAACTACTTTTTTTTCACGACCTAAGATTGCTTGAAGAATAATCGTTACGCCATAAATAGCCAATATTAAATAAATCAGACTTGAATATTGAGTGATTCCCCAACCCCATGTTCGGAAAATAACTAAGGTAATCGCTAAAACGATCGCAGCAAGTACATTGAAAAATGCAAATGCCCAAAGATTTCCATTTTCTTTACGAGCAAGGTAAAAAATTGAAAAATAAATACTTAATGCTAACCAGGCGATACAAGCTAAAATCACGCCCCAGTAAATAATGGATGGTACCATACCAACTCACCTCACTTTTGTTCTATATGCTTGGTTTATCGTACTATTAGATAGCAATAGTGATGATCATACCGAAGAATCTAGCAGTATTGTAGCACGTTTTCATTGGTTTGTCAGTCTATATTGTGAGATGTTTCTCAAAAAATGAAATCGTTTGAATAAAAAGTACGATCAATCAATAAACGAAAGATAGATGTATAATAAGAGAGAGGTGAAAGGAAATGAAAAAAGTAACCGTTGAAGAAGCGGTAGCAACAATAGCCACTAGTTCAAAAATCACTTTCCTAACTGGCGCTGGGGTATCAACGCCTTCTGGTATTCCCGACTATCGATCGTTAAAAGGAATCTATCATGGATTGGAACAACCCGAATACCTTCTAAGTCATGAAGCAATGAACAATGAGCCACAAAAATTTTATTCATTTGTGAAAAAAATCTATCATCCAACAGCAAGACCAAATATTATTCACTTAGAAATGGCAAAGTTAGCCTCAAAAAAGCAAGTTTGGGTAGTTTCCCAAAATATCGATGGATTACATGAAAAAGCGGGAAGTCCAAAACTTGTGAATTTTCACGGAAATCTTTATCATTGCTATTGTAGGAAATGTGGGAACACCGTTTCTTGGGAAACCTATTTACAAACAGATCAACATGCAACATGTGGGGGACAAATTCGACCAGATATCGTGTTGTATGGGGAGGGATTTAATGATGAAGTCATAGAGCGAGCAACATCGGCTGTTCAACAAGCAGAGTTGATCGTCATCGTCGGAACGAGTTTTCAAGTACACCCGTTTTGTGACTTAATCCAATTTCGTAATACGAAGTCTCAAATCTTAGTAATCAACCAAGAGCCAATCCAGTTAGACCAAGAATATGATTTTCTGCAAACGGACGGTGCTATAGTATTTGAAAAATTATCAAAAGGAGCAAATTATGACCATTAGAACAGAAAAAGAAAAAATGATTGCTGGCGAATTATATTTTGCTAATGATCCGGAATTAGTAGCGGATCGTCAATACGCAAGAAGCCAAAGTACGATCATCAACCAAGCAGAAACAGCAGAGCTACGTTCTCAATTACTAAAAGAAACCTTTGGAAAAACGGGAGAAAAAATCTACATGGAGCCAACGATCAATTTTGATTATGGTTACAATATTCGTGTAGGTGAAAACTTCTATGCGAACTACAACTGTACATTTTTAGATGTAAGTACGATCGAAATCGGCGACAATTGCATGTTTGCTCCAAATGTTCAACTTTATACAGCCACTCATCCACTTCATCCAGTGAAAAGAAATAGTGGCTTAGAATATGCGAAACCAATCAAAATTGGTCATAATGTCTGGCTTGGTGGTGGTGTGATTGTTACGCCAGGTGTTACGTTAGGAAACAATGTCGTAGTTGGAGCGGGTTCTGTTGTAACTAAATCTTTTCCTGATAATGTAGTGATTGCAGGTAATCCTGCTCGAGTAATCAAAAAAATATTAGAAGATCAACAACCAGAAAAACTTGAAGACTTACGTCAAACAATCGATCAGATTGATCAACAAATCGTCAAATTACTAGAAAAACGTATGGACACGGTAACGAAAATTGGCGAAACCAAACAAGCATCGAAAAAAGCAGTCTATGACGAAAAAAGGGAGCAAGAAGTATTAGAAAAAATCGCTAGTCGGTTAGAAAATACGAAATATAAAGAAACGATCACAGCGACATATATCGATCTTATGAAACATTCTCGTGATTATCAAAATGAATTGAATGGGGAGAAAGTGGATGATTGATGGAGAAGTACGGCGCAAAGAGATTCTGCATACCCTGGCAAATGAAGAAAAACCGGTCAGTGCCAGCAAATTCGCTTCACGTTTTCAAGTGAGCCGTCAAATCATTGTCGGAGATATTGCGTTGTTGAGGGCATCAGGTGCGACTATTATTGCAACGGCAAGAGGTTACGTTCTTGAAACAAATGAAACACAGAACGGCTTAGTGAGCAAGATTGCTGTCCAACATGGTCGTGAGCAAACAGAAGAAGAGTTGCGCTTGATCGTTGAAGCTGGTGGCGAAGTTTTAGATGTCATTGTAGAACATCCCTTATATGGTGAGTTGACAGGCATGCTTCATATCCAAACAACTCAAGAAATTGAATTGTTTATGAAACGCTATAAAAAAAGTAATGCTACGTTGTTATCTGAGCTGACCGATGGGATTCATCTGCATACCATCCGTTATCCAGATACTAATGTGTTGAGAACGATTAAGCAACAGTTGATAAAAGCAGGAATTCTCTATGAAGGCTAATGAAGAGCAGAGTAGTCTGGGATGAATATATAAGAACATTAAATAGTGAATAACTGGTATGATTTGTCCATTTATGAATCGTACCAGTTATTTTATTTTTTTGAAAAAATAAGCGTTCGACTATTTTATTTATAAATTACAATAATACGGAATATGAATAATTCAAGCACTATTCTTCTACATAATAAAAAAATAGTGGGAACCAAGTTTAGCAATAGATATTTTTAATACATATTAAAGTAAAGGAGTTAAACCAAATGGATAAATTCACTAGCAAAACAGTACAAGGAAATGGGGAAAAGGCTAAAGTCACAGCAAACATCCAAGAAAACGCAGAAGTGAAAGACCAAAAAGAAGTAAATTCCAATATGCCTTTTATCCAGCAAAAAATAGAAGAAATTTTCACTTTACAATGGGGAATTCAAGAAGTAGAACAAAAATTAGAACAAAAATTAGAACAAGAATTAGAACAAGAATTAGCAGCAAAACAAAGCTTCATTAGCCTCTGTAAAAAAAATCAGAATCAGAATATTGAGGAAATTAGTAACAAATTCAACGAGTTAAACAAAACAAGTGGAATAGTCAATCCAATTCCGACTTTCATCAATCAAAAGTTAGAAGAAACTTTCCTATTGAACAAGCGTATTCTGGAAATACATGACACAACAGAAATAGATAGTAAGTCAAAGAAATCAATGATTGAGAACTTAGAAAATTCGAAGGATAAGCTTATGGATCAATTAATTAAGAAAGTTAGTGAAGAATTCAACGAACTAAGAATGGATAAATCAATTAGCGAAACAGTTCAAGGCAATGATGAAAAGGCTGAAGTCACAGCAAACATCCAAGAAAACGCAGAAGTGAAAGACCAAAAAGAAGTAAATTCACCAAATAATCTACTGAAAACAAGTGGAACAGTAAATACAAATATGCCTTTTATCCAGCAAAAAATAGAAGAAATTTTCACTTCACAATGGGGAATTCAAGCAATAGGACAAAAAGGAGAACAAGTATTAAATAAATCAAGATTTTACCGCGTTACATACTTTAAAAACCAGAAGAATCAGAATATTGAGGAAATTAGTAACAAATTCAACGAGTTAAACAAAACAAGTGGAATAGTCAATCCAATTCCGACTTTCATCAATCAAAAGTTAGAAGAAACTTTCCTATTGAACAAGCGTATTCTGGAAATACATGACACAACAGAAATAGATAGTAAGTCAAAGAAATCAATGATTGAGAACTTAGAAAATTCGAAGGATAAGCTTATGGATCAATTAATTAAGGAAGTTAGCGAAGAATTCAACAAATTAACAAAAGAACAATCAAAACAGACATTAAGAAGCATGAAAGAAATACAAAAGGTAAAAAACACAAGTCAAAATCCTTTATCTAAAAGGGCAAACTCTTCACCACAAAAAGCAGAACCAGATCAAAAGAAGTCAAGATAGTAATATAAGTTGCAATAACATTGAATATGAATTATTCAGGTACTATTTTTCTACATACTAAAGTAAAGGAGCTAAAACAAATGGATAAATCAACTAGCGAAACAGTTCAAGGAGATAGTGAAAAGGCTAAAGTCACAGCAAACATCCAAGAAAACATAGAAGGAATTTTTATATTTGACGAAGTGATTCGAGAAACTCAAGAAATGGTAAGAACAAAGGAACTGATAAGATCAGGAGAATCACTGATTGCGATCTTAATAAATCGAAAGGAACAGTATATTAAGGAAAATAGCAGAAACCTCAACGAATCAAAAAAAGAACAAACACAACAGGCATCAAGTAACATGAAAGAAATGAAAAAGGTAAGAAATACAAATAAAAAGCCTTCATTGCTAAAGGTAATGTTCAATAAACTAATGAGAAGGTCAAAAAATAAGGACAAAAAAGAAGTAAATTCCCCAAATAATCCAATAGAACCAAGTGGAATTGAAAATACGTCTTTACTCAAACAAAAGATAGGAGAAATTTTCATATTTGACGAAGTGATTCGAGAAACTCAAGGAAAGGAACTGACAGAATCAGGAAAAAAAGTGAATGAGTACGTAAAAAATCAGAAGAATCAGCTTATTGAGGAAATGAGCAAAGAATTCAATGAATCAGACAAGGCAAGTGGAATCGAAAACCCCGTTTCGTCTTTAATCAATCAAAAATTAGAAGAAAATTTTGAGGCGAATCAATTCGTTCAAAAATACGAAAAAGATGTAAGCACACATACTTCCGCAATGGTACTATCGATTAAGTTATTAAAAAATAAGAAGTATGCTATTGAGGAAACTATTGGAAAAATCAACGAATTAAAAAAACAACCACAACAGACATTAAAAAGCATGGAAGAGGTACAACAGGTAAAAAATACAAGACAAAATCCTTTATCTAAAAGGGCAAACTCTTCACCACAAAAAGCAGAACCAGATCCAAAGAAGTCCAAGATAATGCAACAAGTAGGCCAACCGGATCAAAGTCGGTCATGATATCTGAAATGGTTAAGGTAAGATCGTTACACTAAGAGAATAATATTGTAGTACAAGAGTTTACGTACTTGAAACTAATGAAACAAAGAACGGCTTAGCGAGGAAAAGAGTTGCCTGGGCTGAATATATAAGAACATTAAATAATAAATAACTGGTATGATTTATCCATTTACGAATCGTACCAGTTATTTTATTTTTGGGAAAAAGAAGGAAGAAACTAGTTTCATTTTTTAAGTAAAATGGGACAATAGGAAGTTTTGCAGCTGAATTTATTTTTTGATTCTGCTTTTTTACAGAAGTATTCGTGACATAAATAAAATATAGGAGTTGAAGCGCATGATAGGATGGATCTGTCAGTTTGAAGATGTGATTCGCTTTTTGGATGATGAAATTAGCGTAAATTTAAAGCAAGCTAACTTACGAATAGCAACATTCAATGCATTTTCAAATAAAAATCAGACTGAAATAAGCCTCCTAAATAAAGGGGAGGATGCTCAATCTAAGCTAATAAAAGAACAATCTCAACGCTTGTCTATGAAAAATTATGCACAGAAAGATATTAGTTATCTATCGAAAGAAAAGCTTGCTGAATATGCAAATATAGCAGAACAGCGAATCATCGAATGAAAGACAAAGAATTCTGGAGATAAAGTACTGGAACAACAAGCTAGTTTTTGGAAGGGGTACAATAAAGTTGCTATCTGAATTAAAGAGTATTGAAATGTTGGAAAAGCGGAAAAGAAATATAATAGAATTCCCCTTTTTATACGAACAAAGCACCGTTGAACAAACGATCAGTTGGTTCGATGAAAACTGGGGATCGGATTTCGATAGAAGTGGGCGCACAAAGGCTCTCTTAAAAAAGAATCTTACCATTTGTCAAGAGGATCTAGAATTTAGAGCACAAGCAGATAAATTACAAGATGAGGTGAATAAGCGACCTGTTTCAGAAATAAATGCATTTTTAAGAGCAGTGGCAGAACGAATAGTTAAAATACAAACAAAACTACAAGAAATCGAATTAAACTCTTCTGAATTTGACTGGCGGGACCTAGATTCTGCAAAAAAAGAATTAGAGAAGTGGAAAGGTTTCGTGGTGGAAATATACAAGTCGCAGGCTGTTCTGATACAACCTTATCTATATGATAAAAATACAGTTGAGGATAAAATAAAACAATTGCCGAGTAATAATGCCACGCTCTTTAATTTGATGGCTAGAAAAAGATGCGAGAAAGATCTTGCGTTACGATCTGAAGCAGAAACAATAATTGAAAATATAAAATGCAAAAATACTCCAGAAATAGTACATATATTAAAAAAAATAGAAGGTCAAATTGAAAAAATTAAAGTTGGGATCAATAAATTAAAAGTATCAAATTCTGAATTAGAGACAGAAATTACTAAAAATCAATTAATGCAAAAAGATGAGCTAATAGGAGAACGCAAAGATCAATTAAAAATCTTGACTCAGCAACTTCGTGCTCAGCGAGAGAATCAATGCTATGCGCAACAGAACGGAGAACAACAGTTAGACAAATGGATGGAAATGATTGGTGAAATAAAACGTTGGGCAAAAACAAACAAGATAGACCTATTGGAGTTGGAAAAGAATCTGACGTTAAGCCCATCTCCAGAGAATCTAGGGCAGAAAAAGATAGTAGAAGGCACAACTAGAGCGGGAGGTAAACTTGAACGACAAGAAGAAAAGTTGGGAGAAAATAGACATAGTAAAGACAGAAACCAGTTTAATGGACAACGAACACATCGCTGATTCTTAGTAATATAAAAAAGGAGTGGGGCTCCCCACGTCAAAAAGCAACATCTTCGAAAAAATGAGTAGCGATTTCCGAAGATGTTGCTTTTTAGTTCAATTTCTTACGAGTCATTTAGATTGAAATACAACTTTCAATCATTTTTATTCAATCACCAATACGCCTTCTTTAAGGGCAAATGGATTCTTTTCGTTGATATGGTCGTAGAACATCACGCCGTTGATATGATCAATTTCGTGTTGGACAACGATTGCCTCATAATTTTTCAAGCGGATTTTATGTTTCTCGCCATTCATATCTGTATAAGAAACCGTGATCTTAGCGTGGCGGACTACGTAGCCAGGTACTTCTCGATCAACAGATAAACAGCCTTCTCCTTCGCCAAGGCAAGCATCTTGAACTGAGTGACTAAGGATTTTTGGATTATACATTACCGTACTTAGCGTGGGTTCTGTTACTTCTGGATCAGGGCTTGGCACGTGTACAGCAATGATGCGTTTAGAAATATCTAGTTGAGGAGCAGCTAAACCAACTCCTCCACGTAAGTTTAATTCTTCCGCTTTGATTGGATCTTGGCTATTTTTCAGGAATTCGAGCATTTCTTTTCCTAGGTCGATATTTTCTTTGCTTAATGGGAGAGCAACTTCTTCAGCTACTTCCCGCAAAGTAGGATTTCCTTCACGGATGATATTATCCATTGTGATCATGGAATATGTACCCCTTTCTTTTTAGACAGTTATACGTCTATTTTCGCATTATAGTTTAACATAAAATTTAAAAAGTAGGAGAAAGTTTGTTTAAAAACTAAATTTTCTTAATGATTCTTCACTTGATTTCTCCCGTAGATTCAGGTAAAGTATAGCTGTATGCGTAAGGCATATCGCCTGTTACTTGGTTAAGCGAATCACCAACGTTTTACTCAGTCACAGGGGAATAATCGAAAGAGGTGAAAGAAATGGCAATTTCAAAAGAACGTAAAAATGAAATCATCAAAGACTATGCACGCCATGAAGGGGATACTGGTTCTCCAGAAGTACAAATCGCTGTATTAACGGAAGAAATCAACCACTTGAATGAACATGCACGTATGCATAAAAAAGATCATCATTCATACCGTGGCCTAATGAAAAAAGTTGGTCACCGTCGTAACTTGTTAGCTTACCTACGTAAGACTGATGTACAACGTTACCGCGAATTGATCAAACGCTTAGGTCTACGCCGTTAATTTTGACAAAAAGAGTGGGGTTCAAATGAATCTCACTTTTTTTACTGTAATACCTAATACAACCATTCTCGAAAAAAGCATGATAGACTCCTACTAACCAAATGAAAGCTGGATAAGCGACGTTTGGCGGTTTTCATTTGTTTAGTAGCGTCTTGCTTTCACGAGAAAGAAAAGGAGTAATTATGTCAGAAAAACAAATATTCAAAACGACATGGGGAGGCCGTCCCTTACAAATCGAAGTCGGTCAATTAGCAAAACAAGCGAACGGAGCAGTTTTAGTTCGCTATGGAGATACTGTAGTTTTAAGTGCGGCAGTTGCTTCAAAAGAAGCAAAAGATACTGACTTCTTCCCGTTGACGATCAACTATGAAGAAAAGATGTATGCTGCCGGTAAAATTCCTGGAGGATTTATCAAGCGTGAAGGTCGTCCAAGTACAGAAGCAACTTTAACGGCTCGCTTGATCGACCGTCCGATCCGCCCAATGTTTGCGGATGGCTTCCGTAACGAAGTTCAAGTAACCAACATCGTGATGAGTGTTGAAACAGATTGTTCACCTGCGATGGCTGCAATGCTAGGTTCTTCTTTAGCATTATCAATTTCAGATATTCCATTTGATGGACCAATTGCTGGTGTCGAAGTCGGCCGTGTGAATGGCGAATATGTCTTGAATCCAACAGTTGAACAAGCGGAACAAACAGATATTGAACTAAGTGTTGCAGGTACAAAACAAGCAATCAACATGGTTGAAAGTGGTGCGAAAGAAGTTTCTGAAGAAGATATGCTTGGAGCATTACTATTTGGTTTTGATGCAATCAAAGAATTAGTTGCTTTCCAAGAAGAAATCGTCCAAGCTGTCGGCAAAGATAAAATGGAAGTTTCTTTGTTACAAGTAGATGCAGATTTGAAAAAAGAAATCTTTGATGCTTCTTATGCTACGATGAAAACGGCTGTTATGACAGAAGAAAAACTAGCTCGTGAAGACAATATCGAACAAGTAAAAATCGATATTCGTGAAGCTTATGCCGAAAAATTTATCGGGCATGAAGAGGAAGATCAATTACTAAAAGAAGTAAAACAAATTACTGAGGACTTAGAAAAAGATGTAGTTCGTGAATTGATCACGATCGACAAGATCCGTCCTGATGGGCGTAAATTGGACGAAATCCGTCCACTAGCTTCAGAAGTAAGCTTGTTGCCACGGGTGCATGGTTCAGGTTTGTTTACTCGAGGACAAACTCAAGCATTATCTGCTTGTACCCTTGCGCCACTAGGTGAACACCAAATTATTGATGGACTGGGAGTAGAAGTTAGCAAACGATTCATCCACCATTACAACTTCCCACAATTTTCTGTTGGTTCAACAGGGCGTGCGGGATCACCTGGTCGTCGTGAAATCGGACATGGTGCTTTAGGTGAACGTGCGCTAGCACAAGTGATTCCTTCAGAAGAAGATTTTCCTTATACAATCCGTTTAGTGGCAGAAGTTTTAGAATCGAATGGTTCTTCTTCACAAGCAAGTATCTGTGCTGGGACATTAGCATTGATGGATGCCGGTGTACCAATCAAAGCACCAGTTGCAGGGATTGCAATGGGACTTGTTTCAGATGGCGAAAACTATACGATTTTAACAGATATCCAAGGATTAGAAGATCATCTGGGAGATATGGACTTTAAAGTGGCTGGAACTAAAGACGGGATAACTGCTCTACAAATGGATATTAAGATCCAAGGGATTACGGAACAAATCCTAAAAGAAGCGCTAGCCCAAGCAAAACAAGCACGTATGGAAATCTTAGAAGAATTGACTTCAACGATTGCAGCACCTCGTGAAGAATTAAGCCCATATGCACCGAAAATCGAAATGATCCAAATCGACCCTGCGAAGATCAAAGATGTGATCGGTAAAGGTGGCGACACAATCAATGGTATCATTGAAGAAACTGGTGTGAAAATCGATATCGATCAAGATGGTAAAGTAAGTATTGCTTCATCTGATAAAGAAATGATCCAAAAAGCAATCAAGATCATTGAAGACTTAACCAAAGAAGTAAAAGTCGGTGAGGTCTATCTAGGAAAAGTAGTTCGTATTGAAAAATTTGGTGCTTTCGTTAACTTGATCAAAGGAAAAGACGGATTGGTTCACATCTCTCAACTTTCAAATGACCGTGTCAATAAAGTAGAAGATGTAGTCAAATTGGGTGATGAAGTCCTTGTCAAAGTAACTGAGATTGACAAACAAGGTCGCGTAAATCTTTCTAGAAAAGCGATGTTAACAGAAGAGGGTTCTGAAAAAGAAACAAAATAATCGTTTAAGCGATAAAATAGCAAAAAGAGTAATCTGAAGGGTGAAATGCCTACGCCAGTGAAAAATACTTGTTTTTGCTACATTGAAAAAGAAGGAGTGAGACAATGTCTTACTCCTTCTTTTTATAGCTAAAATCCCTATGGAAAGTTTACTTGGATAAAAGCTATTCATAATCTTTGGTCTAATTTTCAAAATAACGTAAAATAAAGGTGTATTTTTTAAGGAGGGAACGAGATGCTTTATTTTTTTCTGACTTTGATCGTTGGTGGCGTTTTAGGTCTGTTCGCTGGATTGATCTTAAATGAGGATGTACCTGGCGGTGTCACTGGAAATGTAGTGATCGGTTTTTTAGGAAGCTGGTTAGGAGAATTTGTTCTTGGTGAATTAGGTCCCTCGATCAAAGGATTCTACCTCATCCCTTCATTGCTAGGAGCTCTTTTTTGTCTCGGTGTGTATTCATTTTTAGCAGACTATATCCGTCGACATTACTAAATGAAATCTTGTATAATGATTTGACACTTCGTAGGGGTCTCTAGTTAAGTAAATCACATGAAATAAAAGATCAATGATTTGTGAAGAAAATACGATAGTGAACGAAAGTAGAAAAGAGGGGGACAATTGACAACAAAACACAACACTAAAAAAATTTCAATGGCTGGTCTATTAGTTGCGATGGGCGTAGTTTACGGAGATATTGGAACGAGTCCACTATATGTAATGAAGGCCATCGTAGAAGATAACGGAGGACTACGAGGTATCAATCCTGAATTTGTCCTTGGTTCGGTGTCATTGATTTTTTGGACACTAACATTACTTACCACAATCAAGTATGTGGTGATTGCGTTAAATGCAGATAACCACGGTGAAGGTGGGATTTTTTCTTTATATACACTGGTCAGGAAAGGGAGCAAATACTTGATCGTTCCGGCAATGATCGGTGGAGCTGCTTTACTTGCTGATGGAGTATTGACCCCAGCGGTGACTGTCACGACAGCAATCGAGGGGTTAAGAGGTATCCCACAATTTTTTGATCGATTCGGTAACAATCAAAATATTATTGTCATTATTACATTAGTCATCATTTTCGTATTATTTATGGTTCAACGATTCGGTACCGAAATAGTAGGAAAAGCGTTTGGTCCGATCATGTTTTTATGGTTTACTTTTTTAGGTGTGATGGGTTTAATAAATTTCAGCCAAGACTGGACGGTGATCCGAGCGTTGAACCCCTACTACGCGATTCGCCTACTTTTTAGTCCAGACAATCGATTAGGTCTCTTTATTTTAGGAAACATCTTTCTGGCTACGACAGGGGCGGAAGCATTGTATTCTGACTTGGGGCATGTGGGGAAATTAAATATCCGTTTAAGTTGGCCTTACGTTAAACTTTGCTTAGTATTGAATTACTTCGGACAAGCGGCTTGGTTACTGAATATTTATCAAAATCAAGAGGTGCAACAAATCAATAATCTCAATCCATTTTTCCAAATGTTACCTAAAGGTTGGTTGATTATTGGCGTTGGGTTTGCTACGATCGCTGCGGTCATTGCTTCACAGGCTTTGATTACTGGATCATTTACATTGGTATCAGAGGCGATTAAGTTAAAACTCTTACCACGCTTGAAAATCATGTATCCAGGAAACAGTATCGGTCAGATGTATATTCCCGCGGTTAATTTGATTTTATGGTTGGCTTGTTCGTTGATCGTGGTTACTTTCCGAACATCACATCATATGGAAGCAGCCTATGGACTTTCAATTACTGTCACGATGTTGATGACGACGGTACTTCTTTATTTCTATTTGATCCAAAGCAACTATTCCAAATGGTTCGCCTGGATTGTGTCTTTCTTTTTTGGTGCGATCGAGATCATCTTTTTCATCTCAAGTATCGTGAAGTTTTTCCACGGAGGGTTTGTTGCGGTGTTGATGGCGATCATTATTTTAGCTGTCATGTTTATTTGGGAACAAGGAAATATCATCCGTGAGTCTGCTGCGGAAGATGTGGCATTAAAAGATTACATTCCACAATTAGCGGAATTAAGAGATGATCACTCATTGCCACTTTATCAAACTAATGTGGTGTTCTTAGTACCAGATATGGCCGAAGGAAAAGTTGGTAGACAATTTGTCTACTCGATTCTGGACAAACGACCAAAAAGAGCACGTGTATATTGGTTCGTACATGTGGAAGTGACGGATGAACCTTATACGAAAGAATACCAAATCGATATGATGGATACTGATTTTGTCGTACAAGTGAATCTCTTCTTAGGATTCAGAGTACAACAAGAAATCAATGTCTATGTTCGTCAAATCATTCATGATTTGATGAAACAAGGAAGATTACCAAAACAACCGCAGACTTACTCGTTAACTCCGGGAAGAGAAGTCGGTGATTTCCAATTTATCTTGATTGATGAAGTGATCTCAAATGTGACGACTCTCAGCAAATGGGAACGACAAATCATGCAAGCAAAACTTGCAATTAAAAAAATTGCGACCACGCCAGAAACTTGGTTTGGTTTAGAGTATAGTGAAGTAAAGCATGAAACAGTACCGTTACTAATTGGTGTAACAAGAAAAACGTGGTTAAAAGAACGGAAAAATTAAACTTTAGCGAATAAAGTATTCAATGGGAGAGACATTTCTTGGAATGTTTCTCCCATTGTTTTTGGGCTATTTAGCGTTGCAAAGAGAGTTTAGCTTTTTTAGGCTCGCTTAGATGTTTATTTGAAATACTATTGATTGCTTTTCTTTTTAAATCTTTTAGGTGAGATTTTCCTAGGTAGATGTCAATTTCATTTGGTTCTTGTTGCATTTGCTTTATGTAAACTTGGGTTTGCGTCTTTTTATATGCGAAATTCATCTTAGCGAGGTGTTTTTTAACACCAATTTCGATTACTTTTTGAGTTTTTAGAATGATTTTTTTTCTTAGTATTTCAGCATCCAACTTTGGTAATTCAAGGTTATTAATGATGTGGTTTAGGCTGTGTAACGTTTTTTTTTTTTTGCGATTATTTTTATTTTTTGATTGAAATTCGATATTATATTCATTTTGTTTGCTTCAACTATTTTTTGTGTGTTGGCTAATCGGTCCATTGTTTTTGGTAACTGGAGGTTAGCCATAATAAATTTAATACTTCTGGCTTTATAGTTTAATTTAGACAAAGATGCTAAGCATTCGTTTGGGCCACGTTCTTTACACCTCGTGTTCCACTGGTCAATCGTATTTAGTAGTTCTTGGTTGGATTGAAAATCTGAAGTGATAGTTGATCGCTCTGCCGTAATGATTTTATCTGATTCAATGACTGGATTTATCGTTTCTGGTAAGTAAAGATTCGCTATGATAAATTTGATCATTGAATCATTATAGTTACAGGTAGCTAGAAAAGCGAAGGTTTCATCAGCACCGTTTAGTTTAAGCATTGCGTTCCACTGGTCAATTGTGGTTAGTAACTCCTGATCAGATGAAAAACCTGATTCCACCACCGTTTTGCCCAGAACATTTAACAAGGTTTCAATCTGTTCTTTATCTGTTCCTGCTGGCAAATGAAGGTTGTTTATAATATTTTTGATACTTTCAGTTTCATAATTAAATGTAGTTAAATAGGCTAAGGTTTGGCTTAAGCCGTGAATTTTCAACATTCGATTCCACAAGTGAATACTATTTTCTGATACTTTCATTAATTTGTGTTCTTTCAGAACTTGACTAAGGGGCATAAGATAATCTCCTTTTGATTTTTTTACTAGAACTATTGTAAAGGAATCGATCAGACAAAGAGTCTTCTTTTTTCGGCTATATGAAATTTTAGTTTTGGATAAAAGCTTGACAAAGCTTGCTAAGTTAAAAGAGTTTTGTTGTTCAAGATGAGACTGGGACAAAACTTGTCTCAGTCTCTTCTAGTATCTCTGAAAACGAATAAACGGTGTTCAAACATCAGCTCCTTGAAATAAGCCTGAATTTTTCAAAACATGAGGAGCTGTTTCGAGATTTCCATCCTTAACGCTCAGGTCAAAACACTCTTTTCACGACCTCTTGTTCACGGTGAGACAAAAGCAGCATCTTCGGAAAATTTGCCGAAATTTACCAAAAATTTGAGAAGCACCGAGTAGGTAACAATCAACATCAAAAACAAGTATTTGTGTTTCTTGTCAATTTTCGGAAATTTCTTCTTATTTCTTGATGCTAAACACTTTTGTCTCAACCTCCGATGTGATCGTGGATCGTTGATTTAAATTATTTTTCGAAAAGAGGTACAATAGGGGAGAGAAGAGAGGTGGGAAGTTATGGTACTTAATTTTGCCATATTATTTTTGATGATTGCGGTGACTTCTTTTTTTGTAGCTAGTGAATTTGCATTAGTTAAAATCAGACGTTCACGCTTAGAACAATTAGAAAGAGAAAATGTAAAGAATGCCAAATTAGCATTACATGTCACGCATCATTTAGATAACTACTTGTCGGCTAGTCAATTAGGAATTACCTTGACTGGGTTGATCATTGGTTGGGTTGGCGAAGGCTCAGTGGCGGCGTTACTAGAGCCTTGGATCGGTCGATTGCCGTTTAGCTCAGCATTGAGCGGAACGATTTCTGTCGCGTTAGGGTTTATCTTAGTGACATATATCGATGTGGTGATCGGAGAACTTTTACCTAAAAGTTATAGTATCGTGAATACAGAGCAAGTGGTCTTATTTGTTGTACGTCCGTTGCATTATTTTTATAAAGCAATGTTTCCTTTTATTTGGGTATTGAATCATTCTGCTGCGGCTTTAGGAAAAGTATTAGGTGTGAAATTAGTTTCAGAAGGAGAAGAGACATTATCTCAAGAAGAATTGACGTTAGTGGCTATGAATTCTTATGAAAAAGGAGAGTTGACGAAAGAAGAGTACTATTATTTAGAAAATGTCTTTGAATTTGATGATACGTTGGCAAAAGATATCCAAGTGGATCGAACCTCTATGCAGGTTTTTGAAGCTGGTGAGACAGTGAAAGATGCAATTCAAGCTTCTATTCAAAGAGGTCATACCCGCTACCCCGTTATTTCTGGGTCAAAGGATCACGTCCTTGGTTATGTTACTTTACCAGATTTGATTAAGCAGTCGTTTAAAGACGATCAATTAACAGTGGATGAGTTGGTGGAAGAACCAATCGTTACTTCAGAAACGATCCCCATCAAAAAATTATTGACGATCATGCGTAAAAAAGGAAAACATATTGCTATTTTAAAAGATGAATACGGGGGAACGAGTGGTTTAGTGACGATTGAAGATATTTTAGAAGAAATCGTAGGGGAAATTCGGGATGAAACGGATTTGGATGAAGCATTGATAGCGAAACAAGCAGATGGGAGCTATATTGTTTCAGGAAAATTGACGTTAGATGATTTTGGTCGTTATTTCCACGTTACGATCCCTGAATTTGAAGAGTCTACTTTTATCACACTATCTGGATTTATGTCGAACCATGAAAAAAACATCAAGACAGGTACAGTGATCCAAATTGATTCTTTTCAATTTACGGTGTTAGAATATAACCATACGCATGTGGACTATTTTAAAATCAAAAAACAAGAAATAGCAGAAAACAGTATCGATTCGAATAAAACAGAATGAAGAATCTGGGATAAACAAAATCCTACATTTCACGATCAAAAAAAATGAGAGAAGTAAGACAAAACATTCTAACCACTACCAAAAACGAATAAACCGATGTTTATACTTTCTTTTTGTCCCTTAGTCGGAAGCTTCCTACTCATTTTGGTGGACGGATCTCTTGATCATAAGATTTTAAACGATAGAACTGATGCCAATCCATTCGACTTAGCTGAATGGATTGGCATCTTTTTTACTTTGTAAACCATATATTTGTTCTAAAAAAAAATATCCGATAGAATAGATCTGTAAGCGGAATCACTAAATACAGACATACTATTAACAGGAGGGATTCACATGAATGAAAGAAATCTAACAGTTATTGGTAGTTACAGTACGAGGGAAGAAGCTTTATCAGTGATCGAACAATTGCGTGATGAAGGATACGATCGAGACGATATCATTATCTATACGACAAAAGATGCTGCTCAAAATTTTGGTTTTTCTGGTTTATCAGGAATTGATGTAGAAACGAATGTGGATGAGGTTGAAGGCACGCATGAAGAACGCTCGCTATGGGAACGGATCAAAGATACGTTCACTTCTAACACCTATGAGGAAGATTCGTATACAGAAAAAGCGGATGATTCTGTTAACGATGATCCATTGTATTCATACAAAGAGGATATTGCCGCTGGGAAAATAGTGATTACGGTTAAAGATTACAAAGCGCCAAATGAAGCAGTTGTTGAAAACGATCGGACTCAAAATATGCCCGATCCAACGGATACACTAAATACAAATAATGAAAATATTCAACTCAAAGAAGAACAGTTAGATGTCAATACCCATGACGTGACAACTGGGGAAGTTGATATCCATAAACACGTTGTTAATGATACTAAAACAGTGGAAGTCCCTGTGAAGCGTGAAGAAATCGTTATCGAAAGAAAACCAGTAAATGCTGAAGCAAGCGATAATATTTCAGATGATTCTTTGGAAGACGAAACGATTACAATTCCTCTTAAAGAAGAACAAATTGATGTCAATAAACATACTGTAGTACGTGAAGAGGTAGGTATTCACAAAAAAGAGCATGAAGATATGAAACAAGTGACGGAAGAAGTAAGTCGTGAAGAGTTGGATATTGATACAAAAGGAGACGTTCGAGTAGAAGATACGGATGAAAATACTCGTAAAAATGATCATATATAATAATTGATCGCTAAAATCATCTAACCAGACTCCTTCGTTTTTTGAACGGAACATCATGTAAATTGCTAATAAAAAAGACATTTCTGCTTATCTGATCGATGAGAGAAATGTCTTTTTTTCTTTTATTGGATACTATTGTACTGGATTTCAGGATCATCCATAGCGTATTGTTGTTCATTCTCGAAAGATTTAAGTTGTTTCATTGAACGCAAGTAAGAGTATAGTAGAACAGCGACAGATCCTGCCCAAGCAAGTGGTGAAGCAGCTGCAGCACCCGTATAACCAAGTAAACCAGTTAAAATGATTGCTGCAAATGAACGCATGACTAATTCCATCATTCCTGCGAGTGTTGGAATCTTACTTTGACCAAGTCCTTGTAGTGTGTAACGTAAGATAAATAAAATCGCTAAGATCCAATATAAGGAACCATTGATATTGAAGTAAGTTTGAGCTAATTCAAAGACACGAGTCTCTGTCGGTGAAACAAACAACTGCATAAGTGAATGACCGAAGAAAATCACGATCGCACCTGCAACAACACTAAAGCCAATACTCATCATAAGTGTTTGCTTAACACCTTTTAAAATTCGACCATATTCTTTTGCACCATAATTTTGAGCAGTAAATGTTGCAATAGCAATCCCGAAGGACATCATTGGTTGGTTAGCAAATTGGTCAATTCTGCTGGCTGCTGCTTGAGCGGCTACGACATCTGTTCCTAAACTGTTCAACGCAGCTTGAAGGACGATGGCGCCAATGGCGATGATGGATGATTGAAAAGCCATTGGAAGAGCAGCGTTTAAATGAACACGAATCTCTTCTTTATCAAAGTGAAAATCTTTTTTACGTAATTGCAACAAAGGAATTTTTTTCTTGATATAAACTAAACATAGTAGGCTTGAGCAAACTTGGGCAATAACCGTTGCAATTGCTGCGCCTTCGACACCCATTCCAAAAGAAATGATGAAAATCAAATCAAGCACAACGTTGACAACCACTGCAATAATCAAAAAGAAAAGTGGTGTCCGGCTATCTCCAAGCGCGCGAATAACATTTGAAAGCAAGTTAAAACTCATAGATGCGAAAATCCCTAGTAAGATGATTGAAATGAACGTTTGTGCTTGGTCAATAATCTCAACGGGCGTTTGCATCAATTGCAGCATCGGACGAATAAATACTAAACTAAGGACGGTTAATGCAATAGTGACAACCAAACTGATAACAACACTTGCAGCAAAACTTTTCTTAAGACCACGATAATCTTTTGCACCATAACGCTGAGCTGTGATGATCGCTAATCCAGCAGTAAGACCTTGAGCGAAGCCAAGGATTAAAAAGGTCAAGCTTCCGGTTGCACCAACAGCAGCCAGCGCATTTTTCCCTAATGTTTGACCAACGATGATCATGTCGACCATGTTGTAAAATTGCTGAAAGACATTACCAATAAGTAAAGGAACGGTGAACATTAAGATTAGTTTAGCTGGACTTCCTTTTGTTAAATCGCGCATTTTTTAAACTCCTTATTGTCTATAAAATTTAGTTAGTAGTATATAGTGTTTATCCTGAGATTACTAGGTAAAAATGAAATAATTTTGATAACTTTCAATGTATTGCAGATTCATTTTCAAAGATATTTTCAATGATGTGCATTATAAAACAAGCCAAGAATTGAATCGCTGAATAAATTCAAAGAATGAAACGCAAAGAATAAATTCAAAGGATCAACTACTTGGCCTGGGCGTACAAATCAAAAGGGACAACGAATGGTTGTGAACCTTAATACTGTCTTATCTCGCTGGGTAAAAGAATGGTTTCTCTAGTACCATCATCATAAGCATATACTTGGCTTGGAAAACTTGATGAATAGTGAAACGGTAAATCGATTCCCATCTCAACATCACTACCAGCTTGCGAAAAATGCATAGTTACTTTTCCATTATTGTCGATTAAATCAAAGGCTAACATATTATCTAAGGGGATGACTCCCTTAAGGTCTAGGTCAATAATAAACCAGATACTATCAATCAGTTCATCTGGTAAACTTGATACAACACCTACAGAGGCATACCGGTTACGACTACTGTCAAAACTTTCAAACATCTGTTTAACCTCCTTCGTTTTATCGAATAGACATGTTTTATTTCTTCATTTAGGATAAACGATTTACTGTAACGATGGTTCATTCTAATAGACTTTTTTTAAAAATGCAACAAAAATCGTGTACTTTTTTTCAAAGTATAAGTTTTTTTTAAGGAGAGAAAAAAACGTGCCAAAAGCGAAGGTTACCAACGCTTTTGACACGAACAAGTCACTTGTTATTCTTCCGTTGAACCAATAACTTCTGGTTCGCTTTCTTCATCAGTAGTTTCAGCTTCCTCAGTTGGAGCTGCTACTGCAGCAATTTGTTCTTCACCATCAGAAACGACTTTATAATCGTTGTTTTCAGGTAGATCGGCTACTGTGATTGCATCGCCTAGATTTAGGTTTGTTACATCAACTTCGATACGTTCTGGTAAGTTGCTTGGTGTAGCAGAGACGATCACAGTGTAAAGGTTTTGTGCTAAGACACCACCAGCTTTTACACCTGCAGCTTCGCCAACAAGAACGATTTCAGTTTCGACTTCAGTTTCTTCTGACATGTTCACAGATAGAAATTCCACATGTTCAAAATGGTTGGTAAAGGTATTCGTTTGGACTTTATGAACCAACGTGTTGACTTTTTTTCCATCAATCGTCATTGTGATTACTGTATTTGCGCCATTTTCACGTAATAATTTACTGAATATTTGTCCATCAATAGCAATCGGAGTACTTTCAACATTGTACCCATAAACAATAGCTGGAACTTTACCTTCATGACGCAATTTATTTCTCAATGAACGGGGACGTACTTCTCTCTTACTTACTTCTAATGATACTGACATAACCAAAATTCCTCCTTAAAATGTGACTGTCGGCAACGTAGACCAACAGATTTTATTTAAGTGAACTTTCGACGGCTATTCTCGTGCACATTATTGGCTAGGGCGCTTAAAAAACGCAAAAAGGTAGATGCGCGCATCTACCTTTAGAAAGTCAGGATTCAACTTTTCTCCACCAGGTCATTACGCTGTGTATGAGAAATCCAATTCACTTTACTCTTTAACCGTAGCGCGAATCTGAATTTAAGTCAAGGAATAACAATGGCTTTCTTATTTGCATCTACTCTCTTTCGGGTTATAATGCTTGTTAGGCTAAGAAAGGAAAGCACCATGCGTTTAGATAAATTAATTGAAGAAACTTTACAAACGACTCGAAAAGAGATGAAGCGTTTATTTGCATCAAAACAAGTGAAAATTGATGGTTGTGTCGAATTTTGCCAAAACCGAAATGTGGATAGTTTGATTCATGAGATCGAAGTCTCAGGTAAGCGTTTAACGACAAACGAAGTCTATTACTTATTGAATAAACCGAGTGGTGCTGTGACTGCAGTTAAAGACCAAACAAAAATGACCGTGTTAGACTTGATTGCTTCAGCGGATCGAGCGAAGCCGCTCTATCCTGTCGGACGCTTGGATCGTGATACCACAGGACTACTATTACTGACATCAAATGGTCAGTTGGGATATGAAATGTTGCTGCCTGATAAAAAAGTCTTCAAAACTTATGAGGCGCAGATCAATGAACAAGTGACAGCTTCAGATATCGAAGCTTTTCAAGCAGGAATTGTTTTTGAGGGTGGCTATCGTTGTTTACCTGCACAATTAACAATCATGGAAACATCCAAAAACAGCAGTCGAGTACGAGTAACGATACAAGAAGGAAAATTTCATCAGGTAAAAAAGATGTTCCTTGCACGTGGTAAAAAAGTGACAAAGCTAAAGCGACTAATGATGGGACCTTTACAGTTAGATGACCAACTTGCTGAAGGTGCCTATCGTTCACTGACATTAACCGAATTAAAGCAATTGAAAATATATTTTAAATAGGAGAGAAAAAAAATGAATTATCATACTTTATTATTCGATGTAGACGATACGTTACTTGATTTTCAGATGACAGAAGCAAAAGCATTAAATGAATTATTTGCAGAGCAAGGAATTGAATTGACACCAGAAGTGAAAACAAGTTATAAGGCATTAAATCATCACTTATGGCGTGAATTTGAAAAAGGGAATATGACGAGAGAAGAGGTTACCGGGAGTCGTTTTGGACTACTATTTCAACAATTTGGTAAAACAGTTGATAGTTTAGCTATGGAGAAAAGATACAGACATTACTTGAATCAGGGGCATGATTTGATTGAGGGAAGTCATGAACTGCTTCAGACGTTATCTTCACAAGCGGATCTTTATATTGTGACAAACGGGGTATCGAAAACGCAATATCAACGTTTGACTGATGCGAAAATGTTGGGCTATTTCAAAAAAATTTTTGTTTCAGAAGATGTGGGCGCCCAAAAACCAATGAAAGAATTTTTTGATCATGTCTTTTCACAGATTCCTCAATTTGAAAAAGAAAAAACAGTTATTATTGGCGATTCATTGACCTCAGATATTAAAGGAGGGAACTTGGCAGGAATTGATACGATTTGGTTTAACAAAAATCGGTTGCCGGAAATTCCAGAAATCGTACCGACTTATCGGATTGATTCGTTAGCAGAACTTTATCCTCTTTTGGAAATCGAGAAGCATTAATTTTCAGAAAAATATAGCATTTTCGTGTATTTTCGCTATAATAGATAAGAATGTAAAAACGGATATGAAAGAGGTTTTAGTCAATGACAAAAAGCAAGCCAATTATCATTGGTGTGACGGGTGGATCAGGAAGCGGTAAAACAAGCGTAAGTCGTGCCATTTTCAATAATTTCCCAGACCATTCCATCATGATGCTTGAACAAGATTCTTATTATAAAGATCAAAGCCATTTGAGCTTTGAAGAACGATTGAATACGAATTATGATCATCCCTTTGCCTTTGATAATGATCTGCTGATTCAGCACGTGAAAGAACTACTGAACTATAACGCCATTGAAAAACCAGTTTATGATTATGTTGCACATACAAGAAGTCAAGCAACAATCATCCAAGAGCCTAAAGAAGTAATTATATTAGAAGGCATTTTGATTCTAGAAGATGAAAATCTACGTGACTTGATGGATATCAAAGTATATGTAGATACAGACGATGATATCCGTATCATCCGCAGAATCAAACGAGATATGGAAGAACGTGGCAGAACGTTGGATTCCGTGATCGAACAATATTTGACTGTGGTTAAACCGATGTATCATCAGTTCATCGAACCAACTAAGCGTTACGCCGATATCATCGTGCCAGAAGGTGGCGAAAATCACGTAGCGATCGATTTGATTACGACAAAAGTTGCTAGTTTTTTGGATCATAAATAAAACAAAGAAACCAATAGGATAAGTCGAAGAATCATGAAAATAGGAGAAGCTATTTTCGATTCTTCGACTTATTTATCAAGTGAAACGTTTACTTTTGCAACGATTCTTAATGAAAAGTAGCGCTAAAAGGTGGAGAGACTGAAAATGAACGATCACAATCATTTACATAAATATATCCGAGTAATCCCGATTATTGGCTTATTGTTCTTTTTGGTGTTAATCATTTATGCTTATCAACATGGGATCTTTCGATCAACCACTTCTTTGCAACGCTTCATCCAACAATTTGGGGAGTATGCAGTAGTGATTTTTATTCTCCTGCAGATCATTCAAGTGATCATCCCAATACTACCTGGAGGAATTTCTTCAGTGGCAGGCTTGTTGATGTTTGGAAATGGCTGGGGATTACTTTATAGCTGTATTGGATTGATTATCGGTGAAGCCATTGGTTTTTTATTGGTTCGTTATTATGGCGTTAGTTTTGTACAACTTATTTTATCGCCCAAAAAGTACCAAAAATTCGACCAATTACTGACACAGAAAACGAAGGATATCAAAAAAGTACTATGTTTGACCATGTTGATTCCTTTTGCGCCTGATGACTTGGTTTGTCTGATCGCAGGGTTAACTAAAATATCTTTTAAGGAATATATCCAAATTGTCCTATTATTGAAACCTTGGTCTGTCGGTGCGTATAGTTTGATTATGTTGTATCTGTTCCAGAAAGCACAAGGAAATTTTTAGCAGTAAGAGAGGAAAGAAAAAGAATGTTAGAAAAAGTCAAGGTAACCTCAACTGAAATTGACGAGTTGGTATCAGTAATCAAGGAAGTTTGGCCAGAAGCATTTGTTCCGATCATTGGGCAAGCACAAGTGGACTATATGCTGGCTACCTATCAATCAAAACAACAGATTGAAAAAGAAGTGGCGGAAGGTGTGCAGTATTTTCTCTTAAAAGAGCAAGGGCAAACGGTCGGATATACCGCCTATGAGGTAATAGCCTCCAAAATATATTTGAGTAAGTTATACTTAATGAATCAATTCAGAGGGAAGGGATTGACGTCGGCTCTTTTTCAGTGGTACGAAACTATCGCTAGAGAACAAGGAATCAAAGAGATTTTTCTACGTGTCAATCAAGGCAATGCTCAAGCCATCGCCGTTTACCTTCATCAAGGTTTTGAAATGGCTGGTGAACTGATCTCGGATATTGGTCAAGGATTTCAAATGGTCGATTATCAAATGAAAAAAAGACTCGCATAACTTTGGGATATGTGTTAAAGTAACGACATGCGACGGGTCGAGAAGGCCTCTGGTTTACAGATGCGCCTAATTGATTTTGGAGACACAAGATCATGATGTGATCACTTGCCGGAATGCAAGGGTGTCGGGCAAGACTTTTGTGGAGAAGGGCTTGTCTGCTTGAGTTCACAAAAACTCAAGTACCAGTAAGATAGGACATTAGTCAGAAGAGATTCTGGGTAATGTCCTATTTTTTATGGGCAATCTTTCGTGGTTTGTTTGGCTTGAGTGTTACTATTACTGACAAGAAGACGTGTCGCAATAGGTTATCGCTCGTTATAAGTCGGAATTCTTAGTTGAGAGTATCGGCTAAAATTGGTTTCTACTTATGATTAATGCTAGAATGAATGAAAAATAAGTTTTGTAATTACTCGCTAAGGAGTTTTTTTATGTTCGAGAAAATCAAACAATTTGGTCGTAATTTTACGCAATCAACACCTTTTATTTTAGCTAATACGGTTATATTTATTCCTTATCTTTTATTTCTGAATTTGAGCGATGGGGCTAACTGGGCTTCGATTTTACCGTTTACCTTATTTTATACTTTCCGTATGACGGGATTGTTTTTGATCCGCAGTATTCGTTTAGGTCTAGATAGTTATACATTACTGATGATTGCTCTTTTGATGGGAGGGGCGGGTTCGTTATTAGGGATCTTTGGTGTGCTCTATTTCCCCTTGTTTTATTTGTCTAGTATTTTATTGGGATTTAGTGCAGCTTGGCTACTTCCAGCAAATGTGACTGTTAATTACCATGAAAAGCGACAGGGTTTTACGAATATGACAGGCAAAAAATATATCTTTGCGCTACTATTATTGGTTTTGCTTTTTCGCTCGATCGAGTTGTCAGGTACGACCCAAATCGTTGTGACGTTAGGGCTTTATACATTGTTTTATATCATGGCTTATCACACCATCAGCCATTATCCTAGATATGAATTGGATTTTAAAGAGATGAAAACGACGATTTTTGTCACGAAAGAATTTGTGCTGTTCATTGTGTTTTTTGTCTTATTGTTTTTGCTTCGAAATGCACGCTTGCTCGTTGAGCCAGAACTGTTTGATCTTACAATTTATGTTTTTCTCTTTTTATTTGTTTTAGCCGCTTTTTATTTAGGGCGAGGCAAAAAAAATTGGCAGTTTCCAAGTTGGCTCAATCTCATGAATTTTTTGAGTGGAATGGTGGGGAACTTTCTCTTTTTGTTTAGTACATTTTATGTAGGAGTTTTGTATGGATTTGATCATTTAGCCACTTATATGTATCTACCTTATATTGCTGGAATGGTCGTCGCTAAGCTGATTGGTAATCGTATCTTACGTAGTTTCCCCTATCCTCCAGTGATCGTCCAGTTGATCGGACTATCTCTCTCTTTATTGATTTTATTGATCCCGACTGCGTTTGTGATTGGATTGTTTTTCTTAAGTTTTTGTCATGCTGTGATCAGCGGTTGGTTAAATCGTGTGTGTTATGACACTGATACGGATATTCCCATGGATCAACGAGTCATCATTAAATTTACGACACAAAACAAAGGGAGTGTGGTCCATCAGTTTCTCTTGATGGGGCTGTTACTAGTTCTTACCCGTTGGCTAGAACTACCTGTTGCAGTGTTGTTGCAGTTGACTGACAAGTTAAGAGTTCCTACGATCAGTGTGCAATTAATGGAATACGCTAAGTGGGGGAACATCAGCTGGTTACTCCTTGGTGTGCTGGGTGTTTATCTATTATGGAAACGAGAGGTGCGACATCATGCGAATACTGATTGATGGAGATGGTTCGCCGGTTAAGGAAGATGTAATTGAAATTGCTGGTTTGTATCAAGTGGAAGTCATGATCGTGACGAGCGTGGCTCATTACACCCATAAAGAATATCCAGCGTATGTTCATTTTGTGTACGTTGATCAAGGCGCAGATAGCGCAGATTACCGCATTGTGGGCTTGATTCGCAAAGGAGATATTCTAATCACACAAGATTATGGGTTAGCTTCTTTAGTTTTACCAAAGAGGGTACGAGTGTTTCATCAAACGGGTAAAGAATTTAGTGCAACAACGATTGACTCCTTGTTAGAACAACGTTACCAAAGTGGAAGGTTGCGCAAAGCAGGTCTTCGAACTAGAGGACCTAAACCTTTTACCACTCAAGATCATCAAAACTTTAGACAGGCATTAATTCAAGCACTTGAACAAGTCAAGTTATCTTCAAACAATGAGTAGCGACAATAGGTTTGTTTTCCCCTCAATTAGTACGATATCTTTGCTTGTATTGTCTTTAAAATGATAAAATAATTAAAGATATTTTATTATCTAATTTTTTTCTAATCTGAGGGGAGAGAGTGGAAAATGAAACATGTAAAAGCATTAATTGTAAAAGCAATCATGATTTGGGCGATTTTATGGATCGTATTAACAGGATTATACGGGGTTAGCTTCATGGATTCGACAATTGTTGGGGTCATTATCGTTGTGATGATTTATGTATTAGGTGATTTACTCATTTTGCGAAAGGTGGGGAATATTGCGGCGACGATCGCAGATGCCGGTTCTTCCGCAGTCATTTTGTGGGTATATCTTTATTTTATGAATGATATGACGAACATCTGGATGAAAGTTTTGATTCCTGCTTTATTAATTGGCATAGGAGAATGGTTCTTCCATAAATGGTTGTTAAATCAAGGGATTGTCCCTGATGAACGAAAGATGGAATAGATGAAAAACAACAATCGAAAAAGAGGCGCAGGCAGCGATGCCGTGCCTTTTTTCTTGATTTAACAAATAAGTTTATCGACTTTTTGAAAAATAAGCTGTTTGATTCTTTTGATTTTGTGCTAAAATATGAAGTAAAAGTGAAAGATATTGGATACGGGAGGACAATCTTTTGAAGATTACTTTACTATATGGTGGACGCAGTGCAGAACATGATGTTTCAGTTCTTTCAGCGTTTTCAGTCTTAAATGCTATTTATTATACGTACTATCAAGTTCAACTGATATTTATCAGCAAAGAAGGTCAATGGGTGAAAGGCCCTTTGTTAACAGAGAAACCAGCGAGCAAAGAAGACTTACATTTGACATGGGACCCAAGCGGAAAAGTGACAGATGGCTTTACGGGAAGAGTGATCAATCCTGGAGAAATCAAAGAAGAAGGAACGATTGTTTTCCCTGTCTTACACGGACCTAATGGTGAAGATGGAACGATTCAAGGATTTTTGGAAACATTGAACTTGCCATATGTCGGCGCTGGCGTTTTAACAAGTGCTTGTGCAATGGATAAGATCATGACCAAATACATTTTGCAAGCGGCAGGGGTACCACAAGTTCCTTATGTCCCTGTTTTGAAAAATCAATGGAAAGAAAATCCTAAAAAAATCTTTGATCAATGTGAAGGGTCTTTGCTTTACCCAATGTTTGTCAAACCAGCAAATATGGGTTCAAGTGTAGGGATCTCTAAAGCGGAGAACCGTGAAGAGCTGCAAAATGCGCTTGCATTAGCTTATCAATATGATTCTCGTGCGATCGTTGAGCAAGGAATCGAAGCACGTGAAATTGAAGTAGCTGTTTTAGGGAATGAAGACGTGCGTACCACATTACCTGGTGAAGTAGTCAAAGATGTTGCATTCTATGATTATGATGCGAAATACATCAACAATAAGATTGAAATGCAAATCCCAGCTGAAGTACCGGAAGAGGTCTATCAAAAAGCGCAGGAATATGCAAAAATTGCGTATACAATGCTAGGTGGGAGTGGCTTGAGCCGTTGTGATTTCTTCTTGACGAATAAAAATGAACTATTCCTAAATGAGTTAAATACAATGCCTGGATTCACGCAATTTAGCATGTATCCATTATTGTGGGAAAACATGGGCTTGAAGTATGGCGATTTGATCGAAGAATTGATTCAATTAGGAATCAATCGTTTTAATCAACGACAAGGTTTTTTTGAAGCAAACGAATAGACAAATAAAAATAGAAGCTGGGGCGAATGTCATTCACATTTGTTCCGGCTTCTAAATGCGAAAAGGCGGGTTTTTTATGAAACTAACAGTACAAGAAATCGCTCAAGCTGTAGGAAGCGTAATGAATGATTTAACGGAAATCACAGGTGTGGAGTTCGATAGTCGCAAGATTGAAAAAGGTGGGTTGTTCGTGCCGCTAAAAGGAGCAAGAGATGGACACGAATTTATTCAACAAGCCATGGATAATGGAGCGGTTGCTACTTTTTGGAGTCTGGAAGCGTCCAAAGCACCTAGTGGGATTCGAGTGATTCTTGTGGATGATCCACTAAAAGCAATGCAAGATCTGGCGAAGTACTACCTAGCGAAAGTTGGGGCTGAAGTGGTGGCAATTACGGGAAGTAATGGGAAAACAACGACAAAAGATTTGACTGCTTCAGTTTTAGCTCAAAAGTACAAAACCTATAAAACACAAGGAAATTACAACAATAATATTGGATTGCCTTATACGATTTTGCACATGCCGATGGATACCGAAAAAATCGTTTTAGAAATGGGGATGGATCATGCCAGAGAGATCACTGAGCTTTCTTTGATTGCCCGACCTAAAGTAGCGGCTATTACGATGATTGGTGAAGCACATATTGAAAACCTTGGCTCACGAGCAGGAATCGCGCAAGCAAAAATGGAAATTGTTGATGGTTTGAGAGAAGATGGGCTGTTGATTATCCCAGAAGAAGAACCATTATTGAAACCTTTGACTGAAAGTTTGACTCAAAAAATTGAAACGTTTGGATTAAATACAGGGCAGCTACAGGCGGAGGTAACGAGTGAAGAGAAAACAGCCACACATTTTATCGTCAATGATGAATCGTTCATGATTCCTCTTCCTGGAAGTTATAATGTCACCAATGCGTTGATTGCTTATGCTGTTGGGCAATTTTTTGGTCTGCCAACGGAAGCCATCCGTCTAGGTTTAGCAAGTGTCACAGTGACGCAAAATCGTACGGAGTGGCTAAGTGCTGGAAATGGTGCGGGGATTCTAAGTGATGTCTATAATGCGAATCCTACAGCAATGGGATTGGTCTTAGATACTTTTGCCAACTTACCAACAAAAGGGAGAAGACTTGCTGTACTTGCGGACATGCTGGAATTAGGACCAGATGCTTTGAAGATGCACGCAAGTATGGCTGAACATCTTGATCCAGCTAATTTTGCGGGAGTCTATTTATATGGGCCCAAAATGAAAGCATTATATGAAAAGTTGAACGAAAAGTATCCAGATTTATACGTACAATATTTTGAAACAGATAAAGAACAACTCATTGCAACGGTGAAAGAAGAAATACGTCCGGAAGATAGCATCGTTTTAAAAGGAAGCAATGGAATGGGATTGATTGATGTCGTTAAACAATTGCAAGGAATGAAATAATAAACTGCAAACTTGCAGAAAATAAGAAATTATGCTAGAATAACCTATTGCCGAAAGATGAAGAGAAATTGGACTGGTTCTTTCGTTTATGTAAATTGCTAGAGCCAGATGTCATAACAATGATAAAGCTGAACGCGACCCGTTTGGCTTTTCTAATGCCTAAACTTCGCAAAGTGATTTTTCGGTGGTGCCACAGGGGCTAAGAATGAGTAAAAACGTACGTGGCCACTGTCAAAAAGAACCAAACACTTTGACCGAACAATCGACGGGGTAGCAAAAATTAAGCTACATCCTCAGTTAACAACCATATAGGAGGATTCATTTGAAATTTAAAGAATTAGAATTATCACCAGAATTATTGAAATCAGTAGAGCGTGCTGGTTTTGAAGAAGCAACACCGATCCAGTCAGAAACAATCCCTTTAGCATTGTCTGGAAAAGATGTGATTGGACAAGCACAAACAGGGACTGGTAAGACGGCTGCTTTTGGTTTGCCGATGTTAGAAAAAATCGACACTAATCGCCACGAATTGCAAGGGTTAGTCATTGCACCGACACGTGAATTAGCGATCCAAACACAAGAAGAGCTTTATCGTCTTGGTCGTGATAAAAGAGTACGTGTACAAGCTGTTTACGGAGGCGCTGATATCGGTCGCCAAATCCGTGGATTGAAAGATCGTCCACATATTGTCGTAGGAACACCTGGACGTATGCTGGATCACATCAACCGCCACACATTGAAATTAGGAACAGTGGAAACATTAGTTCTAGATGAAGCAGATGAAATGTTGAACATGGGCTTTTTGGAAGATATTGAAAGTATTATTTCAAAAGTACCTGAAGAACGCCAAACATTATTATTCTCAGCAACAATGCCACCTGCAATCAAAAATATCGGCGTGAAATTCATGAAATCACCAACACACGTGAAGATCAAAGCGAAAGAAATGACAGCTGACTTAATCGATCAATATTATGTTCGAGCAAAAGAATACGAAAAATTCGATATCATGACACGTTTGTTCGATGTCCAAACACCAGAACTTACGATTGTTTTTGGTCGTACAAAACGACGTGTTGATGAATTGGCACGTGGATTAGAAGCTCGCGGTTATCGTGCAGAAGGAATCCATGGGGACCTTTCACAACAAAAACGAATGAGTGTTTTACGTTCATTTAAAAATGGTCATTTAGATATTTTAGTTGCTACGGATGTAGCTGCACGTGGTTTGGATATTTCAGGCGTGACTCACGTCTACAACTATGACATTCCACAAGATCCAGAAAGTTATGTTCACCGTATCGGACGTACAGGTCGTGCGGGTAAAGGCGGGATGTCAGTGACATTCGTTACGCCAAACGAAATGAGCTACCTACATGTTATTGAGAACTTAACGAAAAAACGGATGGCTACTCTACGTCCGCCAACTGAAAAAGAAGCATTCAAGGGACAACTAGGTGCTGCAGTGGAACAAATTGAAGCTAAGCTTGAAGAAAACGGCTTAGACAAGTATTTGCAAACAGCAGATAAATTGCTTGAAGAGTATTCTGCACAAGATTTAGTAGCTTTGTTACTAAAAACGACTGCGAAGGATCCTTCTGATGCAATACCAGTTAAAATCACTCCAGAACGTCCATTGCCAATGCAGAAAAAAGGCTATAATAAAAATGGCAAACGTGGCGGCGGAAATAACCGTAATCGACGCGATAATAACAACTACCGTGGCAACAAATCAAAAGGTGGCTACAGTAAAAATAATAACCATCAAAAAGATGGCGGTAAGCGTCAAAACGATAAAAAACGTGGATTTGTGATCCGTACAAATAACGATTAATAATAAATGATAAGCTTCTCTTTTTTAAGAGGAGCTTTCTTTTTAGTTATTTATGGACATATTGGTGGTAAAATACCGAGAATTTGGTAGAATGAGAGTGTTCTAAAATTTTTGAAAAGAGTAGAGTCTATGATTAAAGGAATTGGGATTGATGCAGTTGAGTTACCAAGGATTGCAAAGATCATCAAAGAAAAACAAAATTTTATCGACCGAGTGTTGACGCCAAATGAAATCGAGCAATTTCAAATCCTGCCTTTTCACCGACAAGTAGAATTTCTCGGAGGGCGTTACGCTTGCAAAGAAGCTTTTTCAAAAGCGTGGGGAACTGGTATTGGTAAGGTGACGTTTCAAGAAATTGAAATTTTAAAAAATGATGCAGGACAACCTGTAGTCACAAAATCACCTCATTCAGGTACTTGTTTTGTTAGTATCACGCATACGGATGAATTAGCGTTTGCACAAATTATTTTAGAAGATTAGAAAGAAGGAAAAATCATGGTTGTCGCTTGGCACCGACCTACAAGAGTCATTATACATACAAAAGCTATTACTGAAAATGTCAAAAAAGAATTAGCTAGATTACCAAAAGGAAAAGAGCTATTTGCTGTAGTCAAAGCAAATGGTTACGGGCACGGAGCAGTCCAGACAGCAGAAGCTGCACTGGCTGGAGGTGCTACTGGATTTTGTGTGTCTAATCTAGACGAAGGGATTGAATTGCGGGAAGCGGGATTCACACAACCTATTTTAGTATTGAATATGATTCCCATTGACGCATTGACTTTAGCGGTTGTCCATGATTTATCGATCACTGTAGGAAACAAAGAATGGTTAGAACAGGCTGTTGAATATCTGCAAGAAAGAAAGCTGAAACATGCGTTAGCACTTCATTTGAAAGTTGATACCGGCATGGGACGGATTGGTTTTTTGACACCTGAAGAAGTCGTAGAGGCAGTTTCATTTATTCAAGAAAGTGCTGTATTGGAATGGGAAGGGATCTTCACCCATTTCTCAACGGCTGATCAAGCGGATGAAACGTATTGGCAACAGCAACATCAACGTTTTATAGAGACAATCGATGCATTGCCTGCTTTACCTAAGTATGTTCATGTAAGTAATAGTGCTACTGCTTTATGGCATGATGAAAAAATTGGTAACATGATTCGTTTTGGTGTAGCAATGTATGGGTTAAATCCTTCAGGGCATGCACTGCCAGAACCGTATCCATTGGAACCCGCACTAGAGTTAGTTTCTGAGTTGATCCAAGTGAAACGTTTGGCTAAAGGTGAAGGCATCGGCTACGGGGAAACCTATATTACCGATCAACCAGAGTGGATCGGGACGATCCCGATTGGCTATGCGGATGGCTGGTTACGAAACATGCAAGGCTTTTCCGTCCTAGTGGATGGAAATTTATGTGAAATTGTCGGACGTGTGTGTATGGATCAAATTATGATCCGTTTACCTCAGGAAGTTCCACTGGGAACAAAGGTTACTTTGATTGGTAAAAATCAGGAAAAAGAGATATCGATGCAAGCAGTAGCGGATCAATTAGGTACGATCCACTATGAGGTAGCCTGTGTACTAGGAACGCGCATTCCTAGAGAATATGAAGAGTAAGGAGAATCCTATGGTAAAAAGAGGAGACATTTATTTTGCTGACCTTTCTCCAGTCGTGGGTTCAGAACAAGGCGGGACACGACCTGTCTTAGTTATTCAAAATAATTTAGGGAATCATTTTAGTCCAACGATTATTGTGGCGGCCATTACTGCCAAAATGGCCAAACCTAAATTGCCTACGCATATTGGAATAAAAGCAACTGGTACTGGAATCGAACGTGACTCTGTCATTTTACTTGAACAGATCAGAACAATTGATAAATCAAGATTAAAAGAAAAAGTTTGTCATTTAGATCGAGGAATTATGTCAGAAGTCGATCATGCACTTAAAATCAGTGTAGGTATCGAAGCATTGACCCCTGTCGCTAAATAAGCACATTATGCCTTTACATATAAAAGGAACAAGCTAATTATCTTGAATGTCAATCAACAAAGGTTATAAGAGAAATCGTTGGATCTGAGCGTTAATGATGTCAATCGCTATACGGTCGTTTCTGACTCTTAATAAAAAATGCTGGATAATGATAAGAAAAAAGTTGAGTCAGCATTGTTCAACTTATAAAAAAGCCGTAAGGACCAAAAATAGTTTTCCTATCTTTAGTCCTTACGGCTTTTTTTATATGTGTTTGATTAGTTTATCTTATTCAGAGAGTGACTGCTATTTTGCCAGAATATCTTTCGTCTGTCTAATACTAATTACCAACTAGCTTTTTTGACACCAGGGATCAGTCCTTGATGAGCTAGTTCGCGAAATTTCACACGAGACATGCCGAATTTTCGCATATATCCGCGAGGACGTCCATCGATCAAGTCACGGTTTTTCAAACGCTCAGGGCGTGCATCTAAAGGTAATTGACGTAAGGCTTCATAATCTTTATTCGCTTTTAACTCTTGTCGTAAATCAGCATAGCGGGCAATCATTTCTTGTTGTTTTCTAGCTTTTGCAATTTTTGATTTTTTTGCCATATTTTCCTCCAATAATCTCTTTAATTTTTCAAATCGTAAAAATTACGGTTTAGTGTAGATACCTTAACATAGTGTGAGAAATAAAACAATTATTTTGTTTCTAAAAATGTTTAGTCCTTCTCTTGTTCTCTATGAAAGAGAAAGACCACCGATGCGATTAAAACAGTTTTTTTGTCAAATAGTGGTGTTACACGTAAACTAGAAGAAAAGGAGGGGGTAGAGATGCGTAGGTTTGCTATTAGTGGTTATGGGCCAGCTGAAAAGGTGTTTCAAGAAATAGTAGACACACCAAGGGAGGTCACGCCAAATCATCTTCGTGTGGAATTGAAAGCGTTTAGTATCAATCCTTATGATGTCGCTTTGCGTTCAGGAAAGATGAAGGAAGTTCGAACCTTAACATTCCCTTACGTATTAGGGAATGATGGTGCAGGAATCGTGACGGAAGTAGCAAGTGACGTCGATTCATTTGCTGTGGGGGACCGTGTAGTCGTTCATCCTGTGTCAGGTGCTTACGGTGAAGAAATCGTCTTACCAGCAAGTAAAGTGGCTAAAATACCAGATGAAATGAGTTGGGTAGAAGCGGCTGCAATGGTAACGACGGGGATCACTGCTTACAATGTGATTAATCATCTGCTAACGATCCAACCAACTGACACGGTAATGGTGACCGGAGCTTCAGGAGGCGTAGGAACTAGTTTGATCCAATTACTTCATCAAAAAGGGATTCGGACGTTTGCTAGTGCATCAAAGACAAATGAAGAATTAGTCCGAAGTTTAGGCGTTACTCATTTTTCTTCTTATGATCAAGAAAATCCTGAAGAAGTATTCAGTAATCAAGCAGATATTGTGATCGATGCGACGAAAGGAAGCATCGCGGGAGACATGGCTATCAAAATTATGAAAGAAGAAGGTCATTATGTTGCGTTGAACGAATTGCCTTCCCTTGCATCTCGTCAGAAAAAAAATGGGTTTTATGAGACTTTTGTTCCTAGAAAAGAATACTCAGATCAAGAAGCTTTGACTCATTTAATTGCCGCATATAAAACAGGAAATTACCAAATTTTTGTAGCAGAAGAATTAGCTGCAACTCTTGATCATTTAATCTGGGCACACCATCAACTTGAAGGACACCCCTCTGCAGGTAAAATCGTATTAACTTATGATTAGAGCTGGGCTGGTAAAAGGAGCAAACTTTTTCTGGATGCGTTTTCTTCTTCTGATTTTTAGCATGAAAATTTCTTTCTGCTTTATTTAATGGTAAAGTGGTACATGTAAAATTTAACTATTTCTTCAATTCTATGGTCAGACAATCGGACAGTTTGACTATTATGTCTAAATTATCGAGCTTTTTGAAAAAAGGGAATTGAAAATTACATGATTTACATGGTAAAGTAATGCAGCTGAAAAAAGAAGAAGGGGATATTTATGCGGTCAATCAAAAACACATTAAAATTATATCTACTTGACTGGAAAAGAATTTTTAAAAATCCAATTGCTACACTTTTGATCATTGCAATTATGATTATCCCTTCATTATATGCGTGGTTCAACATCAAAGCGTTATGGGATCCTTACGGAAATACCGGTGAATTGCCTATTGCGGTTTACAGTGCAGATCAACCGGCAGAATTTCGTGGGAAAGAAGTCGCAATTGGGAAAGAAGTGATCAAATCACTTCATGACAATAAACAACTCGGATGGCAATTCGTTGACTCAAAAGCAGAACTGGAACAAGGGGTTCGTTCTGGGAAATATTATGCAGGAATCTACTTACCGAAGGATTTCTCAGAAGACTTGTTAAGTTTTACGAGTGGAGAGATCAGAAAGCCAAAAATCGAATACACGGTGAATGAGAAAATCAATGCGATTGCTCCTAAGATCACCGATAAAGGAGCTTCTGCGATCCAAACCCAAATTACAGATGAATTTATCAAGACAGCTAGTTCAACGTTATTGAAGGTCTTTAACGAGATCGGTTATGACATTGATTCGAATCTAGTAAGTATCAATAAGGTCAAATCAATGATACTTTCAACGGATGAGAACCTTGATACGATCGACGGTTATACGCAACAAGTACTCGATTTACAAAAACAACTACCTTCTATTAAAGAAAAGTTAAACAAAGCCAATGAATTTGTGGACTATCTCCCACAAGTCGATGAAATGGGACAAAAAGTGGTTGCACTGAATGATAAAATGCCACAGCTCCAAGAGCAAGCGAAAATCATTTTAGATTTACAACAAAAAATACCGGAAATCCAAAATGCAGGTCGACAAATTGCTGAGATCGATCAGGATTTTTCATCGATCCAAGAAACGATGGATCAAGGAATCACTGAAGCGAAACAAGGGTTGTCGATCATTCAACAAGTCCAAGAAATCTTACCTGACGTGAAGAAATTAGAAACACAAGCAAAAGATCTAGCTACTCAAACAAAATCAGGTGCAGAGCAGTTAAAAGATGCATTACCAGGTATCACAACAAGCGTGAATACAACGGTACAATCAATTAGTCAGACAGCAACGTCCATCGGTCTATTTGCAAAGAATGTTGAACAAGCAATCACAGACCATCAATTGACGGAAGACGAGAAGAAAAACTTACTCAGTCTATTGGATAATCTCTATAATAGTTTACCAGCACAGCAACAAGCGATTGATCAGTTGATTACCTTTTTGACACAGCTACAGAATCAAACGGGTAATACCAAACTTCAAAAAATAATTGATACATTAAATAGTATCAAACCAGTTTTAAGCGGCTTACAAAATCGCCTGCCTGCGTTGAAACAAGCCATTCAAGAAGGCAATGTCGAAAAAGTAAGTGAGATCTTAGAGGAAGTTCAAACTGCTGCTGAAAATGTCAATAACTTGATTTCTGGAATCGATGTGAACCAAGTCAGTTCAACCGTTGATTCACTATTAAATCAAGTCATCAGTACGATTGAAACAGCTCAAGGTGCGTTAAGCAAGGCTGACCAAATCGATTTTGATTCGCTGTTAAATTCAACAAAAGCAACAGTGACCAATGCAGTGGCGATATTAGAGAAGTACCAAAAAGAAATGCCAGCGATCGGACAAGAGATCCATGATGCAAACACCATGTTGAATGGTAATATGGAAACGATCGTCAATGGGATCAATAAAGGAGCCGATCTGTATAATAATGATTTGCCAGTGTTAGCCAACAAATTGAGTACAGCTGCTAACTTTATCCAAAATGACTGGCCAACGATCAAAAATGAAATCACAAGTACGATGACAACAGCGAATGAAAAAATGCCACAAGTTGAAACGGCAGTAAATGCAGCAGCTGATTTGATCAATAATGATTGGCCAAACATCAAGACAGGTATCCAAAAAGCAGCAGATGCTATTCGTAAAGGAGAAAAAGAAGTTGATCTAGGAGAAGTGATCAAATTATTGAAACTAGATGCCACGAAAGAGAGTGACTTCTTTACGCAACCAGTAGAATTAAAAACCAATACGATGTATCCAATTGCAAACAACGGATCGGCAAGTACGCCGTTTTATACAGCACTTTGCTTGTGGGTGGGAGCTGTCTTACTCTCAAGTGTAGCGACAACCGATTATTATCTCGGTAAAAAAGAAAGAAACAATTTTACAAAACGAGAACAATTTGTTGCTCGAATGCTCACGTTCTTAACGATGGCTATCGCACAAAGTTTGATCGTTACTTTAGGAAATATCTTTTTATTAGGTGTAGATGTCCATAATCCAGTTTACAGCGTGTCCTTTGCCGTTTTGATCTCGCTAGCCTTTATGATGATCGTGTATGTTTTAGCGGCGCTATTTGATAATGTTGGGAAGGGACTTGCGATCATTATCCTCGTGCTATCGATTTCTGGTGGAGGTGGGAACTATCCTATCCAAGTATCAGGGAAGTTCTTCCAAATGATCAATCCATTCTTGCCATTCACTCATGCGGTTAATCTATTACGAGAATCAGCAGGAGGAATCTATTGGCCAAATGCTGCAAATGCGATTTGGATCATGATTGGTCTATTCGTTAGCTTTGGTGTTATTGGAACGGCTGTTGCGCCTTATCTCCAAGAAAAAATGGTCAAATTCAAAGAAGCAGCACATCAGAGTCATATTTTCCACTAGTAGTTAAAGCAATAACCAGTTTGAAAAAAGAAGACCTTGTTAGACAGAAATAGTCATATATTTTCGTCTGACAAGGCCTTTATTTTATTAACAGAGCTTAGGTGATCAGAGGAGCTATTTTTTTCTTTTTGTAGAAACAACGAGTTTAATTGAAAAAATTGAAAATAGAAAAGTAAAGTTTGTTATGGCTGATTCCACAATGATTGATGATTGCTAGAAAAAATCACAGTCCGTTTACTTATTTTTTGGAAAGTGCTGGTTGTTCAAGTTCTACGAAAAGTAAAAGTTTTTATTGAATAGGAAAGAAAAATCTCGATGAGTGAGATGTTACATTTTTTGACAGAAAAGGAAAAAAGTCGTTGAAATGTAAGGCATTTGCTAATTTAACGTACGATTGAAAAAAATACTGTTTTTTTTCTAATTTTTTTCAATTAATTTTATGAAAGTTTATTGACTTTTATATTATGGGAGCGTACTATAACATCTTGTTTAAGATAAATTTTTTTTAATTTTGACAATAATAATTTTGAAGTAAATATGTGTGTAAAGGAGTAAAAAAATTGGACTACTTAAAAAGGTTGTTAGTAGGTAAGCCGTTGAAATCTGCTGAAAACGACGAGCATAAATTAACTCGTTTTGCCGCGTTAGCATTGCTGTCATCGGATGCCTTATCATCCATTGCTTACGGTACAGAGCAGATTGTGGTTGTTTTAGTTGCCTTGTCAACTGCAGCCATTTGGTATTCACTGCCAATTGCAGCATTTGTTATTATTCTATTGATTTCATTAACTCTCTCTTACCGTCAAATCATTCACGCGTATCCTCAAGGTGGAGGAGCTTACGTCGTCAGCAGTGAAAACCTTGGGAAAAATGCCGGGTTGATCGCTGGAGGTTCCTTGTTGATCGACTATATGTTGACGGTAGCTGTTTCCGTGTCAGCTGGTGCCGAAGCGATTACCTCGGCAATCCCCGCATTGTATGGTCACCAAGTAGCAATCTCAGTTGCAATCGTATTGCTCTTGATGATGCTGAATTTACGCGGGTTAAGGGAATCGGCTTCTTTCTTGCTATTCCCTGTTTACACGTTCATCATTGTGATTACGTTGCTAATTGCGGTCGGACTGTTTAATATCATTACTGGTGCCGTACCATTACATGCAACAGCCTTACCTGGAGCTGCAATCCCAGGGGTGTCGATCGCATTGATTTTGCGAGCATTCTCTTCTGGTTCTTCTTCTTTAACAGGGGTTGAAGCAATTAGTAATGCCGTACCATTTTTCAAGAAACCTCGAGCAAAAAATGCAGCAGCAACTTTAACAATGATGGCTTTGATCTTAGGCTTCTTCTTTGTCGGTATCACGTTCATCAACTATTGGTATGGGATTGTACCTGAAAAAGAAGTTACTGTATTGTCTCAAATTGGGAAAGCTGTCTTTGGCCATGGCGTATTGTATTATGTATTACAATTTGCTACCGCTTTGATCTTGGCGGTTGCTGCCAATACTGGATTCTCTGCATTCCCAGTATTAGCATACAATTTGGCAAAAGATAAGTTCATGCCACATATGTATCAAGATCGTGGCGATCGTTTAGGGTACTCAAATGGGATCATGACATTAGCTTTTGGTTCGATCATTCTCTTATTTATTTTCCATGGTTCAACGGAACGCTTGATTCCGTTATACTCGATCGGTGTATTTATTCCTTTTGCGCTATCGCAAACAGGAATGGTCGTTAAATGGAAAAAAGAAGGAAAGAACTGGTTAGGAAAATCTATTGCAAATATCACAGGTGCGTTTATCTCTTATGCGATCATTGCGATTTTGTTCGTTTACCGCTTAGGTGATATTTGGCCATTCTTTATCATCATGCCAATTGTGATGTATATTTTCTATCGCATTCATGATCACTACAAAAAGGTAGCAGAACAGTTGCGACTTGAAACGGACGCCAAGTTACATGACTATGATGGAAATACCGTGCTGGTTTTAGTAGGAAATGTCACACGTGTTAACATCGGTGCGATCAATTATGCTCGTTCGATCGGGGATTATGTGGTGGCCATGCACGTGTCATTGGATGAAGATATAGCAAAAGAAAAAGAAATTGAAGCAGACTTTAAGAAACATTTTCCTGATGTCCGTTTTTCAGTTGTTCATTCTTCTTATCGTTCCATTGAAAATCCAATTATCCGCTACGTTGATCTGGTAAGTAAAAATGCCGCAAAACAAAACTATACGACGACAGTATTGATTCCACAGTTTGTACCAAACCGTCGTTGGCAAAATATCTTACACAATCAAACAAGTTTACGATTAAGACTTCGTTTATCTTGGCGAGAAAATATCGTGATAAGTACGTATAGTTATCATTTGAAGAAATAAATGTTAAAGACAAAAAAATGCTTGAGTGAGAAACTCAGGCATTTTTTTATTTATTTATTTTATAATTACAAAAAAAATAAATAAAAAAGTGTCACTTAATTGATGTATTTTTTTAGTAGAACATGTTTATCCAATTTATTTGAAGGAGCTGAAAAGACAATGGCACAATATTATAGAAATACTAAAAATGGGAAAGTCTTGACGGAAGATCAATATAAAGAAATCAAGGATCAAATGGGCAACTTTCAAAAAGTATCTGACGATCAACTCAATAAGTCAGAAATGTTGATGGCTAAAATTGCTTCAGGTGATCTAAATGATTATTCTTCTTTTTATGAAATGGAAGATCTAGCTCTGGATCCAAACATCGAAGTAGAGCCGGAAAATACACTAATAGTGATCAACATGGCGGAAGATGTTCACTGCTTAGAAGTGTTCAATAAACTTAAAAGAAATGATCTAAAACCAGATGTTGAGGTTCAACAAGTGATGTTAGCTCAACGCGCGTTTGACGAAAGAGGATTCACAGTGATGGATTTTGAGAATCTTTCAGGCGAAAAGAATGAGTGGCGTGATAGTATTTTAGGTATTATCATTGGCTTTATCGGTGGTCCATTAGGGGCGATTTTTGGCTGGGCAATTGGCGATGTCATTGGTTTTGGGCAAGCGCATCATGCAGAGAAAAAATCTAAAAATGTTTTTCATTATATTGCTAACTGTATCCCAGAAGGACAAGAAGGGGTCTTAGCGATTGTCAAAGAAATGGATGCAAAGAAATTGAATGACTTAATCACTGTGGAGTTTGGAGGCACAATTAAACGTTTTGAACTCAATCATATCAATGAGGCAATCAAATCTATAAAAAAATAAAACGATCACTTGCAAGAAATCGGTTTGTTCGTTCGTTTCTCTTTCTTCTTTTTTCGAGTGCGGGTTTTGCCAAGGCAACAGTAAAAATGTTAGAATGACAAGGCAGAAGATAGAAAGTGAGTGACGATATGTTAACAACAGAAGATTTTGACTTTGATTTACCAGAAGAGTTGATCGCTCAAACACCACTAAAAGACCGTGACCATTCTCGGTTACTAGTTTTAGATCGTACAACTGGGGAAATGTCGGATAAACATTTCCATGACATCTTAGAAGAATTGCATCCAGGAGATGCGCTAGTGATGAATAATACACGTGTGTTGCCAGCTCGTTTATATGGTGAAAAAATTGAAACAGGTGCACACCTCGAAGTATTACTTTTGACAAATACAGAAGGAGATACTTGGGAAACGTTGATCAAACCGGCAAAACGAGCAAAAGTAGGCACGCGGATTACCTTTGGTGATGGTCGCTTACAAGCAGTTGTCAAAGAAGAATTAGAACATGGCGGAAGAATCATTGAATTTGAATACGAAGGTATTTTTCTTGAAACGTTGGAATCATTGGGCGAAATGCCTTTACCTCCTTATATCAAAGAACGTTTAGAGGATCCAGATCGTTACCAAACTGTTTATGCAAAAGAAAACGGGTCAGCAGCAGCTCCTACAGCTGGATTACATTTTACCAAAGAATTGTTAGCAGAAATCGAAGCAAAAGGGGTAGAACTCGTTTATTTGACACTTCACGTAGGGTTAGGAACATTCCGGCCGGTCAGTGTGGACAAGATTGAAGAACACCATATGCACAGTGAATTTTATCGTCTAACAGAAGAAGCAGCAAGTCGCTTAAATCAAGTCCGTCAAAATGGTGGCAAGATCATCGCCGTAGGAACGACTTCGATCCGTACACTTGAAACGATTGGAACTAAATTTGATGGTGAAATCAAAGCAGATAGTGGTTGGACAGATATTTTCATCACACCAGGTTATCAATTTAAAGTAGTAGAGGCCTTTTCAACAAACTTCCATTTACCAAAATCAACGTTAGTCATGTTAGTGAGTGCCTTTGCTGGACGAGAATTAACATTAGCAGCTTACCAACATGCTATTGATGAACGTTATCGCTTCTTTAGTTTCGGCGATGCAATGTTTGTCAAATAAAGATAAAAAAGCTGTTTCAATACAATTAAACAAAATGGCAGTAATTGCCCATTATAAATTATCAGTCAAAGAATCCTCAACTAGAAAAATGGGTTCTTTGACTGATTTTTTTCTATTCTTTGTTTTAGTTGGAATTAAAAAGTGTAGGAGACATGGATTCGTTTATTGCAGAAGATAAATAAACTCAGGCGACAAAAAAAGCTGGGCTCTCGATAAGCCCAGCTCTTCGTATGCGGAAGGAATCAAATAAACAAAATAAGTGTAACTTTCCATGACCCATGCAAAGTACCGTGTTGAATTTCTTCTTGATAAACAAAAAATCTTGTTTTTGTTACATCTTCAACAGTTGAAACATCTCTTGATTCTATTCAGTTTTCAGATATTCATGTTCTTCTTTTTTACGTATCATGTTACTTCTGGTTTAGATACTGCATGATCTAACGCCTCATACGCATTCACTATTTGTAAAAGATTATACTTCACATGACCTCATTGGTGAAACCTGTACCTTTTAACAACTTTGTTTGCTTATACTAATCTATCGAGAAATTCTTTTGTTTATTTGATGGTATCCTCCTTCCTTACACTTATAATATAGCACACTTTGTTAGCGGTTGCAAAAAAGAAGCTCACGAGATATGCTTATTTTAGAGAAGCAACAAGCGGTATAGTTGAATAAGGCAATTTAACAATGGTATAGTAAAATAAGTACCTTTTTTGTGTGCTTAAAATAAAGGAGGAATAGGATGGATGATTTTAAGAAAACAGTGAAAGAAGTGGAGAATGAAACAAAAACAACAATTGAACAGGGGTTAACGACCCAAGAAGCAGAAAAAAGAAGTCAAGAACAAGGGAAAAACAAATTTGAGGAAGCGCCTAAAGAGTCATTGGCAAAAAAGTTTTTACGAAGTTTATCTGATTTTACTACGATTATTTTACTTGTAGCAGCAGTCATTTCTTTTTATACTGCCTTTGCCACCGAACATGGGGATTTATTTGAAGGACTGTTGATCATTGCGATCGTAATCATTAATTCAGTATTAGCTATCGTACAAGAAGGAAATGCCGAAAAAGCGTTGGAATCTCTTCAGGATATGAACAAGCAAACTGCCACAGTCATCCGAGATGGCAAAGTTGAAAAAGTGGATGCTGAACACCTAGTTGTGGGAGATATTCTGGTCTTGGAATCTGGCTCAGCCATTGCGGCGGATGCTCGATTAGTTGAAACCTCTCAATTAAGAGTAGAGGAATCGGCACTGACTGGTGAAAGTGAAGCGGTCGAAAAAGATGCAGATTATGTGAGTCAAGAAGATGATGCCTTAGGTGATCAAATCAATATGGTGTTTAAAGGGTGTACAGTCGCAGCTGGTCGTGGGAAAGCGATTGTGACCGCTATCGGGATGAAAACCGAAATGGGTAAGATTGCTGGACTTTTAAATGACGACACTGCTCAAAAAACACCATTACAAATTCGATTGAATCAACTAGGCAAACGCATCAGTTTTATCGCATTAGCTGCTGCAGCGTTAGTGTTTATTATTGGTGAACTCCAAGGAGAACCCTTACTGGAAATGTTTATGACATCCATTTCTTTAGCCGTCGCTGCGGTGCCAGAAACATTGACAGTTATCGTTACATTGACTTTAGCATATGGTGTCCAAAAAATGGCGAAGAAACATGCCATTATTCGTCAGCTCCCCGCAGTTGAGACTTTAGGAACAGCCAATGTGATTTGTTCAGATAAAACGGGAACGCTGACACAAAATAAAATGCGTGTCCGCCGAGTTTGGAGCAAAGAAGATGAAGTGACTGATGTAGAGGACTCAATGACCAACAGTGCGATGGAAATCTTGAAGATGGCTGCTCTTTGTACCGATGTGACGGTCGAAAAAGAAAATGATGAATTGATTGTCAAAGGAAACCCTACAGAAGCCGCGATCGTACGAGCGGTTGAAGAAAATTATCACACAAAAGAGGAATTAGAAGAAAAGTACCCGAGAGTGGCAGAACTACCCTTTGATTCAGACCGTAAGATGATGACAACGGTTCATCAAATGGGTGAAAAATATATTTCAATTACGAAAGGCGCTTTTGACGTCCTAGCTTCGCGTTTTACTTCAGGAGACATTGAACAGGCCACGATCGTCAATGACAGTTTTGGGAAAAAAGCTTTAAGGGTCATTGCGGTAGGTTATGCTACCTATGAAGAAGAACCGCAAGAAATCACTTCAGAAGCATTAGAAAAAGATTTACGTTTGATTGGTTTGATCGGTATGATTGATCCGCCTCGTCCTGAAAGTAAAGGAGCAATCAAACGAGCGAAAAAAGCAGGAATCAAAACAGTGATGATCACAGGAGATCATGTTGTTACGGCTAGTGCCATAGCCAAAGAATTAGGTATTTTAACAAATCCAGCCGAAGCACTGTCGGGCTCAGAACTACAAGCACTATCTGATGATGAATTAGACGAACGTGTCAAAGACCTTTCTGTCTATGCTCGTGTTACGCCGGAAGACAAGATCCGGATCGTTAAATCATGGCAACGAACTGGTGCCGTGGTGGCTATGACTGGAGATGGCGTCAACGATGCACCCGCCTTGAAGGCAAGTGACGTAGGGTGTGCAATGGGAATCACTGGAACTGACGTGGCACAGAGTGCATCAGATATGATCTTGACCGATGACAACTTTGCAACGATCGTCGATGCGGTTAGTCAAGGACGTTCCGTCTATCAAAACATTCGTAAAGCGATCAACTTTTTGTTGAGTTGTAATGTCTCAGAAATTTTTATTGTGTTGATTGCGATGTTAGTGGGCTGGGGAGCACCATTTACAGCAGTTCAATTGTTGTTTGTCAACGTGGTTGCTGATGGGTTGCCTGGATTTGCTTTGGGGCGTGAACCAGCAGAAAAAGGGATCATGGACGAAGCACCGATTCCTAAGAATGAAGGGATTTTTGCTCGAGGATTACTACAAAAAATTGCGATCAATGCGACTATATTTACGATCGTGACTTTGTTTGGTTATTATTTGGGAAGCTATGTCGATACTATTAGCCCTTGGGTCGATGCAGGACAAGAAGTTGGACAGACAGTTGCCTTTTTAGTGTTAGCATACTCGTCAATCCTCCATGTATTCAATGTGCGTAGCAGTCAATCAATTTTCAAAGTGAACTTAGCAACGAATAAATCGTTATTGGAAATGGCGGTACTTTCATTGGTCATCACTACGGTCATTGCACTTTTACCGTTTACCCAAGAACTCTTTGGCTTAGTGCATGTTAGCTTAAACCATTGGTTGTTAGTAGGCTTTTTATCAGTCGTACCTGTGGCTGTGAATGAGTTGATCAAATTTCATCAATTGCCTGAAGCAGAAGAAGAATAAATCAAAAGAGCTTGGGACAAAAACGAACAGCCCAAGCTCTTTCGCATGTAAAAAATGGCTAAAAGACGTTTAAACAGCTGACTTTCAGTAGGGAAAGTTGATGCGAGAGATTTCTCTTTCCTGCTTCTGCGGTTACTCGTCACATTCTACTTGGCGTGTTTTGTTCTTAATTTGTTTTACTTTCTTTTTGCCTTGATTGATCAAAAACAACGTAAGTAATGACATAGAAAGTAAATAGATAAAATTAAAGAACCAATTGTTTAACAGACTTCCTTCCTTTGGTAAATAAAACTCATAAATATAAATATAGAAAATATGAATAAAATAAAGTTCTTGTGAATGAAGAGAAAGATAATTACTGATAGGGGCGAAGAAATTCCCTTCATATTTAGCTAACATATACCATAAGAAACAGCCACAGAAACAGCCATATAAAATAAAAGGCAACTGTGGTGGGTATTTAAAGTAAGTTAATCCATGGAGTCCGTAGAGATAGAAACTAATGCTTAAGTAACATAAGATAACAATTGATAAGTGTAATAGTTTTTTTCGGTCTAATTGAAAAACAAGTAATCCTAGTAAAGCAATCGGACAATAGCCAAAAGCTAAAGGAACGAGTTGAGTATAAAGTATTTGCCATGAGCTTGGAACATAAGGAATCAAATAAACTAAAAAGATTTGGAGGATTAATAATAAAGTGAAAATACCAAGTATTTCCATAAAGTGCTGATATTTTTTGCTCAATTTATACAGGAAGGGCATGAGTAAAGATACAAGAAAAAACGTTCGCATAATCCAAGCATAACCATAACCTGTATCCATGAAAAAAGCGTGCAAAATATAAAAAATATTAAATTGATAAGGAGTATCGGTAATCTGAGCAATGAAAAAAAGTGATGTAAATAATAACGCCAGAAATATATAAGTTGGAACCATTAAACGAGTGAATCTTTTTTTGACATAGGAAATATAGGAGAGATTCTTGCTGCTATAGTAATAAGAAATAGCTAAACAAAAGGCCATTAATGGCACATCAAAACAACGCAAATTGAACAGGATTCCTTGTAATCCTGTATGAGCAAGAATGATACACAAAATTGCTAATGCTCTCAAGTGATCAATTTTTTGATTGCGTGATCGTTTCATAAAATAATCATCCTTAATAAAGTGGCTGGGGCAATAGTGACTCTATAATTTGAGGTTGAGACAAAATTGTTCAGTATCAAGAAATAAGAAAGAATTTCCGAAAATTGACAAGAAATACAAACACTAGTTTTTGATGTTGATTGTTACCTGCTTGGTGCTCCTCAAATTTTCCGAAGATACTAGTTTTATCTCACCGTTTATTCGTATTTAGAAATACTAGAAGAGACTGAGACAAGTTTTGTCCCAGTCTCTTCATGATTGACAAAGAGCCGCAATCTTTGCTCCAGCTTCAGTTAAATAGTTAGTATAGAATTTTTAATAACATTTTTTACTTTCTTAGAACTAATTGTCCGTTACGTACATCGTAATGGTATGTTCCTCTTGTATTGTGTTTCAAGTTCTCATGATTGATGGCTAAACGAGTTGCATTTGCTTCTCGGTGTGTCACAGTAACTGTGTCGCCCTCCTTCAAATTGATCGTATCCGTTTTAGCATCATAATGACGATCTCCAATGTATTCTTTTTGATAGAGCGTTTCATTATTACGTGAAATAGTGATACTTGCATAGCGATCATTGAAGTAACTATGCGGAGTACCAGCTATTGTACGTACGGTTGCTACGCCATTTGCTACGTCAAAGGAAGCAAAATGGAAGTTTCCTAATCCTTTGAAAGTAAACTCTTGCAATTGATCAAAAGCATTATTTAATCGTGTCAATAAGTTATCTTTTTGGCTACTGTTTGGTAAAGCCGTTACTTTTTTCTTGGCTTGATCAATATCTTTTTGCATCAGATTTGTCTTGATTTTCGAATGATCATTGTCTTGGAATAAGTGGTCAACAGCTTCTGTGGCTTCTTTGAGATAGTTATTTAATGAAATAGTTACTGTACCATTGTCTTTCACAAAAAGATATGGTTTTTGGATATAACCAGTGTCTGTTCCCAATTCAAGAGAGTATACACCATTTGGCATGTTGTTGATCGTAACTGGATCGCTACCTAAAGTAATTTCTTTATAAAGTTTGTTTCCATCTAAAATACGCAATTTCATACCTTCGAACAAGTTGCCATCTTTAAACTTCAATGTAACGTTGCTTGTTAGATTCAATGGTTTTAATTCTTCATTTGTAACTAAAGATAAAACGGAACTTAGACGATTATTTTGTGTCAATTGTTGAATCGCTGCATCTAATCGATTATCAGGAACCACTTGTGCCAAATGAGCTACTTGTTGGTAGCCATTATCTGCGGCTGCTTTTTTCGCTTTTTCTGATACTGATAAGCCCCAAGCGTTTAAGACAGCAGAAAAGTCCACTTTCTTCGGTGCACCCATTTCAGTTGTGATCAAATCTGGTAATGGATAGTTATTGGCATTGAATCCTGACTGACTAGCAAATTTTCGGTAGTTTGTATAGAAATTTGTAAAGCCTTCATTTCCTGCTTTATCAACGATGTTTGAAAGAATGACTAATTTTTTACGTAAATCTTGACTATTGAATTTTGGATCAGCACTATTGATTGTATTCTTTAATGCATTTTCAATGGATTGTTTGTGTCCATAATCATAAAGCCAAGAATTTTTATCGGCAGCAGTTTTACCCATGTGTTTGTAATTATAAATTACACCATATAGATTATTCCAAACTTCACCGACATCCATTCCTTTGTTCATAAAGCTTCCTTGATAGCCGTGACCAGTTTCATGAAGCACTCCCCAACCATCGCCTAACCAAGCGTCGCCAGACGTACTAGTTTGTGCTGCCCAAAGGCCACCATAATAAAGAGCACCCGCACCTGAAGCATCTGCTTTATAGAAATATCTACGTTCTGAAGAACGGTTCAATGGATTTGGGTCATTGTCAGATAAACCTAATAATTCATTATAGGATCCGATAATATCATTATCATATTTATCAATTAGACGGTTGAGGTCCACTTTTAAAGCTTGATTGCGATTTTGTTCAGGTAAGAAAGTTTGAAATCTCTTTCCTTTGATCAACCCATAACCTTTTGTTTGATTCCAAGTATCTTTAAATGCTTCGATATCCCCATTTTTACTAAAGACTGGTAATAGGATTTTTTGTCCTTCTACAGTAAATTCTAATTGTGGTTTTTCCCCATTTTCTTGATTATATGGCGTATAAACAAATGGTACTGCTAAAGCTTTAGCAGTTAGTGTGACATTGTTTGTTGTGAAATCAATAGCAGATTCAGTACTTGAATTATTGGTTAATAAACGCAACGTCATTTTTGAAGTGAATTTTGGATTCGTTTGTCTAATGGTAATTTTTGCACCTTTTGTTAATTGGATACCTAAATCTTGACGATCATGATCTTTCCCCATTAAAATTCCTGCAGCAGCAGTATTTCCTGGATATGCTGTGGTGAACATCGTTTTTTTATAGGTTTTTAATGCAAGATAAGCTTGGTCATATTTTTTTTGTAAAGCTGTTCGTTCAGCTAATCCGTTAGGTAAAGCATTGATTTTTTCTAAAGCTGTGTTTAATTGTTCTTGTGTATTTTCAGCTTTAGGTGTTTCGCCATCGAATAAATCATTGACGGCTTTCGTCGCTTCTGCCAGTTGCGAAGTGAGGTTTTCTAATTTGCCATTTTTAACAAGATAGGTGTAATTGCCGGCAGTATTACCCTTTAAAGAAGGATCTGTAGCAACAAAACGAGTATCATTCGCTTCACGATGTGTGATCGTTACGATATCCCCATTTTGTAAAGGAATATCTTTTTGTTCGGCTGTCAATTTTTGGTTGCCGACAAAGTTTTTTTGATAAACCACTTGTGTCCCACGTTTAATTTGTAAACTTGCGTAAGTATCTCCATAGAAGCCCCAATGTGGTTGGACAGCGAGGGTTTGTAAGTGGAGGTTACTTCTAGCAACACTGATTTGAGCAAAGGTTGTATTATCATAACCTTTTAAGGTAAATCCTTGTGTTTCAGCTTGAACACTGATGGCATTGTAGGCCTTTTCCAGCTTATTCCATAACTGATCGCGTTGAGTTAGATAATCCGGTAGTGCATTAAGTTTAGCTGCTGCTGCATCTGCTTGCTCTTGGGTAATGCCCAGTTTAGGTGTGTCGCCATTGAACAACTCGTTGACAGCTTTCGTTGCTTCTGCCAGTTGCAAAGTGATGTTTTCTAATTTGCCATTTTTAACAAAATAGGTGTAATTGCCGGCAGTATTGCCCTTTAAAGAAGGATCTGTAGCAACAAAACGAGTATCATTCGCTTCACGATGAGTGATCGTTACGATATCTCCATCCTGCAAAGGAATATCTTTTTGTTCAGCTGTCAATTTTTGATTGCCGACAAAGTCCTTTTGATAAACCACTTGTGTTCTACGTTTAACTTGTAAACTTGCGTAAATATCACTATAAAATCTTGAGTGTGGTTCAACGGCCATTGTTTGTAAGTGAAGAGTACTATTCACTACACTAATTTGAGCAAATGTTCGATCATAGTAACCTTTTAGGGTGAAACCTTGTGTCTCAGCATGGACACTGATAGCATTGTAAGCTTTTTCTAGCTTATTCCATAATTGACCAAGTTGGGGCAGATAATTTGGTAGTGCGTTAAGTTTAGCCGCTGCTGCATCTGCTTGTTCTTGGGTGATGCCCAGTTTAGGTGTGTCGCCATTGAATAAATCATTGACTGCTTTTGTCGCTTCTGCTAGTTGTAAAGTAATATTGCTTAATTTGCCATTTTTAACGACATAAGTGTAATCGCCAGAAGTATTACCTTTTAATGATGGGTCATTGACAGCAAAACGAGTATCATTCGCTTCACGATGAGTGATTGTTACGATATCTCCATCCTGCAAAGGAATATCTTTTTGTTCAGCTGTCAATTTTTGGTTGCCGACAAAGCTTTTTTTGTAGACGTCTTGTGTTCCACGCTTAATTTGTAAACTTGCGTAAGTATCTCCATAGAAGCCCCAATGTGGTTGAACAGCGAAGGTTTGCAAGTGAAGGTTACTGTTAGCAACACTGATTTGAGCAAAAGTTGTATTATCGTAGCCTTTTAATGTAAAACTTTGCGTTGAGGCTTTAGGAATAACTTGAGTATTAGTTGATGAGAGATTTTCTTGGGTAGCTAGTACTTGGGCACTTGGTAAAAGTAAATTTGAAAATAGCATGATACCAGTAGCTGAAGTAATAATTATTTTCTTTTTCATTGTATTTCATCCTTTCTCCTATCCAAATAAAGATTTCTGTTTAGGACCTAAGCATATTATTAGTGGCTCAGATATTTTTTTTTTATATTTCAAAAAAGATAGAAGAAATTTATTTTGCTAGAAATGGGTTAAGACATTGATATAACAATATTTGATGTGGATAACTTTAGGAGAGCAATCATTTTTTATTGGAAAAAGGATAGACGTTTATTCGATTGGAGATTTTTATTTTTTAACATAAGTATTCTTGAAATTGAAAAAACGTGAAAAAATTTTTTTTGGAGGTCGCCTATAATTTGTCTATCAATAAAAATTTATTGACAATTTAATAGGAGGTTTTAATGTAAAATGGGAAAGAAAAATCTATCAAAAAGCAAAAAACTTAGAAAACAACTACTTGCTGCGTCAGCTGCAGGCTTAGTGCTTGTTTCAAGTGCAGCTAGTGCAGGAACCTCATTGGTTTATGCAGCAGAAAAAAATCAAACAGCAACTACTGCTGAAAAAAATACAAAAAATTCGGAGGCTATTTCAAACGAGAACACGTTGACTCAAAAACAAAATCTAACAGCTACAGAAAGAAAAACAGTGAATCCTTCCAATTTTGATTGGAATATTGGAGAAGTATTACCATCAACACCGACGAATAATTATTCTGGGACACTACCAAATACTGTGCGAGGAGCTACTTTTCAAATTACTTTTTCAATCTTCAAACAACCTAGTTCCACATTAACAGCGAATGACATAAAGGTTAATGTTCAAGGGAAAAATGTGAAGTTTTCTACTTCGCAATATTCAAATACAATAAATGTTCAAGTGACATTCCAAGCTGAAGGAACATCAACTAATTTTTCTATTAATGTGGCTACTGGTAAGGGAGATATTGCTCGTTGGAATACAAGTAACTATCGTAAATTCACCGATGTCCCACAAAGTGCAATCACAAGTAGAAACAGAATCAGTACATTGCTTGACTCAATTTATTCAACGAGTGGTATCTTAGCTCCAGGTGTTACTCAAAGTAGAATTGATAATGTTCGTCAAGAAATGAATAATTATATTCCAAGAGATATTAGTAGTAGCTATATCTCAGCATACTGGGCTAATTTCCTTACACCGTTTCTAGATAAAGCATCCGCTGAAGTAGATCAAATAAATAAAGCTACGGTAGCAGTGAATAACTTATTCAATGATAATCAAGTACCTAAACCTAATAATACAAGTGAACAGGTTAACGCTGCCAAAGCATTAGTAAATGCTCTGCCATATAGTCAAGCAAAAGAAGACTTGCTTGCAAAGGTTGCAAAAGCTCAGAATGCTTTAGACGAAATACAAGTAAATGCAGCCACAGAAGCAGTAAATGCGTTATTCAATGGAGATACACCAAAACCAGAAAATACACAAGAACAAATTGATGCAGCTAAAGCTAAAGTGGATGCATTAGCAAATAGTGATGCAAAAACAGCTTTATTAGCAAAAATTACGACAGCTCAAAATGCTTTAAATGCAGAAGTAGAAAAAGAAAATGCAGCCACAGAAGCAGTAAATGCGTTATTTAATGGTGATACACCAAAACCAGAAAATACACAAGAACAAATTAACGCAGCCAAAGCAAAAGTAGATGCATTAACAAATGAGACAGTAAAAACAGCTTTACTAGCAAAAATCACTGCTGCCCAACAAGCATTGGATGAAGCAACTGAAGAAGCTGCGAAAGTACAAGCAGCCACAGAAGCAGTAAATGCGTTATTCAATGGAGATACACCAAAACCGGAAAATACGCAAGAGCAAATCAATGCAGCCAAAGCAAAAGTGGATGCTTTAAAAGCAAGCGAAACAAAAACAGAATTATTAGCCAAAATCCAAAAAGCACAAGAAGCACTTGAAGAAAAATCGAAACAAACATTAACACTTAATCCATATACATTAGGAGATCAATATGTAACGGGTACAATTACTGGGAACATCAAAAAATTCCAATTGATTGTCAATGGACAAACCTATGAACCTGGTTTTAAATTAAAAAATGGAAAACTTGAAGTATATGTAGGAAATCGTGTCCCAGAAGGAACAACTGAGTTTACATTAAAAGCATTTAACCCAGCAGGCACACAAGTTGCTTCTCAAACAGTACAAGTTCAAGCACCATCATTGTCTGTCGATAAATTTGTTTTAGGTAGTGAATACATGACAGGCTCTTACCAAGGCAACAGCATTAATAAATTCCGACTAACTGTTGATGGTAAAGTATATGAACCAGGCTTTAAATTAGAAAATGGTAAATTTGAAGTTTATATCGGAAGTAAAATTACTGGAAGTTCAAAAGTTATTAAGCTTGAAGCATTAGATAAAGCCGGTAAAACAATTGTCGAACAAAATGTAACAGTAGAAGCACCGCAATTGACAATTAATGAGTACATTCGTGGTAATGAATACTTAACAGGTACTGTTGCAGGGGAAGGCGTTAAAAAATTCAAATTGATTATTAATGGACAAGAAAGCTTCCCAGGATTCAAATTAACTGACGGTAAATTTGAGATTTACGTTGGTAATAAAGTACCAGCAAATGTTAATTCTATTAAAGTAGTGGGAATAGATAAAACAGGTCAAGAAATTGTTTCTCAAGATGTGAATGTACAAAATCCTGAGTTACAACCAAATGAATACCTAGCTGGCAATGAGTATGTAACAGGGACGTTCACAGGTCAAGCAATTAAAAAATTCAAATTAGTAGTTAATGGACAAGAAAATTACCCAGGATTTAAAATCACTGAAGGTAATAAATTTGAAGTATATATTGGTAACAAAGTACCAGTAGGAACAACGACATTTACGCTGATTGGATTAGATAAATCAGGACAACAATTGACTTCAAAAGAAATCACTGTGCAATCCCCAACTTTAAGTATCAATGAATATGTCCGTGGCGATGAATATATGAGAGGTACATTCAACGGTGACGGCATTAAGAAATTCAAATTAGTAGTAGATGGACAAGAAAGCAATCCTGGTTTTAAAATCACTGGTGAAAACCAATTTGAAGTTTATATTGGTAATAAAATCACGGCTGATTCAAAATCTATAAAATTAGAAGGTCTAGATAAATCTGGAAATGTCTTAGTAAGTCAAGAAGTTTCAGTTTCCCAACCAGAATTAGTTCCAAATGAATATACACGTAATTCAGAGTATCTAACAGGGACTTACAAAGGAGATATCCGTTCTATCAAATTAACTGTTGATAATAAGGAATACAAACCAGGCTTTAAATTAAAAGAAGGCAACCAATTTGAAGTTTATATTGGTAATAAGATTCCAGCTTCAGCAAATAGTTTTACAATTGAAAGTCTAAGTTTCGATGGAAAACAACTTGTTTCTGTAAATGTACCTGTTAAATAAAAGGTATGAAAGACGCTCAAAGCATAGAGAACGCTTTGAGCGTTTTTTTGTTAAAGTTCGTCTTTTTGATATAAAAGTAAAAAATTCCAACTGACTTTGATTTTTTTTCAATTATTGAGGCTGTTCTAAAAAAAAGGAAGAAATAGTTAAAATTAATACTTTGTGCAACTAAATAGAGTCATTGACCGAAGGAAGCTAAAGAAATGTATTATTTCTATCCTATCTTTCAACTAGATTCATTTAAGTTTTTAGTATGAATATAGCAGTATGTTTAAAAATGAAAAAGAATGGATAGTTAATTTTATTGATAAAAAAATAGGCTGAGGTGAAATAGATAAAAAAATGTTATCTGTATGTTTTGCTAAAATATAAATTAAGAAAAGAGGAAAGCGGCTCTCTTTTTCTGCTAGTTCATTGCAAAAAGTATTCTTTAAGGTCTTTGAACGAATGTTTTTCATTTTTAGTAACTTAGAAGAAATTTTTACCAAAATAATTGTAAAATGAGCAGAAGTAAATTTTTATAATGATAACAGTAAGTAATTTTAGGAAGTTAGGAGAAATGATCATGAAATTAGAACGTGGAATCACTGTTTCGGCCTGTGCTGTTTCTGGGGAATTAGCTACAGGGAAGATTAGTAATATTTTAACGAATGTCGTTATTGTAGAAGCAGGTGTCAAACACTATGTTGTTACTAAGAAAGTGCTGAAGGAACAAGGATATATCATCGAAGAGCCAGAAGAAGAATTAGCAAAAGATTATAAAGATTATATAGTAGCGATTTGAAGAGAAATAATCTTTGTCCCATCCTTGCTCTTAGTTTGTTCAAACTAGTTTACTGAGTGGAAAAAAGAAATATTGCTTATTCGAACAAACAGAGTGAAATCATTGGTACTGAACTAGCTTTTTTATTAGTGATAGAAAAGAAAAAAGAATTAGCAAGCAAATTGGATCTTGCTTGCTAATTCTTTTCAGTATCAAGTGAAGATCAATCAAAGTTCATGATACGTGTCGCAATCTTATTGATATCCTTAGAGATGGAATTCAATGAGATTGGGAAAATATTCTCGGTGTTAAAGGTTTCCTTATTCAAAAGCGTTCGCTCACAAATAATTAGATGACCGGTTTTTTTGATATATTTAGGCACATCGTCCATGGAATAATAAAGGGTAGTGTCAATCAATAAATCACTTGTAGACATTTTCTTTTCTAATGAATTCCGAAATACGATATGCGAAGTTTCACTTTCTGCTACGATGACCACACCTATTTTTGATTGGTTCCCATGGGTCAAGATGAAAAAGGTCAACTGACAAAATTCTTGCAGATGAAAATAAGGAATATGATGAATAGGAGTATCAAGTTCTTCAATCCATTTATTTAAAATAAACTTGACTTTATTTAATAAATCTAGTTGCTCTGCACTTAAGAAAATATGTTTGGTAACTAAGAAATTACCAACGTTCAAAGCACACGTGTATAGCAGGTTAAAGAGGGGGACTTCAAACAAAATATTGCCAAATAAATTCACACCAAATTCTTTTTCAAACATTTCGATCAATAAATCGATTTCTTTAAACTTGGTGATCAAGCGATTTCTTACATAATGATAATCGATCTCGATCATGAAATAATTTGGTGAATTGTAAGGAAGTGTACGGTAAATAAGGGCTAGATAGGCTATCTCTTCATCTGTTAAAGGTTCCTCGATTTGTATGAAAATCTCTCTAAACATATTGAAAATGATACCATCTTTAAAAATGTTCATAGTGTCGTTTGGAAAGACAATTGGATTGCTTTTTCGCCGTTCCAATGAAAGATAGATGGCGGATTTGAAGAAAGTATATTGAGTTTTATTTAAACGATTAGACAGGATATGAAGTAGTTTGTCTGCATATTTTTCAGCTTTTTCCATTGTTATGGGATCAATTTGTGTATCTAAATAGTCACACCGCATCCAAACTGAAAGGATCAAAAAGCGATACTGTAACTCATGCGATTCTTCGGGTTCCTTCGTAAGTGGGGTGAGTGCTTCTGCAAAATAGTTCTCTACATCTTTTTTTATTTTGAATACTTTTGTCACAGATAAAAACTCTTCATCCACAAGTGCTAAATAATCATTTTCTCCCATGATATATCGGGAACAAACTCTTAAAAAATTAGAATCTTGGTAAATTTGTTTGATGAGATCATAGCGCCTAATAGATGGTTTGAAAAATATCAGTAGATGACTACTAGTCATTTTATAATAGTCGATATCATCTTCGAGTCGAATGACTAATTTTTGGAAATCCGCTTTGATTGTGTTGAATGTCACACCCAATCTTTCTGCAGTTTCGCTTACGTTCAGTTCTTTTAATTCAAATAAAAATTCAACTAACTTTACTTTTCTAATAATGTCTTTTTCTATATAATCTTCAATCATTTTAAATTCTCCTAAACAGATTTGATTCTCTTCCATTTGAAGTTTCCTTCGCTTGGTAAATATCACTTTATAACGCAAAATATCCATTTTTTGTTCGTTAAATTTTGGGGGAACCAATATAAATAAAGGTAACTATAGTTATTCTATAAGCAATTTTAAAAGGGATTTTTTTTATTATTAATTTTTTTGTGGGGTTCTATAAAAAAATTAGGAAAGTATTATGAACGAAAATACTATACTAATATAGCAACTAAATTTTTTTGTACTAATTTAGGAAGAATGAGATAAATGATTTTAAGGAGAGATGAACAAATGAAAAAAATAATTTTAGCAAGTATGGTTGTTTTCGCATTGGCAGGCTGCTCGGCAGGTAAATCAACTAAAACTACTAATACAACTAGCACTGATAGTACAGCTTCTTCCAGTCAACCAACGCAGACAAGTAGTGAAATGACATGGGCCGATAAGCAAGATATAGAAGTAAAGCAATTAACAAAAATTGCTGAAAAAACGATTACCCAAAATAATAAATTGGACCCAAAAAAATTGAAGTTTATTAAAGAAACATTATCAACAGCTGATTTAAAGACAGTTAAAGGAAAAGGCCAAGAATATAAAAATGTCAAAGAAATTTATGGGAAATATAGTTATGAAGGTAAAGAGACTGATTTTGATCTAGTGATTTCATTTGAAAAACCAGATTCATTCAAGCAATATACAGTCATCAAATATGTAACGGATAATGAAAAAACTAATTTCAGTAAGATTGATTAAGTCAATAGTTGACTGTAGTATCCCTTAGATAATTGATAGCAACTAAGAAAGATAAAAAAAGTATTATTTTCTTTCAAAGTGAACATCGTCAATTAACGAGCAAAAATAGTTTATAAATAATTTTATTTAGGAGAATCAGAGATAAGGATGGAGCAAACAGTAAACATAGAGAAATTTTGGCGTATCATAAAAAAAAGAAAATTTGCGATTGTGATTTCTGCTTTATTAGGTTTAATTATGTCCATGCTTTTGATTGCATTTGTCTTAGTCCCAAAGTATGAATCACAAGCCCAATTAATCGTTACTTTACCTAAAAACGAAACGGCAGACATTAATGATGTCAACAGCAACTTGCAAATGATTACCACCTATAAAGACATTATTACTGGAGACTTGATAATGGATGAGGTGTCTCAAGACTTAGCGAAAAATTTTGGTGTCCATTTAACAATTGAACAATTACGAAACCTTATAAGTATCAAACAAAAGGAAAATTCTCAAATGTTTTCGATTGTCGCAACGGATCCTGATCCAAAACTTGCCCAATACATTGCTAACGTTACAGCCGAAAAATTTCAGAAGAATGCAAAAAAATTACTCAATGTAGATCGCATTTCGATTATTTCAAAAGCTACGCTTAGTGCAACACCAACAGAGCCACATAAAAAAATAGTTTTGGCCAAAGGATTGCTCATTGGTTTATTTATTGGTTTGATGATCATTATGATATTAGAATTCATGGATCGAACAATCAGTGATAGTGAGACGATTCAAAATGAATTTAATATGGTGGTACTGGGAAGTATCCCTTATATGGATGACAATGAGAAAAAAAATCGAAAAAAGAAGTAAGGGTGTAATCAATGAGAAAGACAAGAAGAGGAAGAAATGCCACAGTCAGAAAAAATTTAATTACAATCATGGATAAAACTTCACCGATTACAGAACGCTATCGAACGATTCGGACCAATATCCAATATAGTTTTCCTTATGGTAAAAAAGTGCAAACATTAGTGGTTACTTCGCCAGGTGTAGGTGAAGGTAAATCAACTACAGCAGCTAATTTAGCAGTGGTTTACGCAAATCTAGGGCAAAAAGTATTGATCATAGATGCAGATATGCGGAAGCCAACCCTAGACAAAATTTTTTCTTTAGAGAAACATGTAGGTCTTAGCACATTATTAGGTACAAACATCAAGGCTAAAGAGTGTATACAAGAAAGCTTTGAAAAAAATCTTTCTGTTATGACAAGTGGACCGAAACCTCCTAATCCGGCTGAATTGTTAGGTTCTTCTCGCTTAGAAGAAGTGATTGAGGAGTTGGAAGCAACCTATGACATGATCATATTCGATACCCCTCCCTTGACTGCCGTGACAGATGCACAAATATTGTCTTCAAAAGTGGATGGAACGATTATGGTAGTCAGTGAAAAGTTAACAAAAAAAGCGAATTTTCGAATAGCTAAACATCTACTGGAATTAGTAAATGCCAATATTTTAGGAGTAGTTTACAATGCTTCTAAAGAGGATGAAAATCAAGGCTATTACTACTATGGATCGTGACCTGCTATCATGTTCCAAATGAAACTCTTTGCTAAAGAGAAAAGCATCAAAGTACACGAATGACAAAACAAAAGAACTTTTTCAAAGAAGACCCTAAGTTTTGAAAAAAATCATTTGTCGTAAGAGGCTGACACTGAGGTCTCTCATTTATTTCCTTTTATAATTATGAAAGAGTTTGAGACAAAAATTTTTTGTCTCAAACTCTTTTTATGTATACAAATCATTTTTTATTTTTTTAAGTAATTTGTTTGAAGGCTAAAAAAACAAAAAAAATCAAGTGAGGGTTCTCAGTAGAATAAAAGACATAGTTAATCCTAAATTTACAGGATTTATTAATGAAAGGCGGAGAGATCATGAAAAATTTTAAAGGGATATTGTTGACATTGGTGTCAGTTATCTGTTTATTGTTGCCGACAGCAGTTCATGCTGAAACACAAGGGGCAATCACCAACGCAGAAAGAGATATTTTAAATGAGCTTTATACCGGTGTAACGGTGAAAGGGAAAAAATATGATTTTGATATTACAGATATCACAAAAGCAGAAAATTATCTGAAGGTCCATCAGGTGTCAGATGAAAATGCGTTAAAGGTAGCAAATTACTTAAGAGAAGCACGTCAATTGATCTTAGATAATTCACAAAATGTCGATGTTCGTTCGATCCATTCACTAAAAAATCTGATCAAAGCTTTACCACGTCCAGTGATTGAGCAATTAAAAACGATTGTCTTAAAAATTGGAGAAATTTTAAATCTGAGAGTGACTTTTTATCGAGATGGCGTTTCGGTTGTCGATCCTTCAGGTACTCCTATTTATTCTACAGAAGATGAAATCAAACAAACCGGTGCAGATTATACCACGAGCTATGTGGCTTTAGGTGCTGTATTGATGTTGGCTGGAGGCGCATATTGGGTGGCACGTAGAAGTGAGTAAGAGAGGAATCAAGGGAGGTCTAAATCGAATAGTTAACGGATGTCTGTTGGCGTTTCTTTTTTTGGTCATCAATTATTCTTTGATTTATGTGATTGGCAAACCAGTCATTCACTTTGTTACCTCCTCTATCCAGACATTGTTACTTGCAGAGGCACCCACATTTAAAGAGAACAATCATAAAGAAGCTATCAAACAACTTTCTACGAATGGAGAAAGCGAGATTTCTTCTAGTAAAATTCAATTTCCTCATTATGGTCAATTGTATGGAGAGATATCTGTCCCTTCGATCCAATTAAAAACACCATTATATTTTGGCGATTCAGCAACTATTTTAAGAAAAGGCGCGGGACAATATATGGGTTCCACTTTTCCAGGAGAAATAGGAACTACATTGATTGCTGGGCATAATAGTGATTCATTTGGCAAGTTAATTAACATCAAAGCGCAAGAGATTATAACAATCCAAACGAATTACGGTAGCTATCAATATGAGGTAGAAGAAGTAAGAGTAGCCAATAAACATGATGCTCAGATAAAGCAGGAGATTCGTCAAAGAAATAATGCCAAATTAATACTATATACCTGTTATCCGATCGACAGCATTGGCTTAACGGATCAACGATTATTTGTAACTGCAAAATTACATGCAGGACCGATGATCAATGAAAATAAATAAACAAAGGATAGTCGGCATGAAGAAAGGTTTAAGAAAGAAAACAGCACGCTTATTTTTGACCTATATTTGCTCGGTTGCATGTCTTTGCTTTTTGTCTTTGCTTTGTATCAGAGTAACCTTAGCAAATCCTAATTTCATGAGCAAGCAAATGGAAAATTCTCGATATACAAAATTAGTTCAACAAGAAATTAACGAGAAAATTCAAGATATTGGAAGAGGTAGCAATGTCCCGGCGAATCAGTTAAAAGAGATTGTCTCGTTATCATTTGTCCAAACTAATGTCAAAAAGTATGTAACTAGCCTTTATATGAGGAAAACATACGATTTATCTGGAGAAGAAGAAATCAAAGAGAAAATCCAACAACATTTAAATCACTATATTCAAACAAAAAACATACAAGTAACGAAAGACAAAGAACAAGTAATCAATAGGCTAGTGGATTCTTCGATCGAAGCAACCGAAAAATCGTTAGAAATTCCATTTTTAGCTAACTATGTGAATAAAGTGAAGCAATTTAAGCCGTTGCTGAATCAATTGATTATTGGAAATGGTGTGATCTTGGTTTGCCTACTTCTGCTATTGCTCCATACCATTCATTGGTCACATCAAAAATTCCGATTTGTCGCCTTGATGTTTTTAGGCGCTGGCGGAACACTCCTATTATTACCCACATGGATCTATTTTAGTGGTGTGATTGATCGGATCGGTATTTTAACGGAAAGTGTTTATTACTTTGTACGGGGGTACTTATTGTCTTTCGTCCAAACATTTATATATGCAGGGGTACTTGCTGTGGTTATGGCTATTGGAATGTATGTAATCAGTGAGATAAAAAGAAAGGTCGTTATCAATAAAGGTGGGGCTCAAAAATGATCGATTTACATTGTCATATTTTACCAGGAGTTGACGATGGGCCGAAAACCATCGATGAAAGTCTCAAAATGGCGTTGAAAGCCAGAGAACAAGGAATCACACATTTGATGTGTACCCCCCATCATAAGAATGGGCGATTTTTGAATCCCGCTACGAATGTAGCCAATGAAGTAGCAAAATTACAAACTGAATTTGATCGTAACAATATTGAGCTGAAATTGCTCGTAGGTCAAGAAAATCGTATTACTGGTACGTTGATAGAAGATTTAGAAAAAAGAGAAATTATTGGTTTTGGGCAGCAAAAACAGTTTCTACTAATAGAGTTCCCGACGAATGACGTTCCCCTTTATGCAACAAAGCTCTTTTTTGAATTAATTGCTAAAGGCTATATACCAATCATCGTCCACCCAGAAAGAAATAGGATATTCATTAATGATCCGAATAAACTGTTGCCTTTCTTAGATATGGGGGCGCTAGCTCAAGGAACGGCACCAAGTATCGTCGGTTTGTTTGGACGAAAAATCCAAAAGACTGCCAAAACAATGATTCAATTAAATATGGTTCAAATGATTGCTTCCGATGCCCATAGTTTAGAAAAAAGGAATTTTTATTTAAAAGAAGCATATCACATCATTCAAAAAGATTATGGTAATGAAAAAGTTAAATCATTAAAGAAAATGCCGATGGATATCCTATACGAAAACAAAATTGAGCCGTTTACTTATCAAAGAGTGAAACATCGTCGATTTAGTTTCTTTCGTTGATTTGATCCATTCGATAAAGAAAGGTGGCAATGGGATGAGTGAAAATATCGAGGTTACGAAAAAATTTCAAGAGGGCTTTGGCTCGAGAGTCCAATTTTATCGTGTGAAGCTGAAACGCAAAAAATTATATGAACTTTCTAAAAGAATCATTGATATTATTTTTAGCTTTATTGGCCTTGTGGTTTTATCACCTCTCTTACTTTGGATTGCTCTTAGGATATATCTGGAAGAGCCGGGAAAACCAATCATTTTTTCCCAATACCGAGTAGGCAAAAATAAGCAGTTATTCAAAATGTATAAATTTCGTTCGATGTGTGTCGATGCAGAAAAAAAGCTCCCAACGCTACTGAGCAAGAATGAAGTAGAAGGGGCGATGTTCAAGATGAAAGATGACCCACGTGTAACAAAATTTGGACGATTCATTCGTAAAACAAGCTTAGATGAATTACCACAACTATGGAATGTTTTGAAAGGTGAAATGAGTTTAGTTGGTCCTCGTCCATCTTTACAAAGAGAGGTTTCGCAATATACGAAATATGATGAGCAAAGACTATTGGTCAAACCAGGTTGTACCGGTTTATGGCAAATTAACGGGCGTAGCAATATCGGTTTTTCTGAAATGGTGATGCTAGATTTAGAATATATCGAAAAGCGAAGTATTTATATTGATTTCAAAATCATCTATCGTACATTTTTTGTTATTTTGCGTCCTGAAGGAGCGTGTTGATAGGGAAATGAAAAAAAAAGTTTTGCTCTTGAGTGAATCAATGGAAGGCGGCTTAAGAAAACATATCGTTCAATTGATTGAACAATTAGACCAAGAAGAATTTGATCTTTACTTTATTCATGGAACAAAAAAAATGGATCACTGTTTTTCTGATCAATATATGCAGTTAAAAGATCGAGCTACCTTTATTCCCTGTCCTACCTTTACTAGAAATGTCGATGTGAAAAATGATTATGTTACTTACCGCTTCTTGAAACAACAAATGAAAGAAATTCAACCGGATATTGTGCATTGTCATAGTTCGAAAGCCGGTGCGCTAGGGCGAATAGCTGCTAAAAGAAATCGTATTGAGCAAGTTTTTTATACACCACATGCGTATTCTTTCTTATCTTCGGAATTTAAGCAATCTAAGAAGACACTATTTATTTGGATAGAGAAGATGCTAAGTAGGTATGCAACGAAGAAGACGTTTAATGTATCTGAAGAAGAACGAATGGCAGGTATAAAATTACACCTTGATAACCCATCCAAATTTATAGTCATCCGCAATGGATTGCCTGCAATCGACTTTCCTTCTAAAAAAACGATCAAAGAATCTCTAGGGTTGAAGGAATCGAATATTGTTATTGGTAACAACGCACGTCTTTCTTTTCAAAAAGACCCTTTTTTATTTATGGAAGTAGCAAAAGAAGTCATTCAACAAGACCCTAATTATCATTTTGTCTGGGCAGGGGATGGACCACTATTCAAAGAAGTCAAAGCATTTTTAATCAAGCACGATTTGACGGGAAATGTCCATTTATTAGGAGAAAGAACGGATAGTGAACGAATCGTTGCAGGGTATGATCATTATTTGATCACTTCGAGATATGAAGGGTTGCCTTATTCTTTGATCGAAGCGATTCGCGCTGGTGTTCCGATTATTGGCAAAAAGGTGACAGGAGTAGAAGAAATTATTGAACAAACAGGTGGTTGCTTATTAAATACAGATAGTCCTCACTCATTTGCACGAGCAATCCTAAATGCAGAACATAGCTGTGACAAACAACAAATAATAGCGATCTATCAAAAAAATTATTCATTAAATCAAATGATTCGAGAGATTACAAAACAGTACAACGGAGAAAATTGAGAGAAGGCATAGTATGGACAAACGCTTAAAGGATAAAAAAATATTGTTTATTGCATGGAAATTTTACGATTATCCACAGCTGATCATCGAAGAATTAGAAAGAAAAGGCGCAAAAGTGACGTATTATAATGCGATCCCTTCGGACTCACACCTCAAAATGAAACTTTCTACAAAGTTCAATACCTTAAGAGAGAGTTATCTGAAGCAAATTTTATTAGCGATAGGACAAGAAAATTATGATTACTTTTTCGTTATCAATCCAGTACTGTTTCCTGAAAAGTTCATCAAAGAGGTGACCGATATTGTTGGACCGATCCCTAAATTAGCCTATTTGTGGGATTCAATTGCTACATTTTCACAAGTGACTAGATACTTTGATTATTTTAATTATTTATATAGTTTTGATGCGAAAGACTGCAAGAAATACGCAGAATTAAATTTTTTGCCATTATTCTACATAAATTCCGATGAGAAAAACAAAAAAGAGCCAACCTATCTTTTTTCTTTTGTGGGATTCGGTCATAGCATGCGTTACTCATTTATCAATCAAGTAAAAGAACTTTGTGAGAAAAAACAATATAGCTACTATTTCAAACTATATCTTCCTTCTATCTGGCATTTTTATTATTACAAATATGGAACTAAGACACTCGCAACAGCCAAAAAAGAAGAATTCATCTATCAACCACTTCCGCAAACAATCGTTAATGAAGTGGTTAAAGAGAGCAAAATTATTTTGGATCTAGAGCTAGCAAATCAATCAGGTCTCACGATGCGTACGATTGAGACACATGGAATGAGAAGAAAACTGATTACAACAAATCCAGAAGTGAAAAATTATGATTTTTACCATCCTGATAACATTTGCGTAGTTGACCGAAAAAAGCCAGTTATTCCACAACGTTTTATTGAGACAGACTACCATTTACTAAATGATCAACTTTACAAAAACTATCAATTATCCACTTGGCTCGATCGGATCTTCAGTGGAAAGGAGTAAGAAAATTGAAGAGAATTAGCGTGATTGTTCCAATCTATAACGGAAGCTTGTATTTAGAAAATACACTCCAAGCGTTATTGAATCAGCCCTACAAAAACATCGAGTTGATTTTGATTGATGATGGTTCACAAGATGATAGTTATCAAATTTGCCAAAAATTTGCACAACAAGATGAACGTATATTATTGATTCATCAAACAAACGCGGGGATCTGTGCAGCCCGTAATACAGGTTTAGCTTATGCGACAGGCGAATTTGTTAGTTTTATCGATCAAGACGATGCAATTGATCCCAATATCTATGTCTATTTGTCTAACAAAATCGGAGATGCAGATATGATCGTAGGCGGCAAATCGATGCAGTTGATTGATAAGAAACAACTGCTTTTGTCTGAAATAGATTACTCCTATGAAGAAAAGCAATTAAAGGATCAAAAAGAGATTGCTTATGCTTTGTTTAATTTAGATCATCGAATGACGTTTCTCCATTTATGGAATTGTTTGTACCGAAAAAAAATAATAGATGAGTATGATTTGAAATTCGATGAAAGATTTCGTTATGGGCAAGAAGATACTTTATTCAATTTTAACTATGTTTCTAAATGTCAAACGATTCAGCTGGTCCCCGAAGTAGTTTATCAATATAGTCAACGTGAATTGACGAGTACTTCTTTAAAAAATAATCCCTCAGCTGTGAAAGATTTTCAAATATTTATAGAAACAATTGGAGAAATTGAATGGAATGAACGCGTTTATCCCTACTATCAAAAATATCGCTATACTTATTTTTTACGACATGGGTTGAATATCTATACCCAATTCGGCATGAATACAGCGAATCAAAAAAAGATGCTACAAGATATCCAACAACTATTGTCCAAAGAGAAAATACAGAAACCTTTAATCATAGAATCATCACGGTATTATAGAAACTATTTATGTCTGGTGAGTCGTTTAATGGAAAAACGGAGATATCGAACCTTGAATCAGTTGATTTATGGAACCAGTTTTATAAAAAAAATGTTGAATAGGGTGTCTGCTGGATGATCATCGTTGCTTATTTTGCTGTACTGATACTTAATTTTATTGAAGTTTTCAGAAATAAACGCAATAAATATTTACTCTTATTAAGTGTTTTGATCCTCGGATTGATTTTTGCAGGTGGTACTGAAAATACAGACATGGTCTACTATAAAGCAACTTATTTTGATGATGCACGTATCAAATATAAAGCGACAGAATTCGGCTTTTACTATTTTGCACAGTTTTGCCGACAATTAAATTTAGGACTCTTTGGTATGCGTGGGTTGGTCTTTTTATTTGCAACCCTATTAATCGGTGCGACAGTTAAAAAATATTGCGTAAATACTCATCTATTTATAATTATTTATACGTTATTTTTATTTTTTATTGATGCTATTCAACTAAGGAATTTAGTGGCGATATCTCTTGTAATTTATTCATTTCCATATTTAGTAGAAAATAAAAAAATAAAATATTTTTTTGGCATAATTAGCGCTAGCTTATTTCATACGATCAGTTTATTTTATCTACCGTTTTTATTTTTATCTTCAAAAAACAAAAAGTTTTTTATTCAACTAATGGTTGGTGGTGCAATTTTTCTGGAGTTGATCTATGTAATCTATAGTGGAACTCCTCCCTATTTGAATTATTTAATCGAAGAGTTCTCAACAAATTCCGGAAGAATCCAACAATATACTGAAAAAATAACAAATGGTTCGATACAAGTTATTTTTCTTTTCTTGCTGAATGTGGGGTTAGCATACTGGGCACATTTAGGATTTCCTAAAAGTACAATCAGTCAAAAAAATAAACTATTCTCACAATATGTGTTTTATGCTTCGGTGATTTTATTGATGTTTATTCCTTTGCTTTGGTATTCTGTGGAATTTTACCGTTTAGCCAGAGGTATATTGCCTTTGATTTATATTTCTGTGATCAATGCTAGTTATAAATACAAAAAAGTCACCTATTATCAACTCGTTTTGTGGGGGATGTTAGTTATTCACCTTCTGGCTTGGTTTTATGTTTCTTATTTTTCGATCTCTATACCTGAAAGGATTTTTAATCCGCTATTTTATCAGAATGAATGGTTATAAGAAAGGACAAAATACAATGAGCATCTTATTTTTGAGTGGGATTTCTGCAGAAGAAAATAAAGGTATTTTTAAAAAGAACTGTTCCCAAGCAAAGTATATGAGCAATCATAAAAAGCAATGTTGGTTACTTTATTTTAAAAAACAAGAAATAAGAGTACGTGAGTTTTATGACAAGCAGATGATTCACGACAGTCTATTAACAAAGAGTGATGCAACGAATCACCGTCAAAAAATAAAAGATATCCAAATAGCAACAAAAAAATTATTGTTGTCGAGAGAATGGACTCATTTCTATTTTCGGGATCAATATTATACAAAAATAATGAGTGAACTGTTAAGTATCTCTCAGCAAAAAACAATTCAAACGATTATGGAAATTCCTACTTATCCTTATTATAAAGAACAATTGAATGTAGCACCCAATAAGTTAAAGGGTGGATTGAGTCTAGTATGGAATTACTTAGGTGATCGATTGTATGAAAAAAAATGCAATAAGATTGCAGTAATTGAGGCGAAGACAAGTAATAAAAAAAAGGCGAAGATGGTTTCTTTTTACAATGGTGTAGATCCGGATAATTTGCCAGTCAATTTATATCAGAAAAATGAAGAACAGCCTACACATCGGGTAGTTGCTGTTGGAAATTTTTATCCTTATCATGGGCTGGATCGTTTAATTGAAGGACTTGAATATTATTATCGGACAAAAGATGAGATAGCACCAGAGGTCTTCTTTGACATTGTTGGTGGGGGACCAGCAATTGAAGAGTTAAAACAACTGGTAGCATCTTACCGATTACAAGGATACGTTATATTTCATGGGTATAAAGATCGTCAAGAATTAGAACAGCTTTATGGTGAAGCTTCAATGGCTATCGGTACATTAAAGTTACATCTACGAGGTGCCAATATTGAGACAGCTATCAAAGTATCCGAAGCACTTTATCAAGGAATTCCAGTGATTACATCAGGCGAAACACCATTTTTTAGTGCAGTAAAACAAAATATTTATCAAGTAAAGGATGATGATTCACCGATCTCAATCAACGAAATGCTTCAATTTTTGGAAAAAAAACGTATCCCTGTTGGGGATCAGGTGTTACTCGACCTCTTCTCATGGGAAAAAATAATAGAAAAAATAGTAAATTTGGGGAGTGAGAATTGATGAAAATATTAGTAACTGGAGCAAACGGTTATTTAGGAACTGGAATTGTAGACCAACTGATCAATGATGGAAATGAAGTTATTGCGACAGATGTCAGAACGAATCGAATAAATAAAGAAGCCACTATCTATCAAGAAAATCTTTTTGATATTTCTGATCCGTATCATTATTTTGGTGAACCGAACGTATTAGTCCATCTTGCATGGCAAGATGGGTTTATCCATAATGCAGAAAGTCATATTAGAAACTTATCCGATCATGCACTATTTTTAAAAAAATTTTTCTTATCAGGAATCGATAAAATCGTAGTGATGGGATCGATGCATGAAGTTGGATTTTATGAAGGCTGCATTAACGAATTCACTAGTACACACCCAATGAGTTACTATGGCATTGCAAAAGATTCATTGAGAAATTTCAGTTCGTTTATGGCTAAAGAAACCAATAAAAAATTTCAATGGTTGCGTGCTTATTACATTGTATCGAATCAACCGGGTGGTAGTTCGGTTTTTTCAAAAATCATTGAGAAAGCCAAGGAAGAAGAGGTAAACTTTCCTTTTACAATGGGGGAAAACCAATACGATTTTTTAGACTATGATGATTTTTGTTTTCAAGTAGCAGCAGCTGTTGAACAAGACGAAATCTCAGGAATTATTAATATTTGCTCAGGTTATCCTGTTAAATTAAAAGAACGTGTCGAACAATTCATTGCAGATAATCACTTGAATATTCATTTGGATTATGGTGCCTATCCCGATAGAAAATATGATTCTAAGGCTGTATGGGGGGATAATAAAAAAATACAAAAAATTTTAAAACAAGCAAAAAATAAAAAAATAAGTAAGGTGTAAGAAATGAGACTATCTGTTTTCGGTATGGGCTATGTAGGGCTAGCAAATGCATTGTTGCTTGCCCAAAATAATGATGTGGTTGCTTATGATATCGATCAGAAAAAAATCGAGAAACTAATAAAAGGTTGTTCCCCAATCGAAGATAAAGAGATCCAAGAATTTTTGAATAATAGAGAATTGGGAATAACTTTTACACAAGACTTCAAAAGTGCAGCATCATGGGGAGAATTTATTTTGATTGCTACTCCAACCGATTATGATGAAGAAAAAAACCTATTCGATACTTCCTCCATAGAAGAAGTAATCGAAAAGGTAAAGGCAGTACGTACGGATGCTGTATTTATCATTAAGTCAACGATTCCTTTAGGTTATATTAAGTATTTAAAAAAGAAATATCAATCAGAGGATTTTATTTTTTCACCAGAATTTTTGCGGGAAGGAAAAGCATTGTATGATAATCTCTATCCTTCTCGTATCGTTGTAGGCGAAAACACGAAAAGAGGACAAAAAATTGCTTCGATGTTTAAAAAAAATACTAGAATAAAAGATGTTCCTGTTATTTTAACTGATTCAACAGAAGCAGAAGCGATCAAACTGTTTTCTAATACCTATTTAGCATTAAGGATTGCTTATTTCAATGAACTTGATACTTATGCTGAAATGAATGGATTAGATACAGCTCAAATTATCTCGGGGGTTTCAATGGACCCAAGAATAGGGGACTATTATAATAATCCCTCTTTTGGTTATGGCGGATATTGTTTACCGAAGGATACGAAACAATTACTAGCGAATTACCAGCACGTGCCAAATGATCTGATCCAAGCCATCGTTCAGTCAAATGATACAAGAAAAACATTTATTGCAGATCGTATCATGGAAAAAAATCCAGATGTAGTAGGGATTTATCGTTTAACAATGAAGGCGGGCTCTGATAATTTCAGATATTCATCTATTTTAAGTATCATGCGTCTTTTGAAAGATCAAGGCATTAACGTAGTCATTTATGAACCGACAGTGAAGAAGGAGCATTTTTCGACATTTAAAGTAATAAAGGACATTGATGAGTTCAAGAAGCATTCAGATGTGATATTAGCCAATCGATTTGATCCGTTACTCAAAGATGTAGAAATGAAAGTCTATACGCGAGATATATTTGGAAGGGACTAATAGAATTGAAACATGTGCTTAAAAATTTTGGGTATCAGTCATTATTTCAACTGACAAAGATTATCATGCCAATCATTACAGTCCCAATTGTTTCAAAAGCATTAGGTCCTGGAGGATTAGGGATTTTTAATTACACCAATTCGATTACTCAATATTTTGTGTTAGTCGCTAGTTTAGGGATCTCGATGTATGGGAATCGAGAAATCGCATTAGTTTATAATCGTAAAGAAAATATTTCAAAAACGTTTTGGGAAATCTGTTTATTAAAAGCAGTTTTAACATGTATTACACTTTTAGTTTTTTTGTTATTTACTACTTTTTTAGGTAATAAGATCTATTTCTATATACAAAGTCTCACTATTATAGCTGTTATGTTTGACATTTCGTGGTTTTTTATGGGAATCGAGGATTTCAGAAAAACGAGCATGATCAATCTGGGAATTCAATTTGTTACTTTCATTTTAATTATCTTTTTGATTAAAGATTCTTCTGATACGATTTTATATATTTTACTACAGTCAGTAGGAACCTTATTATCTCAACTATTGACATGGCTATTTATTCATAAACATATAAATTTTAAAAAGGTAGCATTCTTAGATAGCTTTAGACATATCCGATCATCTTTTGAATTTTTTATCCCACAGGTTGCTATTTTACTTTATACGAATCTAAACAAGACTTTATTGGGTGTTTTTATTGGTAGTACAGCTGTTGGTTATTACACTAATTCATTAACAATCAATACGGTATTTATCACGGTTATTACAACGCTTGATATGGTGCTATTACCGCACATGAGTGGGTTATATGCCAAAGGAAACATTAATAAGATGGTGGACATCATTGATAAGACGATTCATTTACAATTATATTTTAGTGTTCCAGCGATGTTCGGGATGCTTACGGTTTACGATAAATTAGTTCCCTGGTTTTTTGGGAAAGAATTCTTATTCATCAATAAAGTTATTCCACTTTTTTCTATTTTGATCGTTGTGATGCCCTTAGGTATGTCCATTTCTAGACAATATTTGATACCGATTGGCAAAGTAAAAATCTACAATAAATCTGTATTAATTGGTGCGGTTATCAATATTTTATCTAATTTAATCTTGTTACCGTGGATCGGTTTTTTTGGAGTGGTTTTTTCAAATCTTTTAGCAGAAATTTTTGTAACAGTGGTACGTACAAAATCATTCTTGAATCAAACAAATTTTAGCTTTAAGAAAAAAAACTTACTGGTTATTTTTTGTTCATCCATTATTATGTGGTTCGTTACAAGAATAATTACAAATGGCATGTCACCTACCTTTTTGACTAATCTAATCCAAGTTTCTATAGCCGTCCCTATCTATTTTTTATTAACGTCTTTGTTTGGCTATAACCCTATTTTGAGTGGTTTAGGGAAATGGAAAAAAGAAAATTGAACACGAGTAGTTTCCTTGCTCAAAATTTTTAATAATTTCAATAAAGAGTAGATTCGTATTTTTTTTAAGAAAAAATGACGTTGAATAATCCTTTAGAGTAAAGAAGTAAATAGACGCAGTTTGGTTTTAGGTAAAATTTACTATTCTTGTAAACAACCCAATCATTCCTATACACTAACCTTTTATGTGATACCCAATTACCTAGATGCCAACTACTATATTTACAATCAACTTTGGAGGGCGAAATTTATGAGCAAAATTTATGAGGTAGCTACTATTAATACAGGTGGTCGTAGTGGTAAAATTTATTCACAAGAGAAAAAATTTTTGTATGATGTCGCAGCACCTGGAACCCAAAACACGGATGCAACAAATCCCGAAGAGCTCTTTGCAGCAGCTTATAGTGCCTGTTTTAACGGTGCCTTAGAATTAGTTTTATCTAGAAAGAACATCAATCAACCTAGTTCAGTAAAAGCAAACGTTGCCTTGCTGAATCATGGAGAGGCAGATTTTACAATAGAAGTTCTTTTGACAGTCTTTATCAAAGATATGCCGAAAGATGAAGCAATACGTTTTGTTGAAGAAGCAGATCAAGTTTGCCCTTACTCAAAAGCTTTGCGTGGAAATGTAACAGTAAATTTAGAAATCAGTGACACTGACTTCTAAAATCGTTCCTTTCCATCAAAAGTAATGATGAAACATATTAGAAAAGCCATGGGGGAGCTTTTCTAATATGTTTTTTTTTTATTTGTTCATGACTAGATGGTAAAAAAATAAAAAAAATAAGATGAAAGATTTAAGTAGAATAAAGACATAGGGATATATTATTTGCTTTATCTCTTATATTCTCTCAATGAGGCTGGAGGATTCAATTCATCCAGCCTCAAACTCCTAAAAAAAGAACGATTAATCGTTCATTTCAAGAATCTAACAATTGATTGTGAAGGAGCTGAAAAAGATGAAGTTGTTTGTATGGTGTTTAACGGTATTAACTAGTTTTAGTTTGGGGATGTTGGTGATGTTTGTTTTTAATTATCCTTATGAAAATTATGGGAATGAAACGAAAGAAATCAAGGTTGCCAATGTTTCTAGTTCGTCCACATCTGCGGATGAAATTGAGGAGCCGGAAAAATTCAATGTATCATTAAAAGAAGCACTTGAAACTTATCAGACTTGTTATCCTCATCAAGCGATTACTTCTGTGAAAGTTAGTCAGACTGTTGGTCCTTACTATTACAAAATTACTGGTAGAGATGCAACTAAAGAATGCAGCGTAAGAATTTCAACTAAAACAGCGAACATCAAAAAAAAAAGTATATCGCATACGAAACAAACACGAACAAGCCACTACCGAGCAATCCGCAGATCTGTTCAATATCAAAAACTTAAAAAGTTTATCGGAAGTTACTGAAGTAGCTGAAGAAACGACTGGGACAGGAAAAGCAGTAATGTGGTATCTCGAAAGACAATCAGGAAAATCGTATTGGACAATTACTATTAAAGAAAAAATAAAAAAAGTGACAGTCAAAGTTGATGCGTATACTGGCGAAGTTCTAAAAGCTGAGCAGAAGTGAGCGAAATGAAAAAAGCGACTGCGGCTGAAGCATGTGAAACGACCCTCAAAAGTTAGATTTTTGGTCTAACTTTTGAGGGTCGTTTCATTGGACATTGATTTTTATACGTTTTTTGGCAATTGTTCATAAAAAGCTGCTTTAGTTGCTGTAATATAAGGATTTAACCATAAATAACCAATTCCAGCAGTTAGCATGGCTAAGATATGCCAGCCAATAAAGGATAGATCAAGCCAGAACAATTTACCTTTGTAGCCATCCATTAATTTACGACTAGCAGTGATCGTATTGAGAACACTCGGTTTTTCCCCTGTTTCAGTGATAACATCATAGTAAATGAAGTAACTTTGGGAATAAGAATAACTTTTGATGATACCAGGAATAACGAATAATAACGCCCATAAAGTAGTGAAGATCGAAATCAAAATAGCTAGTAAAATCACACCACCAAGAAATAATCCTGTAAAACCACGAAAGGCATCTTTAAATGGTTCGATGGTCGATTTGGTTCCACGCAGGATATCTAGATAGGTCCATGAGATCCCACTCATAAATAGTGCGCTGATAATACCAGACACAATACCACCACCGCTAGAAGCAGCACCTCCGTTGGTATTGTTTGCCATATCTTGGACAGCTGCAGGATCATTATAAGAATGAGCAAATAATAAAGCGGTCGGAATAGCTATGATCATAATGAGTGCAATTGTGATTAACGTTGGGACTAAATTCAATAATACAGCTTGTCCCCAGCGTCCTTTTAAACTGTCTTTTGCTTGTTGTTTCAGTTCTTTTGAAGATAGCATGAGTTTCACTCCTTTTTATTTATGCCATAAGTATAACAAAGAAGAAACAATTTGGCTTTCTTTATCTTTTATCTGTTATTATAATTTCTTTAAAAAATGAAGGTTAAATAAACACCTGTTACCCAATGAACCCTTGCAAAAAAGAGTTAGAACGATTATGATGATGGGAGTTGTCAATGCGATTATTATAGAGAAAGTAGGGAATTGAATGACACAACCTGCCATTCGTTATCGTTTAATCAAAAAAGAAAAACATACCGGTGCCCGTCTTGGTGAATTGATCACTCCTCATGGGACATTTCCCACACCAATGTTTATGCCTGTGGGAACACTAGCAACTGTCAAAACCATGTCACCTGAAGAATTAAAAGCAATGGGTGCGGGAGTCATTTTAAGTAATACGTACCATTTATGGTTAAGACCTGGAGAAGACTTGGTAGAAGAAGCAGGCGGCTTACACAAGTTCATGAATTGGGATCAACCGATTTTGACAGATTCAGGTGGTTTTCAAGTGTTCTCGCTAAGCGATATGCGTAACATCGAAGAAGAGGGTGTCCATTTTAAAAATCATTTAAATGGTTCTCGGATGTTTTTATCACCAGAAAAAGCAATTAATATCCAAAATAAATTAGGATCAGACATCATGATGAGCTTCGATGAATGTCCTCCTTTTGATGAAAGCTATGATTATGTCAAAAAATCAGTGGAAAGAACCTCACGTTGGGCTGAGCGAGGCTTAAAAGCCCATCTGAATCCTGATCGTCAAGGATTATTTGGTATCATTCAAGGAGCTGGGTTTGAAGATTTACGTCGCCAAAGTGCAAAAGATTTGATCTCAATGGATTTCCCTGGCTATTCAATCGGTGGTTTGTCTGTTGGCGAACCTAAATCAGAAATGAACCGTGTGTTAGAGTTTACAACACCATTGATCCCTGAGGATAAACCACGTTATTTAATGGGTGTTGGTGCAGCAGATTCATTGATTGACGGCGTGATTAGAGGAGTCGATATGTTTGACTGTGTCTTGCCTACACGTATCGCAAGAAATGGTACTTGTATGACTTCACAAGGACGCTTAGTCGTGAAAAATGCACAATACGCACATGACTTCCGCCCAATCGATGAGAAATGTGACTGCTACACATGTAAAAATTATACACGTGCGTATATTCGTCATTTGATCAAATGTGATGAAACATTTGGGATACGGTTAACGTCTTACCATAACTTGTACTTCTTATTAAATTTGATGAAACAAGTGCGTCAAGCGATCATGGATGACAATTTATTAGAATTTCGAGCAGCCTTTTTTGAGGAATATGGGTTTAATAAAGAGAATGCCAAAAGTTTCTAATCTTTTTCACTAAATTTATGTAAAAAACTAGTGTCTCACGCCTTTTTCTGCTAAAGTTGAGTGTGTAGATACATGTTAGTGAGGTGAAAAAAATGGGATCATTACCAATGTTAGTCATGTTCGTTGCTCTTTTAGCAATGTGGTATTTTATGTCACGTTCACAAAAGAAACAACAACAAGAACGACAAAATTTACTAGACAGTATGAAATCAGGCGATGAAGTAGTTACAATCGGCGGATTACATGGTGTTGTTTCAGAGATCGACAATGAAAAACGCACAGTCGTTATAGATTGTGAAGGGATTTTTCTAGAATACGATCGAGCAGCCATCAAAACGGTTAAACCTGGAACTGTCGTAACCAATGATTCGACAGTAAATACGGTAGAAAAAACAGAACCAAAAGTTGCTGAAACAGTAGAAGTGAAAGAAGAAGCTACTGAAACTGTTGAAACACCTGAAGATAGTAAAGAAAACAAATAGGTAAAGCTTAGTAGTTGAGTCTGAGACGGTGTCTCGGGCTCTTTTTTTATCCTAAAACTCTGACTTTGTTAAGTTTTGAATAAACTGTTTTTTTGATAAAATACTTTGGATAATTAGGATAATAAATAAAAATACTGATAAATAAAGGATTTAATCGAAATTTAAAAAACTGTGAAAAAAATCACAATAAAGGTTTACATCTGAAAAGGTTTGTTGTATGATGAGAATGTGAATTAATTAACAAACAACCATGACCCATTAGGAGGAAGACAATGGCTAAAGTAATGGAGAAAGAACAACCAAAAACTATTGATGTTCAAGGAATGATTGATGAATTAGCAACGAAAGCAAATGTCGCATTAAAAGAGATGGAAAACTTTGATCAAGAAAAAGTAGATCATATTGTGCATGAAATGGCAATGGCAGCATTAGATCAACATATGCCGTTAGCTAAAATGGCAGTTGAAGAAACTGGTCGTGGGATCTATGAAGATAAAGCGATCAAAAATATGTATGCTTCTGAATATATTTGGAATAACATCAAGCACGATAAAACAGTTGGTGTCATCAATGAAGATGTTCAAAAAGGCTTGATTGAAATTGCTGAACCAGTTGGTGTGGTTTGTGGGGTAACTCCAACAACTAACCCAACATCAACGACAATTTTTAAATCAATGATCGCGTTGAAAACAAGAAACCCAATCGTTTTTGCATTCCATCCAAGTGCTCAAAAATCTTCTGCTGAAGCAGCACGTGTCGTTCGTGACGCAGCGATCGCAGCTGGCGCACCTGAAAATTGTATTCAATGGATTGAACATCCATCGATTGAAGCGACTTCAATGTTGATGAATCATCCAGGGATCGCAATTGTTTTAGCTACTGGTGGGGCAGGAATGGTAAAATCTGCTTATTCAACAGGAAAGCCAGCTTTAGGTGTTGGACCAGGTAATGTACCAGCATATATTGAAAAAACAGCAAAAATCAAACGAGCAGTGAATGACTTGATCGTTTCTAAAACGTTCGATAACGGAATGATTTGTGCTTCTGAGCAAGCAGTAATCGTTGACAAAGAAGTCTATGCTGCAGTTAAAGCAGAATTCCAAGCACATCAAGTCTATTTTGTGAAACCAGCTGAACTTTCAAAATTAGAAGATGCAGTGATGAATGAAGGTAAATACGCAGTAAATCCAGCAATCGTTGGACATTCTGCAATGGACATTGCAAAACTAGCTGGCATCAAAGTTCCAGAAGGGACAAAAATGTTAGTAGCTGAATTAGAAGGTGTCGGAGCGGATTACCCTCTTTCACGTGAAAAACTTTCTCCAGTACTTGCAATGGTTAAAGCAAACAATACAGAACATGCCTTTGAATTATGCGAAGGAATGTTGAACTTAGGCGGGTTAGGCCATACTGCAGTGATTCACTCAGAGGATGAAGAGCTACATGTGAAGTTTGGTCTACGGATGAAAGCTTGCCGTATCTTAGTAAATACTCCTTCAGCAGAAGGTGGAATCGGAAATATCTACAACGAAATGATCCCTTCACTAACTTTAGGTTGTGGTTCATATGGTAAAAATTCTGTTTCTAGAAATGTAAGTGCCATCAACTTGATCAATGTCAAAACTGTAGCGAAACGGAGAAATAATATGCAATGGTTCAAATTACCACCAAAAATCTTCTTTGAAAAGAACTCTTTGCTTTATTTAGAAAAAATGGAAAACGTAGAGCGTGTCATGATCGTTTGTGATCCTGGTATGGTGCAGTTTGGTTACTGTGATACGGTTCGTGAAGTACTATCAAGACGTAAGAATGATGTGAAAATCGAAGTCTTCTCAGAAGTTGAGCCAAATCCTTCAACAAACACAGTCTATGCAGGAACGAAATTGATGGCTGATTTCAAACCAGACACAGTGATTGCATTAGGTGGCGGTTCTGCAATGGATGCTGCTAAAGGAATGTGGATGTTCTATGAACACCCAGATACTTCATTCTTTGGAGCAAAACAAAAATTCTTAGATATCCGTAAACGGACATATAAGATCGATAAACCAGAAAAAACACAATTTGTGTGTATTCCGACAACTTCAGGAACGGGTTCTGAAGTAACACCTTTTGCCGTTATCACAGATAGTGATACACATGTGAAATATCCATTGGCAGATTATGCATTAACACCAGATGTAGCAATCGTCGACCCACAATTTGTCATGTCAGTACCAGCTTCTGTCACGGCAGATACAGGGATGGACGTATTAACTCATGCGATTGAGTCTTATGTTTCTGTTATGGCTTCTGATTATACAAGAGGATTGAGCTTACAAGCAATCAAATTAGTCTTCGATTACCTAGAAAAATCAGTGAAAACTCCTGATATGGAATCACGAGAAAAAATGCACAACGCTTCTACAATGGCAGGGATGGCATTTGCGAACGCCTTCTTAGGAATTTGTCACTCAGTTGCGCATAAAATTGGTGGAGAATATGGTATCCCACATGGTCGTACAAATGCCATTTTATTACCACATATCATCCGCTATAATGCAAAAGATCCACAAAAACATGCAATGTTCCCTAAATATGATTACTTCCGTGCAGATACAGACTATGCAGATATTGCTAAGTTCTTAGGGTTAAAAGGACAAACAACAGCGGAATTAGTTGAAGCTTTAGCAACAGCAGTTTATGAATTAGGACAATCAGTTGGAATCAATATGAGCTTGAAGGCGCAAGGTGTAACACAAGAAACCTTAGATTCAACGGTTGACCGTATGGCAGAACTTGCTTATGAAGATCAATGTACAACAGCAAATCCAAAAGAGCCATTGATCAGTGAGCTAAAACAAATCATTATTGATGCTTATAATGGTTAATTCAATACAAGTATAGTTAATCAAGCCCCTTTTCCAGATAAAGATGATCTGGAAAGAGGGGCTTTTTTTGTCGGAAAGGGGAACAATCTCGTTAGAACTAGCGTAGAAATTTCTTTTGTTAGAAAAAAACGATTAATTCGCTTTTTTAGAAAAAGTAGTTTTATCAAGACCGATGAACCATGTTACTTTAGATAAGTAAAAATGAAAAAAGAAAGGAAGTTGTTAGGATGACAAAACCATTATTTGAGAAAACAAAAAATCAAGAAAATATGGGAAAAGAACAATTGATGTCAACCGTTGATTCATTAGAAGTCAAATTGCGGGAAAACTTAGAACCACTTGAAAACGTACACAAATGCACTGAGCTATACATAGAGTTGAAAAATGAACTAAAGAGAGAAATTGAAGAACGGGCTAAGAAAAGAGAGGATTGGTATAAGAAAAAGCATTCTCAAATTAAAAAAAAGGAAGATTGTGAGCAGGAACTTCAAAACGCAGTGAAAGCAAAAAAAAATGCATTATATAAAAGCACCAAGCGAGTACATGGTGAAACGATCAAGAGCAAAAAAAAAGAGCTTAACGAAATAGCAAAAGAAATCAAAAATTGCAAGTCTGAGATAAAAAAACTGACGAAGGAAATGCAGTATTTAACTGGTAGGAGAGGTGAAAAATGGATCGATCATTCTTTATTAAAGTACGTGGTGAACACTAAAGTTGTCGCAGATGAAAAAAATACACCGGAGGATGACAAACTAAAAGAGGAAGCAGCAACCGAAAAAAATATAGCAGCAAAAGAAAAAGTAACAACAAAAGAACTAAAACTGGTTACTAAAGAATTGACTGGAAAACAACGAAAGCAACAATTAAAAAATAATCTCCACAATCTTAAGGAGCTAGATCAAACGTTAAAAAAATTAGGGAATGTAAAGAATCCTTGTTTTAATCAAAATAAAATAGACTATTATGTCATAATACGTTTATATCTTAAAAGATCTATGCAGCTAGAAAAAATTATACGATTCAGGATTAACCCTGGCGGAAAAACGCTCAATCTATTTAGTGGTGGTAAAGTGGATAAAAAACGAAAAAAAATAGAACGAGATCTTCAGATGAGTTGGAGAGATATTTATAGTTATCTACTAACCAATCCAGATAACTTTAAGCGTGAAACAGCAGTTCAGGAAAAACAGCAGGGGAAAAAATAATTGACTGATCTAATAAGCAAAGAACTAGGGAAAGTATGTGAAACGAGTAGTCCTGAGATAGGGAAGGGGATGGGTATAATAAAACCTAGCGCTCCGCCAATGATGCCAGGAATGGAATTATAGCCGTTTGTCAAAGATACATAGGTTTTATTTTTGTTTATCAGATGAAAAAGAATTGGTATCCTATTATTTATCGCATGAAAACTTGAACAAAAGTATGAAGTGATTGGTGAAGGATAAAATAGAGTCAACGCCATAAGAAAATCTCATTCTAAGAAAACTTTGTATTTTTGTAGACAAAAAAGGTCGTCATTCATCTTTTCGATGATTGGACAACCTTTTTGAGTTGAATCGATTTGTTTATTTCTTTCGTGTGCCATATTTGGTCAGAGGGATTCCTCGGGCTTCGCACCAATCTTTAGTAGTTCCAGATAAGATCAAGGGTTGGTGATGAAGTTCTTGGATAGTTTTAGCTCCTACCATGGTCAATAGCCGTTGAAGTTCTGCTTGCCATTGTTGGACTAGTTGGATCGTTTCTGCCACGCCGTGTGTCATGAGATGCGTTAAGATCGTTCCAGAAACGCCTACTGCATTGGCACCAAGACAAAGTGCTTTGAAGAGGTCGAAGGCATTGCGAATACCACCAGAAGCAAGAATCTCTACTTGATGTTGGGCTTCGTTTGCCTCTAGCAGAGAAGTAACCGTTGATTGTCCCCAATCGACTAAATAATCTAACTCTCTTTTTTTTCGACGAGCATTTTCGATTTGAGTGAAGCTGGTTCCGCTTCGGCCACTGATATCGATTGTCTGAACCCCCAACTCGGCTAGTTCATCGATCGTTTCTCTAGTCATACCAAAACCGACTTCTTTCACGATCAAAGGAACCGAAATGCCTTCGCTGATTTCTTTGATCAATTCTTTCCAATTGGAAAAATCACGATCCCCTTCAGGCATCACCAATTCTTGTGGTGCATTGAGATGGAGTTGTAAAGCATCGGCTTGAAATAGTTCAATCGCCTCTTTTGCTCGTGCTAAAGAGGTGCCGGCTCCTACGTTGGCAAGGATCTTTCCTTCTGGATAAACGTCACGCATGATCGTGTAAGAATCGCTTAAAGCAGAATCTTTTAAAGCTGCACTGACTGAACCCGTGGCAATCATTAAATTTGTTTCTTTTGCGATCATCGCTAGATCATGGTTGATTTTTTTAGTTTTTTCACTTCCACCAGTCATAGCATTGATATATAAAGGATAGTCTAAAGTTAAGCCAGCAACAGTCGTATGTAGATCAATCTCTGACATGGAAACTTCAGGTAAGGGGTTATGAACGATTCGAACCGTATCAAATTCATTTTTTTGTTTACTATGAAAAGCTTTAGCTAATGAGACATGTTCATCTTTTCGATTCATCCTTTTTCCTTTCGTTGGTTACTATAGACGTGTAATGGCAAGGGTGTAATTTCTGCTAATTCCCAAGCGCTCATCAAAGGCAAGATACCGGATTTTTGATCCACGATTACGATACCACAATCGCCACCACCTGCTCCAGATGATTTTGCTGCACCCTCGTATTCTTCTGCTAAGCTACATAATTTATTTAAAGCAGGGGTTTCGATCAATACGCCCGTAATTGACGATAGCTCATGGAGTAGTTGTCGGTTTTTCCTGATCATGGCTTGGATCAAATCAATGTTATTTTCTTTGAATCCTTTAATCATTTCATGAACGCATAAGGTACTATCTTGTAAAAATTTTTGATAGGCTACCATTTTTTCCTTACGTGAGCGATGGACTTGATCGACTAAATCAGAAGTTGATGCAGGACTACCAGTCCAACCAATCAGTAAACGCAGATCTTTCGGTGTCGGAAGAGACTCAATGGATAAACCAGGCCAATCCATTTCGATGAGTTCAACGATCGTATGTTGTTTTTCTTGTTCTTGGAGCCACTGGTGATCAAAGGTTGAAAAAGCAATCCAACCACCATAACAACTAGCTGCAATATCTCCACAAGAGCCATTATCTTGAACCGTTAAATTTGCTAGTGCAGCAATTTTGAAAATTTCAATCTGTGTAAGATTTAACGCATAAAACATATTCAATGCCTTGACTGTTGCGACAGTTACGGCGCCACTTGAGCCTAGACCGTATTTGCGTCCGTTAGAACTATCCAATTCACTTGTCACTTTTAGGTCATAAAAAGAAAGTAAAATATTTTTTTCTCGTGCGTATTTTTCAGTCAAACGAATGGCAGCAAGGATATAATGAAATGGATTTTCACGAATATCCAAGACAAGTTCACCATCACGCCGAGTCCAACGAATCGGCATGCCACTATATTGCTCAGATTGGATGCTGCCGACTTTTCGTGCGGTTTCAACGGTTACAGTAACAAACTGATCAATGGCTACGATGATAGCCGGATGTCCGGTTTCAACAACTGCGTATTCTCCAGCAATATAAAGTTTTCCTGGTGCAGATACTTCAATCATAAAAATCTCCCTTTATTCAATAATCGTCATTCCTGGACCTGCAAAAGCCGAAATGACTTGTTGGCTACTAAATAAGTCACTAAATGTTGTTTTGACCTTATCTAGATGGTCTTTTTGAACTAGCACTTTCACATTTGGGCCAGCATCCATAGTAAAGTAACAAGGAATCCCCTGATTTCTTAAATCCCGTACCGCTTGCATGGCTTTTAAACTATCAGGAGACCAGTAGGTAAATGGCGGACGAGCAGCTAATGTCGTTCCGTGCATTTTTAACCCATTTTGTTCCATAGTTTCACCTAGAAGTTGAAAGTTCTTAGTTTTGATTGCTTGTTTTAGTTGATAAAGATCGGCTTCGACAGAATCTAACCATCCTTGATAAAAACTTGAAGTTTCAACCGTTCGGCGCATACCATCACGACTTGAGACATCCTTTTTTTGTTCATTCAACAATAGAAAGACCATCGCTAAGTGATCTTCAAAACCGTCTGAGGAAATTGGATGAGCATACGAACTTTGATCATCGTGTCCTTTTTCCCATTCAACAAATCCACCAAAAATACTCCGACAAGCGGAACCTGATCCTCTACGAGCCAGTCTTGATAAAGCTTGGTCATCTAACCCTAATTTCAATGCCTCGTTGCATGCTCCGGCTAAAGCCGCTAAGCCGCTGGCAGAAGAAGCTAAACCCGCAGCAGTCGGAACGAAATTCTGGCTGATCACTTTTGCTTTTTTCGTGGTACCCGCTTTTTCTCTCGCAATATCCAAAAAAGTACTGATTTTTTTGGTTGCTTTTTCATCTTGCAATTGATTATCTAAATAAAATTGGTCTTCTGTGTAAGCTTCTGAAAAGCTGACTTCAGTTTCCGTATAAAATGCATCTAATGTGAGTGATAAGCTGTTATTCATCGGGAGAATCAACGATTCATTTTTTTTACCCCAGTACTTGATAAGGGCGATATTCGTATATGCTCGTGCTTTGCCTTTAAACATAGGTATGTACTCCTAATCCTTGAATCCAAGTTGCAGCTGCTCCCGCTTGTAAGAGGGCTTCGCTGATTTCTTGGGCTTTTGTTTTTGTTTGAGCTAGCGCAATCATGCAGCCACCTCGACCACCACCAGTTAGTTTTGCTCCCAAAGCGCCTGAATCTCTAGCGGTTTCGATCAATACATCAAGAAAATCGTTGCTGATCGTTAAATTTTTTAAAATTAGTTGGGCTTCATTCATCGCTTGGGCTAAATGCTCGGGGTTATTTTTAACAATGGCTTTTTTGGCTTGCCTTGTTAAGTATCCTAGTTGTTGGATTTTTTGTCCAACTTTCTGCTGATCTTTTTCAAATAAATGAGCAACGTCTTTGACCACTGCTCGCGTCTGACCTTTGATTCCGGTATCAGCGACAATCAAAAAAGCGTCGATATTTAAAGAGAAATAATCAAACGGGTGTCCTTTCACAAAGTAGATTGGTTCTAAACTGCTTGTTGCCGCAGCATCGATACCGCTAGGATTACCATGGGCAATTTTTTCTGAAATTTGAACATTTGTCAAGAGCTGTTCGCGAGAAAGTGGTTGTTCGAGATAATCGTAAAAGGCACGAGTAACTGCCGTAGCTACTGCAGCGCTTGAGCCCATTCCACGTTCGGCAGGGATAGTGCTGTGAATAGTTAACTCTAATGATTGCTCAATTTGCAGTTCCTTTTTTAAGTTGAATACTAACTGCTTGATGTTTTTTAACGAATGTGGGGCATCACGCAGTATTCCTGTATAGTAGGAAGAAACAAGCTGATCTCCTGACGAAGTGATGTGTTCATTCAAGGAAGCAACTACTTTTGCTGCCTGAAAAGGAAAAGCGATTGCCGGTTCGCCGTAGACAACTGCATGTTCGCCCATCAGAATAATTTTACCATTTGATTCCCCTTGGCCATAATTTGCCATAATCTAACTCCTTCTTTTATTCCCATAACTTTTTTGAGCAAAAAATAAAGCGCCTTGGATCCTTTGCGCTAACGAACAGATTGTATAACATAGAAGTTCAAAAAACAATTCATCTTTATTTTACTAAAACCTTCCCAGAAGTAAAATAAAGAATACGTTTTCTGTTGAAAAACCTCTTTTTTCTTAAGATTTTATTGAATTTTATGAATGGAAATATCCTGTTATTCCTAATTGACACCACCAGATATTGGGGGTATATTTAAAAAGAATTGGAAAAAGACACAACATTTAGTGATAAAGTGAGTTGGAGGTTAATGAGTGTGATTGTTTTAGCAGGTACCATTGGCGCTGGAAAATCAAGTTTAACAGAAATGATGGCTGAACACTTTGGAAGTCGAGCTTTTTATGAGTCAATCGAGGATAATGAGGTATTGCCTTTATTTTATGCCAATCCTGAGCAGTATGCGTTTTTGTTACAAATCTATTTTTTGAATAAACGTTTTGAAAGTATCAAGCAGGCAATGAAAGAAGACAACAATGTTTTAGATCGTTCGATCTATGAAGATTCTTTGCTTTTTCATTTGAATGCTGATTTGGGGCGGGCGACTGAAACAGAAGTTCGAGTATACGACGAGCTATTAGCCAATATGATGGAAGAGTTGCCGTATGCCGCACATAAAAAACATCCGGATTTATTGGTTCATATTCGTGTTTCATTTGATACGATGCTTGAACGGATCGAAAAAAGAGGACGATCATATGAACAACTTTCCTTCGATCCAAGCTTATATGATTATTACAAAGAATTGAATCGTCGCTATGATCAATGGTATGACGAGTACAATGAAAGTCCCAAAATCCAAATTGATGGCGATCGATTCAATTTTGTGGAAGATCCCCAAGCAAAAGTAGAAGTGCTGAACATGATTGAAGAAAAGTTGGCAGAAATTCGTCAAGAAGTCTTTGTTTCTTGAGTTCAATAAAAAATGATAGTATAAAGAAGACAGGATCTAACTTCGATATCTAAGCCGAAGAAATTGAAAATAGGAGAGCTATTTTCGCTTTTCATCGGCTTATTCTGTTTTTTGAGAGCGAGACAGCGGTCGGAATGGCTAACTATCTATAAATTCGCCAAGAATACTTGGAAGGGTAGCCATGAGACACTCAATGAATCTATCAGTGCAGGAAGAAGGGGAAGGTATGAGAGAAAAACGTTTTTTTAATTTTGATCAAAATTTTTGGATGAACGTACCTAGAGATGATGTGATGGGAATCAAAAATCTTAAGGAAGAGTATGGCATTAGTGATGAGATGCTTACCTATTCTTTAGACAAAAATGAACGTGCTCGTGTGGAATATGATACTCTTGATGATATTTTACTTTTAGTCACCAATGTTCCTCATCAACAAAAAATCGAAAACCACTATGAAACAAGTCCAGTAGCATTTATTCTAAAAGAAAATGGTCTATTTACATTTACGACTCAAAATACAGAATATGTGATTCGCCTGATTCGTTCAATCTTAGATCGAGATTCCGAGATAAATGTATATAGTTTACTTTTCCGTACGCTCTTTCTGATTTCAGATTCCTTCTTCCCGTTGATTGAAGAAGTGAATAGTGAACGACAACGCTTAAACCAAAAGTTGCGAGAAAAAACTACGAACCGCAATTTACTAGCTTTATCTGACCTCGAAGTTGGTTTAGTTTATCTAGTGACTGGTACAAAACAAAATGTCGTATTATTAGAACAAATCAAAGCATTAGCGATTTATCGAAAGCTCACTGAAAAAGAGAAGGAACAATTGGATGATGCATTGATTGAAGCAAAACAGGCAGTGGAAATGACTAATTTGGCCTCCCAAATCCTAGATCAACTTTCGGGAACGTATAATAATTTGTTGAACAACAACTTAAATGACACGATGAAATTTTTGACAGTCTGGTCGTTGATTCTGACTGTTCCTACCATTGTGACAGGCTTTTTCGGTATGAATCTACAATTGCCTTTTACACATTCTGTCTTTGGTTGGGGGATCGCCTTATTCATCAGTCTGATATTGTCAGTTTGGATGCTGATCGCATTGTGGCGTAGGATTCGGTAGTTTCAAGGAAGACGGTCACCAAAAAAGTTGAGTGTCTGATGAAGGGTGTGTTTCGATAGCTAAAAGTTTTTTTATTTAGACAAGTATACAACTAATGTAATTAAATGATTGGGGAATGTTTCGAGAGTCTCTAGTGAAAAAGATTGACAAAGAAATATAGATTTGCTATACTATTGAAGTTGAGAAATAAAAGCAGAAGCACCCGCTTCTCGCCTTAGTTGATTCAGTCACTGGGCTAGATAGTTTTCATCTATTGAATTAGGTGAAGTACGTGCGGGTTCTGGAAGAGAACTCGTTTTTTTATTGCCGAATATTCGGTACGCTTTTCTTTCTCTCATAATATTTGGAGGTGAATGACCATAGCAAAGGATATGATGGTTAACGACGGCATTCGTGCACGTGAGTTACGATTGATCGGTTCAGATGGTGAGCAATTAGGAGTTAAGACAAAAGCAGAAGCATTGAAAATTGCAGAACAAGCAAATTTAGATCTTGTGTTAGTTGCCCCAAGTGCGAAGCCACCAGTTGCGCGAATCATGGACTACGGAAAATACCGTTTCGAGCAACAAAAGAAAGACCGCGAGGCGCGTAAAAAACAAAAAGTGATCAATGTTAAAGAAGTTCGTTTAAGTCCAACAATTGACGTGAATGACTTCAATACAAAACTTCGTAATGCACGTAAGTTCTTAGAGAAGGGCGATAAAGTGAAAGCTTCTATCCGCTTCAAAGGCCGTGCCATTACCCACAAAGAAATTGGTCAAAAAGTCTTGGATCGCTTAGCTGAAGAAACTGCTGATATTGCGACAGTTGAGCAAAAAGCGAAAATGGACGGACGCAGCATGTTCTTGACGCTGGCACCGAAAAACGACAGTAAGTAATTTGAATGACTCACTGACTGTTGGACAGTCGATAGTCGGATAACGAAAGATTTTGAGGAGGAAATATAGTCATGCCAAAACAAAAAACACACCGCGGATCAGCAAAACGTTTCAAACGTACTGGTAAAGGCGGATTAAAACGTTTCCGCGCGTTTACAAGTCACCGTTTCCACGGTAAAACTAAAAAACAACGCCGTCAATTGCGTAAAGCAAGCATGGTTTCTAGTGGCGACTTCAAACGTATTCGCCAACAACTAGCAAAAATGAAATAAAAAAAACAAAAAGATCGAAATTTGAAGATTTATTTTTATTAGGAGGAATTAAACATGGCACGTGTTAAAGGTGGAACAGTCACTCGTAAACGTCGTAAAAGAATGCTAAAATTAGCAAAAGGTTACTACGGTTCAAAACACACTTTATTTAAAACAGCAAAAGAACAAGTAATGAATTCATACAACTACGCATATCGCGATCGTCGTCAAAAGAAACGCGACTTCCGTAAATTGTGGATTGCTCGTATCAACGCAGCAGCACGTATGAATGGCTTGAGCTACTCAAAATTGATGCACGGTTTGAAATTAGCTGAAATCGACATCAACCGTAAAATGTTAGCCGACTTAGCTGTCCACGATGCAGCAGCATTTACTGCATTAGCTGACCAAGCTAAAGATGCTTTAGCTAAATAAAGGGTATTCAATACCCACAAGCCCACTTTAATTAGTGGGTTTTTTGTTATTTAAAATTTAATTTAAACTCATAAATTCCATTAGCTTATCAACGATTTGTTCTCTTTGCTTATCATTTAAATGCGTGTATACATTTAGTATAGTTTTCACATTAGAATGAAACATTTCTGTATCTCTTTTAGATTTATTCATCATAACTATAGTAAGATAGTAGACTTACATGTATATACATCAAACCATGAATTGTAATAAATTTTTGGTCTTTCCCTGTCTTCTTTTTATAGTGTCTGACAATAATTTGTATCCATTCTTTTGTTATAGTTGGTTCTAATTTTCTTCCTATTTTTAGCTACTGCCTACATAGTAATTGAACATGAGTTTGATTGTGTTATCTCCTTTTTGTATTGTTTGATTTATATCACAAAAGATCTCCTTTTTATGGGATAGGATAAAGTTGAGACTATTATTTGGTATCAGTAAAGAAAATTCTAATAAGATTAGATATTAAGAAAAAAGTTAGTAAAGTTGGGGGATTTTCGCTATTACAGATTGTTTAATGGTACTATCCTTCTTTTTTTATTATTAATTTAATTGTATACTAAAGTAGATAGCTTATTGAGGGTGATTGAATGAATATAACTTTTTTGCTGGGGAATGGCTTTGATATTCAATGTGGGTTACAAACTTCATATATTAATTTTTATGAATATATTTTAAAGAAAAAGTATTCTTTAGAATTGTCCCAAGAAATGGATGAAAAGTTTGTTTCAAAGATTGATAATATGATTTATTCTGAAATTTATAAATCCAAAGATAGTATCGAAACTTGGGCTGATTTGGAATTTCAGTTGGGGGCATTTACGAAACGTTTAAAAGAAGAAAATCAGGAAACCAGTATAGCCGAGAGATTTTTAGACGATTTTGAAACACTGCGAGAAGACTTAAATGAATATCTTAAAGGTATTCAAATACAAGATAATGTTCAAATTAATGAGGATTTTTCAGAGATACTGTTTATTACTATGGATAAATTTTTTAATGGTGTATTAGAACAAGAACATGATGAAATTAAATCTATGCTAAGTGAAAACACTAATAGTCATTTTAATTATCGGTTCATATCTTTCAACTACACAAACAGTTTACAAATAGTACTTCAAAATTCTAGTAACAATACAAAAGGTAATAGTTTCAATAGTTCAAGTTTTAGTCAATATCTTAACAAAGCAATTATCAATGTGCATGGAGTAATTGACCGATTTTTAACATTAGGATTGAATGATGAAAGCCAATTAGCAACCGATTTTTTTGAAAGAGATGATTTAAATGATTTATTAAAACCTGACTCACTCGCAAATTCTAGAGAGTATAGACGTAGAAACGCTGAAAATGTTATTGAGAATAGTGATATTATTGTAATTTTTGGAATGTCCATTGGTTCAACAGATAAACATTGGTGGGAAAAGATTGCTGAGGTTTTGTTAAAAGCTAAAAATAAAAAACTAATTATTCATCTATATGAAAAAGAACCTAGTTATTTATCTAGTAGAAAAGTAAGATTAAGAAGAAAGAAAAAAGAAGATGAGTTCTTATCTCATTTAGATAATTTAGACTTATCAGATGAAAAAATATCTCAATTAAGAAAGCAAATCTATATTGTGACGAATAGTCAATATATTGTTAATGCTGATTTAAGAAAATATTTGAATCAAGTTGAGAGTAAAAAAGACAATATCATTGATTTTGAAACAAAAGATAACAAATTATCTGAAAAAGCCACCTAGAAAAACTAGGTGGCTTTTTAAAAGTTTGATAGATTAGGTTTTGAATAAACCAAAAGAATATTCTTTTATTTCTGAACGAGACCTATATTCTGAGGAGTTAAGATATTTTTCGTTCATTTTAATTCTAGCTATAGGAGAAAAATATTGTCCATAATTTTTTAGATAAGGCATATAGTCAGATGTACCTGCACAGATTATGCTGTTTGTATTATTGCCTTTTAATTCTCCCATTCTAAGTGTGACTTCTCTTAGGGCTAGTTTTTTAAATCCTTTTTCAAAAAATAAGAAATTAGTTGTTCCAGTTACCATAGATTTATATGCTATACAATCTGGTTTTTCATGATTTATTTGATTTATTAGGATATTGTCTTCATTAGATAATGGAATATTATTATCACATTTTTCTAAAATTTCTTCAAAACCGAATCGTATCCCATCGACAATAATCAAAGGTTCTTTATTATCGAGAGTTGGAAAAGTACTTGTTAAATCATCGTATGCCCAGAATGTAAGAATATTTTTACTAGAACCATGTTTCTTGATTTCTTTGCGAGAAGTATCTGAACAGTCTGACCAATAAGACAATTTTTGATTTGGAAATAATTGAGAATATCTATTTGAAATATTACTATTTCTTAAATTACCATGAAATAGTTCACTGACAGTTTTTCCGTAAAAACTTGAATTAAATTCAACGCATCTAAAAAAGTCAAATTCTTCAGTTATCAGTATGGGTAAAGTATTATGTTTATAAACCTTAGATAGATAAGAGTGATTGGAATATAATTTGCAACCTCCTAGTAATGATGTTATAAAATTCCTTGTTAGAAGGATATTTTTATAATTAGTATCCCTTTCAGATATTGATTTATCAATTTCTAAACAGATTGTCTGATTGAAAAGGATACATTAATTATTATTCAATAATCCCTTTAAAATACTAAAAATGACAAGAAATATTATTAATGTCAAACTCATAAAAGATAAATAAGTGATGTTAGATGTTTTATCAGAATTGTAAAAAGTAAGGCATGGAAAATCGAACATCTGATTTTTACAATAGGAATTTTTACTGGTTTGCGGATTCCTGATATTTTGTATTTAAAAGTTTCTGATGTCTAAAATAAAACAACTGCAGTTATTGTTGAGGAAAGAACACTAAGCAAAGAGAATTAAATTTATCTAACTTAACAAGCCTAATTATTAATTATTTAAATACCTATCATGATGGAAAATCTGAGTAATTATTTTATCGTCCTTCAATCCATTCACAAGAGTTAGGAACTCATCGATATTCTAAAGTCCTGCAAAGAGTCGCAGATACTTTAGAATTTAATTATATTGGTATACACACGATGCGAAAAATATTCGGATATAAGTATTATCGCCAATTCTGGGATATTCCCATATTGATGAAGATTTTGAATCATTCTAGTTAAGCAGTTACTATCCGTTACATCGGATTAGAATAGGAAGAAATTCGAGCAAGTTTAGACAAGTTTAATCCTTTAGATTAAATAGGGACACTTTGTTAAGTGATATTGGTGAAGAGAAATCTTAGAATAATTTGGACGAGGTTGAGACAATAGTCAAAAAAATGGCTCTTTGTCAAATGATGTTGGTAAAGAGAAATATTAGAATAATGTGAACAGAAAGAAGAGAAGCTTCTTTCATGATCTCTTGCTTTAAAAGGTGTTTAAACATCAGTTCATTGAAATAAACCTTAATGTTTCAAAACATGAGAAAGTGTTTCAAAAAGTTTTTCTTATTGTCTCGGAGCCCCAATACTTTCACAATCTCTTTTCTTTTGTCCCAGAATTGACCCAGACTTTTTCAAAAATAGCAGGCTATCTCTTATTTAGTATCTTTAACGACAGGGAACTGAGCCAAAACTTGCCTCAGTCGCTTCTGGTATCTCTAAAAACGAATAAACGGTGTTCAAGAAGCAACTCCTTGAAATAAGCCTGAATTTTTCAAAACATGAGAAGCTGTTTCAAAAAATTCTTTCTTATTGTCATCAGAGCTACCCGATGTTTTCACGACCTCTGATTCACGGCGTTCAAGAAACAACTCCTCAACAATAAGCGATGATTTTCTAAAATATGAGGAGCTATTTAAAAAAATCCTCTCTTATTCGCTCGGAGCTGAACGCTTCTTTCACAGCCTCTTGCTATTACGATAATCTTGCTTATGCTGTCTTATTTCGAATAACGAACATGTCAGGTGCTTTGTATTTATCTCCCTTTTTCAGGGTCAAAGAATAGGGTTAGTCCTTTGATTATTCGTACATAACACGTATTCATGATTACTGATGGTTTTTTCCTTATTTGATCTATGTGGCAGTCGAATACAAAAGTAAGAATGTAAGTTGAATCAAAAAATGCTATAATTTTCTTTGTGAATCACAGGAACCTTTTTTATAGCAAAATTTAAGAAGAAAGTAGGAGCGAAGTGAAACAAATAAAAGAGACTATCCGCAATAATAAAAAAATTTTAGTTCTTATTTCTGCCTATGTTATCATGGCTGTTTTAAATTTTTTAACACTGTTAATTGCGGATGATATTGAGTATATGTATAAAACAAGTAGTTTTTCATCTATTTTACATGATGAATACACACAATATATGACCTGGACAGGAAGATCCGTTGTCCATATCATTGCACGTTTGTTTTTGTTGATGCCTAAAACAGTATTTAATTTGGTCAATCCACTGATCTATGTTTTATTGACATTATTGATTTATAAAATGACCACAAAAGATAATACTACGTTTTATTCCTTCAAATATTTTTTAATTAATGTATTTTTATGGTTATTTGTCCCAGCTTTCGGTCAAACAATTTTATGGGAAACTGGTGCTGCTAACTATTTATGGGGAGGTATCATCGTTGTCAGTTTCCTATTTCTTTACCACCGCTATTATGAGAAAGAGCAAGAATTGTCTTTTAATCCTATAGTAAATAGCATATTGCTACTCATTTTAGGAATCTTAGCTGGCTGGTGTAATGAAAACACTTCTGGTGGGATGATCTTGATCGTTCTTGGCTACCTCTATTTTTATTATCAAAAGAAAAAGCCTTTACGACCATGGATGTTCACAGGATTGTTAGGAGCAATTTTTGGCTTATTCATGATGGTAACAGCCCCTGGAAATGCTGTTCGAGCTACTTATTTTGCTCGTAGCCAGTGGTCTTTACCTCGGAAATTGTATTCGGGCGTTTTTTCAATCACAAAAACGCTATATGAAAATAGTTTAGCTCTTTTTGTGTTGATGGCGGTTCTGATCGTGTTGGGAATTTTCTTTAGTAAACACAAAGAATGGTTGAGACTATCCTATATCTATCTCTTTGCAGGGATAGCCACGATCTATGTATTATCTCTTTCACCAGCTGGACTTGATTGGGGAAGATCATTTTTTGGTGGTGTTTTATTTATCATTATGGCGATGGCGTTTGAATGGCCAGATAAAGTGTTGAAATCTACCCAGGGAGCGTTTTATGGGGTGATTAGTGGCGTATTGATTACCCAATTTCTATTTACTTTTGCTTTAGGAGTCAATGACATCGCACTTTCTTATAGAGAGATCAATCAACAATACCATTACGTCAGAGAGCAAAAAAAACAAGGAAATTTGAATCCGGTGATTGCCAACTTTACGATTTATAATCAAACTGGTCATACTGCTTACTCGGGAGGACTATCCCACGTAAAAACGGATATAACGAAACAAGTCAATCGAGCGAATGCAAAATATTTTGGTTTAGAGTCCATTCATTCAGTACCAAAAGAGGCTTGGGAAACAATCTATCAACAGGGAGATCCAAAATGGATGAGTATTTGGAATGCTAACACCTATTTTGAAGCATTAAGTCAAACTGATCATTTGGTTGTGATGGCAGGTGCAGGAGACAAGGCACAAATGAACCAGCAGTTAGCTGAAGAGATCCGTAAGCTGTTCCCTGAGTTTAAAAATGGGGATTCAGAAAGTTCTTGGAATTTTTCGGGTATCCGTCTGTTAGGAAAAAATCCTGAATTTTCACAGACAAAGAACTATAATTCTGTTAGCCAAGAAATCAATGGGAAAGAGATCTCAGTATCTTCAAGTTTTACACCGTATGCTGACCAACAGTTTGCTGCGATAAAAGTGGGCGATATAAATGTTGCAAGAAATAAAGCGGGCATAAATATTGCTGTTTTGTCAAAAGAAGGAAAAATAGTAGATGCTGTTAATATTCAATTAACTGGTGACAAACTAACCCTCTCAAGATAGAAGAGAGAAAATAGTAAGAAAAACGAGCCTACCAAAAGGATCACTCTTTTTGGTAAGCTCGTTTTTTAAAGAAATTTTTTGGACAAGCAAAAACCTCAACCATGTTGACTAACTAATGATTGAGGTTTTATTTCAATCAGGGCGTACTTCGTGCAGTTGTTTGACACGCCCTCCGATCGATTTAGCAAAAGCTTCTGATGCTTTTTTTTCTTTGAAAATCAATAAGTTATCTGGATTTTTTTCTCTTGTGCGGCAGCCTGTTTTATCAATGTAACCGTGCAATACTTTCACAACATACATGATGATCACCTGCTTTTTATTTTATTATACGGATGAATCAAGCCAACACAAGAAAAAAGGCAGCTTTTTTGATTTTTTTTAAGAAAATCCGTAATGGAAATCCTAAAAAATACAAGAGGTAAAGACTATTCTTCAGCTATCCAACTGTGCATACTCGTGGAATAAGCGATCTAATGCAGGATTTACCCGTTCAAGTTTGGTTAACTTCTGATTGTCAGCGAGTAAAAAACAATGTTTGCTAGAGCCAGTTGTTCGTAATTTTCCGTCATCTAAACCGTAGATTTCATAACTAAAATTTAATCTTGTGCCACTATATTGTTCGATTTTAGGCAAAATACGAACAGTTTCACCATAACGAATCATTTCTTTGTACTGGCAAGTGACTTCTAAAACAGGGATGATCACCCCTAGTTTTTCAATTTTTGTATAGCTGAAACCTAAATGATCCAATAAAGCAACACGAGATTCTTCCATCCAACGGATATAGTTGCTGTGATGGATGATCCCCATTTGATCGGTTTCATAGTAAAACGGCTCACGCATGTACCCAGTAAATTTTTCCATTATTAGAACTCCTTGTTTCCATCTTTTTTCTGACTAAAATAGTGCATCCATTGAGGGATTGCTTGACTGATTTGTGTCGGTAAAACAACATATTGTTTTTTTGCCAGTTGATCCCCAATAAAACTATGCAGGTAGACAGCTGCTGCGATCGTTTCATCGTTTTTAGGGAATTGTGCCAAGAATCCAGTGATCATACCAGCTAATGTATCACCAGTACCTCCAGTGGCCATTGCGGCAGAGCCAGTAGTATTTTGATAACATTTTTGTTGCCCGTAGATCGTGGTTCGATGACTTTTTAAAACAATCGTTGCGCCTAATTTGGCTTGCTGCTTGCGGTTGTTCTCAGGTGTTTGTTCCTCGATCTTAAGTGAGCTTACTCTTTGCCATTCCATTTGATGAGGAGTCATGACGGTTTGCTCGGGAAAATGGAGGGTTAGATTTTCTTTAGCGAATAATGTTAATGCTGAACCGTCCATCACTAACCACTGATGGCTTTTTTGATGTGCTAAAGTGAATGCTAATAATTCTAAACTCAATGAGGAGTCCCCTAATCCTGGACCAATCAATAGAACGTCTGCCGTGTCCATCACTGCTAACAGTTGTTCTTTTTCTTGCCAGTCGATGCACATTGCTTCAGGTAAATGGGTGTGAAGTGGTGCTTGATTCCACTGGTCCGTAGCAACAGTCGTTAATCCTGCGCCACTGTGTACAGCCGCTAGTGCACTCATGATGATCGCACCACCAAATTGATGATTACCGCCAATCAAGACAGTACGACCGAATGTTCCTTTATGTGACTTTTCTGGGCGTGGTTGAATTATTTTTTGTAATAAATCGCTATCTATTAACAATTTCTCCGCCTCCTTTCTTGTATTATAACTGAGTATTTTTAAATAAAATACCGTTTGGCTAAGGAACCACAAATTTTTTTGCACGTTTTTTTGGCAGGATTTATGGTATGATGGACAGGTAGACTTAATGAGTGGAGGATTGATTTTATGACAATCGATTGGCAAAAAGAAGTAGAAGCACGTAAAGAAGAACTACTTGAAGATTTAAAAAATCTTTTACGTGTGAACAGTGAACGGGATGATTCAAAAGTAACTCCTGATGCACCTTTTGGACCTGGACCTCGAGATGCGCTAAAACATATGTTGGCTTATGGCGAACGTGATGGGTTTGTCGTAAAAAATGTTGATAACTATGCAGGACATATTGATCTTGGTGAAGGTGATGAAACTTTAGGTATTTTTGGTCATATGGACGTAGTACCAGCAGGGGATGGTTGGGATACAGATCCTTATGAACCAGTAATCAAAGATGGGAAAATCTTTGCTCGTGGTTCTAGTGATGATAAAGGACCAAGCATGGCTGCTTACTATGCCATGAAGATCATCAAAGATCTTGACTTGGAATTATCCAAAAAAGTTCGTTTTGTAGTTGGTAGTGATGAAGAAAGTGGTTGGGCAGACATGGCTTACTACTTTGAACATGAAGAAGAACCTGACTTTGGCTTTTCTCCAGATGCAGAATTTCCAATCATCAATGGTGAGAAAGGAAATGTTTCTTTCGCACTACGTTTCCAAGGAGACAACGCAGGAGATTATGTCTTGAAGACATTTACTTCAGGTTTACGTGAAAACATGGTGCCTGGAACAGCAACAGCGACTCTTGAAGTACCAAATGTAGAAGCTGCGATCCAAATGGAAGAAGCTTTTTATCGTTTTGTTGAAGCAAACCCAGTAAGTGGTTCGATCGAAGCGGATAATACCTATGTGAAAATCGAATTGATCGGAAAGGGCGCACATGGTGCAAGTCCTCAATCAGGGATCAATGCCGGTTCATTCTTAGCATTATTCTTAGACGATTATGAATTTATCGGTTCTGCTAAACAATTCATCCATGTAGCAGCAGCCTATGTCCATGAAGATTTTTATGGAGAAAAATTAGGGGTTGCCCATGAAGACGAAAAAATGGGTAAATTGACCATGAACGCTGGATTGTTTGCCTTTAAAGAAAATGGGTCAGAAGAAGATAACTATATCAACATGAACTTCCGTTTTCCAAAAGGGGTTACCGTTGACGGCTTAGAAAATGACATTGCAACAACGATGAAAGCAGAAGGAGCAACAGTTACTCGTGGCGCACGTGTCATGGAACCTCACTATGTACCAATGGAAGATCCATTGGTAGCAACTTTATTGCAAGTTTATGAAGACCATACAGGCGAAAAAGGCTATGAACAAATCATTGGCGGCGGAACCTATGGCCGACTATTGAAACGTGGTGTAGCTTACGGCGCAATGTTCCCAGGCTATACAGATACAATGCACCAAGCCAACGAATTTATGAGTCTGGATGACCTTTTCAGAGCAACTGCCATTTATGCAGATGCCATCTACCGTTTGGCGAAGTAATAGTGAATGAAACTCATGCTGATTCAGCGAATATCCTTGTTCTAAAAGATAATTTTTGAAAAGGATCGTTGGAAAAGTGAATGAAAAAGATGTTCTAACATGATATGGATGTGATTTTTTGCTTGATGGGGCGAAAAATCACATCCTTTTTATTTGCTAAATAATATTCTAAATATTCAACATCGAAGATTGTTCCAAAAAAACAAATGAATGATATTTTTTATGAAGGAAAAAATAATATTTGTAGTTAATGATGAGGAGATAAAGATAAAAAACAGTTATTGGTTCAGCGATTCTCATCAATAAAGAAAGTTGCTAGGAATAAATATCATTAGCATAGAACAAAAAATCTGTTATTTAGAAATTTTTGGCTAAAAAAACTCTACATTTGTGTTACATTCAGATTATTAATCAAATAAGAGAAGGGGATCTAATGACAGAAATAGCAGAAGGTAGAGGATTTACAAAAGCAGAGATTGATAAGCAAAAAAAAATAGTAGAGAACGCCTATAAAACAATGGATAGTCACGCTACCTATCCTCACGGAGAAAATTATAAAAACGCAGCTCGTATTCATGAAAAAGAAGAGGGAAAGTTAGCAACGATGCTAAGACGCCCAATTAAAGCAACAGATATGGAATATAGTCGTGAAGAATTGAAGGCGCAAAAAAAATTGGTAGCACAGCTCTTCTCAACTTATGATGCTTATTCCACCCATCCTCATAATGATAAAGCAAGAAAAGTAGAGAATGACTACTTAAAAGCAAAGTGGGATTTACATATTATGGAAGAAACAAATAGAGAAATTCAAGATAAAAGAGAACGTGCAAAAATAAAACATTCTCCTAATCATGCAGAAGCGAGGATACCAGAAATTAAGCAAGAAACTCAATCAATAGTCCAAGAAGGTAGTTTAGCAGTAGATGAAGAACGAGAATTTTTTAAACAAAAAGATTCTTCTCTTTATGAGACAGTAGAAACTGAAGTTATCGACAAATTAAGCCCGTTAGAAAGTAAAAAGGAAGAAGTACATACAAAGTTATCTAAACTAGACGAAGAAATTAAAAATATCTTAAATAGTATAAGAGAACGTGATGAAGCCAAAGAAAATTTTTTGGATAGCTATTTTGAAAAGTTATCTCTACAATCAGATGCTGAACAAATAGACTCGAAAATTAAAGCGATTGATCAGTCATTCTTTAGAAAAATCATTAATTTTTTTACTAAGGAACAGGCTGAATTACGAACAGAGTTAGATACAAAAAAAGCTACAATTAATACTATGATTTCTAAAATAGAAGAAGCACAAACAGTTTACACAAGAAATGAGAATATCCTTAATGAAGTTTTCTCTAGTAATGAAATATTTGAGGGGTGGAAAGAAAAGTGTGCAAATATAGGATCCACTTTGAATGATTTAAATCAGAATTATGAAATAGTAAAGGAAAATATACCAAAAGAGGTAAATAGGGAAGCTTTAACGAAAAAAATAGAAAATTTACAGAAGAATTTAGAAGAAGTTAAAGGTACCGTGGGAGGTATAACACAAAATCTGCAAAAAATAGACGAATACCGTAAGCAAGAACAAAGTAAAGATCAACAAGGATTTATTCGTCTGATAAGCAAAGCGATAGATCAAACAGTAATCGAAACAGTAAATCAAACAAATGAAAGAAGGGAAAAAAATGCTAAAAGCAAACATTTGAATGAAAGAGAAAATATCTTTACCAATCAACTTTCGGCTGAATTGGGAAATAAAAATGTACGTATTGAAGAATTAAATGCTCCTAGTTTGTATCAATATTTAGTCCATAAAAGCACCGAATTAGATATGAAAGTTCAAAATATCTTTTCCAGTGACTTTAAACAATTATATGACTTAACGATACAAGAGCGTGATAAGGCAACTCATTCTGTGAAAAATATTACTCAAGAAATTACGAAGATACATAAGGATTGGGAAAAATCAACGAAAAAAATAATTAATAGCGATCAGCCGAGAGTAAAACGATTTCTTAGTCGATTTACTAAAAAACATATAAAAGCTAGAGAAAAGTACACTGCCAAAAAAAGCGGGTTATCGACAACTTTTAAGGATAAAATAAAGGAACTCATTGAGCGAAAAAGGATTGAAACAGAAAAGAATGAGCAGGCTGAGAGAATTTTTATCAAGGCGAGAAAGGAAGTTGATCATGTTAACAATGAATTGGCAGATTTAAAAAGCCAGTTGAAACAGCTGAAAAATAAATATCCAACAGGAGAAGAACAACCAAAGATTAATAATGAACTAGCTGCTCAAATAAAGAAAAGTTTAAAATTTATTAAGGAGCAACAGCCAAAGATAAAAGAACAATTGGGTTTTTGGGTGATGCTGGAACTTAAAGATAAGGAACCTTCAGAAAAAGTGGATCAGTCACAGAAAAAATCTGTTGATTATCAAAATCCTAGAATATTGGTAACGAATGCTTGGAATAAGGAGTTGTTAAAAAATAACAAAAATAGCACCCGGCAATCTCAACAAGTACATAACCAAACGAATCAATCAATTGGCAGAGAAGTACATACATTATAGAGAATAAAATTTTGTACTCTCTAATATGTGGCGGTATCTTGCCTGATGTTTTACTAAGATATGATATACGTATCAAGTGATACAAGAGATTTCTGAAGAAAAAAGTGGTCTGTTATTGAAGGAGCATCTTTTGAATCTGTAAATAAGAAAAATATAGGATTGGCATTAAAATCAAGAATGGAAAAGCAAAAATTGCTTTTGATCTTCTTGATTTTTTTGTTTGCTTTCGGAGGTGAAGTCAACGATTGGTAAATGCTGACGAGTAAGTACAGATAGAGGATACTAAATACTACTTGTTTCGAAAAACGTTAGTTTGATCTCTCAGAAGTTTTAAGGGTGCGATGAAGTGTCTTTTTATTCTAGAAGAATGAAACTTTTTTAAAAATTTCCAAACAAAGAAATTATTAAAAAATAAAGTTTTTATTGTCATGTTACGCTTAATTTATCAATATAACGAAGGAGTGAAATAAGAATGGGAAGGCCAGTTTTTCAGGAAGGAATAACTCAGCAATCAGCTGCAGAAGTAGCCGCAGAAGCTGAAAAGAAAAAAGCGATGGATAAAGCTATAAAAGAAATTGACCTACAACAAGAAAAAGTTAATGGTGCATGGCAGGTATTGGATCATATGGAAACATATCAACCTTTTTCAGATGAGTTTAAGGTTGCGAAGATTATCCATGTAGCTGCAGAAAATAAACACGCTGAATTGGTGGATAAATTTTTAAAAGAATATAAAGTGATGCCTTCCAAACCAAAGAAACAGGAAATAAAACAGGAAACAAAACCAAAAAGTGAAATTGACGATAGTAAGCGAGATCCAGAAGTCGAGGGGTTCGGTCCTAACGCACGGAAGCAAAAGGAGGAAATAGATCAACAAATCAAGGAATCAGAGACTAGAGTAAAAAATATTATAAAAGACTTGTTTCCAAATAGAGATGTTATTAAGGAACTAAAAGAAATAAAAAAAGAAACAGAAGAAGACATAAAAGAAGAAATCGAAGAAGAAGTAGAAGAAGAAATCGAAGAAATAAAAGAAATAAAAGAAGGAATAAAAAAAGAAATAAAAAAAGAAATAAAAAAAGAAATAGAAAATGAAAGAAAGAATCAGCTTAGTAAATTGAAGACATCTTCCTTAGAACCCGTAAATAACAATCTAGTAGATAGCTTAAGTAGTAAAGTTGGTGAGAAACCGTCATTCTTCAAACGCTTGCTTAATTTTTTTACTGGAAAAAAAGAGCAACCAAGGAACCCCATACAGCAAACAACCTTGAAAACTAAGGATTGGGAGGCAGAATTTGAGAAACGCTTTGAGGCAGAATTTGAGAAACGCTTTGAGGCAGAATTTGAGAAACGCTTTGAGGCAAAACTTGAGGAACGCTTTCAGGAAAAACTTGGGGAACGTTTTCCAGAAGAACTTAAGGCACGCTTTCCGAAAGATCTTAAGGAACGTTTTAAGACAATAGAATCTACAGATGAAATTGCAAAACAAGTAAAAAAAGGCTTAGAAAAAGAAATAAAAATGTTCAAAAAAGAGTTAGATAAAGTAGAAAGGGAAAAAGTAAAAGCAGTTAAACCTTATGCAATGAAAGTATATGCTGAAATCATTAGTAAGGTGACAACGCTAAAGGATGGAATAGAACCACTACAACTTGAAGCCCGAAAACTAATTAACGACAACTCGAAGAAACCTCAAAAAATCCGTAAAAAGATTAATCAAGCACAACAAAAAGCTACTATATACTTGGATCAATCGGACTCATTAAACATGCAAAATGGTCAGAAGCTTAATAGTAAAAAACATTCAAGGGCATAGTAACTTAGCAAGGCATCGTCAAAAATTCTCAAACAAAAAAATTATTAGTAAATAACATGAATAAACTCATAATACGCTTGTATTACATATGTTAGTACGAAATACAGAGAAGTGGAATGAAATATGGAAAGTCATGATAAAAAAAGTTACTCAAGTACCATCAACCGCACGGTACAGCGATCAGGAGTTAGAAACTCTAAAGGGAAATTTTGAAGAGGCAAAAAAAGTTTACAGATGAGAAAACTATACCGAATCAAAAAGCTTTTGAAGGTTCACAAAAACAATACAATAATGCATTAGAGAACAATAAAAGAATTAAAGAAAAAGTTTCTAAAGACATAAAAAAAGTAAACAATATAAAATCAGTACAACAAAAAACTCTGGAGAGAATGGCTGCAGCATCAGAACAACTCGATAATCCTCTAATTGATGATTTAGAGAAAAAGGTAAATAAATTTGAATCCCAATTTAAAGATAAGATTAGCCAAATAGAGCAAAAACTATCGCCTGTTCAAAATGGCGATCAACAAATAGCTGAAATAGGTGAGGTAGATACATCTATTGGGAAGGTAAATACGAGATTAAAAAAACTAGATACGGATCTCGTTACTAAGAACCAAGCCGTCACTTATTTCAACAATTCTTTTGTACGGAAGTTGTTTAACGTCTTTACAGGAGAAAAAACTAAATTAACACAGAATGTAAAAATAGTTACTGAGGATATTATAAATACGAATAATCAACTGATTGAAGATATTAATCAGAAGGGTAACTTAGAAAAAATGGTTACTTCGAATTTAGATAAGAATATAGCTGTCTGTGATCAGGTGAAAAGTGAAATTAACGTTCCTAAAGCGAAACTTAGTGAACTGTCAGCAGAGTATGACGTTGTTGAAGATAAGACAAAGGGACTACGAGATGTTAGTAAACACAGAGAGAACAACTTGAAAATTAAACGTCATGGAGCAAAAGGTTGAGGACCTGGAAAGAAATGTACAAGGTTGAATAGGAAAACATGAAAAATTTAAAGAAGAGCTTCCAGTGAGAAAGCAAGAGATACACCAACTGAAAGAGAATGCTAAACAGCGGGCAGAAAAGCTCAACAACCGAGGTGATAAACAAGATCAAATGCAAAATAGCAGTAAAACGAATCGAACTTCAAGAGGATAATCGGATGGTGAAATGCCAGCAATCATAGATAGTAAAACAGAAAATAATCCATTGATGAAAAGAGCAACGTACATAAATAATTAGATAGCAGTATCTTACTTGGATAATCAATTAAATTTAGGAAAAAAGAGCATAGGTGTTCCCTAAAATTTAACGTTTTTACGTATATTTTTTAGGAAACACCTTATTTTATATCCATCTGTTTTTTGAATCGGTGTATTGGTAGAACAGGTTCGGAATATTTTTTAAGTGAGAGTTCTATCTCAGTCTCTTCTAGTATCTCTAAAAACGAATAAACGGTGTTCAAACATCAGCTCCTTGAAATAAGCCTGAATTTTTCAAAACATGAGAAGCTGTTTCAAAAAATTCTTTCTTATTGTCATCAGAGCTACCCGATGTTTTCACGACCTCTGATTCACGGCGTTCAAAGAGCTGACCTTCGGTGATAAGTCAAAAAATCTCAAAACATGAGGAGCTGTTTCGAGATTTTCATCCTTAATGCTCCTGCGATTACTCGTCGCAGTTTTTACTTGGTGAGCGCTCAGGTCAAGACACTCTTTTCACAACCTCATGTCTGAACTAGTTTATTGTCACCGCTGTCCCACTACAGGTGACCATTAGCATTCCGTTATCGCTCCCCAATACTTCATAATCCATTTTCATCCCAATGACTGCATCTGCACCTAATGATCGAGCACGCTCTTGCATTTCTGCTAAGGCCTCTTCACGTGCAGCAAGCAATTCATCCTCGTAGCTTTTTGAACGTCCGCCAAAAACATTGCGAAATCCTGCCCCGATATCTTTTAATACGTTGATTCCAGTAATGACTTCACCAAAAACAATGCCTTTATATGCTGTTACTTCTTTATTTTCCACGTTGTTTGTTGTTGTAATGATCATTCGATCACTCCTTTCTTTAAAAATAGTATATCAAAATTTATTTCTTAAGTCGCAATTGGAATTAGCTAGTCAATTACAGCGCATCATTTCCAAAAAATGGACATTCTATTATATACTGGAACTATGCAAAATAATATAGTTGATGATCAAAAGAATGAAAGCGCAAACTTGGTGTGACCACAAAAGGAAGAAGGAGAAATGGCATGAAAAAAAGTATCTTACTTGTCTCCCATAGTCAACAGTTAACGGATGGACTCAAAGAAATGATTGAACAGATGCAACAATCAGAAGATGTGTTACTTTTTTCCTTAGGAGGGGTAGAGGGAAGAATTGGTTCTGATCCGATGAAAATCATCGATGCGATCAACCAATCAGCTGATTCCGATATGTATTTTGTGTTTGCGGATATCGGGAGTGCGGTTTTGAACGCTGAAATGGCGAAGGAAATGCTGGATGAAGACCAACAAAAGAAATACTACCTTGTGGATGCGCCACTTGTTGAAGGAGCTTTTGCTGGAGCCATCACAGCAGGTATCACGGATGATCCTCAACAAATACTAACGGAAGCACAGAATGCGAAAAAGAAAGGGTGGACGTGAAATGAAAAAAATCATGAATAATCCTAGTACGATCGTAGAAGAAATGTTGTCTGGTTTAGTGATAAGTTATCCAGAAATGATTCACCAAGTAGCTGATTCTCGAGTAGTAGCAAAAAATGATCAAGTAGAACAAGTTGGCTTGGTTTCTGGCGGAGGAAGTGGTCATGAACCAGCGCATGCAGGTTTTGTTGGTGCTGGGATGTTGAGTGCCGCAGTTTTAGGAGATGTTTTTACTTCGCCGACACCTGATCAGATTCAGATAGCTATCAAAGAAGCGGATCAAGGAAAAGGCGTTTTATTGATCATCAAGAATTATACAGGAGATGTACTCAATTTTGACATGGCTAAAGAAATGGCGGCTATGGAAGGGATTGAAGTAGAAAGTGTTGTAGTGGATGATGACATTGCGGTGGAAAATAGCACATATACTGCTGGAAAACGTGGAGTGGCTGGAACAGTTCTTGTGCATAAAATCTTAGGGGATGCCGCTAGGAAAGGTGCATCCTTGCAAGAATTGAAGGAACTAGGAGATAGACTAGTTCCAGCGATCAAGACGATTGGTGTGGCATTGCGTGCGGCCACGGTTCCTGAAGTAGGAAAGCCAGGATTTGAATTAGCCGAAGATGAGATCGAATACGGAGTAGGGATCCATGGCGAGCCTGGTTATCGTAGAGAAAAGTTGCAACCTGCTAAAGTATTAGCTGAAGAATTAGTAACAAAAATTTTAGCTGACTACCCAGAGAAACCAAAAGAAGTTGGAGTGCTAGTTAATGGGATGGGTGGCACGCCATTGATGGAACTCTTTGTTTTTATGAATGATGTCCAATCATTACTCGATCAAGAAGCAGTCAAAGTGACATTTCATAAAGTCGGTGATTTTATGACTTCTTTAGACATGCAAGGATTATCTCTGACGATGATTGACCTAACAACTAAGAAATGGCAGGAAGCATTGGAAAGTGAAGTTCACACAATTTCGTGGTAGAAGGTGGGAGAATAATGGAACTAACGGTCAAAGAAATTCAAGCGTGGTTAACGGATTTTACAGAGAAAATCGATGAAAATAAAAGTTATCTGAGTGAGCTCGACACGCCGATCGGTGATGGCGATCATGGCAATAATATGGGGCGAGGGATGACGGCTTATCAAGAAGCGTTTCAAAAAGAACAACCGAAAACGATCAGTGACACGTTCAAGGTTCTTTCGATGGCAATGATCTCAAAAGTTGGAGGTGCTTCTGGACCATTATATGGTTCTGCCTTTATGAATATGATGAAGGCTACAAAAGACATTGATGTGATTACATCACAAGAACAATTAGGGAAAATCATTGAAGAAGGAAAAAATGGGATTCAAGCTAGGGGGAAAGCAGAAGCAGAAGAGAAAACGATGCTAGATGTCTGGTTACCTGTTACTGAAGCCTTGAAGAATAATCGATTAACAGAAGAAGTGATTGAAGAAGCGAAGGAACATACAAAAGATTTAGTAGCCAAAAAAGGACGTGCCTCTTATCTAGGGGAAAGAGCCATTGGCCATATCGATCCCGGAGCAGCTTCTAGTGCTATTTTCTTTGAAACTTTATTAACTAATATAGAATCATAAATAACAAAATATTTATATAGCTGACTTTTTGACCAGTAAAAATGGGAACAAAAGTCAGTTTTTTTCTATTCCAGAACACTTATGAGAATATGCTTTCAAATCAAAAAAACAAAGGATAAACAATTTTAAAACAAAAATTTCCAAACTGAGAAAATGTCGGAGAAATAACAGTTGTCGCGCGTGTTATCCTTAACACACTAAAGTAATAAAGGAGATAAGCAGATATGGGGGATTTAAATAACAAAAATAAAAATGTGGCAGTATCTAGTTTAGAAATGGAACAGGAAGATAAATTTAAGAAATATAAAAAGGAATGTATAGCAGCGTATGTCACTAACGACCAAGCTAAAATTGCGTCAATTGAACAAAACAAACAAAACCTGTTGAAAAAACACGAAAAATCAGATCTAAGTCTAATGAGCGAATATTCTTTTGGTTCATATAAGGAATCATTAGTTGTTCCTAAAAAAGAAGTACAAAAGTGTTTTGAACTAAATAAAGACATGAGGTCAGTAATTAGTATGCAAAACAATTTAGAGAGTGATGAAGACAAAATAAAAATAAAAATTCAGTCGTTGGAAGAAGAGATAGGCGTAGAATTGACTAGCTACACTAGTGAAAAAAACAACATGGATAACAAATTGGATCGGTTAAATGCAATACCAGTACTAATCAAGGAGAAGACTGATGAAATCGATAAGATCAAAGCTTCACCGTTTAGAAGATTTTTAAGTTATTTTACAGGTGAAATAGGAGCATTGGAAAAAGAGAAGCGTTCATTGGAAAATGAACAAAAGCTTATAAAAGGTAAACTGGAGTCTGATCTATCATCACTTTATGGGAAAGGCTATAGTTTGAGTGGGGAGGTTGATAGTAAAAAGATAAAGAAGAAATGGATAAATAAAATAACGAAAGAATATTCTGATTTGAATATGAATGAACAATTTAGTATGGTGAAGAAAGGTTTTATAGATTTAAATAATAAAGTATCAGCCAGTCTATTTCCGTACGTGGCACCGCTATTAGGCGAACTTGCTCGCTCAATTTATACAACCGAAAAAAATTTCTTAGAGACACAGCAGAGATTTGAAAATATCAAGAATCATCGCCCACAAGTACTAAATGCGGAGTTACATGAATATCAGAATAAAGTACAAGCCGAAATGAAAAGAAATGATGAACAAAAAACAAATGGTCCACGTGAATTATATACTCTGATAGAAGAAGTTACGCAGCCACAAAGCCAACCAGGGAAACAACAAAGCCAACCAGGGAAACAACAAAGCCAACCAGGGAAACAACAAAGCCAACCAGGGAAACAACAAAGCCAACCTGAGAAACAACAAAGATCAACGACTGAACACGATTCACGTAATTAGTAATATGTTTGGAAAGTTTCGTTTGTCCAAATGCGTTTCGTCTAAGTTTAGGCACAACGCATTCGTTTTCGAAATATCTCGATTACTAAATGATAAGGAGTAAAAAAATGTCAATACTACCAAAAGCAAAAGAGGTTAAAACAAAAGAAAAAATTTATCAGCTTGTTGAACAAGAAGTAGTATCTAAAAAAAATGCCAAGATTTACCAATTAACTGAGGTAAATGGAAATAAAAAAAAGAGTATAAAGATGGAAATTCCCATGCTATTGGATAAGGAATTTTTACATACATATAAAACGATCCTAGAGTTAGATAAGCAAAGACAAAAGCAGTATGCTCGAGTTTCTTATTTGAAAAAAGAACGGATGAATCGATTAAATTATTTAAATCATGCAAAAAAATTAGACGTAGAACCACGAGATCAGGAAAATATGAAAGTTCATTTGACTCAACGAATCGATAAATTGCAGGATAGTATGAACAAAAACGAAGAAAAATTAGCAAAAGGTGTGAATTGGTTACAAAAATATATGTTGAAAAAAGAAATTGACGCTCAAAAAGCTGAGTTAGCATTAGGAAAAAAACTTCTAGGAACAAAAAGTCTTGAAAAGTTAAAGAAAGATGTGAGCAAGGAAAGAGAGCGTTTTTTAAATTTGAATGTTCAACTGGAAAACACTACTCAGAGTCAATCACAACTTCTGGTTGCCAAAATGATGCCTTTGATTAATAGTTTTAAAGGATTGGTAAAACAAGATATAGAATATACAGATAAGCTGATCGCCTCTCTGGAAAAGCATATGGAATTAGAACAAGGGAATGGACAGCGACAAAAAGCTCAATTAAAAGACAAAGTACAGAAAAATGGGACAACAAAGCAGAATCCAGTTAATAGACAACCAATTACACAAGCAAAACAAGATCTAAATGATAAAGGAAGATGATTATCGAGTATTTTCACCGAAATAATTCCATGCTCACTCTTTTCTTGCTATTTTTATTGTTTCTCTCATTGATAGTCTTTACAATGTAGGATAGGGAAATCGTTAAGAAAGAAGTGGCGGAATGGATTTATTAACTAGTGATTATGAATTGTTTGATCGTTCGATGTATACCTTTAAGCAGCTAAAAGAAAGTTATACTACTGAAGAATTAGTACAGCTTAAGGTGAGGTATCAAACACACTGGCAAAAGTGGAAAAAAATGAATGAACAAGTGGCAAAAGCAACCCCCTTGCAATGGCAGATGAGAAAACCAAAAATCGAAAGTTGGACGAATGGTTGGAATCTCAGAAGCCATTTTTGGTGTGCGTACCGTAGTGAAGGACGCCAACAGGAAAATGCTTGTTTAGCTACTTTGCTAAATAAAAAACAATTTCAAATCTATTTGATGTTTCAACATTATAAAAGTGAAGAACGCCAAGGAAGTATTTCGTCCTTCAATCATCTACTAACGGTTTTAAAGGAATGGAGTAAGCACATCTCAGTTGAAGAGTATTATATTTGGCCGCAACCAGAACATGAACTGGTGGATCACCTGCCGTTAGCCACCTATTTGACGGATAAGCAAAAACAAATCGAATTAAAAAAAGCAATGGAGGATAAAACCTTCCAACTTGGTAAGCTTTATTTTTATCCCAATGAATTAAAAGATGCTGAAAAGTTGATTTTAGATGGTATGCAGGAATTGATGCCTTTATACCTTCGATTGAATGGGAAATAATAACATTAATTAGGGTGAGAGAAAGAGGTATTTGATCGCTTAGATGATCGAAAACGTTAAAATAATAAAATAAAAGAAGTAAATTTGTCGTTGATAAATACTAGTTTATAAAATTTTCTTAAGCTTCAAAAATTTTTAAAATTTTCATTTGATGGTCAAATGAGCGCCATTGAATGGATCATTCATCTTAGAAAAAATGGATGAAATAAAGGGATCAATGAGTTATTTTAGGTAATTGGATGCAAATAATTTTAAAAAAAGAATGTTCGGATTTTACTGTTTTATTCCATTGTTGAAGAAGTATAGAAAGAAATTTTTATCTTTTTTATTGACAAAGAAAAAATAGCGTTCTATGATAGACACATATTAACTTGATAACAGGCAATGATCAAAACGCAGTAGTTATTAAAGCCAATGTTTCAGAGAGCTAGTGGTTGCTGAGAACTAGTACAAGCTTTAAGACGAATTACATTTTAGGAGCCTTTGGCATTGATTTGTCACGTGACAGCGTTAAATGTTTGAGTGATATGTTTTGAATGAAACATATAAAATGGGTGGTACCGCGAGATTTCGTCCCTTGGTTAGTTAACCAAGGGATTTTTTTTATTGATTTTAATTAGTATGAATGATAGCAGGTTCCTGCTTTCACAATAAAATGATACGGAGGGATTTAACATGAATATTATCGACGAATTAACTTGGCGTGATGCCATTAACCAACAAACGAATGAAGAAAGACTTCGTGAACTTGTTGACGAAAAGAGTATTTCACTATATTGCGGAGTTGACCCAACTGGGGATTCTATGCACATCGGACATTTGATTCCATTTATGATGATGAAAAGATTTCAATTGGCAGGACATCATCCATACATTCTGATCGGTGGCGGAACAGGTACAATTGGAGACCCAAGTGGCCGTAAGACAGAACGTGTCTTACAAACAATGGAACAAGTCCAACATAATGTTGATGCTTTATCTAACCAAATGAGAAAATTATTTGGGAAAGATGCAAACATCACGTTTGTAAATAACTATGATTGGTTATCAAAAATCTCATTACTTGAATTTTTACGTGATTACGGTAAAAACTTCAATATTAACACGATGTTAGCGAAAGATATCGTAGCAAGTCGTTTGGAAGTCGGTATCTCATTTACAGAATTTACTTACCAAATCTTGCAATCAATTGACTTCTTGCACTTACACAAAACATATGATGTTCAACTACAAATCGGTGGTGCTGATCAATGGGGGAACATCACAGCTGGATTAGACTTAATCCGTAAATTAGAAGGACCAGAAGCAGAAGCATTCGGTTTAACGATCCCATTGATGTTAAAAGCGGATGGGACAAAATTTGGTAAAACTGCCGGTGGCGCTATCTGGTTAGATCCTGAGAAAACATCACCATTTGAGTTCTACCAATTCTGGTTGAACCAAGATGACCGAGATGTTGTGAAATACTTGAAATTCTTTACTTTCTTATCACAAGAAGAAATTGAAGATTTGGCGAAAAAAGTTGAAACTGAACCTGAAAAACGTGAAGCACAACGACGTTTAGCAGAAGAAGTGACGAGATTCGTTCATAGTGAAGAAGACTTGAAAGAAGCACAAAAAATAACAGAAGCATTGTTCTCTGGAAACATCAAAGAATTAAATGCAGCTGAGATCGCTCAAGGATTTGGTAAAATGCCAAACGTTGAAATTTCAAGCAAACCTGAAAATATCGTGGAATTATTGGTTTCCACAAAAATTGAACCATCAAAACGCCAAGCGCGTGAAGATGTTTCAAACGGAGCTATAAGTATTAACGGTGACCGTGTTACCGATTTAAATTTTGTCATAGATCCATCGAAGGAATTTGATGGTAAGTTTGTGGTTATTCGAAAGGGTAAGAAAAATTACTTTTTGGCCAAAGTAGTTGATTAGAATTTAGTAATTTTTTGGCTTGAAAATGGTCAACTCTATTACAAGATTCCAATTTTGAAACCCAACCTAAAAGGGTGACGTGGGATCTCGTTAATACAATCTTTACGAGGGAATTTACTTTTGTAAATTCCCTCGTTTTTTTTAATTTTTTTAAATGTGTAAACAATTCGCACAATTGATAAATATTACAAAATGATTAAAAAATCACTTGTGATTTAGTTTACAGAAATAAAAAACAGGTGTAATGTAGGGCTCGACAAAATTTAAATATTTTTTAGGAGGGTTTCACATGGAATCATTGTCAAATGAATTAAACCTAAATGCACTATTTATCGGAGACAAAGCGGAGAACGGCCAACTCTATAAAGATTTGTTGAACGATTTAGTAGATGAACATTTAGGCTGGCGACAAAACTACATGCCACAAGACATGCCAGTTATTACACCAGAAGAACAAAGTAGTGCAAGTTTTGAGCACACAGTCAATAAAACAAAAGATGTTTTATCTGAAATCTCAGCTCGTATGCGTACTCACTCAGTACCATGGCATACAGCTGGACGTTATTGGGGTCATATGAACTCTGAAACATTAATGCCATCTTTACTAGCATATAATTTCGCAATGCTATGGAATGGTAACAACGTTGCTTACGAATCTTCTCCAGCAACAAGTCAAATGGAAGAAGAAGTAGGACTAGAGTTTGCGAAATTAATGGGCTATAAAGATGGCTGGGGACACATCGTTGCTGATGGTTCTTTAGCTAACTTAGAAGGTCTTTGGTATGCACGTAACATCAAATCACTTCCGCTTGCAATGAAAGAAGTTGCACCTGAATTAGTCTCAGGAAAAAGTGACTGGGAATTGATGAACATGTCTACAAAAGAAATCATGGACTTGTTAGATAGTGTTCCAGAAAAAATTGATGACATCAAAGCACATTCTGCACGTAGCGGAAAACATTTACAACAATTAGGAAAATGGTTAGTACCACAAACGAAACATTACTCATGGCTAAAAGCAGCTGATATCATCGGTATCGGGTTAGATCAAGTAATCCCTGTACCAGTTGATCACAACTATCGAATGGATATCAACGAACTTGAAAAAATCGTTCGTCAACTAGCAGCTGAAAAAACACCAATCTTGGGTGTAGTCGGTGTTGTTGGTTCGACAGAAGAAGGAGCCATTGACGGTATCGATAAAATCGTTGCATTACGTCGAGTATTAGAAAAAGATGGTATTTACTTCTACTTGCATGTTGATGCTGCTTACGGCGGTTATGGTCGTTCCATTTTCTTAGACGAAGAAAATAACTTTATTCCATTTGAAGAATTAAAAGATGTTCATGCAAAACATCATGTATTTACAGAAAACAAAGATTATATCTTAGAAGATGTACACAGTGCCTTCAAAGCAATTGAAGAAGCAGAATCTGTAACAATTGATCCACATAAAATGGGTTATGTTCCTTACTCAGCTGGTGGGATCGTCATCAAAGACGTACGTATGCGCGACGTTATTTCTTACTTTGCTACTTACGTGTTTGAAAAAGGCGCAGATATCCCAGCATTACTTGGTGCATACATTTTAGAAGGTTCAAAAGCAGGAGCAACTGCTGCTAGTGTTTGGGCTGCACATCATGTCTTACCACTTAATGTAACTGGTTATGGTAAATTGATGGGAGCTTCAATCGAAGGAGCACATCGTTTCTATAACTTCTTACAAGATTTATCATTTAAAGTTGGCGATAAAGAAATCGAAGTACATCCATTAACTTACCCAGATTTCAATATGGTTGACTATGTATTTAAAGAAAAAGGCAACGACGATCTAGTTGCAATGAACAAATTGAATCATGACGTTTATGACTACTCTTCATACGTTAAAGGTAGCATCTATGGTAATGAATTCTTGACATCACACACTGACTTTGCTATTCCAGATTATGGCAACAGCCCATTACAATTTGTGAACCAATTAGGTTTCTCAGATGAAGAATGGAACCGTGCAGGAAAAGTAACTGTTTTACGTGCAAGTGTAATGACACCATACATGAATAAAGCAGAAAACTTCGAAGAATATGCTGGAAAAATCAAAGCAGCTCTTCAAGAAAAATTAGAAAAAATCTACGCAAATCAATTACTAGCAAGCGAAGAAAAATAATAAAATAAAAAACATTCTGAGTATAAGAAGTAGAAGTCACTTTTATTGTATGCTATAAAACCGAATAACCGGTGGTAGCTCAATCGAAAAATACAGTTGAAGGATCTTTAAAATACAAAAAGTTATTTTTTAGATTCTTCTGCTGGTTTTTCTGAGCTCAGCACTTCTGTTATCTGCTCAGGTGTTTTTTGTTTTACAGGTTGTCTTTGAAGCGATACAAGTAATCCGTTCAAAACAGCCGAGGTTGTAATGAAATAGCTTGCGCTCTTTTAGGTATTTGGTATGAATGAAGAGAAAGATCGAAAAGCTTCAATACAAATACAGCGAATGGAACACAAGACTATTTCAGATTTTTCTTTTTTAGCAAATAATAACTAATAAAATCCAGTCACTAAGCATCGTTTTTATACTAAAAAAGTTGTGGGGAACAACCTCTTGGCTTTTGTCTTGCGACTTGGGATTACTTTGAAGACAACGTTTTTTTATTCAAAAAAAACAAGGAGCGTGTCAACAGTGAGTAAATCACAAGTAAGTAAAATGGGTCTTGGGACCTTTGTCGGTCTGACGATGGCTTTGTGTGCGACAGTTCGGAGTATTCCGACTTTAGCAGCCGTTGGTTGGACATTGATTTTTTATTCAATTTTTGCCGTACTGTTTTTTGCCGGTCCTATTTCGATGGTTTCTGGTGAGCTTTCTACGATGCTTCCACAAGAAGGTGGACCACAATTATGGGTCAAAACTGCCTTAGGAAGTAAATGGGGATTTGTTGTTGCCTGGTTGCTTTGGGTTCAAATGTTCCCAGGGATGGTTATGGTTGCATCAACATTAGGTCCATTATTAGGAAATACATTCGGGAACGTAGAATTAGGCAATAATCATTTATTTGTATTAGGTTGTATTTTAGTTATTTATTGGATCATTACAATTTTGAACTTGAAATTTGATATGGCCAAAGTTGGTGGGAACATCGGCGTTTGGTTAGGTGTGTATATCCCAGTGGTTATCATGTTTGTCCTTGGTTTATTCGCCGCATTCAAAGTGGGTCTAGTATCTAATGGTTACTTAGGAGATTTTTCTTGGTCAAAAGCTTTCCCAGATTTACAACATAGTGAATCATTGAAATATCTTGCAGGTATCACATTTATTTTTGTTGGTATCGAAATGAGTTCTGTTTACATGCCTCGTTTAAAAGATGCAACGAAAAACTACACTAAAGGGGTCTTTATTGCGTTGATTGGTCTTGTTTTATTGAACGTGATCAATGCAATGTTAGTTGCCAATGTTGTACCAAATGGAAAAATGGAATTAGCAAACATTACGCAACCAATCTTGATTTATTGCCAAATCCTTGGCTTACCAACAATTATTGGGAACATCTTCAGCTTTATGGTGTTTATCGGTGTGTTACTTCAATTATCTGCATGGGTAACTGGACCATCTAAAACGATTATCCAAGTAGCACGTGAAGGTTTCTTACCACCTAAATTTGGATTCCATAAAGAAAATGAATATGGTGTTTCTCGTAATGTCGTATTAACTCAATCAATCGTTATTTCATTATTCGCTTTACTTTACGGCGTAATGGATGACGTCAGTGCTGTATTCTTAACATTAACAAATGCTACAACTGTTATTTATTGTATCGTCTATATTTTGATTGCTGTTTCATTGATCAAAATGAGAAAAAGCCATCCAGATTTAGAACGTCCTTATCGAATTGGTAAAAAAGGAAATGGAATGGCTTGGGTAGTTAGCTGCATGTTGATTTTCTCTATCATTGCAGTAGTTGTATCCACTTTAGGAACATCTACCTTGACGGATGCATTATTGGTAGCAGTTATTGCAATCGTTATGTTTGTCATTCCTTTGATCATCAATCGTTTTAAAAATGATTCTTGGGGAAGCGAAGTAGAAAAGAGTTTAAAAGAATAGAATAAATAAGAAGCAAGTAAAAAATGTAAATAGGGAAGGGGGCTATGACAAAAATCTTGTCACAGTCCCTTATTCCTAACAAACGGTGTTCCAGAAGTAGCTCATGTCTGTTACAGCATGGTTTGCCAAATGTATGCTTTTTAATCAGGGAACCTTTGCGAAAATAACGCTAATCATAAGGTTCAGCGGATTTGAGAAAATAATCGTCATTAGCATCGTCTATCCGCTAAAACAAAAAAATGATGCTATGACCAGTTGTCCTACCAAAAGAACGCTTTTTTTTAGGTAGGGCTTTTTTTGTAAAAAAATAGGAGAAGATACGATGAATAAAAAAATATCTGTGAAAGAAAGTATGGCAGTTTTATTCATATTGTTGGCGATATTAGGAATACTGATTATTGGATTTCAATTGTCTCCGCATATTCCTATACTAATTGCTTTCATGTGTTTGTTATTTTATGGACGATTTAGAGGTTTCTCATGGGATGAGATTCATGATGGGATTGTCAAAGGAATTACTCCAGGGATCATCCCAATTTTGATTTTTCTATTGATTGGTGTTTTGGTAGCTTCGTGGATTTTATCTGGAACGATTCCAACGATCATGGTTTATGGTTTCCAATTGATCTCGGTTCGCTTTTTCTTACCGACTGCTTTTCTTGTTTGTGCAATCGTCGGGATTACGGTGGGAAGCTCATTTACAACGATTTCGACGATCGGTATTGCTTTTTTAGGAATCGGTCATATTTTAGGTTTTAGTGATGCAATGACGACAGGAGCAGTTGTTTCGGGGGCTTTTTTAGGAAATAATTGTTCGCCGTTATCTGATACTACGAACCTGGCGGCAGGGATCGGAGAAGTAAATTTATTCGAGCATATCGCTCAAATGCGTTACACTGATTTGCCGGCATTTTTAATTGCTATGTTATTTTATGTTTTTCTTGGGAATGGGAGTCACACAGCGGATCTACATGCGATCACGGATATGATCCAAAACATGAAAGCAGGTTTCTGGATCTCTCCATGGACGTTGATCCCATTAGTGATCTTGTTTGGTGGAGCGATTAAAAAAATTCCAGCGATTCCAACACTACTAGTTGGTTCAACTGCTGCGATTGTTCTTTCCTTCATCAATCAACCACATTTAACGATGTCAAAAGTAGCTAATATTTTAATGAACGGCTATGTTGCCCATACAGCAGACCCTAAAATCAATGAATTGCTTTCAAGAGGGGGAATTGTTAGTATGCTTGGTTCAGCAAGCTTGATTCTTCTAGCTTTAGCTTTGGGTGGCTTGTTGATCAAATATACGATTGTGGAAACGATTGTTCAGGAATTGCGAGAAAAAATGGATCGGCCTTCTCGCTTGGTTGGCTTTACAGCATTAAGCTGTATCGGGATCAATTTGATCGTAGGCGAACAGTACTTGTCGATCATTTTACCAGGCGAAACCTTTAAGCGATCGTTCGATCGTGCGGGCGTTAATAAAAAGTATCTTACCAGAACTTTGGCAGATGCTGGAGCAACCGTTAATTCACTCGTTCCGTGGGGAGTTAGTGGTACCTTTATTATGGGCACGATGAAAGTCAGCGCATTACAATATCTACCATTTACTTTCTTCTCGATCTTAGCACCGATTTTTACGATTTTGAGTGGTTTCTGGCTTAATCAAAAGATGAAAAAACGTACCAGTGAATAGTCTAGGCACCATCAAGGTTTGAGAACGAGAATCGAAATAGCTTTTTATACTCAGTTTCTTTTTCATGAAAAAGTTATTTGAAGAGTGTAGATTCTTAAAAAATGAACCTGTATAGTAAAAAAACAACTGAAGACACTACAAATAGTTTATTTGTGTGTTCAACAGTTGTTTTATTTTTTTTCTTATAAACGAGGAACGACAGTTTCTCGTTTGACGAGTTGATGAGGAATGACTAAACGAACACCGCTACTGATTTCATCGTGGATCAATTCGTATAATTTTTGCATCGCAACCCTTCCTAATTCAGAAATATCGATATCGATACTGGTTAAATAAGGGTGAGTCAATGTAGCGAAAATAGAGTTATTGAAGCTGATGATTGATAGGGTATCAGGAATTCGATAGCCATACATCTGTGCTAGTTGCATCGTTCGTAAGGCAAAAATATCGTCAATGACTACAAGCGCTGTTGATTGTGACTTTTTCAAAATGGCATCAAAAGCTAAATAATCTTCGGGTTGTTCGATCACTACACTAGGATGAACTGTAAGTCCAGCTAGCATCAAGGCTTTTTGGTAGCCAAAATAACGTTCGAAGTAAAGGCTCTCGTGGGTTGTATTGGTTACGAAAAGAATGTTTTCATGACCGTTTTGAATCAAGAAATCCGTGGCTTGTTTACCTAATAATTGGTTATCATTATCGACATAAATGATTTCATTCTCATGTCGGTAAGGCTGACCAATCAAAGTGAAAGGAATCTCATTCGTATAGAGATAATCTATGACAGGATCTTCACTGTCGGAATAAACTAAAATAAACCCATCGACTTGTTTTTGCAGATGCATCCGTTGCACGTTTTCTAATAAAGTATCAAAATTTTTGGCTGTTGCTATAGCAGTTGTCAGATCATAACGGCGTGCTTCTTCATTGATCGCTTCCATGATCTCAAGATAAAAAGGATTCCCAATCCGTTCTTTTGAATCAAGGGGTGGGAGAATGACGCCAATTGCGCTAGAAATTCTTTTCCCTAGATTTCTAGCAGTGATATTTGGTACATAGCCTAGTTCATCCATGACTTTTCGTACTTTCTTTTTGGTTGCCTCTGAGATGCTTGGATGGTCATTGATGACCCGTGAAACAGTCGAGGTCGCAACACCAGCTTTTTTGGCTACATCCTTCACTGTGATCGCCATAAACGATACACCTCTTTTCTAGACTTGCTTTTCATTTAAACGATGAAATTGATAAGTGGTAGAGCAAATTTTTTCTTGTCCCGGATATAATGCGATTGACCCAAATTCAGGGAAATGAACGGCATCAGGAAGTTCTTGTGGTTCAATTGCCAACCCATAATTTGAGTGCATTTTTTGCCCATTGATTAAAAAATCTGCTTCAAATCCAGTCGTAGAAAATAATACCATACTTTTGCTCGTCGTTGCTATAGACAACTGGCGACCAGCTTGCTTTTCGGTCAAGGTAAGTATTTTCTTCGTTCGTTTAGGCGTACTTAAAACAAAAGCATCATCTAGTCCGTATGGATCATTCGTTAAAATTTCCATTAGCGAATGTGAGTGTTTAAAATTAAGCGGTAAGTCGCTGAGAGCGATCACTTCACCAGTTGGTATTTTTTCGTGATCTAAGGCTAATATTCCATCTGTTTGGATCGTTAGTTCATGATCGTAGATATCTCGTTTGCCATTGCCAGAAAGATTGAAATACGCATGATTCGTTGGGTTGCAGATGGTTTCAGTCGAGCTGCTTGTCTTGGTGATCATTTCTAATTTATTTTGGGTTATCTGATACGTAACGGTTGCGGTGATCGGACCGGGATAACCGGAAAAAGTATCCTGCAAATAAAAAACAACACCGATCGCTGTAGGAGTCTCAAAAACTTCTACCTCCCAATACTGAAATGCCCAACCGTTTGAACCACCATGGATATGGTGATTTCCTTCGTTTTTTTCTAGCTGGTGATCAGCCCAAGAGCCATTTTTAATTCTGCCAGCGACTGGTCCAATCGTTGCCCCAAAATAGCTTTGATCTTTTAAAACGTCTTCTAAGGAATCATAAGATAATAAGACATTTTCTAAGTGACCATTTTTATCTGGAGCTAGAATTTGATGAAGCCTTGCCCCGTAGTTGAGAAGAACGACTGTGAGTTCGTCGTTCTTCAATGTGATTTGCTTCAAGTTGGTGTTGGGAATGGGGATCACAGTGATGGAAGGTTTAGACATACTGTGTCCACTCATTTTTTAAATAGTCTAGTGTAAGGCAAGTCGTATCAGGTACGACTGGGATATCTTTTCCAAGATCTTCTATTCGTCCAACACCAATTGGAAATGCTCCGCTAGCACGGATTGCTTTGATCCCAGATTGTGCATCTTCGATCCCGATGCATTCTTGTGGGGATAAGCCAATTTCTTTTGCGGCCAATAAGAAAATATCGGGAGCCGGCTTACCCAGTTTGATCGTTGCAGGATCGGCAATTGCATCGAAAAATGGCGTTAATGCCATTTTAGCAAGGAGGAAAGGTCCGTTTTTACTAGCTGAAGCAAGGGCAATCTTGATCTTGTTTGCTCTCAATTCTTCAAGTAATGGCAATATCCCTGGAAAAACATCTGTAGGCGTGATCGCTTGAATCATTTCAAGATAGTACTCATTTTTTCTGTGCGCTAATTCTTGAAATTCTTGTGGGGAAAACTCACTTTCTTTTTGTCCGTAGGAAAGCAATAAGCGAAGTGAATCTTCTCGACTAACCCCTTTCAATTGTTCGTTGAATGTTCGATCAATGGGAACACCGATTTCCTGACCTAATTTTTTCCAAGCGCGATAATGAAACTCCGCAGTATCTGTAATCACCCCATCTAAGTCAAACAAAACTCCTTTAAACATCTAATTCCTCCTTACGCAAAGGTACCTTTAACTGGTCTTCTAAAAGATACGTTTTTTCGTACACCTTTAATGGACAACTTTCGCCTGATACTAAGGTCAATTGCACCTGTTCACTAGACACCGAAACAAATAATAAACGACCACGATAATTCACATGGAAGGAGTAGGCTGTCCACGTGTTTGGTAAGAAAGGAGCAAAACGTAACTGTTCGTGATCTGTTTTCATTTGAGCGAATCCTTGGACGATTGCGAGCCAACTACCAGTCATCGACGTGATGTGTAAGCCGTCTTCGGTATCGTTATTATAATTATCTAAATCAAGGCGGGCTGTCCGTTGATACATTTCCACTGCCTTATCCTCCATACCTAATTCAGCAGCTAAAATGGCATGGATACTTGGTGAAAGGGAAGACTCATGAACGGTCATTGGTTCGTAAAAATCAAAGTTCCGTTGTTTTTCTTCTTTACTAAACGAGTCGTTGAAGAAATAGATTCCTTGTAGCACATCCGCCTGCTTAATGAAACAAGAACGCAAAATTTTGTCCCAAGACCAATGTTGGTTTAATGGAAGCTCGCTAGGAGATAGCTCTGATACCGGCAATAATTCTTTATCTAAAAATGTATCATGTTGGACAAAAATACCTAATTCTTCATCTTTAGGAAAATACATATTTTCTGCAATGGTTTGCCAATTCGTTAGTTCTTCGTCAGTGATCGTTACAGTAGTTTCTGTTTGGAATTTTAAATAGTTTTCCCGGGTATACGTTAATACCCAGCAAGCTATCGTATTGGTATACCAGTTGTTATTGATGTTGTTTTCATATTCATTCGGACCAGTCACGCCATGGATCATATATTTGTTATGACGTTTTGAAAAATGAACCCGATCTGCCCAAAAACGAGCAATCTCAACTAATACTTCTAACCCTTCTTTTTTCAAATAATCGGTGTCACCTGTATAGTTCGTATAGTTGTAAATCGCATAAGCAATCGCACCGTTACGATGGATCTCTTCAAAGGTGATTTCCCATTCGTTGTGGCATTCGACTCCTGTAAAAGTAACCATTGGGTACAAAGCGCCTTTTAATCCTTGTTGTTGGGCATTATGAATAGCTTGTGGCAATTGATTATGGCGATATTTAAGGAGATTTTTTGTCACTTCAGGTTTTGCTAAAGCAAGATATAAGGGGACAGCGTAAGCTTCCGTATCCCAATAAGTAGCACCACCGTATTTTTCTCCTGTAAAGCCTTTGGGTCCAATATTCAAACGTTCATCTTCGCCGTAATAAGTAGAAAATAGTTGGAAAAGATTGAAACGAATCCCTTGCTGTGCTTCCTCGTCACCTTCGATCACCACATCAGCCAGTGCCCAGCGTTTGCTCCAAGCAGTGGTTTGTTCTGCTTTTGCTTGCAGATAATGACTTTGTAAGTCACTAAATTCTTGGAGGATCTGTTGGACTTGCTGTGCTTCGGGGATGTCACGGCTCGTCAATACAAGCACTTCTTTATCAAGTGTCACGGATTGATTCGTTGTTAAGTCGAAAGAAAATTCCCCAAGGACTGCTAATGTATCTTCGTGGTAAATTGGTTGCGCTAATTCTTCATTCACGAAATGTCTCATGGCAGCTGTTACGGTAAATTGTTCGATCGCAAAATTATTTGGAATCGTTTTGGTCATTAAGTAGGCTGTTTCATCAGAAGTACCTCGACCGATTTCATTCCAAAAATGTTCATCATAGTTACTATCTTCATTTTGAACTTTACTATCCAATTTAGAGATGACTTTGACCGTGCCATTTCCTTCGAGCATCGTAACTGTTAAACGAATATAAGCAGCTTCGCTTTTGACGATACTTAAAAAACGTTCAAAGGTGATCTTTAGTTTGTTAGTTGCAGTCGTTACTGTGTAACTACGTGATAACACACCGTTTTTCATATTCAATTCCCAATAAAAGTCTTCTGGTTCGATTGTAGCAAGGTCTAATAATTGCTCATCGATATAGATATCCATGGCAATAAAATTGATTGCATTAATCACTTTACCAAAATATTCGGGATAGCCATTTTTCCACCAGCCAACACGAGTCTTATCGGGGTACCAAACCCCAGCTAAATAAGTTCCTTGATGATGATCACCTGAATAGGCTTCTTCAAAATTCCCTCGCATGCCCATGTATCCGTTACCAATACTAGTTAAAGATTCCTGTAAACGGAGATTTTCCCGATCTAATGTGTTGGTGCTGATCTTCCAAGGATCAATTTGAAATAGGCGCTTGATTTGTTTCATTGTACTCCTCCTAGATAATTTCATTGATACGTTTATAATAAACGCAACCGATTGCGTAAGTCAATATAAATAAAGCAGAATTTTTTAGCGGGGATTTAAAACAAAGAAATGAAAAGATAATTTTCCTGGAAAACATTAACTGTTTTGATAATAAGTTACTATTGAATGCGAAAAGAAAATGATTCTTCTGATAGCGACTGTTTGGGTAGAAAGTGAATAAAATCAAAAATAAAGCATTTACAAAAAAAGAAACAAAGGCTATAATAACTAACAACGAAACCGATTGCATAAAGGAGAGCAGGAGTTATGAAGAAATTATTTAATTTTGAGTTTTGGCAAAAATTTGGGAAAGCTTTAATGGTTGTTGTGGCAGTGATGCCAGCTGCGGGTTTGATGATCAGTATCGGGAAATCTATCCCGTTGATTGACCCTAACTTAGCTTTTTTAGTAACAACGGGGGGTGTCATTGAAAATATTGGTTGGGCGATCATCGGGAATTTACATCTGTTGTTTGCTTTAGCAATAGGTGGAAGTTGGGCAAAAGAGCGTGCGGGTGGTGCTTTTGCAGCAGGGATCTCATTTGTTTTGATCAACCGGATCACGGGAGCGATTTTCGGAGTGACGAGTGAGATGCTAGCAAATGAAGATGCCTTTACCCATACATTATTTGGCACGAAGATCATGGTCAAAGGATTTTTTACTAGTGTATTAGAGGCACCTGCGTTGAATATGGGCGTGTTTGTAGGGATTATTGCTGGTTTTGTTGGTGCAATGGCCTATAATAAATATTACAATTATCGTAAATTACCTGATGCGTTATCTTTCTTTAATGGAAAACGATTTGTTCCTTTTGTAGTGATTCTTTGGTCAACGATTGTAGCTTTAGTATTGGCTGTTGTCTGGCCAAATGTCCAAGCAGGTATCAATAATTTTGGTCTTTGGATCGCTCAGTCACAAGAAAGTGCACCGGTTTTAGCGCCATTTCTTTATGGTACCTTAGAAAGATTATTGTTACCTTTCGGCTTACATCATATGTTGACGATTCCGATCAATTATACGCAATTAGGGGGCACGTATGAAATCTTATCTGGTGCACAAGCAGGAACGCAAGTCTTTGGGCAAGATCCTTTATGGTTAGCTTGGGCTACTGATTTGGTGAATTTAAAAGGTGCGGGGGATTTATCACAGTATGAATTTGTGTTGAACAACTGGACACCAGCTCGTTTTAAAGTGGGGCAAATGATTGGTTCTTCTGGTATTTTGATGGGGTTAGCTTTAGCTATGTATCGAAATGTTGATCTTGATAAAAAAGCACGCTATCGTTCCATGTATTTCTCAGCTGCATTAGCTGTTTTTCTAACAGGGGTTACTGAACCATTAGAATTTATGTTTATGTTTGCTGCAGTTCCACTTTATATTGTTTATTCTGTGATCCAAGGGGCAGCATTTGCAATGGCAGATTTATTACCGTTACGTGTTCATTCCTTTGGAAACATCGAATTGTTAACTAGAACTCCTCTAGCGATGAAAGCTGGACTTGGTGGCGATTTGCTTAACTTCGTCATTTGCGTCATTTTGTTTGGAGTTGTTACGTACTTTGTGGCAAACTTCATGATCAAAAAATTCAATTTTGCTACACCAGGGCGTAATGGTAATTATGATAGTGACAGTAACGATAGCAATGGGAATGGAGAACAAACGACAGTCCAAGCTGGCACGTCAGACCCACAAATCATCAAAATCATTCACTTATTAGGCGGGAAAGATAATATCAAAGATGTAGATGCATGTATGACACGGTTACGTGTGAGTGTAGCTGATCGTGAGAAAGTAGGTTCAGAAGAAGAATGGAAACGTGCAGGCGCTATGGGGCTAATCGTCAAAGATAATGGTGTACAAGCTGTCTATGGCCCAAAAGCCGATGTATTAAAATCAGATATCGAAGATTTGCTTCAATCGGGGGCGCCTATCCCAGCTCCAGTAGAAGAAGTTGTTGTTGAAAAAGAAACAGCTAATAATCAAACGTTAGGTATACGAAAAGAGTTGCAGACTGTAGCAGCTGGTGAAGTGATAGACTTGGCAACAGTCAACGATCCTGTTTTTTCAAAGAAAATGATGGGGGATGGCTTTGCTGTTATTCCGACGACTGGTGAAGTTGTGGCACCTATTACTGGGAAAGTAGTTAGTATTTTTCCAACCAAACATGCTATTGGAATGGAAACAGAAGAAGGTGCAGAAGTACTAATCCATATGGGAATCGACACAGTCCAAATGGATCAACCAGCTTTTGAAATCCTGGTAACAGAAGGTCAAACCGTTGAAGCAGGAGCAAAACTGGCACAAATGAATCTAACCGAAATCAAAAATGAAGGAAAAGATATAACGATTATGGTGGTATTTACGGATGGGAAAGTCAATGAAATGATTCTCAAACATTTAGGACCAACGGAATTAGGAACAGTAATTGGCGAAATAAAACTGTGATCATTATAAAAGACACCCAACAATAATGAGTAAGATGACCAGTACCAAATTTAATTCCTTATTTGGTTTCCGATAGTCAGTTTTTCTGTTTCTCAAATAAGTCTGAAAACACGAAAACGCTATACTTCGTTTTTGAGTTCTCAGACTTATTTTTTTGAATATCTGCGAGCGGGTAAACAATCACAGCTAATAATCCATGGCTATCCTATCATAAAAGAAATGAAGTAAGTTTTAATCAATAAGGAGAATTGAAGATGAAGATGATGACTTTGAATACACATAGCTGGTTAGAAGAATCACCAGAAGAAAAGATGCGCCAGATCGTAGATAAAATCTGTCAAGCAGATTATGATGTGATTGCTTTACAAGAAGTCAATCAATTAATCACTTCCGAAAGTATCGTGAATGAAGAATTAAACAAATTTTGTCCAGTTATAGAACAATCGCCCGTCCATGTCGATAATTTTGCTTATTGCTTGGTGCGCTACTTAGCCAAACAAGGGAAAGACTATTATTGGAGTTGGGAAATGAGTCATGTCGGTTATGGGATTTATGAAGAGGGGAATGCGCTGCTTTCTAAGACACCACTAAGCAGTGAAGCAATCTATGTTTCTGAAACAAAGCAAAGAGAGGATTACCACACTCGGAAAATTTTGATCTGTCAGACGATGATCGATGACCAAACAATCACTCTAGCAAGCTGTCATTTTTCTTGGTGGATAGATGAAACGAAGGGCTTTGCTTTTGAATGGCATTGCTTGATGGAACACTTAGCTAATCTCTCAAATCCACTGTTTTTAATGGGGGATTTTAACAACCCAGCAGGAGAGGCAGGCTATCGCTTGGTTGAAAAAAGCCCTCTTGCGATTGTCGATTCCTATACTGTTGCCCAAGAAGTTCATGGTCAGGCAACCATTGAACAGAAAATCGATGGATGGGAAACGAATACAGAGCAGTTACGAATCGATTATATCTATGTACCACAGGAATTCTCAGTTCCTTCTTATCGTAGTATTTTTGATGGAAAACAAGAAATCATTGTAAGTGACCATTATGGAGTAGAGATAACGGTCAGCCCCATTCAATAAAATAATCAAAAAGTCCCATAGAAAGGATGTATCCATTTTTCTTTCTATGGGACTTTTTGTTTGCAGCAGCTTCAGCTACGTGCAGAAATTTGATTAGATAATTAAATGACTGTTAGCGCGATGGGAAGCACCAAGGAGGAAGGCAATAAAATTCTCTGTTTCTTTGGTCTCTGCATTGTTTTTTTAACTCGGCTGGACTTTTTTTCCGATTGGCAGAAATGAATTCTCGGACATTTTTCAAGGAGTCGGGCTCTTTAGTTACCGGTGTATTTTTTTGTAAATTGGTATTATGTAGTACTTCCTCATGTAAAATATTAAAATGGTCTATAAATCGATCTTTATCGGAATCGGTTAGAATTGGCAAGTTATCTAAAAGATTCAAAAGTACAACGAGGGAATCTTTGATTTTAGGCTCATGAGGTTGCAGATCTTCACCGCTAGGCTCACGATGTGGCAGTTCATTAATTAACTGCTCTATGATGCTTGTCAGCTCTTTTACCTCTTCAGGAGAGTTTGCAGTTTTTTTTAAAATGTCTAAAATGGTATTTCTTTTAGAATAATCTTGGTCATTAATACAAGTTGATTCACTCGTTGACCGAACATTTGAAATGGGCGTAGGTGATCGATCACCAATTACAGTTACATATAGCGGCTCAGTCTTACTATTTGGCAGCTCATACAGCTGTTCATTAGTTGATTCTTTAATTGATAGCGAATCCTCAGGTAGATCTTTAAGTATCATTTTAAGGTGAGACTCAGTATTAAGGGTAGTATTCGTAGATTGATGAACAAAAGCATGTCCGATTTTTTTTTTCAAAGTCAATTGTCGATTCGTTGTTTGAGGCATATGTATCACTCCTTCTTTTCTGTATTCTAGTATAGTTTATAAAAGAAGAGAGTAAATAAATATTTTTTCTTATGTTTAGAAAAAAAAGTAGCTACTAACACGATTCGTTTATTAGGACTACTATATTTGACGATTTGTTTGCTATTCTATAAAAAGGTATAAAAAAGAGACAGCTTCCGTGTTGAGAATTTCTCTTTTTGATCCACAGAAGCCAGTCCCTTATTTTTTAGTTATTCTCCAAACCTGGTAACGATTTTTGACAAAGAGTCCGATCAAAACGAACCAACCAATCAGGAAGAATGCCATCACAAAGTAAAAGAAAGTTGGTAAATCATAATAGAGAGTGATCTCATTGATTCCATTGTGCTGTTTGACGATAGGAGTACCGATATCTGTTAATTGATAATCTGTCAATTTTTTGCCGTGTTGCAGTAACACTGTGCGGTCATAGACAATGACTGGTAAATGGACAGTTTCTTCCCCAGTGTTTTTCCATTTGATCGTTAAACGTCCACCAGGATGAGATTTAATGAACGTGGTTTCTCCTTCCAAGATTTCTTCATTATAACGATCATATTTATTTGCTTTAGTTTCATGATAGATTGGTAGATAATCGGGTGTTGTCTTTTGAAAAACGAATAAACTAGTCGACATATCATGGTCATAAAATGTTTTTCTTGCCTCTGCTGGTGTATCAAAGAGATACGTGTGACGGCTGACAAATGTTTCGTCTTGCCATTTATCCAGATGCTGATAGAGGTTTTGGATCGTTTGTGCAGAAGCGACAAAGAGAAATAGGACACTCAACGCACGATACCAATTTTTCTTTTCCCATTGATTTAGCGCAAGCGCTAAAAAGAGTAGAAAGAGCAAGGTAAATGGGACAAAGAAACGAAAAGGAAACTGGATCAAGCTTACGAAAGGTACCTCTTTTTCCACTAGTGTTGTCCAAGGGATCAAACTGGTTGAAAGTAGGAAGAATCCAAGACTTGTGCGTAAAAGTAACTTTGTAAAAATGTCGTAGTGACGGCGGAAAAGAAGATACAGTATTAGTCCGATCAATAAAAAAATTGGAAAAATCTTGGGATACGCTAGCCAATAGCTGCCATCCAGATTGATTGCTTTTTGGCTCATCTCTCGGTTGACAAAAGGTGGCAAAATCTTATTTCCACCATAGACGATAGCTAATCCTGCCCAAATATTTGCTGTTAGTACAAAATAAAAGAGGACAGATTTGATCAGTTGCCCGATTGCTTTGCCTTTTTCTGTCTGAGTAAAGAAATAATAAAGATAAAAAGGGATATACATCAGTACCAACATAACGGTGGACAGTAAGTGGATCTGAGTCATCAGTGCAATTGAAAAGGTAACTTTCAAGACAGGAAATTTTTTATGAACAACAAAGTCCACTAATGGAATCATGCATAAGGGATAAAAACAGGTGCCCCAACTGGTAAAGCCCTGATTGATTGCCCAATATTGAATGGAATAAGTCGTCATAAATAATACCGAGATTGGTATGCTGACCCATTTTTTCACCTGTACATAATTCAATAGTGTCAACATCGACCAACCAGAAATCACAAAGAGAATAAAGTTTGATAAGATTTGATAGTGGAACCAACTGCCTGAAACTAAAACGATCAAGCCTTGAAAATAAGCAAACAACGGACCATAGATCGCATTGACGATACGCCCGCTTTGCTGAAATCCATACATGGAAGGGAAATAATGGAAATCCCAATTAGCGAATTGTTCAGCGGCATCGTAAAAACGGTTATAATGAAATGGTGCATCTGCTCCAATGATAAGGTCATGTGTTAGGATATTTGGCATAACAAATAAGAATGCAAATAGTAAAATTGTCAAATACGGAACATATTTTTTCAATTGTCATACTCCTTTTTTGATAGTGTAACTTATTTAATCATAAAGCTTACCTAAAAGAGTGGCAAGAAATTCGAAAAAATATGAAAAAAATTATCATTATTACAGGAAATTTTCAAAATACATCCTTTGTTGCTCGCTTTATTTAGATCAATAGTTAATTAAAAAAACAGCCATAGTATGAGATGCTATGGTTGTTTTTCTCTATTCGTATAAGACTAATAGTCAAATCTACGAATGATTCTTATTTTATCCGTTTATAGTTTTTATCAAAATAACGACCTTCTCGGATATCACTAGGCATTCCTTCATAAGGAGCTTCACTAATGACATCTTCATTATTGAGACCAGCATCGCCCATATAAGTAATGTTAGCGAACTCTGGTACTAACAATTTTGGATAAGTTTCATATTTTTCACGTGCTGCTTCCATCTCAGCTATATGTTCATTTTGGAAAGTAACTGTGATCTCAGGATGTTCTTCAACCCATTTAGGAAAGAAAATCGTTCCATGTAATTTTTTTTCATTGGGCATGAAATCCAAGGCCACGTCAGTACCAGTTGGTTCAGTCCAAGTAATTTTGAAGACGCCATCTGTTAACTTAACGATATCTGCTTCTTGATCTTTGACCCAACGGCCTTTGACCATTCCGCCGTGAATTCGATAGTCGACAGTATGGTCATTTTTAGCATACCATTCATATTCCCAACCATTATCGTACGTATAAATAAAGTGTGTACCGATAAAATCTTCTAGTTCTTTAAATTCTTTCATGAAACAACAGCTCCTTTTAAATTAAAACATGTAATAAAGTACATGTTTTTGATTACGTGATTATGATAGAATGAATAAAAGGATTTGTCAAGGAGGAGAGAGCATGGCGAGAAAAAATACGCTACGCTATATTTTGTTAGGATTGTTGAGTAAAAAAAAGATGACAGGCTATGAATTAAACCAATCGTTCAAAAATGAAATCGGTGAGTTTTGGCAAGCGAAGCATAGTCAAATTTATCCTGAATTAGCAAGAATGGAAGAACGAGGGATCATCAAACATGAAGTTGAAATTACAGGGATGAAATTGGAGAAGAAAGTCTATCAATTAACGGATGAAGGAAAGGCATTGTTAAACGAATGGATTCGGACGCCAACGAATGAATTACCAGTCAATCGGGACGAGTTTGTGTTGAAATTATATTTTGTGAAAGATGTGAATGATCCGATGTTGAGAGAGATCATTGAGCAGCAACGGGATCTCCATGAAGAAAAGCGAGCACATCTATTGGCACGTCAAGAGAGGATATTTCCAACAAGAAAAGAACAAGAAGAAAATTATGGGCACTATTTGATTTTATCCCATGCGATCAATCGAGAAACAGAATATGCGAATTGGTTGACGAGCGTATTAGAAGAGCAAAAAAGACAGAAATAATAAATGGAATAGAGAATAGAAAATAAATTTTATTTTTTATTTTATTGATAGTAGCAAACTGAAAAAGATAGAAAAGAAGCAAAAAATGTAGTCGATTATCGTCAATTTCTTAAACTGTTTTGGTAAAACACAAGAGAAATTGGGAGAATTGACTACATTTTATTTTTCATTGCTTAAAGATTTTTCAATAATTGTTCGAAATCAATTTTTTCGCTTACGGGGACAATTTTATACGTGAGTTCATCTGTTGCTTCATCGTGGATGATATAAAGTTTTGAGTCTTCAGTTGTCTCTTTGAAATCACCGATCAATAAAACAGTATATCTTTCATCAATCAATTCGATTTCTTTGATTGCTTTGGAAAAAACTTTGCGGACATGCTTCATTTTTTTTAGACGTTCTTCGGCTTTTTCAGCTGATTTGTTCAACGTATAGCCTTCATCTAAATATTTTTTGATAATCTCAACCTTGATAACAGTAGGTAATTGATATTTTCGAGGACAATTCACACCAGTAGAAACGGAACGAATGAATTCTTTTTGTTCCCAATATCGTAACTGACGTGGAGACACACCGACAATTTCACTTAGTTCACTGATTCCTACCAGTAAATGATCATTTTCTAATAAACGTTTCAGGGATGCTCCTACCATTTTTGTCCCTCCTTTTGTTGTCTAACTTTCCTTAATTATACTTGGGATAACTTATGTGTCAAGTAGGTTGACAAATGAACGAAATAGGACTAAAGTATTCAAGTGGTTTCAGAAAGAATTCAGAAAGAAGGAGAAATATGAATAAAAATCAACCCGTAGATATTTACGGCAAACCATATAATCGGACACTATTAGTTGTCGTTTTATTGATTGGTACCTTTTGTACGGTATTAAATCAAACCTTATTAACTACAGCTTTTCCTACGCTGATGAAAGATTTTGATATCTCTGCATCAAGTGTTCAATGGCTAACAACAGGGTTCTTATTGGTTAACGGAATCATGATCCCGATTACTGCTTGGCTGATCAATAAATTTAGTTCAAGAAGTTTATATTTATCAGCAATGTCAGTCTTTTTAATCGGAACAATTACCTGTTTTGTTGCCCCTAACTTTAGTACTTTATTGATTGGACGTTTGATCCAAGCCTGTGGTGTGGGTGTTTCAATGCCTTTATTACAAAATATTATGTTATCGATTTTCCCACCAGAAAAAAGAGGATCTGCCATGGGGATGTCAGGGATCGTTATTGGATTGGCTCCAGCTTTAGGACCAACATTATCAGGTTATATTATTGATAACTATCATTGGCGTGATCTATTTGGTATGGTCTTACCAATTGTCGTCTTAGTTTTGGTCTTAGCCTTTTTCTTGATGCGAAGCGTTATTCCGTTATCAAATCCAAGTATCGATATTCTATCTGCTATCCTTTCAACAATTGGATTTGGTAGTTTGCTTTATGGCTTTTCAAGTGTCGGTGATGCTGGATGGGGCAGTGCGAAAGTGATCGGCTTCTTGATCGTAGGGGTAATATTTATTGCCTTATTTGCATGGCGCCAACTTCGTTTGGAAAATCCATTCTTGGAACTGCGTGTATTTAAATCATCAACCTTTACGATTGCAGCAGTTTTAGCTGGTGTAACGAATATGGCGATGGTCGGTGCTGAAATGGTTGTTCCTCTATATATCCAAAATATCCGTGGCGAATCAGCTTTTCATTCTGGCTTGATGTTACTACCCGGTGCCTTGATTATGGGGGCGATGATGCCGATCACAGGTGCGATCTTTGATAAACACGGTGCAAAACGTTTAGCGATTGTTGGGATGTTCGTGCTAACCGCTGCAACAGCACCATTTGCTTTCTTAACAAAAACAACGCCTGTTTTATATATTGTTGTTCTCTATGCGATTCGGATGTTTGGGATCTCTATGGTTATGATGCCAGTAACAACATCTGGTATGAATGCTTTACCAAACAAACTGATCAGTCATGGGACTGCAGTAAACAATACCTTCCGACAAATTGCTAGTTCGATTGGGACAGCTATTTTGATCAGTGTATTGACCAATGTGACAAAAGATAATCTACCTGCAAAATCAGTCTTAGAAAGCACGCCTTTAACTTATAAAGACCAAGCGATCAATGCGACATTATCTGGTTACCACGCAGCATTCTTTGTGGCGATCGTCTTTGGTGTGATTGGTTTTGTGATTGCCTTCTTATTGAAGAGAAAAGAACCTGTTCTAGCGAAAGCGGGGGATAAAGCATGATTATTTTCGTATTGATCATTAGTTTAGTGGCTTTTGCCCTAATGAATATCTTTGCAAAAAAAGCTTGGCAAACAATTGTATCATTACTTTTTGGGTTAGTCTTTGTGGCATCCTTAGGGTTGATCGTGGCTAATTTATCCAACCATTTTGGTATGGAAAAAGTAACTGAAACGAAAACCACTAACATCGTATCAAGTGCTGATTCAGATAGTGCAAATATGCTTTTATATCAAGCATTAGGTGACGGGACGGAAAAAGTCTATCTTTACCGTACGAGTGAAGACCAAAAGAAACCAAAAGCTACCGGTACTGATAATGAAACCAATAAAGTAGAACGTACGACTGGTCAAGCGCAAAAAGTAGCAAAAACAACTTATTGGGTCTATAAAAATGATATGTATAAATTCTGGTTCAATCTAGCGGATAATAACCACGAATATGCCAGTCGTGTGAATACCTTTAAAATTCCAGCTGATTGGATCGAATTAAGTACGGATCAAGCAAAAACATTAGCGCAACGAGTAAAAGAACAACAAAGTACGATGGAAAGCGACGCAAAGGCTTTTGTACAAGAAGGTCTGATGAAAGCTATGACTGAAAATCCAGCCATGACGCCAGAAGAACAAGCAACATTGTCAAAAGAATTAGCAACGCAATTCCAACAACAAGCATTAACGAAATTAGTTGAAGAAGTCAAAGCAAATAAATAGTCAGCTAATCAAGTAAGTGCAAGAATCAGTTAATTTCAAAAAGGGCTCCTCCCTACAGTTGAACGATCAGCTGTGGAGGGTCCTTTTTTTTGTTATACTGAACAAAAAAGGGGTGGGGAAATGCAAAAAAAATATTCTTTTCAGTCAAAAATTTATGCTTCTGAAATAGGCAAGGGTGGCGCATATATCATTTTTCCTTATGATCTCAGAGAAGAGTTTGGTGTAGGCCGAGTCAAAGTTCAAGCGACATTTGATGGAGTAGCATATGAGGGAAGTATTGTGAATATGGGGGTGAAAAACGAAGATGGAACAATTTGCTACATCTTAGGGATACGTAAAGATATTCGTAAAAAAATTGAGAAAGACATCGGTGATATCGTTTCTGTAGAAGTGATTCCAAAAAAATAAAGCAGAAGATAGTTGTCTTCTGCTCATTTTTTATTAACTACCATGATGGATTTGCCACAATCCGATCTATTTTTCTAACTCAATTTCTCCGATTCCTTTCAATTCGAGATAAATCGAGGCTTGTTGATCATATCCAGAATAGTCAAAAGTCATATCCCAATAGTTATTTGACCCTTCAGTAACAGAAGTAAATTTAGAATATGGGTAATAGGTTGTCGTCTTTTCAGTTACTATTTTTAATTGAATATTGTTGTCGGCATTACTTTTTGGTTTTGGCAACTTTTTCAAAAAGTCTTGTTCATCTTTAAAACGAATGACAAAATTAGTAGGATATGCCATTGCTCGCTCAATCGGTAAAAGGTGATTATTTTTTGGAGTAAAATTTATTTCATCAAAATAGTTAATCTTACTTGTATCAATAGGTAGTTCCCATTCGCCTTTAAAAATAGAATATGCTTTTGGGTCACTTGTTCTGTAGGCTGTGATGCCATTGATTTGTATGGTTGTCTCTTCAAGAGAGGGAACCGAGCCCGTTTTTGTAGGATGTAGATTGTAAATAAATTCCAATGTGTTTGTTTCTCGATCAATGCTCTGTTCCTCATTGATCGAACGGAATAGCGACAAGTCTTCTTTTTCTTCTGCTAGTCCTGAACGAAAATCAATCAAATACTGATCTTGCCCATTTTTGATCCCAAAATTTAATCCATATTTCTCCCATTTTTTGTTTAAAAGCTCCGAGTTTTTTGGAAGATGAACAGTAAAATGTAACCCTAGTTCATTTTTATCTACATAGAGTTCTGTTAACTGTATATCTGCTTTTTTATCATAAGCTGTAAGTTGTTGGCTGGAAATAAACCCTTCATGATTCAATGTTTCAGAAGTAAATTTCCCAAACCGTAAAAAATTAGCAGTTGCAGTGCCTAAGGGTGAGTATGCATACAAACAGATACTTATGAGAAATACGGCAACAGCTATCAAATAACCCCGTTTTTTTATGTAGTTTTTAAGTGGAACCTGTTTCTCCTTTCGTATAGAGTCATAGGTGGCTTCTAATTTGGTTCGTACTTCTGAGGGTAAGCGTTCCTCTTTTTTGAGTTCTTCCATAAATTTCTTTTCAGAAATAGTCATTTTTTCTCCTCCTAGCTCTCCTCTATTTTTAGTAGTTTTTTCCCTCGAGCAAGGTGTGTCTTCACTGTATTGACTGGTTCAGATAATATCGTGCTGATTTCTTTGATGGAAAACCCATTATAGTAATAGAGCACCAACGGAATTCGATATTTCAAATCTAATTTTTGTAGCATGTGTTTTAATTCCATTGAACGTATCGTTGTATTTTTTTCTTCCTCGTATTCTACATAAAAAGTTTCTTTCTTTGATTTTTTGAGAATTTTTTTGCAATTATTAATGAGAATTTTGCATAACCAGGTGTTAAAATATTCTGGTTTTTGCACGCTTTGGATATTTTTGTAGGCCGTCAATGCTGTTTCTTGTAAACAATCTGCAATGTCTTCTGAATTGTTCAAAAACTTACGCGCTGTATTATAGAGAACAGCTTCATAACTTTTAAACAATTGGACAAATGCCTCTTTATCTCCCTCCTTTGCTTTTTTTACTAAAAATAAATCACTGGGCACACGATTTTCCTCCCACTTCATAAAGATTTTTTCTCTTACATCTATTAGAGTCAAATAAATAGGAAAAAGTTTCAAATACATAAAAATAATTTTGGCTATTTAAGCGTTTTCTAAAAGATGCATATTCTATCATTTAACTGTAAAAAACATAGGTACAGAAATAGGGAATACCTACAGCTCTAAAGTTGCAATTGGAGAAGCAATATGTGCTGGGGGGGGCTACACGCAAGAGTGGTACATCTACTATTCTTACAATCCAGTCAACAGTGCATGCTATGTTGTTTCTAACACATAATATTACTGACTAAAAAATAAAGAAGAAACTGAGCTAAAACTTGTCTCAGTTTCTTCTAGTATCTCTAAAAAAGAATAAATAGTGTTCAAAGTCTGACCTTCGGCAATAAGCCGAAATTGTCCAAAAATTTGAGAAGAACCAAGTAGACGACAATCAACAGGGAAAACAAGTATTTGTGTTTCTTGTCAATTGCCGGAAATTCCTTCTTATTTCTTGCTGCTAAGGACTTCTCAATCTCTTTCAAACAATATCAATCGTTTATTCTGCACGCAGAGCAATCGCTGCATCTTTTTTAGCAGCCATTCTTGCTGGGATGTGCCCACCTAACATCGTTAAGATCGTAGAGACGATCACGAGGATCAGTGCATGGAGTGGGTTCAGTTGAGCCACATTTTTTAGATCAGTCATTTGATAGAGTAAATGATTGATTGGGAACGTTGCTAACCAAGCAATCAAAACACCTAATAAGCCCGAAGAGATTCCTAAGATACAAGTTTCTGCGTCAAAGACACGAGTGATATCTTTTTTACGAGCCCCTAATGCTTTTAACACCCCGATTTCTTTGGTACGTTCGATGACTGAAGTATACGTGATAATACTGATCATGATCATACTTGTCACTAGTGAGATACCAGCAAAAGCAACCAATACATAAGTGATGGCATCCATCAAACCACCAGTCAATTCAGTCATTGTTCCTGCTAAGTCAGAGTAAATGATTTTATCTTCTTCTGCTTTTCCTTTGTTGTAAGCATCTAAGTAATCAAGGATTTTTTCTTTGTCACCAAAGTTATTTGGATAGATCATGATGCTAGTTGGAATGCTGTCACCGCCTAAATAGCTGATCAGTGATTGTTTAGCTGTTTCATCCACTTTTTCGTTGGACATCACATTCGTATCACTAACTTTTTGCGCTTTTACAATTTCAGAATCTTTATTTTCGTTAACGATTTGTGTCGTTAATTGATCACTATATGCAATTCCAGGGGAAAGAAGATTCATTGTTGAAGAAGATTTTACTCGTAAAATCCCTGCAATCTTTACTTCACTCGTTGAATTAGCATACATCGTATCGTAATCAGTATTTGGAATAAAGTTGCCAGTAGGTAATTTCGTGTAGTAATCATTGTTGTTGATCACTTTGAAAGTTGTCCTAACAATGCGATCAAAGTCTAATTTTTGACCGTCTTTTACATCAAAGCCCAGGTTTTTCAAGGCATTGATATTTGTATTGTTGTTACCATCTACGATCAAGACCACGTCATTCGCAGAAGCAGGATAACTGCCTGAAAGCAGTGAATAGTTCGCTTTTAAAAAGTTTTCTTTTTGATTGTCTAACTGTGTTGGAAAACTGGAAACACCGACACCCGTCATAGCAGACATTGTGCTTGATAACGATAATGATTCGTTTTCAGGGTTTTGGTTAGAGAAACTTACTGGTTGCACTTTACCATCAACTTGGCGAAGCATATTGATACCAGTAGCACGAGTAAAGCCAATATTATTACTTAAATTAGGATCGATATCTTTGACATAATCTACATAAGATTGGTCGATTTTATTGGTGTGCTGTGCTTTATCTTCATCACTGATCTTAGCAGTTACCTGTTTTGTATTTGGATAATCCGCTTTACTCGTACCCAATGAAGCAGAATCTGTTGAACGATTGGTTGTCACTTTGGAGATAGTGATCGGGAATTTTGCCATCGTTTCAGACTGTGTTTTATCAATTTGTTTTTGGAAGCCTGAAGATAATGCCAAGACGATCGCAATCCCGATGATCCCAATACTTGAAGCAAAGGACGTCAAAAATGTTCGCCCCTTTTTCGTGCGGATATTATTAAATGAAAGTTTCAAGGCTGTCCAGAAACTCATTTTTGTCCGACGTAAATTGAATTGATCATCTTTTGGTCGTTCGATATGAGGATGTGAATCTGCCAAGATTTTACCATCTGAAAATTCAATGATTCGATCTGCATATTGATGAGCAAGATCAGGGTTATGTGTAACCATGATTACTAGTTTCTCATTAGATAGTTCTTGGATCAATTCCATGATTTGGATACTTGTTTCGGTATCTAGAGCTCCAGTTGGTTCATCGCATAAGAGGATATCTGGATCGTTGGCTAAAGCACGGGCAATTGCGACCCGTTGCATTTGTCCGCCAGATAATTGGTTTGGTTTTTTGTGCATATGATCCGTTAAACCGACACGGCGTAAGGCTTCCTCAGCCTTTTGGCGTTTTTCTTCTTTGGCCACACCGCTAAGTGTCATCCCTAATTCAACATTTTCGATGATTCCTAAATGTCCAATCAAGTTATAACTTTGAAAAATAAAACCAATCGAATTGTTTCGGTAAGCATCCCAATCGCTATCTTTAAAGTCTTTTGTGGACTTTCCGTTGATCACCATATCTCCGGAATCATAGTTGTCTAAGCCACCGATGACATTCAACATCGTTGTTTTTCCTGAACCACTTGGACCAAGAATGGCAACAAATTCTTTTTTTCTAAAGGCAACAGATATGCCATCTAATGCTTTAGTCGTTGTTTCGCCAACTTTATAATATTTCTTTATATCTTTAAGTTGTAGCATATTCGTCCTTCTTTCTTATTAGAATATTCGGTATACTTAAAAGTATATCAGAACAATAAACGCAGTATAATCAATGAATGTTAACTCAATATGAACAATCAGAAAGAAACAAGAAATTTTTCAAAAAATCGAGGGAATAAAATGAACCGTATATTAGTAGTAGAAGATGATGAAAATTTACAATTGCTTTATCGTTCAGTATTAGAACATGCTGGTTTTTCGGTAGTCACAGCTAGTAGTGGAACAGAAGCACTAGCACGATTGGAAAATTTTCATGTAGAATTGATTATTACCGATATCATGATGCCTGAGATGGATGGTTATGAATTGTTGGAAAGTTTACGAGATGGAAAAATAGAGCTTCCTGTGCTGATGATCACGGCTAAAGCCGATTTTGAAGATAAAAAACGCGGTTTCCAGTTAGGAACGGATGATTACATGACGAAGCCCGTAGATGTCAATGAAATGGTTTTACGTGTGGAAGCGTTATTAAGGCGAGCAAAAATCAATCATAGTAATCAATTGAATATTGGAAATACTACCTTAGATCAGGAAACGTATGAAGTAAGACAAAATGAAAAGGTCAGTGTGCTACCTCAGAAAGAATTTCTTTTGCTTTACAAACTGTTAGCTTATCCGAATAAGATTTTTACGAGACAACAATTGATGGACGATATTTGGGGGTTGGATACAAATACAGAAGAACGAACGATCGATGTACATATCAAACGATTAAGGACACGTTTTGAAGCAAGTGAAGATTTTCAGCTCATCACCGTTAGAGGACTCGGGTATAAAGCGGAGGTCAAAAGATGAAAAAGAAATTATACTCTCAACTGTGGATCTACTTTGCTAGCATTGTGTTTGTTTCAATATTAGTGACTCTACTGTGCTTCTTAGGCTTTATTTTTTTGCTTTCTCATCAAAATGTTACGCCATCTGAACGACCAACACTCTATCCGTTATTCGTTTTTGCTTTTTTTAGCATGATCGTCGGCACGGTAATCTCTGGCTTTGTCGGTCATAGGATCTTGAAGCCAATCAGTGAATTACGTAAAAATATGAGTAAAGTAGCTACAGGTGATTTTTCTATTCGAATGGAGGAACCTCCCAAAGTCGCAGAAGTCCAACAGTTATATAAAGATTTCAACGTGATGGTCCAAGAACTCAATAGCATCGAAACGCTAAGAAATGATTTTGTTTCGAGTGTTTCTCATGAGTTTAAAACACCACTAGCGACGATCCAAGGCTATGTCCAATTGTTACAAGCACCAGATATTCCAGAAGAAGAGAAGCAAGTGTTTTTGCAACGATTGATTGAAAATATTACTCAGCTCTCACAGTTGACTGAAAATATCTTGAAACTAAATAAGTTAGAAAACCAAAGTGTCAAAATCGAAAAGCATAAATTTCGTTTAGATGAACAAATACGAGAAGTCATCGTGTTTTTGCAACCTAAATGGGAAGGGTTGAAGTTGCATATCGATTTGGATACGGTCTTTTATGAGGGAAACGAAGAATTTTTATACCAAGTGTGGTTGAATATCATGGATAATGCGATCAAGTATAATCAACCTGATGGCAAGATCGAAATTCGTTTGACTCAAAATGCTACAGATATTTTATTGGAAGTAACGGATTCAGGTGTAGGGATGAACGAAGAAACTCAAAATCGCATTTTTGAAAAATTTTATCAAGGAGACACAAGCCGTCAGATGGCTGGCAATGGCTTGGGATTGTCTTTGGTAAAAAAAATCCTTGAATTGCATGAGGGTACGATACGCTATAACAGCATTCCTGAGGTAGGAACCACAGCTGTGATCAGCTTGAAAAAATAAAAAGCTAAACTTTAATGATGAAGTAGTTGTTCTGTTCAATTGTTTTATTATGAACTAAAACCAGATCAATTACGTGATAAAAGAAACATACTAAGATGAGTGGTAAGGTATTCCGTCGACTAATCTTAGTATGTTTTTGTCTTTCTCAAATGGCTCAACTCTAATAATCTGAAGCAGCAATTGATTTCGGAGCGTTATTCATAGATTTTAGATCTGACTATTATGCTGTTTTATTTAAAAATAATCAACATTTATATTTTAAAACAATATTATATGTAGTATAATATGTTGTGAAAGAAGATATTGTATAAAAGAAGGTGAAGGAATGCACATCCAAGTTCCAACGATATTACTTGATGGCACGGTATTAGCTGCATTGAGTAAAGAAGATATGTATGGCTATGCGTTGACTAAAATCGTACAGGAAAGCCTGTCGGTAAGTGAGTCAACGATGTATCCCGTCTTAAGAAGGTTAAAAAAAGAAGGATTTTTAGATACTTATGATGAACCCTTTGAAGGAAGAAATCGTCGATATTATCAATTAACACCAGCGGGGTATAATCGGTTAGAAGATATTATTGATGAGTGGATCGTCTTTCGAGATTCCTTAAATCGATTATTGGAGGATAATAAACATGAATGAATATTTAGATGAGGTAATAGAGGAAATCCAAGAGATTCCTGAAGATGACCGATTCGATTTGATTCAATATTATGAAGAATATTTTTTAGATTCTGGCAAAACAATTGATCAAATCATTGAAGAATATGGTACGCCTAAACAGTTTGCGCTTAAATTGAAAATCAATTATTTCTCTGAACAAGATGATTCAGCAACAGATGAAGTCAACCCAAGAAGTTCTAAACGACAAATTCGGTTGATTTGGATGATCGTGATTGGCTTATGTGCCTCCCCTCTGTTGATTCCTTTGGCGATTGGTTTTGTTGCAGTGATCGTGGGGTTATTATGTCTATTAGTCGCTTTGCTGGTAGGTGGTTATGTCGGTTGTATTACTGTTTTAGGGCTTGGATTATTTTCAGTTGTTTCGGGTATTGGTGTGTTGGGGCAGTCGATAGAAAGTGGATTATTTTACGTTGGATTAGGGCTATTCGCTACCGGAACCGTCGTCTTCTGTGCGCCGCTCCTTCTGAAAATGACAAAATGGATATTTAAAATGATGATGAATTTTGTGAAGTGGGTTGGACGTCGTTTTGTAACGAGACGTGCGATTCATTCGTCGAAGTTATAAGAAAAAGAGGTGTGAAGATGAAATTAAAATATTTTTTAATGGCTGGTCTAGGCTTGATGGTTAGTGGTGGCTTACTTGCTGGGACAACCTATGCGTTTGGGACGCACCGAAGCCTTGCTTGGGAAAATGGCCCTCAATTGGTCGAAATGAACCATGACTCACAAGTGATATCGACAAAAGAAAAAATCAACAAAATAGTGGTCAATGCACAATACCAACAAGTTGAGATCAAACGTGGCAAAAATTTTGAAGTTAACTCTACGTATGAAAAAGCAAGTAAACCTCAAGTCACTACTAAAGGAGATACTTTGACGATTAACGGAAATGGTCGTGAACAAAACGTCTTGTTTCATGTAATGAATAACACATCCAAAATCACCCTGACAGTTCCTAGCGAACTTCCTTTAGATCAACTTGTGTTAGAAGGAGAGCAAGGGCAACTGTTATTAAATGACGTAGTGAGTGAGAATGTTTCCGTTACAAATAATGGTGGATACATTACATTTAATAAAGTTGATGGAAAAAAAGTCAAAGTAAATTCTGTGCAAAGTTATGTAAATATTGATAATTCAGATATTTCAAACATCGAATTGAATGCCAAGTATGGGAATCTATTCTTAAATGGATTCAAAAATACCCAAGGAACAGTTATGTTAGAAAATTGCTATGTAGACTTTCTTGATAATGGAGAGATTGGATTAGATATTGATCTATTAGGGATGTCAACTGTCACAAAAAATAATGAAGAATTACCAATCAAAACAGTGATCAAAGGAGAAAACAATATAAAAATCACTGGTTATGATAGCAGTGTGGTGATAGCTGACGAAAACCATCAATATGATGTTTAAAAAGGATAAAGTCTTTCATTAAGAGTAAGTAAAGAGAAATAAATCGAAGAGGTTCAAAGATAGGTGCAACTATTTTTGGAACTTTTCGATTTTTTGATTAAGTGATTTTTTTCAAAAGATTTTGAATGACGGACGTTGATTATGGATGATGATCCACGTAAAAGTTTTTTTCGAATAACGGTTTATTCACATTTAGATAACGATTTTACATCTTTTATCTCGGATAGGTGTTTGATAGATAGTTTCTCAGATAGGTTAGCTAATATAACAGACATGACTGTTATATTAGCTAAGACATCGGGAGTATCATGGGGAAGAACGATTTTTTTCATCGCTTAACTTACAAATCTGTAGTAAAATAAGAGAAAATAGAGAAAACACAGCTGAGATAATAAGGTGGAAAAATAGATGAGAATAGATGAAGCGAAACAAGAAGAGCTACAGTTAGAAATAACAAAATTACATAATTATCTCACGGAACTTAATCATAAATATTATGATACAAAAAAAGAACGTGTGATGATCGATTACCCGAATAACTCAGAAGGTCGGCAATTAGAACAAGTTTACAATGAAGTATTCCATCATTTATTGAAAGTAAAGAGGGAATTAGACTATTACTCTTTGCCGATTTTAGATACAGGGATCTTAAAGTACGACGACGAAAAAGAGCGTTTTGTGTTCAAATCAGTTCGAGAGAATTTGATTCTTTCTGCAGGAATTGATTTAGAGATTTTAGTGGAAGATTATTTTACCGAAGAAAAACATTGGGTACGCACAAGGTTAGAATATTTACCCCAAACTTCCGGGGGACCACAAGTGAGTGGTTGGTATATCACAGAAGATAAGGAATTAGAATTAGAGGGAGTGATGGCACGGATTAGAAAGAAACCAATCATGTAGGAATGGTCTAAGAAAGGAACTAAGTGATGAGTGAAAAGAAAGCGGTTTATGTAAATGGGTATATTGGATTGATCGGTTTGGTGTTATTAGTTGGTATCGGCGGCTTCTTATTCTATTTTGGCATGACAAGTGGAGCGATCTTCCAGACGGTCATGGGTTTTGTTTGTTGGTTGATTGCTATTGCACTACTAAGCTCCGCAACGGTTGTTAGTCCCAACCAAGCAAAAGTTATTTTGTTTTTTGGACAGTACATTGGGACGATACGAGAAAGTGGTTTTTTCTTAACGGTTCCGTTTGCACAAAAAATCAACTTATCTTTAAAAGTACGAAATTTTAACAGTTCGGTTTTAAAGGTGAACGATTTAGATGGCAATCCCATCGAAATATCTGCCGTCGTAGTTTTTAAAGTTGTTGACACGGCTAAGGCGTTGTTCGATGTGGCGTATTACCAAGACTTTGTTGAGATTCAAAGTGAGACAGCGATTCGTCATATTGCCAGCCAATACCCTTATGATACTTTCAATGAAGAAGATTTGACTTTGCGAGGCAATACGACTGCCATCTCTGATGAATTAGCCAACGAGCTACAAGAGCGGTTATCTGTTGCTGGGGTCGAGGTGATTGAAACGAGATTGAATCATCTAGCGTATGCGACTGAAATTGCTAGTGCAATGTTACAAAGACAACAAGCAAAAGCTATTTTATCTGCTCGGCAAACGATCGTTGAAGGAGCAGTTACGATGACACAAATGGCATTGGAACAAATTGAAACAGGACAAGAGATCAATTTCACAGATGATCGGAAAGTCCAATTGATCAATAACCTACTTGTTTCGATTATTACAGATAAAGGAACACAACCAGTCATTAATACAGGGACAGTGAAAGAAAAATAGCCATTATTGAGTAAATATCGTATGATTGTAACGAATTTTTCAACTGTATTTTTTCTATAATAGAACAGTAGAGTAGTCAGAGACTGAGCCAAAACTCAGTCTTTTTTAGTATCTCTAAAAACGAATAAATGGCGTTCAAAGAGCTGACCTCTTGTTCACGGTAAGATCAAAGCAGCATCTTCAAAAAATATGAGAAGCAGTTTTCGGAAATTCCTTCTTATTTCTTGATGCTAAACACTTTTATCTCAACTTCTTTTTATAAAATTCATCAAACTATTATCTAAATAAAAAACGATTCGATTCAAGCTTGCGAATCACTCTTTTGCTTTGTGATAGATAAATGACAATATTGAAAGATATTTGACAGTTAAATCAAAGGTAAAATACGGTCTTTTTTTTTATAATTGCCCTATCATATGTGAAAGAAGGAGAGGAAATGAAGAAACTACTGGTCGGGATTGGCATTTCCATTGCAGCGTTGGTATTAGGTTCGGTAGTTTTTATCTTTGGGGGCCTAAAAATTGCGGATCGAATGATCATGGGTGGCGATAGCTACTATGTCAAAATTACGACAGATGGAGAAAAAGAGGAAATAAAAGATGATCGTGATGAAATAACCATCCAATATAAATATACTCTTCCCGGATATGATGAAAAGGGAAGTGAAAAAATATTAACATTTAATGGACAAAAACCGCGTCCTTTAAGAAAAGGAGCCTATTTAGAGATTACATGGAATAAAAGCAAAGGTGTCACTTCTTATGAAGAAGTCAAACAAAACGATATACCTAAGTTAGCACAAGAAAAACTAAGTAAAGGATAGATGAAAATGGAAAAAATTGTTGAGGTTCAAAATGTAACAAAAATCTACGGTAAGAATAATGAGAAGAAGACACAAGCCTTAAGTGGGATTAGCTTTACAGTAGAAAAAGGAGAATTTATCGGAATCATGGGGGCTTCTGGATCTGGTAAATCAACGTTGTTAAATATTTTATCTACATTAGACAAACCCACAGACGGAAATATCCGAATCAATCAAAACGATGTAACAAAGTTAAAAGGAAACCAATTAGCAGACTTTCGTGCGAAAGAGATTGGCTTTATTTTCCAAGATTTTAATTTACTAGAAAACTTAACTGCACAAGAAAACATTGCAGTACCACTTTCCTTACAAGGTGTTAAACCTAAAGAAATCAAGCGACGGGTCAAAGCAGTAGCAGAACGTTTATCGATTTCTCATATCATGGGAAGTTATCCTTCTGAAATTTCAGGTGGTCAAAAACAACGGGTAGCAGCAGCTCGTGCCTTGGTTACACAACCAACGATCTTATTAGGTGATGAACCGACTGGAGCTTTAGATTCTAAGAGTGCGCGTGATTTGCTAGATACGATGAAAGAATTGAATCAAAAAGATGATGTTTCAATTCTATTAGTAACACATGATCCGTTTTCTGCCAGCTACTGTGAACGAATCTTATTTATCAAAGATGGCGGTATCCACGAAGAAGTCAAACGTGGCGAACAAAGCCGTGATGAGTTTTATCGTCATATTCTAACGATCTTAGGAAATCTAGAACAGTAAGGGGAGGAAAAAACATGCTTTGGAAATTATCGCTTACTGGGATTAAAGGGCGTTTAAGAGATTATATTGTTTTATTTTCAGGTTTGGTTATGACTTCAGCTATTTTTTATATGTTCGAGTCAATCGCAAGCAATGAAGCGTTTTTAGAAAGTAATTCTACCGTTGGATCAACTGTTTTAATTTTTCATTTTGGCTCGGTATTATTAGCAATCATTACTTTTGTATACATCCTTTATGCTAATTCATTTTTAATGGCGATGCGTCAGAAAGATTATGCAATGTTTATGATGTTAGGGGCTAAGGGCAGAAAAATTGCACAAATGATTTTTACCGAAACATTTGTTGTGGGTGCAACGGCGACCGTCGTTGGCTCTGCGATTGGTGTAGGGCTAACAAGTATTGTGGAACGAATACTCGTTGAACAATTAAACATTTCAATTACACATTTTACACCATTTAGTGTAAAGGGTATTCTGATCACTCTTTTCTTTTTTGCTGTTTTGTTTTTATTAGCAGCAATCACCAATGCTTTTTCAATTGTGAAAAAGCCAATTCTTACATTGATTCGTGCGGAAGCTACACCAACACGAATGAAACAAAATAAATTTTTATTTTTACTTGAAGTTGTATTAGGGGTTGTTTTATTAGGCGTTGGTTATTACGTTCTATCAGAAATTGCACGTATTGGATTGTCTGGTTTAGGGATTTCTCTCGTAACGATTTGTCTGGGAACCTATTTCATTTTCCATTCAGTGATTATTTTCTTCTTGTCTTTACTGAAAAAATCAGAAGGTATCTCATTGAAAAAGTTGAACAACTTTACCTTATCACAATTAAGCTTTAGGATTCGGGACTATACGCAAATGCTTTCAATGGTAGCGATCTTATTTGCTTTAGCTTTAGGAGCGTTAACGGTTGGTTTAGGATTCAGAAATCAAATCTCCGCATTGACCAATTCATCAAACGCTTATGATTTAGTTCTAAACAATGCACAAAAGATTGACCAAGGAAAAGTCAGAGAATTAAATCCAACGTCAAATAACATCTATGCTCAAAAAGAAGATGAACAATACGTTTATTACAATTATGATGAATGGGAAAAAGAGCCGCTTAGATATATTGCATATAGTGGGAACACTTTTGCGGATAACAAAGTAAAGACAGCAACTGGTGAAGAAATCGCAAAATCAAGTGAGTTGCAAGAGACATTAAGACAAAACGAATTACCTACGCAACAAGCGAAGGGAATAAAATTAGTTCGTGCGAGTGAATTCGATCAATTAGCGTTGCCAGAAACAACGTTACAATTAATTACAGTCAAAGATTTTGAAGCAAGTTTACCAGGTATCGAAACATTAGTGAAAGAAAATAATCAAGTCAATCCAGAGTTGAAAGATTACCAAGCCATGAGTGGACAAAAATATGAAATGTATCAACAAGTGAATGGTATTTTCTCAGGGATGGAATTTATGGGCTTCTTCCTAGGAATTGCGTTCTTAGCGATGTTAGCAAGTTGCTTGATGTTTAAGATTCTTTCAGGTAGTAAGAGCGATATTGGTCGATATACGATGTTAGAAAAAATCGGTGCGACTCGTGGTTTATTAAGACAATCGATTCGACGAGAAATTGGTGTTTTATTCTTAGCGCCTGGTATTTTAGGAGCGATCCATGTCTTATTTGGTTTAAGACTATTTGAATTTTTAATGAATGATCCATATCGTGATGTGTTGATACCATTCGGAATTTTCTTTGTCATGTACTTTATTTACTATGTATTGACTGTTTGGTTATATACAAGTATTGTTTTGAAAAGAGAGAAATAAAAATACTCTAAATAGGTGATATTGTTGGTTTCATCGATAGCACTTGTTAAAGAGACGAAAAAGAAGCATTGGTTCATCTGAGGTATTGAACTAGGCAATATCAGCTTCTGGAGGAATAAATTGTTCCATATGGATTACTGAAGTGGTTTGATGGACGATCCAATAGTTAAACAAAAGGCACACTCCTTTGATTTTTGTTCGTTACTTGAATCTTACAAGGTTGTGTGCTTTTTGTGTACGCTAAAACAAGAAACATCTGAGACATCACACGTTCACTCTAAACATGAATAAGCCGGAGAAGAGACTGAGACAAAACTTGTCTCAACCTCATCTCCGGCTTGTTTTCAGAGCTAGACACTTCTGTCATAGCTTTTTTTAAGTTAATCTACTCCATGATGGATGGATGATCGCTAAGTTTTTCAATAAAGGAATGGTGTCGGCTTTGACTTTAATGACAGTCGTTTTTGGAATTTCTCTGGCAGATAGTTGCAAGTACAATTCCCAGTAATTTGGTGTTTTCATTGTAGAAAGATATTCTGGTTTTTTCCTAATTGTTTTTAAAGACCAAGTGTCTACATCAACTAGCGACATCTCATTTTTATCCCAAGACACAGGTACTACCAAAGGTTTTGAAACATTTTTAACTTTGGTTTCTTTATTATCTTCTTTTTTCGGTTCATCGTATTTAGTTAAATCATACGATTCAATGATCGCATTCAATTTTTTGGCGTATTGTTTATCTGTAGCATAGCGGCCTTCCAGATACTTCGTTGCCTCTTTATAACTTTTGGCTTCAGATTTCCAAGTTGGTTTGTAGAAATCTTTGTTATTGGACAACCCGCCTTTGATCAATTTCGCATAGTCTTCTAAGCTTTCTTTATAAGAAGGGTATTTACGGAAGGTTGCATGGATTTGGTAATTTGCACCGTTGCTGTCTTGTTCCAAAGTATTGAACAAAACACTTTTTCCTTCATAAGTTCCTTTTATGCCAAACAGATTATAGTTTGGTTCACTTGCCAACAAACTATTGCCAGAACCACTTTCTAAAATCGCTTGAGCCATCATAACAGAAGCGTAAATGCCTTCTTTTTGACCAATTTCTTGCGCGCTTGTAGCAATTTTTTTCAAAAACTGATCCGTTGTTTGATTTTTTGTAAAGTTGAATGAATCATTTAAACCATCTAAAATCGACTGGTTTTTCAGTTGGTCAGTCACGCTTGGTAGACCTGCGATATTGACACGTACTGCAAAATCTGGTCTGAAATCAGCAATTGAAGTAATCCGAACTTTGTCACCTGGTTGAGGGGCATGAATAAATTGTCCATTACCAATATAAATCCCAACGTGATGAGTGACACCTGAGGAAGGTCCCCAGAATACTAAGTCACCTGGTTGTGCTTGATCTACTGGAATCTGTGTTCCAGCGTATTGTTGTTCACCTGTCCATCCACCGATATAATGACCAGTGGCCTTCATGTAAACATAATAAGCTAAACCCGAACAGTCAAATGTACTTGGTCCTTTTGCTCCCCAAACGTAGGGTCTGCCTAAATATTTATAGGCTTCTTTCACGATTTCTTTTTGAACTGCTGTCGTGTTTGTTGGTAAAGTTGTTTCAATCGGTGTTTTGCTGACAAAATCGGAGGACCCGTCTACAGGATTTTCAATTCCTGCCTGTTGACCTTTATTTTTGTCATTTGTTTGGTGATTGGAAGAATTATTGGTATTCGCTGAAACAACTGAATCGTTACTGGTTGACGTTGACGGTTTCGATTGTTCTTTTGAACTATCAGTTGGTTTATTTTTGTCTGTGCTAGGTTTCGTTGTATCATTAGGTTTTGTCGTTTGAGAAGAATCTTGAGTATTTCCAGCTGAATTAGTCGTATCCTGAGTAGAAGAGTCTTCAGATGGAACAGTTGGTGTGTTGAATGAAGCAGTCAATGATAGATCCATTACACCAACGACAAAGAATCTTTTTTGATAATTCACTTCTTGGGCACCATTTACTTGGAAAGAAAGTAATTTTTCACCTTTAGGAGGGGTGATTTCATAGAACACTTTCGTTCCTTCTTTCAACCCACTGACCGTGCCATTAGGTTGGATGGTCAACTCTTTTTCTTCTCGAGGGGCGCTACTGATAACAGACAGCTTAATTTTCCCCAGTAATTCGGGATTAACTGTCAGTGTATGTGTCGCAACTTCTTCCGCAGGTTTCTCAGTTGATTCACCTGTTTCAGTCGTTGATGAATCAGTGGTTGATGATTCACCCGTTGAGCCAGTTGTGGCTGATGAATCTGTGGTGGACGATTCAGTTGTGTCTGTACTTGATGCTGTTGAAGTTACAGAATCACTTCCCGAAACAAGTGAGCTACTTGTAGTTGTTGGTTGGTTTTCTGTTGCAAAAACAGCTTGAGTCGATAAAATCGTTGGAGCAATCAGCCAAGATGCAGCAAGTAGGCGTATTGCTTTATTTTTGTTCATATGCGGTACTCCTTTTCTTTTTGCTTGTGACGAGTCTCTATGCTCATGCAACTGTTGTTAATACATAACAAAGATCTGATTTTTTTGATTAATAAGCTACGATTCTTTTTTCTAATAAGTCGCTTCGCTTTAACATTTTAATTATTCTGCATGCCATTAATTTGTTGGGGGAGAACAAATTTGGGGGAAATGGTCATACTACTTAAATTGTACCAAAGGAGATAGATTTCTACAAAATATTTGTAAAAATAACGACCGTAAAAAACAAAAAAAAAATAAAACACAAAAATACTTCATCATGTTTTATTTTTTTCTTCATAATTTATTCACAAATGCTACTTACACGCTTAGTTGAAGCTCTTTTTTTCAATTCTACTGGTAATAATTTTTCGCTCCATTCTTTTTCAGGCGACTGGATACGGGCTAATAATAATTGAGCAGCAGATTGACCTAATTCAAAAATTGGTTGAGCGATCGTCGTTAATTTTGGTTTGACATATTCACACATATCCACATTATCGTATCCAATCACGCTATAATCTTCGGGGATTTTCTTTCCATGTTCTTCCAACCCACGATAAATACCAAAAGCGAGCTCGTCGTTTAAGGCAAAGATTGCGGTCGCAGAGGAATTAAGAATCGTCGGAACGACCTGGTACCCACCATTTTTAGAAAAATGAGTAGGTAGTAACAATAAATTGTCGTGCGAGAGCTGATAAAAATCTAGTGCATGTTTAAAACCCTCGATCCTACGATAGACGTTTTCAGGGGGATTTTGTGGATAAACGAGCGCAATGGATTGGTGACCTAAATGAAGTAAGTGTGTACCAGCCAAGTATCCTCCACGAAAATCATCTGTGCTGATCGCATCACTAAATCCTTCAGCCTTTTTTTGATCCAACACAATAAAAGGTCGATTTTGTTTCTTGAGATTTTCATTGATTGCTGTAGTCGAAACAGCGGAAGTAGCTATGATAAACCCATCGACGCCTCGTCGTGCTAATTCGGCTAAATACTCAATTTCTTTTTGATGGTCAGAATCAGCGTTACATAAAATCGTCACGAAGTTTTGTTTGTATAACACATCTTCAATTCCACGCATTAGCGTATTAAAAAAAGGGTTGGTGATATCCGGCACGAGGACACCAATCGTTTTTGTTTCTTTCGTAATCATTTGGCGAGCGACATAGTCAGGTTGATAGCCGAGAATGTCTTTTGAAGCAAGCACTTTTTCAACTGTTTTAGCGCTGAATTTTTCTTCATTACCATTTAAAATCAATGAAACAGTGGCAATGGAAACACCAGAATGTTTTGCCACGTCTTTAATCGTTATTTTCTTTTTTTTCATTCTGATACTCCTATCTAACGGTTACCTTTATTTTCCCATGGAAAACCAGCAATGTAAATGAAAAACAAGGCGTGTTTGGTTCCTTTATCTGGCTTCTTCGATTGCTTGAAGGATTTCTTTGGTTGTACGCACCCGTGCTGTTTTTGGAAACATTTTTTCAAAAAAGAGCGTATGAAGTTCTAGATCTCGATCACTACAACCATCTTCGATAACAATAACATGGTAACCATGTTGAAAAGCATCTAAAGCGGTGGCATAGACACCGTTTGAAGTTGCTACACCTGAAAGAATGAGCGTATCGATCTTTCTTCGACGAAGTTGGGCATCTAAAGACGTTCCAAAAAAAGCACTTGGATTATGTTTAGTGATCGTGAGTGTGTTTTGTGTTCCTTTGGTGGTAGGTTCAAGTAATAAATCAGTAAATTCTTTAGGGGGGGTATAAAAAGCACCTGCTTGTGCTCGGTCATTTTTAGCACTCAAATACTGAAAGCTGGTAATATCGACATTGACTAGTATATTCCAAGCAGTTGTATGCTTTAACTGCTCAGCAATCAGTTGATTGTTTGAGAGGATGGTGGTTGCATCATAAGGGAATAATTGCCCAGAATTCACAATTCCTTTTTGGAGATCGATCGGTAAAAAAGCTGTTTTTGCTAATTCGAGTGGAATAGGTGATTTTGTAGTAGTCATGGGTTTTCCTTCTTTCAATAAATAGATCGTTTTCCATGTAAGTAAAACATAATTTCTGTATTTGTCAATGAATCGTCTATCAAATCTTTAGTCTGATTCATTTCAATGGTAAAATAAAAAGTAGTGACTTTATTCGTAAAGAGATGGAGATGAGAGAAGAAGGATGAGCTATGTAGAAGTAATCAACGAATGTAAACGGTACAAAATGGGAGAAACAACGATTACCGCAAATGATAATATTTCATTTGCGATCAAAAAAGGAGAACTAGTCATTATACTTGGTCCAAGTGGTGCAGGGAAGTCAACAGTTCTTAATATATTAGGCGGGATGGATAAGCCAGATGAAGGGCAAATCATCATTGATCAGACAGACATCGCTCAGTTCAACGATAAACAATTGACCGCCTATCGTCGAACAGATGTCGGATTTGTATTTCAATTTTATAATTTGGTACCGAATTTAACAGCAAAAGAAAATGTCGAGTTGGCAACAGAAGTTTCACCAGATGCGTTAGATCCAGTGGAGGTATTGACACAAGTAGGTCTGGCACATCGGCTGGACAATTTTCCTTCACAGCTTTCAGGAGGAGAACAGCAGCGTGTTTCCATTGCTCGAGCATTAGCAAAAAATCCGAAATTACTTCTATGTGATGAACCAACAGGTGCGTTGGATTTTGAAACAGGGAAACAGGTGTTGAAGTTATTACAAAATGCGAGTAGAGAACATGGAAATACGGTGTTGATCATTACTCATAATTCTGCCTTAGCACCGATTGCTGATCGTGTCATCCATATCAACGATGCGAAAGTCCGTTCGATTGAAACAAACGATCATCCTTCAACCATTGATGAGATTGTGTGGTAAGGAGGGGCTATGAAAACAAAAACATATCTTAAAGCAAGTGCTAGAGAAATCAAACAATCGAAAGGCAGATTTATTGCCATTGTATTGATCATTTTGCTAGGGACCTTGTTATTCGTAGGCGTTAAAACGGCGGGGCCGGTTATGCAAAAAACGATGGATCACTATGTTGAAAAAGGCAATCTATCGGATTTACAAATCATTTCAACTGGTGGTTTAACGGAACAAGACGTAACTAGAGCCGAAAAAATCCCTGATGCACAACTGGAAACGGGAAAACAATTTTATTATTCCAGCTCAAGTAAAAACGAAGTTGTGCAAGTTTTTTCTTATAAAAAATCAAATAAACAAAACCTTTTAGAAGTAGTAGATGGGCATTTACCAAAGAATAAAGACGAACTCGTACTAGATGAAAAAGCAAAAAGTCTAGGCTATAAAATAGGCGAAACGTACACGATCGATTCTGACAACGTGAAAAAGAAAGACTATCAAATTGTTGGATTTGTACGATCGCCACTTTTCATCAATAATTTAGAACGTGGTTTTGCCAATGTCGGGAACGGCACGATCGATTATTTTGTTTATTTACCTGAAACAGAATTTAACACAGACATTCAATCGGTTATTTACTTAACTTTTAAAAATGTTTCATCCTTTGATACTTATAGTAAAGAATATCGGGACAAAATGGCACAAAACCAAAAAAGCGTGGAGAAACTTTTTCAAGATCGACCAGCTGCACGTTTAACTGAACTAAGGGAACAAGCTAAGGAGTCTTTACAACCAGAAAAAGAAAAGGTGAGTGCTGGTCAAGAACAAATTAGTCTGGCACAAAGTCAATTGGCAGCTGCCAGATCCCAACTAGAGCAACAACGTTCAATGATCGAACAATTGCCTGAAGTACAACGAACAGTAGCAACTAATGAACTAGCTACGCAAGAAGCACAGCTAGCTGAGCAAGAAAAGCAAGTCGCTGAACAACAAGAAAAACTGAATGATGCACAGGCCCAAATTACCGAAAATGAAGAAAAGATCAATCGTTTGGAAAAACCAACCTATCGTTTCCAAGAGCGTTCAGATAATGTGGGCTTTCAAGAATTTGGTGATTTAGCTGAACGGATCGCAGCCATTGCTAATGTTTTTCCTGTTTTCTTCTTCTTTATTGCAGCATTGATCACTTTTACGACGATGACACGGATGGTCGAAGAAAACCGACGAGAAATCGGTACGTTGAAAGCATTAGGCTATACTAAATTTGAAATTGCAAAAAAATATGCTATTTATGCAAGTTTAGCTTCTGGTCTAGGAATCATTTTAGGAACCGTCTTAGGAACCAATCTATTACCAAGAATTATTTTTGAACTATCGAATGAACGCTATGATATCGGATCAGCAGTCATTTTTTATGATTGGTCTCCGATTTTACAAGCGGCAGTGGCGTTTTTTATCGCTGCATTTGGTGCAGCGATGATTGTCTTATTCAAAGATTTAAGAGAAAGACCGGCAGCTTTATTACAACCCAAAGCGCCAAAACCAGGCAAAAGAATATTATTGGAATATATCACACCACTGTGGTCAAGATTAAGCTTTAATCAGAAAATCAGTTATCGAAATCTGTTCCGTTATAAATCCAGAATGTTTATGGCAATCGTTGGGATTGCTGGTTGTGCTGGTTTAATGGTAGCAGGCGTAGGATTGAAAGACTCTTTAAGCTCTGTTTCTGATAAACAATTTGGCCCAATTACGAATTACCAAGCAATTGTCACTTTAGATGGAGAAACAGAAAACAGTGAAACAAAAGCAAAGGAACAGTTAGAATCCGATCCGAAAATTACTGATTTGCTAGCAGTAAACATGCAAACGATCGAGCTTCGGCAACAAGGACAAGCGACTCAAAGCGTTACGATGATCATACCGGAAACGTCAAAAGGTCTATCACCGTTTATTCACTTGATCTCATTAAAAGGACGTAACATGGAGTTGAATGATTCAGGAATCGTCCTCACACAAAAAGCTGCCGAACTGTTTGATGTATCTGAAGGAGACCGCCTTTCATTGTACACGGATGACCAAAAAGAGTTATCGGTTACGGTGAAAGCCATTGCTCAAAACTATTTAGGAAACTTTGTTTATATGAGCCCTGCCTATTATCAAAAAGTATCAGGAAACGAAGCTTCTACAAATGCTTATTTAGTTCAAGCTGACCCAATGTCTAAAAAACAAGAGAATGCTTTGTCAGAAAAGCTATTGGGAACCAATGCAGTAACAAATACATCATTTGTTTCGAAACAAATGGAAACCCAAGAAGAATCACTTGCGAACCTCGATTCAATCGTTGTGATTTTTGTCGTTTTATCAGGGCTGTTAGCGTTTATCGTGTTGTATAATTTAACCAATATCAATATTTCTGAACGAGTGCGGGAATTATCAACGATCAAAGTACTAGGCTTTTTTGATAAAGAAGTAACGATGTATATTGTGAGGGAGAATATTATTTTTACTTTAGTTGGTATTGTAGGTGGATTTGGCATCGGCTACGTCCTAACTGACTTTATTTTACAACAGGCTTCAATGGAGACGGTGATCTTCCCATTAGTGATCACTTGGAAAGCATATGCTCTTTCTGCTGTTTTGACTATTGAATTTACAGTTATCGTTATGATAGCGACCCACTTCAAGCTGAAAAATATCAATATGATTGATGCTTTGAAATCAAACGAATAAAAAAAGCTTCTTGCTAAAAGTTGAGTAGACTTTTGCAAGAAGTTTTTTTATTAGGTAACTGGTTGATGAAAAGAAAATTTGGTGTAGGGAAAATGATACGCAGGTTTTGTTATGCCAATTTGTTGGATGTGCGACAGTTTATAATGGGTGAGGTCTTCCTATTAGAGGGCTTAGCTCTGTCCTTGATAAACGCTTCCTTTTCCTTTATAATAGGATTTGTAAACTTGTATATATAAGTTGGAATGATAGCTGATTGGAGGCGAATGAAGATGTCGTTTAATGAGAAAGTAGTTTATCAAATTTATCCTAAATCTTATCGTGATAGTAATGGTGACGGGATTGGCGATTTAAAAGGGATCAAAGAAAAATTACCTTATCTGCATGAACTAGGGGTCGATATGATTTGGTTGAACCCCATTTATCCGAGTCCACAAAAAGATAATGGCTATGATATTTCTGATTATGTAGCGATTGATCCACTATTTGGAACGATGGAAGAATTTGAAGAACTAGTCACACAAGCAAAGAGCTATAATATAGAGATTATGCTTGATATGGTTTTAAACCATGTCTCAATAGAACACGAATGGTTTCAAAAAGCTTTAGCTGGCGATCGTTTTTACCAAGATTTTTTTATTCTAAGAGATGAGCCAACCGATTGGGTATCTAAATTTGGTGGTAATGCATGGGCGCCTTTTGGAGATACGGGTAAGTATTATTTACATCTCTATGATCAAACACAAGCAGATTTAAATTGGCGAAATGAAGCAGTGCAAACAGAGTTGTTCAAAGTTGTTCGTTTTTGGATGTCTAAAGGGGTCAAAGGCTTTCGCTTTGATGTGATCAACGTGATCGGGAAAGATGAAGAACTCAAAAATAATGCAGAGAACCAAGGAAAAGCAGAATATACTGACAAGCCGATTACTCATACGTATCTTCAACGATTAAATCGGGAAACTTTTGGACAAGATCCAGAAATCATCACAGTTGGAGAAATGAGTTCAACGACGATTGAAAATTGTATTTTGTATACGGAACCAAGTCGGAATGAGCTTTCGATGGTGTTCAATTTTCATCATTTGAAGGTTGATTACGAAAATGGAAACAAATGGAGTACGCCACCTTTTGATTTTGAAGCTTTAAAAAGTCTGTTCCATACATGGGGCGAAGCGATGAGTAAAGGAAATGGCTGGAATGCGTTGTTCTTAAATAACCACGACCAGCCAAGAGCCCTCAACCGCTTTGTAGCAATTGATAAATACCGCACAGAAGGGGCTAAAATGTTAGCGACGATGATCCATTTGAATCGTGGGACGCCTTATATTTATATGGGGGAAGAAATTGGGATGATCGATCCAGACTTTCAGCATATCGATGATTACGTCGATGTAGAAAGTTTAAATGCTTACCAAGAAATGCTGAACCAATCCTTCTCGGAAGAAGAAGCTTTTCGGCGAATCAAGGCGAAATCCAGAGATAACGCTCGGACACCGATGCAATGGACAAGCGATGAAACAGCTGGCTTTACCACAGGAACACCTTGGTTAGGTTTAGCAGCAAATCATGAGGTCATCAATGTAGAACAAGAACGTACATCTGAACAATCGATTTTCGCATACTACAAAAAATTGATTCAATTGCGAAAACAATATCCTGTAATCGCATCAGGGGACTATCAAGCTTATGAACCCGATCATCCTCAAGTATACGGTTATTTAAGACAATTAGACGGACAAAAATTATTGGTTTTAACTAATTTTTACGAAAATGAAACGACCATAACGATCCCAGAAGAATTTGTTAGTGCCCAACCGCTTATCAGCAATTATGCCAATACTCTTATCCAAGAGGAATTGACCCTAAGACCTTATCAAGCGATCGCACTGTTGATCCAGTAAATAAAAGATCAAGAGCAAAAAATTGGTAAACGATGAGCCGATAGTAACTGAGCATGATCTTTGTTTCTAAAGTAAAAAAACTTTCATGAGATTGACAAATTACTGATGTCTTTATGAGCAACTGTTTTGAAAAAAACGATGAATCGGTTGCAGATAAAATTTTACACGAGATATTTCGAAAGAAAATTGTATTTTTAATGAACCATCAGCTGGTGGTAAAACATTCGACGCTTAATCCATGATTTATTGGATTAAGGTCGTTTTTATTTTGTCTAAAAACAAATGTGAGATAAGAAGAAAGAATCATGAAAAAATCAATTGAGTAATGATAAAATTGAGTATCGCAAATCAAAGAATATGATGGAGTCAATAACAATTTAATGTATGCTCTCATCTAAGAAAAAAGAGGATACAATATCATTAATAGACCTAGTGTAAGATGGACTATAAATCTTTTATTTGTATTTTGCATAAAACTTGCCTGAAGTTTTTCTGAAACCCAAACAAATTGTAATTCGTTTTTGGGATGGTCTATTAAATACTGTTTAAATATTTCGCGTTCCTTTTTTTTGGATTTAATTAAGTAAAAACCTGTAACAGCACTGATGGTAAGGGCTATTCCCAAATAGGGAATTATATAATTCAAATTTTTAGGAACGTCTTCAATAGGGAAAAAGTAGTGAATAACACGTTCCAAAATAAAAAAGACAATAACATAAATGATAAATGAAAATTTTCTTTTTAGAGCAAAAGAAGGATCCTTTTTTTCATAATATTGTGAGATTGCTTTTTTTCGTTTCTTTTGTTCTTGTTCAGTTAGGTTTGGAAAAGTACGCTCTCTTTCTTGTTTATATAGAGCCATGATATCTGAATACTCCTGTTGGATCTGCCTGACTTTGTAGACTGTATAAATAAAACTACCATAATATATTAAAGTAAACATAAATTTAATTAAAAGCATTATTTAGTTCTCCTTAAAGACCTTTTTTTAATTATAGCAAACAACATTTGAAAGTAGCTTTAAAAATGTAATAAAAAAGAGAGTAGAGCAATAATCAGATTTTTTTCTGACTATTGTCCCACTCTCTTTTTCTTTTACCTATTAACCTTTACATAAAGCGTAACATGTAGGTGAAATATTTCTTCAGATGATAAGTAGTGGAAGAAGCTTGATTGATTTCCTCGATCAATGAAAGAAATATATACAAAAAAAGTTATGGTAAACGATCAAAATTCAAGAATATTAATTGGGAATATTGAGCGTTTATGCTTAATTAGAACAAGTAAAATAAATGTTGCAGGGGAGATGATCCATACGATTTTGTCAGCTTCGGTAACAAAATGGACATTGGAAAGAAAAATCAATTGAAAACAGGGGAAACACCTAAAGCTGATGAAGTGGTATTGACGAGAAAATAATGATCAAAAATAAGAGCAAAAAAGGAGTAAATATGAGTAAGAAAAAATTAACAGCAAAACGTAAAAAACAGCTATTAACGATGTTTGCGGTGGCTGGTGTGATGGGAAATACTGGGATTGCACCAACGATGGCATTAGCGGATACTTTGACACCAACAGCCGAAACTTCTACTGAACAAACACAGGCGAATGAAGCAAAAGAAGTCATCGATCAAACGATACAAAACGTCACAGATCCGTTAGTAAACCCAACGGATTCAACTACTACAGCTAGTGATTCGTTAGCACCAACCGATGAAACAACGGATGACACCCAAGACCAAGCAACAGAACAAGAGCAAGCAACAGCAGCGACTGCCGACAGTGAAGGGGATGCAACTAATCCAACAGCTGAAGCGCCAAAAGTAGCGCAAAAAGCGAACGTGGCAGCAGCTTCTAAGATAACTGGCACATGGGGTACCAGCTCGTATACTTTTGATGAAAATACAGGAGTATTGACAATCGGAGCAGGTGAGTTAAGTCGATATACAGAATCCCCATGGAATAGCAAAAAAGTATCAGCGGAAGCAATCAGGAAAATTGTCTTATCTGGAAAAGTAGTTGCTCCGGAAAATTCTTGGGCCTTATTTGGTGGTAGTCAATTGCAGAATGTAACTGAAATCGAAGGGTTAAGTCAACTGGATACCAGTAAAGTAACAACTATGGGAAATATGTTTAGAGCTTTGAGTAGCATAACAAGTTTAGATGTAAGTGGCTTTGATACCAGTAACGTAACAAATATGAATGATATGTTTTGGGGTATGAGCAGCGTAACAAGTTTAGATGTAAGTGGCTTTGATACCAGTAACGTAACAACTATGATTTATATGTTTAACGGTCTGAGTAGCGTAACAAGTCTAGATTTAAGCAACTTTGACACTAGCAAAGTAACAGATAGGTGGAATATGTTTGGTGATACTCCACTTAAGAAATTAATTCTAGGAGATACCTTTAAATTTGTAAAATCAGCCAACGGACCAGCAGGCCTTACTTCTGCGTGGATGAGAGAAGATGGCAAAGGGACGTTTTATTCAGCAGCAGATTTCATGAACAACTATGGCACTGGTGACTTGACTGCTGGCACGTATGTTTCTGCTACAGGATGGTGGGGTACCAGTCCGTATAATTTTGATGAAAACACAGGGACATTGACGATCGGAGCAGGTGAGTTAAGTGGCTATGAAGAATCACCTTGGAACAGCGGAACAGTGGATCTTGAAGCAATCAAGAAAATTGTTTTGTCTGGAAAAGTAGTGGCTCCAGAAAATTCAAACTACTTATTTAGTACAAGTACCGCTAATAAGGATCTTACGAATGTAACTGAAATCGAAGGGTTAAGTCAACTGGATACCAGTAACGTAACAGATATGAGTTATATGTTTTTTGGTATGAGCAGTGTAACAGGTTTAGATGTAAGTAGCTTTGATACCAGTAAAGTAAAAAATATGTATAGTATGTTTAACGGTATGAGTAGCGTAAAAAGTCTAGATGTAAGTAGCTTTGATACCAGTAACGTAACATCTATGCCTTATATGTTTACTAATACTTCACTTAAGAAATTAACACTAGGAGACACATTTAAATTTGTAGAAACAGATGGAAAAAACGCAAGTCTTACTTCTGCTTGGATGAGAGAAGATGGCAAAGGGACGTTTTATTCAGCAGCAGATTTCATGAAAAACTATGGCACTGGTGATTTGACTGCTGGCACGTATGTTTCCGTTGAAACAGGCACATGGGGTACTAGTCCGTATATGTTTGATGAAGATACAGGAACGTTAACAATCGGAGCAGGTGAGTTAAGTGGTTTTGTAGAATCGCCATGGTACAAAAACAAAAAAGTAGATGCTACAGCCATCAAGAAAATTGTCTTGTCTGGAAAAGTAGTTGCTCCAGAAAATTCTTTTTTATTATTTAGTGGAAATACCTCGGCTGACAAACCTACGAATGTAACTGAAATCGAAGGGTTAAGTCAACTGGATACCAGTAACGTAACAGATATGAGTAAAATGTTTAAAGGTATGAGTAGCATAACAAGTCTAGATGTAAGTGGCTTTGATACCAGTAAAGTAACAAATATGCAACATATGTTTTCCGGTATGAGCAGCGTAACAAGTCTAGATGTAAGTGGCTTTGATACCAGTAACGTAACAGATATGGCTAATATGTTTCGTGGTATGAGCAGTGTAACAAGTTTAGATGTAAGTGGTTTTGATACCAGTAATATAACAACTATGGAGAATATGTTTTACAATATAAGCAGCGTAACAAGTTTAGATGTAAGTGGTTTTGATACCAGTAACGTAACAACTATGAAGGATATGTTTGCTGATACTTCACTTAATAAATTAACACTAGGCGATCACTTTAAAGCGGTTGGAGACACTGGTTTATCAGCACCGAAAGCATTGAACGATGGAGATCAGCTGACAGGAAATTGGATTCGTGAAGATGGTCAGTCCAAAGGCTATTCACCTGCTGACTTTATGACAAATTACGGCACTGGTGATTTAACGGCAGGAACTTATGTGGCAGAACTAGTGAAAAGTGAGTTGAAACCACAAGAATATCATGTAGGAGATGTCAATATTACTGGAACCTACACAGGGGATATGTCTCTCGGACGATTAACCGTTAATGGCAAAGTGGTCAGCTGGGGCGGTAGCTTCAAAGATGGTCAGTTCAGCTATTATGTCGGTGTTGGCAAATTAAAAGTCGGCGACAAAGTCGTATTAGATGGCTACAACAAAGAGAAGGAATTGATAGATTCCAAAGAGATTGAAGTGATTTCCGAATCTTCAGGATCAATTGATCAGGTGGACACTTATAAGCTAGGTGATTCAACCATTACTGGAACTTATACGGGGGATATCCATAAAGGAAAACTAGTAGTGAATGGGGAAGTAATCAGCTGGGGCGGAACCTATAAAGATGGTAAGTTTAGCTATTATGTGAACTCTCAAATCATCAAAGCAGGGGATCAAGCAACGATTCAAGGCTATGATAAATTCGATACACCACTAGGGGACCCACAACCAGTGACTATAGGAGAACAACTGGGTCAATTAACAGAAGCCCATCGTGTGGGAATCAGTACAGTAATCGAAGGAACCTACACAGGCGATGTTTACCAAGGAATCTTGTTGGTCAATGGCGAAAAAGTTAGTCAAGGCGGCAGCTTCAAAGATGGCAAGTTCAGTTATTATGTAGGAAACCTCAAAGTGTCAGAAGATGATCAAGTAGTCTTGATGGGTGCCAACAATCGAGGACAACAAATTCCAGGATCAGAGATTGGGGTCACTATTCAAACACCAACAGCTGAAATCAACGAACTGACTTATAAAGTCGGCACACAAACGATCAAAGGAGCCTATGGTTCTGATACCCAGGTCCACCAAGGACACTTGTTTGTCAATGGTAAACTGATCAGTAAAGGTGGGAGCTTTAAGGATGGGGCAATCAGTTATTATGTGAAGCCAGACCTAATCAAAGCTGATGATCAAGTAACAATGAATTTCTATGATGGAAGTGGCAACTTATTGGCTGAAAACCAAACAGTTTCTGTAAACTAAGGAAAAATAAATTTATGTAAGTCTAAAAACTGGGGCATTGATTAGAAAAAATCTGATCAATGTCTCAGTTTTCTTGATTTAAGATACGCTCAAAATTAAAACAGGTTGAGCTAAATGATGAATACCGTAATGTGTACAGAGGTTTATATTTTTCGTCAAATAAAATTAAAAATTTATGCCATTTCAAAAGAAAAGTGACAGATAAATGTTTAAAAATTAAATATCAATGAACAAAAACGCAGTCATTTTGAATGAGTATAATTCAGTATATAAGCTAAATTATCTAACTGGGGCAGTGATGAATAATAATTTGTCTTTTTTAAGAGATTCTTTTGGTATAAACTGAATAAGTGGCTTCTTGAACCAAAAGTAATGAATTACAAGAATAGATAGAAGGAAGTGAAAAACAAAATGAAAAATGTATTACTTATGATTAGTTTAATTGCAAATATAGTGTTAGCAGGGGTACTATTTTATACCGTTACAGAGATGAATAAGATTGATGATAAACGAGAGAGTTTAGCAATTGATAATGAGCAATATAAAAAAAATCTAGCTGAATTGAATAGTACAACCGAGAACAATCAAGAAGTACTAGAATCTTCCAGAAACGTTTATGGTAATGAATCTCAAAGCAATTCAGAAAATAGCATAGTGTCAGAAGAATCTACAGAAATTGAACCTCAAAACGCTACAATAACTATAGGAACAAGAGTATTCAACTTTGTAGCAAACGGTTTGACAATTGAGCAAGACCTTAGCAAGCAAGGGAAAATGACCGAGCTTTCTCATGAGTACCCAGTGATTGTTACTACGCCTAGTGCTACACTTGATGGTGTATTGGTGCAAGATAACAACGATAATAATTGCTATATCATGATAGACGGACAAACAATATATAGCGGAACATATCAATAAGTGGAGTAAGATGTGAATATAATTCAGCAGTACGAATGCGGATATATTACTTATGAGGAATTATTAGATGAGATTGGGGGGTACAACCAACGATTGATTAATGAGGTTGGCGTTGACTACTTTAGTTTCCATGTTGCTGCGGCTTTTGGTTATCATACCTATTCGTATTATATTAATAGGTATAGTATTTAGTTATTCTTTTTGTATAGTGATTAAGGTATTGCTACAATGCTGTTCAAATATAATTATTAGTTAAAAAAGGGAATGGGATAATAGTTCTTTCTCAAAAAGAAAATAAGTCCGATTTTGATGTTTATTGTCAAAATCGAACTTATTTTTTCTGTTTATTTTGAACGATTTTCTTAACAATTAAATATTTATATTTTGTGTCAAATAAAATTAAAAATTTATGCCATTTAAAAAGAAAAGTGACACACAAAAAATACATTATATCAGGGGTTTCTTCTTTTTTAAACTTGTGAACTTAGCTGTTTTTTCCCTTTCTATTCTTACTTTTTAGTTTAAAAATATCTATTGTCATTGTGTCGATCAAATCTCCATTTTCTGGACACTAATATCTAAAAATAAATATGATGTAAAATTATGCGTTACTTAGTGTTATGTAGTAATCACACTAATCACCCTGCCAAGATTCCAATCACAACCACCTTTGAACAACATGAAACAACGATGACTAATAACAGTGGATTTAACGTTTCGCAAAATCCATTGGATGGACAATGATATTAGCAATGATGATTTCCCATTCTGATTGTAAAAGATCAATAAAGTTGATATAATAAATACGAAAAGAGGAGTTGCGCTAACAACTCCCTTAACAGCACCGTTTAAGACGGTGACCAGTTTAATATTATTTTTGAAAAATAATCGTCGACCGGCTAAAGCTGACGGTTATTTTTTTTGATTGTTGTTTACAACTGCCAAGATTCCAAAAATGATTGTTGCGATTAAAGAACCGAAACCAATCATTAATCCTAACGCCGTTTCAACAGGCAAAAGGCTTCTCCTTTCTGTAAGATTTTGGAAGTACGCACATACGCACCACCTCACTTTCAATCGGATAGCCACCGTCACAAACTTTACTGTCTTGATTATTATTAGCATATCTAAAATCGATTAAAAATTCTCGATTTTAGTTGTTTTTTCTATAATTTTAGCGAGGTGATCGTGATGGAATAATCTATTGTTTTACTCGGTAAAATTCAGGAAATCAAGACACAGCCATTGCTTGTGCGATTTACATTACCAATGAGCCCTGAACCAATCAATCAGTGGTCAATATAGAAATAACGGATAAATTGCTTATTTTGGAAGAAGGCAATTATACTATTTCAGTAACAGGTCACTTCAATAAACGGAATCACTTAGTCATTGAATCGATGTAAATTAAAAACCCCAATCATTTTATGCGATTGATGAGCATAAAAAAGAAGAGCTGCACTCCTAAATGTGGATTGCAGCTCTTGTTGTTTTACATAGAAACAGGAACAAAGGTCTATTTAGTAGAGACTGGGACAATAGTCTTCTTCAGTAAGAAAAATAAGCTTGATCGTCCTAGTCCCTCGTTTTTTTGAAAGATGTTCCAGACTTTCTTTACTCTTTTTCAAAGTAGTCTTTTTCCGAAAATTCTGCTTTTTGGTAGACACCCTGATCGCCATAATACTTGTTGTAGCGTTGTTTGAACTTTTTAAAAGTAAAGACAACCAATAATTTGATCAATGTGTAGATGGGGATCCCGAAAATTACACCCATGAGTCCTAGTAAATCACCCATCACTAATAAAACAATCAAAATAGTGATTGGATGGACTTGAAGGCGATTGCCCATAACTCGAGGGATAACTAAGTCCCCATGAAGTAATTGGACGATGAACCAGACCAAAACAAACTTAATTGCCATGAATGTCGAGTCTTGGAAAGCAATAAACAATCCAGGAAAGAAGGCAATAAATGGTCCAATGTAAGGAATGATACATAAAATCCCAGCTGCGATTGCTAGTATGCTTGCAAATTCTAAGCCGATCAATAAAAATGTGACCCAATAAACAGCTCCTAAGATGAAAGAAGCAATGATTTGCCCTTTTAAGAAATCACCTAATTGTTGATTGGCGATTTTAGTCAATGTCCGAAAATCTGTACGGAACTTGGGTGGTACGATCCCTAACACAGCTTGATAAAATTTCTGAGGATCTCTTAATAAGAAGAACGCAATGATTGGACCAGTAAACAATGTAATAAAGGTAGATGTTACTGCTGAAAAGATATTCCCGATACTTTGTGCGCCACTTTCCCAATAATCGCCAATAAACGAGGCAAAATTAGATGTCCAATCATCAATCGATGAAAAGAATTGATCGAATGTGTCCGCAAAAGGTGTTTGCGCTAGGAAGTTTTTCAAAGTTTGTATAAAATCGTTGAACAAATCAGGAAAACTAGTCATTAGTGTTTTGGCTTGTTGCTCCAAGAAAGGAACTAACCAAACACTCCCTAAGCCGATCAAAAATAAAATAATGACATAAACGATAGTAACAGATAAATTTCTAGATAGTTTTCGGCTCAAACGTTTGATCAACGGGTCTAGTAAATAATATAAAACTAACGCAAATAGTACTGGGGCGAGTGTCGTCGCAAAAATCACGAAAAATGGTTTAAAAATAAAACCGATCTGCTGAAAAAAGTAGATCACTAAAGCTAACATAATCAACAACCCTAATACATAATAAGAAGTCGTTCCTCCTAGAAAACGTATCAGACGAGACTGATCTTTAGAATTATTCTTCAATTTATTACTCCTTTCAATGTACTAAATCGCTCTAAGTTCAAGATAAAAGTAAAAGGAAATTGTTTTTTACCTATCGGGAACGTCAAGCTGATTTATCTTATTATAGTCGGAACTAGTGACAAAAAGAAAATGATACTGTTCAGAAATGGCTAGAAAATAAAAAGAAATAGTTTTAAGAAAACGCTTGACTATTTATTTAGCGATATGATAAATTAAATCCTGTTGCTAAAGCGTAAAGATTACGATTTGGTAACTTTAATCGTAAAATGAAAGAAGATGAAGGAGTGCCGTCAAATGAAGCGTTTGGTTTATTTATTAGGGATAGTAGCTACTGTTTGTATACTTGCCAGTTGTGGCAATCAACAAGAAGCCGCGAACAAAAAAGAAAAATTGCAGGTGATGACGACTTTTTATCCAATGTATGATTTCACGAAAGAAGTAGTGGGAGATGAAGGAGAAGTTGAGTTATTGATTCCTGCTGGGACAGATTCACACGACTATGAGCCGTCAGCAAAAGATATGGCAAAAATTCAAAATGCGGATGTCTTTGTCTATAACAACGAAAATATGGAAACCTGGGTACCAGCAATCCAAAACACATTGAAAGAGGGGAATGTGTTAGCAGTCAAAGCGACTGAAGGGATGTTGTTGTTACCGGGTAGTGAAGAAGGACATGACCATAGTCATGGCGAAGCAGGGCATTCTCATGAATTAGACCCGCATGTTTGGTTAGCTCCAAGTTTAGCAATGAAACAAGTAAAAAGTATAAGGGATCAACTGATCACAAAATACCCCGATAAAAAAGAAGCCTTTACTAAAAATGCGGAGAATTATTTAGAAAAATTACAAGAACTTCATCAGAGTTATCAGGATACCTTAAGTAAAGCAAAACAAAAATCTTTTGTTACCCAACATGCCGCATTCAACTATTTGGCATTAGAGTATGGACTGAATCAAGTGTCAATAGCTGGCTTATCCTCAAGTGAGGAGCCTTCAGCCGCAAGAATTGCTGAATTAAAACAGTTTGTAAAAGATCATGGGATCAAATATATTTATTTTGAAGAAAATGCTAAAGACAGTATCGCTAGAACTCTAGCAAATGAAGCCGGCGTTTCTTTGGCTGTCTTGAATCCTCTAGAAGGTTTAACGAAAGAACAACTTGCAAATGGTGAAAACTACGTAACCATAATGAAAGAAAACCTCAAGTCGTTACAAAAAACGACAGATACAGTGAATCCACTGGAAGCCACACTGAAACCAGAAAAAGAAAAAAATGTATATAATGGTTACTTTGAAGATTCAGCTGTGAAAGACCGCAAATTGTCCGATTGGAAAGGGCAATGGCAAACGGTCGATAACTATTTAGCTGATGGAACCTTAGATCCCGTATTTGAGTATAAGGCAAAAATCGATCCAAAAAAATCAGCAAAAGAGTACAAGGATTATTATACCGTCGGATACCAGACGGATGTCGAAAAGATCAAGATTGACGGAGATCGAATGGCATTTACTTTTAAAAATGGTGAGACGGAGCAATCATCTTACCGATATGCAGGTAAAAGAGTTTTGAATTACGCTGCAGGAAATCGAGGCGTACGCTACTTATTTGAAGCAGTAGAGCCAGAAAGTGGCGCTTATCGATATGTACAATTCAGTGATCATTCGATTGCACCAACAGATTCGGAACATTTTCATATCTATTTAGGGAATGAAAGTCAAGAAAGTTTACTGGCAGAAATGGATCATTGGCCAACTTTTTATCCAGTGGAGATGAGTGGGCAAGAAATTGCGCAAGAAATGCTGTTACATTAAACTACAAAATAGGAACAAGAAAAGATAAATAAGAAAAAATGAGCAAAACAAACAGACGAGTTTTGCTCATTTTTTTGTTTGTTTTTGGGGAGAAGTCTGAGATTTACGAGATCAATTTTTTTAAACCACGTACAGAAGCCGGAATCACTTCGCCATTTGCTAACGTGATTTCACGAGTTTTTTTGTTGATCGTACGGACATTTTGAGTATTGATCACGTATGATTTATGGCAGCGGATAAAATGACGGTTCATTTTCTCTATTTCTTTGATTTTATCATAGAACTGCATTTGCGCATGAGTCAAATGAACCTCTAATTTATGTGGCGTTCCTGGGGAAGTAGAGAAATACTGGATATCTTTGATCGGCAGAAATTTTATTTCATCGTTAAATTCGATTTTAAAAATATCTTTTTGTAAAGGAGTCGCTTTGACATCTTCAAAGATCTTACTTAAAATACGTTCCACATTTTCTTTTAAATCAAAAATATCTTCTTTGATAATATAATCAGTCGGTTCAATATTGCTCTTTAAGATAGACATTGAAAGATCTGTATGAGAAGTAACATAAATAATTTTTCCTAAAGGATCTAGATCTCTTACGCGTTTTCCGATCATAATACCATCTAGATCGCTATCTTTTAATTCAATGTCTAAAAAATAAATACCAAAAGATGAGGTTCGTACTCTAGCTGCTTGAAGAAGTTCAATTGGATCAGAAGTGGCGATATGGACATAACTATCCAAATTCTCAATCATAATTCGATTTTTGATCACTGCTGAAATTACTTCCAACTGTTTCGTGTCATCTTCGCAAATATAAATTGGAATCATACGAATACTCCTTTATTTTGTTTGTATATAGATTGTCTGAGAAAAACGTTGATTCTCAATAGATGTCTCTAAAAAGATATAAGGATTGGCCTTTGACAGCTCATCCAAAATGAATAAACCGAGTCCTTCGTTTTTAGGATCTTTTTTTGTTGAAAAACCTTTTTGTTTTAATTGATTTAACGGAAGTGTATTCATCGTTGTATTGATGACACGAATAATCACTGAGTTTTTCTTTTTTAAAACAAAGAGTTCAATTTTCTTCTTTTTAGTAATTAAAGCTCCTTCAATCGCATTATCTAAAATAATACCTAACATTCGGACGATGTTTACTGTGTGTTTTTTCTTTAAAGTGATCTCTTCTGGAATAACAAGATGCACGGATAATCCTTTTTCTTGTGCCATCATTAATTTCAAAGACAATAAGCTTCTTATTTCAGGAATTTTTATGTTATCTAACAGACTAAGGTTTGCTGGGAAAAGATCCATCATTTGACGAGTGGGTAAGATATTTTGATTGTAGTACTTACGTAATCCCTCCAGGTCACCTTCAGCAAGATAACTATTCATTGAAAAAAGCAAGTTTTGATAATCATGCTTGAATTCTCTAAGATCTTGATAGTTTTTTTCTAGATCACGGATGTAATCTTGTTGCATTTGCATACGCTGTTCTAACAATTGGTCTGCCATTTTTCTCTTTGAAATTTTCCAATAATAAATGAGGATAAACAGCCCGCCACAGAGATAAAGAATGAAAAAGCCAGTGTTGATAGTTAAAATTTGGGGAGTCTCGCCAGAAAAACGTGTATAAAAGATAACGATATAATAGGTAAATAACATCAACGCGCCAACGGTTCCAATCATTCGGCGATCCAACCCATGGAAATTTTCTAAGGCTTTTTTAAAGGCTAAAGCAAGTAAGATCGATAACGTCGCAGAAATGACGATATGAATATACTGCAAGGAATCTCCTGGTTCAATGACAGCAGATTTCAAAATAAAAAAATCGCTGATGCTCGTCAAATGGTCTCCTAAAAGCGAAGTAAGCAATCCCCAAGGAAGAGCATAAACCAGTTTTTGCGGGGAAGTAGAAAAGAAGAAGAATGTTAGCATCAGCATACCTATAGCAAATAAAGCAGTAAATATCCCAAATAAAGGATACATAAAACCTAACAAGACACAAGAGATTAAAATAGTGGTAACGAATAAGTATTTCTTTTTAATTTGGTGTTCAATGAGTAATACACAAATTGTGTAAATTAAATATTGCAAGGCTATGGACCACAAAAACATAAAGTACAGCTCCCATTGATTTTTACCAAATTATAGCATATTTATTGAATTATTTTTTTAATTTTTCAGGGATTTTAAACTCTGAACTCATACCAAAGCAGCATCCAGACACAAAGAAGTCAGACAAATTAGTAAGTTGTTTAATGATTGTTTTTTTCATAGAAAATTCCTCCAAGATTCATTATATAATTCGTAATTGGAAGCAGCGTAGCTATTTCTAAAATAATCCCGAGAAGCAAGTAAGTAGAAAAGTAAGAATTAGCGAAAAATAAAATAGTTATTGCAAATAGAAGAAACATGAAAATTGCTTTTTTTAACAGTGGTGGGCGTTTTTCAGGTTCAATGGGATTGATTGCTGTACCTTTTGATCCATAGCGAAGCAACAATAAGAAACAGATGATCAATGAAATGACCTTCAGTGGGGAAGAGATGGTCACATCAAAGTGTTTCATTAAGAGGGGAACGCCCCACAAATAAAGCAAAGTCCATAGTAAACAAACAAATTCAGAATCAGAATGAAGTCCGTAAGCATAGCGACGGATACAAATATAAGAAAGAAAGGTCAATCCTGTTTCGACCCAAGAACCGGTTATTAAAGAAAATACTAAAACAACGGCCAATTTGCCAAGGTTATTCATTAATACATCAAGGGCAAATTTTACTTGGAGATAAACCATTTCATCTTCTATTTTTTCACCACTGAATAATGTGTCTAATATTCTATTTACAACTTTATTTTTCATCCAACGTACCTCCAATAACGATTTTATTCTAAATTTGTTAAAAATAGTGTTTCGATTCATAAAAGGTTGTTTTGACATCAAAACCGTAAAAAAAAGATCAAAAAATTCAGTTAGATCTTTCTTTTTTGAGTATTTTATAAATGGCAGATAAAAAAAGTGAACGGTTTTGACATGAAAAGGGCTTTTTATGATTTTTATGTGTTCTCTGCCTAGAAGTGTGTTAAAAATTGATTGACTTAAAAAATATTGGAGGAACTATCATGGGGAATGAACAAGTAATGGAGAAAATGGATGAGCAATTATTTGAAGTTGGTGAAACAGGTGCTTTTGTTTCAGATTTATTTGAAGCGCCTATCAAAGGAGAAATTGAAAAAGTTTATGAAAACAGCGTGATGATCCGGGTCATCAAATGTGCAGTAGAAGATAATGAAACTGCCGACAGTTTGCATTGGCAACTTGTTGTTCGAAAATCAAGTGCGATAATGGAATGAATAAAAATAAACATAAACACAACAAATAGGCTGAGGTACTGTCCGAGTATCCTGTAAATCAGTCTATTTGTTGTGTTTTGAAGTATAGTGATTTTTTAGTTGGCCATTAAAGTGAACACGCTTGTCCTTATTTTTTGGATAAGACTATATGACGTTGGTAAAATTTCCATACTTGAATGCTTTGAACAATTGCTATGATTAAAAATAAAACAGCCACTAATAAAATAGCAAAATGCCCAAATAAATGGTGGCAAAAAACGAGAACGCCTGCACCACTGATGAAAGCCAGAACAACTGTCAGAAAATGGAAAAAACGATCGAACGCTGCTTTTTCTTTTGTGACAAGAGAATCGTATAAGTTAGTAGCAACTCCTTTTAGATTCCCCGTAGTAAAAAGATTAGTATAAGCTCGTCCATCGATTTTATCAAAAGCGACCCATTGAATAGCTGCTGTAAATGCAATCATGATGGTTACGATGGCTGGGTGGATACTGATTGGAGTCAGACTGACTAAGAAAAAGATAATTGCTTCGTAGTAAAGAACATACAAACGCCAATAGTGTTTTTCTTTCTTTTTGAAATAATCAATCAAAAATTTTGTCAGTAAAATCCCTAAAAAAAAGAAGACAGTAGAAAGAATTTTTTTTCCAACGCTAATCCATTCACCATCGAAAGCTTGGATGATTGCTAAGACAATATTACCCGTTTGTGCTGAAGCAAATGCGTTATATTGAATATATGTATAACTGTCCATTGCGCCACCGATAAAGGATAATAAAAGTCCGATTGTCCGTCCTTCATGAAATGAAGTACTCATTTATATTCACCTTCAAATTAATATATTTGTCTTTTTTATTCTATCATATTGGTTATATGTTTTTGATATTTTATAGATAATTTTCAGAAAAGGTCAGTGTTTGCTAAAGTCATTTTAATTTTTAGAAAGGTCTGTTAGTATAAAAGAAAAATATTGACCATTTATATATAGAAAGATGTGAAAACAATCAATCAAGGGAATGAAAAAGAAATACTTCGCTTACAAAGAGAAATCAGTCATTGGGAAAAAAGATATGAGAAGCTCCAACAAATTTTCCGGATGCAAGAAGAGATCATTGCAAGCTATGAAGCAGCTTATGGTGAAGCACCTGGGCTGATTGAGGAAGAAAAAGAAACGAATAATAGTCATTCATTTTTCGATATGATGGAAAAGCGCTCCTACAATCGTTTTAATTACGAGCAAAAAGCAGCGATTACTTACAATATGGAAAAAAATCTAAGGATCATTGCAGGAGCGGGAAGTGGGAAGACCCAAACAATTTGTGCAAAAGCTGTCTATTTAATGACTGAAAATCAGGTAGATGAGCAACGGATATTGATGATCACTTTTACGAGAAATGCTGCGAATGAATTGAAAAAGCGAGTAGATAATTTTAGCCAACGAAAGACCAATGTTCATATAGGAACTTTTCATAGTATCTTTTTTCGTTTGTACAATGATATTTGTCGCCAATTCCCAGAAGTAGTCACTGAAGGGATACAGGGAGAATTTTCAAAAGAGACCTCATACAAAGTCAGTGGACTAATACAACAACTTATTCGTAAGTATAATTTATACGCTTTTGATCAATATGGAGAAAAAAATTTGGCGGCACGTCTTGATTATTGGCAGAATATGAACTTATCAATAGAAGAAACGCGAGTATTGATAAAAGAAAACTTTGACTTTATTGAACCGAATGCAACTATGCCGATTTCCGAAAGAATGACCCACTTCATGCGAGAACTGCAAGCACAAAAGAAAGAGCAACATCTTTTTGAATTCAATGATGTTCTAAGTAATTTAAAACAAGCCTTGCAGAACGAAGAAATCAGAAACTTCGTGGGACAAAAATATGATTATTTATTTATTGATGAATTTCAAGACACGAATCCTTTACAGTGGGAAATTGTTCGCCTGATCACGAAGGAAACACCAATGAAACTTATTGTGGTCGGTGACGATGATCAAAGTATCTATGGGTTTCGAGGTTCGGAACCTTCTTATATTAAAAATTTTGACCAAGAGTACGCAACGAAGACGCTTTTTTTATTAACCAACTATCGTTCACGTGCCACCATTGTTCAAGGAGCGAATCGCTTAATTACATTTAATAAAAATGATCGTATCCAAAAAGCAATGATTCCAGCTAAGAAAGAGGCGGGGATCATGCAGGCGCTAGCTTTTGATGATATACAAGCTGAAAGTCGCTGGATCATTGAACAAATCAAAACATTGATTAAACATAAAGGAAAATACAAAGAATCAATCGTTTTATATCGGTCGTTAACGCAAACCCAGCAATTAGTCCAAGACTTGTTACAGACGGATATCCCCTTTGTGCTAGAAGCAGATGGCCCATACGAAGGGATATTTGGAATAAAACTATTTCAACAGTTCTATCAAAGGATTCTTTACTGGCAAAATGCAACTACTTATCAAAAAAAGACACAAGGTTATCAACAAGTACTCTATCAGTTAATGATTAATTGCTATTTCAAGAAGGCTGAATGTGAGGACTATTTTTCTAAACGAAATAAAGTAACAGATATTGTGGAATATATCCTTTCTGTAAAGCCGCATTTAAAAACAAAAGAAAAAGAGATTCATCGGTTTGTAAAGGACCTTCATACTTTTGATAAAAATGGCGGAAAAGGTTTTGATCGTTTAATTCAAAGCTACCTTAAATTAAGTCGACCAACTAAAGAAATAGACGGTAGTGAGCGTGAATGGTTGTTAGGAACGCTCAAACAATTTCCAACATTAGAAAAAATCAACCATTTAGAAAAAGACATCCAAGCAGTTGCGAAACAACTAAAAACTCGTTTAATCGCTTACCGACAAGGAAAACTTGATGCTTTATGCATTCAAAGTATTCATAGGAGTAAAGGCTTAAGCTATCGCAATGTTTTTTTAGTTGGTTGTAATGAAGGAGCTATTCCTTACAATGGTGCCTCTGATAAAGCAGCCATTAGTTTGGATAAGGTCAAGGCAGAGCATGTGACAACAGTCGAAGAAGAACGCCGTCTTTTTTATGTAGCAATGACCCGAGCAAGGAATCGTCTCTATTTGTGTATACCTTTGATGAAGGGGACGAGAAAATTGAAAACTTCTAGATTTATTAGAGAAACAGGTTGTAAAATTAAAAAAATACATGTTTGATCACATAAAAAACGATATTATTAGGTAAAAAATACTAATAATATCGTTTTTTTTATGTATTTTTCTTCTTTTTTTTATACAAAATAAATTAATTTTTTTCATATAAACACAGGATTAAAAGGGTTTAATAGCAAAGAAGAATAAATTTTCTGAATTTTAATAGCTAATAATTGGTGTTTTTTATAACTTTCAGTTAGAATGGGATTATAATTAAAAAGGAGTGAGAGAATGATAAAAGTATATACTTCCCCTAGCTGTACTTCTTGTAGAAAGGCAAGAGCATGGTTGCAAGAAAATCGTTTAGATTTTGAAGAAAAAAATATTTTTGCAGAGCCGATATCAGAAAATGAAATACGTGAAATTTTAGCAGCCACTAACGGAGGCGTTGAAGACATTATCTCTACTCGCTCAAAAATATACGAAAAATTAGCTATTGACTTCAACGAGCTCACATTAAAGCAAATGATCGTCCTTTTTAAACAATATCCTTCTTTACTAAGACGTCCGATCTTAATTGATGAAAAAAGAATATTGATCGGTTTTAATGAAGATGAAATTCGTTCGTTTGTTCCAAGAGAAATTCGTTCAGTTGCAAGAAGAATGATTTATATGCAAAACAGTATCTTCAGTTAAATTTAAAAAAGGAGGAATCTTGTGAAGGTATACGGGTCGGCGCATTGTGTGACGTGTCTAAAAGCAAAGCAGTGGTTAGAAGAACATCATCTCTCTTATCAGTTTATTGATTTAGATCAGAGAGAGCTAACCGTTAAGGAAGCAAAAGAATTGTGTGGGTTTGAGAATGTTCACGCGGAACGACTGTTCGCCACTTGGTCACAAGGTTTCAAAAATCTGGAAATTGATTTATCTACTATTAATGAACAACAATTGATTGTTTTGTGTAGAACACATGGAGAACTAATCAGACGTCCGCTGATTATTTTTGATAATGTTTTATTTGTTGGGTTTAATGAGGAATTAATGGAGAAATTAATTGCAAGCCAATAAATACAGGATGACCTCAGTGGCAAAAAAACGAAATAGTCGGTTAGAGGAGATGGATGGCTATTCATTTCCTTTTTTTGTGAGTGATCTTTTCTAAAAGAAACTTGTCTCGGTCTCTTCTATTATCTCTAAAAACGAATAAACGGCGTTCAAGAAGCAACTCCTCAACAATAAGCGATGATTTTCTAAAATATGAGGAGCTATTTTAAAAAATCCTCTCTTATTCGCTCGGAGCTGAACGCTTCTTTCGCAGCCTCTTGCTAAACGGTGTTCAAACATCAGCTCCTTGAAATAAGCCTGGATTTTTCAAAACATGAGAAGCTGTTTCAAAAAATTCTTTCTTATTGTCATCAGAGCTACCCGATGTTTTCACGACCTCTGATTCACGGTGAGACAAAAGCAGCATCTTCGGAAATTTCTTCTTATTTCTTGATGCTGCTTTTGTCTCAACCTCATTGATCAACGGGAAAACGATGAACGCTCATCAATGGGGCAACTGTGTGGAGCAACCAAAGATGTCATAAATGGACAACAGCTGAAAGAAGTCTTACGGTTCGATTATCTGGATAGCCAGAATCAGTAGAATGACTATGGCTTATTTAATATAGAAAAGCTGAAACCAAGAGTGATAACCTATACCAAAGGTTTAAATACTTATTGACATGTGTAAAATTACATGGTATATTCTTTTTTGTTGTTTTTAGTTACTCGTTTTAAAAAAATGAAGTAATAAAAAAGATTCAAAAAGTTCTTGACGTATGAGTTATCACATGATAAGATAACTGAGTCGTTAAAAACCGACAGCTTATGAAGCTTGATTTCATCGAAAAAAACTTCAAAAAAGTTGTTGACAAATAACAAACGATGAGTTATGATAAATGAGTTGCTGAAGCGTTTCTGAAAAACGAATTGAAAAAACTTTTGAAAAATAGTTGACAAACAAATGTCGATCTGTTATGATATAAAAGTTGTTACGGCAATATCGAGTGATTAATCGCTAGCTCGTTAAGAAGTTTCAACTTTAAATCAAGTAGCATTAATCAAGTAGACCTTTGAAAACTGAACAAAGCAAAGACAAACCAAATGTGTAGGGCGTCTTGATTGATTCAAGACAACAAACATTTTTAACAAGCAAGCAATATGCTAGCAAACAATTGAGCTTAACAATCGCAAGATTGTTCGAACTTTTTATGAGAGTTTGATCCTGGCTCAGGACGAACGCTGGCGGCGTGCCTAATACATGCAAGTCGAACGCTTCTTTTTCCACCGGAGCTTGCTCCACCGGAAAAAGAGGAGTGGCGAACGGGTGAGTAACACGTGGGTAACCTGCCCATCAGAAGGGGATAACACTTGGAAACAGGTGCTAATACCGTATAACAATCGAAACCGCATGGTTTTGATTTGAAAGGCGCTTTCGGGTGTCGCTGATGGATGGACCCGCGGTGCATTAGCTAGTTGGTGAGGTAACGGCTTACCAAGGCGACGATGCATAGCCGACCTGAGAGGGTGATCGGCCACATTGGGACTGAGACACGGCCCAAACTCCTACGGGAGGCAGCAGTAGGGAATCTTCGGCAATGGACGAAAGTCTGACCGAGCAACGCCGCGTGAGTGAAGAAGGTTTTCGGATCGTAAAACTCTGTTGTTAGAGAAGAACAAGGATGAGAGTAACTGTTCATCCCTTGACGGTATCTAACCAGAAAGCCACGGCTAACTACGTGCCAGCAGCCGCGGTAATACGTAGGTGGCAAGCGTTGTCCGGATTTATTGGGCGTAAAGCGAGCGCAGGCGGTTTCTTAAGTCTGATGTGAAAGCCCCCGGCTCAACCGGGGAGGGTCATTGGAAACTGGGAGACTTGAGTGCAGAAGAGGAGAGTGGAATTCCATGTGTAGCGGTGAAATGCGTAGATATATGGAGGAACACCAGTGGCGAAGGCGGCTCTCTGGTCTGTAACTGACGCTGAGGCTCGAAAGCGTGGGGAGCAAACAGGATTAGATACCCTGGTAGTCCACGCCGTAAACGATGAGTGCTAAGTGTTGGAGGGTTTCCGCCCTTCAGTGCTGCAGCTAACGCATTAAGCACTCCGCCTGGGGAGTACGACCGCAAGGTTGAAACTCAAAGGAATTGACGGGGGCCCGCACAAGCGGTGGAGCATGTGGTTTAATTCGAAGCAACGCGAAGAACCTTACCAGGTCTTGACATCCTTTGACCACTCTAGAGATAGAGCTTCCCCTTCGGGGGCAAAGTGACAGGTGGTGCATGGTTGTCGTCAGCTCGTGTCGTGAGATGTTGGGTTAAGTCCCGCAACGAGCGCAACCCTTATTGTTAGTTGCCATCATTTAGTTGGGCACTCTAGCAAGACTGCCGGTGACAAACCGGAGGAAGGTGGGGATGACGTCAAATCATCATGCCCCTTATGACCTGGGCTACACACGTGCTACAATGGGAAGTACAACGAGTCGCAAAGTCGCGAGGCTAAGCTAATCTCTTAAAGCTTCTCTCAGTTCGGATTGTAGGCTGCAACTCGCCTACATGAAGCCGGAATCGCTAGTAATCGCGGATCAGCACGCCGCGGTGAATACGTTCCCGGGCCTTGTACACACCGCCCGTCACACCACGAGAGTTTGTAACACCCGAAGTCGGTGAGGTAACCTTTTGGAGC
>NZ_CP172886.1:352500-950000 GCF_050530445.1 Enterococcus sp. DIV1639a
AAACAATCGGAGAGATTCAACGAAAGGAATCGCAGCCTGTTCATTTTTTAGTGTAAAAGAAACCATGCCACTATAACCACTCATTTGTGCTTGCGCAATTTCATGATTTTTATGAGTGACCAAACCAGGATAAAAGACTTGTTCAACTTCAGGACGTCCTTTTAAGAAGTGTGCGACCGCAAAAGCATTTTTTTGATGTTCTGCCATTCGTACACTTAATGTTTTGATTCCTCTTTGAAGTAGCCAGCTGTCTTGTGGCCCTAATACACCGCCAATGGCATTTTGATAATAGCCGATAGCATCCGCTAAGGTTTCATTATTTGTAGTAACCAAACCTGCGACGAGATCACTGTGTCCTCCGAGATATTTTGTCCCGCTGTGTAAGACGATATCTGCCCCTAAGTCAAGTGGTCTCTGGAAATAAGGAGTGGCAAAAGTATTATCAACGATTGTTATCAGTTGGTGTTTTTTTGCTAGTTGACTATTTTTTTGGAGATCAGTGATTTTTAATAACGGGTTACTTGGTGTTTCTAAATAAAGTGCTTTTGTATTGGGTTGAATGGCTTGCTCTACTTGTGCCAAATCACTCGTATCGACAATTGTATATTCCAGACCACTTTTGGTTAGGACTTGATCAAAGAGTCGAAAAGTACCACCATAAACATCATCGCCTAATAAAATGTGGTCTCCTGATTGAAAAAGAGAGAAGACTGCATGAATACCGGCTAAACCAGAGGCAAAAGCAAATCCTTTGATTCCACCTTCCAACTCAGCAATCAATTCTTCAAGGGCAAAACGTGTGGGATTCCCAGAACGAGAATATTCATATTGCTTGGGATTTCCCACGCTATTTTGTCGATAAGTGGATGTTTGATAGATCGGAACACTAACTGCTCCAGTAGTAGGGTCTTCACTGATTCCGCCATGTATTAGTTTTGTTTGAATATGCATTATTTGTTCCTCCTAATTTTTTATATCTGTATTTCGGTCAAAACGACTATTTGTTTTATGAATAGATTCCTTTTGATAAATAACGGTCTGCTTCATCTGGGAAAATAGTTACCACTGAACTTCCTAAAGGTAATCGTTGGACTTCATGTAAGGCTGCCGCAAAAGCAGCGCCGCTAGAACTACCAACTAATAGACCTTGTTGCTTGGCTAGCTGCTTCGTGTAAGCAAAGCCTTCTTGATCAGAAATCGTTTCAAAACCATCTATGGTGATTCCAGAAAGAAATGGTGGGGTAAATTCAACGCCAATTCCCTCGATCTTGTGACTATGAGCAGTACCACCATTCAAAATTGAGCCTTCTGGTTCGACACCAATTAAACGAATGTCTGCATTTTGTTCCTTTAAATATTTAGCGGTGCCCGCAAATGTACCGCCACTACCAATCCCCGCTACAAAGCTAGTGATTGGTTCTGTAAGTTCTTGACTAATTTCCGGTCCGATCGTCTGATAATAGGCCATGGGATTCGCCCAATTCTCAAATTGCATTGGTAGAAAGCTGTGAGGAATGGTTTTCGCTAATTCTTTACTTTTTTCAATCGCACCAACGATGCCCAGTTCACTTGGTGTGTGGATGATTGTTGCGCCTAATGCTTTCATCACTTGTTGTTTTTCCATACTGAATTTTTCAGGAACAACAAAGATTGTTTTGATAGAATAACTTAAAGCAGTTAATGCTAAACCAATTCCAGTATTACCAGCAGTAGGTTCAATAATTGTTGTCTCTTTTGTGATCTGTCCGGTTTGAATCCCTTGTTGGATCAGATAATGACCGAGTCGATCTTTGATACTTCCGCCGGGGTTCAAATACTCTAATTTCGCATAAATAGCTGAATGTTGGGGCATAGGATAATCTTTAGCAGTAAATTTAAAAAACGGGGTGGAGCCAATTGCTTCGGTGATTGTTGTAATGATCATAATTCCCTCCTAAAAAAATAGAATATAAAAAGGAGCTGACTATTAAATCAGCTCCTTGAAAAAATCATGAAATAAGTATTGGAAAACGGAAGAAGGCAATACCAATTTATGAAGGGCTATTAATAGACATGACAAATCGTATGCTGCTTTTATGCACCATACAACAACAAATATTCATTTGTTTTGATTTGCTGTTTGTCATGTGAAGTCCCTCCAAAAATGAATTTCATTAAAAATAGCATGATTAAACGAGAAAGTCAAAGAGTAAAACTTAAAAATAGATAATTCCCTAGTTTTCTAAGCGGTTGTCTGATACAATAAAGTTGATTATGATTAAGTTAAGAAGGAGCAAAAATAATGATCTCAGCAAGTGATTTAAGAGCCGGTATGACATTTGTTCAAGACGGTAAATTAATTAAAGTTTTAGACGCAAGCCACCACAAACCTGGTAAAGGAAACACTGTGATGCGTATGAAACTAAAAGATGTTCGTTCAGGAGCAACATATGACACAACTTTCCGACCAGAAGAAAAGTTTGAAAAAGCACATATTGATACGAAACCAGTACAATATTTATATACAATGGACGACACAGCATTCTTTATGGATCTTGAAACATATGAACAATATGAAATTCCAGTAGAGACTGTAGAAGAAGAAATGAAATATATTTTAGAAAATATGGAAGTAAAAATTCAATTCTTCGGCAGCGAAGTGATTGGTGTTCAACTTCCAACAACGGTTGTTTTGCGTGTTGTTGAAACACAACCTTCAATTAAAGGAGCAACCGTGACTGGTTCTGGTAAACCAGCTACAATGGAAACAGGTTTAGTCGTTAACGTTCCAGACTTCATCGAAACAGATGAACTACTTGAAATCAATACAACAGAAGGCACATACGTAAAACGTGCATCAAAATAATAATAAAGGCTTTTGTTCAAGATCCAGTAGGATACTTGAGCAAAAGCCTTTATTTATAGCTGTTTTTTTAATTTTTCATGGTGGGCATGTGAAAGTCGTTGATACAATGCCGTTTCAAAATCATTGTAACGACAAAAATCAATGACCGCATATTTTGCTGGGTCTAGCTCTGGAGGAATAAGCAAGGGTGAACCAATAATATAAAAATCATACTGTTTCGTGAGTGGCAGATGGGCTTTTTCAATCTCGATAAAAGGAATCTTTTCACCTAGATTAAATATCTCATAAGTGATCAAGTATTCTGAAACGTTGATAAAGCCAACTTTCAATTTATAGTCTTCTTCCAGCTTGGTATAATACGGATAAAGTAAACAAGCTTGGATGAAAGCTAATTCACTACTACAATTTTTTAACCAAAGGAAGTTTTTACGATTCGCAATCTTTTTCCAATAACTTTCGACTTTAGTAGCTAAAATTTGGATCATAGGATATTTCTTTTGGATATACGTAGAAATAAAAAAGGTTGTTAAAGGGATTTTTTGTTTGAATACAGTAAAATTCAACAATGAAAGGTAGATATTCGCATGAAGGGAAGGCTCTTCATGAAAGTTGAAATTACTAATATATTTTTGACAATGCGTTTCAAACTCTTCCAAGACTTTTTTTAAATGGTTGTTCGCCTGCAGATAAGAATGTTCCACGATTGGTAATTGGACATCTGATTTGGAATTTAGAAAAGGCCAATAATAGAACAAATAAAAAAGGGAATTGATTTCTAAAATATCGAGCTTCAAATTAGCAAGTTGAAAGAAATCATAAAAAAATTCAAGATCTGTTCCACTAGGGATAAAAGAAGTGGGAGTTAATTCATAAATATCAGTGAAATGACCCTCTTTAATTCGTAAAAGATTGATTTTACAATGGAGCATAGCTTGCTTCTTGCCGATTGCATATTTATCTTTCAGGTGTTCCGCTTCGTATAACTCAAATAGTGTTTTTAAATCATCGCTAAAATAGAGATCATCTAGACTTTCACCTAATGAAACAAACCAAAAAAAGTTAAAAAACATAATCCGGATCAGTATTTCCGAACCTGTTAGTGTTAAGTTCGTTAAGTTCAAAGTGATATGATAGTCTTTAAAATACTGCGCTAATTTTTTGGTTTGGCGAAAACAAGTGGAACGGCTAATATAGTTGCGTTGACAAAAAGAAGCAAGATCTTCATCTTGCTTCTTGATGATACTAAGCAATAACTGATAAGGGATACTTTGTGTGGTTAAAAAATTTTGATATTGATTGTAATGGATCATTCTTTCACGAATGATCAACTTATTTTTAGCCGTTAATAATTGTTTATTACTTATCTTTGCCAAGTCTTCTTGAATAGAAACAAGGATTTTTTTTAGTTTAACCATACTGATTGTTGTTTCTAAGTTTTCTCTTAGGTTATCGATCAAGTGCTCTCCTGGAGATAACGTTAATAGTTGACCATAAACAGCTAATTTTCCTCGCGAATGATCATCTAACAATAATTGCTCGATCAATAAATCACCATCTTTTCTAATTTAGTATTATTATTATTAACTCATTTTTATCATCTTGTAAATATGTATCTCAGATTTTTATATTTTTTCAGTAATTGTAGAAATGAGAAGAAAGTCAGTGTTTCAAAACCAAGTCTATTCGATCAGTTATTTTGAAAATATAAACTATATCATTATATAAAAATAACAGAACGTTTATAGATATATTTTTTACTTACATATCTTCTATAGATTTAATATAACTAAAAAATCCACTTAAAAATTGAATGAGAATAAAAAGAGAAAAAATAGAGGTTTTTTCTCTTTTTTTATATTATCTAACTGAATTTTAAATAATTTTTAAGGAGGATATCTATGAGAAAGAAACAATTATTCTTTTTGTTAGGGTCTTTAGGAATCATTGTTGTACTCAATTTTTTCTTTCAGAATAGGAAACTTGTCGAAGCAAGTAATGAGGCTACTATGGAAATAATGGCTAATGAATATGGCCAAGTCCAAGCTCATCAATCTGCGGAACAATTGACCGTCGAATTAGGGCTTTCTGAGAATGACCAAGGACATAGATACTTGGTACGGGTTATTGATTCAGAAACAAAAGAAATGCTTCTACCAATTCCAACAACTGAATATACGGAATACCTTAATGAAACTAGTGGAAAATGGCTCACAACTAGCCAATTTTTCAAGCAAGAGTATCACGAGAAGTGGATTTTTGCAGGCATCAAGCAGAATCAGTCAGTTGACGTAGAAGTTTTAGTGGAACAACAAACGGCAGAAAATGAGCAAGGAAAAGCACTCACGCCGATTGTGAAGGAATCATTTAAGTTTCTGGAAAATAATACATTAGAGCAACAAAGTAATAAGGAAACTTCGCTGGAAACAACGGAGCAATCGACTAAATCTAACGAAGCAGACACAAAGGAATCAACAGAAAGAGGAAATGAAGAACAGCAAGCAAAGGAACAAGATCTTGAAGAAGAGAAAAAAGAAGAGGTTGTACGTCCATTTGAATTTCCCGCTCTCTTTTCTGCTGGAAATAATAAACAAATTGTCACACCTATCGTACCAAATTATACCAACGATTCTACCGGGGTCTACCCACAAGCAGCGTGGCAGCCGACAGGAAACAAAACGGTTCTCAATCATCAAGGAAATCAAAATGGTCAGTGGGATGGTGTGACGTCATGGAATGGCGACCCATCTAATCGGTCAAATTCTTATATTGAATACGGGGGAACAGGAGAAGAATCCTCTTATGCTATTCGTAAATATGCACGAGAAACGGCTACACCAGGATTATACGATGTTTTTTTAAATGTACGTGGGAACGTTCAAAAAGAGTTTTCACCTGTAGACGTTGTATTAGTAGTCGATTGGTCAGGCAGTATGAATGAAGACAATCGTTTAGCCGAAGTGAAACGAGGGGTCAATAGTTTTGTAGATACCCTTGACCATAGTGGTATAGCTGAAAAAATCAATCTTGGCTATATTGGTTATTCTAGTGTGGGTTATAACAACGGTTCAATCCCTCTAAGTTCATTCAATTCTGTAAAAAATCAGATTAAAGCGATCACTCCTTCAACGACACAAGGGGGAACCTTTACTCAAAAAGCGTTGAGAGAAGCTGGTGAGATGTTGGCTGAACAAAATAATCATGAAAAAGTGATTGTGTTATTAACGGATGGTGTGCCAACCTACTCCTATCACGTAAACAAAGTGTTTACAGAACAAGATGGTAGTTATTATGGAACTGAATTTAGCGATGTACGAGAAGGAGCCGGAAATACTTCTCTTTTAAGTAGATATTACGATGTTCCAGATCAAAACAATCGAGAGAAGCAAATTCGGAGTACGTTTATAGCGACGATTGGCGAAGCATTAGCGTTGAAAGAACGAGGAATCAAGATCCATGGCTTAGGAATCCAATTGCAATCAGATATTCCAGCTGGCTTATCAAAAGCGGATGTGGAAACAAATATGAAGAAAATGGTATCAACGGATGAATCTGGTCAATTCTATTACGAATCGGCTGATCGTGCCACAGATATTTCTGATTATTTAGCGAAAAAAGCGGTCCATATTGCTGGAACCATCAGTAATGGAAAAGTGATTGATCCGATTGCTCAACCCTTTGTTTACGAAGAAAATACCCTCACGATCAAAGATGTAGGGAAAAATGCTGTCGCAGTAATGCCTACGATTGGTATTTCTGGTTCAACGATCCAAAGCAATCAGCTATATTTAGGGAAAGATCAGGAAATTCAAATCCATTATCAGGTACGAATCCAAACTGAAAGTAAAACGTTTAAACCCGATGTATGGTACCAAATGAATGAAAAAACAACCTTGCAACCGACGGCGGATGCTTCAACAATTGTTGAATTTGGCGTTCCTTCCGCAAAAGCACCAGGCGTAACATTGTCTTTCACAAAAGAATGGGAAGAATATGATCATGATACTAGCCTACGACCAGATCACATCACTTATGAAATAAAACGAACGCCAACAACAGATAAAAATAGTTGGAAAACTGGATTTATCCAGTTAAATAAACCAACTAATGATACCGAGGGAACTTGGAGACGTGAAGACATCAAGTTACTCTCAGCAAGTAATGGCACTGACTATCAAGAAAACATGATGTTGCCAAAATTTAATAACCAAGGACAAGCGTTTAACTATCAAGCAAGTAACGAAATGACCGTTGAAGGCTATGAGGCTGCTAAAGTCAACGATACGACTTGGAAAAATACTAAAAAGTTTACACCATTTGATTTGAACATCACCAAACATTCTTCATCTGGAGCAAAAAATCTTGTAGGAGCAGTTTTCGAATTAACTGGTCAATCTAAAACGATCCGCTTGATCGATAACAAAGATGGCAGTTATCACTTGCCTGCTGATGTTCGATTAATGAAAGGGGAAACCTATACGCTTACAGAGGTACAGGCACCAGACGGACATGAACTTGCTCAAAAAAACACCTGGAAGATTGCGGTATCAGCCGAAGGAAAGGTAACGATCGACGGACAATCCGCAAAAATCGAGGAACAGGCGATTCTTCTAACGATCGAAAATCCTTTCAAAAAAATTCCTTTGGCGATTCACAAATATACGCTTCATGGGTCAGAAAAAGTCCACTTAGCAGGTGCTGCTTTTGAATTACAGAAAAAAGATGCTGCCGATAGTTATCGAACAGTAGCGACAAACGTATCGGAACTAACGGGATTGGCTCATTTTACAGTAGAGGAACCAGGAGAATATCGAATGGTAGAGACGAAAGGGCCCGTTGGCTATGATACGATTGCTGGGAATTATGAATGGACGATTGATCAATATGGCAGGATCAACTATGAACATGAAAATGTTGAGGTAGATCCGCAGTGGACATTACAGCATCAAAACCATCTCAAACCTTTTAATCTTACGGTCTATAAAAAACAAGATAACGGGCAATCATTAAAAGGGGCTAGCTTTAAACTAGAGGGGGAAGGGTCAAGTGTCGAACTACCTCAAGCAGGTGAATCAACGGATACATTTACATTTGAAAACCTTCAACCTGGTTCTTACACGTTAACGGAAACCAAAACACCAGATGGGTATCAAGGATTGAAAAAGCCAGTCTTGATCGTGGTGAAGGAAGATGGAACAGTGACCGTGGATGGGTCCAAACAAGAAAGTGGATTAGTAGCTGGAGACGAAAATAATCAAATTACGTTAACGATTACCAATCAAGTCAAAGTTCCTTTACCTGAGACTGGCGGAATGGGACGTATTTGGTTCTATTTAGCTGGTTTCCTTGCGATAAGCAGCACATGTTTCGTTGCCTTTTTCAAAAAACAAAGAAAGGGCGTGGCGTAATGAAAAAAAGAATCTGGTATATCTTGTTCCTCATTCCGCTGTTGTTGACGATTGGATCGCAAAGAAGTGCGGCTCAACATATTCCGAACCAATCTTCGAATGAGCAGGTACAGATTATCTTGCATAAACTTCTGTTTACGGAAGGGAATTTACCTGATCCACAAAAAAATACGGGTGAAGAGCAAGTATTCTTCCAAGAAGCTCAGGGGCTAAATGAGGTGAGTTTTTCGGTTTATGATGTCACAGCTTCTTTCTATCAATTGAGAGAACAAGGGATCGATGTCACAACAGCACAACAACAATTAGCAAAAAAGGGACAAGAGATCGGAACGTTTGTAACAGAACAAATCACCAAAACCGTTGGTAACGAAGCTGGTATCGCTCAATTTCAATTACCAAAGCAAGATGCACAAGGAAGAGATCAAGTGTATCTTTTTCAAGAAACGAAGACACCAGTAAACGTCAAAGAAAAATCAGCCAATTTAGTTGTGGTACTCCCAATTAATAATGAGCAAGGTCAAGAATTGAAGACGATTCATTTATATCCTAAGAACGAAGAAACGACTCCACTTTCTTTTTTGGAAAAAAAGATCCAAGGAGATTCCAGTGTTTCGTTTGGTGAAATCGTCACTTATACAGTAGATACCATTGTTTCTGACTGTCAAAGCTATCAACTCATTGATGAAGCTGATGATCATTTGTTCTTCTTACCTGATACATGGAAACTCAAAATTGGCGGACAAGAAATACATTCCGGGTATAAGATGGTTTCTCATCAAAATGGCTTTGAATTGACATTGGCCAAAGAGACACTCCAAAAAATGGTTGGACAACCACTTTCGATTACCTATCAGATGCAAGTATCAGCGACAGCAATTCCAGACGAGGAATTGAAGAATAACGTCACGGTCACTACAGAACGTGAGTACCTCCAACGATCAACTGCCATCCGTACGGGAGGAAAGCATTTTTTGAAAATTGATAGTCGAAATCAAAGACCTCTACAAGGCGCTGTATTTCTAGTAAGAAATCAAAGAGGTAAATACCTTCATCAAACGAAGGAAGGCGTTACTTGGCGAATGAGTAGTGAAGGAGCGTATCGACTAACTTCCGACCAATCAGGGAATTTTTCAGTTCGAGGGTTGACCGATGGGAATTATTACCTTGAAGAGATCCAGTCACCGAAAGGTTATATCAAAAGTGAAGAGCTAATTCCTTTTGTAGTTGAAAAAAATTCGTTTCAGCAAAACGGACAACAGGAGGATCCTTTGAAGGTAAAGAATCGTAAAGCAGATTTCGGTTTGCTGCCTAAAACAAATGAAAAAAATAGCCAGTTTTATGTCATCGTTGGGCTAATACTAGTTAGTATCAGTCTGTGGAAATGGAGAAAGAAAGGTGAAAATAAATGAAAAAAGAGTGGAAAGCAATCGACATTTGTTGGGGAATATTATTCGTGTTATCAGCTGTTTTAGGTAGCTGGGTAGGGCAATCGCCTGTCTTTGCAGCTACCGATCAAGAAGTTGCACAAGTGATCTTGCATAAGAAAAAAGCACTTTCTTTACCCAATGTTATTCAAAACAGTGGGAAAGAGATGACAGAGTTTGACCAATATCAAGGTCTAGGAGATGTATCATTTACTGTTTATAATATAACGAATCAATTTTATGAACAACGAAATAATGGTAAATCAGTCGAAGAAGCGCAACAAGCAGTTCAAGAGCTGACTCCTGGAGAACCTATCACGTCGGGAACGACAGATGCACAAGGAAGCGTAACGCTGGAATTGCCAAAATCTCAAAACGGAAAAGATGCGGTTTATGTCATCAAAGAAGAACCGAAAGCAGGAGTAGTCGCAGCTGGCAATATGGTATTGGCTTTTCCTGTTTATGAAATGATCAAACAACCAGACGGCTCTTATCAGTATGGTACAGAAGAATTAGACACGATTCATTTATATCCTAAAAATCTTGTTTCTAATAATGGGGTATTGCAAGTCAAAAAAGTGGGGACAGCCGAAAATGAACCATTGAATGGCGCAGTCTTTAACATTTCAAAAACCGAAGGATCAGTAAAAAAATACCTTCATAGTGTGAAAGACGGTCTTTATACTTGGACAACTGATCAAACCGCTGCTAAATCTTTTTTGACTGGGAAAACGTATCATATCGGAACAGCTGACTTCATTGAAGAAAACAGTGAAAAAGGTCAGATGGAAATTCACGGATTAGAAGTTGGCCACTACCTTTTGGAAGAAGTTAAGGCACCAGATAACGCCGCATTGATTGAGAGTCAAACGAAAACAGCATTTGAAATTACCGAAAATAATCAAACGCCTGTCGAAAAAACGATTAAAAATGATACATCAAAAGTTGAAAAAAGTACGCCAAAATTAAATGGCAAAGATGTAGCAATTGGCGAAATGATCCAGTATGAAATCAAGGTCAATCTTCCCGAAGGAATTGCTGATAAAGAAGGTTCAATGAACAAATACACGAAATTCAATTTAATCGATCAACACGATGCAGCATTGACTTTTCATCATGCAGTCAATGGCGCCAATGGCTATGCACTTTACGATGGAGAAACAACAATCGATCCAAGTCATTATACAGTGATTGAGCAAGAAAATGGCTTTACGGTGGCAGTTGATCCAGCGTATATTCCTTCTTTGACGCCTGGAGGGACATTGAAATTTATTTATTATATGTATTTGAATGACCAAGCAAATCCAACTGCAGGATATCAAAATGAAGCAAATGTAGAAAACGACTATACGAAAGACCAAACACCACCAACTGTTGAAGTAGTTACAGGTGGTAAGCAGTTTATCAAAGTTGATGGAGCGGTTTCAACAAACCAACCGTTAGCAGGTGCTAGCTTTGTCGTTCGAGACCAAGATTCAAGTGAGGCGAACTATTTGTTGATTGATCCTCAAACGAAAGCCGTTAATTGGACGAAAGAGCAAGGAAAAGCGACTGTTTTTACTACTGAAAAAGATGGGTTGATTACCATCATTGGATTAGCTTATGGAACCTACTATTTAGAAGAAATCAAGGCACCAGAAAATTATGTACAGTTGACTAACCGCCTTTCATTTGTAGTCGATGAACAATCTTATCATTTGTCTGGACAAGTCATTTCACCAGAAAAGGTACCAAACAAGCATAAAGGAACATTACCTTCTACAGGTGGCAAAGGGATTTACCTTTACCTAACAATTGGTACAGTCTTATTAATCATGGGAATTGGTTATTTTGTAAAAGTAAAAAAATCCCATCAATAAAAGGAAAAACTAGACAAAAAAGGATGACGATCAATGAGTAACAAAAAGCGGCGATATTTGGATAGTTTCATGACCTTGTTATTCATCACAGGAATCGTAATTTTTATGTATCCTTTTGTTAGTGATCGTATCAATGATTACCTGGATCAGCAAATCATTAGAAAATACCAACAACAAGCACAACAACAAAAGACAGAAGAGTTAGAGAAAATCCAACAAGAATATCTAGAAAAAAATCGAGAACTTGCAAAAAGTAATTCTTCCCCAGGCTCTGACCCATTCGCCGAAGAAGAACCGGAGAAGGTAACACAATCAACGATCCAAAAACATACCATTGGTGTGTTATCAATCCCTAAAATCAATGCGCGACTACCGATTTTTGACCAAACGACTTCTTTTTTTCTGGAAAAAGGTGCCACTTTATTGGCAGGAACTTCTTATCCAGTTGGGGGTGAAAGTACTCATGCCGTTCTTTCCAGTCATCGTGGATTACCCAAAGCCAAACTATTTACGGATTTAGATCAACTAGAGAAAAACGATTTGTTTTTTATCGAAAGTCAGAATGGCAAATTAGCGTATCAAGTGGATCAAATCAAAATTATTGAGCCTACAGATCTTGATGATCTGATGATTGAAAAAGGGCAGGACTTAGTTACATTATTAACGTGTACCCCTTATATGGTCAATAGTCACCGGTTGCTGGTACGAGGACACCGTATTCCCTATGAAGATCAAGACATTGAAAAAGAAGTCAAGAAAATCGATAGCCAAAAAAAACGATCTCTTTTGATTCTTGGATTCGTATTGATTGGATTGCTAGTGGTCGGGATAGTGTGTTTCATTTGCTATTTTAAACATTAAGTTTTAATATAGTTTTGAAAACTAGATGTAAAAGTCTTATAAACAGTATATAATAGGTTTATGAGAAGAAGGCATCAATGATTGGAGGAAATACAAAAATGGAAGTAGAATTTAGTCGGAAGTATCAAATAGTGAATGAAGTGTTGAATGCCGTCACCCATGGAATTGCAGCGTTTTTAAGTCTCATTTGTTTTGACTTGCTGATGGAACAAGCTCATTCAACCCTCGATTATGTTGCGTTTATCATTTATGGCAGTTCGCTGTTTTTGCTTTTTTTCAGTTCTACGTTGTTCCATAGCTTGATTTTTACAAAAGCAAAAAAAGTGTTTCAAATATTCGATCATTGTTCGATCTATTTACTGATTGCCGGGACCTATACGCCTTTTTGCCTGTTAATCGTTCAGGGACTTTCTGGTGTACTATTACTTAGTGTAATCTGGGCAACAGCAGTTATCGGGATCATTTACAAGTGTTTGACTTTAGCGAAAGCCAGTCAGGTTTCTAAAGTATCAACGATTATTTATAATGTGATGGGCTGGGGAATCGTGATTGTTTTACCAAAACTTTATCAAAACATCAATTTGACCGGTTTACTTTTATTGGTCGCTGGTGGGTTAGCTTACTCGATCGGCTCAATTTTTTATAGCATGAAAAGTAAGAGATTCACACATGTTATTTGGCACTTATTTGTGATGTTAGGTGCATCATTGATGTTTTTAGCCGTTTACTTTGGGTATGTGGTTTAAATAAAATCAATTTAAGAATGAATTTTCTGATGAACAAAGGAATAGCTCTCATTTTTACAACGAAGGATTAAATTAAAAAATACGTTTGGTTTCGATGGAATGATCGCAACCAAACGTATTTTTATTTGATGGAGCAGTTGCTTTCACTAGATTGTATGATTGAAATAGTGAGATTTATGAGCATATCCATTGTTTTTTAATCTTTTATTCGCTAGTTTTGTATTTATACAAAAAAATGTATGAATGCACTTTTTTTATTAAATTTATGAATATAGTAGACAATCACTGAGAATTTGTTTAATATTATTCAAATAAAATTCAAATCTTAATGAGAGAAATTTTAAAAAACATTGCGGAAAAGAGGTAGTCTCGAATGTCAGAATTAATGATCGGTGAAATTCCTGTTAGTCAATTAGTAAAACAATATCAAACACCCCTTTATGTTTACGACGAGAAGCAAATGGTGGAGAACATCAAGGCATTTAAACAAGGATTTCAATCAGATCATTTTAAGACAAAGATTTTATATGCATCAAAAGCATTTCAGACCGTCGCCATGTTAAAACTGATTCAATCACAAGGATTAGGTTTAGATGTAGTTAGTGGTGGTGAGATTTATACAGCTGTGTGTGCTGACTTTCCAATGGAAGAGGTCTATTTTCATGGAAACAATAAAACACCTGCGGAAATCCGTTATGCTATCGAAAATGGACTTGTTCATTTTGTAGCGGATAATCTCATGGAAGTTGAATTGTTAGTCGCACTTAGCCAAGAATATCAAAAAGAACTCCAAGTAATGATCCGGTTGAATGTAGGGATCGAAGCACATACGCATGAATATGTCGTTACCGCTCATATTGATTCAAAATTTGGTCTACTCTATGAAAGCGAAGAGTGTCAAAAAGCGATCCAATTTATTCAGGATAGTGAATTTTTACAATTAGAAGGCTTTCATGCCCATATTGGTTCGCAGATTTTTGAACTATCGGCATGGATAGCAGAAATCCATAAACTGATTGGTTATCTTAAAGATTTTGATGAAGTACTTTCGCTAAATCTTGGGGGAGGATTCGGTATTCGTTATACCGAAAGTGATCAGCCATTGCCCATTGAAGAATCTGTTCGAGAATTAGTACGTTTTACGGAAGAAGCTTTAAAAAAACAAGGATTAGTAATCAATGAATTGTTGATCGAACCCGGAAGAAGTATCGTTGGGGAAGCAGGAACGACGCTTTATACGGTAGGATTTATTAAGCAAACGCCAAATAAAAAATATTATTTTGTCGATGGGGGAATGACCGATAATATCCGTCCAGCACTCTATCAAGCGAGCTATCAATGTGATCTGGCAACCAAATTAAGGGAAAAGAAAACCGAAAAAGTCACGATCGCTGGGAAAATGTGTGAGTCAGGTGATGTGGTTATTCAAGAAGCTCTTTTGCCTATCGCTGAACCCGGAGATATATTAGCGGTATATGCCACAGGCGCTTATGGTTATTCAATGAGTAGCAACTATAACCGAGCTTTGACGCCTGCTGTGGTATTCGTCAACGGTGAAACTGCTCGATTAGTGGTACGTAGGCAAGAATATGAGGATTTATTGCGAGGTGAAGTTCAATGATCCTGCATAAATATAATGGTTGCGGCAATGATTTTATCTTAATGGACTATGAAGAAGGAATCGATTATCACCAATTAGCCAGCAAATGGTGTGGACAGGATCGATTTGATACAGATGGGTTGATTGTCGTTCGAGAGCAACCTTTAACGATGCTTTATTTCAATAAAGATGGCAGTCAGGCGCCGATGTGTGGGAATGGGATTCGTTGTTTTGCTCGGCATGTATGGGATAAAGCTATGGTAGAAACTTCACCTTTCGACGTACACACATTAGCGGGTGTGATTTCCATTGAAATTTTGACAGAAGACCCTTTTTATTGTACCGCTCAGATGGGACAACCCGATTATTCGACAGAAAAGTTAGCGGTCAATCAAACAGAACCCATCGTGGATCAAATAGTACGTATTGGACAAGTGGATGTCCAGCTAACTAGTTTGTTTATGGGCACGATCCATACCGTTGTTTTTGTAGAGGATGCAAAAGCGCAACAAATGAAAGCGTTAGGGGAACAGATTTGTCACCATCCATTATTCTCAGAAAAAACCAATGTTAATTTTGTCCAACGAGTCAATGAACAGGAACTGATCGTACGCACGTATGAACGTGGCGTTGGTTGGACATTGGCTTGTGGTACTGGCTGTTGTGCGGCTTATGTCGTAGCTAGAGATCATGGATACTTAGCAAGTGCTAAGGCCATGATCCACTTAGAGCAAGGAGAGTTAATGATTACTGGGGAGACACAAATACAAATGACGGGACCAGCTGTTCATGAATGGTCACAAAAGGAGATGTCGTATGATTAAAGGTTCGATCGTTGCATTGATTACACCGATGGATGCGCTTGGCGAAATTGACTATCAAGGATTAGAGAAACTAATTGAGTTTCATCTTTCAGAAGGTACAGATGGCCTGTTAGTGTTAGGAACAACTGGGGAATCTTCGACGTTAACGCCAGAAGAAGAAGAGGAGATTCTACGTTTTACAGTAGCAAAAGTAAATAAAAGAATCCCAGTCATCGCAGGCGCAGGAACAAACGATACGAAAAAAACAATTGAAAGAGTCCAACGTTTAGCAGCGATTGGGGCGGATCAATTGTTAGTGATCACGCCTTATTATAATAAGACAAGTGATGCAGGTTTGTTGGCGCATTTTACTGCAATTGCTGACCAATCACCACGACCGATCATTTTATACAATGTACCATCTAGAACTGGAATGACGATTCCAATCCCAGTCCTGGAAAAATTAGCGACACATCCACAAATCAGCGGGATCAAAGAAGCATCAGGTGATCTGGCTTATGTGATGGCAGTTGGTCGTCTTTTGACAGACTCGTTTGTCCTTTATAGTGGCAACGATGATGCTATTTTGCCGATATTAAGTGTGGGTGGAACTGGGGTTATCAGTGTTTGGGCCAATATACAGCCTAGATTAGTCCATGAATTAGTCGCAACGTTTGAGCAAGGGAATCTTCGACGAGCGCAACAAATCCAATTAACTGCCTTACCATTGATCCATGCCTTGTTTAGTGAAACAAATCCGATCCCAATAAAAGCCGCAATGGAGATGATGGCTCTTCCTTCAGGTGTGTTACGGCTACCACTTGTTCCTCTGTCTGAGGACAAGCGAGGAGTATTACAGGAATTATTACCTATGAAAGGACGAGAACAGGTATGAAAATTGGTGTAGTCGGACATGGACGAATGGGTAAAAAAATCCAAGAAGTCATTGAATCTTATGAGCATGAAGTCGTTTTTCCAAAGGTCTCCCTTAAAGAAGCGACTGCTTTATCTTTTCCGAGTAATATCTCACTCCTTATTGATTTTTCTCACGCAGATAATTTGGAAAAAGTGCTAGATTATGGAGCAGCACACCAACTTCCAGTCGTGATCGGAACGACTGGCTATAGTGAGGAACAATTCCAGGCAATCGAAGCGTTTGGGCAACGTTTCCCCATTTTATACAGTGCGAACTTTTCTTTAGGGATTTTTGTCATGAATCAATTAGTGAAGCAGGCTGCTGAATTATTGAAAACATGGCAAATCGAATTGATTGAAAAACATCATGACCAAAAAAAAGATGCGCCTTCTGGAACGGCTCAATCACTACTCGCTAGTATGCAAGAAGTCCGTAAACTATCGCCTGTTTTCCAATGGAAAGATCAACCTAGAAAAACCGATGAAATCGGAGTACACAGTTTACGTATTGGTTCTGTACCTGGAGAGCACGAAGTTTTATTTGCATCTACGGATGAAGTATTACAAATCAAACATGAATCGTTTTCCAATCAGATTTTTGCAGAAGGAGCAGTAAGTGCAGCTTTTTGGTTAAGCAATCAACCAGCTGGATACTATCAATTAGCAGATACTTTAGATGGATAAAGGAGAGAAAGCAAATGGACGCACAAGCAATTATACGTTTGATTCAAACAGCTGATAAAAAAACACCGGTTAAAGTGTATTTAAATGTCACTGAACCAATTAAATTTGAAAAGTGTAAAGTATTTGGTCAGGGGAATAGCCAAATTATTTTCGGTGATTACCAAGAAATCGCACCAATCCTCGCAAAAGAATCCGCTAAAATCATTGAGATCGAAATAGAAGAAACAGCTAGAAATAGTGCCATACCTCTGCTTGATTTAAAAGAAATCAATGCTCGGATCGAGCCAGGAGCAATTATTCGGGATCAAGTAACGATCGGTGATCATGCGGTCATCATGATGGGAGCGATCATCAATATCGGTGCGGAGATTGGGGAAAACTCGATGATCGACATGGGGGCAATCTTAGGCGGAAGAGCGATTGTCGGCAAAAATTGTCACATTGGTGCGGGTGCAGTGTTGGCGGGTGTGATCGAACCGGCTTCCGCTCAACCAGTGGTGGTTGAAGACGGTGTCTTGGTTGGTGCGAATGCTGTCATTGTTGAAGGTGTCCGTATTGGCAAAAATGCAGTCGTGGCGGCTGGAGCAGTTGTTTTAGAAGATGTAGCCGCTGATACCGTAGTGGGTGGAACGCCTGCCCGAGTATTAAAAATTAAAGACGAACAAACGAGGGAAAACACCGCATTGATCGCTGCATTACGGGAATTATAGAGAGGATGAAAAAGATGCGCAAAATAGATACCTGTATCGTTGGAGCAACTGGTTTAGTTGGTCAAACGATGTTGAACGTGTTAGCAGAATATGATTTTCCAGTAGGTCGTTTGAAATTATTAGCATCCAAGCGTTCAGCTGGAAAAATCTGTGTGTTTAAGGGAAAAGAATACACAGTAGAAGAATTAACAAAGACATCATTTGACGGGTATGATTTAGCGCTTTTTTCAGCCGGAGCAGAAATTTCACTTGAATTTGCGCCACTTGCTAGAGAACATGGGTTGGTCGTCATTGATAATTCTTCTGCTTGGCGAGAAGATGCGTCGATTCCGTTGATCGTTCCAGAAGTCAATCTAGCAGATCATGAAATGAACCGATTGATTGCCAATCCAAACTGTTCCACGATCCAAGCCGTTTTACCATTAAAGGCATTGCAACAGACATTTGGTGTCAACCGCGTGAACTACTCCACCTATCAAGCGGTCTCTGGTTCGGGGCAACAAGGGCTAACTGATCTTCACGCCACTCAAAAAGGGCAGGAACCTTCGCTTTATCCGTATGATATCAGTCAAACAGTCATCCCCGAAATTGATGCACCGTTGGTTGATGGGTATACGAAAGAAGAACACAAAATGATGGCTGAGACAAGGAAAATCCTGCATTTGCCTAACTTACCTGTCTCGGCTACTTGTGTACGTGTCCCCATCGAAGTTGGTCATGGTGTTTTAATCGCAGTCCAGTTGGCGCAGCCATTTTCACTTGCAGCAGTCCGTCAATGTCTACAACATTTTCCGGGAATAACAGTCGTGGATGATTTGCCCAACCATAGTTATCCGACCAGTATCCTTGCTAAAGGAACAGATGAGGTATACGTCGGCAGACTCCGGCATGATCCTACATTGGAAAATGGGCTGTTGCTGTATACCGTAGCGGATAATATCCGTAAAGGCGCAGCTGCGAATGCTGTACAAATCGCCTCTGCATTGTTATCACCAATCAGGGAGGTGATCCAATGAAAGTCGCAAAATTTGGTGGCTCATCGATGGCTCATGAAGAACAATTCAAAAAGGTAAAATCTATTATTTTAGCTGCCTCTGAACGAAGTGTGATCGTTGTTTCCGCTTTAGGAAAACGAACAAAAGAAGATGACAAAGTCACGGATCTCTTGTATTTGATCCATGCCTATCTTCATCATGGAGTCGACTGGACACCTTTGTGGGAAAGGATCTGTGAACGATTCATTCAAGTGAGAGATGTCTTGTCGTTGACTTTTCCGATTGAAGATGAATTGTTAGAGATCCAAAAAAAATTACAGCGAGAAAAAGTCTCACAGGATTTTTTGGTCAGTCGGGGAGAATATCTCACTGCGAAGTTATTAGCTGAATATGTTGGTTATACGTTTATAGATGCGAAAGAACTGATTTTCTTTGATTATACGGGTGAGATCGATGAAGAACGGACGAAACAAGCAATAATAACTATTTATCAAGAAACAGGCCCACTAGTAGTCCCAGGATTCTATGGTGCTAATCCAGTTGGAAAAGAAAAATTGATGGGGCGAGGTGGGAGCGACATCACTGGCGCAATCTTAGCCAAACTATTGAATGCCGACTGTTATGAGAATTGGACGGATGTTTCTGGGATTATGATGGCTGATCCACGAATCATTGACACGCCAAAAATCATCAAAGAAATTTCATTTAGAGAATTACGAGAGATGGCGTATATGGGGGCAAATGTTCTCCATGAATCAGCTATTTTCCCAGTACAAGAAGCAGGTATCCCGATTCAAATAAAAAATACGAACGATCCAGAGGCGCAAGGCACTAGAATTTCCAGCAAAGAAGTCGAAAAAGAAAATGGCTTAACAGGGATTGCTGGAAAAAAAGATTTTCTTTCGCTAACACTATTTAAACGACATATGTCTGATGAAATCGGGTTTATTTGGAAAGCAATGAGTGTCTTTGCGAATCATGGTATCTCGATCGAACACATTCCTTCGGGGATCGACAATATTGGAGTAGTCGTTTCAGCAGAAGCCATTGCAGATCAATTATTTTTGATTACCAAAGAGTTAAAAGAAAATTTGGGTGTCGAGGAAGTCGAAATTATCGAGAATCTGGCATTGATCTCAGTTGTTGGCGGACCACATAAAGAACTGATTGGACTTTCTGGCAAAGTCTTATCCATCTTAAATCAACTAGAGATTCGGACATCGATCTTATCCCAAGGGGCACAAGAATTAAACTTGATCATTGTGGTAAAAAATGAAGAATATGAAACAGTCGTTAAAGGGCTCTATGAAGGGATGGTGAATGTCGATGTTAGCAAAACATCGCATGGCGTTACATCAAATTCCTGAAATCGGCTTTCATGAATTTAAAACCAAAGCGTATTTGCATGAACAAATCAAGGATCTTGGGGGAGTCCTGCATGAAATCGGCGAGACTGGTTTATTGCTTTATTTTGATCATCAACAAAACGAAACGATTGCTTTTCGGACAGATATTGACGCCTTACCGATCCAAGAAGAAACAAATCTTCCCTTTGCTTCTACTCATGAAGGGATGATGCATGCGTGTGGTCACGATGGACATATGGCAATGTTATTAGGGTTAACGGAATATATCGCAGATCATAAAGAACAGTTAATGTACAACGTTGTTCTGATTTTTCAACCTTCGGAAGAAATATCTGGCGGAGCGGAAAGTGTTATTCAAACAGGTTTGTTAGAGGACTATCAAGTCCAAGCCATTTTCGGGTTTCATTTATGGCCAGGTCTTCCCAAAGGCGAGATCTATTCACGATCGGGCGCCTTTATGGCACAAAGTAGTGAGACAGATATCATTGTCAAAGGGAGATCTGCCCATATTGCCTCTAGTGAACAAGGGATCGACAGTATCCGAGGAGCCATTGGTTTTATGGATGAAGTATACGAGTTGGAACAATCTTTACCTAAAGAATGGCGACGTTTAATAAAGTTTGGACAGATCACTGGTGGTACGATTCGAAATGTTTTAGCAAATGAAGTGACTATCTCAGGCAGCATCCGTTCTTATGATCAGCAAATCCAAGATTCGATCAAAGCACAACTGGCTGATTTAGCAGAGAAATTTCAAAAAAATTCGCAGGTATCGATCCAATTCCGTTATAATGATGGATATCCAGCGGTCATCAATGATCCTCACTTATATACAGCCTTGAAGCAATCAGAAAAATTACATGAGCTTGAACAACCGGTCTTGCAAGCAGAGGATTTCGGTGTTTATACCCAGAAGTATCCATGTGTTTTTTTCTTTCTCGGTGTCGGTGATACACCAGCACTTCATGATGCACGATTTGATTTTGATATGGCTGTGTTAGAAAAGGGTGTCGCTTGGTATCAAACGATCCTTCATACAAAAGGACTTTTGCTAAAAAAGGATCAGTGACAAAGAAGTGATAAAAAGGAGAAAACCACATGAATTTAACCAATCGTTTTAATCACAGGCTTGCAAAAATAGCAGTGTCACAAATCAGAAGTCTTGACCAACAAATTTCTGCTATCCCCGATGTCATCAAGTTAACCTTAGGAGAGCCTGATTTTCCAACACCCGAACATGTTAAACAGGCGGGGATCACTGCTATTGAAGAAAATTATTCCCATTATACGGGGATGAGGGGACTACCCGAACTTTGTGAAGCTGCTTGTTTATTTCAAAAAGAACGTTATGGGTTGGTATACGATCCTCAAACTGAAGTACTAACGACAGTTGGTGCCACAGAAGCAATCGCTGCTTCTTTACTAGCGATTTTAGAAGAAGGCGACAAAGTATTGATTCCTGCGCCTGCTTATCCTGGCTATCAGCCGATAGTGGATCTTGCTGGAGCGGAATTGATCACGATCGATACGTCAGAAACAGGCTTTATTTGCCAACCAGAACAGTTAGAAGCAGCCTTTGCTACTTATGGCGACTCGATCAAAGCAATTATCTTGAACTATCCAAGCAATCCAACAGGAACACTGTTAACTTCAGAACAAATGGCAAAATTAGCTGAAGTCATCAAACAACGATCGGTCTTCGTGATCAGCGATGAAGTCTATGCAGAGTTGAATTATGTCGGAGACCATGTTTCGCCAGCGTCTTATCTTCCGGAGCAAACAATTGTGATTAGCGGTTTATCCAAATCTCATGCGATGACCGGCTGGCGGATCGGCTTTATTTTTGCTCAAAAATATGTGATTGATGAAATCATCAAAGTCCATCAATATTTAGTCACTTCAGCCACTACGATGGCTCAAAAAGCTGCGGTTGAGGCACTTACTACCGGAATGTATGATGGGGAAAAAATGAAAGAACAGTATGCGAAGAGAAGAGATTATCTTTTAGGTCAATTAAGTGAGTTAGGGTTTGAAGTCATACCACCTGATGGCGCCTTTTACCTGTTTTGTAAACTGCCAAAAGAAGTTACCCTAAATTCTTGGGAGTATTGCTTACAGTTAGCAGAACAAGGCAGAGTCGCCTGTATCCCTGGCTCAGCTTTTGGTCCAGAGGGTGAAGGCTATATTCGGATTTCTTATGCAAGTAGTTTGGCAGAACTTACGGAAGCTTGCCAACGGATTCGCCTTTTTTTAGCTGATATGTAATCAAAAAAAATGAAAAGCTACGTTCATTTTATGGAACGAAGTTTTTCATTTTTTGTTTACTTTGTTGATTGAAAGAGGAACATTTGTCATTTTTCTTTTTTAATGGTGTACATTTTTTAGTTTTATTTGGCATAACGAAAGATTATGATCCAATTTAAGGTGCTTAAAATATATACTGGATAATCTGATCAATTTTAGCCATATCTTGTAAAGGTAAATTTTCGACCTTTTTGAGTTTTCTTTCCTTGAAATCAAGTGATTTTAATTGAGAAATAAGTACTTGTCCCTTTGTATCTAAATCTTTGGGAAGCGAATAGCGTGTCGGTAGATTTTTTATAGTAGAAGTAATTGGACAGATTATTGCAAACATTGTTGTGCAATTAAATTCATAAAGAGATACAACCAATCCTGGTCTTTTCTTTTTGAATTTCTTTGCCTGTGGATGGATCAAAATCGATCCAAACAATATCCCCTTTTTTAGGAATATAATTTCTAGCTTTAGGCACTATAAAATTTCTCTCCCTTTAGGAGTTAAGTCTTTCCATTCATCTTTTTCGTAATACTCAGCTTCTTGTCCAGCACTAAATGGATCTTCGATTTTAGGAACTAATGTGATTGTCCCATCTTCAGAGTAGACAACAATATATTCTTGATTTTCTGAAGGTTTTTTACCATTGTCAGACGGTAGAGTAATTACTACAGAACCACCTTGTAATCTAGATTTTGTAATGAGCACATATACCACCTCTTTACTCTTATAGTACTATACAACATTAAGTAACGAAAATTTTTTCCTATATTTATTTGTAAATGTTAAGTGTCCTGAAACGATCTTTTTTGTACAATTATTATTTTTGGTATGTTTTTTTGTTTTTTTTCTAATTTCATGGTTGAGGAGGTCTATAGTACCAACTAACTTTATTAGTATGAAAAATGTCTTTTACATAAATTTTACAAGTTAAGTCAAGTGATATAATTGACAAATAATAGCATAACCGTTTTATTTTTCTGTACGGTTATTTCTTATAAAAAATATTGCCATCTAAAAAAAGTTGATAAACATTTAAGTCAAAAACTTAATAGAGAAAGTCTTATTTTTTCTGTCCAATATTTGGGCATTTCTTTTGATTTATAAAAAATCGAGTGTTATGTTTGAATTGTTTAGAGTTATTCTAAATAATTGAACAAGGAGGTTTCATCAATGGAGAAAACAAAGGTTATTATTGTCGGCGCATCTCATGGCGGACATCAATCGATTTTAGAATTGCTATCTAGATATGGTGAAAATGTCGATATCACCTTATTTGAAGCAGGGGATTATGTTTCGTTCATGTCATGTGGCATGGAATTATATTTAGAGGACCAAGTGACAGATGTTAATGATGTACGAAATTTCAGACCAGAAAACTTTCCACAACCCAATGTTCACATTTTAAACAATCATGAAGTAAAAGCGATTCATGCAGACCAAAAGACAGTAACGGTGACTAGTATCTTAGATAAGAGTACCAAAGAGTATGAATATGATAAATTGATCTTAAGCTCAGGAGTAAAACCAAATTCATTGCCAGTACCAGGAACAGATTTAGAGAACGTTTATTTGATGCGTGGGTACGATTGGGCTACTAGAATCAAAGATAAATTAACTGATCCAGCGATCAAAAATGTAGCTGTTATCGGTGCAGGCTATATCGGGATCGAAGCCGCTGAAGCTTTTCAAAAAGCAGGGAAAGAAGTGACGTTATTAGACGTGATTGATCGACCATTAGGCACTTATTTAGATCCGGAAATGACGGATATTTTAACCGAACATTTAAAAGAAAAGGGTATCAAAGTCGTGACGGGTGCGAAAATCACTGCTTTCACTGGTGAACAACAAGTCGCTGCGATTCAAACAGCAGATGAAGAAATCGCGACAGATCTTGTGATTCAAGCAGCTGGAGTCAAAGCGAATACGGAATGGCTAAAAGGAGTCGTAGATTTAGATGATCGTGGTTGGATCGTTACCGATGAATATTTGCAAACCAATTTACCTGATGTGTATGCAGTAGGGGATGCAACCCTTGCTTATTCGATACCTGCCCGCTCAAAAATGCCGATTGCACTAGCAACAGTGGCAAGAAGAGAAGCACGATATGTAGTCAAACATCTATTTGAGGATACACCAAGCCAACCATTTGGAGGCGTTGTAGGTTCTTCGGCATTAAGTGTTTTTGATTATCACTTTGCAGCTAGTGGTTTGAATAGTTTTACAGCAGGAAAAGCAGGCGTAGCCATTCGCACAGCTTATTATGAAGATACTATTCGTCCTAAATATGTACCTGAAGAATATGGGAACACGAAAGTTTCAATCCAATTATTCTTTGACCCAATGACACATCAAGTCCTTGGCGGAGCTGTTTTATCTACTTATGATGTGACTGCTCAAGGCAATGTACTAGCGCTAGCGATCCAACAAAAACTGACGATCGAAGATTTAGCAGAAGCTGACTTTTTCTTCCAACCAGGTTTTGATCGCCAATGGAATATGATCAATCTAGCCGCGCAACAAGCATTGGGAGAAGAACCATTTGTAGAATAAAATCAAACAATTAGAGACATTCATTAGACATGTTGTATTTTACGTAAAATATAAATGAACCGCCTGAAACACTTCAATTGTTTCAGGCGGTTTTTGTTATTTTTTTGTGTTAATAACTTTTCGCCACTGTTTTACAGTTGGAATTAGTAAGATGCACCATTCATGTTTAAACTACTCTTTTTACATCCGTTTTTTTCGGAAATAATCAGGTGTTTTTCCGGTTTCTTTTTGGAAAAGTTTGAAAATCGAAGGGACACTTTTATAGCCGATTTTTAAGGCAATCGTACTTAAACTATCGTTTGTTTCTAGCATGAGTCGCTTTGCTTCAGATAAGCGTTTTTGATCGATCAACTCTTGGAAACTACTACCGGTTTTATTTTTTAACAAGTTGCTTAAATAGTTTTTGTTATAGCCAAAAGTTTCTCCTAATTGCTGTAAGGTGATTTCTGCATAGTGATCATTGATATAATCTAAGATTTGAATCAGCGGCTCATTACGAATCGTTTTTTTATTCGTGATAATCACTGGTGCTTGGGCGCTTTCTACCATCAGTGAAGAAAATAATAAATTCAGCAAAAGTTGCTTATGCACAGACTCTTTTTGATAAGTGGTCATCATCAGACTTTTAATTAGCTGATACGCTAAGGGACTCATTGATAAGTCTAGGAGGATATAACTAGTATGTTCAGTAGGCGAACGAGTTGCTTGAAAGAAAAAATCTGTGATTAGATTATTGGATTTTGGTAGATTAGGCAATAGAATATTTTGAATAGCTGGAATATCAAGGAGGAAATTGATCAAGATATCCTCTGCTCCTACATAATCGATTTGTTGGATAACCTTACTATCTAACAGAAGTAACTGTCCTTTTTCTAAATGAAAAACGTCACCGTTCAAACGCTGGGTGCACTGCCCATTGAATAAAAAATTCAACTCAATAAAATGATGGGTATGCGCGGGTGTGTAAGAAAATCTTGGATGTTTGTTAATTGCGATTGATCCAAACTCAAAGAACTTACTTTTAGGAATTTCTGGAACGATCGAACGATGATAGTTGAGGTTCATTGTATTAATATTTTTACCTGATTTTTTTTGCAATTTTTCGATTTCCGTTTCTTTGAATAACTCTGCGATCCATTTCTCCATGAACTTCACCTCTTGATGATTATCTTACCTTGCTATTAATGTAACACAACTTTTTAACCAAAAAACCTGTAGATTTGATATAAACATTCTGGATTTTGGAAATTGTTCCCCGAATATGAAAGCGGTTAATATGTAGAGGGAGAAAAAGCATAAGTGTTTAGGAAGTAAAACTTAAATCTTTTAGCTGTTGATTGATAACGACTGTTCCTGTTTTTTTCAAGTGATGGAAAGCGCAAAACGGAAAATTTTAACTTATTTTTGAGGAAGAGTGAGCTATCAAAATGACTAAACAAATGTGTTCATTTGGCTTAACTTTCGCTAGTTTGGGTGAGACGTACGGGGCTGTTTCATTTGTTATTAATCAATGTGTTCAAAAGGCTTAGACTATCAGTTATTGATAATGAGAAAAAAGAATCGTGCATGATTACCATTGCTACGATCCAAAACCAAGGAGTGTGGAAGATGAATAGTGAAAAACAAACAAGATGGTTATGGTACCCAGGAGATTTTGAAATCAGACAAGGATTATTACAAAATTTTTCAAGAGAAGAAAGAGGCTATGACTGGCCTGCTTATTGGAACGTTGATGATTGTCATAAAAATGTGAAATTCAAACGTTACTACGAACTGACAGAACCAACTTCTTTTATTGTTTATGCAACAGGGATTGGCTATGTGGAAGTGAATGGGAAAAAGTATCCACTTAAAGAAACAATCAATTGTCAGCCTGGAAAGAATAAAATCAGGATTTTTGTAGGCAACGCAACTGGATTACCCGCTGTCTTTGTCGAAGGAGAGGTTATCAAGAGTGATGTAGGTTGGCGAGCAAGTAACTTTATTGAAGAACTACCAGCTGGTTGGAGCTCACTTTATTTGGATAAAGCAAACGATCCAAATCATGTCTATTTTGAAAAAAAAGTGGTTACACCTGTTTCAATCAACGAACAGAATGATGGGGTATTGATTGATTATGGTCGTGCGGTTTACGGAACACTGGCGATCAAAAAAATGACACATGGGCAACCGATCATGATTTGCTATGGTGAATCTGCATCAGAAGCATTGGATGTGGAGATGTGCTATTACAAGGAAAAAGCAGCTACTGTTGAAACAATCCCAAGAAAGCGTGCTTTTCGGTATTTGTTTGTTCCAAATGTTGCGAAGGAAGAAATTGAGATCGAGGCGATCCATGAATCCCTTCCTTTAACCAATCATGCTGCTTTTTCTTCAGACAATGTCCTTTTAAACAAGATTTGGGAAGTTTCTGTGGAAACTTTTACCCTATGTAGCGGATTGTTCTTTATCGATGGGATCAAGCGAGATCGGTGGATCTGGTCAGGCGATGCTTACCAAAGCTATTTTATCAACCAATATCTCTTTTTCGATGAAGAAATCAATACCCGAACGATGTTAGCGCTTCGTGGGCAAAATGAAATCAAGCAACATATGAATACGATCGTTGACTACTCGATTTTATGGATCATCGCTGTTGAGAATCACTATTTAATGACGGGCGACACGGTTTTCTTGAAACAAATCTATCCTAAGATGAAGACGATGATGGACTATCTCCAAGCACAAACGAATGAACTTGGCTTTATTTATGGGCGAGAAAAAGATTGGTTGTTTATTGACTGGACGGAGATGGATCGAGAAGGAACCTTGGCAGCAGAACAAATTCTATTGCTTAAATCTTACCAAACGATGATGACTTGTGGAGCTGTTTTGGGTGAGGTAGATGACTACGAACAGAAGTATCAACAACTAAAAGAAAATGTCATGAGCTATTTCTGGGACGAAGAAAAGCAGGCATTTATTGATTCCTATGAATCGAAAAAGCGCCACGTAACTCGTCATGCCAATATCTTTGCCATTTTATTCGATTTAGTGGAACAAGAAAAGAAAGAACAGATTTTAACCCATGTATTGTTAAACCCTGAAATTACCCAGATCACGACACCTTATTTCAAATTTTTCGAGCAAGATGCTCTATGTAAAATGGGTCAAACAGACCAAGTGTATCAAATCATCTGTGATTACTGGGGCGGAATGGTTGAAAGAGGGGCAGTGACATTCTGGGAAGAATATATCCCTGAGGAAACGGGCGAACAAGTGTATGAAATGTATGGGGATCCTTTTGGCAAAAGCTTATGCCATGCTTGGGGAGCAAGCCCAATCTATCTATTAGGCAGATATTTCGCAGGTGTCCGACCACTTTCACCAGGATATCAAACTTTCGTCGTTGAACCTAATCTAGCTGCCTTTGAAAGTCTAAACATGCAAATACCAATCAAAAATGGACTTGTCACAATCAATAAAGAACAAGAACAGTTACGCATTTCAACGACACGAGAAGGAGGGATTCTCCGTATCAACCAGCAAGAGGTTCATTTAGAGCCAGGAAAAAATTATGATATCTCCCTTGAAACAACTAAGAGCAAACAACTGATTTGAAAAAGGAGAGGATTGGAATGCAACAAACACGAATCAGTGTAAAGGAAAAAATTGGTTTTGCTTTAACAAATCTCGGAAATATTCCAGTGATGACGTTGTTGAATACGTACCTTTTGATTTTTTATACCGACGTAATTGGCATTAATCCTGCTGTAGTTAGTACGCTTTTTCTAGTCTCCAGACTACTTGATGGTTTCAGTGATCCTTTATTAGGTTTTTTGATCGATCGTTTCCCAGTGACGCGCTTTGGGAAATATCGCCCGATTTTGGTGCTGGGAACAGTGATTTGTTGTATCAACTATTTACTTGTTTGGTTTGCGCCGTTACTTTTTACTAGTCAAAAAATCGTCGTTATCTATATTTCTTATATTTTGTTAGGTATCACTTTTGATTTAATGGATATCCCATTAAATAGTTTGATCCCAGTATTAACCAATCAAGAAGCCGATCGAAACATCTTGTCGTCCATAAAAGGCGTGGCGTATACAGTAGGACCTACTTGTTTGAATATTTTGGCACCGTTGATCCTTTCCGCTTACAATAATGGACTTTCTGGGTATACCTTGTTGATTATCGGAACGGTACTAGTCGTCTTGTTCTTCACGATTTTTGGTACATTAGCACTGAAAGAAAGAGGGAATGAAGAGCCCGCTGAATTATTGCAAGAACGCGGCTATTCTTATAAAGAAGCGCTTGCTATCTTAAAAATTCGACCAGTAATGACACTATTTATCAGCATGCTTTTTATTACCGCCGCAAGCAATATCTTTAGTGGATCGCTTTTGTATTATTTGAACTATATTTTGAATGACACAAAATTGCTAAGTTTCGCTAGTTTTTTAGGACTGTTTGGTGCTTTAGGAGCAGGTGTGTTGGTCCCTAGTTTATCTAAGCGATGGGGGAAGAAAAAAGTATATGTTGGCGCATTATCTTTACTCTGTTTAGCGATGATCGTGATGATCGGTGTGCATCAATCAAAAATGATTTTCTTAGGGGCTTATCTTGCTGTCCAAGTTGGCTTAGGGCTGACCAATACTTTGCAGTATAGTTTATCCGCTGATAACGTGGATCAAATAAAACACGAGTTGGGAATTGAAACAGCAGCGCTGATCGCTTCATTGAATTCTTTTATCATGAAATTTGCGATGGCGATTGGTGGAGCTATCCCAGGATTTGTTTTGAGCTATACAGGCTATGTAGCGAATCAGGCGCAATTATCTAGCGCATCATTTGGCATTATTTTCTCTACTTTTGTAGTACCACTTGTTTTTTACCTAATCACGCTCGGTGTTTTCCAAATCGGTTATCCAGCGAATTATTTATTTGTTACGACTAAGGAAAAACCTTCCATTGGTTGATTTGCTGCTTTTTCGTTCGTTAGACTGAAAGATAGTTACCTAATTACCTAAAAGATCCGGTTGCTATTGACGAAAAGCTAACTGAAAATGAAGAAAAAGGGGAGGATGCCAGTGTTTACCTTTGAGCAACTAAAAACATTTTTGATGGAAAATAACGAAATTGAATGTCGACAACAAATTGATGGTCAAAATATCAATGACCAACAGTTGCCCTATGAGACAGTCGCAGTACCTAAAATGCCCAAAAACCAATTTTTCAAAGAGGGTAATATCTTTATCAATAAACATCATCGTTACGCTGAAATGCCTGCACATACGCATGAATTTGTTGAATTTAACTATATGTTGTCTGGTTCATGTGTCCAATATGTCAACGATAAGAAAATTCACTTGAAAGAAGGTGAATTGCTGTTATTAGACAAAGAAATCGTTCAGCGTATCGATCCTTTAGGAGAGGAAGACCTTTTGATCAATATTTTATTGAAAGGGGAATCGATTACGACTGACATCGTGATCAATATGGTGAAGTCACGTGGATTGGTCAATGAATTTCTATTAAATGCTTCGCAGGAAAAAGGAAAACATGATGAATTTATCCATTTTCATTGTGGTGATAACTTAGAAGTGCAAGGGTTATTGCACAAAATGATTTTGGAATATTACAACAAACAAGACTATTATATGCGGGCACTGAATCTGAGATTGTCTTTACTATTGATCGAACTTACCCGTGATTTAGAAGAATATGTTACGCAACGTGAGAATCAGGAATTATTAGAGATTTTACGATATATCGATCTTCATTTTCGAAAACTGACACTGAAAAATCTAGCGAAACATTTTGGTTATAATGCAAATTATTTAAGTAATAAATTGAAAAAAGAAACAGGGAGTTCTTTCCAAGAATTGGTCAATTCTTTGCGGTATAAAACGATGATCGAGTTGATGAGAGAAACAAATAAAACTTTTGAAGAAATCTCGTATGAACTTGGTTTTGAAACTCTTGCTTCTTTGTATAAATTAGTCGGAAAATACACAGAACTGACACCTAAAGAACTCAAAGATAGTCTGTTAAAAAAATAGAATAGGCAGTTGTGATGCAACGAGTCCTTTTTCTCAGGTGATCTGTAAAAAGATTTGACCAATCATGAACTGGCAATGAAAAGCGAAGATTAACGAAAGCGTATTCCAAATGTATTGGACAAGTGTGAACCTTCTTTTCATTTCCTGAATGTTCGAAAAAGAATCGCTTGTTTGATTCGCTGAAGCATACGAATGTGATTTGGATAAAAAGAACACTTTTTTTGCTATAGTCCTGAGTAATTCATACGTTTACAATTCTAACTGTTCGAACTTATAAAACTTATTTTAAGGAGTGTTTTTTATGAAGAAACAACAGGCATCAACTACTACCACGGTCAAAGAGTATTCGCCTCTAGCTGTCGCTGCTGGAATTGGCTCCATGCTTGGATCTGGCTGTATTGTTGGACTCTCAGCGACGATTCCCGTTTGGCAAAAGGGACTAGAGCTGACAATTGGACAAGTCGGGATCGTTTCTGGCGGGCTAACTTTTGCAATCGCTTTCGGATCGCTGTTTACTGGACAGATATCAAAAGCATTTGGCTTGATCCGTTCATTTAATTGGATCAATTTGTTCTATGCGATCGGAGCTGCGGTCTGTATTCTAGCCACAAGTTTCCCAATGCTCTTATTAGGCGTGATTATCATGGGCGTAGCATCTGGAGCAGACTTACCATTAAGTTTGACCGTTGTTTCTCATGATGCACCTGATGAGCATACTTCTGCTCGTTTGATTTCTTCCACACAGATTTTTTGGCAAGTGGGGATATTCATTTCTTACATCTGTTCATTTCTTTTATCGGGAATCGAAGGTGTGTTAGGAGCAAGAATTGTTTTTGCCATCTTATTTACGTTTGCAGTGATCACTTGGTTATGGCGGACACTTTCACCTAAGTTTAGACAATTTCATGAAGCCGGAGCTGCTCGACAAGCAATGACCAAAGTGACAAGCGACTCGAAAGAAGTTTCTTTCAAGACAGTACTATTTGGGGAAAACAAACAAAAATACCTTGGCTTTTTCGCCGCTATCTTGATTTTTTATGTGTGTTGGAACCTTTTAGCGAATACTTGGGGACAATTTCAAACCTATGCTTTGACAAATGCCGGAGCTAGTCAAGCACAAGCTACAGGATTAGGGATCGGGTTGAATGTGATTTCTTTAGCAACAACGATTGCATTTGCCTCTGTTGCAGGTGGTAAATTTAGAAACAAAGCTTTCTTTATTGGGGCAGTCGTTCAATTTGGCGCAATGTTAGGTATGGCATTGATCGGTGGTGGTGCAGGATTTATTGCATTAGCGATCACAATTGCTTTTTATAATTTTGGGAATCCACTAGCCGGAGAAGCAATCTACAAAGTGTGGACACAAGAATCTTTCCCAGCAGAAACACGAGCTTCACTTCAAGGGTTCATCAATGGTTTTTCAAGAATGTGTTGTGGATTATTTGCTTTTGTTACCCCTTACTTAGTTGCTCCTGATCGTATCCAGACGTCTATGTTTGGCTTTGCGGGAATCGTTTTAGTAGCAACAATTGCTGGAGTGATCATGATGCGTCTACAGAAAAAATACCCAGTGATTGATCCCGTGGATAAAGAGCTGGCTGAAGGAGAAATGACTGCATCGTTCACCAAGTAAAGAAGAGGAGAAAGCAAGATGGCATTTACTTTTCAAATCAATCAAGATGTGCGTTGGAAGAAAGACGAGGCACTGCTAACCAAAGCACAACAACATGTACCAAATCTTCTGAAAACGAAGATCGAACCAGTAGCAATAACTGAAATCGTTGAAGACCCACATGGTTTGAATGGGTATTCAGCAATTAACAGTGACAAAGAAATCAAACAACTAGCTGATTATACTTTAAAAAGGGATGAAGCGATTATCTTAGATTTAGGGGATCATTATGTTGGGCATTTTAGTCTGTCCATTGACTCGGTTGGTTCGCCAATGGATGCGCCCTTATATTTACAACTGAAATTTGCGGAAGTACCCGCTGAACTTGCGGCAGATTCTAGTGTATATGATGGTTGGTTGTCAAAGTCTTGGATTCAAGAAGAATTTATCCATCTAGATGTTTTACCGGCACGTTTAGAATTACCAAGAAGATATAGCTGTCGTTATATTGAGCTAAAGGTGTTAGATACTTCACCCAAGTGGCAAGCTAGTTTTTCTGATCCGCTTTTTATCGCAGAAAGTTGTGTGTCACTCGACCAATTACCAAAGCCTGTGATTGCTGATGAAGAACTTGCTTCCATCTACCAAGTTTCTGTTAAAACATTATTTGATTGCATGCAAGAAGTCTTTGAAGATGGGCCCAAACGAGATCGCCGATTATGGATTGGTGATTTACGTTTACAAGCGTTAGCGAATTATGCGACTTTCGGTGATTTAGCTTTAACGAAACGTTGTCTTTATTTATTTGGTGGGATGACGACCAGTGAAGGGAAGATTCCAGCCAATGTTTTCACAGCCCCGCAATTGACACCAGATGATACGTTTTTATTCGACTATAGTTTGTTTTTTGCAGTGATCTTAGCTGATTTTTACCATCAGACGAAAGATTCAGTTGTCTTGCAGGATTTATATCCAGTAGCGAAAAAGCAGATGGAACTAGCACTGACATGTGTCGATGAAGAGGGACGCCTGAATTTGTTAGAAGAGTGGCCAGTATTTATCGACTGGTCGAATGAGTTTGAAAAGAGTACAGCAGGGCAAGCAGTGTTGATCTATGCGATGAAACGATTCAACCAGTTGGCAGAACAAGTGAAAGATCCACAACTGAGTCATTACCAAGAAACAACAGAGAAACTGATTGCGTTTGCGAAGCAACAATTATTTGATGAAGAACAAAAGCAGTTTATTATTGAAACAACCGGAGAAATCAATGTGGCGAGTCAAGTTTGGATGGTTTTAGCAGAGGTCTTTGATCAACCAATGAATCGAGAAATTTTGGAGACGATGATTGCGCATCATTTTCCAATCACAGGGATTGCTACACCTTATATGTATCATCATGTAGTCGAAGCGCTATTTGTAGCTGGACTTCAAGAAGAAGCTATCCAGTTAATGAAAAACTATTGGGGAAAAATGATTCAGCTGGGAGCAGACACTTTTTGGGAAGCTTTTAAACCAGAAGAACCAGATTTTTCTCCTTATGGCAGCCCGATCATCAGTAGTTATTGCCATGCGTGGAGCTGTACGCCAGCGTACTTGATCGAAAAATATCTAAATTGAAAAAGCAGTCAGTTACTTTACATTGTCAACTGAAAAAAAGACAGTTGGATCGTTAAGTAATGATTCACTGATTCATCCTAGACATAAGCAAAAAATCTCAAAACCATTTTTGCGGTTTTGAGATTTTTTGCTGTAGTATGAAACGGACGAGCAGTTTATCCGTATAATCAAAGGTTTATCGCTTACGAGAAGACTTGTACGTTTTTTGGGGGGAGTCCATGCGTTCCATATAATAGGATTAGGTGTTCCAATTATATGGCTTTGTTAGGATGTCGGTTCCTTTAGATGTAAAATATCTTCCCAAAAGTGAAAGTATTGATCGGTCAATTGGATTTCCACGATGTCCACCCAATGAATCAATTGCTCATCTAAGGAAAATCCTTTTTCTGTCATGTCTCGTTGGACAAATCCTCGATAAGAGTTGTTATCCTTACAGCGGACAATGATTTCTTGTTTGGCAATAAACGCAGTGATAGCGATCGTTTCAAAATGTTGATGGACTGTTTTCAAAAAATCACTTCTTTCTAGTTTAATGAAATAGGCATTTTATGCTGATCAATGGCAAAACGCTACTCTTCTTCAGGAAAACTTTGGTAAAATTCATCTTTGATCGGAACGATCTCTTCGTTAAGACTTCGGTTACTTAACGTTTCATGTTGTGTGACTGACTGGGGAAAATAGGAAACATCAAACCACTTATCTTCCTGTTTTATTTGAACATGTCGGACGTCACACCAGTGAACGGTCTGTTCTTCAAGGATAAAATAGTCGTGATAAGCTTCACCAGTAAAGAAACCCTCGATGCTTTCTAAGTAGCGGCCAAATTCATCCTTGGTATTTAATTGCAGACTTACTTTTTTATGGTAAAGAAAAGCCTCTAATAAAACACTATCCATTTCTTCTCGAGACATTTGTTCCAACGGACGAATCTCTTTCACTGCCCACGCTTCATTTTTTTTGATCCCAGTGACTAGCTCTTCCATAGCGAATGCGGTGCCCCATTTTAATCCGAATGGGCGATCTCGGTATTCATTGTAGTCGAGAAATTCTTTTTTTGTTCGACGCATAGCCCTCACCTTCAATACCGGCATGACCACCAGCGTGTCCGCCAACGAGTGAACTCCTTGCGATCGCACGGCCACCTTCTAATAAGCTATGGGCATGGACAATTGCACTGAACCCATATTTTTGGCGAATACGATCAACGACAAAATCGATTTTGGCATCGTTGACTTGTTCATCGGGATCTGCAAATAGATTCAATTGCAGACTGTCTGTGTAAATTAGTTTGGAGCAGTTGACACCGATACTGCGAATGTCTTGATGCTGGTAATGTTTACGAAAAAGATTCAATAAAATGAGACTGAGTTCATGACTAGAATTTGTCGGCTCAACTTTTAGTTGTTGATGAAATCCAGTTTTCCCTAGACGATCTCGATAACCTAAAGAGTAGCCCATCCACAAGCTAACAACTTGCGCTTTCGCATGTTCACGCCGCAGACGAGTTCCGACTTGATCAGCCATTTCTTTAAGAACGATTTCAAGTTCTTCACGCCTTGTATAATCACGATTCAAAATTTGACTATTCCCAATACTTTTTGATTTGGGGGTATAGTCTTCTCCCAAAAAGCTTCGATCAATTCCCCAAGCATGGGCAAAAAGCTGGGTGCCAATCACTCCAAATTTTTCTTTTAGTTGGTAATAATCCGCATGAGCTAAATCATGAACAGAATGAATCCCCAGTCGTTTGAGCCGTTTGGCTGTCCGATGACCAATTCCCCAAAAATCGGTGAGAGAAGGAATACGCCAAACGTTGTCTGCCACATCTGCATAGCGCCATTCGGCCTTTCGCTCTTTTCCTTTAGAACCGTTATCCAACGCTAACTTAGCTAGTAGTGGATTATCACCAATCCCAATAGTTGTATGGATTCCTGTTTGTTGGTAGACATCCTGATAGATGATTTCAGCTAGATCCCAAGCACTTTTGACTTTAAAAAGTTTCAAGCTGTTGGTGACATCAAGAAAGCTTTCATCGACAGAATAGACATGGTGATTCTCTTCATCCACGTACTTTTTATAAATAGCATTGATCTCGGTATTTTTTTTCATGTAGTAAGCCATTCGTGGAGGGACCATATAAAGATCGTCGGGATAGGGAAAGGGTAAATCTCTTGCTCGACTGATATTTGTAATATGATAGGCTTTTTTTGCGGCTGGACTGGCAGCTAAGATCAAGCCACTCCCACGTTCATCGGTTTTCCCTGACGGATAGGACATGACGACGAGTTTGGTTGTTAGAGGATCTAAATGACGTTCGGCACACTCAACAGAAGCATAAAACGACTTACAATCGATGCAAAGAATATCTCTCGAAGGTTCTTTTGTGTAATCAAAGACTGGATTTTGATTTCGAATCATATTCGTCACCTCTTCTTATTGATTAGAACACATGTTCGTGTTTTGTGTCAATGAAAAAAACGTGATGGAATGGGTAAAAAAAAGTGGGAAAGAAGATTGTTGTCTTTTTATCGTTTAGAGAAATGGGTAGTATCTGAAGCAAAATTAATTGAAAGAAAAAACAGCTGGATGACCTCATTAGTTAATAAAAAAAGTTATTTTATTTTTTGCTGATCAGAAAGTCATTAGGAAGTTTTACACTGAAAAAAGAATGAGCCTAGATATACTCATCATTAGAATGGTAAAAAAAGATTTGCTTTGAAATTATCGTGTAAAAGTGCACAAAATCGTTTATAATGAATCCGATCGAATGAGAACGATTCTCAATGAAGGAGGAAGTAAAATGAGAGAGATCGATTTTTCCAAAACATTATTTGAATTAGTTACTGAATATCCAGAAATCAAACAAATCATGGCAGAGCTAGGATTTAATGCCATCAACCAACCTGGGATGTTGCAAACTGCTGGTCGCTATATGACGATTCCTAAAGGGGCTCAAATGAAAAAAATCCCTTTAGAACAAATTGTTACGGCCTTTGAAACATCAGGATTTATTGTGAAAGGATTGGTAAAATGAAACCCACGAATCAACGACAAGAACGGATTGTTGAAATCCTGTCACTTTTACATAAAGGTGGTTCTTTTGAAGAAGCAAAACGATTGTTCAATGAAGAATTTGAGGGAGTCGATGTTACGGAAATCACTGCTGCAGAAAAAGCATTGATCCAAAGCGGTCTTGATCCATCAGAAATCCAAAAGTTATGTAATATCCATGCAGCTGTTTTTAAAGGAGCGATCAATGAGATCCATCATTCCAATTATGAACACGCACAACCAGGACACCCGATCCATACCTTAAAGTTAGAAAACCAAGTGTTGCAGTCGTTACTGACGGATGAAATTGACGGGTTATTGGCAAAAATGGCTAAAGGAGATTGGTCACAAAAGGAACGATTGCAACACGCTTTGACTGATTTATTGCAAATCGACAAGCACTATGCACGAAAAGAAACGTTGATCTTTTCTTATATGGAAAAATACGGAATCTCAGCCCCACCTAAAGTGATGTGGGGTGTAGATGATGATATCCGTGAAATGATCAAAGCGCTGAATGCTTATTTAGCTACAGACAAAGCGGCTTATAATCCGCTATCCGAAAAATGGGAAGCAGTAAAAACAGAAGTTGAAGAGATGATTTTTAAGGAAGAGGAGATCATGGTACCCATGACCTTAGATGTGTTTAGCCTTAAAGATTGGGAACAAATCGCTCATGACAGCTTTGATATCGGTTTTGCGTTTATCCCTGAACCACTTCCATGGAAGCCAAGCCAAGAATCACTCGAAAAAGAAAGCGAACGGGAACCAGCTCGTCAATTAGCCATTAAAAAAGCTAAAGAAACGACCGATGGTATTGCTGCTGGTCTTGGGATCGAAGAGTTTACGTCAGAGGCAATTCAAGACGAAACAGCACCTATGACTGATTTAGTTGTGCAATTTCCGACAGGAGCGTTACAGTTGGAGCAATTAGTTGCCTTGTTTCAAGTGTTGCCTGTGGATTTGACATTTGTTGATCATGAGGATCGGGTTCGTTTCTTCTCAGAAGGAAAGAAACGGGTCTTTCCAAGAACTACTTCTGTCATTGGTCGTGAAGTCGTCAACTGTCATCCACCAAAAAGCATGCATCTTGTCCAACAAATACTTGACGATTTCCGTACAGGAACAAGGGATTCAGCAGAATTTTGGATTGATATGAGAGGACGGAAAATTTATATTCGCTACTTTGCTTTAAAAAATGAGACAGGTGATTATCTTGGGTGCTTAGAAGTCACGCAAGATATTACTGAGATCCAAAAGTTAGACGGACAAAAACGATTGTAAGAGCGGGCAAATTTCAAAATAAAGAACAATTTCAGCTCACTTTTGGGCTCGTTTGATTATAGAAGTAGAAGCCGGACATGCTGTTGATACTTTTCTGTGGTATTTTCAGCATTCTCCTGCGACTATTTAGTGGGTAAATTGGAGTTTTTATCAGGTAAAAGCCCTTTTTTCATACCCTTTGATCATTTTATTCAAGAAATTGTTTGACTTCTTTCAAAAACATCTCTATACTTAAACTCAATCTTATATCAGTTTGGAGCGATTATTATGAAAATCACACATAGTTCACAACTGAATAATTATTACTTTAGCTATTTTAGATAAGTTTGTATTCATACGATTATGGGTGCAAACATCAGCGTTTGTTTGTATCTATGATGGCTAAGGATGTTTGAGATGACTTGCTCGCCGCATAGATGAAAAATCTATAGTGGCTTTTTTATTTGATTGATTCAGGGGCTCACTGTAGATGGATTTTCTACGGTGGGCTTTTTTTGTTACATAAAGGGGGAACTAAACGCATTCAAACAAGGTATAAGCAAAGTAACGATTGATTTGCAAGAATTTATGTAATCCAATCAAACAGCGAGGAAATCGATGAAGCGAAACACAAAATAAAAAACAAAGGGAGTTATTGTATGATTCTAATCATTAAACCAGGTATCCAAGAAAGTGAGTTAACACAAGTGATTGAACGTATTAAAGAAGAAGGGCTAGATGTACAGATCAACCATGGTAAAGATCGTTTTGTCTTAGGGCTTTTAGGAGATCCAAAGGTAATTCGGGATGTTCCGTTTGAACGCTACGATATCGTAGAACGTGCCGTACCGATTACCAATACGTACAAATTGACGTCACGAGAATTTCATCCTCAAGATACGATCGTTGATGTAGCTGGAGTGAAAATCGGTGATGGAAGTTTTGTGACAATGGCTGGTCCTTGTTCTGTCGAAGGGGAAGAACAAATCATGGAGACAGCACGAATGGCTAAGGCTGGTGGTGCTAAAATCTTACGTGGTGGTGCCTACAAACCAAGAACGTCACCATACGCTTTCCAAGGATTAGGTGAAGAAGGGTTGAAAATGATGCGTAAAGCTGCGGATCATTATGACTTGAAAGTGATTACCGAAGTGATGGATGAAGCGCATATCGATGTGGTCAGTGAATACGCAGATATCATTCAAATCGGCGCACGAAATATGCAAAATTTCCGTTTATTAGAAGCTGTAGGACGAACAGGAAAACCAATTGGCTTAAAACGTGGCATCTCAGGTACGATCGAAGAGTGGTTAAATGCCGCTGAATACATTGCAGTTCAAAACAATTCAAACATCATCTTCATTGAACGCGGAATCCGCACTTACGAAACAGCTACTAGAAATACATTCGATCTAAGTGCCGTACCACTGATCAAAAAATTAAGTCATTTCCCGATCATCGTTGACCCAAGTCATGGAACGGGTGTCTGGGACTTAGTGACACCAATGGCACGAGCAGGTGTTGCTAGTGGGGCAGATGGAATGATTGTAGAGATCCATCCTGATCCGATTCATGCTTGGTCTGATGGACAGCAGTCATTGAATGAGAAAAACTACCTGAAAATGATGAATGAAGTGGACATCTTAGTAGAAGCGATGAAGAAAATCAACGCTTTATAGAGAGGAGAAACACGGATGTTAGAAGTTGTCTTACCCGAAAAAAGCTATGAGATCATCATCCAGCGAAACGCACTAGATCAAGTCGCAGATTGGCTTTCCGGTTTATGGCAAGAAAAGAAAATTGCGATCATTAGTGATGAAAATGTCTTTCCGCTTTATGGTCAAAAGATACAACAACAATTAGCCGATCGGTATGAGGTTGTGAATTATGTTATTCCGGCTGGTGAAGAAAGTAAATCACTGTCGATGGCTGCTAAATTATATGATTTTCTAGCCACTGAACAATTGACGAGAAGTGATGGCATTATTGCTCTAGGTGGCGGTGTTGTAGGCGATTTAGCTGGTTTTGTGGCATCAACTTACATGAGAGGAATTTCTTTTGTACAGATTCCTACCTCCTTATTGGCACAAGTAGACTCAAGCATAGGTGGGAAAACAGCAGTCAATGCACCAAACGCCAAAAATATGATTGGCACATTTGCACAGCCAGATGGTGTGTTGATTGATCCAAAAACGCTGACGACATTACCAGTAAAAAGGATCCAAGAAGGAATTGCAGAAATCATCAAGTGTGGTGCGATCAAGGATGAAAGTCTTTGGAGAGAGTTAGCTCGTTTTATTGATGTAGCTGATTTAGTAGCACATAGCGAGCTAGTGATCGAAAAAGCTTTACGTGTAAAAAAAGAAGTGGTAGAAGAAGATCAATTTGATCAAGGCAGTCGTTTGTTCCTCAACTTTGGTCACACGATCGGACACGCTATCGAGCAAACAGCAGGATATGGACAGATTAGTCATGGAGAAGCAGTGGCGATCGGCATGGTACAAATCAGTCGGAATGCTGAAAAAAGGAAAGAAACACCTGAAGGAACGACGCAACAACTTATCAAGATGATCCAAAAGTATCAGTTGCCCATTTTTTACGAACCATGGGATGAACAGGCGTTGTTCCAGGCGATCACTCATGATAAAAAAGCCCGGGGAAAACAGTTGAAAATTATTTTATTAGAAAAAATTGGTCAGGCAAAAATCCAATCGATCCCAATCGAAGCAATCAAAAATTATTTAGAAGAAGGTGAGTAAATGCGTTACTTAACAGCAGGAGAATCACATGGGCCTAATTTGACAGCGATTATTGAAGGAGTTCCAGCAGGCTTAACCTTATCGATTGAGGGAATCAATCAAGAATTAGCTAGACGACAAGGTGGTTATGGTCGAGGTGGGCGCATGAAGATTGAAAAAGATCAAGTGACAATCACGTCGGGTATTCGTCACGGCAAAACATTAGGCTCACCGATCACAATGACTGTCACGAACAAAGATTGGAAGAACTGGCAAACGGTGATGTCAGTTACTCCAGTTTCTGAAAAAGAAGAAAATCTACGACGAGTGGCTAAACCAAGACCAGGTCATGCCGATTTAGTTGGTGGTATGAAGTATCAACACCATGATCTTAGAAATGTATTAGAGCGTTCTTCCGCAAGAGAAACGACGATGCGAGTAGCAATCGGGGCACTAGCAAAACAGATTTTAGCTGCTTTAGATATAGAGATTGCTAGTCATGTAGCGATCCTTGGAGGAATCAAAGCGAATGTGCCAGAGAATTTGACCGTGACAGAAATCAAAGAAAAGACGACTATCTCCGAAGTAAACATGGTAGATCTAATGATTGAAGAGGAAGTAAAAGCCTTGATCGATGCTACTAAAAAAGCCGGAGATACTTTGGGAGGTGTAGTGGAAGTTCGGGTCGAAAATGTGCCAGCAGGGTTAGGGAGCTATGTACAGTGGGATAAAAAATTAGACGGTAAGTTAGCTCAAGCGATGTTAAGCATCAATGCTTTTAAGGGAGTCGAATTTGGAATTGGGTTTGAAGCTGCTTCGTTACCAGGATCACAGGTGATGGATGAAATCACTTGGGACGAAAGCGGCTATCACCGAGCAAGTAATCATTTAGGTGGCTTTGAAGGTGGAATGACCAACGGAGAACAGATTATTGTTCGGGGCGTGATGAAACCAATTCCTACTTTATATAAACCTCTCATGAGCGTGAACATCGATACTAAAGAACCTTATAAAGCTAGTGTGGAACGTTCCGATAGTACGGCAGTTCCAGCAGCTTCAGTCGTCGCAGAGCATGTGATTGCGACCACTCTTGTTCGCGAGATACTTGAGCATTTTCCAGCAGATAATATGCAAGAATTAAAAAAAGCCGTTGCAAATCACCGCCAAATGACCAAAGAATTCTAATCGGAGGTAGCGATGAAAAAAAAGGTGTTTGTCATAGGATTGGGTCTGATTGGCGCTTCCTTATGCCGAGCGATCAAAGGGTCAGCAATTACCCTTTATGGCTGGGATCATTCAGAAGAAACAAGAGAAATAGCGGAAAAAACACAGTTAGTCGATCAGGTTGTCACAGGGATCGAGGCAGCTAGTCAAATGGATGTGATTATCCTTGCCGTTCCAGTTCAAGTCAGCCTGGAGTATCTCAACTGTTTGGCGACACTTCCCTTGAAAGAAACAGTATTAGTAAGTGATACCGGAAGTACGAAAGCGACGATAATGGCGCTAGCGAAGCAACTCCCATTTGATTTTATTGGTGGGCATCCGATGGCTGGTTCACATAAATCAGGAGTAAAAGCAGGCAATCCGTATTTATTTGAAGAAGCGTATTATATCGTAACGGATGACTGTCAAAGTGAACGTACAGAAGAACTGATCGCTTTACTAGGTCCTACTCGAGCAAAGTTTGTTCGCTTAACTGCCAAAGATCACGATGAGATCGTTGGGGTGCTAAGTCATTTGCCACATATTGTCGCTTCAGGATTAGTACAAATCAGTGAGCAGCTGAATCAAAAATATCCACGTGCCTCACAATTAGCCGCTGGCGGATTTCGGGATATCACACGGATTGCTTCATCAGATCCCCAAATGTGGACGGATATTTTAATGACGAACCAAGAAATGATGATTCAGTTGATGGAAGACTGGCAAGTCGCAATGGAATCGTTAAAACAGGAACTGATTGATCAAAATCAATCGGCAATTCAAGAGTTCTTTGTGCAGGCAAAACAAACACGGGATCAGTTGCCCCAGAAAAAACAAGGAGCGATTCCAGCTTTTTATGATTTATATGTCGATATTCCCGATATCGCTGGTGCTGTCGCAAAAGTTACTAACGTACTAAGTCAGGCAAATCTTTCCATTATTAATTTAAGCATCCAAGAAACAAGAGAAGATATTTTTGGTGTATTAGAGTTGTCTTTTAAAAATCAAGCGGATTTACTTAAAGGACAGAAGCTGATCGAAGCCGAAAAATTTCATTGTTGGATAAGGAGTTGAAGTCATGAAACTATTGACAGCTAAAAATGGGATCAATGGAGAATTAGTGATTCCTGCTGATAAATCGATTTCCCATCGCAGCATCATGTTTGGTGCGATCAGCAAAGGAACTACGATCGTCAACAATTTTTTAAAAGCTGAAGATTGTTTAAGTACGATTGCAGTTTTTAAGCAATTAGGGGTACGTATTACCGAAAAAAATGAACAAATCATGATTGAAGGAAAAGGATTTGAAGGATTAACAGCACCATTTTCCAGGCTAGATGCAGGAAATTCTGGCACAACGATGCGCTTAGTATTAGGAATTTTAGCAGGCTGTCCATTTACTTCTGAGATTGCAGGGGATGCTTCTTTGAATCGCCGTCCGATGGAACGTGTGATGAAGCCATTGCGTGAGATGGGTGCTGATTTACAAGGAACGGCCGAAGCTGAATTTCCTCCACTAAAAGTAACTGGAAATACATTGCACGGGATCGAGTATCACATGCCCATTGCTAGTGCGCAAGTGAAGTCTGCTATCCTTTTTGCAGCTTTACAAGCCGAAGGAACCACTAAAATCATCGAGAAAGAACAGTCAAGGAACCATACCGAAGAGATGATCAAACAATTCGGTGGGAAGATCCAAGTGGAAGGAAAAGAAATTATAGTCACTGGACCACAGCAGTTGATCGGCCAAGAAGTCACTGTCCCAGGGGATATTTCTTCGGCTGCGTTTTATCTCGTCGCAGCAAGTATTTTAGCAAACAGTGAAGTCCTCTTAAAACAAGTAGGAATCAATCCGACACGGACAGGTATTCTCGATGTGTTGATGCAAATGGGTGCTAATATTGAAGAAAGACAGCTGGATGAGCAAAATCAAGCAGCAGATTTGATTGTCCGTTCTGCGCAACTCCATGCTTGTGAGATCCAAGGAGAAATCATCCCACGCTTGATTGATGAGTTACCAATCATTGCATTAGCTGCTACTCAAGCAACAGGCACAACCATCATTCGTGATGCTCAGGAATTAAAAGTCAAAGAAACAAATCGGATTGATGCAACTGCGGAAGAATTAACGAAAATGGGTGCGAACATTGAACCGACAGAAGATGGTTTGATTATTCACGGACCAACACCTTTACATGGAGCGACAGTGGATAGCCATGGGGACCATCGAATTGGGATGATGTTACAAATCGCCGCTTTACTAACCGCAGAACCTGTCGAATTACTCAATCCTGAAGCAGTCAATATTTCATATCCTGAATTTTTTACGGATCTAGCCAAATTGGTTCAGGAGGACCCATCATGACGTCACTTGTATTGATCGGTTTTATGGGCGCTGGTAAGACGACGATCAGTAAAAAATTAGCGACTCGATTGGATCAACCAGTCATCGATATGGATGACTATTTAGTTCAACAATTAGGCTGTTCCATTGAGCAATACTTTGCTACCTTCGGAGAAGCCGCGTTTCGCGACCACGAAACCGCTCTTTTAAAAACAATTTTACAAAAAAAGGCAGTGATCGCTACTGGTGGCGGGGTTGTCTTACAGAAAGAAAATCAGGAACTATTAAAACAGCAACAAGTCATTTATTTAAAAGGAGAAGCCGATATCTTGATCGAACGGATACGACAAGATCAAACAAATATTCGACCGTTAGCGTTAAAGAATAGTGATACAAAACTACGTGAGATCATGTGGGAACGGGAAAAAATATACAAAAGTTTAGCAAAAATCACGATAGATACGTCTAAGAAATCGCCAGACGAAATTATCACAGAAATCATAAAGTGGGTAGAAAATAATGATGAAAATTGGGTATCTAGGTCCTAAAGGTTCCTTTACTTATAGTGCAGCCACACGTTATTTCAAACAAGGTACTTTTCTTTCTTATGATTCCTTGATTGATTTGATCGATGCACAATTAGAAAAAGAGATTACTTATGCAATGGTGCCAATCGAAAATACGATTGAAGGTTCTGTTTTGCCAACACTTGATCATGTGTATGAGACATTACCTTCTATTCAAGGAGAAATCGTTCTGCCGATCCGACAACAATTGATGGTCCATCCGACCCAACAAGCCAACTGGCGAAATATCACAAAGATTTGTAGTCATCCGCAAGCATTAGCCCAATCACAACTTTTTCTACGGGCAAATTTTCCAAAGGTCGAGATTGAACAAGTAGGTTCCACTGCCCAAGGAGCCCAGCAAGTAGCAACCCATCCAGAAGAATGTCTAGGTGCGATCGGCTCCAAAGAAGCTGCAAACGAATTTGGGTTGACCATCGTGCAATCAGATATCCAGTTCATTGCAACTAATGAGACCCGTTTTTGGGTTCTAAGTGCCGCGCCTGTTGATGCAAAATTACAAAAAAACAGTCATAAAGCGACATTCTTTGTGGATTTGCCAGAAAATAAACCAGGGGCGCTTTATCAAGTTCTTTCGGTCTTTGCTAATAATCAAGTGAATTTAACCAAAATCGAATCACGCCCACAAAAAACGCGGTTAGGCGAATACTTTTTTGTTATCGATGTTGCTATCGATGACAAGATCGACAAGGTGAATGAGCTGATTGAAGTGCTAAAAGAGCAAGGCTATCCTACGCATTTGGTTGGTTGTTATCCGGTTTATCACATCGATGAATGACTAAAAGAAACAAGATGGACGGAGACAAAAACCGATCTTTAGTCCAAACAGATGATTTGCACACTTGAATAAATTCCTTTAGGCTTGAATTAAGCGATAAGAAAGGAAGAGAACAAATGGCAAAAAAAGTTGCAGCAATCGTTACAGATTTAGTTGAAGATGTGGAACTAACGTCACCGAAAGAAGCACTAGAAAAAGCTGGACATACAGTGACTTTGATTGGGTTTGAAGGAAATCAAACAATCAAAGGAAAAAAAGGCGCAGAATTCACAGTCGAACAAAGTATTGCAGATGTTTCTCCTGAAGACTTCGATGCGCTATTGATACCAGGGGGATTTTCACCGGATCAATTACGAGCAGATCAACGATTCGTTGATTTTGTTTCTTACTTTTTAAAAAATGATCAACCGTTATTTGCAATTTGTCACGGTCCACAATTATTTATTCAAACAGGTTTAACTGAAGGACGGACAATGACAGCTTATGATACGGTACGTCCAGATATCGAATATGCCGGTGCCGTCGTGAAGGATGAGCCAGTGGTAATTGATCGAGGCTTGATTACTAGCCGAAATCCTGATGATATTCCAGCATTTAACGAAGCAATCGTTGAAGCACTAGCAAACTAATTTGAAAAGTTTAGTCCTAAACATTAAAAAAGCAGTCGTATCGGTCGAAAATGGCATCAGCTATTTTCTGAAGGATGCGATTGCTTTTTGTCGTTTTTCGAAAAACTCTTTCTTATTTCTTGATGCTACACACTTTTATCTCAACCTCAGACGATGTGCTATTAGTCCATGTTGATAAAGATTCCCATATTTTTCTACAAGCACCAAATAACCGTTTTTCGAATACTTAGCGATCTAAGTACTTGAAAAACGGTTAGTTAGTGAAACGAATGGTTCTTGACATGATTAGTTAGAGAGTAAATATAAATGGCTACTTCCTGGTTGTAAGCGAGAATCATTTGTATGTAAATGTTCACCATCAAAAATTTGATAAGAATCATTTTTAGTCTTACAAAGTTCTTTTATTTTTCGGACTGTATTTGTGCCTTCAATTAAGACACCAAAGTCTTGTTCACAGGAGTAGTTATACACTACAGCAGAAGGATGTTTGGTGATGCCCATTTCTCGAGCAATTTTTTGATCAGAGAAAAAAACTTCTTTAACAAACTCGGATTGACGATCTTCTTTGAACATCTCGATATCGCCGCCGACTTCTGCAAAAAGTGATTCAGCAAGTTCTGGTGAATACGGTACTTTATTACAACCTACAGCTTCTTGCATTTTGATCAAAAATTGACGTCCTTTTTTCTTACCTTGGAACTGTGCCGCTTTACAGTCTAACGCAGCAGAATAGGTAGTTGAAAATAAGTGGTTACGCGTAACGAGGTCGTTTTGAGAAATTCCGTTACGTTGCATGACATCCCCAATTGTCTGCAAATTAACTAAAGGCAGAAAACGAAATTGCATCTTTTCTTTGGATGTTTTTCCGTACTCTTCTTCAATAAATTGTAATAACTGTTGTTCTAGTGTAAAACAATGTTTCCCCAAAGGATTAACAAATAAATAGATTTCGATCATATGAATCTCCCCCAAAATAGATTCTATACAACTCGTGAATTCTTTTATTCACAACGTATAACTTAACAGAAAAATGATAAAAAATGAACTCAAGTGCCTTGTGAAAATGATAGAACTTTAATTTTTCGCTGCTAGCATCCGTTGAATTTTATTTTTAGCTGGTCGATAAGGGAAAGAATGTCTTTCCAAAAACGCTAAAAAGGCAGATTTACCAAGAGTAGCATCAGATACTTCTAACTCCAGTTCAAAATCATGTAATTGTTCTCCAAAACTTTCATCAATCGCTAAAAGACCTTCCTCAATGTGAAATTCCGCACGTTTGGTAGTAATGTCTCCAATTTTGCCCAATTCATCCGAAGGAACAGCCAATTCTAACAATTTTTGAAAAACAGCACCCTGACGTGGTAATTGACGTTGCTCAATGAAAGAGAGTGCTTCCTCTTTTCTTAAAGTATCAGTGGTTTCAAGTTTTCCTTCTTTTGCAGGTGTTTTTAGTGTATATTCTGCCCGATCTTCAAGTAATCGGATGCGTAACCCACAATTTTTTTGTGCTAATTGTCCATCTGGTGTATCAAAATAGATATTCGTTTGAACCGTAAAATCTTCTGGTTTTAGTTGATAATACTGGGTCAATTGATTATATTCTTGTTGCGTCAGCATGGACTTGTATTCAATTTCTAACATTTCAGACATAATGATCGCCCCTTTCATTCATTCTGCCTAATTTTTCCTTTTTGGTCAATACAAAAAGCCGAGAGGTACAAAAAAACTTCATTTATATGTTAAAATAGAAAAGAATGTTAACGAAGTAGAGGGATCAGCGATGGAACGAGATTGGGAAGAGTTTTTAGCACCGTATGAACAAACAGTATCAGAATTAAAAGTAAAGTTACGCGGGATCCGTAAGCAATTCAGAGAACAAAACCGACATGTTCCGATTGAGTTTGTTACTGGACGAGTCAAACCAGTCGATAGCATTGTGACAAAATCACAGCTGCGTCATATTCCGATGAGCCGTTTAGAAGAAGAAATGTCTGATATTGCTGGATTACGAATCATGTGTCAGTTTGTAGAAGATATCCACCAAGTAGTAGATATCATTCGTAAAAGAAAAGATATGAAAGTGATTCAAGAAAGAGATTATATTACAAATAAAAAAGCCAGTGGGTATCGTTCGTATCATTTAGTGATTGAGTATCCTGTTCAGTTGATCAGTGGCGAAAAGAAAATTTTAGCTGAAATTCAAATCCGGACGTTAGCTATGAACTTTTGGGCGACAATCGAACACTCATTGAACTATAAATATCAAGGCGTGTTTCCTGAAGAAATGAGTGAAAGACTCCAACGTGCGGCAGAAGCGGCTTATCAATTGGACGAAGAAATGTCCAATATTCGGGAAGAAATCCAAGAAGCTCAACGTCTATTTTCCCATGGAAGAGGAAAACGAGATGACGTTTACTATCGTACCGTATTAAATCGAGAGAAAAAAGAGGAGGTCACGGATGAAAGTAGCGATCGTTCATAACCAAGAAGCGAAAACAATTGAAGTTACCGAACGATTGAAAGCTCTTTTGACACAATCGGCTATTCAAATCGACGGACAACGCCCCGATTTAGTGATTTCCGTAGGTGGTGATGGGACGTTATTGTCCGCTTTTCACAAGTATAGCCATCTATTAAATGAAGTTCGTTTTTTAGGGGTCCATACAGGGCACTTAGGTTTTTATACGGATTGGCGTGACTATGAATTGGAAGAATTAGTCAATAGCTTACAGACCAATCAAGAACAAAGTGTAAGTTATCCTTTGCTCGATATAAAGATCAGTTATTTAGATGATAAGCCGGCAAAACATTTCTTGGCTTTGAATGAATCGACGATTAAACGATCAAATCGGACGATGGTTGCCGATGTATATATCAAAAATGAATTGTTTGAAAGTTTCAGAGGGGACGGATTGGCTGTGTCTACGCCAACAGGTTCAACCGCTTATAATAAAAGTATCGGCGGAGCAGTTATTCATCCGAGTATCAATGCCTTTCAGTTAACTGAAATTGCTTCATTAAATAATCGAGTCTTTCGTACACTCGGTTCGCCTATGGTCATCGCACAAGACGAATGGCTGGAAATCAAATTAGAAAATACAGAGGATTATCTTGTTACAGTCGACCAATTGGATATTAAGGAATCGAATATTCGTTCCATCTATTATCGCATTGCAAAAGAGCGAATTCATTTTGCTTCTTATCGCCATATGCATTTTTGGCATCGTGTAAAAGATTCCTTTATTGGTGAGGGATAACATGGAATTTGTGTGGACGTATGAAAAAAATCATCCGCAGCAGATAAAATATTTTTTAAAAGAAAAAGGAATTTCTAAAGGTTTGTTAGCGAAAATCAAATTTCAAGGTGGCGAGATCAAAGTAAATGGTCAAACTGAAAATGTCTTGTTTTCTCTATCGTACAATGATAAGGTAACGATTGTCATTCCAGCAGAAGGCGAACACGAAACGGTACTTTTAGATGAAACACCGATCGAGATCGTTTACGAAGATGAACATCTATTAGTTGTGAATAAACCAGCTGGCGTTTCTTCGATTCCAGCACAATATCATCCAAACTATACGATGGCTAATCGAGTAAAAGCTTATTACAAACGACAAGGTTACGAAAATCAAGTCATTCATGTGGTGACAAGACTAGATCGGGATACTTCTGGGTTGATGTTGTTTGCCAAACATGGCTTTGCTCATGCAAAGTTAGATGTACAGCTTCGAGAAAAACGATTTGTGAAGAAATACCAAGCACTTGTGAGTGGCGAAATAACTAAATTAGCACCTCACGGCTGGATTGACCTTCCAATTGCGAGAGACCAATCTTCTTTACTGAAACGGATGGTTTCGACAGCTGGGCGAAGCGCACAAACCGAATATTGGTTAACGAAAAACACCGCAGAGGTTGCTTTGGTAGATATCCAACTGCATACGGGGAGAACCCATCAAATCAGAGTTCATTTTTCAGAAATTGGCTGTGCGCTATTAGGAGATGAAATGTATGGTGGGCGTATGGATCTTGGAATAGCAAGACAAGCTTTACATTGTTACGACCTGCGTTTTGATCATCCTTTTACACAGGAACGATTGGAATTTAAACAGCCTTTGGCTAAAGATATGGCGACTGTTCTCCAGCATTTTGAAAGTTAGGGTGAGGTGAGATAGAGTTGGATGAAAATCAAGAACTAGAGGAACGATTTGCCCAGTTACTACAGGATTTAAGAGAAAATAACCTACAGGAATTTAGAAATAGTTTCCTGGAAATGCATATTTACGAGCAGGGGCAATTCTATCAATCTCTGAACGAAGAGGATCGTCAACTGATCTATTCCTACTTATCTCCTAAAGAATTGGCAGATATGTTTGATGTGATTGAAGAAGACAATGAATATATGAAAGAGTATTTAGCTGAAATGCGTCCGAGTTATGCTGCAGAAATGCTTTCAGAGATGTATACCGATAATGCGGTAGATTTGCTAAATACCTTAGATAAAAAACAAGTCGCTAAATATTTAAGTTTAATGACTACTGACGATGCTAGTGAAATCAAAGAGTTATTACACTATGAAGATGAAACAGCTGGCGCGATCATGACGACAGAATTTGTTTCGATCGTGGCGAATCAAACGGTTCGTTCTGCGATGTATGTCTTAAAAAACGAAGCAGATGTAGCTGAGACCATTTACTATATCTATGTCGTCAATCAAGAAGAACAATTGGTTGGAGTTATTTCATTGCGGGATTTGATCGTTAATGATGATGATGCAATGATCTCTGACTTGATGAGCGAACGTGTGTTATCCGTCCATGTGGGAGATGACCAAGAAGATGTCGCGCAAACCTTTCGTGATTATGACTTTCTAGCATTACCCGTAACAGATTACGATGACCATCTACTGGGGATCGTAACAGTTGATGATATTATTGACGTTATTGATGATGAGGCTGCCAGTGATTATTCTGGTTTGGCAGGGGTCAATGTTGAGGAAATCAATGAAAATCCCGTGAAGTCAGCTGCTAGACGTCTTCCTTGGTTGATCACCTTATTATTTTTAGGGATGTCTACGGCTTCGTTGATCAGCCATTACGAAGAACTGGTGAGTGAAGCAAGTATTTTAGCCGTCTTCATTTCGTTGATCACCGGAACTGCGGGGAATGCTGGCACCCAATCATTGGCGGTTGCAGTTCGCCGTTTGGCTGTTTCTGACGACAAAGATGCTGGTTTTGTCCGTTTGATTCTAGCTGAAGTACTCACAGGACTTGTGACAGGGGCAATCACTGGCTTGACGATCTTTTTGATTGTAGGAATTTGGAAGCATAACTTTATTTTAGGCTTTGTGATTGGGATTGCCATGTTATTTGCGATTACTGTAGCCAACTTGGCAGGAAGCTTGATTCCGATGTTGATGGATCGCTTAGGGTTTGATCCTGCCGTGGCTAGTGGTCCTTTTATTACCACCTTGAGTGATTTGACTAGTGTCTTGATCTATTTCAACATCGCTTCATTGTTTATGGGGTATTTTATGTAGCCATTCCTTTTGAGATGGTGCAATAAGTCTGTGATAAAAATAAAAAACGTAAGGAGCAAAGTAATCAACTTGCTTCTTACGTTTTTATTATTACTAGAAAAAATTTAGTCGAATGAAACGATCTTTGTTCCATGAACTTCATTCACGCCTAGTTCTTTGGCAACATGTTCTGCATTTTTGTAATCGATCTTGCCACCAGGTAAGATGATCAGACGTCCGTCAGCATAAGCAATCAATTTTTTTAAATGGTCAAAATTGGCTTCAATTGGTGCGTTCGCATCTCCACCATGAGTTAAAATCCGGTCTACACCGTGTTCAACCAGCCAATCAATTGCTTCAAATTGCCGTTCTTGCGGGATACAATCAAAAGCCATGTGGAACGTGATTTGTAGTCCTTCTGAGGTTTCGATCAATAATTCCATTGCCTCTTCATCAATCCAATTTGAAGGAGTCAAACAGCCTATAACTACGCCATCTGTACCTAATTTCTTCGCTTCGATTAAATCAGTATGCATGATCTTTAATTCAATATCATTATAGACAAAATCGCCACCTCGTGGTCGGATAATTGTCATTACAGGTACTTCTTTTTCATTGGCATAGCTTAAAACTTCTTCGATTACTCCGGTGCTAGGTGTGGTTCCGCCAGCAGCTAAGTTATCGCATAATTCGATCCGGTTCGCTCCCTTAGCAATTGCTAGAGGAATGGAAGTATAATTTTCTGCACAAAATTCTTTGATCATTTGCCTGCTCCTTTATCATTCGCCTTCTTCTTCTAAAATTGTACCATATTTTTTGTAGTTGCTAAAGTTTTCTTCTAACGGTAAGATGAAAAGGGAATAAAGCAATATTCAACGATTAAAACAAGAAATGAGCAAAAAAAATGTTAAAAAAAATTGATCAAGGTCGCCAATTTTTAAAGGGAAATCAACAGTTGTTCCGATGCCCACTTTGCCATGCTGGAGTAGCAGTCACTGAGAACGGTTTGGTTTGTCATCAGAACCATCGCTTCGACTTATCCAAAAAAGGCACGCTTTACTTTTTATCTCATGGGGTAAAAACGGAATATGATCAGAGTATGTTTGATCCCAGACGTAGTATGATCCAAGCCGGGATGTATCAGCCAGTGATCGACTTGTTAGCACAACAAGTATCGCAGGGATCAGAGGTCTTAGATGTTGGCTGTGGCGAAGGAAGCTTTTTAAATGAATTAGCACGACTGCAACCATTGAAAAAGGCCGTAGGTTTTGATCTTTCTAAAGAAGGTGTTTATGCGGCTACTGCTCAGCCGGTCGAGGCGTTTTGGTGTGTAGCAGATTTAACCAATCTTCCTTTTGAAGACCAAACATTTACTACAATTCTAAATATTTTTTCGCCTTCTCACTATAAAGAATTTCAACGTGTGCTAACCGATGATGGGGAAGTCTTGAAAATCGTTCCGCAACAAGATTATTTAAAAGAATTACGCCAAGCGTTTTATCCAGACCAGCCTGAGAAACAACGGTATTCAAATGAACGAGTGGTGGCTAAGTTTGCGGAGTCCTTAGAATTGACTGAACGTCAACGTGTTACCTACGAATTTGATATCCCAGAAAAAAATCGGCAAGATTTGTTAGCGATGTCTCCGCTCGAATGGCAAGTCAGTCAAGACGTCAAAGAGCGTGTGTACCAAAATCCTTTGAAAAAGATTACAATTGACGTAGAATTATTAAAAGGAAATAAGAGAAAACGATTGCAATGAAATTATTCATTTCTAAAGGTTGCAAAAAGAGTTTGTTGATGATATAGTAACGACAAGTTGTTTTTTCATTGGTTTTTATCAGGTTCCTGTTCTGATAAAAGTTAGTGAGAAGAGCTTCACTAACGTAACGACTCGCAGTGACTGACACCGAGTTGATACGTTTTTTTTTATGCCAAAATCACTACTAGTTAGTTAACATATAGATGAGAGGATGGATCTTAATGAACCATATCGTTTTATTTGAACCATTGATTCCAGCAAATACTGGAAACATTGCCCGAACTTGTGCAGCAACCAACACGCCCTTGCACTTGATTGAACCGTTAGGATTTTCAACAGATGATAAACATCTAAAACGTGCAGGATTGGATTATTGGAACGATGTCAATATTACCTATCATCAAAATTTAGATGCTTTTATGGCTTATTTAGGGGAACGTAAACTTCATTTGGTATCGAAGTTTGCCCATAAAGTATATAGTGACGAAAATTTTGCTGATGGAGAAGACCATTTCTTTTTATTCGGCAAGGAAACAACAGGATTACCTGAAGAATTTATGCGTGAAAATGAAGAAAAATGTTTAAGAATCCCAATGAATGACGAACATGTCCGTTCATTGAATCTCTCAAATACGGCTGCAATGATCGTCTATGAAGCATTGCGCCAACAAGGATTTCCTAATTTAGAGTTAACGCACCATTATGAAAATGATAAACTAGACTAGAGGTCATTTTCCAAGTGCTCTGATTCAAGCATTAAGGAGAAACAAAGAAAAACAGCTTTTCATGTTTTACTTGGTTTAGACTTAATGCACAGAATCAACTTGGAAAATACCGTTTATCAAGAGGTCATTTATCAAGTATTCTGATTCAATACGAATAATCACAAGGACTTTTTATTGAAGGAGTTCTTTGTTTTTAAGGAACAAATTTTATAAAATAGTAGCATCATCTTTGTCTAAATGAGCCTATAAGGAGTCCGATATAAATGGAATTATATTTTACCCGACATGGAAAAACACAATGGAATCTCGAACGCCGTTTTCAAGGAAGCCAAGGCGACTCACCACTTTTACCTGAAAGCTATGAGGAAATCAAAGCATTTGGTAAAAAAGTGAAGTATGTACCATTTAAAGCAATCTATTCAAGTACCGCTAAGCGTGCCCGTGACACAGCCGAAGGGATCAACCAAGAATTAGCGCATCCAGTCGAAATTATTTATACTGATAAATTAAGAGAATTGGGTTTAGGAGAATTAGAAGGTCAATCAATTGATGAAATGTACGAACGATATCCGGAAAACCTTCCCAATCTACGTAACCACTTAGATCGTTATGATCCGACACCTTTTAAAGGAGAAGCGATCGAATGTGCCATTACTCGTATTGAAACAGCTGTGGCTGATGCCGTTGCTTTACATGATGGACCGATCTTGTTTGTTGGACATGGGGCATCATTAACTGCGGCGATCCAATGGTTGACAGGAAAAAAACTGAGTCAACTAAGAGAAATGGGTGGCTTATATAATAGTAGTTTGACGATTTTAGAAACAGGAGAACCCAACAATTTGTTGCCTTATGAATTAAAAGTTTGGAACGAAATTGACTTTTTAGGAAAAGAGACAAAACCAGAACCATTACTCTAATTGGAAAGGAGGCGGCAAGATGCAGCCAGAAGAAATGCCTTATTTTGTTGGTACAGTTGCCGCAATCTTTTTTCAAAATCCAAGTAATTTTTATAAAGTACTGTTGGTTCGGCTCACTGAAACAACAGCTGACTATCGTGAAAAAGAAATTGTGGTCACTGGAAGCTTTGGTGAGATCCAAGAAAATGAGCTTTATCGTTTTTACGGCGAATTAGTCGATCATCCTAAATATGGGCGACAGTTAAAGGTTGAACGCTATGAGCAGGAGAAACCAACAACAGTCAACGGGATCGTGGGTTATCTATCCAGTGAAAAATTTCCTGGGATTGGCAAGAAAACAGCTGAGAAGATCGTGGAGCAACTAGGTGAAGAAGCGATTGAAAAAATCATCGAAGAACCGTCCGTATTAGAACAAATCGCAGGCTTGAATCAAGCCAAAAGAGACATGATCGTTGAGACGATTCGTTTGAACCATGGGATGGATCAAGTGATCATGGGCTTGAATCGTTATGGCTTTGGTAGTCAGTTAGCTTTTAGTATCTATCAAGCATATAAAAATGAAGCTTTAGATATCATCCAGGAAAACCCCTATCAGTTAGTCGAAGATGTGGAAGGAATCGGCTTTAAAAGAGCAGATAATCTTGCAGAACAATTAGGGATCGCGGCTGATTCACCAAGACGGATTCGAGCTGCAGTTTTACATCAGATTTTTCAACATGCTGTTCAAACTGGCGATACATATGTACCAGCTGAAACGCTTCTTCATCAAACAATCAAAATTCTGGAAACCAGTCGACCAATTGAGATCCAACCTGATCAAGTAGCGACGGTCATTATTCAACTTGTGGAAGAAGGTAAGATCCAACAAGAAGAAACCAATCTCTATGAAAATAGTCTGTATTTCTCAGAATGGGGGATCGGTAACTCGATTCAACGGTTACTTAGTCGGAAAAAAGAAATCAACTATGACGAAAAAGAAGTGCAGAAAAACATTCGGCGAATTGAAAAAATATTTGGTATCCAATATGGAGAATCGCAAGAAAAAGCAATTTCGGAAGCAATCCGATCACCTTTATTTATTTTAACTGGGGGTCCCGGCACAGGGAAAACAACAGTTATCAATGGGATCGTCAACTTGTTTGCAGAATTAAATGGCTTAGAATTAGATCCAAACAAATATACCCAAGAAATTTTTCCGATTCTACTGGCTGCACCAACTGGTCGAGCAGCCAAACGAATGAATGAGACGACAGGATTACCTGCCAGCACGATCCATCGACTACTAGGTTTGAATGGTCGAGAAAAATCTCCTTCAGTAAGTACGAAAGAATTAGAAGGTGGGTTGTTGATCATCGATGAAATGTCGATGGTCGATACATGGCTAGCTAATACGCTATTTAAAGCCATCCCTACCAACATGCAAGTGATTTTAGTAGGAGATAAAGATCAATTACCTTCTGTCGGACCGGGACAAGTCTTGCATGATTTATTAGGAATTGACCAAATCCCGAAAGTGGAATTGAATCAAATTTATCGGCAGGGAGACGGATCGAGTATTATCCCCCTTGCTCATGAAATCAAAGAAGGTCATTTACCAAGTGATTTTTTGCAAAACCAAAAAGATCGTTCTTTCTTTCGAAGCGATGCCTATAGTATCGAACCTTTAATCGCAAAGATTGTTGAAAAAGCCAAAAATAAAGGCTTCACTGCACAAGATATCCAAGTCTTGGCGCCAATGTACCGTGGACCAGCTGGAATCGATGCGTTAAACAAAATGATGCAGTCGATTTTTAACCCTGGAGGTGCAGGGCGGAAAGAAGTCCACTGGAATGAGACTGTTTATCGAATCGGTGATAAAGTATTACAATTAGTGAACACACCTGAACTCAATGTGTTTAATGGTGATATGGGTGAGATCACGGGAATCGTGTTAGCGAAAGATTCAGAAGATAAAGTGGATGAATTAGTGATTCAATTTGATGCGAATGAAGTGACTTACAAACGCAATGAATGGAATAAAATTACTCTTTCTTATTGTTGCTCGATCCATAAATCTCAAGGAAGCGAATTTAAGATGGTCATTTTGCCGATGGTTCATCAGTACCAACGGATGTTGCAACGGAATCTTCTCTACACGGCTGTCACAAGAAGTAAAGAACTATTGATTCTACTAGGGGAAGAACAAGCTTACGTTACTTGCGTTGCGAATGAATCGGCTAGTCGAATGACGACATTGAAGAAACGGATCGAAGAAAATGACAGTATGAGTCTTGTTACACGAACGAAACTTGTCGCTTATGAAGATTCCCTTGTAGGTAATGATCCTTTTGAAGAAGGAAATTATACCAAGGCGGGAGAAACTGCTCATCCCGTAAAAGCAGAGACAAGTCAACAAGCCACTCAAGAAAATGCCGTAGATTCAACGGAGGGAAATGTTGGCGATGATCTCTTTACTTTATCAGTAGAACAAGACACAACCGAAACGTCTGTCGAATCAAAAGTGATGGAAGAAGCACCAACAGAGCAACTACCAAAAACATATATTTTAACAACCGAAGCGATTGAAAAACAGTGGATTGATCCAATGATTGGGATGGAGCAAGAGGCTGTGAAAGAAGTGTTTAGCTCCGAATAAGAGAGGATTTTTTAAAATAGCTCCTCATATTTTAGAAAATCATCGCTTATTGTTGAGGAGTTGCTTCTTGAACGCCGTGAATCAGAGGTCGTGAAAACATCGGGTAGCTCTGATGACAATAAGAAAGAATTTTTTGAAACAGCTTCTCATGTTTTGAAAAATTCAGGCTTATTTCAAGGAGCTGATGTTTGAACACCGTTTATCCGTTTTTAGAGATAGGTAGAAGAGCCTGAGGCAAGTTTTGGCTCAGGCTCACTTGAATCGCTCCTAATGAGAATGTTACTTATTTTTTAAGAGCCAAGAGATAGATAAAGACCGCAAAAGTTAGCCAAACAAGTCTGACTTTTGCGGTCTCTTCAATATCTCCAGCTCTTTTTATGGGGTTATCTTACCCATGGAAGAAAATGTATATAAAATAGGCAAAATCAATGTGACACGTTACACCAAAACAGTTGCTTTTTGGTAGCTAATTGCAAATCAAAAGGTTGTTTTTGGCTATCTTCACCATCTTCTTGACCATACTGAGGAACAGTTGATAGTATGCGCAATCTGCTAGTAGTAAAATGATGGAAATTTTTTGATTTCATTTGCTTTTTCTGTAGTAATAAGAAGATAATTCCTAAGATTTTGAATAAATTCACTCGTTCAACAACAACTAGATCGATCGTTGGTTTGGCAATTTCTGCTGTCGGCGCAATCGCTACACCGCCGCCAAAATAAGGATGGTTCGTTGCAGTACATAAAAAGGCTTTGTCAAAACTGATTTGTTTTCCGCCAATGTCCACTAAGATTGGAAACCCTTTTTGCCAAAAAAAGACACGTAGGATAGAAAATAGGTAAGCAAAAGAACCTAAATTATATTTATTTAATTTTGTTTTTGAAGTAGAGTGGTTTGTAGCATGGACGATTGCCGCATCTAAGCCAATACCAAAATTGTTTACTACTACACCTTGTTTGTCACTCACTTTTTCCTCGTAAGTTAAGAGGTTGATTTCTTGAGGTTTGTTCGTCTTTAGGATATTTTCTAATGCTTTCTCGGCATTTCTAGGTAACCCAATCCCTCGAGCGAAATCATTGCCAGAGCCTGCGGGAATATAGGCTACTGGAAATGCCACATCTAGTTGATAAAAGGTATTTAACACTTGATGCAGTGTGCCATCACCACCGATGATCACGAGTAGGGGAAATTCAGACTCGCTTTCTTGTGGTTCGTCTGTCCATTCAACTAATGTTTCTTTCGCTAACTCTTCGGCAATTTTAGCATCATGCCCTGGATACTCACTGTATTGGATCGAATAGTGAAGCTTTTTTTCGGCAAATAGCGGAATCATTTTTTCTGCTACTTTTTTACCAGCACCACTTCCAGCAGCTGGATTGATCAATAAGTAATAATGGAAATTCATTTTTACCTCCTGTATCTGATTCAGAAGATGAGTAAATCTCACTCATTCCACTCATTCATTAAAATAGAAAAAATGATCAAACTATTTTTTGCTTAGTCATTTAGTGAACAAGCAACTGAAACTTCTATCGTTAATTTTACATGGTTTGTGTCTTAGCGAAACTAAGAAAACAAACATTATTTTTTATCCTTGGCTATTATAGCAGAGAAGAGGAATTTTGAAAAAGCACCGTGCATAAATAAGAGGTAAAGTTCACCCTGATTTGAATAAATAGCATGGAAGCAAAAGACTTATATTTAGAGAACGTTTTTTGTAGGAGCAGTTTCAAATCGCGGGGATATCTGCTATAATGAATCCTTGCTTATGACAGCTGCGGTTCATCAACCATCCCGCATTAAAAAAACTAGGAGAAATGAGGAATATTTTATGCAAAAAACGGTGGAACGCCAACGATTGATGGTCGTTGTAGTAAATGGAATTATTATGGCTTTGTATTTGGCACTTACGATTTTAGTGGCACCAGTCTCTTCTGGACCTATTCAATTTCGTATTTCTGAAAGCTTGAATCACTTAGTAGTCTTCAACCGGAAATTACTTTGGGGCGTGTTAGGTGGCGTCATTGTCTATAACGCATTTTTTGGTTTTGGTATATTAGATGTGGTCTATGGTGGGGGACAAACCTTGATTTCATTGGGGTTGACTGCTTTGCTACAAAATAAAGTAAAGAATGTCAAAATAAGATTAGCATTAAATACGCTTTTCTTTACAATTAGTATGGGATTGATTGCGTACATGTTGGTACCAACTGGTGGACAAGCATTTTGGACAACTTACGGTACGCTAGCTTTGAGTGAGTTCATCATTATGGCTATTTCTGCACCATTGATGTATTACTTGGATCGTTCCCTAGACTTTGAAAAAAGAGTATAGCGATCAATAGGTAGATATAGGAAAACCTGTTAATCAGTTAAAATATATTTATAAAAAGGGATAACAGTAGTTAAAAGAAATTCATCTTTAGCTACTGTTTTTATTTACGCAAAATTAGAGGTTGTGAAAGAAGCGTTTAGCTCCGAGCGAATAAGAGAGGAGTTGCTTCTTGAACACCGTGAATCAGAGGTCGTGAAAACATCGGGTAGCTCTGATGACAATAAGAAAGAATTTTTTGAAACAGCTTCTCATGTTTTGAAAAATTCAGGCTTATTTCAAGGAGCTGATGTTTGAACACCGTTTATTCGTTTTTAGAGATACTAGAAGAGACTGAGACAAGTTTTGTCCCAGTCTCTAATCTTAGTATGTTTTTTTCTATCGTAAAGTCGTAAAGTTGACTGATCCTTTACACATTTATTCAGGGTTTTGTAAATTTTCGATTTCGATCACTTTGTAATTTTTCTTTTCAAGATGGTTCACGATCGTGTCGCAAACTTTTTGATCTGTATGTGCAGGTAACGTGATCAGTGTACGACGGATGTATTCTTCTTTTTCAATATCTAACGTGATGCAACTTGCGATACTACTATGTTTTGCGATGATTTTAGCGATCGTAGCTAAATCTCCTTGTTTTCCAGTAGAAGCAATCGTTAAAACATAGCTGCCTTGTTCTACGCTCCAAGATTGTGAAAGCATGTTTAGCAATGTACTGTGGGTCAAAATACCGTAGAAATGATTGTCATTGTCAAGAACAGCGATATAAGGCAACTCTTTGATCGTAAAAAATATTTTAAAGAATGAAGTATCTAAATAAATGAATTTTGTTGCATTTTTCAAGAGGTGGGTGACGGGTAAAGTCATATCTCCACCATTCGCTTTGTGACGATAAATGTGCATTTTGTAAATATTTCCACGGAAAATATTTCCTGAAGCATCTAAAATTGGCACACAACGATAACCAGAGGATTCTAGAATCGCTAAGGCTTCTTCCAAGGTACTAGTTTCTGTGACAGTTGTTAAATCTTTTTTCTTATATACGAGTGTTTTTAGTAGCATAAAGTTACCTCCATGTATCTCATTTTTACTTAATTTCAAATTAATCATATCATAATTAATTATAAAACAATAGGTTATTCAATCTCGAATTGACAGAAAATCTTTTCCATGATACTGTAAATGAGTATAATTTTGATTTTCAGTGAGGAGGTAGGAGCGGATGGCAAAGAAGAAAGCAGCATTAGCTTGTTCCGTTTGTGGTTCTAGAAACTATACCAAATCGGTTAGTGAAGGAAAAAGTGGCGAACGTTTGGAAATCAATAAATTTTGTAAATATTGTAATCAATACACATTACATAAAGAAACAAAATAGAGGACAGGAGGGCCCGCAATGAAATTCATTAAAAGTGTAAAAGATGAAATGAAACAAGTGACTTGGCCTAGTGGCAAACAATTACGCAAAGACACACTAGTTGTCATTGAAACATCAATTATCTTTGGTGTGATGTTTTTCGTAATGGACACAGCGATCCAAAGCTTATTTGCTTACTTACTAAAATAAGTCGCTAGTAAAAGCAAGGATATCGTGCTATAATCAACGTGAAGAAAAACTTCGGGAAACTGGGGTTTTTTTATTTTACAACGAAATGAGGAGCCTTTAATGGAATCTTTTGAAAAAAATTGGTATGTACTACATACATACTCTGGTTATGAAAACAAAGTAAAAGCAAATATCGAATCACGTGCGCAAAGTATGAAAATGGCTGACTTTATTTTTCGTGTAGTTGTTCCTGAAGAAACTGAGAAAGAAGTAAAGAACGGAAAAGAAAAAGAAATCGTTCATAAAACATTTCCTGGTTATGTCTTAGTAGAAATGATTATGACAGATGCTTCTTGGTATGTTGTACGTAATACACCTGGTGTAACAGGATTTGTAGGGTCACATGGTGCAGGTAGTAAGCCAGCTCCATTATTGCCAGAAGAAGTAAGTCACATCTTACGTTCAATCGGTATGAGTCTTCGTCAAACAGATCTAGAGATCGAAGTTGGCGAAGTAATCAAGATCATCGAAGGTGCTTTTGCAGGCTTAGAAGGTCAAGTAACTGAAGTAGATGAAGAAAAAGAAAAACTAAAAGTTAATATTGATATGTTTGGTCGTGAAACAAGTACTGAACTTGATTTTGAACAAGTAGATAAAATCGACTAAGTATTCAACTATCTGAGGATGAATTTTTAAATAGAAATCCATGCGACGATCAGATAGCATCACGACTAAAAGATTGAAACCGAGATTTGCAAAAATTGTTTAACCTATTTTTGCAATATTTCGGTTTATTTTTTCAAGTCGTTCACGAATAACCACTAATATAGGTTGGGAATTTGAGCCGATTTGTCAGTGGAAAATTGAGAATGCTAGTCAGAGAATCGATCAAATTAGAAAGGAGAAACAATGAAAAATTGGAGAAAGTCTGGAATCGTCGGCTTTTTATTGATGGTCAGTGTTCTTTTTATAAGTGGCTGTCAGACAAAAGAAACAAGTCAGTCGTCTGAAGCTGCTAAAACAGTTGAAACAACGCAAGCAACGAAAGAAAAGGAAACGCAATCGACTACCCCTACTTTGTTTTTCCATGGATATAGTGGGACAGTTAATTCATTCAAAGGAATGATCCAGCGTTTGGAATTATCAGAGAGTGGGAAAAAAGAATTAACATTGACGGTTGATGTCAATGGCAATGTACAGGCAGAAGGAGAACTTTCAAAAGAAGCAGATAATCCAATGATCCAAGTTCTATTTGCAGATAATAAAAATAATGAATGGAACCAAACAGAATGGATCAAAGACTGCTTAAGTTATTTGCAACAGACGTACGGAATCAATCAAGTGAATATGGTAGGACATTCGATGGGAGGCGTCAGTGGTCTTCGGTATTTAGCTACTTATGGACAAGATCAAACGTTGCCTAAAGTGGATAAATTCGTGGCAATTGCCGCACCATTCAATGACTTTGAAGAGAATAATGGGCAAAGTATCAGCGATGAATTAGCTAATGGCCCAGCGATAGCTTCTAGTCGTTATCAAGACTATCAACGACTTATTGGCAATGTGCCAACCACTACACAAATCCTGCTGATTGCAGGACAAGTGAGTGAGACGGATTTAAGTGATGGGACGGTGCCATTAAGCAGCGCTTTAGCAGTGTATGCGTTATTGAAGCAACATGGAAATCAAGTGGAAGAAAAAGTGATCACAGGGGAGAACGTAACGCATAGTATGCTTCATGAGAATAAAGAAGTTGATGCCCTCACGCGCCAGTTTCTTTGGAACATGAAGTAGAGGGCATTAAAAAGTGTTTCATTCTGGGGTGAGATTAAGAAAAAGAAGGACGAAAATCGAAGATTAACGATTCAGAGCATCAATCAGTGTGAGATACGACGTAAAGGTGCAGCTAAGATGAAAATAGAGACTGGGACAAAAATTGTCTCAGTCTCTTCTACATATCTCTAAAAACGAATAAACACTTTTGTCTCAACCTCTAAAATATAGTTGTATTCATGGGGAGTAAAGGATCATAAACCCAAGTAATGGTTATCGATTCAATATATCTTCAGTCAAACGCTTTGCTGTCGGTGTCACCGCCAAGCCACCTTCAGCTGTTTCTTTAAAGATGGCTGGCATTTGACGACCTACTTGATACATCGCTGCGACGACTTCATCTGGTGGGATGACACTTTCGATTCCTGCTAATGCCATATCTGCCGAAATGAACGCCTGAGAAGAGCCAAGGGCGTTTCTTTTAACACAAGGGACTTCAACGAGGCCTGCGACAGGATCACAAATCAGACCCATCATGTTTTTCAGCGTAATTGCGATAGCTTGGGCTGCTTGATGGGGCGTACCATTTTTTGCACAGACAAGAGCGGCAGCGGCCATTGCACTTGCTGAACCTACTTCTGCTTGGCATCCGCCTTCTGCACCACTGATGGAGGCGTTATTGGCAATGACTAATCCAAAGGCGCCAGCGGTAAAAAGAAACTCAATCTGTTGTTCGTGGGTCAACGACAATCGGTCACGGACAGCCATGAGGACGCCGGGTACAACACCAGCGCTTCCCGCTGTAGGTGTGGCACAAATCAATCCCATTTTTGCATTTACTTCGTTGACAGCAATAGCATTGCGGACTGCTGACAAAATGGTTTCACCACTTAAAAAGTCGGCTTCTTTTAAGTAACGAGCTAGTTTTTGGGCATCACCGCCAGTGATTCCAGTCACAGACGTTACACCTTCGTTTCCTTCAGCGATGGATTGTTCCATGACACTGAGGTTTTTTTCCATGATTGCAATGATTTGTTCTCGTGGACGACCACTCATATCCATTTCAACAGCAATCATTAATTCTGCGACACTAGGATAATTTTCTGCTTGGCGAACCAACTCTTCAATAGAGAAAAACATCTTTCTTCCTCCTTTAATCAAAATAATTAACGCTGTCGATCTTCGGTAATTGCGTTAGTTTACTTATAGTGTCATCTACTTGTGGATCATCTACTTCGATAATCATAATGGCATTTTCACCCTTTGATTCTCGTGTAACAGTCATTGTACCGATATTTGTATTTGTTTCTGAAAGGATATTCGTTACTTTAGCAATCATCCCAGGTACATCTTGATGAACGATGATAAAGGTCGGTGTTCCCATGCTTAATGAGATTTTGAAGCCGTTTAATTCCGAGATTTGGATATTTCCGCCACCAATCGAGATACCAGTGACTGAAAGTTTCCGTTTTCCTTTTTTCAACAATAGTTTAACGGAGTTAGGATGCTCTGCTTTTTCACCCTTAGGCACAAAGAGAACTTCCATTCCTGCTTCATAAGCTAACTGCAGTGAATCTGCCAGACGCTCATCATCTGGTTCCATGCCTAACAAACCACCAACTAAGGCGATGTCTGTTCCGTGTCCCCGATAGGTTTTTGCAAATGATTCATAAAGATAGATATCCACAGAATCTGGTTGTTCCCCAAAAATACTACGGACGATTTTGCCGATTCGAGCAGCTCCAGCAGTATGAGAGCTGCTTGGACCGATCATGACTGGACCAATAATGTCAAAAACACTACGATATCTTAATTCTTTCATTTTTCCACCTCTTTAAAATAGATAAACACCCCAGCAAAAGTAAGTGAACTGTGTATAGCTCGCTTACTCGTTTCCTCATCATTTTTGAAACATAAACAACATTAGTTAAATTAAATAAATATTTCACAAGCGTGCATTAATCTAAGGAACGCATCAATGATAGCTATGAAAATATATCGAACAATATTTTTATATTTTTAAATAGAAGAAAGCAGAAATTTCTAAATTACTAATGAGTGAGCGGCAGTGATACCTTATGTATTTTCGCTTGTTTTCTTTTCAGCGTAAGTGTATCACAAAAGAAGGAAGATGAGGGGGACTTCTAGTTGATTTTTAGTTTTTTTTTAGAGGTTAAAGCAATAAATTAAACATTTATCAGAAAAAAATCTTGAAAAAAAGAATATATTTGCTATACTGTATCAGTGTGCATTGTCATATGCATTATTTTGACTGATAATCGAAGGATTATGAGTGAAAACGTGGGAGGAGAAATATGCATCTCCAATTAACCACATCACGGACTTAAGGAGGTATGTCTCGTGGCAAAGAAAGTAGAAAAAATCGTTAAATTGCAAATTCCTGCAGGTAAAGCAACTCCAGCTCCACCAGTAGGTCCTGCACTAGGTCAAGCGGGTATCAATATCATGGGATTCACTAAAGAATTCAACGCTCGTACAGCTGATCAAGCAGGTTTAATCATTCCGGTTGTTATTTCTGTATACGAAGACCGTTCATTCACATTCGTTACAAAAACACCACCAGCTGCAGTATTATTGAAAAAAGCTGCAAAAATCGATAAAGGTTCAGGCGAACCAAACAAAACTAAAGTTGCTAAAGTTTCTAGCGATCAAGTAAAAGAAATCGCTGAATTAAAAATGGAAGACCTAAACGCAGCTGACATCGAAGCAGCTATGCGCATGGTTGAAGGAACTGCACGAAGCATGGGGATCACTGTAGAATAATCGCTACACCCTAAGAAAGTAGCTTCTCAGTTGGCTCTGTATTGAAAGATATAGAACACGTGGGAGGTACAACCGTTATAACCACAATCAAGGAGGAACCAAAATGGCTAAAAAGAGCAAAAAAATGCAAGACGCATTAAAAAAAGTTGATTCAAGTAAAGTTTATCCTGTTGCCGAGGCTGTAGCTTTAGCAAAAGAAACAAACATTGCAAAATTTGACGCGACTGTTGAAGTTGCATACCGTTTGAACGTAGACCCTAAAAAAGCAGACCAACAAATTCGTGGTGCTGTAGTATTACCAAACGGAACTGGTAAAACACAAACTGTTTTAGTTTTTGCTAAAGGAGACAAAGCAAAAGAAGCTGAAGCAGCTGGTGCAGATTTCGTTGGTGACGACGACATGGTTCAAAAAATCCAAAACGGATGGTTTGACTTTGACGTAGTTGTTGCTACACCTGATATGATGGCAACTGTTGGTCGTCTAGGACGTGTTTTAGGACCTAAAGGCTTAATGCCAAACCCTAAAACAGGTACTGTAACAATGGACGTAACAAAAGCTGTTAACGAAGTAAAAGCTGGTAAAGTTACTTACCGCGTAGACAAAGCTGGAAACATCCATGTACCAATCGGTAAAGTATCATTCGACAATGAAAAATTAGTTGAAAACTTTGCAACAATCCATGATGTATTAGTGAAAGCTAAACCATCAGCAGCTAAAGGTCAATACATGAAAAATATCACAGTTACAACAACATTTGGACCTGGTATCCATGTAGACCAAGCTTCTTTCTAATTCTTGAATTAGAACGTTGATTGATCCAACTGAAAAATAATTCTTGACTCAACTAGTTTAGCATGCTAAGCTAGTTGAGGTTAATAATTAACTTGTACCGAAGACAGTAGGTGGCGTAGCCTTAATTTCCTACCGAGGACGTTTATTGAATACTTTCAATAGTCCCTCTATGTCTACGGTGGCATAGAGTTTTTTTATTGTGAATCACTAAGAACGAAGTGAGTAGATGATGAACAATACTTGGCGAACAGAGTGAGCGAAGTTCCCTCTCAAGCGAAGCATGATGAATCACTAAGAACGAAGTGAGTAGATGATGAACAATACTCGGTCAATGATCAAGTGTAAAAACTCTTCCATCAAAATTCAGGAGGTGAAACTCAAAAATGAGTGAAGCAATTATCGCAAAAAAAGCAGCAATCGTTGATGAAGTGAGCGAAAAATTTACAGCAGCAGCTTCTGTAGTCGTAGTTGACTACCGTGGTTTAACTGTTGATGAAGTGACTCGTTTACGTAAACAACTTCGTGATGCAAACGTAGAAATGAAAGTTATCAAAAACTCAATCCTTTCACGTGCCGCTAAAAAAGCTGGATTAGAAGGCTTAGACGAAGTATTCACTGGACCTACAGCCGTTGCATTTAGTAACGAAGACGTTGTAGCACCAGCGAAAATCATGGACGAATTTGCTAAAGAAGCAAAAGCATTAGAAATCAAAGGCGGTATCATCGAAGGTAAAGTATCTTCATTGGAAGAAATCACAGCATTGGCAAAATTGCCAAACCGCGAAGGACTTCTATCTATGTTGCTATCTGTACTACAAGCGCCAGTCCGCAACGTGGCTTACGCTGTCAAAGCAGTGGCAGACAAAGAAGATGGAGATGCAGCTTAATAGCCGCATAGCATAAATAAAAATACGAACATCTAAAACGGAGGAAATTATAATGGCAATGAACATTGAAAACATTGTTGCTGAGTTAAAAGAAGCAACTATCCTAGAACTTAACGACTTAGTTAAAGCTATTGAAGAAGAATTTGGCGTATCTGCTGCTGCTCCTGTAGCTGCAGTTGCTGCTGGTGGCGCTGCTGCTGCTGAAGAACAAACAGAATTCACTGTAGAATTAACTGCAGCTGGAGACCAAAAAGTTAAAGTTATCAAAGCAGTTCGTGAAGCAACTGGCTTAGGCTTGAAAGAAGCTAAAGCTGTAGTTGACGGAGCTCCTGCACCAGTTAAAGAAGGCGTATCTAAAGAAGAAGCTGAAGAATTAAAAGCTAAACTTGAAGAAGTTGGCGCATCTGTAACTGTTAAATAATTTTATTTAATGATTCGAGTACCGCAATCCTGTTCACTTAGGATTGCGGTACTTTTTTTGGCTCTTTGTCAAATGATGTTGCTATAGAGAAATCTTATAATAACTGGAACAGAAAGAAGAAAAGCTTCTTTTTGTTCTTTCTAATATCATATTCGGTGATTTCTGTATTATCGAAATATTTAAACGTGTTATGTTTGGTATTTTTGTATTGAATATATTTTTTCTCCAATAAATTTAGTTTGACTAGGATAAATAGAATTATTTAATTTTTTTATTTTAAAGTAAAAAATGTTATTTTTTAGAGAAAATAATGTATAAATAATATATAAATAAAGATTTAAAGTTACAAAACATAACATCTTCTATTAAAAAACATAAATTATTTAACAAATTAAATAAAAATGTGTTTTAATGTAGTTAACATAGAAAGCGCTTCCTATGAAAAAAGGTTAAAATAACAGAATATAATATTGGAGGTAAGTTATATGAATATAAAAAAAATAGCGGTGTTATCTTCGGCAACTCTTATGTTAGTTGCAACTTCTGTCTCCCCAGTGCTAGGATTGAGTAGTACTGTATTTGCAGCTGAAATTGGAACAAAAGTTGATAAGATTAATGATTTACCAGAATCCAAGTTATTTACTGATGCGGTTGCAAATAAAAATCCGAAATTTAGTGTAAATGTTTCTTATGATGGTGATACTAAAATCAGTCAGTTGTTAGATGAAAATTTAAATGCTGTAGCTACTGAAATTTCAAACCCTACCACTTCGGAAATTTTAGCCGTGAAAAGAACAGATAAAGAAGTAATTGTTGAAAAAACAATAAAAGGGTATGATGGCAACTATGTTGTAAACACAGAGCATTTTGCGTATGCTACAATTGATGAGAGTACAAATCCTATCAATATTAGTCCAAGATATTATTATACGCCTTGGAGATATACTAATATTGCGGTAGGAACAAATCTTTTTTCATTCCTTACTGATCTTTCAGTAGGAGCAGTAGTTGCATTTACAGCAAATGTTTTTGGTATTACTGCAAAAGCAGCTGATTTGTTACTAGGATATATGGGAGCAAAAGGATTAAGTACTGGAGAGGCTATTGCAGCAGCACTAGATACAAATGGGAACGGTTGGATTGGATTATACGTTCGGGAAATGTGGAATGATTCGCAGACTGTTTTTATTGGAACAGAATATAAAACAATGTAAGTAAGGTGTAATGATGAAAAAGTTCGATTCCAGATATATAATAGGTGTATTTCTTGTATTGTTTATTTTAATAGGAAGTGTAGAATTCATTTTGAAAGGGCATCACTCATTTATTCTCAATGAAATTTATTTTAGAGTACCTATTGTTGTTGTCGGTATGGTTGAGATGCTACCAAATGAGAAAGGTTGGGGAACGTTTCGTGTGCTTTTTCTCGTTTTTTTGAGTGATTATTTATTAAAAAAAATATTCGATCATTTTGGGTTAGAAGAAATAACACTTACATTTATACCCTATCTAATTATCTTAGGAATCCTTTTGGTTATTTTCTTTGCCAGATTAACGATAAAAAAAGACTTTTTCAAACACATAAAAAAGGAAAATAAATGAACAGAAGAGGCTGTGACAGAAGTGTCTAGCTCTGAGAAATAAGCCGGAGAATCCAAAAATAGCATCCCCTATTTTTGGTGTTCTACGGCTTATTTTCTGATAGAATTTGGAATACCGTGGAAATGAGGTTGTGAGAGTATCGGGTAGCTCCAATGACAATAAGAAAGAATTTTTTGAAACAGCTGCCCATGTTTTGAGATTTTTTGACTTATCGCCTAAGGTCAGCTCTTTGAATACCGTTTACCCGTTTTTAAAGTGATTCCCCAGACTCTTTTTCTCATACTTCTGAATAATTACCAATGTGATAAAAAGCGTAAAATGAATAAAAAAGACTCATAGTTATTTTTGTGATACTCTAATAGAAGATGGATTATTTTAGGCAGGTGAAAAAATGAAAACAAAAAAACTACGTGTTTTCTTAATCATTATTGGACTCCTTTTGATTCTATTTATTGGTTATCGTTTATATTTGGAGTATCAGACGGATATCCAAATGTTTTTGGATCCCAAGACCAGTCGACAAGCATTACTGGATCAGATTCGATCACATGGCTTTCGGACAGCGCTCTTTTTGATATTACTGATCAGCGTGATGTGTGCTGTTCCAGGTATCCCTACTTCTGTCATCGGTGTATTGGTAGGTTTAAGCTATGGTCCGTTGCTAGGAACTTTAATCAATGTCTCTGGTAATGCTTTTGGGAATATGTTATCGATTTTTTTAATGCAACATTTAAAGCTGTTTGATCATTCAAAAAAATCCAATCGCTGGGTAACTGCGATCCGCAATATGAAACATCCCAAAATTGGCGTAATGGTGGGGTACATGGTTCCTGTGATCCCTTCTTCCGTTATCAACTTTGCAGCGATGACGTTAAATCTACAAATTCGTGACATCATTTTATCAATCGTGATTGGCGTGATTCCTTCCTCGATTCTTTATGCTTGTGGAGGCGAAGCGTTATTTCATGGCTATAGTAAGACGGCTTTGTTGTTAGTAGCTAGTGTCCTTATTTTGACACTTCTAGTGGTAATTATTTACAAGGATCGTAGAAAACGACATGTAAAATAATTGATATTATCAATGATTAAAAGAAATATCCCTTTGATTTCGTTCTATACTTTTAAGATTCTTTTTTATTTTAATTTCACGATAACTTATGTTTCATAAAGTAGTAAAACACTGAACTTTCCTATTTCCAATTTTTCTAAGAAGTTGTAAACTAATAAAGGAAATGAGGGAAATAAATGGATAAAAATGAAAAAACGACGTTAACATCTTCACTGATTTTGCTCTTATCAATTACTTGTGGTGTGGTAGTAGCGAATATGTATTATATCCAACCGATCGGTACGAAAGTGGCAACCAGTTTATCGGTTAGCACTAGTGCGATTGGTATTTTGACGATGTTGACTCAACTTGGTTATGCGTTAGGTTTGTTGTTTTTGGTGCCATTAGGGGATGTAGTCGATCGTCCGAAGTTGATTATCCGAATGGCTGCACTCTCTGCGATTTCATTATTAGCGGCCTTTTTTGCACCGTCATTTACATTATTTGCGTGTGCTTCTTTTTTGATCGGCTTATTATCGATCGTGCCCCAAATCATTATTCCCTATGGAGCAGTATTGGCAGGGCCCAAGGCTAGAGGGAAAGTGATGGGGACCTTGTTAAGCGGTTTATTAGTAGGGATCTTACTTTCACGGACGGTTTCGGGCATTGTAGCAAGCCTCTTTTCTTGGCGGATGATTTATCTTTTTGCTTTAGTGTTAGTGGCTATCTTGACCGGATTATTGTATTGGAAAATGCCAAGAACGCAAATAAAAACAACTTCATCTGTATCGTATCTTGATTCCTTAAAAAGTTTACCTTATTTAGTGAAAACACAACGCTTATTGAGAGAAGCGTCTATTAGCGGCTTTTTTATGTTTGGAACTTTTTCGATTTTTTGGTCAACATTGATTTTTTATATCAGTAGTCCGGTGTATCATTGGGGAACATTTGAAGCAGGAATTTTGGCGATTTTTGGACTATCAGGAGTAGTAGCTGCACCGATTGTTGGCCGGTTGTCTGATTCTTATTCCGAGAGAAAGATTGTCGGAATGGGACTTGCGATGCAAACGCTCAGTTTTGTTGCTTTATTAGTTGCAGGGAGTCATTTAGTCGTTTTGTTAGTGGCAATTATTCTGTTAGATGTCGGGAATCAATTTGGGCAAGTGGCAAATCAGACACGAGTACAAGGACTAGGCGAAGCAGCAAGTAATCGGAATAATACAGTATTTATGTTTATGTATTTTATTGGTGGTGCTACTGGTTCATTACTAGGCACAACGATGTGGCAACAATTTGGTTGGCTCGGTGTGACACTTACTGGTTTAGCCTTTCAATTATGTGCCTATATTTGTCAATACATCATTTTTCAAAAGCGGTTGCGATAGAAGTGTCCAACTTGAAAAGTAAGCTGAAGGATTCGAAAGTCGTTTTTCGATTCTTTCGCTTACTTTTTTAATATACTTCTATCCTATTTTATTTGGGAGTTTCTATAACTGATTTCGTGATCAACCGCAGTTATTAGAAAATTTCGTGTAACTTCCAACGAAAAAATAATATGGATACGTTCAATAGTATAAAATCACTTTGTTTAGTACCAGTTATATTATGAAAGATCCAAAAAAATATTCAGTAGACTACTTAGAAATTTTTATATTTAATTTGTATAACATTTTCATATGAAAATGAGTTGTTTCCATAAAAATCTATTCACTTGAAAGATATGTTTTGATAATTTCGTTAAACTGAGTTTAACTTAATTTAGCAAAAGGATTGGAGATGAAAGATATGGAAACAGTAGCAAGAAAAATAGGTAATTCTGTGGGGGCAATTTTCCCGAAGGATATATCTCCAAAAGTGGGAGAATTATTTACTATTTTGAAAGTAGGAGAAGCATATATATTGAAACCTAAGAAAGAAGATATTTTTAAAAACGAAAAGGCTTGGGAAGGTTTTAGAGAATCGATTACAGCCGAAGAATCCGAATGGGATAGCATGAAACTTGAAGGCGAGGAATACTAGATGAAATATCCAAAACAAAAGGATATTATTTGGATTGACTTTGACCCTTCTAAAGGTAAAGATATAAGAAAGCGTAGACCTGCGTTAGTAGTTAGTAGAGACGAGTTTAATGAGCGTACAGGTTTTTGCTTAGTTTGTCCTATCACTTCTACAAAGAGGAACTTTGCAACATATATTGAAATAAAAGACCCGCAGAAAATAGTGGGTGAAGTAGCTACACACCAATTAAGATCGGTTGATTACACCACAAGAAATATTGAAAAAATTGAACAATGCGATTTGTTGACGTGGATTGAAGTGGTGGAAGTGATAGGGATGTTTATTTAGTAGGAGATAACAGGCAAAGTAGTAATTTCCATTTTAGAGAAAGTTAGATTACTCACCGCTTTTACGACGTTGGTTTTGCTAATAATTGACCATGTAGAAAAAAGTAACCATCTTCGAACTTTGGCGAATGAAGATACAATAGACACTTAATAAGACTACTGTTTTTTTTACGGTTCTAAATTGGGGCGATGTTTACCTGAACACTTAAGAAAAAAGAAAAGATTGTAAAAAACGATGAGCGAAACAGCAATAGCCCCATCCACACAAGGGTTCTTGTGTAGAGGAGACAGGCTGGTGTTAAAGGCTGTACATAATCTATTTTTAGAGAATTTAGTCAATTTTATCCCTCGATTTCAATGACTCGATCGACTAAATCCTGGTAAAATTCTTGTTCATGAGAGACGATGATCACCGTCCCAGGAAAATGCTTGATACCGGTTTGTAAGCTATCTTTTGTTTCATGATCGATATGATTCGTTGGTTCATCAAGAATTAATAAGTTTCCTTGGTTCATCGTGAGTTGTGCCAATTTTACTTTGGTTTGTTCACCACCGCTAAGAGTAGAAAGTGGTTCACTAGCTAGTTGATTGACTAAACCAGATTTGGCTAGTTGTCTTCTTAATTCTTTAACGGTTGCTTTAGGAAACTGTGCGCCTAGATATTGTAAGGGTGTTTCTAAAGGTTTTTCCCAAATGAGATCTTGTGAAAAATAATTGATCGCTGTGTTGTCGGGAAAGTGATATTCGCCGGCTAGTTGTTCGATTTCGCCAATCAAGGTTTTCAAAAGTGTGGATTTACCAATACCGTTAAATCCACGAATCGCCACTTTTTCACCAAAGCGGATGGTTAGGTTGATCGGCGAAAGCAAAGGTCGGTCATACCCAATAACTAAATCGGTCGTTTCAACAGCCAATGTCGTTACGATCGGAGAATAAGGAAAATCAAAGATTGGCTTAGCTGTTGAGGCAGGCGGAGTCAATCGCTCAATTTTATCTAATTGTTTTTGGCGACTTTTTGCCATGGTAGAGCGAGAACCAGCTTTATATTTTCGGATATAAGCTTCGGTTTTTTCGATGTGCTTTTGTTGGGCATGGAATTGGCGTAGATAACTTTCACGGTTTTGTTCTTTTTGTCGTAATGCTTGTTTTAAATGACCCGTATATTTGGTGATTTTACCAAATTCTATGTCAGCGATATGGGTTGTGATTTTATCTAAAAATTCCTGGTCATGAGAAATCACGATATAAGCGCCCTCGAATGATTGTAAAAATTGAGTAAGCCATTGGATATGTTGGTCATCTAAGTGATTGGTTGGTTCATCTAAGATCAGAACATCGGGATTTTCTAAGAGTAATTTTGCCAAAATCACTTTGGAACGTTGACCACCACTCAGTTTTTTTAGAGGAGTGGACAATCCTAAAACGTCAATGCCTAGACCACTACTCATCTCAGCGACTAAGGTATCAATTTGATAGAATACTCCTTGGTCTAATTCTGTTTGAAGCTTTCCCGCTTTTTCGAGTAATGCCTCTTCCATTGTTTCGCTATATTCTTGATAAAGTTGGGTAATCAATGCTTCTTTTTTAAATTCATCAGAATAGGCTGTTTTTAAAAATTCTTCGATGGTCAATGTTTCATCCACCGCTACATATTGATCTAAATAGCCTCTATGGATATTTTTTTGCCAATGAACTTGTCCGTCATCTGGTAGAATTTCTCCTGTGATGATCTTGATCAATGTACTTTTGCCAGCTCCATTTTGTCCGATCAATCCTAGATGTTCTCCAGCATTGACTTGGAGTTGTACATTTTCATATAAGATTTTATCTCCAAATTGTTGCGTGATGTTTGTTAATGTTAAAAGACTCATGTTCTGTTCCTTTCTAATAATGTTATGCATGTTAAGAAGACTAATAGAAGAAAGCAAAACAAATAAAAAAGCTGATCTGAAGTTGTTCAACATACTATAGGATCATTCGACATGATCGAACGAATCTAGGAGAACATGTCAGTTAAAATTTTTAAATAAGTTGCTCGTCTTTTAGAAAATCGTTTCTCAGTTAATGAGAAGTAGCGATTGTTTTCTAAATTTCTTGGTCTTTAATGTTTTAATTATAAAAAACGTATACTAAAAGTATCAGTTTAAAGGACATGCGATAGGTTATCTTATGCAACCTAACATGCAAGGGACAAGATTGTCAAGAAAACGAAAATTGTCGGTTTTGGTCTATACTAATATTGTAAAAAAAGACAAGTCGTGCTATAATTGGGCTATACCAAAAACAAAGGAGTAGTCGTTATGGAAATCATTCGAGTGAAAAATGCTGAAGAGGGCGGAAAAAAAGCTTTTGAAATTATTAAAAAAGGCATGGAAAATGGGGCAAAAGTATTAGGTCTTGCAACAGGTAGTACGCCAATTACTTTATACAAAGAAATGACTTCAAGCGATCTGGATTTCAGTGACATGACTTCTGTAAACTTAGACGAGTACGTTGGACTAGGCGGTTCAGATGATCAAAGTTACCGTCATTTTATGAATAGCCAATTGTTTGATAAAAAACCATTTAAAGAATCATATGTACCAGATGGAAAAGCTGCTGATCTTGAAGCGGCTTGTCAAGAATACGATGAAATCCTTGAACAACATCCAATCGATATCCAAATTCTAGGAATTGGTCAAAATGGGCATATCGGATTCAATGAACCTGGAGCACCATTTGATGGCACAACTTCAGTAGTGGACTTAACAGAATCAACGATTAATGCGAATAAACGATTCTTTGAAAAGGCAGAAGATGTTCCAACAAAAGCTGTCTCAATGGGGATTGGTTCGATCTTAAAAGGAAAAGAGATTGTCTTACTTGCTTATGGTGAAAACAAAGCAGATGCAATCAAAGGAATGATTCAAGGACCAATGACCACTGATTTGCCAGCAAGTGCTTTGCAAGAACACGACAACGTGATCGTGATTATTGATGATGCAGCAGGAAGCAAACTATAAGAATAAATAAAAATTTTGGGGGGCTGCTCGTTTTCAGCTCCCTTTTTTGATCGAATAAGATTTTTAATCTGTCGCACAAAGCAATGGGGGGATTTGCTTTGTTTGAAGTTGCGAAACATGCTATATTGGTTTGGAGGGGATTTATATGGATGAGATGATCTTATCGGTCCCAGAAATCATCTTACGACTAGGGATTGCATTGATCTTTGGCGGGGCGATTGGATTTGAACGGCAATATAAAAATCGTCCAGCAGGGATGCGGACGCATATTTTAGTATGTATGGGTGCTTGTATCATTGCGCTGATCCAAGTGGAAATTGCAAGTAAAGCGTTACGTGATGCGTTAGAATACCCAGAACTAGTTGGTACGATTCGCTCAGATGAAGCACGTTTGATTGCACAAGTCGTTAGTGGCGTTGGGTTTTTAGGAGCTGGCACGATCATTGTGACGAAACAATCAGTCACCGGGCTAACCACAGCTGCTTCCCTGTGGGCGATTGCTGGACTAGGAATCGCTATTGGTATGGGATTTTATTGGATTGCGATCATTAGTTTTATCGGGATCGTGATTGCATTAACGGTTGTCAAAAAAATTATCCACGTACCAACGACCAAAAAACTAGAAATCCAATATATTCATCGGAAAGAAACCAAAGATTTCTTGACCGAGTATTTTGAACAACGAGGAATTATCATTGAAGACGTAAATTTTGACGTGGATTTCGTGGAGGATTATCGGGTATATAAAAATATTTATACAATTGACTTACCAAAGGACATGACTTATGCAGATGTCATTGAAGAGTTATCTGTCCATAAAAATATCATGAAGCTTCATTTAGTTAGTGTGGCACAATGAAACAATTCCTTTCAGTTGGTAATATAAGGCTTTTCACACATTGGTTTTATGAAGAGTCGGTTACAAAAGAAAAAACGCTCATTCGCTAAGAGAGTATTTCCTATTTTAGCCAATGAGCGTTTTTGGTGTCTTTTTTTGATTTATTTGCATTTGTTTAGATAATGATTTCAGTCATTAAGCTTAGAAGTTTTTTAAATTTGAAAATTAGCTACTAGTAATTAGAAAAAGAAAGAATATTTTTGTAGCTGTTTATCAGAAAAGAGCGCTTTAATTCTAATAAAATGATAAAATGAAAGTATCAAGTGTTGGAGGAGATGTATGCAAGCAAAGTTTAAAAATTCAAAATTATTATTTTGGACTGTCGAGTTGGTACTGACGATTATTGGGGTATATTTTATTTTACAGATGCCAAATGTCTTTAGTCCAGTGTTAAAAATGTTATCAGCGATTTTATTGCCATTGCTGGTTGCTGGATTTTTCTATTATATGTTTGATCCGGTCGTTGTTTTTTTGGAAAAACGAAAAATCCCAAGGGTTTATGGATACATATTAACGCTAGTTGTTCTAGTCGTACTAGCGGTTTTAGCGATAATGAATGTGATTCCACAATTGGCAGAACAGACGATCCAGTTGACTAAAAGTTTGCCGATGTATGCGGAAGAGACAAGTAAATGGCTCAATGAATTGGCACAGCGTGAGGAAATCAAAAATTTCAATATTGAAGAACAATTAGCTTCGGCTAATCTTTCGTTGAGTAATTTGTTCAATATTGTATTGGTAAGCTTATCCAGCAGTGTCTCTAAAGTTTTTTCATTTATGATGCAGTTTTTTGTTTTACTGTTTACCGTGCCTTTTATTCTATTATTCATGTTTAAAGACGGACACAAATTTATCGATGCTTTAGCAAAATTCTTTCCACAAGGGATTCGAGGTGAAGTACGTCAAACGGTCAAAGAACTAAATGAGACGTTATCGGCATATATCAGTAGTACGATCGTTGATGCGGTTATCATTGGTATCATGAGTTTTATTGCTATGACCATCTTTAAACAACCATATAGTTTATTGTTAGCTGTATTTTGTGGTATCACCAATATTATTCCATATGTGGGACCTTTTATTGGTGCTGTCCCGGCAGTGATCGTTGGTCTATTTGTTTCACCATTCCAAGCATTATACATGGCGCTTTCGATCCTTGTTATCCAACAATTAGATGGAAATGTAATCAAACCGTTATTATTTGGGAAAAACATGAATATGCATCCATTAACGATTATCTTAGTGTTGATCGGTGCTGGCAGTGTCGCAGGGATTCTAGGAATGTTGATTTGTATTCCGGTGTATGCTGTCATTAAAACATTAGTCTTGAATATCAGAAAAATTTACTTATTGCGAAAGTTTGATTCTGGTGTGGAACCAACGATCCAAGAGATAAAAACGAATGGACGTGAAAATTAAAGGTACTATAAAGAAGTAGAAGGTAGCACAACAGTAGTCACTAAGTAATTTTGTACACCATTCATTATTTATTAGAGAGAGCCTGGGACAAAACTTGTCTCAGGCTCTTTTAGTATCTCTAAAACGAATAAACGGTGAGACAAAAGCAGCATCTTCGGAAATAAGCCGAAATTTACCAAAAATTTGAGAAGCAATTTTCGGAAATTCCTTCTTATTTCTTGATGCTAAACACTTTTGTCTCAACCTCCTCTTTTTTTGTTAAAATTCTTATGAGTTCCTGGGATTATTTGAAAATGAGTAATTTTTGCCCATAATAAGTTAAAAAAGACTATAATAAACAAAATCTTTCTTACGCTTTCGTAAAAAGTAAGTAACGGATAACGAAGTTAAAGAAAACGCATACAAAATTGTCTGTTGCAATGGACAAAGTCCAGTGAAACAAAATAAATAATGTGTCTTATGATAAAGATACACAGGGGGGATGAAACATGACTAGTCAGATGAATCGAGAAAATAAGTTGATCCTTTTGTTATCAAAACAAAAAGATTATATGACTTCAGAAGAACTAGCCATTCTATTAGAAACTTCGACCAAAACAATTTACCGTTTGATAAAGAAAATCAATCTTGAATTTCCTAACGGTCACTTGATCCTAGCCGAAAAAGGTCGGGGGTACAAATTAGATTATGGGAAGTTTATCGAACAAACCAATGAACTGAATAAACCCTCTGTAGAGCTATCGCCTGCTGAACGTCAAGATCGAGTAATGGAAGAATTACTGATGGTTTCACCTAAAGCACTTAAAATCACTGAGCTGTTCAGAGATTATTATGTTGGTGATTCTGCTATTGCCAATGATGAAAAGCAGATAGCTAAGAAAATAAAAAAGTTTGATCTTGAACTGATCCGTAAAAATCGCACGCTTGCGATCCAAGGATCAGAAACAAATATTCGGCGAGGGATCGCCGAAGTCATCTGGCGGATGAATATTCTTGATATTGATGAAATCAATCGAACAAAAGAGTTGAATTTTAATCGTTACGATGTGTTGTTTGTATCAGAACAATTGAAATTGATTGAAAAAACATTAGGCGGTGGAATCCCTTATCCTTATAACGTCAATATTTTTTCACATCTGTACATCATGATCAGCCGTTCCAGAAAGACGAATTACCAAATCAAAGAAATCGAGTTATCTACCGAGCAACTTCAATCGTTAGACCACGAAAGTCCAATTTATGAGATGGCGATGATCGTGATCCAAAACGTGGAACGTTATCTCGTTACTCGCTTACCGATGAACGAAGTCTATTATTTGTATCAATATCTGGTATCCTCACGGATGGAAAAAACAACGCAAAAGAAACAGGTTTTTCCAGATAAAGTATCAGAAATTACCTCTTATTACCTGAAAGAGGTGGGCGATAAAATCAATCTGAAGGTGGCGAATGAAGCGATTTTTGTTGATCTAGCCAATCACATCAAACCAATGCTCAATCGGTTAAAAAATCATATCCATGTCAAAAACGGATTGTTAGAACAAATTCAATTGACCTATGAAGAGATTTATAAAAATGTATCAGTTGTTTCTAAAGATGTTAGCAAAAAGTATCAGCTGCCTTTGATCAATCAAGATGAAATCGGTTTTATCACATTATATTTTGCACGGATGTTGGAAACACAGCAACTACCGATTCAAACACTGATCATGTGTACTACAGGGATCGGTACTTCAGAATTATTAAGAGCAAAAATCAATAAGAAGTTTCCTGAACTGGCGGTCGTTGATGTGATTGCCACCAAGAATTACCAATCAGCATTAGAAAAAAATCCCGGAATTGAATTGATTTTAACAACCATTGGAATCAAAGATCCGCTGCCTGCACGTACATTACTTGTTAGCGGCATGTTAACAGCAGATGATCAGTTAAGAATCCAACGAAAGATTGAGGAAATATACAATGAAAGATGATTGGCTCGAATATGTTCCTCCCACAGTATTCCATTCACGAAATGAAGTCTATGAATGGCTAGCACAGCAAGTCGATTCAGAAATGGGAATAAAAAAAGAACAAATCGTACAAGCGTTGTTGGAACGCGAGGAAACTGGAGATATTCAAATTGATGAAGGGGTACTTCTACCTCATATTGAAAATCAATTAGTCAAAGCAACAAAAGTCATTATTTTGCCATTAGAACAAAGAATTGCGAACTGGAACCCAGCAATCCAACAAGTCGAGTTGATTCTTGCGGTATTTCTGGCACCGCAAGAAAAAATCGAAACCAAGCGTCAAATAGCAAACTTCATGCGCCTACTAGCAGATGAACAAGTAATCGAAACTTTAAAAGAAGGAAAAAGACTGGAAACAATCGATGGAAACGAAAGGAGAAATGACAAATGAAAATCATTGGAGTAGCAGCTTGTACCGTGGGGATTGCCCACACCTACATTGCTCAAGAAAAATTAGAAAATGCAGCTAAAAAAGCAGGGCATGAGATACACGTAGAAACCCAAGGAACCATCGGGATCGAGAATGAACTAACGCCTGCACAAATCAAAGAAGCAGATTTGGTGATCTTAGCAGTGGATGTAAAAATCAGTGGTCGAGAACGGTTTGAAGGAAAGCGGATCATCCAAGTACCGACTGAAATTGCGATCAAATCACCAAATAAGTTGATTGAGAAAGCCATGGAAGTCGTAAAACAGTAAAGAATAGGAGTGAAATTTGATGGTAGAAGTAGCAAAAATCATTGATCCAAATAATATTAAGACCAATTTAGTGGGGGAAACGAAAGATGAAGTACTCAAAGAATTGGCAACGGTGTTATTGCAAAATCATTATATTACAGATGTAGATGGCTTCATGGCAGATATCTATGCGCGAGAAGAAGAAGGACAAACTGGGATCGGCAATTATATTGCCATTCCTCATGGGAAAAGTCCTTATGTAGATAGAATTGGTGTAGCAATCGGTGTTACAGAAAATGAAATTCCGTGGGAATCATTAGATGGTAAGGGAGTCAAAGGAATTATTTTATTTGCAGTGGGGGATGATAATGAAGGGGCACAAGAACACTTGAAGTTACTTTCGCTATTTGCTAGGAAACTAGGTAATGATGAAGTAATCGAGCAATTGATCCAAGCAAAAGATGCAGATGAAGTGGTCGCAGCATTCAGCTAAAAATCAAAGGAGGATAAAAAGATGAAAATCGTTGGAGTAGCAGCTTGTACCGTGGGGATTGCCCACACCTATATTGCCCAAGAGAAACTAGAGAATGCGGCAAAAAAAGCAGGACATGAGATGCACGTAGAAACTCAAGGAACCATCGGGATCGAAAATGAATTAACACCCGAACAAATCAAGGAAGCAGATTTGGTAATCTTAGCAGTTGACGTGAAAATCAGTGGTCGAGAACGCTTTGAAGGGAAAAGAATCATCCAAGTACCAACTGAGATTGCGGTGAAATCACCCAATAAATTGATTGAAAAAGCGCAAGAAGTGTTAGTACAGCAAAGTATTTCATAAAAATAAGGAGGAAGACTGATGGAAAAGATAAAGAAGCTGAATCTGAAAGGGCATTTGTTAACTGCCATCTCTTATTTAATTCCCATTGTGTGTGGTGCGGGATTTCTGATTGCGATTGGGATGGCATTTGGTGGAACGAGCCAAGGAACTTTGGTGCAAGGCGAATTTTCATTTTTTGATGCCTTAGCAACGATGGGTGGTGCTGGTTTAGGCTTATTACCAGTCGTGATTGCTACGGGGATTTCTTACTCGATTGCTGGAAAACCTGGTATTGCTCCTGGCTTTATTATTGGTTTAACAGCTAATGCGATCGGTGCAGGGTTTATTGGTGGAATATTAGGTGGTTATCTAGCTGGTTATCTTGTTTTAGCAATTTTAAAATATTTCAAAGTGCCAAATTGGGCAAAAGGCTTGATGCCAACATTGATTATTCCTTTTGTTGCTTCATTTATTGGTGGATTAGTGATGGTCTATGTGATTGGAGCTCCAGTCGCAGCATTCACTTCTTTACTAACGAACTTCTTGGATGGATTAGGAAACTCTTCCTTGTTGATCTTTGGGGGAGTGATCGGTTTACTAAGTGGTGTTGACTATGGTGGACCAATCAACAAGACAGTTTTTGCTTTTGTGTTAACGATGCAAGCAGAAGGCGTGAACGGTCCTATTACAGCTTTACAACTTGTGAATACCGCTACACCAATCGGTTTTGGCCTAGCTTATTTCATAGCTAAACTTTTCCGCAAAAACATTTATACAAAGGTTGAAGTGGAAACCTTAAAGTCAGCAGTTCCTATGGGTGTGATCAATATCGTTGAAGGGGTCATCCCGCTAGTGATGAATGATATTGTTCGTGGGGTTGTAGCAACTGCAATCGGGGGCTTTGCTGGTGGTGCGACTACTATGATCTTAGGTGCAGATGCAACGGTTCCTTTTGGAGGCGTTTTAATGATCCCAACGATGTCACGTCCTTGGGCAGGCGTTATCGCCATTTTAGTCAATGTGATCGTGACAGCGGTTGTTTTAGCCATCATTAAGAAAGATGTTGGTGAGGAAGTCACAACAGTCCCAGAAAAAGAAGAGGAAGACATTCGTTTAGATGACATTCAAATCTTTTAAGCGATAAAGCAAATTAGTTAAAAGGTGTCGCTATAGTGTAGATAAATTATAGAATAAAGGAGTTTTTTCAATGAGCAAAGTAGCTTTTTCACCATCCTTAATGACGATGGATTTAGATAAATTCAAAGAACAAATCGAATTTTTGAATGAACATGTTGATTCTTACCATATCGATATCATGGACGGCCATTACGTTCCGAACATTACATTATCGCCATGGTTCATCGATGAAGTACGTAAAATCAGTCAATTACCTATGTCTGCTCATTTAATGGTCAGCGATCAAAGTTTTTGGGTAAATCAACTAATCCAACAAAAATGTGAGTGGATTTGTATGCATGCTGAATTACTTGACGGTTTAGCTTTTCGTTTGATTGATCAAATCCATGATGCTGGCTTAAAAGCTGGAGTAGTCTTAAACCCTGAAACACCAATTGAAACGATTTTTCCTTATATCGAATTAGTTGATAAAGTAACGATCATGACAGTTGATCCAGGATTTGCTGGTCAACGATTTATCGAAAGTACATTAGATAAAATCACCGCATTACGACAATTACGGCAAGAAAAAGGATATCATTATTTGATCGAAATGGATGGTTCGTCTAACCGTCAATCATTTAAGCGAATTGATCAAGCCAATCCAGATATTTATATTATTGGGCGTAGCGGATTATTCGGCTTAGATGAGGATATCAAAACTTCTTGGGAGATCATGAAAAAAGATTTTGAAGAGATGACTGGAAAAACAGTCGAATCAAATAGTATAAATGCGTACAGTCTATAGCTATACAAGAATCAAAAATTACTTTTAGGGAATAAATACGCTTTTCTTGCAATACCCGTGTAAGGAATGCTGAGAATATAAACAAAAAATAAACCAAAGAACTTCAAAAATAGGGAAATCTATTTTTTGAATTCTTTGGTTTATTTTGCGTACTTAGGTTTAGGTACCTCTGTCACGATCTCTCAAAAATGATCGATCAATAGAGAAATTCGGTATCGTGTTTCAATGCAAGTTGTAAGTAATCATCTGCTGGTTGTTGATCCGTGACGATGTATTCAAAAGAGGTCCAATCAGAAAATTTATACGCATGTTTTTTATCAAATTTTGTATAGTCGACTAATAACAAACTTTTATCTCCTCTAGACATTACCTTCTTTTTCACTAAGGCTTGAGCAAAATTAGCTTCATAGATCCCTGATAAATCAATTCCTGTCGAACTAAAAATACATAAATCGATTTGAAAAAGGTCTAAGAAAGAATTCCCATAGTCCCCAACAACGCTCTCGGCATCCTTGATTACTTCACCCGCCAGCATAAAAACTTTGGAATCTTCCGTACAAGCTTGAGAAAGCTCATAGGCGATTTTCAAGCCATTGGTTATGACAACGAGATTTGACAGTTTAACTAAATAGGGAAGCAGCTGTTTCACAGTTGAACTTGAGTCAATAAAAAGACTCATTCCTGGTCCAATAAATGTGCTAGCGATCTCCGCAATTTTTTCTTTTTCTTGAACCATGACATTTTCACGATAATTTGTTGAGATGACGTGATTTCTTTCGACTTCTAAAACGACACCACCACGGTAACGACGGATGATCCCATCTTTTTCAAGTGCGACTAATTCACGCCTTAAAGTCGAAGGAGAGCAAAACAACTGTTTTTGCAGTTCTGAGTTATCTAATTTTTTATATTTTTTTAGCAAAGTTAAGATTTGTTCTTTTCGTGACTCAGTCATGGCTATCCCTCCTTAACCACTGGTCTAACATGACTAAAGTGTACCACAAGAAACTTATTTTTGTCCGTATGTTTTAAAACGAATCGCCATATTTGCCATTTCTTCTTCAGACATCAAGGTTGGTTTGCCAACACTTGAAGCAATGATATGGACTTTTGAACAATATTCTAATTCTTCTAAAACGGCAAAGGCTTCAGTCATTGTCTTTCCACCAGTTAAAACGCCATGATTTGCTAATAAAACGGCTTTTCGATCTTTCATGGCTTCATAGGCATTTAGAGATAATTCTTCCGTGCCAAATGAAGCATAGTCTGCACAACGAACATCTTTACCGGCAACAGCAATCATGTAATGTGATGCAGGCAATGGTTGTCTGAGGACCGCTAGCGCAGTGGAATAAATCGTGTGACCATGGATGATATAGTCTAGATCTTCCCGCTTTTCATACATGATCCCGTGCATTCGCCATTCACTGGAAGGGCGACGATGACCTTGAACGATCGTTCCATCTAATCGCATAGTCACGATGTCAGGTAATTCGATTTTATCAAATGGGATTCCAGAAGGCGTGATGAGCATCACTTCATCTTGTCGGATATACGTACTTAAATTTCCGCCTGTTCCTAAGGTATAGCCATCTGCTATTAATTTATTTCCATAATCGATCAATTCTTGTTTTTGTATTGAATACATCATAATCCTTCTTCCATCATCTTATTTATAAAAGGGGCCAAATGATTGGCAAGCATTGAAATCAGCTGCTTCTAAATCTTTTGTTCCGAAACCAGAAAAGGCGTGGGGTCTAAAGATTTTTTCACTAGGTACGTTGTGAAGTGAAACGGGAATGCGAAGCATACTGGCTAATGTCAGTAGTTCTGCGCCTACGTGACCGTGGACACTAGCGCCATGGTTACTTCCCCAGTGGTTCATCATCGTATACACATCTTCAAAGCCTTTTTCACCTAAGTTTGGTGCAAACCAGAGTGTTGGCCATGTTTGATCGGTTCGTTCGTTTAAGATGTCATGGACTTCATCAGGTAATGAACAGGAATAACCCTCTGCTACTTGTAAAGTTGGTCCCACACCTTCAACGATATTCAAACGAATGAGCGTTAAAGGTAATTCTGCTTGTAGATGGTATTGACTGGAGAAGCCACCGCCTCTAAAGTATTCATAATTAGCACGACACCATTTTGTTTTTTCCAAGCAGGCTTGGATATCGGTTTTCGTCATATTCCAAAATTCTTTCATCGTTGGATTACCTTCGTGATCGATACTTCCACCACTGCCATCTAAAGCACTCGCACCTGAATTCAGTAGATGGATTAAGCCATGTTGTGCTTTACCCGTTAATTTGTGCCCAGTGATTCTTTCCACTGACTCCGCACTCCAATAGGTTCTGACATCGGAAAAAATCGGTGCTTTATTAGTCAATAAAGAGCCAAATAACATAGCAGCAGCGTTACAGGTATCATTTTCAGTAGCGAATGAGACGGGTTGTTTAGGGCCGTTCCAGTCAAAAGTACTGGTTAAAATAGATTCCATAAAATCACCATTGGGTAGCCAGTCGGTCCATTGTCGTTGTCCTTGGAACCCTCCAGCAATGGCATTTCTGCCTTTTGCTTCTTCCAGCCAACCCAATTTTGCTAGTTCAGGGTTGCCAAATAAAAGATCACGAACGATTAGTGTTTGTTTGGCAATAAAGTCCCACTGATCTTCTTCAGCGATATAGCGTGATTTTGTAATGACTTCTGGGAATGACTTGCCTGCATTGATATCGATTCCTTCCTGACAATATTGTTTGATCCAAGTTCTAATGGTGTCATATTCTTTCGGATCAAAGATATTTAGTTCGATTCGACGTAAGACTTCAGTCATATCCACATATTCAACTTGCATCCCTAGATATTTTTCAAAAAAGGTTTGATTGATTTGACTACCGGCAATTCCCATCGAAGAAGCACCAATGTTCACATAAGATTTGTTTTTCATTTCCCCGGCAGCCACACTCGCACGTGCAAAGAGTAAGATTTTTTCTTGGACGTCAGCTGGAATCGACTTGTCGTCACTATCTTGGACTTGTTCACCATAGATCTTATAGGCAGGGATTCCTTTTTGCGCATAGCCACTCATAGCGGCAGCTAAGTAAACAGCTCCTGGTCGTTCTGTACCATTAAATCCCCAAATCGCCTTAAAGGTATCTGGTCGTAAATCGATCGTTTCTGTGCCATAGCACCAGCAAGGTGTCACCGTTAAGGTAGCAACCACATCTTGACGGGCAAAATCATCGTCAACAAAGCTGGCATCGGCGTAACCGCCAATCGTTTGTTCTGGTAAAACGCACTGTACTGGAGTGCCATCCATGTAATAAAGGGATGTTTCGATCAATTCTTTTGCTCGACGCGCCATGTCCAGCGTTTGTTGTTCTAATGATTCACGGACGCCTCCTTGTCTGCCATCGATCGTGGGTCTAATGCCGATTTTAGGATAATTCATTGATGTTCCTCCTCATAAATTGTTTATAGTTGATATAAGTTTGGTTAAAGGGTGTCGAAGTTTCTGGAAAAAAAGAAATTGGTGGATAATTTTCTGTAACGAGTGTCACCAATTCCTCTCTATTTTTGATTGCTTTGATCGCTAAAAATTGGGCTAACGCATTACCTAAAGCTGAATTTTCAGAATAGCAGACCTCTATCGTCGTTTGCGTTAAATTGGCTGTTAGTTGAGTCAAAAAGTGTGATTTACTCCCACCACCAAATAAATATAGCTTAGTGAAAGGAGCGGAACCTGCTAATTTATCGAACGTTTCAGCGTATTTAAATGCTAGATTTTGATAGATGGCTAAAAACAATTGTTGTGGCTCTTCAATTGATGAAAAATGATGTTGGTTTCCGTATTGCTGCAATTTTTTTACAAATTGACCTTTACTCAAAAATTCAGGATGTTCGTTATCAAAGAAAAAATGAATCGGCTCAGCAGTAAGTAGCATGTCTTGGATCTGTTGGATCGTGATTGACTGGGTTTGATTGCTGAACGCTAAAGCTTCCTCAATGAACCACATTCCTAACATGTTTTTGAGTTTTAATATTTTTCCATCACCGGCTTGTTCATAAGAATAGTTCGTATCTAATGGATGATTGACCAAAATTCCTCTTTCTGATTTTTCTCCTAGAACAGACCAGGTGCCAGAGGATAAAAAGAAACAAGAGTGATCGTTGGTTGGTAAAGCAAAGATCGCACTAGCAGTATCATGGGACATCACCGAATGAATCGGAAGTTGTTTTTCGGCTAGATTTATCAAACCGATTTTTGTATATGGAAGAACGATCGTTGAGAACAAGGAAGGGGAAATCCCTAATTGTTCAATAAGGTCGGATGCCCATTGATGTTTATCGATATCGAATAATTGACTCGTTGAGGCGATCGAAGATTCTGTTAAGATCGTACCTGTTAATAAAAAATGGATCAGATCAGGCATCATCAAAAGAGTACTTGCTTTATTTAGCTGCTCAGGATAATGTTCTTTCAAGTAGAGTAGTTGGGAACTGGTATTGATCGATGCATTTGGAATCCCTGTACGTTCGTGAAAGTGAGTTGGTAAATCCCCACCATAATGTAAATTAGGTTCTTTCAGCATAGTTTGATAGCAAAGTGGTGGTAGCACTAGCTGTCCTTTTTTATCTATCAAACCAAAATCACAGCCCCATGTATCGATGCCGATACTTTCAATGACATATTCTGTAGTTGCTAAAGTAATGATTTCCTTGATATTCGTCATGATTTTCTCAATATTCCAATGGATTTCATCTTTGTTGGAATCAATCACTTGGTAATCAGTGAAACGATAAACTTTTTCTTCCTTGATTTGACCATTCATTAAGGAAAAAACGATACCTCGCGCACTGGTAGCACCTAAATCAAAGGCTAAGATCGTACTCATAGATTTTTCCTCCTTTTCTAAGTGGATAGCAAATCTGCTTCGGTTATAATCATACAATAGAACGCTTACATATTTTCGCGTGAATCATTTTTTGAATAAATGTCAACAAATTATTCAAGTATGGAAACGTTTTAAATTGCTCGTTATACTTTGGTTAAATCAAATAGAAATGTTAACGGAGGAAAAAAATGAGTGTAAATAGTGAACGAAAATGGTTTTCTGAGAGTCGATATGGTTTATTTATTCATTTCGGATTGTATTCAGTGGCAGGAAGACATGAATGGGTCCAGACTTTAGAAGAAATCAGTGTAACAGATTACCAAAAATATCTGGATCAATTCGATCCTGATTTATTAGATCCACATGAATGGGCTCAAAAAGCCAAAGAAGCAGGTTTTAAGTATGTCATTATTACAGCAAAACATCATGATGGCTTTTGTTTATGGCATACAAAAGAAACAGAATATCATATAGGAAAAACACCGTATCAAAGAGATTTGTTAGGAGAATTGATTGAAGCATTTCGTGAAGTGGGGATCAAAATTGGTCTTTATTATTCTTTATTAGACTGGCATCATCCAGATTTCTTAGTAGATGGCTATCATCCAATGAGAAATAATCCAACCTATATCGAACAACATCCTGGCAACATGGAAAATTATCGCCAATTTATGGCGAATCAAGTCAGAGAATTATTGACAAGTTACGGTACGATTGACTATCTATGGTTTGATTTTTCTTATAAAAGCAGAGATTGGGGGACTTCGGTCGGTAAAGGGGCGCAAGATTGGGGAAGTGTTGAATTAGAAAAAATGATCCATGAGATTCAACCCAATATTTTGATCAATGACCGGTTAGACTTACATCGTGGTGTACTTACCCCAGAACAATTTGCTAGAAGTAAGGCAATGGACAACGAAGAAGAGGTATGGGAAACCGTTCAAACCTTAAATAATAGTTGGGGTTACGATCGGGACAATCTTAATTTCAAAACGAGTGAAATGGTAGCGAAACAACTAGTGGATACTGTCTCCAAAGGTGGGAATTTCACGATGAATATTGGACCAAACGCACGAGGAGAGTGGGATGACAATAGCAATAGCATTTTAAGTTCTGTTGGTCAATGGCTACGAAAACATGGAAAAGCGATTTACGGTGCGGGGTTATCTAGTTTTACACCACCTCAAGATTGTCGATACACTCAAAAAGGAAATAAATTATATCTTCACATTTTTAGTTGGCCTTATCGAACGATTTTATTACCAGAATTAGGTGGGAAAGTGAAGTTTGCGAAACTACTCAATGATGGTTCCGAGATTCGTTTTGTCGATACGAAGCATTTAGGAGGAGAAAGAAAAGCGACAACTAATTTATACAAAGAGATTACTGAAGTTCATGTGAAGGAGGCGCTTGACCCGAGCATGTTGATGCTAAACATTCCGATTAAAGAACCAAATGAATTGATCCCAGTGATTGAATTAACACTAAAGGAGGAAGAAAAATGAGTATCGGCATTATTCTTGCAAGCCATGGCGAGTTCGCTTTAGGCGTAAAGCAAACGGGAGACATGATCTTTGGAGAACAAGAACAGGTAGATGTGTGTGTATTGATGCCTGAAAATAGTCCAGAAGAGTTTCGCCACCAAGTGGAACAGGTGTTAGCGAAGTATTCCGTTGATGATGAACTATTGTGTTTAGTTGATCTATGGAGTGGGACACCTTTTAATCAGCTGAACCAGCTGAAAGAAGAAGGAAGCAGAAAAATCGAAATTGTTTCTGGTTTGAATATTCCGATGCTGCTTCAAGCTTATAGCGAACGCTTTAATCCTAAGGCTTCGCTGAATGAAATCGTTCAGACCATTTCGACCGTCGGTGTTCAAGGGATTAAAACGTCCCTTGGAAGCACCGCAGCGGATTTACCATCGAACACAGCAGAGACTGAGCCATCAGTTGTGGCTTCCGTTTCCAACAAAATGAGTGAATTGGGGATCAGCCATGTCCGATTGGATGAACGGTTGATCCATGGTCAAGTAGCGACACTTTGGTTAGGGAAAATGGGAACAACAAGAGTTATGATCGTTGATGATGGAGTGGTCAATGATCCAATTGCTAAGGCCTCTTTAAAAGCTGCTGTTCCTGGTGGTATCAAATTGAGTATATTGAAAACGGTTACCGCTGCAAAACGGTTAAAAGAAGGGATTTATCAAGATCAAAAAATCATGTTGCTTACCAAAAAGATTCAAACGATCTTTGATTTGATCGATGCGGGTGTACCAATTGAATCATTTAATTTAGGCAATGCCAGTTCGAGAGAAGGAACCCTTCAAATCAAAAAATCCGTCTTTTTAACCGAAGCAGAAATTGCGAAGATTTTAGAGTTGGAAAAAGCAGGAGTCGTTGTGACGGCACAAATGGTACCAATGGAAGAAGAAAAACGATTTTCACAATTTTACGGAAAGTAGGGGGAACGAATGAATATAGAAATTTGGCAAATCATCGTATTATCACTGTTAGGATTTTATGTCATCATCGAAAATTTAGGGATCAATGTGATTGCTAACCAAGCACTGATCGTAGGTACCATTACAGGTTTAGTAATGGGGGATCTGACCACTGGATTGGCAGTAGGTGCGACATTGCAATTAATGGGATTGGGTATTCAAGCTTATGGAGGAGCAAGTGTCCCAGATTATATGACCGCTTCGATCGTGGGAACTGTTTTTGCGATTACGAGTGGAAGAGGTGTGGAATTTGGTATCGGATTAGCTGTTCCAGTAGCATTGTTGATGATTCAGCTAGATATTTTTGCTCGATTTTGCAATGTGTTCTTTCAAAAGAGAATCGATAAAAATATTCGTTTAGCTGATACTAAAAAAATAAGAATTTATCACTTGTTGGGAGCAATGAGTTGGGGATTATCACGAGGAGTACCTATTTTTATCGTCTTTAGTTTTGGTGACCGAGTGATTCAAATTGTTTCAGATGTAATTCCAGAATGGTTGACTGGCGGGTTGGCAGTTGCAGGTGGCATGTTACCAGCAGTCGGTATCGCCATTTTATTAAGATTTTTACCAGTTAAAAATTTCATTACGTACTTGATGATTGGGTTTTTGGCAGTTGCTTACTTAAAGATGCCTATGTTTGGCGTGGCTTTATTAGGATTGGCTTTAGCCATTTTACAATTTAAGAATTTGATCGGAAAGCAAAACAATCTGACACAAGTGGCTCAAGCTGATGTAAATGGAAAAGGAGGATTAAGTGCTGATGAGTACGAAGATTAATCAAAAAGACCTAGATAAAGTAAGTATCAATTGGTTGTATGGTAGCCAATTGTCTTGGAACTACGAGCGAATGATGGGTGGGGGCTATTTGTACTCCATGTTACCGATCATCGAAAAACTCTACGGCGACGATGAAGAAACCAAGATTGCCATGATGAACATGCAAAGTCAATTTTTTAATACCACACCACATATGGGCGGTTTTATTTTGGGAATCGATATCGCTACTGAAGAAGCGGAAGGCAAACAATCAAAAGATACGGTGTCTAGTTTGAAAACTGGATTAATGGGTTCATTTGCTGGTGTCGGGGATACGATTTTTGGGGTATTGTTCCCAACTGTTTTTGGTTCAGTGGCTTCCTATTTAGCTCTACAAGGAAACGCGATCGGAGTTGCTGTTTGGGTATTAGTGAATCTGGCGATTTTAGTCTTTCGATTTTTCTCTGTAAGAATAGGTTATACTCAAGGCGTGAAATTAGTGACTAGTATGTCCGGACATTTGAATGCGTTGACCAATGCTGCTACTTTATTAGGGGTCACGGTGATTGGTGCCATGATTCCATCGGTGATCAATGCCCAAATTACTTGGACCTTTAAAACGGGAGATGTCGAACTTAACCTTCAAGAAACACTAGATCAGATCATGCCGATGATGATTCCAGCCCTTTTAGTGGGTGTCATTTATTGGTTGTTAGGCAAAAAATACTTTAATTCAACAAGAGCGATTTTAGCGATTATGGTGTTATCGATTTTATTAAGAGTATTCGGAATCATGTGATTTTCTAACTAAATGAGGAATAATCATAAAAAGGAGAGAGCCTTATGACACTCGCATTTTTTGAAGAATGTAAAAAATTAACTGAAACATTAGAGAAGTATGAAACAGAAAATATAACGAAAGCAGCCCAAATCGTAGCCGATGGAATTATGAACGGTGGGATTACGCAGGCTTTTGGTAGCGGACATTCCCATGCAGCAGCGCTAGAAATCAGTGGGCGTGCAGGTGGATTGATACCGTCAAAACTGATTTTAGATCCTGCGGGGGGCATGTATGAACAACATGCTGGTGTCGGACGAACACTCATGCACAAAGTGTCCATCCATCCCAATGATGTCTTTTTCCTGATTTCTAATTCTGGAAGAAACCCCATGGCAATTGAAATGGCTGAGGAAATCAAAAAGCGTGGAAATAAATTGATCGTGGTCACGGCATTGGCTGCCTCTAAAGCATCCACTTCACGACATGAAAGTGGAAAGTTATTGTATGAATTTGCAGATGTTGTTTTAGATAACCACTCTGTTTATGGTGATGCGGTATTACCTGTTGATGGATTAGAGACCAAAGTCTGCGGGACTTCGACATATGCGGCTACATTGTTACTCCAACAAACGATGTTAGAAGCCATTGAGCGAATGGTTGCTCAAGGTTTTGAACCGCCAGTTTATTTAAGTGCGAATATCGATGGGGGACACGAACGAAACCTAAAAATCGAAGACCAGTATGCAGAGAGAATTTTCCATATTTAGTTTCATGAACATATCAAATGATTGACTGAGAAAAAGCACATAAAAAAGAACGTTTAAGGTGGGGACAACCCAACGCTTAAACGTTCTTTTCCTATTTAGTCATCTAAACCAATCAAATAATCGTCATCTTGCATTGCTTCCACATGCCCTAAGAGGTAGCCATTTCCCACTTGTGAGAAGAAATCATGGTTGCTGGTACCGGTAGAGATACCGTTCATCACGATTGGATTGACATCATTCGCTGTATCTGGAAAAAGTGGATCCATTCCCAGGTTCATCAATGCTTTATTGGCATTGTAGCGCAAGAATGTTTTTACTTCTTCCGTCCAACCGATTGGATCATACAGTTCCTCGGTATAACGTTCTTCATTTTCGTACAATTCATATAATAAATTATACATCCAGTCTTTTAGCTGTTCTTGTGCTTCTTCTGATAGTTCATTGTAACCTAATTGGAATTTGTAGCCAATGTAAGTCCCATGAACAGATTCATCTCGAATAATCAATTTGATGATTTCTGCTACATTCGCTAACTTATTATTTCCTAAATAATAAAGAGGAGTATAAAAGCCGGAATAAAATAAGAATGTTTCTAAGAACACACTAGCGATTTTCTTTTCTAAAGCTGTGCCATTTTTGTAGATTTCATTGATACGTTCCGCTTTTTTTTGTAAATAAGGATTTGTATTCGTCCATTCAAAGATTTCTTCGATTTCTTTTTTTGTATTCAATGTACTAAAAATGGAAGAATAACTTTTTGCATGGACCGATTCCATAAATTGGATATTGTTCAATACAGCCTCTTCATGCGGCGTACGGACATCCTTACGCAGCTGATCCATTCCGCTTTCTGATTGGACAGTATCGAGTAAAGTCAGTCCACCGAAGACATGGCCAACCGTATCTTTTTCTAACTGTGACAGTGTCCGCCAGTCATCTAAATCATTAGACAAAGGAATACGGGTATCTAACCAAAATTGTTCAGTTAGTTTCTCCCACGTAGATTTATCAATGATATCTTCAATTTCATTCCAGTTTATTGCTTCATAGTAAGTTTCTGACATGAGAAATGCTCCTTTATTTAAATTACCTGTCTGTTCATTTTTTGCTTACTTGTTTTAGATGACACAACTTTCACATTGATTGCTGCCGATTTCTTCTGCATCATCAGTAAACGTCCGAACGTAATAAATTGATTTGATTCCTTTATGGAAAGCGTAGTGACGTAAGATATTCAAATCACGTGTTGTTTGTTTAGTCGTTGTTTTCCATTCATATAGACCTTCTGGGATTTCAGAACGCATAAATAGGGTTAAACTCATTCCTTGATCTACATGTTGTTGAGCAGTTGCGTAAATGTCAATGACTTTTCGCATGTCCATGTCATAAGCTGAAGTATAGTAAGGAATTGTTTCATTTGACAGATAAGGCGCTGGGTAATAGATTTTCCCGATTTTCTTTTCTTGACGCTCTTCGATCATGCGTGTAATCGGATGAATACTTGCACTAGTGTCATTGATATAAGAAATCGAACCATTCGGCGCTACAGCTAGACGATTTTGATGGTATAAACCATCGGTCATGATCGCTTGCTTTAAGTTTTCCCAATCTTCAGCAGTTGGAATAAAGATTCCTTCAAATAAAGCTTTTACTTTATCAGATTTTGGTTGGAATTCTCCAGTAACATATTTATCAAAATAGCTTCCATCTGCATAAGCAGATTTTTCAAAGTTATGGAAGACTTGTTTTCTTTCACGAGCAATCGTATTACTTTCAACTAATGTCCAGTAATTTAAAAGCATAAAGTAAATATTTGTGAAATCTAAGGATTCTTCAGAGCCATACGCCATTTGTTCCTTCGCAAAGAAAGTGTGTAAGCCCATTGCTCCTAGTCCGATCGTATGATTCAATTTGTTTCCATTTTGGATTGGAGGGACAACATCGATATCGGAAGCATCTGTGATGTAAGTCAATGCCCGTGTCATCGTACGCACAGACTGACCAAAATCAGGGCTGTCCATCAAGTTAACGATGTTAGTCGAACCGAGATTACATGAGATGTCCGTTCCTAATACTTCATATTCTTGTTTTCCATTGATAACAGAAGGTGTTTGAACTTGTAGGATTTCCGAACACAAGTTACTCATGATGATCTTTCCGTCAACTGGATTTTCACGATTAGCTGTATCAATATTGATGATATAAGGATAACCGGATTCTTGTTGTAATTTCGAAATTTCATTTTCAAGTTCACGTGCTTTGATTTTTTGTTTCCGAATATTAGGATTCGCTACTAAATGATCATACTCAGCAGTGATGTCGACATAAGAAAATGGCACGCCATATTCTTTTTCCACACTATAAGGACTGAAAAGATACATTTCTTCATTTTTACGAGCTAACTCGTAAAATTTATCAGGGACGATTACACCAAGTGAAAGTGTCTTTACTCGGATCTTTTCATCTGCATTTTCTTTCTTGGCAGAAAGAAAAGCAATGATATCTGGGTGGAAGACGTTCAAATAAACGACACCAGCACCTTGACGTTGACCTAATTGGTTTGAATAGCTAAAACTATCTTCAAATAATTTCATAACAGGGACAACACCACTTGCTGCTCCTTCATAACCTTTGATCGGTGCACCCGCTTCACGTAGGTTTGAAAGAGTGATCCCAACACCACCACCGATACGTGATAGTTGTAAAGCAGAGTTGATCGAACGACCGATAGAGTTCATATCATCAGTTACTTGTGTCAAGAAACAAGAAACGAGTTCCCCACGACGTTTCCGACCGGCATTTAAGAAAGAAGGGGTAGCAGGTTGGTAACGTTGGTGGATCATTTCATCTGCTAAAGACAGCGCCAATTGTTCATCACCATTAGCAAAATAAAGTGCGTTGAAAGCTACTCGATCTTCATAAGATTCAAGATAAGCAGTCCCATCATTCGTTTTTAACGCATATTGTGAATAAAATTTGTAGGCAGCCATAAATGATTTAAAGGTAAAGTGTTGTTCTGCTAAAAATTGATAAAGTGATTCAATAAATTCAGCAGAGTACAGTTGGATAAATTCTGACTCTAAATAGTCGTTTTCAATCAAATAATTGATTTTATCCATTGCTGTTGCAAACGTCATCGTGTTTGGTTTGACATTTTCCTCAAAAAAAGCGGTTAGCGCTTCTTTATCTTTATTTAGCGGGATCTGACCATTTACTGGTCGATTGATTTCATTGTTTAATTTAAAGTAACTAACATCTTTTAACTGCTTAAGACTCATAAGTACGCCCAACCTTCATTCCATATTTTGATAGTGAATATTGTTTCGTGCTGTAAAAAAGGATTTGGGGAGTTTACGGCAAAAACAAGTGCCTCAATTCCATCAAATCCAATTCTACGTTCTTTTCCATTTCGATTGACTGGTGACTAACTAGCAAGTTTGCGAAGTTGATCTGGTCGAAACCCGATCACCGTTTGTGCATCTGACGTAATGACAGGAACACTTTGGAATCCTTGAGCTTTTAACCATTCAATTGCATCTGGTTGTTCGTCGATATTAACTTCTTCAAAATCGATTTGGTTGTCAGTTAAAAAGCGTTTGACCATCTTGCATTGCATACAATTATTTTTAGAAAATATTTTGACATTCATGTGTATTGCCTCCTCCACAGCTCTTGTTTATCTATAATGAATAGTATAAAACTATTAGTAAAAAAGTCAAACAACAAACACTACATCTTGTGTTGTGGAAACTGTGGAATACTATGTTTTGTGGTTTTTGAAAAACAGCTGAAAACAAGTAACAGGGGAAAAAATACTTGTTTTAGTACAGTGAAGGTTGTGGAAAAATCCCCGAAAAGATTTTTTTATCTCCTTATTAAGTGGTTAAATGAAAGTTCGCTCATAAAATCACAACGTTCGTTGACTTTATCAAGTAACGAGAGTATTCTTATTGAGAATGATTCTCAATGTATGTTGATAAATGAAGTAAATAATAGGGAAAATAAATAGAAAGAACTATCATGATGTTTTTCACAAGAAGGAGATGAAAATCGATTTATGAATTTGAATGCTACTTTATCTTTAGATGCCACTGTCCCTTTAGAAGAAGCGAAGCTAAATCTTGTTTACCAAATTGAAAAATTGCAAACGAGTGAAGCAGTCAAAAAACATTTGCAAAATCTCGGTATAATCGTTGGAAGTAAACTCGTTGTTATCAATCGATCAGGAAGTAATGGAATCGTCCTGCTAAAAAATAATCGGATCGCGATCGATCGAGAGTTGTTTAAACAAATTTTAGTGAAAAAGAACGAACTTTCTAAGGATAACTGGACTTCATTAGATCAACTGACTGTTGGAGAACGAGGAATCGTTGTAGGGATACATGGAAAAGGCGCTGTTAAACGGCGTTTGATGGATATGGGTGTAACGAAAAATGTTCCTTTGACCGTAAGAAAATTAGCACCACTAGGAGATCCGTTAGAAATTACCTTGCGAGGGTATGAGTTAACGCTTCGTAAAGAAGAAGCAATGTTGATCCTTGTGCAAAAAGAGGTGTAAAAAATGAAGGTAGCTTTAGTTGGTAACCCTAATAGCGGAAAGAGTAGTTTATTCAATGCCTTAACTGGTGCTAAACAATACGTAGGGAATTGGCCAGGGGTAACGGTGGAAAAAAAAGAAGGAAAAATGAAGAAGAATCCGATAATCAAGATTCAAGATTTACCTGGAATCTATTCCCTGTCACCTTATACACCTGAAGAAGTAATTGCGAGAGATTATCTGACCAACGAATGTCCTGATCTGATCATCAATATTGTCGATGCCACAAATTTAGAAAGAAATCTTTATCTGACTGCACAATTATTAGATCTAGGCATCCCCATCATTATCGGACTGAATATGATGGATATCATTAAAAAAAATGGCAAAAAAATCAATGTCGAAAAATTAAGTTATGGTTTAGGCATACCTGTGGTTCCTATCAGTGTATTGAAAAAAGAAGGGTTGGATAAACTCACGAAGAAAATCATTGATGCCTTCAAGCAGCCAAAAGAACAGAAGGTATCCTTACTAACTAATTATGACGATCGACTAGAAGCTGCAATCCATGAAATCGAAGAGATATTAGGAAAAGATCAGCCTTTTCAACGCTGGTCTGCCATCAAATATTTTGAGCGTGATCCACAGTTATGGGAAAAACAAACAATAACGACAAAACAAGAAAAAGAAATTGAGCAGCTGATTCGTCTGACAGAGAGACTATTTGATGAAGATAGCGAAACAATAGTTATTAATGAACGATATGAATGGCTAACGCAACTTACTGCACTTTGTGTCGTGTCTACGGATTCATTTCGCTTGTCCATCAGTGATAAAATCGATCGAATCGTTACTAATCGCTGGTTCGCTTTACCAATTTTTGCTTTTGTCATGTGGCTGATCTATTATTTAGCGATTCAAACAATCGGAACAATGGGAACTGATTGGATCAATGACACGTTATTTGGCAGCTGGTTGCCACAACACGTCGAACAGGTACTGGTCAACTGGCAAGTGGCACAGTGGATGCAACAATTGATCCTCAATGGAATCATAGCAGGGGTAGGCGCAGTGTTGGGCTTTCTACCTCAGCTGATCGTCTTGTTCTTGTGTTTAAGTTTCTTGGAAGATTGTGGCTACATGTCACGGATCGCTTTTGTGATGGATCGTTTATTTCGGAAATTTGGTTTGTCAGGGAAATCGTTTATTCCTATGTTGATTGCTACAGGTTGTGGTGTTCCAGGAGTGATGGCTAGCCGAACCATTGAAAATGAGCAAGATCGGCGCTTGACGATCATGGTCACAACGTTTATGCCATGTTCTGCTAAATTACCAATCATTGCTTTGATTGCAGGAGCGTTTTTCCCCCATACTTCTTGGGTAGCCCCCTCTGCTTATTTTCTAGGTATGTCTTCCATCGTTTTATCAGGGATCATGTTGAAGAAGACGAAGTTATTTGCTGGCGATACCGCACCATTTATTATGGAACTACCAGCGTATCATTTTCCACAAGGAACAACGATTTTACGCCAAACCTATGACCGCAGTAAATCATTCGTCAAAAAAGCAGGAACGATCATCTTTGTTTCAAGTATTTTGATTTGGTTTACTTCTTCGTATAACTTTTTTGGTCAACCTGTTACGGAAGATCAAAGTATTCTAGCAAGTGTTGGACGGATTGTGGCTCCTCTTTTCCAACCACTAGGATGGGGGAATTGGCAAGGAACAGTAGCTACGATCACTGGATTAGTGGCCAAAGAAAATGTCATTGGGACTTTTGGTATTTTGTTTGGGCACAAAGAAGTAGCGGAAAATGGTCGAGAGATTTGGCAAGCATTACAAGGGACGTATACTTCCGCTGCTGCTTATTCCTTATTGTCCTTCAATCTGCTTTGTGCTCCCTGTTTTGCAGCAATCGGTGCGATCCATCGTGAAATGAATTCAAGGAAATGGACACTGATCGCAGTTGGTTATCAATGTGGGTTTGCTTACTTGGTAAGCTTCATGATTTATCAGTTCGCTCATTTATTAGAAGGCGGCTCTATCGTATTTTCGACTTATTTAGCAGGTATGGTTCTGATTGGATTAGGTTACGCTTTATTGAAAAAGCAGCAGAAGAAACAAGAAATTTTGACGTTATCATTAGAAGGTGGAAATTAAATGGCGACTTTTTTATTAAGTGTATTGATCTTTGGCAGTGCTGGTTATATCGTGTTTTCACGTGTCAAATCAGGAAAAACGTGTGATGACTGTAAAAGTGCTTGCCCAGTAAAGAAAGTCTAACGGATGAGAGATGATAAAAACAACGAGTGATGATCGAAAAACAGTTCATCGTTCGTTGTTTTTTTGAGTGGTTGATTCTGCTTCTTTTGATTTTTCTCCAAGGAACAGACTTAAAACCTTTTTAAGATTTTTTGCTTATTTTGATTTCCCATAGTAAGATGTAACTGAAAAAGAGAAGGAAGAGGAGAATAAATGGCAGGAAAGAAAAAAATTGTTCGTCCAAGATACCAACAAATCGCAGTTGATCTGGCTGAACGAATCGTGGAAAACCGTTATCAGGTGGGGGAGAAAATCCATGCGAGATCCACTTTAGCAAGTACATATAATGCTTCTCCTGAAACTACAAGAAAAGCAATCAATGTGCTAGTTGATCTAGGGATCATGGAGGTTCGCCATGGCAGTGGGGCATTCGTTGCCTCAAAAGAGAAAGCCAAAGATTTTTTATTGCAATACCAAGATGTTCAATCGATCCAAGAAACAAAAGCTGAAATTATGGCAAGTGTAGAAAAGCAACAAGAAGAATTGGATCATTTTTCACAATTATTAGATCAATTAGTCAGTCAAACGAAACGGATACATAAGATGAATCCTTTATTGCCATTTGAATTAACGTTGACGAAAGAAGCGACCCATCTTGACCGCTCCATCAGCGAGTTGAATATTTGGCAAGCAACAGGAGCGACAGTGATTGCGATTTCCCATAAAGAAGAGTTGCTCGTTTCACCTGGACCGTATGCCAAATTCACAGCGGGTGACACTGTACATTTCATTGGAAACGAATTTACCTTACAAAGAATGACTAATTTCTTCTATCCAGAAAACTAGTCCTTCAATTATTTTTTATCATCAAATTTTAATCTTGAATAAGCCTAACCGCTAGGGCTTTATTCAAGTTTTTTTTATTTTGGAAGCAAACAAAAAAGTCTCCTTTTTGACAAAGTGACTACACGATGTTAGTATAGTGTGGTCACTTTTTTCAGAAAGTAAAATGAATTTACATAAACATAAAAAAGGAGAAATTTGTTTGGTAAAGGTAGAAGTAAAAAATTTAACAAAAATATTTGGTAAAAAGACACAAGTAGCTTTAGAAATGATGAAGAATCATCAACCGAAGACAGATATATTGAAAAAAACCGGCGCAACGGTCGGTGTGTACGATGCTAGCTTTGATGTTCAAGAAGGCGAAATATTCGTTATCATGGGTCTTTCAGGTAGTGGGAAATCAACCTTGATTCGATTATTGAATCGTTTGATCGAACCAACAGCAGGAAACATCTATATCGATGGAGAAGACATCTCAAAATTGAGTAAAGAAGAACTTCGTGAAGTTCGTCGTCACAAGATCAATATGGTTTTCCAAAACTTTGGGTTATTTCCACATCGTACGATCTTAGAAAATACGGAATATGGTTTAGAAGTTCGAGGAGTTCCGAAAGAAGAACGCCAACAAAAAGCAGAACAAGCACTTGAAAACTCAAGTTTGCTTTCATTTAAAGATCAATATCCAAATCAATTATCTGGTGGGATGCAACAACGTGTGGGGCTAGCTCGAGCATTAGCCAACGATCCAGAGATTTTATTGATGGATGAAGCTTTTTCTGCTCTTGATCCGTTGATTCGCCGTGAAATGCAGGATGAACTACTCGAATTACAATCAAATGTCCAAAAAACAATCATTTTCATCACCCATGATCTAAACGAAGCGTTGCGAATCGGTGACCGTATTGCATTGATGAAAGATGGTGAAATCATGCAAATCGGCACAGGGGAAGAAATCTTAACGAATCCTGCTAACGATTATGTTCGAGAATTTGTGGAGGAAGTGGACCGCTCCAAAGTCTTAACAGCTCAAAATATCATGGTTCCAGCGTTGACTACCAATATTGAATCAGATGGTCCGAATGTTGCATTGACTCGAATGCGCAACGAAGAAGTAAGTATGTTGATGGCAGTCGATAGAAAACGAAACTTAAAAGGAATCATTACAGCTGATCAAGCGCTAGAAGCCAGACGCCAAAAACGGCCGTTGATTGATTTCTTAGATGAAAATGTCACTGTCATTGGGAAAGACATGATTGTCAGTGATATCTTCAATATTATTTATGATTCACCTACGCCACTAGCAGTCGTTGACAACGGTAAACTTAAAGGGGTTGTCATTCGAGGAAGTGTGATTGAAGCATTAGCAGAATCAGGTGAGGTGAATGAACATGAATAATTTATTAAACTATCAATTACCCGTAGCAGATTGGGTTGAAAAATTGACAGAATGGTTTACGACTACGTTTGCAGGACTATTTGCTTTTCTACAAACGATCGGGCAAGCAGTGATGTCTGGGATCACTAATTTATTATTAGTTATTCCAGCGCCAGTGTTCATCCTTTTATTAACAGTCGTTGCATTCTTTATCTCTAAGAAACGTCCAGGACTGACCTTGTTTACGTTGATCGGTCTATGGTTTATTTACAATCAAGGGTTATGGTCTGATTTGATGAATACTGTGACACTTGTCTTATTGTCTAGTATGATCTCCATCATTATTGGTGTACCATTAGGAATCTTAATGGCAAAAAGCAGCAAAGCGCAAAGTATCATCAAACCGATCCTTGACTTTATGCAAACTATGCCAGGATTTGTTTACTTGATCCCAGCAGTTGCATTCTTTGGGATTGGGATGGTTCCAGGGGTATTCGCCTCAGTTATCTTTGCGTTACCACCAACTGTTCGTTTCACAAATCTAGGTATTCGCCAAGTACCAAAAGAATTGGTGGAAGCATCTGATTCATTTGGTAGTACCAGTTGGCAAAAACTGTTCAAGTTAGAATTACCATTGGCTAAAAGTACGATCATGGCGGGGATCAACCAAACCACCATGTTGTCACTTTCAATGGTCGTGATTGCTTCAATGATTGGAGCGCCAGGATTAGGTCGTGGCGTCTTGTCAGCATTACAACGTGCGCAAGTCGGAAATGGATTTGTTAACGGGGTAGCTTTAGTTATCTTGGCGATCATCATTGACCGTTTTACGCAACATTTGAATCAACCAAATAATAAAAAAGCGACAGGTGCGAACAAACAAAAAAGTAAAAAACGCCAAGGAATCATTATTGGAGCTGTAGTGGTTGTGATTTTAGGTGCCATTGGCTTAGGTAGTTTAGCTAATAACAAAGAAACGAAAAAAATCAATCTTTCATATGTAGAATGGGATACTGAAGTAGCTTCAACGAATGTAGTTGCTGAAGTACTCAAAGGAATGGGCTATGATGTGTCGATCACACCATTAGATAATTCCATCATGTGGGAATCTGTTTCTAAAGGAGAATCAGATGGGATGGTATCTGCGTGGTTACCAAAAACCCATGGTTCTCAATATGCACAGTACAAAGACCAAATAAATGATCTAGGTGCTAATTTAACTGGTGCTAAAGTTGGCTTAGCTGTTCCAAGCTATATGGATGTCAACTCGATTGAAGAATTAACCAATCAAGCAGGTAAGAAAATCACCGGTATTGAACCTGGTGCCGGAGTCGTCAATGCTGCTGAAAATACAATCAAGCAGTATGACAATTTAAAAGATTGGACCGTAGAAACTTCTTCTTCAGGTGCGATGACAGTGGCATTAGGTCAAGCCATCAAAAAGAAAGAACCAATCGTTATTACTGGTTGGACCCCACATTGGATGTTTGCTAAATATGACTTGAAGTATCTTGAAGATCCTAAAAAAGCTATGGGAAGTGCTGAAGAAATCCATACGATCGTCCGCAAAGGATTAAAAGAAGACCAACCAGAAGCATATAAGGTCTTAGATAATTTCCACTGGTCAGAAAAAGATATGGAAAAAGTCATGTTAGAGATCAATAACGGAAAAGATCCACAACAAGCAGCACAAGACTGGATCAAAGAAAATCAAAAAACAGTCGATAGCTGGAAAGAATAATGTTTAGGTAACTGATCACGAAAAGTTCGATCAAACTCTAGTAAATCATAATGAAGCGTTCTGAAAATAGTCTTTACTATTTTTGGAACGCTTCATTTTTTGTTAGTATTCAGAACTTTTTTATGTAACTCACTGTTGATGGGAAAAATACATAAGCCATGGTACTAAGGGAATGTAAAAGAGGCTATTATTGTTTGCTATTTTTATTCTATGATAAAATAGAAGATTTTCTTAAAAAATATAATAATTAAGTTCTTTATCTCTCAATATAATTTCCTTAACTAAATGTACATTTAAGGAGAAAAATAAAGTGGACAAACAAAAATTTGGCGATAAGAAAATAAAATATGCACTAAGAAAATTCCCATAAGGTGTTTTTTTTAAGACTATAGGCTCGGTATTACTCTATGGAATACCGGTAGTTCCTAGTGTTAATGAGGATCTCTTGCTTACAGAACCTAAGCGGGTAATTGAAAAACTGAATAAACAGGAAAAATTTCTACAGGTCGAATTTATCCCCATATTAAAAACTAATTTAAGCACAGTAGAACAAGAAAAAATCAGTACAGAGCTGCCTAAAACTGTTTTAACTAAAAATTAAAAATATTATTTAGTTTATAAAAAAAATAATCAACGTGTCTTGTCGGAAACAGATGATACAGGTTTATCACTGATTTATATCTATATTGATTCAGGTATGTTGCTAGCCAGCTGGATTTTATTGTCTAAGAAAGCATAAAAATCTAAATTTTTATTTAGTATTTTATTACTGAAGGCTTTTACCGGTAAGAACGTATTAAGTTTATCTATGATAGGTCACCCCTCGGTAGAACATTAGCACCAAACATTTGAAGTTCCCATTGGTAGTAGACTCCCACAAATTGATCCCAATATTCATGAGTATACTTTCTAAGGATACGTGCATACAGAAGAAATCCCAAATAATCATGTACCAACGAATTCATTAACAAGTACGAATGTTGTGACAACTTCAAAAAATGAAATGGACAATCAAGCGCAATCAATGAAAAAGATTTGTTCAAACCAATTACCGTCAATTGAAACAGTCTACGGACGATTCATTCTTCTAATGAATTCGAGATACTATTCCAAGATGCTTTGAATAAAGATTTAACACTAGCGAAACAAAACAGAAAAATGCATTATATGGATGATTTAAAAGCGCAAGTAATGAAATCTTATCATTTAGCAACACATGACTTTGAAAAATCAATCTTTCAATAAAAAAACAAGAATCAATTACATTTTTGATTTTTTTTGTGATTCTTTATTTAAAAAATTTTTTCTAGTTCATAGAGACTTTTTGAGTGAAAAAATGGTGTAAATTCCAATTTTTTTATAAAGGCATAAACGAAATTATTTTTAGACAAAATGTCAAAACTGTTAATTCATTATAAAAAAGAAAAGATGATAAATTAAAAGAAAAAGTGAGGAAATCAGTTTGGTATATTGAAATCAATCATAAAAACCGATAGTAGAAAGGTGACCAAAAGATATTGAAACAAAAATTTTTGATTGCGGGAATTTGTTTTTTTACAGGTGTCTTATTGGTGGAAGTTATTTCACTGCGGGCTTTACATTTAACAAAAACCACCGTAACGCAACAAACAATTACCTCATCACAGACAATAGAGACATCGAAAGAACAGGAGCTTAAGCCTTCTACAGCAACAACTAATACGGAAACTAAAGCACAAAAAACGATTGCACTCAGTTTTGACGACGGACCAAATGGAACAACGACACCAAAACTCTTAAAAATTTTGAAAGACCAACAGATACATGGCACGTTTTTTGCGTTGGGCCAAAATATTCAGCTATACCCTGAAGTTGTGAAACAAGCAGTCATGGACGGTAATGAAGTTGGAAATCACTCATATGATCACCAAGATCTCACGAGACTCTCTCTGGAATCAGTTGAGAGTGAGCTCAAAAAAACGGACGAAGAAATTAAAAAGGTGACAGGTAAAACAGCTGCGTTCGTACGTCCACCATACGGGAGTACATCAAATAGAGTCGCTCAACTAATTAAACGCCCCATCATTTTATGGTCAGTTGATTCAGAAGATTGGAAAACCAGAAATTCGGAAATGATTGTACAACGTGTTCAAAATACCGTTCATAATGGGGCTATCCTGTTATTCCATGATATCTATTCGGAAACAATCAATGCGATGCCTCAAATTATTGAATATTTAAAAGGACAAGGGTATCAATTTAAAACAGTTGGAGAATTACTTGGCTATCCAACTGCAGTAGAATGCTATTACGGTAAAGATGATCACAGAAAGGTGCCATAATGCAAGGAGGGTATCAGTTAGTTTCTCACATGATTGGAAACGGATGTTAGATGAGGAGATGCTATAGCAAAAACAGCCTATTTAAATTTTTATGAATCATCAGCTTGATACTAAAAAAATAGGAAAATTTGTACAGCGCTCTGTTTTTTAGAGTAGCGATCGAAAGCTAAATGATAAGTAGAAGTTGAAACAAAAGTGTTTAGCATCAAGAAATAAGAAGGGACTTCCTGAAATTTCTTCTCAAATTTTTTGAAGATGCTACTTTTGTTTCAGTCTCCATACTTGGAAATTTAAAAATGAGCTCTAAAACGATCATTTATGAAAAAATTTTTGAGAAAACATGATATCTTCCCACTAATGGGAAATCAATTACTATGAGGGTTCATTAAAGCAAACTGATCAGGTGAAGATTGTCTTGTATGATCAAGATTACCAAGAAATCAGTCGTCAAATGGTGCCGATGTCTGTAGAGCAAGTCTTTGATATCAAAGGACAATCAGTTGATGGGAATCCAAATAAATTATTGATCAAGTTCAAAGATCAACAGCTAACGATCAGCGAAAATTATCTACCGGGTCGGTCAGTAATGATGAATGATCAATTTAAAAATAAACTGTATTTCAGTATCTCAGTAATGGGGCCTCAAGGAGAAAATCTTTTTAGTATGTCATGGAATGGAAATAGTCGCGTTTCAAATCGACAAATGGGAACCTTCGAAATTCCAAATGGAAGTACGATTAGCATGTATCATGCGCAAGGAAATACTCTTTTTGATACAAACGATAATGTAACTTTAAGAAATAAAACAGGTAATAATTATACGTATAAAGTTGAAAATGATCGATTGGTGTTAATCAACGTGTCTTAATTAATATTGGGTTACATGTTATTTCTTCCCAGAGCGCGGTGTTTTTAGTAATCAGTCAAAAAATCTCAAAACATCTTTTTCATGTTTTGAGATTTTTTGTTTGAGACGAGCATTTGGAAAAGACTAGCGTACTTTCATTTGTGACTAGTCTACGTCATGCCGAATTAACTCAGGCATCTTCGCTGTCAGCTGACTCCTTGCAAAATCTAAATCATTAAGCCAGTCTTTAATCTGTTCTTTTGCTAGGATTAAGGGCATGCGATCATGAACGGGAAGCACTGATTGACTTGGTTGAGTGGTCAAAATGATTGATTCGGTTTCAAATCCAGCTTCATTTTTATGGATCCGATAAAAACCACCGACATAAAGGACGGACGTTTGACTGTCAGTGAACATTACTTTGTGTTTGTCAGAATCCCATTCATAAAAACCCGACATTGGGAAAACACAACGAGTCTCTTTGAAAGGGTGAGAGAATGTCTTTTTTTCTTCCACAGTTTCTGCTCGAGCGTTGATCATTAGCTGTCCTTTTTTAAAACCGGTAAAGCCCCAACGAGTGATACCTGGCACAACAACGGATTCTTGATTAAGACCTAATGTTACTACATGGTTCGATGGAAAAATTTCATTTTTTCCAATGTGGATTTGCCGACTTTCTGCTTGTGGCTTTACTTGTTCATAATATTTTTTCAGCTCATCGGATGCTAAATCAAAAAAATAACGTCCACACATAATTTTTTCCTCCAATCACTAGTTGATAAAACGATCCAATAGTTAGTTAATGGTTGGCAAAAGGCTGTCTCATCAACTAAATAGGATCCCAAGGTGTACGAACTTCTCTGGTAATATGTCAAAAGGGCTAGACTTACTTTGTTTCATTGAAACTTTAATTAGATTGTAACGATAAATGCTCTATTAATAAAGTAAACGCTATCATTTTGTTGCGATGAAGAGATCTGTTAGAGGAAGCAATGTGGTTTAATTAATTGAAGGTTTGGCGGAGTTCATTCATTCGTAGTTTTTTCCAAAACAATACTAAGTGATCAATTAAAAGAATATATCCGAAAAACAAAAAATGTCATCACGTACACTCTTTTCGAAACTACCGAAGTAGCCAAGAATGTACTGATGACGTGGGTTTGGCACCCAATGGGCCGTGAGGGGCTCGAACCCGCGACCCGCTGATTAAGAGTCAGCTGCTCTACCAACTGAGCTAACGGCCCAATAAATTTATGAAATATTTACTGAATATTACTTAATAATAGTAGCACTGTGGATTTTAAAATGCAAGACTAGCTTAAAAAAAATCATAAAAAACTTTACGTCTTTATAGAAATTCATTCATAGTTTATTCACAAATGCTCAGTATGATATAACCATACCAACCAACAAAAGTTCTTGCAAAAGAACTAACCCTAACACTTTTTCATTTTTACTCCTTCCCGCCATTTTTAATGGCGGGTCTCCTATTTTAGTAGGTAAAACCATGCAAATGATCCACTTCCTCAAATCCTGCTGCGATCCCTTTTTGTTCCAAAAGCGTTTCATTATTTTTTTGTAACGTTACATAGATTTCTGTACTGGCTTTTTCACGAATCACTCGATTCATCAATCCTTTGTGAGGCGCCATTAATGGATGTCCGTCTTTTTGCAGGACTGCCAGTGTTAATTTAAGCTGTTGTTGTTTGATCGTGATAACTAAATAGTCTTTTTCTTGGACGATCGATAAAATTTTAGCTCCGTAGTAAGTAGCAAAGCGATATTCTTCGCTCTGGATCTGCAACACTGCGATGATTCCCAAAAAACGTCCACCAAGAAATGGAATTTCTGCTGCAGAAAAGAAAAAACGTGCATCGGACGTCTCAAATTGATTACACTGGGCCCATACATAAGTTGCAGGAAAAGAAGAGCCCCAATCTTTTTCTACATAACCAATCCCCTGATCAAAATCAATGGGTTGATCATTCCAGACTAATTCTCCCTGTAGTGAATGTTTCATGCTTAATATCCCATGGTAACATTCCATAAAAGCGAAATAAGAAAAAGGACCCATGATACTAGGAGCATAGTAGGTCCGATGGATAGGTGTAAAATCGCCATAATCAATCGTTCCATGAATCGACAGATTGTCATTGGTTAACGAAAGAGAAATACCCTTTTCACTAAAGATATTTTCACCAATTTTTATGAAAAAATGTTCTTTTTCGATAAAGAGTTGCGCACTATCAAAATAAAAAATCTCGGAATGTTCATGACTGATTACTTGTATAAAGGGAGACTTTTCGCCATTTTCCGCAATCGAATAGCCAGGAATGAAAGCATAAACGTTATTTCCGATTTGATGTTTAAAATACCATCCTTCAAAAAAAGGGTGGGTTTTGTTTTCTCCTTGAAAAAATTTATCTGTTGGAATCATCTTTATTTCCCTCCATTCACTCTTATTCAGTGTACCATGCCGAATGGACTGAAGGTTTCAAATAAGCTTAGAAGTAAGCAAGTTACTATCCGTAGGTCTTAAGGAATCAGAAAAGTAAGAAAAAATAGCAAACAAAGAACCAAGGTATCTGTTTAAGGAGGGAAAGATTTTTTTATTTTAGGTATTCGCAAGTAAAATTGTTTTATTTTCTCTAGAAATTTAATATAATTGAATTACCTAGTTAAAAAAACTAGATTGGATGTTTTTAATAACTCTAATAAGATGTTTGTGAAAACAACAAAGGAGAACAAGTAATGGAAAAAATGCGACAACAATTAATTGAATGGGGAAAAGAACTGGAAAATTATCATTTACCTCAGTGGGATGAACTTCCTGATTTAGAACTTTATATGGATCAGGTCAGAACGTTAGTTGATCGCTATCTTTCTCCTGTTATCCGAGGGGAGAAACATCCATTGTTGACCTCTTCAATGGTAAATAATTATGTGAAATTAGGGCTAGTTCCAGCGCCCATCAAAAAACGATACAACAAAGAGCATGTTGCATTTTTAATTGCAATTACATCATTGAAGCAAGTTCTAACGATTCCGGAAATTAAAGAAGGAATCCTCTTTCAAGGGAAAACGGTTGGTATCCGTGAAGCCTACAATCTATTTTGTCACGAACAAGAAAAAGCCATCAAAATGGTTAGCCAATTGGCTCAAGGAGAAGTCTATCCACAGATATTGGAGCAAGAGATACCCGTAGAATATATCGCAGTTCGATCGGCGACCTTATCATTTGCGATGAAATTGTTGGCAGAAAAAACGATTAGTCTAGAAACTGAGTATTTAATTGAGGAGAAAAAAAATGAAAAATAAAGTGGCGATTTTAGTAGACTCTGGGACAGACGTTCCACAAGAGCTAATTGAAAAATATCAAATGTATGTGATTCCATTAAAGATTATTTATAAAGATCGAGTATATACTGATAAAGTTGATATTACTCCGGAGGAAATCTATCAAAGATTACCTCAAGAGATTCCAGGAACATCTTTACCTGATGGCGAAACAATTACCAAAATTTTTGAACAGATCAAACAGGACGGCTATGAAAAAATCTTAGCAGTAACAATCTCAAGTGGATTAAGTGGTACGTATAACATCGTTCGGTTGATTGCCCAACAACAAGAAGAATTGGAAGCGTATGTACTAGATACTAAGAACATTGGGATCGGAGCAGGCTTTTCAGCAATTCAAGCAGCTAAATGGTTAGAAGAAGGAATGGAATGGTCATTATTGATTGAAAGACTCAATGAATTAGTCAAACAGACCAAAGTATTCTTTAACGTGGCAACCCTTGAATATTTACAAAAAGGGGGAAGGATTGGGTTAGTTGCTTCTATATTAGGAACGGCTTTAAAATTAAATCCAATCATTTCTTGTAATGATGAAGGCATTTACTATACAGTGGGCAAAGCAAGAGGTCGTAAAAAAAGTCTAGATCGAACTGTTTCCTATGTGAAAGAACGAGTTGGAACAGCTAAAGTCTTTAACTTAGCCGTTGCGCATGGAGACGCCAAAGAAGAAGCAACTGAGATGATGGCTAGATTGAAAGAAGAATTTCCACAAGCGCAACAAATCTATTTTGGTCAAATATCCCCTGCACTTGTTGTTCATACAGGTCCTGGTTTGTTAGGCGTCGGGGTTCAAGTATTAGAAAAGTAATCAGAAAAATAGCTATTCAACAAAGTCAAACAGCTTAAAATAGCAAAGAAGAGGTTGAAATAAAAGTGTTTAGCATCGAGAAATAAGAAGGGATTTTCGAAAATTGAAACGAAACATAAATACTAGTGTTTGCTGTTAATTGTTATCTACTTGGCACTTCTCAAATTTTTGGTAAATTTCGGCTTATTTCCGAAGATGCTGCTTTTGTCTCACCGTTTATTCGTTTTTAGAGATACTAGAAGAGACTGAGGCAAGTTTTGCCTTAGTCTCTTTTTGATCGTTTTTGATCGTTTAGCTAAGAATGACTCTGAGCGATAGGAAAGATAAAAATCAACATTTTACAACTTAAACAAAAAAAGATAAATATTATATAGCTTAAGTAGCGATGTATTTGGCAGCGTAAAATGTTATAATACGAACTATTAATAAAAAGAGGTGGTATAAATGAAAAAAGTAGGATTTGTAATGGTTATTTCAGCTTTTCTTCTTGTTGGTTGTGGCACAAAAGGAAATAAAGCAGAAGAATCAAAGGCTGCTTCATCCAGTGAAACTCAAACAATGACTAACTCTTCAAGTTCAGCCAAACAAGCATCATCACAAACCCAATCTACTACGACTAACTCCCAGTCTGTCGCGAAAAATACGAATACTACGCAAAATGAAACAACGAGCGCATCAACGACAATCAGCAGCACCACCGAAACAATGGTCACTCCCGATCCGCTAAGTGGCTATACAAACGACCAAATTGAATATGCCCGTGTCTGGTTAGCAGTTATGGGTACACATTACAAAACCGATTTAGCCAGTGGGAATTTTAAACTTCATGTGTCACATTCAGCTGCTGGAGCAGCAGTCAATCCTTATGATAGCACGAGTTTGACTTTTCCAACTGAAACGGTCACTCTTTCAGGAGAATATGGTTATCAAAGTTTAGTTGTTTATTCAAGCAATCATAACGGTACGATCACTTGTTATCCTGTTCCGAGTCATTTTCAAGGTGATCCAAGAGATCAAGCAGCAGTGAAAAAGCAGGAACAAGAAATCCTTGATCAAGCAACGATTGTTTCGATCCCGACTGGCAATCCTGAAGATGTCAAAGAATTAATTGCAGTACAAGTTGTAGATAACTGATGAATACCGTCGTTTTCTATAAAAAATAAAATAGCCCTATCAATCAGTAAAACGAATCGAAAAAAATGCTATTTTTTGATTCGTTTATTTTTTGTCACCAAAAACAAATAAAGGATAAACAAAATGAGGACTCAAGTGAGAAGTGTATGTTTTCTGTAAGGCTTTTTTTACAAAGATGAAACATCTTGGAAAATACGTTATAATGGGAGAGTATGACAATAATAAAAAAGAGGTGGCTCTTTAATGAAAAAGATTTTAGTTGTCGATGACGAAAAGCCGATTTCGGATATCGTCAAATTCAATTTAGCCAAGGAAGGCTATGATGTTTATACTGCATATGACGGGGAAGAAGCCTTAGAAAAAGTCACTGAGGTGGAACCTGATTTGATCTTGCTAGATTTGATGTTACCAAAAATGGATGGCTTAGAAGTCGCGCGTGAAGTACGGAAAACCTACGACATGCCGATCATTATGGTGACTGCAAAAGATTCTGAAATCGATAAGGTATTAGGACTGGAATTAGGTGCTGATGATTACGTGACGAAGCCTTTTTCTAATCGTGAACTAGTGGCTCGAGTGAAAGCCAATCTTCGTCGTGGCGCAACTGCTACCAAAGAAGTAGAAGAAATTGCCCCTTCTGAACTCGTGATTGGTGACCTGACGATTCATCCGGATGCTTATATGGTAACGAAACGAGGCGAAACAATTGAATTAACGCATCGTGAATTTGAATTGCTTTTTTACTTAGCAAAACACATCGGACAAGTGATGACACGAGAGCATTTGCTGCAAACCGTGTGGGGCTATGATTACTTTGGTGATGTGCGAACTGTAGATGTAACCGTGAGACGTCTACGCGAAAAAATTGAAGATAATCCAAGTCATCCTAATTATTTAGTGACACGGCGAGGTGTTGGTTACTATTTACGTAACCAGGAACAGGAGTAATTGATGAAAGGAAAAGTGCGCTTTTTTCGATCAGTCAATTTCAAAATTGCGATCACGTTTATTTTGATCTTACTGATTTCGATTGAGATTATTGGTGCCTACTTTATCCGAGGGTTAGAGCGTTCAACAATCAATACATTTATCAAAGATATGAATCAAACAGTTGAATCTTTAGCGACCACGATCAGTCCCGAATTAAATCGTAAAGACAACGCAGACATTGAAGAAGTCAATGCCAATATCAAACGATTCATTGAAAACAATGCCTCGAGTGACATTTTAGAGATTCGAGTTATTGATGAAAAAGGGATTATACGTGGGACAACGGATGTTAGTGATCAAAGCTCAATCGGTAAGAAAAACGATTATGTAGATATCAATGATTTCACAACAAAAAGGTATGTCGCATTAGATAGTGACGATAAGCGAGTGAATATCAATATTCAACCGATCCTGTCCCCGACCGGCGATGCCGTTATCGGGGCTCTTTACGTCAAAAGTAATATTGAGCAAAAATATTCTGAAATCAATAATACTGCGATTATATTCTTCACAGCTTCGTTGATCGCAGCCCTGATCTCCATGGTCGTATCAGTCTTAGTCGCACGGTCGATCACTCAGCCAATTGGCGAGATGCGAGAGCAAGCGATTAGGATTGCTCGGGGAGATTATAGTCGTAAAGTTAAAGTCCATGGACAAGATGAATTAGGGCAACTGGCGGATACATTCAACCAGCTGGCTGAAAGAATCGAAGAAGCTCAAGACACGATGGAAGCGGAAAGGAATCGGTTAGATAGCGTCCTGTCACATATGACAGATGGTGTCATTGCGACCGATCGAAGAGGTAAAGTCATTACGATCAACGATATGGCTGTTTCTTTATTGGATGTCAAAAATGAAGATGCAATCGGTCAGTCGATTTTGACTTTGTTAGATATTGAAGAAGAATATACATTACGTAAACTGCTAGAAGATCCAAATGAAATGGTACTTGATCGTTCAACTGGATTAATGGAAAGCGACCAAATGATTTTACGAGTAGATTTCTCCATGATCCGCAGAGAATCAGGTTTTATTAGTGGATTGGTAGCCGTATTGCATGATGTAACAGAACAAGAAAAAACAGAAAGAGAACGTCGTGAATTTGTCTCGAACGTGTCTCATGAACTTCGCACACCGTTGACAAGTATGCGTAGTTATATTGAAGCTTTAAGTGAGGGAGCTTGGAAAGATGAAGAAGTTGCTCCTAATTTCCTAAAAGTAACGTTAGATGAAACAGATCGAATGATCCGCATGATCAATGACCTGTTGAATCTTTCGCGAATGGATACAGGAAATACACAATTACAGTTAGAGTACGTCAATTTTAATGAATTAGTCAATTTTGTTCTTGACCGCTTTGATATGATGGTGGGTAACCAAGAAAAGAACTATACGATTAAACGGGAATTTACTCAAAGAGATCTTTGGGTAGAGATTGATACCGATAAAGTAATCCAAGTGATTGATAATATTATGAATAATGCGATCAAATATTCTCCAGACGGTGGAATGATCACATGTCGTTTGTTGGAAACACACAATAATGTGATTTTAAGTATTACTGACCAAGGACTTGGGATTCCTAAAAAAGATTTGAATCGGGTATTTGAACGATTTTACCGCGTGGATAAAGCGCGTGCGAGAGCCCAAGGTGGAACAGGGTTAGGATTGGCTATCTCTAGAGAAGTAGTCAAAGCCCACCGTGGCGCAATCTGGGCAGAGAGTAAAGAAGGAAAAGGATCAACCTTCTATATCTCGTTGCCATATGAACCATATGAGGAGGAATGGTGGGAATGAAAATTTCTGAAAAAGTTATTCGAATAGGATTACTCCTAATGATTGCTTTAAGTATCTACCTCTCATATGCCATTTGGCTAAGTCCAGCAGGTAAAACCTCGGTTAATTTTGACGAATCCAATTCACAGATGATCGATTCACAAAACTACCGAAAAGCATCTGAAGTTTTTCTTCCATTACATGTGACTTGGTTGCATTCAGGACAAATAAAGGAAACAAATAGTGAAAATCTTGTTTCTCGCCTCCAAACAGTCATCGAGGGCGCTCGATTTGGCAGAGTAACAGAAATCGTCAATGGCGATAAAGAGAAATTTGACAAGCTAAAAACTATTCAAGAAGGCATTGAGCTTACTTATAATGCGCCGCTGCTACTTAGTGAGTATAAAGAAGCCTTTCATCTAAGTTTGGATTTTTCAGCGCTTCCTAATCGGACAGATTCTATTTACTTTATGCGTATCCAGTTTGATAAAAATGAGAACAAAGTGCGATTCCTTGATTTTGAGACGGATTCCATTTACGAATCGAATCTTTCAGTTGATTGGAAAGAGTTGGAAAAAGAATTAAAGGCAACCGATAGTACGTGGACAGAGATGGAAAAAACGCCTTCGATTGTTGAGACACAATATGAAACGAAAGATAAAATCAAATTAAAAAAATATAGTTATATCCTGTCACAACAACCATATACTTTGTTTAGAAATGCCTTTTTCCAAAAACCAGATGAGGTCAAAACAAATAATGAGAGCAATGAACTGCTTTTTTATGATGGAAATGAGACGATGAGGATCCATTCAGAAACACAAATCGTTGATTTTCGGGGAGAAATCGGACAAGACAACGTCACAGCGAATATTTTCTCACAAAGTTTTCCATATATTAGTAAATTAGGCAATTCATTAGGAAATATGCGTTATTTTGATCGAGAGAACAATCAGATCGATTATCGAATATTTGTAGAAGGATTTCCTGTATTTGGTTCAGACAGTAAAGGGAAAGTTGAGATTGAAATTGGAGCGGATCAAGTAGATTCACAAGTGAAGATCCAAACCAGCTTGAATACGATCCAAGTACCGATTCCATCTGATGAAGAAGTTGAATTGCCACAAACAGAAAAAGTCATCCAGAGTCTTTTGGATAAAGGGGCAGACAAAGAAAAAATCGAGTCGTTGATTGTTGGCTACACGTGGCAAAATATCAAGGAAACGAATCGAGTCGTCGATTTATTACCTGAGTGGTATGTAAAATACCAAGGTCAATGGTACGCTGTCAATGATTTGCTTGGACGATTACCTGAAACGGAGGCGAATTAAATGGATTTCAAAAAAATTGAATGGATTTTTTTCGTTGCTTTTTTAGGGTTAAATGTTTTTTTATTTAGAAGTTATCAAGAAACGATCAGCCAAGAAAATAATGTGATCCGATCAGGACAAACCGAATCCATTCAACAACGACTTTCTAGTGATGACATTTCTTATACTGGTAAAATCTCTTCAGAAAGTAGACAAGGGTATTATTTAAGTGCGGAGGAAACGGACCTTAGTAAGGAACTGGACAGTCAACGTCATGGGACAAGTAAAAAAGGACTGTTGAGTAGTGGGATTGTTTTCAATGACAATGTTTTAACAAAAACTTTATCTGAGACAGAATCAGAAAATAGTATTTTTGATCCTGATAAAATGGGAAGTTCAGTGAATAGCTTTTTAAACAAAAAAAACAATGTACTCTTTGGTAGCGATTATGTTTATATGAAGAATTTTTCTGATCTAGACAGCGCAACGCCGGAAGTACAAGCGAGTCAGAAATATGATGGTCTACCTTTTTATGATGATACAGCAAAAATTGTGTTTTCACTGAATAAGCAAGATAAAAGTTATGCTGTCACGAAGTACACGCAGACACATTTATCCGATATTGAACAATTACGGGAAAAAACAGAATTACACACAGAAGAAGATGCAATCAAAACATTGTATGTAAATAATAAGATTTCTCGAGGTTCAAAAATCCTTTGGAGGCAGCTTGCTTACTCTTGTATTTTGAAAGTGCGAGAAAAGAATGTGTATGTTCCAGTCTGGTATGTGGCGATAGAAACGCCTGATAAATCGATCCAAGTAGAGTCGGTCAATGCATTTAGTAATACGATTGTAACAAATAATACGATTCCAAAGGTGGAAGATCATTAAAAAAGTAGTATAATGAAAAAAGTTTACAAAGTAAGAAGGGAAGTAGTCAAATGGCTGAAGAAAAACCAGCTTTTAAAATCAGTATCCTAGCCAGTGGAAGCTCTGGAAATTCACTTTATATCGAAAGTGATAAAAAAAGGCTCTTGGTAGATGCTGGTCTCAGCGGGAAAAAAATTACTTCTTTGTTGGCACAAATTGATCGGACACCTGACCAATTAGACGGGATTTTAGTCACTCACGAACATCGTGATCATATTCATGGAGTAGGGGTACTTGCAAGGAAATATCATTTAGATGTGTTTGCCAATGAAAAAACATGGGAAGCAATGTCTCCATTAATTGGGAATGTTCCTATTGAACAAAAGCATTTGTTTGAAATGGGGAAGGTGCAAACATTTGGGGATCTAGATATTGAAAGCTTTGGCGTTTCTCACGATGCTGCAGCTCCGCAATTTTATCGTTTCCATAAAGAAAACCGTTCATTTGTGATGTTAACTGATACAGGTTATTGCAGTGATCATATGCGAGGAATCATCAAAAATGCAGATGGCTATTTGATGGAAAGTAACCATGATTTAGAGATGTTGCGGATGGGCCCTTATCCTTGGAATTTAAAGCAACGGATCTTAGGTGATCGGGGGCACTTATCCAATGAAGATGGCGCCTTAGTCATGACAGATGTTATTGGTGATCGTACCAAACGTATCTACCTTGGTCACTTGAGTAAAGAAAACAATCTAAAAGAACTAGCTCACTTGACGATGGAGAATGTCCTAAAAGAAAAAGATCTAGGTGTCGGTTATGAATTTGATATTTATGATACCGATCCCTCAGAAGCAACGGAGTTATTTTCGATTTAGCCGTAGTCAACTATATAACCCCAAAAACGCTCAAACAACTTGTTTTGAGTGTTTTTTTTTGTTCATTTAAAGCAGAGAGGATTTTTGTCTCATTCAGTTACGTTTTATTAACAACGGGGTGTACTTTCAATAAGGCTATAATAGTTTAAATTTTAGATAAGATATATTGTTCATTGGTTATTGATAGTGATTTTTTATTATATTTAATTAAATATAAATGTTTGTTTAATAGAGGTGTGTTTATGAAAAATAGTTATTTTATTATTTTAGGGTTGTTATTGTTGGCGGGGTGTTCAAACTCAGGAGTTGATCGTACCTCTTCCAGCACGGATCAGACTTCCACGCAGATCACCAAGACTTCTACAGAAAATTCACAAAATAGTACCACCAAGGAAAAAGAGAATCAACCTATTAGTAATGTAGAATCGACGGGAAATAATCCTGCAGAGGATTCAAATGTGCAAGAAATAAAGGATTCTTCAACTACTACTGAAACGATTGCTAATGAAAGCGAGAAAACAGATGAATACTATCGTTTAATCAAGCAGGCGTGGCAAGAACAATCTGAATATATCAACTCGTTAACAGATCCCAAGGTGAAACAATCTGTTCAAACACCGTCTGCTGCCGCAAACACCAAAGCTAGCCAATTGGAATTGGACAATCCAGCAGATACTCAGTTGATCCAAACTAGTTTAAAACAAGTGCTGAATGGTCAATAATAAATAAGGAAAAATAGTTGTGGTTAACAGGATCCTTTCCGAAAAAATTAGCCGAAGGAGATTGAGACAAGTTTTGTCCCAGTCCCTTCGGCATTTTTTGACAAATGCTAAAACAGCTATTCAAAGAACAAGTATAGTTAGACCGTAAATGAAAAATACAATAGAGAAGACTAGGCAAGAGGGACATTGCTCAAAACAGACAGATACAAAGTGAAACTAGCTTCCCATTATTATTGTATTAGTGAAAAGATTGAAAATTTTTATTACGCCTAATAGGTGTATCACTTACTTTTACATAATCAAAAAGTTGAAACCAGCTAAAAATTTTTAGAAAAATGATTAGAACATATCAAATGTTTCGCTGTTTTGCACTCTCCATTTGGGATAACGATAACACTCAAAGTAGGAAACATAGTCAGATGTGATCCACATTGACGATAGACATACCATTGAAATGCTTTGCTATTTTTCAAAGTAGATGAATAGGGAAAGAAAAACAAAGTGATTAGGCAATATATTTCAAGAATGATTCTTTGATTCGTTGACATTTTTTTCTGGTTTTTGCATCGTAAGTCTTACTGATTCCTAAAAGGAGACAAATTTCTTTACAAGAATAACCGTGATAAAGCAGTTCGATGAAGGTACCTCTAAAAAAGTCCTGTTTTTTAAAATTTTCTATTAGAAGTTTTTCCTCGATCGAACGTTCTGCACTTTTAACTGTGCAATTTTTAGAATGATGTAGCGATTCGATGTTTTCCCATCTTGTCACGTCATAAGTAATCCCATCTTTATTGAAGACCTTGCTTCCGGATTTTTTATATTGTTTCCAAGTCTTCTTTTCAGCAATATAAATCCTTCGCAACGTAACATTTTTAAACGTGGAGCCTGAGATACTCTTGAAATCTTCAATGCCTTCCCAAATTGCTAAACAAAGGTTACTGTAGAAGTCTTCAAAAGGAATAAATACTCCGTTAGATTGTGCTTTAAATACAAAATGATGCGCACAAGATTTTATATAAGGGTCTAAATCTAAAATGATTAAATCTAAGATATCTTTATCATTCGTCAGATAATATTTCTTCAATAAGTCATCAATCATTTGCCAGATATTCATTTCGCAACACACTACCTTTATTTTTTTGAAAGATACGTTCCTGAAAATGTTATTTTGTGACACATAAAATAACTTTTTTTGTAAAAGTTAAATAAATGATAGTCTGATAGATATATAATAAAAACTGCAGTTTTTTAATAAAAAATTTTATTTTTGTTTTATTCTTTATAAAATCGTGAATGACGGCAGTCAGTCTGATATAAAGGATATGTCTTTTTTTAAATGATTTTTCTAAGAGATGGTGCATTCGTAAGTAGTAATGATTGATAAAATTAATTAAAGTATGTAATGAATTAGCAAGTTCCTCATTTAATAACAAAAACAAAACAATATTAATTGTTTTAAAATCACTTTTGTATTTATCTTTTTATAAATAAAGTGTTTTTTTATCGCATTTTTGTAAAACGAAAGCAAAGACACTTTAGTTGGAGGAGAAGGGGAACGAGTTGGTTTAGTGCAAAGTTGATAACTCTTGTGGGCGCCCATAAGACGATGTCGATGTGTTTAAATTATTTCCATGAACCAATCTAACTCAATGTTTATAGTTAGATCTAGATGAACATGATTTTAATAGGATCTGAAAATAATCCAAATGGCAATGACTGCTGTTTTCTGTCGTATTTAAAATAAGAGTGCTATTAGAGAAGACCATCAAAGTGTTTTGAGAAGGTTAACAGAGGAAATGGCGAGTGTCACGATAAATGGAAAATGCTAGTAGCTAGCGGATAAAACATAATGAATAGCTCTAAATAAATCTATCTTTTTCATGACTATGAAGGGAAAATTTGTTAAGAGAATGAGCCGGGATTGGAAAGAACACAAAAAAAGACCAGCGACTAAGAGTTGCTGGTCAGTAGATAGTATAAGGCGAGTCTTTAGATTGGTGTTAGTTGGCAGCTCATGAAGCAGCGATCCAGCCCTTTTGAACGGCGATTTGTACAACTACCACTAATGTATTCATTCCTACATGTGTGATCATCGAGGTCCAGATTCTTCCTGTTACTTTGTATTGTAGGCTAAAGAAAAAACCTAAGAAAAAGTAGATCAGCAGGTGACCGTCATTATGGGCGAAAGCAAATAATAAAGAACTAACAATTGCCCCTACCCAAAAGTTTGTATATTTGCCAACGATACCTAAGATGCTGCGACGAAAGACGAATTCTTCCATGACTGGACCAGCAACTGTGGTAGCTATTAAAAAGGCTGGAGCTTCAAGAATCATTTGAATAATATTTTGCGTATTCTCAGAAGGAGCGCTATTTCCAAATAAAAGAGTTTCCAACGTCACTGCAAGCGCCTGTAAAATCAAAGCAATGAAAATCCCAACAAACCCATATAAGATGATTTTTGGTGTCGAAGCCTTAGGAATGGCTGCTTCTAGTGGTAATGGCTCGTTTTGTTTGAAATAAAAGAAAGCTAAAACAACTGCTCCTATGATATAGGCAATCGTCGTTGCTGTAATCACACCAGTAACAGTATGGATGATTCCGATAGATGAAAGGATCAATGGGGAAAGAAAAATTAGTCCATAGCAAAAGATACTAGCGAAACTATATTTTTTTAATGACATAAAATACCTCCTTAAAGATAGGCAGAAGTAGACTGCAAGAATAGAAATTAATTATAACATAGATCAATTTAGAGGCTATTACTAAGGGACTTCTAACGGTTACGGATAAAATTAGTGTACTTTCATTTAAAAAGCTTGCAAAAAAATCAAAGTATGAGTATTATTAAAAATGTAGGTTAGCACTCGATGTGTAAGAGTGCTAACGAATCCAAAAAAAGAGTTATCGGAGGGATTTATCGTGTTAAAACCATTAGGTGATCGCGTCATTATCGAAGTCGCAAAAGAAGAAGAAACAACTGTTGGAGGAATTGTTTTAGCTTCATCCGCTAAAGAAAAACCACAAACAGGAACAGTTGTTGCAGTCGGTGAAGGCCGTTTATTGGAAAACGGAGAAAAAGTTCCTGCTGCTGTAAAAGCGGGCGACCAAGTGATGTTTGAAAAATATGCCGGTACAGAAGTAAAATTTGAAGGAAAAGAATATTTGATCGTTGCAGGAAAAGATATCATGGCGATCGTTGAATAAATAAAAAAGTACGAAAAAAATTTGATGAGGTGAATAGACATGGCAAAAGAATTGAAATTTGCAGAAGATGCACGCGCAGCAATGCTACGTGGAGTTGATAAATTAGCTGATACAGTAAAAGTAACATTAGGTCCAAAAGGTCGTAATGTTGTATTAGAAAAATCATACGGTTCACCATTGATTACTAATGATGGCGTAACAATTGCAAAAGAAATCGAATTGGAAGATCACTTTGAAAACATGGGTGCAAAATTAGTTTCTGAAGTGGCTTCAAAAACCAATGATATCGCAGGTGACGGAACAACAACCGCTACTGTGTTAACCCAAGCAATTGTTCGTGAAGGATTAAAAAACGTAACAGCTGGGGCAAATCCTTTAGGTATTCGTCGTGGGATCGAATTGGCAACAAAAGCAGCAGTTGAAGAATTACACAACATTTCAACAGTCGTAGATTCTAAAGAAGCAATTGCTCAAGTTGCAGCTGTTTCTTCTGGTTCAGAAAAAGTGGGACATTTGATTGCTGATGCAATGGAAAAAGTCGGCAATGATGGTGTTATTACTATTGAAGAATCAAAAGGAATCGAAACCGAATTAGATGTTGTTGAAGGTATGCAATTTGATCGTGGTTACTTGTCACAATACATGGTGACTGACAATGACAAAATGGAAGCTGTTTTAGAAAATCCATACATTTTGATCACAGATAAGAAGATTTCTAATATCCAAGACATCTTGCCTTTATTAGAACAAATCTTACAACAATCTCGTCCGCTATTGATCATCGCTGACGATGTGGATGGAGAAGCTTTACCAACATTAGTCTTGAACAAAATCCGTGGGACATTTAACGTTGTTGCAGTGAAAGCACCTGGTTTCGGTGATCGTCGTAAAGCAATGCTTGAAGATATCGCTATCCTAACAGGCGGAACAGTGATTACGGACGACTTAGGATTAGAATTGAAAGATGCAACAATCGAAAACCTAGGAAATGCTTCAAAAGTTGTGGTAGACAAAGACAACACAACAATCGTTGAAGGCTCTGGCGATAAAACAGCCATTGAAGCACGTGTTCAATTGATCAAAAACCAAATTGCTGAAACAACATCAGATTTTGACCGTGAAAAATTACAAGAACGCTTAGCAAAACTTGCTGGTGGGGTTGCAGTGGTCAAAGTTGGTGCAGCAACTGAAACAGAATTAAAAGAATTGAAATTACGAATTGAAGATGCGTTGAATGCAACTCGTGCAGCCGTTGAAGAAGGTATGGTTTCAGGTGGTGGTACAGCATTAGTGAATGTCATCAACAAAGTTTCAGCAGTTGAAGCTCAAGGGGACGTTGCAACAGGTGTGAAAATCGTTGTTCGTGCCTTAGAAGAACCAATTCGTCAAATCGCAGAAAATGCGGGATATGAAGGTTCAGTCATCGTTGATAAATTGAAAAATGTTGAATTAGGAACAGGTTTCAATGCTGCAACAGGCGAATGGGTAAATATGGTTGAAGCAGGGATTGTTGATCCAACCAAAGTTACTCGTTCAGCATTACAAAATGCTGCATCTGTTTCAGCTCTATTATTAACAACTGAAGCAGTAGTTGCTGACAAACCAGAACCAGCAGCACCTGCAGCGCCAGCAATGGATCCATCAATGATGGGTGGAATGATGTAGTAATTAAGAAAGAACCCTGATATAAAAGGGTTCTTTCTTCTTTTTTTTGTTTTAAGTAAAAGGGGCAAAAAATTAAGGGATATTTAGTTAATCAATCATTCGATGCGGATAGTTGCTTATGTTCTAGAACGACCTATATACGTGAAGCTAGAGGATCTTGATGTGCTACTATTTTTGTCTTTCTTTTTCTTCTTTATATTCTTCATATTTTTCAGATTCTCATTCTTAGACAACAAGGAGTGATTATTTTCCTTTGTACTTTTTAATGGCATAGGTTTCTCTACTAGGCAGTATTCTTTAATGTTTACTAGGTTAGACATTCGTTCGTTTATTCGATGTTTTCTTCTCAATATTTTTAATAGTCTTATGCGTTGTAGTATGGCCTTTATTTTCTTCTTTATTAGTCTCAGTATTCTTTTCAGTATACCTGCTTTTTTTTGCTTTTTATACAATTGAAAAACTCCTCTCAATTAATGGTTTAAATGTATAGTAGCAGAGTTTGAATGAGGTACTCGAACTTATTTTTCTAGATAATTAAAATAAAGTTCTGCTTTTAAAAATTCAAAGACAAGTTTAAAGATTCGAAGACAAAAGTATGTATCGTATTGCTCGTTTTTTTAGAAGGTGAAGCAAAGATCTTGCTATGAGACGCGTTTCATAAGCTATACTCAATTCATCAAAAAGGAGGAATTACTGATGAATACTTATATCAAAACGACCAATGGCGCTACGAATGACTATTTTTATGCTTTTGTTGAATTTAAAGAAACAATGCTTGAATTATCTAGTCCTCAAGGGTTAAATAAAACGGTAATGAAAAAAATTCCTTTAGATGAAATTAGTGGATTGGCAAAAGATACGTATCTGGGTGGGCAACGTATTAGCTTTGAATATGATGGAACGTTCTATCAATTTTTTGAATGTGGGCATGCTGTGGTAGACTATTTACAAGAAAATCTTTTTGCATAGGTGGTTTTAGTAAAGCATGACAAACATTAGAGATATTGCAAAACTGACGGGTTATTCTGTCTCTACCGTTTCACGGGTGATCAATAATCATCCTTATGTTGACGAAACAAAACGTGCCAAGATTCTATCCGTCATTAATGAGTTATCGTATGTTCCTAATGCAAGTGCCAGACAGCTCAGTTATGGAAAAACAAAAAATATTGGTGTTATTCTGCCTTATACGGATCATCCTTATTTCGATCAATTGCTTAGTGGGATCATTGAAGTCGCCTTCAACGAAGATTATCAGGTGACCTTGTTACCAACAAATTATCAGGCAGAAAGAGAGAGAATGTATTTAGAAGAATTTGCAGGTAAACGATTTGATGGTTTGATCGTTACTTCTCGTGCCAACAATTTAGATGTATTGCTCTCTTATCAAAAGTATGGGCCAATCATTTTTTGTGAAGAAATAAAAGAAACAGAAGCTGGTTGCGTGTTTATCGATCGTGAACAATCTATTACTGAAGCATTATTGTATTTAAAAAAACAAGGCGTGGAAAAGCTTGGCGTTACTTTAGGAAGAAGTGGTCGTCTTAGTTTTAATACAAAAGTGACGTTGGAACTTTGTAAAAAAATATTTCCCGATTTCAAAGAGGAAAATGTTTTTTGGAACTGTATTGACTATGAACAAGGGGTGAATGCAGCGACGTATTTTAAAGAAAAAAAGGTAGATGGTGTCTTCACTAATTCAGATACAGTTGCTGCCGGTATATTGCAAAGCTCCATCTTAGAAAGTAAAAACCGTCTTGTTGGTCGTGATAATCTGTTGATCAGTGAGCTAATGTCTTTTTCTACGATTGACCATGGCTTAAGAGAGTGTGGAGAAACGGCCTTTCTACTTTTTATCGAAGAAAAAAAAGATCAAATCAAAATTCCTTATCGATTTATTGTGCGATAGTCGAAATGGTTTTAATGCGGAATCAAAAGTAGATCGAAGTAACGCAAAAACCTAAAAAAGAAACCGAATAGCCAAAAATAGTTTCTCCTATTTTTGTGATTGCTTCGGTTTCTTTTTGACGTCAATGGATTATGAAAGAATGTAGTGTCTGCATTCTGACAGGATGGATCATAAAGTGAGATCTTCGCTACTTATTTCCTAAAATGAACGTCCACTCAAAGACAACTTATTCAACCGCGTATGTTTGAATGATCGTATTCAATGCTTGGGCAGCTCCGCTCCCACAACGCTCATCATAGTAAGCAGTGAATCGTTCATCAGAGATATACAATAAGCCTAAGCCACGATGAGCTTCGGAACTATAAGAAGGCCAGCTAAAAGTAAGCCATTTTTTGTGTTCTTCAAATAGTTTCAATGCTAGTTTTTGATCAGAGTCTGATTGTAAATAAGCTGTCAAATCAGCTAAGAGTTGTTTTTCTAAAGACTGCATTTCTTTAAATTTTTCTTCAGACATATTTTGCCATTTTTTATTTGCTTTCTCAACGGTGTCATCTCCATATTTTTCTCGTATTTCTTGTCCATAGTTTGTTTCATTTTCCATTATTTTTTGTTTTTTAAATCCTTCAAATTTCTCATGATCTTTCATCGGTTTTCCTCCTTCGTAACTCTCCAATGTATGTTGAATAGTCATTAATAGTGTGTCGAGCTGTTTTCTTTTTTCTTGTAACATTTCTTGATGGTGGATCAACGCTTGTCGATGATCGAAAGCTGGATTATCTAAAATTTCTGCAATTTGTTCTAACTTAAAATCAAGGGAGCGATAAAACAAAATCTGTTGTAGTCGGTCAACTTCTTGGCTAGTGTAGATCCGATAGCCAGACTCAGTCACCCGTGATGGTTTCAGTAAGTGGATCTGATCGTAAAAACGCAGGGTACGAGGACTAACACCAGAAATTTCTGCCATTTTTTTTATAGTATATTCCATGCTTAACCTCCTTATAGAATGATCTTATTCCTTGACGTAACTAGAAGGTCAAGAAATTTTGAATATTTTTTTGTGTTTATTTTTATGTTATAATAAGTAAAGTAGAAAAACGAATTTTTCTGCTTTAAATATGTCATGTTGAAAGCGATTCCTTTGTTGGGCGCTTGTTATAAATAATAATAGAAAAGAGGAATAAGATGAAATTAATCGAAACGCCAGTTACAAGTAATTTAAATATTAAGACGTTTTATCCTAAAGTAGTAGATTTTTTCTTTAGTAGCAAAGCCATCAAATACTATAAACTTTATTCGCTTGATCGAACACAGATTTTATACATTGATACGTATGAAAAATCCCAATTATTGATGATTAATACGAAGAAAAAAATCACCAAGCAAGAAATTGATTTTGCAATCCGTCGCATTTTGAAAGCAGAACGTGAAGACGTCAAGGTCCATATTGGTGTAAAACAAGACTTAGAACGAGCAGGTGTCCAATTCAAACGACCAAATAAAGATATCGTGATTGTTGAACAGAAAGTAGGTCGTTCAGTGGAGGACAAATAAAACAGTCTTCTGCAAATGAGTAAGTTGTGTACCGGTCTCAAAATTGGAGCTGTTAAGAAAAACTAGATACTTGGTTCAGAGAATAAGAGAAAAAATTTTTTCCAGGTCTCTAGGGATGGATGGCCAAGGGCAAAATGCATCCATTTAGTATTGTAGTAAGTTTTAATACATTTAAATATTTCCATCTGAGTTTGAGGTGATGTCTCTGAATTGAGTCTCTTTGTCCCACGATGTTGGTAACGAGAAATCTTAGGATAAATTCAACAGAAAGAAGAAAACTTCTTTCTGTTTTTTTGAACTGGAATCGGACGCTTGTTTGACTTCAAAAAAACTAGGAACTTTTTTATAAGCTTCGTTCCTCTTTTAAGTAATGCTTTTCTTGTTATAACTTCTTCATGTCGTCATGAGCATCAAAAAGTGCGTTCCCTTTTCCAAGAAACGCACTTGCTTTATATTTTTTAACTTCTTGAATCCAACGATACAAGCGGTGAGCCTGTTTTTTTAGCTACAGGCTAACTTCTTTCGCAAAAAATTATTCTTCGATCATTAGGTTGACGGCAACAATTTTACTTACTTTATCAACTGAATCTCTTGGCATAATAGAAATCCTCGATTTTCCTTCATTTTTTATCTAGTTTATTACAACAATTCCAACATTAAACTATAAATCTTTCCTAATACTTATTAAAATATAAAAAAAATTTATGATGGTACCTCTTTATCAGTATATAATGCTAAGTGTCGGGAGATACGTTACATAAATCTTATTACTATAGATAAAGGGAGGTCGTTAAATATATAAGAAAGTGCAAAGTGTAATATTTTTATTTAGGAAAAAAAATTAAGTTTATGTAACTATGTATTATTAGATCTCTATTGAATCCAAGGATGATTTATTTAGATGATAATTAAATTTAAACCCATTCAGACATCTATTATTGAATAAACATAATTATCCGATTACTTGGAGAAAAATCAATACCGACATTTATTAATGGTTAGAGAATATGAACTTTAGGATGTCATGATAAAAAATAAAACATAAAAGGATTGATTTGATGAAACATAGTAAACTATTATTATTAACCTCGTTTTTGTGCATTAGCGCTGGGACAATAAATACCATGACAGTTAATGCAGCTCAACAAGTAACTGTCTCAGATTCAACTGTCCGAAACGCTGTAGAGGCTGTAAACCATTTATTTACCGACAATACATACACCACATTATCTCCAAACACAACAACTGAAACGATCAAAGAAGCTAGAACGTTGATTCTTAAGGCCGTAGGAAAATGTGACATCGTTCATTTAAGTAATTTATGCAAGAAGGCGGAAAGCTTGTTATTAGAAAGTACCAATTCAGTAGATTCAGCTGTCCAAAATGCTGTAGAGGCTGTAAACAATTTATTTACCGACAATACATATACCACATTATCTCCAAACACAACAACTGAAACGATCAAAGAAGCTAGAACGTTGATTCTTAAGGCCGTAGGAAAATGTGACATCGTTCATTTAAGTAATTTATGCAAGAAGGCGGAAAGCTTGTTATTAGAAAGTACCAATTCAGTAGATTCAGCTGTCCAAAATGCTGTAGAGGCTGTAAACAATTTATTTACCGACAATACATATACCACATTATCTCCAAACACAACAACTGAAACGATCAAAGAAGCTAGAACGCTGATTCTTAAGGCTGTAGGAAAATGCGACATCGTTCATTTAAGTAATTTATGCAAGAAGGCGGAAAGTTTATTAGCACTATCTGTTCATTTATAAAAAATAGAAAGTTTATAACCTTTCACTTCTTTAAATATTCCTATAGGCACGACACCTAAAAGTGGGAAGTAAAAAAATTGACATAGGCTGTTTGTTCTCTGCACTGTACGGAGGGCGAACAGCCTAATGTCTGTAGTCTTTTATGAGAGAAGCGGTGATTAAATTTAGTTTTTTCGGAAAACTCATGGAAGATTGGACAACTTTTAATTTCACTTCAAAATTGTCTGTAACCATAAAAAAGTCGACCCCCAAAAAGGTCACTTTTTAGTCTAAATTTTTTGAGGTTGGTTCATTATTGTTCTGGGTGATAAATTTATTTTCATTTGTCCTTTTTCAGAAAATAATCAAGATTTCTTCTACTCTAGCGTTTTTTTGTTATAATGGATAAGAAATGAAAACTTGCCAAGAGGAGTAATATAAAGATGAATAAAATTTACCCAGATGACAGTTTGACGTTGCATACTGATTTATACCAAATCAACATGATGCAAACGTACTGGGAATTAGGTCGTGCGGATCTCCACGCTGTTTTTGAATGCTATTTCCGTGATATGCCATTTAACCATGGGTATGCCGTGTTTGCAGGATTAGAACGTCTTGTGGAATACTTAGAAAATTTGACGTTTAGTGAGTCAGACATTGAATACTTACGCAAAATGGACATCTACCCAGAAGGTTTTTTAACATATTTAAAAGAATTTAAATTTAAAGCTACTGTCCGCTCGGCGCGTGAAGGTGAATTAGTGTTTGCCAATGAACCGTTGATCCAAGTGGAAGGTCCGTTAGCACATTGTCAATTGATTGAAACAGCCCTACTGAATATGGTGAACTTTCAAACGTTGATCGCTACGAAGGCAGCAAGAATCAAATCAGTGATCGGCGATGATCCATTGTTAGAATTTGGTACTAGAAGAGCGCAAGAATTGGATGCTGCTGTTTGGGGAACTCGAGCTGCTTACATCGGTGGAGCAGATGCTACTAGTAATGTCAGAGCTGGGAAAATCTTTGGGATTCCTGCAAGTGGAACGCATGCGCATGCACTTGTTCAATCTTATGGAAATGATTATGAAGCGTTTATGGCTTATGCGAAAACTCATAAAGACTGCGTGTTCTTAGTTGATACTTACGACACCTTGAAATCTGGTGTGCCTAGTGCGATCCGTGTAGCAAAAGAATTAGGCAATAAAATCAATTTCCTTGGGGTTCGTATCGATAGTGGCGACATGGCGTATATTTCGAAACGTGTTCGTGAACAATTAGATGCTGCTGGTTTCACTGAGGCTAAAATTTATGCTTCAAATGATTTAGATGAAGCAACGATTTTAAATTTAAAAATGCAAAAAGCTAAAATCGACGTTTGGGGTGTAGGAACGAAATTGATTACAGCCTATGACCAACCTGCGCTTGGTGCAGTCTTCAAATTGGTTTCAATTGAAGATAAAGAGGGCAAAATGATCGATACCATCAAGCTTTCCAGCAATGCAGAAAAAGTAACAACTCCTGGCAAGAAGCAAGTGTGGCGAATCACTCGCAATTTTGATGGCAAATCAGAAGGAGACTACGTTACGCTTTGGGATGAAGATCCTAGAGAGGAAGCAGAGATTTTTATGTTTCATCCTGTGCATACCTTTATCAATAAAACGGTGCGTGACTTTACAGCTCGACCTATCTTACAAGATATTTTCGTGAAGGGCGAACGGGTCTATGAATTACCAACTTTAGATGAAATCAAAGCATATACACGTGATAACCTTGATTCACTGTGGGAAGAGTACAAACGTGACCTTAATCCACAAAAATACCCAGTTGATTTATCAACAGATTGTTGGAATCATAAAATGGCTACGATGGAACGGATGAAGAAAAACGTAGCTACTTTATACAATGAATATTAAGGAGGAAAAAGAATGAGCTTACAAGAAGAGATTATCCAAGAATTAGGTGTCAAACCAACCATTGATCCACAAGGTGAGATTCGAACTAGTATTGATTTCATGAAAGCTTATTTAAAGAAATATCCTTTCTTAAAAACCTTTGTTTTAGGAATCAGTGGGGGACAAGATTCTACGTTAGCGGGACGTTTGGCTCAATTAGCAATGGAAGAAATGCGTGAAGAAACACAAGACGATCGTTATCAATTTATCGCTGTACGCTTACCTTATGGCGAACAAGTAGACGAAGAGGATGCGAAAGCTGCAGTTGAATTTATCCAGCCTGACGTTCGCCTACGAGTGAATATCAAACCTGCTGTCGATGCGCAAGTTGCTGAATTAGTCGCTGCAGGGATCGAAGTCAGTGACTTCAATAAAGGAAATATCAAAGCTCGTCAACGGATGATTACACAGTATGCAATTGCAGGTGGGCATGCAGGAGCAGTCCTGGGAACGGATCATGCAGCTGAAAACATTACTGGTTTCTTTACAAAGTATGGCGACGGTGGCGCCGATTTGTTACCATTATTCCGCTTGGACAAACGTCAAGGAAAACAATTATTACAAGAACTAGGGGCACCTGAGAAACTTTATACCAAAATCCCAACAGCTGATTTGGAAGATGGCAAGCCGTTGATCGCCGATGAGGTTGCTTTAGGTGTTACTTACACTGAGATTGATGATTATTTAGAAGGTAAAGAAGTTCCAACAGATGCCAAACAAAAAATTGAAGCTTGGTGGAACAAAACGCAGCATAAACGACACTTACCTATCTCGGTGTTAGATGATTTTTGGAAATAAGCCTAAAAACTTTATTGAAGATCACACCAATGAATGAAGTAACATTGCTTATCTTTAATGAACTCGTCATTTAATAAAAAATAAGGTTGTCATAGTAAAGTTCAGATGGAAAAATAACCTGCTATATCCGAAAACAGCTTCTCGCATTTTCTGGATATAGCGGGTTATTTCTATTATCAAGAGAATATGAACCGCATGTTCTTTTTCAAGATTTAAGACAAAAGATTAAAAATAGCTATTCATTGGGTTTCAGTTCTATTCTGTAGTAGTACGTCAATGAAGTACTATTAATTAAGATTATAAACGCATGGAGGATTTTTTAACGCCTTTTTTATAAGTCGCTACTTGCATACTATTGTTATGCTTTTACAATACGATATTGAGCAGTCGACAATTTGTGAACAATCAAATCGGACAACGAATAAAAAAAGATAAGGGTTTGCAGACAGTTCTTTACTTGTTATCTGGAAATCATTAAAATAAGGAAAGCGGTATCGAATAATAAATGAATTAAAGGAGTATCCATTTGAAAAGACATATAAAAGATAGTCTCAATCAATTGTCTGTCAAACAGAAAAATTGGTTAAAATATACATTAGTGGCGATAAGTATCGTTTTTGTCGTTGGACTAAGCAATTTGTATTTACAATGGTGTCAAAACGATCTTTCTTTTGATCTAGCTGTAAAATTTGCTTTTTCGTGGCATACGGAAAAATTTTTATTAGCTTGTTTAGTGTTATTAATGATCTTCCTTTTTTTAGTGGCAGTATTAGGTTCTTTTCTCTTTGGAACATTCTTTTATCTTGTTGGCATTGGAATATTAGGTTACGCAAACTATTTAAAAATGACCTATCGACAAGAACCGATTTATCCCGACGACCTAAAGATGATCAAAGAGTTTGGTTTATTAAAAGATATGACAGGCACAACCTCGTTTTATCTATTAGCAGGAATGATCCTATTGGTGGTAGCAGGTGGTTGCTGGGCTATCTATCAGAGTTTTAAGAAAGACAAGAAATTTCAAGCCATCCGAGTGATCACATTATTTACTACGATCTTTGCGCTTATTTATATTAGTCATTTCAATAACCCAAATAATTTATTACGTAAAGCATATAACAAAACGGCTTTGTGGATTCCTTATAGTCAAAAGATGAATTATTATAATACAGGTTTTATTGGTGGTTTCTTATACAATTTAAAAATCGATCCAATGGAAAAACCAAAAGGGTACTCTGAAGAAAAAATCAAGGAAATTACATCACACTATCAAAAGCTGGCAGATGAAAAAAATAAAACTGCCTCAGAAGAACAACCGAATATCGTTTATGTGATGAGCGAAAGTTTTTCAGATCCTAGTCGTTTGAATGGGGTGGAAATTACCGGTGATCCTTTAGCAGATTATTATGCGGTTGCTGATCAGACTTATAGTGGTCAGATGCTTTCTCAAAATTATGGTGGTGGAACAGCCAATATCGAATTTGAAGCATTAACAGGTTTTTCAATGGGACTATTCAATGCCCAATTAACAACACCCTACACAATGTTAGTACCCAAAATGAATCAATTACCTTCGATCGTTTCAACATTGAAAGATCAAAATTATCATACGACTGCGATCCATCCTTATAACACCTCGATGTACAAAAGAAAAGATGTTTACGAGGTTTTAGGTTTTGATGAATTTATTAGTGAAAATACGATGACGTATACAGACACCATTGAAGATAATCCCTACATTTCTGATGCTTCTGCTTATCAAGAAGTGATGGATCTTTTAAAAGAGGACGATACACCCCAATTTATTCATCTTGTGACGATGCAAACCCATATGCCTTATGATGGAAAATATCAGCAGCTCGAATATACAGCCAAAACAGAGGATAATAGTGGGATAAGTAGTTTAGAAAATTATCTTCAAGATATTTCGTATAGTAGCCAATCCTTAAAAGCGTTCACGGAAGAACTGAAGAAGTTATCAAGAAGAACACTAGTTGTTTTCTGGGGAGATCATTTACCAGGGATCTATTCTGACACCATTCAAAATAGTAATGAGAAACACACCTTACACGAAACACAGTTTTTGATGTTTGATAGTCAAGGAGAATTAGAAAAAAACGAAGCTCCTGTTACAAGTCCCTTTTATTTTGCTGCTGACTTGATGAATCAGACTAATCAACAGACAACTGGTTTTTATCAATTATTGTTGGCACTTCAAAATGAATTACCAGCATTTGAGCGAGAACTATACTACCAAGAGGGGCAATGGCATCGGGAAGCACAATTAAACAAAAAACAAGCAGAACTTTATCAAGCTTATGAGATGATTCAATATGATATTGTTTCTGGAGAAAAATACAGTTTGCAAACAAATTTTTTTGAAAAATAACATATGACTTTATTACTCTGGGTAGAAAGCCTATTCAATTGTGCTAAAAAAGGTAAAATAAAAGAGAAATAAAATCGAAAGTAGGAGAAAGAATGTTACCAAATATTGGTTATTATGTACAATCAGTCGATCGAATGGTCAAAGAGACGGAAGAGATCGGTGAACAGATGCATCCAAAATATCAAGTGATCAGAGAAGCGATTGATCAGAAAAAAACAGAAGACTTGTCTCCAGAAGAGTTAGCTGAAATCGTTCATTTGTTTGAAGAAGGAACAAAAAAATATCGTGTGATATTGAAAAAAATCAGTCAGTTGCGACCACCAGCAAAAGTAATGGGTATTCATAAAAGTTTTGAAAAAGCCTATACTTCCTACGTGGCTGGTTGTGAAGAAATGACTCAAAGTATCCAACCAGAGTCTGGAGTTGACCATGATTTATTTGATGCTTCTGAAGAAAAACAGGATCAAGCGACAGAAAATATTTCTTCAGCCATCCAAAAAATGACAAATTTATTGTTGAAAAAATAAAACAGTATAAAGTTTCATTAAAAAATAGAGTGTTTTAATTTAATTATCATATGTTTTTTATGATAAAAATCAGTCAATCACTTATTATATGAAAGTAACCTATACCAACAACAATTTTGAATTACTCGATCGAATAATTCACTTTTACCGTCAAGCCTAACCAACTTGACGGTTTTTGCTATTTACCGATCGTTTGTCTCAGTTCAACTCAATCCCTCCATATTCAAATTCAACTTATAGAGGCTGCTCTCAACAAATCGTTCACCGAAAACAATGTAGTTCAGATGAACAAATAATATACCCAGCGGAGTTTCAGCACTAAGCCAAAAAACTCGAAACGTGAAAAAGTTGTTTCGAGTTTTTTCTTCATGATCAAATCAAGTAGTACTTTTCCGATCATTTATTTAATTTTCAACATTTCTGACATAATCATCAAAATATTGAAGTAAATCTTGTTTTAATTTTTGATAATCTGCTTCACTATATTCTTTTTCTTCTAACTTTCCTTGGAAAAAAGGAATTTCTAACTCTTCCCGTAATCGATCCAATACTTCATCTTTGTTCATGTTACTGCTCCTTTTCAAAATAAACACAGACACATTCTGGTGCATAGATGTCTTTTTGGCGTAATTCTAGTAAACCAGTCTCTTTATTTCGCGCGAAAAGCGTAAGATTATCGGTATTTTGATTGGCACATAAGACATAGTCGTTCGTAGGATCTAAAGCGAAATCTCTAGGGAAATCGCCTTCAGTAGAAATAATTTGGATACATTCCAACAGTTGCTCCTTTTCAGAAACTGCAAAGACTGCAATTGAGTTATGGCCACGATTGGAAGCATATACAAATCGACCATCATCTGAAATACGAATTGCAGCACCACCATTTTCTCCTTGAAAATCATCTGGTAGTGTACTAATTTTTTGTTTTTCTTCAAAGCTGCCTTGGGCTTTATTATACGAAAGCACACGAACAGTACTATCAAGTTCACCAAATAGGTAAGCAATTGTTTCATTTGCAGGATGGAAGACAAGGTGGCGGGGACCAGTTCCAGGTTCTGCCACAAATTCAGAAACTATAGTTAATTTTCCTTGATCAGATACATCGTACGTATAGACCCGATCCGTTCCTAGGTCACAAACCACTAAGCGGTTGTCTGGAGTTAAATCAGTATAATGGACATGTGCATGGTCTTGATTTTTATGAGGACCAGTTGCTTCTTGATGAAAAACGGCATCAGTTGCTTCGAGACCTCCATCGTCTAGAATACGATAAACATTGACTTCACCTTTATGATAATTAGCACCATATACTAATTGACGAGATTCATCAACTGCAACGTAACATAAAGGAGCGCCTGATTCTGTTACCGCATTCAAAAAATGGAATTCTTGATCGTAAGCCCCGATCCCACCTAAACCGTCCAGACTTGTGACGTTATAAAGATTACCAGCTTCACTTTTTGCTAAGTAAGTTGGACTATTTTCTTTTACAGCTAGCTTCAATCCTGAGACTTCTTCTTTTTCTGTATCTAATTCAATGGTATAAATTCCTTCACTCACACGTCTTGTGTACGTCCCTAAAATGATTTTTTCTTTCATTTTATCCCTCCTAGAATGTATGAAATAGGTTCCTTGTTTATTTTAGCACATTTCAAACAGGAGAGTTAAACAATGAGAATATGTTATACTGAATATAGAGTGAGCGACAGAATTTGTAACAAAGGAGAGAATAAAATGATTCATGCAACCATCAAAGAAATCGGAGAAAATGCAGTAAGTGAACAAGAACCGATCTTGATTTTATTTGATCGAACAGCAACAACTACACTACGTAACTATTCAGTGATCCAAAAGATTACTTCTACCGAAAAATTTTCATTAAAAAAAGGGGATTCACTTTTTTTTGATCAACAAGAATATCAGATTGAACATGTGGGAAGATTGGCAAATGAAAATTTAAACACAGTAGGGCATGTTACGCTGATTTTTGATCATTATTCTGAGGAAAATAGTATTGTGAACGGTCTTTACTTAACACCGCATCAGTTACCTGAGATTCATGTCGGTACACAAATCAAATACAAGTAGGTGAGATTATGGAAGGAAAAAACAAGCGATCAAAACCAGTCTCTTGGTTTTGGCGATGGTTTTTAAATAATCAAGTCGTTACTGCGTTATTAGTAGTACTTTTGATCTTATTGATCGTTTTTTTATTTACTAAGGTGTCCTATCTATTTGCCCCGATCTGGCAATTCCTGGCGATCGTTGGCTTACCCATTATTTTAGCGGCAATTTTGTATTATTTGATGAATCCAGTTGTTGACTATTTGGAAAAGCGCCAAGTTCCAAGGCTCTATAGCATCATCGGGTTATTTGTATTAGTCGTGGCACTGATTGCTTGGGGAACAGTGGTAATCATTCCTAAAATCCAAGAGCAAACCGTGAGTTTTATCAATCATTTTCCTCAATATGTGGATACGATCGATAATAAATTGACAGAAATACTAAGAGATCCTCTATTCAACCAATTTAGGGAACAATTGGAAGCTACTGGCGATAAGTTCATGAGTTCAGCAGGTGATATGCTCCAAGATATTTCAAAAAGTACGGTTCAAAGTTTAGGAAGTTTTGTGGGAGCAGTTGCTACGATTATTGTTGCTTTGCTAACTATGCCGTTTATCCTTTTCTATTTATTGAAAGATGGCAAGCAACTTGCCCCTTATTTTGTGAATTTCCTACCAACACGTATGCGAAAACCAACTTTGAAAGTATTAAGTGAAATGAACGATCAAGTTTCTTCTTATATCCGTGGACAATTGACGGTGGCTTTTGCAGTAGCGATCATGTTTATGATTGGATTTGCGATCATTGGACTTGATTATGCAGTCACCTTAGGGATCATTGCCGGCTTTTTAAATTTGATTCCCTATCTAGGCTCATTTTTAGCAATGATTCCGGCCGTATTCTTAGGAATCGTGGCGGGACCGATCATGTTGATCAAAGTATTGATCGTATTTGCTTTAGAACAAACGATTGAAGGACGATTGATTTCTCCATTAGTCTTAGGGAATCAATTGGCGATCCATCCGGTCACGATCTTATTAGTTTTATTAACTTCTGGGAAGCTGTTTGGAATCGTCGGTGTGATTTTAGGTATTCCAGTATATGCTGCAGCAAAAGTGGTTATCTCACATGTTTTTGAATGGTATACAACTATCTCTAGTTTATATGAAGAAAAACAAAGTGACTAGCCAACTGTGCACTAAAAACACATGACTAAAAAAACGAAGAAAGCGAAAATAGTTTAACTATTTTCGCTTTCTTCATTTTTTTAAATTTTTAGGTGCCCACTATGCAACAATCAAAGTTAGTAAGGGACTAACTTTATGGTAAACGTGCAAGTAGCTTTTATTAGAAAGTTTGACCAAATGCTGCAGCTTTATCTAAAGCTGATTGCATCAATTCTTCTGCACGGTCAGGGGTATAGTCGATACCTTCAATAAATAATTGATCCACTTGATCGATACCGACAAAGTTTAAGATGCCTTTGACATATTGAGAAGCGAAGTCTTGACCGTTATAAATGCCTCCGTTGGATTGGATGTGCAAAGCTTTTTTACCAGAAACTAATCCTTCTGGTCCGTTTTCAGTATAACGGAATGTCTTGCCAGCGACATTGACGGTGTCAAACCAAGCTTTTAATTTTGTTGGGATATTCAAGTTCCATAAAGCATTCGCAATAACGATCTTGTCTGCAGCAAGAAATTGGTCGGTCAATTCATTGAAACGAGCAATTTTTTGTTGTTGACTTTCAGACAAAGTAGAGAACTCAGCACCTGCCCGAAGTGCTTCCCATCCTGAAAGTAATTCTTCATCGATTTCTGGGATATCATCACGATAAAGCTCTAAAACAGTCACTTCATCTTCCGGATGATTTTCTTTGTAACTAGTTAAAAAAGTTGTTAATGCTTTAACTGAACGTGATTCCTGTGCAGTTAATGGGTGCCCTTTTACTACTAAAACTGATGCCATAATATTCTCTCCTTTAAGCTGACTTGTTATCTGACTAACATAGCTAGTTTACTTGAAAGCGAAAAGGCTATCAAGTTTTTTTAAGGTTCGATTTTTAATTATGAATTTTTTTAGTCTTTTCATGAAAAAAATATGGAAAAGCATTGCAAAACATCTTCTTGGTGTTATAATGACATAGTGTCATGTGACAGTGTGTCATTTTAGGAAGGAGGAAAAAGATGCCTACGAAAACTTTTTTTCATCTACCAGAGGAAAAGCAGAAACGTTTATTAGAAGCAGCTAGGATTGAATTTTCCAGAGTACCATTAAAAGATGCTTCCATCGCAAATATCGTGAAGATCGCAGAAATCCCTAGAGGTAGTTTTTATCAGTATTTTGAAGACAAAGAGGATCTTTACTATTATTATTTTGAAACTGTTCGACGTGATAGTTCAAAAGATATGTTCCAACTGATAAAAGATGTCGATGGGGATTTATTCGAAGGATTCGAGCTTTATTTTACTAAAATCATTCGGGAGATTTTAGTCGGGGAAAATGCTTCTTTTTATCGTAATCTTTTCATGAACTTGGACTATCGTGCTTCTCGTAAAGTCGTGCCACATACAAAAGATGATCAGCGTCATTCACATGCAAAACATCAAAAAGAGGCAAAAGAATTAATTGGATTGATTGATCGAACGACACTGAAAGTAAACGATGATCATGAACTGGAACTACTGATCCAATTGATCATGAATATCGTCTTTACTACGATTGCTCATGCCTATAAATCATTTTCAAAAAACGAAAATTACTCCGTGGATCATGCCATTAAAGAATTTAAATTAAAACTATCATGGTTGAAAGACGGCGTATATCAATAGAAAGAGGGGAATTACATGCTAAAAATCGTCAAACGGATTTCACTGACTTCAGCTATTGCAGCCACGTTGTTCATGGTTATCCAAGTTTTATCAGATCTTTATTTGCCGACGCTCACATCAAATATCATTGATAAAGGTGTAGCACGAGGTGATGTTGATTATATTTGGCAAACAGGTTTTGTTATGATCGGTTTTTCTTTGATTAGTATCATCGCAGCGATCGCAAATACCTTTTTTGCTACACGTGAGTCACAAAAATTAGGAAAGCAATTACGTACCGATGTTTATAAAAAATCTGAAAGTTTAACAAAAGATGCATTTGACAAATATGGTACAGCATCCTTGATTACCCGTACAACTAATGACGTGACACAAATCCAGATGGTTACGCAAATGTTTTTAAGAATGATGATCAATGCACCGATCACGTTGGTTGGCGCAAGCTTTCTTGCTTATCAAAAAGATCATCAATTAACCAAAATTTTCTTAGTAGTTATTCCAATCATGCTAGTGGTGATCGGCGGAATCATGTTTTTTGCGGTACCACTATTCAAGAGCATGCAAAAGAAGACAGACCGTTTGAACCTAGTGTTTCGTGAAGGATTAACAGGGGTAAGGGTAATCCGAGCGTTTGATAAGACACGTTTTGAAGAAAATCGTTTTGATTTAGCGAACAAAGATTATACAAATACAGCAATTAAAGTCAACACGATCGTTGCATTGATGATGCCGATGATGACTTTGATTATGAGTGGAACAAACGTAGCAATTACTTGGTTTGGTGGACACTACATAGCAGATATGACGTTAGAAGTCGGAAACCTAATTGCATTTATGACGTATGCTATGCAAATTTTAATTAGCTTTATGATGCTTTCAGCTATTTTTATCATGGTCCCTCGAGCGCAAGCTTCTGCTGATCGGATCAATGAAGTATTAGATGAAAAAGTAGGTATCTCAGATCCTGAGAACCCAACTGAGGTGACTCCTGCAGGTAAAGCTGCCACAATCTCATTTGAACATGTCAACTACCGGTACCATGGAGCTGAGAAACTAGCGTTAGAAGATATTGATTTTTCAGCACAATCAGGCGAAACTGTTGCGATTATTGGTGGAACTGGTTCGGGTAAATCTACTTTAGTCAACCTTATCCCACGACTATACGATGTCGAATCAGGAACAATCAAGATTGATGGTGTAAGTATTACCGATATGACTCAGTATAATTTGCGTGAATTGATGGGCTTTGTTCCACAAAAAGCCATGTTGTTCTCTGGCACGATCAGAGAAAACATGCAGTACGGTAAAGCAGATGCTACTGATGAAATGATTTGGAAAGCGTTAGAAATCGCCCAAGCCAAAGACTTCGTTTCAGAAATGGAAGAGGGCTTAGACAGCCATGTTGAACAAGGCGGAGGAAATTTTTCTGGTGGGCAAAGACAACGTTTGGCGATTGCTCGAGCGTTAGTCAAACCAGCTGACATTTATGTATTTGATGATTCTTTCTCGGCTTTGGACTTTAAAACAGATGCAAAATTACGTCAAGCTTTAAAACAAAATATGAAAGAAAGTATTACGGTTTTAGTTGCACAACGAGTAAGTACAGTAATGGATGCGGATATGATCTTAGTGCTTGATGAAGGAAAACTAGTTGGCAAAGGCACACACGATGAACTTCTTAAAACGAATGAAACCTATCAGGAAATCGTTCATTCACAATTAAGAGAGGAGGATCTAGCATGAGTAAAGGAACGACCAAACCTTCTCAACGACCAATGCCTGGCGGCGGTCACGGACCCGGTCGAAACATTGGGGCAAAAGGAGAAAAACCAAAGAATTTTTGGGGCACAGTGAAACGTTTATTTGGCTATATGTCAAAACGCTCGGTTGCGATCATTGCTGTATTTGTATTAGCGATCGCAGCAGTCATTTTCCAGATCCAAACACCAAAAGTATTAGGGAGAGCAACTACTGAGATTTTTAATGGGGTGATGGCTGGAGCAAAACAAATGCAAGCGGGGCAACAAATTTCTAAATTCCCAATTGATTTTGATAAAATTGCTCAAATCATCGCCACGGTTATTGTGATGTATTTGATTTCTGCAGTATTCAATTTCTTACAACAATTTATTATGACACGAGTATCGCAACGAACAGTTTATGAGTTACGTCATGATCTAGAAGCAAAAATGAATCGTGTACCGATTTCTTATTATGATACACATACAAATGGAGACATCATGTCTCGTGCAATCAATGATATGGATAATATTGCCAGTACCCTTCAACAAAACTTAACACAGTTTGTAACAAGTGCAGTTACTTTGATCGGTGTCATCGTTATGATGCTTTCTATTAGTTGGCAATTGACGTTAGTGGCTTTACTGATGATTCCATTGAGTTTGATCGTCGTGATGATCATTGCACCCAAATCCCAAGTCTTTTTTGCAGAGCAACAAAAAAGTTTAGGTCTCTTAAACAACCAAGTAGAAGAAACTTATGGTGGTCATACGATCGTCAAAACTTTCAATCATACAGCCAAAGACCAAGAAGTTTTTGAAGAAGAAAACGATAAGTTATATGCTGCAGGGTGGAAAGCCCAGTTTATCTCTGCGATCATTATGCCTTTGATGAACTTCGTTAAAAATCTTGGCTATGTATTTGTTGCTGTATTAGGTGGGATCAAAGTTGCAAATGGGAATATGACACTTGGGGACGTTCAAGCGTTCTTACAATATACGACACAATTCTCACAGCCGATTACTCAACTTGCAAGTTTAATGAACACGATCCAGTCAACTGTTGCATCTGCGGAACGGGTTTTTGAAGTGCTGGATGAAGAGGAAATGTCTGATAAAAAATCTGGGTTACCTGTTGAAGAGAACACACCATATAAAGTTCGTTTTGAAAATGTTCAATTCGGTTATACCAAAGATCAACTATTGATGACAGATTTTAATCTGGATGTGAAACCTGGAGAAATGGTGGCAATTGTTGGTCCAACTGGTGCTGGTAAAACGACCTTGATCAACTTGTTAGAACGTTTCTATGATGTTTCTGGCGGAAGTATCCGTTATGACGGGGTAGATACGAGAGATTTATCTCGAGATAACTTACGTGCTCAATTTTCAATGGTTTTGCAAGATACATGGCTATTTACAGGTAGCATCTACGACAATATCAAATACGGAAACGATGATGCAACTGACGAACAAGTGATTGAAGCAGCCAAAGCTGCCCATGTTGATGACTTTGTTCGCAAACTTCCTGAAGGTTATCAAACGGTATTAAATGAAGATGCCAGCAACATCTCCCAAGGGCAACGACAGTTAATCACGATTGCTCGGGCATTTTTAGCTAATCCGGATGTATTGATACTTGATGAAGCAACTTCTAGTGTGGATACTCGGACAGAGATTTTGATCCAAAAAGCGATGAATCGTTTATTAGAAAATCGAACAAGCTTTGTAGTAGCTCACCGTCTGTCAACCATTCGAGATGCCGATAACATTATTGTCATGAACCATGGTTCAATTGTTGAAACAGGAAATCATGATCAATTGATGGAAAAAGATGGATTTTATGCTGATTTATATAACAGCCAGTTTTCCGAAGAAGCTGTTTCTTAACAATTCATTAATAGTAAAACGCATGGAAAGAGCATCTGAAGCGTTCCATGCGTTTTATTTATTATAATGAATGTTATTTAAAAATAATTGCAGTATTGCGTGGAAAATGCGAAAATTCTCACATTTTTTTTAATAAAAACCCATTTATTGCTTGAAAGAAATGTGAAGCATCGTTAAAATAAAGCTGGACGTAGAGGGGAGCAAGAAAAATGAAAGAATTTAAATTGGGGTCTACTACTTACCTAAAAAGTGTAGCAATCCGGGTTAAAGATAGAGATAAAATGATTGATTTTTACAAAAATACGATCGGTTTTGATTTGAAACGGGAAGAAAATGAATTAGCTATTTTAGGGACACAAGAGCAAAATAGTGAGATGCTATTGCTAGAAGAAAGTCCTAGAGCGCATGATTACATTGGGGAAATCAAAAAACTGAAACGTTTTTCATTGATTATTCCAACGGTAGCAGAAATGGCTGATATCCTTTCCCGTATCCGTAAAACAAACTATCCAATTGAAGATGCGTTAGAAGATCAAGGGCGCATGGGGATCTTACTTAAGGATCCAGAAGGTAACGAATTAGAAATTTATCACGAAGAGGACAATGTTCAAGAACGAAATCAACCAGAAGCAATGGATCAAGAGTCATTATTACGTAAGTCAGAAGAGCGTTACAAAAAATTATCCGCTAATTCTTACTTTGAAAAAATCCATTTAAACGTTTTTGATAGCGAAGAAGAACGCCGTTTTTTAAGTGATTTACTGGGACTAAAAGTTCGGGAAGAAAAGAACGGATTACATGTTTTAAATGAAGGAAACTTCCATGTAGGAATCTCAGAAGCAAATAGTGAGGCATTAGCATTGCCGACTCATGAAGTATTAGGTTTAGATTTCTTGAAATTCGTGATTGATCAAGAAAGCATGGAACAGTTGATTCAGCATTTAAATGAAGCTGCAGTTGACTTCTTTATCGATCAAAGACATACTGTGTTAACAATTTATGATGCGATTGGTATCGAATGGTGGTTTGTGATCGATACAAAAAAAGCCAAAAAATAAAGCGAAGACAAATAATTGAATAGGTAGAAATAGCTCCTAACGATTTGATGTTTAGGGGCTTTTGCTTTTGTTCATTGTTGGCAAAGCACATCACAAGCAACAACGGAAATCGAAAGCTGATTTTTTGTTCAATATATAAAGAGATACCAGAAACAACTCTTCAACTAAAGAAGTTTCTCTAAGATACAAGAGGATAGAAGAAAAGTTGATTTAAAAAATTTTCTTATTGTCATTGGAGCTGAACGCTTCTTTCACGACCTAATCCACGGCGTTCAAAGAGCTGCCCTTCGGTAATAAGTCAAAAAATCTCAAAACATGAGGAGCTGTTTCGAGATTTTCCTCCTTATTACTCAGGGCAAAACGCTCTTTTCACAACCTTTATCTACTTGCATCCTCTTGGATAAAGCTATATGATTTGACTTAGCATGATGAACAAAAATTGATTTCTTCGACAGAGAAGGAGAATAAAATGTACCCAGAAACGAAACAGTTGATTTTAAATAAACTTGAAGAAGGTTATTATCCTGGTGTTGTTGGTGCGTTTATTAAGCATAAGCATGTTGAAACTTTTTCAGCAGGTCATGCACAGATCGTACCTGAAACCCAACCAATGACAGCAGATCTATTATTTGATGTGGCTTCTTTAACAAAAGTGATCGCTACTACCAGTCTAGTGTTACGCTTGTGGGAAGATGGTAAAATCGACTTAGACAAACCGTTACACCATTATTTACCGGCTTTTGAAAATGAAACAATCACGATACGACATTTACTGACTCATACATCAAATATTGAAACTTGGATTCCTAATCGAGATCAACTCTCTCAAGAACAGCTGATCGAAGCCTATTTAAAGCTTCAACCTGGTGATCAGTTAGGGCAATTAGTGAAATATACAGATGCAGGCACGATTTTATTAGGATTGATGCTTGAAGAGATTTTCCAAGAGCCAGCCACAGAATTATTTGAAGAACAAGTATTAGCACCTTTAGGGATGATGCACAGTACGTTTTTACCGTATCCTTCCAAAAGAATTGTTCCCACACAACAACTTGCTTCAGGTGAGGTTTTGCGGGGCGTTACACATGATCCTAAAGCGAGAGTACTCGCTGAGCATGCAGGAAATGCTGGGTTGTTTCTTGATTTAGAGGACAGTATTACCTTTGTAAAAATGTATTTGAATTTAGGGAAAGCTGAAAATGGGCGTTTTTTAGAAGAACAAACGATTCGCTCACTTTTACAAGATCATACGCCAACGAAAAAAGGCAATCGTTCCTTAGGATGGGATTTAAAAAAAGGATTAGAACAACAGCAACCAATTCTTTTTCATACTGGTTATACGGGCACGTTCTTACTAATTGACATTATTGAACAAGAAGCATTTATTTTCTTATCAAACCGTATCCATCCAACGGATCATCGTGAAGCTTATATTCGTTGTCGTGATGAAATTGTTGAAAAATTTTTGAAAGAGAAAGCGTTATTAAAAAAATGATGCTATAATAACTATGAACATTGAGAGGAGTTTGAACTATGCAAGAACCTATGTTTTTAAAACCAGTTTTTCAAGAAAAGATTTGGGGAGGCAGCCGTTTAAGATCAGTATTTGGATTTGATATACCTAATGATAAAATCGGTGAAGATTGGGCGATCAGCGCACATCCACATGGTGTAAGTGTCGTTGAAAACGGTGAATACCAAGGACAAAAATTAGACGAGTTATGGCAAAACCACAAGGAATTGTTTGGCAACCCAACTGAGCCTGTCTTTCCATTATTAATTAAAATCTTAGATGCAGAAGATGAATTATCAGTACAAGTCCATCCAGATGATGCTTATGGAATGAAGCACGAAGGTGAGTTAGGAAAAACAGAATGTTGGTATATCATTGATGCTGAACCTGGAGCAGAAATCATTTATGGCCATCATGCAAAAACAAGAGAAGAACTTGCGGAGATGATCCAAGAGGGTCGTTGGGATGACTTATTGAAAAAAGTCCCAGTTAAAAAAGGCGACTTTTTCTATGTCCCTAGTGGAACGATCCATGCAATTGGTAAAGGGATCATGATTTTAGAAACGCAACAAAGCTCGGACACGACTTATCGTGTATATGATTATGACCGTAAAGATGCCAATGGCAATACGCGTGAATTGCATATCCAACAATCAATTGATGTGACAACTGTTCCAGCTATTACGCCACAGATTCAAATGAAAGAAGTACGTAAAGGGAATTCTTCGATCGTTACGTATTTAGAGACCGAGTTTTTTAATGTTTATGAATGGGATATCAAAGGAATTACATCATTTAAAAAACAAGCACCTTATACATTAGCGACAGTAATCGATGGAGCAGGAGAGTTAGTTGTTAATGAAAAAATTTACCCATTAACTAAAGGGGCAAGTTTTATTTTACCAAATGATGTGACAGAATGGACGGTTCAAGGAGAGTTATCAATCATTGCCTCTGAACCAGGTAAAGCATCGAAATAAAGAATCAGTGATTTATTAGTTAACTTTGCAGATGGTCATTTTTTCTGATTGGTGTTGTGAAATAAAAAAAACTGAGCCTTGTGTTGTGAATGTCTTAAGTTAGACCAAGATCTAACTGAAGCAAGTCAGCACAAGTGTTCAGTTTTTTTGTTTTGGAATGCTGGTAAAAATGAAGCTGCTGATTGCTAATAAAAAATTAGGAAAAATAGGTTCTTGAAATAGCTTTCAATCTGTGGTATATTTTCGGTGTAGAGTTAAAACGTTTTAATTATTGATGAATGGCGTTTGATTCAATTAATACGTAATATGGAGTGATGAAGGAATGAACACTGTAACAGTTATCGGTAGCATTAATTTAGATCGGACCATCCGAGTTAAACACATGCCTAAACCAGGAGAAACGATCCACACGAAAGAAACATTTTCAGCTGGCGGAGGAAAAGGAGCAAACCAAGCAGTTGCTGCAAGACGTTCAGAAGCTACTACTCATTTTATTGGAGCGATTGGTACCGATGAAGCTGGCAAAACAATGGCTGAGCTTTTAGAACAAGAAGAAATCAATTTACAAGGTGTAGCAACTCTTGAAAACCAAGCGACTGGTCAAGCTTACATCATTGTTGATGATGCTGGGGAAAATAGTATTATGATCCATGCCGGAGCGAACAATGCGTTTACACCAGAACAAGTTAGACAAAACAAAGCGATCATCGAAAAAAGTGATTTTATCATTGCACAGTTTGAAAGCGCTGTAGAAAGTACGATTGAAGCTTTTAACCTAGCAAAAGAGGTTGGAGTAAAAACAATTTTGAATCCTGCCCCAGCATTAGAAAATGTGCCTGAAGAGTTATTGAAAGTAACAGATATGATTATTCCTAATGAAACAGAAACAGAAATTTTAACAGGGATTTCGATTACGGACGAAGAAAGCTTAAAACAGGCTGCAGCTCACTTACATCAATTAGGAATCGAAGTTGTAATTATCACGATCGGAAGTAAAGGCGCATTTTACTCGATTAAAAACAGCAAAAATGGGATCGTGCCAGCGTTTAAAGTGAATGCAGTCGATACGACAGCTGCAGGTGATACATTCATTGGTGCGATGAGTAGCATGTTAGCAACTGATTTTAGTAATTTAGAGGAAGCAATTACCTATGGAAATAAAGCTTCTTCTTTGACTGTTCAACGTTTTGGCGCACAACCTTCTATTCCATATAAACAAGAATTGAATTAAGAAAGGACGTTTTTATTATGAAAAAATCAAAAGTAATCAATTCAGATATCTCTCGTGTAATCGCACAAATGGGACATTTTGACACATTAAGTATCGGTGATGCAGGTATGCCCGTGCCGATGACAACTGAAAAAATCGATTTGGCTGTAGATAATGGTATTCCAAGCTTTATGGAAGTCTTGAACAATGTGCTTGAAGAGTTAGAAGTTCAACGTATTTATTTAGCTGAAGAAATCAAGTCAGAAAACCCTAAAGTATTATCGGAAATTCAACAACGGCTACCTGAAACACCTATTACTTTTATCCCTCATAGTAAAATGAAAGCTGATTTGAATCAGTGTCATGCGTTTATTCGCACAGGGGAAATGACACCTTATGCTAATATTATTTTAGAAAGCGGCGTCGTTTTTTAAAAAAGAAGGAGGAATAGTCTACCATGAATACTACCGCGCTTTTAATTGGCTTAGGCCCACTACTTGGTTGGGGGTTATATCCTACGATCGCATCTAAGATCGGGGGACGTCCGGTCAATCAAATTTTAGGTTCAACATTAGGAACATTGATTTTTGCAATTGTTTTTGCTTTATATAAAGGAATGGAGTTACCAACAGGATCTGACCTGACTTTTTCAATCTTATCTGGTGTTGGTTGGGCAATCGCCCAAATCATTACATTCCAATCCTTTACCTTGATTGGTTCTTCTCGTGCAATGCCTATTACTACTGCTTTTCAATTATTAGGGGCTTCATTGTGGGGCGTGTTTGCTTTAGGAAATTGGCCAGGCGCTACTGCGAAAGTCTTGGGTGCCTTTGCTTTAGTTTTGATTATTTTAGGTGCTTGGATGACTGTTTGGACTGAAAAGAAAAATACAGAAGGCAGTAACTTATTGAAAAAAGCGGTCCTTTTGTTAGCAGTAGGTGAAATCGGCTACTGGGCTTATTCCGCAGCTCCTCAAGCAACTTCAATTGATGGAATGCATGCCTTTTTACCTCAAGCAATTGGTATGGTAATCGTTGCTGTTGTTTATTCAGCTGTTTTAAGTTTTAAAGAAAAATCAGCGTTTATCGAAGTTGTCTCTTATAAACATATTTTTTCAGGATTTTTCTTTGCCTTCGCTGCTTTAACTTATTTAATTTCAGCTCAACCAGATATGAATGGGTTAGCAACAGGGTTTATTCTTTCTCAAACATCCGTAGTATTAGCGACACTGACTGGTATTTGGTTCCTAGGACAAAAGAAAACCAAGAAAGAAATGACTGTTACAGTTATTGGACTAGTCTTGATTTTAGCTGCTGCTACGATCACTGTAATGATCTAACTCTTCCCCAAAACAAAATAAGCTGAACTGAAAGACATTGATTGACTTAAGTTGATCAATGTCTTTTATTTTTTTTGGAAGAATCGCAAATAAATCGTAATTATAGAGTGAGGAGGGATTTACGTGTTACGAATCTGTTCAAAAAAAGCAATTCGAAGTAAAGCACTAACGATTCGATTATTTGATGGTTCTACGTGGGCTAATTTAGGGAATGGACAGTTTATCAATCAAGAGACAAAAAAAGAATTACCTGACTACAAGATTTATCCACAAATAAAAACAGCCGTTTCTTCTGGCGGTCTTATCTTTGCTAAACGAAGGAACACAAAACAAAACTTACAGTACGTGGAACGACCAATGAAAGTAAAAGCTTGGCAAGTTTAGTCGTTGCAAAAAAACATATTTGTTCGTTGAAAACGTTATATGTGAGCATCATTACTGGTTAGCGATCTAACTGATAACGATGATTTGCTGTCAATCTTTATCGATGCTCAACTAAATGACAGTCCTGTTAGTGTTGGCATGCTAACAGCAAAAGTATGACTAGAATCTCTTACGGAGGACGGAACCGATAACTGTGATTAACGGTTTGAAGAAAAATTTCTTACGTAATGTTTTTTCCGAGGACCGTGAGGATATGGGTTGGCTTTTTCCTAAAAAAGTCAGGTTTCCATTTATCCTAAAAATGGTATGGCCTTAAAATTTTTAAGGAGTGACAACTTGATGACAGAACTCCAGCGATTATTAACTTTTATGCGTAGTAGTAAAAGAAAACAGATTACTTTGCGTGAATATGAACAGCTTGTTCATCAAGATGGATGGACAAATGGAGACAAAGCAAAATTGATCAATCAGATACAAAAAAGTGGCGTTTTAAGGTATGACCGCACTAAAAATGAATATGTGATTCGCTTGATTCAGTAGCGAATATTTTGATTTTTAGTGTCAGTAGTAATTCTATGTTTATGAGAGAACTTTTGTAGATAAGCAGGTTTATTATCAAAAAACAGGAGAATTTCGATGAAAAAATACCAGTTAGTTGTACGCATATTTTTGATCATTCATTTATTATCCGTTTCGTTTTGCCGACCACTTGTTGTTTTAGCAGGAAATTTAGAAAATACAGATCAAGACGATCGTAAAATAAGTTTTCTTCAAGAGAATCAGTTGATTCAAACTGAAGACGGCAAATTATATACGACAACTCCTTCGAATTACATCACTCACTCGATTCATGCTGCTTTAGGAGAAACTCAAACCCACCAACGAAACAATCAAACGATTTATGTTGACCCCAATGCTCATATCTCCAATATTGATATTCGCTTATCGAACGGTGTACGTGAATATGGCTGGTACGGTAAACGGATCAACAATGAAATTGCCTTGTGCATAGAACCAGGTGCTGCACTTAATCTTGGAAATAACTCTGGCTATACAGTCGCTGAGCGAAATACTGAACAGATGAAAAAAATTTCTTTGATTAAGTATTACGGGCTGATGGTTTCGGGCCACACGTTGAAAAAAGAATTGATGACTCAAATTTTGGCATGGGAACAACAAGGGATTACACCGTTGAGTATTTCAGGGGTATTTTCGATGACGGACTATCAAACCTTTAAATCTGCTGTCATGAAAAATGTCAATTATTTCTATACATCACCTTCTTTTGACAAACAAACGATAAACTTAAAAGTTGGAGAAAGTATCACCTTAACTGACACGACCCATGCCTTTAGTAATTATCAGTCATTACCATCTTTCGTGTCACAAGGACTAAGTATTTCTAAAAAAGGAAATCAATTAACGATTCTTGCCAACAAAAATGCAGAAGCGACTAGTCGAGTTGAATTTGACTATGATATTGCCTCTACTTTTCAAGGTGTTCCGCTAATTTATCAACACCCATATACCCAAAATATGATGGTTGGCAGATTAAATGAACATAGAAAAATTTCTTTAACCATAACTGTTTTAAAAAACGGCAATGCCCGTGTACGCAAAGTAGATGAAACGACCAAGCAACCATTGGCAGGTGCCGTTTTTCGTTTTACTACGTCTGATGGAAAAACCAAAGAAATCACTACAGGTTCTGATGGCTATGCTGCCTGGAATGATTTGTTAGTCGACACAAAAGTAACGATCCAGGAAATCAAAGCACCGAATGGCTATGTCCTCAATGCCACACCTCAGACAGTGACCATCAAAGCCAATGAGACCACCACGATCAGTTTAGATAATAAAGAGCAACTAGCAAATCTCAAAGTGATCAAAGAAGATGAAGAAACAGGCAGTAAACCACAAGGGGCTTCTCAATTGATAGGAGCTGTTTACGAGCTAACCGATAAGAATGGGACTTCTATTAGTAAACTAACGATGCAAGATGTCAATGGCGTAGCACAAGCAGAGGTGAAAGGATTAAAGCTGGGAACCTATTATCTCCAAGAAATCGAACCACCAGAAGGCTACACTTTAGATACTACAAAACATACCGTTAACCTCACGTATGCTGGACAAAATGAAACCGTAGCGCTTCACAGTAAAACGGTGACTGATCGAGTCATCAAAGGGAATATAGAAGGCTATAAGTTTGGTTCACGCCCCTTGATTCCTCAAACCGTTTTTGAAGTAATTACCAGACTGGCGAAAGAGCAACAGGGGGTAAAGCCACCTTTAGAAGGCGTTGAACTGACAGCTACTTCTCACACCACTGGACAAGAATATATCCAAGTCACTGGTAAGAACGGGTATTTCAAGTTTGAGAATCTACCTTATGACACTTATACCATTGAAGAAACCCAAGGTGTGGATGGCTATTTATTGATCGAACCATTTGAAGTGACGATCACGGAAGACGGCTATACCCATTTCTTTTTATTGGAAGATGAAGTGATTGAATCTCGATTGCATATTGTCAAAGTGGATGAAGAGACAGGCGAGAACATACCTTACGCAGGCGCTCAGTTCAAAATTTTTGATACATGGGCAAATGAAGGAGAAGGCGAATTTGTTTCGATGGTGCGACCAAATGACACGGAACAGACCGAGATTTTTGAAACCAATGACAAAGGCGAAATCATTACCACAGAAAGCTTGCCTTGGGGTGTGGATCGCTATGAACTCCATGAGATCAAAGCACCAGAAGGATATGTACCACTAGAAGAACCACTCATTTTTAGTGTCACAGAAGAGAATGCGGATGCCTTGATTCGTTTAGAAATTCCGAATCGCTTAGCTCGACAAGATATCCAATTGATCAAACGAGATCGGTTGAATGAACAACCATTAGAAAATGTCCCATTTCATTTATACAACATAGCAACGGATGAAAATGGAGAATTGACTGAAATCTTAGTTGAAAAATATTTGACTGATAAAGAAGGGAAAATCAATGTAGAGGCACTACCTTATGGCAACTATAAATTTGTTGAAGTGGAACCTTTGGCAGGCTATTTACCATTAGAAGAACCAATGGATTTTTCTGTCACGGTTGAAAAGGATGGCGAACTACTTGTTCTTGAAGCCTACAATGAACGGGAACCATTAGAGTTGACCTCTTTATTTACCGATATTGCTGGCGAAAAAACACTTGATCCAACAGTAGATAATCAGTTGAAAGATGTGGTGTGGGTCAAAGGCGAGGCAATCGAAATCGGACACACTTACACCGTTTTTACGCAATATAAGAATACGAAAACAGGAGAAGTGGTCAGTGAATCAACGTCTACCTATACTGCGAAAAGCAAAGAAGATACATTTGAAGTATTTCTTGAGTTGAAGGCAAATATCCTCAAAGATGGCGATCAATTAACAGCGACCCACGTCTTATATTACGAAGAAGAGCAAAAAAATGAAGTAGGACGTGAGGATGATTTAAGGAACAAAGATCAGACAATTACATTAAAAAAAGAAAAATTATTATTAAAGCAAAGCATATTGCCAAAAACGAATGAAAGACATTCGCTAGAGATGGTTCTTCTTGGATTGAGCTTGATTATTATCGTTAGCAGTTATCTTTATCTTCAAAAAAAGCAGAAACATGTAAAGTTGTGAAAAAATTGATTTTGCTTATTTTTACTAAAAGTATGATCAAAGTGTTTAGAAGATAAAAGAAAGGATGGTCTAAAGAATGGTGAAACGTTCAATCGTTGTAGATCAGTTATCGAAAAAGAATCTAGGCAGGATAAAATATGGACTTTTGTTCCTTTTTATCAGTGGAAGTATCACAGGAATTACTAGCATCTACCTAAGTCACAATCAGGAAAAAACAGTAGCAAGTAAACAAAAACAAGTAGCAAATATCATTGATACAAAAAACATAGAAAAAGAAGAAATACCCACTCATTATTTTCTTGAAGAGGATCATGATCCGGCAATCGCAGTCATGGAACAATTTGACTATTTTAGTTCTAAAACTGAGGGAACAGAATTGCCACTTCAACAACTAGAGCATGAGGTAGCGCAATTAGTCGTTGCCTTTGCTAAAGAAAAAAAGAAAACAGAAGTCACAACTTTAGAAACTTCAAAAGAAAGAGCGGATAGTAAACAAGCCCCAGTCTATGAGGCCCCTCCAGTTTCTACTGAAAAAGAAAAGAATCGTGAGAGTGACCAAACGACTTGGCAGAAACCACAAATTTCACTAGCATCCACTTACATGGTCATTGAGCAATACAGTAAATTTGAACCAACAGACTATTTTGAGATTCTCACGGGTAACGACGCTTTTCCCACAGTCAAACATAATTTTATTGACACGTCGAAGCTAGGCGAGCAAAAATTTACGATCCGTGTCACCGACTCGGCAGGAATGTTTACAGATGCCACCATCTACTTTTTTGTTAATAGCTTACCGAAAATCAACTTGAAGCAGACGACAATGTACCAGCAGATCGGTGTACCAGTTGATTTGTTAGCAGGAGTATCCGCAATGGACCAAGAAGATGGGGATTTAACTGCAAAGATTGAAGTCGAAACAAATCTAGATATCAACAAAGAAGGAAGCTATGAGGTGCTTTATTCTGTCAATGATCGACATGGGGCTCAAGCGAAAACGAAAGCGTTTGTCAAAATTGAAAATGAGGCACCGGTAATCCATATACCCGAATGGATTGACCATCAGATAAATCAAGAGTTGAATATTTTCGACTATGTGAAAGCTTGGGATAGGGAAGACGGAGATATCTCATTAACTAAAACCAATATCTTAGAAACTAATTTTGATTCCAATAAAGAAGGAAAATATTTCTTTAGGATTGGCAATGTGCAAGATCGATATGGAAAATATGCAGAGGAGAGACGACTTCTCGTACAAGTAACGAATGAAGCCCCTAAAATCATCCAGGCGGATCTTCAAGTCAATGTTTTCTCTGCTTTGAAGAAAGAAGATTATTTTGCACAACTGGTTGTTTCAGATCGAGAAGATCCATTAGAACGATTAAATATTGAAATAGATGAAGCAGCATGGAATCGGATCGATACATCTAAATTAAGAAAATATTTGCTTCCTCTTAAAGTTACTGATACAAATGGCAAAACAACCAGTGGTTATGGGAAAATAACGGTCATCAATGAACCACCACGATTTATAGGCATAGCCGATAAGGTACTAACTATTGGAGAGGCGTTTGATCCGCTAGCCGGAATTGAGGTTTACGACAAAGAAGAAACATTATCTTTAACAGATGTCGAAGTGACTGAAAACGTCGATGTCAACAAACCAGGAACTTACACTGTCAGTTTGAGTATCAGTGATTCTTTTGAGCGGGTACATGCTAGTTACCAAGTAACAGTTATGAATCAACAAGCGATAGAAAAGGAGAAAGAATAATATGGACTATTTTGAGCAAGCGATGTCGTTGTTTTCAAAAGGAGTACTTGCTTCTGGCAGTCTGCTCACTGTATGGGGAATTATTCAACTCGGTGCGGCTATCAAAGAACATAATGGTCCCGGAATGCAAAATGCTCTTTTTCAGATCGTTGGTGGGGCTGTTATCGTTGCAGCTGGCGCTTGGGTAGCAACTATTTCAATCTAAGGAAGTGGCTAAGCTGGACGGTGCAATCAAATTTTTACTACAAACAATTGCTGATCAATTAAATTTTTCAAACGACCCTAAAAATATGCTACTACAAAATCTAGAAACCTATCTACCTGATATCTATCAATACAGTGAGTTAATTATGAATGGAGTGATCAAACCAATTGCTTATTCTGTACTAGGCTTTTTACTATTGCTGGAGTTTCAACAAATGGCACAAAAGATTTATGGAAATTATTCCGGTTTTGGTGGCATGGAGTTGTTCCTCCCGCTCTTTCTTAAATTAGGAGTAAGCCTGTTGATCATGCGCCATTTAACAATATTTATCCATATGATCGTTGAAATTAGTACAACAATCAGTAATGGTATCAGTCAAATTGGGATTCGAGAAGGTGGAAGTAAGGCTGTTGATGTTCTTTCATTGATTGAGGGAATCTACCATTGGGGCTTTTTTGAAAAACTTACGTTGTTAATTATTTTGTTGATCCCGTTGATTTTATCCGTACTAACAAGTGTGCTAACAAAACTGGTTATTTTCATGCGTTTTTTTGAAATTTATTTGTATTTTAGCATTTCTCCATTACCTCTTGTGACGTTTCTTAATGAAGAAGTTAGTTCGATTGGTAAAAATTTTTTGAAATTAGTTTGTGCTTCCTCCCTGCAAGGGATCCTCTTATTTATTATATTAAGTTTTTATCCACTGCTCGTACATTCTGTGTTTTCAATTGATGAAAAACAGGGAATGATTGCAGTGATCAGTGGGATATCAGGGAATTGTCTAACATTATGTGCTAGTTTATTTTATACCAATAAATGGGCAAAAATCATTCTTGCAACTGCCTAGAGAATCATTTTTAACTGGAGGGAAATAAAATCGATGATTGAAGTACCAATTCGAAAAGAAATTTTAACCTACCAAGAAAAATTGTTTTTTGGCGTTTCGTTAAGACAATTTATCTCTGCTGTTGTAACGTTGCTTTTGATCGTTCCTCTGGGCATTTTAAATTATGTCAGTTGGAAGTATCCGATTGATGATATCGGGATCGTTTTTATGGTACTCAGTGCCCCTATCTTGTCAGTGGGCTGGCTGACACCTAATCACTTACCTTTAGAAAAGTATGTGCAGATTCGATGGAATTATTTTCAATTGGCGAATTATTATACTTATCCTATTGTAGAGGAGTTGTATTCAAATGCCATGGTGGGTCAAAGGAGTAAGCGTGCCGAAAGAAAACAAGTTGAGTACGGAAACTAATAATAAAAAATTTATTCGTTTGATGCAAAAACAAAAGAAAAAAAGAGGGCAATATCAAAAAAAGTTAGCGCCAAAGCGTAATGTCCAAGATTTGTTGCGTTATGAAAAAATGTTTGAAAGTGGCATTTGTGAAATTGTGCCTAATTATTATTCCAAAAGTGTTCGATTTTCAGATGTGAATTATCAAATTGCTCAACAAGACGAATAATTGTTGATTTTCCAAAAATATGGCGAACTATTGAACAGTCTTGATGATACGATCCATCTAACAATCACGATCTTAAAAAAAAGAGTTGAGCTTGATGAGATGACGGATAAGCTTTTTTATGAGAGTAAAGGCGATCAACATGATAGCTATCGTGAAGAAGTCAATCAGATGCTTCTTCAAAAAATCAATGAAGGGGAGAATCGTTTTACAAAAGAAAACTATTTGACTTTCAGTACTCCAGCCAATCACTTAGAGCAGGCAAAACAATTATTGGGACGAATCGAAAAGAATTTAATCGGAAATTTGGAAGAAATTGGCTCAACGGTTGACCCATTAGACGGTTTAAAGCGTCTAAAATTGGTCAATCAGTTGTTGAAATCATCGGAACACTTTCAATTTAACTATTCCGATTTAGTCTTTAATCATCTTTCAACAAAAGCTGTGATTGCTCCTTCCAGTTTTAATTTTAAAAAGAAAAACTATTTTGAAATCAATGAGGAATATGCCCAGATTCTTTACCTAAAAGACTATCCAGCTAGATTGTCAGATAAACTCATGGCAGAATTGATGGAAATACCCGAAGAAATCACGTTATCGATCCACATTGATCCAGTCGGGGCTGAGCAAGCCAATCATCTAGTTCAAATAAAAAAAGCCTATATGGAAGGAGACAAAGTTGCTGCTCAAAGAAAAGCAACTCAAAAAGGCTACGATCCTTATACAAGTATTCCATATGAATTAACCAATAGTATCAATGAAGCTAATTTATTATTAGATGATTTGTTAAAAGAAGGACAGAACTTATTTTTCGTTTCGGTTTTTGTCTATTTCAGAACAAATACAAAAGAAAAATTGACTGATATAGCCGAACGAGTTTTGAGTATTGCCAGAAAAAATGGTTGTGGCTTTCATTATTTGGATTATCTACAACTAGAAGGGATGAACTCCGTCCTTCCATTTGGAAAAAATTGGATAACAACCCGCCGAACATTGACTACAGCAAGTGCAGCTATATTTATTCCATTTACTGCGCAAGAACTTGACCACGAGGAGGGTAAATACTATGGAATGAATGAGCTAACGAAAAATGTAGTTCGGATCAATCGGAAACGGTTGAATACCCCAAGTGGAATGATTTTAGGTAGTTCAGGCTCAGGAAAAGGGGTAGCCAAAAAATATGAAGAAATTACTACACTACTAAAAAATCCAACAGACGAAATCATCTCGATTGATCCTGAAGATGAAGATACATTAATTGGGCAAACTTTTGATGCGCAAATTGTTAAAATTGCACCAAACACCGATACATTTATCAATCTATTGGATATCACAGATGATTTAAGTGGGGAAGTTGATCCAGTAAAATTAAAATCCGACTTTTTGTTAACAGCATTTGAAGCTTTGATCGGTGGACAATCGGGTTTGAATTCCGCACAACGTTCCATCATTGATCGTGTGACTCGCTTGACTTATTTTAACTATTTTCATTCTCAGGACAAGCAAATGCCAACATTAGCGAAGGAATGGTTTACGTTGCTCAAAGAACAGCCGGAAAAAGAAGCGCAGGCACTAGTATTAGACTTAGAATTATATATTGAAGGTTCTTTAGCGGTTTTTTCCCATACGACAAATATTGAGTTAAATAAGCGTTTTATCATCTACAACACCAAAGAGTTAGGAAGTCAGTTAAAAACATTTGGGATGATGGTGGTCTTAGAGCAAGTATGGAATCGGGTGGTACGTAATCGGGATCGAGGGATCACTACGTGGATTTACATTGATGAAATGCAGTTGATGCTAAATGATCCTTACTGTGAAAATTATTTTTTTGAATTATGGAGTCGTATCCGAAAGTGGGGAGCAATTCCTACAGGGATCACGCAAAATGTGGAGACGTTACTGCTTTCAGATAAAGCACGGAGGATGCTAAGCAACACTGAATTTATCATTATGCTAAAACAGGCTAAAAGTGATCTGGACGAACTTTCTACTCTTTTTCGTCTTTCTACTCAACAACAAAAACACTTGATCCATCCGCCAAAAGGTGCAGGGTTGATACGTGCAGGTCATGCAATCGTGCCTTTTTCTAATACCGTTGATTCAACCACAAGATTATATGAATTAATCACGACTGATCCCGAGGAACGGATAAAAAGAAAACAGGAACAATCCAATGAATAAATCTAATTGGAACAAACGAGACAACGAGTATCGGAAAATTTTTCTATCAAGTAGCTTGAATCAATCGATAAAACGGAGCGTTACAAATAAAATGTTAGTTCCCTTCAGAAAAAAGCGTCGTAAGTTCTTAGCTGTTCAGCCCAATAAATGGCATTTTTTTAGATCACTCATGGTTCTTAGTTGTGTATTACTATTCTTACTGACGATAGGGATAACCAGTGTCATTTATTCGAGTGTACCCAATATCAATGAATTTGAATTAACAAATATTTGGACGTACATGACTCATTTGGATGTTGAAAAAAATCGAGTGCTTCGTCAGCAGCATAACATTATTAAAATCAACGGACAGATAGGGATGACACAAGACATGAATTTGGTTTCTAATATTGATGAAGTATTGTCTTATTTGGGTATTTTTTATGAGAATGTGGAACTCGAAAATCCAGTAATCAAAGCGAAAATCCATGAGATCCATGATAACTTATGGTCCCTTCATGCAAAAGGGAACGAAGCAACATTAACAACAAAATATTTTACTCAGATCATTGAATGGACAGAAGAATTGAAAGAACGATTGAATGTTGGTTCAACGATTGGTCGTTATCGTCAATTGATGGAACTACAATCGCCATTTAAGGAAGATCATCGATTAATGGTTAATCAAAGATATGGTTACTTTCTCGATGGCCAAGAAAAAAAGCAATTTCAGGGAATCCAATTACAAGCTGAGAAAAATATAGAATTATATGCTCCGATGGCTGGGAAAACGACTGTGACTGATCAGTCAATCGTGATCCAATTCAATAATCGACAGCTTGTCTTAAAGAATGTTTCACCATTAGTCAATCATGACCAAGAAGTCGTTTCGGGAGAATTGATTGGAACTGTAGCGAAAGAAAATGAAGTAACCATTGAATATTCCAAAAATGGACAATCAGTAAATCCAAGTTTTTATTTTGAAGAAGTAGCATATTCGGAAACATTCCAATTAGACTCTGGTAATCAAAACACGTCATTTGATGAATGGACATTTCGGCAATTAATTCTGCTTAAGTGTCATGCGTTTAGCGATCGAGCAGATAAAATTTTACAAGAAGCAAAAAGAAACGGCATCTCACCGGTGATCTTAGCGGCGATCATGATTCATGAAAGTGCTTGGGGGACTAGTAAAGGAATCCTAGAAAAAAATAACCCAGCTGGTCTAATGAATAATCAAGGTTTAATTTCATATCGTACGTTAGACGAAGGAATCGAAGCAACTGGTCGAACACTTAAAAAGCTGATTATTGACCAGCAACGAGTTACTGTCGAACAATTAGGAGCGGTCTATTGCCCGATTGATGCGACAAATGATCCCATGGGGCTCAATCGTTATTGGGTGCCTGCGATCAAACAATTAATGGTGCAATTGGGTGGAAAGCAAGAGATGGGATTGCTGTGGGAGCGATTCTCTGACTTTCATGAGGCTCTTTTAGCTAAAGCACAAAGTCTTCATCAAAAAGGTGTGTATTATTCTCAGGGAAACCAAAGAGGCGTATTTCCTTATCACGATTGCTCGTCTTACGTAATTTGGGTGTTGAATGAAATGGGACTAAATGTACCGTTGGGAAATACAGAAACACTTTATGGTTTGGAAGGACAACTTCTCTATCCGATCAACTATTCCGAAGTACAAGCAGGTGACTTATTTATTTGGGGAGAAAAAGGTAATTCGTCGGGCGATTTTGGGCATACAGGATTCTTTTTAGATGCTGGTGGAAAAACGATTATTCACTGTACACCCGCTACGAAAAAAGGATTTAGTCAAAATGGTGATGTCGTCATTACTCCATTTGCAGGGTATTATGGTGATCCACAACTGGCACCAGTTTACTTTTATCGAATCGTAGGGAGCGGGTAAAAATCAGAAATAAACATCAATTATTTACAACGATTGCTTGTTTGGTTATCAGTAGCAGTATAGCCGTAAGTATTGGATATACTTTTGGTAAAAAGAACACACAACAAGAAGCAAATAACCGTATACCTGTTGCTCATTTCTCGGAACAACAGGTCAATGATTTTTTACGCTCGTATTTTACTTTCACAGAGTACGGGGATAATTATTTGAATTATGAGAAATTTTTAGCAAAACAAGCGAAAATTGCTGAAGAAGAAAGCAGAAAGCAAAGCGATTTTTTTCCACAATTTTTTGGTCATTCTCGTTTTATAAAAAGTAAGAATTTTATACGTCACGTGAATGACCAACAAATTGAAGTGATTACCAACGTCACAAGGACGATTGATAGTTTGAATCAAGAAGGTAAGTCTACTAAAACACTTGAGAATGAAGGGCTGTTTCAAATTTGGTATGTGTTTGATTCAGCTACAAAACACTTTTTGGTGGAAAGGTATCAACCAATAGAGATAGCTGAAAAGGAATCGAAAGAATACGCAGAATGAAAATACCGGTTTTGTCCATCACTTTTGGTAAATGAAAAGGATGTCTATCTATGGCAAGAGAAACTGTACTGATTGATCATGTCAAAAGGCTAGAAATCGAAGAAGAGCGTCTACCGATTTTCGAGGCCCTCATTTTATTAGAAGAGATCAATAAACAAACGATCCTTAATAAAAGCATAGGTAGTTGTCGTATTCGGATTTACAATCATAAAAATCACCTTCTTCATTCAATGGAATTACAATTTCCGTTAAAGGATGCCATAGAAGAAATAATCAGTGGGCAATATCAGATAGTCCGAAGTAAAAAGAAGACGACAAAAAGTAAAGCAGCGATACGCACGAAAAAAGCAATTAAGTATGGTGAACCTAGCAGATCAACCAAAGGAAAATTACTATCTTTGATTCCCACGATCAAAAGGATCTGGTTTATTGTGGTGATTGTTTTCAGTCTTTTCATAGGCATTAGCGTAATGTGGCCACATTTTATTACGAAAGTAGATCAAAAAGAAATTACCACGACAGAGGAGCAGGAATGGGCAAAATTAATCGAAGCGCAAGCCTATCTTCAAGCAGCAACGGAATATCCAGAAAAGCGTCATGAATTGATCGACTATTTGACAGAGCAACAAGAATTTACATGGTTGAAAGAGATCAATGAATATTACCCCACCGCAGATGCACAATTTGATTTAGCTTTTTTTGAAAAAAATTGGGAAGTAGTTATTGAAACGTCCCCAGAAAATTTATCTGACAAAAGAAAAGTGATGCTTGCATTTGCTTACATTGAATTAGAACAATTGGCCGAAGCAGAGATATTAAAGAAATATTTAGAAAGTGAAGAACTATCAAAAAAGTTAGACCAAAATTATTTACAGAAAGGGCTGTTTTTTTTAAAACAGAAGAAGATTGCAGAAACAACGAAACATTTAGAATTGATCCAAGAGGAAGAAGTGAAAAAAATATTACAAACTTATATCGAACAAGCTTCCATCATTATTGATTTTATTGAGTTATACCAGCAAAATGAAGATCCGGAAAATCAATTATTGTGGGAACAACGATTAGAAATGATTGGTCAATCAGATATCAATGATAGGGAATGAGTGGTCTTGGATTCAGTTGTTATTTGTCGAAGGGTAACTAATTAAGGGGAATAAAATAATAAAAAAGAAAAACTGATTGGCAAATTAGCTAAAATTATTAGTTAAAAGATAGTGTTGAAGTATTAATGAAAAGAGGGAACGGCAGAAAAGTTAGTTCGCTTTTTCAAACGATTCTTTCTTATCGTCAGTGAAGTCATTTGCTTTTCCAATCGTATCCCAAGGTAATAATCATTACTTGATCAAAAATAGGCCAAAGAATATCAGAAATCAGAGCAGTGATTTTCGTATTCTTTGGCTCAATTATTAAAGTTTGCTATTTCTGTTGTGGTGTTGCGCTTGTTACTATTGATTTATTTACAATCACAATCCAGCAAATATTTATGGTAACAAAAGTTATGTTTTATGCTAAAGATTCGACTGGTAAATTAAGTTCTGTTCCATAACGTTGTTTAAGTGCTAAACGAATCAATCGTTCCGCAAGATTCTCATTTCGGGCAAGAATCGGTCCGTGGAAATAAGAGCCAAAAACATTTTTATAAATGACGCCTTCGGATTGGTCTTCACCATTATTTCCGTGACCTTGAACGACTTTTCCTAAAGGTCGTTCGCCTTCCCCTAAGAATGTCCGCCCATTGTGGTTTTCAAAGCCATAATAGGTTTCATTAAACTCTTCATTATAGATAACGATATCGCCGATAAAACGATTATTTTCTTGACTTAAGGTGTAATGGTCTAAGGCACTGATTCCTTGGATTTTTTCTCCATTGGCACCCACATAATAGTGTCCAAGGAATTGGTACCCGCCACAGATAGCTAACATCACACCATCATTTTCAATGTAGTTTGTTAGTGCTGCTTTTTTTTCTTGGATATCTTTTGAAATGATCAGTTGCTCATAATCTTGTCCTCCACCAAAAAAGACTAGATCAAATTTATCTGCTTCAAATGGTTCATGCAGACTGACAATTTCGGTATGACAGGTCACACCTAATTTTTTAGCGACATATTTAAGCATCAATAGATTGCCGTTGTCTCCGTAAGTATTCATCAAATTACCGTAGAGATGGGCGATATTCAGTTCATAATTAGGCATGATTCATCCCTCCTTTGATAAATCCTTGATTCGCTAATTCTTTTCGTAATTGAAGAACTGCTGTATAGGTAGCTAGGATGTAGACGTGTTCGGTCGGTAATTGTTTGATATTTTTAATGACTTCATTCAGTTCCTTTGTTTCGATGATCTTATCTTCAGGGATTCCTGCAACTTTTAGACGTAACGACATATCGGTATGACGATCCCCACCAGCGATCACTGCAGGAATATCCATATCAGCAAAATGTTCAAAATTCCCGTCCCAGATCCAACTAACGTCAATTCCATCTGCATAGTTTGCATTTAATAAAGCAACTAGTGAGAATGGATAAGGGGCTAAGCCGATCATATCGATGACCTGATTGATCCCAACAGGATTTTTAACAAGTACGAGTGTACATTTTTTACCATTGATATCAATGATTTCTTGACGACCAAATATTTTTTCGTCGTATCCTAGGCCTTGCTTGATTTTTTCAGGGGTTACCCCAAAATATTCAGCTACCGCTGTGGCAGCTAACGCGTTGTAGACATTGTACATCCCGCCAACTTCAATTCCATAGTTATGACCATCAATCGTAAAATCAGCTGAGACATTGTCCATGCGCAACATATCCGTTAGACGATAATCAAGTTCAGGACGTTTAAAGTCACAGTTTGGACAATAGTATTTCCCTAAATTTGCATACGTGATCATCTTGTAATGTAAAATATGATGACATTTAGGACAGAGTACACCATCCGTATTATAATGAGCCATTTGTTCATGGTCTTCTTCATGATCAAACCCATAATATTGGCGAGGATTGATTGTTTCCACAGAGTTGAAGATTGGCGAATCTCCATTACTGATAATTGTGGCATCAGGTGATTTCGCCGCTCCGTCTACAATCATTTTGTAAGTGGTATAGATTTCTCCATAACGATCCATTTGATCACGGAAAATGTTTGTAAATAAAAATAGTTCAGGCTTCATGTATTCAGTTACTTTACTCAAACTTGCTTCATCGATTTCTAAAACAGCGAATTTTTTTTGCCCTTTTTTAGGTTTGGCTTGCAAAAAAGTAGAAACGATTCCTTGAACCATATTTGCCCCAGTTGGGTTGGTTAATACTTCATCAAATTGTTGCCGTAATATATTAACTGTCAAAGCAGTTGTCAATGTCTTTCCGTTTGTTCCAGTAACGACAACCACTTGATAATCTTTTGCAAGACTGTCTAAAATGTGTGGGTCGATTTTAAGTGCAAGTTTACCCGGTAAACTTGATCCTCCTTTAAAGAAGGTTTTTAATGCCCATTGTGATGTTTTACCAACAGCAATCGCAAATTGACTGCGTACTCCCATTATGTAACCTCCATAAAACGTCTTAACGACGAGTAAATTCAATTAATCATACCATATGTTCAAAAAAAGGTTAAATTGCTTTTCTTTTTTTTAAGAAATGGTTGCGATTCTCTTGTCTAACAACGATTGGTACTAGGCTTGATTGTTTATTTGAAGTTTCGTTTAGTCTAAGAATAGCCCCAACGGATAACAGTTGATTTTTTAGGAATAACTATAGTGGATTAATAGTTGTTTTTGATCGTCTGAAAAAAGAGTGTACATTGTTCGCTTAAAAAAGAATAATCCAGTTTGTCTAAGGTTTCGATAATAAAGTGGATCATTGTTTCACTTTTGCTTTTTTCTTCTGTACAGTAAATCAGAATGTTCTCAAAATAAATACGATATAATTTAAAGATTGCATCTTCAGTTCCGGTGGTTAATTCCTTTAAATGACTAAGCGCATCTTTTGCTAAAAAGAAATTCCCATAGGAAATAAAATGACCGCAACTATTAAGAAGCAACGTCAAATAAATTTTTTTGCCAGCGGGATATTCTTGATAGATCTGAATTTTTTTTAATGAATTTTTATAGAAAATTTGTTGCTGTTCTTCTGAAAAGTAATTCAAGGTGTTGGTATAAATTTTGATTTCTTGTAGTGTCCATGTTTCGATGGATTTTAAATAATCAACAAGGAACTCCAAGGTCTCATTGTCTATTTGATGGTCGCTCAATTGATCATGGCCAATTTTAGTTAAAGCGTTTAGAAGCTGACTTTTTTTATCTTTTGAAGCGGTTGTCGTTTGATAGATCTCAAAGAGCTTTTCTAAGTCCTTTGTATTAGAAGCCAATTCATATTGTTTCCATAAATTTTGTGAAGAAGAGTGATAATAGTCATATAAAAAGATAAATTCTTCCACATCTACCAGCAATCGCTCCAACACTTGAGCTAGAAGTCGGAAAGACAAGTCATGGTTTCCTTTTTCAAATTCAATGCAATAAGATTTTGTTACGATTCCTGAATAGATTTCCTTTTGAGAAAAACCTTTATCTAATCGGATTTTTCGTATTAACTGACCATACTCCATAGTATCTCTCCATCAAAATTATTTTATGTGTTTATGTAATGAAGTAATAGTAGCAAAAAATTTGTCAAAATTCTAAGAAAGATACTTTTGGAAAAGTGACCAGAAAAGCGACTGAAAGAAAGAGAAATTAGTAAAATTAGACGAGGGGTGTTATCCGCACGTTTCTTATAACAAATAAGTACGAATGAAGGTTAAGTGGAGTTCAAAAAAACTAATTATTCGCATATTTATTGTGTTTATGGTCAGGTTATTTTTAGATACAAAGTACCAAAAGTCTTAAATATAGGACTATAAAAGAATTTTCATTCGTAGATGATTATACTATGGAAAATTAAAGGAAAACATTCATGATAAATCATTGGAAATCTGTCAGTGATGAAGGCTTGTTTGAGGAGATGGGGCAGTATAAAAGACACGTAAACAATACTCATGTGAAGGGTCGTCAGCGACTAATCAATGAACAAATGATAATTATTTAAGGGAAGAGGAACAAGAAATATGACAAAAAGAATTACAGAACCAAATAATCAAGTCCTTAGAATAATGATTGCTTTTGGAGTGTTAGGGGCAGGGTTCTATGGGTTGACTCAGGTTGACTTTTATTATATTCAGTTTAGTTTTCTTGTTATTAGTGGTTTAGTAAGCTATTTACTGGTATTTGGTTTTGTTGGTGTGAGGCAATTATTTAGTACACCTAAACGATTTATAAAAACATTCTTGCTGATTTTAGTTGGTTCACAAATTTATGGTATGTTGGCTTCGATGATAATGGGAATACTGGCACAGTTGTTAGATATTCAGACGAAAGCAAATAGTGCGCAAGATAATCCTTGGTGGTTTTTTGTATTTATTTTACCAATTGCTTTACTGGGAGAAGAACTATTTTCGATCACTATCTTTGATACTTTACGTAAAAAAATGGGGATCAATACTAAGGTGGCATCATTGCTCACAGCAATTATTTTTGGACTAATTCATTTTGAAACTTATCTAGGAAGTTCAGCGTTGTTCACGATTGTGCAAGTCATCTTAGTTCAAGGAGGAATTAGACTTTGGTTTAACCAAGCCTATTTAAAAACAAAGTCATTGAATACTAGTTGGGCAGTGCATTATGCTTTTGATTTAATTGCTTTTGTTTTAGGAAGTTTATTATCCTCTTAGACAAATAAGAACAAAGCTTTCAGTACAAATAAATAACCCGAAGTGGCCGAAAATAGCTTCTCTATTTTTTGACTACTTTGGGTTATTTTTATTAGAGCGACACAGGATGCATTTTTGTATAGTAAATATAGATTCAGGCTTTCAAGGTTTGTCGATTGTCTGAAATTTTACCCAATGATGATTTTTTCAGTAGGGTATTCGTAGCCTAAATCTCGTGTTTCTTTTGGAACAAATAACATCAAAGTATACAACATACCGATACGACCGATAAACATTAAAGCTGCGATCGTGATTTTCCCAATTACTGACAAGTTCCCAGTAATTCCCAGGGATAAGCCAGTGGTTCCGAAGGCTGAAGTCACTTCAACGATAATTGCAATTAAAGGCTGATTTTCTGTAGCTGATAAAAAGACGATACAGAAAAAACACATACCAAGAGATAACATAAATACAACGACTGACTTACGCACATCATCATTATCGATTCGACGACCAAAAATATTGATGTTGTCTTCGCTTTTAAGGAAAGAGTAGAGATAAAGACCAATAATTGCTACGGTCGTTGTACGAATCCCTCCCCCCACCGAACTTGGGCTACATCCAATGAACATCAATAAAGAAAAAACGATCAATGTAGTGATTTGGAAATTACCCAAATCATGGATTTGTAAGCCAGCATTTCTAGTGGTCATAGAGTAAAACATAGAATTGATCCACTTGACACTTAAACTAGAATCTTGAAAAAGATGGTCTTTTTCAAGTAAAAAGATTAACAGCGTCCCACCAACAAATAAGATGATAAAGGCTAAAACCGCTAATTTTGTAAATAAGGAAAAGCGAAACGGTAATTTTGCTTTTGAGCGTTTATACAAAATCCATTCACGAAATTCCATCAAAACAGGAAATCCTATCCCACCAATAAAAATCAAAAACATGATAACAAATAGGAACAGATAGTCATGTGCAAACGGCTCGATTGAGTTTCCTGTGACATCGAAACCCGAATTGGTCACAGCAGAAATCGATTGGTAAAATCCATAGAAAATAGCATCCCGCCAATGATCAAAGTAGCCTCGATAATAGAAATAAATGGAAAAGAAAGCGCCAAAAAGGACTTGGAACCACAACAAAATTACAAAGGTGATACGAATCAAACGAACAATACCAGATAATCGTGGCTGATTCATATCCGTCATGATCAGTTGTCGCTGTCGTAACGTGATTCTTCGTTTAGAAAAGATAATAAAAGCAGTAGAGATCATCATAATCCCTAATCCACCTACTTGGAATAGTATTTCAAGTAAGATTACCCCGTTATCATTAAAAGCCGAATTAATATCAAATGTGGACAATCCCGTTACACTGATTGTACTGATCGCCATGAAAAGCATATCGATAAAAGGTACGTGACTATCTGGTTCACGAAAAAAAGGAATGTAAAACAATCCTAAAGAGACAATGGTCATAATAAGATAGTAAAAAACAATGACTTGGATTGAAGAAAAATGACTAGAAGCGTAACGTTCGCTTCGACGTCTTAATTTCCGCATGAAAAGGGTTAATTTCAAGAAACTATCCTCCTTTTTAAAAGTTGTTTCTTTCAGTATACCGAGGTTATAAATAATACTCAAAGAAATCTTAAACAAAATGTACGTTTTCTTTTGATTTGCTATCAAATAGCATATAATTATGGAAGAATTGAAGAATAGCGAGGTCTCCCAATGATTGATGCAAAGGTAATTGTTGAAAAAATGAAAAACCAGAAAATAAATTATGATCGAGTACTACAAAAAATGATCCAACAATGGCAACAAGAAGAAACTCGACCAAAAATATTAATCCATACTTGTTGTGCTCCTTGCAGCACACATACGTTAGAATTCATGTGCCAATTTGCAGAGGTTACTTTATTTTTTTCAAATTCTAATATCCATCCTAAAAATGAATATTTAAGAAGACTCCATGAACAAAAGCGATTTGTTGATCAGTTTAACGAGCAAACCAATCATCATGTTCAGCTGATCGTTGATGAGTACCGCCCCAGCGAGTTTAATAAAATGGTCATTACGCAAGGCCTTACGGAAGAAAAAGAAGGTGGCGCAAGATGTAGTGCCTGTTTTAATATGCGTTTAGACCTGGTAGCACAAAAAGCCCAAGAACTTGGTTATGATTATTTTGGGAGTGCATTAACGATCTCACCCAAGAAAAATGCTGCTCTGATCAACCAAATCGGGATGGATATCCAAAAAATTTATGGAACTCATTACTTACCAAGTGATTTTAAGAAAAATAAAGGATATGAGCGATCGATCCAGATGTGTAAAGAGTATGACATTTTTCGTCAGTGTTACTGTGGCTGTGTCTTTGCAGCTAAACAGCAAGGTTGTGATTTAAAGAAAATAAACCAAGAAGCAAAGGATTATTTAGCAAGTTCAAAAATTTCAATTAATTAGCTCTATTATAAAATTTTCAAGAAAACGTAAGAAAAAAATAAGAAATTTATGTTAAGTATAATTAAGTGTCAAAATAAAAGCGATTGATTCGATTGAAAATGAATATTCAGTTTGGTGGAAAAATGAATTTTAGACCAAGCATAAAAAATAATAGTGATGAAAAATAAAACATAAAGGAAGAGATATGATGCGAAAAGTAGCACCTATTTTGAAACCAATAGCAGTCTTAACTATTTCAACAATCGTTGCTACTGCGACCGGTGTTGTCAACAGTTCAAGTTATCGTACCCCTAGTTCAAGTTCGGTGGAAGAAACAACACCAACATCAACACCAGAGACCACATCTAATGAAACGTCGACAACACTGGATCAGACGAATGATTCATCGAGCACATGGGAAGAAAATACGAGTTCAACCAATGAAAATACGTATTCTACAGAGCAACCAAGTAGTTCGAAAGAAAAGTCTGACAAGCAAGGAAGCAGTTCATCCGAAACCAGTGATACGAATGCGATCAATGGAGGAAATCATACAGAACCAAGCTCAAGTTCGTCAACAGTACCAAGTAATACGACACCAAGTACTGAAGGACAAGATAGTGGAGAGGCTACCGTGAAAAATGTAACGCCAACCCAAAATACAGATGGGAAGCAAGTGTATAATCAGCAAGCAGGTGATTCACAATGACAATTTTATTAGATATTATCAATAGCGTGCATAAGTTTTTAGGTTATTTAGATATTAGTCCTAAATATTTAAATCGAGGCTATACGATTTTAAGTGTGATCCCAACGATGTATCTTTTACGGATTATTTATGGACTTTGGCAAAACCAAAATTACTTACAATTTTTCTTGTATGGAATCGGCTTTTTAGTGTTAGTGTATTTTATCATTTTGAATGTGTTTTATTACTTTCTGGATAAGAATACCAAAGCGGATGTGACACAATTGTTTGTCAAATATTTACCGGAAGAAGCATTCAATATTCAAACAGAAGAAGCGATGCTGAATAGCGGTGCAATCGACAAAGTGAACACGAAAGAAGTCAGTGTTTCTTATGATGAAGATTATCAATTGCGATTAGCTGAAAACATGCGTTATTTAATCGGGAATGGTGAGATTAAAACAAATGATCTAGGAAGAATGGATGGCTATCTTGTGGATCGTAACACACTTTATCCTTATTATTACGTTAAAAAAGTAGCAGAAAAAGAATATCAGTTGAGTATTGGGCGCAGCTACTCGGATTTAGCCCCTGTTGGAACGATTCTTATGGATTCGGCGGATGAAAAGCTCGAACCAGTTGGGTTGTTTATTGTAGGTGGTGACTTCGTCAAAGAAGGCTTAAGGTATCATGAGCCTTATCGTTTAAAACTTATCGTGAAAAAAGAACAACCAGAAAATGAAGCAATGGTTTACAGTAGAAGTCAACGAAGAAAGCATTCACGAAGTTAATGGATCACGTTGATCAAGACAGGTTGGAAAATTGTGGATGAAAAATGACAGAATCTCCCTTTGAATAATAAAAGAAAAAAATAGAGTTATACGTGATGTATTCTTATTCTTTCCTTTACTTTCTAAAAAAGGTAAAATAAAAAAGAACAATAAAAAAATCAATTGAATAATACGAAGAGAAAACAAAAGTAAAGCGGGAGGTATGTTGTGAAAGAATTTTTTAAAAATTGGGGTATTTTGATCGTAGTACTAGCAGCTATTTTATTAGCTCGGGTCTATGTATTTACGCCAGTTACCGTTAATGGACATTCAATGGATCCGACGTTGAGTGATGGTCAACGATTGATCTCGTCGAAAATCTCAAAATATGAACGCTTTGATATTATCACGACGAAAGAACCTGGAGATGAAGAACGAATGATCGTTAAACGAATCATTGGCATGCCGGGCGATACCGTGAAAATGGAAAATGATCAATTGACGATTAATGGTAAAAAATATAATGAGTCTTATTTAAATGAGTTTAAAAAAGATTTTGCGAAAGATAAATTGCAGAATGAATATTCTTACAGTGAAGCTTTCCAAGCACAGGCTGAAAATTCGCAGCATTTCACAAGTGATTTTGAATATGTCGTGCCCAAAGGAAAATATTTAGTTTTAGGAGATAATCGTTTGATCTCTAAAGATAGCCGAATATTTGGTTTGGTGGATGCAGACATGATTCAAGGAAAAGTAGTTTTCCGTTACTGGCCTTTAAACGAAATCAAAATCTTTTAAGTCTCTTTCTGAGCAGGTATCAGAAAGAGCATGAGCAAAAATGTAGGCAACAGTGGTCATGACCAAGTTGTCTAGCCCAGAAAATAAGCCACAGAATCCGAAATAGTCTTTCCTATTTTAAGGATTCTGTGGCTTATTTTTTATTTTTTTCCGCTAGCAAGAAACAAAGAAGCATCTTGGTTCATGAATAAATTTTTACCAGAGTGAAAAGTGTAGATATTCGTAGAATGAAACCCAATTTGTTCAAGTAGAGCCATAAGTGCTTCATGGTCAAACCCATTATGGACTTTTGGATGGTTGATCGCATCATTGTGATCAAAATCAATGATTAAAAGTTGACCGTTTGGCGTAAGCATGTGGTAGAGTTTTTCTAAGATCAAACGTGTGTCAGGAATATGCAGTAGGACTAATGACATCAAAATAAGATCTACTTTTTGATCGATTTTTTGATCGATGGATTCGGTTGTGGCATCGAACGTTACCGAAGAGACGTTTGTTAATCCGCTAGTCTTAATTTTGTCTTCAGCAATTGTTAGCATCGCATCAGAGGAATCAACTAGAAGAAGTTGCTTGAATCGGTCAGCTAAAGCTAACGAAACCAAACCGGTACCTCCGCCATAATCCATAAAAGTCAGTTCTTTGGTGGAAGAAGGTAGTTGAGAAATTAGTTCGTCTTGAATAATTTTTGCTAGTGCTTTTCTTTCGGGAGTATCATAATGGTTTGCGATTTGATTGAAGATTTCTGACATAAGGTCACTCCTGACTTCATAAGTTAGATGAATTTTATTAAGTATAGCAAAAAAATCTGTTTTCCCAAACCACTAGTTGATTTTGAAGAATTGAAAGACACGTAGCTATTGTTTTAAATGTATGAGTGTTTTAATCTAAAGTAACGTTTTTACCAGATGAAAAATTCTCACTGTAAAAAATAATGAAAATCAAGTATAATACCATAGGAACAAACTGGAAGGTGAGCAAGTAAATGGCACAACTATTTTTTAAGTATGGCGCAATGAATAGCGGCAAGACAATTGAGATCTTAAAAGTCGCACATAATTATGAAGAACAGAATAAACCAGTTGTCTTGATGACAAGTGGGATCGATACCAGAGATGGTGTTGGTATTGTCTCTAGTCGTATTGGGTTAAAAAGAGAAGCCACGCCGATTTTTGAAGAAACAGATGTCTTTGATGTCATTTTTCAAATGGAGGATAAGCCATATTGTATATTGATCGACGAGGCGCAATTTTTAAAGAAAAAACACGTAATTGCGTTTACGAAAATTGTTGATGAATTAAACATTCCGGTGATGGCATTTGGTTTGAAGAATGATTTTAGAAATGAGTTATTTGAAGGATCAAAATATCTATTGCTTTATGCAGACAAAATCGAAGAGATGAAAACGATCTGCTGGTTCTGCCATAAGAAAGCAATCATGAATTTACATTATATCGATGGTCAACCAGTTTACGAGGGGGATCAGGTACAAATTGGTGGAAATGAAGCCTATTACCCCGTTTGTCGGAAACACTATTTTGAACCATCAATTATGACAGAAGGAGAATAAAGATGTACGATCAATTACAAGCAATTGAAGACCGTTATGAAGAACTGGGCGAGCTACTAAGCGATCCAGAAGTAATTTCAGATACGAAACGTTTTATGCAATTGTCAAAAGAAGAAGCAAACACTCGTGAAACTGTTGATGTCTACCGTCGTTACAAAGATGTCGTACAAGGGATCAAAGATACAGAAGAGCTGTTAGGTGAAAAGTTGGATGATGAAATGGCTGAAATGGCCAAAGAAGAATTATCTGATTTGAAAAAAGAAAAAGAAGAATTAGAAGAAAAAATCAAAATCTTATTACTACCAAAGGACCCGAACGATGATAAAAACATCATCATGGAAATCCGCGGGGCAGCAGGTGGAGATGAAGCAGCGTTATTTGCTGGTGACTTATTCAACATGTATCAGAAATATGCAGAATCACAAGGTTGGAAAACGGAAGTGATGGAGGCAAGTATTACTGGTATCGGTGGCTATAAAGAAGTGATCATGATGATCTCTGGAGAAAATGTCTATTCAAAATTAAAATATGAAAGTGGTGCGCATCGTGTACAACGAGTGCCATCTACAGAATCACAAGGACGAATCCACACATCAACAGCAACCGTTGTGGTCATGCCAGAAGCAGAAGAAGTAGAAATCGATATTGAAGATAAAGATATCAGAACAGATATCTATCATGCATCAGGGGCGGGTGGTCAGCACGTCAATAAAACAGCATCGGCAGTTCGTCTAACTCATTTACCTACTGGAATCGTGGTAGCAATGCAAGATGAACGTTCACAGCTGAAAAACCGTGAAAAAGCCATGAAGATTTTACGTGCCCGTGTCTATGATAAAATCCAACAAGAAGCACAAAGTGAATACGATGCAAACCGTAAATCAGCCGTTGGAACGGGTGATCGCTCTGAGCGGATCCGTACGTATAATTTCCCGCAAAACCGTGTGACAGACCATCGTATTGGTTTAACTATCCAAAAATTAGATCAAATCCTTGCTGGAAAAATGGATGAGATCGTGGATGCGTTGATCATGTATGACCAAACATCAAAATTGGAAGAAATGCAAAATGGGTAAGACCACGTATTTAGAAGTCCTATCACGGGCTTCTTCTTTTTTAGAAGATCATGGAAAAGAAGGTCATAGTATCCAATTTCTTTTTCTTGAACGTAAAGGCTGGCAAAAACTTGATTGGTTGTTGCAGATGAATGAGCCCATTTCTAGCGAAGATCAACAGATGATCGAACAAGATCTGGAGCATTTGATGAACAATTATCCGCCTCAATATTTGTTGGGGTATGCTGACTTTTATGGTCACCGCCTAAAAGTGACAGAGGACACTTTGATCCCTAGACCGGAAACAGAAGAATTAGTTGAACGATGTTTGCAAGAAACGTCAGAACAAAACTTGAAGGTCATAGATATTGGAACAGGAACAGGGGCAATTGCGATCAGTTTAAAAGCTGCAAGAAAGAACTGGGACGTTTCGGCTGTGGACCTATCTCCAGCAGCTCTCTCAGTAGCGAAAGAGAATGCGCAACAAGCTGGACTGGTGATCCATTTTTATCATGGAGATACACTGGCACCGGTCAGTGATCAAACCTTTGACGTCATTATTTCCAACCCGCCGTATATTCGTTTCGATGAATGGGAATTGATGGATGAAAGTGTTCGGACATTTGAACCTAAAATGGCATTATTTGCCGAAGATGAAGGATTAGCCATCTATAAAAAAATAGCAAAAGAAGCAAAACAATGTTTGAAACCAGAGGGAAAACTATTTTTGGAAATAGGATTTAGCCAAGGGGAGATCGTGAAACAAATCTTTCAAACGGCATTCCCCAATAAACAAGTAAGTATTCATAAAGATTTATTTGGAAATGAACGAATAGTTTCTGTGATGAGCTGATTGTGGATGAAAAATATTTTTTATGTTTTTTTATCATAAAAAAACATTGATTTTACAAGGATGAAAACGAGTTATTGACTTATCAACATACTTATCCACTATTGACAAAATAGTTATCAACACTCTGTTGATAACATGAGGATAAAGTAGAATAAATCAAGCATATTGAAAAATGAGGGTGTGGATAGACTGTGGAAACAAACTATTATCATGAAGAACAATTATCAGAAGCAGCACAAGCATTAAAAAGTGGCGAACTCGTTGCTTTTCCAACTGAAACTGTCTATGGACTAGGCGCTAATGCACTTTTGCCTGAAGCGGTAACCGAAGTGTTTTCGGTCAAAGGTCGTCCACAAGATAATCCTTTGATTGTCCATGTTTCATCGTTTGAGCAAGTAAAACAATTTGTGGATAACTTTCATCCTTTAACGGAAAAAATCGTCAATCATTTCTGGCCAGGTCCCTTAACACTTATTTTTGAGATCAAAAAAGGGTCTTTACCACCTATTGTAACAGGTGGGTTATCCACAGCTGCTTTTCGTATGCCAGATAACAAAAAAACACTTGAAGTCATCCAATTAGCTGGTATACCAATTGTTGGTCCTAGTGCGAATACTTCGGGAAAACCTAGTCCAACGACTGCGGAACATGTCTACCATGATTTAAAAGGAAAAATCAATGGGATCATTGATGATGGTGCAACCCGAATTGGTGTGGAATCAACCGTGATCGATCTCAGTGATCCGGATCGTGAACCCATGATTTTACGTCCAGGAGCGGTGACCAAAGAACAGCTTGAAAAAGTGATCGGTGGAAAGGTAGCCATTGATCGTCATTTAGTCCAAAGTACTGAAACACCTAAATCACCAGGAATGAAATATAAGCACTATTCACCTGATACGCAAGTCATGATGGTCCAAGAAAATGATTGGGAAGCCGCTGTAAAATGGGCGAAAGAAGAACATTTGCGTGTTGGAGTAATTGCAGGTCCTAAAATTGCTGAAGCTGTTCGTTTTGATGTAGCAGCAGTCTACATGTATTTTGATGATTCAGTAGAAGCCGCTACGAAAGGATTATTTGCAGGATTACGTGGGTTAGATGAGAAGAACCTTGGACTTGATATGATCTTTGTTGCAGTATTTCCAGAAGAAGGTCTGGGAAATGCTTATATGAATCGCTTAAAAAAATCAGCGGGACAAAAATATTTTGAAAAAAGAACGTAGGTAGCTTGTACCCATACTTTATTATGATACAATGCAATAAAGTAAACACTACTTGAATAAACTTGAATAAAACTGAGAGATCATGTTCAAAAGAGAAAGAATCAGCAATCATTCGTGAGAAAGAGCTTTTTACCGTGATCTGAATGACCAGTTAAGGATTTTAGCTGATCGTGCCTAGATTGCTAGTTGATTCATGATTTCTTAGTAAACAATAAGAAGGAGCTGTTGTGTGTGGTAGACTACAAAACGTTTGACCCAGATTTATGGGCAGCAATCGCAAAAGAAGAAGAAAGACAAGAAAATAATTTGGAACTTATCGCTTCCGAAAATTTTGTCTCTGAAGCAGTGATGGCGGCTCAAGGAAGTATCTTGACAAATAAATATGCAGAAGGTTACCCTGGGCATCGTTATTATGGTGGCTGTGAATTTGTCGATATCGTTGAAAGTTTAGCGATCGATCGTGCAAAAGAATTATTTGGTGCAAAATTTGTCAATGTTCAACCTCATTCTGGTTCACAAGCGAACACGGCAGCATATCTTGCTTTAGTAGAACCCGGTGACACGATTTTAGGGATGGATCTTTCAGCAGGTGGACATTTGACTCATGGTTCTCCTGTGAACTTTAGTGGAAAAACGTACCATTTTGTAGCCTATGGTGTTGATCCAACAACAGAAGTCATTGATTACAATGTTGTGCGGATTTTAGCTAGAAAACATCAACCAAAATTGATCGTTGCCGGAGCAAGTGCCTATGGTAGAATCATTGATTTTGAAAAATTTAGAGAAATCGCTGATGAAGTTGGTGCGAAATTAATGGTTGATATGGCACATATCGCTGGCTTAGTTGCAGCTGGTGTCCATCCAAGTCCAATCCCTTATGCGGACATTACTACGACAACCACTCATAAAACATTACGTGGACCACGTGGTGGTATGATTTTGACCAATAATGAAGAATTAGCGAAAAAAATCAATAGTGCAGTTTTCCCTGGCATCCAAGGTGGACCACTAGAGCATGTCATTGCAGGGAAAGCAGCAGCATTCAAAGAAGCATTGACACCTGAATTTAAAGAATACAGTGAACAGATTATTGCTAATGCCAAAGCGATGGCAAAAGTCTTCAATCAAGCAATCGGTACAAGAGTGGTCTCTGGCGCAACGGATAATCATTTAGTTTTAATCGATGTCCGTGGATTAGAGTTAAACGGGAAAGAAGCCGAAAGTATTTTAGATAGTGTGAATATTACGGTTAACAAAAATTCAATTCCATTTGAAACACTTAGCCCGTTCAAGACTAGCGGTATCCGTATCGGTACTCCAGCAATTACTACAAGAGGCTTCAAAGAAGAAGATGCTGCGAAGGTGGCGGAATTGATCGTCAAAGCTTTACAAGCCAAAGAGAATGAAGCCGAATTAGCTGAAGTCAAAGCTGGTGTGCGTGAATTGACTGAAAAATATCCTTTATATAATAAATAAAAGGAATAATCACTACAAAACGAGTCGCTTAACGCAAGAAGTACCATCCGCAGACATAAAAAAGCAACTGTTCCAAAATTCTTAGTTTGCTGAAATTTACTGTGTATTAAAAATAATCCGAAGAATCCAAAATCGCTTCTCCTGTTTTTGGAATTCTTTGGATTATTTTTTGAAATGGCTTATTGTGTGTGGATACTTTTTCAAGGGAAAGTTGTTGGAATCGCTTCTTTTGGGTGTTTTAGTTTTATTTAGGCAAAAGTGTTCTTCTATCGATGTAGCACGAATACATTGGTGAGATCTATTTAAAATAGCCTGAGATATAGGACTGAGATGGATTAGGTATGGAAGTGTTGAGGTTTTGTTTTAATGAAGGGATAAACTAAGACGCAGGTACTGGGGGAAGTATGAGGAATGCTTATGTTTACTGAGTTTGAGAGAAAACAAACAAACTGATTTTTTGACTTTTTCATTGGGGCTCACTAGTATATGAGGTGTAATTTGGCTTTTTATTATAATCTAGGGAGGAACCATGATGACCGAACGAATCTCATTAGAAAAAGCAGCAATCGAATTTAGTGATGCAAATGCTCCCCACCCAAGAATCTACGAATTACCACCTGAAGAAGGACGAGCGCTATTAGAAAAAGTCCAAGAATCGCCCGTTGATAAACTACCAGTCGACATTGAAGATTTAACGGTTGATACTGGTCAATGGGGGTCCATCAACGTTCGTTTTGTCCGTCCAGAAGGAAATACTGATAAATTACCAGTGATTTTCTATATTCATGGAGCTGGTTGGGTTTTTGGTAGCGCACAAACTCATGACAAGTTGATTCGTGAATTAGCCGTTCGCACGAACTCGGTCGTCGTTTTTCCAGAGTACAGCCGTTCGCCGGAAGCAAAATATCCAACAGCGATCGAACAAAGCTATGCAGTCTTACAAAAGCTAAGTGAACTAGCGGAATCAAAAGGGTTAGATTTATCTGAATTAGCGGTAGCGGGCGATTCAGTTGGAGGTAATATGGCAACTGTAATGACTATTTTAACCAAAGAACGCCAAGGGTTGCCGATCCAAAAACAACTTTTGTTTTATCCGGTGACGGATGCCAATTTCACTACTGATTCTTATCAAGAATTTGCCGAAAACTATTTTTTAACTAAAGAAGGAATGAAATGGTTTTGGGACCAATATACAACTGATGATTCAGAGCGGTCAGAAATCACCGCATCACCATTACGAGCGACTTCTGAAGAGTTGGCAGACTTACCACCAGCTTTGATTTTAACTGGTGAAGCGGATGTTTTAAGAGACGAAGGAGAAGCTTATGCTCGGAAGTTACGTGATGCAGGTGTGGCAGTCACCCAGGTTCGTTTTCAAGGGATGATCCACGATTTTGTGATGGTCAATTCATTGGACCAAACCAATGCTACCAGAGCAGCGATGCTTTTAGCGACTCAGTGGTTACAGCAGGATCGATGATCCTATTTATATAACCAGATATATGTAATATTAATCTGACTAAAAGACAGTAAAAATAACAAAAAAATTCATTATCCAAAGCTTTTTTGTTATTTTTTACTGCTTTTTTTTATTTTTGATTACTGTTGTTTTATTTATTTTATTTTCTTTTGAAAAGTTGTTGGTTTGACTAGTCAATTGGGTCTTTTTGTTTTACAATTAAAAAGAAACGACAGAACAAAGGAGACCAGAAAAATGGGCAAATTCCAAGTAATCGACCATCCATTGATCCAACATAAACTAACTATTATTCGTGACAAAGACTGTGGAACAAAAGTTTTCCGTGAGGTTGTCGACGAAATTGCTATGTTGATGGCATATGAAGTATCACGTGACATGCCATTAGAAGATATCGTAATCGAAACACCGATTACAGAAACAACTCAAAAAACGTTATCTGGTAAAAAAGTAGCGATCATTCCGATTCTACGAGCAGGTATTGGGATGGTTGACGGTATTTTAGAATTGATCCCAGCTGCGAAAGTCGGACATATCGGGTTATATCGTGACGAAGAAACATTTGAACCTCATGAATATTTCGTAAAATTACCTGAAGATATCGATGCACGACAATTATTTGTTGTTGACCCAATGTTAGCGACAGGTGGCTCAGCGATCATGGCGATCGATGCATTAAAAGAACGTGGCGCTTCAAATATCAAATTTGTTTGTCTAGTAGCTGCTCCAGAGGGTGTAAAAGCTTTACAAGAAGCACATCCAGATATTGATATCTACACAGCTGCATTAGATGAAAAATTGAATGAACATGGCTACATCGTTCCAGGTCTAGGAGATGCAGGGGACCGTTTATTTGGTACGAAATAAAAATAATAAACGCTAAGGAACCAAACCATAGTAGAATTTCTTATTCTATTATGGTTTTTTGTTTGTTATTAATTCTAGTAATTTATCATGGTTTTGATAGAAAGTAGTTTATTCAAAGAATAGCTGCAAGAAGATGGATCAAAGAATATACGGAATTTGAAAAAACGGATGGAGTCTTGCGGAATCTTAAGTGAACAAGAGGAACAGCAAAAGAATAGAGGATAGTTTTTGACATCTCATAAGTCTTTATTGATGTGAGAAAAAAAACTATTTTTAAGTTAGAGAGAACAATAGGCACGTTTATGATGACATGAATGGAATAAGTAATCCTAGATAGTTGATGAAATTTTTCAAATAAAAAAACCATCCCAAAAAACGCAGAGATGGTCAGTGTTAAATTTTCTTCAATTCTTTGTAATTGATGATGATTACACCTTTGCTTTGCGTCATTAAATTGGCATTTTCATCTGTTTTGTCAATTTCAACCACAGCCGAGTTTTTCAGTTGTTTTGAAATTGTTCCAGTTTGCGGTGTTCCATGAATCATAAATGTCACGTGAGTGTCGATCGTAAATTTTTCCCCAAATTCTGACGGTACGATAGTTGTATCAAATTTTCCAAACGTTGCCATTTTCATAAAACCTGCCTTTCATATCAATTATACCACGTTTTATGAAAAAAATCATGAAATAGAACGAAATTTACACTTGTGCCTTTACAAATTTTTAAAATACGTATATAATTTCATATGGAAACGCCAGCTTAGCTCAGTTGGTAGAGCAACGCACTCGTAACGCGTAGGTCACAGGTTCGATCCCTGCAGCTGGCATCATTTATAAAAGCAATGATCTCAAAGATTTTTTATTTTGAGATCGTTGCTTTTTTTCGTAAGGAATTTGAAAAGTAGAGGAAGGACCATCATTAAAAATAGCGAATACGTGGATGTCTATTCTGGATCTGTTTTACTATTCAATAACTGAGAAGAAGCATCAAGATCTGGTTCTTCAACCAATTTTTTAAACATCAAAATTAGTAGATTCTACTAGTTTTGATGTTTTTTTGTTGAACAAATGACAGCCATCAAGTGCTAAAACAGATGGAATCATAAAACTGTTGAAAATTAAAGGAGTTTGGCACAACTAGAGGTTTCGTTCTTTTTTATAAAAAAACTAAGTGGGATTTCTAATAAATGTAAAATTATGGATAGGAAAAAAGCGGATAGGAAATGATTTTTTTCTTAAATCAAGTCAATTATTTGGCACATTATTCCTTTTTTTGCTATCTAAGTCGCCTTTTTTTTCACTGTAAATATAGATTACTAATTTTTAAAATGTTATACCGATTTTTTTATTGGTTATTTATTTGTCGTTATTAATGATAGCGAACTAGTTCTGTAGTTATATTTTTATATTGAAATAAACGATGGTCTGTATGATCTTGCTTCATGACCTTCTGATTTAAAAGTTGAAGAAATTTGACGATCAAAAAAAATTCACTTGAAATTAGTTATTTATTTTTCATATTTATATGCAAACATCAGTAAACCTTCATAATACTATTATTTTTTATTTTAAAAGTGAAAAAAATAGAAAAAAACGGAAAAAATTGGTGTTTATTCAATAAAAAACACTCTATTCTAATTATATATTTGAATTTATTTTAAATTAGGAGGGAAAAATGAAAAAGAAAAAAATTTATCAGGTATTGGTGATGGGGTTAGTTGTTGGTCAGGTTCTTACTAACGGGACAACATTTGCTTACGCAGCGACACTTGAAAGAAATCTTTTGGATGAGAGCAAGTTTTCAGATGAGCGTATGGATGCATTGAATGATCAGTATCAACCAGTTACTTATGTTTACCATAAAATAACGATAAATGAAGCGCCTAAAATTCCTAGTCAACTTCAAAATAAAGAGCTTGTTGAAACTCAAAATATAAATAAAAATGAAGTAAAACAGATCGTTTATCAAGTTCATCAGCAAATAAAACAACAAATAAAAACAACTACACAGCAACAAATAAAACAACGAAGTTTGTCAAAAACGAACGTAAAGAACCTTTCTAGCCTCTGATTCGAAATGTTTGGAATAGGATTCAATGCTCTTGAAAACTATCAGGTCTTTTGGAAAAAGAGCAAAACTGAATAATTAACATACTTCTAGTGTATTGAATTCATCTACTGGAAGTAATTAGGGAAAGGAATGGCGAAATGGATATCGTTCAGTTGCTAGATGAAAACTCAAAAATGAAAATTAAACTTTTGGAACTTATTCAGACAAAACTTGGTGAAAGAGTAGAAATCTCTTTTTTAGCGCAGAAAACAGGTATATCTAAATTTAAATTAAGTAAATTAATTCATGAGTTGAAAATGGAGCTAGAACAGAAATTATGCTTAAATGATTTTTTTGTCGTAAAGCGGGGCGTTATTCAAGTATATTCTTTTATTTGTGATGAGAACATTCTTAAATTACGTCAGCACTATTTAAATAGTTCACTAACTTATCAGCTGCTTATTTTCCTGCTGTTTTCAAACCGACCGATTAATAAATTTACGACCGATCATTACATTTCAAATTCTTCTTTATATCTTTATAAAAAACGAATCAATAAATTGTTAGAAAAAGATCATCTCATTATTAAGAAAAATAAGATAGTAGGGAATGAATGGAAGATTCGCTCGGTGGGCTATGGCATTCTCCATAATTTGAATGGGATTGATTCCCCTTTTACTGAGCAACAAAAAAATCAAAGTGACCGGCTTGTATTTTGGATCGAACAATTTTTTAGGATTAGAATCCGTAATAGTTTACGTTATAAATTATCTTTATTTCTATCAATCAGTGCGCTTCGGATTCAGAGAAAAGCGTATTTGGATGAAGCACATCTGACGATCAAAGTTGATCAGACCTCAATATTGGTTCAAAAACTTGCAGGAAAATTGAAGACAGAGTACCAAATATCAGATACAGTAGCAGTAAAAGAAGCTTCAGTCTTGTATGCCTATTTATATGTTAATCGGATCATTGATAAGAAGTCTTGTCTAGATTTTTCTGAACTAGATCCGACACTGTCAATTTTTAACAATAATTATTCAAGTATGCTAAAAGGTATTGCTGATTCAACTTTTGTTGATCAACGTCTGTTTAAAGTGTTATTGAAAAATGTGCAACCGATACATGAACGGTTGTTATTTATGCCCGATATCCATCATCGTTTTGGAAATATCCATAATTTTCAATTTTTAAGAGAAGAATATCCTTTATTTGATCAGAAAGTCAATGAAACCATTATGGAAACAGCTCGTTCTATTTTACTTAATGAAGAAGAAAAAGCAGATTTATACATGTACTATATGATGGAATTGATTGAAAATTTTCCCTTAGAAGCAGTTGAAGAAGCTGTTTATATTACGTTGGATTTTTCTTATGGAAAAGCGTATGAAGAGTTTATTGCAGAACATCTCCAATATTCCTTAGCTGGAAAAATAGTCATTGAAAAAGTTATTTCTTCGAAAACGGATATCTATATTTCTGACTTTCATTTAGGAAACCTTCAATGTACCCATATCTTATGGCAACGATTGCCCAACAATCATAATTGGCAAGAACTAATTAAACAAATTAAACAATGCATCAGCGAAAAAAATGTCGTAAATCAAAAGGAAACGTCCAATATTTCCTCTACCAGCTAGTCTTTTTTCTTTTACCTGCCTATAATGTGACAGAGATTTATTCAATAGCTTTATCGGAATGTTATTGTTATGTTTAGAAGTAATGTATTTGCTAACTAGAAAAATAAAAAAACACCTGAAATCAAACGCTCATTTCAGGTGTTTTTTTATAGAGAAAACCTTGGGCACGAAGGGAGAAAATCTCGAAATAGAAATAGCTATTCTCACCACGGTCAGTATTCATGATTTATTCATTTTCACGAGAAACGATGGTTTGTTCTGTTTCACGTATGATATAAACGGGGCGTTGTTTGGTTTCAAGGAAAATTTTACCAATGTATTTGCCAATGATCCCTAGGCATAGTAATTGGATGCCGCCGATAAATAAAAAGATCGATACCATTGAAGGCCAGCCTGCTGTCGGGTCACCAAATAATAAGGCTCGTGCAATGATAAATAAAATAGCAATTCCCGAACCAATACAAGAAAGAGCGCCAGTGAAAGAGGCGATCGTTAGTGGTGCATCTGAAAAATTGACGATTCCATCAATCGAATAATTGAATAATTTCCAAAAGGACCAAGAGGTTTCACCAGCCACTCGTTCACGGTTTTCAAAAGAAAGATACTCTGTTTTGAAACCGACCCAACTAAATAATCCTTTTGAAAAACGATTGTACTCGGTTAACTCTAAAACAGCATCAACCATCTGTCGAGTCATCAAGCGGAAATCTCTTGCACCATCTACCATTTCTGTGTCACTGATTTTATTGATCAACTGATAGAACCGTTTAGCGAAGAAACTCCGAATCACTGGTTCTCCTTCTCTTGTTGAGCGTCTCGTTCCTACGCAATCAATGTCAGTTGTCGTGATTTTTTCAATCATGAGTGGTAGTAATTCTGGAGGATCTTGTAAATCAACGTCCATTACTGTGATTAGCTCCCCAGTCGAAGCTTGTAAACCCGCATAGAGGGCAGCTTCTTTTCCGAAATTTCGAGAAAAAGAAACGAATCTCACATATTCATATTTTCTCGCTAATGCTTTAATGGCTTGTAGCGTACCATCTGAGGAGCCATCATCAATAAACAAGTATTCAAACTCGTGTCCGTCTTTGAATTTTTCTACTTCATCGAAAAAAAGCGGTACAGTCTTTTCTTCGTTATAGCAAGGGACAACAATTGATATTTTCATATGATAAATCCTTTCAAGCAAATATTATTTGTTCGAACAGAATAGTAAATAAACTGTATTTTCTGTTACTTAAGTAATCATCATTTTTAGTTTATCATTAAGCTGACACTTAATAAAACTTTAAATTGCATTTTTAGCTAAAATAATACAAGATAAATAAAATAGTAGAACGGTAGAGGAGGGCAAGTCTAGTTCATTCAGGATTAGACGATGAAAATGAAAATAAATACGCCAATTGGAGAATTATGGTTAGATGCAGATCAGAATGGGTTGACGAAGGTTTCGTTTCATCCGATTGAAGAAATGGCGGTAAATGGTGCACAGGATCAAAGAAAGAAACAAGAAATCCTACTTGAAACAGAACGTCAATTGGCTGAGTACTTTGAGGGCAACCGGCAGGACTTTCAACTTCCGTTATCAATAAACACAGGCACGATTTTTCAACAAAAGGTTTGGCAAGCATTGCAAGAGATTCCTTATGGAGAACTACGCACATATAAAAAAATAGCAGAAACCATTGATCATCCCAAAGCGGTCCGAGCAATCGGACAAGCGAATCGCATGAATCCATTACCAATCGTGATTCCATGTCATCGAGTGATTGGACAAAACGGTCAATTAACCGGTTATATGGGAAATGCGGAAGCTGGCTTATTGATCAAACGTCAACTACTTGTATTAGAAAAAGCACTATCTGAATAAAAAAGAACTGGAATTATTTGACCTAAAAACCACCCCTTCGCCCTGAAATAGAAGTGACTATTTTGGGACGAAGAGGTGGTTTTAAGTCTGGGGATTTTATGAAGCCAACAAAGGCAGACCGATTATACCAGTGGAATCCGGTAGTTATAGTGTTGTTAACCAAATGAATAGCAGCGCAGCAACAGTTTGCAGTAAACCAACTGCTAGACCATAAGATAAGAATCGAGGTCCTTCTTTCATGAATTTAGCGAAATCTAAACGTAAACCAATTGCGGCTAAAGCAGTGATCTCAAACCAATTACTAATAAAATGAGCCCCTTTGTCGATAAAAGTTGGGAGCGTAAATAGGCTGTTGAGCAAGCAGAAAACTAAAAAGCCTAAAACATACCATGGTAATGGGAATCTTCTTTTCTTGGGACTGTCAGACGAAATCGTTTCAGCAGAAGCTGTCTTTTTTTGGATAAATTTTTCAAATAAATAGACAACAGCAACTAACATCATGATCCTTAAAATTTTAAAGAGCATGGCAAATTGAACAACTGAAGCATCAAGCAAACTGGCGCCAGCGACTACTTGTCCAACAGATTGAAGTGTTCCACCTAAAAGGGCACTTTTTTCAATTAAGTGATCTCCGTATAAGTGTAAGCCAAGAAAAGGTAAAGAAAGCATCATGATCGTTCCTAATAAATTCACTAATGTAATGATCTGTCCTTTTTCTTCCTCTTCAGCATGGATCACTGGAGCGATCGCTGCAATAGCCGAAGAACCGCAAACAGCATTTCCTCCTGCCATCATCAAGGAAGCTGTATCACTAAATAACAATTTCTTGCCGATCCAATAGGCACCGACGATCGTCACACTCATTTGCAACAAGACGAAGGCAATCCCTTTGATGCCGATTTGAGCAATCGTTTGAGCCGTAACCGTTGCTCCCAATAAGAAAACGGAGCATTCCAATAATTTGCTTTCAGCGAATTTTGTTCCAATGGCTAAAGAAGGTTGTTTGAAAAAAGTATTACCTAACAAGATCCCTAATAAAATGGCGATCGTGGCAGCACCAAGCTGTGGGAGCAACAATGCGAGAAGTTTGCTCATGACTGCTACTGAAAAAGCAAGAAGTAATCCAGGTAAGATTCTTCGTGAGCCTTGATTTTTAAATTGATTAATGGTTACTTGTAGATTCATGTTCTAAAAATTCCTTTCATTATCTGTGCGCATGTTTCAGAGTTGAAAAACGGGTACTCGTATTTAGAGGACGACGACTCTGAACTCAAGAATATCCTTGATAATAGTAGCACTATTCGTTTTGATTGACAAAGTTTAAAAACGCAAAAAATCTTCTGCCTTTTTCTAAATTTGAAAAAGACAGAAGAATAACATCTTAATTAAATTTCTTTAGGGACATATTTATTTGTGTTTCCATGTTCTTTGAACAAGAAGCGGATATAATGACCTAATACATAAAGCACCATTCCAGTAGCGATTACTAATTCAACCAGTTTCAAGACCGTTAAAAAGCCAGTAGCGATCCCTAATGAATGAAAGTAATTTACAGCACAAAACATAGCAGTTGCAGAAATAACTAGTGGAAAGGTAAAAGCAGCGTAGCTTGGATAAAAATGTAGTTTAAGTAATCGTGGTAAAAGAGATAGCACGATAAAATATAAAGTTTGCGAAAGGATAAATAAGGCAACGACTAAATAAAAGGAAGGTTGCGCAAAATTTTTCAAATAGCCAGTTAAACAAAGCGATCCCGGAGCTGCTACAATCGTGATCAATGGTAGTGTAGGATGTGCCATGTTTTTCACGAAAAATACCCGATGGATGATGATTGGCAATAAGAAAACGTAACAAGCTAGAGATAGCCAAAAGAATAGTTGACCAATGAATGGGAAAAAGTTTCCAGCAGTTACTGTAATTACCCCGAAACCAACATAAATAATGAACCAACTTGGATAAATGACTTCCAGTGATAAATCCGCTTTGATTACATGATGGTAAGTAAAGTAAACAACTAAAATCACTTGTAGCAGGACAGCGCCAAGCCAGATGATCCGAACGATTGGTAAGAGGTGCGTAAATGGTACAAAGTAAGTACAAATAACCATTAATGACATCGTAAAAGTCGGTGAAACCGAGGCAATGATTGGATCGTGTAATGTTTGTCTCGTATGTTCAAATAATAGGAACAATTTGCTAAACATTAGGATCATGAGAATCATACTAATCCCACCAATGATATTCCCTAGATGAATCCAATGATATTCTTTAAACAGATTACCTAGCGAAGCTAAACCTAGAATGAGCCCACAAATCGGGACAGGAATAAGTTTTAAAAAATTCTTCATTAATTGAATTCTCCTTTTCATAAGATGAGTGTGTTGTCTAAAGCTCAGAACAAAATGATCAGTCAGGTGGAAAGGTTGATAGTAGGTTGCATAAATAATTATGAATGACTATTTATTGGGAAATAAACAAATCGGTAGCCCTGACTGATCATTAAGAATACAAGTAACGATCTTTTTATGTCTGAGCGAGATCGAAACATTCGTTGCTTTTCAATCTCATATATTGTGCGTTACATTTACTATTATAGTCATTTCGTGATATATTTAAATCAAATAGTTGATATAGTTACTATAATAAATAATTATGGAAGTGATCGCATGCTGAAATTGTTAACAACTTTTCGTGTCGTATACGAAACAAGAAATTTTTCTCGAACAGCCGAATTACTTTTCTTATCTCAACCTGCTGTCTCCAATCAAATCAAACAGCTGGAAAGAGAATTAGGAGTGATTCTCTTTGAGCGAAATGGTCGGAAAGAAATGAAGCCAACAAAACAAGCAGATTTACTCTACGAACGAGCGTTAGTTTTATTAGAGGAGTGGCAAGAAACGCAACAACAATTACTAGATGAACAAAATGAAGAAGAAGTTTGCCGAATCGTTGCTTCTCACACTTTTGCCGTCTATCTGTTACCAAAATTGTTGAAAGATTTGCTTTTGAAATATCCTAAAATTAATTTTGTGATTGCCTATGCCAATTCTCATGATGCGTTGGAACAAGTAGCAAAACACGAGGCTGACTTTGGTTTTATCGAAAAACCTTTAGAAACTTCTGGTGTTCAAAGGTTTTCATTGATGGAGGATGAACTAGTGATTGCGGGGGATCCTGACAGTCAGTTATGGTTAGTTCGAGAAACAACTTCTGGAGTTTTTCATTATACGCAACGGTATTTTGAAGAAAAAAATATCCATGGGAAAAAGTTGTTAGTAAAAAGTAACGAAGTCATTGCCGCTCTTTTAAAGGAAGGAGTGGGACGTTCGATTTTATCAAAACGTGCGGTGCCACCAGAAATACCAACCGAGAAATTAGCGTATCATCGAAATTTTTATTTGATCCAGCGAACAAATTTAGTTTCAGAGAATTTACAAGCGATTGGTAAAGAGATCTTGAGATATAATGAACGCTATCAAAAATGATTCGTCAGAACGTTATCTGTTATCTCGATGATGGGTCTAACTGAAGAGTAGCAAGGCAGATGATTAGATAAGAATAATTTTAAGTTTTCCCAAATGTATTTGCTTTGGCTTTCAATTATGCCGCTAGACAGCTATAATATAGAACAGTATGGTTTTTAAGAAAAGGGATGAAACATGGAAAAAAAAATAAAAGCTTCTAATAATAATCGTGATAATCGCATTGATTATGGCGTCATATTACCAGTCTTCTTATTATGTTTGATTGGATTGCTTTCTTTATATGTCGCGCTGAGTCATGATCCTAACCACCCTTCGGTAGTAAGAGGTGTTGGGATGCAAGCGATTTGGTATATCGTGGGCTCAATTGCTATTGTCGTGATTATGCATTTGAATTCCAAATGGATCTGGAAATTAACACCTTATCTCTATGGTTTTGGTCTAATTGTAATGGGACTCTTGTTAAAGTTTTATGACCGCAACCTCGCCCAGTCGACCGGTTCCAAAAACTGGTTTAGTTTTGGTTCCTTGACGTTTCAGCCAGCAGAGTTAATGAAAATTGCTTATATTTTAATGATGGCGCTGATCGTGACAAAACATAATACTCAGATGAAGGAACGAACGCTCAAATCAGATTTTTGGTTGATCGCCAAGATGTTGATTGTGACGCTCCCGGTTTTAGCCTTGATTATGGCACAAGATGATTTTGGGACCATGCTGGTATTCTTAGCAATTTTTGGTGGAGTTTTCTTAATGTCTGGTATCTCTTGGCGCATTATCGTGCCCGTAATTGCTTTGGCAGTGATTGTCGGTGCTGGGACGATCTTTTTAGTTACCACAGAAGGCGGAAGAGATTTATTATATAAAATCGGGTTTAAATCTTACCAGTTTGCTCGTATCGATTCTTGGCTTGATCCATTCCATGACACGACTGGGATGAGCTATCAGCCAGCACAAGGGTTGCTCGCAATAGGAACTGGTGGATTATTAGGTAAAGGATTTAATGTAAGTAATATCTATGTACCTGTTCGTGAATCAGATATGATTTTCACCGTGATTGGTGAGAATTTTGGGTTTATCGGTGGCGCATTCGTCATCTTCTTGTATTTTATTTTGATTTATCGTATGATTCGTGTCTGCTTTGACACGAACAATGAATTTTATGCTTATATCGCCAGCGGCTTGATCATGATGCTCTTGTTCCATGTATTTGAAAATATTGGTGCTAATATTGGACTCTTACCATTAACAGGGATTCCCCTACCATTCATTAGTCAAGGTGGGTCATCGATCCTTGGAAATATGATCGGTATCGGTTTGATATTATCCATGAGGTATCAAAATGAGGCGCCTGCGAAAACTTCTAGGAGGTAACACTGTTGTATCGTTTTTATTGGTATCCGAAATGTTCCACTTGCAAAAAAGCGAAAGCTTGGTTGGATGCGCATCATGTTGATTATCAAGTAATTGATATGATTGCTAGTCCACCATCGGAAGAAATGATCACAGACTGGTTGGAACATAATGAGATTCCATTACGTCGTCTGTTCAATACTAGTGGCATGAAGTATCGGGAAATGGGGCTAAAAGACCAAGTGGCTGATTTTTCGATCAATGAAGCTAGTCGCATTCTTTCAAGTGATGGGATGTTGATCAAACGTCCCCTGATCGTCAAAGGCAAACAACTCGTCGCAATCGGTTTTAATGAAAAAATATACGAAGGAGTATTGATATAAAATGGCTGGGAAACACTTGAAGAAAAAAGATAACCTTTGGATCTTATTTAATGGGAAAGAATATTGTGTCGGTTTAACTAATGAAGCACAAAAAGAATTAGGTGATATCACATTTGCCAATTTGCCAAAAGCTGGTCAGTCTTATCAAATCGGGGAGCCTTTGATCGAAGTGGAAGCTGAAAAAGCGGTCAGTGAATTTGCTAGCCCGTTAAGCGGTACGGTTTCTTCCGTGAATGAAAAAATCAATGAAGATATCAATGTCTTAAATGATCAAGATGAAATGAATGCTTGGCTTTTAAGCTTTAAAGAAGTCGATCCAACAGAATTTGAGAAATTATAAGAGTTAGCAATTTTCAGAAAATTTTAAAGAAGTAACCGGTAAAATGTTGACACGTTATTTTCCAACTGCTATAATCAGAACAATCATAAATAAAGCTTTGAAAAGAAGAGTACATGTCACAGACGTTCAAAGAGAGCCCTGATTGCTGAAAAAGGGTAACGGAAATGAGATGGAAGATGGTCTTAGAGCAGAGTAGGTGAGCCTTGCAAACTTACTACGGGGGTGCCCGTTACAGCACAACGGTATACGGGCATGATTATGATGAAAGAACGATGACCCAAGTACTGGTAAAGGTTGTTATTGTGAGATAGCAGCAAATCAAGGTGGTAACACGGAAGTTTCAGCTTTCGTCCTTTTGCTAAAGCAAGGGGGCGGAAGCTTTTTTGTTTCCTACTTGATCTCCATGTAAAAAATAAAAGAAAGATGTGAGCGATATGTCATTGATCCAATTAACCAATGTTGAGAAAACATTTGGTGGCAGAAATGGAACGATCCAAGCGGTAAATGATGTTTCATTAACTGTTGAAAAGGGTGATATTTACGGCATCGTTGGCTATTCTGGAGCAGGTAAAAGTACACTTGTCCGTTTATTGAACGGATTAGAGCTACCTACTAGCGGAACGGTTGTTGTGAATGACCAAGAGATTACCAAACTAAAAAATAAAGAACTGAGAACATTTCGTAAAAAAATCGGTATGATTTTCCAACATTTCAATTTGTTATGGTCACGGACGGTTTTAGAAAATATCCAACTACCATTAGAATTAGCAGGCGTACCTAAAGCCCAACGTAAAGAACGGGCAGAAGAATTGCTTGGATTAGTCGGATTAGAGGGTAGAGGAAATGCCTATCCTTCACAACTTTCAGGAGGACAAAAACAAAGAGTTGGGATAGCTCGAGCGTTGGCCAATGAACCTGAGATCTTACTTTGTGACGAAGCAACCAGTGCGCTAGATCCACAAACCACTGAAGAAGTATTGGATCTTTTATTAGCTATCAATAAGAAATTACATTTAACGATCGTATTGATCACGCACGAAATGAACGTGATTCGTAAAATCTGTAACAAGGTAGCTGTGATGGAACGAGGAAAAGTTGTGGAAGAAGGCGATGTTTTGACAGTCTTCAAAAATCCAAAACAAGAAGTAACAAAACGTTTCGTGCAACAAGATATCGAACCAGAAGCAGACTCAAAAGAATTATTGGCTGAATTGATCAAAGAAAATCCAAAAGGTCGATTAGTGACATTAGTGTTCAACGAAAAAAATGCTAACGAGCCAGTCATCTCTCAAGCCATTCGTCAGTATAACGTCGACATCAATGTCGTTTACGGTAAAATCAAACAAACAGCAGAAGGTTCTTTTGGTTCCTTAACGACACTGATGACTGGGTCAGAGAACGAATTGGATCAAGCAGAGCGGTTTATTAAAGAACAAGGTGTTGGAGTGGAGGTGATCCACCGTGGATAAAAGCTTTGCAGAAACGTATTTAGATTTTAGTCAAATCAACATGGAAACGATGAAACAAGCATTCATCGATACGCTTTATATGACGTTGGTGTCCATGGTATTAGTGACCATCATTGGTTTAGTCCTAGGTTTGATCCTGTATTCGATTGGACGAAAAAATAAACCTTATGCACGAATCATTTATGGCATTGTTTCGATTATTAGTAATATCTTTCGATCTACACCATTTATGATCTTGATGGTCTTGATCATTCCATTCACGAAAGCAATCGTCGGAACCATGTTAGGGGCGCAAGCTGCTATTCCTGCCTTGGTACTTTCAGCTGCCCCATTTTATGCTCGTCTAGTTGAAATTGCTTTTCGTGAAGTTAGTCCTGGAGTTTTAGAAGCGGCGGATGCGATGGGTGCCAGCTACTGGGAAATCATTTGGAAAGTCTTGATACCAGAAAGCGTGCCTGCACTGATCTCCGGATTGACAGTTACTACCATATCAATGATCGGCTTTACTGCGATGGCGGGTGCGATCGGAGCTGGTGGTTTGGGAGGTCTTGCTTGGCAAGAAGGTTACCAACGTGGTAATCTGACCGTGACATTTGTGGCAACGTTAGTGATACTAGTCATTGTATTTATTGTTCAAGGAATCGGGGACTTTTTAACAAAGAAAACAGATAAAAGATAAGAAGAAATAGGAGGATAAAGGATATGAAAAAGAAAATTTTTGGATTTGCAGCAGCGGTCTTGCTGACTGTAGGGTTAGCAGCTTGTGGCAATAATAGCGATAGTAAAGGTGCTTCATCAAAAAGTGACGATACAACTTTAAAAGTAGGCGCATCACCAACACCTCATGCAGAAATCTTGGAACACGTCCAACCGCTATTGAAAGACGAAGGCATTAATTTAGAGATCGTGAAATTCGATGACTACATTTTACCAAATCAATCTTTAGCAGAAGGCGATATCGATGCCAATTATTTTCAACATATTCCTTATCTAAATAAAGAAATCAAAGAAAAAGGCTATGATTTTGTCAATGCGGGTGCTGTCCATATTGAACCAATGGGCTTGTACTCAAAGAAAATCAAAGACATTGCTGATTTAAAAGACGGCGCAACAGTGATTACTTCAAATTCAGAATCTGACTGGGGACGAATCATCACTATTTTACAAAATGCTGGCTTAGTTAAGGTAAAAGATGGCGTAGATCTAGAAACAGCTACGTTTGATGACATCGCTGAAAACCCTAAAAACTTAAAATTCAATCATTCGATTGATCCTTCTTTATTAGCTTCTACTTATCAAAATGATGAAGGTGACTTAGTAGCGATCAATGCAAACTTTGCTTATGGTGCTGGTTTGAATCCATTGAAAGATTCTGTCTTATTAGAAGAAGACAACTCACCATATGTGAATATCATTGCCACACGTAAAGGTGATGAAAATAGCGAAAAAATCAAAAAATTACTTGAAGTCTTACACCGTGAAGACGTCCAAAAATGGATCGAAGACAAATGGGGCGGTTCAGTCAAACCTGTCGCAGCTGATGCTAAATAAGCACTTCAAAAAATAGAGTTGAACAAAATCAAATGTTCATCTAAAAAATAATCAAGTCATCAAAAACATCAAAGTTAGTTGATTTTACTAGCTTTGATGTTTTTTTGTAGAGTGAATAGTGAATAAATTAGCTATGTAACCAATAGAGAACTCTCTTTATTATGGCATTTTTCAAGAAGCATTTATTAAGAACAGGTAAGCGGTAATCAAGAGATGCGTACTGACATCATTCTGCAAGCCAACGTTCACCTATCGTTTTACATAAAACAAATCAACATAACCAGTGATCTATGAATGCTAAAAATAGAAGTTTCTTTATAAATATTATTATCTAGTAATATTAATTTAATGATAACTCGTGAAAAAAGTTTTGATTTTAGTGGGTTATAACATTGCGCTCTATTCTCAATTAGTCTAAAATAAGTGAGAACGAAACAGAATCTGGAGGGAATTTGCATGTCTGTCTTAGAAATAAAAAATTTACACGTCTCAATTGAAGAGAAAGAAATTCTTAAAGGCGTAAACTTAACGATGAAAACAGGCGAGATCCATGCCATTATGGGACCAAATGGAACAGGGAAATCGACGCTGTCAGCCGCTATTATGGGGAATCCAAACTATGAAGTCACTGAAGGCGAGATCTTATTTGACGGAAAAAATATCTTAGATTTAGAGGTCGATGAACGGGCACGTCTAGGATTATTTTTAGCGATGCAATACCCAAGCGAAATTCCTGGGATCACGAATGCAGAATTTATGCGTGCAGCGATCAATGCTAAACGTGATGAAGACGATAAAATGTCTGTTTTGACTTTCTTGAAAAAATTAGATGAAAAAATGGCGCTGTTAAATATGCCAGAAGAAATGGCCGAACGTTACTTGAATGAAGGCTTTTCTGGTGGCGAAAAGAAACGAAATGAAATCTTACAATTATTGATGTTAGAACCAACTTTTGCCATTTTAGATGAAATTGATTCTGGGTTAGATATCGATGCATTGAAAGTCGTAGCAAAAGGGGTCAATGAAATGCGTAGCGAAAACTTTGGCGCATTGATCATCACCCACTACCAACGATTATTGAATTATATCACTCCTGATGTCGTCCACATCATGATGGAAGGACGTGTCGTGATGACTGGGAATGCAGATCTAGCGAAACGACTTGAAGCAGAAGGGTATGCTGGCATCAGCAAAGAACTAGGAATCGACTATAAAGAAGAAGAAGCGTAAGGAGGAGCGGAAAATGAAAGAAACGAACTGGCTCGACCAACTTGACGCAGTTACCAATTTTTCTTTAAGCAAAGGGGAACCTGAATGGATGACCCAATTACGTCAAGCAGCGTTAGAAAAAGCCAATCAATTACCACTTCCTCAGATCGATCGTGTAAAATTTCATCGCTGGCCATTATTCGATATCCATGAGTTCACAGACCACTTTAGTGAGACAGGAAATGTAGCTGGGTTTGACGTAATGAAAGATAACCCTGTGTTGGTGCAGGAAGGAACAAATACGATCTTTGAACAATTACCAGTGGAACTCATGGAAAAAGGCGTAATCTTTACAGATATCTTCACAGCGCTCCAAGAGCATCCAGATTTAATCAAACCATACTATATGGAAAAAGCAGTGAAAATGGATGAAGATCAATTGACCGCTTTACATGCTGCTTTCATGAACAGCGGGTTGTTTTTATATGTTCCTAAAAATGTTGTCATCAATGAGCCAATTGAAAGCTTATTCATCCAAGATGGCAAGTTAGCACAGCATTTCTTTAAACATGTCTTGATCGTCGCAGAGGAACATAGTGAGTTCTCTTACTTGGAACGATTCCAAACGACTAAAGAGAAAATCCAAAAAGCTTCTGGTAATGTCATTGTCGAAGTAATCGCTAAAGCTGGAGCAAAAATCAAATATTCAGCTGTCGATCAATTAGGAGAAAATATTACTTCTTATATCAACCGCCGAGGTCATATTTTACGTGATGCTTCTGTAGATTGGGCAATCGGCGTGATGAATGATGGACACGTGATTGCTGATTTTGATTCTGATTTAGTTGGCGAAGGCGCCCATGCAGAAGTGAAAATCGTTGCCATTAGCTCAGGAAAACAAATCCAAGGAATTGATACGCGTGTCACGAACAAAGCGCCTCATACGATCGGACATATCTTACAACATGGTGTGATCCGAGAAAAAGGGACGTTGACTTTCAACGGGATCGGACATATCTTAAAAGGCGCAAAAGGAGCCGATGCCCAACAAGAAAGTCGAGTATTGATGCTTTCAGATAAAGCAAGAGGAGATGCCAATCCGATCTTACTTATTGATGAGAATGAAGTCACTGCAGGACATGCTGCCAGTGTTGGTCGGGTCGATCCTGAAGAAATGTATTATTTGATGAGCCGTGGTCTTCATAAAGAAGAAGCAGAACGATTGGTTATTCGAGGATTCCTTGGCTCTGTGTTAACAGCAATTCCAGTAGAAGCAGTCCGAAAAGAGTTAGTGGAGGTTATTGAAGGGAAGTTGAATGTATGATTCTGAAAGAAACCATTCGCGAAGATTTTCCAATATTATTTCAAGAAGTCAATGATGAACCGCTCGTTTATTTAGACAATGCAGCCACTACGCAAAAGCCAACAGCAGTAATTGAAGCAATAAAAAAATACTACGAACAAGATAATGCCAATGTGCATCGAGGAGTCCATACCTTAGCCGAACGAGCAACATTTGCCTACGAAGGCGCTCGGGAAAAGGTCAGAAAGTTTATCCATGCAGCTGAAACTGCTGAAGTCCTATTTACTCGTGGCACCACCACGAGTTTGAACTGGGTCGCTCGCAGCTTTGGTGAACAGTTTCTGCAAGCAGGGGATGAAATCTTACTTTCTTACATGGAACACCATTCCAATGTCATTCCTTGGCAACAATTAGCCAAAAAGACAGGAGCAACATTAAAATATATTGACTTGACTACCGACGGATTTTTAGACATGGCACAAGCAAAACAATTGATCACTAACAAAACAAAAATCGTATCGATTGCTCATGTTTCAAATGTCTTAGGTGTGATCAATCCCGTCAAAGAACTAGGAAAACTTGTCCATGAGCAAGGTGGGGTACTAGTTGTAGATGGCGCACAATCCGCTCCTCATATGCCAATCAACGTCCAAGAATTAGACTGTGATTTCTTTGCGTTTAGCGGACACAAAATGTGTGGACCGACTGGGATCGGAGTCTTATATGGCAAACGAAAATGGTTAGAACAAATGGAACCAGTCGAATTTGGTGGCGAAATGATCGACTTTGTCGACTTGTACGATAGTACTTGGAAAGAACTTCCATGGAAATTCGAAGCCGGCACACCTAATATCGCTGGAGCCATCGCACTAGGTCAAGCAATTGATTATCTCGAAAATGTTGGGTTGGACAATATCCATGATCATGAAAAAGAATTAATTGCCTATGTCTTACCTAAACTACAACAAATCGATGGGTTGACCATTTATGGTCCACAAGATCCCGCTACTCGTACAGGGGTCATCGCCTTTAATCTAGATGGCTTGCATCCTCATGATGTAGCCACTGCTTTAGATATGGAAGGTGTCGCTGTTCGTGCAGGTCATCATTGTGCCCAACCTTTATTGAACTATTTAGAAGTCTCAGCGACCGCACGAGCAAGCTTTTATTTTTATAATACGAAACAAGATGCAGATCGTTTAGTCGAAGCAATTCTTGCAACGAAGGAGTTTTTCCAACATGGCACTCTCTAAACTAGATAATCTCTATCGTCAGGTCATACTTGATCATTCTTCGCATCCTCATCATCGAGGTACGTTGACTGAATCAACCAGTCGAATCGAACTGAATAATCCGACCTGTGGCGATGTCATCGAATTACAAGTCGAAGTCAAAGAAGGAATCATCAAGAATATCGCATTCAACGGTAACGGTTGTTCCATCAGTACAGCCAGTGCATCCATGATGACCGATGCTGTCATGGGAAAATCTGTTGAAGAAGCACAACAATTGATCACTGATTTCTCGCAATTAGTCCAAGGAAAAGATGTCAAAGCCATCGACCAATTAGGCGATGCAGCAATGCTCAGTGGCGTAGCCAAATTTCCCGCAAGAATCAAATGTGCCACATTAGGCTGGAAAGCCTTAGAAAAAGCAATGGAAGAAAACGGCACTGCAACCTTCCATCATGTGCATCAGGAAGAGGAGTGAGAACATGGGTGTACCAGAATTAGAAGAATATAAATTTGGTTTTCACGATGATGTGGAACCAGTTTTCAGTACAGGAGAAGGCTTAACAGAAGAAGTCGTTCGAGAAATGTCTCGAATCAAAGGTGAACCTGAATGGATGTTAGAATTTCGTTTGAAATCCTTGGAAACATTCAATAAAATGCCCATGCAAAAGTGGGGACCAGACCTGTCAGACATCGACTTCAATGCCATAAAATATTACCAAAAACCAAGTGATAAACCCGCCCGAGATTGGGAAGATGTACCTGATAAAATCAAAGAAACCTTTGAAAAAATCGGGATTCCTGAAGCAGAACGAGCATACCTCGCAGGTGCTTCTGCTCAATATGAATCAGAAGTCGTTTACCACAACATGAAAGATGAATTTGAAAAATTAGGGATCGTCTTCACCGATACTGATTCTGCATTGAAAGAATATCCTGAGTTATTCAAAGAATACTTTTCCAAATTAGTCCCACCCACTGACAACAAACTTGCTGCTTTAAATTCAGCTGTTTGGTCAGGAGGTACATTTATTTATGTACCTAAAGGAGTAAAAGTCGACGTTCCATTACAAACGTACTTTAGGATCAATGCCGAAAATACCGGACAATTTGAACGAACATTGATCATCGTTGACGAAGGAGCCAGCATCCATTATGTCGAAGGCTGTACAGCACCAACGTATTCAAGTAACAGTCTTCATGCAGCGATCGTTGAAATCTTCACCCGAAAAGACGCCTATTGTCGCTATACCACGATCCAAAACTGGTCAGACAATGTCTATAATTTAGTCACCAAAAGAGCCAAAGCTTACGAAGGAGCCACAGTCGAATGGATCGACGGCAACCTAGGAGCTAAAACAACGATGAAATATCCAAGTGTTTACCTAGACGGCAAAGGTGCGCGTGGCACAATGCTTTCCATCGCATTTGCTGGCGCAAACCAAATCCAAGATACTGGGGCGAAAATGATCCATAACGCACCAAACACTTCAAGCTCCATCGTCTCCAAATCGATCTCAAAAAACGGTGGCGAAGTCAATTATCGAGGACAAGTAACCTTCGCTAAAAACAGCGCTGGTTCCATCTCTCACATTGAATGCGACACGATCATCATGGACGAATACTCAAAATCCGATACGATCCCATTCAACGAGATCCACAACAGCCAAGTCTCTTTGGAACACGAAGCCAAAGTCTCAAAAATCTCAGAAGAACAACTCTATTATCTTATGAGCCGAGGCCTAACCGAATCCGAAGCCACCGAAATGATCGTCATGGGCTTCGTCGAACCATTCACCAAAGAACTCCCAATGGAATACGCAGTCGAACTCAACCGTTTGATCAGTTATGAGATGGAAGGGTCTGTGGGGTAAATGAATTGATTAAGCTAGGAATGCCTATTTGAAGGTGTTTCTGGCTTTTTTTGTGACTCTCTGTCAAAAAGGATTGATGAGTTGTGTAAGAACAAATCTGGATCAGAATGAAGTTCATTCTGTCTAGGTTTTTATATTGTGGTGATTTAATCATACTAGAGAACGATATATTTTTTAATAGATAAAATGAAAATGGAACTACAGAATCAGTCCCATAAATTATAGAGCGTTATTATATAATTTTCCCCAAAATTATATAAAAAACGTATTTTCTATAAATATTTGAATAAATTTCTAAAACTTTAATTTTGAAACACTAAAAAAGGACAATATAGTTAAAAATATATGGTATTATAAATGAAAGCGCAACCAAAATAGGAAGTCGCTTGTTATATTTAACTATCTCGTTTGAATAAAAAGAGTCGGCTAAACAATTCGGTGCTAAGTGGGATTTAAATGAAAAAAGTGGTATGGTGAAAAGCAAAAAGATTATATAAAGGTCAAAGAGTAAATTGACGGAGATGTCATCATCAAAGTTTTTTTAAATTGTTGAAGAATAGCAGACGTGCTGGAAGTGTTATAAATATACGAAGATTTATGCTGTAGGTATTTTATTAGATAATATTATTGATGTGGGTAGACCAATTATTTCAGTTCAAAAAGTTATTGGTTATGATCTACAATTATGGGAATTAAATGAAAAACAAATAGGGCAAGAACTTTCTACAAGTTTGAATGTAATTTTATATACTCATACACAGAAAAGAGAAGATGCTTTGACAACGTTTGTTCTCATCGCAACATCTTACAGAGAAATTTTTTTGTATAGTGAACCAGATAGTCCGTCTGGATATATGAATGACAGTGAGTTGATACTGTATAAGTATGACTTGAAGGAAGGTGAGGGATCTTGGTTGGTGTTGAATAGGAGCATTTCTCCAGATTATTTTTATTTGAGACGATGTAGTTATGCAATCTAAATTTAGGTTTGGTTGTTTTATATATTGAAAAAATGGTTTTTATGAGAAATAATGGAATAAGAAAATAAGTTTTTGATTACAAGATATATCACAAATTAATTGATAGGAATTTTTCTTATCTTAGTCGAAGTGTGATATTTTCTGTGATATAGTTCGAATCTATAAAAGTAAGAATTACAATGAGTATCTTATATCATATGCTTGTAAAAAAATTTTTTATAAGTGGACTTATATATAATAAACTAGATAATAAATTAGGGGAAAGCGATTGGAATGTCAAGGCTTTTTTGGACAAAAAGATAAAAATATGCTGCAATAATTCGAGATTATTTTGAAACATTTATTTCTTTTCCAGAGCTTATAGAAAGCCAGAATATTTCAGATTTAGATGATGTAGAGTCAATTACTTTGGATCTCCGTAAAAACTGGGGATTAAAGGATACACCAATTGTCGATATTATGAGATTAATAGAAGAGAAAGGGTTTGTTATTTCGGTCGTAAAAAATGATTATAATAAAGTCGATGCTTCAGGCGGAAGTGCAAATATAAATGGTCGTGAATACTATATTGTTATGATTGAAGGAGACGATTATTCATTCTATAGGGAACAATTTAGTTTAGCTCATGAGCTATAACATTGGATTTTAGATAATGGGAACAACGATCCTGAAGAATTAGAAAAAGATGTGTACAAGGAAATGGAGAAGAAATGAACCATATAATGATACTAAGCAAGCTATGCGACCAGTGGCATTAAAGCAATCACTGGATCTTTTAGTAGATAATGATATTATCAATCGAGATATTTAGGAAATATGGTGTTTTTTTGCCCAATGAGATTATAGAAAAATTTTATGGCCTAGAAAAAAATTATTTAGTAAACTCTGCTGGCGTTGGAGTGAAAATGGATTTGAAGTAAAACACTAGGCCTGACTATTAAAAAATGAAGTTAGTATTGAAGAAGGAGTAACTATTTTGAATGAAAATGGTGGTCAAATTTATATTTTTGAAGGAATTGACAACGTTGGTAAGTCAACAGTAATGGATAAAGTTTCAGAGAAGCTAGAACTAAAGGGCTATGATATTTCTAAATACAGTTTTCCTGGCAATGAAGAGGGAACTTTAGGTGGACTTGTCTACGATATACATCATGAACAAGGCAAGTATTTTAAAGAGGAGCTCAATCCTATCAGCTTACAAATTTTACACATTGCTGCTCATATTGAGTTACTTCAAAAGAAACTTATTCCAGATTTGAAGAATGGGAAATTAATTTTATTGGATAGATTTTGGTGGTCGACCTTTTGCTATGGTGTAGTTTCTGGGATTGACAAAGAAGAATTAAATAACTTGTTAATCCCAGAGCTTAAATATTGGGAGAATATACACATAAACAAGGTATTCTATTTGGAGAGGAAGCCGTCTGAACAAGTTATTACCGATGAAAAGAAACGATTACTAGATGAATATAGAAAAATTGTAAGTAACTCCCAAGAATATTTGGTTCATAATATAAGTAATGATTCTACGATAATGCAGACTTCGAATAAAATTGTGAATGAGATTTCGAAAAAATGTAAAGGGTTGCAGATGGATCTCTTTGGTGATATTGCTCCCCGAAAAAGTAAGGCAATTAAAAAAATTCATACATCTTCTACTTTAATTAAATCACCAATCTACTCAGAATATTGGAAATTTACTGCAGAAAGGCAGAAGATTTTTTTTGCTCGACTTAACAATGAAAATTTTCCTTGGTCACAGGATTATATCTTGAGTAAATACAAATTTACCAATGTGTATAGAGCTTCAGATAGAGTAAGTCAGTATCTAATTAGAAATGTTATATACCAAACTGGACAGGCACATGATGAAGAGGATATTTTGTTTAGAATATTGCTATTTAAATTGTTCAATAAGATTGAAACTTGGGAAACTTTAGAAGAAAAATTAGGTAAAGTTTCATACAAAACATACTCATTTGACGTCTATAATAAAATCTTTCTAGATGAATTGGAGCAAAATAAGAAAATATACTCCGCAGCATATATTATGCCATCGGGAGTTAGTTCTTTTAACCATTCTAAAAAACATCAAAATAACCTTAAATTATTAGAATATATGTTAAAGGATAATTTGTTAAATAAAATCAAAGAATGTAATTCTTTGGAAGAGTTGTATCATTTACTGTTAAACTACCCGACTTTGGGAAGCTTTCTTGCTTTTCAACTAGCAATTGATATAAATTATAGCCCAATTTGTGATTTTGATGAGATGTCTTTCGTGATAGCAGGACCGGGCGCCAAGAGAGGTATTGACAAGTGTTTCGAGTCTCGAGGTAAGTATACCTATGAAGATGTCATTAAGTGGATGGCAGATAAACAGGAAAAAGAAATAAGTAGGTTAAACCTTGATTTTTCAAATTTATGGGGACGAAAATTACAATTGATTGATTGTCAGAATATATTTTGTGAAACTGATAAATATACTCGAGTGAAACATCCAGAATATAACCATGGGAAAAATACTCGTATTAAACAAATTTTTAGAGCTAGTAATAGAGAAAATATTGAATACTTTTTTCCACCTAAATGGGGGATTAATGAAAGTATAAAAAGGGAGAGGATAGATCGGTGAATTCTTATCAAGGGAAGACGGTAGATGATGTGTGGATTCAAGCAGAAAAAGAATTGAAAAAGACTCATAATAGTGTGAAAAGTCGTACTGGTGAGACAGCCGAACTTTTACATGTAATTATGCAAGTTGATAATCCGAAACAAAGATGGGTATCTAGTCGAGTACCTGCAATAAGCATTGGATTTGCTTTAGCAGAAGTGATTTGGATACTGGCTGGTAGCAATGATTCAAAGGTTATTAATTATTGGAATCCTGCGTTGAAACAGTACGCTGGTATGGGAGATACTTATTATGGAGCATATGGCGAAAGAATTAGGAAATCCTATGGTTTTGATCAGTTGAATAGCGCGTATGAGGCACTAAAAAATAATCCAGAAAGCAGACAAACAGTAATTTCTATATGGAACCCTGATAGAGACTTCCCAGATTCTGATGGACAACCCAGGGCTGAGGATATCCCGTGTAATGTCTGTTCCCTATTAAAAGTGAGAAATGGAACGTTGGAGTGGACTCAGATTATGAGAAGCAATGATCTCTTACTTGGATTACCATATAATTTTGTTCAGTTTACAAGTATTCAAGAAATAATGGCTGGATGGTTAGGCTTGGAAGTTGGATCATATTGTCACTTTAGTGATAGTTTACATTTGTATGATAGAGATAAAGAAAAAGTTGGTGCACAGATTCCTCTACCTGTGAAAAATACAGATGACTTAAGAGTAACAAAAGAAAAATCAGATAAATTAATTTCACAAATTTTTGATAATATGAAACTTCTTACTCAAAAAAATCTAAGTAAGGAAAAGTTACTAGAACTTTCTGAGCTAAATCAACCAGAAGAAGGATACTGTAATATGATGCGCATTATAAGTTCTTATGTAGCTGATAAACTTGGATATAGTGAAATATGTGAGCACATTTTATCTAATTGCTCAAATGAGTTGTATGTAAAACTTTGGGAAAATTGGAGCCGAGAAAAAAGGAGATAAGAGAAGATGGGAAATAAAATTTTTGTAGCATATAGCAGAGAAGATAGAAAAGGTATCAATCAGTTGCCAAGGACTTTAGGCGTTGAACATACTTTTCGTAACAGTGATGAAGTGTATAGACTATTCTCTTCAAACAGTAATATTTCAGATCAAATGAAAAAAGTTATTGAAAAAAATGCAAAATGGTCTGATCTTGTTGTGGTATTAGTAGGGAAAAATACTGCTGAAGTTAAATGGATTGATTGGTGCATAGAAAAAGCAAGTATGTTAGGTAAAAAAGTTATTTTCGTATACTTGGATGAAGCAGGTTCATTACCAGAGAGCAGTAAAAATTTCGGATATGCTGCAGTTGGAATGGATAAAGCAGGAGAAGCTATTAACGGATCTAACCCTATTTGGGAAACTTCGACTGGAGAACCTTTTCCTAAATACAATATTGATAGATCAAGTTGCTAATACGTGGGGGAAAATGAATGAAATTATCGTATTATGTTGTAACCAGAGATTATGGATTCGCTCCAAATCCATTCCATGGTTTTTGTACTTTGGCTACGTGTAAGCCTACCCTTAGGAAACATGCGAATGTTGGAGATTGGATAGTTGGCATGGGTTCTTCTAGAAAAGAAAGTATTTACAAAGGGAAAATGATATATGCTATGCAAGTTGAAGAAATATTGACTTTTGATGATTACTGGAACGATATTCGATTTCAAAATAAAAAACCAGTGATGAATGGAAGCACACAACTAAAGTACGGTGATAATATATACTATACTGATGAAAATGGTTATATAATTCAAGTCGATTCTCATCATAGTTTAGAAAATGGAAAGGAAAATCTTCTAAATTTGGAACGAGACACCCGAGGTGAAAAAGTTCTAATCTCAAAAAAATTTTGGTACTTTGGAAAAGATGCAATTGAGATTCCGGAATCATTAAGTACTTTAAAAAATGTTGGAAGAGGTTACCGAAATATACATGATCATAATAATCAAAAATTTATTGATAATTTTGTTGAATGGATATATAGTTTGGAAGGATATCAGTGGATAGGGCATCCTGAAAAATTTGAATCAGGATTTCATAGATATGATGGTCGAAGTAGTTTCTAATTTTTTTATAAAAAAACTAACACCCAAACTAGGACCAATCACGAAAAATTATCAGAATTTCATGGCATCGCTCAAAGCAGCGAATGTTGATCTACCAACATTCAGAAGCTGTTAGAATTTGTAGAAAACACTATCCCTTTGCTGGAAGGGTCTGTGGGGTAAAACCAAATTTAGCGCTAGAAACGTTGATATAAAAACGATTCTAGCGTTATTTTTTTGAAGTGTGAAACTACCATCAATTTGATTCATCAAAACAAATACTGCTCTTTCTCAATGAACTGAGCAAATTGATCTGCGCTTCATTCTTTTCGTTCAGGATAGAAACAGTTGTAGACTAGACGAGTCAGCTTAGAATCTTTATGACCAACGCGATACATAATAACCTCTAAGTTCATATCCGTCATTGTGCAAAGAGAGACATCGTTTTTACTGAATTTAGTAAAAGTGATTTGCTTGTTTAGTTTGTATTTTGTAAAAATCATGTCGTACCAATCATTGACTTGTCCGGGATGGCAGAATCTGTTGAACTTATTTGGAAAAATAATCTGATGTATATTGGCAGCTTTGAAGCCAATGATCGTGAATTTAAACTGTTGTCTAATCCTCCATTCTTCCAACATTCGCATTGTTTCAGAATCAATGGAGATGGTTCTGTTCGCTGTGTTTGTTTTTGCGCTTTGACAGGCAACTGTAGTTGTCTTCGTATTAGGATCACTTTCAATTTCAGCCAAAGTTTTACTAATGGTTAACTTTTTTGATTCAAAGTTAATATCAGTCCATTCTAATACTAAGATTTCTGATTTTCTAGCACCTGTATAAGATAGAACACGAAAGTGAGTCTCAATTTTCATGTTGCCATGTTTTTTACAGGAGTCTAGAAAAATAGCTAACTCTTTTGGTGTATAAACAGTCAATGTTCATCAATTTTTTGACGTTTAATTGGTTCAGTTTTCCGCACTGGATTTTCATGAATAAGTTCCTGTTGTACGCCATACTGCAAAATCTGAGCAACCGCTCGACGAAAGTGATAGGCTTGCTTATATCCATCTCTGATCCAACGTCGATTGACTTGAGCACAAAATCGTGCTGAAATATCTTTAAGCATTTTATCACCAAAGTATTCCAATCCATGATCTTCAATAATTCTTCTTGTTATCACGATAGTAGAAGACTTCACTTTCAAGCTATATTGTTCAATGAATTCTTCGTAAAGATCTTTAAAGGTAATGTTGCCACTCATTTTTAAAAAGTTTTTATCAAAGTCGAATTGTAATTGATGATAAACTTTTGAGCATCTGTTTTGTTTTAAACCCACTTCTAGTTGTCCGAGTTTCTTCGCCAATCACATTTCTTTCAAAATAACGTTTAAGTCTCCAAAGTTTCTGATTATATTTCGTGTATTGTTCAAAAGAAACAGATAATGTAAATCTTCTTTCCTAATTCATAGGATATTTTTTATCTCTAGTAAGTTTTCAAGTCAGCGTTTTTAAACTTCCAAAATTAAGTATTGTCTTTTAATTGGTTTAAAATTTGTTTCAAATCTTCAAGATCATATAAATGTTGTCTACCAATAACAATGACCTTTAGTCCATGCAAACGAAGAATTTTTAAGGTAGAGAAGCTGATGTGAAGCTCCTGCATTAATGTTTGTTGATTAACATATCTGCCGAGAATCGGAGGTGTTTTTTCAGGAATTTTCATAGTAATTTCACCTTCTCCTGTAGTTAGCAGCAGAACACAAGTTGAGTGTGAGTATCATTAGAAAATGTCACAGTCATGGCATCCTAACGACCAAAGTCAGGAAAGTGTCATTCAGATAGGATTCGCTCAGAGAATTTCCTTCATGGCGTATCTGGACAAATAGCTCAGGTGACATTTACACGTATCTAAAAATGTTGTATTCAATTGTCAAAGATCGTTTTGGTGCTACATTAATTAATAGTTTTGAGTGGGTTGATAAACAACATTTTTTGAAAATTATTTAAATAGAAGAACTTGAGAAACTTTACGATTAAACTTACAGGACTTGTTCAAAAAGCAAGTTCTGTTTTTTTTTTGTTGATATAACCTGATATAATTAGTTTGAAAGATCAATCAATGAAAGTTGAAAAATATAAATATCTTAGAGGTGTAAAAATGAAAAAAGTAAAATCCCCTTATTTTTTGAATATGGAAAGACTTATAGAATTAGCCAACAGCATTAATTTAGAAACAGATTATGATTTGATAGATATTCTTGAATTTCATAATATATTGAAGTTTTTTATAAATAAGAACTATCCTCAAGAACTTTCTGAACAACAAGTAAAAGATGCTAAAGCCAAAATATATCAGATAGTTCCTCCTTTTTTTAAGAATGAAACTAAAGAAGATATTATTAATGATTTTAAATATATGTTTGATCCAAAAAATATAGAAACCTTAGAGGAAATAGACAAAAAAATAAAAGGTGGGACTCTAGATCGTGATAGTGAAAAAGATTATGTATTACAATATAGAGAAGATTATTTAGAATGCTTTGAAAAATATAATTTGGCTGAAAAACTTGATGAAGATAGTTTAGGGGAAGTACTTCAAGATACAGAACTACCAATCCATATATTATTAAAAACAAACTACTTTATTCAAAATTACCCTCAACTGATGAAAAATTTATTTCTGAAAAATTCAAATAATATCGAATTGTTACTAAATAACTATACTAGTGATTTTGCTGGGAACAAAACAAAATATCATATTCCCGAAAATATTACTAAGGAAGAAATGTATCAATTTTGTTTAGATTATATCGATAGTGATTTTTCTAATGGTAATTATCTTATACTTATTGAACAAGGAATCCAAGGGATAAAGGAACTAAATATTGACGGAAAGCTAAAACTAAAAGCAAAAAAGAAAAATGAAGAAATTGAAAAGAAGCTCTTTTATAATGAAGATGGCACTTTTGTGAACAGCGGTTTTAGTCAAAAAATTGTAGTTCATACAAAGAAAGAAGATTATGATAATGAAATATCAACAGTTAAAGCTTTGATTGAGACAGACTGGCTCAAAGATAATAAAGAACCTGAAACTTTATTAAATTATCTAATGTGTCTAGAAGGTTTTTTTACGAGTAATCGGATTTTAAATTTATGTACTTTTCCTAATTATGAAGCTTCTGTCTTTGAAAGATTACTTGGAATGAAGTCGCAAAAACATTATGAAATAAGTCATTCATTTTCTATTAAAAATAGGTTATTACTATTAAGTTTTCAAGTAATTGAAACTTTCCTAAAAAAAGAACTTGATACACGAGTTGAAGACTTGATAGACTATTTCTTTACAGAATATAGTGTAAAAAATTTTCAAGTGAATTGGTTGAGTTTGGATTTCGCAAAACAAGATGAAAAAATGAGTATTCAAACCAAAAATCTATTTACCGTGGAAGAACATATAAGAAAACAATGGAACCTATTAGTAGAAGAAAATGAGATTGATAAGGATTTATTTGAACTGGAAACTACTCCTAGAATTGCTACTTTGAAAAGCTTTCTAGATAAAAAATATATCTATGCAAACCGTAAGAATAAAGATGTTCTGAGATTTCTAAATCTGTTGTTTTCAGACCAGTCGAGAATAACATATATCAACGAAGACTTGACGGATGAGAATTTTTTCATTCTTATGCTTAAGAATAACATTAACAAGAGTGATCTTCTCAATTTTCAACATCAAGACATTGATTTTCTAATTGAGAAAAACATAATTTCTATTGATGAAGATGGTTTTTTATATATTACAGTTAAGCAACTAACAAGGATAGCAATTTTTTCTAATATTTATAAATTTGGAGTTATTCATTATTATCATGCTTTAGATAATTCAATGATACTGAAACTACAACAATATGAAATCGATGAAATGATTACAGAAGAAGTACTAACTTTTGAAAATACACTATTTTCAAAACCAGAAACTGATTTCTTAAATTATATTCTGAACAACTCAGAATTTGATAATGCACTTGCTTTGAGAAACAAGTACCTTCATGGCTCAGTTGTGGATGATAATTATACGGACTATTTGTATTCTTTAATAATTTTAGTAATCTATTTAATTAAAATTAATGACGAGCTTATTCTTAATGAGGAAATCCAAAAAAACAATCATGAAGATACAGTGAATGAAAAATAAAAGAAAGAGTCATAAGTTAATAAATTCTAAGAGAGATATATTAATAAAAGTCCGCAACCTCAAAATCCTAATTTCTATTTTGTAGAATATGTACTCTTAAACAATATTTTTATATCAGTATTGAGATGCGAAGTAGATATTTTAATAGTAGGAAGCAGTACCCTAGTTAAAAGCATGCAGAATTTTTTTGGCTCTTTGTCAAATGATGTTGGTAAAGAGAAATCTTAGAATAATTTGGGCAGAAAGAAGAAAAACTTCTTTCTGTTCTTTTTATTTGGTTAAAATAGTTTTACCGTGCCGAATCATGATCTGTCGTTTGAAATGATAAAAGTTTCGAAACACATAAGCATTGCGTTTTAATACTTTGATATGGTTGTTTAAACATTCTAGTGGTCCGTTTGAATAACTGTAGCGGAGGGCGTTTTGGATCTGTGGCAGAAACCTTTTAAATGCTTGCACAGTTGTCACATAAGTTTAAGGTAGCTGGCTGACTTCTCTGGATAAGCCGTCCTCAAATAGTGAATGATCTCTTTTCTTTACTACATAAAGAAAATCTTGGTATAACTGATAGCCTTGTCGCAGGTTGGGACAAGTGGCTAACAGTCGATCGATAATCTCACTTTCAGTTAAATAATCTTTAAAACTGGCACGCCAAACCCGTTTTTCATCGTTCAACTTTGCCTCTTCTTTTCGTAGGAGTTTACAATAACGTTTCATTGTTTTACCAAGCCCACGTTGGTATTGAGAAGTACTTTTAAGTCGTGCATTGGTTTCTTTCACTCGGTGGTTTAAAAAAGTTCTTCCTATATGTTGGACAATATGGAAACGATCAATAATCAACTGCGCATTTGGGAAAAGCTTTTTAACCAATGAAACATAAGGCGCATACATATCAATAACAATGAATTCAACAGCTTTTCGAGTCGCTAAGGACAATCGAAAAAAATAGAGTTCTAAATAAGGCAATCGTCGGTTTGAGACAATGTCTAGTAGTTCGTGCTTTTGTCCGTCCATCATAATAAAACTCATGGCACTTGCGACACTTCGAACCGATTTGAATTCATCAAAGCAGAAGAGCTTAGGCAAAGTTTGTTTGAATGGGTTCGATGGGCGGTAGAATCTCTTCATGACACGATAAACTGAAGAAGTGGAAATATTTTTTTGACGAGCGATTTCCGTCAGCGAAGTATTCTCTTTTAGGCGAGTAACGACAGACCAACGAACTTTTTGACTAATAAAACAGTGTTTCTCAGCGACAGAGGTATCCGCTACGAATGATCTTAGAGGGGACGACACAAAGATAATGTGGACATTCTTCGGGCGTGTATTGAAGAGTACCTTTGTAAATCACTTTATATCTTACTTTGGTTAAACAATTTTCCTCGAAATAGATATTTAGTTCTAGAATATTTAGGGTATCTTTGATAAGCTGAGTATAAGACATCTTGAATCCTCCTATGAATTGGTTCGTCAAATTAATTCTAAAGGATTTCAGGGTGTCTTTTCTATGTTTTTACATCATAAAAAAGATGTTAGTGAAATTCACCAACATCAAAAAGTATAGAGCCGAAATACCTTTTTGAGGTGTTTCTAGCTTTTTTGTTGTGTGTTTTGAAAACCATCTGCTATGCAGGTGGTTCCGGAAAGCTTCCAGCGAGGTATAAAAAAAAGCCTCCTAAACTGACAAGATGAAGTAGGTTTCCCGACCACCACATCAAAAAATTTAGGAGGTACCTTTTTATGAAAAAGGCTACAAAAAGTTTATCACACACTGTTTGGAAATGTAAGTATCATATAGTATTCGCTCCGAAATATCGCCGCCAAATCATTTATGGCAAATACAAAGCAAGTATTGGAGAGATTATACGTGAATTATGCGAAAGAAAGGGTGTTGAAATTTTAGAAGCAAATGCTTGTTCAGATCATATACATATGTTAGTCAGTATCCCACCAAAAATAAGTGTCTCTCAATTTTTAGGTTACCTAAAAGGAAAAAGTAGTTTAATGATTTTTGATAGACAGGCAGAACTCAAATATCGTTATGGAAATAGAAAGTTTTGGTGTAGAGGATATTATGTGGACACAGTAGGACGAAACAAGAAAAAAATCGCAGAATATATTCGTAATCAATTACGAGAAGACCACGTAGCAGATCAGCTTACATTGTTTGAAGAAGTTGATATCCAAAGTATGAAGAGTAGGTCATAGATAAACGGAAATAAAGCAAAGAAAATATAAAACAAATTACTCGCTTCTACAGAATATCTATTGTGGAAATACTCATTAGTCAGCATAATTGCTACACATATTCCTAATAATAGAATTACAGTGATAAGATAGTTTTTCGCAATCCTCAATGAAAAGTACAACAATCTGAAAGCAAAATAATTCAGAAACACTGTGCCAAGAAAAGTGCCTCGATAAGTAAATAGTTTTGCTATTAAAAGATCTAAAATAAATTTGATGATGACGGCTTTAAGATACTGCACTTTTTTTTAAAATCATAGTATTTGAATTATTCATAAGTGACCATTTTATGGACTAGAACTAGTCCCATTGTATCATGATTTCTCTCTAAGATTAACAAGAAAAAGGACTTATTTTAGTCCATGAGGTGTGTTAATCTTGAAAGAGGAAAAGATAATTGATTCTAATAATGTAATCGATAGCAATATAAAGCGAATTAGGAAAGACAAAGGGATCGGGAAAACTGAGTTGGTTAAGTTGTTACAGCTTAATGATATTGATATTACTAGAGAGACTCTGGTGAAAATCGAGGGAGGACGGTAGGAACAACTTAGATGAATAAATATGCTTTGCAGTTAGATTATGAAACATTGTTAAATGACTAGAGGCAAGTAATTATATTAAGATTTTTTTATTATACCTAACTCTCACATGTGAAGAGGCTGGTATAATAAGTAGTTTGGAGTTTTAAATTAGGAGATACCTATAATTGAATTGGTAAAAATTTATTACTGGAGGTTCGAGATGCCAAGAGATACTAAGACCTATGATATTGTTTTATCTTGCCCCACAGATGTAGAAATTGAAAAAGCAGTAATTGAATCTGTGATCAATGATTTTAATAGGACAATTGGTATAAATCTAGATATCAACTTAAACTTAAAACATTGGGCAACAGATTCATATGCACAATCAGGAGGAACTGCACAAGAATTATTAAATAGGCAATTTATTTACGAATCGGATATGATTATTTGTATATTTTGGGGAAGGATGGGAACGCCTACAGAAAAATATGAATCTGGTACAGCAGAAGAGTTACAAGAAGCAATTAATGCAGGTAAACAAGTTTTTTTATATTTTTCCAATGCCCCAATTCCTCCTAAAGAATTAGATACTGAACAATTTTCTCGAGTACAATCATTTGAGAAAAAAATTCAGGAAATGAAAACTGTATACTATAAGCAGTATGATAATTTAGAAGAATTTAAAAGCATCATTACTACAGATTTGAACTTATACTTTATTCAATCTCAGAAATCGGAAAAAAATAGGTTAGAATTAACAACTAAAAATAAATCTAATATAGCTATTTCAGGAATTAAAAATAAAAAAATTGTAAATTATTTGGTTAGTGATAAAATAACTTCAATTTTTTCTAATGCGATTGAAATTAAGAAAAATGAAGCAATAGCGCTTATTGAGAAAATTCAAAATATTTATATTGAACCGGAAATCACTGAACAAGATAATGAATCTATGGATACGAGTAAACAGGCTATGATATTATCTTTGTCTAGATTATACGAAAAGCAACCTTATGAATATCCAGAATATTACATTACTACGATCAATGATTTTTCGAAAGATCAATGTATTGATTTAAATGATAACTTTTTTGAGGTTGGAGGTCTTTCCAAAGAGAAAAATTTAACTGCGGTATCTGTTTTTAGCGGTGGGACAAGTGTTTCTTTTAGCGGTTCGGAAAAAGAAAAAAAGAAACAATCTTTAGTCGGAAACTTATATTTTAAAATTTGTGAGTATTTGGATTGGTCTGATTATTCCACGCAATTTTCTGATATTAACATGATTAGATTAGCTTTATCTAATCAGGGAACAATATTTGAATCAGATATTACAGTTAAATTGAAGTTTTCTAAATACTCCTATGTCCACTTTAAGGACACGAAGGCACCAAAGGAGAGTATTATTAAACTAATTAATGACAATGATTTTATTAAGAAATTTTTTGGGGATATAAGTTCTGTTGAAGTCAATTCTTATAATTATACTGTGTACAATCCAATTGCATCTTCATTTCAACCGCCAATACTACCTGGCTTTTCCAATCAAGCCAAGTATGAGGATTTAGTTGAAGATTATTTTGATCAGCAAGAAATCTTGCAAAGTTATGAAGAGTTTGAAGATGGTGAATATATTATTCAAAAATACCATTTTGAAGAACTCAAACAATATACTAGCATTAGCTTTCCAGTGCCATTACTTTTTAAAGAAATTGGCAACGAGTTTGAAATAAAGTTTGAAATCATCTCTAAAGAAAATCCGCAAAAAAAAGAGGGAATAATTACAAATATTTTCCCTAAATCCGAAGAGTAATAAGTGAAACTCGGTATATAGATGGGTCTGTTAGAGTAAACTATTTTACATTTTTATCGTTTTCAAAAAAATCTAACTAATGAAAAGTATCAAATAACTTACGAACTAAGCTAAATCAGAGTATCCTTTATTAAAAATTGAGTGAGAAAAATTTAACTGTACTTATTTCTTGTTTTCTCATGAATAAATGAAAACTTTGTGGAAAGGGTGAAGAAATGTTTTTTACTCAGATCATATTGTCAGTTAGTTCTATGGGGAATACTGAGTTTACAGAATTTCAAAAAGATATACTGGTGGCTATAATAAGTGGAGTGATCAGTGGTCTTGTAGCTTTTAGTGTAGCTGCATGGCAAATAAGAAAAGAGAATTTTCGCTCTGAAAAATTAAGGAGACAAGACAAACAGGATGCTGATTTAGAGAGAAGGGCTACTGAAAAAAGAGTTTTAGAACAAATGAAAATACAAAATAAAAATGATTTGGGTTTAAGAAGACAATTATATTTTGACCAAAAAAATTTGGAAGATCACCTATATATCGAAAAAAAAGTTAAAAAAATGTCTTATAATATGGGTTATATGCAAGGAACAATCCAAGCTTTAGGAGTAATAAAAAATGAAATAATAAAGCAAAATGACAAGGATTGTAAGAACAAGAGCGAAGAAATTTCGTCCCAAAAACTCTTGAACTATCTAATTTCAAAAAACAAAAATATTTATATTTATATAAATGAAAGTACTATGATGATTGATGAGCTTAGCCATTTCTTAGACATGTATTATTCTCAAAATAGCGTATGTAAAAATGTTTCTAATCTAGGAGTCCACATTAATACGGTAAAAAAAACTTTTGATCAACTTAAAATTAATGCTGAGGAAACTTTAAAAAGTGATCAATTTAAGAGAATTCTTCATTATTGTTATCTAGAAAAAAATGATGACCTTTCTGTAATACTGAAATTCGTGGACAAAAAAAGAAAAGAGGTGATCAAAAAATTTAATAATATAGAAAACTAAGACTAAAAATATAGAAATTTGGATAAGGGGTACAAAATAAATCTGAATAATTGATTTTCAAAATAGCTCCTCAAAAGTTTTTTAATTTGAATGCCACAGTGAATGACATTTTGTTGATTCTGATTGAAGATCATTGGTTTAATTTAGATAACGGTAATAATCATTGATTTTTAGCGTTTCTGATTGCTATCAATCGCTGAATCATCAACTGGAAGTGTCCGTGGGATAAATGAATACCATAAGCTAGAAATACCTTTTTAGGGTGTTTCTAGCTTTTTTGTTTGTTCAGTCCTCTTTGCAAAGAAGATAGCTTTAAAAGTTACATGCTATAAAAAAAATGAAATATTTTATCAATTATTTGCAAGATAAAATAAAAAATTAAATGAAATAAGTTGAAAAAAGAAGAAAATAATTGAGGGAAATATGCTAACATGAACAAAAAGTATCCATATAACTTAATATTTCTGAATTCTACTAGAAAGTCACTTAATACGAACTAGTATCAACTTACGTTAATCATTTTCACAAACGTAATTTTATGTTTGAGTACAAACAGTTGATTTCTTAAATAATTTCTTTATTGGTTAATCCTTAGTCTGATATTGTTGATGGATCGGCTGATGTTACTTGATAGCCTATACAGTTATTTAATAGTAAATATTTGATTCAATAATTTAATACCGAATTAGTTAATTAAGATAAGCAACAGCTCTAATATAAATTTATAATGATGTTTCGTTTCTTAACTAGATAAAAGAATGGATAGTATTTTTCATGGAAAAAAATGTAGATCTCGATAAATTAGTAGCTGATTCATATAGTTTAAGTAGCTGTCTTTCAGCATTAAGCCAGATGTCCTATGAACGATTGACATTAGATTCAATCAGTTTAGAAGATATTAATGAAATAAATGCAATTATTGTTAGTATAAAATGTCTAGCAGAACAACATGCACAAGAGATGGAAGCATTTGAACTTGAAAAAATAAAATATAGTTCAAGTTCCATAGAATAGGTTATCAGAAAAGTTGAGTGGCTCTGAATTCCAGTTAAATCTTTTATTTCCAATAATCTAGAATAAGCATCTAGTCTGAAATTGAGGTGGTATGATCTAAATGTTTTCCATATCTATGAATGGACAAGACAAAACGAATCAAATAATTGATTGGAAGCTCTGGGAAAAAGACAATAAACTAATGGTAACTGTTTATTTCCCGTCAGGTAAATCGTTTTGGAAGCCATTAGATTTATGTAAAATTACACCACAAAAAGAGATACATGCAGGTCTTTTATCTAAAGAAGAAAATGTTTATCAACAAATAGATAAAGCCACTGAATACGGGAATAAGTATATTGTTGTAAACTATCCAAATGACCAAAAAAAGTATGTCATGAAGTCAGAAAAAGTAAGTATTATTTCGAGTTCTGATTTGAAAAATGAAGATATATTTTCTTATTTTACTGAAATTGTAAAAGAGCGTGTTCGTAATGCTAGTCCAGAAAATAAAACTATGACCAAAAATATAGAAAGGCAATTGGAAAAAATCACTCCTTACAAAGGAACAGCGTTGCATTCGTATTGCTATGGTAAAAATGAGGCTAGAAATTCTTTGAAACATTTGGTTTTTCCCTTTGGATTGAATGAGAGTCAATTAAAAGCTGTTGAAAATGCTTTTTCCTCTCAAATTAGTATTATTGAAGGTCCTCCTGGTACAGGAAAGACACAAACTATTTTAAATATCATTGCAAATATTTTAATAAATAAAAAATCTGTTGCAATTGTTTCAAATAACAACCCAGCAGTTGAAAATGTGTATGAGAAGATGGCTAAAAAAGAACTAGACTACCTTATTGCGAAATTAGGGTGTTCAACTAATAGGACAGAATTCTTTGCAGGGGTAAAAGAAGTTCCTCGTTATAATTCAAATTCTGCAGCTACTCCTATAAAGGAAATTGATGATATTTTAGCGAAGGTGAAAGCAAGTCTGGCTACACAAAATAAAATAGCGCAATTGACCGCAGAAATCAGCGAGCTGCTTGTTGAGAAAAAGTACTTAGAAGAATGGCATGAAGAAAATACACTTGTAGAGTTAATGGATGTCGAAAGATACAAATTAAGTCCAGAGAAAACTTCTGATTTACTTGCATATATGAATTATCTTTCTCAAATAAAATTTTCTTTTAAAGAGAGATTCCGCTTATTGCTAGGGTTTAGAATATTTAGAACTAAGTTTTTAAATACTTATACTGAACGAATAAATTTTATTTATTCTCTACAATTTCATTATTATAAAAAAACGTTACAACAAAAAGAGCAGCAATTACAAAAATATAAGAACGATTTGAATAGGGTTAATTTCGAAAAATTATTAGAAGAGTTAACGAATAAATCGATGCAATTTCTCAAGCAACAATTATCAAAATCAATTCCATCTAATTCAAATTTTACCGCAGATAGCTATAAAAAGGAGTTCAGTAATTTTATTAAACGTTTTCCAGTGATTGGCAGTAGTACACATTCGATTATTAATTCTATAGCAGAGGGAGCGATATTAGACTATATTATTATCGACGAAGCATCACAGCAAGATATCGTTCCGGGGATTTTGAGTCTGGGCTGTGCAAAGAATATTATTGTGGTGGGTGATCGTAAACAACTTCCTCACATACCTGAAAAGACAGAAATCAAGGCGCCTTCTAATGATTACGACTGTACAAAATATAGTTTACTGGATTCTTTTATCAATGTATTTAAAGAAAAAGTGCCGATTACTTTGCTGAAAGAGTACTATAGATGCCATCCTAAAATTATCCAATTTTGCAATCAGCAATTTTACAATAATCAATTAATCCCTATGACTATCGATGAAGGAGAAGCATCCATTGAACTAATTACCACATCTAAAGGAAACCATACAAGAAAACGAACTAATTTGCGGGAAATTGAGTCTTTAGTAGAAGTTGGCTGGTCTGATGAGAAAGACATCGGATTTATTGCTCCTTATAACAATCAAGTGAATTTAGCTGGGAAGTATCTACCAGAAGAGTTTGCTAGAGCAACCATTCATAAATTTCAAGGAAGAGAATGTAAAGAAATTATTTTTTCAACAGTTTTGGATAAGAAAAAAAGCAGTCAAGCATCGATTGATTTTGTTGATAATCCGCATTTGGTGAATGTAGCTGTTTCTAGAGCCATCAATAAATTCACTTTAGTAACTGGTAATCAAGTGTTTACAAAGAATAATAAAAGTTTGGCAGCTTTAGTTAGATATATTAAGTACTATGCCTCTGATCAATACATCTATGATAGTCCAGTAATTTCTGCATTCGATTTATTATATAAGGAATATGATCGTTCTCTGGAAAAATTAAATACTCAATTAAATTTAAAGGACTCATATTTCAAATCTGAGCGGATTATGGCTGCCTTGTTGAGGGATATTTTAAGGACAGATGAATTTGCTTCTTTGACGTTTCATATGCAGATCAATTTAATCCAACTTGTCTCCATTAAAAATAATTCATTTACTGATAGAGAGATAGAATTCATGAAGCAAAAATCGAGCTGTGATTTTGTCATTTATTATAAGATCGGCAAGATTCCGATTGGAGTGATTGAAGTGGATGGAAGTAGTCATGATGATAAGGCGCAGCAAGAACGTGACAGGCTTAAAAATATTATTTTAGAAAAAGCTGAAATTCCTTTGCTTAGGTTGAAGACAATTGAAGGAAATATCGAGAGAAAAACAAAAAAATTTTTAAACGAGTGTATGAATAAGAGTGGTGCTTAATTTGAAATGAGTAGTTGCTCAGTTTATGGGGAAAATTATTTATAAAGAAAATGTAATCGTTAGCAATATAAGACGAATCCGATTAGAGAAAGAAATTGGTCAATTCGAGGTTTTACGGTGTATCAAATAAAGAAGACTTGTCAGCATTACTGCAGTTGGAATTAAAAATCTTAAAAAATATAGAAAAGGAAAGAAATATGGAATATTACAAGAATACATTGGGTTATATAAGAAATAAATTTGATGTTCCTCGGGGAAGGAAATATTTGTATTAAAAAATAGGAATTAATATTTACAAATAAAGTGATGTAAGGAAATGAAAAAATGAAGCTTATACTATCTAAATGTAGAACAAATAATTTTTCTGAGGTTTCTAGGATACTTAATGAAAATGGTTATATACAAATAGGAGAAAGTAGAACTGAGCCAAAAAATAATTTAGAATTGTTTTTCTTCTTTGAGAGTCATGAAAAGAAACAGATAGAATGGCTTTCTGAATTATTACGTTTCTTTAATGTTGGTAAAGCAGACTATAAAGAGCATAATATTATAGATGATACTTTATATCAATATAATGCAGTTATTATACTAAAAACTCCGAATAACTTATATGCACATTCGTTAAGTCAAGGATTTAGAGTTCTTGAAAAGTTTATTGACGAAGAATTTGGCTTGAAGTTTGCTGAAAAGACCATCAAAAATGAGCATATTACTTTAAAAAATGTGAGTTATATTCAAAAAAATAAAATGAAAGGTATCACTAATTATAAGAAAGATCAAGGAGAATTTCCTAAAGCAAGTGAAAGCTATGCTTATATAAGTGGAAAACCAGATTTTAGTTTTTATGGAAATTCTATTGACTGTGGAACTGGTGTATCTTTTCCGAAAAATTTTGATATAAATAGTAAAGAAGGATTTGATCAATTATCTGAATTATTAAAAAATGTAGATAAAGCTTTAACTTTAAAAGAAAATAAATCGATTTTACCTAGAAAGAAAAGGATTGCGAAAAGTTCTCAATTATCAGGATCATTGGATGAAGAAGTTATAGAAAGAATAGTAAATGATGTCAATGAAATTGGTATAGCTTTGGACGTGAGTAAAATACACTTAGTAAATAATTCGATTAATATATATTCGGAGAATAACCATTTAGAGATATATGTTAGTAAGCATTTGAAAGAAACGAAAGAAGAGATAGAACCTTACGACAGTTCTATACTGGAATACATTCGTAAATACAATGAAAAAATAACTTCTTTAACAGATCTGAAAATTAGAGTGACTAATCATGAACATCATGTAATTGAAAATCGTCTATTAAAAGAATGGATTTATTGTGAATTAGAATATAATAATATGTTATATACTTTGGATTCAGGATTTTGGGGATACTTTAACGATAAATTTTCAGAGTTATTAAAAAAACAATTAGAAGAGATAAATAGAGTTATTGAGTATAATGAAGAGTTTAATATATACTATTCTTCTGGTGAAGGAAGGCTAAAAGGAGAAGGTGGGTATATTGAAAAACTAAGTGAGAATAAAAATTATATAAAGTTACATCAAAGAAACATTAATTACAACGGAGTTCCAATAGAAATAGCAGATGTATACAAAAAGGATACCAAGGAGTTAATAGCAATCAAAAGAGGAATGGATACATCAAATAGTATGTATAGCTTTGAGCAATCTATATTATCACTTCAATTATTAAGAAATATTACTGAGTTTAATGTAGAAGAAGAGTTATTAAAATATAATGATAGAAAAGCATCTACAGATGAAGATAAAGGTAAATTTCCTCATATTCAGAAAAAAAATATTGAGAAAATTTTAAATTCTAGGATTTCCTCAGTGTTGTGGTTACAAAGTACAAAAAAATATGTAAAGATGACAGAAGAAAAGAAATTTGACTTCAATCAAATAGGTTCAATTCTATTAAAATTAAAGATTGTTGATTGGTATAGTTCAATATTAGAAAATAATTTCACACCAAAAATTTATATGGGGAAAGACCTTCAAGTTAATAAAAAAGATCAATTTTAGTAGACTTTTACATTAAGTATTGTTCCTAATAACATATCTAAAATGACCAGATTTTGATCATTTTAATTTGATAACCATTAACTCGTTAAACTACTATATGGACTCTTAATTACTTGATTTGATGGTTAATGAGACTGATTGAGAAGGTATTTTTAATGTGGAATAATCTGCAAAAATTAAAATTTTTTAGCTAGAAATATCTAATGGCAGGTTTTACTCTTTATTTAAAAAATATGAATGATACAAAATCAAATCTGGATCAAAAGGACCATCATTCTAGCTCAGTTTTTATTTGAATTTTGTTAAATTTTTATCTATTAATTTTAGCATTTTTTTGTTGAAATCATTTATAGAGCATATTGGTCTCTCAGTTGGTTAGGTTTTGGTGATTTAATCATACTAGAGAACGATATGTTTTTTAATAGCAAAAATGAAAATGGGGCTGAAGAATCAATTTTGATTCTTCAGTCCCATAAATTATAGAGCCGTCAATTTTTTGGCCCAGTCTCTTTTGGTTTATTTGCTTATAAATTAATATTTAATAACATTTACAAGTTTTAATGGAGTTCTTTCATCCCAATCAAGGATTGCTTGGTTTTTAATAGTTAAATAATTTCCACCGATATATTCAATGCTAGGTAAATAATATATGTATTCATTCATTTCACTTTTGGCTTTCATTGAAACTAAAAAGCCTCTTGGATCATTGTTTCTGCTCCAGCTCTCTACAGCTGGACGAGCAAGTTCAAAGTAATCTGCATATCCACCAGTTTTCCATTTGCTTAATGCAACCTGAACAGTTCCATCAGAGAGATTGACCATATTTACAATTTTAGTTCCTTTTGTATCAGAGTAGACTACTTTTTTCAGTGGTGTGATTTCAGTTGAGCTGTTTCGTTGATAAAGGCTACCATCTTTATAAGAGTAAGAAGCACTTGTTGGCGTATAATAGGTTCTAAGCATTCCGTTATGGACAATCGCCAAGATAAATCCACTACGAGAAAGTCTACTCCAAGAGTCTGATTGACCAGGTGTGATATTGAAGTAGTCGGTGTTACCCTTTCCTGTAGAATTTGCACTAACTGAAACCTGAATACTTGAAAAGTCCGTACAATCGTTTGTTACAGTGATGTCAGCATGTGCTGCTTTGGTCGGGATTAAAAAGATGGCTAAAGCGACCATTCCTATTAATAAACTGACCAGTGATGATTTTTTTTTCATGATATTCCTCCTGTTAATATAATATAGTCGTAAACGTTTTCGCTTACAATTTAAGTCTAAAGGATGCAGACTATTTTTCAATGATTCTAATTTACTATTTTATTCATTTTTTTTATTTTAGAGTCAAGTATAGTGGAATTTTCTTTGGGATATCGATCAGTTCTTGAATATCGGAGGAGCTGGCTGAAATTTAGCAAGAGGTTGGAAAAAGTACAGTAAGATGAGTGAATAAGCGGATAGCCTTTATAAACGTTTTTTATACTTTATACGACGGTATTTCTATTGTGTGAAGATTAACTTCAAAAACACTGGTTATTTATTTTTGTACTTAATGAAAAAGCCTAGGGCATCTTTTCTCCCTAGGCTCATCATTAGTTATTATTTGATCGCTTTAATGGTTCTTCATGCTTAGTAGTCAATCACATTAACTACTTTTAATTTCTGTGTTTCATCCCAATCATAGATAGCATCTTTTCTGATTGTCAGAAAATTTTTGTAGCCTAGGTATTGTATGCTAGGTAAATAATATATGTATTCTTTTGAGAATCCGCTATTATATAGGACTGAAACTAAAAAGCCTCTTGGATCATCATTTCTGCTCCAAGTTTCACTATCAAGGTGGTTTAGCGTAAAGTAGTCTGTCGATCCGCCACTTTTCCATTTACTTAACGATACTGTTGTAAGACTTGTGGAAAGATTAATCATGTTAACGTTCATGCTTCGCGTAACAAGCGAATTTGTTTCAACTTTTAACGGAGTGATTTCTGTTGTGCTACCTTGGGAATAAAGTTTTCCATCTTTAAAAGAGTAGGCGGCGTTAGTTGGAGTATAGTAGGTCCTAAGTTGTTCTAAATAAACAATGGCTAAAATATGGCCTTTAGGATCATTTCTGCGCCAAGATTCTGTTTGTCCAACTGTTACTTTGTAGTAGTCTGACGAGACATCTTTTCCATTATCTGCGTTAATGGAAGCTGTAAATGAATGTGACGGATCTGTACAATCGTTTGTTACAGTGACATCAGCATGTGTTTTGGTTAGTGGTAAGAAAAACACTAAAGCAATGAAACCAAACAATAGGCTGACTAATGGTAATTTTTTTTTCATGGTATTCCTCCCTTTAATATAATTTATGTAAACGATCTTCGCTTACAATTTAAGTTTAAAGGAACAAGTTTAGGTTTCAATGTGTTCAATCAATCAATTTATTTCATTTTTTTAGTATAAAACCAAATGTAGTGAAATTATGGGTGGGGTGCTAATAGCTACGGTTATTCTAGCTTCTTTCAATAGAATAAGGTTCGTCAAACTGCCGTTTAAAACAAAGCGTTCATTTAGCATTCGTTAGTAAAAAATCCTTTTAGGAAGCGATTCATGACATCGAATATGATGAATTTTCTTCCATTTTAGGCGATCCATGGATAATGGCATTTATTAATTGTCAGGTAAAAAGAAGATCAGAACTGATGGCCAAAACATACCAAACTGATAATTGATGACGTAACTTTTCAATCATTTCACTCTTTTTTGATGCTTTCCTACAAAAATTCCTGTATGCTTGCTTTTAGTTAGAGAATAAAATAATGACCGAGCTATATTGAATGCTCATATCCAGGAGGAGAAATAAAAATGAAAAAAATTTATTTTTTATGTACGGGAAATTCTTGTCGTAGCCAAATGGCGGAAGGATATGCACGTCGATTATTATCTGCCTTGGATGTGGAAATTAAAAGCGCAGGCATTGAAACTCATGGACTGAATCCACGAGCGGTTCAGGTTATGGCTGAGGATGGAATTGATATTTCAAACCAAACGTCTGATTTGATCGATCAGGATTATTTTACACAAGCAGACTTGATTATTACGCTTTGTGGAGATGCAAAAGATAAATGTCCGACGATTCCTGTAGGTGTTCAGCACATTCATTGGGATTTAACAGATCCCGCACAAGCAGTTGGAACCGAAGCAGAAATAGCATCAGCTTTTAGAAAAACAAGAGATAGAATTAAAGCAATGGTAATTGAACTCAAGAACCAGTGAGAGTCAGTATTTTTTGGGAATTGAGTGATCATTTGAGCTTCATTTGTCTGTATAGTGCTAAATTTTAACAATCAAGAATTGAAGTCAGCAAGCCTTAAAACGGTCTTGCTGGCTTTTTTGCTTGTGCTATTTTTTGGTCGCCTTCTCAATTATTTGGCGAGTTATGAATCAAGCAATTATTTCTGGTTATGAGAATGATTGGCGTTTAAAAATCAAAATTTATTTACAATAACAATGTTATGGGGAGTAAGATAAGAAAGAAGAGAGTGTATTTCGCGCAATTAACTAATGGACTGAAAGCTCTTCTTGTCAGTTAAATTCTAGCGCCAATAACAAATGAATAGGAGTTTATTGTGTGTGATTTTGGTTAGTAAAGAATAACAAGATCAGCGAAAAGAAAGCAGAAGAAGGAGGAGATTGCAGGGACAGGACTGCAATGAAAGAGAAATGATTACAGTGAAAGCTTTACCTGCTTATGATGGCGATTGTTTGATTGTTCAGTATGGAGAAGAAGATCAACGGACGAATCTGTTTGTCGATGGAGGTCAAGGACAACAAGTTGTTAGGCAGTTGAAAGAGGAAATTGCAACAATTAGCCAGAAAGGCGAGTGCATTGACTTACTGATTTTGACACATATTGATGCCGATCATATTCGGGGATTTTTGAGTTTGTTTTCTCAGTCGAGTTTTGACAAGTCATGTATTAAACGAGTGTTTTTTAATTCTAGAAAGCTGTTATCGCAAAAGTTTGATACAAAGGTTGTTTATGATGATCAACTGGAGATCGTTCAAGAAAAGGCAGAGATTAGTTTTAAACAAGGGGAGTCTTTCGATCGGTATTTGGAGGATTTGAAGATTGAAAAGATGACAGTTATTGACAATTCTTGTCAGCCCAAATTACTCAATGGGGCAAAAATGACGATTTTGACACCTGATGAAGCAAGTCTAAGGAAATTATATACAGATTGGGAAAAGGCAATTCAAAAAGAAACCAGGGATCAACTGATCAGCGGTCGAAATGTCAATAATCAGGGGAGCGTAGAAGAACTGATCAAAAAAGCTTTCCAAGAAGATCGCGCTGTCGCAAATGGGAGCAGTATTAGCTTTATATTGGAGTATGAAGGCAAACGACTGTTGATGCTAGCAGATGCTCATCCAAGTACTGTCACTGCGAAGTTAAAAGAACTATATGGGGAAAAAGAGCTGCATTTTGACTTGGTAAAAGTGGCTCATCATGGGAGTAAAGCGAATACTAGTGACGATTTATTAAAACAGATTGAATGTGAAAATTATTTGATTAGTTCAAATAAGGGGAATCGTCATGGTTTTCCGCACAAAGAAGCCTTATCAAGGATTGTTTACCACAACTACACAAAAAAACGACCAACGAATTTTTATTTTAATTATTCTGATGCGAGTGAGGGGTTATTTACAAATGAAGAAATAAAAAAATACGGGATTCAATTGATCAAGAAAAAAATGAATGAGAGGGTACTAACGATTGACATATGAATGATTTTGAAGAGTTATCAGTGAATATTAGAGGAACCAATACTTATGGTTCAGGTTTATTGTATCAGCAGGATTGTGAAACGGGTTATGTGATCACCGCAAAACATTGTGTGGTTGGGGAAACAATTAATGACTTCAAACTATTTGATTATACCCAATCTGAACTAGAAATCTTAGAACCACCAAGATGCTCAGATAGTCTAGATTTAGCGATTATCAAAGTGAAGGTAAAAAAAGGTTATCCTGAACTGCTTATAATGGAACCAGAAAATAAGCAAGAAATCGTATTTTATGGTTATCCAGAGTGTATGAAAGAAGACGGTGGAACTCCTTATCGAGGAAAGGCAACTCAAATCAGTAAGCCAGATATTTTTAAATTGGTACTGGACAATGAAATAGGATCGTCTAACAACACGGAGTATGAGAACATGCGAGGTTGCTCAGGATCAGGAGTGTACGTCGAAAGAGAAGGTAAGTGTTATTTGACTGGGATTATTACGAAACTTCAGTCAGCGGGGCAACAAGGAATTGTTGAAGGGATTCATATCGCACATATTGTTGCTTTCTTTTTAGAAGAGTTTGATATCATGCTGGTACCTCGTTGCTTGAATGATTTTAGTGAATATTTGACATCTATCATAAATGAATTACGAGAAGTAGGTGGACAAGAAAATAAGCTGATTTTTCTGATTGAAAAATGTTATCGTGAATGTTTTTCCGACATAACACCTAAATTGATCCATAATCGGTTAAGTGATTACCTGTTTCTTCCTTCTCAGAAAAATGAGGATTATACCAATAAATTCTTGTGGATCGCTTGGCTGGAGATCTTGCTTTACAAGTTATTACAAACAAATATTGCTTTTGAGATTGATGATTGTTTCAAATTACTCACTCAGGAAAAGGAAAGAGCTGGTATCCATGTATTATTTACAAATCATCTAACACTTGACCGTTTCATTGGGAGTTTATTTAGAAGTACACTTTATGACAAGCTAGATAAACAAGATGTTTTGTTTGTAACTAATCAAAGGAGAAAATTTCGGGGTGGGAGTATTGCCAAGCGAGAACAAATTGAGGGAATCGTCGTGAACATCGATCATCCAGAAGTTTCTGATCGGTTAACGATTGATAATCCCAATGAAAAAAAATTATTTCCTATTGTTCATATCGATTATATCGAAAATGAAATTGATCAGATTTTACACGACACAAAAGGGTTAACAGCCGTTGAGTTTTCTCAGAGGTTTCCAGAGGAGTTAACTCGTTTGTTTGAAGAAATTGCAAACTAATGGAGGTAGATAACAATGGTAGAGATATTAAAAGAAATCACTACGTATGAAATAATAGAAAAAACGACGGGATTGACCTGTTACACGTACCAACAAGCAAACGAAAAGTATCGACTCCATTTTTTTTGTTATGTATTTGATAATCAAGATGAGTTATTAGCCAACTATGAAGAAATCAACGACCAGATTGCCTACAGTTTTCAAAGTCAATTAAAAAGGAAGATTGAACGATGGAATACTTATTTTTTTCTTTTTGTCAAAGCCAAAGTAGCGAAGCCAATCAAAGCCAGTATTGAACAAGACAAGTATGCAACCAGAAAGGTGATCGTGGATAATTTTCGAGAATCTGGTACTAATGATGCGCAAAAAGAAGCACAAAAAGAAGCACAAAAAGAAGCACAAAAAAATAAAATTCAAGAAAGATTATTATTGAATCTGGAACAGACAAAACCATTAAAGAAACTGGCTAAGAATGAGCGGCAAAATGATGAGAAAATCATCCATTTGTTAGCAGAATTAAAAACGATGGCTAAAAAAGAGAAAAAAGCACGAATACAAGAGTATATAAAACATGAGCTGTCAAATCTTAACGTAAAGGAAGGAACCGATGAGTCTTAAATTGAAAGGGATAAAAATTGATTCGTTTCGAGCATTTGAAAGGCAAAAATATTTTGATTGTGTGAATCCTGTTTTTAATGAAATATCAAATTTGATTGTTTTGTATGCGCCAAATGGAACCGGAAAAACCTCTTTTTTTGATGCCATCGAATGGAGCTTGACTGGCGAAATCAGTCGACTGAATGAAAATAAAAATGTCCGTGATATCGCCTCCCAAGAGCGAAAGTATATTTTAAAGAACAAATATTCCTCAGCCGAAGTGGGCAGTGTGGAACTAGCATTTGATGATGGCAGTTTTTATGCATTAACGACGAAAAGGTTAAATGGAAAGCAAACAACGGATTACGTTGAAGGGAATAAGATCAAAAAAACGGTTGATTTAACAGCGAAAGAATTAAAGATTTTACGACAAAAAAATTTATTGACACACAATCAAATCGATGCTTTTTTGCGATCACAGAGTGCCGAAGGAAGATATGATGCTTTAAGTAATTTTTGGGACAAAGAAAATGTATCTGAGGATTATAAAAATCTAGTCTTATTCGTCAACGAAATGAATAAAGTATTAGGACAACAAGAAACTAAAATGAATCAGCTAACAAAAGAGATTGAAAAACTCGAAAGTAATGCAAAAATATGGCAAACAATCAACCAGCTGAAAGAAAATTATGCCAAGTTAAACGGAAAGAATAGTAAAAAAGATCCATTGTTAAAGAATCAATTAGGTTTACAAGAATTGTATATCGAATCGAACAAATTAAAAAGCAATAATCAAATAAAATTGAACCAGTTTGAAGAGGAGCGACAACAGCTAGAAAATTTAATCACAATGACCCAAGAGTATCGACAAATACCGCAGCAGATCGAATGGTCTGAAAAGCAGATTGCTGATGTCAACGAAAAGTTAGCCCATTTGACAGAAATTGAGACAATCGAAGAAAAAAAGAAAGCACTGTTTGACGAAAAAATAGACTTGAGCAACCATCTCAAGCGTTGTAACTTTCTTATCAATCATGAAGCAGATTTTCAGGCACAAGAAATGGCTGAACAAAACAGTAATAGAGAAATCAATGAATGGATCAATCAACGAAAAAAATGTGAACAAGCATTGATTACTTTACAAAAGGAGCATCAAGAGCAAGAAGTAACATTAAGTGAGTGTCAAAATAAACGAGCGTTGCGGACGAATCAATTAACAGAAATCAAAGAATTAAACAGTTATTCCGATGTTAAAGCGAAAAGACAATTACTTGATCATGAAATCAAACAACAGAAAAAGAAAAAAATAGATTTGGAAGCCAAGTTAGGTAAGATAAAGCTAACGTTGACAAAATTGTTTTCATTACTAAACTTAGACGATCATCAGTTAAGCCAAAAAGACTATTCAAAAGATCCTGATTATTCATTTTTGTTGGAACAGATAAGCCAACTTGATGACATTTGGCAAGAAAGAAAAAAATTGGAAGTTGGTTTAGCACAAAAGAAGAAGGAACGTTCCTCTTTAGAAGATCTGGGCAGTCAGTTAGAACAGTTGAAAAAATTAGGTTATTCTATCGTAACGGATACGTCTTCGTCTGTCTGTCCATTATGTCTCCATGATCATCAAGAATTTCAACATATCATCCAAAAAATTGAAGCTAGTACGGCAGATCTTTTACCGATTGAGCAACTGACGAAGGAAATCAGCCACTTAGAAGGAATGATCGATGAATCAACTAGGCGGTTAACTGATGTAGTTTCTGGAGTAAAACAACAGATTCAGATACAAATAACGATTAAGGAAACTGAAATCAACCAACTTGACCAAGATCTGTTACAAGTAACCTTAAAATTAAAACAACAAGAAGAAGCGTATTTAACCAAAGAGAAACACTGGTACAAGTTAAATGAATACAGCCAAAAATATGGGATTGACTGTGAAAAAATTGCTGAAGAAACCCAGAAAAGAGTAAAGTCACTACAGGAGGAATTGGTAAAATTAACGAATGAGTACCAAAATATCAAAGAAAAAATCAATCAAAATGAACAGCTGAATGTCAAGAATACTCATACGCTCAAAACGATCGAATTACATTATCAACAAGCGAAAAAAAGCTTAAATGATCTAAAAGGAAACGAACAGTATCAATATTATCAGCAAGAACAGGCGTTTTATGAAGCGCTTGGTATTTCTGTTATCTCTGATTTTAAAAGGCAATGTAAACGCGAGTTAGAAAAAATCAATGAACAAGAAACCAAGCTTATTGCTGAAAAAGAACAACGACTAGAACAAGTAAATGGGAAAAGTAAAACAGAATTAGTAGAAGAACAACGAATCCAAGCAGAGCAGATTCGGCAGCTCGTTGTACGGAGGAAATATATCGAAAAGATATCTTATCAACTGTTTGACCAAGTAATCATTGCACCAGAAGAATTGGAAAAAAATAAGCAAAAGTTGACTACAGCTATTTACAAATTAAATGAAAAAAATCAACTGTTGGGTCAACTATCTGGGCTTACCAGTGATTTTATCTCTGAAACAGGTATCGAAACGAAAAGAAGCGAACAAGCAAAAGTAAAAAAAATCTATGACCACTTAAGTAGAAAAGTACAAGAACTAAAAGAATTAAAAGACAGTAAATTAACCGAGATCAAAAAGCAAATCAAAAGTACATTTAACTTAGATACCGTCAATCAGATTTTTCAAATGATCGAACCTCACCCTGATTTTCGTAAGATTAGTTTTAAAATCAATGAAGCAAATCCCGATAAATTAGGACTGGATATTATGTGCAAACGAACAGAGGACGAAGAGGATGCCCCGATTTTATATCTAAGTTCTGCCCAAGTAAATATATTGTCTTTAAGTATTTTTCTAGGAACCGCTCTAGAGAATACAGACAAAGTGAATACGATTTTCATGGATGATCCAATCCAACACTTAGATAGTCTTAATGAATTATCCTTTATTGATCTATTAAGAATCCTTGCATTTAAGCTAGGAACACAGATCATCTTTTCCACCCATAACCGCCAGTTTTTTGACTTATGTCAGAGAAAATTAGATGCCAATTACCATAATGCCAGTTTTATCGAAATGAATTATACAGAGAATCAGTTGTAACAAATTTAGTTAGTCAGAAAAAGTGAATAAGGGAGCTCTTTGATGAGAGCTGAGGTTAGCTGAAAGATTCAGAGTGTAAAACAAAAATTGCCGACAGAAGTTAAAAAAGATACGGATAGAGAATCAATCCCAACGAATAAGGGATTGATTCTTTTTTTCTAGATTAAATACAGATAGGAAGAATATATAGATTGGATGGAGAGTTGTACTACCTATACGAAAGCAGAAACTTTTTTAGATTCTACACTTTTTGATATTGGCGAAATTCGCCAATATTTTTTTATAATTTAAACGGTATAGAAAAGACATCATTCACTATTTGGGGGCTATTTAACCAGAGAAACCGAAACCTATACGACAACTTTGCGAACATTTAGAAAGTTTCTGACACAGATCCGAAATGCCCTCTGCTACAATTACTCAAATGGACCACTAGGATGTTTAAACAAGCCTATCAAAGTATTTAAACGAAATTTTTATCATTTCAAACGGCGAATTTTGATTCGTCACGGTAAAACTTTTTTAAGCAAATAAACATACTAAGATTAGTAGGTTTTTATTTCCTATTTTTTTCAACTGGTATCAGATTTCAGCACTTATGACTGTTATTTTCGCTAGGAACAATTTCTTAAAAATGGATAGTTTTATTATTTCAATAAAATAATCATTGCTAAATCAACGATTTAAGACGGTTGTAGAATTTTTTCCAGATTGTTTGTTGACAAAAATAAAAAAACCATCTTACCATTAGTTTGTGGTTATAACCAGTTTAAAAGAAGGAGAAACCTATGGGAAATTCTTTTAAAAACAAAGCTTTGTATCATCAGTTGGTAGATTTACTTAAAAATCAGATGGAAAGTAACATGATACCCCATGATAAATTACCCTCTGAACGAGAATTAACTGCTCAATACGGAGTTAGTCGGACAACGGTTCGATTAGCTTTGAAAGAGTTGGAAAATACAGGTTATATTTATCGGAGACATGGAAAAGGAACATTTGTATCCGATATCAAAAAGAACGTAGCAGATTTAGCAGGAACCTATAGCTTTACTGAACAAATGAAAAGTTTAGGTAGAACTGCTGAGACGCGGATCTTAGCTTTTGAAAAAATTGAAGCGGACAAATTTATTGCAAAACAATTGAATCTTTCATTAGGAGAAGTAGTCTTCAAATTAAGTCGATTGCGGATAGCTGATCGGGAACCGCTTATGATCGAAGATACCTATTTGCCAGTCAAATTTTTCTTATCATTAAATGATCAGCTTTTAAGAAGCAAACCTCTATATGATCTTTTTTCCGAGGATTTTAATCAGACCGTTCGATTGGCAGATGAAGAGCTATATGCAAGTGTTGCCTCAAAGGAAGATGCGAAACAGCTGATAATCTCAGAAGGAGCACCTGTCCTTCATTTAGCACGTCAAACCTATAATATGAAAAATGAAATTATCGAATTTACTTTAAGTGTCGCCCGTGCGGATCAATTTCATTATCAGATCCGCCATATGCGAAATAGTTAGGAGAATCGAAACATGTTTACAGTAGGAAAAGAAAAACTGGATCAGCTGGGTGCTGAGATCACGACTCGCGAAATACGCCAACAGCCGGAACTTTGGGAAGAAACCCTTGATCACTATCAAACAGTTCAAAAGGAATTAGATAATTTTCTTGCAATAGTTAAAGAAAAGGCAAATGGTCAGCGAACACGTGTAATCTTCACTGGTGCAGGAACATCTCAATATGTAGGAGACACATTAGTTCCTTATTTGCGCAAGAACGGTGATCGCCAAGCATTTAGCTTTGAAAGTATTGGAACGACTGATATTGTCGCAGAACCTGAAGAGTATTTAATTAAAGAAGAACCAACTTTACTTGTATCATTTGCGAGGAGTGGAAACAGTCCTGAAAGCTTGGCAGCAGTTGAAATTGCAAATCAGGTGGTTGATACGATCTATCATTTATCAATTACGTGTGCTGTAGAAGGAAAACTAGCTCAAATTAGTCAATCCGATTCCAATAGTTTTTTATTCTTGATGCCAGCACGTTCGAATGATAGTGGCTTTGCTATGACTGGTAGCTTTTCCTGCATGACTTTAGGAGCTTTGTTGACATTCGATCAAACAGTATTAGTAAAAAAACAACAATACCTGAAGGTTTTAAATAATTTAGGAAATGAAGTAATTACCCGAGTAAATGAAATTGAAAAAATCGTTCAGCTTGATTTTGAACGCATTGTTTATGTTGGTTCAGGAAGTCTAGCTGGATTAACAAGGGAAGCGCAATTGAAGATTCTGGAATTGACAGCCGGAAAAATTGCTACCATCTTTGATTCATCAATGGGCTTTCGCCATGGGCCAAAGTCGTTTATTAATCAAAAAACAATCATGTTCGGTTTTGTTAATAATAATCCTTACACGCGTGATTACGACTTGGATGTCTTAGAAGAAGTGCGTGGAGATGAAATCGCTTCCGGAGTGTTCGCCATTACTCAACCAGGGCAACGGAATTTCACTGGCGATAAATTCGAGTTTACAACTGAGGCCGTATTACTGCCAGATGGCTATTTAGCACTAAGCTATATCATGGTTGCCCAAATAGTCGCTTTGTTATCATCGATTAAAGTGAATAATAAACCAGATACACCATCACCAACAGGAACAGTTAACCGAGTTGTAAAAGGTGTAACGATTCACAAATATAAGTAAAAATAAACTGGGAGGAAGAACCATGATTACATTAACCAGAGGAAAAAAAGCAGCAATGGATCGTTTATCGACAAAAGATGGTATTATCAGTGCCTTAGCGATTGATCAACGCGGAGCATTAAAAAAAATGATCAAAGCCTTAAATGTAGAATTAAATGATGAACAGATTGAGCGTTTCAAGGAGTTAGTTTCTAGTGAATTAACCCCTTATGCATCTTCTATTTTATTGGACCCAGAATATGGTCTTCCTGCTGCAAGTGCACGACATGAAGATGCTGGTTTGTTGTTGGCCTATGAAAAAACCGGCTATGATGTAACAACACCGGGACGCTTGCCTGATTTATTAGCAGATTGGTCAGTTTTACGATTAAAAGAGCAAGGAGCCGATTCGATTAAGTTTCTACTTTATTATGACGTAGATGAAGATCCGGAAATCAATCATCAGAAGCATGTCTTCGTAGAACGTTTAGGTAGCGAGTGTGCCGAAGAAGATTTGCCATTCTATTTAGAATTGCTATCATATGATACCCAAATTTCAGATGTTCATTCACTTGAATATGCCAAAGTAAAACCGCATAAAGTCAATAGCATGATGAAGGAATTTTCGAAACCACAGTACAAAGTAGATGTTTTAAAGGTAGAAGTTCCTGTCAATATGAATTTTGTAGAGGGTTTCAGTACAGATGAAGTAGCGTATACCAAAGAGGAGGCGGCAAAGTACTTCTTGGAACAAAGTCAAGCGACAGATTTGCCTTTTATTTTCTTGAGTGCCGGTGTTTCTACGAAGCTATTCCAACAAACATTGTTTTTTGCTAAAGATTCAGGTTCGGCCTTTAATGGTGTGCTTTGTGGTAGAGCTACTTGGAAAAATGGTGTGAAGCCGTTTATCAAATCTGGTGAGGAATCTGCTCGTGCCTGGCTGAAAAGTGAAGGTCGTGAAAATATCGAAAGCTTGAACAACGTTTTGGCACAAACAGCCAGTTCTTGGTATGACAAAGTCCAAGTTGAAAAAGAAGCAGCTGTGAACTAGGAGGAGAGCTCGTGATAGTAACTGTAACGATGAACCCGTCAATTGATATTTCCTATCCGCTTGCTTCCTTGAATGTGGATACTGTCAATCGAACAGATCAAGTTAGTAAAACAGCAGGTGGAAAAGGACTTAATGTAACCCGAGTAATCCATGATCTAAAGGGGGATGTACTCGCTACAGGAGTTCTCGGTGGGTTTCATGGGGCGTTTATTGCAGATGAATTAAAGCATGCCGGTATTAAGCAGAAATTTACAGAGATCAAAGAAGAAAGCCGAGATTCAATCGCTATTTTGCATGAAGGAAATCAAACTGAGATTTTGGAAGCGGGACCAACAGTTTCCTATGAAGAACAGCAGAATTTCCTAGAAAACTTCAAGGAGCTAATAAAAAAAGCAAAGATTGTCACAATCTCAGGTAGTCTTGCAAAAGGATTCCCATCAAATTTTTACCAAACGTTGGTCCAATTGACAGAAGAGCAGTCTGCAAAGGTTCTTGTCGACACCTCTGGAGAAAGCTTGCATCAGGTTTTAGCTGGCAAACAGAAGCCATTTTTAATCAAACCAAATCTTGAGGAATTATCGACACTACTGGGACATTCATTTTCGATTGATCGATTAGAAGAAGTCCAGGAAGAATTGATTCAACCTATCTTCACAGGTATTGAATGGATCATTGTTTCTCTAGGAAAAGCTGGAGCTCTCGCAAAACATAAAGATTGTTTTTATCGAGTTACGCTCCCTACGATAAAAGCAGTCAACCCAGTTGGTTCAGGAGATGCTACAGTCGCTGGATTTGCCTACGGCCTATCACAAGAAATGGATGAAATAGAACTTTTGAAGTTTTGTATGGCTACTGGTATGGCTAATGCACAAGAAGGACAAACAGGTCATGTTTCACTGATGAATATTCAATCGCATATTGAAAAAATAACTGTAAAAAAGATTGAGTGAGAAAATCGATCTAGATAAAATCAATGATTTTTTGAGACCAACTCAATTTGGTAGAAGTTCCATTTTTGTAGGATTCAACGTACTCCAGTAGTTGTTGTGAATCTCTAAGTTTCGTCACTCGGACTTGCAGAACGGTCGTTTCATCGGTAAGAGTCTTTAATAATTTCGCAACATTTAAAGGAGTTGGAAATATAATTTTATTTGTTTCCGTAAAATCTTCCTCATTCATGTGGATATTGTAGTCTTGTTTAAAGCGCTGACAGCTGGAATTGTAATAACACAATTCTTGACAATTAGGATCCACATATTGTTCGGGCAAATAAGTTTGCTGATAGATATATGCAGTTTTTTAGTTTTTCGTAAATGTCTGATGCAATCATAAAATGCTAAGGCTGGCAGTTCAAGCTTCTTTAAATAGTGTGGATCATTCCCTCGAGCGATTGATAAAACTTGGACTTGATCATTACTGATAGTGAATAATTCAATGTCAGAAAACTAGACCAGTTTTTCTTTACGTGAAACAAATGAGTCACGACCTTGATGACGAATTATGAATCCATCCTTTATTCATTCAGGGAGCGAATGACTGTAATAGAGCTTACGTTAAAAATTTATATTAATTCTGCTTCTGTATAAAGTTTATTGCCATTTTGGGATGTCTAAATTAACCCTTCAAACAACATCAAAGAATTAAACTTTTCGTTAGAGTCTTTGGTTTTGTATGTATAATTTGATTTTAACACGTTCTGTTATGTTGGATAGGGTTGACTTTCTATTTCAAATTATTTGATATATCAATATATTGAAAACGCTTTTATTTAAGGAGGGAGCTTTTGAACACATTTGAGATTAAAGAAGATTTTTTTCTAAACGGTAAGCCCTTTAAGATACTCTCAGGAGCTATCCACTATTTTAGAGTGGATTCAGCCGATTGGTATCACTCGTTATATAATCTGAAAGCATTGGGATTTAATACAGTTGAAACTTATGTACCATGGAATCTACATGAACCTAAAAAAGGAGATTTCCATTTTGAGGGAATTTTGGACTTAGAACATTTTTTGTCCATTGCTGAGGAATTAGGACTATACGCGATTGTTAGACCATCTCCATATATTTGTGCAGAATGGGAGTTTGGTGGTTTTCCTGCTTGGTTACTTAATGAGGGAACTCGGATCCGAACAAATGAAACCGTTTATTTGAACCATGTGGCAGATTATTACGATGTTTTAATAAAAAAAATCGTGCCGCATCAGCTGACAAATGGTGGAAATATTTTAATGATACAAATTGAGAATGAATACGGTTCTTATGGAGAAGAAAAAGACTATTTACGTTCGATACGTGATTTAATGTTGGACAGAGGAATAACAGTGCCATTTTTCACTTCGGATGGACCATGGCGAGCGACACTCAGAGCAGGCAGCATGATTGATGAAGATATTTTAGTTACTGGAAATTTTGGTTCAAAGGCTGAAGAAAATTTTTCTTCAATGGAAGCTTTCTTCAATGAGCATGGGAAAAAATGGCCTTTAATGTGTATGGAATTTTGGGATGGTTGGTTTAATCGTTGGAAGGAACCGATTGTACAACGTGATGCAAAAGAATTAGCTGAGGCAATCAAAGAGGTCGTGCTGAGAGGAAGTATTAACCTGTATATGTTCCATGGAGGAACAAATTTTGGATTTATGAATGGTTGCTCAGCTAGAGGAGTGATTGATTTGCCACAGATTACTTCTTATGATTACGGAGCACTCTTAGACGAGCAAGGAAATCCAACCGAAAAATATTATGCAATCCAGACAATGATTCATGAAACGTTCCCTGATATCCAACAAATGGAACCTTTGACAAAAGACACAATGGAAATGAAAGATATTCCATTAATTGATAAAGTCAGCTTATTTTCAACATTAGATACAATTAGTCAATCAGTAAAAATGAAATATCCAGAAACGATGGAAACGTTAGGACAAAATACAGGTTATATTCTGTATCGCACCTCAATAAAAAAAGATGCAGAACATGAAAGACTGAGAGTAATCGATGGAAGAGACCGTAGCCAACTATTTTTAAATCAAAAACTGCAAGCTACACAATATCAGACAGAAATTGGTGAAGATATCATTGTTCCAATGCCTCAGGAAGACAATCAATTAGATATTCTAATTGAAAATATGGGGCGTGTTAATTATGGTCATAAATTATTAGCCGATACACAAAAAAAGGGAATTCGTACAGGGGTCATGGCTGATCTACATTTTATCACTGATTGGAATCAGTATTGTTTACCACTAGGGTCATGTGAGAAGGTTGATTTTTCAAAGGAATGGCATCCTAACCAGCCAAGTTTTTATCGCTATGAAGTAACACTTGATGAAGTGGAGGATAGCTTCATTGATCTATCAAAATTTGGGAAAGGTGTTGTATTTGTTAATCAGACCAATATTGGACGTTTTTGGGAAGTTGGGCCAACACTTTCGTTATATATTCCGAAAAGCTTATTTAAAAAAGGAAACAATGAAATAGTGATTTTTGAAACAGAAGGAACTTTCCAACCAGAGATCCAATTAGTAAAAGCACCACTATATAAAGAAATGAAAGAAGGATAAACAATGAGTATTATCGGAGTAAGAATTGATGGACGTTTAATTCATGGACAAGTAGCCAACTTATGGACAACCAAGTTGAACATCACACGGATTATGGTTGTAGATGATGAAGTTGCAAAAAATGATATTGAAAAAAGTGGATTAAAGCTGGCAACTCCACCAGGAGTTAAATTAAGTGTATTGCCGATTGAAAAAGCTGCTAATAATATTTTAGCAGGAAAATATGATTCTCAACGATTATTGATTATTGCTCGGGAGCCGGATCGTTTATTGAAGTTGGTAGAATTAGGAGTCCCAATTGAAGAAATTAATGTTGGGAATATGTCACAGACGAATGAAACACGGTCCATTACTAAATCAATCAATGTGGTTGATCAAGATGTAGAAGTATTTAACAAATTACAGGCTAAAGGTGTTCGCTTAGTAGCGCAGATGGTTCCAAGTGATAAAGCAGAAAATTTTATGGCTTTATTAGCGAAATAGGAGGATAAATAAATGGATATCTTATGGTGGCAGATCTTATTATTAACATTATACGCAGGGTATCAAATTTTAGATGAGTTACAAATTTATTCATCGCTGAGTGCACCCGTTTTTGCCGGATTATTTGCTGGTCTAGTGATGGGGGATCTAAAAGCAGGACTTATTATTGGTGGTAGTATGCAATTAACTGTACTTGGTGTTGGTACCTTTGGGGGTGCATCAAAAATTGATGCCAACTCTGGAACGATTTTAGCGACAGCTTTCTCAGTAGCGCTAGGAATGAACCCAGAGCAAGCAATTGCCGTAATTGCGGTACCAGTAGCTAGCTTGATGATTCAATTAGATATATTAGCCCGTTTTGCGAATACGTATTTTGCACATCGCATTGATAAATTAGTTGAAGATATGAACTATAAAGGGATCGAACGTAATTTCTTAATGGGAGCCCTCTCTTGGTCACTTTCTCGTATGATTCCCGTTTTTCTAGCATTAGCATTTGGAGGAGGACTAGTAGAACAAGTGGTAGCCGTGCTAAATGGTGATTTGAAGTGGTTAGGCGATGGATTATCAGTAGCTGGAGCAGTTTTACCAGCTGTCGGTTTTGCTATTCTACTACGTTACTTGCCAGTTAAAAAGCATTTCCCTTACCTAATTTTAGGATTTACATTAACGGCATTACTAGGAACCGTCTTTACTAACATGCAGGTTTTAGGAACGGGTGTTGCAGGAGTTGTGAAGAATTTCGAAGGAATATTTAATTCACTTCCAATGTTAGCAATTGCACTAGTTGGATTTTCTTTAGCAGCCATCAGTTACAAAAATGGACAGCTGATACCACATTCGCCAGCCCCTAAAGATGTTACATCGAATGATTCAGATGAAGGAGAGATTGAAGATGACGAAATCTAATTATAAGTTAACGAAGGAAGACTTTAAGCAGATCAATCGCAGAAGCTTGTTTACTTTCCAATTAGGCTGGAACTATGAACGGATGCAAGGATCAGGCTATCTTTATACAATTCTGCCGCAATTACGCAAGCTTTATGGTGATAATTCTCCTGAATTAAAAGAAATGATGAAAACTCATACACAATTCTTTAATACATCAAACTTCTTCAATACTATCGTTACCGGGATTGACTTGGCTATTGAGGAAAAGGAAGGTATTGATGGTAAAGACACTGTCTCAGGTTTAAAAGCTGGGTTGATGGGGCCTTTTGCAGCAATTGGTGATTCGATTTTCGCAGCGTTAATTCCAACAATTTTTGGAGCCTTAGCAGCCAATATGGCAATTAATGGCAACCCAACTGGAATTTTTATTTGGATTATCGCACAAATCGCTGTTATGATTTTCCGTTGGAAACAATTAGAATTTGCTTATCGTGAAGGAATCTCTTTAGTTACCACGATGCAACATCGCTTAACTGCCTTGACAGATGCTGCAACTTTGTTAGGGGTCTTCATGGTTGGAGCGTTGGTCGCTACCATGATTAATGTAAAATTGTCTTGGGCACCAAGTATTGGTGATGTGACGTTAAACATGCAAAACAACCTGGATATGATTTTACCACGATTATTACCAGCCGGTATCGTTGCAGCAATTTATTGGATGCTTGGCAAAAAGAATATGACTTCTACTAAGGCAATTTTCATAGTATTAGTGGTTTGTGTAGCATTATCAGCTTTAGGCGTGATTTCAAAATAAGTCAGGCTGATTCCAATTAGTGATGAGGAGTGGTTCAATGGGAAAACAATTAGTTTTAATTAGTCATGGACTTTTCTGTGAAGAATTGAAAAAAAGTACAGAAATGATAATGGGGCCTCAGGAAAGTATTCACACAGTAAGCCTTCTTCCTTCTGAATCAGCGGAAGATTTTCGTGAAAAGTTTGAAACAGTAATTGCCAATTTAGATGATTTCGTAGTATTAGCAGATTTAATGGGTGGCACTCCGTGTAATGTAGTTTCAAAAATAATTCTCGAGGGTCAAGTAATTGACTTATACGCAGGCATGAACATGCCAATGGTCATTGACTTCATTAACAGTCAATTAATTGGAACAGAACTTTCATTAATCGAATCTGCTACAAGTAACATTTGTTATGTGAATGGACGAATTTTCAGTGATGACGATGATGAAGATGAGTAAGATAAAATATATGAGTGATGAAGCCAAAGAAATATTTCTCTGATCAGACTATAGATAAAAGACATTTCAAACTTGTAATTTGAGTTTGGAATGTCTTTTTATCTAGTTTTGTTCAAAATTTTGGACAAAAAAGAGACCCTTTGTCAAATGATGTTGGTAAAGAGAAATTCTAGAATGATTGGTGAAAGATTGAGAAAAAAGTGTTCAGCATCAAGGAATAAGAAGGAATTTCCGAAATTTGACAAGAAACATAAATACTTGTTTTTGGTGTTGATTATTATATACTTGGTATTTCTCAAATTTTTTATAAATTTCAGCGAATTTTTGAGGATGCCGCTTTTGTCTCATTCTCCATTTTTTTATTTTATGATTAACCGCATAAAAAAGTGGGACATTAATTAGATTTTTTCTGATTAATGTCCCAGACTCGTCTACAGACTGAGAACTTGGAAGGGATACTTTCAGGACTTTTTTAAACGGTTGACTCAATGGCTTCTTTATACTTTTCAAAAAGGGGGATAATTTGCGTGCGCTTTTTAATGTCAAGTTTAATAAAAATATTGTGGACATGAGTTTTAACCGTTCCTAATGAGAGAAAGAGCTGGTCAGCAATTTCCTGATTTGTTCGATGTGACAGTAGCAATATAAAAATTTCCGTTTCTCGTTGAGTAAACTGGTGATCCTGACAAAAGTCTTGAATCAAGAGAGAGGTGTCTTGCTTTTGTGTTTTTTCTTTCTGAGGTTGATATTTTTTGATAAAGAAGTGCAGTAATAAAACACATATAACAATCGAAAAAATATCCTCTGAGACACTACGATTATAAATTTTTGTCACTAAGGAGCTATATTGATCGACATTGAAAATCACGAAACTATCTTCAATAATGATCAAAATACTAAAGAAGAGATTGATGAACATCAATTACTTTAAATAGTGTTTGTTCAGCAAAGGTACATCCTTTTTTGTTCCTCGCCAACAATAAATTCCTAGGTAAAACAGGAAGAGTTGATTGCCCAGATAATAGAGCCAGACTTTAAAGGCTGAATTATCCATCAATGGGATGGTAATCATCCAAACAGCCAAAGCAAGCAGTAAAGCATAATGGAGAGGGGAAAGTTTTTCTTTTTCTAGTTCGGCAAGAATAGAAATGGAAAAAAAGGCGTTTCCCATAAAAATAATCGTTTTAACTGCTGGCGCACTCATAAATGCTTGATCATAACTTTGTGCAAAGGAATTGAGGAACTCCGTCATATAAATAATCGTGTTATCAAAAATGAAGAATGCCAAATACAAACTGATCCAGAGAAATAAGTTGTTTTTTTCTTTTAAATAAGCATAAATAGCAAAAGTCATCGTGATTGAATATAAAATGATCAATAGAATGTTGTAAACAAAAATAGCTATCATATTGAATCCCCTTCCATTTTTTTCCTTACCTCAAATTTCTTATTTTAATTATAACACCGATTTTTTTATCTTTACTTTTAATTCCTATAAACTTCCTTCTAAACTTTTGTAAACCCTTGGAAAATAACTGGTTTATATCCAAAAATAAACCAACCTGTACCACGTATAGATCGACAATGATAACGTTTACAACCAATAGCTTATCGTAAACTCTCACTTTTTTTCCTAAAGTGAAGATGCAAAGCAAACAAATTACTTAGGAGGTTTCATTATGGGAAAAAAAGATTTTATTACAACTGAAAATTACACGAAGGAAGAGATTCAACAAATTGTTGACCTGTCATTGAAAATCAAAGCGGCCATCAAGAATGGTTTTTATCCTCCTTTGCTAAAGAACAAAGTGCTAGGGATGATCTTCCAACAGTCTTCTACCAGAACGCGGGTTTCGTTTGAAACAGCAATGACACAATTAGGGGGGCACGCAGAATATCTAGCACCAGGGCAAATTCAATTGGGTGGTCATGAAACGATAGAAGACACGAGCCGAGTTCTTTCTCGTTTAGTTGATATTTTGATGGCTCGTGTGGAACGTCATCATAGTGTGTATGACTTAGCAACGAATGCCACGATCCCAGTTATTAACGGTATGTCTGACTTCAACCACCCAACGCAAGAAATTGGCGATCTTTGCACTATGATCGAACATCTTCCAGCAGGCAAAAAAATTGAAGACTGCAAGGTTTCCTTTATTGGAGATGCCACACAAGTCTGTTTCTCTTTAGGATTGATTGCAACAAAAATGGGAATGGAATTCGTTCAATTTGGACCAGAAGGGTTCCAGTTAAACGAAGACCATCGCGCACGACTAGACGCAATTTGCAAAGATTCTGGCGGCTCCTATACGATATCCGATCAAATCGATGTTATCGAAGGTTCGGATTTTGTTTATACAGATGTTTGGTATGGACTGTATGAAGCTGAACTATCAGAAGAGGAACGCATGCGTATTTTTTATCCTAAATACCAAGTGAATACGGACCTGATGAAACGTGCTGGGGAACAAGCGAAATTTATGCACTGCTTGCCTGCCACTCGTGGGGAAGAAGTCACAGATGAAGTCATGGATGGACCGAACTCGATCTGTTTTGATGAAGCAGAAAATCGGTTGACTTCGATTCGCGGTCTCTTAGTGTACTTGATGCGGGATTATGCGGAAAAAAATCCAATCGATGAGACCAAAAAAGCAGCGGCTAAAAAAGACTTGGAAGCTTTGCTAGGTGAAACATTTTAGACTCAAGAGATGAGGAAAGGAAATAATCTGCGTATCATGACGATGCGTGAGGATTGTCTCTGTTCTAGAGGAGGGGCTAACGATCTGAAAATCGATTCTTTCTAGCAGAATCTTGATCTCACACTAATGCAGCTTTTATGCCGCACTAGGAATCATACGAGGTGAGTCCGCTGGTTGCAAGAATCGTTCAATCGTTGGTCCAACCTTATTCCCTTGTACTGGAAAGGAAGAAAACAATGGGAGAAAAGAAAAAATTTAGTTTGATGAGTGCTATATTATCTGTTATTTGTGTTGTATTTGTGGCAGAAGCGGCTGCACCGGTAGCAGCAATCGGAAATTCACAATTTTTTTGGTGGATCTTTTTATTGATTGCATTCCTTTTGCCGTATGGATTGATCTCGTCAGAGTTAGGAACAACTTATATCGGTGATGGCGGTATCTATGATTGGGTGACACAAGCCTTCGGACATCGCTGGGGATCTCGCGTTTCTTGGTATTACTGGATCAATTATCCACTGTGGTTAGCTTCTCTAGCAGTAGTCTGCCCTGATTTATTGATGACGATCACAGGAAGCGAATTTTCAACAGCGGCTGCTATCGTGATCGAACTGATCTTTATATGGATCATCGTTTGGATTAGTTTTTATCCGGTCAGTGACAGCGTGTGGATTTTGAATGGAGCAGCTGTTATCAAAATGCTGCTGGCAATCTTGATCGGTGGCTTAGGTCTCTATACTGCGTTTACTAAGGGTGTGGCGAATGAGTTTACTCTTTCTTCCATGCTGCCAAGTTTCAATTTAAATAGTTTGTCCTTTATTTCAGTAATCATTTTTAACTTATTAGGATTCGAAGTGATTTGTACATTCGCGAATGATATGGAAAATCCTAAAAAGCAAATCCCTCAATCGATCATTGCCGGTGGACTGGTGATTGCAGCCATTTACATTTTTTCTGCATTCGGGATAGGTGTAGCAATTCCTACGGATCAGATTAGTACAGGCAGCGGATTGATGGATAGTTTTAAGTTATTGACAGGATCAACAGGCGGATGGTTCATTATTTCGATGGCCTTTTTATTCTTACTGACATTGTTTGGCAATATGATTTCTTGGTCGTTAGGGGTTAACAATACTGCTTGTTATGCAGCCGAAAATGACGATATGCCGAAAGTATTTGCCAAACGCAGCAAAAAAAACGACATGCCTACTGGTGCGGCGATTATGAATGGTATTGTTGCTTCTATCGTTGTCATCATCGCACCAATTTTACCAAATCAAGATTTATTTTGGGCATTTTTCTCGTTGAACCTAGTAATGTTCCTACTATCATATGTACCTGTTTTTCCTGCGTTTTATAAATTGCGCAAAATCGATCCAGAAACACCTCGACCTTTCAAGGTGAGCGGCAGCGACTTGTTCTTGAAGGTATTAGTCGCACTACCGATGATCATGATCGTGATCTCATTGATTTTCACAGCGATTCCTTTGCAGTTTGATGCTGAATCGCTGAGTCAGCAATTACCAATCACGATTGGAGCAATTATATTTGCCCTCGTTGGTGAAATCATTATCTGGATCAAAAAAATCAAAAAAGAAGGAGTGCTGTATCATGGCAAAGCGAATCGAAAAGACCACACCGAAACAAGACGGGTTTAGAATGCCTGGAGAGTTTGAACCACAAGAGAAAGTATGGATGATTTGGCCAGAGCGCCCGGATAACTGGCGTGATGGAGGCAAACCGGCTCAAGAAGCATTTGCCGAAGTCGCAAAAGCGATCAGCAAATTCACGCCAATGAATGTGGTCGTGTCGCAACAGCAATATCAAAACTGCCGTCGTCAATTGCCTGCCGACATCACTGTCTATGAAATGTCGAACAACGATGCTTGGATTCGTGACTGTGGTCCTAGCTTTGTCATCAACGACAATGGTGAATTACGAGGCAATGACTGGGGATTCAATGCTTGGGGCGGATTAGTCGATGGCTTGTATTTCCCTTGGGATCAAGACGATTTGATTGCACAAAAGATCTGTGAAATCGAGCACGTGGATTCGTATCGAACGGAGGATTTTATTTTAGAAGGTGGCTCCTTTCATGTTGATGGAGAAGGCACTGTTTTAACGACTGAGATGTGTTTATTGAGTGAAGGTCGGAATCCTCATATGACAAAAGAAGAGATCGAACAAAAATTATGTGACTACTTAAACTGTGAGAAAGTACTTTGGTTAGGTGACGGGATCGATCCGGAAGAAACCAATGGGCATGTGGATGATGTGGCATGTTTTGTTCGTCCCGGAGAAGTGGCTTGTATCTATACTGAAGATCAAAACAGCCCATTTTATGAAGCGGCTCAAGCTGCTTACAAGCGTTTGAATGAAATGACCGATGCCAAAGGCCGCAAATTAAAAGTTCATAAGCTTTGTTGCCCAGTAGAGAATGTCACGATCAATGGGGATTTCAAGATCGATTACGTAGAAGGAACGATGCCACGTGAAGATGGCGACATTTGTATTGCTTCTTATATGAATTTTCTGATCACGAACAACGGTGTGATCGTTCCTCAGTATGGAGATAAAAATGATGCGCTGGCACTTGAGGAAATAGCAGAATTCTTTCCAGATAAAGAAGTCGTAGGCGTAAATACAGTTGAGATCGTATACGGTGGTGGAAATATTCACTGTATCACACAACAACAACCGCAAAGATAGGTGGAGGCTTATCTCAAAAATTGTCATCGCATTGGGTGGAATTTTAGGCGACGCTGCTCATGAACAATTGACCAAAGCCCAAAGCAGCAAATTCGATTACTGACCTGATCAATGACGGCCGTTTATTCGTTTTTAGAGATACTAGAAGAGACTGAGACAACTTTTGTCCCAATCTCTTTTTTTTGTTTCATTGTCTATCATTAGCTGACGATCAGCTTGGTGATTCAACCATTAGAGGAAGACAGATGTGGGTGAGATCTTTTCATAGTTTTCCCAAACCCATAAAAATCTCCTAGGTACCTTTTAAGTATATTTTAAAACAATAATGCATATATATACAAATCGAATCATTTTTAAGAGGTTGTTTTAAGAAGGGGAAATAAGGAACTTTCTTAGTTTCAGTAAACGATTAATTCTTTTTTACAGGTATCAAGATTTCAAATACACGTTTTTCAGGAATCGTGGTAGTAATTTCATCTTGCCATAATATTTTCCAAAAAAATCTTTCTGGAATAAATTTATTTTTTTGAAAATAGTTCAGTAGTTTCTGATTGATTTCTTGCTTATTATAATTTGAATCCTCTATGAAGAAAGAGACATATGTTCCATTCGATCTGGTTATAATTTTCTCTGCGTCGTAAAGATGACTTTGTTCCTTGTTTATTTTAATTAGTGACCTAAAAGGAGTTTTTTGAATGTCAGAAAAAATAGAATCTTCTACTAAAAAATTTATAGGATAGCCATTAAATAAATCTTTTTGATCTAAGGATAAATAAAAATCACTATAACTAGATAAAGAATCGATGGAGTCGTAGTAATGAGAATGCATTAAATCAGAACAAATAAAAGATTCTTCTTCTCTATAAGAATGAGTAATTATATCAAAATTTATATTTTTCAATGTTGTATACCGATCGATATAATTTTCTAAAAACGTCTGCATATGTTTTAAGTCATTGATTTTTTCATCTAAAATTTCTTTTCGCTTTTTAAATTCTATCAGCGTGTCATCCATGTTTCGATTATCGAGAAAATATTTAATCTGTTCTAAAGGTACATCAAGAAATTTCAAGGTTAGTATAACGTCTAATTCAAAGCATTGGTCACAAGTATAATATCTATAACCATGAGTAGATATTTTTTTTGGTTTGAATAAATCAATTTGATCATAATAAATTAAGGTTCTTCTACTTAAATTGACGTATTTTGCAAATTCACTGATTGTTAAATAATTATTCATAATTACCTCCTTGAATGTAACGTAACGTTACAGTTTATTCTAGCAGAGCAATAACCCAAATTCGTTATAAAAGGAGATTCTTATGTTAAGTTTAATCGAAATAAAAAAAGTATTTGGAAATGAAATAGTATTAAATCATTTATCAGGAGATTTCCAAAAAGGCCTCAATTTTATTTACGGTCCATCGGGTAGTGGGAAGACAACGCTATTAAATATCATTAGTGGTATGGATCAAAATTTTGAAGGAGATGTTTATTTTAACAATCAGTCGATGAAACGTTTTACGAAAAAAGAACTATCCGACTATTATTACAATTCAATCGGTTTTATCTGGCAAGATTACCAATTGATAGAATACTTAAGTGTAGAATGTAACATTGATTTAGTTCTAAGCCTATCGAACTTAAATAAAGCAGAACGAAAAATGAAAGTAGCAAAGGTATTAGAGGAACTAGGAATATCTGGATTAGCTAAAATGAAAGTGGCAAAATTATCTGGCGGACAAAAACAACGAGTAGCGATAGCTAGAGCATTAGTAAAAGATCCAGAAATAATCATAGCAGATGAACCAACTAAAGCATTAGATCTTTTAGCTGCTAATAAAATCATGACGGAGCTAAAAAAAATCGCTAAAGAAAAAATAGTGATAATAGTCACTCATGATAAAGGTTTAATTGAAAAAGACGCAAATGTCTATAGCATGGAGCAAGGACAACTAAAATTAGTAGGGCAAAGTAAACAACACTCAAAAGATGACGGGAAAAACAATCGATTGAATAAACCTCCTTATTTATCTTTAAAAAATTGTATCTCTCAATCTTTTAACATTCTAAAAGGCGCATCCATGTATTCTATATTAACGATTATTTTACTCATACTTTCTTCCTTTTTTATGTTGATTAATTTGAGTGGGGAAATAAAAGAAAAACAAGATGATAATTTTAGCCGTCTCGTTAAAGAAAGAGGAGAGACGATCAAAGATATTTCTTTGTCAAAAGAATCGACAGGTGGTGGTCCTTCTGGTTCTCTAAAACAAGATACTTCAGGAGCAGTAGATTTATTAAAAGATGATCCCAGAGTAGATTTTGTGGCACCCTTGGAAATAGTGGGTGATTTGAAACTAAACGTAGGAGATTTGATTAAAAATTATGAAGTGAAGGATAGCTTTAACTTGCCTGCAATTACGAAATTGATAGCTGGAAGATATCCTTCAATTGGAGAAATAGAAGTGGCTGTTCCTAAACGGTTACTGGATTTACTAGGTCTAAAACCCACCGACGTAATCGGGAAAAACTTAAATATGACAGGGCTTATAGACGTAAATCCAAAGATTGGAAGCAATGAAATTACAGGATCAAAGGTCTCATTAAATGATGTAAAAGTAGTGGGAGTCATTGAAAATAATCCTAAAGGTGGAGCAATTACCAGCACTTTAGGAAGACGTGACGGGAAACTAACGGATGGCCCGTTGTTGTTTAGTGTAGAAGCTATCAAAAAAATGCGTCAACAAGCAGGCATTGAGAAATCGATAAGTTATAACGTAAGAGCAAAAACATTAGATGATATTTTACCTATCGTGAATAAACTACAACAAGCAGGTTTACAACCTTCTGGAGATTTTAGCATGATTGAAGACATGCTCCGATTGAGAAAGAAAAATGAGGAGCAAGGGGTTACCATCAGTTTGATATTCTTTCTATTGTCACTAACAATTAGTATTGTTCTGGCTTTGTTCAATTTTTATATAAAGAAAAGTGAATTTCGTTTTTTCAAATTCAATGGTTTCAGTAATAAAAATATTTTAAGTTTAATCATTTCAGAATACTTTATACTTGGAATAATGTCTTCTCTTCTATTTCTGATAACTTTCCCATTGCTTAGTCTTTTAAGTCAAAAAATATTTAGTATATATATAGTATCTACTAATAACTTAGTTTTGGTATTGTTGCTGCCATTTGTCCAATCAATAATAATTAGTATCTTATCCTACTTATTATTTCTTAAAACTAATCCTACTCATAAAATGAAACAAGGTGATTCGAATGATTTACTTAAATAATGTCAGTAAAAAGTACAAAGATTTGGATATACTATTACATGCTAATTATCGATTTAAAGATGGTACGTTAACTTGTGTATTAGGAAATAGTGGAGCTGGTAAATCAACATTATTAAATTTAATAGCAGGCTTAGACATAGATTATGATGGGGAAATTGAAAATTTATGCTTTAAGGAAAAAAATTTCTCAAATAAAAACTTGTCTAATTATAGATTTAACAATGTGGGATTTATTTTTCAAGATTATCATCTCTTAAATGGATATACAGTACTTGAAAATGTCATAATGGGGGCACATTTAGACTCTGAACTAACGAAAGAAGAGAAAATCGAAAAAGCATTGAATTTATTAACGGAACTTGGTTTAAAAAACAAGGCAAGTCAAATGGTCCATGAGTTAAGCGGCGGTCAAAAACAAAGAGCATCTATAGCGAGAGCCTTAATGAACGATCCTAAAATAATTCTTGCAGATGAACCAACGGCTGCTTTAGATGAATTAAATAGTGATGGTGTGATGAAGATACTAAAAAGGTTGGCAAGAAATCGAACCGTGATTGTTATTACACATAGTGAAAAAGTTTCAAAGTACGCCGATGAAATAGTCTGTTTAAAAAATCATACAATAGAAATAGTTAAAGAAAAAGAGCGATATGAATTAGACTATAGTAAAGAAAGTCAGACTTTCACAGCGAAAAAAGCTAAAGAGATTGTCCCAAAACTCAACTCAAAATTACTTTTTTGGATAGCAATCAGGAATTTTAGAATACATTTTTTAAAAAATTTACTTGCTATCGTATTGATTTCATTAGGAACGGTCTCTTTTATTTCAACGTTAGGAATAAAAAATACAATAAAAAATGAAATACAGTCATTTAAAGAAAAAAATGATTACTATAGTAAAGGATCAATTGCTTTTTCAAAAAAGCCTTTATCTGAAGGGCTTACTTATTTACAAACATTACCAAACGTTAAGGATGTGTATTACCAATATAATCTCCAAAATATTCATCTTAAATATGATCATAAGAATAAACACTTAGATACTAAATCACCAACATTCATTTCTTCCAATCTTTCGATGATTTATGGGGACATGCCTAAAGATAATAGGAATGAAATCAGTCTATCTTTAAGTGTTGCCTCGTCTTTGAGTAAGAATATTAATCAATTAGTTGGAAAGTACGTTGACTTTGAATACTTTGATAAGGAAGGACAAAAACATAAAATAAAAATGAAAGTGAGTGGTATCTCAAACGATACTTTTGATAACTTTACAATGAGTACGAAGCTGGAAAAGAAAATTTATAAAGAAGTAGCTAAAGGTGAGGCTTCTGCTATAGCGTTTAGTGTGAAAAATTTTGAGGACATTCCCAAAATTCATCGCCTGCTGAAAAGTAAGGGGTACGATATATACACTAAGGAAAAAGACATTCGTGCTTTTAAAAATAGTTTTGCTGATACTATAAAGTTGTTCACCATATTATCCAATTTACTTTTACTCCTATTTATCTCTGTTAGTTTTATTATAATCTATCGAATTTCTATCACTAGATATTCTGAAGTTGGTATACTAAGTTGCTTAGGATATAGTACCAGAAATATCTCTAAGATATTGAGAAGAGAAACCGTTCTATTTTGTCTACTATCCATCTTATTTAGTAGTATATGGCTTCTTATTTTTAATACTGTATATAGCCAGAACTTTGGTTATAATCTAGAGTTTAATTTCCAACTAGGGCTGCTTTTGTTGTTAGTAAATATTGGATTAGTTTTTGGCATTACTGGTTTTGTTAATTATCGATTGGTCAACCTATCACCTAGTCTGGCTTTAAAAAAATAAGATCTTTAACTTTAGAAATATAGTACTGACTAAGAGTCTGGGACATTCATCAGAAATAAATCTGAAGAATGTCCCAGTTTTTTTGCTTTTATTTCCCACAAATCTTAGGCTATTTTTATGAATTGAAAAAGTATAAATATGATCGAAGAAGTGTTATTCGCAGTTCAAATAATGAACATTCCATTTCTTCTGCTCTTACTACACCAGCTCTTCAAGTACTTGTTTGATTGCCAACAGATCGGCTAATGTGACTTGGGCATTGATCAGTAAAACGGGGACGGTTTCAAAACTTTCTGTTAAAGGAGCGGTACTAAGGCAGAGATCATAGTCTTCGTTTTCGAAATGACTGCGAATATCCAGATGGTAGTAGCTTTGAAAAGAAGACTCGATACGTTCTTTGATTGTTAAAGAAAGTGCCAAAGGTAAATCTGTTTCGAGTTTAAGGTTGATTTTTTTCATAAAGGTGGATGGTGGTGAAACCAAGGTCCAAGCAACCGCTACATGTAACGCAAGTCCTTTTCGTTTGCTATCTGAGGATGAGTAAAGATCAATTTGATCTAACAATTGTTCAGAACGCATCAAAAGGTTGGGAAAATTCTGCGAGACATAGTGCTGTAGATTATAGCCGGTCAAGGTATGGATCGTCTCTCCAAATAGTTCGACGGACAAAATTCCAGAAAGAATCGTTCGCAAAATCAAGTTCTTTTTTCTGGTAGACAATTGTTGAGAGTCTGTATCTTTCAGTAACAAATGGATGATTGCTTGCAAATAAGAACGATTTTGAACGCTTTCCTCTTGGATGTCAAAATAATCAGCTAACTGCTCTTTAGAAAAAGTGAGATCCAGATTTGATCGTAGCCACAAGAAAATAAAATGGCTCTCCATTGTTTCGAGTAAGAAGTGTTCACTCAACTCATCTGTCAGTTTTTTTAAGAGTGATGAATGCTGGTCCGTCAATTGTTGGAAGATTTCTTGGTCTTTAGGCGGTAGATCAGGAGCTAAAGTGATCATTTCAGATGTTATTTTTTTGCCTTTTCTAAACCGAATAATCGTCACTGCTAGTACATAAGTAGTAATTTTTAGTTCAATCTCATTGAAAGGAATTTCATTGATTTCATAAAAGTGTCGAGCGAGCATTTCACATTTTTGTTGAGAAATACCTGGAAATGGCCAGTGAAGACCAGAAAAATTTTTCCAAAAAAAAGCAACCATAAAATAGCGAATACGAGGTTCATCACCGACTAAATAGAGCGTTCCTTTATTTTTTTTTACGGTAAACCCCAATGGCTGTAGTAGCGTTTCTAGTTCATAGCTTCGCTTTCGTACAGTAGATTCGGATAAATAATTCTCGTAGGCGAATTTGACTAGATTCACTTCATTTTCCAACAATAAAGTTTCAAATAAATCGAAAAAAGGATTTTCTTGTAATATTTTACGAATCACCGTTTTATAGTCTGTTTTGGTTCCTGTGAATTTATAGCCGAGACCATGTTTTGTATGAAAAATTGGTTCACGACTTTCATCTGTCATTAGGGAATGATTGCTTAGGACATCGTAATATTTGTAGATCGAACGCCGATCCATATTGAGGGCTTGGCTCATTTCTTCAATCGTTACAAAGCGCTTTTGATGATATAAAAAATGCAAAAGTTCGATTTCTTTTTTGACATCATTTCCAAAAAAATCATTGAATATTTCCATAAAAAAACTCCTAACCAAAGATTTCCCTCGATTCTTAGCTGTTACTTGATGCCATCTTATCATAAAAAGAGGATTTTAATGTATTCCAAATGTACATTTTTTTAGCTCAGAAAAGATTCCAGAAAATTTATACTAGCAATTGTTGAAAAAATTCTAGGGTTTTAATAAGGATGGGGAAATCTGTTGGTAGAAAAGGAGAGAAATGATGGGAACGAGAAAAGACAGCTATTTCAAGATAGTGATTTTATTCGTAGGATTAATGAGTATTTTACTGGGAATAGGGATGCAAAAATCATTTGCGGAGACGGTTGATTTTGCTTATACCGATTCTACGGGACAACGTTTAACAAATGGAACAGCAGTAGGGAATACCTATAATTATGATTATGGCCATGCACCAGAAGCTGTATTTGACGAGGAAAATTATGTTAATTACGCTGACCGAGCGTATTTAAAAAAGAGTGTCAAAGAAGATAGCAAGACACAAGGTTTATTTGACGTCACGTTAGATGTGAAAGGTAACCAGATCGGAACACCGATTGATTTAGTTTTGGTGATCGATTATTCTTCCTCCATGACTGGCGAAAAATTAACCAATGCTTTAATCGGATTACAACAATTTGGCAATGAATTAGCGGATTCGTTAGCTAATGGGAATATCCGCGTGGGGATCGTAGCATACAATCGAGAGGTTTATTCAACAAATGGTTTTTCAAGTAATATGAATGACTTAGAGAACTTCTTGAAATATACCGCTGAGTCACATTCGGGAACATTTATGCAAAAAGGATTATTAGCAGGGCAACGGCTATTATTGGAGAAAAGTCGGCCAGAAGCGGAAAAACTATTTATTCATATTGGTGATGACAGTGCCAATCGTAGTTATCTTCCAGTACAAGGAGCGAAAGAGTATCCAAATGAGGGAGAGATCATTGATTATAATGGCTACCATACCGATCATTATATTCAAGATTTTCAAACTGATTCTGACAAATACTATACGACGAACAGTAACCCTTCTGATCCCAATGCAATTTCTGTTAGTAGTTCAGTTGTGACAGATGCGACCTTAGGAACGATTGTTTCTCTCAAGCATTCGGGTTTTACCTGTTATTCGATAGCGACAGCACCTTCTGCTCGAGGGGAATATATTGGGCGAAACTTAGCTTCTAAACCGCAACAATACCTTACAACCGATGAAAATCTAAGCGGTTTGGGTTCTGCCTTAACAGAGATCGCCAACCAAATTGATAAAACGATTCCTAATGGTACGATCACTGATCCTATGGGGCAAGACATTTTACTCCAAGGAGCGGGTGAGTTTAATGAACGCTCCTATCAATTAGTCGGTTGGCGAAAAAATGAACAAGGAAATTGGGAACAAGCCAATGATGTAGTGGCTGATGTAGTTGTATCGGAAGCGAACCAAGCGATTACGATTGCAAATATTGCATTAGGGGAAAATGAACGGCTTACGTGTACCTATCAAGTCCGTTTAAACACTGAAAATACTCATTTTAAAGGCGAAACTTGGTATTTGTGTAATGGACGGACAACGTTAGCACCAACAAATGAAAGTGAATTACTTGATTTTCCAATCCCTTCAATCAAGGCACCGACAACCACAATCCAAGTAGCAAAAAAATGGAAAAATGTAGCGGCATCCGAGATCCCAGAGACTATTGACTATGTGATTCGCAGGAGTTCGGTCGTTGATCCTACGAGTTGGCAAAGTTCAGCGGTGCTTTCTTTAAGAAAACAAGATAATTATCAAGCGACGATCAAGGAACTGCCAGTGGGCAACGAAAAAGCGGTCTTACCAAAATACAATAATCAAGGAGAAGACTTTACTTATCAAGTAGCGGAAGTGAATGTACCTGATGAGTTTGAGAGTACCGTAACCAATAATGGCAATTCTTTTGTGATCACGAATACCAAAAAAACGACCGAACCAAGCACAACAGAACCAAGCACAACAGAACCAAGCACAACGGAGCCAAGCACAACGGAGCCAAGCACCACGGAACCAAGCATAACGGAGCCAAGCACAACGGAGCCAAGCACAACGGAACCAAGCACCACAGAATCAAGTATGACCGAATCAAGCGTCATCGACTTAAGAAACTCTGGACCAAGTACAACTAAAAAAGAGACGATGCTCCAGATTGCTTCTGAATCTTCGACTGATTCTGAAGCAGAACATTTACCAAAAACAAATGAACATTCCTCGTCCATTCTGGTCTTTCTGGGAACGATGATCGTCGGATCGGTGGGTTATTATTTGATTCGTAAAATAAGATAGCCAATCAGCTGGTGTAGCTCAGAATGTCTGAAACTAGATGTTCTGAGTTTTTTTGTGCTATAGTTTAGTCAAAGTCATGTTGTGAAACGAAGGGGGAAACAGGATGAAAAAAGCGTTGTTGGTCGTTAATCCAAGTTCTGGAGGAGAACAAGCACAAGAATATGAAAAACTGGCCCATCAAAAGTTAACCACGATGTTTGATGAAGTCGTTGTTCTTCATACGAAAAAAGCTGGAGATGCCAAGAATTTTACTCGAGAAGCAGCAGTGGATAGGTATCACAGCGTGTTTGTCATGGGTGGAGATGGTACTGTTAATGAAGGAATCAATGGGATCGCTGAACAAGCACATCGTCCAAATTTTGGTTTTATTCCGTTAGGAACAGTCAACGACTTAGCCCGTGCTTTAGGCATACCGTTAGAACCCGAAGAAGCTATCGCTCATCTTTCAATGGATGCGTTGCAACCATTAGATATTGGGAAAATCAATGACCAATATTTTATGAATGTCGTGGCGATCGGGACCATTCCTGAGTCAATCAATGATGTAGATCCAGAAAAGAAAACAAAATATGGTAAGTTTGCTTACTTTATCTCAGGAATCAAGCAATTGGCTGGAACCCAATCTTATAAATTCCAGTTAGTCATTGATGGGCAGGAAAAACAAATTGAAAGTAGTACATTGCTGGTAGGATTAACTAATTCAATTGGTGGTTTTGAAACATTGATACCTAATGCTAAAGTAAACGATGGCAAATTGCACTTGGTTTATTTAAAAGATACTTCATTGTTAGATACGTTAAAAACATTGCCTGATTTGTTAAAAGGTGTGGATTCTTCTACCGATCATCTGGCTTATCAAACCTGTGAAACGATCCAGATTGCTTTGGATGAAGACCAAGAATTAGCAACAAATGTGGATGGCGATGGAGGTGTCAATCTGCCTGTCACATTAAAAGTTCTTCCTTCTCATCTGATGATTTATTGTTGAGAAACGAGGGGGAGAATCATCTTTCTAAGCTGTTGATCTGAGTCATAGCCTTTGTTTTGAACAGTAAGTCCAATTCCTGTTATCTGATGTCGATTTTAAGCGGATCTGAGAATCTGGTGAGGAAGAGGTTGTGAGTAAAGTTGGAATAATGAACTGAAAAACAGCCAGGATGAGGTTGAGGCAAATTTTGGCTCAGTCTCGTTCTGGCTGTTTTTGGTTAGTTCTATTTAGCTGATTTAGTTAGAAGGACGAAAAAGCATTTCTCCTGAAAAAATGAAGGAGTCTCTTAATCTAATGCTTCGATAAAGCGTTGAGCAATTTCTTGAGGGCGTGTGATCGCACCACCTACAACGATGCCAGCTACGCCTAGATCTTTGACTTGTTTGGCTTGTTGTGGCGTGTGGATCCGACCTTCTGCAATAACGCATATATCAGCTTGGATCAGTTCTTGGATGAGTGGGAGATCAGGACCAGCTTGTTTCACACTTTCTTCTGTATAGCCGCTTAAAGTTGTCCCTACAAAATCAACTCCTGCTTCGTAAGCATTCTTTCCTTCTTCAAAAGTGGCGATATCAGCCATCAATAATTGTTGTGGATATTTTTCTTTGACTTTAGCAATGAATTCATTGATGGTCAGACCATCGTGGCGTTTGCGTAAAGTACAATCTAAAGCGATAACTTCAACCCCTGTGGCTACTAGTTCATCAACTTCTCGCATGGTTGCTGTGATAAATGGCGCTTCAGGAGGATAATCACGTTTAATGATACCGATGATCGGCAGGGCCACTTTTTCTTTGATCGCCATAATATCCCGTACTGAGTTCGCACGGATACCAACAGCTCCTGCTTTTTCAGCAGCTAAAGCAAAATAAGGCATCAAACTACCTTCTTCTGTATAAAAAGGTTCTCCAGGTAAGGCTTGGCAGGAAACGATCAGCCCACCAGCAATTTTTTCTAAGAATAATTGTTTGTCCATTCTGTTTTTCTCCTTTATAGTTTTTTTTTCAGTTTCACAAAAACGTTTCGCAAAGAGCTAAGGCTATGCGAATGATAGCAAAAAAGTGATTACTTAGATAACGGTTATCTAAGATAAATTGCTTGATCAGACAAATAAGCGGTTTAGAAAAACGCTTTATTTTTTGACTACAAAATAAGTGTAGCGATTTCGTAATTATTGAGCAAGTGATAGTTCTCAAAAACAGCGTAGATCAGTTGAGTGAATGAATTGACATAAAAAAACAAAAGTTCTTGCTTTTTTCTTGATTTTTATATATGATTTTAACAATTTAGGGTAAAAATGAAAGAAAAGGGGTAACAAAAATGACGAAGTATCAACGGAAGGTTTTATTAGCAACATCATCAGGGATTGCATTAGAGAATATGGATATCATGTTCCTAGCTTTTTCTTTATCTTCAATGATTGCAACTTTTCATATTAGTGGAACGCAAGCGGGAATGATTGCGACGATCACTAATTTGGGGATGCTCGTTGGAGGTATTTTTTTTGGTCTGATGGCGGATAAATATGGTCGAGTAAAGGTGTTCTCTCAAACGGTTATCTTATTTTCAATTGCTTCATTATTGATGTATTTTTCTTCAACGATTTATTTAGTCTACTTGTTTCGGTTTATTGCCGGAATCGGGGCTGGGGGCGAGTATGGCGCTTGTATGTCTTTGATCTCTGAAACTTTTTCAAAAAAACAAATTGGACGAGCTTCGTCCATTGCTGGTATTGGAGCCCAAGTAGGCGCGGCTCTAGCTGCTATTTTGGCGGCAATCGTCATTCCATGGCTCGGGTGGCGCATGTTATATGTGATTGGTGTATTACCTGTATTATTAGTTTTAGTCATCCGACATGGCTTAAAAGAACCGGAGGCATTTCAAGCTGCGAAAGCAACTAAAAAGGCAACAAAGTTACGCAATCTATTTGAAACAAAACAACTTACTTGGCAGACGATTGGCTTGAGTCTTATGGTGACTGTCCAAATTGCTGGTTATTTTGGTTTGATGAATTGGTTACCTTCGATCATGCAAGCACAATTAGGATTATCCGTTTCAGGTTCGTCTTTATGGATGGTGAGTACGATTGTGGGGATGTCATTAGGTATGTTGACTTTTGGGATCATCATGGATAAATTAGGTCCCAGAACAGCCTTTACTTTATTCTTGATTTGTTCAGCGCTCTCGGTCTTCTTACTCGTTTTAGCTCGTAGTCAATGGAGTTTAGTAGCAGCAGCGGTGGTTGTTGGTTACTTTATCAATGGCATGTATGGCGGCTATGGTGCAATCATTAGTAGCCTGTATCCTACTGAGATCCGTGCAACAGCCAATAACTTTATTATGAATTTAGGTAGAGCTGTAGGTGGATTTTCTTCGATCATTATTGGCTTTTTGATGGATCATTATCAATTATCTGCTGTGATTATTTTTCTAAGTAGTATTTATCTTGTCAGTCTAGTGGTCTTGTGGACACTTACTGGTGTAAAAGAATTAAAATTCAGCTTACAAGAATAACATCCATTGGTGTAAGTTATCAGTGGATAAGTAACATCCGTTATCATTTTGCTTTATAAAAAGATCGTTAAATAAATACGTATATTTTATTTTATCTAGGTAAATATACTTATTTTCTATTAAAAACATGGTATGATTATTAGTAATCGAATAAAGAAATAGGTGAATGTTCATGGATAGTATGGCGAAAGTCAATCAATTTAGAGACGAAAGAAATTGGCGACAATTTCATAACGAAAAAGATCTTGCAATTTCTATTTCCTTAGAAGCTTCTGAATTACTGGAACTTTTTCAATGGAAGCAACCAGAAGAAGTGAAGGAAACTTCATTAGAACAAATCAAAGAAGAACTGGCAGATGTCTTGATCTATTCTTACATGATGGCTGACAATTTACAGTTGGATCTTGATGAAATTATTGAAGAAAAATTAGCAAAAAATAAATTGAAATATCCAGTAGAAGCAAGTCGAGGACAACGAAAGAAATATACAGAACTTTAAGTGTGAAACTACAGGTTGCGTTTATTTTAGCTAAATAAGGGAGGCAAGTGAATGAAGGAAAAACCAAGCAAAGGTCGAGTAAAAAGATGGATCGCCAATTTTTTCTTATTTTTACTATTATTGGTTGGATTAGCGTTAATTTTTAATGAACAGATCAAAGATTATTTTGTTAAAAATACCGGAGATAAATACGCAATTGCCAATGTGACAAAAGATGAAATCAAGAAAAACAACAAAAAAGAGGCAAGTTTTGATTTTGATGCAGTGGAGTCAATGAGTACGGAAAGTGTGTTGCGTGCCCAATTGAATCGAACGGACTTACCAGTTATTGGTAGTATTGCTGTTCCTTCTGTGGCAATCAATATCCCGATTTTTAGAGGTTTAGATAATGCGAACTTGCTTTATGGTGCGGGGACATTAGATCCTAATCAGCAAATGGGAAAAGGAAATTATGCTTTAGCGAGTCATCGTTCGAGCAATCCACAACTATTATTCACGCCACTAGAAAATTTATCATTAGGAGATAAAATCTATTTGGTAGATTTGGAAAATGTCTATACGTATAAAGCAACCTTTAAAGAAAAAGTGGCACCGACGGAGACCCAGCTGTTAAATATCCAAGAAGGAAAATCGCTCGTTACGTTGATTACGTGCGGAGATATGAATGCGGTGACTCGATTAGTCGTTCAAGGTGAATTAGAGAAGGTAACACCAATGAAAAAAGCGACGAAAGAAATGAAGGCAGCATTCAATATGGAAACACGAACATTTTAGACGAAAATAGTTAATGAAAAACCGACGATTGCTAGTTCGCTCGAATAGCTAATAGTTTTCGTCGGTTTTTTAATTTCTCATTTTTACAATTACTAAAAAAAAAAAAGTTGAAAAGGCTTGCAAAAATAAAAGAAGGGTGCTATGCTTGGTTCAGATAATCGATGGATTGTTACTGCTCGGCAGGCAAAACCAGAATTCAACCTAAAGTACAGGGGGATTCTAGGTTTTTTTATTTTTTTATGAGAGGGCGAGGGAAAATGGTTATTGAAAAAGTCTTAAATAATAACGTCGTCATTTCAAAAAACGAACGAGGTGAAGAGATTATCTGTATGGGCAAAGGCCTCGCGTTTCAAAAAAGACCTGGTGATAGGATTGATAAAACAACAGTTCAAAAAGAATTTGTTTTAAAAGATTCCTTAGCAACCAATCAATTTCAACAGCTGATGGCGGATGTCCCATTAGAAGAAGTAGAACTAGTCAAGCAGATCGTTGATGTGGCGGAAGAACGATTAGGCGTTTCGTTGTCGTCAAATATTTATTTGACATTGACCGATCATATCCATTATGCGATTTGTCGAGCAAACGAAAATATCCAGTTACCAAATCCGCTTCTTTTTGAAACGAAGAAATTTTATCCGAAAGAATACTTGGTGGCCAAAGAAGTATTGCAATTGATTCAGAGAAAAGTTGGAGTCAGTCTACCGATTGACGAGGCAGGATTTATTGCTTTTCATTTAGTGAATAGCCAACAAGGAAATGGGGATATGCAAGTCACGATGACTGCAACGACGATCGTTAGAGATATTCTCAGCATTATTAGTAAGTTCTTTGGTGTGACATTTGACGAGGAATCGTTGAATTACCAACGAATCATTACCCATTTACAATTTTTTACACAACGCTATTTAAAAGGCGAAAGTTCGGATGAGCAGGATGAATTTCTCTATGCGCTCGTTCAAGGGAAATATCCAAAAGCCTTCCGTTGTTCGGAACGGATCAATGACTATCTCTTAAAAACACAAAAGGAACCAATGGGAGTCGCAGAACAAATCTATTTAACGATTCACATCCAACGTGTAGTGAGTGAAAAGCAAAGTACCCAATCTTAAGGATTGTTACTGGTAAAGCAGGCAAAACCTAGATTGAAAAATAGGGCACGAATTTTCGTGACCGTTTTTTCAATCTAGGTTTTTTATTTGATTAAATCAACTAGAAAGAAGGAAAAGAAGATGGATAATCAAGCAGTTGGTAAAAGAGTATGGGAGGCAGTCGGAGGTGAAAAGAATGTCAATAGTTTAGTACATTGTGCGACACGTTTACGTTTCAAATTAAAAGATGAATCGGTCGCAGACACACAAAAGTTAAAACAGGATCCAGATGTGATTCAAGTAGTACAAAGTGGTGGTCAGTACCAAGTAGTTATCGGTAGTAATGTGGCTGACGTTTACCAAGCAATCGTTGATGAGCAAGGTCTGACAGATCAATCAGGAACAGAGGATCAGTCAAAAAATCCTTTGAATCGCTTGATTGATATTATTTCTAGTATTTTCACGCCATTTTTAGGCGCAATGGCAGCTGCAGGGATCTTAAAAGGATTTTTATCTTTGGCAACGGTGTTAGGGTGGCTTTCAGCGGATACTGGGGCTTACCAAATTCTATTTGCAGCCGCAGATGGTGTCTTTACCTTTTTACCAGTGATGTTAGCTTTTACTGCAGCCAAAAAATTCAAAACGAACCAATTTTTATCTGTGGCAATTGCTATGGCGTTAGTTTATCCAGCAATCACGCAACTAGCTGGAGCTGGAGGGGCAGTGGATTTCTTTGGATTACCAATCGTGTTAGCTCAATCAGGTTACACATCTTCAGTGATTCCGATCATTTTGGCTGTTTGGGTCCAAAGCAAATTTGAACCGCTGGTGAAAAAAGTGATTCCACAATTTTTACAAATGATTTTTGTACCAATGATCGTTTTATTGGTGATGGTGCCATTAACTTTCTTACTGTTAGGTCCAATCGGGACAGTTATCGGTAATGGGTTAGGTAGTCTATTTAATTCGATTTACAGCTTTAGTCCATTAGTTGCGGGCTTGATTATGGGAAGTTTATGGCAAGTGTTCGTAATGTTTGGGATGCACTGGGGCTTTGTACCGATCATGTTCTTGAATATTGAACAATATGGGTTTGACGTCATGGTTCCAATGCTTTTACCAGCCGTTTTAGCTCAAGGTGGTGCAGCCTTAGCAGTGGCGATTCGGACCAAAGATACTAAGCTTCGTTCATTAGGTATTTCATCTACAATTACCTCACTTTTTGGCATTACGGAACCAACCGTTTATGGGGTAACTTTACCGTTAAAGAAACCGTTTGTCGTTGCTTGTCTGTCAGCCGGTATCGGAGGCGCAATGATTGGTTTTGCTGGTGTGAAAGCTTTCTCTAGCGGGTTAGTAAGCTTGTTAACGATCCCAACGTTTATTAGTACGAACCAAGCAGTTGAATCCAATGTGACCATGGCAATCCTTGCGACAGCTCTTTCATTTGTCTTAGCATTCGTAGGTACGCTGATCGTTGGATTTGATGAAACCGTCCAAGATGAAAAACTAGAAACAAATCAACAAACAACAGCAGGTGACACGATTAGTTCTGCTCGACATAATCTAAAAAGTCCTTTAAGCGGGAAAGTCCTGCCATTATCTGATGTTCCGGATAAAGTTTTCTCTTCTGGAGCGATGGGAAAAGGGCTTGCGATTGATCCGGAAAAAGGTGAATTGATTGCGCCAGCAGATGGGGAGATCACGACCATTTTCCCAACAGGTCATGCGGTTGGTTTAACAACGAAAGATGGAATTGAAATCTTGATGCATATCGGTATGGATACCGTTGAGCTTGAAGGACAATGGTTTGAGACTTTTGTAAAACAAGGGGATCAAGTAAAAGCTGGTGATTTATTGGTTCGATTTGATATTGAAGCGATTAAAGCCGCTGGATACAGTGTGATCACGCCAATCGTTATTACAAATACGGAACATTTTGCTGATGTGTTGGAATTAAATCAAGAAGAACTGATTGCTAGTGAAGATTTTCTAGCAATTGTCAAATAAGGAGGAAATAGCAGATGACTACAAAGTTTTCAAAAGATTTTTTATGGGGTGGCGCTACAGCTGCTAATCAATTAGAAGGTGCTTACGATCAAGATGGGAAAGGGCTCTCAGTTGCTGACGCGATGCCTGGGGGGAAACAACGATTTGCAGTTATTGGCAGTGAAGACTTTGATTGGACGATCCAACCAGATAAATATACCTATCCTAACCATCAAGGGATCGATCATTATTATCGGTTTAAAGAAGACATTGCGCTTTTTGCTGAAATGGGCTTTAAATGTTATCGTTTCTCCATTGCTTGGACTCGGATTTTCCCTCAAGGAGACGAAGTAACACCGAATGAGAAAGGTTTAACCTTTTATGAAGAAGTGATTGATGAATGTTTGAAATATGGGATTGAACCTGTGATCACGATTTCCCATTACGAGATGCCATTAAATCTAGCAAAAAAATATGGCGGGTGGAAAAACCGAGAACTGATTGATTTTTACGAACGCTTTGCTAAAGTGGTGCTTGAACGATTCAGCGATAAAGTCAAATATTGGATGACGTTCAATGAGATCAATTCAGCTTTTCATTTTCCAGCTTTGAGTCAAGGATTAGTAAAAAGTAATGGTGCGGCTGATTATCAAAATATCTTCCAAGCATGGCATAACCAATTTGTAGCAAGTAGTAAAGCAGTAAAAATCGCTCATGAATTACGGGAGGATAGCCAAGTGGGTTGTATGATTATCTATGCAACGACGTATAGCATAGATGCTAATCCAATCAATCAAGTAGCTACATTGATCCAGAACCAAGAATTTAATTTCTTCTGTGCAGATGTTCAAGTACGGGGCAAATACCCGGCATACACAAACCGCACGTATGAAAAATATGGCGTAGATAGTGCCAAATTAGAACAAACGACTGAAGATTTTGAGTTGTTGCAAGCATATCCAGTCGACTATATCGGTTTCAGCTATTATATGTCTACTGCAGTCAACGAAACGGACCCAGATGCAGCGGCCTCAGCTGGTAATCTTTTAGGTGGAGTTAAAAATCCGTTCTTAGAAGCCAGCGAATGGGGATGGCAGATCGATCCGGAAGGTTTACGGATTGCATTAAACGAGTTGTACAACCGTTACGAAAAACCATTGTTTATTGTTGAAAATGGGTTAGGCGCAATTGATAAGGTAGAAGAAGACGGGCGCATCAATGACGATTACCGTATTGATTATTTACGTCGTCATATCGAAGCGATGGGAGAAGCGGTAGCTGATGGTGTGGAACTCATGGGATATACACCATGGGGATGTATTGATCTGGTAAGTGCTTCGACTGGTGAGATGAGTAAACGTTATGGATTTATCTATGTTGATTTGGATGATGAAGGGAACGGAACCAAAAATCGTTCAAAGAAAAAATCTTTTGAGTGGTATCAAAAAGTCATCGCCACCAATGGAGAAGAACTGTAAGTTTGTATTCATGATAGAACCGTTGTTTACTAAGAAATTAAGAATAGTTCATTTCTGATAAAGAAAATAAGGTCATTTTTGACAAATCACTGTCGAAAATGGTCTTTTTTCTATTTGATCGAGCGATTCATTTTACTCTTGTTGTTCTAAAGAAAAAAATCACGAGATGTGGGAAAGTCTCACTTGTGTGCCCTGTCATAGAATGATAAAAAAATATCGGTTATTTTAAAATAATCATAGGGATTAGGAATGGAAGATGATATAATCTAAAATGAAAATGTGAAATAAATCACTATTGTTTTTGAAAAAATATGGGAAGTGTGGGTTTGAACATCTATGTATACACCAGAAGAAATTATGGATATCAGTATCCATCTTGGAACGAAAAAGATCCAAAAGCCAATTCTTGCGAAATTGATTCTAGGTTTTATCGGAGGAGCAATGATCTCGTTAGGTTATTTAGCCTACATCAGAGTTTCAGCTTCGATTCCAGAATCACTGGCGAGTTTAACTAGTTTAGTAGGGGCGGCTGTGTTTCCTATCGGACTATTGGTGATCCTGCTCGGTGGCGGGGAATTAATTACTGGAAATATGATGGCGGTTGCAATTGCTTTTATGGATAAAAAAGTAACTTTTTCACAATTAGTTAAAAATTGGACAATTATCACGTTAGCTAATATCGTGGGTGCCATTTTTGTTGCATATTTCTTTGGACACTTTGTCGGATTGACTCATTCAGGCGTTTATTTGGACCAAGTCATCCATATTGCTGATCATAAGATCGAAGCTTCTTGGTGGCAAGCACTTGGTTCGGGAATTGGTTGTAACTGGTTTGTCGGCTTAGCATTATGGCTATCCTATGGAGCAAAAGATGCAGCTGGAAAAGTATTGACTATTTGGTTTCCCGTAATGATTTTTGTTGCCATCGGCTTTCAGCATAGTGTGGCTAACTGCTTTGTGATCCCAGCCGCAATTTTTGAAGGACAAGCAACTTGGACAGAATTTCTCTTGAATTTTATCCCAGTTTATATCGGTAACATTGTCGGCGGTGCAATATTCGTATCAGGATTTTACTATGCAAGCTATAAGCATCATTGAAAATAAGCATGTTGATCGATAAGTTAGAAGACTAATAAGAACATCGAAGTTTGCGTTTTGCTTACTTTGGTGTTTTTTGTAACTGATAAAATAATTTCTTCCTATTATAATTTTATAGATAAAAAAGAAGAACTATTGTCTCAATCCTCAATCCACCAACATAGCTAATCCATGGCGTTTATATTCTTTTTTTATTTTTTATGTGCTATGATTCTAGTAATAAAATCGAAAGGTGAAGTTATGAAAAGGACACGTGTACTATACCTAGAAGTTGCAGACAAGATCAAAGAAGATATCTTTTCAGGAAAGTATCCTGTCGGCACCATGTTGCCTACAGAAAATGAATTAGAAGAAATGTTTCAAGTAAGTAAGATCACGGTTCGTAAGGCCATTGAATTATTAGCAACAGATGAATATGTCGAAAAGAAAAGCGGACGAGGGACGACGGTAGTAAGTAATCGTCCATACAATCGTTTGTCAAAAGCGGCAAGTTTTACACAGATTCTAGAAAACTCACAACATACAGTTCACAAAGAAACGTTGGAATTAAAGAAAATCACTTTAAAAAAAGATCACCCATTATTTGCCTCTTTTGGTTCAACGGCTGTCTGTTTTAAGCGATTATACTACTTAAACGACCGTCCTTATATTTACTTTACGCATTATCTGCCAAGTGATTTGTTAGAAATCAAGCGCAAAGTATTTGATGAAGAGTCTTTATATCGTTTATTGACCCAAAAAGGTTATGCCATCGACTCCTTTGCCGATGATTTTTCCGCTGTGTTTCTAACAAAGGATGAACGGGAAATTTTAAAAACTACCTCAGAGATCGCGATTAAAAGAACGCGACAATCAAAGACCCACTTGGGGAAAACAATCGAATATTCAGAAGCAATTTACGAGACCAATCTGCATCCTTATCATATAGACTATGAAACATAAGGTTGTTTAAAAGGTGGTCTGCTTCAAGTAATAACGAGCGTACTTATAAAATAGCTTTTCATATTTTGTAAGTACGCTCGTTATTACCGCAGAAGCAACCTTTTAAACACCGTCTATCAGGAGGTAAAAGCCTCAGGTTAAAGGCTTACCAGAAAATAGCTTTTCATATTTTGTAAGTACGCTCCTTATTACCGCAGAAGCCATCAGATACATGGGTCAAGATATTCGCAGGTGTTTTTTTGTGATGGGGGAAGGATTGTGTATTTTTAGGATAAGCTTCCTTAGAGAGTAGAAAAATTTTTACTATTTATAGAAATCGTTTACAAAGTTAGCATAATATGGTACGATCACTTTGATAAACATTATAATGTTATAAAAGGAGAGAGCGGTAATGGATAAGTTTGTAGGATTGATTGAACAAAAGATTATGCCAGTAGCTAACCGAATTGGAACACAGAGGCACATGACGGCAATTAGAAAAGGAATTATTGCAACGATGCCACTAACGATCGTCGGTTCATTTTTTACGATTTTACTGAACATTCCGATTGAATCTGTGGCAGCAGTGATCGAACCCTATCGGCAAATTTTGGATATTCCTTTTCGTTATACGATAGGGATTTTGGCATTATACGCAACATTTGGGATTGCTTCATCATTAGCAAAAAGTTATAAAGTTGATTCCTTGACGGCTGGTATATTAGCATTGATGTCTTTTCTGATCGTGGCAGCACCACCGACACAGGTATTAGAAGACTTGGAAGGAATCACAGCAGGACGTTATATCAATATTGCGAATCTAGGATCAGGTTCATTATTTGGTGCCATTGTTACAGCAATTATTTCTGTCGAGATTTATCGTTTCTTCATTGAAAAGAAAATTACAATCAAGATGCCTGATGGGGTGCCACCAGAAGTGACAAACTCTTTTGTTGCATTGATTCCTGGAGCGGTGATTTTGATTTTCTTCTGGGTGATCCGACATATGCTTGGTTTTGATCTGAATGGGTTTTTAAGTGAGTTATTGATGCCGCTAAAAGGCATACTTGCAGGGAATAGTTTGTTTGGTGGTTTATTAACAGTCTTCTTGATTTGTTTTTTCTGGGTTCTTGGGATTCATGGACCAGCCATTATGGGACCAGTGATTCGCCCATTTTGGGATATTTCGATTGCTGAAAACATTGATGCTTTCAACGCTGGTGCGAATGCTCATAATATGCCGAATATTTTTACAGAACAGTTTTTACAGTGGTACGTGTGGATTGGTGGCGCAGGAACAACCTTGGCTTTAGTGGTTTTATTCATGTTCTCCAAATCAAAATATTTAAAGAGTTTAGGTCGATTATCGATTTTACCAGGACTATTCAACATCAATGAACCAATGATCTTCGGGGCACCGATTGTAATGAACCCGGTATTAGGGATTCCGTTCATTCTTGCACCGTTAGTAACGACTACTTTGTCATATGTCTTAACGGTTAGTGGTCTCATCCCAATGATGACGGCTCGGTTACCATTTGCTATTCCTTCGCCAATCGCCGCTTGGATGAGTACAAACTGGAGCGTAGCAGCTGGCGTGTTAGTTATTGCTAACTTCCTGATCACATTGGCTATTTATTATCCGTTCTTCAAAGTATTCGAAAAACAACAACTGGCTCGTGAAGCAGAAGAACAAGCGCAAGAAGAAGCACCAATAGTGACGGGCGTTACCGAGGAACAAGCATAATAAAAAATGGAGGTTAGTGGCTATGAAACGTGCACTAGGGATTTCACTTTACCCAGATCATAGTGATCCAATCAAAGATCAAGAATATTTGCAATTAGCACAACGTTATGGGTTTACCCGTATTTTTATGAGTATGTTAGAAGTAACGGAAGATCCTCTGATTGTAAAACAAAAGTTTCAAAAATTGATTCATTTTGCGAAAGAATTGGGATTTGAAACGATTTTAGATGTTGCTCCCAACATTTTTGAACAGTTGGACATTTCGTATGACGACTTAAGTTTTTTCCACGAAACTGGTGCAGATGGAATCCGTCTTGATTTAGGATTTGACGGCGGAAAAGAAGCTTTGCTGTCATATAATCCTTATCATTTAGCGATTGAGTTGAATATGAGTAATGATGTTGCTTATTTGGATAATATTTTGTCTCATCAAGCAAATAAACCCTTTCTCTATGGGTGTCATAATTTTTATCCTCAAGAAGGAACAGGCTTACCTTACCGATTTTTTGAGTCTTGCAGCCAACGATTTAAAAAACAAGGGTTACGAACGGCTGCTTTTGTTTCTTCTCAGGTGGGAACAATCGGACCGTGGGATATCAATGATGGGTTGACTACGTTAGAGATGCACCGTCATTTACCGGTCCATGTAGCAGCAAAACATTTGTTTGCTACTGGGTTGATCGATGATGTCATTATTGGAAATGCCTACGCATCTGAAGAAGAGCTGCGTATGTTAGGGGAAATGGATCGCTATCAAACAGTATTTACGATCGAGTGGCAGACAGCTACTCATGAAGTAGAACGACAAATTGTACTAGGAGAACAACATGTTCGTCGAGGAGATATCACTGAACAGGTTATTCGTTCCACTGAAGTTCGAAAAAAATATAAAAATGCAGAAAATGAAGCTCATGATAACGAAAATGAATTTCAAGTCGGTGATGTAGTCATTGGAAATGATACATTTGGCAAATACAAAAATGAACTTCAAATTGTTTTAGAACCACATCGGGATGCAAGGAAAAATAAAGTTGGTGCAATTGTACCAGAAGAACATCTCTTACTAGATTTTATCCACCCATGGTCGAAGTTCAAATTTATAGAAAAGTAGGCGTTGTGATGTTCGATTTAGTGATCAGAAATGCTCGTAGATTAACTGGCGAAACAATGGATATTGGGATCAATGATGGAAAAATCCAGAAAATCGCAACAAGTATCCCAGAAAAAGGAAAAACAGAACAAACGTTGCAGCCAGGGCACTATCTTTCTGCTGGCTGGATCGATGACCATGTCCATTGTTTTGAGGAAATGACTTTATATTATGATTACCCAGACCAGATTGGTGTGAGTAAAGGGGTAACAACAGTTATCGATGCAGGAACAACAGGTGCCGAAAATATCCATCAATTTTATGAACGAGCAAAAAAAGCTAAAACCAATGTGTATGCCTTGTTGAATATTTCAAAGTGGGGCATCGTAGAACAAGATGAATTAGCTGATTTATCCAAGATACAAGCGAATTTGGTCAAAGAAAAATTGACTGAATTTCCAGAATTTATCGTGGGAATCAAAGCCAGAATGAGCAAAACCGTGGTTGGGAATAATGGATTGACACCGCTGGAATGGGCGAAAAAAATTCAAAAAGAGAATCATCAAATTCCTTTGATGGTGCATATTGGCTCTGCCCCACCACATTTAGAAGAAATTTTGCAGCTCCTGGAAAAAGGCGATATCTTGACCCATTGTTTTAATGGGAAAGATAACGGGATTATGGAGAAAGAAACTCATCAGATTAAACCGTTTGTCAAAGATGCCTTAGCCAAAGGGGTGATTTTCGATATTGGTCATGGCACCGACAGTTTTAATTTTGAGGTGGCAAAAGCAGCCTATGACCAAGGAATCAAAGCGGACTCTATTAGCACGGATATCTATATTCGTAATCGAAAGAACGGCCCCGTTTACGATTTAGCGACAACGATGGAAAAATTGCATTTTATCGGCTATTCCTGGTCAGAAATTTTAGAAAAGGTAACTTGTGTGCCGGCTAAAAATTTCCATTTAGGAACGAAAGGTCAGATAGAAGTAGGTTTTGATGCGGATTTTACAATATTTGAATTTGTTGACCAAGAAAAGACGATTACTGACTCGAATGGACAACAGCAAGTGATCGATCAACAAATCAAACCAGTTAGCGTAGTTATTGGGGGAAAGAGTTATGAGTGTAAGTTATGATAAATTCAATTTAAAAGAAGTGATCAATGCTTCAGGCCGGATGACGATTTTAGGTGTTTCCAAAGTATCGGAATCTGTTTTGGCAGCGCAACGCTTTGGCGGCGAACATTTTTTTGAAATGTCAGACCTGAGTGAAAAAACGGGTGCTTATCTGGCGAATCTCTTGGCAGTTGAGGATGTTCAGATCGTTTCTTGTGCTTCTGCTGGTATTGTTCAAGCAGTGGCAGCGGTTATTGGCAAAGGAAGTCTAACTCATGTTTATCATCCTTATTCAACAACTATCAAGAAAAAGGAAATTATTTTACCCAAAGGACACAATGTTGATTACGGCACATCCGTTGAATTAATGATTCAACAAGGTGGGGGGCAAGTAATCGAGGCAGGTTATGCCAATATGTGTAGCACTGAACATCTTGAAAGCTGTATCACTGAAAATACCGCAGCGATTCTTTATGTCAAAAGTCACCATACGGTTCAAAAAAGTATGTTGTCAGTAGAAGAAGCAGTAGCAGTTGCTCAAAAACATGAAATCCCGTTGATTGTTGATGCAGCAGCAGAAGAGGATTTATTCAAATACACTAAACTAGGAGCGGACCTAGTGATCTATTCGGGTGCAAAGGCGATCGAAGGTCCAAGTGCAGGAATGGTGATTGGAAAGAATCCTTATATACCATGGGTGCGATTACAGTCAAAAGGGATCGGTCGTTCGATGAAAATCGGTAAAGAGAATATTTTAGGGTTTACTCAAGCGGTCACCGATTATCTTGAACATGGCAGTGAATCTGGTGAGTCAATGAAGCGCCGTTTACAACCATTTGTTGAAGAGTTGAATCACATTGATCATTTGTCAGCAACTATTGTTCAAGATCCAGCTGGTCGAGAGATTTATCGAGCGAGTGTTAAAATCAGTGATCGTTCTGCACATTCAGTTATTCAGGCACTAAAAGAAAAAAATCCAGCAGTCTATACACGAGATTATCAAGCGAATCATGGTATCATTGAATTTGACATACGTTCGGTCAATCAAGAAGAAATGAAAAAAATCATTGTTCGCCTGCAAGAAATCATGAATGAAACAAAATTATCTTGAGTGAAAAAGGAGAGAAAAAAATGTCACGAATTCCTAACTATTTACACGATCAAGTTTGTTTGAATGTTTTAGCTAATTCTGTTGAAAATGCGGTGGAGTGTTATGAAGCAGCTGAAGGACATATTTTGTTAGGGGTGCTTTCAAAAAACTATGAAACAGACGAAGCAGCTATTGCTGACATGAAAAAGTATCAAGCAGCAACGAATAATGCGCTATCAGTTGGCTTGGGAGCAGGTGATCCAAACCAGAGTCAAATGGTGACTCGTTTGGCAAAAGTCTTGCAACCACAACATGTGAACCAAGTATTTACTGGAGTGGGTGCTTCACGAGCTGTGTTAGGTCAAAATGAAACAGTGGTCAATGGATTAGTTTCACCAACAGGTAAAGAAGGGTATGTCAATATTGCAACCGGTCCTTTAAGTTCTCAAGGTACAGCAGGCGTAGTCACGATTGAAACAGCGATTCGCTTACTGCAAGATATGGGAGGAACATCAATCAAGTATTTTCCAATGAAAGGGTTAGCACATCAAAAAGAGTATGAGGCGGTAGCGCAAGCTTGTGCCACTTATGATTTTGCATTAGAACCAACAGGAGGAATTGATTTAACCAACTTTGAAGAGATCCTTCAAATCGCTGTCGATGCCAAGGTGAAAAAGATTATTCCTCATGTCTACAGCTCGATTATTGACCCTGAAACGGGCAATACGAAGCCAGAGGATGTCCGGACATTACTACAAATCATGAAAAAAGTTGTCAGCTAAGATGAAAAAAGGTGAGAAAATGAAATTTGGGGCATTCGGAGAAGTGATGTTGCGATTGACACCTCCAGAACACTTGATGCTAGAACAAACCCATACATTAAGACTGGCATATACCGGAACAGGTGTGAATCTAGTTGGTAATCTAGCCCATTTTGATATGGAGAGTTATCTATTGACGGCTCTGCCCGATAATCGCTTAGGCAGTGCTGCGTTAGCTAACTTAAAAAGTATCGGTGTTGAAACGAAGTATGTAATCCAACAAGAACAACATATCGGTACCTATTTCGCAGAAATGGGGTATGGTGTTCGTCCTACTGAAGTTACTTACCAAAATCGAAAACATAGTTCTTTTGGATTGTCTCAAGAAAATGACTATGAATTACAGTCGTTTATTGAAACAGTAGATCTTGTGCATATTTGCGGGATCAGTTTGAGTTTGTCTGATCAGTGTGCCGAAACAGCGATTTCTCTTGCCAAGAAAGCTCATGCTCAGGGAAAAAAAGTATGTTTTGATTTCAACTTTCGGCCAACATTGAACCAGGAACAAGATCAAAGAAACATCTTGAAACAACGCTATGAGGAAATTTTACCTTATTGTACGATTTTATTTGGCTCGATCCGTGATTTGACGGAATTATTAGAATGGCGAACAAGCGATTCAACGAAAAATCCTATCGCCTATATCCAATCCTTTTTAGCTTATTATGACATCGAATGGTTTGCTGGTACGAAACGAACCAGCCATGAAGGAAGAAAACAATTAAAAGGATATTTGATCACCGTCACAGAAGACGTTGAAACACCTTTTTACGAGTTATTTGTTTTAGACCGAATTGGTGCAGGGGATGCTTTTGCGGCTGGGATATTATTAGGATATGCGGAAAACTGGTCATTGACTAGAACCGTCGAGTTTGCAACAGGAAATGCTCGTTTGGCTCATGCAATCCAAGGAGATGTTCCGCTCACAACTAGAAAACAGGTTCAACAATTACTAGATGCGCCAGATGTCGATTTGATTCGCTAAGAAATAGTCTTGCGATGAGTGGACGAAATAAAATGCATCGGAGCGTTAAGAAAGTCTTGAAACGGGAATCAGTGTTTCGAGACTTTTTGACATCATTTTAAATATTAAAAGTTAGCTTTTAGTAGATAGTGGATCAGCCAAGAGTTGAATAAGCTGATGGTAAAAATCCAGAAACGATTGGATAGACTTGCAAATGTAGCGGTCGTTTTAGATCGCTAACTTTCTCTGTTGTTTTTAGGGTCTAAAAGAAGGAGAAATATTTTTGACAAAAATCTGGGAGAAAAACAGTACAGTTTTTTGTAGGTTTTCGTTTTCTCTTGACTACCACGTAAGCGATCAGTATTATAAGGAACAGATAGAAACAGCCAAATAAAAAAAGGCACCTCCATTTCTAGTGGCAGCCAGAAACAGAGGTCTTGAAAAAGTCAACCACATTGACCAATCAAGTTTGCCATAGTCAATGGAAACCATCAACTTCGTTTATTGTATCGAATCTTAAAGGAGAAATCTACCTTTTTTGATGAGAAAAATAGATGAACTACATGTGTTTTATTTACTGTGCCATAAATGGATTGGATACGATGTGTCCAGTCCATTTTTTTATCCAAAAACATACACCTGAGGATAACGAGTAAAATGAAGATAGCAAGTGCAACAAATAGGGGAGAGTTTACTTGGGCGAGTAAAGTGTGTCAATGTTGGTTTTGGCTTTTTCAAGGAACATAAAAAAGCACATGTTTTAGAATAAAAGCATTTGGCTGTTTCTATCGTTTTTCAAGATCAGAACAATAATTGAGTGAGCCGTCGTACCATGAGATAAAACCGATATATTGAAGGAATGTAGATTCTCTTTCAAGTATTGGCTTATTTTTTTGCTATTAGATAAAAAGTTGGTCTTTCTTATTGGTTGTCAAAATGTGATGAATATCAGAAAATAGAACAATTCAAGAAAACATTTGATTGGGGAGTTCATGTACATAAAATTTTTAGCGAAACATTTACAGATAATGAAACATAACAATTATTTTATCAAATTTTTTTCGAGAAAAGAATGATGCTAGATTCTCGTTAAATGAGTGAATGTTATTGTCAGAACACGATGAAAGCAAGCTTTCTTAATTAAGAAAGTCGTTTCAAATTTAAACATTTATGTTATTTAATATTTTTTTAAAATAAAAAAGATTAAAAAAGTTTTCGCCAACAAACACTAGATATAGTGTTTGTTTTCTTATATACCACTAAAAAATCACAAAATCTAGTCTTTTATTTTAAAAAAACAAGTGTAAAATGAAGTTAGACTTTTGAGTTGGGATGTGTTTTTTTGAAACTAACAGTTTTTTGTGGCTCCCGTTTTGGTAATAAAGAAAGCTATAAATTTATTGCCCAAACGTTAGGAAAATATATGGCTCAAGAAGAGATTGAGCTGGTTTATGGTGGATCAGAATCGGGTATCATGGGAGTTTTCAGTCAGACTTTACTAGAAAACAATGGGAAAGTCACTGGTATCTATCCAACAGGGCTTTTTGATTCTGAGTTACCGAATACAAATGTAACAACTTTTATTCCTACCGAGACAATCGACGAACGAAAAGTATTGTTATTTGAACAAGGAGATGCTGTTTTGATCTTTCCTGGAGGATTGGGAACCTTAGAAGAGTTTTCTCAACTTTTATCTTGGATGGCCATTGATTTAACAGCGAAGAAACCAATTGGTATTTTAGATATCGGAGGATATTATGAAGGTTTAAAGACGTTATTAGAAACGTTTGCCAAAGAAGAATTTATGGATGCCAAATGGCTGGATTACGTCTTTTTTTCAAATAACCCATTAGAACTAGTCGATTTATTACGCGCAGAAGTAAGTGAAACACAACAATTATTAGAGGAGGCAAATTAATGAGTCAAATTTATTTAGCAGGTCCATTCTTTTCAGAGGAGCAAGTTGAGCGTGTTGCTCGTATCGAAAAAGCATTAGAAGAAAATCCAACGGTGACTGGTTTTTATTCGCCAAGACATCATCAAGAAAGTAATTATGAAATGTTTAGTGCAGGTTGGGCACAAGAAGTTTATGAAAAAGATATGGCAGAACTAACAGCAGCTGATTACGTAGTAGCTATTTTAGATTATGAACATCAAATCATTGATCCAGGGACAGCTTATGAATTAGGGGCAGCAACAATGATGAAAAAACCAATGATTGTTTTCCAAGAAGAGACTGTTCCAACTAATTTGATGATTACTCAAAGTTTGCATACTTATTTAAAAACAGTTGACGAAGTACGTGACTACGATTTTAAAACATTACCAGTAACGAAATACGTAGGCGAGTACTTATAGAAATAGAAAGAGGAAGGATTGCATGTCAGTGATATTAATTTCAGGAACGATTGGTGCAGGAAAAAGCAGTTTGACAGATATGCTTGCGAAAGAAATCGACTCAAAACCATTTTATGAAAGTGTTGAGGACAATGAAGTGTTACCACTTTTTTATTCAAATCCAGAACAGTATGCTTTTTTATTGCAAATTTTCTTTTTGAATAAACGATTTTTAGCGATGAAAAATGCTTTAGTGGATGATGATAACGTGTTAGACCGTTCGATCTATGAAGATAGCCTGCTATTTCATTTAAATGCAGATCTAGGTCGAGTGACCGATATTGAAGTGCAACAATATGATAATTTATTGGATACGATGCTTAACGAGTTAGACGATGTTGCTCCTAAGAAACGTCCAGACTTGATGGTTCATATCAAAGTGTCCTTGGATACAATGTTGGATCGCATCAAAAAACGGGGTCGTGATTATGAACAGCTGGAAAGTGATGAGACACTTTATGACTATTATCGCTCTTTAAACCAACGGTATGATCAATGGTATGAAGATTTTGATGTTTGTCCGAAGATTCAAATCGATGGTGACCGCTTCGATTTTGTTGAAAAGCCAGAACATGCAAAAGAGGTCATTGAACAAATCCAACAAAAATTAGCAGAATTAAGCGATGTAGAGGCAGGGAAATACTTTACTGAGAATCAACATGCAAAAGGACAAGGACTGGGTCAGTAAACAGTCATAATGTTCCATTTTAAAAAGATGATGACATCGTTCATTTTAAGAAACAAGCTGGAAAACCTCCAAGATAGTTGAAACGATTTGGCGGTTTTCCAGCTTGTTTTTGGCTAAGTGAAGAAGATAGTAAAAATAGGTCAAAAGATTTGAACATGTCTTTTGACCTCTTCAAATCTTTTGACCTATTGGTATCCTGCCATACTTATACAAAATAAGGCCGAGACTTTATTTAACAGTTAAAACATCCGCATGTCTTTCTTTCGTATAGGATTCAAATGACTTAAATGAATCTTTTACAGTTTTATGACAGTGATCGCAAATACTTAAGCTTCCTTGATCACTAAATTCGGTATGAATATTTTTACTGGTTGTACAAGTACAATAATCATGACTATCAAATATACTCATTTTTTTCTCCTTTATCACATTGTGCTTACCCAATATACCAGAAAGAAATGGCAGAAACAAAAAAATTAAGAGAAATTAACAATTTCTCTTAATTCCGGTTAATTCCTAGCGAGTGAGCCATGTCAGCTCTCGTTTTTTTGTACGAAGTGACAAGAAAACAGCCAGAACAGTTGCAAGTTTTTTCAAAAATAAAAGCTGTTCTAAAAGTTTTTCCTTTACTGATCAAGTCAAGTCGGTCTTTTTAGGTCTTTTACAAACTATAAATATTTCCGTCCTGATCTTCGATTCGGTAGTTTCCGATCTTTTTGAAGGTAACGGATACTTCTTTACCATCTTCTTTACCAGAGATGGTATAAGTGTCTGCTTCGGTCTTGATCTTGATATCATTGAGTACTGTTTTTTCTTGAGAAGTACTTGCGGTATCTTTTTCAGTTCCTGTATAGGTACGTGTCCATTCCATTTTATGATCGCTAAAAATGATTTGCCCACTGACTAAATTCATGTCTTTGCGGACTTTTAATGAATAGTTACTGTTACTGATATCCTCTTTTTCAGCTTGTAGAGTCGATGAATCTGTCGTTTGGTCTGCTGAGTTACCAGATCCACCGAATAGGCTGCATCCTGATAAAGTAAAACAGCTGACAAGCGAAAGAACCATGATGACTAATTTCTTCAAAATATTTCCTCCATTGTATGATACAGCTTTAACTACAAACGGTGTGAATCCGCTAGTCAACCAAGTTGGCTGGGTTTCTGTCGTTGCGTTTACTGTGACTAATAAATTAGTATAGCTTCTATTATAAGATTTAGGAATACTAGCTTTTGTCTATTCCATTGAAAAAAGGTATTTATGTCTCTTCTATTCAATCTCATTTCTTTACAGATGTCAACTCCCCTTCAAAAGGACTGGTTTGCTCAGTACAGCAAATGAAGTAGGGGTGTACGAAGTCGTTTCAATTAAATAAAACGTTTGCTAAATTAACTTGTAACTGGTGTAAACGTTTGCTATATTGAGTAGGGAACAAGTATTATTTAGCAAATAAACTGAACTCTTTAATAGAAGGTGTGAGTGGATGACAAATTATCAATTTCCAAGTAATTTTTGGTGGGGATCAGCCGCAAGTGGCCCGCAAACAGAAGGTCGTGTTGCTGGCGATGGTAAAGGAGAGAATATTTTTGATTATTGGTTTAGCCAAGAACCAGAAAAGTTCTTTGATCAAGTAGGTCCTGAAAAGACATCACAAGTGTACACGAAGTATAAAGAAGACGTTCAATTAATGAAACAAACTGGACACAATAGTTTTCGTACTTCGATCCAATGGAGTCGCCTGATTCCTGAAGGGACTGGCGAAGTGAATCAACAAGCTGTTGATTTTTACCATGCGTATTTCGATGAATTGATCGCTAATGGCATTGAACCATTTGTGAATTTATATCATTTTGATATGCCGATGCCTTTGCAAGAAAAAGGCGGATGGCTTAATCGGGAAACGGTTGAAGCGTATGAAAGGTATGCTAAGATTTGTTTTGAATTATTTGGGACGAAAATCAAAAAATGGTTTACCCATAATGAACCAATCGTGCCAGTTGAAGCTGGGTATCTTTACCGTTGGCATTACCCGGAAGAGTCCGATATGAAAAAGGCGATCCAAGTAGGCTATCATGAAGCGCTGGCTTCTGCATTAGCCGTCAAAGCGTATCATTCCATGGCATTAGATGGCTCAATCGGAATCATTTTGAATCTAACACCAAGCTATCCTCGGGATGAAAACAACCCAGAAGATGTCAAAGCAGCTAAATTAGCTGATGCCTTTTTTAATCGTTCGTTTCTTGATCCAGCAGTTAAAGGTGAGTTCCCACCAGAATTGATCGCCATTGTGAAAGAATTAGACATGGTACCAGCGATGCAAGAAGATGACTTAGCGATCATTAAAGAAAATACCATTGACTTATTAGGAATCAATTATTACCAACCAAGAAGAGTCAAAGCAAAAGAAACACCGATTGATCATGAAAATGGACCAATGCCAGAAGATTATTTTGATAATTATGAAATGCCAAATCGTAAAATGAATCCTTATCGTGGTTGGGAAATTTATGAAAAGGGAATTTATGATATCTTAATCAATGTTCGAGACCATTATGGTAATATTGACTGTTTCATTTCTGAAAACGGTATGGGTGTTGAAAATGAAGCACGTTTTATCGAAGAAGATGGGATGATCCACGATGATTATCGCATTGAATTTGTCCAAGAACATCTAAAATATGTTCACCAAGCAATCGAAGAAGGTGCTAATTGCTTGGGGTATCATATGTGGACGTGTATGGATAACTGGTCGTGGACCAATGCTTACAAAAATCGTTATGGATTTATTTCCGTTGATTTAGCGAATGATGGTAAACGGACAATCAAAAAATCTGGTCACTGGTTTAAAAAACTATCTGATACCAACCAATTTACAATATAAAAAAGTCAACGTTCCTCTTGCTCCGTTTAATAAACGGTCAAGAGGAATATTTTTGTTTGTTTGAAAAATTAGAATACAATGAAAACGCTTTTGAATGTATATAAATAAAGAATGTTATTTGATATCTTTATAAAGTAAGTATGCTTTTTAAGTGATTTTTTTAGTTTTTATCAATTGTAACCGTTTCTATATGATTAAAATACGAACGTTATCTTTTTTTGGAGGAAGTGTGAGCAGATGGTTTTCTTTTCAAGATATTTACACAGAATTAAATCAATCTACACATAGAAGCGTTAGCATTGATTATAAGGTAGAAATTATTAACACCTGTAAAAAGAAATTTTATTACGTGAGGGGCTATGAAAAATGATTGAGGTTATCAATCTGAAGAAAGTATTCGATAATGGGTTTGAAGCACTGAAGTCTGTTGATTTTCAAATCGAAAAAGGGGATTTGGTTTGTTTGCTTGGCCCTAGTGGTTGTGGAAAATCAACGATTTTGAATTTGATTGCGGGGTTATTAAGCCCTAGTCATGGGGACATTCGTTTTAGTGGAGAGTCGGTGGTACGAACGGAACCGAAAGATCGGAATATTGGTTTTGTATTTCAAAATTATGCTTTATACCCGCATATGACTGTGGTTGAGAATATTATGTTTCCATTGACGGTTGGCGAAAATAAAATCAAAAAAGCGGAAGCTAAAAAAATATCACAGGAATATATGAAACTAACGAATATCGAAGAACTCCAAGATAAAAAACCAGGGACTTTATCAGGTGGACAACAACAACGTGTGGCTATTACACGAGCCTTAGTCCAGAAACCAGAAGTTTTATTATTAGACGAGCCCTTAAGTAATTTGGATGCACGCTTGCGATTAAAGATACGAGAAGAAATCCGTCGTTTGGTAAAAGAAGTTGGAATCACTACGATTTTTGTGACGCATGATCAAGAAGAAGCACTTTCGATTAGTGACAAAATCATTTTACTGAATGAAGGTGTGATTCAACAAAATGATATTCCGCAGAATTTATACTTAGACCCGGCTAACCTTTTTGTTGCCAATTTTATCGGTAACCCGATCATCAATACGTTACCGGTCGAGGTCAATGTTCGTGAAGGGAAAATCAGCCATACGGATTTTCAAATTCCTCTGACGAAACTGGAATCCGCTCAATTAAGAAAACCATTAGTGGATGGAAAATATATCTTAGGGATTCGACCAGAAGACGTTTTTCCAACGACTAACGGATTGTTCGAAGTACAAGTTTCTGGAGTTGAATTGATCGGACGTGAACAGATTTTGAATTTTTCGCTCGCTGCGAAACGTCTGAAATCGATCGTTAGTATTGAAAAGCTCATCGAGGAAGATACGGTACTCTCTTTTGATTTTCAGTACCATAAAATGTTTCTTTTCAATGAAGAAGGGGAGCGGGTGTACTAATGTTCAAAAAAGCATATGATCCAGAAAATCAACCGAAAGCTTGGTTCTTCTTACTGCCATCATTGGTCATTATTGTTTTGTTCAGTATCTATCCGTTGTTCCGTTCACTAGCGATGAGCTTTCAAAAAGGCTCCTTAATCAATCAACAATTTGCAGGAATTGAGAATTATCAGCGTGTGTTGTCAGACCCAGTCTTTATCAAAGCATTAAGAAACACCGCATTGTTTGCTTTTACAGTTGTTCCTATTTCATTGCTCCTTTCACTGGGAATCGCTTGGGTGATCTTTGAAAAAGTGAAACATAAGACTTTTTTTGAAACGATTTTTTTCATGCCTTATGTAACAAGTACGATTGCTATCGGGATCGTCTTTCGCTATTTTTTCAACGGGTCTTATGGGCTCATTAATTATTTGCTGAATTTTTTAGGATTTGAATCAATCAATTGGTTAGATAATGTTTCGATGAGTATGACAACGTTGATTATCTTTGGGGTTTGGACCAGTCTCGCATTCAATATCATTATCTTATTGGCTGGTTTAAGAAATATTGACGAAGAGCATTATAAAATTGCTCGAATGTTTGGAGCAGATGCTTGGGAGATTTTTAGTCGGATCACGTTTCCTCAATTGATCCCAACGATCACCTTCTTGTTGACTGTCAATATCATCGGAGCGTTTAAAGTCTATACTCAAGTCTATGCTTTGTTTGGTGGGCAGCCAGGGATCGCCAAAAGTGCTACGACAGCGGTCTTTTATATTTACGATAAATTCCACATCGCTGGTCGACCAGGGATCGCTATGGCGGCGACGGTCATTTTGTTCCTCGTCATTTTACTGATCACATTTATTCAAAATAAATTGTTGAAGAAAGTAGGGAGAAGAGGATGAAAAAAGTTGTTACAGGACTCTCATTGCTATTTATCGGAATTTTAGGGATCGTAACGATTTTTCCATTTATTTATATGATTTTAGCTGGGTTGATGACATATAGTGAGGCAACGAGTATTCCGCCAACCTTACTGCCAACATCATTTCAATGGGGAAATTATACGGAGGTATTTGAAAAAGCACCATTTTTACGTTATTTCTTCAATACCGTCTTTGTTTCGTTAGTAACTACGATCGCTACAGTCATCACATCTGTTTTAGCGGCTTTTGCGTTAACAAGTCTGGAATTTCGTTTTAAAAAATTGATTATCGGGATCATGATCTCATTACTAATGGTTCCTTATGAGTCCATTATTTTTACGAATTATAATACGATTTCACGAATGGGATTACTAAACAGCTATGGTGCATTGATCATTCCTTTCTTGACCAGTATTTTTTATATTTATTATTTGAACGGGTATTTAAAGAGTATTTCCAGTACCTTTTATAAAGCAGCTAAAATCGATGGTGCCAGTGATCTAGAGTATATTTGGAAAATTTTAGTGCCGATGTCTAAACCAGCATTAGTCACGGTGGGTATCTTGACGTTTATTTCAAGTTGGAATTCATTTTTATGGCCACTGCTTGTGACGAACGAGAAAAAATTCCGCCTGTTAAATAATGGTTTAGCTGCTTTTACCTCTGAAAGTGGGAGTGACGTTCATTTACAAATGGCGGCGGCGACGTTAACAGTTATCCCGATTTTGATTATTTATTTGATTTTTAGAAAAGAAATTATACGAGGAGTGGCGAAAAATGGAATCAAAGGATAAAACAGTGATTACTTTCCATAGCGGAATCTTAACGATCGGTGGAACGATCATTGAAGTTGCCTACCGCGATTCACACATCTTTTTTGATTTTGGCACAGAGTACCGTCCAGAATTAGACTTAGCTGATGAATCTTTAAATACATTGCTTGAACATCGATTGATTCCTGACTTGAATGGATTATATGATCCAAGGCTGTTTGATCAAGTACAGCACATACAAGCAGGAGAAAGAGAGCCGTATCAGCATACAGCCGTTTTCTTATCTCACGCTCATTTGGATCATTCAAAAATGATCAATTATCTTGATCCAGCAATTCCTTTATACACTTTAAATGAAACGAAGCAAATCTTACATTCCCTTCATCGAAACAACGATTTCTTGATTCCTTCTCCTTTTGAAAAAGAAGGGTTTGTACGTGAAATGAATGGATTATCTCCTTATGAAACTGTCCAGATTGGAGAAATCAGTGTGGAGATTCTACCAGTCGATCATGATGCTTATGGTGCAGCTGCTTTACTAATCAAAACGCCTGACCGATTCTTGACTTACACTGGTGACTTGCGTCTTCATGGATATGACCGGCAAATGACAGAAACGTTTTGTCAAAAATCATTTCAGACTGACTTATTGATGATGGAAGGTGTCAGCATCAGTTTTCCTGACCGAGAAATAAGCGAACAAACGCCAATTGCTACGGAAGAAGAGCTAGTTCAGCGCTTTTGTGAACTGGTCGATCAATATCCTAATCGTCAAATTACTTTCAATGGGTACCCAGCAAACCTTAAACGCTTTGAAATGCTGGTGAAACAATCCCCGCGAACGATGGTTTTAGAAGCGAATATGGCTGCATTAATGAAAGAAGTTCTAGGAATGGATGTGCCCTATTACTATTTAACGGATAGTCCAGTCATTCCGATTCTTCAGTCAGAATTAGAATATCCCTACGAAGTTTTACGCAACGATGAAACAACTTTTGTTTGGCAAGTCGTTGATAATATAGAAAACTTGCAAGGAGGAGGTTTATACATTCATAGTGATGCCCAACCATTGGGAGATTTTGATCCACAATATGCTGTCTTTTTAAAGATTTTAGCTGAAAAGCAAGTTGAATTTGTTCGATTATCGCTGTCTGGACACGCATTTCCAGCTGATTTAGCTGAAATCATCGACAAGATACAACCAAAAGTGTTAGTGCCGATCCATACGTTAAAACCCGAGAAATTAGTCAATCCTTATGGAGAAAGAATTTTGCCAAAACGTGGCGAACAAATTATTTTATAAGAGAAAAGGGAGAGTAAAAAGAAGATGAAAATGAAAAAATGGGCTTCTGTGTTTGTGGCTGCAGCAGCAGTATTTGCGTTAAGTGCTTGTGGAAAGAATGAAAAGGTAGATAGTTCAAGTGAGGATATCGTAACAGAAATCAATGAAAAGACAACGATCAACTTTTGGCATGCGATGAATGGTGCGCAAGAAGAAGCATTAACTAAACTTACAGATGACTTCATGAAAGAAAATCCTAATATCAAGGTAGAGTTGCAAAATCAATCGCAATATTCGGATCTTCAAGCAAAAATCAATTCGACATTACCTTCACCTAAGGATCTGCCGACAATCACTCAAGCTTATCCAGGATGGCTATGGAATGCCGCTCAAGATGAGATGTTGGTTGATTTAGACCCTTATATCGAAAATGATACGATTGGCTGGAAGGATCAGGAAGAAATCCGTGATTCATTATTAGAAAGTGCTAAAATTGATGACAAGCAATATGGTATCCCTTTTAACAAATCAACGGAAATGCTTTTCTACAATGCAGATCTATTAAAACAATATAACGTTGAAGTGCCGACGACACTAGCAGAATTAAAAGAAGCTTCAAAAACGATCTATGAAAAATCAGATGGGCAAGTGGTGGGTGCTGGGTTTGATTCATTGAATAACTACTATGCGATCGGTATGAAAAATCAAGGTGTTGATTTTGACAAAGACTTAGCTTTAGATGGGAAAGAATCACAAAAAGTGATCGATTACTATGCTGAGGGCGTCAAAGATGGTTATTTCCGAATTGCTGGATCGGATAAGTACTTGTCAGGTCCTTTTGCAAATGAACAAGTGGCAATGTTTGTTGGCTCGATTGCTGGAGAAGGTTATGTGAAAAAAGATACTGAAGGAAAATTTGAGTATGGCGTTGCGCCACGTCCTGAAAAAATCAATTTGCAACAAGGAACGGATATCTATATGTTCAGTAGTGCCAGTGCTGAAAAACGCACAGCTGCTTTTGAATATATGAAATTTTTAGCGCAACCGGAAAACCAACTGTATTGGGCAAATATGACTGGTTATATGCCAATCGTTGAATCGGTTCTTGAAAGTGATGAATACAAGAATTCTACAGAAACAAAAGTACCACAATATTTAGAAGCAGCTACTTCTGATCTATTCTCGATCCCTGTGATTGAAAACGCAGATCCTGCTTATAATGAGGTACGTTCGATCATGGAAAACATTTTATCGAATACGAATCAAGATACGAAGAAACTGATAAAAGATTCCGTTCCTCAATTGGAAGATGCTTGGAATCAATAAACAATCGAACGAAAGAACGTTAAGAACGTTAGCTTGTTTGCTTTAGGCGGTTGTGACAAAAGTGTTTAACATCAAGAAATAAGAAGGAGTTTCCGAAATTTTCTTCTCAAATTTTGGGTCAATTTCGGCTTATTTTTCGAAGATGCTGCTTTTGTCTCGCTGTGAACAAGAGGCTGTGAGAGAAGCGTTTAGCTCTGAGCGAATAAGAGAGGATTTTTTAAAATAGTTCCTCATATTTTAGAAAATCATCGCTTATTGTTGAGGAGTTGCTTCTTGAGCGCCGTTTAGCAAGAGGTCGTGAAAACATCGGTTAGCTCTGATGACAATAAGAAAGAATTTTTTGAAACAGCTTCTCATGTTTTGAAAAATTCAGGCTTATTTCAAGGAGCTGATGTTTGAACGCCGTTTAAAGCAAGAGGCTGTGAAAGAAGCGTTCAACTCCGAGCGAATAAGAGAGGATTTTTTAAAATAGCTCCTCATATTTTAGAAAATCATCGCTTATTGTTGAGGAGTTGCTTCTTGAACACCGTTTATTCGTTTTTAGAGAGACTAAAAGAGACTGAGGCAAGTTTTGGTTCAGTCTCATGAAATGGGAGACAAGTATGAAAATAACATTGTTAGCAACTAGTGACGTCCATGGATATATCTATCCAACGAACTATGCGACGGATCAAGAACAACCTTATGGCTATGCAAAAATTGCCAGTAGAATCAAACAAATCAGAGAAACTAGCCCAGACCCTCTTTATGTCATTGATAACGGTGACTTCATTCAGGGGTCACCTTTTAGTTACTACTTAGCAAAACAACAAGATCACCACGTCTCAGAATTAACGAATGTCTTAAATGAAATGGATGTGGATGCTAGTATATTAGGAAATCATGAATTTAATTATGGCTTATCTTACTTAGAACAAGCTATCGCTAGTTATCATCATCCTGTCTTATCTGCTAATATTTTAACGAGCAAAGGCGATCCTTATTTTGGACAGCCCTATGTGATGATTGAAAAACAAGGGATCAAAGTGGCGATTTTAGGGTTGACCACGCAATATATCCCCCATTGGGAACAACCTGAAACAATTAAAGACCTACAATTTGTTTCTGCAGTTGAAGCAGCGAAACAGTATGTACCTAAACTTAGAGAATTAGCAGATGTAGTGGTTGTAGCTTATCATGGTGGATTCGAGAAAGATTTAGAGACTGGCGAACCCACTGAAGCGTTGACTGGCGAAAATGAAGGCTTCCAACTACTCCAAGAAGTAGCTGGGATGGATGCGTTGATTACTGGGCACCAACATCGAGTGATTGCTGCGAAGGTAAATGGTGTGCCGATTATCCAACCGGGCTATCGTGGCGAATTTTTAGGTAAAATCGAATTATCCTTGGAAAGAACAGTTAATGGCTATCGTGTTTCGGACGGAAAAGCAGAACTGATTTCCTTAGTAACTGACGAGGCAGATGAAGACATTCTTTCACTTGTTCAAAAAACAGAAAATGAATTGCAAACATGGCTTGATCAACCGGTGGGAGAGGTACAAGGAGACATGAAAATCACTGATCCGATGCAAGCACGAATCGTGGAACATCCTTATATTGAGTTTATTAATCGGGTGCAAATGGCTGCCAGCGGAGTATCGATTTCTGGAACGGCTCTGTTCAACAATGAAGGTCAAGGATTCAATGAAACTATTACAATGAGAGAAATTATTACCAATTATATTTATCCTAATACTTTAGCAGTTCTTAAAATTACAGGGCAGGATCTAAGAGATGCCTTAGAACAAACAGCAAACTTCTTGGCAATAGAATCAGGCGAGATCGTATTTAATCCTGCGTTCATTGAACCTAAACCACAGTATTATAATTATGACATGTATGAGGGCATTGATTATGAAATCGATTTACGTCAACCAGTAGGGCAAAGGATCACTAAATTAGCCAGAGCAGGCAAACCGATCCATCCTGAGGAAGAGCTGGAAGTAGTCATGAATCAGTACAGAGCGGTCGGTGGTGGGAATTATCACATGTTTTCTGCCGATAAAATCATTCGTGAAATCCAAATCGATATGACTGAACTGATTGCTGATTATTTAAGAAAACATCAACAAATTCATGCTGAAGTAAATCATAACTTTCGGGTAATCAAGTAAACAAGGGGGACAGAAATTAGTGAAATCTGTCTATTCAAGTCTATTCAAGAAAAGAGCAAGCCAAAACGAAGGTAAATAAATTGAAGCATGCAATTAACAAAATTGTTTATCAAAACTAATCCAAAAGGTAATTGTTGTAAATGATTAACAGTCTCAAATGTTGTAAGTTTCAGGTTATTTTCAATGTACTTATAACGTTTTTTTGGTGAAAGTATGATCTTAGAAACGTTCTAAATTTGCTTTACTATAAATTTAGTTACAACCTTTTTTATAAAACGATCCATCAGTATGGGTTATTTATAAAAAAATTTTCGTTATTTAATATCTTTTTTTACTTTTTTGTCTTTACTCTTCATTTTTTGTATATAATGGAATAGGCAAATTTGAATGGGAGTGGAGAAAGGTATGAGAAAAAAACGTCCTTTTCTTCTCTTTTGGTTAGTTGGTTTTTTCTTACTGCTTTTTTTATCAGCCGCAGTTTCAGGAAAAATGACAGCAGATATCGCTCAACTAGAAACAGAAAAAATCATTGCAAGTAAAGAATCAGTAGATAAATTTAAAAAAGAATTTTCTACTTATTGGTGGAAGGATTACAAGATAGTAGCCAACTATGATAAGGGAGAATTAGAGCTTTATTTGCCAAAAGACAAGGAAAGTAATCAGTTTATCAATATTGATGATGTCTTAAGTGCTATTTCGTTAAGACAATATCAATTCAACGATAAACATTTGACCGTCTTACTTTTAACCAATGACGGAGAAAAACTAGCTCGATTAAAGAACGGAAAAGTAATAACCAGCTATTCAGATAAGGTGAATCGTGAGGTTGTTAGTACCCGTCTGAAAGATTGGATAAAAATGAATAAAGAAGTCAAAGAAAATTCTGATACGACTCAGGTTGAGCCAACTCAGGAAAGTTCTTCTGAACGTTCGGAAACAATTCAAAGTACGACCCAAAGTAAGTCCAAGACGCAATCGAGTCGTACAACTAAAAATAGCACAAAAAACAGCAAAGCAAGTCAGCAACAGAAGGCAAAGTAACACGAGTATTTTAGTAAGAGTACGCAAACTGTGAAATAGATGGGGCAACACGTCTTTTCCAGCTCAAGTACTGAGAGGTGCATGATAGTCATTCGTTTGAAATGATGAAAGTTCATTTGTTTTTACTAAGTTACTGTTTTCTGCTGAATCTTTGACTGATTGTTCTTGCTTCATTCGATAACTAGAACTATTGTAGTTCAGGTTGACCAAAACAAAAACAGCTAACAAAAACTCCTCAGGATGGACATATTTAGTCCGAGGGGTTCTTTTTTTTGGCATAGATATCCATAATTGCTCCCTTCATTTCTAAAAAAAATCTTAAAATAACCCTTTTTTTAGGAAATTTTCATTTTTTAGGAGCAGAATAAAAAAAAATAAAAGAGAGAAGTGATACTTGTGACACATTTGAAAAAATTGTGCCAAAATCGTTTGCTGATTGTTTTGACAGCTAGTTTTTTCTTTTGGCTGAAAACGATCTTTGCCTATTACGTTGATTTTTCATTGGGCGTTGAAGGCAGCATCCAATACTTTATTCTGTGGATTAATCCAATTGCAACGACATTGTTGTTTTTTGGTTTAGCATTATATATAAAAAAATTGAAACCCGCATTGATTGTTCTTTTAATCATTGATATTTTAAATACGCTTTTGCTTTATTTGAATATTATTTTTTATCGAGAATTTACAGATTTCGTGACCGTAAAGTCTATTCTAGGCTTTTCTAAAGTTTCACAAGGTTTATCAGGAAGTTCCTTTGCATTAATGAGACCTCATGACATTTTGTATTGGTTGGATATATTAGTATTTGTAGGACTCATCATCTGGATGTTTGTTAAAAAAATACCAGTAAAAAGTCCTGCAGTCTCTAAACCAGTGGCGATCGCAGTCACTTGTCTGTCAGCGTTGATTTTTTCAGGAAATTTAGCGCTTAGTGAAGCAAATCGTCCTCAATTGTTGCAACGGACGTTTGACCGTTCTTACATCGTCAAATATTTGGGAATCGATGCCTATACTATTTACGATGCTATCAAAACAGGGATGACAAGTAGTGTTCGTGCGCATGCAAGTAGTAATGGTGTAGAAGAAGTGAGAAAATACACCGAAAATCATTATGCTGCTCCTAATCCAGCAACATTTGGCGTGGCCAAAGGGAAAAACATCATTGTCTTGCATTTAGAAAGCTTCCAACAATTTCTAATCAATATGAAGGTAGATGGTCAAGAAGTAACGCCATTCTTAAATAGTATCTATAAGAATCAATCAACGATCAGCTTTGACAATTTCTTCCATGAAGTTGGGCAAGGAAAAACAAGTGATGCAGAAAATATGTTAGAGACGGGAACTTTTGGTTTACCACAAGGTTCTTTGTTTACCGAGCTAGGTTCAGATAACACGTTCCAAGCTGCTCCAGCAATCTTGGCGCAACAGCAAGGTTATACGAGCGCGGTTTTCCATGGGAATGTCGGGAGCTTCTGGAACCGAGATCATGTGTATAAAAATTTAGGCTATGACAACTTCTTTGATCGTTCTTATTTCAATAGTTCAGATGAAACGTTGGGATATGGTATTTTAGATAAGGACTTATTCAGAGAATCAGCTAAATATTTGGAACATTTACAACAACCGTTCTATACTAAGTTTCTTTCGGTAACCAATCATACGCCATACTATACAGACGATAAACATTTTAATTTCCCATCATTGAAGACTGGCAATAGCAGAGTAGATGATTACGTCCGGACAGCTCATTATTTAGATCAATCGTTGGAACAATTCTTTACGTATTTGAAAAAATCCGGTATCTATCAAAATTCGATGTTTGTCATCTACGGAGATCATTTTGGAATATCCAATACGGATAATAAAGACTTGGCGAAAGCCTTAGGAAAAGACCCTGCTACTTGGGATGATTTTGATAATGCTCAAATGCAGCGAGTGCCATTGATGTTCCACATTCCAGGTTATAAAAAAGGTGAGATCAATCATGAATATGGTGGCGAAATTGATGTGTTACCTACCCTGTTACACTTAGTAGGAATCAATGATAAAGACTATATCCATTTTGGTACAGATTTGCTTTCACCACAGCATGATCAGTTGGTTGCCTTTAGAAATGGTAATTTTGTGACACCTAAATATACCGTTTTAGATGGAAAAACTTATGATAACCAAACAGGGGAAATCATTGATCCTAAAAAAGCTGGTATCCAAAAAGAAGTGGAAAAAGATCAGAATCAAGTCAAAACGGCTTTAAGTTTATCTGATAAGTTGAATCAAGAGAATCTATTACGTTTCTATGTACCAGATAACTTTAAAACGATTGATCCCAAAAAGTATGATTATAAAAATGATGCAGAGAAAAATGAAACCATTGAAAAACAAAAAGGAAGCAAGTCCACGAGTGTTTATTCTAAAAATGGAAATAAAACAACGACTAACCTTTACCCTGCGGAAACAGATGAGAATAATTAAATGAATAGTTGATAAAACTTCCAAAAAAGTCGATTTGTTTTCACTTTTTTGGAAGTTTTTTTTATATAATTCGTAAACTTTTTTATTTTAGCGTATGTAATTAGTGAAGGAAACAAATTTTTTACAGCGATTCTTTTGGAAGTGAAAAATCCGAGGAAATTTGGATAGGTGTAAAAAATGATGGCTGAATTCAGTTGAATCAAATAAAAATAGAAAAGGAAAATAGGATAAACTTGTCAGCTATAGGTTGACCGAAGAATAAAAATCAGAAACAACAAGGAGGGGAAACGTTTAATCAAAACAACAACTGGCAATGAACGAACATGTACATATAGAAGCACAGATCCAAGCAGCTAATTTATTTTTCAACACTTTGGCTAAACATTTCTTATCATACAAACGGTCATGTGATACGTGTTGTAGAAGTGTTACAAGAAGGATGAAAGATCAACTGTTTCGTACATGGCACTCACTCAGTTATTGGTTTTGGTAACGATCAATTATGTATGATGGAGAATTAATCAAGCAACTTCGAGTGAATCGAAAGTTGACACAAACACAGTTAGCAAAGGGAATCTGTTCTAAAACATCTCTAGTAGGAATCGAAAATCATACCGTAAAGAAGATCTCTTTTTGTACACTAAAAGCCTTCTTGGAACGCTTAAATATTTCTTTGGCCGAATATGAATGGTTACGTAATCAGCTTGAAGAACCCAAAAAAACGAAGAAAAGTCGGCATCTTTTAAATAAAATCCAAGAAGAGAACTTTGATCCTTATAAGGAAATTGCCAACAACCGAAAGCAATATAAAAAAACAGCTGATTTATACTATTTAATGTTAAATCTACAGATGTTTTGGCAGACGAATGGAAAAATGGAGTTGCAATTAGAATTTCTAGGATATGAGTGTCGTACGATTGAAGAATACTTTATGAAAATCAGGGAATATGGTCATTTTGAGTTAGACATTCTTTCCAAGTATCCCTATATTTTCAGTGATTCATTTCTAGACAATCATTACTTGAAAATCAAAAAAAGAATGCGACAAATGACCGATTCTTTGAATGAAGACTATTTATTTACATTTTTAATGAATCTCACGCTTTATTATATCGATAAAAAACGTTTTAAAAAAGCACGTAGTATCAACCTCGATATGTCTCGCAGTTTGGCACACAAAGAAAAATCAACAATCATTTATGAAAGTTTGATGACAGAATACTACAGAAAGCTGATTGCACAAGCCTTAGGTGAGCCACTTTCAAAAGAGCTGAATACTTTTTTTACGGTCATCGAATATACTCTAGGCAAGAAAGAGCGCAAACGTCTTGAAGAGAAGCTCTTGGAAGTGATAAAAGAGGAAGAGAAAAAAATGATGCTGTTTGAACAGATTGCCAAGATAGAACAAGAATAAGTAAGACAAGTGAATAAGAGAGTAGAAAAGACCTTGCAACAATCATTGACTAAACGAACTGTCAGGTACTTTTCTGCTCTTTCACTCAACTATCAGTCAGAGCAAATCTGTTTGGTCATTCAGGATGAACGATCTCAGATTTTTGCTTTTTTGTATCGAATAATGGGAAAAAACGATTGATTTCATTGGTTGCAGCATCTCTTGAATCAGATGCATGAATGATATTTTCAGTTCCAGGTAAGGCATAATCTCCACGAATCGTTCCAGGAACAGCATCTACAGCTTTAGTTGCACCGACCATCTTACGGACGATATCGATGACATCCTCTCCAGCTAAAACAAGATAGACTACTGGTCCCGAGGTCATATAATCAATCAATTCATCGAAAAAGCTCCGACCACTTAAGTGATGATAATGCTCTTGTGCGAGTTCTTTTGTCATTGTTGCAAACTTCATTTCAGTAATTGCTAATCCTTTTTCTTCAAATCGTTGGATGATCCGCCCAATTAAATGACGTCTGACACCATCCGGTTTGATAATGACCAATGTACGTTCCATCTGATACACCCCTTTTTTTGTTATACCTTTATTATACTGGTGTCTGAGTAAACCCACAATCAAAGTGAAAAAGCTGATCAACATGCGGGCTATTAAATTCAATAAGAATTTTCTAACCCTATCAATCAAAAACAATTTATTTACCATAAATGTTTGGAAAAAGCAAAAAATAAGTTTGACAATCGGTGCATAAGTTGTTATATTTACGAAGGAAAACTAAATAGGATTTGTTAGGTGAGGCTCCTATACAAACACAGGCTACTGCCCAAAAACGTCGAGAGACGCCAATGGGTAGAACAGGAATTGTCGAGACAAGGCTTTTCATAAGGTAGCTAAAAGCAAGGAATTGCTTTTTACGTTGTACAGTGTCAAAACTCAACGATGAGATCAAAGAAGCTTTTTTTTATGTGCTTTTTCGACCTTTCGCTGAATTTTTGATGAAAGGTCTTTTTGTGTTGAAACAATCCTAACAAACAAAAAATGGAGGTGGTTTCGTTGGGAAGTTGATGCTTTTAAAACGAAAGAGAAACAAGAACAATTCTATCAAGTTAAAGGAGATGAGAACAAATGGATGACAGTCCTGCGAAGAAAATAATGCGAGAGAAATTGCTGGCTGAGGCTATTATCTATCTGTTTTCAGCCCCTTTAAATACAGCATTTTCTCCATTACTCAACTAACTAAAAATAACCCAGCTTAAATAAGTATTGCTTATATTTACTGGGTCTAAGGAGAAAAATGAGATGGAAAAAAAGAGAGATACACAAAAAATGTATGCTGCATTTGCAGGAAAGACAAAACAAGAATTATTGAACTTCTTTCATTCGACTGATCAAGGAATGAAAGACGAACAAATTGAAGAATCAAGAGAAAAATATGGTGAAAATTCAATCTCTTATGGGAAGAAAACACCCTTTATTGTAGAAGCTTTAAAAGCTTATATTACACCATTCACCTTGGTATTGATTGCACTCGGAGTGATTTCATTTATCACAGAATACGTGTTAGCCGCTCCTGGGGATAAAGATTTATTTGGAGTAATTATCATCTTTACGATGGTCATCGTCAGTGGAACGATGACGTTGGTTCAATCTGTTCGCTCTAACCAAGCCGCAGAAAAATTAAAATCATTGGTAAAAGTAACCGCAGCAGTTAAACGTAACGGTGATTATACTGAGATTCCAATGGAAGAAATCGTTTGTGGAGACCTTGTTCGATTATCAGCAGGTGATATGATTCCTGCAGATATGCGTCTGTTGTCAGCTAAAGATTTATTTATTTCACAAGCTGCCTTAACTGGTGAAAGTTACCCTGTCGAAAAGCAAGCGATTGTTTACGATGATGAGACTTTGAGTGAAACTAGTTATGAAAATTTGGCTTTTATGGGAAGTAACGTTATCAGCGGGAGTGCTGAAGGTATTATTGTATCTGTTGGTAATGAAACATTATTTGGACATGTGGCTCAAACGCTCTCTGAAAAGCCGATCAAATCAAGCTTTGAAATTGGTATTCATAAAACATCCATGTTATTGATCAAATTCATGGCTTTAATGGCACCAACAGTTATCGTTATCAATGGGTTGACTAAAGGGGATTGGCTGGAAGCTTTTCTATTCGGTTTATCTGTAGCAGTCGGTCTTACACCTGAAATGTTACCAATGATTGTTACTACGAACTTAGTTAAAGGTGCTAGCGTGATGGCGAAAAAAGGAACGGTCATCAAAAATTTGAATGCGATCCAAAACTTTGGTGCGATCGACGTGTTATGTACGGATAAAACTGGGACATTGACTCAAGATAAAATCATTTTAGAATACCACATGGATTGTTCTGGTAAAGAAGATGATCGTGTTTTACGCCATGCGTATTTAAATAGTTACTATCAAACAGGATTAAAAAATCTGTTGGATGTAGCAATTATTGATGAAGCCAAACAAACATTAGCAACCGATAAAATCAATTACCGCAAAGTGGATGAAATTCCATTTGACTTTGAACGTCGTCGGATGAGTGTCGTTGTAGAGGACACCGCAGGTAAAACACAAATGATTACCAAAGGTGCGATCGAAGAGATGTTGAGTATCTCTAATTACATCGATATTGATGGGATCGTTAGTCCATTAACCAATGAAAAAAGAGAATCAGTTCTTGCAAAAGTGAGAGATTTAAATGAAGATGGTCTACGTGTAATCGGAGTGGCCCAAAAAACAAACCCAAGCGTAGTTGGCGAATTTTCAGTGAAAGATGAATCAGATATGGTATTGATTGGATACCTTGCTTTCCTTGATCCTCCAAAAGAAACGACGAAACAAGCACTAAAAGCATTGAAAGATCATGGTGTCGCAGTCAAAGTCTTAACTGGTGATAATGAATTAGTCACTCGTTCGGTTTGTCGTCAAGTGGGTCTGGAAATTAATGAATTGATCACTGGAGAAAAGATTTCAGAAATGGATGATCGCGAATTAGCACAAGTTGCTGAAAATCATGAAGTATTTGTTAAATTGAATCCTCAACAAAAGGCTCGTTTAACGACTGCTTTACGTCAAAATGGCCATACCGTGGGCTTTTTAGGTGATGGTATCAATGATGCACCGGCAATGAAAGTAGCGGATATCGGTATTTCGGTTGATACAGCAGTAGATATCGCAAAAGAATCAGCCGATGTGATCTTACTAGAAAAAGATTTAACGATTTTAGAAAGAGGTCTTTTATCTGGTCGAGAAACATTTGGGAACATCATGAAATACATCAAGGCAACTGCAAGTTCAAACTTTGGGAATATGTTCTCTGTCTTAGTTGCCAGCACATTCTTACCATTTTTACCAATGTTGCCACTGCAAATTCTCTTTTTGAATTTGATTTACGATGTGTCTTGTATCTCACTTCCATGGGATAAAATGGATAAAGAATATTTACATGAGCCTAAAAAATGGGAAGCATCAAGCATTGGGAAATTTATGGTGTATTTTGGACCTACGAGTTCGATTTTTGATATCACTACCTACTTATTGATGTACTTTATCATTTGTCCAGCAGTTGTAGGTGGAGATTTCCATACATTAGATGCACAACAAAAGATCGTATTTATTGCGTTGTTCCATGCAGGTTGGTTCGTTGAATCATTATGGTCACAAACATTAGTCTTACACGCACTACGGACACCAAAGATTCCATTTATTCAAAGCAATGCGACATTTGCGATGTTTACGATTACGACATTAGGAATCGTTGTAGGTTCGATTCTGCCATTTACAGGTTTTGGTGCAGAACTAGGTTTGATGCCGTTACCAGGAACTTACTGGACTTGGTTAGTCGTAACGATTTTAGCTTACTTGACATTAGTGACAATGGTCAAAAAATTCTATATTAAAAAATTCGGCGAACTATTGTAATGGTTGATGAATGAACACCGTGAAAAAGAGGTTGTGAAGTCATCGGGTAGCTCCGAAGACAATAAGAAAGAATTTTTTGAAACAGCCTCTCATGTTTTGAAAAATTCAGGCTTATTGCAAGGAGTTGATGAATGAACACCGTTTACCCATCCATTCTCACCTCTAATCATGAGTTCGGGGCACTTCAAAAGTGCCTCGGACTCATTTTTTTTCTATACCTTTCATTTTATTATGAAAGGAAAATATGATTCGTTCTGTGCAAATAACAATGAAACATGCTAAACTATGGATATTGTTTTCTGAAAGGAATAGTGAAAAATGAAAGGCGCAATATTTGATTTAGATGGACTATTAGTTGACACGGAGAAAACCTATCGTGATGGTTGGTTATGGGGATTCCAACAGTATGATTTAGCGATTCCCAAAGAAGTAGTAGATGCTTGGGGAGGTAAAAACTGGAAGCAAAGTTTTGACATTTTAGTGAAAGCAGCTGGAAGCCCTGAAAAAGTTCAAGAAGTTCGTGCCAAGCGTGAAGAATATTTTTATCAACAGCTTCATAACGGTGGGATACAATTAAAACCCTATGCGAAAGAAGTTTTAGCCGAATTAAAAAAACGAGACTTACGACTTGGATTAGCAACAACGACAGTTACTAAAAGAGCGACTGATATCTTAGCCCAATTTGATTTGGCTAATTATTTTGATACGATGACATTCGGTGATGAAGTAAGTGAAAACAAGCCTTCACCTGTTCCTTACTTAACCGCTTTAGAAAGAACAAAATTAGTTGCTTCAGAAGCATTTGCAGTGGAAGATTCTTTAGTTGGAGCTACTTCTGCTTCCCGAGCTGGGATGGGCGTTGTTTTAATTCCAGATACTAGTTTTGAACGAAATTATACAGCAGAAGAAAAAGAAAAATTAAATTTACTTGCTGAAGGAAACGACTTACGAACTGTTATTGAAATGTTAGATAAAAAAACAACAAAATAATTCAATCATTTTTTTGTAAACTTCTTCCTTGACTTTTAATTATGAGTACGGTAAATTATTCGCAACAACTAAATAAGTATATTCGTTGATAAGGAAAGTAAACTTGAACGATTTCTTAGAGAGGCTCTGTTTGGTGAAAAGAGTCAAATCCGCAAAGTTGAAAATGGCCTTGGAGAATAATTTGTCGATAAGTAGATAAATTCGGTCGTCGTTCAACCGTTAAACTGAACCCCAATCTCTCAGGAATGAGACGTTGGCTAGAGGGAAGGAAACTTCCGAATAAAGGTGGTACCACGATTCGTCGTCCTTTTACTAACATTTTTTGTTGGTAAGAGGATTTTTTTTATATATTTTTTTGCAATGATGTAGTAAGTACAGTTGGAAATCTTTTAACAGAGAGCTTCGGGAGCTGAGAAGAAGCAAAGAGGAACGATTGGAAAATGGCTACTGAGCATTTTACCCCAAGCATTTTGTGAGGCGGTAACGGCTGCGACCGGTATCTCGCTAGAGTATGTTTGTACTTGAAGAGGAGCGACATGTGAATGTGGCTTGAATATGAGGTGGTAACACGCAAAAAGGCGTCCTCAAGGAAATGATTGAGTTCATTTTCTTGAGGATGCCTTTTTTATTATACAACAAGGAGGAGAACGAATGATTGAGTTAAAAAATATCAGTGTCCATTTTGAGCAAAAAGGTAAAGACATCCCAGCTGTCAATGAAGTGAATTTATCAGTTGCTCAAGGAGATGTCTATGGCATTGTGGGCTACTCTGGGGCAGGGAAAAGCACATTAGTTCGTGTGATGAATTTCTTACAGAAACCAACGAAGGGGGAAGTAATCATCCAACAGACGAATTTAGGTGATCTCACACCAAAAGAATTAAGAAAAGAACGGAAAACGATTGGTATGATTTTTCAACATTTCAACTTAATGGAAAGTCGCACAATTTTTGACAACGTTGATTTCTCCTTAAAGTATACTGGGAAATCAAAACAGGAACGTCGTCAGAAAGTAAGTGACTTACTGGATTTAGTAGGGTTAAAGGAAAAAGCTTCTGCCTATCCCAACCAATTATCTGGTGGACAGAAACAACGAGTAGCGATTGCGAGAGCTTTAGCAAATGATCCCAAAATATTGCTTTGTGATGAAGCGACGAGTGCCCTTGATCCAAAAACGACTCATCAAATTCTAGCGCTGCTCAAAAAATTAAATCGCCAATTAGGATTAACGATCGTCTTGATCACCCACGAAATGCAAGTAGTGAAAGAAATTTGTAATAAAGTGGCGGTGATGGAAGCTGGACGAATTATCGAAAGTGGAAGTAGTGTTCAAATTTTTAGTCATCCAAAAGAAGAACTAACGAAAGATTTTATACGTACAGCGACTCACTTAGATCAAGCATTGGAAAAGATTACTGGACAGCAAGGCTTTGCAGAAGAGCTTACGGATAAATGGCTAGTTGAACTGAGTTATGTGGGGAGCCAAACGAATGAACCGTTGATTGCCCAGTTGTATAGCAAATACCAAGTAACAGCAAACATTCTTTATGGCAATATCGAATGGCTGCAAGAAACACCGATAGGTAGCTTGGTGGTAACTTTAGCGGGAGATAGCATTCAAAAACAAAAAGCTCTAGATTATTTGATCCAATTAGGTATCAAAGTCAATCTCTTACAAAAACATGAAACACAAGAAAGAATCAAACTCGTTGAAGGAGGCGTTTAAGATGAACGAATGGCTCAAAAGCTATCTGCCAAATGTTTATTTGATCCCAGATGAATTCATTGAAGCGACAAAGCAAACACTATATATGACTTTCTGGTCTGCTTTGATTGGGGGAATCTTGGGCATTATTTTAGGGGTCGTTTTAGTCGTTACCCGCCCTAAAGGATTAATTGAAAACCGCTTATGTTTTGAACTTTTTGATAAGGTGATCAATATCGTACGATCCATTCCATTTATCATTTTACTCTCTTTACTTGCATTGACGACTCGTTTTATTGTCGGAACAACAATTGGAGCAACGGCAGCACTAGTTCCTTTGATTGTCGGCATCGTTCCTTTTTTTGCTCGACAAATCGAAAATGCCTTGCTTGAAGTTGATCCCGGTGTTATCGAAGCTGCACAAGCAATGGGAACGAGTCCATTGGGTATCATTTTTCGTGTTTATTTACTGGAAGGACTACCTAGTATCATTCGTGTCTCAGCTTTAACGATCATCAATGTTATTGGCTTAACCGCAATGGCAGGTGCTGTAGGAGCTGGTGGTTTAGGAAATTTAGCTATTTCTCGGGGCTATAATCGATTTCAAACAGACGTAACGGTTGTTGCGACATTATTGATTTTGGCATTGGTGTTTTTAAGTCAATTTATCAGTAATTTTTTAATTAAAAAAATATCACATTAATGGAGGAGAAAAAATGAAAAAAGTGATTCGATTTGCTGTAGTGACATTCGTCGCATTATTTTGGTTGGCAGGCTGTAGTCAAGGAAAGGCAGATACAAAAACAAAAGAAACAACTGTCAAATTAGGGGTGATTGGTGAAGATACAGATGTTTGGGACGATGTAAAAGCACGTCTAAAAAAGGAGAATATTGAATTAGAATATGTAAAGTTTACCGATTATAATCAACCAAATGCAGCCTTAGCTGATGGCTCAATTGATTTGAATGCCTTTCAACACCAGTTCTTTTTAGATAACTATAATGAAGAACATGGCACAAATCTAGTTTCAATCGGAAACACCGTAAATGCCCCATTAGGAATCTATTCCAATACGATCAAAAAGATTGAGGAAGTAAAAGAAGGTGCAAAAGTAGCCATCCCTAATGATGTAACCAATGGGGGACGCGCTTTACTTCTTCTTCAATCAGCGGGGCTGATCAAAGTTGATCCATCGAAGGGACAGACTCCGACGATTTCTGATGTGACAGAAAACGATAAAAAACTTAAGCTCACAGAATTGGATGCTTCGCAAACAGCACGTGCGCTAAACGATGTGAGTCTTTCGGTCATCAATAGTGGGGTAGCAGTCGATGCAGGGTTCACACCAACGAAAGATGCAATTTTCTTAGAACCAGTGGATGATCGTGCCCGCCCTTATGTCAACATCATTGTTGCCCGAAAAGAAGATGAAACAAACCGTACGTATCAAAAAATCGTTGATACTTATCAAACTGAAGCAACTGCTAAAGTCATTGAAGAAACGTCAAAAGGTTCGAGTGTTCCAGCATGGAAAACCTTTGGTCGTAAATGAGCATCATCAGAAAGTACAGCTCAAATGAACTAGAAATTTTTATCTGAAGCCAGCATACAAGGAGGAATTTTTTTATGACTACATCAACTATTTCAACGAATCGATCCAGTTTATTGAAAGAAGCGATCCAAGAACGATTACCAGAATATCAAGCACTTGCCTTGGATATCCATCAACATCCAGAAGTGAGCAATTACGAATTTTATTCATCTGCTGCATTGATTCGCCAGTTAGAAAAAGAAGGCTTTACAGTTGAAAAGGAGGTCGCTGGACACCGTACAGGATTTGCTGCTAGCTATCGCTCAGATAAGCCAGGTCCGACGATTGCATTTTTAACTGAATTTGATGCACTTCCTGGAATTGGACATGCGTGTGGACATAATCTTTTTGGAACGTATTCCGTATTAGCCGCGAGTATCATTAAGAAACAAATTGACGAAATTGGTGGTGAGATCCGAGTGTATGGAACACCAGGGGAAGAAGGAGGAGAGAATGGTTCAGCGAAAGGGAGCTTTGTTCGTGAGGGATTATTTGACGATGTGGCGGCTGCTTTATGTGCTCATCCAGCTTACCGTTACGGAAAAACAACCGAATCGCTAGCTAATGATCCAGTTGATATCAAATTTTATGGAGTTGCTTCTCACGCTGCTGCAGCACCCGAAAAGGGAGTAAACGCATTAGAAGCACTGATTCAAGTTTTTAATGGTATCAACGCACTACGCTTACAATTACCTAAAGATGTCAATATCCATGGGATCATCACTAACGGCGGAGTTGCTGCTAACGTCATCCCTGAATATGCTGCAGGACGTTTTTATTTACGTGCTGGCAATCGCCAAACATTAGATATAGTCTTTAAAAAAGTGGAACAAATCGTGAAAGGGGCTGCGTTGAGTACGGGCACAAGCTATGAATTTGGTTTGTTTCAAAATGCGGTAGATCATATGATTCCGACACCTTCTTTCGATGAGTTGTTTTTTACACATGCAAAAGCAGCTGGAGTTCCAGAAACGGAAATCGATGTAACAGAAAAGACCAGCTTAGGGTCCTCTGATGTAGGGAATGTCAGTCAAGTGATTCCGACGATTCAACCAACTATTTCGATTTCAGATGAGTATATCGCTGGACATTCGGAAGAGTTTAAAGCAGCCGCAAAAAGTGAAAAAGGGTTGGCATCGATCGCCATTGCAGCAGAACTATTAGCGTCTACCGCTTTAGATTTATTCGAACAACCAGCTTTATTGACAAAGATTCAGGAAGAACACCAACAACTTTTAGAAAAAAGTCAGTTAACTGGTTCGACTTTTTAAATAAATAATGATTTATGATTTGAAAAAAATAGTCATTTTGTATTGACAAAAAATCTCGCAGAAGGTAAACTTCATGAAAGTCAACTTTTCACATAGTAGCGTTTCAGGTGTTTTGTTCAGAAAGTCGGTGGTAGCTGCGAACCGATCAAGCCGAAATGTCGAATTACATGAAAAGGAATAAAAACTAAATAGTTAAATCAAAGTGAAAAACAGAACTGTTTTTAATTAAGGTGGTACCGCGGAGTCATTCGTCCTTAGTTGAAAATAGTTCTTTTTGTTTGATTAGAGGGGGAAATGCCCATGAATTGTGGCGGAGTCATTCGATATCTATTCTTTTTTAGTACTTCGATTAACTAAAAAAGGAGAATGATTATGAAGAAAAAAGGAAAACCGAGTTTTAAAGAAGCTGTATTTGTCTTATTGGTGATTGTGGCAAGTATAGCAATTGGGGTTGTCGGATTAAAATTATCACCAAACATTACGATCTTAGCAGCAATTGGAATGATCATGCTTTACGCTGTAGTGAAAAGATACCCAACAGAGTGGTTACATGAAGGAATTATCAATGGAATCAAACCGGGAATCATTCCGATTTTTATCTTTATATTAGTCGGCGCACTGATTGCGGTGTGGATCCAAGCAGGAATTATCCCGACACTTATGGTTATTGGTTTTAAATTGATAAGTGTCAAGTGGTTTGTTCCTTCTGTATTTGTTGTTTGTGCTATCGTCGGTAGTGCAGTAGGGAGTGCTTTTACTGTCATGTCAACGATTGGGATCGCATTTTTCGGTATTGGTACGACATTAGGAATTAATCCAGCGTTAGTCGTGGGATCAATTGTTTCAGGTGCTGTTTTTGGAGATAAAATGTCTCCTTTGTCAGAGTCAACCAATCTAGCCGCAGCAATCGTTGATGCCGATCTATTCAAGCACATCAAACATATGATGTGGTCTACGGTTCCAGCTTTTGTCGTTTCCTTCTTTTTGTTCATGGTTCTTGGACACACAAATAGAGAAACTAGTCTAACGGCTATCCGAGAAGTCACTGATATCCTAGAAGCAAACTTTACAATTTCTTTTTGGTCGTTGATTCCCTTGTTCTTGATGTTATTATGTGCTTGGAAAAAAGTACCAGCTATCTTGACTATTCTATTAAATATAGCTGTGGCGGTGGGGATGATCTTTATTCAGAATCCGCAAACTTCTCTTAGTGGTTTAGCGACAGTGATTGAATCTGGATTCGTTGCAACTACTGGCAATCAACAAATTGATTCATTACTTAGTCGTGGTGGGATCGAAAGTATGATGCCAACTGTTTCTTTGATCATTTTAACATTATCACTTGGTGGATTACTCATTGAATTCGGTTTGATTTCAACTGTTATGGATGTCGTTTCTAAGAAAATGACCAATACACCAAAATTGATTTTCACCACATTGATGACAAGTATTGGTGTCAATCTCTTTATTGGAGAACAATTTTTATCAGTTATCTTACCTGGGAATGCGTTCAAAGAGACTTACCAGAAAGCTGGGTTTGACCCAACTGTTTTAGGTAGAACGTTAGAAGATGGTGGCACAGTGATCAATTACCTTGTACCTTGGGGAATTGCGGGCAGCTTTGTAGCTAGTACCTTTGGGATTCCAACCCTCACATACTTACCATTTGTCTTTTTCAGTTTACTCTCACCAGTTTTTTCAATGGTTAGCGCCTTTACTGGATTAGGGATCGCAAAAATAGACGAAAAGCCGAATGGAACGCTTGGTATCGATACAAACGAATAAACTCTCGGAATATTTGAATCAAAAAAACGCTCAAAACAGCAATGTTTCGGGCGTTTTTTTACGATATACTTATTTTTGTTCTTCAATCAACTTCTTCATTTGTTCGATTTCTTTTTCTTGCGCTTCGATGATGTCGTTTGCTAATTTCTTGACTTCAGGATCTTTCAAATTGGCACGTTTACTGGTTAAAATAGCAATCGAATGATGAGGGATCATGGCTTTCATCCAAGCGACATCACTGACTGTTGTTTGACTACGGACCATAAACAAAGAACCGGCAAATACTAAGACACTTACCCCTAAAATGATTTTGTTCAATGTTTTATTCTCATACATTTTCCACATAAATAAGAGCATGATGATCGCCATTACAGCGCCCATCATCAATGCCATGAACACCCGTGTACGACTAAAGAAAAGATGATCGATCGAGTAGACATTCAAATACATCATACCAAACATGATGACGGTCGATACCCCAATCATTAATAAAAATTTCCAATACTTTTTCATTTAAAAACACTCCTTTTATTTTTTCCCCAACTTTTATCTTCTCAGCTTACAAAAAAACAAGCAACTAAATTGTTTGGTACAACTTAGTTGCTTGTTTTTGGCTTAAGGAACTCAAGCTATTTATAGGGCTTTTAAGCAAAGATATCATTTTTCTTGCGGTAGCTAAAGAAAATCACCAAGTAAAGAAGGGCAGTCAATAATGTCACACCAATTGAATTAGTGAAGAAGATTCCCACAAAGATCAATCCTAAAACTACGATTGCTAATAAGTTTACCCCTTTTTCAAAAAGAGAACCTTTCTTTAATGCAAGGATAAAGGCTGCAATACTGATCATAAGCCAGATGACTAAGACAGTGTAGGAAAGAGAACCAGCCAAATAGCCAAATAGTTTGTCACCAACAAAGTAAGAAAGAACAACGCCTAAATATAAAACACTTGCGCAAAATAATACGGAACGTTGTGGAACATGGTGTTTATTTAAAACAGATAGTTTTTTTGCTGCACCTTTTTTGTCTTTTAAACGGAAATACAGCAAACGTGAAGAAGCATATACACCTGAGTTGATGGAAGAAAAGAGCGCTAAGATGATCACAAAGTTTACAAGATCAGCGGCAAATGGAATATGCATTTTTTCAAATACCATCACAAATGGGCTAGCAGATGAGTTTGCCAAGGTATCCCAAGGGAAAATGATTAACAACAAGAACAATGGAATGATATAAAATGAAATGATTCGTCCCATTACTCCACGAATTGCCTTAGGAATCGCTTTTTTGGGATTGTCGGCTTCACTTACTGTGATCGCAATCAATTCTGAACCACCATAAGAATAAATAACTACGAGTAACGAGTTGACGATTCCTTTCATACCATGAGGGGCAAAGCCACCATGATCCGTAATACTGTTTAGTGTAGGAAAGACCCCAATGTCAAACATTTGATGACCTACCAGGTATATCCCGAAGATAATCAACAATATGATTACGCTGATTTTAGCAAATGCCAACCAATACTCAGTTTCAGCAAATAACCGCACAGAATATAAATTAATCAACGTTGTCAACACGGCTAGAATTAAGACAAAGGTCCAAGGTGGAATCGTTGGAAACCATAATTGTAAGAAGGATGCAGCCGCTACAGCTTCGGCAATAATATTGATCGTCCATAATGAATAGTAAACCCAGTCGATAAAGTCAGCAGAATGGGCACCTAAAAAAGGTCGAACAAGCCCCGATAATCCATGCTGGGTATCCCCGTCATCTAAAACTAATTTACCAAGACCATTCATTACGATGAATAAAACAGCCCCACCAATCAAAAAAGCAATCAAGACACCAGGACCGGCAATCCCAATAGCTTCGCCACTTCCTTTAAATAGTCCCGCACCAATAGCACCCCCCAGTGCTAGCATCGTGATGTGTCTGGAACTTAGTTGTTTTTTTAGTTTGTTTGTTTCAGTTTTCTCCATAAGCAACCCCTTTTCTAAGACTAAACTATTGACGACGAAACAATCGCAGTCAAATGATTGATAACTATATTAAGTAGAAAAATAACTTTTTATATCATAGCAAATTATCTGACAATTTCAACAATTCTGTAAATAAAAATTTCTACTTTAATGAAAACATCATATGTTTGTCATAAATTTCCTATGTAAGCGTAAAACTTGATAGTAGGAGCAAACCCTAATAAGAGAGCGTTTTGTTTGTCTTTTCCTAAGGGAAGAAATTATGATAGCAAAAAATCACTAATTTTCATGTTACTATTGAATTAATCAAATGAACCATAATGGTCATAGGAAAGTGAGGAAACCAGAATGTCAAAATTGCCTATCTTATTGGTTGCAAAAGATAAAGCGTTGTATTTTTTACCCTCGATTGATTCTTTAGATGTCATTTCGGGAAAAGATTTATTAGATCCAGTGTATTTTAATTTTTTCCATCCCAAATTGAAAGAATATGAATTGATCGTTTTTTTAGATTATGGATTCGAAACGGAAATAGCTGCGAAGATCCGCCCTTATACAACAGCTAAAATCGTTTTATACTTTTGGAATCATCTGAAAGAAGAGGAACACTTTCGAATGCTTCAACAAGCACAAAACGAATCGGCCGTCGATGAAATATACCATTTTGACCGGATAGAGGCACAAAAACTTGGATTACGCCACAATAGTTCATTTTATTCTAAAAAGATGAAGATTCCTCAGGTGGAAGTCACTTCTGATTTGTTTTTTTGTGCCACTGATAATGGTCGTAAGGAGCTAGCAGAGAGCTATCGCAAGGAATTTGAACAGCGTGGACTTACAACCAATTATTATATTTTACCTTCACGAGGAAATGAGCAGGCGAATTATCTTTCTTACGCAGATTATTTAGCATTGACCGCACAATCACAAGGAATTTTAGAACTCATGAGAGCAGGACAAAAAGGAGTCACTTTACGAACTTTTGAATCTAGTTTTTTTGAGAAAAAGTTAGTGACTGACAATGAAGCAATTAAAAGCTACTATTTTTATAATCCTCAAAATATCTTTTTACTGCAGGAACGAAATTTGGATGAATTGCCGGAATTCCTGCATTCACCTTTTCAGCCAGTTGATCCGAACATTTTAAACTTTTTTGATGTCAATAATTGGGCTCAAAGGTTCTTATGGCTAGATAAAGTAGACTTTGAAAAATATGAGTATCATAAAGAAGATTAAGAATGTATGGGTGAAAAAGCAGCGGAAATTTTTAGAAAAACATTCGTTCTTTTAACGATGTAAACCTTTTCTCATTATACCAGATAAATCGCTTCCTTTTACGTTAATTATTTCAGTGGTAGCCGTAATAGTTGATAGTTATTTCTTCCTATTTAATAGTAAAATAGGCTCCATAGGTTTAGTTGGCGTATCAGATATGATAAATGTATCGTCATTTGTTTAATATCTGATCGTTCAACAAGCGGATCTTTTGGTTTGATGGAGGAAAAATGAATAGATTAGAACGAAAAAAAATAATACAAGTGATTTTAGGGACAAGTATGATTGCATTAGCGATCACATTATTGATCACTGCACATAAAGGCGCAGATACGATCAGTGTTTTTTTATTAGGAATGTTGACGTTGATCGATATTCCCTTTTGGGTAGCTAGTTTGTTGTTTAATGCAGTAGTGTTAGGAATCGTTGCTATCTTCAATCGAAAAGAATTAGGGATCGGTAGTTTAATCAATGGTTTTGGATTGGGATTACTGATTGGACAGATTGAACCATGGCTAAATAAACTTTCAGTTAATATGACTGGCTATTCGATCATGGCAGTTCTTTTAGCTCCTATTTTATTTGGGGTTGGAGCGGGATTATATGTTTCTTCAAATAAAGGATCTGCCGCACTAGAAGCACTGACTCAATTGCTTTATAAATTTACGGGATTCAGTTTAACTTTTATTCGGATCGGTTTAGATGCACTAATGGTCGTTGTAGGCGTATTATTAGGTGCCCCTATTGGTATCGGAACACTTCTATGTGTACTAGCGATTGGACCAATCTTTGGCTTAACACTAAAGCAATTGAATAGAATTTAAACGTGTGAAGCAATTTTGTGCGAATCGAACACCATTTATATATCTATTACATAGAAAGAGTCGGATTGATGTCCAGACTCTTTTTTGTTTTGTTTACTAATGATTCAGTTTAATGAAAAAAATAAAGAGAAAGTCTATTTTTGTTCAAAAAGTTGAACGATAACAAAATAAAAAAACAAAAAACAGCATTATTATTGTGCCGATTTTCTCTGAAAGTCCATCAGACAGCTGGATAAAGTGATTGAAAAAACGGATACATATTAAATAAGGTAAGATTTTTAAGAAGTAATTAGACCAATATTTTAGTTTATTTCGGATTTGACTATACAAAACATAAAAAGATAAACAAAAAACAGATGTTAAAATTTTTTATACTCAAGCTATAGAAAAGAGGTGAAAACGAATGAATCATTTACCTATCAATACAGGTGATACAGCATTTATGATTTTATGTACCGCAATGGTTTGCTTGATGACTCCTGGCTTGGCATTTTTTTATGGCGGGTTGGCACGGAAAAATAACATCACAACTATTATGGCACAGTCGTTTCTTTCAGTAGGAATAACAACTTTGATGTGGATATTTGGTGGTTTTGGATTAGCTTTTGGTAGAGATATCGGTGGACTAATTGGTAATCCAGCTGACTTTTTTTTAATGAAGCATGTCTCTAACGCACCTAATTTATTACATGGAGCAACGATTCCTTTTTTGATGTTCTTTTTATATCAATTGATGTTTATCGTAATCACCGTTCCATTGATGACGGGGGCTTTGCTGGAAGATTGAATCTTAAAGGTTATGTTTTGCTTTTGATTTTTTGGAATCTTCTGATTTATTTCCCTGTTTGTCACTGGATATGGGGAGGCGGATTTTTAGCACAATTAGGCTTCCGAGATTTTGCTGGTGGTGCTGTCATCCATACAACTGCAGGTTTCGGCTCGCTGGCATGTATTTTGACACTTGGACAAAGAAAGATTCCTACTTCTAAACGATCCGGACATAGTAGTTTGATGGCAGCAGCTATTGGAACAGGTCTTCTTTGGTTTGGCTGGTTTGGATTTAATGCTGGAGGGGCACTCCGAGCAGATTACCAAGCGGTCAATGCTTTTGGTTCAACTTTTGTTGCGTTGGCATTTGCGATGATGACGTGGTTGATCTTAGCGAAAATCAGAGGGAATGGTTTTGATTTTGTCGACATTTTAACTGGTTCTGTCGCTGGACTTGCAACAGTTACACCGTGTGCAGGCTATATCAATCCAAGAAGTGCCATCATCATCGGAATCATTGCCGGAATTGTTTGTCAGTATGCTGTTGCATTTCGTAAGAAGAAAAATTGGGATGATGCACTTGATGTATGGGGTGTACATGGCATGGGTGGTTTTACTGGAACCATCTTAATTGGGCTTTTTGCTACAAATGCTCATTTGCTCTCTGATTCACACAGCTGGTTCCTATTAGGTGTTCAAATCATCGGTGTTTGTCTAGTTGCCTTATACGCTTATGCGATCACAGCAGGTATCTTAAAGAGCATCATGTGTCTAACGATCATCACGACGACGAAAGAAGAACAAGAAGAAGGATTAGATTTCACGTTTTTTGAAAATAAATAAATTAAATATAGTAGAAAAGAGGAAGTTTCATGCAAGAAAGCAAAGCGAAAATTCCTGCGAAGAAATTAACATTTTTTGGCTTTTTAGCCATGACGATCTCAATGGTTGTTTCACTTTATGAGTACCCAACATTTGCGACATCGGGCTTTAGTTTGGTTTTCTTCCTGTTGTTAGGCGGTTTGTTATGGTTTATTCCGGTAGCATTATGCGCGGCTGAAATGGCAACTGTTAAAGGCTGGGAAAAAGGCGGTGTCTACACTTGGGTAAGTCGCACGCTAGGTAAAAGATTTGGATTTGCTGCTATCTTTTTCCAATGGTTTGAAATCACAGTTGGTTACTTAACGATGTTGTATTTCCTGACAGGAGCATTATCTTATGCAACAGGAATCTCTGCGATTCAAAATAATAAGTTTTTGAAATTAGCGATTCTTTTAATTATTTTTTGGGCTATTTTATTGTCTCAATTAAGAGGGACAAAATATACTTCATTGATCGCTCGGATCGGGTTTATTGCAGGGATCTTGTTACCAGCACTAGTTCTATTCGGATTAGGTATCCACTATGTGGCTTCTGGCGCACCCTTACAAACGACACTATCAATGAAAACATTGATACCTGATTTTTCAAAATTACCAACATTAGTCGTTTTTGTTTCATTTATTTTAGCGTATATGGGGGTAGAAACTTCTGCTAGTCATGCAAATGAAATGGAAAATCCTAAAAAGAATTATCCACTAGCGATGTTCGTATTAGTTATATTAGCGATTATTTTGGATACATTTGGTGGATTGACAGTGGCAACAACTGTTCCTCAACAAGGATTATCACTCAATACAGGGGTTATTCAATCTCTTGAATTTTTATTGCGACACATTGATCCTAGTCTTGCTTGGATTGCAAAAATTCTTGCTATCTTAGTGTGCTTAGGGGTTATTGGAGAAATTGCATCATGGGTCACTTCACCATCTAAAGCCTTACATGTGGCTGCCGAAGAAGGTTTATTACCCGCACATTTTGCGAAAGAAAATGCTTATGGTGTACCGGCAAACTTAATGATTGCTAATGGGATCGTTGCATCCATTTGGGCAACTGTCTTTACATTAAGTGGTGGCGGAAATAATTTATCCTTCCTTGCAGCTATGTCACTAACAGTAGTTATCTATTTGATGCTGTATTTTATGTTTTTTATTGGCTATTTAAAATTAGTTTACAAAGATGATTCATTAGAACGGGCTTATCAAGTGCCAGGTGGAAAAGTTGTCAAAACTATTGTCGCTTGTTTAGGATTATTGACTTCACTATTTGCCTTTTGTATTTCTTTTGTACCACCTTCAAGTATTGCTGCAGGACAACATGGAATCTATGAAATGATTTTAGTCATTTCATATCTCATTGTTGCAGTTATTCCTTTTACGATTTATGCATGTCGTCATAAATTTCAACATGCAAATAATAAATAAAAATTGAAAGCTGGTTATTAAAATGGATGTCAAAGAATTAGAACAATTGATTGGGAAAAATTTCCACTACTATCAAACAGGACATGTAGCAAATTATATCCCAGCGCTTGCGCAAGTAAATCCGGAACAATTAGGAATGGCAATTTATGATTTGAAGAAAAATCAATTAATCGAAGCGGGTGATTCGCAAGTTCGTTTTGCGATTGAAAGCATGTCAAAAGTCCCCGTATTATTGTTAGCCATCCAAGATAATGGCATCGATAAAGTCTTTCAAACGATCAATACAGAACCAACAGGTTTTGCTTTTAACTCGATTTTGAATATGGAACTCAATCATCGTCATCATCCAATGAATCCATTTGTGAATGCTGGTGCGATTGCAACCACTTCTTTGATTGCCGGAAAAGATCCAGAGGACAAATTCAATCGTATTTTAGCTTTTATGAAAGAAATTTGTGATGATCCTCAAATTACATTGAACGAAGAAATTTATCATTCTGAATCAAGAACTGGGGATATTAATCGCTCCTTGGCTTATTACATGAAAGGTAATCAAATGATCGACGGAGATGTATCAGAAATCCTCGATGTGTATTTTAAACAATGTTCAGTAAATGTGACTGCTAAAGGGATTGCCAAGTTAGGCGCTGTCTTAGCGAATAAAGGTATTGCTCCTTGGAGTGGACAACAAATCATTACAGAAGAAAGCGCAACGATTGTCAAATCAATTATGACAACTGCAGGATTGTACGATGAATCAGGGGAATTTTCTGTTCATGTCGGTGTTCCAGCTAAAAGTGGTGTCGGTGGGGGCCTAATGGTAGCTGTTCCTAATTATTATGGCATGGGTGTTTTCAGCCCAGCATTAGATGCTTTTGGTAATAGCGCAGCTGGAATCCAACTTTTAAAAGATGTTGTCGAAAAACTCGATGTTGATATTTTTGACTAAAATTAGCGAGAAAGTATTAAGCAGAATGATGAAAGACAGATTCCTCCTTAGTTGAATCTTTTTTTACTCGATATAAAAAATGCTTCACTGTCATTTATTTATAGTTAATGATTGGTTTGTTCGGGCTGGGAAGAAGCTTTTTCCCAGCTCAGACTTTTTTATTTTGTTTTTTGTAAACGTTTTCCTTTTAAGGAAATAAAAAAAATGGGTTTTAAGTAATATGTTTAAATAAGTATATATATAAATTAGAGGAGCGAAAAAGGCATGTTGGAAAATTACATTGAGCGGAATATTTCGAGAAAAGTCTATCTTTGTGAGCAATTATTTGAATTTCAAGAAATAGATATCGAATATATTGCCAAAATGTTAGGTGTGACAATGCCTACTGTGTTACACGATCTTGAAAGTATCACCGAATGTTTAGAATATTGTATCGAAGACATTAAGCGAGAAAAGCATATCTATAGAGTCATATTTAAACATGGTATTGAATTATCAGAGTTAACACAGTTTTTATATGGACAATCGTATTTTTTAAAATTTTTAAGTTATTATTTTAGAGGGCAATTCACTAGTACGGAATTATCAGATCTTGAGTTTATCTCTTTAAGTAAAGTTTATACGATCAAAAAGACAGTCTTAGATTTCTTTAAAGCTAATTCCTATTTAAGAAATAAACAAATTATCATTCCTGAATTTGACGTGCGAAATCTTTTACTTTCCTTAGTAAGATACATTAATTGGGAAGGGTATGAAAATAAAAATCATCAAGTAATAGATGCTTGTCACCAATTGATTGATTTTGTCGAAACACATTTTTTCAAACGAAGATATTCTGAGGAAGATAGATTTTTGATTGTTCGAGGAATTGAAATAGCGATTGGACGTAAAGAATATCCTCTTTATTTTGATGAAGAAGATAAAAAGTCAGCTGAAAAAAAGCCTTTATTTCATATTGTTAGCCAAGGGTTAGCTGAACAAAAAGAACATTTAGATATACAAGAAGAAGACGTGTATTATATTTTTTCGTTATTTAACACACGAAATTATACGAACGAAAATATGGAATTATTGAAAAAAGCTTTTGAAGTTGTTTATACCAGTTTCATTGAAAACACGCCTTGTCTCCATGAGCTAATCGAAAAAATTGTAACTAGAATTGACAAAAATTGTAAAAATGATTTTATTTTAAAAAAATCATTTTTACAGTTTATTCGTACGATCTGGGCAGATGGTCAAGTATTTCTCCCTGATCAAATCTATTTATTAACTACTACAGAAAAAAAACTGTATGAGGATATCATAGTTATTCTCAATGATTGGAAGGGAACATACTATCCAAAAGTAAGATGGAATCACAACTTGATCAGAAAATTTGTCAAAAGTATGACCTTGATTACAGACGAAAAAGAAGAACAACCTACTGAAATTTTCATTGTGGCTCCTAGTGTTGTAAAGCAAATTTTTTATCGTGAACTACTCATGTCCGAAATGAATGAATATACTGAACTGAATCCAATGATTTATCATTCGTTAGAAGAATTACCAGATGAATGCTTGTATTTTACGCACAGAATCGTGTATTGTGATTATACTGTATATCAATGTGGATTTGACACTGAAAACACGAGGGTGATACCAATTTCTTTGAACAGGAAATATGAGCATCTTAATACCACATGGTCGGTTGTTTCAAATAAAAAGCACTTATAAACAGCAAGAATCAAATAGCAATAATCGAAAGTGGGCGTTCAAGAAGGAAGTGAATTCTTGAACGTCACTTTTCTATTTATGAAAAACAGCCTCGCTAATTGTTTAGCCCCATCCGTGTATTGTTTTTTGCAAATTTTCAACTTGTATTGGTTGTCAAAAAAAGAGAAACATGTCTTACTAGTAATGAGAGCAACGTACAGAGGAGGAACGACAATGACGATCTTAGCAGCCATTGATTCATTTAAAGGAAGTGCCTCATCGTTTGAATTAAATCAAGCAGCTTTGAATGGCTGGTTTTCAAAAAAAGGAGAAAAAATCAATCGCCCGATTGCTGATGGAGGAGAAGGAACAGCAGAGGCGATCTATCATGCTTTAGGTGGTCAATGGCGGGTAATCGAAGGGGTAGATCTGCTTTTTCGAAAAGTAAGTTGCAGATATTTACTCACGGTTTATGCGGGAAAACGCCTGGCAGTGATTGAATCAACTGAAGTAATCGGTCTTGATTTATTAAAGGAGCCAACTGATCAAACGATTCGATCAGCTTCTAGCTTTGGCTTGGGAGAACTTTTGAAAGATGCTTTGACACAAGAGGTTGATCAGGTGATTGTCACATTAGGTGGGAGTGGCTGTTCAGATGGTGGCTTAGGTCTGTTGCAGTCGCTAGGAGCCAAGTTAGTTGGGGCTACAGAGGGAAATCCACTGCTGACGACGAAACGAATCGAGTGGGGCAAAAGCCGTGAAAAATTCAAAAAGGTTCAATTGCTAGTTGCTGCTGATGTGACAAGTTTTTACAGTGGCCCACAAGGAGCAGCTCAAATTTATGGTAAGCAAAAAGGTGGTACAAAAACAACTTTAGCATTTCTTGACAAACAGGCAACGAATTTAACCGAACAGATAAAACAAACGACTAATATTGATTTAAATGCTGTTTCTGGAAGTGGGGCTGCTGGTGGAATCGGTGGAGCGTTATTGCTTGTCGGTGGTAAAATGGTTTCTGGTTTTTCACTTGTTGCTCAACTGATTGGTTTAGAAGAAGCCATCAAACAAGCAGATCTCGTGATCACAGGTGAGGGACGAATCGATCAGCAGACGATCAATGGGAAAGTACCATATGGTGTAGCTAAACTGGCAAAGAAACATGGGAAAAAAGTTATTGCGTTATGTGGCAGTCGCGAAAAAAATCTTGGACGATTAGATGAATTTCTGCCAAGTGTTTTTAGTATCCAGCTAGGACCGATTGAATTGAAAAAAGCCTTAGATCGTCAAGAAACCCTCGAAAAAGTAGCGATTATGACACATAATCTCAGCCGATTAGTGGAAGATGATTTATCTTAGTTGACAGTTTAAAAATAATTATGTTAACCTAATGACAAATAAAACGAAGTGAGGGATCTTGCCATTGAAAAACTAAGTCAATGATTGAAAGCTGCATTAAGGCTATTTTATTAATGAGAAAAGTGCATAAATTACATTAATCACGATGTTTGAGTGAAGAGAAACGGTCTAACGATTGCCCGTTGAAGCTTGCTCACGCAGAATTTAATGTGAAAAACACTTACTCAATAAAAAATAGCAGGCAGATTTTCAGAATTGGCGAGTTTTCATTGGTGGGGTCTCTTTTTGTATCCCTTCTTTGGCGACCAGTTCTGAAAATAGGACTGGTCTTTTTTATAGGAGGATATAAATGTCGAAGATAGAAATTAAAAATTTAACTTTTGGTTATGACAATCAAGTGCTACCCTTATTTGATCAAGCTACATTGAATTTTGATACCACTTGGAAATTAGGATTGATCGGTCGGAATGGACGTGGAAAAACGACATTATTGAACATTTTACAAGATAAACTACCTTATCAAGGACAGATTATCCATCAGCAAGAATTTAACTATTTCCCTCAAGAAATTGGAGAAGAAGCACAATTTACTTATGATGCGTTGAATGAGATAGCTGATGTCGAACTTTGGGAAATCGAAAGAGAACTACAATTAATGGAAACTGACCCAGAGATTTTGTGGCGACCATTTCACACACTGTCTGGTGGTGAAAAAACAAAAGTACTCTTAGCACTGCTTTTTGTTGATGATCAGCATTTTCCTTTGATCGATGAGCCGACGAATCATTTGGATTTAGTCGGAAGAAAACAAGTAGCTAATTACTTGCAGAAAAAAAATCAAGGATTTATCGTGATCAGCCATGATCGCGGATTTATCGATGAAGTGGTCGATCATGTATTAGCCATTGAAAAAAGCCAATTAGAACTGTATCAGGGGAACTTTTCAGTATATGAAGAGCAAAAGCAGTTAAAAAATGAGTTTGAGATTGCCCAAAATGAAAAAATCAAAAAAGAAGTCACGCGCTTGAAGAAAACTGCAGCAGAAAAAGCAGAGTGGTCCCGCTCTCGTGAGGGAGATAAGACGAAAAAAAGCGTTGGGTTTATCGATACTGAAAATCGTAGAGTGAATCGTGGTGCAATTGGTGCGGATGCCGCTCGAACGATGAAACGCTCGAAAGCAATCGTGAATCGGATGGAAACGCAAATCGGGGAAAAAGAAAAATTATTGAAGGATATCGAATATGTAGAGCCTTTGACAATGAATGTCAAAAAAACACATCATAAACGATTGCTGACTGTGGAGAATTTACAACTGGGGTATCAACAGCTGCTTTTTTCGCCCGTTAATTTTACGATTGACCAAAACGAATGTGTGGCGTTGACAGGGGCAAACGGTATAGGGAAATCTACGATCATCCATTATCTTTTAGACGATTTTGATGGAATAACTGCAGGTACGATCCATAAGCCTAATCAACTAACGATCAGTTACGTGCGTCAGAATTATGAAGATAATCGCGGTACGCTCAGTGAATTTGCAGAAAAGCAAAAAGTTGATTATCAAACATTTTTAAATAATCTCCGCAAGTTAGGGATGGAAAGAGAAGTCTTTCATAACCGAATTGAACAGATGAGTATGGGGCAACGCAAAAAAGTTGAACTAGCCAAGTCGCTTTCTCAAGAAGCGGAATTATATATTTGGGATGAACCGTTGAACTATTTAGATGTCTTCAATCAAGTCCAGTTGGAGCAACTGATTTTATCGTTTAAACCTGCAATGTTGGTTGTGGATCATGACCAAGTCTTCTTAAATAAAATAGCTGATCGACTCATTTCACTCAAATAACTCATTGTCATCAATAAGTAGTGAAACTTGTTTTGCTCATTAGTTATGTTACAATCGAGCCAGAACAAACAAAGGAGCGTTGAATAATGTTATATGTAACTAGACATGGCGAGACAACTTGGAATGCAGCAGAACGGGTCTGCGGGAGAGCGGATGCCCCGTTAACAGAAAAAGGGCAAAAACAAGCGGAGAAATTGGCTGAAAAAGTTTCAGAATTACAAATCCCAGTCACGAAGATTATCCATTCCCCTTTACAACGTGCAAAAGATACAGCGCAAGCCGTTGCCGATAAACTTCACTTGCCAATGGAAGTAGATGAACGGTTAATCGAAATGGATTTTGGGGAATACGACGGGATGCCAAGTCATGAAACAATCTTTCAAGAAGCACGACAAGAATTTGCGGTGCGTTTTCCAAATGGTGAATCAGTGTTAGATGTTTATGCTCGAGTTGTTCCATTGATCGAAGAATGTCTTGCTGATGAAGAGAATGTCTACCTATTAGTTTGTCATAATGCGTTGATTCGTATCATGAACGCTTATTTCCATCCTATGCCAAATGAGACATTCTTTGATTTTTTTGTTGAAAATACGGAATTAGTTACTTTTCCTAGTAAACATGAGCTGAACACTATAAAGTCTTAACTCATTTTTGGCGGGTAGCAGCGGATTCAAACATTCGTATCATGAATCAAAAAAATAGTTTATTTCTGAAACCGATAAGCGGAAGAATCCAAAAATAGTTTTTGCTATTTTTGTCATTCTTCCGTTTATTTACGTGGCTTTTTGTCAATAAGGACTGATGAGTTGTATAAAATCAAATAGAGGTCAGAATGAACCAATGATTGATGCGTATTTTTGTTCTGTCATTCAGCGCATGAAACACTTTTTAGTCGGTGTGTCGTTCTTTCTTTAGTTATATAATTAGCCATTAATCTTGGAAATCGCCTATCATTATCAATCAACGAAAACGCTTTTAGAAATAAAATTAATTTATTTTTATAAAAATGTTGAAATTTTATTTCACAAGAGGTATACTCTGTTCATAGAAATGAATACGGATACATCGCGTGAGGGGGAGACAGATGTTTGGTTTTTCGATCTTTATGAATGAAGCTTTAACGATAGAAAAAAAAGCTTATATCCAAAAGATGGCAAAGAATGGGTTTGATGGGATATTTACTTCTATGCATATTCCTGAAGATGATGCTAGTTTATATAAAAAACGGTTAACAGAACTAGGCGAATGTGCCAAAGAAAATCAATTGGATCTAATGGTAGATATTTCTGGAGATGCTTTAAAACATGCTGGGTTTTCGATGGCAGATTTAGAGCCATTAAAAAAGATTGGCGTTACTGGGTTACGAATGGATTATCATCTTTCAAATGAACAAATTGCGAATTGGAGCCATCAAATCAAAATCAGTTTAAACGCCAGCACGATCACTCCACAAGATGTCACAGAATTGCAAGTCGCTAATGCAGATTTTTCTCAACTTGAAGCATGGCATAATTACTATCCGCGTCCCGAAACCGGATTAGATTGGAAATGGTATCAAGAAAAAAATCATTGGCTAAAAGAACAAGGCTTTACAATCCAAGGTTTTGTGGCAGGGGACGAAGCCTTACGTGGTCCGTTATATCAAGGTTTACCTACTTTAGAAAGTCATCGACATGTCCATCCTTTAGCTGCTGCGCTAGATTTGATGTCATGCGATACAGATTTGATTTATATCGGTGATGGCGGACTTTCAGAAGAAGTTCAAGAACAATTTGCCATGTATCAAAGAGAACAAACAATTTTACTACATGCTGAAGTAATTGATGCCCAGTTTTACGAGTATATTTTAGGAAACCATATGAATCGGCAAGATGAGGCAAGAGATGTTATCCGCAGTGCGGATGCACGGTTTAGAAACATCCCTCAAATTCCTCCTCGTGATACGAAAGAACGAGCAAAAGGAACGATTACTTTAGATAATGAACGATATCTTCGTTACATGGGGGAGATTCAAATTACTAAAAAGGATTTACCAGCAGATGAAAAAGTGAATCGGGTCGCTCAAATAAGCGAAGCCGAGTTACCGCTACTTGAGCAAATCCGTGCAGGGATAAATTTTAAAATAATCAGAAGAGAAGGAAAAACAAATGAAGCAAATTAATTTAGAAAACCTAACAACAGAGCGACGAAATCAACAAACATTTGGACTTGATGAAATGAGTGTTACCCAAGCAGTTCAGCTAATGAACCAAGAAGATCATAAAGTTGCCGAAGCCGTTTCAAAAGAATTGGCTAGCATCGAACCAGTGATCCAACAGACGATTAAATCTTTCCAACAAGGTGGTCGATTGATCTACATGGGTGCCGGTACAAGTGGCCGTTTAGGTGTGCTAGATGCTGCAGAGTGTGTACCAACATTTGGTGTAGAACCTGAGATGGTCATTGGCTTGATTGCTGGTGGTGAAGCAGCCATGACAGTTGCGGTTGAAGGAGCAGAAGACTCTTTAGAGTTAGGGAAAGAAGATTTAGTAAACTTAGGATTAACTGAAAATGATATGGTCATCGGGATTGCCGCAAGTGGTCGTACACCGTATGTGATTGGCGGTTTAGATTATGCTCATACAATCGGAGCGACTACTGCTACAATTTCTTGTAATAAAAATGCTGAAATCAGTCAACATGCCGATTATCCGATCGAAGTTGATGCAGGACCTGAGTTTCTAACCGGTTCAACTCGCCTAAAATCTGGTACAGCACAAAAATTGATTTTGAATATGATTTCAACAATTAGTATGATCGGGATTGGCAAAGTGTTCAATAACTTGATGGTCGATGTGAAACCGACCAACGAAAAATTGATTGAGCGTTCAAAACGAATCATTATGCAAGCAACAGAGGTTGACTATCAAACCGCTGAGAAGTATTTTAATGAAGCAGATAAAAATGTGAAATTAGCGATCGTGATGATTTTAACCAATAGTGATAAAGCGACAGCAGAAGAAAAATTAGTTGAAGCAAACGGCTTTGTAAAAGGAACCTTATGAGGGGGAAGAACCAATGGCTAAAAATGAATTGACTTTAGAAGAACTAGCAACGCGGATCTATGCTGGTGTAGGCGGAATGGGCAATGTCGAAAGCATTGTCCACTGCATGACCCGTGTTCGAATGAAGATCATTAATGATGAGCTTGTCGATGTTGCAAAATTGAAAGCGATACCTGGTGTATTAGGCGTTGTTGAGGACGAACAACTGCAAGTGATCATCGGTCCTGGTAAAGTGAACAAAGTAGCACAAACGATGGTAGATCAAGCAGGTGTAAAATTAGGAGAACAGATTTCTTCAGGAAATAGAGCTTCTGATAAGTCGTCAGCCTCAGGAAAAGATTTGGTAAATGAGAGAGCGCAAGCGATGAAAGCTGCTCAAAAAAATAAACAAAAACCATCAAAAATCAAATCAATCTTGAAAGATATTTCGAACATTTTCGTCCCTATGATTCCAGCATTTGTCGGTACTGGGATCGTGGCAGGGATTGCTGCGGTACTAGCAAACTTAGTGACAGCGGGTACATTAGATGCAGCAACTTGGCAACAATACATTGATATCATGAACATTCTAAAAAATGGTATGTTCAGTTTCTTAGTGATTTATACAGGGATCAATGCAGCTCAAGTTTTTGGTGCAACACCAACTCTGGGTGGTGTTATCGGTGCGGTAGTCTTATTAACGGGCATGAATCCAGAAGCGCCACTTAAAAACTTATTCACTGGTGAAGCGTTAGCTGCAGGTCAAGGTGGGATTTTAGGAGTTATTTTTGCTGTCTGGTTATTAGCAATCGTTGAAAAGAAATTGCATAAAGTTGTACCAGATTCCATTGATATTATTGTTACCCCTACATTATCATTGATTGCTATTGGCTTAGTCGAAATTTTCTTCATCATGCCACTCGCTGGTTTCATCTCAGATGGAATGGTTGGCGGAATCAACTGGGTATTAGGTGTAGGTGGGGCCTTTTCAGGATTTGTCTTGGGGACACTATTCTTACCGATGGTTATGTTCGGATTGCATCAAATCTTAACACCAATCCATGTCCAAATGATTGATGAAACAGGAAAAACACTATTATTACCTATTTTGGCGATGGCTGGTGCCGGACAAGTCGGAGCAGCATTAGCATTGTGGGTTCGTTGTAAAAAAGATAAAGAATTGACTGAAATGATCAAAGGTGCGTTACCCGTAGGAATCTTAGGAATCGGTGAACCATTGATCTACGGTGTGACACTGCCGTTAGGACGTCCGTTCATTACCGCTTGTATCGGTGGTGGTATTGGTGGTGCTGTTGTTGGGATGATTGGAAATGTAGGTGCTATTGCGATCGGGCCTTCTGGTGCTGCTTTGATCCCATTGATTTCAGATGGAAAATGGTTAGGGTATGTCTTAGGGTTACTCGCTGCTTACGCAGGTGGTTTCCTAGCAACATTCTTCTTTGGTATTCCTAAAGAGCAATTGGAGAAAGAAGAATTAGCTGAAGAAACAACAACTGAAATGACACCAATGACGGAAAATACAGGAGCAGTCAGCACAAGTGAAATTTCATTAGCTGCTGTAGCTGATGGAGTAGTTGAATCACTTGAAAAGGCAAGTGATCCCGTATTTGCTCAAAAAATGATGGGAGAAGGTTACTTTGTTGAGCCAATCAATGGGCAGATTTATTCACCAGTAAGTGGAACGATCAGCTCAGTGTTCCCCACTAAACATGCGATTGGTATCACAACCGCTAATGGATTAGAAGTGTTACTTCACATGGGGATCAATACAGTTGACCTTGGTGGTGCACCATTTGAGGTGAAGGTAACAGAAGGTCAGTTGGTGACACCTGATACACTTGTTGCTCAAGTCGATTTAGCAGCAATCAAAGCTGCCGGTAAAGAAACTTCGATGATGGTTTTAATTACCAATATGGAGAAAGTAAAAAATTTCGTTTTAGAAAAAACAGGTGAGACAAAAGCCAAAGCGAAAGTCATGACTGTTGAAGCTACAAAAAATTGAACGAAGTAAAAACAGATAAAGAATAGAGAAAATTCGAGCCTGGGACCAAGTGCGGTCTCAGGCTCTTTTCTATGATTAATAAGAGGGAAAAATAATTGTAAGAGAAACAGTTTGATTCATTTAAGACGATAAATCACTGGTGAACCAAGCTAAAAGTTCAATTGGAGAAATTAGAAGAAATACACGAAGACAAAGTGGCTAGAATAGTAAAATAAGCCCGATTTTGATAGTATGTACTAAAAGTAAAATCAGGCTTATTTCATTTTTGGTAGATGATTGTCCCAACATCGCCTATCTATTTAGCAACAAGTAATAAATGATTTTTCAAACTATCTAGTTCGTTTTCTTTCTCTTTTCCAATCATGAATTCCTCTTTGTCTATAGTTACCTTATTTACTTTTGAAATCTGAATCTCTTGTACAACATTATTGTTTTTATAAAACTTTATTTGATAGTTGAATCTTTTTTGCTTTGATGTCAGTTTCATATCATAACGTTGAGCATGTTGATCCGATTTATTAAACAGAACATTAAGGTTTCCTATTAATGTTTTTAAAAAATTGGGGTCTGTAGCTTTCCAACTTTTTTCTTTTCCTTCGTCATCTTTAACAAAAATCACTGCTTTATCGACTTCTTCTAAAGAAACCACAGGATCATTCTTTTGCTTGCAAGCACCTAAAAATAATAAATAAAACATTGAAAATAACACAACAAGAAATTTCTTTTTTTTAATGTTTTTTCACCACCTTGTTTATAATCTAGTGTCAAAAAAAATATAAAATAACATATAAAAAACCTGTATATTTCTATTTTTATTATACCTTTTCCTTTTTGTTCTGTTAAGTTAACGTTTGCAGTATGCTTGGTTATATTAAGATTATTTGAACTGAATAGCTTTAAAAAGAGTATGGGAAATTTTATTTCTTCCATTTTGACTAGTGATTCTCTTTCGAACTGTCTATGTTTAAGTTTTTGATAACAAATTTTTCTGACAAAAGTAATCTAAATGAAGGGGAGATCCATTGAAATAGAATTAGAATCTGATACGATAACTTTTTATAACGGAAGTCTATGAATGGGGCATCATGTGGATGACGAGTGTTTTATCTTAGCCAGAGCTTCGTAACAAGTTCACACAATAAATCACAGTGTTGGAGGTGACACAGTTTACTTCTATTGTAATGTAAAATAATCGCAAGTGATGGATGAAGGATATTCGATAAGCGGATTACTGAATGAGTATAAAGCCTAAAAAAGAAAAATAGAGAGGAAACTTACCAACTAAGTTTCCTCTCTGTTCTATGTTTTGATCGAATTTTTTAGAAATTATTGATTAGCTGTTTCGACTAACTTTTGATATACTCGCTCAACATCTGCTGGGGTTCCCCGTAATTCATAGTCGGCGAGGAAAGGGAAGCCAAATTGGCTGGCGTATTGTTTAGCTGTTAAGCAATATTGATTATTAAAATTTTTGTTTCCACTCCCTACGACACCCAGACAAAGCGTATGATTGTCTTCGTATTCCAGATATTCACGCATGGTTTCTGTTAAAATTTCTGTATCACCGTTATCTAACCCATTTCCTCCATCTAAGTAAGTGGGTACAAAAGTGAAGAAAGGTTCACTCTCTTGTTGAAAGTCACTATTTTCATGAATTTCTTTTAGCGTGATTTCTGGTAATTGAGGATTTAACTCATGTTGGTTCGCAGCATATTCAGCAAGTTTTTTAGCGAAAGCTCGTGTGTTTCCAGAGATCGATATATATAGAATGTTCATTACATTTCCTCCAATTCTTGTCTCCAGTATAGCATTTTTTTATCAATTTTTGGAAAAGGTTTTCCCTAAATGAATATGCAAGATTCTTGTATAATTAGAAAAAAATAGTTACAATTATATTTCTATTAGAATTTTTATGAATAAAGTAAAACAGGTGAAGATTTGTTATACTTTTGGTAAAAGCGGTTTATTTTGGAGGATGCTTAAAATGGATACAGAGCAACAGAACAAAGGAATAGGGTTGTTTCCACTAGCGGCCTTAGTGATTGGGTCAGCGATAGGAGGTGGCGTATTTGGTATTATGACGGACATCTCCGGATCGGCTGGTGCCCCAGCTATTTTTAGTTGGGTGCTAGTTGGAACAGCTATGTTGATGCTCTCGTTATCAATCAATAATATCAATAAAAAACGTCCAGAGCTGGAAGGTGGTATTTTCAGCTATGCAGAAGCTGGTTTCGGACGTTTTGCTGGATTTATCAGTGGTTGGGGTTATTGGCTTACTTGTTGGTTGGGGAACGTAGCCTTTGCTACGTTGCTAATGAGTGCTTTAGGTTACTTTTTCCCAGTATTCGACGGAGGTCAGAATATCGCTTCGATCGTTATGAGCACTTTGTTTTTATGGGGATATGCTTGGCTAGTCAATCGTGGGGTCGAAAATGCAAGTTATGTGAACGCTATTGTAACAATCTGTAAACTTGTCCCACTATTTTTATTTATTGTTGTAGCAATCAGTACCTTTTCACTGCAACAATTTATCGATAATTTTTCTAGTGATATCATATTGAGTGCGAATGGCCAGCCCGTGCCATTTTCTAGTCAGATATTGAGCTGTATCATGGTGATGTTATGGGTGTTTGTTGGGATCGAAGGAGCTTCTGTGGTTGGTTCTCGTGCAAAGAAAAAATCAGATGTAGGGAAAGCAACGATCCTTGGTATTTTTGGTTTAATCATCATTTATGTTTTAGTTTCGATGTTACCTTATGGGACAATGTCAATGAAAGAATTGCAAGGAATCCAAACACAGCCAGCGATGGGCTATGTGTTTGAAATGATGGTAGGAAAATGGGGAGCAATCTTGATCAACGGTGGTTTGATCATTTCGCTTGTCGGTGTCTGGTTATCTTGGACGATTTTACCGATTGAAACCATGAGGAATATGGCAGATGCTAACTTATTACCGAAACGCTGGGGTCAAGTCAATAAAAAAGGTGCGCCAACATATGCTATTGTCTTAACGACGATTTGTACTAATGTTTTCTTACTTTCTTTATTGTTCACGGATAGTGCGTATAATTTTGCTTACACACTTGGGACAGCAGCGATATTCTTTACTTGGTTATTCTTAGGTCTTTATCAGATGAAACTATCTTATCAAAGAAAAGAATGGGGGCAATTCTTTATCGGCTTTTTAGCCAGTGCATTTCAAGTCTGGGCAATGCTCGTGGTTGCTTTCAATGAAGTGATGTTAGTGTTAGTACTCTTCTTACCTGGGATCTTCTTTTATTTAAGAGCCCGAAAAGAACAAAATGAGCCAATCCCTCATCTTCACTTAGATAAATTTTTATTAGTCGGTGTCACAATGATTGGACTAACAGCAATGATTCTATTTGCTACAGGCGTTTTACATGTTTAAATACACAAATATGTTAAATTAAGTCATTAAAAAAGCCAAATAAACGGTAATTCATGATTCTAATAAAAGAATCGTTAGCAAAACCGGTTATCTGGCTTTTTTTGATGTGTTCATGCACCTACTATTGTTTTGGTCTGATCAACCATTCCTGATAATGTAGGATCAATGTCCACTGGTTATTTTGATTCCGACCAGACTAATCAATAATAAGCCAACGAAAAACCAAGTGGCTAATGTCAGTTTATCATGAAACAAGACGACACCAATGATCACTGAACCAACGGCACCGATTCCGGTCCAAATAGGATAGGATAAACTCATTGGTAACTGTTTGATCGCCTTTGATAAGAGATAAAAGCTGGCGATCATGCCAATGACTGTGTAGAAAGAATAATTCAATTTAGAAAAACCATCACTCCATTTCATCATCGTAGACCAAAAAACTTCCAAGATTCCCGCTAAGATTAATTCAAACCATGCCATATTAATCACTCCATTTACACAAAAAAGAGGAGTAGCATTCCTCCAAAGACCTAATGGAATGCTTATCCTCTTAATACTACCCGGCGATAGTTGTGTCATTATTTTGTTAATTGAAAGGATAACACAGAATAAAAAATAAGGGTAGTGATAAGCTAAAACGTGAACCAATTTGAATCGGCCATTCGATTTAGAAGTCGTTTTTTGGAGGAAAACACCTACGCTAAAGTGTTATTTTAGATAATAAAGCACGTTTTTGTTTGTTTTTTGTTCATTTGTTAGTTAACAAAAATAAGATCTCAAAAAATTTGAACTGTAAACGAGTTGTTTCAATCGTAAGTGATTTTTCTAATTTTTTTATCGAATTGACTGAATTTTTAAAAAATACAATGAGATAATTGGATTTTATCTATATTTTCATGGCTTTTTGATTTATAATAAAAAAATATCTTGTAATTTTAAGGAGGAAGTCAAATGGAGAACTATCTTAGTCTTTTAGGTGTCTTGATCGTCATTATCGGTTTTGCACTAAAATTAGATTCAATTTTGATCGTAATGGTCGCACTGATTGTCACCGCATTGACAGGCGGTTTAGGAATTGAAGGGATGTTAGAAACTTTAGGAACAAGTTTTGTCAATAATCGAGGAATGGCTATTTTTATCATTATTATGTTGGCAACAGGTACACTGGAACGTAATGGTTTGAAAGAATCAGCAGCTTCGCTTATTAAGCGCTTTAAGAAAGTATCAGCTGGGATGATCATTGATATCTATGGGGTCTTCCGTATGATCTTTGCAGCGTTCAATGTCAGCTTTGGTGGAGTTGCCGGTTTTGTTCGCCCAATCATCATGCCAATGGCTTTAGGAACAGTCGAATCAAAAGGCCTGGAAATTGATCCACAACATGAGGAAGAATTAAAAGGCATGTCTTCTGCGATGGAAAATATTTGTTGGTTCTTTGGTCAAGTATTATTCGTTGGTGGAGCAGGTGCGTTGTTAGTTCAATCGACTTTAAAAGGTCTGGGTTATGAAGTGACACTAGGACAACTTGCTTTGGTTGAAGTACCAGTTGCTGTCGTTGCACTGATTGTTGCAAGTATTTATTTCTACTTAAGAGAAAAGAAATTAGCGAAAAAATATTATTCAGGAAAGGGGCAATAATATGAGCTTTTTTACAGATCCTGAAATTTTATTAGGGGATAAATTATTAGAAATATTATATATCATCATGGGGTTAGTTCTGATTTATACAGGAATCAGAAATATTAACGATAAAACGAATCCTCATCGATACGGTTCTGCTTTTTTCTGGACAGTATTAGGAATCGTAATTGCTGGTGGAAGATGGTTACCTGCGATCGTCAACGGTCTTTTGATTTTTGCCATGACAGTTCCAGCGATTGCAAAGAAAGTCAGCAAAGGAGAAAGTCGCTTACCTTCTAAACAATACATGGAAAAAATGTCTGATAAATTAGGAATGAAAATCTTTATTCCGGCATTGAGTATTGGGATCTTTGCAATCTTGTTCGCACTCTTTACTAAGCTTGGCGCATTAGTTGGTGTTGGTGTCGGTGTTTTTGCCGCAATGGTGATCATGATGTTCTTCTCACGAGACAATCGACCAACTACTTTCTTAGATGATGCTGCAGATATGCTAGGAACAGTAGGACCTTTAAGTATGTTACCAATGCTCTTGGCATCATTAGGAGCGGTTTTTACAAGTGCAGGAGTAGGGACAGTTATTTCTAATGCAGTCGGGCAAATCGTTCCCGAAGGTAATGTGAATGTCGGTATTATAATCTATGCATTGGGTATGGTTATCTTCACGGTGATTATGGGGAACGCCTTTGCAGCGATTACGGTAATGACTGTAGGGATCGGTGCACCGTTTGTATTCAGTCACGGCGCAAATCCAGCACTAGTGGGAATGGTTGCTCTGACCTGTGGGTTCTGTGGAACCTTGTTAACACCGATGGCTGCAAACTTCAATGTCGTGCCTGTGGCAATGTTAGAGATGAAAGACAAATACGGCGTAATCAAGAACCAATTATTCGTAGCGATCTTCATGTTAGTGTTCCAAATCGTTTATATGATTTTATTTAAATAAGAAAAAACTCTATAATAATAGTTAGTTTATATTGAGAATAATGGAGGAATGTAAAATGAAAGTACTAGTAACTGGTTTTGATCCATTTGGTGGAGATAAAGTGAATCCTGCTTATGAAGCAGTGAAAAAAATGCCTGATGAAATTGCTGGAGCACAAATTATCAAAGTGGAAGTCCCAACGGTTTTTGCTAAAAGCAGCCAAGTTGTGGAAAAAGCAATCGAAGAACATCAACCGGAAATCGTCATCTGTGTTGGACAAGCTGGTGGACGTTCAGCTGTTTCATTCGAACGAGTAGCGATCAATTTAGCAGAAGCTAGAATTGCTGACAACGAAGGAAACCAACCTTTTGATACAGCGTTAGAACCAGATGGACCAGCTGCTTATTTCACTTCTTTACCGATTAAAGCAATGACAAAAAATGTCCATGAACATGGATTACCTGCTTACATTTCGTATACAGCTGGTACCTTTGTTTGCAACGACATCATGTATCGTTTGCTTCACTTGATTGAGACAAAATTCCCGACGATTCGTGGCGGATTTATCCATGTGCCATTTTCACCTGATCAAGTGATTGATCGTCCAGTAGGCACACCATCAATGTCATTAGATGATATTGCCGCTTCTTTGACTTATGCAGTAGAAGCAGCCGTAACAAATGATCATGACATTGCTGGCAATGCAGGAACAACTCACTAATTTTTACAAATAATGTAGTGAAAAACAAATCATTGTGTCGACTGGTCGAATTAGACCAGTCGATTCTTTTTTTGAAAGGAAACATAAGTAATGAACGACTGGCAAAAGGTATTTAAAGAATGGTATCCCAAAGAAATCAATCAAGTCTATCCAATTAAGATATCAAAACAGTATACAAGTAATCAGCGTTGGGAAATCTATGAAAAGTTGACAACGAAACAACGTCAATTAGTTGATCAACATCGACGCTACTTGATCAATTCCCAATTTATAGAAGAAAATTATTTAGCAGCGACTGATTGGGTCTTTTCCGATTTTAAAATCAATCCTTTTTTTCGTACCAAACGGCGACAACAAAAATTATATTGCGAATGCGGTCGTGAATTAAAAGTGCAATATATCGTTCATTCACCAAAGACCGGTAAGAGCCTTTCTTTAGGGATCAATCACTTTGCTGAACATTTACACGTAAGCCCGCAAATCGCAACATCTATCAATCAAGGGATGACTAAAGTCGATTTAGCACTAGACGAATTATTGTGGCTGAAACAGCAAAACGTGGCGTTTCCAGAAGATTTATGGCAAGAATATTGTTTTATGCTCTACCAAAATCGAAAATTAAAACATCCCTATTTGCCTGATCAAAAACTAGTTGCCAGGGTTGTGGATTTTCGTGAAGCAGATATGCCAATTTATCTTGCTGATTATCAAGCGCTGAAACAAGAGATCTCACGTATTGCAACGCAATTAGAGGGAACCCCTAAAAAAATTCGTGGGAAGAAAGAACTATTTGAAGATTTTTCAGAAGAATTAGTGAAAGATGTCGAGACTTTTTTAACGAATTACCGAACTTTTTTGCAAAAAGACTGGGCGTTGATCGCTGTTGACGGGGGTGAACAACTATCATTGACCTTCTTTGAAACATTCATCCAGCAATTAAGAGCAACTGGACGCCAACAAACTCCAGAACAACAGAGTAAAATGACCGAATATGCACGCAAGCAGCGATTTATCCAATCCGAGGTGTATCTTTTCATCTGGCAGCAATATTGTCGTTATGGTTTCACAGAAGGCTTCTTTGATAGTATTCCTAGAGTCATGAGAAATGGTTTCTTGAAGGTCTTACGAAAAGAAAAAGAAATGAAGCAAACAGTGATAGCCAACGAAAATGTGTCACAGAAAAAGGTAGTCACCGAGGAAGTATGGGATAAAATTGCTGTTGAGTTGAAAACAAAAAAAGTGATGACCATTTTAACAGAACTAAATGAAAATGACTATTCCTTATCGAAAGAACAACAACATGCGTTACAATATTTCCAACAATTAGAAAAAGTTTTGCAAACAGAAAATTCAAAAACTAAGCAATTATTAAAAAGACTATTGTGAAAGTCGATAGGGTAAAAATAAGCTAGCTACCACCAATCAATTGTTGGCGGCAGCTAGCTTATTTAGATAAGTACCAAGAAAAAGGGAACATCGAAACATGCTTTACCAGAAGTCTGTCGATTATATTCAGATCAAAATGATCATGGCACGGTCTTAAATCAGCACACTCTTTTCATGCTCTTGATCATATTCTTTTTCCATTTTTAGCATTCGTTCACGTTCTTTTTGGTTATACCAAGGAGAAACTGTGAAAGCCAAGACATCATTCAATAGGTAAACGGAACTATTGACAAACATAGCTAAACTAGCTGAACCATGTCTAAATGAGATGTACCACAGAACCATCTGTGCTAATCCTGAAGCCAACCACCAATAATATTGGTTATTGTAACGCAAGAAACTGATCACACCAGCTGTCAAACTGATTGAAAAGGCAATAGCATCGATCCAAGGACGTGGATCGTCTGTTAAGCGCCCAATCAAGAAACCTGAAATAGCATAAACCAAGATCGTAGCAAAAATTGCGACTAACCATGTTTTTCCATTGAACTTACGGATTTTTGCTGCCATGTTATGATTCCATTCTTTACTTAATAAAACAGGGATATCTAAGGTGATCATATAGGCGATTTGTTCGCCGATACTCAAGTAATTTTTAGCAGAAAAACCAACGATGATGAAACAAATAGCTGATAAAATTCCTAAAATACCATTAACAGATTTCGCTGCATTGATTGATAAGATACACAAGACACCAAGTGTAGTACCGATAAAAGTGATCACCGCTAACCAAGTAATAGGGCTATTCACAAGGGTCATAATCTGACACCCAAGACTAAAAAAGAAAAGATAGTAATTTTGTTGAGGCCAACCTTTGAGTTGGTGTGCTAAAAAGCGAAAATAATTTATCATTGATAAAAGCTCCTTTAAACACTAAATATAGTATGTGTTCGATTTGTTGACACAACCTATTGTATTACTTTCAAAAAATATTTCTAGTCTTTCAATTTAAAATAATATGTGTTATGATACTTTTTGCTTTGTTTTCTGGAAACATGAAAACTTTACATTGAATTGATGAAAGAATGGGAAGTCAACCGACGTAGGTGAACTTTCCATTTTTTTCTTTATAAAAAACTTTTGACCAAAGAAAATGTTAAAATATGAAAAAGAATAAAAGATTAAAGGAGTAAAAAAATGAATTTATCTGCTATCCATCATGTCGCAATTATTGTATCTGACTATCAAAAATCACGGGAATTTTACGTTGATAAGTTAGGCTTTGAAGTAATCCGTGAAAATTATCGTGCGGAAAGAGAAGATTATAAATTAGATTTAAAGCTTGGAACAGCTGAATTAGAAATATTCGGGGTAGCTAATGCGCCTAAACGTCCAAGTTATCCAGAAGCATGTGGATTAAGACATCTGGCTTTTAAAGTGGAACAGATTGAATCTGTCATTGAAGAGCTTCGTTTAAAAGGGATCGAAACTGAGCCAATTCGAATCGATACATTTACTGGGAAAAAAATGACTTTTTTCTTTGATCCAGATGGCTTGCCGTTAGAATTACATGAATAAGTAACAAAATTGTCACTTTTTCTTTCTGTCATTCGATTTTTTTTAATAAAAAATCTTGGTATGCTAGTAAAAAAAGGAAAAGGGAGACACTGATGAAGATGAAAAAAATTTTATTTGGGTCAGCTATTCTCATACTTATTGGGCTAACGGCTTCGTTAGGATTATTGACTGCTACGTTTCGTTATGATGATATTAGTGAACAAGAATATCAAATCTCACTGAAAAAAGCAGTGGGAATCTTTAAAAAAGAAACAAATAAAACAAAAGTTCAAATGGTTCAGTTTGTACCAAAAGAGGATGTCCAACAACAAACAAACAATACCTTTCAATATCTTTTCGTAGATTCTGAACAAACGCTTGTTGTCAATCCTACAACCGGAAAGCCAGCTGTTCGTTCGAGTAAATTAGCTGAAAACCAACCATTCTTTGACATCAAAAAGATCTACTCAAGCAAATCTCCTCAAAAGGCAATGAAAGAAGCTGTTAAACAAAGTGGAAAGCGCAATGCTAAAGTAAGAAGTTGGGTTTTGCTAATGAAAAGCGACAAATTATACTATGAGATCAAATTAGCAGAGGATAATGAAGAATCTGTTTTGTTGATTCGTGCCTAAAAATCAATAGCTATCATTTTTCTTTTTTACAATATAAGAGTAAGCTAAATGTGTAAAAAAGAAAGGAAGTCATTGCTATGGAAAAGATGAAATGCCCAAATTGCGGGAAAAAGTTTACTTATGAAGAAGTCAACAATGTAGTTGAACATGTTGATAAAGAAATGCCGATCGTTTGTCCTTATTGCCGGACAGAAGCTGCTCGCATCGTTTCACATGGTTATTTTGTTACCCAAAAAATCGAGGATTATTTAAAATAACTCTTTTGATCTTTATTTTTCAGTGATAGAATGAAAAAAAGGAGAGAATGAAATGATTCGTTTTGCAAAAAAAGAGGATGCGCAAGAGATTGCTCCGCTTATTTTAGTTATTTTAAATGATATGGAATTACCTTTTTTACAAAAGTATGGGAAAGAAAAAACAATTGAAATCTTAGAAGAAGCCATTATGGATCCCGATTATCGTTACAGTTATACAAGAGGGATTGTTGAAGAAATTGATGGCAAGATAGCTGGTGTAGCATTTGGCTACACAGATGAAGAAGAGCCATTTATCGATAAACCCTTAGAAGTAATTTTAGAAAAACATGGAATTACAGATAAGGAACAATTATTTGTAGATCAAGAAACATTTCCTAAAGAATGGTATTTGGATTCCATTTCCGTTTCGGAAGCTTTTAGAGGACAAGGAATAGGTTCACACTTACTTGAAGCTTTACCTAAATTAGCTAAAAAAACTGGGCGAAATGTTATTGGTTTAAGTGTAGATGAACAAAATCCTAACGCCAAAAGATTGTATGAACGTCACGGATTTAAAGTAGTAGGCAAAAGGAAAATCAGTGATCATCTCTATGATCACATGCAAAAGGAAATTTAATGGTTTCTTAATTAAACCAAACTTATTATTTTTTAATAAAGACATTTAAATTGTTGTAACTATTATTTGATAAAATGTTGAGTGAAAACAAGGTTTTTCACTCTTTTTTTGTTTTGTTTTCATAATTGTCAGTTGTATATATTAAATGATAGTTGTTATAATCTCTATTTTATGAAAATATTTTTCATTTATTTTCAATTATTCTGTAATGACGGGTCTTTTTTTAAGTATTAAAATATGCTCTATCGCTCGTCACTGGGCTTGGAGACAGGAAAGGACCGTTGAAATGTTAAGAAGTAAAATTGGGAATATATTTGGTGTTATGCTATTATTTTTAAATCTCTTTGTTGCTCTACCTGCAATAGCGGAAACTTATACGCCTCAAGATTCTGGTAGCATCTATGATGATTTAACTGGTGATTATGGAATATTAGGGATTGCTTCTCAATTCCATATATTCGCAAAAGAAAAAACGACGATAAACGCGCATACAAATGGTAATGTTGCAACAAAAGAGCTAGATGCAAACAATAATTTTGGGACAGATATCATCACGGGTGACCTCCAACTAGAAATCAACTATGTTCAAGCAACTGATTCTTTGATTGGCTCATCCTTTACTTCGGGAGATAGTAACCGAGTAAATAAATTTGTTGTAGGTTCTTCAATTAGTACAGGGATCGAAAATGATCGGGCAGTGGTGAATGGCTCAAGGATCGACCATTTATCTGCTTCAGAACTTTATCAAGATCGACCTGGGAATACTTATATTGATTTTGACACGGAATTTGCAAAATTAGAAGGAGCTTCGGAAAGTTTGATGTCGATTACTCCTGCTAAAACCTATCTTTCAAGTGATTTTCCTGATATGAATAATCGAACGATTGATGTAACAGGAATGGGAAGTTCAGATGTTGTAATCATCAATGTGGATGCTTCAGTGTTATCAATGAATACACCACTGAATATTGTAAATTCTGAAAATAAAATTTTGGTTATGAATGTCATCAATGCACCAACTGATTTCACGATCCAGTCACAAATTCATTACAATAATCGAGCAAATCATGAAACGGAAGATTTTTCTGACGCAAATATTTCATGGAATTTTCCAAGTAATGTAACGAACTTGGCGATAAATGCACCTTTTCAAGGTACCATTATTGCGCCACGAGCAGATGTCACAGCCAATCAAAATATGGATGGAACAATCATCGGAAAAAATGTTACGCTAAATGCAGCAACCAATCGTTGGGACCCTAACGAAATTTTCCTTGCTGATAATCCAGATAATTCTGGATCAAGCGATAGCAGTACGGACACGACAAGCAGTGACAGCAGTACGGACACGACAAGCAGTGACAGCAGTACGGACACGACAAGCAGTGACAGCAGTACGGACACGACAAGCAGTGACAGCAGTACGGACACGACAAGCAGTGACAGCAGTACGGACACGACAAGCAGTGACAGCAGTACGGACACAACAAGCAGTGACAGCAGTACGGACACGACAAGCAGTGACAGCAGTACGGACACGACAAGCAGTGACAGCAGTACCGACACAACAAGCAGTGATAGCAGTACAGATACCACAAGCAGTGATAGCAGTACAGATACCACAAGCAGTGACAGCAGTACCGACACAACAAGCAGTGATAGCAGTACAGATACCACAAGCAGTGATAGCAGTACGGACACGACAAGCAGTGATAGCAGTACGGACACGACAAGCAGTGATAGTAGTACGGATACGACAAGCAGTGACAGCAGTACGGATACAACAAGCAGTGACAGCAGTACGGACACGACAAGCAGTGACAGTAGCACTAACCCAACAAGTGGTGACAGTGATACTGATACCACAAGCAGTGATAGCAGTACGGATACGACAAGCAGTGACAGCAGTATGGATACGACAAGTAGTGATAGCAGTACCGACACAACAAGCAGTGATAGCAGTACAGATACCACAAGCAGTGATAGTAGTACGGATATGACAAGCAGTGACAGTAGCACTAACCCAACAAGTGGTGACAGTGATACCGATACGACAAGCAGTGACAGCAGTACGGACACAACAAGCAGTGACGGTAGTACTAACCCAACAAATGGTAATAGTGATACTGACACGCCAACTCCATTTCATATTGATCCAAGTATGAGCGGAGAGGATACCAATCAGGTGTATCCTAATAATAATGATAAAACTAATCAATCAAATGGAATGAATAGCACCATCCCACAACAAGGGAAGGGTACTGATTTAGATAGAAATGAGTTTAACAGTTCTACAAATGAAACAACTAACGTAACCGATGAATCGCGGTCAATGGATTTTCAAGATCAAGATTCGCAAGTTTTGCCAAAAACAAATAGTGCTTCCAATAAATGGTTAGCAATTGTTGGTGGAATGATTATTGTGTTAGTTGTTATTGTGGGATTTATGAGAAGAAAGAAGCATAAATAAGAAGAATAAATAAAGGCTCATCAAGTGTTTGACTGAGCCAACTAAAAATAAGCCTTCCTACATGAAGCGTATCTGCTAAGTTCGTTTGCTCTGACTAGCGGGTCTTGTTTCCTAGAGGATGGCTTATTTTTTCTTGAAGTTATTCTGATTATAAGAAGGAGCAAGTTAATTTGTGTCTAATCGGTAAGAAAGAGGTGTATCTTTGTCATGGTTTTTACGATATAACCAGTAGTCTAATACAGCTGCGATACAGATACAGATAGGCGCATTTTCTTCCATTGGAATATCAAGTACATAATAATCTCCAGAAAAAAGCGTTGCTTTATCCATTTTCATGATTCGTTGATTAAAATGATGGATTTGATATTGATGGTTATAGATATCTCCTTGAACTGTCCAATGAAGACGACGTACATAGTAAAAATCCCCGGGCCAGTTAAAGATTTTTTGCATCGTTCCTACTTTTTTAAAATCCTTATAAAGTTCAAAACGGGTTCCGAAAGTTAGACTCGTTTGTTTAATATGTGCCACAAGATTTCCGTTCATTGCATAAAGAGACAAAGCATCTCCTTTTGTTCCCCAACGACCAACCATTAAGAAGATGGATTTACCAGATTCATTTTTAACAACAGTCCTCGTGACACGACTGAGATGCTTTTCTTGAATGAAAAATTCTGACATCTTTCTCCCTCTTTTCTCGAAAATTATAGATTTTCGGAAATTGCCCGTAAGATTGCCTTGCCGACCCCAGACTCCAAGTTAGTATCAGTGACAAATTTTGCGTAATCTTTGACTTCGATTTCAGCATTTCCCATCGCAAAACTAACACCAGCCACTTGTAACATACTAACGTCATTAAAATTATCCCCAATCGCCATGACATCGTCTAATTCGATTCCTCGGTCATGTGCGACATGAGCCACAGCAATTCCTTTTTGGGCATTTTTGTGATTGACCTCGATATTGTTTTGACCAGACGAAGTAACAGCTAAGTCACCCAGTTCACTGATTTCTTTTCCAACTGGACCCAATACTCGCGGACCTTCCGTATGGAAACAAATCACTTTTAATACCTCTAATGTTTCGTCTTGGAGCAAGTCACGAATACTATCAACATAATTGATATGCAAAAGTTCAAGGTTGGCTGAAGCCATCGCAATCGCCATTTTATATGTTAAATGGGGGAGATGACTACCAATCATTGAGGCAAAGCTTTCAATTCTTTTGGCTTGGCTTTCAGAATAAAGCCCTCGATTGGTCGATACTTCATAATAAATCTCATTTTGATCAAGGATATCTAAGACAGTTGCAGTTTTTAGAGTCGGTATTGGAACAGTGAACAAGGAGTTTCCTGTTTTGTCGAAAACTTGCGCACCATTTAGCGTAATCATGGCACAATCAATGCCAACTTCATCTAAAGCCGCACGTGCTTCTTGATAATTGCGACCAGTCGCAACCATAAATTCAATCCCTGCATCATTGGCAAAGCGGATCGCTTCGGCATTTTCGGGTGATATACTCATATGGGCATCTAATAAAGTACCGTCCATATCTGATGCGATTAATTTGATCATAACTCTCATCGTTCCTTTCTTTCTCTTCTTCTTAGTTTACCATATCCAGATGACACTGCGTGCGAAGATTGCCCCTTGTTAAGAAAGAATTTGTGAGTTATCCTGATTGTTGGAGGTGGAACGATTGAAAGAAATCATTCATAACAGTTGGCAAACGATTTTAACAGATGAGTTTGAAAAAGAATACTACCAAAAGTTAAGAAACTTTTTAAAAAAAGAATATACGACTCAGAAAATTCATCCAGATATGTATCATATTTATGAAGCGTTGGAATTGACTCCTTACGAAAAAGTAAAGGTTGTGATTTTAGGTCAAGACCCTTACCATGGTGTCAATCAAGCACATGGCTTATCTTTTTCTGTGCAACCAGGGGTTAAAATTCCACCATCATTAAACAATATCTATAAAGAATTGCAAAGTGATTTAGGTATTTCGCCGGTCAAACATGGCAATTTAGTTTCTTGGGCTAAGCAAGGCGTTTTACTATTAAATACGGTACTAACGGTCCGAGAAGGTCAAGCTTACTCACATCGTGGCAAAGGTTGGGAAATATTGACGGATAAAATCATTGAAAAATTAAACGAACGAGAAAAACCAATCGTTTTTATTTTATGGGGGAAACCAGCTCAAGAAAAAATGAAAATGATTGATAAAAGTCGGCATATCATTTTAACATCTGCTCATCCTAGTCCATTATCAGCTCATCGAGGATTCCTAGGCTCTAAACCTTTTTCTAAGACCAATGATGCACTGATGGCGTTAGGGGAAACACCGATCGATTGGCAATTACCTGAAACAGTGTAGTAAGACAGCGTTTTCCTGTTATATGTCAGATTGTATGTTATGTGAAAGACTTCATTACTAATGGTTTTTTGACTGATACAGATAAAATAAACTGTTCTTTTTTTTGGGAATAGTGTATGATGGATACATAGAAAATATCTGGAGGTCATCTTGTGGAATTGTTTGATAGTTTGAGATTCAAAATTGTACGTCGCAGCATTAAAATCGTTTTTCCTGAAGCAACTGATGCAAGAATTTTAGGTGCAGCAGCTCGTTTGAAAGCGGAAGAATTAGTGGAACCTATTTTGATTGGCAGCGAAGAAGAAATCACAGCTGCTGCTCATGCTCGTGGAATTAAAACTTCAAGTTTTACGATCATTGATCCAAATCGTTATGATAAATGGGATGAAATGGTTGAAGCTTTTGTGGAACGTCGTAATGGAAAGGCATCCAAGGAACAAGCAGAAAGCATCTTAAAAGATGTCAATTACTTTGGTACGATGTTGACATATATGGGAATTGCTGACGGGATGGTTTCTGGTGCGATTCACTCAACTGGAGATACTGTTCGTCCAGCGTTACAAATCATCAAAACAAAACCAGGCGTCAGCCGAACAAGTGGTGCGATGATCATGGTACGTGGACGTGACCAAGAAAAATATGTCTTTTCAGATTGTGCTATCAATGTCAATCCCAATGCCCAAGAATTAGCAGAAATCGCTGTAGAATCAGCAAAGACTGCTGAATTATTCGATATTGATCCTAAAGTAGCATTAATGAGTTTTTCAACTAAAGGATCTGCGAAAGCACCAGAAGTGGATAAAGTGGTCGAAGCAACTAAAATTGCTAAAAAATTAGCGCCTCAATATGTAATTGATGGCGAATTACAATTTGATGCTTCTTATGTTCCTTCAGTGGCTCAACTAAAAGCACCTGATTCTGATGTAGCTGGACAAGCAACTGTCTTTGTTTTCCCAGAATTGCAATCTGGAAACATTGGTTACAAAATTGCTCAACGTTTTGGTAACTTTGAAGCGATCGGACCGATCTTACAAGGATTGAATAAGCCAGTTTCTGATTTATCTCGTGGAGCAAACGAAGAAGATGTGTATAAATTAGCAATCATTACTGCAGCCCAAACATTATTAGATTAAGATCTAAGACTAAATGAATAAGAGTTCGTGAAAGAAGCGATCGGCTCCGAACGTATAAGCGCTGATTTTTTTGAAATATTTTTCATGTTTTGAAAAATTTAGACTTATTGCAAGGAGCTGATGATTGGAAAATATTTATTCATTTTGACACATATGAAAAAGCTAGGGACGACCTTTGTCCCAAGCTTTTTTTGCTTTAAAAAATTTTGCATCCACGATATACTGTCACAAAAGGCTAGATGAAGGAGTAAGTTAGAATGATTGAATTAAGTGGTTTAGATAAGACAGAAGAATTGGCAAAAGTCATCGGTGAAGTGGCACAGCCTGGGGATAATTTAGTATTAACTGGTGACTTAGGAGCCGGAAAAACAACGCTGACCAAAGGGATTGCTCGCGGATTAGGAATCGAACAAATGATCAAGAGCCCCACTTATACAATTATTCGGGAATATGATCAAGGTAGATTGCCGCTTTATCATATGGATATTTATCGTGTAGCAACTAGCGGCGCGGATCTTGGTTTAGATGAGTATTTTGAAGGAGAGGGTTTATCTGTCATTGAATGGGGGAATCTTTTAGAAGAAGCCTTACCAGAAGACTATTTGGAACTGATTTTAGAAAAAAGTGATACAGATTTAGAATATAGATATGTGAAATTTCAAGCATATGGGGAGCAAAGTGAAGCTTTCAAACAACGGATCATGGAACAATGGAGACAAAACAATGAGTGAAGAGATCTCATTGACCATTCGAGAAGCTCAGCCAAATGATGCCAGTGAATTATTAGCAATGATGCAACAAGTAGAGGAAGAGACTGACTTTTTGGTTATGGATGAACAAGGAATGGAGCTAACACCTGGAGCCTTAGCTTTATCCATCGAATATCTACAAGACAGCAACAATAATCTTTTACTCTTAGCTTGTATGGGTCAAAAAATCATCGGGGTTGTTTCTGTTAAAGCAGGCGAACAATACCGCATCTCTCATGTGGGAGAGGTTGGGATCAGCATCTTAAAGGACTATTGGGGTTTGGGATTAGGAACGATGTTGCTTGAAGAAGTATTGATTTGGGTGAAAGAAAATGGTGTACTTTTTAGACTAGAACTAGATGTGCAAACTCGAAATGAACGAGCGGTTCACTTGTATCAAAAAATGGGTTTTGAAATCGAAGCGCTTATGAAAAGAGGGGTCCGAACAGATGATGGGGACTTTTTGGATGTCTATAGGATGTCTTTATTGATTGACTGATCTTAGATTTAGGAGGACATCTTTTCAAATAATCAGAAAAAATTGGTGAATGGTTGGAATGAAGGGGATAAAGGTTCTTGAAAAGGTTAAAAAAGGCGATCAAAAAATCCATGGTTACCTGTAAAAAGCAACCATGGATTTTTTGTCTACCTGTTTTTTAGTAGCTCATTTTAGGGTAACTAATTTTTTCAAAGGATCTGTTCCAAAGTGTTTTTCTTGATAAAGTAAAATCTCTGCACAGGCACGACTGTCTTCTAATGCATCATGGTGATTCGCTAAAGTGATATTTAAATTTTCACAGACAGTATTCAATCGATGATTTGGCATCTCTGGAAATAAACGACGACTGGTTTTTACCGTACATAAAGATAAATAATGAGGTTGGAGCAAATTGTAATAATCTAAACAACCAGCTAGAACTTTCGTATCAAAAGCTGCGTTATGAGCGACGACTAAGCGGTTTTTTTGGAAATAATGTTGAATCGTTTGCCAAACTTCAGGAAATTTGGGTGCGGTACGAACATCTTCTTGATGAATACCGTGAATTTGAACATTTCTCCAGAAAAAAGGTGTTTCTGGCTGGATGAGTGTGTAATATTCATCAACAATTTGGCTATTTTGGACCATAACCAATGCTAATGAACAAGCACTGTGGGATTGATGGTTGGCTGTTTCAAAGTCCATTGCAACAAAATTCATGTGCATAAAACCTCCTTAAAAAATAAACACTAACATAAAAAGTGAAGAAAAGAAAGTGATGGATATGTAAAAAAAATCAATCAAATGAAGAAAGACCACGCTCAAAAAAGAAGCATCTTTGCTGATCTTTCTTCATTCTTTTTAATAAAAATATTCAGCCCTGCCTAGGATGACGATGGCTAACAATGAGATTATTTCAAGTCTAGTTCTACGGGACAATGATCGCTTCCCATAATCGAGGTATGGATTTTTGCATCCACCAAGCGTGACTTCAACTCGTCACTAGTTAGGAAATAGTCGATACGCCAACCTGCGTTGTTTTTTCTAGCATTGAAACGATAACTCCACCAAGAATAAATACCAGTTTGTTCAGGATAGAAATAGCGGAAGGTATCAATAAAGCCATTTGCTAACAAGTGTGAGAAGGCAGTTCGTTCTTCCATCGTAAAGCCAGCATTTTTTTGATTGGTTTTCCAATTTTTCAAATCAATTTCCTGGTGGGCAACGTTTAAGTCGCCACACACAATGACTGGTTTTTGTTTTTTTAGTTCTTCTAAGTAATGGTAAAAGGCTTCTTCCCATTGTAAACGGTAGTCCAAGCGTTTTAATTCATTTTGGGAATTAGGTGTATAACAAGTAACTAGAAAGAATTCAGGGTATTCAAGTGTGATCAAACGTCCTTCTTGATCATGTAAATCAATGCCCATTCCATAAGAGACATTTAGTGCGGGTTCTTTGGCAAAGATCGCTGTGCCTGAATAGCCTTTTCTTTCTGCATAATTCCAATATTGATGATAGCCAGGTAAGTCTAATTCGATTTGACCGGCTTGTAGTTTGGTTTCTTGAAGACAGAAAAAGTCTGCATCTAATTCATGAAAGACGTCTAAAAAATTTTTATTGACGATTGCACGTAGGCCATTCACATTCCAGGAGATAAATTTCAATTAAATACGCATCCTTTCTTTTGGATCTTAGATTAGCATTTGTGGTTCTATTGTACCTTATTTTACTAAAAAATAGTGTAAGATAAGAGTAATGAATGGATTGGAGGAACGAACATGCGAATTGGTGTGATTGGTGTGGGTAATATTGCAGAAAAAGCGTATTTACCTACTTATGCAAAAAATCAAGGAAAGATTGATTTCTACTTTGCGACTAGAAACAAAGAAACGAAAAAACGAATCCATGAAATGTATGGATTTGACCATCTATATGAATCAATTGATGAACTACTGTCTCAGGATATCAAGGCTTGTATGATTCATGCAGCCACAAAGGTACATTATGAATTAGCCAAAAAATGTCTTGAAAATCAGGTGCATGTGTATATCGATAAACCACTCAGTGTTGACCTTAATGAAATCAACGAATTACAAGAACTGGCAGATAAAAATCAAGTTGTCTTAATGGTTGGATTCAATCGACGTTTTGCTCCAATGGTCGAACGTTTGAAACAAGTCCCCGAGAAGCGGCTAATCCAGTTACAAAAAAATCGAATTGCAGCTCAGGAAACAACGGAATTTGTGATCTATGATTTGTTTTTACATCTTGTTGATACGGCGGTATATCTTTTGGACGAACCGATCTTGCGTACGAAATATCAGATCCGTGAAACAAAAGAATTTTTGGAATTTGCGGTTTTACAATTGGAAACAGCCCATCAAATAGCAATTTTAACAATGGATCTTTTAAGTGGAGCAAATAGCGAGAACTATCAGATCACTAGTAAAAGTGGTACTTATGAAGTGGCGGAATTAACGGATATGACGATCCAACGAGCATCTGGTATCGAAATAGAAAAATTTGGCGATTGGGAAAGTACGTTAGTCAAACGCGGTTTTGAGCCAATGGTTCAAACATTTTTCGCAGAGATCAGCAAAGAAAAACCTTCAATGGAAGGATTAAAGCAACAGGAGATCATGCAAAGTCATGCACTTTGTGAAGAAATGCTACGTAAACATACAAGACAACAAATGTGAGGGAAACTGGCAAGTTTGTTTTAAGCGTGATAGAATAATGGGGATGTTTGATATAGAAAGGAAAATCCTCAGTGAATAAAGAAGACTTAGTTAAAAATTTACCAGCACTCAATCTATTGTTTGATGAACCATTGATGAATTACACGTTTACCAAAACGGGCGGTCCAGCGGATGTTCTCGTTTTCCCAAAAACACAAAATGAAGTAAAAGAAGTAGTGGATTATTGCCGAACCCATGATGTACCTTGGATGGTTTTAGGTAATGCCAGTAATTTGATTGTTCAAGATGGTGGGATTCGTGGCATGGTGATCATGTTGACTGAGATGAAACAAATCCGAGTTTCTGGGACGATGGTCACAGCTGAAGCTGGAGCAAAATTGATCGATACGACCTATGCGGCGTTAGATACTTCTTTAACCGGGTTTGAGTTTGCTTGTGGCATTCCTGGAAGTATCGGAGGCGCTGTTTATATGAATGCAGGTGCCTATGGCGGTGAAATCAAAGACGTATTAGCAGAAGTGGATGTTTTATTAGCAGATGGTACGTTGAAAACTCTAACCAACGAAGAAATGGCGTTTTCTTATCGACATAGTAAAATCCAAGAAATGGATGCAGTCGTTTTAGAAGCACGTTTCCAATTAACTGCAGGAGAGCATGAAGTAATCAAAGGGCGGATGGACGAGCTGACTGAATTACGTCAATCGAAACAACCATTGGAATATCCTTCTTGTGGGAGTGTATTCAAACGTCCTGTGGGGCATTTTACTGGTCAATTGATCCAAGAAGCTGGATTACAAGGCTTAAAATGGGGTGGCGCTCAAATCTCTGAAAAACATGCTGGCTTTATTGTCAATATTGATCATGCGACCGCTACGGATTATACAGAATTGATCGCGCATATCCAAGAAGTGATCAAAGAAAAATTTGATGTGTCTTTGGAAACAGAAGTACGGATCATTGGCGAAGCAAAAACAGTGGATGCAAGCATGTAACCATGGCTAGTTGAATGAACTAGCCATCAATGACTACAGTGAGATGTTCAAACTTTTGTGATAAAACAGATAGAAAGAGCTATTCTGTTTAGAAAGGAAGTTAGCTTATGCTAGATAAACATGTTCCTTATGCCGAGATTTGGATGACTCGTCCATTAAGTGACAGTCTCCCTACGCAATCTTTAGCGACTGGGTATCATTTTGAGTACTACCGTCTAGGCGATGAAACCGAATGGGCAAGAATCGAACAATCAGTCGGAGAGTTCGCAACAGAAACAGAAGCACTTGCTTACTTTCAGAGAGCTTTTTTACCTTATCAAGAAGAACTTCAGCAACGAATGCTTTTCGTTGTAACTGATACAGGTGAAAAAATCGCGACTTGTACCGCTTGGTTCAAAAAACGGAAGGATGGAAGCTATCCGCTTTTTCATTGGCTGGCAGTAGATCCGAGGCATCAAGGAAAAGGGATTGCCAAAGCATTAACGATCGAAGTATTGCGTATTTTCCAAAAGCTGGCATCTCATGGACCAGTGTATCTGCATACGCAAACTTGGAGTCATCCTGCCATTCAACTATACCAAAAGCTAGGGTTTACGATTATCGCTGAGAATTTTGATGGACGTCCGAATAGCGGGTATCCCTTAGCAATGGACACTTTGGAAAAATTGAATATAAAAGCTAAAAAAGACTAACATTCTTTTTGTGGAATAACCGTGATAATGGAAAGTAGAATCAGCTATTTTCTGTGATCATGGTTATTTCGGCTTTCTTTTTTCCGACCTACTGGTTTCATTTCAAATAGGTTTAGACTGAAATGTAAGAATGTATATATAACTATAGGATACAATTATGAATGGAAAACAGTTATTTAGGAAATGAATCACCTGAAGAGGTAAATCTAGACTATAATACATTTAATATTTATTAAAGCTTTGAGAAAGATGAGCCAAATGATATTAAAGGGAGCGATATCATGAAGAAAACAGAAGAAATCAATCAAATTATAGTAGAATTATACGACTTGATTCTTAATAAAGAAGTCAAAGAAAGGGAAAGAGTATCATTAATCGAGGCTAAAAACAAACTAGAAAAACAAGAATATTTTCCAAGAGTAATGAAAGATCTGGAATATCAACTACGCCCTTTAGCGATCAAGAGTCAATTGACACCACCAGTCGCAGCTTTTTATTTAAAAATTTCGACGATGGGACGCTTTGAACAAGAATTAGGTCGAGGATTAGCTTCGACACCTATCGCTTTTGGACCATTTTTTCAATAAATATCCCCTGAAGCGTGGAACCACTGCTAGCTGGTTTATCTGATCTCTTTAATAAGTGTAAGTAGTACAATTCCTGAACACACTTTATTTGTTTTTATACTCATCAAAAAAGCCTAGGACGTCCTTGCCCCAGGCTTTTAATAGTAGACAATTTTTCTTATACTAGTTTCTAAAGTTATCGATAGAATCACATAAAGAATAATTGATAATAAAATTTTGTTTATTTCGAAGATGCTTTTCTTCTTTCAGTTCGTGATTCTCTCTTTTTTCTGGGGATGAAGTTACGGATAAAAGTAAACTTCCGATAATCATTCTGACTATAAAGATATCCAAAGATACTAAACGTCAAGGCTCCAATAAAATTGACGAATAGGTCTTTCATCGTGTCAATAATCCCTATGTCAAGATAACCACCAGAAATCACATATTTTTCTGTATTTCCAGCTGAATCTTTATATTCCACGATGGTTTGCTCGATATTAGGGATCGAGTGGACAGTATTGCCATCTTTACTTAACTCCACACTATTGATTTGTTGGACAAGGCTATCTTTTTGCATGTCCAGTTGAAATAAATGATCAGCTGAAAATTCAACAAATTCCCACATCACACCGACTGTCATTGAAAAACAAAATGAAACGATAGCTAACAATAATGGTGTTAGATTCATTGTTTTCGTGTTTTTGTTCAGTAAGTAGACAAGTGAAAAACCAACCCCACCAGCTAAAAAACCAGTTAAAGCATGTAAGATAGTATCCCACATTGAGAAATACCCGTAGAAGTCACTTAATTCTCCTAAAACAGTTGAACTAAAAATAAATGAAATAATAATGATTTCTAACATATTCGGGATTTCGATCTTTAACATTTTTTCTAGAAGATAAGGAATTTCAAATAAAACTAGAGTCAGCAATAAGAGAAAAGTATTTCCCATGTTTTGCTGAAAAATTTGATCGACTAACATTACTGTAACGATGACCCGTAGAAGAATATAAAACGCATGGGTAATTCTTCCAGCGGTTTTGGTACCATTCATAAAAAACATTTTCAGATAGTTCATAAAATAACTCCTTTATCTATAGTAAAGATTATACTAGGGTAAAAGCGCAAACCAAAATTATTTGTACCAAAACGCCTAAATGAATAAGAAAACAGCCAACAAAAAATAGCAAAAATAGTTATCTAGAGATGCTAGATGAAAAAGTCATTGTTTATTGATAAAAAGAATAAAAAAATAGTTGGAATTGTGAATTTTTTCACTTAAAATAAAGGAGTACTAAAATTTAGGAGGAAAAGAATGAAAAAAGTGCTAAAAAGTTTGGTGGTTTTTACATCAGTTTTAACAATGGGAGCTTGTAGTGCAGATTCAAAAGAAAAAACGACGATAAGCACGAAATTATCTGAAAAAACAGAGGTATCTTCAGGTGCATCGGAACAAACGTATACCAACCCAGCTGAAATGAAAGATTCTTATGATATTATCATTGTTGGTGCAGGTGGAGCAGGGATGACAGCTGCGATTGAAGCAAAAGATGCTGGATTGAACCCAGTCATCTTTGAAAAAATGCCAGTAGCAGGTGGGAATACCTTAAAATCCTCAAGTGGAATGAATGCATCAGCCACTAAATTCCAACAAGCTGACGGAATCAATGACTCCAATGAAGCGTTCTACGAAGAAACATTAAAAGGCGGAGGTGGCACCAATGATCAAGAATTACTACACTACTTCGTTGATCATTCAGCCGCTGCGATTGATTGGTTGGATCAAAATGGAATCAAATTGGATAATTTAACAATTACTGGGGGAATGAGTGAAAAAAGAACCCACCGACCTTCAGATGGCTCAGCTATCGGTGGTTACTTAGTTGACGGATTGTTAAAAAATGTACATGAACGTAAAATTCCTATTTTTGTGAATACAGATGTAACTGATATCAAAGAAAATAGTGGTAAAGTCAATGAGGTGACTGTACAAGTCCAAGGCGAAGAGCCAAAGGAAATCAAAGGGAACGCAATTGTAGTGACAACTGGCGGGTATGGTGCCAATCAAGAAGTGATTGAAAAATACCGTCCTGATTTAGCAGGCTATGTCACTACTAACCAAGTAGGCTCAACCGGTGATGGAATCACGATGATTGAAAAACTAGGTGGTCAAACGGTCGACATGGATAAAATCCAGATACATCCAACAGTCCAACAAGATGAAGGCGTCTTGATTGGTGAAGCTGTTCGAGGTGAGGGAGCTATTTTAGTCAACCAAGAAGGACAACGATTTGTGAATGAATTAGATACAAGAGACAAAGTTTCCGCAGCTATTACAGCTTTACCGGAAAAATCTGCTTATTTGATTTTTGATCAAGGAGTAAGAGATCGAGCAAAAGCAATTGATTTCTATGAGCAAAAGGGTTACGTGACTTCAGGAGATGATCTGGCAGAATTAGCTGAAAAAGTAAATGTGCCTGCAGACAATTTGGCTCAAACACTTGAATCCTGGAATAAAGCAGTCGATGCTCAAAAGGATGACGCTTTTAATCGGACGACAGCGATGGATAATGGGCTGACAGAACCTAAATACTATGCGATCAAAATTGCTCCAGGTATCCACTACACAATGGGTGGCGTGAAAATCAATACGAAGACAGAAGTGTTGAATAAAGAAAATCAACCGATCACTGGTTTGTATGCTGCTGGTGAAGTAACTGGGGGGCTACACGGGAACAATCGGATTGGTGGTAATTCGGTTGCTGAAATTATTATCTTTGGACGACAAGCTGGACAACAGGCAGCAAAATTCGTCAGTGAAAATTAAGAACGTAAATATAAAGTAAATGGACGGTCAATTAGGAGAAAACTAGCATGTCAAAAGTTAGTTTTCTCCTATATTTTTTATCAAACTGTGAAGAACATGCGATCATGGTTCTACTCCTTTACTTTGAATAAATGATTATTTGATAGAAAATAAGTGACTTTTGCAGGTCGTTCCAGATGATAATAAATAAAAATAGAAACGAGTGAAACGAATGAGTCAACAATTATATTATTTCTTTTTGATAATCGCATTCGTACGATTGTATGTATTAAAAATTTCAAGTAAGCATGCGAACCAATTATTACATGAAGGAGCGATTGAGTATGGAAAAACAACTACGAAATGGTTAGCTATCTTACATACGCTGTTTTATTTTTCTGCTTTCTTTGAGGGAAGCATTCAAAAAACACAAATTAATTGGGTCAGCTGGATTGGATTTTATCTCATCCTATTTTCGTTTATCATGCTCTTTTGGGTCATGAAATTATTAGGAAAATATTGGTCAGTGAAATTGATCTTTGAACCAGATCATCAATTGATTGAACATTGGTTGTTCCAACGGGTCAAGCACCCCAATTATTTTTTAAATATTTTACCTGAATTGATTGGAGTCGTGCTTCTTTTTCACGCTTATGTGACACTCATTATTTTTATTCTTCCTTATAGTCTCTGTCTCTATCTACGAATAAAAAAGGAAAATCAATTAGTTGCATCTATTAAACAGAAAGAAATAAAGCAGTCATAATAAACTAGCTAAATAAAAAAAGCCGTAGAATCCAAAAATAGTTGCTCCTATTTTTGAGATTCTACGGCTTATTTTTTGATTGCTATTAGCATTTAAAAGTTGGTTATTCTGCTATCGTCAAAATAATCTTTCCGATATTCTTATTCGCTTCCATATATTCATGTGCTTCTTGGACTTGCGCCAATGTAAAGGTACGATCAATAATTGGTTTGACTCGTTGGTCAGCTAGATAAGGTCCAACTACTTGCATAAATTCTTGAGTCAATTGAGCTTTGTACTGATCACTTCGAGGAGTCAACAAAGTGCCGATCAATTGGATTCGTTTGGTGATCAAGGTAGCTAAATCAATCTCTGGTACAATTGTTCCACCTAACATTCCGATCAATACCCAACGTCCATCAATAGCAATAGAAGCTAAATTTTTCTCCCAATAAGAAGCTCCGATGAAATCTAAGATCACGTCAACACCTTTTCCATTGGTGATTCTTGCTACTTCGGTTGAAAAATCCTGTGTTTTGTAATTGATCTGTTCATCTGCACCAAGTTTTTGACAAAAAGCTAGTTTTTCTGATGAACCAGCAGTGACGATGACGGTTGCCTTAGTAAGTTGTTTTGCTAGTTGGATGGCTGCCGTTCCCACACCGCTCGCTCCAGCGTGGATCAAAACAGTTTCACCTTCTTGTAAATTTCCTAGCCAATAGAGTGTTTGGTAAGCTGTTAGAAAAACTTCTGCAATACCAGCCGCTGCAACATTATCCAATGTATCGGGCAGTAAAATTGCACGGTCAGCTGGCATCACTGCGTACTCGGCATAACCGCCTAAATTGACTAACCCACATACTCTTGTACCTGGTACAAAAGCTGGGTTATCACTTCGGTTTTCAACAACTTCTCCAGCTACTTCTACGCCAAGAATTGGGTAAGGAGTCTGTTGATTCGTTGTTTCTCGCCGCATGATGTCCGTTCGATTGATTGCCGCTGTGTGAACTTTTATGAGTAATTGTCCTTTTTTCGCTATTGGTTTTGGTGCATCGATCTCTTGTAGTACTTCGGCAGAACCGGGATGTTTGATCGTGATGGCTCGCATTTCTTATTCCTCCTCGACTATTTGCTGCAACGCAGTTGAAATTTCCTGCGTTCCTTCAGATAGTACTAGCGTTGTTTTAGTTATAGTTGGTTGTTCCACTAAAGCTGTCAAAACAGCAGCTACCGTTTGACGAGAGACGGTTTTAGCAGTGGCTTCGGTTGGTTTTGCCAGTTGGACTGTAGTAACTTCTTCATTTGTCAATGACACTGGCTGGATGATTACATAATCTAAAGTTGTTTGTTGTTTCAGCCACTCATCAGCATAATGTTTCGTAATGTAGTAATCAATCATAGAATCTGGCCATTTGCTGCGATCCTCGGCAAAAACAGCACTAATCATAAAGTAGCGAGAAACATGTGCTGATTCGGCCGCTATCATTGTCTTGATCGCACCGTCTAAGTCGATCTGCAATAAGTTTTTCCCTTGCGAACCCGCAACAAAAATAACGAGATCACAACCTTTAAAAGCATCTGCCATTTCTTCAATTGTCCAAGTCAGATCGAAAGAAACATAAGTGACATTATCTTTTTTTACTAAAGATTGTGTTGCAACCTCGCGTACACCTGCTGTCACTTGATGTCTAGTAGTTGCAAGGTCTTTGATTAAATGCCGACCAATTTGGCCATTAGCACCTACAACAAAAATTTTCATTTTAATCATCCTTTCTTATAATAATCACTATCAATCATAACACTAAACAAAAAAAATGCGAGAAAGAGGTTATGAAAGCATCGATAGCTCCGAAGACAATAAGAAAGAATTTTTTAAAATAGCTTCACATATTTTGAAAAATTCAGGCTTATTGCCGAAGATCAGCTCTGAGAACGCCGTGGATAGGAGAATAAACAGCATGGGGAACTTAGATGGGACAAATTCAGGCTTGCTCCAAGGAGTAGAAGCTTTCATACTGTTGATGATTTTTAAGTAAAAAACATCCATCTACCAATTTCAACAAAAATTGGGATGGATGTTTTGATTCAAAGAAGATCATGTTCGCTATCAGCTAATTGTCTTATTTAGGTTGGGGTGTCGCATGCATCAAACGAAGCAAGACACTACCAACAGCGACTGTAGCAATTCCAGCGATGATTCCTTCTGGAACACCACTCGTAAAGATAACAGCTAAAATAGCAGTATATAACGCATGGATACTTTTTCCGACCACTTGAGCATAATCTTGTTGGAATAAGAAATAGATCATATTCATCACTAGGATCGTATTCACGAAAGAACCAGCTAAGCCTGCTAGAAACAAAGAAACACCTTGAAACTTGTTTTTACTTAGCCGTAGTATTCCTTTATAGACAAAGTAGGGAACAACACCAATCAATATCCTTGGAATAAAAGCAATCAATAATGCTTTCAAACTTCCGTGGTCTGTGCCAATCACTGGGATGAATGGGGAGAAGACGAATGATAAAGGCGTTTGAATGACCGTACTACGAATCATACTAATCAAGCCGAATGTTCCTCCTAGAAAGCCACCTAAACGTGGGCCTAAAACGATTGATGCAATGATCACTGGGATGTGCATGGTCGTAGCGTTGATTGGACCAATAGGAATAAACCCAAGCGGTGTGACCGCTAATAAAATCATGATTGCTAAAAACATAGCAGTCAAAGCAAAAGTACGTATGTTTTTCATAATGACTCCTTTTATATTAAGCGTTTCTTTCATTAATCAGTTGTACCGTTTGATCAATGATTATTTGGGTATCAGCTAAAGCACCTTTGCCAAAATCACCACAAGCCAACAACGACTCTCTTGGCTCGATTTCTTGATAGCCGATTGATTTTAACGTATTTAAATTCCTTTGATTGAGCGGATGTTGATACATATTTGTATTCATTGCAGGAGCAATCAACTTCGGAGTATCTGCAGGGAGTGCCATTGCAACTGTTGAGAGCAGATCATCTGCTAATCCATTTGCTAATTTACCGATAATATTAGCCGTAGCAGGAGCAATCAAGAACAAGTCTGCTTGTTTTGCCAGTTCGATGTGATTAATCACTGAAGGTTCTTTTTCTTGCATGACATCGGTATGGACGGCACGTTTTGATAAGGATTGTAACGTAAGTGGCGTGATGAAGTGAGTGCTGCTTTCTGTCATGATCACGTCTACTTGGTAGCCAAGTTTCACGAGTTGATTGGTAATATCCGCACTTTTATAAGCAGAGATACTGCCAGTAACCCCCAATAGAATTTTTTTCATAATTGTTTACTCCTTTCATTCCCTGCTAAAATCAAGCTTAACTTTTGTGTTTTAAGAAATAAATCAGATAATTCTTTTCAGCTTTTCATTGGTTAAAGGAAACTGGTTCTATTATAACCGATGCTAATAATTTAGCAATTTCTTCCTTGGATTGTGCTTCTTTGATTGTTCCGTCTGCCCCTAATAGATAGCCGTGATGGTTTGTTCCGTCGATTTGTGTCAGATCATTCGCAAGGATGTAGTCTACCTGATTCTTTATGATGCTTTTTTTGGCGACTGCTAAAAGTTCTGTTTTTGAAACATCGACTAATAACTTAAAGCCGATGATGGTTGCTTTTGGTTGCCATTTTCTTAGATAGCTGATGATCTTAGGCGTTTTTTTCAAGGCAATTAACAAGTGTTCTGTGTCAGAAGAGATTTTTTCAGCTTTATTAGGATTTATTTCATGGTCTCGGAACCATGAAGAAAGGTGTTCTGGCGTTAGCGGTGTTTGGTCAATGCTCTGTGCCAATTGTTCTTCAGATAGGCTAAAAGCAGGAGTGAAATCGCTCACTGCCATACTATGGATGATGGCATCATAAGAGTCACTTGTCAGTAATCTTTCCAAAGTTTCAAATAAATCTTGAGTGGACTCGATTAGATGAAAGCAAATATTGTCCTGTGACGTTGGCTTGACAGCACTGTTTGTCGTGACATAGTCGATCGTTACTGTTGAATCAGTTACCAATGTTTCAGCAATCTTTTTACCTAACTGCCCAGTCGAATGATTTGTGATTGAACGGACTTGATCAATTTTTTCGCTTGTGCCACCAGCCGTAATCAATATCTTCATTTCATTTCACCTACATTAACTAGTGTTCTTCCCTGATGTTGCCCAGCTAACAATCGTTGAATCACTTTGGGCAATTCCTCCAAGGCGATTTCTTTAACGAAAAGATCATCAGCAATAGCAAGATCAGCTAATTGTTGCCATAAAGAGAAACGTTTTTCATGCGGAACATTGACTGAATCGATACCGATCAACTGGATATTGCGCAAAATAAACGGTAATACAGTAGTGGTCAATTGGACTCCTCCAGCATTTCCACATAATGCCGCAGCACCATCATAGGCGATCAAAGGAAGGAGTTGGGTCAATAAGTCACCACCAACCGTATCAATGACATAATCGATTTGTTGCTTTCCTAAAGGTTTTGTCTTTTCAGGAAGAAATTCATTTGGGGATAGGACTTCATTCGCTCCTAATTTTTTCAGCCATTCCACCGATTCTTTTTTGCGTGAAAGAGCGATAATCGAAGTAAAACCCAATTTTTTTAAAATTGCCACAGCGGTACTGCCTACTCCGCCAGATGCTCCAGTTACAACAATACGGTCACTCGATTTCATCCCTTTTGATATGAGGGAGTTCACGCATAAAAGTGCAGTAAAGCCAGCAGTTCCTAATACCATTGCCTGACGAAGTGACAAGGTTTTCGGAAGTGGGATCAACCAATCACCAGAAACTTTCTGGTACTGGCTATAGCCTCCAGGTTGAGTGACTCCCAAGCCATAACCAGTTAGGAGAACAGAATCATCTGTTTTGAAACGTTCATCTCGACTTTCGACAACGGTTCCTGAAAGATCAATCCCAGGTGTCATAGGATAAGAGCGGATGACACCACCAGATTCACTACTAGCTAGTGCATCTTTATAGTTAACATCAGAATAAGCAACTTTGACCAACACTTCGTTCGCTGATAAAAGAGGCATTTCCTGGTCAATGATCGAAGTATGAAAATGCGGAACATTATTTACTTGAAACGCTTTAAATTTATTCATGTAAAAACAGAACTCCTCTCAAAATTTTTCTTTTATCATACCATAAATCAATCTGTTTTATGGTGATTCGCTGATGATTAGTGACTAAAAAAAGTGAAACTTATTCTTTCAAATAAAAAAGATGTTTTTCTTGAAATTTAAAATAAAAAGGGTTGTGTTTTTGATCAAAATTTGTATACTAGTACGAGTGAGAGTAAACTTGATGTTTACTATTAGAAAACTTCATGGAGGAGGAATGAGATGGAAATAGGTGAGAAGTTAAGAAATTTACGTATCCAGAAAAATTTGACACAAGAAGAATTAGGTGAACGTACGGATTTATCAAAAGGCTATATCTCTCAATTAGAACGTGACTTGAGTTCGCCATCCATGGAAACATTTTTTTCGATTCTTGAAGTATTAGGTGTTTCCCCTGAAGAATTTTTCCATCAAGAAACAGTGAATCTACAAGTTGTTTATTCTAAAGAAGATCATACCGTTTATTTAGATGAAGAAAATGGTTATCAACTTGAATGGTTGGTCTCTGATTCGAATGAAAAAGAAATGGAACCTGTTTTACTGACATTCAATGAAGCAGGAGAGTATAAATTATTTGAACCTTCTTTATCAGAAACGTTTATTTTTGTGTTAGAGGGGGAATTAGAGTTAAGCTTAGGTGAAGAGCGATATATTGCCAAAGCAGGTCAATCGATCTATTACCAAGCAACAAAGCACCACCAATTGAAGAATCATCAATCAAAACGTACGAGGGCATTGATTGTCGCTACTGAATCGTACTTGTAATTTTAGGGGGTTAAAAAGTGGGAAAACCAATTATTTCATTTGATCAGGTGGTCAAACGCTATGATGATGAAACGATTTTGAAAAAAGTGAGTTTTGAGATCGAACAAGGGAAATTTTATACCTTATTAGGTCCTTCGGGTTGTGGAAAAACAACGATTTTACGAATTATTGCTGGTTTCACAGATGCTACTGAAGGCGAAATGTATTTTGAGGGAAAACGATTAAATGATGTGCCAGCTAATAAACGGCAAGTAAATACGGTTTTCCAAGATTACGCCTTATTTCCTCATATGAATGTATTCGACAATGTCGCTTTTGGATTGAAAATCAAAAAAATGAATAAAGTCGATATTGAGAAAAAAGTCAAAGATGCACTTCGTATGGTGCAACTTCCTGGGTACGAAAATCGAGAAATTAGCGAAATGTCTGGTGGACAAAGACAACGTGTGGCTATCGCGCGGGCTATCGTTAATGAACCTAAAGTATTGTTGTTAGATGAACCTCTGTCTGCGCTGGATCTAAAGCTGCGAACGGATATGCAGTATGAATTAAGAGAGCTGCAACAACGTTTGGGAATTACATTTATTTTTGTGACACATGACCAAGAAGAAGCTTTAGCGATGAGCGATGAAATCTTTGTGATGAATAAGGGGAAAATCGTGCAGAGTGGAACACCTGTCGATATCTACGATGAACCGATCAATCATTTTGTGGCTGATTTTGTGGGTGAAAGCAATATCGTTGATGGTGTGATGATCGACGATAATCTTGTAGAGTTTGTTGGCAAACGATTTGAATGTGTTGATGGTGGAATGCGTCCCAATGAACCAGTTGAAGTCGTCTTGCGCCCTGAAGATTTAACGATTACTACCCCTGATAAGGGAAAACTGGTTGTGACTGTTGATACGCAACTGTTTCGTGGGGTCCACTATGAAATTGTCTGTTACGATGAGCAACAAAATGAATGGACGGTTCATTCAACGAAAAAAGCAAAAGAGGGTAGCAAAGTTGGTCTAGCCTTTGATCCAGAAGATATCCATGTCATGCGTTTTAATGAATCAGAAGAAGAATTTGATGCACGACTTGATAGTTATGAAGAGTAAGGAGGAATAGTCAATGAAAGCAATGCGTAGAATCTACTCTGTTCCTTATGTACTCTGGCTTGGTCTATTCGTGATCGCACCAGTTTTGATGATCATTTACCAATCTTTTTTTGATATGAATGGACACTTTACTTTAAATAATTATGCTACTTTTTTGACGTCTAGAACGAATCTTTTCATGGCGTTAAATTCTGTTTGGTATGCCTTTTTGATTACCTTTTTTACATTAATCATCAGCTATCCGACTGCTTATTTTTTAACTAAATTAAAACATAAACAGTTGTGGTTGATGCTGATCATCTTACCAACATGGGTGAATTTATTACTAAAAGCTTATGCGTTTATTGGTATTTTTAGTATCCATGGAAGTGTGAATCAATTTTTTGAATTTTTAGGAATTGCTCCAAGACAAATTTTGTTTACCGATTTTAGTTTTTTGTTTGTGGCAACTTATATCGAGATTCCATTTATGATTATGCCGATATTCAATGCATTGGAAGAAATGAATCCGTCATTGATCAGTGCTAGCCGTGATCTAGGAGCTAATAATTTTGAAACATTTCGCCGAGTAGTATTCCCATTGTCATTGAATGGTGTAAAAAGTGGGATTCAAGCAGTGTTTATTCCTTCACTGTCATTGTTCATGTTGACACGACTGATTGGTGGAAATCGTGTGATCACTTTAGGAACAGCAATTGAACAACATTTTCTCGTGACTCAAAATTGGGGGATGGGTTCGACGATCGGAGTTATTTTGATTATTGCAATGTTTATTGTGATGTTGTTGACAGGTGAGAAGAAGAAGGGAGGCCGCGCATGATGAAAAAATTTAAGTGGTCTTACCTTTACCTCTTTATTGTTTTTCTACTATTATATTTGCCTATCTTTTATTTGATTTTCTACTCCTTTAATGACGGTGGTACCATGAACAAATTTACCGGTTTTACTTGGGACCATTATCAGGTAGTTTTTGAAGATACACGATTGATCATTATTGTATTGAACACCTTTATGTTAGCTTTTTTATCGGCACTGATCGCAACGATTATCGGAACGTTTGGGGCAATGGGGATTTACTATACTAAAAAACGTCAAGCAAGAACGACATTACTAAGTATGAATAATATTTTATTAGTTTCACCAGATGTAATTATTGGTGCCAGTTTCTTGATTTTCTTTACTTTTTTAGGCTTTGGATTAGGTTTCCAAAGTGTTTTGCTTTCTCATATTGCCTTTAGTATCCCAATCGTTGTATTGATGGTATTACCTAAATTACAAGAAATGAATGATTCGATGGTTGATGCCGCTAGAGATCTAGGTGCAAATAATTTTCAAGTCGTAAAAAATATTATTTTACCATTCTTGTCTCCTGGCATCATTGCAGGCTACTTTATGGCATTTACTTATTCATTAGACGATTTTGCGGTGACCTTTTTCGTGACAGGTAATGGATTCACTACGTTGTCAGTAGAAATCTATTCTCGTGCTCGTCAAGGAATCAGTTTAGAAATCAATGCGTTAAGTGCATTAGTGTTCCTATTTTCGATGGTTTTAGTGATCGGTTATTATTTTATTAGTAAAGAAAATCGTTCCAAAAAACTGAGAAAAAATCGCCGAGGACGTGAGGAGGTCGCACGCTTACGATGAAAAAATTACAATCACTGTTTGTGGGTATCGTTGTGATCATCTTGGTCTTGCTCTTTGGTGTACGGCAATTAGAACAAGCAAGCGGAATGAGTGGAGCAAAAATCGTTACGATCTATAATTGGGGCGATTACGTTGATCCTAGCTTGATCACAAAATTTGAAAAAGAATATGGGTATAAGGTCAATTATGAAACGTTTGATTCCAATGAAGCCATGTTTACTAAGATCCAACAAGGTGGCACAAATTATGATATAGCCATTCCTAGTGAATACATGATCCAAAAGATGATCAAAGAAAAATTAGTGCTTCCTTTAGACCATTCCAAGATCAAAGGATTAGCGAACATTGATGAGCGCTTTTTGGATTTAGACTTTGATCCCCAAAATACCTATTCGATTCCATACTTTTGGGGAACCTTGGGGATCGTATATAATGATAAAGTTTTCAATAAAGAGGAAATCCAGCACTGGAATGATCTTTGGAAACCGAAATTAAGAGATAGTTTGATGTTGATCGATGGTGCCAGAGAAGTGATGGGGCTATCGTTGAACAGTTTGGGCTATTCGTTGAACAGCAAAGAGATGGATCAATTGAATGCAGCTGCAGATAAACTGAACAAACTAACCCCTAATGTCAAAGCAATCGTAGCTGATGAAATCAAAATGTATATGATCAATGAAGAAGCATCCGTCGCTGTAACTTTTTCTGGAGAAGCAGCAGATATGATGTCTGAAAATGAACATCTTCATTATGTGATCCCTTCAGAAGGTTCGAATTTATGGTTTGATAATATCGTGATGCCGAAAACAGCAAAAAACAAAGAAGGCGCATATGATTTCATCAACTTTATGTTGAAACCAGAAAATGCTGCCCAAAATGCTGAATACATTGGCTACTCAACACCTAACAAAAAAGCGAAAGCTCTTTTACCAAAAGAAATTTCCCAAGATGAACAATTCTATCCCTCTGATGAAACCATCTCTCATCTAGAAGTTTATGAAGACCTTGGACCTAAATTTTTAGGAATCTATAACGACTTGTTCTTAGAGTTCAAGATGTATCGGAAAAGCTGGTAAAACTTAGTGAAATTGGGAGAAAATCAAGCTTAAAATAGCTTATTTCACGTACTTTCTTATACTCAGTTTTCCAATTTTCTACCAAAAGCGTCTTTTTAGGCGCTTTTTTTGTGTTATTTTATTTTTTCTACCAGTGATTTTCTACCAGAAAAAATAGATGAAATAGTGATGCAACAAGTATGATATGTTTTTGATAGGCATTGGTTGGATTAGTCTAATGCCTGTAAGGTAACTTACAAATAAAAGCCTATTTTTCAGTCGCCTTTTGGTGGCTATTTTTTATAGTTGCTATAATGAATGCGAATAGAAATAGGTTGTTTTATCAACTATAATTATATTGTGATGTATGAGACATTTTATTGTATTTGTATTCTATCCTTTACATAAATCATCTAACAAAGAAGGTATAGTTATGTACTCTGTAGAGTTCAGCCAGCAATTTTCCGATGTATTTTCTGAGAATCAATCAAAAAACTACCAAGAAATAATCGTATATAAAGTGAATGAGTATTTGACACATAATTTTTATCGCATCAAACCTGTCCATTCATCTGCAAAATACTCTATTTATGAAATGAAAATCCATTTAGGAAAGGAAGATTTTCGAATTGCTTTTAGAATAGATGGCAAAAAGGTGCAAGTTTTTTATATTAGTCGAACGTTGAAAAAATTTTTATTTGATAAGGAAGTAAATAAGTTGGTTAATCGATTCAACAAAAATCAATGGCTAGTCGATGAAGAAAGTAGAAGTGCTGTAAAATGAACATGATTTATAAAAAGCAATTAAAACAATTTTTGAAAAAAACATTTAAGTCAAAGAACTGTTTCGCTTTAAAAATTCTTACATTCAAAAAAGATCGCTATGTATTTATTTGTTATGACCAAGATCAATACACGATAGTTGAAGATGGATTCGAAAAGAATAGGTACCAGTTTGACTCTTCAGATGAAGCAATGAAAAAAGTAATGAAAATAGCAGATATTGAATTTAAAAATAGCTATAGACTTTATATACAAACTAAACTTAAACAATGACTCTCATTTGTTTTATCTTCTGGAAAGGAATTCTTTATTATAAATAAAAAACGACTCAAAATGAGTCGTATAAATCAATTATTGTAATAAATCATTAATTTCTTTAAATTCTTTATCAAGTTCTTTTTCATCATATTTCTCATATTTACCAGCTTCATGAAGGATTTTTTTAATTTCATGAATCGCTTTTCGTTCAACTAACCATTTTTTTAGGTTATGTTTTTTTTCTGGATTTTCAGATAACGTATCAAGTTCGTCTAATTCTTTATCCAGTTTATTAACCGTAGCAATAATTTTGTCTAAAGTTTTTTCTTCTTTATGTTCTAAATTTGACATTTATCTTCACGTCCTTTTTATTTGATAATTCAAGTATAAAATGTCAATATATTTTTTTCAAATAAAACTCTTTAGATATGTTTTATTGCATAAGTAAGTAGAACTAGTTCCCTCTATCACACTATACGATAAATCAATTTAGTTAAAAATATCCTCTTTGACTATCGTACTACTGTGATCAGTTAGGGTTTGCTAGTAAGCTATTTACTCAAAAATGCCTTGATATCAGAATTTTTGGTGTTTATTTGAATTGATAGAAGTCAATTTTAATCTTTAATCAAGATGCTAGAAATTAACATTGAACAGAAGAATAGAGTCATGCTATAATAATCGTGCAAAAAGGAACTGCGTCAACAGTTCCCTTTTGACAGCACCGCTAAAGACGGTGGCGAATTCAATGGTATTTCAAAAAGAAATAGCCAGTCGTCTCGCTAAAGTGACGGCTATTTCTTTTTGTCATGTTTAAGCATAGATACAACCAAGCCAATCAAAGAAATGGTAAACATACCAAACCCAAGAATGGTTTGAATTGTCTCGTATGCGGACAAAAAGGCATCTCCTTTCTCTAAAGTGTGAGATTATGTGCATAAGCACCACCTCGCTTTCAGAATGGAAAGCCACCGTTGTTAAACTATATTGTCACAAAGGATCGAAGCCTATAGACTTAGTGATCATTGCTTTAAAAAAATAACCGTTCTTTTGTTTTTTATTGAATAGAAGAATAGAGGTATGCTATAATAAACATGAAAAAAGGAACTGCGTAAACAGTTCCCTTTTGACAGCACCGCTAAAGACGGTGGCAATTAAACTAAATATTTCAAAAAGAAATAGCCAGTCTGCTCGCTAAAGTGACGGCTATTTCTTTTTGTCATGTTTAAGCATAGATACAACCAAGCCAATCAAAGAAATGGTAAACATACCAAACCCAAGAATGGTTTGAATTGTCTCGTATGCGGACAAAAAGGCATCTCCTTTCTCTAAAGTGTGAGATTATGTGCATAAGCACCACCTCGCTTTCAGAATGGAAAGCCACCGTCATTAAACTTTACTGTCACAAATGATTATAGCATATAGACTTAGTTATTTTCTTGAAAATTCAAGTAGAACTGAGTCTATTTTTTTGTTTGAAAATAAAAAAATAGAAGGGATAATGTGTATTGAAAAAACAAACCAACTCACTTATCTAGTGTTAGTCAATTTTAGATTTTTTTGGCTAACTATTTTTTTAACTATTTAATTAGTTTATTTGTTGACAAACAAAATAAATAGTTTATCATTTACTTTGTTGATATCGATATAAACTAAGTAAATATTTTGGAGGTCATCTTATGAATCATCATGAAATCTTAGAAAATCTGTTAGAAATTGCGCACCAACCGTTTTTGATTTTTGCCTATCAAGTGGAAGAAAAGACAGATAATGCTTTTGAAACATTAAAAATTTTAGTGGCTGAGGACGATGTGACGGCAGGACGGTTAGCTGAAGTGCTAGATATTAAACCGTCTAGTGTGACACAAATCATCAAAAAATTAGAAGAGGCTGGGGCGGTCATGCGGGAAAAATCAGCAACGGATTCCCGAGTGACTTTGGTCAAGATTACTGATAAAGGTCGAGAAAGTCTGCAAGAGCGTGGTTCAATCAGTACAACGTTAAAAGATGTCTTATTTAAAGGTTTTGCAGAAGAAGAGTTAGCACAATTGAATACCTATCTTGAACGAATGAATGAAAATATCAATCGTCCTGAATTTCAAGAAAAATTAGCTGAAGTTTTCGGCGATGATCAACGCTGGGAACGTTTCAATAAGATGAGTGCACATTTTGGCAGAGCACGTGAACAGATGATGGATCGCAGTGGGTTCGGTGGTTTTGGTCGAGGTGGCTTTGATCGAGATGCCTTCGATGGACGATTTGATAGACATTACGGTGGCTTTGAAGGATGGAAGAAAGGGCGTAGAAAATAATGGCACAAGGTGGAGGCGGAAGACCCGTTAGTATCTCGATGAAACAAACGAATACAAGATTTTCTTTGAAAGAATTTCTTAGTTTAATCAAACAAACAAAACCGCGCTATCCCTTACTGGCGATTGGGATGATCTTATTAGCAGGTTCATCAGCTGTGCAAGTTTATGTTCCTAAATTGGCTGCTAATTTAGTTAATCATTTTCAAGAGGGGATCGATTATGCTTTATTAGGAAGAGTCGTGGGGATGTTCGTTTTTTCAGCTGTAATTTCAGCGATTGGTGGGACGATTTTAGGAATTTTTGGCGAAAACGTCATTCAAAATATGCGAAAACGTTTATGGAATAAATTAACGATACTGAAAGTCACCTATTTTGATTCGGTGAAGGCGGGTGAGATGTCCAGCCGTGTAACGAATGATACGTCCCAGGTAAAACAGCTGTTGGCTGTGACATTTCCACAAACGATTGCGAGCATCATTACCGTGATCGGAACGGTTTATATGATGATCAGAATGGATTGGCATATGTCGCTAGCCATGGTTATTGCTGTTCCCGTCGTTATCTTATTGATGATTCCTGTGATGACCTTTGGTTCAAAGATCAGTCATATCCGTCAAGATGCTATGAGTCATTTCAATGGAATCGCAACAGAAACGTTGTCAGAAATTCGTTTAGTAAAAACGTCGAATGCCGAACAACAAGTACAAGAGCGGGCAGCAAATGAAGTCGATCGTTTGTTTCGCGTTGGTAAAAAAGAAGCAGTCTTTGATGCTGCAATGCAACCAATCATGATGATGGTTTTTATGAGTATGGTCTTTGGTTTGTTAGCTTATGGAATGCATCGTATTGCGATTGGTGCGATGACGATCGGGGTATTGATGAGTTTTCTCATGTATCTCTTCAATCTGATCGGCGCGATGCCAACGATTGCCACGTTGTTTTCTGAAATGGCAAAAGCTGCTGGTTCGACACGCCGTGTACAAGAATTATTGAATGAAGTACCTGAAGACTTTGAATCTGGTGAAGAAGTGGATTTATCGAACAAAACATTGTGTGTTTCTAACGTGGACTTTGCTTATAGTGATGCACCTGAGGAACCGATTTTAACGAATGTGTCTTTTGAAGCTAAACCTAACGAGATCATTGCTTTTGCGGGTCCTTCTGGTGGAGGGAAATCGACTACATTCAGTTTATTAGAACGTTTTTATGAGCCAACAGCAGGTACGATCAAATTTGGCACAACAGAGATCCAAAAGATCAAGTTGTCCAATTATCGTAGTCAAATTGGCTATGTTTCCCAAGATTCTGCTATTATGGCAGGAACGATCCGTTATAATTTAACTTATGGATTAGCGGATAATTACACAGATGAGCAGCTTTGGGAAGTGTTAGAATTAGCCTATGCACGTCAATTTGTAGAAGAGATGCCCAATGGTTTAGATACAGAAGTGGGCGAACGTGGTACGAAAATTTCTGGAGGCCAACGGCAACGACTGGCAATCGCTCGAGCGTTCTTAAGAGATCCAAAGGTCTTGATGTTGGATGAAGCAACAGCAAGTCTTGATTCTGAATCAGAAGCAAAAGTCCAACAAGCCTTGGCAAATCTGATGAAAGGTCGGACAACATTAGTGATCGCACATCGCTTATCAACGATCGTGGATGCTGATAAAATCTACTTTATCGAAAAAGGAAAAGTAACCGGTTCAGGAAAACACGCTGAGCTTGTTCAAAAACACAAAACCTATGCCAAATACGTAGACGAACAATTTAAAGTTGATACATTGCAAATTGCCTAAGTGTTAAAAAGCTGAATCCTTTTATCTTACTGAAAGAATGCGAAGAATCTAAGAGAAAGAAGAAATACTTTTTTCTGTTCTTTTTAATTGGTTAAACAATTTTCCGCGAAATAGATAATCAGGTTTAGAATGTTTAGGATATGTTTGATAAACTGAGTATCAGACATCTTGAATCCTCCTATGAATTGGTTCGTTAAACTAATTCTAAAGGAATTCAAGGTGTTTTTTTTTCACCGTTTATTCGTTTTTAGAGATACTAGAAGAGACTGAGACAAGTTTTGGCTCAGTCACACAAAGTATAGAAACAAAAGAGAAGGAATTATATACAGGTATAAAAATCTATCATCTGATCACAATTTAGTCGTTTTGTCATCTATTTCATTGGCAATTGTATTTGAAAAACGACTCCTCTAGGTTCCCAGTCTCTTACGGACAGTTTGCCTTTATGCTGAGTGATGATCTGTTTGGCAATTGCGAGACCAAGACCATAGCCCCCAGTTTCTTTAGAACGAGAGCGGTCTTCGCGGTAGAAGCGTTCAAAAATTCGTCTTTTATCTTCATCGCTAATAGATGGCCCGTTGTTTTTGACTTCAATCAGCCAATTATCGTTGGAGATTTCAGATTGCAGGACGATTTTTTCTTTAGCTTCTGTGTATTTTAGCGCATTGTCCAGCAGAATAACTAGAACTTGGTGGATACGTTTTTCGTCGACTATCACTGGTTGATCGGCAAAGTTTTCCAAGACAAAATATTGATCGTTTATTTCTGCGATTTCCTGGAAGGGCTGGGCTAATTGACGAATAAATTCTTTGGGATTAACTGATTCTTTCTGCAGAAGCAACTGATTGGAATCACTGCGTGCCAAGGTTAGCAGGTCTTCAGTCAGGCTTTTCATTCGCCGTGTTTCATTCAGGGCTTGGGCAATTGGTTCAGACTCTTCCAAGATGGTGTGATTGGGTCGGGTGAACAATTGCTGCAGGCTGTTTTGAATGATTGCTAGTGGCGTGCGTAATTCGTGAGAGGCATTTTCAACAAATTCCTGTTGTTTGCGCCATGAGAGCATGATGGGTTGCATATTCATTTTTGAAATGTAAAAGCTTATTCCAATCGAAATCAGCCAAAAAACGACCATACAGATAATCAGTGTTGTCTTGAAGGTTTTCATGGAGTCTGCGATTTGATTGGTATTGGCTAAAAATTGAATATAGGCGATGTCTCCTCCTTTATCTGCTTTGATTGTATACGAATGAAAGGAAAGTTTTTGGCTAGAATAGCCTGCATTTTTTAAACTTAATGCTTGAACAGAATCGAGATTTTTTTTATCTAAGGTTAAATTTTCCAGTTCAGTGAACCGTCCACCAATCGTGTCTTTGTTGAGAATCGTTCCTTCTTTTGACCATAAAATGATCTGAGTATTGAACTGATTATTGCCTTCTGGTCTATTCTCTCTCAGCTGCTCGCCCGACATTTGTGCCAGAAAGGGATTGCTTTGTTGGTACCGGTTGATTTCCATCTGAATAAGATGTTCATTTTCCGCCATTTGAGTTAGTGACAGGTCTGTTTGGCGGTAGGCCGAGCTTTGCAGCAGCTGTAGAGTTATAAATCCTAATAATAGGAAGATACCTGCAAAAGCGGCTACATTTAAGAAGAAAAATTTTAGTCGTTGTTTTCTTGATATTTCGGTATTCATAGCATTAATCCTTTTGTAAGATGTAGCCGACATTTCTCAGTGTTTTAAAGAACTGATCTGCACCTGACGGCTTCAAATGTTTTCTTAAGTGACTCATATATACTTCTACAACTGTAATGGTCGTATCGGAATCAAATCCCCAAATCCGATCGAAGATTTGCTCCTTTGTTAAAATCACGCCCTTATTTTGGATGAAATAAACCAAGAGATCAAATTCTTTTCCTTGAATTGATAGGATCTCATCGTCGATGTTTACTTCTTTCGTCGCAAGGTTGCAGGTAATATTTTTATAGATGATTTGATTCTCAGAAAACAATCCTAACGAACGCTTCAATAATGCTTTGACCCGCATAATCAGTTCTTCGCGATAAAAAGGTTTCGTCAAATAATCGTCTGCACCTTTTTGAAATCCATTGATTTTGTCTTCTAGGCCATCTTTGGCAGTTAGAATCAGCACAGGGGTTTGGATATTTTTTTTCCGTAATTCTGCTAAGATTTCGTAGCCGTTTTTCCCTGGCAGCATCAGGTCCAGCAATATTAGATCATAAACACCAGTTTCTGCTTCAAATAAGCCTTCTTCCCCATCATAGATCTGTGTGATCTCACCTAAATCCGACAAGATTTCTTTTATATTATCTGAAAGTGTCGCTTCATCTTCTACTATTAAAAGGTTTATCATTGATTTTCTCCTTTTTCATCTATTACTTACTCAGTTTACCACGCTTTCCTAAAACAACCTTAAAAACTTTTTTATCTCGTTTAAGCTTCGGTTAAGCCAATTTGCCTATTCTATAAACAGACAAATGAAGGAGGAACCAAAATGAATTATATCAAACGGGCGATTCAAAGCCTTTGGGCCAAAAAAGGACGCAGCATCATTATGATCACCGTCTTTTCCGCCATATTAATTTTTGTATTAGCGGGGTTAACGATCCGCAGCGGCGCTGAACTGGCGACCACGAATGCGAAAAAAAGTGTCGGGGCGACCGTCACCTTATCAACGAACCGAGAGGCAATGTTCAAACAGCAATCAAATTCAGATTCAGATGATGAAAGCAGTCGTCCAGATCCAGGTAGCTTTGAACAGACACCCGTCAACTTGAGTGATGCAAAAAAAATCGCAGAATTAGCGAATGTTAAATCGTATTCATTTGAAGCAAGTACTTCAGCGGATAAAGGCACAGGGATTACACCGATCTCGAGTGATAGTGACAGTGAAGAGGAATCTTCGGATGAACAAGCTGTTGGATTTGGTGGACAGAAAGCACCTGGTGGGATGAGTCAAGGGGATTTCCAAATTAAAGGTGTTTCCGAAAGTAATTCTTACAGTGATTTTTCATCAGGAACAGCTAGCCTAGTTGAAGGCAAGGCAATCACTTCGGATGATGAAGGGACGAATAATGTACTGATCGAGCAAAGTTTAGCGGAAGCAAACGATCTAAGTGTCGGGGACAAATTTAAGATTAAAGATACCGATGATAAAGATGTTGAAGTTACTATTAAAGGTATTTACAAAACAAGTGATTCTGGCAACAGTATGAGTGCTCGCTTCAACTTTATGAATCCAGCGAACACGATTTTTTCTTCTTATACACTGGTTAACACCTTAACTGGATCGGAAGGAAAAACGATCGATTCGGCAGTTTATAACTTAGATGATCCCAAAGACATGGACAGCTTTGTAGAAGCAGCGAATAAATTGATCGATACGGATACATTCAGCTTAGAAACCAATGATCAAATGTATCAGCAAATGCTTCAGCCGTTGAATAATGTATCAAGCTTTGCGAAGAATATCGTGATTTTAGTAGCCGTAGCCGGAGTCATTATTTTGACATTGATTATTATGCTGTCGATTCGTGAACGTAAATATGAGATCGGTGTATTACTTTCATTAGGTGAATCACGGGTCAAAGTTATTTCACAATTTTTCGTTGAGATTTTTGTCTGCATGATCTTCGCTTTAGGGATCGCTGCAGCTAGCGGAAATGTTGTTGGCAATGCAGTCGGCAACCAGTTGTTGAGTCAGCAAACAACTTCGCAAAATGCAGATGGACAAGAAGCGAATACGGCAGGAAACGGCGGTCCAAATCAAGGTAACCAAGGACAAGCACCTGGTGGCGGAAACGGTGGTCCTAGTGGTGGTCAAATGGGAAGCAATCCATTTACACAATCAAAAGAAATTCAAGAACTAAATATTTCAATGCAGCCAACCGAGATTTTAAGTCTTGCAGGAATTGGGCTGGGGATTAGTTTATTCTCAATTGTCCTTTCATCAGCAGGAATTCTACGACTGAATCCGAAGAAAATATTGATTTCCTAATTAAAGGAGGAATTTTTAATGACACTATCAACAAAAGATTTAGGCTACTGGTATGAAGACAACCGACGATTATTCGAAAACGTTAATTTAACTTTTGAAAAAGGCAAAATGTATGCAATTTTAGGTACGAGCGGTTCAGGGAAAACGACTTTTTTATCCCTGATCGCAGGACTAGATACACCAAAAAACGGAGAAATTCTCTATGATGACAAATCGTTGAAAAAAATTGGATTGCGGGAATATCGTCGTAAAGATGTATCAATTGTATTCCAAGCCTATAATCTACTGCCGTATTTATCGGCAGTAGACAATGTGGTAACAGCGATGGAGATTGCTCAAAGCCAACAGACAGATAAAAAAGCCTACGCCTTAGCGAACTTGGAAAAAGTCGGAATCACTAAGGATTTAGCAGATAAAAAAGTTACGATGCTATCTGGTGGTCAGCAACAACGAGTAGCAATCACTAGAGCCCTATGCTGTGAACACGATCTAATCGTTGCGGATGAACCGACTGGAAACTTGGATGAAACAACTTCCAGCGAGATCGTTAAACTTTTCCAAGAGATTGCACATGAGCAAAAGAAATGTATTATTTTAGTCACCCACGAACAGGATGTCGCTAAAGGCTGCGATGTGGTGTATGAACTGAAAAATCAAGAATTCAATCAAGTATCTTAAACAAACAGAATTTCGGTTCAGCTAGTATGAATGAGTAGGAAATGAATAGAGGAGACTGAGAAAATTTTTGCTCAGTCTCTCTTTTAGTAATAGTCGTTTTTTTTAGGTTGAAAGGAATAAAGTGACCTATTAATAAAAAGAATAACAGATATAATTCTTGTAAAAGAGCGATAGATAGGAGTGTTTAGAATGGGATTGTCTCAATGGCTTAGAAAAAAATTTTCAAATAATCAAGATAAAGAAGTCAATGAAATGCTACTTAAGCTAAATAAAAAAATTCATGAACCGAAAGACTTTTGTCCGGCGACTACAGCATTAATCCGCTTGTATGACCGAGAAAAAAATGCAAAAGAAATAAATAAAGGTGAAACTAGTTATGAATCTCATACTGAAGCCTTTCATAAAGAAATACAAGTCCATAGTCAAGAAAAGATTTATCTAACAGATTATTTAAATATCTGGCTACAAATAAATGAAGCAAAATTACAGGAATATCAGTTGGATACAATGTTCGAGAAAGGAAATTTAAAGGAAATCAAAGAAGGACTAGCAAAGGATATAAAGATAAAAAGTGAAATTTTATCGCGGTGTTTGGGAGGGGAAATTACTAATTATCGGCTAAATCAACAAGCTTATCAAGAAATGTTCGGGCGAATAAATCCTAAAGGCTGTCAAAGAAACAAAGTGGTAATTGATTTTCAAGTAACAAAGAAGATCAATGATTTCTCATTGAATAAGGGGAGGGATCAGATGGAGAGTCAGACAAAACAAAAAACTCAAACGAATGGATGCCAAACGATGGAAAGTATAACTGATAAAATAAAGGAACCCAGTTTAATCGAAACAAAGGCACAATCTAGTGAGACAAAAGTTCAAGAAAATTTAGGTAGAGAATAAACAAGCACTTTGAGATTGCTTTGATAGTGTGCGTTGTGATAAGTGAAACGCCCTCGAAACAGCGGGTACTGTTTTGAGAGCGTTTCTAGTGCAGAAATGAATATTCATTTATCTGTTTTTATTCATTTTCATATTCTTCAAGCTCAATACTCAAATCTTCCCATTCAGAAAGTTTTGTTTCTTGAGATTGGCGAGTTGCTTCGAGTGTTTGATTCAATTCATTTAATTTGAGATGGTCATCCAAATTCTCTGGGGACACCATTTGCTGTTCTAGTGCCTCGATCTGTTCATCTAAAATAGCTAATTCTTCTTCAATTTGAGTGATTTTACGTTGTAAACTACGTATCAGCTTTTGTTGCTCTTTACTTTGGAAATAGGTTTTCTTGTTCGTAGAAATATGCTCTTCTTCTGGTGTTTTTTCAGCTAACAGCTCTGCTATCTCCGCTTCTTCTTGTTTCTTTTCCAAATAATAATCATAGTCACCTAAATAAACTTTACTACCGTTTTCCGATAATTCGATGACTTTTGTGGCAATCCGATTGATGAAATAACGGTCATGAGAGACAAACAACAAAGTACCATCATAATCAATCAAGGCATTTTCTAATACTTCTTTATTATCAATGTCCAGGTGGTTGGTTGGTTCGTCTAAAATCAAAAAGTTTTCTTGATTCATTGCGAGTTTTGCAAGGGCGACTCGGGCTTTTTCACCACCGCTTAGCAAGGGGATGGTCTTTTCTACATCTTCACCAGAAAATAGAAAGGCACCCAAAACGCTACGAATTTCTTTTTCGGGAGTCGTTGGATGTTCATCCCATAATTCAGCTAAAATTGTTTTGTTGGTGTGTAAGTCTGCTTGACCTTGATCGTAGTAGCCGATCGTCACATTGGTTCCTAAATGTTCTTTTCCACGGATAAACGGCAACTGATGGATGATCGATTTTAAAAGCGTGGATTTACCAATACCATTGGGGCCGACCAGTGCAATGGCTTCTTGACGCCGAATATCAAGATTGATCGGTTCAGACAAAACTTCATTATGATAACCAATCGCAGCATCTTCAATTTGTAATACAACATTTCCTGATGGCTTTGCTACATTGAAAAGAAAGTGAGCTTGTTTTTCGTCTCCTTGAGGACGGTCAATCCGATCCATTTTCTCAAGGACTTTTCTGCGACTTTGGGCTCTTTTCGTCGTAGAAGCGCGTACCAAGTTGCGTGCGACAAAATCTTCCAATTTATGGATCTCAGTTTGTTGTTTTTCATAAGCTTTCCATTCAGTTGCTAATTGTTCAGCTTTCATGTCAAGATACTTCGAATAATTCCCTTTATAGTGGCGCATTTTTTTTCGACTTAATTCGTAAACTTCTGTTGCGACTTTATCTAAGAAATATCGGTCATGGGAGACGATCAGTAAGGCACCAGTATAACTTTGCAGGTAGCCTTCTAACCAAGAGAGAGTCTCAATATCTAAATGGTTGGTTGGTTCGTCTAAGATCAAGATATCTGGATGTTGGAGCAACATTCTTGCTAACGCTAAGCGAGTGCGTTGTCCGCCAGACAATTCATTGATTTTTTGATCATAAAAAGACGGATCAAATTTAAAGCCATGCAAAACAGAGCGTATTTCATTTTCGTAGCCATAACCGTTTCTATCTGAAAAATCGTGTTGTAATTTATCGTATTCTTTCAAAAGTGACTCATAGGAAGGTGTATCAGGTGTTCCTTCACTAATCAAGATTTCAAGTTCGCGCATTCGATTTTCCATTTGACGGATTGTTTCGAATGATTTAAGCATTTCATTCCAGACTGTTTCTGCTGAATCTAACCCAGTATCTTGTGCCAGATAGCCTAAAGTAGCAGCTTTATTTTTAGCAATTGTTCCTTCATCGGGGCGTTCGATTCCAGCAAGGATCTTCAAAAGTGTTGATTTTCCTGCTCCGTTACGGCCGACTAATGCGATCCGAGCCCCTGTGCTGATTTCTAAATGGATATTCTCAAATAAGATCTCTGCACCGAAGTGACGAGCAATTTGATTGGCTTGTAATAATATCATGGAATCCTCTTTTCTACTTTGTGAATTCTCTAAGAATAAATCTCTTTTTCAACTAGTAGTCTACCATAAATTCCTTGATACTGCGAGGTTCAAAGAAATGATAAAAAAATGAATAAAGAATAAAAATTCACAATATCCAAGCAATCAAATTGATTTTTTCCTATATATACTGATATGATGGATAAATCAAAGTAAACTTAAAGTAAAAGTGGAGGTAATTAAGTGAAAGATCATGTTATTCCAAAGGCAACAGCCAAACGGCTACCTTTGTATTACCGTTATTTACGAATCTTAAATAATGCTGGTAAGAAAAAAGTATCATCAACTGAATTAAGTGAGGCTGTTCAAGTTGACAGTGCAACGATTCGCCGTGATTTTTCATATTTTGGAGAATTAGGAAAACGAGGCTATGGCTACGATGTTGAAGACCTCATGCATTTTTTCGCAAAAACATTGAATGATGATCAATTGACTAATGTGGCGTTGATCGGTGTCGGTAATTTGGGAAGTGCCCTTTTAAAATATAAATTCCATCAAAGTAACAGTATCCGTGTAAGTTGTGCATTTGATGTCAACGAAGCAATCGTTGGACGGATCGTGGATGGGATTCCCGTTTACCCTATGGAAGATATGTTTGAGCAAATCAAGATCCAACAAATCGAAGTAGCAATATTGACGATACCAGCTGAGCGAGCACAAGAAGTAGTTAATCGGTTGACTGAAGCGGGCATTAAAGGTATCTTGAATTTTACTTCTGCTCGATTAAATGCGCCAGCAGATGTGTTGATTCAAAATGTTGACTTAACGAATGAATTACAAACGTTGATTTATTTTCTTCATTCCGATGCATCCTTGCAAGCGACTGAAGAAACTGAGTAACGAATGATTCAGATGACCTGGTTGGTTTACTAAACAGTCTCAAGTGATGAATGATCATTTTAGAAGTCGTGATTTCCGAAATTGATGTCTCAGTTTTTGTGAAATTTCGGCTCTTTTTTGTGGTCCGTTCGGTGGGTAACCATCTTCTTGTCACCGAACAAAAGTTCCTATATAATCATGATAGGGGTGAGTGAGATGGAATTACAGTTTCCTTTACATAATGATACATCTAGAAAAATCATTCATATCGATATGGATGCTTTTTTTGCCTCTGTCGAAGAACGGGATCATCCAGAATTTAGAGGGAAACCCTTAGTTATTGCCAGACATCCGAGTGACACTGGTGGTAGAGGAGTGGTTACTACAGCGAATTATGAAGCAAGAAAGTATGGCATCCATTCAGCGATGAGTGCGCAAAAAGCATATGAATTATGTCCGCAAGCCATTTTTAAACCAGGCGATCATCAAAAATATAGTGAGATCTCACAAATTGTTCGTGAGATTTTTTACCGATATACGGATATCGTTGAGCCTGTCAGTATTGATGAAGCCTATCTTGATGTGACGAACAATAAACGCAATTGTAAATCAGCAATCAAAATTGCTCGTTTGATCCAAAGAGACATTTGGGAAGAGGTAAAACTGACCTGCTCGGCAGGTGTGAGCTATAATAAGTTTTTAGCGAAATTAGCCTCAGATTTTCAAAAACCTAAAGGCATTACTATCGTTGCACCTCAAGACGCATTGACGTTCCTAAAGGCACTACCTATTGATAAATTTCATGGGGTAGGAAAAAAAACCGTCCCTAAGATGCATGAACTTGGTATTTTCACTGGAGAAGATCTTTATAATTGTACAGAGATGATGTTGATCCAACAATTTGGCAAGATGGGCTATTCGCTTTATCGAAAAGTAAGAGGTGTCCATGATGCACCAGTCAATGTGACAAGGGAAAGAAAATCTGTAGGAAAAGAGCATACTTATGGTCAGCCACTACAAACGGAAGAAGCGGTATTAGCACAATTACGACAATTAGCTGAGAAAGTCGAAGAGTCGTTGAAAAGAGTCCAAAAACATGGAAAAACCGTAGTGTTAAAAGTGAGATATACGGATTATACGACAGTCACGAAAAGAGTCACTTTACCTGAGTATATCTATAAGAAAGAAGCGCTCTTTTATCAAGCAAGTTTGATTTGGGAAGAAATTTTAGGGATTGAACAAGGCATACGTCTCTTGGGGATCACGTTAACGAATTTAGATCCCATGACTTATGAGAATATTGTGTTACCTTTGTGGGAATGAAAAAACAGTAGAAAACGTGTTGGAAATCAACATACGTTTCTACTGTTTTTTATTCAATAAGGAGTGGGAGGACCTAAATGAACTCCTGTTTTTTGATTTGTTCATACGATTCTGTAGCATCGCTGCATTTTTCCCAAATCACTACTCTATTTTCGGCTAGCGATTTTTTGACATCGATGATGCGTTGATTACTACTACCGCGAAACTGTAGTTTTAAATCCTTTTTACTTAGTTCAAAACGTCCATCAACTAAGATATCGATTTTTGCTAAAAGAGCTAACTTGTCTTCGGAGTCTTGAAGTAGTTCGTCAAAAGTATAACCGGTCCACGACCAGATATCTTTGGTCTGACCAAATTCTTGTCGGATACGCTCAACGACTTGGAGACAGACGTCCGTGTTTAGAAAAGGTTCCCCGCCTAAAAGGGTCAGTCCTTGAACGTAATCATGGCGAAGATCGGTAATGATTTGTTCTTCCAGCTCTGGTGTGAAAGGTTTACCATAGCGGAAGTTTTGCGCTGCTTTATTGAAACATCCTTCACAAGCAAATAAGCAGCCACTCACATAAAGACTATTTCTTACGCCTTCGCCATCCACAAAGTTAAATGGTTTGTAATCAGCAATGTAATTTTGGCTGTAATCTTGTGCCAGCCATTCTTTAGGTTTAGGATTTCGCATAAAAAAACTTCTTTCTAACATCAAAGTATGAAAAATTTACTTAAAACTCAAACCAGTTTCACAGCAAGCAGTCTCAGAAAAGATAATGGACTAGCCTCAAAAAAATGCAAATAAATCGAACGGTCACGGTTCACACACCGTTCGATTTATCGTAGTCACGCTGTGAAAGGGGATTGTTTTCTAAGGAATAACTGATCGCTCTATCTTTTTTCTTAGAGTAAATTAGAACGAAATAGTAGAGAAAGATTACTTCATATGTTTGACACGTGAAGAGATCTCCTTGTGACGACCGTGAACCATTGGACGTGCTTGTGGGTTACCTAAATAGCCACAGGTTCTTTTAACGACGTCACAAGTTTTTGGATCATGATTGCCGCATTCGGGACATTCAAAGCCACGTTCGGTTGGTTTGAAGTCACCTTCAAAGCCACATTTGTAGCAATGATCAATTGGTGTATTCGTTCCTAAATAGCCAACTTTATCGTAAGCATAATCCCAAACGGCTTCTAATGCTTTCGGGTTTTGTTGAAGCATTGGGTACTCACAGTAATGGATAAAACCACCAGAACAATACTTCGGATAATCTTTTTCAAAATCTAGTTTTTCAAACGGAGTTGGGTTTTTACGAACGTCATAATGGAAACTATTCGTGTAATATTCTTTATCAGTGATGTTTTCGACTTCGCCAAATTTTTCTGTATCTAAACGGCAGAAACGATCAGTTAGGCTCTCACTAGGTGTAGAGTAAACGCTGAAATGATATCCATATTCGTCACCCCAAGCATCTGCTTTGGCTTTTAATTCCTTCACGATATCAAGGGTAAAATCTTTTGCTTCGGGATTGTTTTCCCATTCCCCACCATAAAAAGCAGAAGCCACTTCGTAAAGACCGATATAACCTAAAGAAACCGTTGCACGACGATTTTTGAATAATTCATCGACAGCATCTGTTTTTGAGAGACGTTTACCGAATGCACCATACATATATAAGATTGGTGCGTTAGCAGGGATCGCTTCTTTACAACGATCGACACGATAAACTAAAGCATCTTTCATGATGGCTAAGCGCTCAGAGAGGATTTGCCAGAATTTTTCCTGATCGCCTTTCGCTTCGATGGCAATACGAGGTAAGTTTAGTGTGACCACACCAAGATTCATTCGACCAACGTTCACTTCTTGGCCATTTTCATCTTTCCAACCTTGTAAAAATGAACGACAACCCATAGGTACTTTGAAACTACCGGTTAATTCAACGATTTTGTCGTAGTTTAAAATATCAGGATACATCCGCTTAGTTGCACATTCCAAAGCTAATTGTTTAATGTCATAATTAGGATCAGTTGGGTTCAAGTTTATGCCATCTTTTAATGTGAAAATCAATTTAGGGAAGATAGCTGTCCGCTTTTCGCTGCCTAAGCCATTGATCCGATTTTGTAAGATTGCTTTTTGAATTTCTCGCTCAAACCAGTTTTTTCCTAAACCAAAGCCAAGAGAAGTAAATGGTGTTTGACCATTTGAAGTAAAAAGAGTATTGATTTCATATTCTAGACTTTGCATCGCATCAAAAATATCTTTTTTAGTTTTTGATTTCGCATACTCTACTCGACGTTCAGGTGTTTCGATCCATTCTTCTGCATCCGCTAAATGTTTTTGATAATTCAGTTCAGCGAAAGGAGCAAGTAATTCATCTGTTCGGTCAGCAGAACAACCACCATATTGACTGGAAGCTACATTTGCAATGATCTGTGAAATTTGAGCAGTAGCAGTTTGAATTGATTTTGGTGATTCCACTTCAGCATTTCCAATTTTGAATCCGTTGTTCAACATTCCTTTGAAATCGATCAAACAACAGTTTGTCATTGGTGTATATGGATGATAATCTAAATCATGGTAATGGATGTCGCCTTTTTGATGCGCATTTGCGATATGTGGGGGCAACATTTTCAAACCGATGGATTTTCCAACGATACCAGCGGTTAAATCTCTTTGAGTATTGAAGACATTACTATCTTTATTTGCATTCTCATTGACAACTGTTTGGTCTTTATTGATCAATTTTTTGATCGAAAAATTGATATCTGTCGCTTTGCTTCTGGCAAAATCACGTTTTGTGCGGTAATTGATATATTCTTCTGCTAATTCATATTCGTTTTTTTCTAAAAGAATGTGTTCAACGATATTTTGAATCTCATATATTTTAACGTTGTCGGTAAAGCGTCGTTTGATTTCTTGAACGACTAAATCCACGATCGTTTGAATTTTTTCATAAGTAAGTGGAGACAATGAGCCATGAATTTTCTTTTCAGCTTTGACTAAAGCCTCATTGATTTTTGTTTCATCAAATTCGACACGTCGACCATCTCGTTTAATGATTGTTATGTTTGATACTTCTGAATGAAGGGGATCTGTTACTTTTTCTTCAATTTGTACACTCATTTTATTCAACTCCTGCTAAATTCTTCTTGTCTATCATAAAACAAAATCCACGAAGGAGCAACTAAATACTAGCTATATATAGTATGCAAACAGGTGTATAAACGCACAACTATACTATATGTTGTATATATTTCTTTGTGAAAAAAAGTGAAAACGTAAGTTTATAGGATTTTTATTTTGAATATACCGCTTTCGTGAATAAAATAGATGAATAAAAATTTTTTTAAAAAAAGGTTATGTCTGCGAAATGATAAAAATCTAAAAAGAAATGCTCAAATGCTGTAAAGATCAGAGAAAAAAACCAAAGAATATGCTAATATGCTGGTAAGTGTGTCAGTGTGGCGAGTAAGCAAAACCCAAGGAGGAAAGCCATGGATAAAATGATCGAGGTAAAACATGTAAGTAAAAGCTATGGAAATAAGCTTTCGCCGGTAAAAGTACTTGATAATATCTCTTTTACAGTAGAAAAAGGAGAATTTGTTGGCATCATGGGTCCGAGTGGTGCTGGAAAGACGACTTTGATGAATATTCTTTCGACGATCAATCTACCAACGATGGGAAGTGTGTTGATCCAAGGAAATGAGATCACTAAAATGAAAAATAATGAATTGAGTGACTTCCGTCGCAAAAAATTAGGATTTATTTTTCAAGAATTTAATTTGATCGATACATTGAATGCGAAGGACAATATCTTACTACCATTAGCGGTGGAACGAATCTCGAAAGAAGAGATGGAAAAAAGTGTGTTGCATGTTGCTCAATTATTAGGGATCGAAGAAATCTTAAAACGTTATCCAGATGAATTATCAGTTGGTCAGAGACAACGGATTGCGGCTGCTAGAGCATTAGTTATTCAACCACAAGTCATTTTTGCTGATGAGCCAACCGGGTCTCTGGACTCGAAATCAGCCACCGAGTTACTAAATTATTTAACAACGATGAACCGAGTAGAAAAATCAACTATCTTATTAGTAACACATGATCCGTATACAGCCAGTTATTGTGATCGGATTTTATTTATCAAAGATGGGGTGATTTTCTCTGAAGTAGTTCGCAGAGGTTCAAGAAACGAATTTTTTGAACGGGTGATTGATATGCAGGCGACCATTGGGGGAGGTGGAAAACTCAATGCTTTATAAGTTGGCTGCGAAAAGTTTTCTGCGACAGTCAAGAGGGTATCTCGTTTACTTTTTTAGTCTAACGTTATCAACGATGATCTACTATTCTTTTAGTACGATTTCTTATGATCAATTATTGAACCGAAGGACACAGCAAGATTCTTTATTCAATGTTTTTTTTGGTATGGGTAGTTGGATTATCTTAATCGTATTACTTTTTTTTGTTATTAGTGCAAATCGTTTTTTCTTTAACCGCAGACAAAGAGAGATTGGGATCTATCAGTTGTTTGGTGTGAAGAAAACCCAAATCTCACTGATCTATGTATTGGAAACAATGGCTATTGGATTATTCGCCTGTACAGCAGGGATTATTTTAGGAATCATTTTCTCAAAATTATTTTCTATGATCTTGATTCGCATGATGAACTTGCAAATCACGAGTCTTTTCTTCATTTCCGTGCCATCGATTTTTGAAACATTTCTGTTGTTTTTTTTGATTTTATCTGTTGTTTCTTTGTATTCATTATGGAAAATCTGGCGCTATCCGACGATTCGAAATTTTGGCGAATACGATCATTTGGAAAGTAGCAAGTTAAGAGTTCGGACACGCCATCGTTTTTTAGGAACACTGGGTTTATTGCTGATCTCTAGTGGTTATTTCTTTGCGGTCCACTATCGGGAATTTGCTGCTAAACTTTTTATTTTTACGCAAGATCTTCGCTTTCCTTTCTTATTATTTGTTCTGATCCTGCTGTTTTGTGTGATCGGGACATATCTGTTCTTTTGTTTTTCCCTACGTGTGTTAATCGATTTGGTGAGTCGTTCTCGAATTAAGTATCGAGGGATCAACTTCTTGCTGATTGGCAATACGCAGATCCATCTGCTGAAAAGCTGGCGGATCAATTCGTTGATCACACTGATCATGGCTCTAGCTTTAACGATGATTGGCGCAATGATGAGTGCGACTGTCATCATGTCTCGAAATGTGGAGATGGTCTCACCGGTATCTTATCAAATGGATAAGGCAACAGCCGACAAGCTGCGACCGCTTCTTGCAAGTGAAGGGCAAACGATCACAAAAGAAATGACGATCAATTACAAAGTAATTGGAAGTTACTATAATGATAAGTTAGACGGAATTTCTGAGGAAAAAGTATTTCAATTGGTAAATTTGATTCCAGAAAAAGAATATCATGCCTTTCGACAATTCAATCCTAAAATGCCTAAAATTGATTTAACATCGGATAACAGCACTGTGGTATTAGATAGTATGAAAAATATCTTTAGAAATTTTTCAATGTATGATTCAACATTCTACTTGCCCGATCAAACTTTAGATATTCAAGCAACCTTACCTAATTTTTTAGGAGATGGTTCGTTGAGGTATTTCGGTCCGACACTCGTTGTCAGTGATGATTATTTTGCTAAAGCATCTGGACTAAACTATCAAGTGGTCAATTGGAATGTGCAAGGGGGAGATCAGGAAAAAATCATTGAACGTATTTCTAAAGAGATTCCTACAAGTTATGAGAACATCATTTATTATGATTATGAGATCAAAGGAGAGTCTATAACTGGAACGATTCATAAAAATGAATCGCACCAAGAAAAAGCAGCTTCAGATCAATCTTCTGATGAATACAATAATGAAGATTCACGTCTTAACTTTTCTGCACGTTTCCCATTTAAACGGACAGTTGAACAAGGAATTGGTTTAATGTCGTATGTTTCGATCTTTATTGGAATAATTGTTATTGTCACGACTGGAAGCATGCTGATGGTTCGTCAATTAGCAGAAGCAGAAGAAGAACGAGAGAATTATCAATTATTAACGAAATTAGGGATTTCTCGAAAAAAAGTGAAGCAAGTCATCTTTGGGCAAAATGCGATCATGTTTTTCCCACCAATTATTTTGGGGAGTATGCATACCTTTTTTGCCATTGAAGTATTTACTCAATATGTCGATACAGCAAATTATGGGTTAGCATATCTGATTTGTGGCTCACTTGTCTTGATCTATATCTTGTTTTATTACATCACAAGTGTCTTATATTGCAGGATTATTGAGGAGTAAATCAAGCTATATTTAAATGAGCAAAAGGTTAGTACTCTGTTTTTTTTATTTGAATGAAGAAAGACTTAAACGATTGGTTACATAGATCGTTTAAGTCTTTTTAGCTTTTTAAAAAAAAATCTTTATTTATTTGAGGTGATGCTTATATTATAATAACCGTCTTTTTGTAGTTAATCTAAATTGTGACAAAATTGTTAGCAGAAAAGCGATTACTGTTAGGAAAACAAATGTTGTTTTTTAAAAAGAATGGGTAAAATTGTTTTGAGATTCGATTAGGAGGGAAATATAAATTGAAAAATTGGTGGAATAATCCTCAATTTAGGTACTGGGGCACGTTTGTGGTACGAACATTATTGTATAGTGCAATTATTTTTATGTTGATTTATTTGTACCATTATAAAAATGTCCAAGGCGGATCTTTTATCTATAATGAATTTTAGGAGGAAGACGATGGATATTCAAACAATCGTTGAATCAATTGATTTTTTTGGTCAAACTGAACCAGATCGGGTCGTTTATCAGACAGAAATCACAGAGCATACCTATGGGGAGCTAAAAAGAAAGTCCGATGCTTTAGCAGCTTATTTAGACAGAAATCTACAGAAACAGGGACCAATCGTGGTTTTTGGAAATCTAGAGTTTGGAATGATCGTTTCTTTTCTTGGTGTCACCAAAGCTGGCCATGCCTATCTTCCGATTGAAGAACATACGCCGAATGAGCGAATTGAATCAATTCTTCGAGTAGCAAAACCAGCTTTGATCATTAGTGTCGGTGACTGGCAGATGGAAACAGATGGTATCCCAGTGATTTCTCGGGAAGAATTAGCAACGATCACGAAAAAAGAGAGTCAATACGAAACAACACATCCAGTTAAAGGTGACGAAAATTATTACATTATTTTTACCTCTGGTACTACAGGTGAGCCCAAGGGTGTGCAAATCAGTCATGATAACTTATTGAGCTTTGTTCGTTGGACGATCCAGGAATTTCATCTTGAACAGGGTCTACGTTTCTTAGCACAAGCACCATTTTCGTTTGACTTATCTGTTTTTTCGATTTATCCAGCACTTGTGACAGGAGGAATGTTAAAACCCTTAGAAAAAGCGGTTATTCAAGACTTTAGACAATTATTTTCTACTTTAGCAAAGTTGAAATTAGATGTCTGGGTATCAACTCCTTCATTTATCGATATCTGTTTGATGGAACCCACTTTTGATGCGGAACATGTACCAGATCTAGCCACTTTCTTGTTCTGTGGGGAAGAATTAACCAAAAAAACAGCGCAAGAATTATTGAAACGATTTCCTGAAGCCCGTATTTATAATACGTATGGACCAACGGAAGCCACGGTTGCTATTTCAAGTATCCAAATCACTCAAGGTATTTTAGATCGCTATGAACGTTTACCGATTGGTTATATCAAAGAAGATACCGAGGTTCAGATTGTGAATGATCAAAAAGTGCAACCGGTCAATCAAACAGGTGAAATTATTATCTTGGGTCCTAGTGTCTCCAAGGGGTATCTGAATAATCCAGAAAAAACCAAAGCTGCTTTTTTCAAGAAACAGGATCAACAAAGTTATCATACTGGTGATGCTGGGTTTCTTAATGAGGAAGGTCTTTTGTTCTATGAGGGACGAATGGATCAACAGATAAAACTTCATGGGTATCGAATCGAATTAGGAGATATCGAACACGGGCTTTTGTTAGATGAACGGATTAAACAAGCGATAGTTGTTCCAAAATACCAAGGAACTAAAGTTCAACAACTAGTTGCTTTTATTGTATTAGAAGAAAATTCGCCAGAACCAAGTTTTAAACTCTCTAAATCAATTAAGGAAAAATTGGCACATTCGGTCATGGATTACATGGTCCCTCAAAAAATCAATTACATTGATCTTTTACCACAAACGGTGAACGGGAAAATCGATCGGAAAAAATTAATAGCTGAGGTGAATCCTCAATGACCTTTCCACATATGATCCCGTACGCAGAACCTTATTATTTTCTGCTGTTAATCATCGGTTTAGTACCGATCGTGCTATCATTGTTGATTCGAGGGAAAAGATTGCCAATTTATCAAACACTCATCACCTTGCTTTTCTTATTCATCAGTTTTGGTGGTGTCTATTGGCAACAAGGTGTAGCCTTGATTGCATATGTTGTTTGGCAGACATTATTAGTTTGGGCTTACTTCGTTTACCGTCAAAAGAAAAATCAAGGTATTTGGTTTTACTTAGCGGTGATCCTAGCGATTTTCCCATTATTTTTAACAAAAGTCACACCGTTTTTTGCCCATGGGAAAGAATCTTTTCTAGCTTTTCTAGGGATCTCCTATCTAACCTTTAAATCTGTTCAGATGATCATGGAAATTAGGGATGGATTGATCAAGAACTATCAGCCTTTTCGTTATATTCAATTTTTACTCTTTTTTCCAACGATTTCATCTGGACCAATCGATCGCTATAGAAGATTTGAAAAGGATCAATGTCAGCCACCTGCAACTGAGAAATATCTGACATTATTAGAAAAAGGTATCCAAAATATTTTTCTAGGTTTTTTATACAAATTTATTATTGGCTATTATTTGGGTCAAGTGTTGTTACCAATCGTTTCCAAAGCTGCCTTGCAACATGGTGGTTTTTCTTGGTCATTAGTAGGATATACCTATGTGTATAGTTTATATCTGTTTTTTGACTTTGCAGGCTATAGTTTGTTTGCGGTGGGAACGAGTTACTTGATGGGGTACCAAACACCAATCAACTTTAACAAACCATTCTTGTCTTGGAATATCAAAGAATTTTGGAATCGTTGGCACATGACGTTATCATTTTGGTTTCGAGATTATGTTTATATGCGCTTGATGTTTTTCTTGATGAAGAAAAAATGGTTCAAAAGTAAAATTGTAACCTCGAATATTGGTTATTATGCATTATTCCTATTGATGGGAATCTGGCATGGTCTAACTTGGTATTACATCGTGTATGGGTTGTATCATGCTACTTTGATTTGCTTAACTGACGTTTGGCTACGATTCAAGAAAAAACATAAAAAACAACTACCATCCAATTGGTTTACTCACGCTTTTGCTGTCTTTATGACTTTCCAAGCAGTTTGTTTTAGTTTATTGATATTTTCGGGCTTTTTAGACCAACTTTTGTTTAAGTAAAGCAGATGATTATCTAAGACTTAAAAATGATTTATTTTACATTATGATTATTTAAGGAGAGATTATATTATGGAAGAACAAATTTTAACTATTTTAGAAGACATTACAGGAACAGATGAAATAAGAGAAAATCGAGAGCTTGATTTGTTTGGTGAAGGATTGCTGGATTCACTTGCTTCTGTTCAATTATTAGTCGAATTAGATGGACAATTAGATGTTCAAGTCCCTGTTTCTGAATTTGATCGTGAACAGTGGGGCACACCGAATAAAATCATTGCACAAGTACAAGAATTGAAGGGATGAGAATGAAAAAGAAATTATTTGCTATTTTCGGTCCAATCCTTTTAGCCTTTGGATTGATAGCAGTTTTTTTCACTTCTTCGTATCGTGTGGATCTAACCGACCCAACAATCATAAAAAAAGCTTCTACATCCATGTCCGAAAATGTGTTAAAAGGAGATATCATCAAAAACGAAGCCTTAGCTGAAAAAAAATATGTTCCTTTTTTTGGTTCAAGTGAACTCAGTCGGATCAGTCCGTTTCACCCATCCGTCTTGGCGGAGAAATACCATCGTGATTATCGTCCCTTCTTATTAGGGGCACCTGGGACACAATCATTAAGTCAGTATATGATGATGCGCTCTGCAGGAGATGATTTGAAAAATAAGAAAATCGTTTTTATCATTTCTCCACAATGGTTTGTCAAAGATGGCGTAAAAAAAGATTATTTTGATACGTATTATTCACAGTTACAAACCCTTGACTGGCTGTTCTCATTGAAAAAAATCACTCCTGCTGACCGTTATTTAGCTAGAAGACTTTTACATTTTTCTATCGTTAAAAAAGATGAAAAATTGACGGAAATGTTACAAATGATCAAAAAAGGTCAACTTCCTTCTGTTGAAAAACGAAATCAATTGCGCTTGAACTGGAATATTTTAAAAAGAGAAGATGAAATGTTCAGCAATATTGGTCTGAAAAGTAAACAAGACAAAATTGATCAGGCAATGAAGCCGTTGCCTGCTAATTATCAAGAAAAAGTTCTGGCAAACCTAGCGGAAAATATTGGGAGAAAAAGTACAAGCGACAATTCTTTTGAGTTAAAAAATGATTTTTATAAAGAGCGCATTCGTCACCACTTAAAAGAGCTGAAAAATTCTCAAAAAAATTGGGATTATCGTTTTTCACCTGAATTTTCAGATTTTCAATTAGTCCTACAGCAATTAGCCCAAGAACAGGCAGAAGCATTATTCATCATTCCACCTGTGAATCAAAAATGGAGTGATTATACTGGGTTATCTCAAGAAATGCTTCAAGGATTTGCAAAGAAAATCAAATTTCAATTGCAGAGTCAAGGCTTTGATCGGATCGCAGATTTTACAAAAATGGCTGATCAACCTTATTTCATGGAAGACACCATTCATTTAGGTTGGAAAGGGTGGCTAGCAGCAGATCAACGGATTAGACCATTTTTAGAAAACCAACAACAACCAAGTCACTATCAATTGGATCCATTATTTTATAGTAAAGACTGGCAAAAACATTCACCAAATGATTTAAAAGAAAACCAACAGTAATGGAGTTTCGAACACGAAGTGCATAAAAGAAACGCTCGTTTACTGCTGTCAGTCCATTTAAGAGAAAATAGCGATTGCTATCGTATGCATTATGCAAAAAAGCCAGGATTATTGAAAGTTATTCGGTAAACTTTCGAGGAATCCTGGCTTTTTTCTAACTGAAAAAATCGTTCTGCTGAAAAGCACACCTAATAAATGGTATAATCTAGCTATCAATACGAGAAATGAGGGAGACGTTTTGGATAAAAAAGAAGAACAGTTATTGATTGATCTGACTTCAGCCAAAGGAGTACCAGGCAATGAAGAAGAAGTGAGACAAGTCTATAAAAAGTATGCAAAAGACTTTGCGGAAGATATTTTTTATGATGGTTTAGGTAGTATTATCGCCAAACATGGTTCTGGTGGTGGACCTAAGATTTTTATTTCCGGTCATATGGATGAAGTGGGATTTATGGTGACTAAGATCACTGATAAAGGTTTTTTGGAATTTCAAACATTAGGTGGTTGGTGGGGACAAGTGATGTTAGCCCAACAAGTGGAAATCAAAACACTAGCTGGGAAAGTGATCCATGGCGTGATTGGTTCGAAACCGCCACATGTTTTAACCCCACAAGTAAGAAATAAACCGTATGATATCAAGGATATGTTTATTGATATTGGAGCGACAAGCGATAAAGAAGCAAAAGAATGGGGTATTCGCCCTGGCGATATGGTAACCCCATATATTGAGTATAAACGGTTGAATGGCGGTAAATTTTTACTAGCTAAGGCTTGGGACAATCGCATCGGTACAGCTGTTTCATTACGAGTTCTTGAGAATTTAGCAAAAGAAGGACATCCCAATGTTTTATTCGCAGGGAGCGATGTGCAAGAAGAAGTTGGCCTTAGAGGGGCACGCACAAGTACACACTTAGTGAATCCAGATATCGCCTTTGCTTTAGATACAGGAACAGCTGGAGATACACCGGGGATGACGCCAAAAGAAGCGGATTCGATTTTGGGTAAAGGTCCACAAATCTTGATTTTTGATGCTTCAATGATTCCACATAAAAAACTGTTGAATTTTGTGATTGATGTGGCGGAAGAAATGGATATACCATTCCAATACACCGTCATTACTGGTGGTGGGACAGACGCAGGACAGATGCATTTGACAAGAGATGGGGTACCGTCTGTGGCGATTACTGTTCCGGTGCGGTATTTGCATTCACATACTTCAGTGATCCATGAAGATGATTATTTGAATACTGTGAAATTAGTGACGGAATTAGTGAAGCGATTAGACCACAAAACAGTTGAAAAGATTAGGAGTTATGATTAATGGAAACAAAGTTATCACTTTCAGATTATCGCAAAAAAGCTCGAGCTAGCCTTGCGCAACAATGGGGAATCAATGCTTGGCTAGTCTTTCTTTCGATGTTTGTTGCGGGTTTGATCCAAATGTTTTTTGAGGGATTTTTTTTCGTAGATAGCACGCAACAACAAATAGTTAGCTTTTTACTAGAGAATTTCCTTTTATTTGCTTTTTCATATGCCTTATATTACATTGCGCTGGTAGTCGTTCGTGGCGGCAGAGCAAAAAGTAATTTATTGTTTGCCGTCTTTCAAAAAAAATATTTTGGACCTATTTTAGTGATTAATTTGATCAATGTTGTGATCAATTGGATCATTAATGCCCTTGTTTTATTACCAGGTTTTTTGATTGGTGGTGTCAATACTTATACACAATTACTATTTAATTCAAACACAATTTCAACAGATGTGTTATCAGGGAATGCTTTGGACATTAGTTACGTTTTGACCACCCTGCTCATGACCTTTGTTTCTCTTTTGTTGATGAGTATTGTGGGCGGATTGTTTCAATTTGCGGCTTGGACTAAATTTGATTACCCAGAACTTTCAATCATCCAGTGTTTGCAATACGCGTGGTATTTATTAAAAGATCGTTTAGGTACTTATATCCTATTACAACTTTCATTTATCGGGTGGTACCTTGTTGGAGCCCTAGCCTTGTTCTTTGGTTTATTGTGGGTTATCGCCTATGTCAATGTGACCATTGCAGGTTTTTACGAGCAAGCAAGACTTGAAAAAGAACCCCCAGCTACTTATTTTTCATAAAATATGAGAGAGGTTTCACAGAAAAAACAGGATTCTATTACATTGATTCTGAAAGGAGAACGATCATGAAATTAACTGTATTAGGTTGCTTAGGCGCCTATCCATATAAAAATCAAGGAACGACTAGCTATTTATTGCAGTCAGCTGGCTTTAACCTACTGATCGATGCTGGTAGCGCCACCTTGATAAAATTACAAGAGCATCTTGAACCGTTAGAACTTGATGCGGTTATCTTGAGCCATTACCATCATGATCACATCGCTGATCTAGGTGTATTGCAATATTATTGGCAACTACATCCTGAAAAAGAACCAGGAGCTATCTTGCCAATCTATGGTCATACTAAAGATACTTTTCATTTTGATGAGTTAACAATGCCGAACGTGTCAGAAGGACGCGGCTATTTTGAGGCAGAAGAATTGAAAGTAGGTCCTTTTTTAATCACGTTTATGGAAACCATCCATCCAGTGGTGTGCTATGCCATGCGGATCGTCGAAGAAGCGACTGGCAAAGTCTTTGTTTTTACAGGTGATTCCGGCTATTTGGAAAGTTTTGTAGAATTTGCTGAAAATGCAGACTTATTTCTAGCAGATACTTATCTGTTTGCTGGTAATGAACGACACAAAGCGCACTTTACGTCAAAAGAAGCGGGGGAACTTGCGAAAGCAGCAAAAGTCAAAAAGCTAGTATTGACCCATTTACCTCAATTTGGGGATCTTACACAATTACAGAACGAAGCGCAACAAGCTGCGGGTGATACAGTAGAAGTAGCACTAGCAAAAGTCGATAAAGTATTTGATATCTAGGAGGAAGACAATGATTTTTGTACCGAATGACAAGCATGATCCACGTATCAATCTAGCAATTGAACAATTTTTACTCCAAGAAATGCCTGTTGATGAACCGATTTTATTGTTTTATATCAATGAACCATCTATCATTATTGGGCGTAATCAAAACACGATCGAAGAAATCAATCGAGATTACGTTGAACAACAGGGCATCCATGTCGTTCGTCGTTTAAGTGGCGGTGGAGCCGTCTATCACGACTTTGGAAATTTAAACTTTAGTTTTATCATGCCTGATGATGGCGATTCTTTCCGTGATTTTGCTAAAGTTACTAAGCCAATTATTCAAGCTCTTCACGAATTAGGGGTATCTGGAGCAGAATTAAAAGGCCGAAATGATTTAGTGATTGATGGTATGAAATTCTCTGGTAATGCAATGTATGCAACGAATGGTCGAATGTTTGCCCATGGAACTATCATGTTTGATTCTGACATCAATGAAGTGGTCAATGCGTTAAAAGTAAAAAAAGATAAAATCGAGTCCAAAGGGATCAAATCGATTCGTTCTCGTGTGACCAATATCAAACCATTTTTACCTAAAGAAAAACAAGAAATGTTAACAGAAGAATTTCGTGATGAAATTCTATTAAAAATATTCGGAGTAGCAACGCTGGCAGAGGTTAATACGTATCAGCTAACAGACAAAGACTGGATCAAAATCAACGAAATCTCTGATCGCTATTATCGTAATTGGGATTGGAATTATGGGAAATCACCTGATTTTAACTTTTCGAGACAAAAGCGGTATCCGATTGGTTCGATCGAAGTCCATCTGAATGTGTCACATGGTTTGATTGATGATGTGAAAATATTTGGTGACTTCTTTGGGTTAGGAGAGATAAAGGACGTCGAAGAAAAACTGATTGGACAAAGATATGATAAATCAGTTTTAAGTGATGTAGTAAAAACGATTGATATCAAAAAGTATTTTGGTGCGATCGAAGCTGAAGATTTTCTTGCTCTTTTATATTGATCGAATGTTAGTCATTAGTCAAAAACAGGGAACACCAATGATTGGTGTTCCCTGTTTTTTATCTTTTTTTGAGAAAGAGAACGAATATTATTTTGTCCGCTCAAACCTTCATTCAATGAATCAATTTTCCAATCTGCCAAAGACATTATATGCTTTTCTTGGGATTTGTTTTAGTCAATTGGATGATTAAACGATCTACCTGACTATCTTTTTCCTGAGTCAACGTTCCTGCATAACGTTCCGCCACATCTTGGATTATTTTTAAATCAAACTGTTCTTGTTCAGCAAAGTTTTCGGTAATTCCTTGTGAAAAGAGATTTGTTTCATAGTTTGCGCTATGTTCACAACGAATCAATAGTTGATTTTCTTTTTCCTGCATCGATAAATAAATTTTTCGATGCATTGGATCTTCAATGGCATGTGTTTCTCTAAAAGAATGTTCTAAGACATGAATCAGTATTTGGGTCAAGTCATCATCATTGACGGTCAATACTTCTGGTAGTTCGGCTTGAAACTTCACTTTGATATTTCGCTTTGATGCAATTTCTTGATAACGAGCTAAAATAAGATTAGTGAGTTGGTGAGAGGAGTAAGAGAAAATAAATTCAAAATTTCGAGCATTAGTTAAGATAGTTTGCACATAATTTTGTACTTCATCGGTTTCTTCTTCCTTGACCAAGTGTTCTAAGTTTTCCATAGTTTGGATAAACTCAGTTCTTAATGTACTGATTTCTTGAATGTGATCACGTAGCTGATCATAATGCTGTTCAAGTAAATCCGATTTTGTTTTCAAGAAATTAACAGTTCGCTGATGCTTATCAAAGCTGATGATGTACTCGATAATATTATAACAAATGATAATAATCAGAATAATCATAAATAGAATAGTAGACCAATTAATATTTGCATTATAAATACCTAATGATGGTTGGATATAAAGCATACAATGGAAAATGGCAATCAGCACAATCCACGGTGTACAAGCAATGAAAAAACGATTATTCCGATAGGCTTCCCCAACACAGACAAGCGAAGTAACTAATGTACTGATTACACTAACCGCATTAACAATGGGCATTAGTTCAGTTAATTCTCCTACTGTCATCAATGAATAAATAAGGACACCTATTTGGATGGAGACTTGCAGAAAACAAAAGAGACCATATATTTTTTGATAATGTTTCATTCGGGATAAATAATACAATACAAGAAATACTGAAGTTAAAATAGTAAATGTATCAGATAAAATCGAATGGACGATTGGTTCAAAAAGGATGCCGCTTAATATATCTTCAGAGATTGATTCAAACCCTAAGACTAACGCAAAACAACTGAGAATGATCAGTGAAATATCTAGTATCTTCTTTTTGTAAAGCTTAAAAATGGCGTACACCAATATCCCAATTCCTAAAAAGATGGCAATGATCATGGTAACTACTTGGGGAACAGATTGGGAAAAAATAAAGCTGATGATTGGTCCCGTATTTCCAACATAAACTTTTGGTGGAATACCCGAATAGTTTTCATATGGTGAAGTAACTTCGATTTTTAAGTGTTCACCAGCATAATGTGTAGGCAGATCAATAACTGCCAAAGATAAACCAGGATGAAGTTGGTCTTGTTCATTTGTTCGATCATATAAAAGTTGATCATTTAAATAAACTTTTATCCATTGGTTGTTTCCCCGAATCACTAAGTTCGAATCATCCATCTCTTCTTTTAATATAGTTTCCATCACAAAAGTTTCATTTCTTTCAACTGTTGGAAGGTAACTAATATAATGACTATCAAAACGAAAATCAGGTTCATTTTTTAAGTAAAATTCCCATGAATTTTTTATTTCTTTGACCTTTCCACTATCAGAAGGAGTAAAAATATAATAAAAGAAATATACTGTTATCATTAAAAATAACGTTGATAATAGAATAGTGAAAAACCATTTTATCTTTAATGAGTTCGCTTTTTTAAAATATTCAATGTTATTAAAAAAGTTCATAATGTGTCCTTTCTAAAAGTAACATTTTTTTTAGGGTAAACGTTTTTTGTTTTCTAGTCAATCATAAACCTGCATAAAGTTAGATAACCAGAGTTATTTTTTAGATTTTTTTTAAAATTCTTTCAATTCGTTGTAGAAGAAATAGAGTTAAAATTGATAAAATTAAATCGTTATTATATGATGGGAAATAAGAAATGAGTAAAGGGAGTGGAAACTAGTGCCATTTTATAAAAAAATAACCTATATTAGTTCAATTACACTGATTGTTATTTTAGCGATCATTTTGAGCATTATTTTACTTCCTAAAATAGCTGGTCTATCAACCCATATTATTGAAGATCGTGGTATGAGTCCTTACTATAGCCAAGGAAGTTTGATCTATGTACGTCCGAAGAAACCAGAAGAATTGTTGGTTGGTGACGTGATTACGTACTATGAAAACTCAGGAGAGCAAATAACCACCCGACGAGTGATCGCAGTGGAAAAAGACCATCAAGACTTTTATACTAAAGCAGATAGTTCTACGCAGACCGAATCCGGTGTAGTGGGGAGAAGATACATCATTGGAACGCCCATTTTTCAGATTCCCTATATTGGCATTCTTTTATCAAAGTCAGCATTTACTTGGATGCGCTGGCTATTTTTTACCATCGCCTTTTGTTTGACAGGTATTACAGCTTGGAATATGCTAGATGAATTTGAAAAAAAGAAAAGTTTCAATCGGTTTTTTACTCATAGCCAACGAAAAGGAAAGTGAGTGTAAATTTGTTTGCAACTTGTGGATTTGTCAGGTTCTTCGTATAATAATTTGGAAGAGGAGGCAGATTATGCGTAATGAAATGATGCATCGTCCGGTAGTAAAAGAAGAGTTAGTTGATTTTATGCGGACAAAACAGAAAAAACTGTCTGGAGAGCTTGGTTTGATTGAAGAAGAAGCCCATTTAGCGGAAGTACCGATCATTCCCCATGAAACAGTCGTATTCATGCAGTTTTTATTAGGGCAATTAAAACCAAAGAATGTTTTAGAAATTGGTGCAGCTATTGGTTTTTCTTCTAGTTTAATGGCTCAATTAATCAGTGAAAAAGGTCACGTCACGACGATCGATCGTTTTGATGTTATGATCAAAAAGGCCAAGGCAACTTATGAAAGACTTGGCTTAACCGAAAAAGTTACTTTACTAGAAGGACAAGCGGCTGATATTTTACCAGAACTAACTGGGCCTTATGATTTTATTTTTATGGACAGTGCCAAATCGAAATATATTGAGTTTTTACCAGAATGTTTACGTCTGCTAAAAAAAGGTGGCGTATTGATGGTTGATGATATTTTTCAAGGCGGAACGATTTTATTGCCTGATGAAGAGATTCCTAGAGGCAAACGTGCCATTCATCGTAAATTAAATGAATTTTTACAGGTCGTCATGACCCATCCAGACTTGACTTCCACATTAGTGCCGCTAGGTGATGGTGTGATCTTGATAACTAAAGAAAAAGAGCAAATTCATCTACCTTAAGAGTATTTACCTTGTTACGACAAAAAGCTTGCTTTTTGTCGGACACTAGGTAAAAGAGGAACGCTTTCTATTGAGCAATCTTTTTTATTGATAAAATAACTATTTCATATTGACAGAACCAAAATGATTCTATATAATTATTTTTGTTCCGAAAAAGCTGTCATAGTAGCTCAGCTGGATAGAGCATCCGCCTTCTAAGCGGACGGTCGGGGGTTCGAATCCCTCCTGTGACGTAAAAAAAACCAAAACCGGTAGAAACGAAAGTTTCTACCGGTTTTTCTTTGTTCTGGTAGTTGGATCAAATGGGTACGTAGCAAGTATTCTTATGATACGCAGTCTAATCAGGTAGGACCTAGGTATGTGTTAAAAAAGAATATATTGGATGTTTTTCTAAGTAAAAGGAGTAGGTAAAATTTTTACTCTACAAATTCATACATTCGTGTATTTTAACTTCGTTTAAGCAGAAATCAGTCCATCCTCTATAGGTGGATGATGTTTGATATCAGGGGATTCAAGGCTTTTTTAATCGCTACAAGTGTGTTTGTTTTTTTATTTTTGAACGGTTCGGCTATACTTATTCTAAGCCGATAAGCAGAAATGAATAGGGGGAGAAAATATGTCGATTATTTCACAAATTATCATTACATTAGTTGCAATTGAATTTTTTTATATCATGTATTTAGAAACCTTTGCTACAACTTCTAAAGCAACTGGCAGAGTATTTAAAATGAGTCAAAAAGAATTAAGTAATTCGTCGGTACAAACGTTATTTAAAAATCAAGGTGTTTATAATGGATTGTTAGGTATTGCTTTATTGTATGCCACTTATATTTCGTCTGCACCAAAAGAAATGGCAAGTTTGTTATTGGTTTATATTGTATTGGTCGCAGCTTACGGTAGTATCACTAGTGACAAACTAATTATTTTGAAACAAGGTGGTCTGGCAATCATTGGATTACTGACTCTTTTGATTTGAGTTAATCTTATTTTATAAAAATTTTCATGAAAACGCCTATAACTTTGTGAAAAAGCTGACATGAGTTAGAAAAATATGCTATTCTAGTAGTTGCGTGTTTCGTAAAATTTTTATAAAAAAGGAGTCTCTAGGTTGTTCAAAAAGTATATTTTTTTACTAAATGAAGAATTTGACGGATATGATCGTCAAAAATTCCAAAAAGATTTATTAGCTGGTATTACTGTAGCTGCAGTAGCTTTACCTTTAGCGTTGGCGTTTGGCGTGTCCAGTGGTGCAAATGCTGCGGCAGGATTAATTACAGCGGTTATTGCTGGACTTATTATTGGTGGCTTGTCAGGTGGTTTTTATCAAATTTCAGGACCAACAGGCGCAATGGCTGCGATCTTGATGTCGATTGCAGCTACTCAAGGGATGTCTGGGGTGTTACTGGCGACATTTTTAGCAGGACTATTATTGCTAGTGGCAGGCATTTTTAGATTAGGAACATTGACCTCTTTTATTCCAGCTCCAGTGATTACTGGATTTACTTCGGGAATTGCTATTATCATTGCCTTGGGTCAAGTGGATAACTTGTTTGGTGTCCATTCAGAAGGTGCAAATGTGATTGAGAAGTTTCTTAGCTATCAGACCTTTGGCTTTTCGATAAATTTTTCCTCCTTTATTATGGGATTATTAGTGATCATCGGAATGATTATCTACCCCAAAAAATGGGCTCAAACTATACCAAGTTCTTTGATGGCAATTATTCTTGCAACGGTTGCGATGTTCTTGTTTCACTTGCCGATAGCAACCGTGGGAAAAATTCCACAGACGTTGATCAGTAGCGATTGCTTAACGTTTGCAGCCTTTCATCTTGATTCTTTAAAAGAAGTGATGGTGCCAGCGATTAGCATTGCCTTGCTTGGCATGGTGGAAAGTTTGCTCTGTGGTGCTTCTGCGGGACGAATGGCAAACAAACCATTGGACAGCAACCAAGAACTTGTTGCGCAAGGAATCGGAAATCTAGTTTTACCATTTTTTGGAGGCATTCCAGCGACAGCTGCGATTGCCCGAACAAGTGTGGCAATTAAATCAGGGGCACAGACTCGTTTAGCTGGTATCATTCATGCTTTGGTTTTGTTTTTATCTATGATTATTTTTGCACCAATTATGTCAAACATTCCTATGCCAGCTTTGGCAGGAGTGTTGATTGTTACTGCTTGGCGCATGAATGAATGGGAAACGATCAACGTCTTGTTCACTAAGAGATATTGGTCTGGCATCTTATTATTTTTGATTACTATGGGATGTACTGTGATTTTTGACTTAAGTATTGCGATCGTCATCGGCATTATCGGTGGCTGTATTTTCTTTGTGATCAAAAGTGCGGCAATCACGATCTCGGTTGAAACAATCGATTGGGAACGAATGGATTTGCCAGAAACGAAAAAATTAGATAATTGGACAGTTGTCTATATTAGCGGACCACTCTTTTTTATGTCTGCTGAAAAATTAAAAAATACATTAGCTGATTTAAATCAAAAAGAGGGGATCATTTTTTCTATGCGTGGTGTTCCAAGTATTGATTTAACTGCCCGGGCTGTTTTTGATGAGTTTCAAGAAAAAGCTGAAATGCGAGAACAAACGATTATTTACACCTCGCTACAACCAGAAGTAGAAAAACAACTACAGCATTTATGGCAAAAAGCTGGCTTTGAGCAACACCAAACAGTAGCGCATGCACTCTCAGCGCTGCATGAACAATATACGTAATCAGTCATGAGCAGGAGAAATGTTTTTGAGAAGCAGGGCAAACAAAGTGTTTTTTGCAGTGTTTAATTAAAATAAGCTATAAAAATTCAAAAATCCCGAAACAGCTTTTTTCTGTTTCGGGATTTTTTACCTATGGAAGCTGTGGCTATTGATTGCTAGGATCTTTCTCGAGATAGTTTGCTAAGGTAAGCCAGTCTTTGCGGATCACGTCAGCTAATGTTCGATTGTAAAAAATAGCTGCAGGATGGAAAAGCGGGAGGATCTGGTAGCTTTTATCACTCCACTCGTAAGCATCTTTTTGTTGATTCAGTTTTAAAATAGGCCCAGTATAAAGCTGACCATGATTTTTAGAGATCGTATAAGCAGAACCTAATAACCGTTGCAAACCGATATTGCCTAATGTAGCAATCAAATGGGGCTCGACATGTTCGATTTCATAATCTAGGATCGGCGCATGAGCGAATACTTCCGCTTTCGTTGGTGTCCGATTCGGATAAACAGTTTCTGCTTGCTGAGTTCGTTTATTGAGTCGTTGGACTGTCCGATAAGGTCGACTTCTGACTGCACTAGTAATATAAACATCTTCTCTTGTCAAACCAGCTAGAGCAAGAGTTTGCATTAGTTCTTTGCCTGCTTGTCCGCTAAAAGGAATATGATTATCGATTTCTGTTTTGCCAGGAGCTTCACCTACCAGCATGAGTTTTGGGTGGAGTGGGCCTTGACCAGCAACGAAACCTTCTACCGCACGACCTTGCATACGAATCGTTGCTTCTTGAACCAATTCATCAGGATAGATCATTCGTTTACCTCCTTCGTCTTCACTAACATTATAATGAGCAAAAGTGAAAATTGCTATTGATTGACTTAAGAAAAGTTCTAGAATCTAGAGTTGACGAATGCGCTGGTTTCTGGTAATCTAGTACTGTTGTAATTGTGGACTCCACAGCTACAACCGCACAGAACGAGTTTGTAAGTACAGGTAACTGTCACTCTGGATGGCGAGTCTAAGTCTATTATAAGGAGGTGCTTTATAGCATGTACGCAATTATTAAAACTGGTGGTAAACAAGTAAAAGTTGAAGTTGGACAAGCAATCTACGTTGAAAAACTTGACGTTGAAGCAGGTGAAAAAGTTGTTTTTGACGAAGTTATCTTAGTAGGTGGCGAAACTACAAAAGTAGGCGCTCCAATTATTTCTGGTGCAACTGTTGAAGGTACTGTTGAAAAACACGGCAAACAAAAGAAAGTCGTTACTTTCAAATACAAACCTAAAAAACATTCACACCGTAAACAAGGTCACCGTCAACCATACACAAAAGTGGTTATCGACGCGATCAACGCTTAATTAGCGCTTGAGAAAGAAGGCCTGAATAATGATCAAAGGAACATTTAAACGTAATGACGCTGGTCAAATCGTTTCATTTACTTTGACAGGGCATGCTGATGCTGGTCCTTATGGGAGTGATATCGTCTGTGCAGGAGTTTCTGCATTAGCGATCAGTACTGTCAATGGGATTGCCTCATTAGCTGGTTTTGAACCAATTGTCGAAATGAATGAAGAAGAGGGCGGTTATTTATATACCGAAGTCACTTCAGGATTGACACAAGAGCAAAACAATATTGCCGAGATTCTATTAGAAAATCTCTTGTTGGGATTACAATCGATAGAAGCTGAAAATTCAGAATATATCCAAATTAAAACAATTAATGATAAATAGGAGGTGCAGACCATGTTGTTATCAATGAATCTACAATTCTTTGCCCACAAAAAAGGTGGCGGTTCTACATCTAACGGACGCGACTCAGAATCAAAACGTCTAGGTGCTAAACGCGCTGACGGACAAACAGTTACAGGTGGATCAATTCTTTACCGTCAACGCGGTACAAAAATTTATCCAGGTGTGAACGTGGGTATTGGTGGAGACGACACTTTATTTGCTAAAGTTGACGGAGTAGTACGTTTCGAACGTAAAGGCCGCGACAAAAAACAAGTGTCTGTTTATCCAGTAGCTCAAGAAGCTTAATGAACAGTTTGCTCTATCCCTTATTACGTAAAGGATAGAGCTTTTTTTATGACTTTTAATGAAAACGGTTGATAAAAAAGGTGCCTAAACATAAAAATCAATACCATTCTTTACTTTTTTATTCAAAATCCTGTGCTTATCATTAGTTAAAATGGAAATTACATATTAAAAAACGAACGTCATTCTAAATGATCGGTTTGAAAAAAATAAAAAACGTTTCTCGTTTGAAGTATAACAATATATGAGTGGAAAAAATCACTACTATTTGTGAATGGTGTATTGTATACTGGGATTTAAAAAGGAGTGATGAATAAAAAAATGAATTTAAATAACGTTTCAAAGCGTTTGTATAAATGGGACAATTTAAAGGCTTTATTAATTTTCCTGGTTGTAGTAGGTCATTTAATTGATCGGGCGAATCAAAAGAGCGACTTGTTAATGAAAATTAACTATTGGATATATATGTTTCATATGCCAGCATTCATCTTTGTTTCTGGTCTATTCAGCAAGAATACAATTCGTAACAAGGATTTCCGTAAAAGTTTTAGATATCTCAAATGGTTTTTCATTTTAAAAATTATATTTTTGATTAGCACTTTTCTCTCCTCAGGTTCTTTAAGCTTTTCCTTTTTAACAGAAAGCGGACTGCCGTGGTATTGTTTTGCTATTTTTGCTTTTCAATTAATCAGCATGGTTATTGATGGATATGACAAATACTGGGTGCTAGGCATAGCTGTTGTAATTGGTTGTTTGGCAGGATATGATGCAAATTTGGGAGATTTTCTATGTTCTTCAAGAATCTTAACTTTCTTTCCATTTTTTTATGCTGGATACTTAATTGATTATCAAAAAATGTCAAATTATCTAAACAATTTTAAGATCAAGTTGTGCGCGTTGTTCCTTTTGTCAGGAAGTTTTTTTGTCGTTTATTTTAAGTTATATGGCACCTCGCTGACGATGGGATTTTTGACCGGTAGAAATGCTTATGCGAATGTAAGCGAATTAGTAGGTCTTTATGGTGGTTTTTTCCGATTTATTTACTATATTGCAGTCTTCCTTATAATCAGTAGTTTGGTTGCTTTGATAAGTAATAAACGACTGTTTATTACGAGTTTTGGAGAATTATCCTTGATCATATATATGTTGCATATACCTATCGTCAGAATAGTGAATGATAAACTTCATTTGGATTTGTTTATTAAAAGTTTTGGTGTACCGCAGAGTATTACGATTCTAATAGTAACTATATGTATTTTCTTTTTGTGCAGAATGGAGTGGGTTCATAAGCCGTTAAACAAAATTCTCTATTTTAATGTTCCTGAAAAAACAGATAATTTGGTAAAAGGAAATGGGTATTTTAAAAGCTTTTTTTATGACCGTACTTTGACCATACTTAATAGTAAAAATGAAGAATAATTAGATGGTATGATGAGCGTATTATTATAGAAGACAAGTGTTTAGGTTATACGATCGGAGTTAATAAAAGTTCACTAGAAAATATTGAATTGGAAGTGATTGTTTATCCGAGCACTCAATAAACAGAATAAATTGAATAAACAATGAACTAAACTCAATGAAAAAAGTTCTCTCTTGTTGATTAAGAGGAGAGCTTTTTTTGTCTGTGTTTCATTACAATAGATAAAATGGTTTATCGGCGCAAGCACTTCGATCCGATTATTTTAAAGAAAAGCTTTAAGTTGAAGGGGACGTTTTTGGATAATTCTAATGAGACAAAGAGTAGCTGATCCAGTCAATACTTCTTTTAATAAGAGATATTTACTGTAAATAGTTGACGAAATGGAATTAAATTTATAGTATTATGTTTTGAAGCCAGTTAATGAAAAAGGGGCGAAACCAAATGGCGAAGCGCATTGATCGAATTTATACGTATGTCAAAGAAAAAACGGCTCATCTAAAACCGATTGAATATGATCAAGGGGTCACAACGAAAGAGATAGCTGAGGTTTTAGGTATCCAACGGACCAATAGTAGTAAAGATTTGAATCAGTTGGTACGTGAAGGAAAATTGTTGAAAACCGATGGACGACCTGTACGTTACATATATCAAAAAAATGTTGCCTATGAACAACCGACCGCCAAACATGTCATAAGCTATAAAGAAGAAAGAGTACCAGTAGAAAAAGCAAGGATTCAGATTGATACGAAAGATATTTTTGCTAAGATCATTGGTGCAAATGGGAGTATGAAAAACTCGGTTGAGCAAGCGAAAGCCGCCATTTTATATCCGCCGAGAGGTCTGAATTGTTTGATCACTGGACCAACTGGATCGGGGAAAACCTACTTTGCACATGCGATGTTTCATTTTGCCAAAGCCAATCACGTCATTAGTGAAGACAACGAGTTGATCGTCTTTAACTGTGCCGACTACGCTAATAACCCGGAATTATTGATGAGTCACTTGTTTGGGTATGTCAAAGGTGCTTTTACTGGAGCAGAAGAGGAAAAAACCGGAATCATTGACCAAGCAGATGGAGGAATGTTGTTCCTAGATGAAATTCACCGGTTACCACCTGAAGGGCAAGAAATGATCTTTTACTTCATGGATCATGGTACCTATAGTCGATTAGGAGAAACAACAAAATCTCATGAAGCAAATGTTCGGATCGTGGGTGCAACAACTGAGGATCCTGGTTCTTCTCTATTAGAGACCTTTGTTCGAAGAATACCGATCAATATCAAGTTGCCATCTTTTGAAAAACGCCCTGCAAATGAAAAAATCGACCTGGTTAAAATTATGATCGCCCATGAAGCCAACCGTATCCAGCGGCAAATTTCGCTAACTGAAGATGTTGTTAAAGCGTTGATCGGTAGTGTAACCTATGGGAACATCGGTCAGTTGAAATCGAATATCCAATTGATTTGCGCTCGTGGTTTTTTAAATCATATCAATTCTCCAGAAATCTCGATTACGATCGATGATTTGACGGAAGGGATTAGAAGTGGATTGATCCAATTAGCAAGTAATCGAGTAGCGATGTCCGAACTATCGAAGCTATTGGAGCCTAAAATTACGGTGTACCCTAACGACACAATCATGAAGATTCAATCTGATTCTTATGAACTACCCTATAACCTTTATGACATTATTGGGGACAAAGCAGCACTATTAAAGTCTGACGGATTAGATCAAGAAGCCATCAATCATTTTATTTCAACGGATATCAACATCCATTTGAAATCTTTTTACAAGGATCATGGATTCTCATTCAATGCCGATAATAAACTAGCTGAGTTTGTTGATCCTAAAATCATCGAAGTCACCAATCAAATATATATAATGGTAAAAAATGCCTTGCCATATGAGTTTCAGCAAAATTTTATCTACGCAATGAGTCTGCATATCAGTTCTTTTTTAAAAAGAATCAATATCGGTGAAGAGCGCCATACGAATGATAATATACGTGAAATGGCAATTGATTTTCCAGTGGAATATGAAGTAGCGAAAGAAGTTAGAAAGTATATTGAGGAGTATTTCCAAGTAACGATTCCAGATAGCGAAGATTACTATCTCACTGTCTTGCTTGTGTCGCTAAGGGCAAATCAAGCAAGCGGTCGTATTGGGGTAGTCGTGGCAGCACATGGTAATAGTACAGCAAGCAGCATGGTTCAAGTGGTCCAACAATTATTAGATGCAGACAATGTACGAGCGGTCGATATGCCATTGGATATGGATCCTAAAACGGCGCTTAGTCGGATCGAACGAATGGTGCAAGAGGTGGATGAAGGCAGTGGAACGATCTTATTAGTGGATATGGGTTCGCTTGCTTCATTTAATTCTCAGATTCAGCGAGATACAGGAATTCCTGTGCGGACAGTTGACATGGTGACGACCTCTTTGGTATTAGAGACGGTTCGCAAAGTTTCTGTGTTAGGTACGGATTTAGATATGTTATACGATTCCTTGAAAAATTTCCGTGGTTATGCAGAAATTTCGATGGAAAAAACACCTGAACCGACCGCACTCAGAAAAAAAGCCATCTTAGCTATTTGTGCATCTGGTGAAGGAACCGCACAACGAATCAAAGAATTGATCGAACGTTCTGTAAGTAAACGGCAAGATGTCGAGTTGACTGTTTTGGCACTCTCTGTTTTAGAATTGGAAAAAGAATTGCCTAAATTAATCGAAAATTACCAAGTCATTGCGACTACTGGAATTACAGATCCGCAGATTGCTGCGCCATTTATTCCATTGGAGCGGTTTATCGATCAAAATATCGAGTTGATTTTAGATCAATTATTACTTGAGGCAGAATTAGATGAAACAGAAGAAGTGCCATTGAGTGAAGAAACTGCAAAACAGACTTGTGTGAAATTTATTGAACAAAATTTTACATTTATCAATGGAACCAAATTGATTGATCCTTTATGGAATTTTAGTGATCAAGTGTCTGAGAAGCTATCGATTGAGAATCATGGATATAGTTTTAAAATCAATTTAGTTTTACACACAGTGGGGATGATTGAACGGATTTTATTAAACGAGCCATTGAATGTTGAATCAGACGAACTGGAAAAAGCGATGGAAGATCCATTGTTTTCGTCTATCCAACAATTGTTATCCCCGTTGGAAAAGACCATCAGATTTGAAACACCTTCATCTGAAGTTTATTATTCATTCAAGCTGATTCGTAATGAATTGGCAAAAAATGAATACACTAAATGAAAAATACACAAAAAAGATACACTGTTATTAGTGTATCTTTTTGTGTATTGCTTCGAAACGCCTTAAAACCCCTTAGTGTATTGATGAAAAGTTGGCACGGTTCTTGCTTTTATATAAATGTGCCAATAGATGGTTATACACACAGAAAATGAGAGGGGTTTCTGTGAAGTAGTTTAACAAAAGGAGATTTGCTGATGGATATTCGGTTAGCGCGTATAGATGATCGTTTGATCCATGGACAAGTTGCAACGGTCTGGTCAAAATTGACCGGCGTGGAACGCATCATTGTTATTAGTGATTTAGTAGCCCAAGATAAATTGAGAAAGTTTCTTTTAAAAGAAGCTGCTCCACCGGGAATCATCGCAAATGTGATCACGGTGAAAAAAATGATTCAAGTTTATCAAAGCGGTTTACTAGCAACGACGAAAGTGATGCTTTTATTCACTAATCCTCAAGACGTTGAGAAAATTGTCTTAAGTGGTGTACAGCTGGATTCATTGAATATCGGTGGGATGAGTTTTTCTGAGGGGAAGACGATGATCACAAATTTTGTGTCAGTCGACCATAAAGATATTGCATCGTTCCAATTCTTGAATCAGCAAGGTGTAGAATTAGAAATTCGCAAAGTACCCGCAGATAGAAAGATCCTTTTGATGGAATTACTAGCAAAAGCCAAAAAGGCATAATATTGTTGTTGGAAAATGGTCAAATTCATCTGTTGTAATGGTTAGCAATTATTTTAATATTTGATTTGTTACAACAAAAAGAAGTAGGAGGTATAAATATGGTAGGGATTATCCTTGCAAGTCATGGACAATTTGCTGAAGGTATCTTGCAATCAGGTTCAATGATTTTTGGCGAACAAGAAAACGTCAAAGCAGTCATTTTAAAACCAAGCGAAGGTCCAGATGACTTGAGAGCCAAATTAGAAGAGGCTGTTGCTTCTTTTGATAATCAAGACGAAGTATTGTTCTTAGTTGATTTATGGGGCGGAACACCGTTCAATCAATCAAACACATTGTTTGAAGAACACAAAGACAAATGGGCAATTGTTAGTGGTTTGAACTTGCCTATGTTGATCGAAGCTTATGCGTCACGTTTTTCAATGGAATCTGCTCAAGAAATTGCAGCACATATCATTGAAACAGCAAAAGATGGTGTGAAAGTGAAGCCAGAAGAGCTTGAACCACAAGAAGCACCAAAAGCAGAAGTTTCTGATGGACAACCTAAAGGTGCATTACCTGAAGGAACAGTAGTTGGCGACGGTAAGATTAAATATGTTTTAGCACGTGTTGACTCACGTTTATTACATGGTCAAGTTGCTACTGCATGGACAAAAGCTGTTCAACCAAATCGGATCATCGTTGTTTCAGATGCTGTATCAAAAGATGATTTACGTAAGAAATTGATCGAACAAGCTGCTCCTCCAGGGGTTAAAGCAAACGTTATCCCAATTTCTAAAATGATCGAAGTTGCTAAAGATCCAAGATTTGGGAATACAAAAGCTTTGCTATTGTTTGAAAATCCTGAAGACGTGTTGACAGCTGTTGAAGGCGGCGTTGACATCCAAGAATTAAACGTAGGTTCAATGGCCCACTCAGTTGGGAAAGTTGTCGTAAGTAAAGTTTTATCAATGGGCCCTGAAGACGTAGAGGCATTTGAAAAACTAGAAAGCAAAGGAGTTAAATTTGATGTACGTAAAGTACCAAATGACTCTCGCGACAATATGGACGAAATTCTTAAAAAAGCTAAGTCTGAATTATCTAAAGCATAATTCAAAAAACTAATATTTATAGGAGGCTTATCATGTCTATTATTTCAATGATTTTAGTCGTATTCGTTGCCTTTCTAGCAGGGATGGAAGGGATTCTGGATGAATTCCAATTTCATCAACCTCTAGTGGCATGTACATTAATAGGTTTAGTAACAGGTAACCTTGAAGCAGGTATCGTATTAGGTGGTACTCTTCAAATGATCGCTCTTGGCTGGGCAAATATCGGAGCTGCTGTAGCACCAGATGCTGCATTGGCATCAGTTGCATCTGCAATTATTTTAGTATTAGGTGGTCAAGGTGTTCGAGGCGTTCCATCAGCTATTGCTATCGCAGTACCACTTGCTGTTGCTGGTTTGTTCTTAACAATGATCGTACGTACAATCGCTGTTCCTATCGTTCACTTGATGGATGCTGCTGCTGAAGAAGGTAACATCCGCAAAGTTGAAATGTGGCACATCATTGCAGTATGTTTACAAGGTATCCGTATTGCAATTCCTGCTGGAGCATTATTATTCATCCCAGCTCAAACTGTTCAATCTTTCTTAGAATCAATGCCTGCATGGTTAACAGACGGTATGGCTATTGGTGGGGGAATGGTTGTTGCTGTAGGTTACGCATTAGTAATCAACATGATGGCAACTAAAGAAGTATGGCCATTCTTCGTTATCGGTTTTGTTGTAGCTGCAATTACTCAATTAACATTGATTGCCCTAGGTGCTTTAGGTGTTGCTTTAGCTCTTATCTACTTGAACCTTTCTAAAATGGGAGGCTCTTCAAATGGTGGCGGAGGAAGCAACTCAGGTGACCCTCTAGGCGACATTTTGAATGACTATTAATCTTGAAGGAGGAAAATAAAAATGGCAGAAGAAAAAATTACTTTATCTAAAAGAGACCGTTTAGCTGTTGCATGGCGTTCTACCTTCATTCAAGGTTCATGGAACTATGAACGTATGCAAAATGGTGGTTGGGCTTTCTCAATGATCCCAGCAATCAAAAAATTATACAAAACGAAAGAAGAGCGCACAGCAGCTCTTAAACGTCACTTAGAATTTTTCAACACACATCCATATATTGCTTCACCTATCTTGGGTGTTACGCTAGCATTAGAAGAAGAACGCGCAAATGGCGCTCCTGTTGACGATGTAGCGATCCAAGGGGTTAAAGTTGGTATGATGGGACCTCTTGCTGGTGTTGGTGACCCAGTATTCTGGTTTACTGTTCGTCCGATGTTAGGAGCTCTTGGTGCTTCTCTAGCAATGGGTGGTAATATTCTTGGACCAATCATCTTCTTCTTAGGTTGGAACATTATTCGTTGGTCATTCATGTGGTATACACAAGAATTTGGTTACAAAGCTGGTTCTAAAATCACAGATGATTTATCTGGTGGATTATTGCAAGACGTAACAAAAGGTGCATCTATCTTAGGGATGTTCGTATTAGCCGCCTTAGTACAGCGGTGGGTATCGATTAAATTCTTGCCAGTTGTATCAACTGTTAAGTTAGATAAAGGTGCTTACATTGAGTGGGATAAATTACCTGCTGGTGGCGAAGGAATCAAGAGTGCTTTTGAACAAGTAAACAGTGGTCTAGCACTTAGTCCTGAAAAAGTAACAACTTTACAAGATAACTTAGATCAATTGATCCCAGGGTTAGCTGCTTTAGCATTGACATTACTATGCATGTGGTTATTGAAGAAAAAAGTTTCTCCAATTGTCATTATCTTAGGTCTATTCGTTGTCGGTGTAGTTGGCCATGTTGTTGGTCTTTTATAATAAGAATCTAGCTCGGGCGTAGCCCCGAGCTTTTTTTATCAAAAAGTGAATGCTGCTTGAGATTTCAACATTGAAACGATAGTATACTAGATAGATAAAATAATAGGAGTGATTAAATGGTTCAATCAATCAATACAAAAGTTGATTTGGTAATTGATGCCACTGCGTTTACTGGTTTGACTGATTATGGGAAAATCATGATTGGAGACCGAGGATTCGAATTTTATCATGCAAGAGACACTCGGAAATTTGTTCAAATCCCTTGGGAAGAGATTGATTACGTCATCGCATCCGTTATGTTCAAAGGAAAATGGATTCCGCGCTATGCCATTCAAACAAAGAAAAATGGTACATATACATTTTCTTCTAAAGAACCCAAAAAAGTACTTCGCGCTATCAGAAAATACGTAGATCCTAGTCGTATGGTTCAATCCTTGAGCTTTTTTGATGTAGTGAAACGTGGTGTCAAAAGTATCTTCAAACGCAAGTAGAAAAACACGAATGGATGCTCTTCGCAGCATGTCATTCGTGTTTTGTTTTGTGTTTCGCTTTTTCTTTTGTGTGCGTGTCATTATCTAGGTCAGCTTCAACGCTGGTTCAATCATTTGCTCCTAATAATTTTCCTATGCTAGAATGAAACTGTAAAGAAGGAGGTTATTAGTATGGGTTGGATATGGACTTTAATCGTTGGTGCAGTCATCGGAGCCATTGCTGGAGCAATTACCAGTAAAGGAAATTCTATGGGTTGTATCACAAATATCATTGCTGGATTGATTGGTTCAAGTATCGGTCAAGCAATTTTTGGTAACTGGGGACCACATGCAGCTGGTATGGCACTTATTCCATCAATTTTAGGCGCAGTTATTTTAGTGGCAGTTGTTTCATTCTTTTTTGGGAAACGATCATAATCAAATAGATTAACGCTTAGCCAATAGTTTTGCAGATAGAAGTAAATAGTTAAGGCAGATCTGAAACTGATTTGTCTTAACTATTTTTGTTTTACTAAGTTTATTAAGAAAATTTGTTTTATCTGCTGTGTCAGAAAGAAAATTTGCTATAATAGAAAAAAGAGAGCAAAGAAAGAAGGAATTTCATTTATGATGCTACGAGTAGAAAAATTGCGTAAAAAAATGCAAGAAGAAAATTTAGATTCATTTTTGATCACTAGTCCATACAATCTTCGTTATTTGACTAATTTTACTGGTACGACAGGCTTAGCGGTCATCACATTGGAAAAAGCCTTTTTTATTACTGACTTTCGTTATACCGAGCAAGCAGCAGCTCAAGCTCAAGGATTTGAGATCATCAAAAATGTAGGACCGATTTTTGAAGAAGTAGCTGACTTAGTTCAAAAAGAAGGACTACGTGAACTTGGTTTTGAAGAAACAACTGTTTCCTTCTTAGAATATTCGGTATTAGAAGAGATCATTGATGCGCAACTGATTCCTATTTCGGGCATGATTGAAGAACTTCGAGAAATCAAAGACGAAGAAGAAATTGCGATTATTGAAAAAGCTTGTAGTATTGCAGATTTGGCATATGACCATATTCTCAAGATGATTCAACCGGGAATGACAGAGATCGAAGTTGCCAACCAATTAGATTTTTATATGCGTTCACTAGGAGCGTCAGGTGTTTCTTTTGAAACAATCGTTGCTAGTGGTTTACGCTCAGCTATGCCGCATGGAGTTGCTAGCAAAAAAATCATTGAACAAGGCGATTTGATCACAATAGATTTTGGATGCTACTATGAAGGTTATGTTTCTGATATGACACGAACATTTGCGATTGGTGACCCAGGAGAACAATTAAAAGAAATTTATCAAATCGTTCTTGAAGCCCAGCTAGCAGTTCTGGAAGTAGCTAAACCAGGAGTTACCGGTAAGCAACTAGATGCTGTAGCTAGAGATTACATTACGAAACATGGTTATGGCGAAGCTTTTGGACACTCAACAGGACATGGAATTGGCTTAGAGATCCATGAAGGACCCAATGTTTCAGTTCGAGCTGAGAAACAATTTGTTCCAGGAAATATTATTACCGACGAACCAGGCATTTACTTACCAGGTATCGGTGGCGTTAGAATCGAAGATGATTTATTGATTACTTCTGATGGAAATCGCGTGTTGACGCATTCACCAAAAGAGTTGATTATTTTATGATGAGCGTAGCCTAAAGCATCATTCACTCAGACTTTGTTATAGAAAATCACTTGATTTAATGATACACTATAGAAGACAGCAAGCTTTGAAAACAAAGCGTAATTTGTTTGAGAAAAAGACTCTCAAATAGGCAAGTGAACAGTTTACCTTTATACGTTTCGAATGAAGAATAAGTGAAAGAACGGTTCATTCGTAGGCAACAATCTGTGTAGAGGCAAAAGGAGGAATAGATAAAATGGCAGAGGACAAAAATTTAGTTTTGAATGCGACTCAAGAGCTTGGTGAAATTGTCATTGCGCCAGAAGTCATTGAAGTGATTATTGGTATCGCTGCTTCAAAAGTAGAAGGCGTTTATGGGATGCGTGGAACATTTGCCAGCAACGTAACGGAATTATTAGGGCGTGCAGCGCATGGTAAAGGTGTCTATTTAGTAAATGATGAAGATGGGTTAAAAGTAGATCTTTATTGCTATTTAGAATATGGGGTTTCTGTTCCCAGAGTAGCGATGGAAATGCAAGAACGCGTGAATCAGCAAGTTCTTTTCATGACAGACATTGCTTTAGCAGAAGTCAATGTTCATGTGGTAGCAGTCGTACCGGAAAAACTAGAACAACCAGCAATTGAAGAACTTTTTGAAGACGAAGAGGAAGAAAATGAATAAAGAATTATCAAGACACGAAATTCGTGAAATGGCTTTACAAGCATTATTTCCATTAGATTTTAATGCTGATTTGACCAAAGAAGACGCAATTTTCCATGCAATTGAGTTGGATCACAAAGAAATGATCAATGAAGAGGAGTCAGAGTTTGTTCCTGTTTATTTAGATACATTGGTTGGCGGTGTGTGTGCGAAAAAAGGCGAATTAGACCAAACCATTGAGAAGCACCTCAAAGGAAACTGGCGCATCAATCGTATCTCTAAGATGGATTTGATCATCTTGCGTATCGCCATCTTTGAAATGAAGTACATTGAAGATGTACCATCCGCAGTCGCATTGAATGAAGCCATTGAATTAGCCAAAACTTTTAGTGATGATCAATCACGTAAGTTTGTCAACGGTGTATTATCTAATGTTTTAAAAGAGATTGAAGCTGGGGCATAGTCCCAGCTTTTTTCTATGAAAACAAGGAAACGGGTTCTAAAAGCTTGTTTATCTATGGTAGAATGAAAGCACAAAAAAATCTGGGAGTGATCGTATGGCAGAATTGATTAATGGAAAAGAACTAGCTGAAAAAATGCAAGCAGAGATTGCGATAAAAGTGAGCGAATTAAAAACAAAATCGATCTCCCCCGGATTGGTCGTTTTATTAGTAGGAGAAAATCCAGCCAGTCAGGTTTATGTACGTAATAAAGAGCGTTCCGCAAAATCAATCGGGATCCATTCAAAAGTTGAACGTTACCCAAGCACGATCTCTGAAGAAACGTTGTTAGCTGAAATCGAAAAATATAATCAAGACCCAAATTTTCACGGGATTCTTGTTCAGTTGCCATTGCCAAAACACATTGATGAAGAAAAAGTCTTATTAGCAATTGATCCTAAAAAAGATGTAGATGGTTTTCATCCAATGAATTTAGGACGATTATTAGCTGGTAACCCGGATAAGATTCCTTGTACGCCATATGGCATCATGAAAATGTTCGCAGCTTATGATATCGATTTGGCAGGGAAGCGGGCGCTGGTGATCGGACGTAGCAATATTGTAGGGAAACCAATGGCACAATTATTATTGATGGCAGATGCTACAGTAACGATTGCTCATTCAAAAACGGCTAACCTTGCTGAACTTGCAAAAGAAGCTGATATTTTAGTCGTAGCGATTGGGCGAGGCCATTTTGTTACTAAGGAATTTATCAAACCAGGCGCAGTGGTGATCGATGTTGGTATGAATCGTGATGAGCATGGGAAATTGATCGGTGATGTAAAATTTGATGAAGTAGAACCTTTAGCAAGCTATATCACTCCAGTGCCTAAAGGAGTAGGACCTATGACGATTACGATGCTGATGTATCAAACCGTGCTGGCTGCTGAAGCAGGTGAGTAGATGACACAAGAATATTTAACAGTAACCACATTAACCAAGTATTTAAAAAGGAAATTTGATGTAGACCCTTATCTTGAAAGGGTCTATTTAACAGGTGAAATCTCGAATTTTCGTTTGAGAGCAAATGCACATCAATATTTTAGTTTAAAAGATGACCATGCGAAAATCTCAGCAATCATGTTCAAAGGTGCATTTCAAAAATTACGTTTTCAACCTAAAGAAGGGATGAAAGTATTAGTTGTCGGACGGATTTCTCTTTATGAAGCTTCTGGTTCTTATCAGATTTACGTTGAACACATGGAACCTGATGGTGTAGGAGCGCTATATCAAGAATTAGAAGAACGAAAAGAAAAATTGCGAAAAGAAGGTCTTTTTAAGCCGGAACATAAGCAAGCTCTTCCACGTTTTCCAAAAAGAATTGCAGTTTTGACCAGTCCAAGCGGTGCAGTTATCCGAGATATCATCACAACTGTCAAAAGACGTTACCCCATCGCCCAACTCGTCCTATTCCCAACGGTGGTGCAAGGAAATCAAGCAGCTGACAATATCGTTGAAAATATCCGTCGTGTTGAAGAACTGGGAGATTTCGACACGATGATCATTGGACGTGGCGGCGGATCGATTGAAGACTTGTGGCCATTTAATGAAGAAAGAGTAGCACGTGCCATTTTTGAGGCACGAACACCTGTGATTTCTTCAGTTGGACATGAGACGGATACTACTATTGCTGATTTAGCAGCAGATGTACGAGCAGCCACACCGACGGCGGCAGCTGAATTAGCTGTTCCTGTTTTATCTGAAGTATTGTTGAAGCTGAAAGAACGGCAAGCAAGGCTTGAACAGGCCTTTTTGCGTCAAATTCAACGCAAACAAGAACGTTTTGAACGAGCAAAACAATCATATGTTTTCCGTCAACCGGAACGTCTGTATGAAGGACAAACAATTAAGCTTGATCAGTTCAAACAGCGCTTGTTCCAAGCGACACAACAAATTTATCATTTGAAAGAAAAACAAACGGTTCGTTTGAACCATCAGTTGGTACAAGTTGCACCGACTTATCGAGTGAAATCTGCCAAGCAAGAAACAGACTACTTAGAGAAGCGGTTAGCTGAAAAAATGGAACAATATATGCAGAGCCAGCAGCAACGTTTCCAACAAGCGATTCAATCATTAGATTTGCTTAGTCCGTTGAAAATCATGGGGCGAGGATACAATTACACAACAATCGAAGGTCGTGTCGTGAAAAGTGTGACAGAGATGAAGCCTGAGGATACGATCACGATCCATTACCAAGACGGACAAGTGAATGCTACGGTACAAGAAGTAGAAGAAGGAGAATGATCAATATGGAAAATCCGACATTTGAGGAATCATTACAAGAATTAGAAAAAATTGTCATGGAATTAGAACAAGGTGATGTACCTTTAGAATCTGCTTTAGATGCTTTTAAACGAGGAATGGAATTAAGTAAGCATTGCCAAGATACTTTAACTAAAGCTGAAAAAACCTTGACGAAAATGATGTCAGAGGCAAATGAAGAAGTTACTTTTGAAGGAAATGAGGAAGCATAATGAAGTTGGCTGATTTTTCAACGATCCATCTATCTTCTGTAGAAGAAGAAATTTTTTCTTTTCTAAATGACTACACTTCTGATGAACAGTTGAAAGAAAGTATGCTTTATTCCGTTCGCGCTGGAGGCAAACGGATTCGTCCTTTGCTTTTACTTAGTACAGTAGCTGCGTTTGGCGAATCGATCAATACAACAACTTATCAAGTAGCAGCTGCTTTGGAAATGATCCACACGTATTCGTTGATTCACGATGATCTTCCGGCAATGGACAATGATGATCTACGCCGCGGGAAACCAACAAACCATAAAGTCTACGGGGAAGCACTGGCTATTTTAGCAGGAGATGGGTTATTGACAGGTGCCTTTCAACTCATCAGTATGGCTCATTTAGCGCACTCACCAAAACTTTTACTGCTGCAACAATTAGCAATCAATGCGGGAACCCAAGGGATGGTTGCTGGTCAAGCAGCGGATATCGAGGGAGAAACAAAACAATTAACATTAGAGGAATTAATGTTTATCCACGAAAGAAAAACTGGTCGCTTGATGCACTACGCTTTATTAGCGGGAGGAGTTTTAGCAAATCAACCGGAGGAAGTTTTAGCTAGCCTACAAAAATTAGCCAGTCATCTAGGCCTTGCTTTTCAAATCCGTGATGATCTGCTCGATGTGGTTAGCACGACTGAAGTATTAGGTAAAACAGCTGGTAAAGATGCTAAAATGGAAAAAACGACTTATCCAGGTTTATTAGGTATCGAAGAAACAAAAAGCGCACTTGAAAATGAGATTGATGCGGCGAATCGAATGATTGATCAGTTAGAACAAACGGTGTGTTCATTTGATGGGCAACTTTTACGTCAATTAGTTCAGCAATTCAGTGTATAGAAATGGAGAAAAAAATGGAAAAAGAACGCGTAGACGTTTTAGCAGTCAAACAAGGCTTGTTTGAAACGAGAGAGCAAGCCAAACGTTCAGTTATGGCTGGTTTGATCTATAACGAAAAAAATGAACGTTTCGATAAGCCAGGGGAAAAAATCCCTGTAAGTAGTGAATTACAGATCAAAGGCAAAAAATTACCTTATGTTTCTCGTGGAGGATTGAAATTAGAAAAGGCACTAAAGGTCTTTGATTTATCTGTAGAAGGTAAAATATTATTGGATATTGGAGCATCAACGGGTGGTTTTACCGATGCGGCTTTACAAAATGGTGCAAAAATGAGTTATGCTCTGGATGTTGGGTATAATCAATTAGCTTGGAAAATCAGACAAGATGAACGAGTTGTAGTAATGGAAAGAGCGAATTTTCGTTATGCCAAACCAGAAGATTTTCAAGAAGGAACCCCAGAGATTGCCGTCATCGATGTATCATTCATTTCTTTACGTTTGATGTTAGTGCCATTACACGAAATTTTAGTTGACGGTGGCGAAGTGATTGCTTTGATCAAACCACAATTTGAAGCGGGGAAAGAAGCAGTTGGCAAGAATGGGATCGTTCGTGACCCTCAAACGCATGTACAAGTGATTGAGGATATTTTACACTTTGCTGCGATGCATGGGTATGAGGTATTAGATTTAAGTTATTCGCCAATAACCGGTGGAGAAGGGAACATTGAATTTTTAGCCCATTTGAAAAAAGTTTCTGATCAAGGAACGTTATCTCCAGATGTGGCGCCCGAAAAGATCGTCCAAGAAGCCCACAACCAGTTTAACCACAAATAATGACGGGCAATCAATAAAGAAGATAGCGGATTCTTCTTTATTAAGCGTTTGAAATAAGCTATCATAGTAAGGAAGAATACGTAAAGGAGCGAAGAACGTATGCGAAAAAAAGATCGGCATCGTTTGATTACCCGGCTACTAAATGAAAATGATATCAGAAAACAAGAAGAATTTGTGGAGATCCTGAAAAACAAAGGGATTTCAGTGACGCAGGCAACGATTTCCAGAGATATCAAAGAACTCAAACTCATCAAAGTTCCTGCAGCTGATGGAGGTTATCGCTATAGTCTTCCTGCAGAAACTACTGAAGACGTTAGTACGAAATTAGAAAAGTTATTGAAAGATGCATTTGTGGCTGTTGATCAAATGGAAAAATTTGTCATTTTAAAAACTTTACCAGGCAACGCTTCTGCTGCGGCTAATTTAATTGATAAACGATATAAAAAAGAATTGTTTTCCATCATTAATGATGACGATAATGTGTTGATGATCACACGAACAGAAGAAGATGCAGTTGCATTGAAAATGGATTTTTTACATTACCTTTGAGTTGAGGAGTGGTTGCCTTGTTACAAGAGATCAGTATTACTAATTTTGCGATTATTCCGGAATTGCATTTGTCTTTCCATAAAGGAATGACAGCTCTAACTGGCGAGACCGGGGCAGGTAAATCGATTATCATTGATGCCCTTGGATTACTGGCTGGTGGTAGAGGCTCCAGTGATTATATTCGACAAGGAGCCGATAAGTGTATCTTAGAAGGGTTGTTTGAATGGCCAAGTCAAGAAGGATTTACTGAATTGATGGAAGAACTTGGCATCGAATCAGATGGTGATAACTTGATTGTTCGTCGTGATATGGCATTAACGGGTAAAAATGTCTGCCGAGTCAATGGACATATTGTTACGCTGGCAAATCTTAGAAGGATCGGAAGTTATCTAGTTGATATTCAAGGACAAAATGAACACCAGGAGCTATTACAACCAGAAGCCCATTTAAATTTATTGGATCGTTTTGGTGATCGTACTTTTCAACAACAAAAGAAAAAATATCAAAAAGAGTATGCTATCTATCGTGAGCTCGAACGAAAAATGCGGAAAGTCCAACAAAATGAAAAATCATTTGTTCAACGGATCGACATGCTTCATTTTCAACAAGAAGAAATCGCAGCAGCGGATTTACAAGTTGGCGAAGAGGAACAGTTAAGCGAGGAAAGAGAAAAATTAAGCAATTATCAAAAGATCGTGGATAGTTTTGCTAGTGGTTATAGTGCATTGAGTGCGGGAGAACCCAGTAGTGTGGATAACGTTGGTTTAGCTGTTTCTGAACTACAAAGCATTGCTCATCTAGATAATGAATATGAAGCAATCGTTGAGAATGTTCAAAGTGCTTATTATTTACTTCAAGATGCCATTGGTGACATGAGTCGCCAAATCGATCTTTTGGAATTGGATGAAAACCGATTAGAAGAAGTCAATCAACGGCTTGAATTGATTCGTCAGTTGAAACGCAAATATGGGGAGTCAGTGGAAGCAATCCTTGATTATTACGAAGAAATCACTAAAGAACTGGATTCTTCTGATTTCTCAGAAGGTCAACTAGAAAAAATGCAACTGGAATTAACTAAAAAAGAAACGTTCTTGCAAGAACAAGCATTAGCACTGCATAAAACAAGAAAAAAAATCGCTAAAGAACTAGAAAAATCAATCTTAACGGAATTAAAAAGTCTATATATGGAAAACACTGAGTTTGAAGTCCGTTTTTCATCTGAAAAAAATGGACAATTAGATGCTAATGGATTGGACCAAGTGGAATTTTACATAACCACAAATCCTGGAGAACCATTGAAGCCATTAGTAAAAGTTGCCTCGGGTGGGGAACTATCACGTATGTTGTTGGCGTTAAAAACTATTTTTTCTTCAGAACAAGGTGTGACTAGTATCATTTTTGATGAAGTGGATACAGGAGTAAGCGGCCGAGTTGCCCAAGCGATTGCAGATAAGATCTCACAGATCTCATGTCACTCACAAGTTTTGTGTATCACCCATCTACCGCAAGTCGCTGCAGTTGCCGATTTTCAATACTATATTCAAAAAGAAGTCATTGATGGACGTACCCAAACATCGGTTACCGAACTACAACCCACACAACGAGAGACCGAAATTGCCCGAATGTTAGCAGGAAGTGAAATTACCCCACTAACAGTCGAGCATGCCAAAGAATTATTACGCTTAGCAAGTAAATAGAAAAATAGGTAGAAGCCTGAGCAGTCTAAGAGAAGAGGATATCTTAGAATGAACAGTTATTTGACTCAGAGATGCTACTTGTATGGCAGCAACTAAAACGACACTTGGCTTTCTTATAAAAAACGAACCACTAGCAAGCGAACATTCTTTCCTAGCAGGGTAAAAAACAAGTCCCGCACTTCTTTTTAGGAAGTGCGGGACTTATTGGTTTTTAAGCCATTCTTACATGACACTCATAACTGCAGTCAAGACAACTGAACCAATCGTTAAGATCAACATGGTCCAAACAACGAATTTAGTGATTTTTGAAAAAGTACTTGTTTGTTTATTCTCGCGCATAATTTTTACCTCGAAATTTTTTAGTTGTCTTTAGTTTAACTCCTTTTACTTTTCTTCACAAGGGGACGGTTACAAAAACTTTCCCTTTTTTAAATAATAAGCAGTAGCGATACTGATAAAAATCATCAGTAGAATAATCCATAAAAACGCATCGTCCCTTCCTGCAATAGGAAGCTTGATATTCATTCCATATAGACTACCAATGATGGTCGGGATCGTTAAGATGATCGTTAGAGAAGTTAAAATTTTCATAATATTGTTTAGATTATTAGAAACAATTGCTGAAAAGGTTTGATTCATTTGTTCAACTAGTTTTAATTGAATTCGAGCGGTAGTGCGTGATTGTTCTGTTTCAATAATCACATCATGGAGATGATTTTTTAAAGCGTGGTTTTCTTGAATCGTTTTGTTTTTTACTAAGGTTTTTAAAGTGGTCAAGTTAGCCGTTGTTGCTTCTTTGAAATAAACCAAGCTTTTTTGGATATCCATGATTTGATACAGTTGACTATTTTCTGTTGAGACACGCAATTGTTTTTCCAAGACATCGCATTGTGATTGTAAGGTGCTGAGATAAGTATTGTAGGAAAAAGTAATTTGCCACAATAATTGCATGAAGATATTTAAGTTGGCTGGTAAATCATTTTCAGTAAAAGCTTGACTAAATACTTTTTTCAAAAAGAGTGGTTCATGATTCGTAATTGTGATAAGCTTTTTTTTAGGTGTCACAATAATAGAAAAAGGGTAAGTATCTACTTGAAAATAGCCGCTTGGGCTTGTTTTTGGAAACGGGTATTGCAATAATAATAACGCTGGTTTTGTTAATTTAGTCTGATTAAATTCTTCTTCTCGTGAATTTTCAGCATCGTCTAAAATAGAAGTAATGTAATCAGACGGAATTTGAAATTGGTGTGTGATTTGTTGGATTTCATCTTCACTTGGACGTTCGACGCAATACCAAATCGTATCTGCTGTTTCTTTTTGAGTATTGACCAATTGTCGATCCTCGATAGAAAAATACTTGATCATTTTTGAACCTCCTAATACGCTCTTTCATCTATTATAACGAATATCAGAATAGAACACAGTGAAAGAGCTTGGAAAATGGGATTGGCTAGGAACAGGAAAAAGGTAGTATTAAAGGAGTGGACTCATACAATTTGGATTAGATTTTTATCTAAGAAGTAAAAATAGTAGAAAACTTTATAAATTTAAAATAAATGAAATAGTTGTGTAAAATACATCAGGTATACTTGAACCAACTATGAAAGGGAGTTTTGTTAGATGGGCACTTTTACGCCACTTGTTTTATTTTGGTATATCTTTCCAGCCATCGTGTTGTTTGGCTGTAATTTTTTAGTGAAATTTTTTTCATTAGATCGTCGTTTTAAAATCAAAGCGCCTGATCTTGCCGTTCCTTTTTTATGGGGAGGGATGCATGCATTGTCACGCAATTCTGCGACAGTTTCCTTCCTGCCTTTCTTTATGATTTCACTTTTGTTGATGGCGATTTGTATCGCTGTATTCCAGGCGTATTACTATGATGAAATTATCTATTCACGTTATCTTAAAATGACTTGGCGTTTAGCTTTCTTGTTAACAAGTGGTTTTTATGTCGTTTTAATCGTCTTAAATCTTCTCTCGTATCTTTGATAAAAAGCCAATCAAGCTGTAAAAAGACTTTTTAAAGACTTTTTACAGCTTGATTCTTAAAATTTTTTTTACTAATAAAAAAGTTATTCTCTGATTTCCCATAAAAGGTGGTAGAAAGTGGGGGATTGTGGTAGACTAATTTTAGTTAGTGGAGAGATGGGGGTAGTTTCAATGTTCATGGGCGAATTTCGGCATAATATTGATACAAAAGGTCGTATGATCGTACCTTCAAAACTTCGTGAAGAGTTAGGTGAACAATTCGTTCTCACGCGTGGATTAGATGGCTGTCTTTTTGGCTATCCAATGAAAGAGTGGGCGAATTTAGAAACAAAACTGAACGACATGCCTTTAGCGAAAAAAGATGCTCGAACTTTTGTGCGTTTTTTTTACTCGGCGGCCACTGAATGTGAATTAGATAAACAAGGACGGATCAACATTCCCAGTACATTAAGAAACTACGCTGCTTTAACGAAAGAATGTGTTGTCATTGGTGTATCCAATCGAATCGAGATTTGGGATGAGGCACGATGGCAAGAATTTTCTGAAGTGGCAGCAGAAAACTTTGATGAAATTGCTGAAAATATGATTGATTTTGGACTATAAGAATAGGAAGAGGCTGACTAATGACTGAGACATTTCAACACTATACAGTCATGTTGAAAGAAACGGTAGATGGCTTGAACATCAAACCAGATGGCATTTATGTAGACTGTACACTAGGCGGTGCCGGACATAGTGAATATCTTTTGAGCCAATTAAATACAAACGGGCACCTTTATGCATTCGATCAGGATCAAAAAGCCATTGATCATGCAAAAGTACGGTTAGCCCCATACATTGAAAAAGGTATGGTTACTTTTATCAAAGCGAATTTTCGTGAATTAGAAGCAAAGATAAAAGAGCATGTTCCTCTAGTCGATGGTATTTTGTATGATTTAGGCGTATCTTCTCCACAATTAGATGAAGCTGAAAGAGGTTTTAGTTATCATCAGGATGCTCCTTTGGATATGCGTATGGATCAATCAGCACCTCTGTCAGCGTATGACGTTGTTAATGAGTATTCCTATAATGAATTAGTAAAAATCTTCTTTCGTTATGGCGAAGAAAAATTTTCTAAACAAATTGCTCGAGAAATTGAGCGAGTAAGAAAAATCCATCCGATCCAAACAACTGGTGAATTAGTAGAAATCATTAAAGATGTGATTCCTGCACCAGCAAGAAGAAAAGGTGGACACCCAGCTAAACGAATTTTCCAAGCAATAAGAATTGCAGTAAATGATGAATTAGGTGCAGAAGAAGCTTCATTAGAACAGGCGATTCGGCTATTAAAAATCAATGGAAGAATCAGTGTGATCACCTTCCATTCATTAGAAGATCGAATTGTCAAAAGTATGTTCAAAGAATACAGTACCGTTCAAGATTTACCACCCGGATTACCGGTTGTTCCTGAAGAATTTCAGCCAGAGCTGAAGTTGATTAATCGAAAACCGATTCTTCCATCAGAAGAAGAACTAAGTGAAAATAATCGATCACGTAGTGCAAAATTACGGATTGCTGAAAAAATACGAGTGAAAGAGGAGTAGCGTAATGGCAGAATTAAAAAAAGTCCAAGAATATCCATATGATTTACCAGAAGTGGTTGATCAACCAGAACAACAATTGCCAGATTCAAATCAAGAAATCGTACGCCCTCAATCACCGGCTAAACGCCTAAAACATATTTCTGTTTTAGAAAAATTAGCAGTAGTAAGTATTATTTTTTCAGTGATCGCACTATGTGTCTTAACAGTCATGTTACGAACAAATATTAGTGGTGTCGAAAAAGCAATCACAACGATTCAAACAGAGATCACTCAAAAAAACCAAGAAAAAACTAGTTTAGTACAGGAAAAAAATGAATTATCACGTACTGAACGAATCAAAAAAATCGCAGAAGAAAAAGGGTTGTCAATCAATGACGACAATTTAAGGAAAGTGAAGTAAATGAGTCTTAAAAATAAATTCCGGCGGTTTATGGAAAAGAAAAATCTAAATCCGACGAACAATCGCAAAAAAGTAGGTATCATTTTATTTGCTACGAGTATTGGATTGTTCTTTTTATTTGCCGTTCGTTTTTCTTATATCGTGATCGGTGGTCACGTGGCAGGAACCTCTTTGGCAGAAAAGACCGAACAACTTTACAAAGGGAGCGAGGTCGTAAAAGCAAAACGTGGAACGATCTATGATCGGAATGGGGTCGCTTTGGCAGAAGATGCCACTTCTTACTCAATCAAAGCAATCCTTTCAAAAACTTATACTTCTGGTGACAAAAAATTGTATGCCGAAGAAAAGAACTTTGACAAAATCGCCGAGATACTAAATAAAAATCTCTCTATAGAAAAGAACGATGCCTTACAAATCTTAAAAGATGGCGCCAAAAATAATCTATATCAAGTTGAATTTGGTTCTTATGGAAAAAATATCAGTCAAGAGACCAAACAGAATATAGAAGACGATATGAAGAAAGCAGGAGTAGTCGGTCTGTATTTTGAAGATCATCCCGCACGGATGTATCCTAACGGCGAATTTGCTTCCCACTTTATCGGCTATGCTGTTCCAGATAAAAATGAAAATGGCTTAGTTGGAAAGCTCGGACTAGAAGCTGCTTATAATGATATTTTAAGTGGTAAAAATGGGAAGATCGTTTACCAAAAAGACAACTACCAAAATCCTCTACCAGGAACAGTGGCAGAAGAAGTGAAAGCAGTTGACGGACAAGATATCTATACGACGTTGGATAGTCGTTTACAAAGTTACCTTGAAACGCTTATGGATCAAGTGAATGAAGAATACCAACCAGAAGAATTAACAGCCATGTTGATGAAAGCGAAAACTGGAGAAATTCTAGCAATGGGTCAACGACCTACTTTTAATCCTGAAACGATGGAAGGCTTAACCGGCAAGGATGCTGTTTGGCGTAATTTCTTAGTGCAAGATAGCTATGAGCCTGGTTCAACTATGAAAGTCTTCACGACTGCAGCAGCGATCCAAGAAGGAAAATTCAATGAGAATGAAACGTACCAATCTGGGAAAATAAAAGTTGCTGACGCGACAATCAACGACCACGATTTTGGAGCAAAAGGAGTTCTTACGATGCGACAAGCGTTATCTTGGTCAAGTAATGTTGGGATGGTAATGCTGGAGCAACGAATGGGCGGTACTTGGTACAACTACCTACAAAAATTAGGTTTTGGTCAAAGTACTCATTCAGGTCTAGATGATGAAGTAAATGGTGCTTTGCCAACAGAAAATATCGTTGACCGCGCAATGAGTTCTTATGGGCAAGCGATTGGTGTTACAAATTTCCAAATGATGAAAGCTTTCACTTCCGTCGCAAATAATGGAACGATGATCCAACCACGCTACATCAGTAAAGTTGTAGATCCTGCAACGAATGAAGAGCGTACAACGCAAACGGAAGTATTGGGGCAACCATTTTCAAAAGAAACGACCGAAAAAGTACGAGAATATATGCGTGACGTAGTTGAAAGCGAAAATTATGGTAGTGCATATGGGGTATATAGTGTGCCGGGTTATAATGTTTCAGCTAAAACTGGTACGGCACAGATTGCTTCTGATAAAGGTGGGTACCAAACTGGCGATACAGCATACTTATATTCCATCGTCGAAATGGTTCCATCTGAAGATCCAGAGTATGTTTTATACATTACGATGAAACATCCTAAGACTTACGATCGAATGGCTTTAGCTAAAATCGCTAATCCATTGATGAAACGTGCGATGGACTTCCAAGAAAGTGAAGAAGAAAATTCACCAGAAGCAAAAACAGAAAAAATCACTGTAGCAGATTACCGTAATCTAAGTGCTGACGTTGCCGCAGCAGATGCACAGAAAAGTGGATTGCAACCTATCGTTGTAGGTGATGGGAAAAAAGTGAAGAAACAATCTACTGCAAATGGTGATCAATTGATTTCTGGCGAAAAACTGATCTTGTATACAGGCGGAGAAAAACTAATGCCTGATGTCACCGATTGGTCCAAAGCAGATATTATGAAGTTAGGGAAAATCTTAGGGGTTGAAGTCACCTTCCATGGCGATGGTTACTGTAAGGAGCAAAGTTTAGCACCCTATGAAAAAATCACTGATAAAAAATTAAGTTTTACATTAGAAGAATAAGAATAGAATTGGGAGAGAAAAAGAGTATGGAGTGGACACAAGCATTGATTCCTATCGTTAGTAGTTGTGCAATGACTATTGCAGCAATGCCACTATTTATTGGGTATTTTCAAATGAAAAAACAAGGGCAGGCGATTCGTGAAGAAGGACCAAAATGGCATAATGTAAAAGCCGGAACTCCAACGATGGGTGGATTGGTGTTTTTAGTTGCAGCAATATTAACCGGAATTTGGGTTGGCGCTTGGCAAAATCAATTGACGCCTACTCTTTTCATCCTACTATTTGTTTTAGCTTTATATGGTGTGATCGGATTTTTAGATGATTTCATTAAAATCTTTAAAAAACGAAACATGGGGCTAAACTCTAAACAAAAACTGCTAGGGCAGATCATTGGCGGGATCATTTTTTATCTTGTCTATCGTTCGGAAGGCTATCCTGGTACGTTAAATTTCTTTGGAGTAGAGTTGCCACTTGGACTATTCTATGGGGTATTTGCTATTTTCTGGCTTGTTGGTTTTTCAAACGCGGTTAATCTGACAGATGGGATTGACGGATTAGTTGCTGGACTAGGAACGATCTCTTTTGCAACCTACGGGATCATTGCTTGGCATCAGCAACAATATGATGTCTTAGTTATTTGTTTAAGTGTGCTTGGTGGGTTACTTGGCTTTTTTGCTTATAATCGTAAACCAGCCAAAATATTCATGGGCGATGTTGGTTCTCTGGCATTAGGTGGATTATTGGCAGCAATTTCTATTATGCTAAACCAAGAGTGGACATTGTTATTAGTTGGTTTGATTTATGTTATGGAGACAGCAAGTGTGATGCTTCAAGTTACTTCTTTCAAATTAACAGGAAAACGTATCTTCAAAATGTCTCCTATCCATCATCATTTTGAAATGTGTGGTTGGTCGGAATGGAAGATCGACATCATTTTTTGGTTAGTAAGTATTGTAACTTCTTTAATAACACTATGGTTCATTTGGTAGGAGATGACAGGAAATGAAAAAAATTTCAACATATGAAAACAAAAAAGTCCTTGTTCTTGGATTAGCGAAAAGTGGATTTAGTGCGGCCAAACTGTTACATGAGTTGGGCGCACTTGTCACTGTTAATGACGGAAAGCCGTTTGATGAAAATCCAGAAGCACAAGAGTTGCTATCACTGGGAGTCAAAGTGATTGCTGGAAGCCATCCGATTGAATTATTGGATGAAGAATTTTCTTTGATGGTGAAAAATCCGGGGATTCCGTATAGTCATCCATTTGTTCAAAAAGCACAAGAACTGGGTATTCCGGTAATTACGGAAGTGGAATTAGCTTACGAGGTAGCGGAATGTCCGATTATTGGGATTACAGGAACAAATGGTAAAACAACAACAACAACTATGACAGGCTTGTTATTGAACGCTGGTGATTTGCCAGGAACAGCTCGCCTAGCCGGGAATATCGGTTATCCAGCTAGTAGTGTGGCGCAAGAAGCAACAGCTGACGATAAAATCGTTATGGAACTATCTAGTTTCCAATTGATGGGAATCACTGATTTTCGTCCCCATGTAGCAGTAGTAACCAATATTTATGAGGCTCATATCGATTACCACAAAACGAGAAAAGAATATGTAAAAGCAAAATGGCATTTACAACAGAATATGACAGAGAAAGATTATTTGATCTTGAATTGGAATCAAGAAGAGCTAAGAGAACTCAGTAAAAAGACTAAAGCAACGGTGTTACCTTTTGCCACAGAACAAAAACTACCTAAAGGTGCCTATTCTTTAGATGGCAGTATCTACTATAACCAAGAAAAAATCATGGATATTACAGAATTGGGTGTTCCTGGTTCACACAATGTTGAGAATGCACTAGCTGCCATCTCAGTTGCTAAATTATATGGTATCTCAAATGAAGCGATCAAAAATGCTTTACACCATTTCCATGGAGTACCGCATCGTACACAGTATGTGGGGGAATTTCAAGGAAGGAAGTTTTATAACGATTCAAAAGCCACTAATATTTTAGCTACTAAAATGGCATTAAGTGGTTTTCAGTTAGATCAATTAGTATTAATCGCTGGAGGTCTGGATCGGGGAAATTCATTTGATGAGTTGATACCAGCTTTAAAAGGCATCAAAGCGTTGATCACTTTTGGGGAAACTCAAAATAGATTAGCAGAGGCGGGTAAGAAAGCAGGTATCCCTGTGATCAAGGCAGCTGAAAATGCAGAAGCCGCTGTACCGATCGCCCTTGAATTGAGTGAAGAGGGTGATTCGATCTTATTGTCACCAGCAAATGCAAGTTGGGATCAATACCCTAATTTTGAAATTAGAGGCGAACGGTTTATGGAAGCTGTCAATAAACTAACTATACAAAAGTAGAAACGAGCGAGAATGAATGAAAATTTTGGTTACTGGTGGCGGAACTGGCGGGCATATTTATCCAGCACTAGCCTTCGTCAATTATGTAAAAACAAAAGAGCCGAATACTGAGTTTATGTACGTTGGAGCGCAAAGAGGCTTAGAAAATAAGATTGTTCCTGAGACCGGAATGCCTTTTCGTACGCTAGAAATACAAGGATTTCAGCGAAAACTTTCGCTATATAATCTGAAGACTATCCAACTTTTTTTAAAAAGTATTCGAGAAGCAAAAAAAATTTTAAAAGAATTTAAACCAGATGTGGTGATTGGGACTGGAGGCTACGTGTCGGGTGCAGTAGTCTATGCGGCATCTAAGTTAGCGATTCCTACGATCATCCATGAACAAAATAGTGTGCCTGGCATCACCAATAAATTTTTAAGTCGCTATGTGGATCGAATCGCACTTTCTTTTGAAGATGCTGCTCCATTTTTTCCTGCAGAAAAATCGTCTTTGATCGGTAATCCTCGGGCGCAAGAAGTTGCGGATATGGATAAATCGAAAATTATAGCCACTTATGGTCTTGATCCAGAGAAAAAAACAGTCTTGATTTTTGGTGGTAGTCAAGGGGCTTTAAAAATCAATCAGGCAGTGACAGAATTTTTAATGTCGTTCGATCAGGAATACCAGGTTCTCTATGCCTCAGGCGAACGCTATTATAAAGATATCCAAACGAAAGTTCCTGCTTGTGCCAATGTCAGCATACAGCCTTATATCAATAAAATGGCAGAAGTAATGGCATCAAGCGATCTATTGGTTGGTAGAGCAGGTGCGACTTCGATTGCTGAATTAACAGCTTTAGGTTTGCCAGCTATTCTAATTCCAAGTCCTTATGTGACGAATGACCATCAGACAAAAAATGCAATGAGCTTAGTCAAAAACAATGCAGCGAAGATGATCAAAGATGACGAATTAGATGGACGTTCCCTAAAACAAGCGATTGAAGAGATCATGACTAATGATCAATTACAAAAACAAATGTCTTTAGCTTCTAAACAGCAAGGAATCCCAGACGCATCAGAAAGAATGTACGAGCTAGTAAAATCATTAATTCAAAAATAAAGGTGGTGTGGTCTTAGTGAGTAAGAAAAAAAAGCCAGACAAGCTGCCAAATGAATCTGAGGGTGAACAAAATCTAACTCCTTGGCAAAAGGCCAACCGGAAATATTTGGCAGAACACGAAAAAAAGGAAGAACAAAAAGAAGAGCAAAAAGAAGAAAAAAATGAAAATACAAATGAGCCGGCAGCATCCACTTCCGCTACTAAAGAAGCAGACTCAGCGGAAGGTGAGAAGCAAGAAGCAACCGCTTCTGATCCAATGAAAAAAGGAGACTCTGAGCCATTTGAAAAAATTGAACAACCAAAAATTGGTAGTCCTTATAATGGCTCTTTTTTAAATCGGCTACCGAATCTGAAAAATCAACGAAATAAAGTTCTTTATCGAAGACTGACTTTTATTATTTCAATCCTAACGATCCCACTGATTTTTTTGATTTATTATGTTTCCCCTTATAGTCGACTGCAAGGGATAACAGTTTCAGGGAACCAAATGATTACGAGTCAAACAGCCATTGCCGACTCTCATTTGGCAATTGATGGAAATGTTTGGAGTCAGTATTTCCATAAAAACCAATATCTTGATACATTGAAAAAAGAACAACCAAGAGTAGAGAGCGCACAATTACATTTTAAGTCAATCAATACTTTTGAGTTGGCTATCAAAGAATACAAAGAGATTGCTTTAGTGATGAAGGACGGCGAATATTTTCCTGTAATCGAAAATGGGAAAGTCTTAAAGGAAAAAGTAGCAAATCCGACTAAGAATTTACCAATTCTAGAGAATTTCACAGATAACGCCAAAATTAGTCAATTGGTTAAAGAATATAATCAATTAACTTCAGAATTACAAAAAGCAATTTCAGAAATCAAATATACACCAAAAGAGAGCAATAAAAATTTGATCCAACTAAATATGAATGATGGGAACCAAGTGATCGTCAATATTCAAAATCTAGCCAGTCAAATGAAATATTATCCACAAGTCGCTAAAGAGATGAAAGAAAAGGGCGTCATTGATATGGAGGTAGGGATTTTCTCTTATCCTTACAGTGAAAGCAAGAAGGAGAATGGCGGAGCAACAGATCCATCTGTGCAGACAAGTTCTACCGAAAATCTCACAGGACAATCGGGAGCATCAAGTGATCAGTCAGACCAATCTTCGGAATCAGTTGAGTCAAATCAAGCAGGTCAGTCAGAGAATACAAGTGAATCTAGCCAAATCGATGACAATTCAAGTTCATCGTCTTCAGATTTAACCGAAAATTAATAAAACAGCTTTAAAAAGTGATAATCTACTTTCTAAAAACCGGTAATTTATGGTAGAATTGAAGGCAGTGAATATATCTATTAAAGTATATTTAAAAACGGACGTTAGTTGTTCGCTTGTATATGGAATAGTAAGTAGGAGGGAATCCCGTTCATGGCAAAAACAGGAATGTATGTAGGCCTTGATATTGGAACGACATCTGTCAAAGTTGTCGTGGCTGAATATATCGACAGCCAAATGAATATTATTGGAGTAGGAAACGCAAAATCAGAAGGGATTAACCGCGGCATTATCGTTGATATCGATAAAACGGTCCAAGCGATACAACGAGCAGTAAGACAAGCAGAAGAAAAAGCAGGAATACAGATCAAAGGGGTTAGTGTTGGTCTACCAGCAAACTTGCTTGAAGTGGAAAATTGCCAAGGAATGATTGCAGTAAACGGGGATTCGAAAGAAATCACCGATGAAGATGTCAGAAACGTGGCTTCAGCTGCCCTTGTTCGTTCAATTCCTCCTGAACGTCAAATCGTATCAATTTTGCCACAAGACTTTACCGTTGATGGATTCGAAGGAATCAAAGATCCTCGTGGAATGATCGGTGTCAGATTAGAAATGTATGGCTTGTTATTTACTGGGCCAAAGACGATTGTTCATAATATCCGTAAATGTGTAGAAAATGCAGGATTGGTTGTCAATGAATTAGTCATTACACCATTAGCTTTAACAGAAACAATCCTTTCAGATGGAGAAAAAGATTTTGGAACGATCGTGATTGATATGGGCGGTGGACAAACAACAACAGCTGTTATGCATGACAAACAATTGAAGTTCACTAGTCTAGATCAAGAAGGTGGCGAGTTCGTCACAAAAGATATCTCGATTGTGTTGAATACGTCATTCAATAATGCTGAAGCGTTAAAAATCAATTATGGGGATGCTTATCCAGAACGTACTTCTGCAAATGAAGAGTTTCCAGTAGATGTGATCGGTCAATCTGAACCTGTCAAAGTGGATGAACGCTATTTATCAGAAGTGATTTCAGCCCGTATGGAACAGATTTTCAATAAAGCCAAAGAAGCGTTAGACCAAATCGAAGCACTAGAGTTACCTGGTGGTATCGTACTAACTGGTGGTGCTGCAAGCCTTCCAGGTGTTGTTGATCTGGCACAAGAGATTTTTGGTGTGAATGTTAAGCTATATGTACCTAACCAAATGGGACTTCGTAATCCAGTCTTTACTAATGTAATCAGCATCGTGGATTACTCAGCTAACTTGAGTGAAGTCTATCAATTGGCTAAAATTGCTGTGACAGGTGAAACAGTGGTCGCGCATCACACAACTGTAGAACAAGAAGTGACATCATATGATAATGATAGCTATGATGTTCCAGAAGAAACGGTCTACGACGAACCTGAACAAAAGAAATCAGACGAAGATGTAACAACTAAAATTAAAGGTTTCTTTTCAAAAATTTTTGATTAATTCATCCTGGGAGGAATAAAATATGGAATTCTCAATTGATAATAATATCAATGACGGCGCAGTAATCAAAGTCATCGGTGTCGGTGGCGGCGGTGGAAATGCTGTTAACCGTATGATTGAAGAAAATGTAAAAGGTGTTGAGTTCATCACTGCCAACACAGATGTCCAAGCATTGAAAAATTCAAAAGCTGAAACAGTTATCCAATTAGGACCTAAATATACACGCGGACTAGGTGCAGGCTCTCAACCAGAAGTTGGTCAAAAAGCTGCCGAAGAAAGTGAACAAGCTTTACGCGAAGCCTTAGATGGCGCTGACATGATTTTCATTACTGCAGGTATGGGAGGCGGAACTGGTACAGGTGCTGCTCCAATCGTAGCAGGAATTGCTAAAGAACTTGGTGCTTTAACTGTCGGTGTCGTAACTCGACCATTCACTTTTGAAGGACCAAAACGTGGCAGATTTGCTGCTGAAGGTATCGCACGTTTGAAAGAAAACGTCGATACATTATTGATTATCTCAAACAACCGTCTTCTTGAAGTAGTTGACAAGAAAACACCAATGTTAGAAGCTTTCCGTGAAGCTGATAATGTATTACGTCAAGGGGTTCAAGGGATCTCAGATTTGATTACAGCCCCAGGTTACGTTAACCTTGACTTTGCTGATGTGAAAACTGTTATGGAAAACCAAGGAACAGCGTTAATGGGTATCGGTGTAGCAAGCGGTGAAGAACGTGTGATCGAAGCAACGAAGAAAGCTATTTCTTCTCCACTTCTTGAAACATCAATCGATGGAGCTGAGCAAGTCTTGCTTAACATCACTGGTGGATTAGACATGACTTTATTTGAAGCTCAAGATGCTTCAGATATCGTAGCAAATGCTGCTACAGGCGATGTTAACATCATTCTAGGTACATCAATCAATGAAGAAATGGGCGATGAAATCCGTGTAACGGTTATTGCAACGGGTATCGACGAATCAAAAAAGGAACGCAAGTCTAGTCGTCCGGCTAGACAAACACAAATGCAATCATCTACTCAAAAAACAGTTTTAGATATGGATCAAGCAAAACCAATCTCTGCTGAAGAAGAAAATAGCAGTTTTGGTGATTGGGACATCAGACGTGAACAAAATGTCCGTCCTAGAGTTGAAGAAACGAATTTTGAACCTATCGAAAAAAAAGAATTTGATACATTCAATCGTGAAGAAACAAAAGCAAAAGGTGACGATGAATTAAGTACACCACCATTTTTCCGTCGTAAAAAATAAAGGAGGAAGAGCACATGATTGCTGACAACTTGCTAAAAATCGAGCAAGAGATTCAGGACTCGTGTGCTCTTGTTCATCGTGATCCGAAAGAAGTCACACTAGTCGCTGTCACCAAATCAGTGGATTCTGCTACGGCAGAAAAATTGATTGAACAGGGTGTAAAAAACTGCGCAGAAAACCGCGTAGATAAATTGTTACAAAAAAAACAAGATTTAGTTAATTATCCTGATGTAAAGTGGCATTTAATTGGTAATTTGCAGCGTAGAAAGGTAAAATTGATTATAAATGAAATTGATTGCTTTCACGCATTAGACAGTTTGAAATTAGCAGAAGAAATACAAAAAAGGGCAACAAAACCCCTCGATTGTTTTGTGGAAGTGAATGTATCTGGTGAAGCATCCAAACATGGTTTTTCGCCAGAAGAGCTGGTTCCTTTTATCGAATCTTTAGTTGCTTTGTCTAAAATAAAAGTCGTTGGTTTAATGACGATGGCACCTAAAGAGGCTTCTGCTAAACAAATTCGCAAAGTATTTGGAACGCTGAAAGAATTGCGTGATCTTGTTCATTCGAAAGGTTTTTCGCATGCACCATGTACGGAATTAAGCATGGGAATGAGTCAGGACTTTCAACTGGCAATCGAAGAAGGTGCCACATTCATCCGTGTAGGAACAGCGCTATTCAAAGACGAGGAGGAACAATAATGCCACTTTTAAATAGAGGTGCGATTGCTAATTTTTTCGGATTAGCTGATGAGGAAGAGTACGAGGAGTATCCTGAAACATCTAAGCCGGCTGTAGCACAGCCTACAACAAAAAAGAAACCAATACAGCCAACACAATCTCAAATGAGCCAGCCAAGAGCTGTCTCAAAGCCACGTGCGCAACAAACAACACGTCCTGTTGCTCGTGAAAGTGTAGCGGCAAATGAAACAAAAAAAGTGATTGAATTACATCAAACACCAGCTAAAAAAACACGTAAAGAAGAAACAGCAAAAACTTCTTTTACACCTAAAACAAATTTAGCTGGAAAAATTACGGTCATGGAACCACGAGCTTATTCTGAAGCAATGGCTATTGCCAAACGAATCATTGCTGGTGAAGCAACATTAGTAAATTTCCATTTAGTAGAAGAAAAACAAGCGAGAAGAATCGTTGATTTTTTAACTGGCACTGTCTATGCATTAGATGGTGACATTAAGCGAGTAGGTGACGAGATTTTTCTATGCACGCCAACTGGAATGGAAATCGATAGTTCAACAGCACAATCTTTTGCAGACGTGAACCTATTTGACCTATAAGAGGAGGAACGACAATTTATATTATCTTTATATTACTTAATCTGCTGGGACGAGCAGCCTACTTTTACAGTCTTTTGTTAATGGTTTATGCACTTTTATCCTGGTTTCCAGGAGGATATCAATCAGGGATTGGTCGCTTTTTAGCAAAAATCTGTGAACCGTATATCCAGTTATTTGATCGGCTTCCACTTCGATTTGGTGGAATTGATTTTACGATTCTAGCTGCGATCTTGATTTTAAACTTAGCAGTACAAGGTCTTCAACATATCGTTTTATGGATAGTCATGGCAATTTATTAAAACAATCAAAGGAGTAGCTGATAGGAGGGGAAAATATGGATGCTAATGTTTATCAGCATTTCCGTGCAGATGAACGTTCTTTCATCGATTCAGTAGGTGATTGGATCGAACAGGTACAAGGGCAATATGCACCTTATCTTACTGACTTTCTTGATCCAAGACAATCCTATATACTAGAGACGCTGATCCGTCAAGATAGTGAATTACACTTTTCATTTTATGGCGGTTATGAGCAAGCAGAACGGAAGCGATGTTTGATTTTTCCTGACTATTATGAGCCTACTGACGAAGATTTTGAGGTGTCACTTTATGAAATCCATTATCCGAGTAAGTTTGCTAGTTTGACTCATGGAAAAGTATTAGGTACATTGGTTGGTACAGGTATCAAACGAGCTTACTTTGGTGATATCATTTCTGATGGTGATCGCTGGCAAGTGTTCATTGCAAGAGAAGTTGAACAGTTTGTAGCAACGCAAGTAACAAAAATCGGCAAAGTCTCTGTTCGAATGGAGCCAATCAAGTATACGGAATTACTTGTGCCAAAAGATGGTTGGACACAAGAAAGAGGTACAGTGACTTCATTGAGACTAGACAGCGTGATCTCGGAGATTTATAATATTTCCAGACAGCGTTCGAAGCAGCTGATTGAGTCTGGAAAAGTAAAAGTAAATTGGACAGAAAATACACGCCCTGATTTTTTACTTGAGTTATTAGATATCGTTTCGATCAGAGGATTTGGTCGAATCCAAATTCAAGAACTTGAAGGAAAAACTAAAAAAGAAAAATACAGGGTATTATTTGGTGTATTACGTAAATAAAACAAAAAGGTGGTTTACACATGGCTTTAACTCCATTAGATATCCAAAACAAAACATTCCCCACAAAAATGCGGGGATACAATCAAGACGAAGTAGATGATTTCTTAGATTTAGTTGTTCGTGACTATGAAGAAATCACGCAACGAAACCGTGAACTTGAAAAAGCAGTGAAACATTCAGAAGAAAAATTAGAATATTTCAATGAACTAAAAGATGCATTGAATCAGTCAATCATCGTGGCACAAGACACAGCGGATAAAGTTAAAACAAGTGCAAGTAAAGAGTCCGAAGTAATCGTGACATCTGCTCAAAACAAAGCGGATGAATTAGTGGCTACGGCTGAAAAACGTGCGCACCAATTAACGACAGATGCGGAAGAAAAAGCAAGACAAATCCTAACAGATGCAACTGAAAAAGCAAAACAGCTAGCAGTTGAAACAGAAGACTTAAAGAAAAAAACACGAGTTTTCCACCAACGAATCAGCTTGATGTTAGAATCTCAATTAGAACAAGTAAAAAGTCCAGAATGGGATGAAATTTTACAACCTTTCTCAAGCTATGTGTCAGATAGTCATGAAGTGATCAAAGAAGTTTTAGCAAAACAACTTGACAATGAAAATCAAACTGATGTAAACTCAGACACAGGAATCATGGAAGCACCAATGACTGCATTTGATACACAGGCGATCGATATTTCGATCATTCCTGGTGATGACGAAGAGTAGAACAGAAAAGCATTTTGTCATTCTTTTCAGCGAGCCGATGATAGTGGAAGTTCGGCAAGACCCTGCAAAGTGAAAGATCCTCTACGAAAATTGTTTCTGAAATAGGAGTAAGAAACAACGGTTGACCTCGTTATTGGTTTTTAAGAGTTACATGATCATGTAACTGAATTTGGGTGGTACCACGGCATGTTCGTCCCTTTGGATGAACATGCTTTTTTGTGTTCTTTAAAATGATGAAAGAAGGAGCGTAACTGGTTTATGAAAATGAAAGAAACCTTACAACTAGGTAAAACAAAATTCCCAATGCGTGGTAATTTGCCTAATCGTGAAGCGGATTGGCAAAAAGAATGGGAAGAAAATAAAATTTATCAAAAAAGACAAGAATTAAATGAAGGAAAGCCAAGTTTCATCTTACATGATGGACCTCCTTATGCAAATGGAAATATCCATTTAGGACATTCATTAAATAAAATCAGTAAAGATATCATTATCCGTTCAAAATCAATGTCAGGATTTCGTGCACCTTATGTTCCAGGTTGGGATACTCACGGTTTACCGATTGAACAAGTATTAGCCAATAAAGGGATCAAACGAAAAGAAATGACAATGTCAGAGTACTTAGAAAAATGTCGTGAATATGCCCTTTCACAAGTCGACAAACAACGAGAAGATTTCAAACGACTAGGAGTGGCAGGCGATTGGGAGCATCCATATGTCACGTTGGATCCTTCTTACGAAGCGGCACAAATCCGTGTTTTCGGTAAAATGGCTGAAAAAGGCTATATCTATAAAGGATTGAAACCAATCTATTGGTCTCCGTCAAGTGAATCTTCACTTGCTGAAGCAGAAATCGAATATAAAGATGTGAAGTCTCCTTCTATCTTTGTGGCTTTCAATGTGAAAGATGGCAAAGGGTTGTTAGATGAAGATACAGCTTTCGTTATTTGGACAACTACGCCATGGACATTACCAGCAAACCAAGGGATTGCAGTAAATCCAACTTATACGTACGTTTTAATCGAAGCAGATGGACGTAAATTTGTCGTTGCAAAAGATTTATTAGAAAAAGTTCAAACTGAAATCGGTTGGTCTGATGTTCAGGTGTTGAAAGAGATTGCTGGTCAGGAAATGGAATACATGACTGCTTGGCATCCGTTTTATGAGCGGGAATCATTAGTTATCTTAGGTGACCATGTAACTTTAGACGCTGGTACTGGATTAGTCCATACAGCACCAGGTCACGGGGAAGATGACTATATTGCAGGAAACAGATATAAATTGCCAGTAGTTTCTCCAGTAGATTCAAAAGGGGTTTATACAGAAGAAGCACCAGGATTTGAAGGGGTCTTTTACGACAAAGCGAATCCAATGATTACTGATTTGTTACAAGAAAAAGGTGCTTTATTAAAACTTGACTTCTTTACGCATAGTTATCCTCATGACTGGCGTACGAAAAAACCTGTGATTTATCGTGCTACACCACAATGGTTTGCATCAATCGACGATTTCCGACAAAATATTTTAGAGGAAGTAGAGAAAGTAGATTGGATCATTCCTTGGGGGAAAACACGTCTTTATAATATGATCCGTGATCGTGGCGACTGGGTTATTTCACGTCAACGTGCATGGGGTGTGCCATTGCCAATCTTTTACGCTGAAAATGGGGAAGCAATCATTACGCCGGAAACGATTGAACACGTAGCGCAATTATTTGCTGAACATGGTTCAATCATTTGGTTTGAAAAAGAAGCGAAAGATCTTCTTCCAGAAGGCTTTACGCATCCAGGATCACCGAATGGACAGTTTACGAAAGAGACAGATATCATGGATGTTTGGTTTGATTCAGGTTCTTCTCACGAAGCAGTCTTGCGTCAACGTCCAGAACTATCATTCCCAGCTGATATGTATCTAGAAGGTTCTGATCAATACCGCGGCTGGTTCAATTCAAGTATTACTACAAGTGTGGCAATCAATGGGGTTGCACCGTATAAATCTGTCCTTTCTCAAGGGTTCACTCTGGATGGCGAAGGGCGTAAGATGAGTAAGTCGTTAGGTAACACGATCTTGCCAGATAAAGTGATCAAACAATTTGGTGCGGATATCTTACGTTTGTGGGTAGCTAGTGTGGATTATGAAGCAGATGTACGTGTATCCATGGATATTTTAAGTCAAGTAGCAGAAGTTTACCGCAAAATCAGAAATACGATGCGCTTCTTGATTGCAAATACTGAAGACTTCGATCCACAAAAAGATACGATTTCATTTGAAGAATTACGCTCTGTAGATAAATATATGACTATCCGATTGAACGAAGTGATTAAAGAAATTCGTGAAGAAGGATATGAGAAATATAACTTCATGCACATCTATCGTACCGTAATGAACTTTTTAACAGTAGATCTATCTGCGTTTTATCTGGATTTTGCTAAAGATGTTGTTTATATCGAATCAGAAAATGATTACCAACGCCGTTGCATGCAAACTGTGTTTTATCAAACAGCAGTAGCTTTAACAAAATTATTAACACCGATTATTCCACATACTGCAGAAGAAATTTGGTCTTTCTTAAAAGAAGAAGAAGAGTTTGTTCAATTAAGTGAACTTCCAGGTTACCAAGAGTATCCAAATCAAGAAGAATTGATGGATACTTGGGCAGCATTTATGGACTTCCGTGATAAAGTGTTAAAAGCTTTAGAAGAAGCACGAAACAATAAATTGATCGGTAAATCTTTGGAAGCGAAGTTGACGATCTATCCAAATGAACAAGTTCGTGGATTGCTGACAGCTGTGGATGCGGATATTCCACAATTGTTGATCGTGTCACCAGATTACTATGAAGTGATGTCAGCTAACGCAGAAGTACCAGAAGCTGCGGTGAAATTTGATGACGTAGCCATTTTAGTAGAAAAAGCTGACGGACAAACATGCGATCGTTGTCGTCAAATCCGCAAAGACGTAGGCGTTGATGAAAAATTACCACACTTATGTGGACGCTGTGCGCACATCGTTGAAGAAAACTATCCAGAAGCAGTGGCAGAAGGATTTGAATAAAAATTTGGTCATGTTTGGTGACTAAAGGAAAGTTATCTAAAAAACATCAAAGTTAGTAAGAATTACTAGCTTTGATGTTTTTCGTTTTAATAGAGTGATTTCATTATCCATATAGAGCCGAGAGGAGCCAAAAAGTCTGGGATATTAATCAGAACATAACTGATTAATATCCCAGACTCTTAATGTTAGTAAATTTTTACTTTTAAACGTTACACACAGCTAGTCTTCTAGCTTTCCACGATCACGGTACCAGCCATCTGGTTGCCAGATCCATTCAAACCCATCTTTTTCCAGCAATTCAAATGCAGCTTCTGGTCCCATTGTTCCAGCTTTATAATTAGGGAAGTCAGGTTCCACTTGATCCCAAGCTTTACGAATGACATCGACGATATGCCAAGATTGAGCAACTTCTTCCCAATGTGAAAAGTTTGTACCATCACCTTTTAAAGCATCTAAAAGCAGCTTCTCATAAGCTTCAGGACTGTTTTCAACCATTTCAGCGCTATTGCGGTACTCTAATCTTCTAAATTCAGTGTTAAACCCTTGTCCAACCTCTTTTCCATTTAATGTTAAAGAGAAACCTTCCGTTGGTTGGATATAAATCGTTAAAACATTTGGTGGTAATGTCCTATCTTCACAAGGTTCATCTTCGACCGAAGTTTTAAAAACATTGACTGGGACTTGTTTAAAGACGATATTGATCCGAGTTCCTTTTTCTGTCAAACGTTTCCCAGTGCGCACATAAAAGGGAACACCTGACCAGCGGAAATTGTCAATGACAAACTTCCCAGCTACAAAAGTTTCGGTAGTAGATTCAGGATCTACTTTATCTTCTTCACGATAGCCTTTAAATGTATTACCATCTAACTCACCAGGTGCATATTGCCCACGGATAAAGTTTTTTAATGCTTCAGATTTTTCATAGATTCGCACAGCTTTCAGTGCCTTGATTTTTTCTGCACGAATTTCTTTTTCAGAAAAGGCGACAGGAGGTTCCATCGCTAAAAGTGCTAGTACTTGTAGAATGTGGTTTTGGACCATATCTTTTAAAGCACCACTGTGATCATAGTAGCCACCACGATCTTCAACACCTAAAGCTTCACCGAATGTAATCTGAATATTATCGATATAGCGATTGTTCCATTGTGATTCAAAAATGTTATTAGCAAAACGAATTGCTGAGATATTTTGGATCATTTCTTTACCTAAATAATGATCAATCCTAAAAATATCTTGTTCAGGGAAGACTTGACGGATCTTTTCATTCAGCTCGAATGCAGATTGATAATCTGAACCAAATGGTTTTTCGATGATCAAGCGATTATAACCATTTTCAGTAACGATATGTTGCGATTTAAGATGAGAAACGATCGTACCGAAAAATTCTGGAGACATGGCTAAATAATAGATGCGATTGCCAGCTAATTGGTAGGTTTCATCTAAGCGGTCAGCTAGGTCTTTTAAAGTATTGTAGTGGGTAGAATCATTTACATCATGTGATTGATAGTAGAAATGACTAGCAAATTCTTTTGCTTCTTCTTCAGTCGGATTCAAGGACTGGATCGTCGAAGCGACCACTTCACGATAATGTTCATCGCTCCAAGGTCTACGAGCAGTACCGATTACTGCAAAATGTTTTCCTAGATTTCCTTTTTTATAAAGGCGGAACAAGGAAGGATACAATTTGCGTTGTGCTAAATCACCTGTACCACCAAAGATTGTAAATAAGACATTTTTTTCATTAGCCATATGGGTGTACTCCTTTATAATTTGTCGACAAAAATCGTACTGGCTGCTTTAAAGCTGACAGGGATTTTCTTTTGTTGATTTTGGATTGTGATCGGTCCTTCATAAGCGGCAACATCTACAATCTCATATTCTTCATCAATGTTTAAGTCAATCGTCACAAGATAGTCCAATAGTTCTTTTTCATCCAACACTCGAGCGATGCGAACTTTAGAACCAACTGGATAAGACTCTAATGTTTGTCTACGTTCTTCATGAACCACTTGTTCTTTTTTAGGAATAATTCCACCATGTGGACAGTGCATAGGATGATTCAAATAGTCTTCTAAATGGTCAGCAAGTTGTTCTGAAGTCACATGTTCCAACACCTCAGCATCATCATGGACTTCGTTCCAGCTATAATCTAAATGTTCGACTAAAAAAACTTCCCATAAACGATGTTTGCGAATCAAACTACTTGCCTTTTGTAAGCCAGTCTCCGTAAGTTGAACTCCTTGATAAGGAGAATGCTCAACGAGTTGTTCTTTCACAAGTTTGGAAATCATTTCGCTAACAGAAGCTGGGGACACAGCAAGACTGGAAACGATTTGTTTATTATTTACTTTTGTCGTGTCTCCGCCTAATTCCAAAATGATTTTCAAGTAATCTTCTCGATTTGGTGTCATGTTTAATCATCCTTTCATGGTATGAAACCATCATTAGTAAGTTTATCAAAAAAAACATCAAATGACTATTTTTCTAGACAAAAAACGTAAAATAAACGAAGAAATACAGAAAGGTAAATCAATGATGAAGGGAATGAAAAGAGTTTGGGATATAGGACTTGCTCTAAAAGTCGTTCAAGAAGTGGCTCTATCAAAAATAAGCCGAAGAATTCCAAAAACAGGAGGAGATTTTTGGAAATTCTTCGACTTATTTCTCAGAGTTAGCCGCTCTTGTCACACCCTCTTTTGAGGAACTATTTTGTTTTGTCAACGTATAAGAAGTATCGGATGATTCATCATAAAAGGTCGTATCACTGTATGATAGGATCAAATAAAAACCATATTGATCTCGCAAGACGAGTTGCTGTGGAGTTAGTTCGACCAATTCAGTTACTAAGGAGTGACCGTTGATAGATAAATCAAACGTTTCTGTGACCAGTAGTTGTTGTTTTTGTTGATTTTTATCTATAAAGATCCAGGTTCCATGATATTGCGTTGGATCAAAGTCTTTGGTGGTTGGCTGTTTCTTTTTCAGAAAGAATTTTCCAAATAAAATAGCAAAAAATGCAAGGATTCCATAAAGTGTTTTTTTACGTATCATACGATTGTCACTCCTAACCTCTTTTAATTCCAACGATCATTTTCTGTCAGTTTCATTGTACCTAAAAAAAATAAAGATTTCTCTAGGACTTTCGACTGGTTTTTCAAGAGTTTTTTGTGAAATTATGGTAGGATACATAGTAGGAAGAAAGGTGACCGTTTTTGAAGTACCAGCAAGTAGAAATCGCTTTTTTTATTGAACGACCGAATCGTTTCATCGCTCATTGCTTGAACCAACAAGGAGAAGTGATCGTAGTCCATGTGAAAAACACTGGAAGAGGTAAAGAAGTCCTGCTCCCAGGAGCGAAAGTAGCGGTTGCATATACACCTAGTTTAAAACGGAAAACAGATTATGATTTAATTGCTGTGAAAAAAGGGGATAACTGGTTCAATATCGATAGTCAACTTCCCAACCGTTTGGCATTAGAAGGAATTTTATCTGGAACAATCCAGTTGCCATCGTTGATCGGAAAAATCGTTAAGTTCAAGCGTGAAGTCCGCTATCGACAGTCCATATTTGATATTTATTTAGAAACAGATTCAGGACAAAAAGTGTTCGTCGAAGTAAAGGGAATGACTTTAGAAAATAAAGGAATTGGGGCGTTTCCTGATGCGCCAACGTTACGAGGTTTAAAACATGTGAAAGAATTAGTGGAAGCGCGACAGGAAGGCTATGAAACTTACGTGTTGTTTATCGCACAGTTTGAACACCTTCATCTGGCAACAATCAACGAAGCAATGCAACCGGAGTTAGCCAATATCATACGCTACGGACAGTTAAACGGCGTGAATGTTTTAGCCTATAATTGTCAGGTAACAGCGGATTGTGTCAATTTGAAACAAGCCATACCATTTGATGTAGAGGCATCGTTTGAAGACCCGAATAAATAGAAAGAAGGTAAATGAAATGATCAATTTAGGAATTATTGGTACCAACTGGATCACCCATCAATTTGTGCAAGCAGCATTAAGCACGAAACAATATGAATTAACAGCAGTTTATTCGAGACATTTAGAAAAAGCACAAGAATTTGGCGCCAAGTATGAGGGAGATATTGCCTATGCGACAGATTTAGAAACTTTTTTTGGTCTGGAACATCTTGATACGGTATACATTGCTTCACCTAACAGCCTGCATTTTCAACAAGCAAAACAAGGCATTTTAGCAGGGAAAAATGTCATTGTTGAAAAACCGGCATTTAGTACGCCTAAAGAAATGGATGAGATCATTCATCTAGCGAATGAGAAAAATGTTTATTTTTTTGAAGCTGCACGAAACATCCATGAAGCAGGATTCAAAAAAATTGCTGACTATCTTCCATTGAAAGATGAGATCCTCGGTGCCAACTTTAGTTATATGAAATATTCTTCTCGTTACGATCAAGTACTAGCAGGAGAAGTACCAAATATTTTCTCTACCCGTTTTTCTGGTGGTGCGCTGATGGATCTGGGCGTTTATCTCGTTTATGCTACGATAGGATGGTTTGGGATGCCTTCAGAAGTTCACTATTTCCCACGGAAAATCTCAACTGGTGTTGATGGATTAGGTTGGGGGATCTTGCGTTATGAGACCTTTGATGTCACGATTCAACCTGGTAAAATCGGGGATTCTTACTTACCTTCAGAAATCTACTTTAATTCAGGAACATTAGTCATGAATGGGGTCAATGCGATTGAAAAAGCAGAGTTCCATGATCGAGAACATCAGGAAATTGATGCATTAGCAATTACCGCAGCTGAAAATCCCATGGCAGAAGAGGCAGCTGATTTTGCCAATGTGATCAATCATCCAAACGATCCAGCTTGGGGATTACGATATGAAGAATGGATCGAACTTGCTCGCAATGTGAACCAAGTAGTTTACGATCTTAGAATAAATGGTGGCATCAAATTTGATGCCGATAATGAGGACGATTTTTAAAATGAATGAATTTGTAAAAAACTTTCCACAAGCTTGGCAAGAAAAATGGCAGGAAAAGGGATTTCAAACACCCTCTCTGATCCAACAGGCTGCTTTTCAACCGCTTAAAGAAAAAGAATCAATTATTGGTATTTCACCAACCGGCTCAGGCAAAACATTAGCTTATCTTTTACCTTTGCTGCTGAATGTCCCTAAAGAGGGGGGAAGTACTTTACTAATCCTTGTTTCTTCGCAAGAATTAGCAATTCAAGTCGCAGAAGTGGCTCGTGAGTGGTCAAAAGGATTGGCATTAAAAGTCCAATCACTTGTGGGCGGAGCTAACGTCAAAAGGCAGATCGAAGGTTTGAAAAAACGACCAGAAGTCTTAGTAGGGACTCCTGGACGGGTGCTGGAATTGATGAAGACCAAAAAATTAAAAGCTCATCAGTTGCAAACGATTGTTTTTGATGAAGCAGATCAATTGTTTGATGAGGGGAATCGTTCATTAGTGGAACAAATTTTGCGACAAGCCCCTGTGGACTATCAATTAGTATTCTTCTCAGCAACAGCTGATCGCTCAATCAGTAAAATTGAAGAAATCACAAAGGCTTCCATCCCAGTTGTTGATGTCACAAAAGACGATGATTCTAGAAAAGGTCAGCAACATTACTATTTAAGGATACCACCTCGTAAAAAAGAAGAGTATTTGAGACGGCTTGCTTATGTCACAGATTTTCATGGACTAGTCTTTTTCAACCAACTCAATGAATTAGGGACAATGGAAGAAAAATTACAATTTCGTGGTGTTTCAGTTGGCAGCTTAGCTTCCGATCAAAATAAATTGTTACGTAAAGCAGCACTTGATCAATTCAAGAATAAAAAAATCACGATGTTGTTCACGACTGACGTAGCAGCCAGAGGATTAGATATCGAACAATTACCTTATGTTGTGAATGCCGAAATTCCCTTAACGGAAGAAGCTTACTTGCATCGTTCAGGGCGAACCGGACGGATGGGGAAAGACGGAACCGTGATCACGTTCGTGCAAGATCATACAGTTAAAGAGTTGAAAAAATTAACACGTCATATGGCGATTGATATGGAAGAGATTTTTCTTCATGGTGGACAATTAGTCAAAGAATTGCCACAAAAAGAACTCTCACAAAAAGAAGAAGTCAATGACAAAAACACAAAAAAAACTGCTCCATTTGGTCCTTCGAAAAAAGAACAAGTTGAAAAAAATAGTACGCCAAAGAAAAAGCTTAAAAACAAACAAAAAAAGCAGAAAAATAAAGGAGCAAGGCGCAAATAAGCGCCTTTTTGTGTTATTATATTGAAAACGCAATCAGCGTTATTTGAGGATAGTGGGGGATTGTATGAACGAAAGACAAGAAGAAATATTGGATCTATTGCATGAGAAACAGCAAGGATTGACGGCAAGTGATGTGGCAAAACATCTAAAAATCGATCGAAGTAATGCAAGTCGATATCTCAGCGATCTCTATAAAGACCGCTATATTATCAAAAGTTCCGGCAGACCAGTCGTCTATTCATTGCCTCCGCAAAAAACAGCCTCTGACAAAGTTCACGTTGATGCATCGACCCAAGTGACGTTTGATACACTAGTTGGTGAAAATGATTCTTTGAAAGTAAGCATCCAGCAAGCTAAGGCAGCCATATTATATCCTCCTCGAGGATTGCATACAATCATTTTTGGTGAGACAGGAACGGGTAAATCGATGTTTGCAGAATGTATGTATCATTTTGCGATTGATTCTGAAATGCTCTCAGAAGATGCACCTTTTGTTTCATTTAACTGTGCGGATTATGCGCAGAATCCACAGTTACTGTTTGGACATATTTTTGGAATCAAAAAAGGAGCTTATACTGGGGCATCGCAAGATAGTCAAGGGTTGATTGCGAAAGCGAATGGTGGGATCTTGTTTCTTGATGAAATTCATCGTTTACCACCAGAAGGACAAGAAATGTTGTTTACTTTTATTGATAAAGGGGTCTATCGTCCGTTGGGAGAAAGCGCCCACGTCCATGAAGCATCTGTTCAGATCATTGGAGCAACCACCGAGTCATCCGAAAGTTTTTTGACAACCTTTAATCGCCGAATTCCTATGGCAATCACATTACCAAATCTGGCTTCTCGTTCATTAGATGAACGTTATGAAATCATTTCTTTATTTATCAAACAAGAGGCCAATCGTTTGAATCAACGTATTGATATCGAAAAAGAAGCCATTTTGGCATTTATGCTTTATGATGCAGAAGGAAATATCGGACAAGTCAAGCGTGATTTGAAATTAGTGTGTGCGAAGTCATTTTTACATTATCGGACACATAATGAAGAAAAACTGATTATTCGTAAAGAAGAACTGTCTCTCCAAGTACAAAAAGGGTTATTGAAAATCAAAGAAGTACCTGAACGTTTGGATCGCTTTATGGATAGTAAGAGTCAATACCTGACTTTTGAGCCTGGTTTTGCTGATGTTGTTTGGTCACAAGATCCAGAACGAAACATGCAGGTCTATAATGATATCGAAGAAAAAATGCTTTCTTTATCAGAAACGGGTGTCGAAAGTATTGATTTAGAAACTTTGATCTCGAAAGATGTGGATGCTTATTTCCAAACTTATGTCAAAGAGTTGACAAAGAGTACGATTCCAAAAGATCTGTTGCCAGATGACATTTGGCGGTTAACCAACGAGTTATACGATGTTGCAGAAGCTAGGTTGGATCGAATCTACAATGAAAAAGCTCGATTTGCCTTTGCCCTTCATTTGCAAAGTACATTGGATCGGGTCAAAGAAGGACACATGATTGTTCATCCTGATCTCAACAACGTACGCAAAAATTTTAAAAAGGAATTTCAAGTAGCCATTGATTTATCTACGATCATTGAAGAAGAACAACAAATTGAAATTCCGTTTGACGAAATTGGTTTTATCAGTATGTTTCTTTCCATTAATCTTGGCGAAAGTGAACCAGTAAAAGAAAATAAAGTTGAGGTCTTAGTTTTGATGCACGGCAGACAAACCGCCTCAAGTATGTTGGAAATGGCGCAAGAATTATTAGGAACGAAATTAGGTACAGCATTTAATATGCCGTTAGCCATGGAAGTCCAAACGATGTATGAAGAAGTGCTGGCTTATGTTCAAAATCGTCAGGCAAGTCTGACGAATGGATTGATCTTACTGACGGATATGGGTTCTTTAAATACCTTTGGTGACTTGATTTTTGAAGAGACTGGAATCAAAACGAAAGCAATTACAATGAGTAGTACGATGATCGTGATTGAGGCATTACGGATGGCGAATGTTGGTCGGAGCTTGGAAGATATCTATCAAAGTATCCAGATATCCTTTGAAACGATCGTCAAGGACCAATTCAAAGAAGAACAAACTGAGACCTATGAACGTAAAAAAGCGGTGATCGTTACTTGTTTTACTGGGGAAGGTGTAGCAGCTAAATTATACCAGCGGATTGTTCCTGTAATCGACCAGAAAAAGGTCGAAGTGATCCAAATGCAGTTTTTAGAACGAGAATCATTTAAGCGACACATTGATGCATTATTAGAAGAATATGAGATCAAAGCCATTGCGGGCACGGTAGATGTGGATTACCAAAATATTCCGTTTTTCTCAGCGTATGATGTCTTCAACGATGAGAAATTGAATATGCTCAAGCGGATCGCTGATGATGAAGTTCCAACTGCCAAAATCGTTGATTCATTAAAAGATTCTTTAAATTCGATTTCTTCGGTAGAGCTTTTGATCCATTCTTTACAAAAAAACATCCAGCAAATCCAAACGGATCTCTCAATTATAGTAGAGCCAGGAGTAGATATTGGGATCGTGATTCATTTAGCCTTTTTACTAGATGGACTGATCAAGCATGAGAAGACCCGAGAATTTGAGAATCTGTCTACTTTCTCAAAAATTTATCGTTTAGAAATGGACATCGTTCGAACGAATCTTATTGGATTGGAACGGAAATATCAGGTGAATATCCCAGAAAATGAGATTGCCTTCTTAACGCAAATGTTTATTGAAAATAAAATTAAAAAATAAAACACACTAATCTATTTTTTTACACAGATATCACCAGTGTGCGCACAGAAAAGAAGGACCAAAGGCTATGAAAACGCTATTTTGGTTCTTTTTTTGTTTGGCATGCTTCTTGCATTATAAAAATGTGTAAAACAAATTAAAAGGAGTGGAGAAAATGGCGAAAAAAACGATTATGTTAGTATGCTCTGCGGGGATGAGTACAAGTTTGCTAGTTACGAAAATGCAAAAAGCTGCAGAAGAAAAAGGAATGGAGGCAGATATTTTTGCTGTTTCAGCTTCAGATGCTGATAATAATCTTGAAGCAAAAAATGTCGATGTCTTACTTTTAGGACCTCAAGTCCGGTTTATGAAAGCTCAATTTGAGCAAAAATTAGCACCGAAAGGGATTCCGCTAGATGTAATCAATATGCAAGATTACGGCATGATGAATGGTGCAAAAGTACTAGAACAAGCCGAAAATTTGATGCAATAAATCTATAGGAAATGGAGGAAAAAATGTGGAAGATCAACAAAATCTCGAAGCCATCATGGGACTCATCATGTTTGGTGGTAATGCCAAGAGCGATGCAATGGAAGCGATTTCTGCGGCTAAAAAAGGTAATTTCGAGTTAGCGGATCAAAAAATAATGGATGCAAAGGAATCATTAGTCCAAGCCCATCATTCACAGACGCAAATGTTGACACAAGAAGCACAAGGAAACCATGTTCAGGTCACGTTATTGACCGTACACAGTCAAGACCATTTAATGACGTCGATTGCTTTTACTGATTTAGCAGAAGAACTTATTGAACTTTACCGAAGAATCAATGTCGAATAAAGACAGATGAACGAAAATAGAACCTTCTTTTTTGAACGGAAGAAGAAAAAATTTTGAACGGATTTTTTTAATTTGGTATGAGGAAGCAATTCTTTATATAAACAACTTATAGGAGGATATAAAAATGAACGGATTAACAAGTTGGATGGAGAAATACATCCTTCCGGTTGCCGCAAAAATTGGCGCGCAGAAACATTTAGTTGCTTTGCGTGACGCTTTTATCGGTACTTTACCTGCAACAATGGCGGGATCAGTCGCTGTAATGATCAATGCAATTATTCGAGATTTACCACAGCAATTTAATAGTACGTATGCAGATAGTTTAGCAGCGGACAAAGGAATTTTTGCAGTATTAAATGTTATTATTGGAATTAATGGATTTGTATGGAATGGAACTTTAGCAATTGCCGGCTTGATTTTTGCCTTTTCTTGGGGATACAATCTTGCGAGAGCTTATGGGGTCAATGACCTAGCCGGAGGGATCGTTGGTCTGGCAACTTTGATCCAAGGAATTTCTTTTGGTCCTTCATTGTCAGCCGCTTTGAACGTGAATGTTCCTCAAAATATCGTTGATGCCATCAATGGAACAGAATTAGGGGCAACGATCGCGGATGGAAATTTATCTGTTGGTCTTTGGGGTTGGCTAAAACTTGATCATTTAAATGGAAACTCTTATTTCACAGTCATGATCATGGGTGCTATTTCTGTCATTATTTTCTGTAAATTAATGTTAGCCAACATTACGATCAAAATGCCAGATTCTGTACCACCAGCAGTATCGAAGGCTTTTGCCGCAATTCTGCCAGCAACGATCGCTTTATATGTCATTGCTATTATTAATTATATCGTTGGCCGTATCGCTGACGGACAATTGATCATTGATTTAGTTCAAAAATATATCGCTGAACCTTTCTTGGGATTATCTCAAGGGATCGGTGCTGTTTTGATCGTTACGGTCTTTGTTCAGATCTTCTGGTTCTTTGGTATTCATGGACCAAACGTGTTAGCTCCAGTTTTAGAAGGAATTTGGGGTCAAGCACAATTGATCAATATCGATATTTTCCAAAAAGGTTACAATGGCAAAACAGGAACACCTGCAGTCTTAGATGCAATTGAAGATGGTAAGGCTTATATGTGGGTTCGTGGATCCTTTGATGCCTTCGCTTGGTTCGGGGGTTCTGGTGGTACGATCGTTCTATTGATTGCTATTTTACTCCTTTCTAAACGTGCCGATTATTTGACAGTTGCTAAATTGTCGATCGGACCTGGTATTTTCAATATCAATGAACCAGTTATGTTTGGTTTACCGATTGTATTGAACGCTATCATGTTCATCCCATTCTTATTAGCACCTGTTGTTGCAACAGCTATAGGTTGGGGAGCAACTTACTTTGGTTTGGTCGCCCCAGTATCGCAGTCAGTCGTGTGGGTTGTTCCACCATTCTTACTCTCGTTCCTAGCTACCGGAGCAGACTGGCGTGCGCCAATCGTGACATTAGTATGTATGATCGTTACTTTCTTGATCTGGGCACCGTTCGTTATCTCAGCGAATAAGATGGATCCAGCAGCAGGCGAACAATAAAAATCAATGAGCAGAAGCATTTTTTGCTTCTGCTCTCTAAACAATAATCTAGGAGGAACTAAAATGATTTCAATCGCAAGTGCCATGCAACAAGATGCTATCAAAGAGTTATTAGAAGGTTACAATGAAGATGGCTTTTCATATACATTTAAAGAAAAACAAGGGATCAAATTGTTTTTTGAGACGAGCGCACAAGATAAAGAAGCAGCAGCACAAAAAGCAAAAGCATTAATCAAAGCACAACCATGGGGCACTGTTTTATATTTTCAAGCAACAGCAGTTTAACTGGTTGTAAGATAGGAAGGGTTCAAAATGATGAAAAACGGCTTATTTTTATGTAGTATTGGTTCACTGATCGTATTGTATTGTTTAAATCCTAGTTCGCAAAACTATGATTTGTATAGTATGGCTACAGGACTATTTCTGGCAGGTTTAGGTATACATTTCTTTTTAAAAGGGAAAAAAAGAGAAGAAGCAAAGGGGAAAAATAGCTAATGGAAATCGTTAAAACTTTAAATATTCCAGCATCCTTTTTCTATGATAAAGTGATGGACTCTGTCCTTTTTGATGTACGTAAAGCGACTGGAAAATCGGTTACTCGTAAACAACTTAAAAACCTTGAATACGTCAAACAATTCTCACAAAATAGCCGCGCTCGCATCAAGATCGAGGAAGTTATTGAAAATCAGTCGTATAAATTTCGAACATCTACCACAAAAAATGATTATGTCGTCCATTATCAAATCAAAGCGTTAGATGATAAAACCTGCGAAGTACGTTATACGGAACAAATGCAATCATATGGGATGCTACAAAAATTGAATGATATGATTTTAGGAACGATGTTGATGTATTTTAAAAAACGTCGCTTCAAAAAAATGTTAGTAATGATCGAAGAAACATACTAGTAAAAAACTAATTGTGGCAAGAAGCAGTTGATTCAGCTAAATAGTGATTTATTGAAATAACATTTTTATTTTGATAAAGTGACTATGGTTGGATCACTGAACTTGACACAATTTTTTATTGTTTTTGATGGAAGGGGTAACAAAAATGGCAAATGAAGTAAAAGAACTTGGTGTTGCTTATCAAGAAGCGATGTTTGAACTAGCAACCTATGCATTTAATGCGCAGGATACACCTGCAAGACGTGAACGATTCAAACTGATCGTTGAAAATTCATGGAATTATGGTTTTTTTGACGAGGAAGAGCAACTCACTAGCCAAGTAATGGCGACGCCTTTTTCTGTTGAATTTTATGGGCAACAGTATTTAATGGCAGGAATCGGTTATGTAGCATCTTATCCTGAAGCTAGGGGACAAGGCGGGATCAATCAAATCATGGAAAAAATCTTAAAAGATTGCCGTGAAAGAAAAGTAAGTCTTTCTTATCTTGCTCCATTTTCTTACCCATTTTATCGTCGCTACGGTTATGAGCAATTGTTTGATAAAATCAATTATCAATTGGATAGTCGAGATGTACCGAATGTGAAAAAGACGGCTGGCAAAATGAAACGAGTGACTTTTGAACAAGCAAGAGAAGTCATAGAAATGATTTATAAACAAATGCCAGCAAATCAACGTGGTGGATTAAGTAGAGAAGACTGGTGGTATACTTATAAGTTTAAGCAAAAGACAGATAATCATTATGCGCTGTATTACGATGAATCTGGTCAAGCAGTGGGATATGTGGTTTACAAGTTAACGGCACCAACATTTGTAGTAGTGGAATGGGGCTATTTGAGTCATGAAGCCTTTCAAGGATTAGTGAGGTTTGTTAGTTCCCATAGTGGGGCGTTTGCTTCTTTTGACTATGCTTGTGGTTATTCAGGTAGTGATCAAAATTATTTGCTTAAAAATCCTTTTGCACAAATGACGATCACGCCATATATGATGGGCAGAATTGTTGATCTTGAGTTGTTTTTGAAAGACTATCCTTTCAAAAAACAAGCGCTCACTTTTGCTTTAGAGGTAACAGAAGATCCTTACGCACAGTGGAATGAAGGGATCTTTGAGATCACTGTATCAAATGCAGGGGTGAAAATTGAAAAAGTAACAGAAACAAAATTACCAACCATCAGTGGAACCATTCAACGCATGACTCAATTATTAATGGGGTATCGTCAGATGGAAGAACTTGTTTTTTACAATCACATCCAATTGTCAACTGAAGCTCTATTAGAAATGGCGCCATGCTTTCCAAGTCAGCAACCTATTCTAAATGATTATTTTTAAAATGGACGTAAAATGTTTGTTGCTCAACGCATATAACGCCCTCCAAGGTTTTCGACGAATTCTTGGAGGGCGTTATCGTATAAAAAGCTATTTTGAAATTTTTTCGATATCATTCTGAAAATCAGATTGCTTTTTTGCCACTGATTTATCTCATTTCTCTACAGCAAATCTTCTTTTTTAGTAAACTTGAATTTGCGACTTTCTTTTTTCTGAGGTTTTTCATCTTCATGCTGTTTTATGGCTTCTTTTGACAGTTGTTCTCGTTCTTTTTTAGAAGCATCAAAGCGTTCAGCGTATATTTCTTCTTTTGGTTTGTCATTCATAAATAAAACCTCCCTCATCACTTGTTGGATAATTCTATTTTATCACTCGTCAAAAGCTAGTGGAAACGTTTTGCTTAGGAAGAAAAATGATTTTTCTAAGAGAAGCTTGCATGTGCTTCTTAAACAAGCTAAAATAATACTATTGAGAACTTGTTCCTGTAGCTCAGTAGGATAGAGCAATCGCCTCCTAAGCGATAGGTCGCTGGTTCAATTCCAGTCAGGAACGTTAAAAACCTGTAACCGTTGTGGTTCAGGTTTTTTTGTTTATGTGGGACCAAGATAGTTTTCTACGCTACATTCGATTTTTCTGGTGAGTGAAAGACAGCTTTTCTAAATTTTTTTGATAAAGGAAAGTTAAACATACAAATAAGCAATAATAACTGGCTCAAAGTGATGATAGTTAAGCAAACTGTTTGGTATTTGACCAGTAAATAAAAATGGATGCCTAATTCGATAATATTAATCAAGATAAGGTACAAGTAGTATTGTTTCTTTATTTTACATTGATAAATACAGTAGAAACTGAACCGATAATCTAAACAAACCAAAAATAGCAAAATGAATTTGTGGATTGTTGTGAGCAGGTCATGTTGATTAGCTAAACGATGAAAAAACAATAACGCAGTTGGCAGAGGGATATAAAGCGTTAATAGTAAGACAAAAAAATAAACAATAAAAGGCATACTATCTCTCCATCATTTTTTCTAATTTTTAATAATAAATGTTGTTTTTGTCAATCTTATCAAAAAACAGAAAATGTATTAATAGAATTTCGTGATAAATAGTATAAATAATTTTTATAAAAAACTTGAACAACAGGATCAAAAAATCGCTTATTCGACCATCTTTCAGTGAGTAGCAGGGAAAAGTGTTGTCTGTAATAGAAATAATCATCACAAAAAAGAGAAGAAGTCTGTAGTACCCCCAAAAGTTAGACCAAAAATCTAACTTTTGGAGGTCGTTTAAGATTTCTCCTCTTTTTTTATATCGTTTTATCAGACTAAGCCCAGTCACCATTTCTAAATACTGGAACAGTAGATCCGTCTTCACGGATACCGTCAATATTCATTTGGTCAGAACCAACCATAAAATCAACATGGGTTTGGCTGCGGTTAAGACCAGCTTGCGCAAGTTCTTCATCGGTCATTTCAGTACCACCTTCGACACTAAAGGCATACGCAGATCCTAGAGCTAAGTGATTCGACGCGTTTTCGTCAAATAGAGTATTGTAAAAGATAATACCCGATTGAGAAATTGGCGAAGGATCGGGAACGAGTGCTACTTCTCCTAATGAGCGTGCGCCTTCATCAGTGTTGAGCAAGGTTTCCAATACTTCTTGACCTTGTTCAGCAGAAAAATCAATGACTTTTCCAGCTTCAAAAGTAAACTTCATCCCTGAGATGATCGTACCTGCATAGCTCAATGGTTTTGTACTAGAGATATAACCATCGATCCGTCGGTAATCAGGTGCAGTAAACACTTCTTCAGTAGGCATATTTGCCATGAATTTTTCTCCACGGGAGTTGTAACTTCCTGCGCCTTCCCAAAGATGATTTTTTGGTAGGCCAATGACGATATCTGTGCCAGGGGCAGTATAGTGCAGGGCAGTAAACTGTTCTTGATTTAATTCATCGGCTTTTTTTGCTAATTTTTCATCATGTTCTTTCCAAGCCTGTACAGGATCTTCTTCGTAAATACGAGTTGTTTTAAAAATTTGATCCCATAACGCATCCAGTTGTTCTTCTTCTGGTAAATCTGGGAAAACTTTAGCTGCCCATTGTTTACCAGCCGCAGCGACTACAGTCCAGCTTACTTTATTTGCTTGAGTCGCTTTTCTTAGATTCATCATTGCTTTGCCAGCGGCAGTTTGATACGTAGCGATTCGTTTTCCATCTACGCCACCAAAAGCATCTGGATCGGCAGATACAACACTGATTCGGCTAGCACCTTTAGCGATCCAATCATCAGTCTGATCAATTTTATATTGTGGAACAGTTTCAAGACGGTCTTGTGCAGCGTAAGAAAGAAATTCTTTTTGGATCACGTCGTCCGTCCATTGTACGATCACTTCAGCTGCACCTAAACGATAGGCTTCTTTGGTGATCAAGCGAGCTAATGGGGCTTGATCGACGTTGATTTGTAAAACAACTGTATGGTCTTTTTCGACGTTTACGCCGGTTTCAACAATTAATCGTGCATATTTTTCGAGGTTCTCATTAAAATTTTCTAACATAATCCATTTCCTCCTAATGTTTCATCCAATAGCTATTTGTATGATAACATTTAATTCTTTTAGAGACAATCTGCCAGAATCGTAAAATAAAAAAATGGATGTTCTTCTAAATGATGTCTTGAATTTATAAAATTGATTGTTTTTAAAGTAATTTTTTAAAAATAAAAAAACAAGTTGTGCATAACAAAATAATCATATTACAATTAAATTAATCAATGGTGGAAGCGTTATAAATAATTTCAAGGAGATTAAAAAATTATGGCAAGAAAAAAGACGATCACAAAAGATCAGATTTTGGCAGCCGCTTTTGAAGTGGCTACCACAGAAGGATTTTCAAAATTTACGGCAAGGAATATTGCAAATAAAATGAATTGTTCGACTCAACCGATTTATCTTGAGTTCAAAAACATGGATGATCTGAAGCAAGCCTTATTTGCTCAGATTTACGAGTACTTGAAGCATGAAGTGTTCCCAGTTGTACATACAGGAAATACCATTATCGATTTAGCTGTAAACTATATTGATTTTGCCAATCGAGAGAAAAAATTATACAGTTCTCTGTACTTAGAAGAATATGGTGGGGGAAGGGAGATGCAAAACTTCTCTTATAATTATTTTGTCGAGACGGTCAAGAAAGATCCAGAGTATGCTGATCTATCTGCGGAACAAATTGAGTCTTTGCATAACACAATTTGGATCATCGCTACAGGATTAGCAGCACTGATGTCTTCAAGTATCATTCATCCGACCAAGGAACAAATTGAAAAAATGATCCAAGATAGCATCAATGCGACGCTAAATACGAAAGAAACGATCCAAGTGAATTAAACAAACTACTTGAAGTATTTCTCGAAAGTCTTTCTCAAACATACACATTGATTTTTTGAAATTAAAAAAGCTTCTAAAAACATGATAAAAAGAACGTGTGACGCTAACTCTCTCCAGCATCACACGTTCTTTTTATCAAATAATTGAAGTTTTGCCAAAAGTTCTCAGCTGTGAGCTGACTGCTTTGGCCTATAATTTTGAAACAAGCGCCTTAGCAAATGCTTCGAGTTTTTCGATGTCTTCTTCTTCAGCGTTTAAATCAACTTTAACATTTTCTGTTCCTTTGACTGCTCCTGTTTTCGCAAAGGCAGCATCGAAGTCATCTACGGACTTACAAAATTCATCATAAAAAGTGTCTCCAGAACCACAAACGCCATAGATTTTTCCAGACAAGTCAAGTTCTTGTAAATCTTCATATAAGTCTACGATCTCATCTGGTAAGTCACCATCATCGTATGTATAAGTTGCGACGACACAAATATCTGCATCCTCAAATTCATCTGCATCCACTTGAGTACACTCATTGATTTCAACATCAATATCTAAATTTTCAAAAGCTTCTGCTACGATATCAGCAATTTCTTCTGTATTGCCAGTCATACTTGCGTAAACGATTTTTGCTAAAGCCATGGGTTGCCTCCTACTTATTGATATATGATCCTCTAACATTTACAGATTATACCAAAACCTTTACTAAAAGAAAACAAGTCATGTGAAGAGAATCTGATTTGGCGAACGACCGGACACTATGGTAAAATGAGGAAGATTTGTAAAAAGGAGACGAAAATATGATTACATTGAAATCAGCACGAGAAATTGAAACAATGGCTGAGTCTGGCGCGTTGTTAGCGGATGTACATAAAAATCTGCGAGATTTTATCAAACCAGGCGTGACGAGTTGGGATATTGAAGTTTTTGTTCGTAACTATATTGAAAGCCATGGTGGGATTGCGGCTCAAATTGGATTTGAAGGCTATGAGTATGCGACTTGTATTAGCATCAATGACGAAATTTGTCATGGATTTCCACGTAAAAAACCGCTGAAAAATGGCGATTTAGTGAAAGTGGATATGTGTATCGATTTAAAAGGCGGCATTTCTGATTCTTGTTGGGCTTATGTAGTGGGAGAGTCAACGCCGGAAATTGACCGCTTGATGGAAGTGACAAAAAAAGCTTTGTATCTAGGAATCGAACAAGCGCAAGTTGGGAACCGAATTGGCGACATTGGTCATGCTATCCAAACTTATGTTGAAAGTGAAAACTTAGCGGTTGTCCGTGACTTTATTGGTCATGGTGTGGGTCCAACGATCCATGAAGAACCTGCTGTCCCTCATTATGGTGAAGCAGGAAAAGGTCTACGGTTAAAAGAAGGGATGGTTATTACCATTGAGCCAATGGTTAATACTGGAACTTGGAAAATGAAAATGGATCCAAATGGCTGGACTGCTTATACAAGAGATGGTGGCTTGTCTTGCCAATATGAACATACACTGGCAATTACGAAAGATGGACCAAGAATCTTAACTTCTCAAGGTGAAGAAGGTACGTATTGAGAAGCTAGATCAATAAGGAGAATTTGATGAAATTATTAGGGAAAATAAAGCAAAACGAAAATTTAATGCGTTTTATTGCAACAACAAAAAAACGGATCACTGATTCAGAAATGGGTACCACGTCAGTTGTTGTGGCGTATTATTTATTATTGTCTTTATTTCCCCTAATTATTGCGTTTGGTAATATTTTGCCATTTCTAAAAATCGATCAAGAGACAGTATTGACTTATGTGCGGCAAATCATCCCTGAGACGGTCTATCAGTTTATCGGTCCTGCAATTCGAAATTTGTTAACGCAAAGTTCCGGTGGCTTGTTGTCGTTATCTGCTTTAGCTGCTTTGTGGTCTGCCAGTCAAAGTATCAACGCTTTACAAATTGCCATGAATAAGGCTTATGGTGTAGAAAATAGAAAGAATTTTTTGATCGTCCGTTTCTTTTCATTAGTAGTGATTTTGCTTTTTATGATTGCGATTAGTGGAGTAACGATTTTTTTAGGACTGGGTCAAATGATACTTGAAGCGCTCCAACCGATTTTTAATTTTTCTGGCAATGTGATCATCCAGTTCCAAACTTTGAAATGGCCGATTACCTTAGTTGTCTTATTTATCATTATGTTTTTGATTTATGTGATAGTACCGAATGCGCAATTAAAACTAAAAGCAGTGATTCCGGGAACGATTTTTGCTACTGTCGGCTGGATGTTGCTATCTCAGGTGTTTGGAATCTACGCAAAATACTTTGCAACAAGAGTCAGTGGATACCAAATCATCGGGAGTTTCATCGTCTTGATGCTATGGCTCAATTTTGCTGCTACAATCATTATATTTGGCGGAATCATCAATGCTGTTGTGCAAGAATACATAACAGGTAACGAAATCAAGAAAAGACGAGTTTCTACAAATAAATGGTGGATTCGTTTCAAAAATAAATTTTCTCATAAAAAAAAATAGAACTGCGAGTTTTTATTGCTTGAGTGTTTTATAATAATTCTAGACTCTTAATTAAAGTAGGTGCCAATATGCTTGTTTCATTTAGTATGGTTGTCAAATTTTTTTTAACAATCTTGTTATCTTTAGTACTAACGCCCATATTTAAAATTATTTCTGTCCAAACCGGAATGGTGGATAAACCGAATGCGCGACGTATTAATGAAATACCTATGCCTTCAGCTGGGGGACTACCCATTTTTGTTTCATTTGTCGTATCCACCTTATTGTTTTTTCGTGACATCATTCCCAAATTTTATATCATTCCTATTTTACTAGCTTCCTTAGTGATCATTCTAACGGGAGTACTGGATGATAAATACGAGTTGACGCCTAAACAAAAGTCCGTCGGGATCTTATTAGCAGCGTTGATCGTCTATTTTGTGGCAGATATTCACATTGATTCAGTAACATTGCCCTTTTTTGGTTATATCGAATTGGGTTGGCTGAGTTTTCCTGTGACCATTTTTTGGATTTTCGGTATCACTAATGCAATTAATTTGATTGATGGATTAGACGGCTTGGCAACCGGAATCTCGTTGATCGGGTTGATTACAATAGGTATTATCGGATATTTTTTCCTACATGCTTCTACAGTATACATACCAATCGTCATATTCTGTTTAGTGGCAAGCATTATTGGCTTTTTTCCTTATAATTTTTATCCTGCCAAAATTTACTTAGGAGACACTGGGGCATTGTTCTTAGGATTTATGATGGCTGTTCTTTCTCTACAAGGTCTGAAGAATGTAACATTTGTTTCTTCTATCTCATTATTGATTGTGATGGGCGTTCCAGTAACAGATACATTTTTTGCGATTATTCGCAGAAAAGCGAACCGTGTCTCTTTTTCTACAGCAGATAAAAAACACCTACATCATCGATTATTGAGTCTAGGTTTTACGCATAAAGGAGCAGTTTTGACCATTTATGCTATGGCATTGATGTTTTCATTTACTGCCATGATCATGAACTATACTGGGCGTCTCGGTTCGATTGTTTTGATCGTTTCGATGCTATTTGCGGCTATTTTATTGTTTGAGTTGATTGGATTGATCAACGAGAAGCATCAGTACATTCTTAAAACTTTACGTTTTTTAGGCAATAAAGAATATCGAACACAAGTCATACAGAAATATAAAAGGAAATGGACTAGACACTAATGAAAATAAATCAAAAACAACCGATTTTAATTAGCATCGTAACGGCTAATAGTCAAAAGATTTTTCAAACGTTAGATACGCTTCTAGCCAGCATAAATGACCAAGCCATGGTTGAGATCTTGATTTTCGATAATGCTTCGTCGATTGACTACCAAGAACGATTGAAAGAATATCTAAAGTATCCGTTTGTCAAAATCTATTTTAATCAGGAAAATAAAGGATTTGGTTATGGACATAACCATAATTTATTAACGAGTGACTTTTCTTATGCTGTGATCTTTAACCCAGATATTCTGGTGGATCAGCAGACAGTCGTTGATTTGGTCAAACTTTTGCAGGAACATCCAGAATGTGCCATGTTAGCACCTAAAATATTGAATGAAGATGGTACGACACAACATTTGATTCGCCAAAAATTAGATGTATTCGATTATGTATTGCGGTTTATTCCGGCTCGTTTTGTCAAGCAGTTGTTTGCTCAACGTTTAGCAAAATTCGAATGCCATGATTTGTCAGAAACAACCAATAGCTACGTGCGTATGATCTCTGGTAGTTTTATGGTCGTTGATGTCAATAAATTTAAAAAAGTCAACGGGTTTGATAATCGCTATTTTATGTATTTTGAAGATAATGATCTTTGCTTAACTTTTGAAAAAGCAGGAGAAAAACTCCTTTATACGCCGTTATATACGATTGTTCATTTATATGGAAAAGGCGCTCATCGCAATTTTAAACTTTTTCGTATCTTTTTACAGTCAATGGTGAAATTTTTCAATAAGTGGGGGTGGACTTTCTTTTGACCATACCCAAAATAGTAGTCGTTATCGTATTATACCAGCAGCGTTTTAGTCAATCGCCTTCTTTTGATCTGCTCATGAAAGCTGTCAAAGAGAAGAAGATTCAACTGGTTGTTTACGATAATAGTCCCGTTATGCAATTGGAGCCATTATTAGAACAAAACGAAGATATAAGCTACTATCATGATCCATCAAATCCTGGTCTGGCTACGGCTTATAATTATGCGTTGAATCATGCACAGCAGAATATTCGCTATTTCGTTACACTCGATCATGATAGTCAATTGACTGCAACGTATTTTGATACGCTATTAACGATTGATTGGACAGATGAATTGGTTGCAGCAGTTCCGTTGGTTTATGCTGGAAGCAACCAAATATCGCCTGTTTTTGCGGATCGCTATATCAATCGTCAAGTTGAAAAGGTTGAGCGATCACAGCTCAGTCAAAGACGAATCATGGCGATTAATTCGGGCGCTGTTTTTTCTATCAAATTTTTAAAGGAAATTGGCGGTTTTAATTTAGATTTTCCCCTTGATTTCTTGGATCATTGGCTTTTTTGGACGATCTATCAGTTCAAAAAGACGGTTTTTATCTTACCTGAAAAAATGGAACATGATCTTTCAGTTCTTGATTATCAGAAAGTTTCTGTTACAAGGTATCAGTCGATACTGAAAGCTGAAAAAACTTTTTATCAAAATTATGATAAAGAAATGTTACCGCGTCATCGAAAACAATTATTGTTACGTACAGTAAAACAATTTTTAACAGTCAGAAATCGTAAAATATGGCGTTTGACATTACAATCATTTACTGAAAACTGAAGGGTGTGAATTTGTGCGATCAGTTTGTATGGCTACCTTTAATGGTGGCAGATATTTAAGAGAACAATTGGATAGTATTTTAAACCAACTGACACTTGAGGATGAATTGATTATTTCAGATGATGGATCGACAGATGAAACTTGTCAAATTATAAAGGAATACACGCAACTAGACAATCGAATCAAATTTGTTGAAGGACCAAGGAAAGGTGTCATTGCCAACTTCAACCATACCATTCAACAATCTAAAGGTGACATCATTTTTTTAGCAGACCAAGATGATGTTTGGCTACCTAATAAGGTGGCTAAGATCACCGCATATTTTGAAGAAAATCCGCAACAATTAGTAGTAGTGAGTGATCTAGTGATTGTGGATGGTCAACTCAATGAGATACACGCGTCGTATTTTTCCTATCGGCATTCCCGAACAGGCTGGCTCAATAATTTGATTCGGAGTAATTATATCGGTGCCGGCATGGCTTTTCGATCTTCATTAAAGAAAAAAATAGTACCGATTCCTTCTGAAGTACCAATGCATGATATGTGGATTGGAATGTTAGGTGGAACTCGTGTTGGGTTTATTAGAGAAACATTGACACTTTATCGTAGACATGATTTTAATGTGAGTGAAATCAAAACAAACACTAAACTAACCCAAAAAATTACCTGGCGGTTGAATCTGATCAAGGCGCTTGTGAAGAGAAAATGGTTTGGAATTAATAAAAGATAGTTAAATCGTTAATAATTCCATGACAAATAACAAGTTTGATGAGATAATAACAAGGTGAATTTTAAATTGAAAAGGAGAATTTATACTCATGAAGGGAATCATTCTTGCTGGGGGAAGTGGTACACGCTTATACCCTCTAACTAAGGCAACTTCAAAACAGTTGATGCCAGTCTACGATAAACCAATGATCTACTATCCAATGTCTACACTAATGCTAGCGGGTATCAAAGAAATCCTGATTATCTCTACTCCTCAAGATACACCAAGATTTAAAGAACTGTTTGGTAATGGGGCAGAGTTAGGATTACAAATTGAGTATGCAGTGCAAGAAAGTCCAGATGGGCTAGCACAGGCTTTTATTATCGGTGAAGAATTTATCGGTGATGATAGTGTGTGCTTAGTTTTAGGAGATAACATCTATTACGGTGGTGGCTTATCTAAAATGCTTCAACGCGCTGCTTCTAAAGATACTGGAGCAACAGTGTTTGGTTACCACGTTAATGATCCAGAACGTTTTGGTGTTGTAGAATTTGATGAAAAGATGCGGGCTCTGTCAATCGAAGAAAAACCTGCGCTACCAAAATCAAATTATGCAGTAACAGGGTTATATTTTTATGATAATGATGTTATTTCGATTGCGAAAAACATCAAACCTTCTGAACGTGGTGAATTAGAGATCACTGATGTAAACAAAGTCTATCTAGAAAAAGGAAAACTATCTGTTGAATTGATGGGTAGAGGTTTTGCTTGGTTAGACACTGGCACGCATGAATCTCTTCTAGAGGCATCCACATTTATTGAAACGATTGAAAAACGTCAAAATCTCAAGGTAGCTTGCTTAGAAGAAATCGCCTACCGAATGGGATATATCACTAAAGAGCAATTACTTGCATTAGCTCAACCGTTGAAAAAAAATCAATATGGTCAATATCTCTTACAGTTGGCCAACAATTAAGGGAGTCTGAAGTAATGAAAGTAACTGATACTAATTTAACAGATGTGAAGATCATTGAAATGGATGTTTTTGGTGATCATCGTGGCTTTTTTACCGAAAGTTATTCCAAAGCAAAATTTGTTGAACATGGTTTAGATTTTGATTTTGTTCAAGATAATCATTCATTATCGGCAGAAGCTGGTGTTATCCGCGGACTGCATTTCCAAAAAGGAGAAGCAGCACAAACGAAATTGATTCGGGTAACTTCTGGTGCTGTTTTAGATGTAATTGTCGATATTCGTAAAGGAAGTCCAACCTATGGTAAATGGGAAGGCTTTATCTTATCTGAACACAACCATCGACAACTTTTGGTGCCTAAAGGTTATGCTCATGGATTTGTGACATTGACACCAAATGTCAATTTTCTTTACAAATGTGATAATTACTACAATGCACAAGCTGATGGTGGGATTGCCTTTGATGATCCAGACTTAGCGATTGATTGGCCTATCGATCTTTCCAAAGCGATTATGTCTGAAAAGGATCAGCATCATCCAACTTTAAAAGAGTTTGAAGCAGAAAATCCATTTGTTTATGGTGAAATTTAGGATTGCAAGGAGAATTTTTATATGAAAAATATCATTGTTACTGGTGGTGCCGGATTTATCGGCTCAAATTTCGTCCACTATGTGGTCAATCATCATCCAGAGGTTCATGTTACGGTGTTAGATAAATTGACTTATGCTGGGAATAAAGAGAACTTAGCAGGGCTACCTAGTGACCGTGTAGAATTGGTCGTTGGTGATGTTGCGGATGCAGAATTAGTGGATCGTTTAGTCAAAGAAGCAGACGCCGTAGTCCACTATGCAGCAGAATCGCATAACGATAATTCGCTAAAAGATCCATTTCCTTTTGTCCAAACCAATATTATTGGTACGTACACCCTGTTAGAAGCTTGTCGTAAATACAATGTTCGGTACCATCATGTATCCACCGATGAAGTGTATGGGGATTTACCTTTACGTGAAGATTTACCAGGTCATGGAGAAGGCGAAGGGGAAAAATTTACAGCTGAAACACCTTATAATCCATCAAGTCCATATTCTTCAACTAAAGCGGGCTCTGATCTATTAGTGAAAGCTTGGGTTCGTTCATTTGGGTTGCAAGCAACGATCTCAAATTGTTCAAACAACTATGGACCATATCAACATATTGAAAAATTTATTCCTCGTCAAGTTACTAATATCTTAAGTGGTATACGTCCAAAACTATATGGTGAAGGAAAAAACGTTCGCGATTGGATCCATACGAATGATCATTCATCTGCGGTTTGGTTGATTTTGACTAAAGGAAAAATCGGTGAAACTTATTTGATCGGTGCCGATGGGGAAGAAGATAACAAAACAGTCATGGAATTGATTTTGGAACTTATGGGACAACCCAAAGATGCTTACGACCATGTCAACGATCGTGCAGGACATGATTTACGTTATGCAATTGATTCGACAAGGTTACGTGAGGAGCTAGGTTGGCAACCTGAATTTACCAACTTCCGTGATGGTTTAGCTGATACAATCAAATGGTATGAAGAACACCAAGATTGGTGGAAGAAAGAAAAAGAAGCTGTGGAAGCAGCCTATGCCAAAAATGGTCAATAAATGATGATAAGCCGGATTTAAGGAACTCTCAAAAAATTTGGGTAAAAAAGACACGCATGAAGTTGTAAAACGTGCAGAAAAAAATTAGTATAAAAATAGGAATTGTTTATTGGCAATTGTAAGGGGAGCTGTGACAGATGTTGCAGACCCCTTTTTAAAACAAAAAAGAGGAGAGATCAGAATGTTCTTATTAACCGGAGGAAATGGTCAACTTGGAACGGAATTACGCCATTTATTAGATGAAAAAGGAATGGCTTATGTGTCAACTGATGCTGCTGAGCTGGATATTACTGATGCAGAAAAAACAATGGAGTATATTACAAACTTAAAGCCAGAAATTATTTTTCATTGTGCAGCGTATACAGCCGTTGATAAAGCAGAAGAAGAAGGCAAAGAATTAGATGAGAAGATTAACGTTGATGGAACTAAAAATGTGGCATTGGCTGCAAAAGCAGTGAATGCTAAATTAGTATATATCAGTACGGATTATGTCTTTGATGGCAAAAAGAAAGACCAAGAATACCGCGAAGACGATCCAACTAACCCATTGAATGAGTATGGTCGCACAAAATTACTAGGGGAACAAGCAGTTCAAGAAATCTTAGAAGACTATTATATTATCCGTACTTCATGGGTATTTGGTGTTTATGGACATAATTTTGTCTTTACAATGCAACGTTTAGCCGAAACGCATGATCGTTTAACTATTGTCAATGATCAATATGGTCGCCCAACTTGGACTCGAACACTTGCTGAATTTATGGTATATGTGATTGAAAAACAAGCACCTTATGGCGTATATCAGTTATCCAATGAAAATAGCTGTTCATGGTATGAATTTGCCAAAGAAATCTTAAAAGATACGGATGTCGAAGTAGCACCAGTCACTTCAGCAGAGTATCCACAAAAAGCAGTTCGCCCACAATATTCTGTGATGAGTCTAAAGAAAGCAGAAGATCTAGGCTTTGTCATTCCGACATGGCAAGAAGCATTAGCAAAAATGTTGGAAGCAGCTGAAAGTTTGAAATAGCAAACTTGTTTTTCCGTAAAAAAAGAACAAACTAGAAATTGGAGAATCGCATGGAAAAACAAACAAGACGCGCGCAACGAACAGCCGTGAAGCCTGAGCGCACAGATCATTCTGTTCTTGATGTCTTTCTAAAACTTCGTTACCTCATCGGATTGCTAGTCATTGTAGTTATTGTGACGTTTAATTTGAATGGTAGTTCATTGGGTGTATGGGATAAATATGTATCGCAACGAGATGACGGAAAGAAAACTGATGTCATCTTCGGGCAAAATAGGGAAGTTCGTTCAGATGAATGGCTCGTGCAAACACCTTTTTATCTTTCACAAGCTGAAAATGACTATCCTTTAGTAAATCCCGATTATTCCTTAAATGGACAAAATATGATCATTGCTTATAATTCTCCTGTTAAAGATATCACAGTTATTGGTAAACCATTCAATTGGGGATTCTTTTTCTTGGGAAGAGATCGTGGGCTTTCGTTTTATTGGGCAATGAAATTAGTGGTCATGGTTTTATTGGGGTATGAAGTTTTAATGATTTTGACAAAAAGAAAAAAAGCTTTATCACTCGTAGGCGCCTTTGCCTTAACTTTCTCACCAGCAGTCCAGTGGTGGTTCATGCAACACGTGGGAGATTTGATTTTCTTCACATTAGGACTAATGGTTGCTTTTTATCATTATTTTTACCAACATCAAAAAAAATGGGTACGAGCAATGATGATGAGTTTGATCGTCATATTTGGTCTAGGCTTTATCCTGGTGATTTATCCAGCCCATCAAGTTATGCTTGCTTATTTACTTGTCTTTTATTTTGTTGGGTTATTGCTCTATTATGGGAAGCGAATCACTTGGGATTGGTTTGATGCAGTACTGATCATTGGGGCAATATTATTTATAGGTGGCGTACTGATCCACTTTTGGTTAACCTCTAAAGATGCGTTACTGGCTTCTTTAAATACCTTATATCCAGGAAAACGAGTAAGTACAGGAGGAAAATGGCATTTAGGAGAGTTCTTTTATTTTCTGACAAACTGGAAAATTTCGTTTAAAGATATCAATTTTTCTAATAATTCTGAAGTTGCTCTGTTTTATCATTTCTTCCCGACCGTCTTTTTAGCAAGCCCATTTGTTTTATTCGGTAAAAAAAATAGTGAACAAAAACTGTTTGGACGGATTTTAATGCTCTTTTGTCTGTTTTCAATTTATTGGATTACTTTAGGATTACCAAAATGGCTCACTGAACTCACTTTATTATCTTACGTGCCACCTTTTAGAGCAATCTTAACCTTTAGTTTTGCAGCTTGCCTCTTAACCATATGGTTTATTGCCTATATTTGGCAAGAAGATGTGATCCCAACATGGTATAAATTTTTCCTATTGTTGGCGAACGCGGGAATCTTTACGTATGCTTTGGTCAATTCCAAAATGACAAAATACTTTACCGAATTTGAGATCACCATGATCGTGATTGTTGGTACGTTAATCCTGGCATTTATTCTGTTTCGACGTTGTCGATTGTTCTATCTTTCGTTTATCGCTTTGATTGTAGCTTCAGGTTTCTTTGTGAACCCAGTTGTAGAAGGAACTGGTGCGATCTTTGAAAAGACTCTGGCAAAAGAGATAAAAGCAATTGATCAGGCAGATCCACAACAAGTATGGTTAACAGAAGATGAGCTGTATAACTTTACACCAACATTAGGCGTAAAAGCTTTTAATTCGGTACGCTTTTATCCAGACATGAAGGCATGGGCTAAAATTGATCCAGATAAAAAATATGAAAAATATTATAATCGATATGCCCACACACGTGCCTTTATTGCTAAAGAAAAAACTTCATTTGTTTTAGATCGTCCAGATATGTTTTCTGTGACCCTCAACTTTAAAGATGCTGAAAAGCTTGGAATCAAATACGTGGTCAGCAAACGCCCGTTAACTGATTATAATCAATTGTACCAAGCACAATTCACTCAACTATACGGTCCTGATAAAGATGGTTATATGATTTTTGAAGTAACCTATCCTGAAAACGATCCATCTACAGCCAATAATGCTGTGAATAATACGGATAACCAAGTAGATGAATGGTCGTATACAGGCGGTTGAGAAAGTAATTATTAGGTATTGAGTAATTGATATGGGAGTGTAAGGAAGTAAATTTCTTTACTGCTTCTTCTGAAATTGCTCAGTACCTATTTTTAGGTTCCATGTTTTTTCTTTTAAAAAGACTGGATGAAGCACTAAAAGTGAGTTTTTTATCAATTAATCTAAAAATAGCATTGCCGTTTGTTTTTAAAAAACAGTATAATAAAACAGTATGAAAGGAGGATGGAGATTATTCAGACGGTTATTGGAAAATTAATAAATAAAATGAGTGTTGGATTACTGATTCTATTTCTTTCTGCTATTTATTTTGTATGGACAGCAGGCCTAGGCAATGCTCAAGCGCTTTTTTTATATGACAACAGTGCGCAATTTGTTACGTTTGGCATTGTCATTTTATTTATTTTAAACGTATATAAAGGACGAAGATCTGACTTTATTTTTTTAGCAGCGGCAATGCTTATTTATTTTTTGTTTGATCATTTCCGTGAAGTAAGAGCAAGTTCTATGAATGTAGATCTTTTGATCCCGCTAATCATAGTCTTTTGTTTGACGGTTAAATGGATTCAGTTTGATAAGTTAGATCGTTCGATTTTTATTTTAGTATGTTATGTCTTTCTTGGCATTACGTTATACCGCATTTTTACTGAAATAAAAATTCCTGATGGTGAAAGTATTTGGTTGCCTGATAATAAAGTTTCCGATATTTGGATCAACACGAATACGATTGGTAGTACTTTAATGACCCTCTCCTTACTGATCAGTGGGTTTGCCAGTTCATTTGAGCGCTGGTATGTTCGGGTATTCGTTGGATTTCCGAGTGTGATTGCTGGGATTATTGGTATCTGGGTCTGTCAATCAAAAGGTGCTTTAGTTGCGATGATCGTATTTGTTTTACTGGATATTTGGCCAAAACAATTGTTCAAAATAATACGAGCGCCATTTTTAGCCTACATGATTGTCACGATTTTTGCGTTGCCAGTTTCTTACTTAGCAGCTCATTCCGAGCATCTAAATCTCTTTACTGGTCGTGAAGAAATTTGGTTGAAATTCTATGAGACTATTTCAGAAAAAAGCGAACAAGTCTGGGTTGGAATGAAACCGTTCATTTTTCAACGTGGAAATCAATTTTTAGGAAATCACAATAGTTATAATTCATTTTTAAATCTATATGGATTGCTGGGTGTCATCATCGCAGGAGTACTAGTCTTAATCTATGTAGGTCGATTGACCTTAAAAGCAGATTTATCGAATGGACAAGTAACCTTTTTATGGGCATTCTTTGCAGTGATGATCCAATCCTTTATGGAAGATACTTTAACTTCTTTTCCGTGGGTACCTATCATCTATCTGTTATTGGGAATGGCAAGTCACCGATATGATGATTTAAAAAACGTTGCAAACAAGCGGAAAATAGCGAATCAACAAACGAGGGAAACGACAGACGGCTCTCTATCAAGAGTGGCACGCCGACATTAAATATTTAGATAAGAGCTAGTTGAAACAAGTTATTCTTGGGTCAGCTAGCTTTTTGCTTCATTGCAATTAAATTATTTCTTATGTAAAATAAAAATGTTAGCGTAAAGTTGCTTAATAGAAAATTAAGAAACTAAGAATATCACAGTCCGTGAGTAAAAGTGTGGTAAAATGGCACATGACTGTAATTAACAGAATTTGCTTGGAGGAACACAAATGTTTAAAGATCTGTTTTTATTTATGAAGGATATCTACCAGAATAGAAAGCTCTTGCTTCAGTTTTCAGTGAATGACTTTAAGTCTCGCTATGCGGGCTCTTTTTTGGGAATTTTATGGGCATTCATTAATCCTGTCTTTACCGTATTGATTTATTGGTTGGTCTTTGGTTTTGGATTAAAGGCAGCGATGACAGATGGAAAATATCCTTTTATTGTTTATTTGATTACGGGAATGATCCCATGGTTCTTTTTTTCTGACGCGTTTACATCAACGACGTTAGTTTTCAGAGAATACACTTATTTAGTAAAAAAAGTTGTATTTAATATCCGCATTTTACCAACTACGAAAATTTTATCGAATCTATATGCACATCTTTTCTTTATTTTCGTTGGTTTAGTGGTGGTTATTGGACATGGAATCTATCCAACTTGGATGACGCTCCAACTGATTTATTATTTATTCTGTATGTGTGCTTTTTTAACCGGCTTAACATGGTTGACAGCATCGATTCAACCATTTCTACCAGACATCATGCAATTGATCACGATTGTCCTACAGTTGGTTATGTGGACATTGCCAATCCTTTGGAGTCCAAGTCAGTTCAATCCAGTGATCGTTCAAATCTTAAAACTAAACCCACTTTATTATGTCGTGCAAGGATATCGTGAGTCTTTCTTAGGACAAGCTTGGTTCTGGGAACACGGAATGTATACTCTCTATTTCTGGGTATTTACGCTAGCTATCTTCGTTATTGGATCTGCTGTGTTCCGTAGATTGAAACCACATTTTTCAGATGTGCTGTAAGGAGTATGAATATGACTGAATATGCGATTAAATTAAAAAACATTACAAAATCTTATAATATGTACGCAAAACCATCTGACCGTTTTCGTGAAGCATTGAATCCCTTTAAAAAATCTTACCATGACGTTTTTTATGCGTTGAAAAATATCAATGTGGAAATTAAAAAAGGGGAAATGATCGGCTTTGTCGGAGAAAATGGTTCAGGAAAATCTACCATGCTCAAAATCATTACTGGCGTTTTGACGCCCACATCTGGAACAATGGAGATTGAAGGAAAAATATCTGCACTATTAGAACTAGGTTCTGGGTTCAACCCCGAATATTCTGGCTATGACAATATTTATTTGAATGGCATGGTGTTAGGTTTTTCTCGTGAAGAAATCGATGGAATGGTCGGAGACATCATTGAATTTGCTGATATCGGCGAACATATTTACCAACCAGTAAAAACATATTCCAGTGGGATGTTTGTTCGTTTAGCCTTTGCGGTAGCTATTAATGTCAATCCAGATATCTTGATTGTCGATGAGGCTTTAGCTGTAGGGGACCTTGAGTTCCAGTTGAAATGTATGGAGAAATTTACTGAAATCAAGAACTCAGGTAAAACGATCTTATTCGTCTCCCATGACATCAGTTCGATCCGCCGTTTTTGTGATCGATCCTATTGGCTAAAAAATGGTGAAGTAGTTGAATATGGGGATACCATGGATGTCACAACAAACTATGAAAACTTTTTAAAGAAAAAATCAGTCAAAACAGTTGATCGAAATAAAAATCAAATGGAACGTTTTGCAGCGCCTGACATCGTTGATGTACTGAGTGCGGAATTATTGGATAAAGAAAAAAATCCTGTTGACGTGCTTGATCAAGGCGAAACACTGTATGTCAAAGTAACCTATGAAGTAAAAGATGATTCGATCAAGAATCCTGTTTTAGGGATTGCCTTACGGACCGTCGATAATTTTTACGTTTGTGGTTTAAATACACTGTTGGACGGCATCAAAATCCCTTGGAAAAAAGGCAAAAATGTTTTCTATTTAGAATATGAAAAACTAGGCCTGCTAGCTGGTGAATATTATTTTGATGTGGCAATTTTTGAAGAAAATGCCACCGTACCTTTAGTTTACAAAACAAAATATATGAACTTATTTGTTAATGGTTCATATATTGGGGAAGGAATCGTGGTCTTAGACCATAAATGGGAAGAAGGTTATCTAGCCGATGAAGTATGATTTTGAAATGGACTTAGATGAACAAAGTAGTGTAGGGAAAATTGCTGCCCAAATTAAACCAGGCAGCAAAGTCTTGGAATTTGGACCGGGAAACGGCCGATTGACCAAACATTTAATCGGAGCCAAAAATTGTCAAGTAAGTATCGTCGAATTAGATAAAGAATTATTCGATTTTGTCAGTGAATTTTCACAAGATGGTTTTTATGGAGATATTGAAAGTTTTGAGTGGGCAAACTATTATGCAGGGCAAACCTTTGATTATATCCTTTTTGCCGATGTTTTAGAACATTTAGTGAACCCAGCTGAAACATTAAAAAAAGTGAGAGAATTTCTCAATGAAGATGGAGAAATTTTAATCACATTTCCGAATTTAGTCCATAATTCTGTGCTGATCCATTTATTCAACAATGAGTTACCATGGGCTTCTTATGGCTTATTAGATGAAACACATAATTCTTTTTACACACACGAAGGTTTTAAAAAAGTGTTTGAAAAAGCTGGTTTATCTATTAATATTGAGGATTACCTTTACTTAGCTGTCGGAGACACAGAATTAAATTCAACTTATGAAGAATTACCCGAAGCAGTTCGCTATGAGTTCAAAATGCGACCTTTCGGAGAAGTTTATCAATACTTCTTTTCTTTGAAAAAACACACTGAGAATAGTCACATCTCACAACCACAAAATTCGAATTATGTTCGAATGGTGGAAGTGATCCAAAAGACTGCAAACAAAGAAGTCTCCCAAAAATATCCTTTCAACAATTATACGGGAGAAAACCAAACATTGACTTTTCCAATTGCCGGGAATGTCGAATCGGTCATTTTTAAATTTGCTGATCAACCAAGTTTTATCGAATTTAGCGGGGAGTTGGCGGGGAACAAAATTGATTTCATCCAATCTAATGCAGTAATCAAAACACAAAATGATTGCTATTTATTTGATGGTGAAGTAACGCCACAATTTACTCTATTTGATGTCGCAGGTCAAGAATTGACGATCCATTGTCATTATCGGTTTATCGGGGAATTGACACAAACCATGAAAGAACTACTTGAGGCAGTCAAACCTTTAGCGCAGATCGAGCAACGTCTAATGGCACAAATCACTTCGCTGAAAAAAGAAAATGAACAAGTGCGATTGACAAATGAAAAATTAGATAACGAATTACAGATGACGACTGACCGTTATTGTAAACTGATAACTGAGGAAGAATTCGCGATTAAACCAAGAAACCGCAAGCTTCGATCGAAAGAAACAGCAAAGAAAATTCAAGCAAAGGCGATTTCTCTATGCGTGGATAGCAAGCATTGGGATCCAGAAACGAAAATTTTGACAATCAATGGTTGGGGAATTTCTAACGCACAACGTCAGCCGTTATCCTATAAGTTATCTGTGAACCAAGCACCATTTTTTCAAGCCTTGCAGTTTGAACGGCCAGAAGTAAATGAGGCGGAACAATTGCCAGCGGGAACAAAAGCTGGTTTTGAATTGCAAATAAGATGTGAACGAGAAAAATCTTTTTTAATTGAAGCTGTTGCTGAAAATGGCGAATCCTGGTTTATCGAGATATAAGAACGAACTTATTTTTAATAAAGGAGAACAAAAGCTCGTGCAAAAAAAAGAGATTGCTGTATTTATAGACCGAATTACTCGTGAAAGAGCAACTGGGGATTTATTGATTGTTGGCTGGGCGGTCGATGAGGTGACGAAAGAAATTCCGATCATTAAAGTCGATAAGGACAAAGTATCTGCCGAAGTCACCAATGTTGTTCGTTTGGATATCAATCATTTATACAATCTGGATGTGAAAACACCAAGTGGTTTCAACATCCGATTATCTGGAAGAATGAAAGGTAAAGCGATTTTAGATTTCCAAACAAAATCCCATCAAAATGGGATTGCGGTGAAATTGAATGGTCGTTATCCATATGACGATGGCCTTGAAACAAACTGGGAAAAGAAAAAAAGATTGCTTCAAAAAGGATTCAATTATGCACGGACACACGGAGTGAAAAAAGCGATCCGACGTGTCAAATTTGAAATGAAACCCGCTTCTGTTGATTACACCGAATGGATCAAACGTCATGAACAGTTTGATCTCCAAAAGCAACGTCAAGATGCTAAAGGATTTGAATATCGTCCCTTAATCTCAGTACTTATGCCAGTCTACAATGTCGAAATCAAATGGCTGGAAAAATGTATTGATTCTGTTTTAAAACAAACGTATGATCACTGGGAACTATGTATCAGTGATGATGCATCAACTGATCCTAAAATCAGAAAATGTTTAGAAAAGTATCAAGCTAAAGATCAACGAATCAAAGTCGTTTTTAGAGAAAAAAATGGGCATATCAGTCTAGCGACCAACTCTGCTTTGGAAATGGCAACAGGAGAGTTCATAGCGTTGTTAGATAATGATGATGAACTACCGCCTTATGCGTTGTTTGAAGTCGCAAGCGTCTTGAATCAGCGTCCTGAACTTGATGTCATTTATAGCGATGAAGATAAGATCGATGCAGAAGGTCAGCGTTTTGATCCTCATTTTAAAGCGGATTGGTCACCAGATACTTTAATGGGCAATAATTATATTTCACATTTAGGGGTTTATCGTACCAGCTTAGTTAAAGGAATCGGTGGATTTAGAAAAGGATATGAAGGTTCTCAAGATTATGACTTGGTACTACGAATAACTGAGCAGATCCCAGCTGATCACATTTATCACATTGATAAAGTACTGTATCACTGGCGCACGATTCCGGGATCTACTGCCAGCAATGGTGAAGCGAAGAGCTATATTTATGATTCTGGAGTCAAGGCATTGACTGATGCACTCGATCGTAGAGGAATTAAAGGAAAAGTTCGTCCTGGACGAATCTCTGGCTTCTACGAGGTCAATTATGAAGTGCTGCAAGAAGACTTAGTTAGTGTCATTATTCCCACTAAAAACGGATATGATGACTTAAAATTATGTATCGACTCAATTATTGACAAAACAACCTATTCCAACTATGAGATCATTGTTGCTGATAACGGTAGTACCGATCCTAAGATGCAGGAACTATTTAAGGAATACCAGCAACGACTAAACGAACGTTTTATAGTGGAATTGATCGATATACCTTTCAATTATTCTAGGATCAACAATCTAGCGGCAGAAAAAGCAAGTGGCAAATATTTATTGTTCTTAAACAATGATACGGAAGTTATTGAGCCTGAGTGGATGACCAATATGGTTGCCTATGCGCAATTTGATCGAATTGGCTGTGTCGGTGCCAAACTTTACTACCCAGATGATACGACACAACATGCTGGTGTGTTAGTTGGTATTGGTGGCGTTGCTGGTCATGCGTTGAACAACTATGACCAAACACACTGTGGTTACTTTGGTCGGTTAGTCATCGATGTCAATTACTTAGCGGTAACAGCTGCCTGTATGATGGTCAAAGCCAGTGATTTTCATGCGGTCCATGGCTTTGATGAAACATTAGCAGTCGCTTTCAATGATGTGGATTTATGCCTGAAAATTTATGAGCTAGGTCGATATAACGTTTATGCCCATCAAGTTGAACTTTATCATTTTGAATCAAAATCAAGAGGCTATGAAGATACGCCTGAGAAGCAAAAACGTTTTGCAGGTGAGATAAAGAAAATGCAAGTGAAATGGCCAGGATATATCAACCATGATCCTTTTTATAACGATAATCTGACAAAAGAAGGAATTGGAGATTTTTCATTAAGACCAGATTAATTAAGAAATGAAAATAGAAACTATCATGCAATCAGTTAAGAAAGCATGGTAGTTTTTTTTTCGTAAAATGAGATATTAAAAGCAAGCGTTATAATTGTAGAGCAGTAGTTTTTTGTAATTCTGTTACAATTTGTTTATTCACTAGGCTTTTAAACCCTGCTATGGTAAGATAATAGGTGCATTATTTTGTGATTAGGAGTGTATATATGAATAAAAATGGGGAATGGAGTGCTGCAAGACGAATATTCATTATTTTAATGGATGTTTTGATGTACAATGTAGCCATATATAGCAGTTTCTTACTGAAATTTCATGGGGAAATACCCATGCGGAATTTTGAAACTTTTCAACATTCAGCAATCTTTATTTCTGTTATATTTATTGCCTTGAATATCTTATTGGGCGTATATGTTTTTTATAATCGAACGGTCAGCGATATCGTGTTTGTCACGGTTATTGGTCAAGTCTTAATGACATTGGGGATCATGGTCGTCACCTTTGCTGGACGCTGGTTTGCTTTCCCACGAGGCGTAATTTTACTGTCATTTGTGCTAGCGACCATTTTATTGAGTCTTTACAGAATATTAATTTATAAGTTGTACTTGAAAGTCAGTCGTGATAAGAAAGTCGTGATCGTTGGATCAGAAAAAGATGTGGCACCGGCCATACAAAATTTCAGTTCTAAAAAAAATAATAAGCATAAAGTAGAAGCGGTTGTCATCGATCACTACTATGAAAATGTGAAAAAAATGATTGATCAAATGGATATCGTCTATCTGGCTTCACATATTGAAGAAGCAGAAAAAGTAAAAATCTATCAACTAGTGACAAAAAATGAGAAGAAATTATTTCTCAATACGACATTTGAAAACTTAACGATGATCAATCCAAACATCATGAACTTTGAAGATGAAAGTATTATTGAAGCTTCAGGATTCAGAATTCCACCAGAATATGAATTATTCAAGCGGTTGTTTGATATTATCGTTTCGTTGATTTTACTGATCATAGCCTCACCTTTCATGTTATTAACTGCTATTTTAGTAAAAGTTACTTCACCGGGTCCGGTTATTTATAAACAAATTCGGATCACTAAAAATCAAAAAGAATTTTCAATCTATAAATTTCGCTCGATGACTGCGACTGCAGAAGCCAAATCAGGACCTGTTTTGGCTAAGAGCAACGATGCTCGTGTCACTCCAGTGGGTAAATTTATCCGAGCAGTTCGTTTTGATGAATTACCACAAATCTTTAATGTATTAAAGGGAGACATGTCGATCGTTGGTCCTCGACCAGAACGTCCTTTCTTTGTTGATCAATTCAATGCGGAAAATCCTTATTACTATTTGAGACACAATGTACGTGCTGGGATAACGGGTTATGCGCAAGTTTATGGGAAATACGTATCAGATTACAACAGTAAATTACGGTTTGATTTACTTTACATCAAGAAATATTCTTTATTGCTCGATTTAAAAATATTATTACAAACCATTAAAATTCTTTTTGATAAGATGTCTTCTCAAGGCTTGGAAGAAGATGAGAATGTTCATTCATTGGCAGAGATTGCTTTTCCAAAAGAGAAAATCTTTCGCTAGTTGAGAGGTAGTGAAAAATGAGTAACCCAAAATTTAGTATCGTCATACCCATTTATAATGCTGAAAGCACGATTGCTCGTACGATCGCATCTTTAAAAGAATTTGATTTTACTGATTATGAAGTTTTGTTAATCAATGATGGTTCGACAGATCAAACGGAAGCAATCATTACGAGACTTATTGAGAACGACCCTAAATTTCGACTGATCACAACGGCTAATCAAGGGCCTGGTTTAGCTAGAAATGAAGGGATTATGCAAGCCCAAGGAACTTACATCTTATTTTTTGATGCGGATGATACGCCGAAAAAAGAAGTTTTATCTGATTATGACAAGCTTTTAGCTAAACATCCAGACACCGATTTGATCGTTAGTTCGTTTATCTTTCGAACGATGGACGGAGAACAGATTATTTCAGAAAAAGAAAATTTAGTGACGGAGCATCATTATCAAAGTCATGATAGTTTTATAAAAGACATGTATCGATTAATGAACGATCAGTTGATGTATGTAGTTTGGAATAAATGTTATCGAAGGGATATTTTAAAACAGAATCAGCTTCTTTTTAAAGGATACAATAGCTGTGAAGACCGTATTTTTAATTTGCATTATTATAAATATTGTCAAAATGTCCTGATGAACCCGAAAATTTCTTATATCTATGAATTTGAAGGTGGCAAAGGAATCACGAATCAGTACCGTCCCAATAAATTTAGTACCTTCAAAGAGTTCTACCAATTAGCAAATGAAGTGACGAATGAAGTCGATAAGCCAGGAATGGCAGCTCTCCATTTAAAAGGAACGACGTCGGTCATCTTTTCTATCTATGGCACTTCGACACGGACAGCAAAAGAAAAAAAAGCTGAAGCAAAGCAAATATTAACGGATCCAACTATTGTTGAGGCGAAAAAAATTGCTTGCACCGACTCTACAGTAAAAAAAGTAACGAAGCAATTGTATAACCTGCCTTGTTCATTCTTTTTAACTGCTGTACGCATCGGAAGTTTTGTTGAAATAAAGATGCCAGGATTGATGGCAACACTAAAACGAGTGTATTAAATAAGCGACCGGAATAGCAGGGTGATATCATTTGCTTTTCAATCGAAATAAAAAAGCAGTGACAGCTGTCATGGCTTTATTCTCACATTTATAAAAGTGTTAGGATAAAAGTTTCTTCTAACACACTATTTATTCGAGTTTGGGTCTTTAGGTTTTCCTTTTGACCCACACTCTTTTTTTGCAAATTTAGACAGATTCTATTTCGGATAAAAAAATAGTTATGATAAAATAAAAATAGAGGGAGCTGTAAGTATGTATAGTAATGATCCTGAATTAAGAAATGTCCAGCAGGTAGTGTTAGAAATCGCTCAATATTTTGTCGATTTTTGTAATAAACACGACCTACTTTGTTATTTTTGTGGCGGTGGCTGTATTGGCTCTATCCGTCATCAAGGTTTTATTCCTTGGGATGATGACTTGGATTTTTTTATGCCTAGACAAGATTATGAAAAAATAAAAGAACTATGGCCAAAATATGCTGATGTTGAACGCTATCCGCTATTGGTTGCTTCTGAGAATTACAATGATCATAATTCATTTATGACCATTCGAGATGCAAATACCACATTTGTCAAAACGTATCAAGAAGGAATGGCTATTCCTCATGGTATACCGATTGATATTTTTCCTTTGGACGGTGCGCCTGAAAAAAGTGCGCAACGAAAAATCCAAAAAATGTGGGCGCTCGTTTATGCATTGTTTTGTTCTCAGGTTGTGCCCGAAAAACATGGGGGAATGATGGCAACAGGTAGCAAGGTGCTTTTAAGTACGTTCTCTTCGCCCAAAATCCGCTATAAGATTTGGCGTTTTGCAGAAAAACAAATGAGTAAGTACTCATTCGGATCGACACCTTATGTCACAGAATTATGTGTCGGACCTAAATATATGGGAAATATTTACCATTTGGAAGATTTTAAATCAGCGATTGTTGTTCCCTTTGAAGAGACAAAAATGCCAATTCCTGTTGGGTATGACCGCTATTTGAAACAGGTCTTTGGTGACTACATGCAATTGCCCCCTGAAGAAGAACAACAGCCTCATCATGAAGCTGTTCTTGTTGATACTAAAAAAGCTTACAAAGTAAACGATACAGTATGAAGGAGAAAAGAGATGAAACGGATTTTTTCTGGTGTACTTTTATGTACATTATTATTAAATAGCTCTATTTCCAATACTTATGCAATTGAAAATATAGCTAAAACTTCTCAATCTAGTCAAGAACAGAAGGCTATGAATAAAGTGGGAACTGAAGAAAAGCAAATGAACGACTCGTCTGATTCAGCAACACTTACCACAACTAACGATACAAAACAATCGGATAGTTCGACAACTACGGAAACATCTACGGCTGAGACTTCTTCGACAGAATCCAGTATGACCAGCAGCTCGACAATCCCCACTCAAGAAAGTACCAGCACTTCGGGTTCCGAGACCGCCAATTCTACGAGTGATTCTACCCAGGACCAGACAGATGCCAATCAAGTTGATCCAAGAGAAGATGCTGAACTCGGGAAAAGAGGGACAAATCATAAAAAAGGTACTTATGCCATGCAACCGTCTGGAAATCAGTATGGGATTATGTCGAGAATGATGTATCCTGATAATGTATATGCAGATAATCCCAATTTACCAAGAAAAGACTTCATTGATGTCGCTAGTTGGAATGGGACAATCTCTGTTGCTGAGTATCAAAAAATTAAAAGTTACGGGGTAACGGGAGTAACCGTCAAGCTCACCGAAGGAACATCATATACTAACCCGTATGCGCAAAGCCAAATCAACAATGCTAAAGCTGCGGGGCTTAGTGTGTCTGCTTATCATTACAGCGTGTATACATCTGTTCAAACAGCTCAGGCAGAGGCAAAATATTTTGCACAAGCAGCGTCAAAATTAGGTTTGCCCAAAAATACGATCATGTTTGATGATGCAGAAGATCCCAACTTGATTTCCGAAGGACGTGATACACAAAAAAATGCTTTGGCTTTCAATCAACAACTAAAAAATCTTGGGTATTCTAATGCTGCACTATATCTTAGTAGAGGTTGGCTAGATAGTGGGTACATCAATCCTGCTCCCTTTAATAAAGAACGTATATGGGTCGCACAATATCCTTATACACCAACACAATCGATGCAGTGGAACAATGATTATGGTGCTTGGCAGTGGTCGTCTCAAATGTTTTTCCCAGGTTTGGCAAATTATCAATCTCGTCCTTTTGACATGTCGATGATTTACAGTTCTTTTTTTGGAACACCAAATACAGGAACCGGACCTGACCTAAATAAATATTATACGACAAATCCTGGAAGAGTCATCGTCAAGAAGGATGATTGTTTTTACAATGATGTGAATTTTACCAGTCCTGGAATGACTGTTAAAGAAAATACTTTAGTTACTGTGAAAAGTATTCAAACAACCGCTAGTGGGATTCCACGCTTATTTACAGATCACGGTTATTTAACAGCAAATAAATCATATGTTGTAGCGGCTCAAAGCAATATTGATTCTTATTTTACAACGAATCCTAAAAAAGTCCGTTTGAAGACCGATGATTATTTTTATGCAGATACAGCTTTTACCCAGCGTTTGAATAAAGTCACGAAAGGTACAGTGGTGGAAGTAGAAAGCTTAGCTTACACGGACTCTGGTATTTTCCGATTAAAAACAAAAAATGGCTATTTGACTGCGAATAAAAATTTGGTCGAACAGTATCGTGATATCTCTGATATGTACTATATGACAAATCCAGGACAAGTCATTGCTCAGACAAATGATCGTTTTTACCAAGATGTCGAGTTTACAAAACCAGGAGAATCAGTCTCAGCTGGTACGGTCATCAAAGTAACGGGAATTGAAAAAACAAAGAGTGGAATACCTCGATTAAAAACAAATAAAGGCTTTTATACAGCAAATAGAGATTACGTGATCGCAACTGTAGCATCAATTGATAATTACTATACGAAAAACCCTGTTCGAATCGTCATGAAAGCCAATGATACTTACTATCGAGACACAGACTTTCTCCATAAAGGAAAAGCAGTGACGAAAGGGTCGCTTGTATCTGTTACAGGTGTCGTATACCGTGAAGGTCAAGTACCGCGATTGCTTACGCCCGATGGCTATTTGACGGCTAATAAAGAGTATGTGCAAGAAGTGCCAGATAATATCTCAAACTATTATTATAGTAATCCAGGATATGTGGTCATGAAGACAAATGATACGTATTATCATGATGTCAATTTCAGTCAAAAAGGGGAGGCAGTCTCTAAAAATGAATTGATTGAAGTGCAAAATGTGGTATTTACAAGTGGTGGAATCCCACGGTTAAAAACGGCAAAAGGCTATTTGACAGCAAATAGAGGTTATGTAACACAATTAGTGAGTGACAGTGATAATTACTTTATCGAAAATCCAAGAAAAATTGTTATGTTGAGGGATGATCGCTATTATTCTGACATAGACTTTAAACAACCAAGTACCGCAATTGCGAAAGGTACGGTGATCGATGTCTTAGGTATCGAGTATACAGCTGGTGGAATCCCACGATTAAAAACCAATAAGGGATATGTTACAGCTAATAAAGGGTATGTTACAGCTGCTGCGAATGCAAATGATAATTATTTTGTGACGAATCCTAAAAGAGTTCAACTGTTGATGAATGATTACTACTATAAAGATCTCAGTTTTACGCAAAAAGGAGCAGCAATTAGCAAAGGAACGATCGTAGAGATCCAATCAATCGAATATACCCCATCAGGACCTCCACGATTAAAAACAGCTGATGGTTATGTGACTGCAAATAAAAAGTATGTTCAAAAAGTAAACTAAAAATAAATAAATCAACACATCAATCGAATGTTCTATCATTCTTTTGATGTGTTGTTTTTTTGTATAATACTTATATTTCACCGAGGCTCAGTGGAAAACATTGAAAGTTATTGGCAGTTGTGAGAAAATGTAAAAGGTTAAATATGGTTTTTATTGAACGGATAGTGAAATAATAGGTAAGTTTTCAATACCTATTTAGTATAAATACACATAAAAGAAAGGAATTTATCTCATATGATTACAGCTATAATTATTGCCGGTGGCGTTGGCAAACGAATGGGGCAGGATATACCAAAACAATTTATTAATATCGAGGGGAAGCCCATCATTATTTATACATTGGAGTCATTCCAACACCATCCACAGATTGATCGAATTCTTGTTGTATGTAAATCAGGTTGGGAAGAAACCATGTGGGCTTATATCAAAGAGTTCAATATCAGTAAAGTCCAATGGGTGATTACTGGCGGATCTAAAGGACAAGAATCAATCAATAACGGTGTACAATTTTTAAAAGATTATTCAGAGGATGATGACACAATTATCATTCATGACGGGATCCGTCCATTGGTGGATGAACTCGTCCTATCAGATGTGATTGTGAAATGTAAGGAATATGGAAATGGTGTGACTTCATTACCGTATAATGAACAGATTTTTATTAAGAAAACCGAAGAAACGACACAACAATATGTGGATCGTAATACGTTACGACGTGTTTCAACTCCACAAGCATACCAATATGGTAAATTACTTTCTGCTTATAATCGGGCGGTCAAAGAAAATATTGGAATGACAGACTCATCTTATACCAATACGATGATGGTGGACTTAGGTGAAACCTTGTATTTTGCGGCTGGTTCTGATAAAAATATCAAATTGACCACAACCGATGATTTAGAGCTTTTCAAAGCATATTTAAAAATGAAAGATTAGGTGAAGAGGATGTCTTTAATAAATAATCCACTATATAAAGATGATTTGCTGAAGGTAGTCGAACATACTCCTGATTTAAAAAGTTTGGATGGTCAATCTTTACTCATGATTGGTGCCTCAGGTATGATTGGTTCTTTTTTAGTCGATACGTTAATGTTAGCAAACCAGTATTTAGGGGTTAATATTAAAGTATATGCAATGGGAAGAAATCGTCAAAGATTGGAAGAACGATTCTCTCCGTATATCTCTGATCAAAATTTTGAGATCATCGAAGGAGACGTGACAGATCCGTTGCCTTTTTCTATTAAGGCTGACTATATCATCCACGGTGCAAGCAATACCCATCCAAAAGCTTATGCAACCGATCCAATTGGCACGATTATGACGAATCTTGCAGGTACAGAACAAGTATTGAAACATGCTGTAGCAACAGAACCGAAAAGAGTGCTTTTCCTTTCAACTGTAGAGATCTATGGCGAAAATCGTGGAGACGTTGAAAAGTTTTCGGAAGATTATTGTGGTTATATTGATTGCAATACTTTACGTGCCGGCTATCCGGAAGGTAAGAGAGTCAGTGAGTCCCTTTGTCAGGCATATATTGCGAAGCATCAATTAGATATTGTGATTCCAAGATTATGCCGTACATTTGGCCCAACGATGTTGTTATCTGACTCTAAGGCTTCTTCTCAATTTATCTTGAATGCAGTGCATGAAGAAGATATTGTATTAAAGAGTGAAGGAAACCAGTATTTTTCCTATATTTATGTAGGTGATGCTGTTTCAGCGATGCTTCATCTCCTTATTCACGGTCAGATTGGAGAAGCTTATAATATCTCTAATGACAGTTTTGATTTGCATCTAAAAGAGCTTGCTCAAAAACTTGCTGAAATTAGTGGGAAGCAAGTCATTTTTGAATTACCTGATGCAATTGAACAACAAGGCTTTTCTAAAGCAAATACGGCTATTTTAAATAATGAAAAAATTAAAGATACTGGCTGGTTCCCGATCTTTAGTCTAGAAGAATCACTGAAGCATACAGTACAGTTAGTTAAGGATGAAATACATGTGTGAAATTAGTATCATCGTACCTGTTTATAAAGTTGAAAAATATTTAAAAAAATGTGTAGATTCCATTCTCGCTCAGACTTTTTCCGATTTTGAACTGATTTTAGTGGATGACGGTTCACCTGATAATAGTGGACGTATTTGTGATGACTATGCAAAGAAGGATGCTCGTGTACGGGTCGTCCACAAACAAAATGGTGGATTGAGTAGTGCAAGAAACGCGGGAATCGAAGTAGCCAAAGGAAAATATTTGGGCTTTGTTGACAGTGACGACTATATCGCAGAAGATATGTATGAACTTTTATATAAAGCAATCATCAAAGAAGAGGCAGACTTATCGATCTGTGGTATTTATGATGTTTACGAGGGAAAAGATCCGATAATCAAACCCACAATCAAAAAAACAGTAACCGCTGAAGAAGCGTTATTATTAATTTTACAAGGAAATATCATCTCTGTTCATGCAGTGAACAAACTCTATAAGCGAGAACTGTTTTCAACTATCCGCTATCCAGAGGGAAAATATCATGAAGATTCTTTTATTATTGTAGATTTATTGAATCAATGCCACAAAGTAGCCATTGACTCTGAACAAAAGTACTATTATTATCATCGTCTTGGAAGTATCAATACAGAAAGTTTTTCAGAAAAACAATTTGAATTTATTGAAGCTTGGGAAAACAATGAAATAAAGCTCAAAGACCGAAGTCAAGAAATCAAAAAAGCAGCACATCAACGTGTTTGTTTTGCTAACTTTTTAGTTCTCGATAAGATTATAGTAGCAAACGTAACGGATCGTCCGGAAACAAAAGAAATCGTAAGTTATTTAAGACATAACTTTCGATTCATTATGGAGAATGAGATTTTTACCAAGAGTCGTAAGTTTTCTACATTACTCTTAATGATTAGCTTACATTTATATAAGTTTCCAGTAGAATTTAGAAGGAAACATATAACTAAAACTAAAGATTAACCGTTACGGTGATTGATCTTTTATACTAATGGAGGATAAAATGTTTACTAAATTTTCAAAGCAATTCCATAGTATAGGACAAAAAATAGCATTGCCCTATATTGTTTTTTTTGAGCTTGTCTTAATCTGTCGGATGGTTAGTGTTTATTCCACACTACCACCAAAAATCGATTCCATCTTTTCGATGATTATCATGTTATTATCAGGAGTCATTTTCCTTAGCCACTTTTTACCAATGATTCTCGAAAAAAAGAAAATAAAAATTGAATATTGGTTAATTGTTTTTATAGTGATTCTAGCAATCAGTACATTGTTGAATCGAGAATATGCTTTCACGGAAAACATCAAACTGATTATTTGGCAATGTATCTTTTTCTTTTGTGTATTTGAAGTGGGAAGAGAAAATAACAAAAAACTATTTACTGTGTTTGAAACGATTCTTTTAGTTGTTTGGTCTGCACTTGTCCTATTTTCTCTTTATTTGTTTTTTGCTCGTGTAAGTTTTTCTACGCCAGTTAAATCATTGTATTATGGCATGCGAATCGGTTTTTTTGAAAATCGTCTTTATGGGATTTTTGTTGATCCAAACTATGCGACAACTATTTCATTGGTTTGTATTATTTTTGCCCTTAGAAAAGCTATTTTTAATCAAAAGCTATGGGTGAAAGTTCTTTCTATTTTTGTTATGTTTGTTCAATTTAGCTATATTTCTCTCTCAGGTTCAAGATCTGGTATGATCCAATTGGTAGTTGCGGCCTTTTTTGGTGTTTTCTTCTTTTACTTATTTTATCAGTCGAAAAAAAATCAATCGTTAGTATTGAAAGTAGTAGGAGCAACAGTCCTAGCTGCGATTAGTTCAGCCGTTGTTTTTGGTGGCGTATCATTGATGAAAACAGGTTACGTCAATGTAGCAAACCGTGTGGAAATCACAAGTCCTAAGGTCGTTGACTTTTTTGAAAAAGATTCAGAGAAAAAAATTCCTGACGAAAAATTGGTCACTACCGAAAGACCGGATGTTGTTGAAAATAAAGATATTTCTAACAGTCGTTTTGCTTTATGGAAAAGTGCAACTGAATTGATGCGACTTGAACCCATTTTCGGAACAACACCAAAAGGTTTTGTGGCAATTGCCAAAGCTAAAATCCCAGAGACTCATATTGCTAAAACGGGGCAAACACCTCACAGTGCCTTTTTCTATCTATTAGCAGCAACTGGTATCTCTGGAACAGTTGTTTTTGTCCTGTTTTTACTATCAAAAATGTGGCAGTCTTTGCGGATTCTATTTGCTACAAAGCAAAAAAATTATCTGGAATTTCTGATAGATAATCAAATTGTGTTGATCATCTTAGTCTCTAGTTTATTGATTACTGAAATTATACTAACTAGACGTTCTGCAACATTTATTTTCTGGTTGTATTTAGGAAAACTTCAATATGATTTCGATCAACAAAAACAATTGAACAGACTGGAAAAATAATTAAGGTAATAGGAAAAATCCTTGCAGAGAAACAAAGGATGCAAGGATATTTTCTATTATTGGTCAATTTGATGATCAAAGGCAAATAAATATTCCCGTTCGTTAGTAAAAAATTTAATTGGATATAGGAGACTTCTTATGAGAGAATTAACAATGGCAGAGGTACAAAAAAAAGCAGTTGATATTTTAGTTTATATTGATAAAATCTGTCGTGAAAACAACCTAAAATATACCATATTTTATGGAAGTCTGATTGGTGTTGAACGCCATCAAGGTTTTATCCCTTGGGATGATGATATTGATATCGTGATGCCCCGACCAGATTATGAAGAATTGCTTTTGATCTTAAAAAATGATACAAATTACAAGTTGTTGTCCTTTGAAACAAGAGAAAATTTTAGATATCCATTTGCAAAAGTGATTGACCCAAAAACTGTAGCTAAAACAAAGCAGTTTTTTAGTGGGGAAGAACCTGATTTAGGCGTTTTTGTTGATATTTTTCCTATTGACGGCATTCCAGATTCTGCTACAGAACGTCAAGCTCTAAGAGAGACAACAGAGAATTATCGTCTAAACTTAATGGACACTTTGGGATTAGCTTATGCTCGAAGCTTTGATTTTTTGAAAGCAGTCGTAAAATTAGTAGTGCGTTATCCTCATCATAAAAAATTATTGAAAATCGGAGATAATGTCTATTGGCAAAAAAAATACCAAGAAGCTGCTAAAAAAATTCGATTTGGAGATACGGACACATGTGGTTATTTAGAATGGATTCATATTGATTGGGGTGTTTTTCCAACGCAATGGTTTACTGAATATGAAGACGTCGAATTTGAAGGACACAAAGTAATGGCTATCAAAAATAGAGGAGATTTTCTTACATTGCGTTACGGAGATTACATGACAATGCCACCGGAAAATGAACGCGTGACACACCATCCGTATAACTTTTACGAAAAATAGCCTCTCGAAATGGTTACAAAAAGTAAGACGAAACAACAAAGCAGCATCTTTAATACTATATCTTAGAAGGAGTGAAGTAAATGCGTGAAAAACTGCAAACAACTGTTGTAATGGCTACATATAATGGCGAAAAAAATATTATAGAACAGCTCAATTCTTTGAAAAATCAATCTCAAAAAATTGATGAAGTTATCATAAAAGATGATTGTTCAACTGATCAGACAGTCAATATTGTACGAAGATTCATTGAAGAAAATCAGTTACAGGCTACCTGGCAATTGATTGTTAATGAAGAAAACGTTGGATGGCGAAAAAACTTTTTTAAACTGCTGGATTTAGCAAGTAAAGATGTTGTGTTTACTTGTGACCAAGATGATATTTGGCATGAAAAAAAGATTGAAGAAATGAGTCGTACTTTTGCGAATCAACAAGTTCAAGTTTTAGTATCAGATTATCATGAATTAGTAGAGCCAGGTGGTTTAGCAGAAGAGTTAAAACGGGTTGATACAGAAAAAATAGAGGGACAATCAGAAGAACGAGTGGTTTTTAATGAAAACAACTTATTCCTAAGACGTCCAGGCTGTGTCTATGCTATTCGCCAAAGCTTTATTGCGAATGTGATGCTTTATGCTTCAAGAATGGAGAATGCAGTCCATGATATGTCCATGTGGGGAAGTGCTGTTTTAAGCAATGGGTTATTTCTCTTAAGAAAACCGTTGATTGAATGGCGTAAACATGGTCAAAGCTCTTTTAAAAAAGAAATTGACCAAGCAAACAAAGTAACAGCCTACCAAAAAAGACTAAATACGTTACGGCGAAGATTGCAACGTGTACATGCAGCCAATAACTATTTAGCTAATTTAACTGATATAGATGATTTTGAGAAGAAACAAAAAATGCTCTTGTCAATGATTGATGAACTAGAAATGCGTATTGCTATATTAGAAAAGGAACAGTTATCAACAATTCTTGCTTCTTTCTTCCGCTATAAGCGTAAATTTTATTTTGGTACTGATATCTATCATCTTATAAAATATAAGTCAGGAAAGTGAGGTATCAGCATGAACCATAAAGCAAAAGCTGTCGCAAAAAATCTATATTATACCGTAGCAGCTAACTTTGCTACATTAGGTATTTCTGTCCTTTTAAATTTATTTGTTCCAAAATTATTAGGAGTGACTGAATATAGTTATTGGCAACTCTATGTCTTTTATTCTTCTTATGTAGGATTCTTACATTTTGGTTGGATTGATGGTATTTACTTGAAAATCGGTGGAGAAGAGTACAAAGACATTGATAAACGTTCTTTAGGATCACAGTTTTGGTATTTAGCGATATTTGAATTTTTTGTTTCGATTTTCGTTATTTTATGGGCTTACTTCTTTATGCCTGGAGAATACCAAGCACTGATCTTGATTTTGACAGCTGTTGTTTCTGTAGTGACCATCGTTAAAACATTTATTCTCTATATTTTCCAATCAACAAATAGGATTAAAGAGTATGCCCAGTTATCAAGAAATGATCGCTATTTATATGTTGTCTTAATCGGTATATATTTTGCCACTGGTGGGCGGGAATTTTACTGGTTGATCATTATGGATATCATTTCAAAATTAGTGATTACAATTTGGGGAATGACCCGAATAAAAGATATGCTACAAGTTAAAATGATTGGTCTAAAAGAACTAGTACCTGAAATCTTAGATAACATTAATATTGGTAGCAAATTAATGTTGAGTAGTATTGCCAGTATGTTAATTATGGGTACGATCCGTTTCTTTGTTCAACAACAATGGTCAATCCAGACTTTTGGTAAATTATCTTTTACTTTAAGTATCTCTAATATGTTTTTGACCTTTATCAATGCGGTGGGGATCGTCATGTTCCCGCTTTTAAGAAGAACAAATCGAGATCGTCTTTCTTCTTTATTTCAAACACTAAGAGGTGTATTTGTTCCTTTGACGTATGCTATTTTGATTTTTTATATTCCAGCAAAAATCGTTTTAGGCATGTGGCTACCTGAATATGAAGTTAGTTTAAGATTCATGGGGATCTTATTTCCAATCGTTATCTATGAAGGAAGAATGTCCTTATTAATCAATACCTATTTGAAGACATTGCGTAAAGAAAAAACGATTCTAATGGTAAACGTCTTGACGTTGACCTTATCCTTACTTCTTTCTCTATTCGTCATTTTCATCATAGGGAATTTAAACTTAACTGTCGGATTAATACTTGCTAGTTTAGCATTCCGTTGTAATTTAGCTGAATTTTTCTTGTGTAGAGATATGAATATTAAAATTGGTGCTAAAATGTTTTTAGAAACCTGTCTAACTTTATTATTCATTTTTAGTAATCTTTGGTTTGATGGCACTTATATGAGTATGGTTGCCTATATTGTGATATATATCATTTATTTAGTGATTGTCCATCGTGGTTTTTTGAGCGACTTAAAAGATTTGCGATACTTAGTCAAAGATCATTAATATAAAGAAGACAGTGAGGGACTGTGACAAAAGACTTGTCACAGTCCCTTATTCTTGCAAAAGGTGATAGAGAAATACATCCTTGACCAACTTCTGCCAAGGCAATAACAAAGAAGCAGCGTTTAAATAAGAAAAATATTATCTACTATTAGAATATTTTATGCATGGTATGGTTTTCTTGTTAGACAGGAGATAACTATTGGAAAGGGAACAATTAGTCTATGATCGCTCTATTTAGGGCATATATATAAGATAGTATTCTCAGAATAAACGTGTTACACTAAACTTATCTTTTATGTAAATCAATAATTGGAGTGAAAATAGTGGAAAAAATATTGATTACCGGTGGGGCTGGTTTTATCGGTTCTACCTTAGCCAATCACTTAGGTAAAGAAAATGTAGTGATTGTTGTTGATGATTTATCAATGGGAAAAGTAGAAAATCTTGAGATGGATAGAAACATCACGTTCATCGAAGGTGATGTAGCGGATTCAGTATTGATGGAAGAAATCATCCGTGCCAATCAATTTGACTACATTTTCCATTTAGCGGCAGTTGCTAGTGTGGCAGATTCGGTTGCCCGGCCAGTAGAAACACATCGAGTTAATTTTGAAAGTGTGCTGATGCTGTTAGAATTGATCCGGAAATATCAACCAAACTTAAAACGAATCGTATTTAGTTCTTCAGCAGCAGTTTATGGGGATGAACCAACTTTACCAAAAAAAGAGGAATCCATTATTCGTCCATTAACCCCTTATGCAATCGATAAGTTTGCAGCTGAACAATATGTTTTGGATTACTGTCATTTATATGATGTTCCAGGAAGTGCAGTTCGTTTCTTCAATGTTTACGGACCAAACCAAAACCCAAATTCACCTTACAGTGGTGTGATTTCAATCTTAGTTGATCGTTATAAAAAACAATTAGCGGGAGAAAAAACGTCATTTACTTTATATGGAGACGGTAGCCAATCAAGAGACTTTGTCTATATCGATGATGTGATCCAAGCTTTACTTCTGGTAGCTAACAAAGAAGCGGCTTTAGGCGAACAATTTAATGTCGGAACGGGAAAAGCAACTACATTATTAACATTGATCCAGACGATTGATCAAATTTTAGAGACGGAATTAGCTTTAGAATATCAGCCAGAACGTTCAGGAGATATTCACGATTCATTAGCAGATATTTCTAAGATTCAGTCTATTGGTTATCTACCAAAATATGATGTATTAAGTGGTATGAAAAGCTATTTAAAAACTGAAATATAGTGAATAATAAGAGTCGACAGTTCTTATTCGTACACTTGAAAAGTGGATGGAACGAAATCTTAAACTTTGAGAAATAGAACTATGATAGTCGGCTAAATACAGTCGCCATGCAAAAGTCAGATAACATTCTAACTTTTACATGGCGATTTTTTTAATAAAAAAATTTTTGAACTATGACGTACTTAATTTTTGGGACGATAATCTTTTTCGTTTTCAGGATTAATTTTCTTCTAATATCTTGGACCCTTCAATTAAATTATAAATTCGATTTCGCAAGTCTAGAGCAGTTAATTTTATTTTTTTATCTGATTGGTCGTTGCTTTCCATGACAACCGCATCTTTCAAATCACGTTTGAAAACAGCGACTGAATGGAAACGATTGATGTTTCCTTGTGCCAAAACATAATCATTACCACAATAGACACCACCACGATATGGGTGGCCAGTAGGACTGGGTTTCCATAATGTAAAAAGTAATTTCTGTGGGATCATTTTACCTGATAAAACTTTAGTGAAAAACGTATTTAAATCAAGCACCGACATACTGATATTTCCAGTCCCTAATTCATTATGGATCGCTGTTTGCGATTCAGTTAATGGCTTCCAGTAATCATCACTAGCAGACATCTGATAGGAAACGGCATGATGCGGAGAGTTTTTGACTTGATCATAAAAAGCGGTCTGTTTCAAATCCAAAGGTTTGATAATCTCGTTCTCTACTAATTTTTCATAAGGTTGGTGAGTTAAGTTGATTAAAATACCCGCTAAAATTGTAAAGTTTAATGGTTCATAACGATAAGTATGGTAGTCAACTAATTTTAGATGTTGAACCGCAAATTGAACGACTTCTGTATCTGATAATGGGGTAGTAGGTTTAGCTGTAGGTTTCAACCCAGATCTCATATAAAGTAGATCTTCAATGGAAATCTTTTGACTATTCGGAATTTGAGGATAAAACTTAGCCAATTTCGTATTCAAAGAAAGGTGTCCTAATTCTACTTGTTTGAGAATTAACAGAGCTGTCATCGCTTTTTGAATCGAGCCAATTTGATAGTAAAGATAAGGGCGGTTTAACTGATCATTTTCTTTGTTTGCATAACCATAGCCACGCTCAAAAATCACATGATTATTTTTCTTTACATAAATTGAGCCAATGTAATCATGTTTAATTAACAGGTGGTTGATTTTTTCTGATAATTTTTTTTCTTCAGGTGTAAGCGATAATGTCTGTTTAGGTTTTAGTGAATCGGAATCATTTCTAGCTTGTTCTTTCGTATAAATACTCCATCCTATAATCATACCGGTGGAAAGTACGCTGATACTGAGCAATACTAGAATGATAGAGAAAAAAGGAAATGCCCCTTTTTTTGCATGTTTGTCTTTTTTTATCATTGTGTCATAAGGTCCTTTCATTTTCGCTCATAGTTAAAATAACTATTGTATTCATTGATATTAATTTTAATCTGTTTTCATTTGATTTACTACTTACAATTTTGATAGAATATTTAAATAAATTAATTCACGTCAATCAAAATATCATGTATAATAGATGAAGTTACGAAGTTGATAGTAAGGAGGAGTTGTTTTGTCAGAAAACAAACAACGTCCAGAAGAGAAAAAAAACAGATCAGACCAATCTGCTGAAAAGAATGCAGTCATTAATCAGAGAAAAAATTTGCGAAAAAAAGAAGAAAAAATCGTTGGTAAAATCATTTTAGTGATCGTTTTGACGTTGCTAATCATTGGAGGCGTCCTTGGATTCACCATTTACCGCTATGTGGATAGCGGGTTGAAACCATTGGATCCTAAAAATGATCAACTTGTTCAAATTGAAATACCTAGTGGTTCATCAAATAAACAAATAGGTGAGATACTCGAACAAGATCAAGTGATTAAAAGCGGCATCGTGTTCAATTACTATACTAAATTTAAAAATATGACTGGCTTTCAAGCTGGATATTATCAAATGGCACCAAATATGACTTTGGATGAGATCGGAAAACAATTGCAAGAAGGTGGCACCTCAGAGCCAACTAAAGTAGCAGATGGCAAAATCGTGATACCGGAAGGATACGACATTGAACAAATTGCTGCTAGAGTAGCGAAAGTCACTGGAAAAGATAAACAAGAATTTTTAGATTTGATGAAAGATGAAACGTTTTTCAATGAGCTTTATAAAAAATTCCCAGATTTATTGGACAGTGCGAGCAAAGCTCAAAATGTCAAATATCGCTTAGAAGGTTATTTGTTCCCGGCTACTTATGATTACTACAAAAAAATGTCGTTGAAAGATTTAGTCGTTCAAATGGTAAACAAGACAAATAGCGTGTTACAGCCTTATTTTACAACCATCAAACAAAAAAATATGACGGTTCAAGAAGTCTTGACGTTGGCTTCATTAGTTGAAAAAGAAGGGATTAAAGAAAACGATCGTAAAAACATCGCCCAAGTATTTTTCAACCGTATCAAGGCAGATATGCCTTTACAATCAGATATCTCTGTTTTATATGCCTTGGGAGAACACAAAGAAACGGTATCTTATAAGGATACGGCTGTCGACTCTCCATATAATCTATATACGAACACAGGCTATGGTCCTGGACCATTTGATAACCCTAGTGAAGCAGCTATCGAAGCCGTATTAGAGCCGTCTCAAAATGATTACTACTATTTTGTGGCAGATATCAAAAAAGGCGATGTTTATTTTGCAAAAACTTACGAAGAACATTTGGAATTAGTTGATAAATATGTCAATAATTCGTAGAATAGTATTTGTATCATCGACTATTTATTTAAAATAGAAAAACATTTACATTTTAGGAAAAGCGTGGTAATCTTTTTTGGATTATATTCCTCAAAAGATTACTTTTTGCGGTATTCCATAGATCAAGAAGGAGACGTTATACATGGTTGAGAAAGTTTACCCGATGACTCTAGAAGGCAAAGCCAAACTAGAAGAAGAATTAGAACAATTAAAAACAGTTAAACGCGGAGAAATCATTGAACGCATTAAAATCGCTCGTGGATTTGGTGATCTATCTGAAAACTCAGAGTATGAATCTGCTAAAGATGAACAAGCGTTTGTTGAAGGTCGAATCACAACAATCGAAAATATGATTCGTTTTGCTCAAATCATTGACAATGACGGTGTTGATGCAGATGAAGTATCAATTGGTAAGACAGTGACATTTATTGAATTACCGGATGGTGAAGAAGAAGAATACACAATCGTAGGAAGTGCAGAAGCTGATCCATTTTCTGGTAAAATTTCTAATGATTCACCAATTGCTCAAGCTTTGATTGGTAAATTAGTCAATGATGAAGTAACGATTGCTACCCCTGGTGGCGATATGTTAGTTAAAATCGTTAAAGTAGAGCAAGCATAAGAAATACTTGAACAAAAATGAAGTTGTGACATCTACAACTTTGAGCAATAAGCCGAAGAATCAGAAAATCGTTTCTCCGATTTTTGGGATTCTTCGGCTTATTTATTTTTCTAAGGAATGAGTGTCCAGAACCATTTGACTTAGGACAAACTTTACATCTCAAGTCCTATAGTATATTTCTAAAAAAATAGCTATGATAGAATGAGAATGTGCATGAAAGGAGAATAAAGATGAATAGTTCTTGGCGTTTTTTTATCGTAGTCGAGGCTTTATTATTACTATTTGCAGTTTGGCAAATTGTGAACAACGTAGAATTACTTCTTCTCGTATTGTTTGGTGCATTGAACATATATTTAGCATTAAGAAAATATCCACGATCTGGATTTCGAAATTTTCAATTGATTATAGGGAGTTTGATCGTTTTCTTTAGTTTAGTCAATAGCCCTGCACTATGGTTGATGGCAGTATTTGCGATCTTGTTTATCGGACTAAAAGGGGTTGAAATTTCTGGGATTGATCTAACAAAAAATACCTTTTGGCGAAAGAAACAGATGATCATGGTACAAACCGATCAATTAAAAACACATAATAATGAACGAAAAAAACAACAATTATTTGGAAATCAACGTATTGGTAATGATGTTTATGAATGGGATGACATCAATATTGCTTTAATTTCAGGGGATACGATCATTGATCTTGGCAATACATTGTTACCAAAGGATGATAATATCGTTATTGTGCGAAAAGGAATTGGCAGAACGAGAATTTTGGTACCTTTAGGGATTGCCATCAGTTTAGAGCATGCGACACTTGTTGGAAATGTTTTATTTGAAGAGGAACAATTTTCATTAAAAAATGAATCCATCAAAATTTATAGTAACGATTATGATGAAAACCCAAGACGGTTAAAAATCATCACGAATACATTACTTGGTGACGTTGAGGTGATACGTGTATGATGAGCAGATTATCAAAATTAATGATGGCAATCTATGCCTCAGCGGCTTCTTTTTTAATCATCTTGTTTTCGTTGTTCACTTATTTTTATGCAAGTAACCAAACGAATTGGTGGCGTGCCATTTTAAGTGCAAGACTATTGTATGTGCCGCTGATTTTTCATTTGTTTGCTATTGCCTTAGGTGTCGGATTAGTGGTTTTTTTGATAGTATCACTTATCCAAAAAGCAAAGTATGGTAAAATTGAAGAAAAATTAAGAGCATTATCTTCTGGTAATTATGAGTCTAGTCATTTGAATGAACCCATTCCCAGTGCAAATGATGATATTTATGTACAAGATATTGATAAAGAAATAACCAAAATAAAAGAAAAAATGATTGAAGTTTCTAGTGAACTACAAATTATCACTAGCAGACCCCAGTATGTGGATGGACAGACAAGAGAGGAAATCTTAGAACTAGAAAGGCATCGTTTAGCCCGGGAACTCCATGATTCTGTCTCACAACAATTATTTGCAGCGATGATGATGATGTCTGCTTTAACAGAACAAGCCGAAAAAACAGATAGTTCAGAAATATTTCGCAAACAATTACGTATGGTTGCTGATATCATCAATGCTTCTCAATCTGAAATGCGTGCGCTCCTACTTCATCTTCGCCCAGTGAATCTGGAGGAGAAGAGTTTGAAACAAGGAATTGAGCAATTATTAAAAGAACTACAAAATAAAATTCAAATTTCATTGAAATGGGAGATCGAAGACGTAAAATTGTCCAATTCGATTGAAGATCATCTTTTTCGTATCGTGCAAGAATTATTATCCAATACCTTACGTCACGCTAAAGCAAATGAATTAGAAGTTTATTTACACAAAATCAATAATAACTTATTGTTACGAGTGATTGATGATGGTACCGGGTTTAATATGAACGAAACGAAAACAGGTAGTTATGGATTAAATAATATTAGGGAACGAGTAGCAGGTATTGGTGGAACAGTTAAAATTATTAGTTTTAAAGGACAAGGCACCAGTATTGAGATCAAAGTTCCTTTGATCAAGGAGGCATAATTGAAAATGATACAAGTATTACTCGTAGATGATCATGAAATGGTTCGCTTAGGAGTATCCTCTTATTTATCGATTCAAGAAGACATTCAAGTGATCGGTGAAGCAGAAAATGGTCGAGAAGGCTATGAAAAAGCAATGGAATTACGACCTGATGTGATTTTGATGGATCTTGTTATGGAAGAAATGGATGGGATTGAATCAACTAAAGCTATTTTAAAAGACTGGCCTGAAGCAAAAATAATTATTGTGACCAGCTTTATCGATGATGAAAAAGTTTATCCAGCCATTGAAGCTGGTGCAGCGGGATATCTATTAAAAACTTCTACCGCTCATGAAATTGCAGATGCGATCAGAGCAACTCAAAGAGGGGAACGAGTGTTAGAACCTGAAGTAACAACAAAAATGATGGAAAAAATAAGTAAGAGAAACGAGCCAATTCTTCATGAAGAATTGACAAAACGCGAAAATGAAATCCTGATGCTGATAGCAGAAGGAAAAAGCAACCAAGAGATTGCAGATGAATTATTTATTACTTTAAAAACAGTCAAAACCCATGTCTCAAATATATTAGCAAAATTAGAAGTAGAAGACCGAACGCAAGCAGCTATTTATGCTTTCAAACATGGATTAGTTAAATAAATTGTTTATTCTACAAAAGAAAGCTTACTTTCGTTTTTAGAAAGCCTTTGCTATACTTAAATAAAATAGGTAAGGGAGGAAGCAAGTGAAACAAAATTTTGCAATTGTCGGGCTTGGACGATTTGGTGGCAGTATTTGCCGAACCTTAGTTGAAGCAGGACAAGAAGTATTAGCTATTGATAGCAATGAAGATCGAGTCAATGAATATATGAATATCGCTACTCATGCAGTTGTAGCAAATGCACAAGATGAAATGACATTGCGTTCACTAGGAATCAGAAATTTTGATCATGTGATCATTGCAATCGGTGAAGATATCCAAGCAAGTATCCTCGTTACATTAATGGTCAAAGAGATGGGAGTTCCCAACATCTTAGCTAAAGCTCAAAATGAATATCATGCAAGAGTGTTAGAAAAAATCGGAGCAGATCGTGTGGTTCACCCGGAAAGAGATATGGGGATTCGTATTGCTCATAATCTTGTTTCAAAAAATATATTGGATTACTTAGAACTATCGGATCAATTTTCTCTTGCAGAAATTCGAGTTTCTAATCCCAAATTTTTTAATAAAACATTAGCGGAGCTGAATTTTAGGCAACGTTATGATCTAACAGTTGTAGCAATTCGACGCTTTGATCGTTCGGTCGTTGTTTCACCTTCAGCAGATGAATATGTCAGAGAAAATGATAATTTATTAGTAATTGGGGAAACCGAAGATGTAGATATATTAGACGATAAAATGAATCAATAAGGAGATGCAGGAATGAAATTATCAGTAACAGATAATGCACGTAAATGGTTCGAAGAGGAAGTAACCATCCCTGAAAATTATGGGATTCGTTTTTTTGGGAAAGTCTACGGCAAGACAGAAGTACATGATGGTTTTTCTATCGGAATGTCTGTCGAACAGCCTGAACGACCAATCAAAGAAGAAACCATTGACGGGATGCTGTTTTTTATTGAAGAAGCAGATGACTGGTTTTTCAAGGGGTATAATCTTGTTGTTGATTATGATGCATCTTTAAATGAGCCAACTTATCATTTCAAAGAACAATAAAACAAAGGAGCGTTTCTTTAGCTACCATTAGCTTGGAAAACTCCTTTTTTATATTTACCTCTTTTTTCATAAGACTGAGTCACGAAACACTTGATTACAATTAGTAATAGAAGGGATGCGTAACTAAGATGGCAGAAAAAATTATTTATTTAGATCGAGGATTTAGACAAGAATTTATTGATAAAATGACTGAATTAGCGCCTAATTATGTCATAAAAACTGAGCTTGAACCTACAGATTTGATGAATGTTGAAATTAGTTTAGGGTGGAATCGCCAATACGAAAAAGAGCTATTAGCATCTCCAGGGTTAAAATGGGTACATTCGATCTCGGCAGGGGTAGACACTTTACCACTAACGGCATTTTCTGAAAAAGGGATCTTACTTTCAAATGGTAGTGGTATTCATAGTGAATCAATAGCTGAACACATCATGGGAGTGATTTTAGGCTATTCTCGAGGGCTGTTCCAAGCACAAAAAGCACAAGCAAAGAAAGAATGGTTAGGAACTCATGTCCATTATCAGCCATTAGAAAAACAAAAATTATTGATCATCGGAACGGGGCAAATCGGCAAGATGGTTGCTGATAAAGCAGACAGCTTTTCTATGGTCAGTTATGGGATAAATACTACCGGGCATCCAGTAGAAGGATTCAGTCAAACGTATTCCTTAAACGAAGTGGAAAAAGTAGTAGCTGATATGGATATCATTGTAAATATTTTGCCTCTGACAGAGCAGACTAAGGGCTTCTTTAATTATGAATTATTCAAAAAATTCGCTTCCCATGCGTTATTCATCAACGTTGGACGTGGGGCTTCTTTAAAAACAGCTGATTTAGTTCAGGCATTAAATGAAGAACAACTCGCCTTTGCAGCATTGGATGTTTTTGAAGAAGAACCATTACCTGAAAAAAGCCCATTGTGGGAAATGGATCAAGTATTGATTACGCCGCATACCGCTGGCTTAACCTCAGATTTTCAAAATAAGTTAATGACAATCTTTCTAGCCAATCTTAAAAGCTATGTCACAAATCAAGAGCTTAAGATAAATGAAGTGGCATTACAAAAAGGATATTGATCCTTACTTAGAAAAATAGTTGACATTAAAAAACGACTTTCTTTGACTAGCGTTGCCGCCTAATCGAAGAAAGTCGTTTCCTATGTTTGACATTCGTGAACTACATCATTTGGCTTTTTGGCCAGCCTTTTACCGCCTGTGCAAAAATAAAAAGTCCTGCTATTGCGATAAAAGCACTTGTGTCAAAAGCCGGTAAGAAAATCATTAAGATCGTGGCTAAGACTGTTGGTAGGGTGATTGAATAGATCATCGTTTTTAAACAATCAAGAAAAGAAGCGCCAGTCAAACGTAAACGCGCATAAATATAAGCTGCAAAATTAGCTAAAAGTAAAGTAACGATCAAATTCAAAAAGCTTGGATAAATAGAAATTAAGAAAGTCACTATCTTGATCCAAAATGGAATTGTTGCTTCACTTAAGGTTGTACGCAATTGTTTTCCTGTTAGATTTTTTAAGGCATCATTTTTATAGTCAAGTTCAAGTGAGTTATTGTTTAGAAAAGTAGTACCGGTATTAGGCAAAGCTACGACGAGTTTATTTTTTAGTAGTCCAACACTAAGAAAATTTCCGACTAAGTCAGAAGTAATATCTTTTTCAGATCGTTTGCCTTCCGGATCAAAAGTAAAGATGATAGAATTTGTTTGATAGATGAAACCTTCATGATCTGCTGCATCAATTTTCCCGTTTTTTATGGAAAAATCTGGAATCTTGGTGGCAATTTTCTGACCATCTTGTTTGATGTTTTCTAGCACTTGAAACACTTGATAGGAAATAGGCAAAGCCATGATGATGCTAAGGACCAAAAGATAAAGAACCGATTTAGCGAACGGGGTTTTTCTAGCATTTTTGAGCTCTTTAAATTGCGTGAATGAGCTGATAATTAATTGTTTTGTTGTCATAGTTACTCCTTCTATACATAATGTCATCATTAGCAATTCTAGCGAAGTCTTAGAAGAAATACAAGGGGAAATACCAATTGGCAATCTTCCTTTAAGGTTCATGTGAGAACCTGCTTTTATAAAAAATAACGATAATGTTAAAATTTGCTAGTTGCAAAGATGAATTTAAGGAATAAAGATGAAAACAAGCGACAAATAAGGTATGATGAATAAGAATTGATTAGTAAGGTAGGATGAACGATGAATTTTTATTATCGAGTGAGACAATTTTTAGAAGAAAAAGGTTACTGGGAAATATTTATTTACCTATTTTTTGGTGGTTTAGCAACAGTCGTGAATATCGTTACTTTTGCAATTGCATTACAGATGCTCCATCTAAGTATGCCGATAGCAAATACTATTTCTTGGATTTGTTCTGTTTTATTTGCTTTTGTAACGAACAAATTATGGGTATTTCATTCCAAGTCACCTAATTTTTTTCATTTAGTTATTGAATTTAGTAAATTTTTGTTCTATCGGATTCTTTCTTATGGTATGGATATGGGTTCCATGTTGCTGCTGATTCAGGTGATGCACACAAATGATTATGTGGCTAAGATTATTACCCAAGTCATCGTGGTAGTCGCCAATTATGTCTTTAGTAAATTGTTTATTTTTAAAGGGACAACCATTATTGAGGAAGAACTTCCTGAAAAAGAGAAGTAAAATCCACAGTAGGCATAATTTTTGAAGAATTCCTTGCTCTTTGTTACTCTTTGTAGTGTAGACACTATGAACAAACACATTGAGGAGGAATTTTTTTATGACTTACACATTACCAGATTTACCATATGCATTCGATGCGTTAGAACCTTATATCGATGAAGAAACGATGCACTTGCATCATGACAAACACCATAATACTTATGTAACAAATTTAAATGCAGCGATTGAAAAACATCCAGAACTAGGTGAAAAAACAATCGAAGAACTACTTTCTGATATGGATGCTGTCCCTACAGATATCAAGACTGCTGTACGTAATAATGGTGGCGGACATGCAAACCATTCTTTCTTCTGGAAAATCATGGCACCAAATGCTGGTGGCGAACCAACTGGTGCAATTAAAGAAGCGATTGATGAAGCCTTTGGTGATTTTGCAACATTTAAGGAAGAATTTAAAAAAGCTGCAGCTGGCCGTTTTGGTTCAGGTTGGGCTTGGTTAGTGATGGAAAATGGTAAATTAGCGATCACTTCAACAGCCAATCAAGATTCACCATTAATGGAAGGCAAAACACCTATTTTAGGTTTAGATGTTTGGGAACATGCGTATTATTTGAAATATAAGAATGTACGACCTGATTACATTGAAGCTTTCTGGAACGTTGTGAACTGGGAAGAAGTAAACAATCGATTATCAACTGCCAAATAATCATTTTCAAGCCTAAAAAAAAGAATGAAAAATAAATTGAGCAAGTCTTGCGAGCGTTTTCTAAATTCGGTATAATATTTATGCAAGGTTTCTTGCAAGAACTTTTTTGGAGGCTATACATTTATGGAACATGGAACAGTTAAATGGTTCAACAATGAAAAAGGATTTGGGTTTATTACAGTAGACGGCGGAGACGATGTGTTCGTACATTTTTCAGCAATTCAAGGAGACGGCTTCAAGAGCTTAGAAGAAGGTCAAGAAGTTGAATTTGCAATTGTTGAAGGCGCACGTGGCCCTCAAGCTGCTGAAGTGACTAAATTATAATAACTTGTTGAAGAAAAGCCCGCTTAGCGGTCTATTCAAATAATAAAAAGAAGATGGCGTCTGCCATCTTTTTTTTATTTTATAAAAACCCAAGTTAGTTATTCGTTGACTAGTTTCTTGATTTTTTGGCTTAATAGATAAATCTGCTCACTAGACATATCAGTCGGAGCGACTAAACACGGGATTGTTTCTTCATAGGTCAGGATCTTTAACGGCATATCGGTTGTTCGAATGATTAAGTCTGGCTCAAACAAAAGATCATTTGTAAAAACCACATTTAAGTAAACTCGTAATTGTTCTTGTAACATACTCATATAACTCAGTTCAATACTTAGTGGCAAGTCACTTTCGTACTTTATCTTTATTTCTTTATCAAAGTATGTTGGAGAAGTAATGATCATAAAAGCTTCGATCAAATGACAGGATTGTACCCAATACAGCTCTTGTTGCTGTTTTTGGAATTGGGAAGCTAATTGATTGATTTCTCGATTGAATGCTGGGTAATTTTCTTCTACAAAGACTGATAAGTCATATTTAATTAATGGTGGAAAATCGGTGGAACAACAGCCCGCTCATCCCGTTGGCAAAGATCGTACTATTTAGTAATTTTTTCTTTACGTTGATTTGTGTAGATTTAAACCCAATTTCATAAATATAGCTATAGAAACTATTTTGAAATTGTTTGATCGCTGTGGCTTTTTTTAGATGGAATTTCATGGCTCGTTCTAAGTGATCGTCTTTTAAATAAAAAGCTGGGCGTGCTTGTAACCAAAGAAATAAAAATTGGACTTCCAAAAGATCGAGCTTGGCTTTCACGCTCATTCGTTTAAGGAAATGGATAATCTCTTCAAAGCTATCCCAAATCTCTTCTGTAAAATCAGGAAGTTCTCTCTGATTCATCTGATTTCCTTGTGCTGATCGGACGAAAGTGATAGCAATAATAAAGCACCATTCAATCATTTTCAGTTTATTTGGTTTTTGTTTTGTCAGCTGAAAAGCATACTCAATCCCTGCAAAGGTTTCATGAAAATCAACGGTTGGAAAGGGCCAAACGACCCCTTGATAGTATTGCCACAAAAATAAATAAATAAGATAACGGACTTGTGGTTCACTACCTTTGAGATACACGAAGCCTTTTGAAGTCTTTAATTGTAATTGATAGGTAGTAAGCAACTGATTGATTCGAGTAAGATGTCTTCTTAAGGAGGGAATACTAATCTTTTGCTCTGTGGCAAAGGAAACCAGATCAACTCTAGGTTGAAGACAAAGGTCTTTTAACAATTGAAAGATGGCGGAATGTTCCAAGATTTTTAGTAGTAATAGTTGATACTCACTGATCGTTCCAGAAAAAGTGAAGCCTTTTGTACTTTTTGTGATGTGATCGTCAGATAAAACCTTAAGATAGTCACATTGATGAAGCACAGAACGTTTGTCACAATGAGCTGTTTTCGATAATTCCTCTAACGTACAAGTAACTTGTGAGCGATATAAGTTGTCCAAGATCGTTAATTGGACTTGGATATTCCTTTCTAACATGACAGAGAAATTCATTTATTTTTCCCTCCTATATTTTTATACTCGAAATTTTCCGAATGACAAATTATTAAATTTTGTCATTTTTTTTTACGAAAAATGAGAAAAAAATTTATTATAATCATTTTTTATAAAAATTAGCCAAAAAAATAAGTGAAAAATACGTTATTTTAATTTGGGCTGCTAGTTTTTTTCATGAATGGATATATAGAGAAATTCCTTAATGACATTATAATTTATCCAAGCATAAAAACGAAATGTTATGCAATATTTTTACATATTTGCTACAGTTCCTTTTTATTTTTAAAATAATAAAGTTATTTTAAAAAGATTAAAACTTAATAATAGATTTTTAATTTAATGATTGCTAAAATCTTTGTAACTTAAGTTAACTGAAGTTTTTTCAGAAAGATATCTTTTTGACAAAAAGAAAGGAGGCCAGTTCCTAGCGGAAATAATTGTTGTTAGTGATTGATTAAGTGGGGGATAAAGCATAAGTAAATAATGGAAGCATCTAAGGGGGAAAAAATGAAAAAGGATTATAAAAAAAGTATGGATCAAAAAGCTAGAGCTAAACGTCGATCCAAAAAATACTTATTAGTAGGAACGTCTATTGCTGCAGGGATGCTGTTGGGGACAGCACCTATTTCAATTGCTACACCGTTGTTTACTGTGGGTTCACAACAAGTATATGCTGACTTGATTAGTGGCCAGTTGTTCAATAATCTAACGACGTCTAATACCAGTGGAACAACAGCAAGTGCACCTTTTCCATTGGCTGGAACGACTCGTAATGTTGATTTTGTTATTTCAGCTAATAATGGGATTGATCTAAGTGTTCTAAATGGCTCGAGACGAGCAGTTTTAGCAATCCCAACTGAAATGCAAGGTTTAGTTAATCCAAATGGGACGGGTACTTTCCAAACAGATATTTTGTTACCAGGAGAAGAACTACAACCACTATTGTCGATTGTAGATGGGGCGGTAACTACCCTAGTGTCTGCTGTTGAAAACATTGTTAACCTTAACCCGTTGGCATCAGTCAATTTAGATGAAGTGTATGCTCAACTAGCATTATTAGAGAACCTTAGTACATTGACGTCAGCTGAAGTAGCATTGAATCTTCAAATGCAAGGGGACGAATATATCTATGGTGAATTAGATGGTTCATTAGAAACAGTTATTCGAGAAGGGCTGACTGAAATTTTAGATGGAATCAATGATGCTGTCCAAGCAATCCAAGCGACACCGAATGCAGGAAGCGGTGCTCTTGGTACGATAGCAGCAGGTACGATCAATACAGCGTTGTCCGCAACGATTAAACCAGCGTTTAATCTTACTTTTGCTACTGCAACAGGTTTAGTTGGTGTGGGGTCATCATTGATTGGAACATTAGCTGATGCGAGCGTATTAGGTGAAACGACGGTCACGATTCCGACATTGATTCAAGATCCTAATTATAGTGATTTAGCGGCAGCCGGAGTAGATATGTCTGTTCCTTATGAAGCTGGCTTCGTTGGAAATATTGTAAAAGCAGATGTTTTATCTATCGATATCGCCTCTAGCTCTGATGGCTATTCGCCAGTTTTTTATCAAGCTGCTGAAGTAACACCACCATATAATGTTGTAGTTACAGGGAACTCAACTGATGGTTATGAAGTAACTGGGATGGCAGATCCTAATGCAACAGTTCGTATTTATGATCAAGAGAATAATTTGATTGCAGAAGGACAGGCTGATGAAAATGGAAACTTTACGATTCCAATTGCAGCCACAGATGTGTCACCTTTAGAAGACATCCAATTAATCGCGTATGATGAAAATGACAATCCAAGTTTACCAGCTGCTGCTGTGATCCCAGACGATGAAGAAGCCGACGCCGATGCGGATGCTGATGCGGATGCTGATGCGGATGCTGATGCTGACGCGGATGCTGATGCTGATGCCGATGCGGATGCGGATGCTGATGCGGATGCCGATGCGGATGCTGACGCCGATGCGGATGCTGATGCGGATGCCGATGCCGACGCTGATGCGGATGCCGACGCTGATGCGGATGCGGATGCTGACGCTGATGCGGATGCCGATGCTGACGCCGACGCTGATGCTGATGCCGACGCCGACGCCGACGCTGATGCCGATGCTGACGCTGATGCGGATGCCGATGCCGATGCCGATGCCGATGCCGATGCTGACGCTGATGCAGATGCTGATGCGGATGCTGATGCCGATGCCGATGCAGATGCCGATGCTGACGCTGATGCTGATGCTGATGCTGACGCCGATGCCGATGCCGATGCTGATGCTGACGCTGATGCCGACGCTGACGCGGATGCCGATGCCGATGCTGACGCTGACGCGGATGCAGATGCAGATGCCGATGCCGATGCAGATGCCGACGCTGATGCTGACGCCGATGCGGATGCAGATGCCGATGCTGACGCTGATGCGGATGCCGACGCTGATGCTGACGCCGATGCGGATGCGGATGCCGACGCAGATGCGGATGCAGATGCTGACGCCGATGCCGACGCTGATGCAGATGCCGACGCTGATGCTGACGCCGATGCGGATGCGGATGCCGATGCCGATGCCGATGCTGATGCCGACGCCGATGCTGATGCCGACGCCGACGCCGATGCCGATGCAGATGCCGACGCCGATGCTGATGCCGACGCCGATGCCGACGCCGATGCCGATGCAGATGCCGACGCCGACGCCGATGCCGATGCCGATGCCGACGCTGATGCCGATGCTGATGCGGATGCAGATGCTGACGCGGATGCAGATGCTGACGCCGATGCGGATGCCGATGCTGATGCCGACGCCGACGCTGATGCCGACGCCGATGCCGATGCTGATGCCGACGCCGACGCCGATGCCGATGCAGATGCCGACGCTGATGCCGATGCTGATGCCGATGCTGATGCTGACGCGGATGCAGATGCTGACGCAGATGCGGATGCCGATGCTGATGCCGACGCCGATGCCGACGCTGATGCCGACGCCGATGCCGATGCTGACGCCGATGCCGATGCTGACGCTGACGCAGATGCTGATGCTGATGCCGATGCGGATGCTGATGCGGATGCCGATGCGGATGCGGATGCTGACGCTGATGCTGATGCTGATGCTGACGCCGATGCCGATGCTGATGCTGACGCCGATGCCGATGCCGATGCGGATGCCGGCATGGGAAGTGCAGGAAATGGTACAGATACGGATCAGAACGGCGACCCAGGAATGGTGCCGATCAACACTTCTGGTGGATCAGGTTCAAATCCACCACAATTACCTTTGCACTATGGTGGGACAAGTCATACAAAACCATTGAATTACCATGACGGCTCAACACTAAAAATGTATCCTAAAACCTCTGATACGGTAAGTTCATCTGTTTCTTGGCTAGGTGGCTTAGTATCGTTGATTTCGGGAATGGGTATTTGGAAAATGAAAAGAAATAAAAAGAATAACTAATAATTAACGGAGAGGTTATAACTATAGAAATAGATTTAAAAATCATAATGGATGTAGTTATAACCTCTTTATTCTTGATAGGGGTGAGTCTATGCCAGTTCAAACAGATAAAAATGATTTAGCAACCATCCAAGAAGTACTTGAAAAAGTAGTCATTCATACGGAGAAAAAATTATTAATCGTATCCGTAGGAGATTTTAGTAAGCGTGGTAAGACTTATGAATTTTACGGAAACAATCTAAAAACAATTTGGAATAATTTTCTAACAGCTTATCGAACCTATCATTTTGAGACAGAAACGTATCTGAGGTTGGATGTAGTGACGAAAGAAGAGCAAGTTGATTTTCAACAAGTCAAAGAACGGTTAAACAAAATAAAAAGGAATAATTACATCGATTTTAATTTGCGAATAGATGGAATCAGAAAAAGAAGTTTTTTAAAAGAAGAATTAGTAGCAAATGCAATCATTAAACCAAGTAAAGCACATATAGTTGGAAAAAATCATCCTGAGTTACACATTGATTCCCAAAATTACCGTGGCTATGTTAAGCGTAAATATGGACGTGAAGAAAGTGATTTGAGCTACTTAGAGCGTTCAAAGTGTTATTTTTTTGAAACAGCCTCCTTCTATTTTGAAAATGGTGAAGTATTCCCTTTGAAAGATTATGGCAATGGCAATCAAGTCAGAGAAGTGACTACAGAAAATCTTGATGATATTACGGAACTAGTGATTGAACAAGGAACGAATTATTTAACCAAACAGTTGACTCCTACTGGTAAATTCATTTATGGCTATTATCCTTGCTATGATCAGTTACTAAAAGGGTATAATTCGGTTCGCCATTTTTCATCTTTGTACGCATTAGCTGAATCGGCAGAATATTTATCCGACCAGGAATTGATGCAACGAGTCAAAGAAGGATTACTATGGGGATTGGAAAATCTTACTTCTGAAGTCAATGGTCAGCTGTTGATTAAAGATTACTTGAATAAAGAAGTAGAGTATAAGTTAGGAGCCCAGGCGACAGCAATCTTGGCTTTAGCAAAATATTCAGAAGTGACTAAAGAGACCATCTTTCATAGTTCCCTTAGTCGTTTAATCACGACTGTTTCAGAAAAATTTATCACTCCAGATGATCAGACGATCCATGTGTTGAATGCCGAATTAATGACAAAAGAGCGTTTTAGAATTATTTATTATGATGGTGAAATTCTGTTTTCCCTCTTAAGAGCACATGCGATTTTAAAACAAATTGAGATTTTTGAGATTTGTGAAGGATTGATGGAACAATTTGTCGCAAATAATTATCAAAAATACCATGACCACTGGTTAAGTTATGCAACGAATGAGATGCTTAAATATCAAGAAAAAGATACTTACTATGAATTTGGTATTAAGAATGCAATAGTCAACATCAACTTTATCGATCAACGAGATACAGCTTATCCAACCATGCTTGAGTTACTAGTAGCAGCCTCAAAAATGATCAGCAAATTAGAAAGAAGTCCTTTAAAAGATAAGCTTTTTCCGATAGAGAAAGAATTTTTTGAAACGAAAGCACGAATCAATACGGTAATGAAAAAAAGAGTGTTACATGAAATCACAACAGGAGTCATGTTTCCAGAGTTTGCACAGTTTTTCAAACAACCGCAAGTGATCAAATATGGTTTTTTTGCGCGTCATGATCGTTTCCGTATGAGAATAGATGATGCAGAGCATTTTCTATCTGGTTTGATCAATTACTTATGCCTTTAAAAAGAGAAGAGGAGTGAAGATAATGGTTGGTTATATTCGATTTGCTGCTTTAGCATTGATTGGTCTTTCCTATTTAGGGTTTCGGCTGAAAAAGAAAAAAGACCATCAATCAGAAACTTTAGAAAATGATTGGAGTCAGTATCAAAAAAATGAAGAGGGGTTGTATCCTTGGGAAGAAGACCAAGATGACTCTCCACAGAGAATTGAAAAAACAGCAACAAGGTATGTGAATCAAGCAAGACCAAGACGAGGAAAATGGTAGAGAGAATCTAGAACAAAGTAGGTGTAAAAGAATGTGGAAGATCCAAGAATTATTGGCTGATATCGATGGTGCGTATTTACAAAAGTACGACCATCTTGATCAAATAATTGACAACTTTGAGTACTTTTCTGGACATTTAAACAAAAGAACCAATTATAATACCACAGCATTTGTTTGTTTGACACCAGAAAGAAGAAGTTACATCAATCGAAAGACAGTGGCTTGGCGAGATGGGAACGAGCAAATCAAAGGAAGGGAAAATGAGTTTGGTTTAATCATTACTGAAATCCCCATTGATGACCCAGCTGTTAGAACGCCTCAATTTATTGTTAAAAATAGTTGGGAATTTTTACTACAAATTTCAGAGAAAATCCGAAGCAATTATGTACAACCAATTGTAGCAATCACTGGTTCGGCAGGAAAAACATCCACACGAATGATGATCTCACATTTATTCCAAAATGAAAAAGTGTTAGAAAATCGTGGGAACCACAATGTTCGTTTTGCGATTCCTCTATACCTAAGCAAGCTAGTAAGTGAGCCAGATATGTTGAACTTAGAAGTCTCTGTCAATGCGCTGAACTCTTATGACACTGGATCAATGTCTAATTTAGTGCAACCAGAGATTGCGATTGTAACCTCAATTGGAGAAGCACACCTTAGTTCATTAAAAGATACTATCGGAGTGGCACGACATAAGGCAAAAATTTTTGAAGGACTGAAGCAAGATGGCACTGCAATCATCAATACAGATATTGGTGAGGAAGAACTAGCGATTCTAATGACAGCAGCCAAAAAAAGAACAGCAGAGATTCTCACGTACTCTTTGTATGATCAAACAAAGGATGTCTTCTTAATTGAAACGAGACAAGAAAGAGAGTATTGTGAAATTTTATTTTCTTTTTTAGGACAAGAATTTTCGATGAACTTGTCAGTTGCTTCTGCAGGTATGATTTCTAATGCTTTTGCTGCTTTATTGACAGTCTGGAAAATAAAAGGCGACATTCGATCGTATCTGCCAGCATTTACTACATTTAAGCCATTGTCTAAGATTCTCGATAAAACGAATTATGCTTCCTTGAATGGAACGAATTTCACATTTATTGACGACACCCATAATGCTTCTTTGCCTGCGATGGAAAATGCTATCGATTATTTTGATGAAGTTCGAACCTTTTATCAAGGAAAAAGTATTTTGGTACTTGGACAGATTGCTGACTTAGGAAGTACTGCACAAGTGATCCATGAATCACTGAAAGATTCGATGGAACATTGTGGAGCAGATCATATCTTAGGTTATGGTGAGCATTTTAAAAAGATTTTTGAGGAAGAACAAATACAAGATCAACGATTCAAATGGTTCGCTACTTTACAAGAGTTAAGTGATTATCTAGAGGAATTACTAATCGAAGACAGTCTAATTTTAGCGAAGGGGTCTGTAACAGGGAGTGATTTTCATGATATAGATCGTTACATCCGTAAAATCGCTAATAAAAAACAGTTAAAAGCTGTATAAAATAGGTGGTATCAATTTGTAAAAAAGAGACAATGTCTGCTGAATGGCATCGTTTCTTTTTTTGCAAATAAAACGACAGATCCAAGATGACCATTGTAATTAAGAAAGAGAACGAGTAAGAGGCATTTCAGTGCTTAAAAATAAAAGCGTTTTGAAATACTTAGATTCAAGCTTTTCTCTGTAATGATGCTATGGTATGATAATTAAGAATTCAAAAAATTACATATTAATTAGTTTTTTATTCACGACTATTTTTTTAAAGTTTTATTATGATTAAATAGGTAGTTTGCTGATTTATTAGTTGTATGAGAAAATATTTTAAGAAAATGTGAGATAGAGGTGCATTATGAAGCGGTGGCAAAAAGTCGTAATAGCTTTACTGGGAATTCTCGTTGTTTTTATTGGCGGAGTCTCAGCTTATGGAATTAAACTCATGGGTGAAGCAAACCAAACAGTCAATCAAATATCCAAGGGATCGAATCGTCAGTCAACAAAGCGTAAAGATAAAGTGAGTATTGACGACAAAGAACCTTTTTCTGTCCTGTTGTTAGGACTGGATACTGGCGGATTAGGTAGAACCGAACAAGGAAGATCGGATACAATGATGGTGGTAACGGTGAATCCCCAACAAAAAAAATCAACGATCGTCAGCTTAGACCGTGATATCTATACCAATATCGTTGGTCATGGTACTGTTGATAAGTTGAATCACGCCTATGCTTTTGGAGGCGTTGAAATGGCCATGGACTCAATCGAACAGTTACTCGATATCCCCATTGACCATTATGTAACCATTAATTTAGATGGAATGGAAGATTTGATCAATGCTGTCGGAGGTGTGGAAGTCAATAATAAAATTGATTTTACATTAGATGGTGTTCATGTTCCTGTAGGTAAACAAGTATTAGATGGTAAGAAAGGCCTTGCTTATTCACGGATGCGTCACGAAGATCCTAAGGGGGATATCGGACGTCAAGCACGACAGCGTGAAGTCGTTACCAAAATTGTTAATAAAGTATTGAGTTTAGATGGTGTCAGCAATTATCGGAAAATTTTAAAAGCGGTCGAAAAAAATGTCACAACTGACCTAGATTGGGATGATATGCTAGATGTAGCAACTAATTACACACCAGCATTTGAAACGATCAAACAAGATCAATTGCAAGGTAAAGATGCAACCATTGATAGTATTTACTATCAAATTTTAGGTGAAAATGATTTATTAAGTATCCAAAACGAATTGAAAAAACAATTAAACATCAAACCAAGTAAGACATTACCTAATTTAAAAAATGACAATGCTTCTATCATGTTCTACAATGACTCGCAATCCGCTGAAGATTCGAACGAGACTGCGACAAGTGAGAATAATTCAACTTATTCAGGAAATTCGCAAACAACAAATCAGTACAACGAGTATAATCAAGAATACAATCAAAGCGCCGATCAAAATTATGATCAGTACGGCAATCAGAACTACAACCAGAACTACAACCAAAACTACAACCAAAACCAAAACAATGAACAAACTTACCAACAAGAAAACAATGAACAAGGATATAATTATGGAAATGGGTATTAAGTAAAAAAAGCATTCGCAACAGTCATAACCGACTGTGCGGATGCTTTTTTACTAGTTTAAAAATAAAATAGAATAGTTGAGAAGCGTAGCAAATAATACCCAGAGATAATATGGTACCAGTAACCACATCACTAAGCGATAGTGGTTCCATAGTTGATAAAGCAGTATGGAAAGAAGGATCACTAATAAAGTAATATCTAGTGCAGCAATCAAGGTGTTTTGCAAGTTGAAAAACAAAGCAGACCAGATAAAATTACATACAAATTGAATAACAAATAATGTAATTAATTTTTGTTTGACCCTTTTGTTTTTCATTACCAATAGTAAATATAACGAAATTCCCATTAAAATATATAGCACTGTCCACATAGGACCAAAGATCCAACTAGGTGGTGCAAAAGGAGGTAGCTCAAGTGAATAATAATAACTACCTGGATTACCACTTAGTATCCCCGATAAGAAACCTAAAATCACTATGCCAACAGTACAAACCCAAAAACGATAATCTTTCAGTATAGCCATATTGTTTTAACTCCTTTCTATAATTCTAGTTTACCATGAACGTTTTAAACATACTTGAATTTGATTTGGAAGGTTATACTTTTGGTTTAGTTATTTTAAATCAGTTATTATATTAGAATATTAACCCCTATCTCTTATTGGATAATGAAAATCATTGCCATTGTAATGTTGTAACTCCGAACATTATTAAAGAAAATAGTCAATTAGATTAAATAACGTTAATTGTCAAATTTATTGTTATTTTTGATGTTATTTATCTGATAAGATAATATATGTAATCGATTACAAAATAGATGATAATAGCACTGATCACGAGAGGAGAAGAAGATATGGGAAATAAAAGAATCAAAAAAATGTTAGCGGGAGCAGCTCTTTGTAGTCTGATGATTGCGCCATTATTATTGAATATGGAAGAGGCATTTGCGACAGAACAAAGTACGAACAAGCAAGCTGGTTTTGGCGTTGGTCAAGGGATCAAATGGGCGGATCAAGTAGTAGCACCATTTGTCGATATGACGGCATATGTTTCAGGCAGCAATCTATCAAATAACGGAGCGCTTAATTTAGCTGCAGTGGCAAAAAGCACTGGACAAAAATTCTTCAATTTAGGATTCATGCAATCAAGAGGTATTAAAAATGGTAAGATCGACTGGGCCTGGGGTGGATTTGGAGGCTTAAGCGAAAGTGATAGCGATCAATGGCAATATGAAGGAATCAAAAAATCCATTCGTGAATTAAGAGAAGTTGGTGGTGATGTTGCTGTATCATTTGGTGGCCTAAATTCTGGCGCATTTTGGGAAACAACACAAGATTCAACCATTTTAGCAAATGCTTATAAAGAAATTATTGATGGTTATGGATTAACTCGTGTTGATTTCGACGTAGAAGCTGGGGTAATGAATTATGCGCATAATTTAGCTAATGCTAAAGCGATTAAAAAAGTCCAAGATGAAACAGGTGTTAGTGTGACCCTTACATTACCAGTGATGGACTTTGGATTGGTATCTACAGGTTTATCTGTCTTGCAAGCCTATCTTGAGGCAGGTGTTGATCTAACTACCGTTAATATCATGACGATGTGTTACGGTAGCGTTGTTCCCGATTATGCGCAAGGTTCACTAGATGCAGTGGACAATACGAAAAAACAATTACAAGATTACTACAAACGTTATGCGAACAAAACGTTAACTGATGCTCAAGCTTATGCTAAATTAGGAACAACCCCTTCCGTTGGATTTGAAGGAGACACACATCCATACTTTACAACTGATATGTTCAATAAAATCGTCCAACATGCAAAATCAAGAAAACTCGGGATGGTTTCTTATTGGTCAATGAACCGTGATGCCATGGTCGATGGTGGTCAAGGTCAAGTCAAAAATCAATATGAGTTCTTAACTGTTGCCCAACAATTCACTGATGGAACGACTGGTGGAGAAAATGACCCAGTAGAAACGCTAACTAAACCATCAATTCCGGTAAATTTAACTAGTAGTAATGTTACGCAAAATTCAGTGACTTTAAACTGGACTAATAATGCTTCACAAGAAAAAGTCACTCATTATGAAGTTTATCGAAACAATATTCGCATCGCAACAAGTGCAACGAATACATTTAAAGATCAAAATTTACAAGCAAATACAACCTACATCTATAAAGTTAAAGCAGTTAACGCTGCAGGAACCTCTGACTTTAGCCAAGCAATCTCAGTGAAAACCACAAGTGAAAGTACGCAAGGTGATACTTGGGTTATCGGAAAATCATATAAAATAGGCGATATCGTTACCTATAAGGGACATCGTTATCGTTGTATTCAACCACATCCAGCTACTGAGGGATGGGAACCAGATATTACAGAAGCATTATGGGTAAGAATCTATTAAAAGTTATAAAAGCATAATGTTTGATTCTTTTCTTAAAAGCGCTTACAATGAACCTATCAATGAATGGGAGGTTCATCATGAAAAAGGTTAATAGCTTAATGTTTGTTGGCGTTGTTATGTTAGGTTTGTTTGGATTCGGTGCATCTGGCTATGCTCATGGCTATATTACCTCACCTGGAAGTCGTGCTTATTTCGGAACCGCAGCAGCTGGTAATTTGAACCAAAATGTTGGACGAGCAGAGTGGGAGCCACAAAGTATTGAAGCACCAAAAAATACCTTTATCGATGGGAAAATAGCAAGTGCTGGGGTTACTGGATTTGAGCCACTAGATGAGCAAACAGCAACTAGATGGCATAAAAATATCATCAATACTGGTAACTTGAATATTACTTGGTTTTTAACTGCGCAGCATAGTACAAGTACTTGGGATTACTATATCACTAAAACTGGTTGGAATCCTAATGCACCATTGAAAATCAGTGATTTTGAATTGATATCAAAAATTGATGACAAAGGTGCAAGACCGCCACAAACTGTCAAACAAACAATCAATATTCCAAAAGATCGCAAAGGCTATCACGTGATCTTGGCTGTATGGAATATTAGTGATACAACCAATGCTTTTTATCAAGTAATTGATGCGAATATTCAATAATAAAGCATAAGAATCTTTTGGGTTCAATTTCAGCGAATCTGTGCTAGAAATACCAATTATTCAAAGACAAGTGTAGGAGACTGAGGCAAAACTTGCTTCAGTCTCTTTATTTCTCAAAATGTGTAAATGGTGTTCAATCATCAGATCCTCGAAATAAGCCTGAATTTTTCAAAACGTGAGAAGCTGTTTCAAAAAATTCTTTCTTATTGTCATCAGAGCTACCCGATGTTTTCACGACCTCTGATTCACGGTGTTCAAGAAGCAACTCCTCAACAATAAGCGATGATTTTCTAAAATATGAGGAGCTATTTTAAAAAATCCTCTCTTATTTGCTCGGAGCTGATCGCTTCTTTCACGACCTCTGATTCACGGCGTTCAAAGAGCTGACCTTCGGCGATAAGTCAAAAAATCTCAAAACATGGGGGGCTGTTTCGAGATTTTCATCTTTAAATTTGAGAAGCAGTTTTCGGAAATTCGTTCTAAATTATTGATGCTAAACATTGTTGTTTCAACCTTCTTTTGTTCATGAGTGAATGATTTTGGTTAAGGAAAGGTTTAATGTATGATAGAGCTACAACAATGCTTCATTAAATGGAGTATTGGTAGTTTTTAGTAGGGGGAAAAGTATGATGAGATTTTTTAAGAAGAATACGCAAGATACAAGCGATGAAACTAATCATGTTGCACCACTTGCTAAAGAAACACTTGACCAGCAAGAGTTCGACTCTTTCTTTGCTGAAGTGTTAAAAAAAATGCCACAAAAATCAGCTAGAGTGATCCTTAATGCTTATGACCAATCGAAAATCGTAGCAGAAAAAATCCTTGCAAAAAATCAAGCAAAATTTGATCATGTATTTAAAGATTTTTTAAAAGGAGTCGATGAAACGACACGCAAAAAAAGTCATAGGATCATTCACGCGGCTTCGTTAACAGCTGCAATCATCGGTTGCTCTCCGATCCCTTTTTCAGATGCGTTTTTATTAGTTCCAGTTCAATTGACTATGGTGGCTCGGCTACATAAACTTTTTGGACAACCTTGGTCAGAAAGTTTAGGGAAAAGTGTTTCTAAAGAACTTGTAGTAGTCAGTTTAGGAAGAAGTACTGTCGGAAATATTGTCAAATTTGTACCAGCAGTTGGAACTGTTACAGGGGCAGCGATCAATGCCACTGTTGCAAGTGCCATCACCGAATCACTAGGGTGGACCACCGTAAAGATGCTGAATGATGGGGAAGATATATTTGAACAAGTCATGTCATTCAAAGGACAATCCCAGACATTGTTTCGTGCATTAAAAAGTATCAAAAAGTAAATATTTAGTGGATAAATTGAATTAGTAAGAGTTAAAAAAGTGGACAATCATGAACTATTGCATAACAAAAACATCCAAAACACAGAGCTGTGTTTTGGATGTTTTTTATTTACTTAGGTTGGGTTAAGTCAGACGAGCAGAAAAAGTACCGAAAAAAGTTCAGCTAGTTTTTGCTGGTAACACTTGATCTTCTAGTCAATTTTACAACGACTTCACATCGAGCCGTTTGGGGAAACATATCCACTGACTGCAAATATTCCACTTTGAATTTCTTACTTAATTGTCCCAGATCTCGTGCTAAGGTTGAGACGTTGCAGGAAATATACACTAATTTCGTTGGCGGATAGTTGAGGATCGATTGAATCAACTGGGGATCAAGCCCTGTACGAGGGGGATCGACAATGATCCCATCTGGTTCAAATCCTTCTTCAAGCCATTTTGGTAATAATTCTTCAGCAGTTCCAACTTCATAATGGGTATTAGTATACCCTAAACGTTGAGCGTTTTTACGTGCATCATCAATAGCCTGAGGAATTACATCCATTCCACGGATTTCTTTCGCTTGTTTTGCTACACTTAAACCAATCGTTCCCACACCACAGTAAGCATCTACGATCGTTTCATTTGGTTGGATCGCGAGTGCTTTGATTCCTTCATTATAAAGGACTTCTGTTTGTTGCGGATTCAGCTGGAAAAAAGCTCGTGGTGAGAGATCAAAAGTAACTTCATTGAGATGTTCTTCAATAGCATCTTTTCCCCAAAGGTGGATTGTTTCATCGCCCATTACGAGAGAAGTTTTAGCAGGTTGAACATTTTGCATGATTGAAACAACCTCTGGCAATTGTTGGTTAATGTCACGGATGATTGCATTTTTTTGTGGAAATTTTTGACTGCGAGTAATAAATACAACTTGTAATTCACCCGTTTTTATTCCAACACGTACCATGATTGTCCGAAAAATGCCACTGTTGCTCCGTTCATCATAGATAGGAAGGTCATACTTATTCAATAACTCGACGACCGTATTCATCACTTTCTGTGTCTGTGGTTCTTGAACTAAGCAATCGATTAATGGCACAAGTTCATGGGAATTTGCTTGATATAGCCCAGCTTCGATTTGTTGTGTTTTCTTATTTTTTCTTAATTGGAATTGTGCTTTGTTTCGGTAATGCCATGGTTCTTCCATGCCAATCGTTGGACGTAATTCGTAAGAACGAAAGCCAGCCGGTTTGAATTTTTCTAGCGCTTGCATAAGCAAATCTTTTTTGAAATCAAGTTGTGCCTGATATGCTAAATGTTGAAGCTGACAGCCACCACATTCATAATACACTGGACAAGGCGCAACCACTCGATCCTTGCTTTGCTTTTTGACTTTGAGTAACTGAGCTTCCGCATAGTGAGGTGTTGCTTTCGTGATCTTGACAAGGACTTCTTCTTTGGGCAGTGCATAAGGGACAAAGATGATCAAACGTTTGAAATAACCGATCCCTTCACCGTTGATACCCAGTCGTTTGATTTTTAAAGGGATGGTTTGGCCGTTTTTGACAATGGTTTCTGTCATAAGTATCTTCCTTTTTTCTAATAGTGTGGTTTTATTCTAACATATTATTAATAGCGATGGGGATTTTCTATGTTATGATAAGAATATACGTTCGAGGAGGTAACTCAATGATAACAGTTACTAGGATCAGTAAAGGCAAAGGTCCATTTTATCAAGTCGAATTATCTGAAGGGGATTCTTTGAAGGTTTCAGAAGATATCTTGGTGCGTTACCGCTTGTTAAAGGGACAAGAATTAACAGAAGAAACAATTGAGGAAATCAAGAAAAGTAGTGGGTTTGACTTTGGTCTCCAACAAGCGCTCAATTATCTAAGTTATCAATTGCGTTCGGAAAAAGAAATTAGAACTTATTTGAAAGAAAAAGAGATTGAACTAGCTGACCGTAATAAGATCGTGGATCGTTTAAAGGAATTAGATTTGATCAATGACCTCGTCTATGGTGAAAGCTACGTGCGGACAAATGTACGACTAAGTGACAAAGGACCAAAAAAAATAGCTCAGCAATTACAACAAAAAGGTTTGAAACCGGAAATCATAGAGCAAGCGCTGTTGCAATATCCAGAAGAAGAACAAATAGCGATAGCATCGCAAACGGCAGAAAAATTATTCAATAAAAATCATGGGAAAAGTCATAAAGAACTTTTTAGAAAAATTCAACAAAACTTGATGACAAAGGGATTCACCCAAGAGGCGATCCAACAAGCCATCGCCCATTTACCACAAGAAACGGATGAAGACGCTGAATATGAAGCATTAGTTTCACAAGGGGACAAGTTATGGCGTAAAAATGAGAGATTTGAACCGAAAAAACGTAATTTAAAAATCAAACAAAGCTTATATCAAAAAGGATTTGATTTAGAAATGATCCAACGATTTATCGTAGAAAAGGAAGAAGCAAGTGAATAAAGAATGGGAAAAATGGACGGAAGAGGAAATCGCACAGTTTCAAACGCAATTTGTTGGCTGGTACGAAAAAGAAAAACGCAATCTACCTTGGCGCTATGATCGTGATCCTTATCGTATCTGGATTTCTGAAATCATGCTTCAACAAACCCGTGTAGATACGGTAATTGCTTATTTTTATCGCTTTATGGAATGGTTTCCGACGATTGAAGCGTTAGCTGCGGCACCAGAAGAAAAACTTTTAAAGGCTTGGGAAGGATTGGGGTATTATTCTCGCGTTCGAAATATCCAAGCTGCTGCCCAACAGATCATGACAGAATTTGATGGACGTATGCCGCAAACACCAGAAGAAATCAGTTCATTGAAAGGGATTGGTCCTTATACTACAGGCGCTATTTCAAGTATTGCTTTTGGCTTGCCAGAACCAGCAATCGATGGGAATGTCATGAGAGTCGTGAGTCGCTTATTTTGTATTGAAGCTGACATCGCCAAAGCTTCTAGTCGGAAAATTTTTGATGAGGCGATGCGTAGGATCATTGATGAGAAGCATCCTGGTGAGTTTAACCAAGCAATGATGGACCTAGGATCGGCCATTTGTACACCTACTTCACCTAATTGTGAATCATGTCCGATCCAATCATTTTGCTTAGCTTACAAAAAAAATGAGCAAACCTCGTTTCCAGTAAAAACAAAGAAAGCCAAACCAAAAGATGTCTATTATGTGTGTGCAGCGATTCAAAATGAGGCGGGAGCCTATTATTTTGAGGAACGACATACGCAAAGGTTATTAGCAAACATGTGGACGTTCCCGATGGTCGAAGTCACAAAAGAGAAATACGAATGGTTGCAGGCTGAATGGGCTCAATCTCATGAACCAAGCTTATTCGATCAAGACAAAGTTGCAGAAGAAGAAACGGAGCTACCCTTTCATTTTAAAGAACAATTGATTTGGCAAAAGCGGCATTTGGGAGAGGTAACGCATATCTTTAGCCATTTGAAATGGCACGTATTACTATTTTACGGTCGAATACCTTCTCAATCAAATGACAAATTTCCTAAAACTGAAATAACACAATGGTTATTACCAGAAGACTTCGATAACGTGGCTTTTCCAAAAGTACAGGTAAAATTAAACGAACAATTAGAGAAAAATCGAAACAATAGTAATCCTTTCTAGGCAAAGCTCTTTTTTATTGATATAATAATTACGATGTCGGTGTAATGAACACCCAAACACAAAGCATGAGATGCTGCGTAAGGAAGGGTTGCTATGGGAGTCCCAAAAGAAGGTGAGTTTGTAACGATCCAAAGTTACAAACATGACGGCAAATTGCATCGAACGTGGCGTGATACCATGGTATTAAAAACAAGTGAGCATTCGATGATCGGTGTCAATGATCATACTCTAGTTACAGAGTCTGATGGACGTCGTTGGGTGACTCGAGAACCAGCAATTGTGTATTTTCACAAAAAGTACTGGTTCAATGTAATAGCAATGATTCGAGAAAAGGGGGTTTCCTATTATTGTAATCTAGCTTCACCTTTTTTGCTGGACGATGAGGCATTGAAGTATATTGATTATGATTTAGATATCAAAGTTTTTCCTGATGGAGAGAAACGATTACTAGATGTCGATGAATATGAGATGCATAGCCAAATGATGAATTATCCGAATGATATCGACTTCATCCTAAAAGAAAACGTGAAGATCTTGGTTGACTGGATCAATAATGGTGAGGGCCCTTTCTCCGAAGGCTATATTGATATTTGGTATAACCGTTACAAGCAATTGTCGCGCAAGTAAACAAAAAAAGCAGTAAGCGCAAAAGTTTTGCGCTTACTGCTTTTTTGCTATGGGTTCTTCAACATAGACACTGATGATGGAAGAAAAAGGACAAGGGATGATCCTTGCTTTGATAGCCTGTCAATAATTAAAAGACTTTTTTCATTGCGATATGAGCAATACCAGCATCTTCAAATGGTTCTCCATAAGCAGTGAATCCTAATTTTTTATAGAAATTCTCAGCTGTTGCTTGGGCGCCTAGCAAAATCGTATTGTATCCTTGACTTTTGGCGAAAGCTTCAGCTTCAGCTACTAAAATTTGACCTAATCCTTGATGACGATAATCTGCAAGAATCGCCATTCGTTGTAACTTCATTTTTCCATTTTCTAATGGTAATAGCCGAACGGTCCCACAAGGTAGATTTTGGTCTGAATAAAGAACAAAGTGGATGCAATGTGCTTCATTTTGATCAATTTCTCTAGTTATAGGAACGCCTTGTTCTTTGACAAAAACTTGGTTTCTAATACGAACGGCATCAAGGTAAATATCACTTAATGTATCTTTTGTTTGAACGACTTTCATCCGAAACCCACCTTTCATTCGTTTAGTATACTGTAAAGAAAATAAAATGAAAAGTGGATAAAAAAACAAATAGCAGTAAGAATAAAAGAAATTTTCACACAAATAATATATACTAGTAAAAAAGACGAAAGGAGGAAGTATATTGTTTGAAAAATTGAAACAATCAAAATTGATGTTTTGGTCTTGCGAATTACTCATTATCGCCACGTTGATCTTGGTTTCTTCAAAAATCAATTTTATCTTTCAACCAATTGGAACGTTTTTCTCAACATTATTCGCACCAGTCTTGATTGCTGGATTTTTGTATTATTTGTTGAATCCTATTGTCAAACTATTGATGAAGATCAAAATCAAACGCATTTGGGCGGTAGCAATCGTATTACTTTTGCTTGTCGCAGCGATCATCTGGATTTTGCTCAGCGTGATTCCTAGCTTGATCCAACAAATTTCATCCATCGCATCGAATATTCCTGACTTTATTAGTCGTGTAGAGACTTGGTTAAATAATATGGCCCAACTACCGATCTTCAAAGAGGTAGATATCAATCATTATTTGAATCAATTAGATATTTCTTATGCTAAGATTATCCAACAGTTCCTCAGCGGGATTTCAAACAGCTTAGGATCGCTTGTCGGTACGATCGCTTCTGCTACAATCGTGATCATCACAGCTCCATTTATTTTGTTTTATATGTTGAAAGATGGAGAAAAAATGGTTCCGACAGTCAAGAAATTCTTTCCTGAAAAGAGAAGAGATCAAATTGTTGAATTACTTGGTCAATTGAACAAAACATTAGCTAACTACATTAGTGGTCAAGCGATTGAATGTCTTTTTGTCGGAACATTTACTTTTTTGGGGTATCTGATTCTAGGGGTCAATTATGCCTTTTTATTTGGCGTCATCGCTGGTTTGACTAATTTGATTCCTTACCTAGGTCCTTACCTAGGCTTAGCTCCAGCATTTTTAGTGACAGTATTCAATGATCCTGTTAAAGCACTGCTTTGTTGTGTCGTTGTCTTGATCGTTCAACAATTGGATGGAAATGTGATTTATCCAAATGTCATCGGAAAATCATTAAAAATCCATCCGCTAACGATCATCATTGTGTTATTAGTAGCAGGAAACATTGCTGGTTTGATCGGGATTTTCTTAGGTGTACCGTTTTATGCCATTTGTAAGACGATTATTTCTTATGTCATCAAAATTGTTAAAGAAGACCAGCAAAATGAAAAAAAGAAAAAAATTGCAACGACATTGGAATAACGTATCAGCAATTCCGACTAATTGCTTCATAGTTGTTTTTATTGCAAAGAAAAATTCTTTGTGATAACATTTTAGCGTGGCTATCTTTATAGTCACGCTTTTTTTCTATCGTAAACAAAAAAATTAAAAAATATAAGGAGAGAATGCGATTATGAATGCTGACCCTGAGAGTCAGTCGCTGTTAGCGCAAATTTTATTACTGATCATTTTAACTTTGATCAATGCTTTTTTAGCTGCTTCCGAGATTGCTGTTGTTTCGATCAACAAAAATCGAGTCGAGCAAAAAGCGGAAGAAGGAGATGTTAAATCTCAAAAGCTTTTAAAAATATTGCAGAACCCAAATAACTTTCTGTCAACGATCCAGGTAGGAATCACGTTAGTCAATATCCTATCCGGTGCTTCGTTAGCCAATACATTATCAGAAAAATTAGCACCATTATTAGGTGGTAGTGTAGCAGCAAGAAATATTGCCAATATTATTGTTTTAGCTATTTTGACCTACGTATCGATTGTTTTTGGTGAATTGTATCCTAAACGAATCGCCTTGAACAAATCAGAAGAAGTAGCCAACTTTACTTCAGGAATCATCCGTCTGATCGGTGTGGTTGCCAAACCTTTCGTCTGGTTATTATCTGCATCGACTAGTTTATTAGCTCGTGTCACACCAATGACTTTTGACGATGAAGATTCAAAAATGACGAGAGATGAAATGCGGTATATGTTGGAAACTGAAGGTGTACTTGATAATGAAGAGTTAGAAATGCTGCAAGGTGTTTTTTCTTTAGATACCAAAGTAGCTAGGGAAGTAATGGTTCCTCGAACAGATGCTTTTATGATCGATATCAATGACTCCGTTGAAGAGAATGTCAATGAAGTTTTATCAGAAAATTATTCAAGGATTCCGGTCTATAATGAAGACAAAGACAAAGTTGTTGGGATTCTTCATACGAAAAACTTATTGAAAGCTGCTCATAAATTTGGCTTTGAACATTTAAATATTCAAAAAATCATGCAAGAACCTTTATTTGTACCAGAGACAATATTCATTGATGATCTCTTGTACGAAATGAAAAAAACTCAAAACCAGATGGCTATTTTACTGGATGAATATGGTGGAGTCGTTGGTTTAGCGACTTTAGAAGATTTACTAGAAGAAATCGTCGGTGAAATTGATGATGAATCAGATGAAGTCGAAAAATTATATGAAAAGGTTACTGAACATGAATACGTGATCCAAGGACGAATGTTGATCGATGAGTTCAACGAAGTATTTGACAGTAACTTACACATGAGCGATGTTGACACGATGGCAGGCTATTTAATCACTGCTTTGGGCATGATCCCTGATGAGGGAGAAAAATTATCGTTTGATGTAGACAACATTACCTTGACTTCTGAAGAAATGGAAGGTTCTAGAATTTTAAAAATTCGCGTGGTGTTCCATGATCCTAAAGAAGAAATTGTGGAACCAGATGAGGAACGTCGTTTATTTTATAAAGATTTTGATGAAAATGAGCCGAGAAGATAAGATATGTTTCATCCTTGCACAGAAGAGATTTTGTGCAAGGATGTTTTTTTCTTTTTTTCAAAGTTGATACGTAAATCAGTGTGGTTCCCTAAGTTGAGGGGTAGTCAGAAGCAAGAGAGGCAGAGCTTTACCCTTTTGTAAAGATTACTAAAACATACAATAAGATTCTATGCTCCCAGTTAACTTATACATAATATAACCAGTATATTTAAATGTTTTGTTGGTTGACAATAAATTTTTGCTAGAGTATTATGAAAACGCAAACACAAGTTTCATGTGACTAGGTTATACTAGGCATGGAAAACACGTACGGAGTCTTCCGTCGTTTTTTCATGCCTATTTTTTTATATGTTTAAGTGAATCAGTGAGGAGGTGGGGAAAATGTAAAGTAGTGTTTTTAGTAGAAAGACAGATTTTAAATATTTTACGAATAAGCAGATATGAGCGATTCTTCCAATGATTTATCTCAATTGAAACTAAAAAACTAAGAACAAATATTAGGTAGTTCTCTCAAGTAAAAGTAGTATGTACAAAAGTTGCAAAGAATGGATAAAAAATTGATGATCATTCATTTTGCCTCACGACTTAAAATTTTTTATCGACTATTCTATTTAACTAAAGGAGGAATTTTTTAATGAAGAAGGCAATCATTTTTGCTTTAACAGGATTGGCGCTTGTTGTTACATCTTTTTACAGTCCAATCGTTTGTGCTGAAGATACTGAAGATTTTTTGTTTCAAAAGAATGTTACCTACTCAGGAGTAGAAGGTGGGAAACAAGGAGATAATTGGAAATATCCGCAATTTGTAGGTGAAAAAGCGGTTGATGGGGATATATCGACGAGATGGTCAGCGGATAAAACAGATAATCAGTGGCTGACTGTTGATATTGGAGAAGAAAAAACAATTGGTCAGGTGGTTTTACACTTTCATGCGGAGAGTCCAGAATATGAGGTATTAGTTTCTAACGACAATCAAAATTATCAATCCATCTATAAGGAGGAGCATGGAAGTGGCGGGAAAGAAGCAAAAAAATATATTGAAGTAGCGAATGTAACAGCTCGATATATTAAATACCAACAACTAAAAATGTGGAAGCACACGAATGGTCAATATTATGGTTCGAGCATTATTTCAATGGAAGCTTATCGTCAAGCACGTTTACCTGATGGGATAAAGTTTTCGATTGATTCAGCCGAAATCAGCGAGAAAAGATCCAAACAATTAACTTACATATTAACACCAACAGGCGTCCAAGTTCCTGAAAAACAAATTGAGTGGAGCAGTAGTGATCCTAGTATTGTCAATGTAGACAGTCAAGGAAGAATGAAAGCACTCAAAACCGGAGAAGCAAAGATGACTGTGAGAATCAAAAATACGGATTTAAGTGATACGATTCCAGTTACGGTTATTCAAGAAAAAGCAGAGTATCGTGAAATGCGTGAGAGATGGAAAGCACGCTTGCTAGGATCTAAAGAAGATCATGAAGAATTTGATCAGGATTCGGACGTAAAAAAATATCGAGCGAGAATAGCCAAAGATAGTTTAGAATTATGGCAAACACTTAATAAGTCAGAAAATAGAACTTATTTGTGGGAGAAAAAAAGTTCAGACACACTATCAGCAGACTATACCACTCAATTTACCAACATCAAAAAATTGACATTAGGTTATTATGATCCTTCGAGTTCATTACATAAGAATCAAGAGGTTTTTACGCAAATTTTGAAAGCAATTGATTTTATGATTGAAACCAAAAACTACAATGGAACTTACTGGAGTGGAAATTGGTGGGATTGGCAAATTGGATCAGCACAGCCATTAACAGATACACTGATTTTATTACATGATGATTTAATCGAAAAAGATGATGCAATCTTAACTAAATTTGTTGAACCTTTAAACCACTATGCGCAAGATCCTAAAGTTCAATGGCCTAGCTATACGGCTACAGGAGCGAACTTAACAGATATATCTATTACCGTCTTAGGAACAGCCATTTTATTAGAAAATGATTCCCGAGTAGAGGCAGTTCAAAGCGCTGTTCCATCCGTTTTAAAAATGGTGACAGGAGGAGATGGCTTATATTCAGACGGCTCATTAATCCAACATAGTCATTTCCCATATAACGGAAGTTATGGAAATGAATTGCTGAAAGGCTTTGGACGGGTCCAAACGATTTTGCAAGGGACACATTGGGAAATCAAAGATGACAATATAAATAACTTGTTTCAAGTAACCGATAAAGGTTATTTACAATTGATGGTAAATGGAAAAATGCCCTCAATGGTATCAGGACGAAGTATTTCTAGAGCTCCTGGGACGAATCCCTTTACCTCTGAATTTGAATCTGGAAAGGAAACAATCGCCAATCTTACATTAGTAGCGAAATTTTCGCCAGAAATTTTACGCAAGAAAATTGATTCGTCTATTAAAGCATGGCTTGAGCATAGTAGTTATTTTTATGATTTTTTTGAAAACCCAAGAGACTTTGAAGCGTTGATTGATCTTAAGAAAATCATGAATGAGCCTTCGATAACTAGTAAAGAAGAGCAAAATCTCGTGAATATTTATGGTTCAATGGATCGGGTGTTTCAAAAAAACGAGAGTTATAGTCTCGGAATAAGTATGTACTCTAGTCGTATTGGAAATTATGAATATGGAAATACTGAAAATAAAAAAGGATGGCATACGGCTGATGGGATGGTTTATCTTTATAACGGTGACCTCGCTCAATTTGATGAAGGTTATTGGGTCACTATTGATTCTTATCGCTTACCAGGTACCACTATAGACACAAAAGTGTTAGCAGAAGGTGCTTCTACTGGTAAAAAGAGTCCTCAGTCTTGGGTGGGAGGATCGAATAATGGCAAAGTAGCTGCAGTCGGAATGTTTTTAGATAAGAAAAATGAAAATATGGATTTGGTAGCAAAGAAATCATGGTTTTTGTTAGAAGATAAATTGATTAATTTAGGCAGTGGAATCAGCGGAACAACGAATGCGACAATTGAGACGATCCTTGATAATCGAATGATGGATTCAAGTAACATGCAAATTATCCAAAAGAAAACAGCTGATTCTACTTGGATCAATCTTACTTCGACAAATCCACTCAATAATTTAGGTTACATTTTTCCAAATACCATGTCGAACGTTGACGTTCAAAAAGAAATTCGATCTGGCAAATATTTGGATATCAACGAATATTTTGTCAATAATCAATCATATACAAAAGAATTTGTAAAAATCATCAAAAATCATGGAAGTAACGCTCAAAATGATACTTATGAGTATTTGACTGTTGCTGGAAAGACAGCAGAAGAAATGGCAGAAATGGCGCAACATAAAAGCTATAATGTGTTAGCAAACACACCAGAAATCCAAGCGATTGAGACAAAAGACTATCTCATGTTGAATGCTTGGAGTGGAAATCAACAGGCAGCTTTTGTTCACGTATCTGAACCTGCATCCATTATTGCAGAAAAATTGAGTAATGATACTTATCGACTGTCAATTTCGAATCCTGTTCAAAATAATAAGGTGATTGAATTTTCGATTGAGAAAGAGATCATTGAGGTTATCGAAAAAGAGTCCGAAATTACCATGGATTCAGGAGCATTTCTATTTGATAGCAAAGGGCTAAAAGGAAGTTCGAGATCAATTACTATCAAAGTTCCTTCAGAAGTAGATAAAACGGCATTAGAAAAAATAGTCGAAGAAAATCAAAACCGAAACGAAAGCGACTATACAAAAGAAAGTTGGAAAGTCTTCACTAAGGCAATGGAATTAGCCCAAGCGGTGTTAACAGATCCAAAAGCAACGCAAGCTGAAGTAGACGAAGCAATCCAAGCAGTGAATAAAGCCATCGAGCAACTGCAAGAAGTAACTAAGGTAGACAAAACAGCATTAGAAAAATTGGTCGAAGAAAACCAAAACCGAAACGAAAGCGACTATACAAAAGAAAGTTGGAAAGTCTTCACTAAGGCAATGGAATTAGCCCAAGTGGTGTTAACAGATCCAAAAGCAACGCAAGCCGAAGTAGATGAAGCAGTTCAAGCAGTGAGAAAAGCCATCGAGCAACTGCAAGAAGTAACTAAAGTAGACAAAACAGCATTAGAAAAATTGGTCGAAGAAAACCAAAACCGAAACGAAAGCGACTATACAAAAGAAAGTTGGAAAGTCTTCACTAAGGCAATGGAATTAGCCCAAGCGGTGTTAACAGATCCAAAAGCAACGCAAGCCGAAGTAGACGATGCAGTTCAAGCAGTGAGAAAAGCCATCGAGCAACTGCAAGAAGTAACTAAAGTAGACAAAACAGCATTAAAAAAATTGGTCGAAGAAAACCAAAACCGAGTTGCAAGTGGTTATACGGCAGAAAGTTGGCAAGTGTTCCGCAAAGCGCTGGAAGCAGCGCAAGCGGTGTTAACAGATCCAAAAGCAACGCAAGCCGAAGTAGACGATGCAGTTCAAGCAGTGAGAAAAGCCATCGAGCAACTGCAAGAAGTAACTAAAGTAGACAAAACAGCATTAAAAAAATTGGTCGAAGAAAACCAAAGCCGAGTTGCAAGTGGTTATACGGCAGAAAGTTGGCAAGTGTTCCGCAAAGCGCTGGAAGCAGCGCAAGCAGTGTTAGCTGATCCAAATACTACGCAAGCCGAAGTCGAACTAGTGATGAACGATTTGGTGCAGGCCATCGAACAATTAGAGAATAAAGAAACTGCATCATCCTCTGAGGAAGATAAAAACATCAATAATAAAGCAGAGCAAGGTAAAAATACACAAGAGGGCAACAATGAAATAGGTAAATCTTCTATTAGTGAAGAGACTGGTAAGGAAGGTTTATTACCAAAAACAGGTGAAAAAAATAACCAAGTTATTCAAAAATTAGGATATACAATTTTATTAGTGGTATTCGTTAGCTTGTTCCTATTGAAAGGTCGAAAGGAATCTAAGAGGAGTCAAAATAAATTAGGCAAGTAATCTGATGAAAAACACAAGGTAAAATAAATAATCGTTTGTCTGTAGATGATTGAAATAGACAGTTGAACTTGGAACAAAAGCCTGTTCCAAGTTCAACTTTTTTCGTTTAATCTGTTTTCAGTTGTTATAGTAGCAGGAAAAGCTTTATTTTCTCTTATTGAAAAAGTCGTTTATATGATATTCAACAGAGAAAGAGAGAAGACTCATAACAAGTGTTTATTTTTTGATAGTTTCCATGATATACTTGGTAAGTTGAGATAGCTAGTTCGATCATTCCTTGAACAGGATGACGAATAAGATGATAATGATGTAACAGAAATGGAGTAAAACATGAATAACCCTAACTTAAAACAACAAGTAGATAACCGACGCACGTTTGCGATTATTTCCCATCCGGATGCTGGTAAAACAACGATTACTGAACAATTACTTTTATTTGGTGGCGCAATACGTCAGGCAGGAACTGTCAAAGGGAAAAAGACTGGTAACTTTGCAAAATCTGACTGGATGGAAATTGAGAAGCAACGTGGAATCTCAGTTACCAGTTCTGTGATGCAGTTTGATTATCATGGTAAAAGAGTCAATATCTTAGATACCCCAGGGCATGAAGATTTTTCTGAAGATACGTATCGGACATTGATGGCTGTCGATAGTGCGGTTATGGTCATCGATAGTGCCAAAGGGATTGAAGCTCAAACAAAAAAATTATTCCAAGTCGTTAAAAAAAGAGGAATCCCTATTTTTACCTTTATCAATAAGTTAGATCGAGATGGTCGCGAACCATTAGAACTTTTAGAAGAATTGGAAGAGTTGCTCGATATCGAGTCTTATCCAATGAATTGGCCGATTGGTATGGGGAAAGGCTTAGAAGGACTCTATGATATCCACCATAATCGTATTGAGTTTTATCGTCCAGAAAACTATAATGATGAGCGCCTTGTTGCCTTGGATGAAGAAGGATTGCTGCCAGAAGGCCATCCTTTGACGGAAAATTCATTGTATGAACAAGTTCTTGAAGAAGTAGAATTGTTGAAAGAAGCAGGAGATTCTTTTAATGAAGAAAAAATTGCTCGGGGAGATCAGACACCGGTCTTCTTTGGTTCAGCGTTAACAAATTTTGGTGTGCAAACATTTTTAGAAACCTTCGTGGAATTAGCCCCTTCACCTTACGGACATCAAACACAATCAGGACAAGAAGTTAGTCCTTATGAAGAAGAATTTTCAGGTTTTGTCTTTAAGATCCAAGCCAATATGAATCCAGCTCACCGAGATCGGATTGCTTTTGTGCGAATCTGTTCTGGAACTTTTGAACGTGGGATGGATGTTCAATTAGAACGAACAGGTAAAAAATTGAAGTTAAGTAATGTGACGCAGTTTATGGCTGACTCAAGAGAGAATGTCGAGAATGCTGTAGCAGGGGATATTATCGGGGTCTATGATACAGGAAATTATCAAATTGGCGATACTCTTTATGAAGGAAAATTGAAGGTGGCGTATGAAGAGTTACCATCCTTTACTCCGGAATTATTTATGAAAGTCACTGCTAAAAATGTGATGAAACAAAAATCATTCCATAAAGGTATCTATCAGTTAGTCCAAGAAGGTGCGATCCAACTCTATAAAACTTATTTGACGGAAGAATACATCATTGGTGCAGTTGGACAACTTCAATTTGAAGTATTCCAATACCGGATGCTAAATGAATACAATGCAGAAGTGATTATGTCTCCTATGGGTCATAAAATTGCCCGTTGGATCGAGCCCGAAGATTTAGATGAGAAGATGAGTTCTAGTCGTAATATCTTGGCACGTGACCGTTTTGATCAGCCATTATTCTTGTTCGAAAACCAATTTGCTGAACGTTGGTTTGCTGACAAGTACCCAAATGTCAAATTAAAAAGTTTAATGTAAAGCGCTCATCACATGGTGGTGCTTTGGGAGTACTATGAAAATAGCCGGGAGAGAATAACTAAATAATCCGGAGGAATTTAATGATGATTAAAGTAATGTCGATCTTTGGAACACGTCCAGAAGCAATAAAAATGGCACCTTTGATCAAAGCGCTGGAAAAAGATGAGCGCTTTGAATCAATCGTGACGGTTACAGGCCAGCACCGTGAAATGTTAGACCAAGTGTTAGAAGTGTTTGAAATTACTCCTGATCACGATCTAGATGTGATGAGTGTCAATCAAACACTCACCGCTATTACAACGAAAGTTCTTTTATCATTAGAACCAATCTTACAAGCAGAACAGCCTGATATCGTCTTAGTTCATGGAGATACGACCACAACATTTGCTGCAGCGACCGCAGCATTTTATCAACAAATTAAAGTCGGACATGTCGAAGCAGGATTACGAACTTGGAACAAATGGTCACCGTTTCCTGAAGAAATCAATCGGCAAGCCACAGATGTTTTAGCGGATCTCTACTTTGCGCCAACCAATGAAAGTGCTGATAATCTTAGAAGAGAGCACCACGATGAAGCAAACATCTTCGTTACTGGCAATACGGCGATCGATGCGATGAGGTACACGATCGTGGCGGATCAAAAAAGCGATCATCTTTCGAGCAGCTCCACTAAACAATTATTAGTAACAATGCATCGACGTGAGAACCTAGGCGAGCCAATGGCGAACGTTTTTCAAGCATTAGGAAGGATTGCTGAAGAATTTTCTGATGTATCCATTATTTTTCCGATGCATAAAAATCCTAAAGTACGAGAATTAGCTGATACTATTTTAGGACAATATGAGAATGTTCAGCTGATCGAACCATTAGATGTCATTGATTTTCACAATTGTGCAGCCAAAAGTTATCTTATATTAACTGATTCAGGCGGAGTTCAAGAAGAGGCACCTTCTTTAGGTGTTCCGGTTCTTGTCTTACGTGATACCACTGAACGACCGGAAGGTGTAAAAGCCGGAACTTTAAAACTCGTTGGTACAGACGAAGAGACAGTTTATGACGAGACAAAACAATTGTTAACTGATGTAAAGGCTTATGAAAAGATGGCACAAGCAAAAAATCCTTATGGAGATGGTTACGCAAGTCAACAAATCTTAGAGGCTATCGCAGCCTCATTTCATTGATTACAGGTTACCAAAAAAGCAAAAAAAAACTTTCCAACAATTTTGGTGGAAAGTTTTTTTTATTTTAAAGAAAAAATTGGTAAATTCTTTGAAATAAAATGAATTAAAATAAAGATGTGTACATATAAAAAGAAAAAAGGGGGAGTTGGATGGAAACACTGGAGCAACGAAAACAACGTAAAGCAAGAAAAAAGTTAGAAATGCAGCGTTTATGCAGGCTGTTAGATGTTGAAGGTTGGGAGCATAATGAATCGATCGTTAACGAAGTAAGAGCAATCGTTCGGCTAGGAAAAACACCAAAAAAAGAAACCAATCAATCTTAGAAGATCCAGCTCTATAAATGAGCTGGATCAAGGATAAAATCAAACATTATCCTTCGATCCTTCTAAAAAAGGTTTCTTTTTTTGTTTATTTGTAATCATCACATTGCAACCTCAGTGTGGGGATGATGTTTCGGAATCGAGATTTCAACTAAGTCATCCAATTCAATTACTTGGATTTCGTTTTCTTGATATAGGGCGTCATGGATTTTATTGAGGAAGTACGTTTTGACTTCTTCAATTTCTTTGGGTTGTATTTTTCGTTTTTCATTAATCAGTAAAATCTCGTTATGTTCCGGTGCTTCAGTGTAAACAATCATTGTATTGCCTGCAGTGTAAACCTTCACCATATGAGCATCTGTATTTTCCAATTGGTTTAAAACCAAACGTGAATGACTATTCGTTACATTGACAAATTTCATGGCGCTCACCTCTTTTATGTAGATTTTAGATACAACTTAATTTCATTATAATTTTTTTCTAATGAAAAGAACAGTATTTTGCTTTTTGTCAAAAAACAATCAAAAATCCGCTTTGAGCAATGAAGCACCCGTGAGAAAAGCTGTCGCTTTTTCATGGGTGCTTCATTTTTCATCAGTCGCAAAGCGAAGTTTTTGTCAGATGTTTAGTTTGTTGGCTCGTTTGTCGTTTCTTTGACTAAACGTTCTGGTTTAGAAGTGATCACAATTTTTTCTTCTTTATCCAATTTTGCTTTTAGTTCATGGATTGAAGGATGGTCTAAATAAAATTCAGCAATTCCATCTTCGATTTGTTCTTGGATCGTTCGACGAAGAGGGCGTGCGCCCATTGCTGGGTCATAGCCTAAGTCAACAAGTTTTTCTTTGACATTTGTCGGCACTTCGATATGCAGTTGTTGTGCTGCTAACATTTCATTGACTTCATCTAGCATCAAGGTAACGATGGTCATTAAGTTTTCTTTTGATAGCGCACTAAATTCGATGATTCCATCGAAACGGTTCAAGAATTCAGGTGTGAAGTAATTGTTTAGTTGGTTTAAAACAGAACGAGTAACACCTTCACGAGCTGCTCCAAAACCGACATTTGCTTCGACTTTACCTGTACCAGCATTACTTGTCATAATGATGATCGTATCTTTAAAGCTTACTGTCCGACCTTGTGCGTCAGTCAAACGGCCATCATCCAAAATTTGGAGGAACATGTGTAACACATCAGGATGTGCTTTTTCCACTTCATCCAATAAAATCAAGCTATAAGGATTACGACGTACTTTTTCAGTAAGTTGACCTGCCTCTTCATAGCCCACATAGCCAGGAGGAGAACCAATCAATTTAGATACACTGTGTTTTTCCATGTATTCAGACATATCAAAACGAATCATTGAATCTTCGGAACCGAATAATTCAAATGCCAGTTGCTTGGCTAATTCAGTTTTGCCGACACCAGTTGGACCTACGAATAAAAATGATCCGATAGGGCGGTTTTTCTTGCTCAAGCCAACCCGATTACGACGAATAGCTTTTGCCACACGATCTACGGCATCGTCTTGTCCAATCACATGTGCTTTTAGATCAGTCGCAAGATTCTTCAATTGTGTTTGCTCTTTTTCTTTTAGATCGCCAACGGGGATGCCCGTACGTTCTTCCACAATTTTTTCCATATCTTTTTCTGTGATAACAGGCGTTTCTTCATCTGTTAATTGACGTTCTTTCATCTTTTCTAGTTTACTGATTTGGTCACGATAATAAGCGGCTTTCTCAAAGTCTTCTTCTTTAGAAGCTTGGATTTTTTGTTCCTGTGCTTCTTCAAGTTTTTTATCGATGGTTTTAGGATCAACGATTTGAATCGTTAAGTTTTTCTTTGAGCCAGTTTCATCAAGCAAGTCAATCGCTTTATCTGGTAAGAAACGATCTTGAACATAACGATTTGAGAGAATAGCTGCAGCTTCGATTGCTTCATCGGTATATTTGACGTGATGATAGTCTTCGTAGCGTTTTTGCAATCCTTTTAAGATACTGATTGTTTCCTCAACAGAAGGTTCAACGACCCGAACCGGTTGCATCCGTCTTTCTAAAGCTGCATCTTTCTCGATGATGCGGTATTCATTTAATGTAGTGGCACCAACCATTTGTAGTTCGCCACGAGCTAGAGCTGGTTTTAAAATATTTCCCGCATCCATGTTCCCATCACCGGCAGAACCAGCACCGACAATTTCATGGACTTCATCAATGAATAATATGACATTTTCAGCCTGCTTAATTTCTTCGATCAATTTTTGCATCCGTTCTTCAAATTGTCCACGGATACCAGTTCCTTGAACCAAAGAAACCACATCTAAACGAATCACTTCTTTATCCATTAATTTTTGCGGCACATCGCCATCTACGATTTTTTGTGCAAGTCCTTCAACTACGGCAGTTTTACCAACACCAGGCTCACCGATTAATACCGGATTGTTTTTTGTTCGACGGTTTAAAATCTCGATCACACGTTTGATTTCATCATCACGGCCGATCACAGGATCAATGTCACCTTGACGAGCTTGTTCGGTGATATTGATTCCGTATTCTCCTAAAAGACCTTCGGAATTTCCTTGTTGCGGTGGTTGACCGCCGTTAAAGTTGTTGTTACCACCGAATTGGGTTGGAGGAGTTTGTTCATAGTTTCCTTGCTGTTGCATTTGGCGGGACATGGAGCGGAATAAGTCGTCCAAGCTGCCAAAACCAAAAGGATCATTTTGAGCCATACTAGTCAGACCTCCATTTTGTTGATTTTTAATTTTTTGATAGCAACTTTGGCAGTAATCAAGTTGCGTTCTCTGTCCGTTTACTGTTGCATATAAGTGGATCGTTGCTTCATTTTTCCCACAATTTTGACAAAGCATAAATGATTCACGTCCTTTCACATGATTCACATGTTTCCATTCTATTTTACAACGCGTGACTATGAAGGTAAAAGAATAACCCTCATTTACTCAAAAGTTGAAAAGGTAAAAAATGTTATTGACCATTATTGACCTTTGGCTATAATTATACTAAATTTTAGGACGCGTGCAAGTATTTAGTTTTTCAAAATAAATGAAGAAATGAATAAGTCGTTCTTCGATAAAAATGATAAATAGAAGGAGATATTTCGCTTGGCAGAGTCTAGTTTTGTTTGCTTCTTTACTGAGGGATCAGTAAAGAGAATCAAAGCTACTAAAAAAAGAAGTGAGGTAGAATGAATACGGTTGTTATCCTATGTATTCATATTTTTAAAAGTAGTGCTAATTATTTTCCACACTTTTAGTTGAATTTAAATGAAAACTGTTGTATCTATCGGGAAAAAATGGTAATCTTTACAAATGAAAGGGTACTACTTATTAGTGTTCTTAGTAAACTGCTAAAAAAGAAAACCCTCACATAAAAACAACACTCACTTAAAGGAGACCGATTAATATGGAAAAGAAAGAATTTCACGTAGTAGCAGAAACTGGAATCCACGCACGTCCAGCTACATTATTAGTACAAACAGCAAGCAAATTTAACTCTGATGTAAACTTAGAGTATAAAGGTAAATCAGTAAACTTGAAATCTATCATGGGCGTTATGTCTTTAGGTGTGGGTCAAGGTTCTGACGTTACAATCACAGCTGAAGGTGCTGACGAAGCAGACGCAATGGCAGCTATCGTTGATACAATGAAGAAAGAAGGATTATCTGAATAATGGTTGAAATGCTAAAAGGGATTGCCGCTAGTGACGGCGTTGCCGTTGCAAAAGCTTACCTGCTAGTTCAACCGGATTTAACATTCAGTAAGACAACAGTAGAAGATACAGCAGCTGAAGCATCTCGTTTAGATGATGCTTTAGCAAAATCTACTGAAGAATTGCAACAAATTCGTGAAAAAGCAGCGCAAAGCTTAGGTGAAGCAGAAGCGCAAGTATTTGACGCACACTTGATGGTTCTGTCTGATCCAGAAATGGTTGGTCAAATTAAACAAAACATTAATGATAACAGCGTAAACGCTGAATCAGCATTAAAAGAAGTAACTGATATGTATATCAGTATGTTCGAAGCTATGGAAGACAACGCTTATATGCAAGAACGTGCGGCTGATATCCGCGACGTTGCGAAACGTATTTTAGCGCATTTACTAGGTGTGACATTACCAAATCCATCAATGATTAACGAAGAAGTAGTTGTTGTTGCTCATGATTTGACACCAAGTGATACTGCTCAATTAGATCGCAATTTTGTTAAAGCGTTTGTAACTGACATCGGCGGACGTACTTCACACTCAGCGATCATGGCACGTTCTTTAGAAATCCCAGCGATCGTAGGTACAAAAGAAATCACTGCTAAAGTCAAAGAAGGCGACATGTTAGCTGTTAACGGGATTGAAGGCGATGTAATCGTTGATCCTACAGCTGAACAAAAAGCTGAATTTGAAAAAATCGGTGCTGAATACGCTGCTCAAAAAGCAGAATGGGAAAAATTAAAAAATGCTGAAACTGTTACTGCTGATGGCAAACATTTTGAATTAGCAGCAAATATTGGTACACCAAAAGATTTAGTTGGTGTTCATAATAACGGCGGGGAAGCGGTTGGTCTTTACCGTACAGAATTCTTGTACATGGATTCTCCTGATTTCCCAACTGAAGATGACCAATATGAAGCATATAAAGCAGTTCTTGAAGGTATGGAAGGTAAACCGGTTGTCGTGCGTACGATGGATATCGGTGGCGATAAAGAATTACCTTACTTACAATTGCCTCATGAAATGAACCCATTCTTAGGCTATCGTGCATTACGAATCAGCTTGTCAGAACAAGGTGACGAAATGTTCCGTACGCAAATGCGCGCATTATTACGTGCATCTGTTCATGGAAACTTACGTATCATGTTCCCAATGGTAGCGACTCTTAAAGAATTCCGTGCTGCAAAAGCAATCTTTGAAGACGAAAAACAAAAATTATTGAATGAAGGCGTGGAAGTATCTGATACGATCCAAGTCGGCATCATGATCGAAATTCCAGCAGCAGCTGTCTTAGCTGACAAGTTTGCTAAGGAAGTTGACTTCTTCTCAGTAGGAACGAATGACTTGATCCAATACACTATGGCAGCTGACCGTATGAACGAACGTGTTTCATACTTGTATCAACCTTACAACCCATCAATCCTACGTTTGATTAAAAACGTGATCGATGCAGCGCATGCTGAAGGTAAATGGGCTGGTATGTGTGGCGAAATGGCTGGGGATCAAACCGCAGTTCCGCTACTTGTAGGTATGGGATTAGATGAATTCTCAATGAGTGCAACATCAATCTTGAAAACACGTAGTTTAATGAAACGTTTAGATACAACGAAGATGGCTGAACTTGCTGATCGTGCTTTGAAAGAATGTGACACGATGGAAGAAGTCGTTGAACTTGTAAATGAATACGTAAAATAATAATACGAGTAAAAGCTGGTACAGCGATAGTAGCTGTATCAGCTTTTTACAATGGGATTTTTACATATAGGTAAAAATAAGGAATGAAAAATAGAGTTATTTTAAAATAGGGCTTAAGTTTGAGTGACAGGTTCAGCGCTATGTTATACTATATAAATGAAGGAGGACGTAAGGTGAAAGTATTATTATATTTTGAAAGTGAAAAAATACTTGCGAAATCTGGTATTGGACGAGCGCTTGACCACCAAAAACGTGCTCTAAAAGAAATGGGGATTCCCTACACGCTAGATAGTAAAGATGACTATGATATCTTACACATCAATACATATGGTATCAATAGTCACAATATGGTCAATAAAGCAAGAAAAGACGGCAAGAAGATCGTCTATCATGCTCACTCAACAGAGGAAGATTTTCGTAACTCATTTATTGGCTCTAATCAATTATCGCCATTAGTAAAAAAATATTTAGTGGGATTATATCAAAAGGCGGATTATCTCATCACACCTACGCCATATTCTAAACGATTACTGGAAAGTTACGGCATAGATTTACCGATCCAATCGATATCAAATGGGATTGATCTAAAAAAATATCAACCAGATCCAATCAAAGAACAAAAATTTCGCGACTATTTCAAATTATCACCAGATCAGAAAGTGATTATCTGTGTTGGCCTTTTTTTTGCTCGTAAAGGGATCATTGATTTTGTAGAAATTGCAAAAAAACTCCCAGAATATACATTTATTTGGTTTGGACATGTACCTATGTATTCGATCCCAAAAAATATCCGACAGATTGTGAAAGAAGAACACCCAGATAATGTGATCTTTCCAGGATATATTCGGGGAGAAATTATTGAGGGTGCATACTCAGGCGCTGACCTTTTTTTCTTCCCATCTTATGAAGAAACAGAAGGAATTGTAGTATTAGAGGCACTAGCAAGTAAGCAAAATGTTCTTGTACGAGACATTCCAGTCTATGATGGCTGGTTAGAAGATAAAAAAAATTGTTACATGGGTCGCTCTAATGAAGAATTTACCGTATTGATCAAAAAGATCGTGGAAGAAGAAGTTCCTAGTCTAGTGGCAGCTGGATATCAGACTGCCCAAGCACGAAGTATTGAGAAAATTGGTGAGCAACTGAAACTGGTGTATACACAAGTGTTAGAAGAAGCAGATTCTTCCATAAATGAAAGACAAAATAATAAAGGGTAGTTTGGAGGCAAAAAATCATGAAAATTGGCTTTTTTACCGATACCTATTTTCCGCAGGTAAGCGGAGTTGCTACATCGATCAAAACCTTAAAAAATGAACTAGAAAAACATGGACATGAAGTCTATATTTTTACGACAACCGATCCAAATGCTGATAAAATAGAAAAAGATGTCATTCGTATGCCGAGTGTTCCATTCGTTTCCTTTAAAGATCGGCGAATAGTGGTACGAGGTATGTGGTACGCTTATTTAGTAGCGAAGGAACTTGAATTAGAACTGATTCATACTCATACAGAATTTGGTGCAGGGATTTTAGGTAAAATGGTTGCTAAAAAGCTGAAAATACCATTGATCCATACGTATCATACGATGTATGAAGATTATCTACACTATATTGCTAAAGGCAAAGTGATACGTCAATCTCATGTCAGATATCTCTCCCGCTTATTTGTTAACCATACAACAGGAGTTGTCTGTCCCAGTGAACGAGTAATTGATACATTAAGAAGTTATGGTGTTGTCGCACCACTTCGAGTGATTCCTACAGGGATCGATATTGAGAAATTTAAAAGGGAAGGAATCACGCAAAAAGCTATCAAAGAAATCAGAGGATCGCTGAATATCAAAGATGATGAGTTAATGATCTTATCTTTAAGTCGTATCTCTTATGAAAAAAATATTCAAGCATTGGTCCAGGGGTTTCCCCAAGTTCTAAAAGCGTATCCCAATGCACGGATGGTGATCGTTGGCAAAGGGCCTTACCTTGAAGAGTTGCAAGAGCTAATCAACGAACTAGCATTGGATGAATTTGTCCAATTTACTGGAGAAGTCGATAACGAAGATGTGGCATTGTATTATAAAGCAGCTGATTACTTTGTTAGTGCCTCAACTTCAGAAACACAAGGTTTAACTTATACGGAAGCAATGGCTTCAGGGACACCTTGTGTAATTGAGGGAAATGCTTATCTTAATCGTTTGTTTGATCATCCCTCCCTTGGGAAAACATTTGAAACCGATGAGGATTTCGCACCAGCACTTATTGATTATATAAAAAGTGAAGTCCCTCGTGACCAAAAAGTATTGGAATCAAAATTATATGATATTTCCTCTACGCACTTTGGCGAAGCGATGATTGAATTTTATGAAGATATGATTATCTATCATGAAAAAGAAATGCAACGAAAAGAAGAAGAGGCATCCATCGAAAGAATAAAAATCAAATTAAATTCATTTAAACGATAAATTTAGGTATTTATCCTAAAAAAATCTTTGTTTCTGGCGTATACTTAGCATAGAGACAAAGATTTTTTGATTTTTAGGAGGTCACGAATATGAAATTAGGTTTTATCGGGACAGGAGTCATGGGACGCGCAATCACTGAGCATCTTATGAACGCAGGACATGAAGTAACTGTCTATAATCGAACAAAAGCAAAAACGGATGAGCTAGTCAAAAAGGGAGCCATTTGGGCTGAAACACCTAAAGATGTCACTAAAAATAGTGAGATCATCTTTTCGATGGTTGGTTATCCCAAAGATGTAGAAGAAATTTACTATGGCGAAAATGGGATCTTTGCAACGGATGTCCAAGATCGAATTTTGGTTGATCTAACAACTAGTACCCCAACGCTTGCAGAAAAAATTGCAAAAACAGCCACAGAAAAAGGCGCAGCTGCTTTAGATGCACCAGTTTCAGGTGGAGATCTGGGTGCGAAGAATGCCACTTTGACAATCATGGTTGGTGGTGAAAAAAGTGTCTATGAAAAAGTTTTACCTTTGTTTCAAGTGATGGGATCCACTTTTACTTTACATGGGACAGCTGGAAAAGGACAACATGCGAAAATGGCAAATCAAATCATGATCGCAGGGACTATGACAGGCATGACCGAGTTACTTGCTTATGCTTCAAAAGCAGGACTTGACTTTGAAAAAGTCATTGAAACAGTCTCAGGAGGCAGTGCGGCAAACTGGTCATTAAGTAATTATGCTCCTCGTATTTTAAAAGAGGATTATACGCCAGGATTTTTTGTTAAACATTTTATTAAAGATTTGAAAATTGCGTTAGATGAAGCAGATAAAATGGCATTGAAGTTACCAGCGACAACGCAAGCTTTAAAATTATATGAACAATTAGCAGATCAGGGATTTGAAAATGACGGTACTCAAGCATTGATTAAGCTTTGGTGGCCTGAAGGAAAGAACCCAGAAAAAAAATCTTAAAAAACTCGCTTTTTTTGGAGAAAATCAATGCAAGTCGTCTGTGCTTTTGTTACAATATAACAGAAATAAGAAAAGGAGGACCTCCGATGGCACATTCACAATTAGTTGCAATCATTAAACGACTGGAGGCAATGGTCGAATCAGCAGATAATGAACTGCAAGTCCGTCGTTTTGAAAAAGAGGGCGTTGAAAAATGTACAGTTACTTATGACAAAGCAACTGAAACATTTGAATTAACTGAAACAGATTCACATCAACAATATGAATTTGACAATATCGATATCGTTGCAATGGAAATTTATGACTTGATCCAATAAAAGATCATGAAAGAAGCGTTCAGCTCTGAGCAACCAAGAGTGGATTTTTTAGAAAATCTTCTCTTGGTGCTTTAGAGCTGCTTTTTTTATAGCTTAATGGATCAAGCTTCGTTCGTAAGAAGTCTTCTTGAAGTGACCAGGATGGGCGTGTTCTATCCGCAAGCGTTCGTATCAGCAAGAGATTGCTCCGATGAACAGAAGAAAAAGTGTGACGCCTATTTTTCCTTAGATTTTTTTCGGCTAGTGAGGAGATTAGAGGAATAATTGGTTAAATGGATAAAACAACGAAAAGAAACCGTGAACTGTAGACCAATGTTTGGTAGTTCAAGGTTTCTTTTTATTTTACAATTCATTTTGGGCGAGAATTTTCTTATGGTAACTCATTAGTATAAGGACGGGGTCAATTTCTTCTTTTTGCAACTGTCGCTTCAAGGACAAACCAGCTTTTGCATTTTCATAATAAAAATAGGGAGATTCATCATTAGACGTAATGGCCGTTTCAGCCAGTTGACCGTAACAAATCAAATAATGTTTTTGTTTCGTTTCGTCTGCTGCCAGAGGTAGATGGAAAGTGATTTTAGGCGTCCTTAGAAATAGTTTCTGCGCCTGTATTCTTTTAATGAAAGCTGTGGATAACTCAATATCTTGTTGGATTTGGGCAGCTTTTTCAAAATTCAATTGTTCGATAAAATGATTTTGCCTTTTCTTCAAGTAAGTGATTAGTTTTTTATTGCGCCCTTGCAACAGATTTTGAATCTCTTTTTTCTTTTGTTCAAATGACAACTGATTCATTTCCGGTAATTGTGTATTTAAAGCTAAAAGGCTGATTTCAGACAGCCACGGCATCTGATAGGTTTCTTCAATGATGCGTAAAATAGCCGGCATTTTTTTGTAAAGTCGAAAGGGACCGTAAGTACGGGCAAGTGGCATATCCGAAAGGGAAAAACCATTATTTGTAATATGTAAATAATTATAGTTACTAAAATAGTTCATTTGACGGTTGTAAAAAGGGCGGTAGTACTGGATTAATTGACATTCTAACAATAGTGCATCTAATTCAGTATCCACGACGACAAAATCAAAGTCAGCGATATGATGAATCAATCGGCGAACTTTTTTTGAATGTTGTTTACTATGACGAAAATAACTACTTACACGATTTTTTAATTGTTTCGCTTTTCCCACGTAAATCACAGTTCCGGTATGATCTTTCATCAAGTATACCCCAGGAAGCAAGGGGAGTTTTTTTACTTTTTCTTTCAACGTTCTTTCTCCTTTTTTATCAAAAAATACTATATCAAATTTACGGCAAAGGAACAACCTTTTCGTTTGCTGAGTCTTAAGTAAAAATAGTTTGATAATCAAAATATTTATTTGAGAAATATTTTTAATGCTTAAATGGGTGATTGTTGATTTAATAGGATTTTAAAATGAATTTTTTCTTAGAAAAAGTTCATAATCGAAAAAAATGAGCTTTTTAGGTTGCATTTTGAAAAAAGTTAAGATATAGTTTGAACATCAAATGATTTGATAATCAAACTAATTAGTGGATGGTGGAACATGGAACCAGATTTGAAAACAGTAAATGATTATCTTGTTAGTGTCTTCAATGATATTTTGACAATCGAAGAATCTGAATTAAAAAAATCTCAGTTCAAAGATTTGTCAATTACAGAGATGCATACGATCGAGGCAATCGGTATGTACAAGAAAAAAACGACTTCAGAAGTAGCCAAAGAACTGTCGATTACTGTTGGGACCTTGACCACTGCTATCAATAAGTTAGTAAAGAAAGACTATGTTGAACGCATTCGAAGTGAAGATGATCGACGAGTGGTGAAATTAGGACTGACAAAAAAAGGCAAACTTTTATATCGTGTCCATCAGCACTTTCATCGTGAAATGGTCAAAAATATCTTGGATGGCATGGCTACCGACGAACAGCAAGCTTTACTGGCTGCATTGAAAAACTTGCATGATTTTTTGCGAGATTACAAGTGAGGATTTTTAATGGAACAATTTGGAACGATCACAGCAACAGCTAGTGTCCTTCCCGAAAAAATCATTACCAATGATGATCTTTCCAAAATGATGGACACTTCAGATGAATGGATTTCATCGCGAACAGGTATCAAACAAAGGCGTTGCGTCACAGATCAAGAAACTTCTGATCTTTGCTATTTAGTAGCAGAAAAGCTCATCAAAAAAAAGAACATCGATCCGACAGAACTTGACTTCATTCTTGTAGCAACCATGTCTCCTGATTTTACGACACCCTCTGTGGCTGTCCAGGTTCAAGGTAAACTTGGTGCAACAAATGCAATTGCATTTGATCTTAGTGCAGCATGTTCAGGCTTTGTTTATGCTTTAAGCATGGCAGAGAAAATGATTCGGTGCGGTTCAAATAAAGGATTAGTGATTGGTGGCGAGACATTATCCAAATTAATCGATTGGTCTGATCGTTCAACGGCTGTCCTGTTTGGTGATGGTGCTGGTGGTGTGTTACTTGAAGCTGGTACAGAGCAGAAAATAATTGCAGAACATCTGGAAGCAGATGGCACTCGAGGATCGTCACTCACAGCTGGCTATCATTCGAACGGATCACCGGTGTATGTAAAGGATGCAAAAGGCTCTTTTTATTTATCAATGATAGGAAGAGATATCTTTGATTTTGCTGTAAGAGACGTTGCAAAAAACATTAAAGACATCACTCAAAATGTGTCAGTTGATTATCTGCTTTTACATCAAGCAAATCTTAGAATCATTGAGAAAATTGCACGCAAGGTAAAAATACCGCAAGAAAAATTCTTAACCAATATGGATAAATACGGAAATACCTCTGCTGCAAGTATTCCAATCCTATTAGATGAAGCGGTAGCTAGTGGGCAAATCACTTTAGGAAAAAAACAAAAAGTAGTATTTACAGGTTACGGTGGAGGTTTAACATGGGGAAGTATCCTCATGGAACTGTAAGCTGATAAAACATAAAATTGTAAACAATATCGGAGGAATATATAGTATGGTATTCGAAAAAATTCAAGAAATTATTGCAGAAGAGTTAGGAAAAGAAACAGAAGAAATCAAATTAACAACAAACATCCAAGAAGACTTAGAAGCTGATAGCTTGGATTTATTCCAAATCATTAATGAAATCGAAGACGAATTTGACGTGAAAATCGAAACAGAAGACGGCATCAAAACAGTTCAAGATTTAGTAACTTATGTTGAAAAACAAACTGCATAATCATTAAGATTAGGTTGGGGGCTGGGACATTTTCCTTAAATAGGAGTGTCTTGGTCCTTTTTAATAAATCAAGACATGAGCATATATCCTAAAAATATTGGAGAAAATACATGAAGACAGCATTTTTATTTAGCGGACAAGGCGCTCAGTATCCAGGCATGGGACAAGATCTCTATCAAGAAACTATCGTCAAAGAAACGTTTGATGAAGCAAGTGATATTCTAGGCTATGATATGGCGGAATTGTGTTTTTCAGAAAATGAACGAATCAATCAAACCGCTTATACGCAACCAGCAATCTTAACGGTCAGCATTGCTTTTTATCGTTTGTTGAAAGAAAGAGGGATTACACCTCAAGCTGCTCTAGGATTAAGTTTAGGCGAATATTCCGCTTTAGTAGCTAGTGGAGCTTTGTCGTTTAGTGAAGCAGTCGCTTTAGTGGCAAAACGAGGGGCTTTTATGACTGAGGCTGCACCACTTGGTAGTGGGAAAATGGTAGCTGTTATGAATGCACCTGTAGAAGTGATTGAAGAAAGCTGTTTGGAAGCTCAACGATTAGGAATTGTTTCGCCTGCAAATTATAATACACCCCAACAAATCGTAATTGGCGGTGAAGAACAAGCAGTGGATGAAGCAGTAAGAATCATGCAAGAAAAAGGCATTAAACGAATGATTCCACTTAATGTGAGTGGTCCGTTTCATACAGCAATCTTAGCGCCAGCAGCAAAAAAATTAGCCGTTGAGCTAAAAACGATCACTTTTAATGAGCCAGCAATTCCTGTCATCAGTAATACGACAACTGAAATCATGAACAAAGATCGGATACCGACTCTGCTTGAACAACAAGTAATGAAGCCGGTACATTTTTATGAAAGCATCCATCAATTAAAAGAACTTGGTGTGGAACGTGTGATCGAAGTTGGTCCAGGTAAAGTATTAAGTGGCTTTATGAAGAAAATCGATAAAACGATTCCGGTTTTAAGAGTAGAAAATCAACAAACTTTAGAAGAAACAATGACAAGTATCGGAGGCATGTTATGGAGCTAACAGGAAAAAACGTATTTATAACAGGTAGCACAAGAGGAATTGGTGCTGCTGTGGCGCTAGCTTTTGCAAAAGCAGGCGCAAACATCGTTTTAAATGGACGAAAAGCAATTCCAGAAGAAAAAATCAATGAGATCAAAGCTCAAGGTGTGAACTGCATCGGTGTTTCTGGCGATATCTCAGATTATGAAAAAGCTGGTTTGATGGTAGAAGAAGCAGAAAAACAATTAGGATCAATCGATATTCTAATCAATAATGCAGGAATTACGAACGATAAATTATTGATGCGCATGTCAGCAGAAGATTTTAAAGCTTGTTTAGATATCAACCTAACAGGAACATTTAATATGACACAACACGTTTTAAAGAAAATGATGAAAAAACGTGAAGGTGCAATTATCAACTTGTCAAGTGTTTCAGGCTTGATTGGTAACGTCGGACAAGCAAATTACGCAGCAAGCAAAGCAGGTGTCGTTGGTTTTACAAAATCTGTTGCTCGTGAGGCAGCTGCACGCGGTGTTACATGTAATGCCATTGCTCCTGGTTTTATCGCTACGGATATGACCGAAGTGTTATCTGATAAAGTCAAAGAGCAAGTAGTAAAACAAATTCCAATGCAACGTTTTGGCAGCGTGGAAGATGTTGCGAATGCTGCGATTTTCTTAGCAGAGAGTCCTTATATCACAGGACAGGTCATCAATGTTGATGGCGGTCTCGTGATGCACGGATAAAAAGGAGGAAAACAATAATGAATCGAGTAGTAATTACAGGCTATGGTGTCACTTCACCAATCGGTAATGATGCTGAAAGTTTTTTAGATAGTTTGCAAAAAGGAACGAATGGGATTGCCCCTATTACTAAATTTGATGCCACGGAAACTGGGATTACACTAGCAGGTGAAGTCAAGGATTTTCCATACGACAAATATTTTGTGAAAAAAGACAGCAAACGGATGGACATGTTCTCGATTTATGGGATCTATGCAGCACTAGAAGCATTAGGGATGAGCGGTCTAGATAAAGAGAAAATCGATCAAGATCGTTTTGGTGTCATTGTTGGTTCCGGTATCGGCGGATTGCCAACGATCGAAAACCAAGTGATCCGATTACACGAAAAAGGCGCGCAACGTGTCTCACCAATGTTTGTTCCAATGGCTATTGCAAATATGGCTGCCGGCAACATTGCACTACGTGTAGGTGCTAAAGGGATTTGTACAGCAATCGTTACTGCTTGTGCGAGCGGAACGAATGCTATTGGTGAAGCTTACCGCAATATCAAACATGGTTATTCAGATGTCATTCTAGCTGGTGGGGCAGAAGCAACAATTTGTGAAATGGGAATTGCTGGCTTTGCTGCACTAACAGCTCTATCGAATGCTGAAGACCCTACTCGTGGTTCGATTCCTTTTGATGAAGAACGTAACGGTTTTGTGATGGGCGAAGGAGCGGGTATCTTAGTGATCGAATCTTTAGAACATGCTCAAGCTCGTGGTGCAAAAATCTATGGAGAAATCGTTGGTTACGGCGCTAATTGTGATGCATTCCATATGACTGCCCCTACACCAGATGGTTCAGGCGCTGCCAAAGCAATGAAATTAGCCATGGATGAAGCGGGTATTAAGCCAGAAGATGTTGGCTATATCAATGCCCATGGGACAAGTACACCCGCTAATGATCAAGCAGAAGCAAAAGCGATCCAACTGGCATTAGGTGATTCATTCAAAGAAACATATGTCAGCAGTACGAAATCTATGACTGGACACTTATTAGGTGCAGCTGGAGGGATTGAAGCGTTAGCTACTTTAATGGCGCTGGAACATCAATTTATTCCACCAAACATCAATGTCCAAAAACAAGATCCGGAAATTGACTTGAACGTTGTCATCAATGAAAGCAAACCAGCGCAATTGACTTATGCAATGAGCAATTCGTTAGGCTTTGGTGGTCACAATGCGGTCTTGTGTATGAAACGCTGGGAGGAATAATCTTGAATATCAATGAGATCAAGGAATTAGTCAGTCAATTCGATCAATCTACTTTAACTGAATTTGATTTAAGAGAAGGTCAATTTGAATTATATATGAATAAAAATGAATCTAGTCGTGGAATGGGAACAATGGCTCCAATGCCAGTAGCTACAGAAGCGCCTAGAGATACGGTAGTACCTCAAACACCAATCCAACAAACGCCAGTTAGTGAAGCACCTCAAGCATCTGTCGAAGCATCACAAGAAAGTTTCGAAGGTGTCGAGGTAAAATCACCGATTGTTGGAATCGTCTACTTACAACCTGCCCCTGATAAACCACAATTTAAGTCAGTGGGAGATAGTGTCAAAAAAGGTGAAGTGATTTGTATCATTGAAGCAATGAAATTGATGAATGAAATCACAAGCGAAGTCGATGGGAAAATCGTTGAGATTCTTGTTGAAAATGAAGCGGTTGTTGAATACGATCAACCACTATTTAGAATTCAACCAAATTAAGCAAAAGAGGAAAGAGGAGCAATATGAACATTCAAGAAATTAAAGAAATCATACCACATCGTTATCCGCTATTGCTGATTGATCGTGTCGAAGAAATGGTGGAAGGCGAACGAATCATTGCAAAGAAAAATGTGACGATCAACGAACCATTTTTCCAAGGTCACTTTCCAGAAGAACCTGTGATGCCAGGTGTCTTGATCGTTGAAGCGATGGCACAAGCAGGAGCAGTTGCGTTATTATCCTTGGAACAATTTAAAGGAAAGACTGCTTATTTTGGTGGTTTAGACAAAGCAAAATTCCGTCGAAAAGTCACTCCAGGGGATACACTGTATCTTGAAGTAGAAATTACGAAAATCAAATCTTCTGCTGGTATTGGTAAAGGAATTGCAAAAGTGGATGGCAAAAAAGTTGCTGAAGCTGAATTAACTTTTATGATTGGATAGGTGAGTTATGTTTTCAAAAGTTTTGATAGCTAATCGTGGCGAAATCGCCGTACGAATTATTCGCGCTTGTCGTGAGCTTGGTATTCAGACTGTTGCTGTTTACTCACAAGCAGATGCTGACGCATTGCATACTCAATTGGCAGATGAAGCAATTTGTATTGGTCCTGCAAAAGCGACGGACTCCTATTTGAATGTTCAAGCAGTTTTGAGTGCAGCCATCGTGACCAAAGCAGAAGCGATTCACCCAGGTTTTGGGTTCTTATCTGAAAATAGCCGTTTTGCTTCTATGTGTGAAGAATGTAATATTGCTTTTATTGGTCCAAAGAGTCGAACGATCGATGCGATGGGGAATAAAATCAATGCACGTCGCTTGATGCAAGAAGCCAATGTACCTGTTATTCCAGGAAGTGATGGCGTATTATCAACAGTTGAAGAAGCACTAACAGTAGCGGATAAGATTGGTTATCCGGTCATGCTTAAAGCTGCCGCTGGCGGTGGCGGAAAAGGGATTCGTAAAGTTTTATCAAAAGAAGAATTACCGCAACATTTTTCTTCTGCGCAGCAAGAAGCAGCAGCGGCTTTTGGAAATGATGAAATGTATTTAGAAAAAATCATTTATCCAGCAAGACATATTGAAGTACAGATCCTTGGTGATCATTATGGGCATGTCCTTCATTTAGGCGAACGAGATTGTTCTCTTCAACGAAATAATCAAAAAGTATTAGAAGAATCCCCTTCAGTGGTCATCTCTCAGACTAAAAGAGATGAATTAGGAGCTGCGGCAGTTCGTGCAGCCAAAGCGGTTAATTATGAAAATGCTGGAACGATTGAATTTTTAATGGATGAAGCGGGAGAATTTTATTTCATGGAAATGAATACGCGGATCCAAGTCGAACATCCGGTAACGGAGATGGTTACAAACATTGACTTGGTAAAAAAACAAATTGAAATTGCTGCCGGACAACCGTTGGAAATCAAACAAGAAGATGTGCGATTCTCTGGTCACGCTATTGAGTGTCGAATCAATGCAGAAAATCCGGCTTTTCATTTTGCACCATCACCTGGAACAATCAAAAACCTTTTGTTACCAGCAGGAGGCATGGGCGTTCGAGTTGATAGTGCCGTTTATTCTGGCTATACGATTCCACCTTATTATGATTCAATGATCGCTAAGGTGATCGTTCATGCAGACACTCGCTTTGAGGCATTGATGAAAATGCAACGAGCGTTAAGCGAAGTGGTTACCGATGGAGTGATCACGAACGCGGAGTTCCAAATGGATTTAATCAGTCATCCAGCAGTTATCGCAGGGGACTATAGTACCGCCTTTTTACAAGAAGATTTTTTACCGAACTGGACACCTGAAACAGAGATAGGAGAAGAGTAGATGGCTTTATTCAAAAAGAAAAAATACATTCGAATTAATCCTAATCGAGCAGAACAACCAACGAATGCGCCGTCTATTCCAGATAATATGTGGGCTAAATGCCCTAATTGTAAACACATCATTTATACAAAAGATATTGGTGATGAGAAGGTTTGCCCTCATTGTAGTTATAACTTTCGTATTGGTGCTTGGCAACGATTAGCATTGATCATCGATGAAAAAAGTTTAGAAGAATGGGACACGGATTTAGTAACAAAAGATCCCTTGAACTTCCCTGATTATCAAGAAAAGATCCAAACTATGCAAGAAAAAACAGGATTGCATGAAGCGGTATTGACAGGAAAAGCAACGATTCACGGTCTGCCATTTGCGATTGGTGTCATGGATTCTAATTTCATCATGGGCAGTATGGGAACTGTTGTAGGTGAGAAAATCACCCGTTTGTTTGAACGGGCTGAAAAAGCTGGCTTACCCGTTGTCTTGTTCACTGCTTCTGGAGGAGCCAGAATGCAAGAAGGTATTTTTTCTTTGATGCAGATGGCAAAAATCTCAGCAGCTGTCAAACGTCATAGCAATGCCGGTTTGTTTTATCTAACAGTATTGACCGATCCAACTACAGGCGGCGTAACAGCGAGTTTTGCAATGGAAGGCGACGTGATCCTGGCTGAACCCCAAAGCTTGATTGGTTTTGCCGGTAGACGAGTGATCGAACAAACGATCAAACAAGAATTACCGGAAGATTTCCAAAAAGCAGAATTTCTACTTACCCATGGATTTGTTGATCAAATCGTTCCGAGAAAAGAACTAAAAGAAACGATCCATCATTTGTTGGAAATGCATACGCAGAAAGGTTGGATAAATCATGGATAAAACAGCACATGAGATCGTTCAACTGGCGCGTGAAAAGGATCGTTGGACGAGTCTTGATTTTTTTGAAGATATCTTTGAGGGGTTTCAAGAATTTCATGGCGATCGTTTGTTTGGAGACGACGAAGCAGTCGTTGGTGGGGTTGCCAAATTAGATGGAAAACCTGTCACAGTTATTGGGATCCAAAAAGGACGAGACCTTCAAGAAAATATTCGCAGAAATTTTGGTTCGCCTCATCCAGAAGGCTATCGTAAAGCACTTCGTCTGATGAAACAGGCAGAAAAATTCCATCGTCCTATTATCACACTGATTAATACTGCTGGTGCCTATTGTGGTGTCGGTGCAGAAGAACGTGGTGAAGGAGAAGCGATTGCCAGAAACCTATTAGAGATGTCTGATCTAAAAGTACCGATCATTGCAATCATCATTGGTGAAGGTGGAAGCGGAGGAGCATTGGCTCTTGGCTTAGCTGATGAAGTTTGGATGCTTGAACAGACGATTTATGCTGTCTTATCTCCTGAAGGTTTTGCATCGATTTTGTGGAAAGATGGTAGTCGAGCAGCTGAAGCGGCTGAATTAATGAAAGTTGCGGCAGCTGAATTATTAGAATTAGATGTCATCGATCGTGTGATACCGGAAACAGTAAATGGGCAAGCTTTAAGTAAAGAAAAAGTCAGTCGAATGTTACAAAAATCATTGATTGAAAAATTGACCGAACTATGTCAAACTTCCACTGAAGAGTTGCTTGAACGACGTTATCAAAGATTCCGTAAATTTTAAACAGTTATAAAGAATAAAACAAACAGTTATGCACCAAATTGAATGAATAAAGCAATCGACCTACCCACCGTTTCCTGTTAGATGACAGGAGTAGCTTTGGAGGTCGATTGCTTTTTGAGTTTTTCGACTCTTTGTCATTAAGGACTGATGAATGGTGTGAAATCAAATCTGGGTCAGAATGAATCTCATTCTGTCTCAGATTTTTTTGTTAGTTCACGTTGATAGTTTTTTTATTAACCTGTCTGCTTTTTTAAAAAACATTGGAATACAAGGATTGGAGATTATCCTCTATCATTCATCAGAGATTTTATAAATGGGAATGCGATAATCGCTCTGTTGAATATAATCATGTGTCTACCATTTGGTTGGCATGAATATGGGCTCTATAATTTTTCAAGGAGACTGGGACAGAACTTGTCTCAGTCTCATCTAGTATCTCTAAAAAACAAATAAACATGAGACAAAAGCAGCGTCTTCGGAAAATCTGCTGAAATTTATCAAAAATTTGAGAAGCACCAAGTAGGTAACAATCAACAGCAAAAAACTAGTTTTTGTGTTTCTTGTCAATTTTTGGGAATCTCTTCTTATTTCTTGATGCTAACTACTTTTGTCTCCACTTCCTTTTTTGATATATTTAAATCTTTCTCCTGTCTAAAAGGTTGCAGGTTATTCTGCCACTTATGAACCTTTACATAAATCGTAACATGTAGATGAAAAATTTTTTCAGATGATAAGTAGTAGAGAAAGCTTGATTGATTTCCTCAATCAATGAAAAAAATACATACAACAAAACAGTTATGGTAAACGATCAAGATTCAAGAATATTAATTAGTTATATTGAGCGTTTACTCTTGATTAGAACAAGTAAAATAAAAGCTACAGGGGAGATGATCCATACGATTTTGTCAGCTTCGGTAACAAAATGGACATTGGAAAGAGATATCAATTGAAAACAGAGAAAACACCTAAAGCTGATGAAGTGGTATTGACGAGAAAGTAATGATCAAAAATAAGAGAAAAAAAGGAGTAAATATGAGTAAGAAAAAATTAACAGCAAAACGTAAAAAACAGCTATTAACGATGTTTGCGGTGGCTGGTGTGATGGGAAATGCTGGGATCGCACCAACGATGGCATTAGCGGATACTTTGTCACCAACAGCTGAAACTGCTACTGAACAAACACAGGCGAATGAAGCAAAAGAAGTCATCGATCAAACGATACAAAACGTCACAGATCCGTTAGTAAACCCAACGGATTCAACCACTACAACTAGTGATTCATTAGCACAAACTGATGAAACAACGGATGACACCCAAGACCAAGCAACAGAACAAGAACAAGCAACAGCAGCGAATGCCGAAAGTGAAGGGGATGCAACTAATCCAACAGCTGAAGCGCCAAAAGTAGCGCAAAAAGCGAACGTGGCAGCTACCTCCGAGATAACAGGTACGTGGGGTACCAGTCCGTATACTTTTGATGAAAATACAGGGGTATTGACGATCGGAGCAGGTGATTTAAGTGGCTATAAAGAATCACCATGGAACAGCAAAAAAGTAGATGCTAAATCCATCAAGAAAATTGTCTTGTCTGGAAAAGTAGTTGCTCCGGAAGATTCTAGACGCCTATTTTCTTATTCGTACCTTGCAAATGTAACTGAAATTGAAGGATTGAGTCAACTGGATACCAGTAACGTAACAAATATGGAGTATATGTTTCACGGTATGCGCAGCGTAACAAGTCTAGATGTAAGTGGCTTTGATACCAGTAACGTAACAAATATGGATGCTATGTTTTACAGTATGAGCAACGTAACAAGTCTAGATGTAAGTGGCTTCGATACCAGTAAAGTAACAGAAATGGCGTTTATGTTTGACAGTATGAGTAGATTAACAAGTCTAGATTTAAATAGCTTTGATACCAGTAAAGTAACAGTTATGGATTCTATGTTTTTCGGTATGCAAAGTTTAACCAGTCTAGATATAAGTGGCTTTGATACCAGTAACGTAGCATATATGGGTGATATGTTTCGCCGTATGAGCAGTTTAACTAGTCTAGATTTAAGCAACTTTGACACTAGCAAAGTGACAGATATGGGTGCTATGTTTGCTGATACTCCACTTAAGAAATTAATTCTAGGAGATACCTTTAAATTTGTAGAATCAGGCTCCGAAAATGCAAAACTTACTTCTGCCTGGAAGCGAGCAGATGGTAAAGGGAAGGTTTATACAGCAGCAGATTTCATGAAAAACTATGGCACCGGTGACTTGACTGCTGGCACGTACGTTTCTGCTACAGGATGGTGGGGTACCAGTCCGTATAATTTTGATGAAAACACAGGGACATTGACGATCGAAGCAGGTGAGTTAAGTGGCTATGAAAAATCACCATGGAACAGCGGAACAGTGGATTATGAAGCAATCAAAAAAATTGTCTTGTCTGGGAAAGTAGTGGCTCCAAAATATTCTGGCTATTTGTTTAGTTCAACTTACACTGGTAAGCAACTTAAGAATGTAACTGAAATCGAAGGGTTGAGTCAACTAGATACCAGTAACGTAACAGATATGCGTTGTATGTTTTCCGATATGCGTAGCGTAATAAATCTAGATGTAAGTGGGTTTGATACTAGTAACGTAACATCTATGAATTATATGTTTAAAAATATGAATAGCATAACAAGCCTAGATGTAAGTGGGTTTGATACCAGTAATGTAACAGGTATGTATACGATGTTTCAAGGTTTAAGTCGCGTAACAAGTCTAGATTTAAGCAACTTTGACACTCACAAAGTGACAGATATGCGTGATATGTTTGCTGATACTCCACTTAAGAAATTAATTCTAGGAGATACCTTTAAATTTGTAGAATCAGGCTCCGAAAATGCAAAACTTACTTCTGCCTGGAAGCGAGAAGATGGCACAGGGAAGGTTTATACAGCAGAAGATTTCATGAAAAACTATGGCACCGGTGATCTGACTGCTGGCACGTATGTTTCCGTTGAAACAGGCACGTGGGGCACTAGTCCGTATATGTTTGATGAAAATACAGGGGTATTGACGATCGAAGCAGGTGAATTAAGTAGCTCTGCAGAATCACCTTGGAACAGCGACAAAGTAGATAGTGAAGCCATCAAGAAAATTGTCTTGGCTGGAAAAGTAGTGGCGCCAGAAGATTCTAGCAACCTATTTTCTTATTCGTACCTTAAAAATGTAACTGAAATCGATGGGCTGAGTCAGCTGGATACCAGTAACGTAACAGATATGCGTGAAATGTTTCGTGGTATGAACAGCATAACAAGTTTAGATTTAAGTGGGTTTGATACCAGTAACGTGACAAATATGAAGTGGATGTTTGGCGGAGGACTAAGGAGCGTAACAAGTTTAGATTTAAGTGGGTTTGATACCAGTAATGTAACAGATATGTATGCTATGTTTTACGATATGAGTAACTTAACAAGTCTAGATTTAAGCAACTTTGACACCAGCAAAGTAACAGATATGAGTTATATGTTTGAAGGTATGAGTAGCGTAACAAGTTTAGATTTAAGTGGGTTTGATACCAGCAAAGTAACAGATATGAGTGATATGTTTCTTATAGTTCCGCTTAAGAAATTAATTCTAGGTGATCACTTTAAAGCGGTTGAAGACACTAAGTTATCAGCACCGAAAGCACTGAACGAAGGAGATCAGCTGACAGGAAATTGGATTCGTGAAGATGGTCAGTCCAAAGGCTATTCACCTGCTGACTTTATGGCAAATTACGGAACTGGGGATTTAACGGCAGGAACTTATGTGGCAGAACTAGTGAAAAGTGAGTTGAAACCACAAGAATATCATGTAGGAGATGTCAATATTACTGGAACCTACACAGGGGATATGTCTCTCGGACGATTAACCGTTAATGGCAAAGTTGTCAGCTGGGGTGGTAGCTTCAAAGATGGTCAATTCAGCTATTATGTCGGTGCTGGAAAATTAAAAGTCGGCGACAAAGTCGTATTAGATGGCTACAACAAAGAGAAGAAATTGATAGATTCAAAAGAGATTGAAGTGATTTCCGAATCTTCAGGATCAATCGATCAAGTGGACGAGTATCAGTTGGGGGATTCAACGATTACTGGAACTTACACGGGGGATATCCATAAAGGAAAACTAGTAGTGAACGGAGAAGTCGTTAGCTGGGGCGGAACCTATAAAGATGGTAAGTTTAGCTATTATGTGAACTCTCAAGTCATCAAAGCAGGGGATCAAGCAACGATTCAAGGCTATGATAAATTCGATACACCACTAGGGGACCCACAACCGGTAACTATAGGAGAACAACTGGGTCAATTAACAGAAGCCCATCGTGTGGGAATCAGTACAGTGATCGAAGGAAACTATACAGGCGACGTTTACCAAGGAATCTTGTTGGTCAATGGCGAAAAAGTTAGTCAAGGTGGTAGCTTCAAAGATGGCAAGTTCAGTTATTATGTAGGAAACCTCAAAGTGTCAGAAGATGATCAGGTAGTCTTGATGGGTGCCAACAATCGAGGACAACAAATTCCAGGATCAGAGATTGATGTCACTATTCAAACACCAACAGCTGAAATCAACGAATTGACTTATAAAATCGGCACACAAACGATCAAAGGAGCCTATGGCTCTGATACCCAAGTCCACCAAGGACACTTGTTTGTCAATGGCAAACTGATCAGTAAAGGTGGGAGCTTTAAGGATGGGGCAATCAGTTATTATGTGAAGCCAGATCTAATCAAAGCTGATGATCAAGTAACAATGAATTTCTATGATGGAAGTGGCAACTTATTGGCTGAAAACCAAACAGTTTCTGTTAATTAAGGAAAAAACAAATTCATGTAAGTCTAAAAACTGGGGCATTGATTAGAAAAAATCTGATCAATGTCTCAGTTTTCTTGATTTAAGATACGCTCAAAATTCAAACAGGTTGAGCTAAATGAGGAATACCGGAATGTGTACAGAGGTTTATATTTAGTAAAATAAGATCTGTTTAGAGACCATACGATGATTCTAAGATTATTTAGAATTAATCAGTTGCATAATTAGTTGGTCAAACAAGCTGATTGAGAATTACTTAGAATAGGAAACTTAGTTGAGCACAGAAGGGGTTGAAACAAACATGTTTAGTATCAATTAATTCCGACTAATTTTCCGAAGATGCTGCTTTTGTCTTCGTTTCTTTTCTTTGGATAAGTGCAAGGTTCTACTAGCATTCCTATAGTGTGAATGAATTTTGCGCAAACAATCCAACTGCAGACTAGAATACACTCAGAGTGAACGGCGGTTATAACGGACTAGATTCCCGTTATTTTTATTATCAAAATAAGGATTCTAATGTGAGTGTAGATAGGATCTAGAAGACAATAATCTAACTGATTTTAATCCTATTATCAGTAGAACAATGAAAAATACTAGTAATCAGACATGGAATTTGATTCCCAAATCTAATTGAACTCTGATAAATATTATTTGCACATAAAGAGTGTTTCGCATCAAGAAGTAGAATTTCCAAAATTTTCTTCTTGAATGTTTGATGACTTTTATCTTCTTGCGGGAGATTAACTAACCTTATCTGTGGTTACACCTGTAAAAGAGCTAAGATGACTTTTTCGTTCTTAGCTCTTTTTCATTTTATTGAAAACTATTCTAAAATAATTATTCTTTTATTTGTTTTATATACAATATATCCGCCTTAAAATACATTTTTTTAAATAAATATACAAAAAATGCTTTTTTTTTGAAAGTTTCATGCTATAATTACTTCACTTAATACAAAAGTTTTAACGTAGGAGGAAAATGACATGAAAAAATTCTTTGGGATGTTAACGGTACTGTTTGCACTAGCGACTTTAGGTGCATGTGGCAGCAGCAATACGACTGCTCAAGGTCAGGAAAAGGATCAGTTAGCAGCGATTAAAAAAAGCGGGGTACTAAAAGTAGCTACGTCGGCTGATTACGCGCCGTTTGAGTTTCATACGATGGTTGACGGGAAAGATAAAATCGTAGGATCTGATATTGACTTAGCTAAAGCAATCGCGAAAGAACTAGGAGTAAAAGCTGAAGTATCAGATATGAATTTCAATACCGTTTTAGCTTCCTTAAAAGAAGGTAAAGCAGATCTTGCTATTTCTGCGATTTCTGCCACAGATGAAAGAAAACAACAATTTGACTTCACAGACAATTATTACAACCCACCACAAGTTGTGATCATCAACAAAAAAAATAAAGAAATCTATCGCAATGCGAATGACCTAAAAGATAAAAATGTGGGTGCTCAAAAGGGATCCATTCAAGAGGAATTAGTTAAGACGCAACTGAAAGGTGCGAAGCTTGTGACAATCGACAAAGTTCCCAACATGATCGTTGAAGTTAACCAAGGCTCATTAGCTGCGACAGTCGTTGAAAAAACGATCGCCGAATCATATATCGCCCAAAATCCTGATCTGATGATCGCTGATATTTCACTTGAGCCAGCTCCTGATGAAGCCTTTGCTATTGCGTTACCTAAAGAAAGCAGTCAACTACAAAAAGAATTAAACCAAATCATCAAAAAGTTGAATGATGAAGGAAAAATTGAGGAATTTATTCAACAAAATAACGAATTAGCTGAAAAAACAGCGGCAGAATAGAGGTCAGGCAGAGTGGATTTTTCTTTTTTAGATAAATATTTCCCTTATTTTTTATCAGGTACAGGAATAACAATCATGATTTCGATCGTCACAGTAATCTTGGGAACGGGTATCGGTTTACTGATGGCGTTACTAAAATTGTCCAAAAAGAAACCGTTGAATGTTTTAGCTAATGTCTATATCGAAGTGTTACGAGGAACACCGATGCTTCTACAAATCATGATCGGCTTTTTATTGCTTCAAGGATTTTTTCCTTCAAAAGATCTAGAAGTAGGTGTTTTAACTGTTGATCTTGGCCGCCTGCTTCCAGGAATGATCGTGTTATCATTAAATTCCGGTGCCTATGTGGCAGAGATCATCCGTGGGGGGATCCTGGCAGTGAACAACGGTCAAGCAGAAGCCTCCTATTCATTAGGGTTGCGTCCAGCACAAACGATGCGTTACGTGATTTTACCACAAGCATTAAGAAATATTTTGCCTCCTTTAGGCAATGAATTTATTACGTTGATTAAAGATTCTTCCCTGTTGACTGCGATCGGGATCAATGAACTGATGGGAGCGGCGCAAATCGTCATATCCAATTCGTATGTTCCATTAGAGCCTTATTTTATAGCAGCAGCCGTTTATTTCATCATGACGTTTGCTACTTCTCGGTTACTAAATCGCTGGGAGAAAAAATTAGGTAAAGGATACCAAGGATGAAGGGTGAAAATAAATGGCCAAATCATTGATCAAAATTACACATTTAAATAAAAAATTCGGTGAACAAGAAGTACTGAAAGACGTTTCCGCTGAAATTTATCCAGGAGAAGTCGTGGTACTTTTAGGACCATCAGGCTCGGGAAAAAGCACTTTACTAAGATGCATCAACTTATTAGAGATACCAACTTCTGGTGAAATCAAGTTTGAAGGAATGACAATTACCGACAAGCAAAATGATATTTTTAAAACAAGAGAAAAAATGGGAATGGTTTTCCAACAGTTTAATCTATTCCCTAATATGACGGTTTTAGAAAACATCACTTTGTCACCAATCAAAGTCAAAAAGCAATCAAAAGAAGAAGCAACAAAGATTGCTAGAGATCTGCTAAAGAAAGTAGGTCTGCTAGAAAAAGCCGATACTTATCCTCAGTCTTTATCTGGGGGACAACAACAACGGGTCGCCATTGCGAGAGCTTTAGCCATGCAACCCGACGTCATGCTATTTGATGAGCCGACTTCAGCTCTTGATCCGGAAATGGTCGGAGAAGTGTTAGAAATCATGTTGCAATTAGCTCGTGAAGGGATGACTATGATCATTGTGACTCACGAAATAGGCTTTGCAAAAGAAGTCAGTGATCGAGTTCTATTTATGGATGGAGGAACCATTCTTGAAGAAGGTACACCGACGGCTATTTTTGAACAAACCAGTCATCCACGAACAGTCGCATTTTTATCCAAAATATTATAAAAGTCAGTAACATCCAAAGAATAAAAAATCGAATGAAAACTCTCGAAACAGTTTCTCGTGTTTGGAGAGTTTTTATTTTATCAGTGTAGTCAGACGGATGATTTCTTCTCTTTTAAAAGTGTTTGGTGACTTCGGTCTGTTCATCATTTCAGGTTAATAGTTGTTTATTCAGAAGGATTCAGGTGTAGAGGTAGTTTTTTTGGAAAGAATGAAGTATAATATAGGGCTGAGGAGTACATTTCGTGCTCCTTCATTTTTTGCAGATGAGGAGACAAAATGTTTTCAAAATATAAACCAACATGGATGGTCGATGCCATCTACAAGATAACCCCTGCACAATTAAAAAACTTAGGGATTAAAGCAGTTTTGACTGACTTGGACAATACGTTGATCGCTTGGAACAATCCTGATGGAACAGAGGAATTACTCGACTGGATCTTAGAAATGAGAAATGCTGGTATTCCAGTAGTGGTTGTTTCAAACAATAGCTCTGAACGAGTAGCACGAGCGATCGATAAATTTGAATTAACGTATGTTGCTCGGGCATTAAAACCTTTAGCCGTAGGAATGAATCGAGCAAAAAAAATGTTGAATCTTTCAGATGATGAAATTGTGATGATCGGTGACCAAATCATGACAGATATCCGAGCAGCTAATCGTTCGGGTATCAGAAGTATCTTGGTTAAACCAATTATTGAAACGGATAGTTGGAAAACACGATTCAATCGTTTTTGGGAACGCAAAATCATGGCCTATTTATTAGCACACAATCCTGATATGGGCTGGCGAGGTGGAATTGAATGAACGAAGAACTACAGTGTATTGGGTGTGGAGCAACGATCCAAACCGACCATCCTAATGAATTAGGGTATACACCAAAAGCAGCATTAGAAAAAGGACTAGAATCAGGTGAGGTCTATTGCCAACGTTGTTTCCGGTTAAGACATTATAATGAGATCCAAGATGTTTCACTGACAGATGATGATTTTTTGCGCCTGCTGAATGAACTAGGACAAGAAGATGCCTTGATCGTCAATGTTGTCGATATCTTTGATTTTAATGGTTCTTTGATCCCTGGACTACATCGCTTTGTAGGTAATAACCCGGTGCTCTTGGTCGGAAACAAAGTGGATATTTTACCTAAATCACTGAAGAAACCAAAAATGATCCAATGGATGAAAGAGCGTGCACATGAAGCTGGATTGCGTCCGGTTGAAGTATTATTGACAAGCGCAAAAAAAGCGAATGAAATGGAAAATCTACTCAAAAAAATCGAAGAGTATCGTGAAGGTCGTGACGTCTATATCGTTGGTGTGACAAATGTCGGTAAATCGACATTGATCAATCAAATCATCAAGAACACAGCAGGTGTCAAAGATGTTATTACGACTTCGCAATTTCCAGGGACAACTTTAGATAAGATCGAGATTCCTTTAGATGATGGTCACTTCTTGATTGATACTCCTGGGATTATCCATCGACATCAAATGGCGCATTATCTTGGAAAAAAAGATTTAAGGATCATTGCACCAACGAAAGAAATCAAGCCTAAAGGATACCAATTGAATGAAGGACAGACACTCTTTCTCGGTGGTTTAGCAAGGTTTGATTTTATCAGTGGGCAACGCGGTTCATTTATTGCTTATGTTTCAAATGATGTCACTATTCATCGAACGAAATTAGCAAAAGCCGATGAATTTTATGTGAAACACGTCGGTGGATTATTACAACCACCTCGTCCCGATGAAGTAAATGAATTTCCCGAATTGGTTCGTTTTGAATTTTCGGTAAAAGAAAAAACAGATATCGTATTTGCTGGCTTAGGATGGATCACAGTGACACAACCGGCAGTCGTAGCAGGTTGGGCGCCAAAAGGTGTGAATGTGATGAAACGAAAGGCCTTGATTTAAGGAAGAAGGAAGAATATGACTTTAAGAGGAAAACAAAAAAGATTTTTACGAAGCCAGGCACACCACTTACAACCGATTTTTCAAATTGGTAAAGGTGGAATCAATTCTGCCATGATGGTTCAGATTGAAGAAGCGCTGGAAAAACGTGAGTTAATCAAAGTAACGTTATTACAAAATACCGATGAGATTCCTGAAGAGGTAGCTGGTATTTTAGAAGAAACAGTCAGATGTCAAGTTGTTCAAATCATTGGACGAGTTCTTGTATTATATAAACCCTCTTCAAAGGAAAAATATCAACGTATCTCTAAAGAAGTAAACGCAATTTAAGGAGTGGTTAATATGAAATCGCAAGCGGAAGCTTTTGTCGAATCTCAAGTATTTCCTCAAGAGATGCCTCAAATTTTTGAAAAACGCAAACAGGTGGGGATTTTAGGTGGTACTTTTAATCCAGTTCACCTGGCACACTTAGTTATGGCAGAACAGGCAGGGAAAAATTTAGGGTTGGATGAGGTCTATCTAATGCCCTCTTATCAACCACCACATGTGGATGAAAAAACGACAATCGCTGCCAATCATCGCTTAAACATGCTTGAACTTGCGATAGCAGATAATCCTTTTTTAGCTATTGAACCGATCGAGTTATCTCGAAAAGGCAAAAGCTATACTTATGATACGATGAAAGCTCTGACACAAAACAACCCTAATACCGATTACTATTTTATTATCGGTGGCGACATGGTAGAATATCTACCAAAATGGTATAAAATCGATGAACTAGTGACAATGGTCAATTTTGTTGGTATTCGTCGAGCAGGTTACTCAACCGAAACGCCTTACCCAGTGATTTGGGTCGATGTGCCAACCATTGATATCAGCTCAACTAAAATACGGCAGAAGATCCAGCAAGGTTGTTCCGTTCGTTATCTAGTACCTGATAAGGTCATTGAGTATATCGAGAAAGAAGGGCTATATCAAGATGGACTATAGTAATAAATACACAACTTACTCAAGAGAAGAGTTGATGCAAAAAGTCCAAATGCGAATGAGTGAACGACGTTTCAAGCATGTTCTTGGGGTGGAAGAGACGGCGATTGCCCTTGCCGGCAAATACGGCTGTTCATTAGAAAAAGCTAGTATTGCTGCTTTGACACATGATTATGCGAAAGAACGGCCTGATGATGAATTTATTTTAGTTATCAAGCGAGATGGCTATGACCCAGCGCTTCTTCATTATGGAAATGCGATTTGGCATGGTTTAGTTGGCGCCTCTTTTGTTGAAAGAGAGCTTGGTATCACAGATGAAGAGATCCTTCATGCCATTCGAGTTCATACCACTGGTGCGGCTGAAATGTCTTTATTAGATAAAATCATCTATGTAGCAGATTATATTGAACCTGGTCGCTCGTTTCCTGGAGTCCAAGATGCGCGTGAAATAGCGTTGCTTGATTTAGACGAAGCGGTAGCTTTTGAGACAAAGCACACATTAGCTCACTTGATTGAACAAGAACAACAGATTTATCCAAAAACAATTGAAACATATAATCATTGGGTAGCTAAAAAATAATCTCTACCCATTAGGAGGAAATTACTATAAATAGCAAAGAACAACTACAAATTGCAGTGCAAGCTGCCGATTCAAAACGTGCAGAAGATATCGTTGCTTTAGATGTGAGAGAAGTATCTTTACTAGCAGATTACTTCATGATTTGTTCGGCAAACAGTGAACGACAACTAAATGCAATTACAGAAGAAATCATTGAAAAAGAAGAAGAAAACAATTACGAAGTAAAACGTATCGAAGGAAAAGAAGGCGGAAAATGGATCCTGATCGACTTAGGAGATCTGATCATCCATGTTTTCCATGCGCCAGAAAGAAGTTTCTATAATTTAGAAAAATTATGGTCAGATGCACCACTTGTTGACCTAAATGAATGGATCGATTAATATGGCTTACGAAACATTTGCTTTCGTTTATGATGAGGTAATGGATGAAACCTTATATCAACAATGGTTAGATTTCTCAAAACGACACTTACCAAGTGAAACATGTAATATTTTAGAATTAGCTTGCGGAACAGGTGCTCTAGCTGTTGCCTTTGCTAAAGCTGGGTACCATGTCACAGGGTTAGATCTTTCAGAAGAGATGTTGATGATTGCTAGCCAACGTGCCTTTGAAGAGGAAACACCAATCCAATTTGTTGAAGGAAACATGCTTGATCTGTCAGAAATTGGTCAATACCAAGCAATCACATGTTTCTCAGATTCTTTGTGCTATATGAAGAATGAACAAGAAGTGCAGCAAGTATTTGACGAAGTGTATCAAGCGTTGGAAGAAAATGGACGATTTATATTCGATGTTCATTCTATCTATCAAATCGACACGGTTTTTCCTGAATATAGTTACCATTATCAAAATGATCAGTTTGCCTTTTTATGGGATAGCTACCCAGGTAAGGAAAAGCATAGTATTGAACATTTCTTGACTTTCTTCGTGGAAGATCCCGAAGAAGCAGGTAAGTTCATTCGAGAAGACGAACTGCATCAAGAGCAAACTTATTCTTTGGATAATTATTTAAGAATGTTAGAAAATAGTGGTTTTTCTAAGGTAGAAGCGTTTGGTGATTTCACCGATGAACAACCAAAAGAAGATACAAAACGTCTCTTTTTTGTGGCATATAAGGAATAGGACACGAAAAAAGTCTTTTGTTGAATACGAAACATTACCTTATCGCGAGGTGTAATCGCAAAAAAACTGTCGTGAATCGCGTTGTTTCAGATAGTATTATAATAGTATAAAAGTAACGAATAATGGCCAAGACGAGTAAATCATCAACAAAGTCTACGCCAAATAGTGACGTTTTTCTGCTAAAAAAATGAAAAAAATACTTTAGAAATATCTTGATGAAAAATAAGCTGAAGCGTCATTTGAAAAGCAGGAGAAACGATTTTTCGATTTCTCCTGCTTATTTTTTTACAGTTAAAAACCAAATTGATCATTTTAGGATTGACCGAAAGAATGAACTGTTTGTTTTATTCCTATTAAGAAACGGAGGGAATGTGATGAAAATTTGTGGCATTATTGTTGAGTATAATCCTTTCCATAATGGGCATCGCTACCATGCGGAAATGGCTCGTGAACAAACGGGCGCAGATATCGTGATAGCAGTGATGAGTGGAAATTTTTTACAGCGTGGTGAGCCTGCAATTATCGACAAATGGTCCAGAGCAACTGCTGCCCTCCAAAACGGAGTGGATTTGGTCATTGAACTACCGATAGAATGGTCTGTGCAATCAGCAGATTACTTTGCCAAAGGAGCTGTGCGATTATTACAGATGCTCGGCTGTACACATCTTTGTTTTGGTACAGAAGAAGAGTCGACATTTAATTACGAAGCTTTTGGGAAATTTGTACAGCAAAACCAATTAAGGATTGACCGTGAATTTCAACGTTTATCTGATCAAGGAATGAGCTATCCGCAGAAGATGACAGCAGTGTTCAACACACTTTATCCAGAAATCGCTCTCGATTTTTCTTCTCCTAATCACATTTTAGGGTTAAGCTATGCGAAAGAAAATGCCCAGTATGCCCAGCCAATGAAATTAGTACCGATTACCAGAAAAAGTGCTGGTTATCACGATGAAGAATGGAGCAGTTCCTCCATCGCAAGTGCGACCGCTATTCGCAAAGCGCTCAGTGAACAACGCTCCGTAACGGATTTTATACCTGCTGCCACCGCAGCGATGATCGAAGCAGGTTCGCAACAAACATGGGCGAATTACTGGCCCTTGTTACGTTATCGTTTGCTTTCTACGGAGCTAGCCAATTTGAAAACTATCTATCAGATGACGGAAGGACTTGAAGTGAGAATGCAATCGGCTGCGAAGAAAGCCACTTCTTTCGAGGAATTTGTCACTTTAGTCAAGACGAAAAGATATACTTGGACGAGAATCCAACGTTTAGCTTGTTACGTATTATTGAACATCCATCATGAGGAAATCCATGACCAACAAGCCAAATGTTACTTGAATATTTTAGGATTCACCAAGGCAGGACAACAGTTTTTAAAAGAAAAGAAAGAGATACCCTTAATCTCAAAAATCGGCAAAAAAGAAGCAGAATTGGCACACCTTTTGGTTCGGAGTGATCAAATCTATCAACTCGGTGGGGCGATACCTGAACAAAATTTTGGAAGAAGACCTTATGTTTCGAAATAAACCTGGTTGGTGGGAACAAAGTGAAATGACTAATCTGAATGAAAGTTTAGTTCAATATTTTGAACATGTCGCTTTGTAAAAAATTCTTTGTCTAGCTTGTTGAGTAGCTATTCCAAAAGACGACTATAATCGATCATAAAAGGAAACACCTCCCTAAAAAATGACTAGATTTAGAAAAAATACTTCACAGAATCCAGATTCACAAGTATAATGGAACAGGACGTTTTTGTGCTTAACCACTATCAGAAATGAACGATCAAAATTAGAAAGCGAAGTGAGAATATGGGACGTAAATGGGCAAACATCGTAGCGAAAAAAACCGCAAAAGATGCAAATAATAGCCGAGTTTATGCAAAATTCGGGATTGAAATCTATGCAGCAGCAAAATCAGGTGATCCAGACCCACACGCTAACCAAAAACTACGTTTCGTCATTGAACGCGCGAAAACTTATAATGTACCTAAACATATTATTGACCGTGCAATTGAAAAAGCAAAAGGTGCAGGAGATGAAACTTATTCTGAATTACGTTATGAGGGATTCGGACCAAATGGCTCAATGGTCATCGTTGATACCTTAACAAACAACGTGAACCGTACAGCTGCTGATGTACGTGCTGCTTTTGGTAAAAACGGCGGAAATATGGGTGTTTCTGGAGCTGTTTCTTACATGTTCGACAATACAGCGATTTTTGGTTTTGCCGGCGAAGATGCAGATGAGATCCTTGAATATTTGATGGATAAAGAGATTGATGTACGTGATGTCATGGAAGAAGATGGACAAATCATCGTTTATGGTGAAGTTGCTGATTTCCATAGTATCCAAGAAGCATTGAAAGAAAAAGGAATCACTGATTTTTCAATTGCTGAGATCCAAATGATTCCTCAAAATGAAGTGACACTTTCACCAGAAGACCAAGAAACATTTGAAAAAATGATTGATGCGTTGGAAGAGTTGGAAGATGTTCAACATGTTTTCCATAATGTAGCATTGGAAGACTAAACGATAAAAACGAATGAAGGTTGTGAAAGCATCGGATAGCTTTCGACTTGCGATTTATCCGTTTTTCGTTTTTACACCTGCTAATAGTCTGGGACGATTCGTCTCTCAGACTATTTTTTTACGCTTAAAAGAAGATCATTCGTTCTGAAAAAACAGTAGTTTATGACGAATCAATGATTTTATCTTTTTTTCGTATGTTTTATTTTTTATTCTGTTTCGTCCTGTGTTATTATTGATATAGACGTATTATTGGAAAAATGATACATAGGAATGTGGATGTAGGCGGGGAAATTTTATGGAAGCAAAAATTAGTTTAGAGCCTTTTGAACGTATTTTAAGCGGTTACCAAAAGATCGAAGAGTTAGCTGTGAATATCACAGACTGTTCAAAATTAGCAAAAAAATATGCCCATTATGGTGTAGAAGGTTATCGTTTAGGAAATTACGTAGGTACTGGTTACCTTAATCGCTATCTGGAATGTATGGTTGATCGCGTCCCCATGTTGATTTACAAAAGAAATTATTTAATCCCTTTACTTTTTAGACGTTCAGATTCAACCTTTCGATTATTTGAAGAAAATTATCGTATGGAAGCTTTCTTTCGTTTGTTAGAATGGAGCTTAAAACATCAACCAACAAAAATCTTAATTGAAAAAAATGAAAAATATGATTCTAAAAAAGTAAAAGTGATCGATAGTGCTTATCTAGCTTTTCGTTTATCAGAAATCCTTGATAGTGGAGGCTATCCGATCAGTAACTTCCGATCAATCGAACAGTTTATTGATTGGAATCGAATTTATCGGCTGATAGATAACGGGGGGATTGGGCGTCATAGTAAAGTCTTTGATCCTGAGTATCCTGAAAATATAGAAGAATTGCGAATGATTATTTCATTAGTTAAATTAAAGTATCCAGATACTGAATCATTTGTTTAAAAGGCGAGGTTGTGACTAAGTGGTTAGCTTCTTATTCTTGAAGCTACTTCTTTAACACCGTTTATTAAGAATAAAGGGCTGTGACAAAAATTTTGTCACAACCCTTTATTTTTATATATTGATAGTGGTATATAATGCTGGGTCCATGGATTCAATCAAAGGACTTTCAGATTCAGAAGTAACTAAAACGAGTTCGTGCATGGCTCTTGTACACATGGTGTAAAGAACTAATTGATCTTGGTTAGTGGCAAAGTTTGTATCATCGATTCCCCATAAGAAAACGCGATCAAACTCGAGCCCTTTTGCCAAGAATGCTGGTAGTAGGACGATTTGTCGTTTCATAAAATCTGTTTCATCAGAAATCAATTGGACACGATCTTTTAAGTATTCGGGCAACTGTTCATAGAGTTGTTCACACTCAGTCTGTGTTTTACCAATGATTGCGGTACGCCAGTAACGGGTATTTTCTTGAGTCGTTTCAAGCGTAGTTTTTAACCAATTTAATCGTTCTTCTAAGGAGGAACCTTTCACGATAGAAGGAAGCGTACCTTTGCGAGCCGTCGTTTCTACTTGATTTTCCTCAGTAAGAAAATGATTCGCAAAATCCGTGATCTCTTTTGTTGAACGATAGCTGGTCGTTAACTGGAAGTGTGTGATTTCTTGGTCTTTAAATAGTTGATCCAAAGAGCCAGTAATCGTTTCATTGCCGAAAACATTTTGATTTAGATCGCCACAAAAAGTGAGATTAGCTTTTGGATAGATCGCTTGTAAAAGAGCTACCTGAGCGGGAGCGAAATCTTGCATTTCATCGATAAAGATATAGCGAGCTTTTTGCATCACAGACACTGGATGGATGCGACGCATCAGCAAGAAGAATAATACTGCATCTTCTTGTCGTAGTTCTCGTTGACGAAGCTTCTCTTTTAATAAGGCTGAATGATCGTTCCACCTCGTTGCGCTAATGTCATTTTTAGCCAACAGCGCCTGAGGTACGGTTTGTAAAAAGTGAAGGTATTGTTTGGTCAAATTGACAAATTGAAACTGATTGATTCCGCGGTAGATTCGACGGAATCTTTTCTTCACGATTTGATTCGCTAGTTTTTTCCGTAAAGACTGTTCTTTTTGCTCCGTATACTCAAGGTTCGGATCATTCGCATATAAGTCTTGCAATTGTTCTTCTGCTAATTCTTTGACCCATTTTTGACGCATTTCATCTTTTTGGAGTCCACCCAATTTTTTTAATAATTTTGTTTGCAACAAGGAGAGACGTTGATGTAACGGTAAGAGTTCATTGGTTTCTTGATACCATTTGCGGATCGATTCTTTTGCTAAAATCGTCCGACCGTTAATTTTCATATCTCTAAACAAGGGACCAAAACCAGTAATATGATCGATATAACGATCAATCTGATGGATTAGTTGAAGACCGCTTTTGAAGGTTTGGATCGGGTCCTTGTCTCCAGATAAAAAACCAACTTCTTGTTGCTCTTCTTCTAACAATGAAAATTCAGGTAATAACTGTTCCAAATAAGACTTGAAGGTTTGCGTAGGTACACCACTTTCACCTAAAGAAGGCAAAACAGTCGAAATATAGTCAGAGAAAAGATGATTGGGAGAAAAAAGTAAAACGTTCTCGGCATCTAACCATTTTCGATTGTGATAAAGTAAAAAGGCGATCCGTTGTAATAAAGCGGATGTTTTTCCACTACCAGCGATTCCTTCGATCAACATCACTTGACTTGTTGTATCACGAATAATGGCATTTTGGGCTTTTTGGATCGTAGAGACGATATTTTTCATATGCGCACTTGAGGCATCGTCTAGGATCTCTAGTAAGAAATCATCGTTGATCACTTCAGAAGTATCCACCATCGAAATAATTTTTCCATCTAAGATTTTAAACTGACGTTTCAGCAGTAATTCAACATTGATTTTTTCAGTATCTGTTTCATAGAAGGCTGGTCCAATTTCCCCTTCGTAATAAAGGTTAGCAATTGGGGCACGCCAGTCGATTACGATTGTTTCTTCAGAGAGATCTCTTAAAGAAGCGATTCCTAGATAAAGTGTCTCTGCATCTGTTTCTTCTTTAAAATCGATTCGGGCAAAGTAAGGGTTGTCTTCCATAACTGTTAACGTTTGGAGCCTTTTTTGCTGCGATTCAAGCGTATGGTATTTTAAAAGCAATTCTTGCTCATGTTGGCGGTATTCGACAGCTGATTCATAAAAGGATTCATTAGACCCACCTCTGATTTTATGGCTGGCGGTGTCTTTCGTAGAATCTTGCATCTCTTGGGTAAGAGATTGTTGTTTAGTGTTTAATAGCTTTTGCTCAAGCTGGATCAACTGAATGGTTTCATCCACGTGTTGTTGTTCTAGTTGTCTTTCATTCATTGCGTATATTACTCCTTCCGCCGTAAATAACGAATTAAAAGTATAGCACAAAAAGTGAGAAAAAGGTATCTTTGACTATTTGTTCGAAAGAAAGTGAAAGAAGAAAATCAATGAGAGTGAGAGTTGTTTTCAGTTAAGTGTAAATAGTTTTCATTCTAGTTCTAAGTCAGTATCCTAAAATTGTAGGGAGTGAACAATATGACACATTTTAAAAAATTTTCAATCACCGTTTTGATTGGAATGACGGCACTTATTTGCGAATTTATTTTTAAACGACCCACACTTGCATTTCTGATTATCGCGATCACGGGTGGCATTTTGGCTTTCTTTATGTTTATTGAGATGATTAAAACATTACGTTCAGGTAAATATGGTGTGGACATTCTTGCTATCACAGCGATTGTTGCGACATTAGTGGTAGGAGAGTACTGGGCCAGTTTGATGATCCTGATCATGTTGACTGGCGGAGACAGTTTGGAAGACTATGCCAATAAAAAAGCTAGTCGAGAATTGCAAACGTTATTGGACAATACACCACGCACAGCGCATCAATTGATGAATGACCAATTGAAAGATATTCCAGTAGAAGCTGTTGAGATTAATGATTTATTAGTGGTGAAACCAGGAGAATTAGTGCCCGTTGACGGAAAAGTAGTAAAAGGTGAGTCGCAATTTGATGAGTCTTCATTAACGGGTGAAGCCAAACTTGTATTAAAAAAAGCAGGCGATGAACTGATGTCTGGCTCAGTCAATGGGGACGGTTCCGTTCAAATGATCGTTGAAAGAAGAGCAGCTGATAGTCAATACCAACAAATTATTAAATTGGTCGAAGAATCAAAAGAAAAACCAGCTCATTTTGTACGCTTAGCGGATCGTTATGCGGTGCCTTTTACATTGATCGCTTATTTGATCGGAGGTATTTCTTGGTGGGTCACGAAGAATCCTGTTCGTTTCGCAGAAGTTCTCGTTGTTGCTTCACCTTGTCCTTTGATTTTAGCTGCACCGATTGCTTTAGTGGCTGGAATGAGTCGTTCAAGTAAAAACGGAATCGTCATCAAAACAGGAACTGCTGTGGAAAAATTAGCACGAACCAAGACAGTTGCATTTGATAAAACGGGTACCATCACTAAAGGGGTCCTCGAAGTAGCAAGTATTCATCCAGAAGCTGGTGTAACATCAGAAATGCTCTTGGTCTATGCGGCAAGTGCCGAACAAGAATCAAGTCATATATTAGCCCGATCACTAGTCCATGAAGTCGATAGCGAAAAATTATTGCCAGTGAATGAATTAAAAGAGATCACGGGGCAAGGAATACAAGCTAGAGTAGATGGACATTTCGTTAAAGTTGGCAGAGCTTCATTTGTCGGTGCCAAAGAAAGCCAATCTACTAAAACAGCTATCTATGTTGCAATTGATGACCATTTTTCGGGTACGATCTTATTTTCAGACGTGCTGCGTCCAGAAGCACAAGCAACGATTGAACAATTGAAAACAATGGGTGTAGCGGATTTGATGATGATCACAGGGGATGGACCGGCTATCGCTGAATCAATTGCAAAGGAGGTTGGGCTCACGGCTGTTCATGCTCGTTGTTTGCCGCAGGACAAATTGAATATCCTTGAGAGTATTCCCGAAAGTGAACGTCCCGTAACGATGGTGGGCGATGGGGTCAACGATGCTCCAGCTTTGACGATCGCAGATGTTGGAATAGCCATGGGCGCACACGGGTCAACGGCAGCTAGTGAAAGTGCTGATGCGGTGATACTAAAAGATGATTTGACAAAAGTTGCTACTGCTATAACGATTTCCAGAGATACGATGAAAGTAGCGAAACAATCTGTTTTAATCGGTATTTTTATTTGTGTTTTTTTAATGCTGGTTGCTAGTACGGGTGTAATCCCCGCTTTGTTTGGAGCGGTTCTCCAAGAAGTGGTAGACACTGTTTCGATTTTAAGTGCGTTGCGGGCTAAAAATGAGCGATCCCACACGTAACATCAGAAAAGACCTTTTCTCTTTGCTTTTTTTGCGGTATGATCATAGCATAGAAGAAGGTTTGAAAAGACCACTTACATTTAAGATAGCAATCATTAAAAGGAGACGAGACAATGCCATTTGTACACGTAGAACTAGTTGAAGGACGTAGTCCAGAACAATTAGAAAATATGATGAAAGATATTACAGAAGCTGTTCATAAAAATACCCAAGCACCAAAAGAACATATCCATGTGATTATCAATGAAATGAAAAAAGGCACTTATGGTGTAAATGGTGAATGGAAAAAATAAGTCACACCCACACTTGATTTTTCTTTTTATTAGTGGTTAAATAAACACATAGTTGATTGATGAGAAAGACAACTGAATTTGAGAGTCTTCGATAAGAGAGGAAAAGCTAGGCTGAAACTTTTCCAGAAGAAAACCAAAGGATGACCACTTTCGAAACCTTTGTTGAAACAAAGGCGGTCGTACCGTTATAACGCTCAAGGAACGTGTAAACGTTCGAAATTAGGTGGAACCACGAATCTTTCGTCCTAGTATCTCTTTTATGAGGTGCTGGGACTTTTTTATTGGTGTCAACTCATTCAATCAAAAAATCAAAGGAGGCTATTTTAATGATAAAAATTACTTTTCCAGATGGCGCAGTGAAAGAGTTTGATGCGGGAATCACGACTGCTGAGATTGCTGCAGATATTTCTAAAAGTTTAGCTAAAAAAGCATTAGCCGGTAAAGTGAACGGTCAATTGATTGACTTGAATCGTGGCATCGAAGAAGATGCATCAATCGAGATCGTTACACCTGACCACGAAGATGCATTAGCATTGGTACGTCACTCAACCGCACACTTGATGGCACAAGCTATGAGACGCTTGTACCCAAATATCCTTTTCGGTGTCGGACCAGCAATCGATTCAGGATTTTACTATGACACAGACAACGGTGAAAACCAAATCAGTGCCGAAGATCTTCCAGCAATCGAAGCAGAAATGATGAAAATCGTGAAAGAAAACTTACCGATCGAACGTAAAGTTCTTTCTAAAGAAGAAGCTCTGGAAATCTTTGCAAGTGATCCTTATAAAGTAGAATTGATCAGTGAATTACCAGATGAGGAAGTAATCACTGCTTATCAACAAGGAGAATTTATTGATTTATGCCGTGGACCACATGTCCCATCAACCGGTCGTATCCAAGTCTTCAAACTATTATCTGTAGCTGGAGCTTACTGGCGTGGAAATTCAAACAATCAAATGATGCAACGTGTCTATGGGACAGCATTCTTTGATAAAAAAGACTTAAAAGAATTTATTCGTCTACGTGAAGAAGCAAAAGAAAGAGACCACCGTAAATTAGGAAAAGAACTAGATCTATTTATGGTATCACCACAAGTTGGCTCAGGCTTACCATTCTGGTTACCTAAAGGTGCAACGATTCGTCGAACAATTGAACGTTATATCGTTGATAAAGAAATCAGCTTAGGTTACCAACATGTCTACACACCAATCATGGGAGATGTAGAATTGTATAAAACATCAGGTCACTGGGATCATTACCAAGAAGACATGTTCCCACCAATGGATATGGGTGATGGTGAAATGTTAGTTCTTCGTCCGATGAACTGCCCGCATCATATGATGGTCTATAAAAATGCGATCCATTCCTACCGTGAATTACCAATCCGTATCGCTGAACTAGGCATGATGCACCGTTACGAAAAATCAGGTGCGCTATCAGGTTTACAGCGTGTTCGTGAAATGACATTGAACGATGGGCATACCTTTGTACGTCCTGATCAAATCAAAGATGAGTTTAAACGTACGTTGGAATTGATGGTCGCAGTTTACGCTGACTTCAATATTACAGACTATCGTTTCCGTTTGAGCTATCGCGATCCGAACAACACGGATAAATATTTTGATGATGATGCTATGTGGGAAAAAGCGCAAGTGATGTTAAAAGCCGCAATGGATGAATTGGAATTGGATTACTTCGAAGCAGAAGGAGAAGCTGCTTTCTATGGTCCAAAATTGGATGTTCAGGTCAAAACAGCTTTAGGAACAGAAGAAACATTATCAACGATCCAATTAGACTTCTTGCTTCCAGAACGCTTTGATTTAACTTATGTTGGTGAAGATGGCGAAAATACACATCGTCCAGTAGTTATCCACCGTGGGATCGTTTCAACGATGGAACGTTTTGTTGCTTATTTAACTGAAGTTTACAAAGGAGCTTTCCCAACTTGGTTAGCACCGATCCAAGCAACAATCATTCCTGTTTCAGTTGAAGCGCATAGTGACTATGCTTATGAAATCAAGGAACGTCTACAAATGAAAGGTCTACGTGTCGAAGTAGATGACCGCAATGAAAAAATGGGTTATAAGATTCGTGCATCACAAACACAAAAAATACCATATCAACTAGTCGTTGGTGATAAAGAAGTAGCTGATGCAACGGTCAATATTCGCCGATATGGAAGCAAAGAAACTTCAGTAGAAGATCTCAACATGTTCGTTGATGCGATGGTTGCTGAAGTCCAAAATTATAGTAGACAAGGTTAATTTCAATAGTCGAAAAAGTGACCTGACTACCCTAGAATGTAAGATCAAACCGATGGTATCGAAAATCGAAAACGATTTTTGATACCATCGGTTTTTTACTAAGTGAATTGTTACGCTTCTCCCATATCTTTTTAAGAGTTAAAGCTAAATCGTGCAATTTGAAACAACAAAGCGATAATGAGAATCTTTTTTTCTGAAATTACGAAAAGATGAATAAGCAAGCCTTTCATCTTATGCTATTATTAGGTTGAAAAGGAAAAAAGGAGGGCTGAAAATGGGAACTTTTTTTACAAATAAAAGGCTAAATAAAAAAGGAAATAACGTAGCTCAAAATGAGTTAAGCGAGCAAACAAACGAAATGCAGTCAAAACAAGCCAATCGTAAAAAAAAGAACTTAGCAGTAAATTTAATCGTAAAAATTGAACATGCGATTAAACAAAGGAGTCAACATAAATCCACGAATCAAAAAAATTCGAAGTCCGTTGGTCCCGCTAAACGAATGTTGGAATTGATTAGGCGAGATTTTTCTACGCTTGAGAAAGTACTAAATAATACTTACCAGGAAATCCATAAGCTTGACCGCTCTTTCAGAACAAAAATGATCAGTTACATAAGAAACGATCGGAAAAGAATGGCAACAAAAATTCGTGCGTTCAAAACAACTTTGATTCCTCATAAAAGTAATTTTACGAATCAAATCGAAATAGCTCCTCGTGCTAAGAATGAAATGGAGAATATTTTACCTATAACGAAAATCAAAATGAAACAAAGAAATGAAGAGCAGACTAAACTTGGTCTCAGAAAAAATTTGTTTAAGCAGTTTTTCAACCGACTGTTATATTCCAATAGCCAAAAAATGAGGAATCAAGACCTAAACAAAATAGTAGTAGAAAAAATACAGCAAGAAAAATATGAAGAAAAACAAGTGTTGTTAACAATGGAACAAATATTAGCAAGATCGTCAAATAGAAATAATATGCCAGAACAACTTTTCAGTCGATCAATACAACCATTCGAGAATACTAAGGAAGAAAGACTAGCACAAATAAGTGAGAAAATCCAACATGCTATGAACTTCTCAACTTCTAGGAATCAATTAGGAGCAGCACATGCGGAACACCAACTCTAAAAGTTCTGTCATGACATCATTTATAAATTGGAGTTAAATACTCGTGACTTCTATCAAGAGTATTCAACGTGAGACGACAAAATTTTCATGATAAAGGGTGCAACAATCATATGAATGATAGGATAACCAGGAGCTGCAATCGTCCATTCTTCTTGAAAAATTAATCTTTTATCTAAGAGTCCAAGGCTTGCCTTGGGCTCTATTGCTGTAGCCGAACCTCATCAATTATTTTTTAGCTTCATACTTTTTCTCCAACATTTATTTACAGATGATGACAAAATTTCTTGTCAGACGTCACGATCTTATTAGTGGGATATGGTATACTTAGCTAGACTGGAAGAGAAAAAGGAAGTGAGACAAATGAGCGTTATTAGCCGTATTGAGAGCATGATGGAGGAGTATTCTTCAACTGAAAAAAAGCTCGCTGATTATATCATCAAAAATGTAGAAAAAATTCCCACGATGACTGCGAACGAGTTAGCAGAAGCTGCTGGGTTAAGTGCGCCCACAGTTGTCCGATTTTCCAAAAAAATTGGGTTTCAAAGTTTGACTGACTTCAAAATAAATATTTCGACCGAGTTACAAACCGGTATCGTTGAAGGCTTCAGTGATATTCACCCAAACGAATCATTTTATTCGATCAAACACATTTTGGGAAATAATGCGCAAGTGGCAATCAAAGAAACGGTGGACATTTTAAATGAAGAAAAAATTCAAGAAGTGGTTGAGACCCTGGAAAGTGCTGAAACAGTCTTTTTATATGGCGTGGGCGCTTCATCTTTAGTGGTGGAAGACATTTTGCAAAAATGGTCTAGAGTAGGCAAACCCATTATTTTTGAAAAAGATATCCATGTTTTACTTCCTCAATTAGTAAGCAATGAAACCAAAAAAGTATTATGGTTAGTCTCCAATTCTGGTAGTAGCGCGGATGTCGTAGCAGTTGGAGAAATCGCAAAAGATTTAGGCATTGAGGTAATTGCTTTAACGCAATTTGGAAATAATCCTTTAAGTAAGTTGGCGGATGTTGTTGTACAAACCTCACGTCCAAAGGAAATAACCAATCGAAGCGCTGCTACAAATTCTTTGCTGGCTCAGTTTGTTACTATCGATATTATTTTTTATTTATATATGACAAAGAATGAACAGTTGAAGGAAAAAGTTCGTGAAACCAGACAAGTAATTAAAGGATACTTTGGTTCAAAACGGTAAGAGCATTATAAAAAGTTTTCCACAGTAAAAATATCATTTGTTGTGTTTCACGATAAGAAAATGATAAATTAAATAAAAAACTTTATTTTTTAAAGGTTTGAATTGTTTGAAAACTTGACACGATTTTATCCTGTGAAACAAAAAAAGAATATCAACTTGAAATAAGTTAAAGAATTTATTAGTGATTTTCGTTTCTTCTTTTTTATTTCAAGAAATTTAGGTACAATGAAACATAACAGTAAGTAGGAAAAAGATAGGAATGATGAGAGAGTTTATGAAAAAACTATTAAACAATTCATGGATGGATAAATTGAAAAAAGGTACACAAGAGCCGAAAAACAAAACATTTCGACGTTCACATGTCCCTTTTCGGTTGAATTTTCTTTTTTTCATCATATTTACATTATTCGTCGCATTGATTGCACGATTAGGTTATCTACAAATCGTTAATGGCGAAGCAATGGAAGCCAAAGTGAAATCATCATCGACACTAACGATCCAAACCAGTTCTCCGAGGGGGATGATTTACGATTCGACAGGTAAACCATTGGTGACGAACCAAGCGAATCAAGCAATTACTTTCACCAGAGGAACAAAAATGACGGCAGAGGATCTGCTTAAAGTAGCGACAAGACTAAATCAATTAATCAATGTGCCAGTTGATGAAAATTTAACTGAACGAGATAAAAAAGACTTTTGGTTAGCTGATCCTAAGCATTTGAAAGAAGCAACGGAACGCTTAACAGCAAAGGAAAAACAACTTGATTCCAGCGATCAATACAAAGCGTTAGTTGACAAAGTAACTGATAGTGAAATCAACTTCAATGAAGAACAATTAAAAATCGCGACGATTTTTAAACGCATGAATAGTGCGTATGAATTGAACACGGTATTTATCAAAAATTCAGGTGTGACTGATCAAGAATTAGCGGTTGTTTCCGAACATGCTTCAGAACTACCTGGAGTATCCACAGGAACCGACTGGACACGTCAATACACGGCTGCTGACTCAATCAAAAGTATTTTAGGTAGTGTGACAACAGAAAAACAAGGTTTACCAGCTGATGAAGTAGATGAATACTTAGCTAAAGGCTATTCTCGTAATGATCGTGTGGGACAAAGTTACCTTGAAAAGCAATATGAAGATGTTTTACAAGGAACAAAAACCCAATATGAAGTAACCCTCGATAGTAATGGGAATGTAACGAATCAAAAAGAAATCTTTGCTGGTGAAAAAGGGTCCAACCTCATGTTGTCTCTTAACGCTGATTTCCAAGCCAAAGTCGAAAATATCTTAAAGACAAACTACCAAAAATTAGTGGATAGTGGAAAAGCAACTTATTCGCCAGGGGCGTATGCAGTAGCGATGAATCCACAAACCGGTGAGATATTGGCTATGACAGGATTTAGCCACCAAGAAGGGTCCAAAGAGTTGACAGAAAATGCTTTGGGGAATATTACTAGCGCCTTTACTCCAGGGTCAGTAGTCAAAGCAGGTACGTTAACTGCTGGTTGGCAAACGAATGTGATCTCAGGTAACCAAGTGTTAGTCGATGAGCCAATCAAATTACAAGGCTCTTCTGAAAAGAGTTCGGTCTTTAATCGAAGCGGGCGTATTGCAATCAATGCAGTCAAAGCACTTGAACTATCATCGAATACGTATATGATCAAAGTTGCGTTGAAAATGCTGGGATTGGAATATACACCAAATATGGGACTTCCTTCACTAAATGAAGAGTCAAAAGCCTATGAAGAATTACGTAAAGCGTTCAAACAGTTTGGTTTAGGAACAAAAACTGGGATTGATCTACCAAATGAATCACCAGGGATTTCTCGTTCTGTTGATTTTATGAAGAAATTTAATGCAGATAATGGTGCTCAATGGTACACACCAGGTAACTTTACTGACTTAGCTTTTGGTCAGTTTGATACCTATACACCGATCCAATTAGCGCAATATGCTTCAACTGTAGCCAATGGTGGTAAGAGAATCCAACCTCGTTTAGTCAAGGGAATCTATGGAAATGATGAAAATGGGAACCTTGGTCCGGTGAAAAAAGAGCTGGAAACAAAAGTCGAAGATACCGTTGATATTTCTCCAGCTGATATGTCGATCCTTCGTGAAGGATTCCATCAAGTTGTTCATGGAACAGATGCGTATACGACAGCTAAACCTTTAGCTAGTGCAAAAATGGATTTGTCTGCTAAGACTGGTACAGCCGAAACTGTAGCTGAAGGTCATCCAGATATTACCACAGTAAATAGTAATATCGTGGCCTATGGTCCGAGTGATAACCCACAAATTGCAATTAGTGTCGTTCTACCGAACTTATTAGATGAAAAAGATCATATGAATCTAGTCATTGCAAAAGAAATCATGGACACTTACTACGATATGTTCATGGCAAAATAAAAAGACCAACAACTAAAAAGACCGTTCCAGAGAAATACAATTTGTTTTCTCTGGAACGGTATTTTTTTGATTTTAAAGGGCTAATAAGTCTTCTAAATACGTAGCTAGGCCATCTTCTTGGTTGGTGTGTTCAGTGACATCGTTAGCAACGCCTTTTAATTGATCGGTACCATTTTTCATTGCAACTCCCCAGCCAGCATATTCTAATAGTTCCAAATCGTTATGTTCGTCACCAAAAGCAATGACATCTTTTTGATCGATATCAAGGTAATTGGCAATGCGATGAACGCCTTTGGCTTTTTCAATTCCTTTAGAAACGATTTCTAAAATGGCCATTGGTCCTCCCCAAGTACGAACATCAACAAAATGACCGAATTGACGGGTTAATTCAGCTGAAACTTGTTCAGCATAGCATTTTTCTGTTCGAACCAGTAAAGAGGTTGGATCAGTTGTCAGATTTTTAGGCGATAATAAATTTTGAGGGCTAGGATTTGATGCAGCAAAAATTTTTTCATCAAAAAAATCAAAGCTGTCAATAAAATAAGTTTCACGATTTTCTGCAGCAATGAAATCTAAATTCAATTGGCGTTTTTGAGCTAAAATCTCGAATACGATGCGTTTATCGATCGATGTTTCTTTTTCATGAGCCCAATATTGATTAGGGATATGTACTAAAGCACCGTTAAAGTTGACCATCGGTGTAGACAATCCTAATTGCTGATAATAATGATAACTCATTCGGAAGGGGCGCCCAGTAGCAATACTGACATGGTGACCAGCGTTAATCGCTTTTTTTAATGTTTCTTCAGTTTTTGAAGTAATGATTGAATCCGGATTTAAAGTTGTTCCGTCTAAATCAATGGCAATGAGCTTTCTATTCAAAAATGTCATTCCTTTCAATGCTAGTATGTGTTTCAGTCTAGCACATATATTTTTTTTAACAAGGTGCAAATGTAAGGGAAAAAGAAGTCTTTTTTAAATTAAAGAGAACGGATACATTTTGTTCAATAACCATTTATAAGGAAAAACACGAACATTAAGCATTTTTTTATTGCTTTTTTTAATGATTTTATTGAAAAGCGAACGAATTATAATTATAATCAATAATTGTTCGACGTAAACGGAATAGTTGACTTATTTTATTTTATTATTTGATTTTACGTCAAAAAAATTCAGGGAGTGGAAATTTTTTATGGAAAAGTTTTTCCAATTAAAGAAAAATAAGACAAATGTACCAACAGAAATCATGGCTGGGGTTACGACATTCTTTGCAATGAGTTATATCTTATTTGTAAATCCAACCATTTTGTCAGCATCAGGGATGCCTTTTCAGGCAGTGTTCTTAGCAACAATCATCGCTTCGATCATTGGTACTTTGGTAATGGGGTTGTTTGCAAATGTACCGTATGCGCAAGCACCTGGAATGGGATTAAATGCCTTTTTTACTTTTACAGTAGTTTTTGGATTAGGTTATTCTTGGCAACAAGCTTTAGCGATGGTCTTTATTTGTGGGATGGTCAACATTTTTATTACTGTGACCAAAATACGAAAATTGATCATTCATTCCATTCCTGAAAGTCTACAACATGCGATTGGAGGCGGGATCGGGATCTTTGTCGCTTATGTTGGGATCAAAAATGCAGGATTTCTCTCTTTTTCAGCTGATCAGGCAGCAATCACTAGTTCGGTGGTTGACGGAGGCAAGGCAACGAATGTCACAATCAATGGTGGGATCGTTCCAGCTTTAGCCAACTTCAATAATGCACCGATTTTATTAGCTGTGATCGGTTTGATTTTAACAGCGATCCTGGTGGTAAAAAATGTTCGTGGTGCGATGTTGATCGGGATCGTGGCAACCACTATCTTAGGGATTATGATGGGGGTCGTTGATTTAAGTACGATTGATTGGCAAGCTAATTCATTAGGAAGTTCATTCAAAGAATTAGGCACGACTTTTGGTGCTGCTTTTGGACCAGAGGGGATGCAATCATTATTTAGTGATTCTTCAAAGATTCCACAAGTAATCATGACAATCATTGCGTTTAGTTTATCGGATACATTTGATACGATTGGGACGTTCATTGGAACAGGTCGCCGTACGGGGATCTTCTCAAAAGAAGATGAAGAAGCATTAGAAGATGGCAAAGGTTTCAAGACAAAAATGGATAAAGCGCTCTTTGCCGATGCCATTGCGACATCTGTAGGAGCAATCTTTGGAACATCAAATACGACGACTTATGTAGAATCTGCTGCAGGTATCGGTGCTGGTGGACGAACAGGTTTGACCTCAGTAGTGGTTGCAGTCTTATTTGCATTAAGTAGTTTCTTTTCACCATTGATTTCTATCGTTCCAACTCAAGCAACTGCACCTGCATTGATTTTAGTTGGTGTGATGATGATGGCTTCATTCACAGATATCAATTGGCTTGACCTGGAAGAAGCACTACCAGCATTCTTTGCTTCAATCTTTATGGGATTATGTTATAGCATCTCTTATGGGATTGCTGTCGGCTTCATTTTTTACACGATCGTCAAAGTAATCAAAGGGAAATTCAAAGAAATTTCAATTCCATTATGGATCGTTGTGGTCTTGTTTATCCTTAACTTTATTATTTTAGCAACGATGTAAACCAGCCCAACTGGTAGCTGAACTATTTTCTTAAAGAACCAGCTAAAAAGTCAGGAAACAGCAACATGAGTAAGTTTACAATAAAAAGTAGCACAAATTTAATAAGAAAAAACGCTTTTTGCCATCACCATTTGAATGATTCGAAAAAAGTAGTATTTGCACTCTTAACGATTTTATATAGTTGTTAAGAGTGTTTTTTTGTAACATAAGATTTTCACTGTTAAGATAGTAAATAAGTAGAAGATAGTACTGCTCGGAACAAAACCTTTCGTCTATATAGTAACAATACATAATTTATGCTGTTTCAAAAAGAAATTTTTTGCAAAGAAACATAAAGAAATGAGGATGATCAATGAAGATACAATGGAAGAAAAATTTATTCGTGGCTTGGATCGGCTGCTTTTTTACAGGGGCTAGTTTTAGTTTAGTTATGCCATTTATTCCTGTATATGTAGAACAATTGGGTACACCAAGTGATCAAGTTGAGTTGTTTTCCGGTCTAGCGATATCTGTTACTGCCTTTGCTTCAGCTATCGTAGCGCCAATATGGGGGAATTTGGCAGATCGTAAAGGACGAAAGCTCATGATGATCCGAGCTGCCGCAGGGATGACGGTAACGATGGGATCGTTGGCCTTTGTTCCCAATGCGTATTGGTTACTGGTCATGCGTTTTTTAAATGGCATTTTATCAGGTTATATTCCTAACGCGACTGCGATGATTGCTTCACAAGCGCCAAAAGAAAAAAGTGGTTGGGCATTAGGAACTTTATCGACTGGAGCGATTGCCGGCAGTTTGATTGGGCCATCTATGGGAGGTGCGCTGGCACAGTGGTTTGGTATGGGGAATGTTTTCTTGATTACTGGGGTATTATTACTTGTAACAACACTTTTAACCATTTTCTTGGTAAAAGAAGATTTTCAACCAGTAGAAAAAAATGATATGATCAGTACAAAAGAAATCTTTGCCAAAATGGATCATTTATCCATTCTGATCGGATTATTTGTGACCACTTTGATTCTTCAAATTGGTATCACAACTATCAGTCCTATTTTGACCTTATATATTCGTGAGCTAAGCGGGAATTCAGGAAATATTTTATTTGTTAGTGGGTTAATCGTTTCGGTTTCAGGTGTGTCTGCAGTTTTTTCATCTCCTAAACTAGGGAAATTAGGGGATAAAATAGGGAACCAAAAAGTACTGCTTGCAGGGCTAACCTTATCTTTTTGTTGCTACTTGCCCATGGCTATTGTAGCGACCCCTTTACAGTTGGGGATCTTACGGTTTATTCTTGGTTTTTCGACGGGAGCGTTAATGCCATCCATCAATACACTCATCAGTAAGATCACGCCGCCAGAAGGAGTGAGTCGAATCTATAGTTACAATCAAATGTGTAGTAATTTTGGACAAGTCTTTGGACCGATGGTGGGCTCGACGGTTGCGCATGCCTTTAACTATCGCGCAGTGTTCATTGCTACAAGCCTCTTTGTTTTATCTAATATCCTATTATCTTTATTTAACTTCAGAAAAGTTCTTCGGCAACGCTTCTGATCAGATGATGAAAAGATCGTGTGTCGCTGTCTTTAAAACCTCGCAGTTCCGATGACACTAGGGAAGAATTTGTTGAAATAACCGCTCATGTTTTGAGAAATTCAGGCTTATTTCAAGGAACAACAATTATTCATTTTTGCGCATGATAAAGAGCCCGGGACGATCTTTTGTCCCAGGCTTAACTTTTCCACTCCAAAAAGTTAATGGAAAGCGAAATGATTTTATCAAAATACATAAAAAGGATGAGACTGCGTCCCACCCTCATTTGGCTTTTATGAATGTGATGAGGCTTCTTTTCTAGGAGTTGCCAATGCACCAAGTAAAATGACAACAACGCCTGCAACCAATGAAATAATCGTTGTTAAAGTAAAATCATAGCCACCGCTTGTAAGAGCCCCACCAATGTAACCTACGACTTGACCTAAGACAAATGACCAAAATAATGTGACGATATATCGCATAAAGAACACCTCTTTTCTAAGCTTAGTTTACCAGAATTTTGCTGAATGTAAAGAAAGCTAGTTGTAAAAAAACAAGTTTTATGATTTAACCAGTCCATGTGATAAAATAATAAAAATGCAAATCAAAGAGAATGATTACAAATGCGTTGTCGTTTATCCTATACTCATAGTAGATAAATGAACGCATTGATTAATTGTCTAACTATACAAAAGGTGGAATGACCATGTTTTTCCCACAATTATATACAAAAACCTCCTATTCGCTGTTGCAAAGCACGATCAGGATCCAAGATTATGTCCAAAAGGCAAAAGCACTAGGTTATACAGTCCTAGGAATAACTGATCAAGATGTACTGTATGGGATACCCGAGTTTTATCAAACATGTATCAAAGAAGGAATAAAGCCAATTGTCGGCATGCTCCTTACTTATACTTATGAGTCCCAAGCTTTTGATTTATTGGTATATGCGAAAGATGGCGTTGGCTACCAGCAATTGATGAAGCTGTCGAGTAAAAAAATGATTCAAGAAAGTCTCGCATTATCAGAATTTACAGAATCAGATCATTTGATTTTCGTCGTTCCTCCCCAACGTTCTGTGGTAGCTGAATTTAATCAAACAGAGACCTTTACTGCCCATTGGCAAGCACTCAAAGAAAAAGTAGGTCGACAAGATTTTTATGTTGGAATCACTGAAAGTTTCTCAGAACTACCAAGTGGTTGGGTAACGTTCCTAGCAGAAAACAATTATTCCTTATGTGCATTACAACCTATTGCCAGCTTAAGACAAGAAGAACTGTTTGCGCTTGAGACGATGAAACATCTTCGAGCTGGGAGCCAACTTTCTATGGAAGCAATCAACCAACAAAAGATAGAAACTAAAACAGGTTTTTTACTTGCTGAAAATGAAATGATCCAACGGTTTAATGAAGCACAGTTGGTTGATGCGCTAGAGGGTGCGCAACGTTTAGTTCAATCGGTTTCCTTTGAATTTCAATTTCATCAAAAGCTGCTGCCTCATTACCCAGTACCAGATCAGAAAAGTGCTGGTCAGTACCTTGATGAATTGTGCCACGCAAAATTAGCAGAGCGAGTCGAAGAAATCACTCCTGAATATCAAGAGCGTCTAGCATATGAGTTGTCGATTATCCATCAAATGGGCTTTGATGATTATTTCTTGATCGTGTGGGACGTCATGGCGTTTGCTCATCGAGAAAAAATCGTGACTGGCGCTGGACGAGGATCAGCGGCTGGTTCATTAGTTGCATATATCTTGGAGATCACCGATGTCGATCCGTTGCAATATGATTTGCTTTTTGAGCGTTTCTTAAACCCAGAACGTTATACGATGCCAGATATCGATTTGGATATCCCTGATAATCGTAGAGAAGAAGTCTTGAATTATGTCAGAGAAAAATATGGACAATACCATATGGCGCAAATTGCAACGTTTGGGACGATGGCGGCTAAGATGGTGTTAAGGGACGTGGCTCGTGTCTTTGGTTTATCACAAAGCGAAGCCAATCGATGGTCAAAGGCGATCCCTAATCAGTTGAAAATTACCTTACCCGAAGCATATCGGACATCGAAACCCTTAGTGGAGTTAGTTCAGTTAAGTGAAAAAAATCAATTACTATTTAAAACAGCTTCGATTTTAGAAGGATTGCCTCGACATGTCTCGACTCACGCAGCGGGTGTTGTGATCAGTGATAAGAATCTATTAGATCTGGTTCCATTACAAAAAGGATCAGATGAAGCATTTTTAACTCAATATACGATGAATGACGTGGAAGCAATCGGACTACTCAAAATGGATTTTTTAGGATTGCGAAATCTTTCGATCATTGATTACGCATTGAAAGCTATTAAAAAAGTAGAAAAGAAAGAAATTCGATTGAAACAAATTCCTTTAAATGATCCTAAGACACTTTTTCTCTTTCAACAAGGAGACACTACAGGGGTTTTCCAATTTGAATCGGCAGGTATTCGCAATGTTTTACGCCGATTAGGACCAGAAACAATTGAAGATATTGCGGCGGTCAATGCGTTATATCGTCCAGGACCAATGCAAAATATCGATACGTTTATTTCCCGCAAAAAAGGAAAAGAAACGATCCATTATCCTGATGATTCCTTAATGCCTATTTTAAAAAACACATATGGTGTCATCGTGTATCAGGAACAGATTATGCAAATCGCTGCAAAGATGGCTGGTTTTTCTTTGGGCCAATCGGATATTTTGCGTCGAGCAATCAGTAAAAAGAAAAAAGAAGTGATTGACAAAGAGCGGGAACACTTTGTCAGTGGGGCAGTAAGTCAGGGCTATTCGAAAGAAAAAGCGGTCGAAGTCTATGACTATATCGAACGTTTTGCCAATTATGGTTTCAATCGCTCGCATGCGTTTGCTTATTCATTTGTTGGGTTTCAAATGGCGTACCTCAAAGCCCACCATCCAGGCGCATTTTTTGTTAGTTTACTAAATTCGGTTCGACACAATACGACCAAATTAAAAGAATACATCGCTGAGGCAAGAAAGAAAAAATTAAAACTAGCAGCACCTTCCATTAATCAGAGCTATTATGGCTTTGAGCTGATTAATCCAGAAGAGATTCGTTTTGGTCTAACTGCGATCAAAGGTGTCCGAAAAGACTTCATTGAGGATATCTTAAAAGATCGAAAAGAAAATGGCGCTTATCAATCAGTGGATCAATTCTTGATTCGTTTAGATAAACGCTGGCTAAAATTAGAGTTGATCCAGTCATTAGTAGCGGTGGGCGTATTTGATGAATTGGCACCGAATCGAAAACAATTGATGCTCGATTTAGAAGGAAAAATACAAAACATTATTTATAGTGGTGGAAGCTTAGATCTCCTAGGGATCATGGCTTTAAAAGAAGAAGAAGTGGCTGACTATTCTTTAGAAGAAAAGCTGCAATTAGAAGAGGAATATTTAGGCGTTTATCTTTCAGGGCACCCAACAGAAGGCTATGAACGCTTGAAATTAGCTAAAAAAATCCGGTTAATTACTGAAGTTATTCCGAAACAAACAGTCAGTGTATTAGTGATGATTAAAAATATCCGTGAAATCAGAACTAAAAAAGGGGAGTTGATGGCTTTTGTTGAAGGAACAGATATCAGTGGAGAAATCACGATCACTGTATTCCCCAAATCCTATCGACAATTTCGTTCATTGTTTGAGTTGAATAAAGTGATCTTTGTTCAAGGACGAACAGAAACGAGTAAATACAACCAAGAGTTGCAATTGATTGGCGAAAATTTTGCTGATCCTGTAGAATTAGAAGAACAATATCAAGATCAGACTTGCTACTTACGAATCAAAGAAGAATTTGATGATCCGCAAACGATGAAACAATTGCAAACTATTTTTCAGAAACATTCTGGGTACATTCCAGTCGTGATGTACCATGAAAAGAATCAACGGAAAGTAGTGCTGGCAGAAGCTTATTGGGTCGATGGAAGTAAGAGCTTGAAGAGTCAATTAGCTTACTTGCTCCAACCAGAAAATGTTGTTTTCAAATAACTTACGGTAAAATATACTATTTGCTTTCATTTTTTTTCATTTTTTTATCAGTAAATCAAGACAATTGCTAAAAATAATGTTAGAATGTTAGTCGTGGTTAACGCAAAGAAGGTTATTAACCTAAGCATTGCTTAGGATAAAGTATTTTAATGAGGTGAATGATTATTATGAAACGCATTGGAATTTTGACCAGTGGCGGAGACGCACCTGGAATGAATGCTGCTATTCGTGCCGTTGTTCGTAAAGGGATTTATGAAGGGCTCGAAGTATATGGAATCAACTATGGATTTGCTGGATTAGTTGCAGGAGATATTCGTCGTCTAGATGTTGCAGATGTGGGTGATAAAATCCAACGTGGTGGGACATTCTTGTACTCTGCACGTTACCCTGAATTTGCGACTGAAGAAGGTCAATTAAAAGGGATCGAACAATTGAAAAAATTCGGTATCGAAGGTTTAGTTGTTATCGGTGGAGATGGCTCTTACCATGGAGCAATGGCATTGACAAGACGTGGATTTCCAGCTGTTGGTGTTCCAGGAACAATTGACAACGATATTCCAGGAACTGATTTCACAATCGGTTTTGATACAGCAATCAACACAGTTTTAGAATCAATCGACCGCATTCGTGATACAGCAACTTCACACGTTCGTACGTTTGTTATTGAAGTAATGGGACGTAACGCTGGCGATATCGCATTATGGTCAGGTGTTGCCGGTGGCGCAGATGAAATTATCATTCCTGAACATGATTTTGATATGGCATCTGTGGCTAAAAAAATCCAAGAAGGCCGCGATCGTGGTAAAAAACATTGCTTGATCATCTTAGCAGAAGGCGTAATGGGCGGAAATGAATTTGCCGAAAAACTTTCTGAATATGGTGATTACCATACACGTGTATCCATTTTAGGACACGTAGTACGTGGTGGCTCACCTAGCGCACGTGACCGTGTGTTAGCAAGCAAATTTGGTGCTTATGCTGTTGACTTGCTTCGTGCAGGTAAAGGTGGTCTATGTGTGGGTATCCGCGACAATGAAATGGTCGCTGCAGATATCATCGAAACACTAGAAAGCAACAAACACAAACCAGACTTATCACTTTATGACTTAAATAACTCACTTTCATTCTAAGATTGAAAGCCTGTTATTTTAAATTTAAGCTATAGTTAAAAATAGGTATAGCTTGTTATCTTTGTATTTAGGCTTTAACCAGCTTTAAATAAACAAAATTGAATGGGAGAGTTTTGTAAAATGAAAAAAACCAAAATCGTTAGTACATTAGGACCAGCAAGTAATTCAGTAGAAACTATTTCTAAATTGATTGAATCTGGGGCAAATGTCTTCCGCTTTAACTTTTCACATGGTGATCATGAAGAACAATTATCACGTATGACAATGGTCCGTGAAGCAGTTAAAAAAACAGGTAAAGATGTAGGTATCCTTTTAGATACAAAAGGTGCTGAAATTCGTACAACTGTTCAAGGCACAACTGAAGCTGATTTTGGTCGTGCAGGATACATCAAATTTGAAGTAGGAGATAAAACTCGTATCTCAATGGATCCTGAACATGTAGGTTCAAAAGAAAAAATCGCTGTTACTTACCCTGGACTATTTGAAGACGTTCATGTAGGTGGACACATTTTATTCGATGATGGCTTGATCGATATGGAAATCATTGAAAAAGACGAAGCAACTCGTGAATTAGTTGTAGAAGTGAAAAATGCTGGAATGCTAGGATCTCGTAAAGGGGTTAATGCACCAGGCGTTTCAATCAGCTTACCAGGGATTACTCCTAAAGATGCAGATGATATTCGTTTTGGTCTAGATAACGATATCGACTTTATCGCTGCAAGTTTTGTACGTAAAGCGCAAGACGTTTTAGATATTCGTGAAATTTTAGAAGAAAAAGATATGACACACGTTCAAATCTTCCCTAAAATCGAATCACAAGAAGGAATCGACAACATCGACGAAATCATCAAAGTTTCTGATGGTGTAATGATCGCTCGTGGTGACATGGGTGTTGAAATTCCTGCCGAATTAGTTCCAATGGTTCAAAAACGTATTATCAAAAAATGTAATGCAGCTGGTATCCCAGTAATCACAGCAACACAAATGTTGGAATCAATGCAAGAAAACCCACGTCCAACACGTGCAGAAGCTTCTGACGTTGCCAATGCCGTATTTGACGGAACTGATGCAACAATGTTATCAGGAGAATCAGCAAACGGTGACTACCCTGTAGAAGCTGTTGCAACAATGGCTCGTATTGACCAACAAGCTGAAAATGCATTATCAGAATTAGGTACTTTCCAATTAAACGAATTTGATAAAACTGATGTGACTGAAACAATCGGTCTATCTGTAGCACGCGCTGCTAAAAACTTAGGCGTTAAAACAATCGTAGCTGCAACTGAATCTGGTTATACAGCTAAAATGATCTCAAAATACCGTCCAGATGCTGACATCTTGGCTGTTACTTTTGACGAACGTACAAAACGTGGTTTGATGCTTAACTGGGGTGTTTACCCAACAGTTGCTGAAAAACCAACAACAACTGACGAAATGTTTGAATTAGCTGCTCAAAAAGCAGTTGACTTAGGCTTTGCTTCAGAAGGCGATTTGATCTTGATCACTGCTGGTGTACCAGTTGGTGAACGTGGAACAACTAACGTAATGAAAATTCAAATGATTGGTTCAAAATTATTAGAAGCTCAAGGCGTTGGTCAAAAATCAGTCGTTGCAAATGCAGTTGTTGCTTCATCAGCTGAAGAAGCAATCAAAAAAGCAAAAGACGGCATGGTTTTAGTTGTTCCAACAACTGATAAAGAATATATGCCTGCAATTGAAAAAGCAGCAGCAGTTATCGTTGAAGAAGGCGGATTGACTTCACACGCAGCAGTTGTAGGAATTGCACAAGACATTCCTGTAATCGTTGGTGCACAAGATGCAACTTCAACAATCACTGATGGCGAGTTAGTAACTGTAGACTCACGTCGTGGTATTGTATACCGTGGCGAAACAACAGCAATCTAATTGGCTTCGCTGATCATCAAAAAAGGATAAGACCTAGGTCTTATCCTTTTTTTGTTGATTTTTAGAGGGATCATGAGACAACATTCATTGTGGCAGAATGATCGTTCTAGTGTTTAGTCTACGGGTTTAAAACGAAATTTTTCTGATGTTACCTAAGGTGTCAATTAGAGAGGACCAGCAGACTACCGTCCAATCATAATTTATTGTTTATTCAAAAGTGTTAATTATTATTCATTTCTATTAATAGCCATTCAATTAAGATTTGTTCTTCTTTTGAGTTTTCATAAATTGTTGGATGACCTCAACCACGTTTTCTTGTAAAGGAGTCGGAATTTGCTGAGTACGCTTAGCAAGTGAAATCAGAAAGTGCGGCTGGAGCTGATCGGAAAGTGGGATCGATACGAGATGATCTTCAGGGTGAATAGCAATTTCAGTTAAAAAACCAATCCCGATATTTTCTCGAATCATGCTTTTCAATATGGCTAAGTCATTGCTTTGGTAAACAACTTTAGGTTCAATATGTGCCTGTTTAGCTAACTTTTTAAAAGCTGCAGGATGAACGTAATGCTCGTTCAATAAAACGAATTGTTCAGCTGTTAGGTCGCTAAAAGAAATCGTTTGTCGGTCAGCGAAAGGATGAGTAGGAGCAACAACAATCATGAAACGCTTGTCTAAAAGTAATTCGATCTCTAATTTTTGATCGATAATTGGTTGGGTGGAGCCTAGGATCGCTAAATCGATTCTTCCTTGGTGGATCATGCCATACAAATCTCTCGAACCACCATCTGTAATCTCAATTTGGTCCATTAGCTGAGATTTAATAAAATAACTGGATAATTTCGGGAAATATTCATTGCCAATGATTGGTGGCATTCCAAATCGTAATTTCTTTTTCTGTAATTGCGTAATCTCTGCTTTTGCCATCTTGATCTCTTGCAAGATAGATTGTGCATGGATAAATAACTGTTTGCCAGCAGGGGTAATCACTAATTCGTGGTGTGAACGATCTCTCGTGATAAGAACTGCGTCAAGTTCTTTTTCCAGGCGCTTAAGTGCATAAGTGATCGTCGGTTGACTAACTTGAAAGTACTTGGCTACCTTGGTAAAATTCTTTTGCTTGACGATTTGAACATAATATTCGATATCTCGTGTGTTCATAACAAGCGTCTGCTCCTTTTTCTTATAAATATTGTTTATTGTAGTTCATCTTGAATACTTGAGCAAATAGAAACCATCAAGTATGTAAGCCACAGAACAACTTGTAGAAGAATTTAGCCGGATAAACGATCAAAACTGCTGTTTTTATACCGTTAGTTATCATTCTTGGTTAGTAAAAATCGTTCTTCTGTAGGAATGATCGAATGTTATTCTAAAAATCATCAGTTAATTTTGGGGTAAACATATAGTTTACGAACCAATAAGGAGAAAAAGTCAAAATTTACAGAGAGTCTTTCACGTAATAGAGAAAAAGTTTAGTTAAAAAAATGGATTCTCTATTAGTTGCGAGTTGCCATGGAAATTTGTTCGTAAATAAAAATAAGACAACATAACGAATAAATAAAAAAAATGTTTTTTAATGAAGTGTAAGGTGTCAAGAAAATTTCATTGACAAGGACCTTTTTGCCCTGTATAATTGCTTTTGTTGCTTAGGAGTGATGAAAAATGAAATGGTCCTTACTCGAATTGAGAAAATACCAAGAGACACCGTTAACATTTCATGAGACCCTTGATCTTAAAGCGGAACTCATGGAGCGAGACAATTTAATACTAGATGTTGCGCCTGTTGCAGTCCAAGGGTTAGTCTCAGTTGATAAAAAAGGCTATCTGGTTCATTACACTGTGCAGACGACTCTGACTGTTCCATCTACGCGTTCTTTAGAACCGGTTGAATTACCGATGGACTTTGCTGTTGACGAATTGTTTATGACAAAAGAACAATATCAACTCAGAGATGACCAATTGTCTGCAGAAGAGATTTTGTTAATCGAAGATGCAAAACTTGACCTGACAGAATCAATTGAAGACAACATTTTATTGGCAATTCCGATGCGCGTATTAACTGAGGAAGAAGAACTCGCAACTGACCTACCGAAAGGAACAGATTGGGAAGTCGTTTCCGAAGAAGAATATGAGCGTAGAAAATCAGAAGATGCCAAGACAAAAGTAGATCCTCGTCTTGCAAAATTATCGGAACTTTTTGATGAACCATCAAATGAAGATGATAAAGCGTAAGATTGGAATATATTGCATCAATTAAGGTGCAAGACTTTACAAGGAGGTGTAGCAAAATGGCAGTACCAGCTAGAAGAACATCAAAAGCTAAAAAAGCAAAACGTCGTACACACTACAAATTGACAATCAAAGGTTTAAACGAATGTGCAAACTGTGGTGAAATGAAAAAAAGCCATCACGTATGTGCAAATTGTGGTTACTACGATGGTAAGGACGTAATGTCTAAAGAAGCTTAATACATTTTAATTAGAAAATGTAAAAACCTCAAGGCTAACCATGGAGCCTTGAGGTTTATTTTTTTGTGATACTTTAAAACTTTCCTAGCTCGTCCATTAATATTGAAACAACGTCATAAAAATATATGCTTCTTTGGTTTGCAATAGCGCCATGTTAAGCTATAATGATAGAGATTAGGGAGAACATCCCATATGTAGGAGGAGTTCATATGTCAAAACAACAAATCGGCGTTGTCGGTATGGCCGTAATGGGTAAAAACTTAGCCCTTAATATTGAAAGTCGTGGGTATTCAGTTGCCCTCTTTAACCGTACTGGATCAAAGACAACTGCTGTGGTGGAAGAACACCCAGACAAAAAATTTAAAGCAACTTATTCAATCGAAGAATTTGTCGATTCGATCGAAAAACCACGTCGAATCCTTCTAATGGTAAAGGCTGGTCCGGCAACGGATGCAACCATCCAAGAATTACTTCCGCATTTAGATAAAGGAGATATTTTAATCGATGGAGGAAATACTTTCTTCAAAGACACGATTCGTCGGAATGAAGAACTAGCTAACTCTGGTATCAACTTTATCGGCACAGGTGTATCAGGTGGGGAAGAAGGAGCCTTAAAAGGACCTTCAATCATGCCTGGAGGGCAAAAAGAAGCCTATGAATTGGTTGCACCAATCTTAGAGCAAATCTCTGCTAAAGCAGAAGACGGGGCCCCTTGTGTGACTTACATCGGTCCTAATGGTGCTGGTCATTATGTCAAAATGGTTCATAACGGCATCGAATATGGCGATATGCAATTGATTGCAGAGTCTTATGACTTGATGAAAAACATCTTAGGCTTATCAGTTGAAGAAATGGCTGACATCTTTAAAGAATGGAATCAAGGTGAGTTAGACAGTTACTTGATTGAGATCACTGCAGATATCCTAACAAGAAAAGATGATGAAGGAACTGGGAAACCAATCGTTGATGTCATCATGGACGCTGCTGGTAACAAAGGAACAGGAAAATGGACGAGCCAAAGTGCGTTAGACCTAGGTGTTCCTTTACCATTGATCACAGAATCTGTTTTTGCTCGTTACATTTCAGCGTACAAAGACGAACGTGTCCAAGCAAGCAAAGTGCTAACCCGCACGAATGAGTTTTCATTTACTGGAGATAAAAAAGAGTTAATCGAAAAAATCCGTGAAGCATTGTACTTCAGCAAAATTATGAGTTATGCACAAGGTTTTGCTCAATTACGTGTTGCTTCTAAAGAATATGGTTGGGATCTGCCATTTGGTGAAATTGCTAAGATCTGGCGCGCTGGATGTATCATTCGTGCTCGTTTCTTACAAAAAATCACTGATGCGTATGACAAGGATTCTGATATCGAAAATCTTTTATTAGATGATTATTTTGTCGACATCACCAATAAATACCAACAAGCAGTAAGAGATGTAGTCGCACTAGCTGTCCAAGCGGGCGTTCCGGTACCAACTTTTTCTTCTGCGATTGCTTATTTCGATTCTTATAGAGCAGAACGTTTACCGGCAAATATTATCCAAGCGCAACGTGATTATTTTGGTGCGCACACCTATGAACGGGTAGATAAAGAAGGAATCTTCCATTATTCATGGTATCATGAAGAGTAATCTTTTCGCTTCTTGAAGATGAAGAAAAATAAAAGATGACATGAGAGCTGGAGTCAACTGAAAAGAGAAGACTTCAGCTCTTTTTAAAAATTATTATCCATGATAAAATGGTTATAGATTTTTAAGTAGATTATCGGTATAATAATAGAGTTTTGAAAAGCCCGTAGAATAGAAAGGAAAAAAATTGATGAGTAATATTCTAATCATTGAAGATGAGAAAAACTTAGCTCGGTTTGTCGAGTTAGAATTAAAGCATGAAGGCTACAATGCAGAAGTACATTACAATGGCCGTACAGGATTAGATGCAGCGTTAAACAATGAATGGGATGCTATTTTATTAGACTTGATGTTACCAGAATTAAATGGACTAGAAGTATGCCGTCGTGTCCGTCAAGTTAAAAATACACCAATCATTATGATGACTGCTAGAGACTCAGTAATCGATCGTGTCTCAGGATTAGATCATGGTGCAGATGACTATATCGTTAAACCTTTTGCGATTGAAGAATTATTAGCTCGTTTACGTGCCTTATTACGTCGTATCGACATTGAAGGAGACAAGAATGTAGCGAAACAAACAACGATCACCTATCGTGACCTAACGATCGAAAAAGAAAATCGTGTCGTACGACGCGGCAGTGAAGTCATTGAGTTAACAAAACGTGAATATGAATTGTTACTTACTTTGATGGAAAATGTAAATGTTGTATTAGCCCGTGATGTTTTACTAAACAAAGTATGGGGATACGAAACAGAAGTCGAAACGAATGTTGTGGATGTCTATATTCGTTATCTTCGTAATAAAATTGATGTTCCTGGAGAAGAAAGTTATATCCAAACTGTCCGTGGAACAGGCTATGTGATGCGCTCGTGATAAAACCGAAAAATTCTGAAAAAAGAGAACTTAAAGGTCCCTCCTTGACAATCAAGTGGGCCTTTGCAAGTTCTTTCTTTATATTCGTTGTTTTTACCATTTTTGCGGTCATTACGTATAAGTCTTCAATCAATCTAATCGTGGCAAAAGAGCGAAACAATGACGAACGAACGATCTCAGAAGTCGCTTCACGATTAGCCAATGCAAATGAAGAGCTGACATTAGTCAACACCTACCGCAACTTAACAAATGCAGAAAATAATACGAGCATCAGTGACACATCAATCATTGAAGGGAATTTGATGAAAATCGATTCGTTCATTTCCGAATTAGGACAATCTTCAATGGATCTATATGTCTATAACTTAGATGAAAAATTAATTTTTAAAACGCATGAAAAAGATCGTTCATTGATCCAAACAACTAGAAAAGTGCCAACGATCGTCACGTTAGATGGCAAAACTGGTTTTCTTTCTGTCCAGCCGATCTATTCTAAAGAAACGAGAGAAAAGATTGGTTATGCTCAAAGTTTTTATGAACTTTCATCTTTTTATGATATTCGGAACAAGTTATTATTGACACTCATCGTATTAGAAGTTGTTTCCTTGATTTTAAGTAGTATACTCGGGTTTTTCTTATCCTCTTATTTCTTAAAACCATTAAAGGTCTTACGAGACACGATGGATACGATTCGTAAAGACCCACAATCAGATATTCATATGCCGGAAATTGATACGAATGATGAACTAGCTGATCTTGCTGAAATCTTCAATGAGATGCTTGATCGCATGCGTCTTTATATTGAACAGCAAGAACAATTTGTGGAAGACGTTTCTCATGAATTAAGAACTCCAGTAGCAATCATTGAGGGACACTTGAGTTTATTGAATCGTTGGGGGAAAGATGATCCTGAAATCTTAGAAGAATCACTAGCTGCAAGCATGCAGGAAATTAGTCGAATGAAGAGTTTGGTTCAGGAAATGCTTGATCTTTCCAGAGCAGAACAAGTGGATATGCATTATGCGAATGAAACGACATTAGCGAAAGAAGTCACTTACCAGGTTTACAATAACTTCAAAATACTATATCCAGATTATGTCATTACTTTAGATGACGATTTAGCAAAAGAAGTGACTCTGCAAATTTATCGTAACCACTTTGAACAGCTAATCATTATTATTTTGGATAATGCAGTGAAGTATTCAACCAATCGAAAAGAAGTGCATATTTCGATTTCTTCTACATTGAGCGAATTTGAAATTGCGATTCAAGACTTTGGAGAAGGCATACCACAAGAAGACCTTAATAAGATTTTCAATCGCTTTTATCGTGTCGACAAAGCCAGAGCACGAACAAAAGGTGGTAATGGGTTAGGCTTATCCATCGCTAAGCAATTGGTTGAAAATTATAAAGGGAGAATCAATGCAGAAAGTGTCGTTGGGCAGGGTACCATTTTTAGGATCTTTATTCCGATTGTAAAAGAAGAAAACAAGTAAAGGGGGTTAACTTTACTTGTTTTTTTTATTCAAAAAACAAACAATATAGGGAAGTGCTCGAATTTATAAAAAACGTAAATACGCGGAACCGAACTTTTGTATCTGAATAGGTGTTAAACGCGCTGAAAAAACTATAAAAAAACGTCAAAATACTAATTATCGAGAGGAATATTCGCTTTTAAAAATTATAGTGAAAAATATGTTTTTTTCTATTGCATTTTTCGACAGTCCTTGATATATTATTATTTGTTCTGATAAAGCGTGATGAATTTCACTTTAAAATTTGTTGAAAAAACATATTGACGATGAAAAATCACCATGTTATAATAACAAAGTCGCTTGATTAAGAAGTGACGAAAAGATTGAAATATCAATGGAAAAAGTTGTTGACAAATAACAATTTAAATGATATGATAATCAAGTCGTTAAGAACACGGCAAACAACTCAGTCAAAAAAATTGAAAAAAGTTATTGACAAAACCTTAAGAAAATGTTAAGATATAAGAGTTGTTGAAAGAAAAAATGTAGACCTTTGAAAACTGAACAAAGCAAAGACAAACCAAATGTGTAGGGCGTCTTGATTGATTCAAGACAACAAACATTTTTAACAAGCAAGCAATATGCTAGCAAACAATTGAGCTTAACAATCGTAAGATTGTTCGAACTTTTTATGAGAGTTTGATCCTGGCTCAGGACGAACGCTGGCGGCGTGCCTAATACATGCAAGTCGAACGCTTCTTTTTCCACCGGAGCTTGCTCCACCGGAAAAAGAGGAGTGGCGAACGGGTGAGTAACACGTGGGTAACCTGCCCATCAGAAGGGGATAACACTTGGAAACAGGTGCTAATACCGTATAACAATCGAAACCGCATGGTTTTGATTTGAAAGGCGCTTTCGGGTGTCGCTGATGGATGGACCCGCGGTGCATTAGCTAGTTGGTGAGGTAACGGCTCACCAAGGCGACGATGCATAGCCGACCTGAGAGGGTGATCGGCCACATTGGGACTGAGACACGGCCCAAACTCCTACGGGAGGCAGCAGTAGGGAATCTTCGGCAATGGACGAAAGTCTGACCGAGCAACGCCGCGTGAGTGAAGAAGGTTTTCGGATCGTAAAACTCTGTTGTTAGAGAAGAACAAGGATGAGAGTAACTGTTCATCCCTTGACGGTATCTAACCAGAAAGCCACGGCTAACTACGTGCCAGCAGCCGCGGTAATACGTAGGTGGCAAGCGTTGTCCGGATTTATTGGGCGTAAAGCGAGCGCAGGCGGTTTCTTAAGTCTGATGTGAAAGCCCCCGGCTCAACCGGGGAGGGTCATTGGAAACTGGGAGACTTGAGTGCAGAAGAGGAGAGTGGAATTCCATGTGTAGCGGTGAAATGCGTAGATATATGGAGGAACACCAGTGGCGAAGGCGGCTCTCTGGTCTGTAACTGACGCTGAGGCTCGAAAGCGTGGGGAGCAAACAGGATTAGATACCCTGGTAGTCCACGCCGTAAACGATGAGTGCTAAGTGTTGGAGGGTTTCCGCCCTTCAGTGCTGCAGCTAACGCATTAAGCACTCCGCCTGGGGAGTACGACCGCAAGGTTGAAACTCAAAGGAATTGACGGGGGCCCGCACAAGCGGTGGAGCATGTGGTTTAATTCGAAGCAACGCGAAGAACCTTACCAGGTCTTGACATCCTTTGACCACTCTAGAGATAGAGCTTCCCCTTCGGGGGCAAAGTGACAGGTGGTGCATGGTTGTCGTCAGCTCGTGTCGTGAGATGTTGGGTTAAGTCCCGCAACGAGCGCAACCCTTATTGTTAGTTGCCATCATTTAGTTGGGCACTCTAGCAAGACTGCCGGTGACAAACCGGAGGAAGGTGGGGATGACGTCAAATCATCATGCCCCTTATGACCTGGGCTACACACGTGCTACAATGGGAAGTACAACGAGTCGCAAAGTCGCGAGGTTAAGCTAATCTCTTAAAGCTTCTCTCAGTTCGGATTGTAGGCTGCAACTCGCCTACATGAAGCCGGAATCGCTAGTAATCGCGGATCAGCACGCCGCGGTGAATACGTTCCCGGGCCTTGTACACACCGCCCGTCACACCACGAGAGTTTGTAACACCCGAAGTCGGTGAGGTAACCTTTTGGAGCCAGCCGCCTAAGGTGGGATAGATGATTGGGGTGAAGTCGTAACAAGGTAGCCGTATCGGAAGGTGCGGCTGGATCACCTCCTTTCTAAGGAATATTACGGAGACTACACTGTTTGTTTTATACTTTGTTCAGTTTTGAGAGGTCTACTCTCAAAAATAAATCGGGGCCTTAGCTCAGCTGGGAGAGCGCCTGCTTTGCACGCAGGAGGTCAGCGGTTCGATCCCGCTAGGCTCCATTAACAACATTAGTTGTTAAAACATTTTGTTCATTGAAAACTGGATATTTGAAGTAAATTAGTAATACAAACCGAGAACACCGCGTTGAATGAGTTTTTTAATAAGTTCAATTGCTTATTTTCTTGATCGGACTTCTATCGCTAGAAGAAAGATCAAAACCCAACCGCAAGGTTGATAAGGTTAAGTGAATAAGGGCGCACGGTGGATGCCTTGGCACTAGGAGCCGATGAAGGACGGGACTAACACCGATATGCTTTGGGGAGCTGTACGTAAGCTATGATCCAGAGATTTCCGAATGGGGGAACCCAGCATCTTTTATAGGATGTTACGTTTGCGTGAATACATAGCGCATTCGAGGTAGACGCAGAGAACTGAAACATCTAAGTACCTGCAGGAAGAGAAAGAAAATTCGATTCCCTGAGTAGCGGCGAGCGAAACGGGAAAAGCCCAAACCAATGAGCTTGCTCATTGGGGTTGTAGGACTCCAATATGGTAGTTCTTTCAGATAGTCGAATGACTTGGAAAAGTCAGTCAAAGAGGGTAAAAACCCCGTAGATGAAATTTGGAAGGCACCTAGGAGGATCCTGAGTACGGCGGAACACGAGGAATTCCGTCGGAATCCGGGAGGACCATCTCCCAAGGCTAAATACTCCCTAGTGACCGATAGTGAACCAGTACCGTGAGGGAAAGGTGAAAAGCACCCCGGAAGGGGAGTGAAATAGAACCTGAAACCGTGTGCCTACAACAAGTCAAAGCCCGTTAATGGGTGATGGCGTGCCTTTTGTAGAATGAACCGGCGAGTTACGATTGCATGCGAGGTTAAGTTGAAGAGACGGAGCCGCAGCGAAAGCGAGTCTGAATAGGGCGTTTGAGTATGTAGTCGTAGACCCGAAACCATGTGATCTACCCATGTCCAGGTTGAAGGTGCGGTAAAACGC
>NZ_CP172886.1:952500-2207500 GCF_050530445.1 Enterococcus sp. DIV1639a
AGTTCTCATTCATGAGAAAGAGTAATGAGCTTCTTTCACTCTGGAGAGTTGTCCGAGAGGCCGAAGGAGCATGATTGGAAATCATGTAGATGGTTCACGCTGTCTCAAGGGTTCGAATCCCTTACTCTCCGTAGCATTATTTTCCTGGCCCGTTGGTCAAGCGGTTAAGACACCGCCCTTTCACGGCGGTAACACGGGTTCGAGTCCCGTACGGGTCATTAATTGAAAAATGGAGGTTTAGCTCAGCTGGGAGAGCATCTGCCTTACAAGCAGAGGGTCAGCGGTTCGATCCCGTTAACCTCCATAATGAACTGGTTCCGTGGTGTAGGGGTTAACATGCCTGCCTGTCACGCAGGAGATCGCGGGTTCGATTCCCGTCGGAACCGTCATTCTTTTTCAATTAATACATTTTAAAATTTGGCGCGGTAGCTCAGTTGGTAGAGCAACGGATTGAAGCTCCGTGTGTCGGCAGTTCGATTCTGTCCCGCGCCACCATGGAGGAGTAGCGAAGTGGCTAAACGCGACGGACTGTAAATCCGTTCCTTAGGGTTCAGTGGTTCGAATCCACTCTCCTCCATTACATAGGGGCATAGTTTAAAGGTAGAACAGCGGTCTCCAAAACCGTTAGTGTGGGTTCAATTCCTGCTGCCCCTGCCATGGCGAATGTGGCGAAGTGGTTAACGCACCGGATTGTGGCTCCGGCATTCGTGGGTTCGATTCCCATCATTCGCCCTTCTTTATTGGGGTATAGCCAAGCGGTAAGGCAAGGGACTTTGACTCCCTCATGCGTTGGTTCGAATCCAGCTACCCCAGTTCTATAATTTCATTTATAGATTGAAAATAGTATAATGGCGGTATAGCCAAGTGGTAAGGCAGAGGTCTGCAAAACCTTCATCACCGGTTCAAATCCGGTTACCGCCTTAGTACTAATAAAATCAACTTGCCGGCGTGGCGGAATTGGCAGACGCGCTGGACTCAAAATCCAGTGCCCGTTGAGGGCGTGCCGGTTCGACCCCGGCCGCCGGTATTGACTAAGATGTACTCATCTTAGTTTTTTATTGAGAAATAAAATAACATTGTTTATAATGGCGAATGTGGCGAAGTGGTTAACGCACCGGATTGTGGCTCCGGCATTCGTGGGTTCGATTCCCATCATTCGCCCTTTCTTATTGGGGTATAGCCAAGCGGTAAGGCAAGGGACTTTGACTCCCTCATGCGTTGGTTCGAATCCAGCTACCCCAGTTTTTTTACGCCGGCGTGGCGGAATTGGCAGACGCGCTGGACTCAAAATCCAGTGCCCGTTAAGGGCGTGCCGGTTCGACCCCGGCCGCCGGTATCATAATGAACTCCTAATGTGTCTTACATTAGGGGTTTTCTTTGGCTCTTTGTCAATAAGAACTGATGAGTGGTGTAAAAACAAATCTGGGTCAGAATGAACCTCATTCTGTCTCAGATTTTTTTGTTATAGAGCCATTTTCTTTTTGAAGCGGACTATTGTCCTACTCTCTATACAGAAAATCATTCCACATCATGAAAAGAACCGTACCTACTGCCGTATAAGAAGCTAAAATGAATAGAGGTAATGAAGATGAAGAAAACGTTTTTCTATCTGATGATTTTTATGAGTTGCTATCGCTACTGCAAAGAGCAGAAAATGGTCATTATCATGGGTGAGGGTTCTACAGGGATTCAAACGTTAGATAGCCTATGATTCTTCTGGCTTCTAGGTATAGTGAAAGTCGTTTTTACCCACTCATCTGTGTTTGAAATGATTCATCTAATCAAATTGAGTAAAGAAAATACAATAATGGTAATCATCTAATTAAAAAAAACAGGGATCTATCTATTGTTTTTTTGAATACCTTAATAGTTTAAAATTGCTCCCACTCTATACAATTATGAATTAAATGAATTGGACTTTAGTCTAATGTTTTTTACATTAATCAATACTATAATTAATATAGTATTGTGGATTTAAGAAATTAAAGAGGAAAGAGAAAATATAGATGTTAGAGTTAATTATCTCCAATTTTTTTTTGTACATATTCTATTTTTATTTCTATCCTATTAAAGTCAAATTTGCTTGTTGGAGGGATTATGGATAATAAGAATCAAAAACTATTTATTGCTCAGTTTATTGCGACGATTTGTGTTGTTGTTATTCATTGTGGGACCATTACTAGTCACCCGATAGTGCATTTTTTTCTAAAAAGTATGGTTTGTCGTATTGCTGTTCCATTCTTTTTTGTAAATAATGCATATTTCTTTCGGATAAATAGTAAGAGGGAAGGATATTCGAAGATGTGGCTAAGAAGAATAGTACGTCTATATACTATAGTGTTTTTGCTGTACATTCCGTTTGGTGTTCAACTGTTACAAGATACAGTTGATATTCAGTGGAATTTATGGTCAATATTATTGGCATTGGTAGTTAGTTTCCTATATACTGGAAGCTTCTATCACTTATGGTATTTTCCTGCTTTGATAAGTTCATTAGCTATAGTTAAATATATGTTTCAAAGATTTAGATATAAATGGATTTTTCTGGTTTGCTTTTTATTTTTTTCTGTTGGTTCCCTTGAAACGTATTCCTTATTTATATCAAATCCAATGGTCATATCAGTTATGGAAAAATACTTTAATATTTTTTTTACTACAAGAAATGGGTTATTCTTTAGTCCACTCTTTATTTCCATAGGATTTGTTTTGGCTGATAATGTACATAATTTAGAAAAGCATCGAAAGTTATTAATATATGGACTAGTCGCTGCGTGTTTTTTAGGAGGAGTCGAAGGGATAATCACATTTTATAATCAAGGAATCGATAAGAATTTTATGTATTTCACAATCCCTTTTATTTTTAGTTTGTATGGACTGCTGGTTATTTCTAAAAGTAAAATCAAAAGTTTTGAAAATTTAAACTCCTATAGTAAGAATATATTCTTGTTTCATATGATACCTATTCAAATTTTTAATATGAGGCATGGCGAAATAACACCTATAAATGGATTATTCCGCTTGATGTTAGGGGTGTTTGTTCCAATAAGCATTGTTTTGTTTTACAATAAAATTGTGAAACAAATATCAATTTTTTATAAAATTAAAATGTGAGATGAATTGATGCAGCATATTTGTTTGATTATGCTGAATTAGGATTTAAGTCAGCAATGTTGTTTTGAAATTAATCACTTAGTCAAACTGAACTAAGAAGATACGAGATGGGTAATCATCTAATTAAAATAATCAGGGTTCTAGCTAAACCTCAGCTTTGGGGTATCATAGAACTCCTAATGGATCTTACATTTTTGGTCTCTTTGTCAAATGATGTTGGTTAAGAGAAACATCAGAATCATTTGGACAGAAAGAAGAAAATTTCTTTCTGTTCTTTTTATTTGGTTAAAATAGTATTACCAGGACAGATAATGATTCGTCGTTTGAAATGATAAAAATTTCGAAAACCATAAACTATGGTATGAAATAATGAGGGAGAAGTAAGAAGTAGTTAGTCTCTAAGGATAAACGATCGCCTGTGATAGCTGGGTTATTAATAGGTAGTATGATAAAGTATGAGTAACATATAAAGGATGGTGAATCATATGAAAGTTTTTAAGTTTCTCGTTAAAATGTTCTTAGCTGTAGTAATTCCTGCTTATGCCACTTATGGTTTGTTATCTGATAGGAATAAGTCAGACAGTAAGAAATCAAAACGCACTTAGATTGATTTGATGATTTTATTCGTTGTACCCTGATCCATGGGAATCGAAAAGCTAAAAGGAGCAAAACTATCAGAGGATGGAATGATTGTCGAACTTTATTTTTGACCTTATTAATACATAATAATGTAAAGGCATTCATTGGAAGGTGAGTTAAAATGAAGAATATTATTGAGTATAAGATACCCTTTAGTTCTAAAAATATTGAAATACAAGTCAAAGAATTTTTGAATTATTATGGGAAAGATAAAACCGTTTTTCACTCGTATGAAGTAGCCAACAAGGCGAAAGAACTTGCAGAAAAGTTTAACGTACCAAAAGATAAAGCCTATCTTGCTGGTTTGTTACATGATATTAGCGTAATCATTCCTGATGATGAAAGGATAGAACTACAAAAGAGTTTAGGGGAGGAAGTTCTAAAAGAAGAAGAGAAACTACCTATGATTCTCCACCAAAAACAATCAGTATGTATAGCAAAAGAACTATTCAATATCAAGGATAGAGAAATATTATCAGCTATTGAATGTCATACAACGCTTAAAAAAAATGCTTCTAGTTTAGATAAAGTTGTTTTCATTGCAGATAAGATTAAATGGGATAGAGACCATAGTGCTCCTTATTTAAAACAATTGAACAAAGCTTTAGACATCTCCTTAGATCAAGGGTGTAAAACCTATATTGAATGGGCTTTAACGGATATTTTCGTTTTACATCCTTGGTTAAAAGACGCAATGTGTGACTTAGGAATGTGAGTTTATGAGAAAATTCTATTTGGTTCAATAAAGAATTTGTGCTTTTTTATGATTATATTTTCGTCAGTTAATTTTATAGAGAGATTACTATTTTTTATGCCGAATGAGTGCAATCACCGATGAGGACTAGACAAACGGTTATTCTCAAAGCAGTAAAAGACATACACAATTTTACTTAGTAGTTTGGCGTGATCAAATAAGTTCTTTCAGATTAATGGGTTGAATAACTTCATCTTAGCGGTAGTGTGGTAGTTTTTTATAAAAAATCAGGACCGATAGAATACTCTATCAGTCCTACAATGGTTGAGTGTTCGTCTGATATAGAGATTAAAAGGTGAGTGTCCTAGACTTAACATGTTTTACTAGATCTGCTTTAAACGAAAGCAGAAGAAGTTGTCTACTGAGATCACTATACAATTTATTTTGATAATGGAATCAGATTCATTTCTTCATAATAAGACATTTCCCAAAAAAGATATTCAAATTCCAAACTGGAAATAAAAATTTGTTTTATTTTTTGTTGTTCCTTCGCACTTTTCATTTCGACTAATTCATCCAACAGGTCAAACATCCACTCAAATGATTTTTCAAAACTAGGATCTGCATATAAATCAATCCAGGAGCGATAGGGGTTCTTTTTTAAACTCGATTGATATCGTTTTTTTAAACGACTCGCATAATCGTAATAGGTCCAAGCACAGGGAAGGATAGCTGCGATGATTTCAGCTACACCTCCACTATGGCCGATCGCTAGCATATTTGTTGTATAAGAGCGATTGTAAAAAGAAGGTTGTACGGTGTTAAATTCTTCTTTTTCAATAGCATAATCCAACATATATTGGCGATGTAAGTCAAGTTCTGTTGCTAGAATACTGTATTGTGCTTCAACAAAATGAAATAATTGATGTTCATTGTCTGATTTGGTGGTAGCTAATGCGAATACTTTAGCATATTCAAATAAATACAAGTAATCTTGTAGTAAATAAAATTGAAATGTCTTTTTAGCAAGAATACCTTTTCCTAATTCTTGAATAAATGGATGATTAAATCCTTTTTCCCAGCTGTCATAAGCTTCGATTTTTAAATTTTTTGAAAATGACATTGATTTACCTCCCAATCGTCTGATCAATCAATCCTAAAAGTTCCTGACTGGCTTTTTTGATATCTTTTTTTGACAAAATAGCAGATACGACAGCAAAACCTTGAATGGGAAGTGAGTGAAAAGCTGGGATTGTTTGCTGATTGATTCCACCGATCACAATGATTGGAAGCGAGATTTGCGCACAGATTTTTTCTAATTCTTCAGTTGTGACATGTATTGCATCTGGTTTGGTATCTGTAGGAAACATTGCCCCGACTCCTAGATAATCCGCACCATTTTTTTCTGCTTCGATGGCTTCTTCAACCGTTTGTACTGAAACACCGATTAGTTTATCTGGTCCAAGATGCTTACGAGCTATAGTTAAGGGTAAGTCATTTTGACCTATATGGAGACCGTCTGCATCACATGCCAGAGCAATATCAAGGCGGTCATTGATGATCAAGGGAACGTTATATTTTTTGGTTAATCGCTTTATCTGTATGGCTTCTTCGTAAAACTTTCTAGAATCTAACTGTTTTTCTCGGAGTTGGACAGCAGTAACGCCTCCTTCAAGTGCTTGTGAGACAGCTTCTAGCAGTGTATTGGTAGTGAATAAGAGTGGATCTGTTACTAGGTAGAGCCGGTAATCAATCATCGAATGCAATATAGTCACCTCGTTCTGATAAGGTTTGATCCGTTAGTTTACTTATTTCATCTATTAAATGAGTACGTAAACTACCTGTTCCTTTGGTTTTTGCCTTTTCAAAAGCTAATTCACCAGCAACACCCATTGCAATCACGCTACTTACGGCTGCTTCAAAAAAATCATCGGAATAACCACCACAAAAACTAGCAATTAGAGAATCTAACATACAACCAGTACCAGTAACATGGCGCATTGCAGCACAACCATTTTTGACCTGCATCGTTCGAACACCATCTGAAACGATATCGATTGCGCCGGTTATGACGATGATACAGTGAAAAGAAGAAGCTAGTGTTCGTGCAATATTGATGACTTCAGTTTCTTTTTTTTGATTCACAAGCGAAGTGTCTACTCCTTTAGCTGAAGTTTGAATACCTGCTAGACAAAGGATTTCTGAATAATTTCCACGAATGACTGTAAATTGGATACTGTTTAATAACTTTTTAGTCACATCCATACGAAATTGAGAAATACCCACACCGACTGGATCGAATATGACCGGAATTCCATGCTTGTTCGCTTCTTTGCCAGCAAGAATCATCGAATCAACGGTTTGTTCATTCAAGGTTCCTATATTGAGAACGAGTGCATCCGTTTTAGCTGTTATTTCTGCTACTTCTTGAATCGCATCAGCCATTATCGGAGAACCACCAATAGCTAAAGTAATATTGGCACAATCATTGACTGTTACATAGTTCGTTAGATGGTGAACCAACGGATTGCATGCACGAATCTGTTGGATAATCGTTTCGAATGATGACATAAAATTACTCCTCTTCAACGGTATTTTGGTAAAGCGAGTAGAAATGATTCGTAGGACCATGTCCTTGACCGATCGCCAACGAATGTTGGATTGCAAGTGTAACGTATTTCTTTGCTTCACAGACAGCCTGCTCTAAGGATTTCCCTAGAGCTAATTCAGAAGCAATAGCAGAAGATAACGTACACCCTGTCCCATGAGTATTTTTGGTTTCGATTCGTTCTGCAGTAAAGTGATAGAATTTATTTCCATCAAAGAGCACATCGGTAGCTTCACCAGATTTATGCCCACCTTTGATTAAAACAGCTGTTCCACTATTTTCGTAGATGGTTCGTCCGACTTGTTCCATATCTGCTATTGATGAGATCGTACATTGAGCAATTTTTTCTGCTTCTGGGATATTAGGTGTAATCAAGTTAGCTAAGGGAAGAACCGTCTGAATCAGTGTATCAATCGCAGTTGGCTCCATCAATGCATTGCCGTTTTTAGCGTACATCACTGGGTCTAAAACAATATTTTGTGGTTGCCATTTTTTTAAACTTTCAGTCACTGCAAGCATTGTTTCTTGGCTAGAAAGCATCCCAATTTTTACGGCATCGGGAAAAATGTCTTCAAAAACCGCATCCATTTGATCTTTGATGATTTGAGGGGAAATATCTTGGTAGGTCAATACACGAACCGTATTTTCAGCTACGACTGAGGTGATAACCGACATTCCATACACTCGATGAGCAGAAAAAGTCTTTAAATCGGCTTGTATACCCGCGCCACCACTACAATCTGATCCTGCAATACTAAGCACTTTTTTCATCTGCAATCCTCCTTAAAATAGAAAAAGACATTCCCCTAGAAAGAAGAATGTCTTGTTTGTTTTGATTTCGCATCAACAAAAAGGACATTTGCTCCCTACGCTGGTATCAACCAAACAGGTTCAAAGGGTCAGGTTTTACCTTCTCAACGCAACAGCGTCCCCCTGCAAACAAAATCATATTTTATTACTTTTTAATCATAGCGGAAATAGTTAGGAGATTCAAGAGCAGATAAAGGAAACAGGTGAGAATCGGAACTGCTCTTACGTAACTTCCGTTTTTGTTATTGCTAAATATCCATATGAATCAAGTGATCCGCAATGGTGTCGGTAGTAATGATGGAGTCAATCAGTTGATTTTTGCAAGCATAATAGATTCCTTGCCATTTCGCATCATCATAAGCAATAGCGATGGTTTCAGGAATCGCTTTAAGCTCTTCAAGACTTAAACCAACCACATGCTTATTGATTGGATGATTTACTTCTTGCCCATCTTTATCATAAAAACGGGAGTTGATGTCCCCAACTGCACCAATCCCTCTTAATTGTGCCATTTCTTTTTTATTAGTATACCCGATTTCTTCCATCGTGTTGAAATGATCAGGGGAGGAGATACCGACAAGTGCTAATTCGACTTTTTTGGCTTCAGAGAGAATTTTATCAATGTAAATATTACCTTCAAATTCTTGACGAATTATCTCATTAGAAACCAGTGCTGGAGTGTAAAGATATTTTGAAGAACCACGTGTCTTTCGAGCAAATTCATGGCAAAGTTGATTGGAGTGGATATCAAAATGATCATATCCCATGCCGCCGATTAATGGAATGAATGTTGTATCAGGATAATTCTCAAATGGAAATTGAGTAACTAAGCTTTTGATTGACTTTCCCCATGAAATCCCGATTGTTTTCGTAGCTGCAATCTTATCTTTTAAAGAGATTGATGCAATTTGTCCAACCATTTTCTCGATTTCTGGATAAGATAGATTAGTTGTGTCCACCACTTTAACAAAAGATAAGGCAAATTTTTTCTCTAGTTCGGTTTCTAATTCAATGGCATAGATATTTTCACTATTAATAAAAAATTCAATGAAACCTGCTTTTCGAGCATCAATTAACCATTTAGAAATGAGTGAACGAGAGACTCCCATTTTCTTAGCAATCTGTGCTTGTGTCAGACCTTCTTTATAATATAAAGTTGCTACTTTCACCATGTTTCTTTCTTCAGACTTACTCATTTTTTCCTCCAATTGATCGTTTCACTCCAGTTATTCACTTCACTTAAATAGATCAAGTCGATCGGGTAATCATAACTGTCATACATTTAATAAAAAACATTTCCATTTTTAGTGTACTTTATTTTTTCGAAAAAATCAATTGACATTAATTTTGTCAAATGATATATTCTTGGTGTGGTATCATATGACAAATGAATTGTCTTTTGATAAAAGCGCGCAATTTGATCTTAAAAGGAGGAATGGGATTTGAATTTTCTGGTGAAGTTGTCAGATGGCTTTATGGGAATGTTTCAAGCTGGAGCAGATACTTTTGTTGGATTTTTAACGACGATCGTTCCGCTGTTGATTTCTTTGATTCTTTTTGTAAACGCTCTAATAAAAATTATCGGAGAAAAAAGAGTATTTGGATTCATGCAACGATGTACGAAATTCACGTTATTACGTTATACATTGATTCCGTTTTTAGCGTGTTTCTTTTTAACAAATCCAATGTGTTATACATTTGGACGATTTTTAAAAGAAGAACACAAGGCAGCTTACTATGATGCAACGGTTTCAATGCTTCATCCCATCGTGGGATTATTTCCTCATGCAAATTCAGCTGAACTATTTGTTTATCTTGGTGTAGCAGCTGGCTTTGGTAAAGTGGGAAATCAAAGTGAATTAGGTCTAAGGTATTTATTAGCTGCTTTTATGATTATCTTAGTACGAGGAATCATTACAGAAAAAATTGCTCGTTTCTTAACACAAAGAGAAGCAAAAAAAACAACAGAAGCATAGACGAAACTGAGAATGGAGGTAGAGATGGAAGCGAAAAAACTAATTATCCATAAAGGAAATGGTGGCTGGGGAGGACCATTAACCATTCCGTTAAATGATGAACGTAAGAAGTACGTTATCAGCGTAACCGGTGGGGGCATTCATCCCGTCGCTGAAAAGATTGCGGAATTAGCTGGGGTAACAGCGGTTGATGCATTTAAAAATCCAGTGGAAAAAGAAGAAACCTTGTGTGCAGTCATTGATTGTGGCGGAACAGCACGCTGTGGAACGTATCCAAGAATGAAGATCCCAACAATCAACGTAAAATTGCAAGCGCCTTCTGGGCCGTTGGCGAAATTTATGACAGAAGATATTTTTGTTTCAGGAACAACGATTACAAACATAGAAATTATTAGTGAGAGCGAAGCTGCACAAGTACATAATAAAGAAGATAAGAATGAAAAAACATCAAATATCAACACAAATAAACCGGAAACAACTACAGAAATAACAAAAGAAACCACTGAAAAGAAAAATCATAGCAATAAAAAAGGTGGGATTTTTGGCTTGATCGATACCATCGGACGTGGTGCGGGGAGCTTTATCAATATCATGTATCAAGCAGGGCGTGAAACGATCGATACCGTGCTAACAAATATTATTCCATTTATGGCTTTTGTTGCAACTTTGATTGGTATTATCAACTATACAGGAATTGGGGATATTATTGCGAAGTTTTTGTCACCTTTAGGCGGTAGCTTACTTGGCTTAGTTCTATTAGGTGCTATTACTAGTTTGCCGTTTTTATCTCCTTTATTAGCACCAGGGGCGGTGATTGCTTCGGTGATTGGTTTATTGATCGGAACAGAGATCGCCAATGGTACAATCCCGCCACATTACGCTCTACCAGCACTGTTTGCTATCAATTCACAAGTTGGCTGTGATTTTGCACCTGTAGGAATGACTTTGGGAGAAGCAAAACCAGAAACGATTTCTAATGGTGTGCCAGCTGTGTTGTTTTCGCGAATTTTAACTGGTCCGATCGCAGTTATCATTGCGTATGCTTTTTCAATTGGATTATAGAATAGGAGTGAAAAAATGCAACCTAAAAACATAACGTTTGGCTATTTAGCTGAGAAGAAGAATGCAAAGATCAAGGAAATACCGATGCCTGAATTGGCAGAAGATGAATTGTTAGTAAAACAAGAAGCTTGTAACATTTGTACAACTGACTATCAACAATGGTTAGGACTTAGAGAACATCAAGGCTATCCTATGGCTGGCGGACATGAATGTTCAGGAATTGTCATAGCAAAAGGCAAAGCTGTCGGAGATACCTACCAGATCGGCGATCGAGTCAGTGTACTTTATGATTATTGTGGTTACTGTGATGAGTGTAAATTTGGTGAAATTACGAATTGTGAAAACAAACGGCAATTTGGAAAGAATTATTCAAAAGAGTTTTATGGGATTTTTGGATTTGCGAATTATTTTGTTCGTAAAGCCAAAAGCTTCGTAAAGATGAGACCAACTTTATCTGCCTCAGAAGCTGCTTTTGTCGAACCCTTATCCTCCGTCGTTCAAAATATGAAAAAATTACGAATAGTGCCTGGGAAAGAAACGATCGTGATCATCGGTGGAGGAACAATGGGACTTCTCAATGGACTAACAGCACAAGCAATGGGCGCAAGGGTCATTATTTCTGAGGTCATGCCTAAAAAGTTAGCTCTGATCAAGGAATTAGGGTTTGAAGCGATTGATGCAAGTCAAACCGATCCAGTCCAAAAAGTCAAAGAACTCACAAATGGAAGAGGGGCTGACAGCGTTATTGTCGCAGTTGGATCAACTTTGGCGATGAATCAATCCCTTGAGATGGTGAAAGAAAAAGATGGGAAAATCTCGATTTATGCTGCGGGTTATCCTGCGCCTGAAATGGCTATCCAGCCAAATACGATTCATTATATGCGTCTCGAAGTGATCGGTACGTATGCTTCCACATTAGAAGATTTTTATGACGCAGCTACACTCCTAAATGAAGGGCGTGTCGATGTATCAAAATTGATCGAAACCAAAATTCCATTAATGGATATTCAAAAAGCATTCGAGATCGCTAGTACCCCAGGAAGCTACCGGGTATCAGTTGTATTAAATGAGGAGGGGAATAAAGAATGATCAAATGTTTAGCAATCGCAGATTTATTTATTGATCGAGAAATGATGGAAGAAGGCTTAAAAGATTTAGCGACAAAAGGAATTTCTGTAGACATCAAAGAATGGCGGCATTCTGATTTAGATAGTCTGCAAAAAGATAATATCAAGATTGAAAAACATGGGTGTGATGCAGTCGAATTACCAGAGTATCTCTTAGAAAATATTGAAGAGTATCAGTGGATCATTACTCAATTTGCACCGATTGGTAAAAAAGTGATCGAACGGGCGGAAAATTTGGAATTAGTTGGCGTACTGCGAGCAGGTACAGAAAATGTCGCTGTTAGCTATGCCGAAGAAAAAGGCATTGCTGTTTATAATACTCCTGGCAGAAGTAAGACTAGTGTGTCGGAATTTACTGTTGGTTTGATTTTGACAGAAATTCGAAATATCGCACGAGGAAATCAAAAATTAAGAGAGCATCAGTGGCAAAAGTACTATCCTAATGGGCTATTAGCACCTGAATTAAAAGAGTCAACGATTGGTTTAATTGGTTATGGCGAAATTGGCCAACGAGTTGCTCATTTGTTGCGACCTTTTGGATGTAACATTCTTTTCTTTGATGATTATTTTGATGGTACGTCCCCTGATACTCAAGTTAGCTTAGAGGAACTGGTGGAAAAAGCAGATATCTTTTCGATGCATTATCGATTGACTCCTCAAACAAAACATATGATCAATGAGTCGCATTTCAAGAAAATGAAACCTTCTGCTGTTTTCATCAATAGTGCCCGTGCTGGATTAGTCAATGAACAAGATTTGATTCAAGCATTAAGAAACAAAGAGATTACGGGAGCGGCAGTGGATGTTTTTGAACAGGAACCATTACCCGCAGACCATCCTTATCTAACATTAGATAATCTCACGATCACTCCTCATATTGCGGGCTCGACAATTGGTAATTTTGCCAATTCGCCTAAAATATTAGTGAACCGAATCTTTAGAGAATATTTATAAAAAAACATAAAAAATTGAATGAGTGGAGGAAATACATAAAATGACTTTATATGGTGAATTACAATTAAGAGAAAAAACAGGTAATCCAATCAAAGTGGGTGTAATTGGTGCAGGACAAATGGGCAGGGGAATGATTGCACAAATAGCGTCAATTCCAGGGATGATCGTAACAGGGATCAGTGACTTGTCCCTTGATTATGCACAAAAAGCGAAAGAAGCGTATCTAGCTTCGGCAAAAGTTAAAAATGATGTCCTTATTTCAACAGATGCTAAAGAAATTATTCACTCTGATTGGAATGAAGTAATCGTAGATGCTACTGGTGTACCTGAAGCAGGAGCAAAAATTGCGCTTGAAGCGTTATTAGCAAAAAAACATCTTGTCTTATTAAATGTTGAAATCGATATCACTATTGGACCTTTGATGCATAAACTCTATGATTCAGCAGGGTTGATCTATACAGGATCAGATGGCGATGAACCTGCAGCAACCACCGAATTATTTGAATTTGCTTCGTCTATGGGGATGGAAGTCTTAGTTGCGGGAAAAGGGAAGAATAATCAATTGAATATTTCCGCAAATCCGGCAACTGCTGAAAAAGAAGCTCAGAAAAAACAAATGGCTCCTCATATGCTAGCTGCTTTCCAAGATGGAACAAAAACAATGGCTGAAATGAATCTTTTATCAAATGCGATTGGCTATATCCCTGACAAGGTAGGTATGCATGGTTTGAAAGGGGATCTAGATTCTGTCATTACTTCGTTAGATTTAAAGGAAAATGGTGGGGTCTTATCTCAATTTGGTGTAGTGGAATATGTGGATGGTTTAGCGCCAGGCGTCTTTGTTATCGTTAAGGGGCAAAATAGCGAAGTAGCTGAAGAAATGAATTACTTGATGAAGAAAGGGGAACGGGATCATCATATCTTATATCGCCCGTATCATTTAGCAAGCTTAGAAACACCAATTACGATTGCAAAAGCTGTCTTACAACAAGATCATGCCATTGTTCCATTAGGCGCTCCAATTTCAGAAACCGTTGCGGTAGCGAAAAAAGATATTCAACCTGGGGATCATTTAGATGGAATCGGTGGTTTTTGTGTCCGAGGAGTACTTGAGACCCACGAAGAAATGAAACGAGAGGGACATATCCCGATTGGACTGATCTCTGGAGAAGTAGTAGCAAAACGTTTTATACGGGCGGGTTCTTTCTTAACTGAAGATGACGTTGAACTAGATGCCAGTACCACTGTTTGGCAGTTACGTCATTTACAAGATACGACGTTATCATAGAAGGAGGAGAAAACCATGCACACAACAAAGATTGTTGAGGTTGGTTCTTTAGTGGAAGAATTTGCGGCAGAGTACTTAATGATTCTTTTCGGACAACAGGTACCACCTGAATTAAAAGACATCTGTGTGGTCCATGACAATCATGAAACGGCTAAAAATGTCATCAAAACAGGGGAAATACTGACCATCGGCAACCAAGAATATGAAATCAAAGAAGTTGGCAGTGAAGCCAATCATAACTTTGAAACCCTCGGTCATATCTCCATTTATTTCCGCACAGGAGAAAACGAAGTCTTGCCAGGAGCAATCGTTGTAGAGCCTCAAATCTTTCCAGAGTTTGCGATTGGAGATACCATTCGATTTGGAGAATCACAATAAGTAGTCGCTAGTTGTTGAAGAACGGCTGGGATTGTTCCTGATCGTAGTAAAGAACTAATGTGTTTGATAGTATATCAATAACTGCTAGATCAGAAGAAAAAAACTAACTCTGCCTCGTGAAAATTTAGGTAGAGTTAGTTTTTGTTTGATAACAGTTATCGTTTTTTCTTTCTCACCAGATACAGTAAAAAGACAATAATGAGGACGAGAGCGAAAATAATACCTCCAGCTAGCCAAAGGAGCCAATTGTTTTGCGGCTCATCCTTTGTAGTAGATATATTTTGTTCATTATAAGTTGCAGCTGTTTTTTGCGAAATAGTAAAATTTATCTTTTGCTGCCAATTGATTTCCTTGTTTTTGACATTCGTCATTAGCTGATAGGTTCCTGGTTCGAATTCTTTTCCTTCTAAAAAAATCAAATAGTCCGTGCCGCTGTTAGGGGCGAACGAAATGGGCTGGGTCCCAGTTAGTACTGGGGTTTGTTGTTGTTCTTTTTTGATCTCATAGTGTATACGAGCACTAGATAGATAAGCAGCATTAGTATTTTCCAAAGTTGCTTTGATGGCATTTCTCTGGTTGATTTGGGTAGGTGCTGCTTTTTTTAGTTCTAAGTTCGGTTGGATTTTGTTTAGTTGTGTTTTAAGTAAGACAGCAATCTCCCGAGAAAAGACATGTTGGATATTTCCTTGTATATCTTTTTTTGGTTCTTCTTGGAGATAGAGCCCACCCGCAATTACTCCATCAAAATCTTTTTCTGGCATTTTGATGGTTAAAGGAATCTTTTTTTGTTCATGTCCCGCAAGAGTAAACTTTTGCTTATCAACAGAAACAATTTTCTCGATATCAATGGGCAAATTATTAGGACGATCTTGATTTCTACCAGAATATTCAACAACGCCTAGTTGATTGGTCTTTGCACGATTAAAGGACGGAATGATCGTGATCTCAGTTTCTTTTAGATTCGTGACTAAGACATTCAAAGTCGATTCCTGTCCAGGTTTTAGTTGTAGATCAAAATAATTGTCGTTTGTTGATGGTGTTGATTCATTGACTTGTATTTGTGCATCAAAACTTTGTAAGGATTCGCCGTAGACGGTTAGATTTCCCATCAGTAGAAAGAAGAAGGGTAGTATCCAAAACCACTTTTTCACGATCATTCCTCCTTTCTTAGTTGGTTGGACTGAATGAGAAAGTCCAATTTAATATAGTAGTATATTGTTCGGCTACTTTATTTGTATTCGCTGGAACAGATAAGCTGAATTGATTGATCGCTAGTGCAGTATCACCCGAGTTTTGACCTGCGGTTGCATCTAAAATCGTAGCATCTTGATTGAATACTTGGATCGCTAATTCATCGTTTTCATAGGCACTGGTAGGGGCTAACCCTAAATTATTTGTAAGTCCGCCAAAAGATAAATTGAGCTGTGCACCTGATAGCTCAACATCATCCGCTGTTTTGAACTGGTCAGTTTGAGATAACTTGACTGTCCATGTAGCTGCAGGATTTCCTCGGTTGTCTCGAACAGCTACGGTTCCAGTAGTAGGTGTAGAGCCGGTTTGTTCACCTGTAGCAGTAGCAATCCAGTTTTCAGCAGCTGCAGTCTGCAAGGGATGATCCCCAAAGTCTAAATTAGTTGGTATACCGCCAGCATAGTCAAACTCAAGTGTGCCTTCCACATAGGCCACTTCTCCTTGGGTTTGTGAATCAGCAAAAACGAGAGAACTTGAAAACAAGCTGATCCCCAAGACAAAAAAAGATAACGTTTTCTTTTTCATTTCTTCTTCCTCCTAAATAAATTACGGTGTATCCGATAAGAGCCATTCCACCATTGTTTGGTAGGTTCCCTTTGTTTTCAGACTTTCTTTGGGAACCGCTAATGAGAACTGATTGATTGCTAATTGGACTTGACCAGGATCAGTTACACCATTTAATTTGAGTAATGTTTGTTGCGTGCCTATAGATAGAGGGACCATTTGATTAGCAGTACTTGTGATCCCAGTGATAGGAAAGGTAGTTGTTAAATCTGCTGTTGAGATTTGTAATTGGGACGTTAATTGATTGGTTCCGTTTTGCCAAGGACTAAGTTGTTGGACTTTTATTTGCCAATTTTTTACAACTGTCCGTGTATCAGTAATCGAAATCGATCCGGTAGTTACTTGATTGTTATTGGTGGCTACTAAGTGCTCATCCTGTTGGGTCTGGATCAAGTGCTGACCAAAGTTCAAGTGAGTCGGCAAGCTTGTGGACTGCCAGGTGAGTGCTCCGGCTGAAAAATAAACAGGTGTTGTACCAGTAGTAGGTCCTAACTGAATCGTCGACTGATCTGTTTGAATAAAACCGCCCTTAAAATTAGCTGTTAGATCTTGGGTCAATTTGGGCGAAGATAAAAGAAATGGTAGCGAAACACTCGTATTACCTAAAATCGAAGCAGCAACCAAATTTTTACTATTATCAGAAGTTGGTGAATTTAAACTCGTAATAAATTGAGACAAAGCTGTGACAAAGGGGGACAATAATGTTCCTAAAACAGTCCCAATCAGCGGTAAAGCTTGGACGATCGTTAATAAATTTTGAATCCGATTTTTTAATGTCGTTGTCAGGATAGGTAATAGTCCTTGACTAATCGCTACGCCATATTGAGTGCTTGAGCGTGGGACGATAGCTAGAGTAAGATTCTGGGCACCAAAAGTTTCCGAACGTAATTCTGACAATGCCTGATTAACCGCTGTTTTATTTTGTGTGGAAACTAAAGGTGAGTTGACGATCAACGAAATCACAGAGGTTATGGTCGGCAAAATCAATTGTAAAGGGGACTGACTAAGTGGCACAGTAACAGTAGTTTGAACAGTCGCATTCCCATTAGGTTGGATATACCCGACCATTTCAGTCGGTGCTTCTAAAATGGCATATTTATCGCCAGTTGTGATAACCCCAGCGCTGATGCCATTTTTTCCTTCAATGAGAAAAGTGACAGGGACATTTACTCGGTTTAAAAAAGGCGCATTTGGACTGGTTTGACTGTTATTAGTTGCGGTAGTCGTACCAAATAAATTTAACGAAACTGCTTGAACAACATTTGTTTGTGCAAGCACTGACAGAAGTGTCAATAACAGAAAGATTACTTGTTGAATCTGTTTTCTTTTTTTGTGAAGCATCGTGCCCCCTCCCTAATGAGTGAACCATATTAACTCGACAAAAAATTGGCGAACGCTAAAATGATTGCAACTCTGATTAATTAAACTATAGCAATTTTTCGGAAATCTAGCTAATCAAAAACTCATTTTTTTCTAATTTTTATAATAGAAATCCATATTCTACAGTTTTTTCAAATGAGGAATGTTTCTATTTATCTTTAATATGATGCGTTTATAATGAGGGGGAGCCAAGAAGGATTTTTCAAAATGAAAGTTAAAAGAGATGATTTGAGAAAAATGGATAGTTGGATCTAGCACTTACATTCATTTTTCTGTTTCGTGCGTAAAGGTCGAAACAAAAAAAACGCCCTAAAAATTGTCGTTTTCACGTACAACTTTTGGAGCGTACCTCATTATAGAGTCTTTGAAAAAGAGACTTTGAAAAATAATCCGATGCATCACAACTTTCGTCCAATATTAGTTAACCGAAAGCGAAGAAAGCCAACTTTTCGCGGCAATTAATTCAGCCTTTGTTAATTGATGACCAGTAAATGTTTCTTGTAATGTGAGGTGAGCTTTTTGCATTTCAAAATCTTTGATCAGATTCGTAATCGCTATAGAGGAGACGATTGGATCGGTCTTGCTGTAAGAAAGCCAGATCTGAGTATCAGTCATTACTTTTGCTGGATAATTGACGTTTAAAGACATTGGATGAAAAAGGATTCCTTTTCGCAGCTCAGTATTTCTTGATAATAGCAAGTGAGCAGCGATATTCGCTCCATTGGAATAGCCTACGATCACCCAGTCATGTAACGAGATGTTTTCTTTTTGGCTAACTGCTGAGATTTTATGATACAGAAGCGCTGTTTCTTCTGCTAAACTCTGGTAATCGAATTGATTCAATCCATTCCGTCGAAAGAAGCGATTCATTCCGTCTTCTTTGATTGAACCACGAAAAGAAAGAATCGTAGCATCCGGTTCAAGGAACTGGGCGGTTTCAAGTAAAGAATATTCATCGCCACCTGTACCATGAAGAAGGAGTAAATTTCTACTTGTTTGTTTTCCCGCTTGAAAAAAATATTCCATGATTTGACCTCTTTTTCTTGAAAGTTATGTTTCTTGAAAACGACTGTCTGGATAGAAAGAAGATCATTCTCGTTGTTGGTTGGCATCCTGAGTATCGAAGGGACGAATGTACGCTTCGATTTCTTCTCTTTTACTTTCGAGTTGTGGTGGGAGTGATAGTTTTTCGCCAGCTGTATCTGCTGATTCATCGCCAAAAAAACCAGGTCCATCTGTTGCTAATTCAAAGAGAACGTGGGTGGCAGCTAAGAAGTATTCTGATTGGAAGTAGAAGCGATCCACAAACCCTGAACTTGGTACGTTTATCTGATTGATCACATGGATCCAGTGACGTAAGGCTTCTTCATCAGCGACACGCAAGGCAAGGTGATGGATATTGCCGAATCCTTCGATTGCTTTTGGTAAATCTGCTCGCTGTTCAACAATGATGCTTGCTCCATTACCGCCTTGACCGACTTCAAAGAGCGAAAAAGCTCCTGTTTGATCAGTAAGTTTAAACTCTAAAGTCTGTTCTAATAGTAACTGTAATGGTTCCATTTGACTCACTCGGACAAAAACTGGTCCCAAGCCTGTAATTGCATATTCTGATGGAATATTGCTGTTCTTCCAAGGAGTACCACCAGCAACACCTGTATTGTTTTCATCAGAAATCAATTGATAGAATTGATGGTCAAAGTCTTCAAACTCCAGATATTTTTTTGAAAAACGTTCCTTGATCGCAGAGTGAAGAACATTCTTTTCTTCAAAGCGTTTGAACCAATAAGGCAATGCTTCATCAGTTGGTACTCGAAAAGACACTCTAGAAATCGTATCCGTTCCTTTACTTCCTTGAGGTTGATTAGGAAAAGCGAAAAAAGTCATGTCAGTTCCAGGGGAGCCGTATTCATCTGTAAAATAAAGGTGATACGTTTCGATATCATCTTGGTTGATCGTTTTTTTTACTAAGCGCATTCCTAAAATATCCGTAAAAAAACGATAAATTTTAGTGGGACTTGAAGTCATAGCGGTAACATGGTGGATGCCTTTGATTTGAGTATCCATGGGAGTTCCTCCTTTGAACTTACAAAAAGTAAGTATTGTGTTAGTTACAGTATAGTGAGTGGGAACGTTTCTGGCAATTATTCTGTTTGACTCTGCTCTTTTGTAAACACCAAAAAATCCGTTTCACAATAGTTTCCTATTTTTGAAACGGATTTTTTTAGTTTGAACGGACATCAAGTAAGGAATAGTTGCGGACATCAAACCGATTTCTACTAGATGAATATTCGATGGGCTGACCATCTTTTAGATAAACGACTTGTTGCACATCCAAAACAGGATCTATTTCCGAACAATTCAAGTATTCCTGATCAAAGTGCGTACTTTTATCTGCTGAAATTGCTCGATAGGCGCCTGCAAAATGAAGATTTAGATCTTGGTGCAAGTAATCATAGATAGAAGAAAGCAGATGTTCTTTTTTTAGCCCTGGAACTAAATGTACAGGCATAAATGTATGTTCCAAAATATAAGGTTCGTTGTCTAAAATTCGTAAACGGTGAATATTATAAACAGGTTGTTCGGCACCAATCATTAATTTTTCTTGAATAAATGGGTTCGGAAACTCGACATCAAATTGAATGATTTGACTCGTCAGTGAACGCTGACGACGCTTCATTTGATGACTGAGTCCCTCATACTCATTGGCAGGGGAGGTATCTTTCTCGATAAAAGGATGATCTAAAATTTTGGTTCCAGCCCCTCTTTGCGAATAAACTAATCCTTCCATAGCCAGAATATTGATGGCTTTTTTGATGGTCATTCGACTTGCGCCAAATTCTTCGACTAAAGTGATCTGATTAGGCAAAAAGCTGTTTGGTGGATATTCTTTTGAACGGATTCTTTCCCTTAAAACATTTGCGATTTCTTCATATTTTGGCACGTTATTCACCTCGTATTGAGTATAACGAAAGTTATTTCGTTCGACAAGAAAGAAATAACGAAGTTTAGTTGTTGAATCACTCTTTTCAATGAAACAAGCATGAACAAATCAATTCACATCATTCCATGTTTTGACTGTTCATGCTAGATTATAAAATTTGCTTAATCTCTATTAGAAAGAAGATGATTTGCTTCACAGGTGAGTAGATAAGGCTTTACACAACGTCTAAATCAGGTTGTTTATCTAATACTTTTAAGAATGGGTACCAAATAAAAGCGACGATCACAAAATCGACTACTTGTAAGAGACCGCCTAGCCATGAATTGGTAGCTAAAACACCACTAGCAATGATCGGCACAGTCCACGGAACTGAAACACCAGTAGGCGGAGGAACGATGCCAGCTGCCATCATCAAGTAGTTGAACGTTGTCACGACCAAAGGAGCAACGACCCAAGGAATCAAAATGGTTGCGTTCAATACGATTGGTAGACCAAAAATTGCAGGTTCATTGACATTGAAGATTCCAGGTGCTAGCGCTAAACGACCAACATCACGGTATTGTTTTTTCTTCAAGACAAAAGCCATCAATAATACTACTGCTAACGTCATTCCAGAGCCACCGATACCAACGGTAAAGGTTTCCATAAATGGTTTTGTGATGATATGTGGTAGTTCTTTCCCATGCTGATAAGCTTCTAAATTATCAAGCATCAATGTATTCCAGATAGGGTCCATAACAGAATTAACAATAATTTGACCGTGAAGACCAAAGAACCACAAAAATTGAACAAAGAATAAGGCAATCAACGTGGCAGGTAAACTACTACCTAAACCAGTTAGAGGTTTTTGGATAACTTCATAGACTAAGTCATGAAGGTTCGCATTGAATACGCCAGTCATGACAGCGTTGATGATCAAGAAAACAGTCAATGTGACTACAGCTGGAATCAAAGCAGCAAAAGATTTCGTTACTGCAGGTGGTACGCCATCAGGCATTTTAATTTGCCAACCACGTTTGGTGATTCGACAGTAGATTTCCGCAGCTAAAAAGGCAGCAATCATTCCAATGAACATTCCTTTAGCACCTAGACGATCAAGTGATAGGACACCCGAAACTTCTTCACCACCAGCTGTTGTCATCACAAAAGGTGTGAGAATCAAAAAGCTTGCGAATGAAACAGCGCCACCAAAAATACCTTCTACATCATATGATTTTGATAAATAATAGCCGATACCAAATGTAACAAAAACGGACATGATACTCATCGTCGCATTTTGACCATTACCAAAAAGGGTGCTTAACGTGCCTTTGGTACCATCACTGAAGAACGGTAGATTATTCACAACGACCACAATTGATCCAAACATTGTTAGCGGAAATGACAACATAAATGCATCCCGTAACACAGTTAAGTAACGGTTTTGCCCTAAAAGATTGGCTAAGGGCATAATTTTTTGAGAAAGTTTATCCATAAAACCATTCATTTTTTTCACCTCAAATTTATTTTGCAATCGATTACAAACGTAGTATAACGTCTGTCTGTTTAAATGTCTAGTCATTTTTATCAAAAGTATTGATTTATTTTCAGTGATTGTTTATGATTACGGTAATTACTAAAAGAATTGAGGGATTATGAAATGAAACACTACGATTTTCCAAAGAATTTTTGGTGGGGAACCGCCGCAAGTGGACCACAAACAGAAGGCAGAATCAAAGGAGATGGGAAAGGAGAAAACATTTGGGACTATTGGTATGATCTAGAGCCAGAAAAATTTTTCAATCAAGTTGGTCCTGAGAAAACCTCTCAAGTTTACACGAAATATCGAGAAGACGTTCAATTGATGAAAGAGACAGGTCATAATACTTTCCGAACATCCATTCAATGGAGTCGTCTATTCCCTAAAGGAAAAGGAGAAGTGAATCAACAGGCTGTATCATTTTACCGCTCATATTTTACAGAATTACTGGAGCAGGGAATTGAACCATTTGTCAATTTATATCATTTTGATATGCCTTTAGAATTACAACAAACAGGTGGCTGGTTGTCTCGTGATACGGTTGACGCCTATGTGGCCTATGCAAAAACCTGTTTTGAGTTATTTGGGGATTTAGTAAAGAAATGGTTTACCCATAATGAACCGATTGTTCCAGTAGAAGGCGGTTATCTCTATCAGTTCCATTATCCTAACCATATCAATCTAAAAGAGGCTATTCAAGTTGGTTTCCACGAAAATTTGGCAAGTGCCAAAGCAATTGAAGCCTATCATAAGATGGGACAAAAAGGAGAAATTGGAATCATTTTGAATTTAACTCCTAGCTACCCGCGAGACGAAACAAACCCTGAGGATGTCAAGGCTGCTAGAATCGCTGATGCTTTTTTCAATCGTTCTTTTCTTGATCCTGCAGTAAAAGGAGAGTTTCCATCAGAGTTGGTTGCTATTGTGAAAGAATTAGCGATAATGCCAGAGATGGGGCCCGATGACTTAACGATTATCAAAGAAAATACGATTGATCTATTAGGAATCAATTATTATCAACCTCGGAGAATCAAGGCAAAAGAAACACCGATTGATCATCAGAATGGACCAATGCCAGAAGATTATTTTGATTATTATGATATGCCTAATAAAAAAATGAATATCTATCGTGGTTGGGAAATTTATGAAAAAGGGATCTATGATATCTTGACGAATACGAGAGAGAACTATGGCAATATCAAATGTTATATCTCTGAAAATGGTATGGGTGTAGAAGGGGAAGAACGTTTCGTTAACTCGGAAGGCGTGATTGAAGATGATTATCGGATCACTTTTGTCACAGACCATCTGAAATATGTGCATCAGGCAATCCAAGAAGGAACGAATTGTGTGGGTTACCACATGTGGACTTGCATGGATAACTGGTCTTGGACGAACGCTTATAAAAACCGTTATGGACTGATTGCTGTCGATCTAAACCAAGACGGTAAACGGACGATTAAAAAGTCGGGCCATTGGTTTAAAACCGTAGCCATGAAAAATGGGTTTGAAGCCTAAAAAGTTTTGTATATAGTTTTTAGAATAAAAACGAATGAAACTGGGACAAAAAGTTGTGAGGTACAAAGGTCATAATCGCAATAAACGATTTTATTATTTTTACCAATCTTCAGAAATTTCGGCTTATCGGCTCATTTCTTGAGAATAAAAACTTTTTGTCTCAATTTCATTGGTTTATTACATAAAAAATGGTAGAAAACAATACTAAAAAGCAGTGTGAACCGACACAGTTATCCATACTAGTAAGAACAAGGATACGAGTGATTAAAATTTGTTGCAATTTACAAAAACGGACGATAAAGAAAAGGAGATCGAATGGAAAAAAACGAAGGTTTATTTAATGTATATTTTAAAGCAGATCGAGTGGACTATGGAAAAAATGGCTATGAATCGATCAATTTAAAGAATAACCCGAATTTGATGTCAGATAGTATTTATTTATATAATCTTTTATTCATGAATAAGCCGGCATTTGTTCCAAGGGATTGGGAACAACACCAAGTTAACTTTGAAAGATATGTTATGCCGCGTTTAACTGTGAACGAACAATCAATAGTTAGAGAATGGATAAATACTCTTCGTAAAAATGAATTGTTACAGTACAGATCTTTAGAGGAAATGGCGAAAACTTACGTTACTTTTCATAAGCTGTTAAAAAAAATAACTAATGAAGCGGAACAAGCTTTTGAAGATCAGTTTAAAGATGTTCAGTCATTAGATCAGCAATCACGAAAGAAAACAATCGATATCTATAGTTTTTATCATAAGATTTCTAATGAAAAAACAGCAGAATCAACTAAAAGACTAGAAGCGCAGGTCAGTGATTTGTTGATCAAACCAGTGGTAAATAAAGGTGAAAATAGTCCTAATTGGTTTAATGATTTAGTGAGAGCAGTTATGGTTCTGGAACGAGGGATAGAGTCAGAGAAACTAAAAACAAAAATATTTACTGAAATAAAAAAATCCGGTAATCAACCCGTTCTTGAAGAAAAATGGGATTCATTCATCAAAAACCATGCGATTCCACGCATGCAAAAAAATAATGGTTTGGATAAAGTCTATTATGAATTATCTCAAACAATCAATGTTTTGAACAAGAAAATTAAGGTATCTGTAGAAGAAGCACAGTCTGTTTCTTCTGTTTTTTATAATAAAATATTTCCCAATTTACTCCGTTTGCCTGACATGTCTCATCTGGAAAAAATAGCAATTTATGAAATTTATATCGATGAAAGTAACTTATTACCGAAAACCAAAAATAAAATAAAAAAAACTTTGGAGAAAAATTTATTAAAAAAAGAAAAAAAGAAACTTGAAGAAGTCAAGCTTTTAAAAAAACAAAATATTCAGATGATAGAAGAGATAGAACCGCATGATTTATTAGCCCTTGAAGAAATACAGCGAGGAAAGCAAAAAGCAACAGTAGATTTTTTTACAGCTATTTATAAAAAGTATGAAGCATTAAATACAACAACAATGACTAGAGAAAAATATTTAAGTGAAGAAGTACAGCGAGGAAAGCAAAAAGCAACGGGGGATCTTTTTACAGTTATTTATGAAAAGAATGGTGCATTGAATAGAACAGCAATTTCTAGAGAAGCGAAGAAATATTTAAGCAAAGTAGGCTATTTAGAATTTGAATTTATAGTACATAATAGTGAACAAAAAAATCATATAATAAAACAAGAATCCACTTCTTTAAGTGTACTTAAATCTATGCTTAAACGGAAAGATTTATCTCCTTATGCAGTGAAAGCTTATTGTTTAGCCTATTTAGAAGAGCGACAACTGGAAAGCAATATCAAAAAACTTTGGAGAAAACCTTTTTTGAAAGATTTAACACCAGAAGAGATTAAAGTAGTGGAGAATCTAGTTTCTGAAAAAAGATTATGTCTACAATTGGGGAGGGAAGTAGGGCCAGAACTTGCAGTCAGATATGAAAGAAGCAATCAAGATAATCAAGTAGAACGACTGAAATTGTTCAATGAAATGGATCAAAAGGTTTTTTCAGTGACTTGTCGCCAATTCATCAAAGAGCAAGCTAAAAAATGTTTGAGTGCAACGAATTATACTCGATTTGAAGTAGCTCAAATGATACGAAATATAGAGAGAAAAAAAGGGTTACAGGAGAGAGAAAAAAACAATTTTTTTGATCCGATTATTAATAGTCAAGATTTATCTTCTAACGAAATTAGAGCCTATTGTCTAGCCTATTTAGAAGAGCAACAAATGGAGAGCAACATCAAAAAAAATTTGAGAAAACCTTTTTTGAAAGAGTTGAAACCAGAAGAAATATTGAAAGTGAAGAATCTAGTTTCAGAAAAAAGATTATATTTACAATTAGGAAAAGAAGTAGGTCCAGAGCTTGCAACTAAGCTTGACAATAGTAAGGAAAGCGACCAAGTAGTCCTATCTCAATTGTTCAAAGAGATGGATCAAAAAGCTTTTTCGGTAACTTGTCGCCAATTTATCAAAGAGCAAGCTAAAAAACATTTAAGTGAAGAAAACTATGTGAGATTTGAAATAGGTCATGTGATACGAGAGGGAGAGAGTAAAAAAAATTTACAGGAATGGGAAGAAACAGATTTTCTTAATCCATTTCTTAGTCGCGAAAATTTATCTCCTAACGAAATTAGAGCTTATGAGATAGCTTATCTAGAAATGAAATACGAACCATTTAGCCAAATGAATAGTTGGAAAAAGAGTTTACAACAATATTTTGAGAAAAACTTAACAAGTGAAGAAAGAAATGAAGTGCAAGCCTTAGTTCCTCAAAAAAGAGTTCTTATCCAATTGTCAAAAGAGCTAGATTTAAAAAACGTATTCCAGCTTGAAGAAATACAGCAAGGAAAACAAGAAGGAAGGCTTGGTTTTTTCACAGATATTTATGAAAAATCCTTTTCAACGACTAACCAAGAATATATCAAAACACAAGCAAAAATATATTTAAGTCCTGCTAACCATGCTGAATTTGCAGTGAAAAGTCAGATGCAAGATGCATTGAGAGAAAAAGGATTAAAGCTAGCGAATATTAAGTTTAGGGAAGATAAAATTCGGGCGTTTCTTGACCAGAAAATGCAATCACCACTTGAAATTAGAGCGTATTACTTAGCCTGTATAGAAGAACAAGTGATACCAATGGATATCAAAAAAAGTTTGATACACGCTTTGAAAAAAGATTTAACTGTAGACGAAAATCTGAAATTGTCAGAACTCATTTCAGAACAACAAAGACTTATCCACTTGTCTGAAGAAATAGGCCCAGAACGTACATTGGAATTCTTAAAAATAAAAAAAGAAAACAAAGCAGCAACAATTGATTTCTTTACAGATTTATATAACAACGTATCTTCCTATACCCAACAATGGATAAAAGAACAGGCATCGTTACATTTAAATCAAAAAGAACATTTAGAGTTTACTAAAAAACTCAAACTAAAAGAAATAATCAAAGAAGGTGGGCCTGATTTAAAAGCATCTGCAGTCTATAACCAATCTAAACGAGTATTCGAAAAAGCAATGAGTCTTCCAGTCATTGAAGAGCTGCAAGTGAAAAACGGGCTGCAACAAGTCAATGCTAATCTTTTAGATCCTCTTGAACTTAGGCGATTAAACAAGGAACAACTAATCGATTCTTTGGTCAAAGTCCAAGTGAGATTTCCACATTGGGAACAACGTTTAAAAGATCAAGCAATCGACCGCTCCATCTCGCATTTAAACGATTTAGAAAAAAAAGAGATCAAGACTTCTTTAAAAGTTAAAGAATTGAAAGGATTTTTAAATAAAGTTAAGTTTCATGATTCCGATGGATTTAGCTCAATTTGGGGTTATGCGAAATTTCACGTTGACAATGATCGTAGAATTATTAAACTCCAAAAAATTAAAGAACAACTAGATGAGATCGCACCAGCCAATTTACTTCAGCCAGTTGTTGTAAAAATATTAACGAATAATAGGTGTGATTATCGAGATCTAAAACTAAGAGAAGCTATTGTGTCCCATGATGAAACAGCGATTGAAATCAATCGTCAATTAAAAAGTGAATTTAAAGCAATGGGTGTAACATTTAAAGAGGTAAGTAGAAATCAAATACTAAGAAGAATATTCAAAAATCTTGATAAGGGACTAAAGTCAGAAAAAGAACAAATTGCGGAGGTTCTGTCAGATTCCAACTTACACTATAATAATTTACTAAATACATTGCTCGTTCAGTTTGAAAAGAAGGTACATGAGTATATTCCATATTTAGATACGTTGATTCAAAAGGATTATGAGGATAAAGGTGACGTGTCATTAACGAATAAAAGGATTTTAGAACTTGTAGAAAACGAACCGGGCCTTAAAGATTTACTCGTTTGTTGCCAAAATATGCTACCTTCTTATCCTTTAAAAAATTATGCTCAGACGATTCCAATGGTGTCTACCTATTTTGCCAATTTAGCGCATCAAATTGAGGAAACATATCAAAGTCCAGGAAAAAAATTAGCAAAGCAAATTTTCATGCTAGGGAAACTGGATCCATTATATTGTGCAAAAATGATTCAGTACTTGAGCGCACAATACACTAATAAGCAACCTAACCCTTTACCAATACATCCAAATATTTTAATACAAAATAAAATGGAGAAGATAGTAGAAAGATATCATGACCTATACCCACTTCCGTCCTTGCGTAGCGAATTGACTGGCAAAAAAGTAGTTAATAAAGTGGCTAATGAAGTAGTTGGAAATGTTGAAAGGCCAATCTCAACACCAATCATAGAGCAATCAAGTCAGCCGTTTGATTGGAATCCTTTTGTCATTTTAAATCAAGAAGTAAGACCGACTGAAACAGCTAAGGCAATTGTTGCGTTTCACAATAAATACCATGATCTAGAGATGACTAAGCAGTTTACAGCTTTTGCAACGAAACCAAGGCTTGAGAGAGAAAAAGACAAAACCAATACAACTAAAGAAGAGAGTCTCAAAGAAGTTGCCTATCAAGAATTTCTTAAGAAAAAAAAGAGCTATAAAAAATCAAAAACTTCCGCTGGAAGAGAGATTGCTCATGAAGAAATGGAACTAGCATTAAAAAAATATCAGCATGTCGTGCAAAAAAAACAAGATCAAAAAGAATGTGCGAACAATATGGAGAATCAAGAATTAGTTCGAGCAGGTGTGTATTTGACTCAACAATTACAGTCAGATGAGCTGACGAATTATCTGGTGGAACGAATGATTGCTCCTGAAACCAGTTCTCCTGAAAATAGGAGACCCGCTAATGTTCAATTGCAATATTTTATTAAAGAATTAGTACATGATTTAAATACAGCAACAGAAAGAGAAGCGGCAATTCAAACGATCATGCAACCCTATTTAAGTGTGGAAGAAAGACAAAAGTTTTATGCTTTTATGAAGCAGGATACGTATCTTCAACAGTTTCTTAAGCAAGAAAACCTATCGAAAATTGAATTAAAAGCATGTGTTAGTGCTTGCCTACATAAAAGTGATTTGCCATTTAAAGAACAAGTGGATCAGAAACTAGATGTTTTTTTAACAGACAAGGAACAACGTCAGTTGAAAGAAATGGTTAGTCAAAAAGAGATAGTACGTGTCTTAGCAGAACAACGGGATTATGAAACAGCAGTGAAATTTGAAAAGGTATTAAAGAAAGAAGAAGTAGGTGAGATAAATTGGCTAGTATCCATTTATAATGATACGCCATTCCTATTAATAAAAGAATCAATTACATCACTGATTGATTCTTCTTTTAATGAAGCAGATCGTATGCAATTTTATAATAAAATTAACTCTAACCATAAGCTGAAAGACCTTAGCAAACAAGTGTCTCTTACTACAGCAGAAGGAGAAAATTCTCGGTCAAACAAGGAAGACATGTTTTCGTTAGTTTCTGCAATCAGTCCAGAAGTTGCAGAGAGGATAGAAGCAACTAACTTAAAACGATTGCCATTAATTGCTGAAATAAAAGAAAATCTAGAAGAGAAAGGGATCAAGTATTATCTTCCTGAAATAATCAAAGAAATTGGAAAGATAGATTGGAACAACCATCAGGGAAATTCTGAAAATGAATTAATAAAAGAAAAATTGAGACAAGTAAGCATAACTTGTTCAGATGAGCAAATAGAAAATTGGAGAGATATATTTTTTGATAACTTTATAGAAGGCATAAGGATAGGGGATTTAAATGAACAAAAAGAAATATATCCTTTAAGTGGAATGGGAGTAACATTTAACACAACTATTGAAAAAATAAACGAACTTTTAAAGAAAAAATATGAGGAACAAATGAATCAAGTGGAAAGCCCATCAATGAAGAAATCTTTAGATGAGGCAAAAGAAAACTTAATCGAAGAAATTGAACAATCTGTGCGTATGATTAACCCAAACGATAAAAAAAGGACTATAGAAGATCAATTTGTTGAAAATTTTACTCGTTGCAGCATTCAAAAGTATGGAGGAAAAGGTCTCCCAGTCAAAAATATTTTAGAGGAATCACCTACATTGAAAAAGGTATTGTTAAAAAAATTACCCGCTATTAATCTTTCTTACCCTATTGAATTACGTAAGCTGATCAATGAATGGTATGAAAATACCCCATTCTCTCCATTTTTAAAAGAATATAATGAAACAGAACAAGAAATAATCCAAGTTGAGAAATCCATTTACAAATTATTTTATAATGATGACAATTATTGTGCAGAAAATATGCGTGTGATGCTTGTCGATTATGCGGGTATATCGGTAAGTTTAGACCCAAGAGATAGAGAAATGTATGGTTATCCCCTAAGAAAGAAGGCAGAATCAGTACTAGTGGGCTATAAAGAAGTAATGAAAAAACAAGGTATATCAAAGATACTTCCGAAAGAATTACAAGAATTGCAGAAAAACATTCCTGGGCAAACAAAAAGTACTATGATCTCATTTGATTTTATCACGCAAAATGATCAATCAGTGAAGGGCAATCAAAGAACGCAAGTTAGCATGCAACAAATAATGGAAAAAGCAGGAAATTGCTCTACTAATTCACCATTGGTACCAGAAAGAACACACGGCACGTCAATAAACAGAGGTGAAAGCACAAATGAGAGGAGCATCCCTAACGATAGACAATTATCAGAAAAACTTAGTTATAATCGATGAATTCGGAAATCATGTTTCTTGAGTTCAGTATTCTTCCTGATTGCCATCTAACTTGAAGAAAAAGCCAGTCAATCTATTGATTAATAGAAAATCAGATAGATAAAAACATAATGAGGGCAAATTCTGAATAAAAGGAGCAAAACAAATGGGAAGAGACTCTTATAAGAAAGACTATATGCAGATTAAAGGAAGTAAAGTAACTTGTAAAGAAAATGAAGAGTGGATCACAATTAACCTAGACAGTAATCCCAACTTATTGGCGGATAGTATTTATTTATTGAATAAATTATTAGATGAACAAGATGTACTACCTCGAAAGGATACGGAGGAGAAAAAAGAAATTTTAAAAACAAGTATATCAGAACGATTGGTAGGAGATCAGAAAAAAAATTTTTTAGATTGGCAAGAAGTCACCCAAGCAATCTCTGAAGGCAATCTTACAACACGACAAAAACTTATGGAGGTGTTCCATAAGAAAAGATTATTTTCTTTAGAAGAAAAGGCGAAAGTTTGTGTGCTGTTTCAAGAGTTGATAAACGATATCAAAGATAAAAAGGAAAAAAAGTTTAAAGAGCAATTTTATGCTAATTATTCATTAAATGATAACGAACTAAGTGAATCCATAGAAGTTTATCATTATCTATATCCATTCGAGAATGAGAAAATAGCCAAATCAATGAACAATATCGAACAACTATTTATTGATTTGGTGTCTCCTTCCAGTAGTACAGATAAAAGACGTAAAATGTATGATGTAGTCAGAGCCACTTTGATTTTAAAACGGAAATTATCCTCGACACAATTGAAAAATGATTTACTCAAAAAAATGGTGGAACCTCAGGTTTTTTCCCATGAACAACCCGAGTTTGATACGTTTATGGAGATAATCGTTAACCCCTATCTTAAGAAAAATCCTGCCACAGATCCTGACTATAGTCGTTTTCCAAGTGAAAACGAACAGGAACAAGTTGAATTATCCCTGACAAACGAGGTAGAACCATACTACTTATTTGCATTGAAAGAAGTTCGAAAAGGATTTAGAAAAGCATCAACAGAGCTATTCACACATATCTATTTACAGACAACAATTGAAGAGAAAAGAGATATTATTGATGAGTATGCAAAACAGTATTTAACTAAATTTGATTATTTGGATTTTATGTTCAGGATAAGACAGCAACATATTCAGAAAAAATGGAATAAAAACAATTCTTTACAAGAAAATCTCCATCTACTTGTAGATGGGAAAAGCAGAACGGCTTACGAGGAACGAGCGTATTATTTGGCTTATCTTGAAGAGACGACATTACCAAAGTCTCTAAAAGATACTTTGAAATACCTTTTATTGAACGAGCTATTTTCTGGTGAATACAGACAAGTGATAGAGCTTGTTCCTGAGAAAAGACAATTGTTGCTGTTGGCAAAAGAAATAGATATAGAGACTGTATATGAATTTGAAGCAATCCAACAAGGCAAAAAAAGGGTGACGTACGCTTATTTCTTAGAGTTATATGAAAAAACCAATTCGAAAAAGGTTCAAGAAATTATCACAGAACAAGCTAAAAAACACTTAACTGAAAGTAAGTATGTTGAATTTGAAATTTATACCTATTTTCAAGAAGAATTTAGAAGAAAATCAGTTACACAACCGAATGTAGAAAAAGTATTCAGACGATTTATTGAGAGGGAAGACTTATCTGCTAATGACATTCGAGCTTTTTACTTGGCGTATATAGATGCACAAAAATTTCCGAATGATATCCAAGTAATTATTGCAGAACGCTTAACAAAAAATTTAACGGATAAAGAAAAAAAAGAAGTGATAACGCAATCTTTAGAAAAAAAACAATTGTTACTGATGGGGAAATACTTAGAAAGCGACATTATATTAGAACTTGAAGCAATCCAAAAAGGTAAAAAAAAGGGAACAGATGACTATTTTTTAGCGATATATAAAAAGAGTGACTCGATATTGGCTCGAGAAATGATTAAAGAGCAAGCTCAAAAATATTTGACTGAAAGTAATTATCTGGAATTTGACATAAAGATCCAACTCCAAGAGGAAAGTAGAAAAATGGATTTGACTTTACCGACAGTGGACTTTAAAGATGAAGCGCTACGGTATTTTGTTGACCATAAAGTATTATCCAAAAATGAAAAGATCATTTATTGTCTAGCCTATCTTGAATTTAAAGAAATACCCAGTGATTTAGAAACAATAAGAAATTTAAAAAAAGCTGTCGTAACTCCAAGTCAAATCGATGTCGAGGATTTGGTTTTAGAAAAAAAACAACTTTTATCAATAGCTAACAAAATAGATCCAAGTGTATATGAAAGATTAAGAACTAACGCAGGAATATCAATCGGTGTCTTTACGGAGATGTATGAAAATGTGAAGTCTAATGAGCATCATCAATTTATTAATAAACAAGCACAATTATTTTTAGATGCTGAAAAACATTTAGAATTTAAAAAACGCATTGCACTTTATGAATTAAGCAAGTCTGACGAACTAACCTCTGAAGTTGCTTTTTTTATTGGACTGCAACGTCATTATCAACAAAAAAATGGGGAGAACCATCGAACGAAAGTCAGTCTCCAAGACATAGAAGAATTGAGGAAGCAAAACCTGTCTTTTCTAGCTAAGACGATGGTTTTAGATCAGAAATCTACCGAAGGAATAGAAAGCAAAAAAAACGATGAACAAAAAACTGTCAAGGAAGAATTAAAAGATTTCATTACTTTAATTTCTCGTTTTGATAGTAATGATTCATATACATTTATAGATAGTAATTTGAAAGATATATTCAGGTACGTCAGACATTATGCTCATCTGAGGAACCAAGTTTATTCTATACCACAATCAGTTAGAACGTTTAATAAATTGAAACATCTGAGGGTACCATTTATTGAAGAAAATAGAAGCAACTGGCTGTTCGTGTTAGATCTGAATGACAAGAAACAATCGAAGTATATCAAAATAATTAAACAATTCATTTTATTGCCTGAATGGCAATTTGTAGCTGAAATTGATCCTTTATTTATCGCTGTAAAGAAGAGAATAGAGAAAAAATTAGAACGATTTAGCCAAGAGGTGGAAGCAAGTCAACTGAAAACGGATGAAGAAATTTTAGCGCTCGCAGAAAAAGACCCTAAAGTCAAAGAACTACTTACATACTATCAAAACATTGCTCCAGCAGTTCCGTTGAAAGATTTTGCAAAGGCGACGCCAACCGTCGTTGCTCATTTTAACAATTCAGCACATCAACTTGCAAGAGAATACTTTGGAAAAGATGCGGAATTATCTCAACAAATTTATGAATTGGGAAAGCGAGACCTACCGTTTTGTGTAGATGTAATTAGGTATCTGCTATCAACTGACAATAATGAGAAAGCGAAAGGTATTCCGAAATCTTTTGATAAGGAAAGTCAAGAAAGAGCCGAGTATATAATAGAAAATTATCATCAAAAGTTCATAAAGCCACGGCAAACTAAGCAATCGAAAAAAGTTCTACAAAAGGAAAGGAAAGAAAAGCAGATTGCAAATGACACCCAACTGAAAGAATTAGTAAGACATGGCGTTTATAATTATCAAATGGGTGAGGGGAAAGAAATACATATAGGACAGGATAATATTGATTCTGTTTCGGGCAACGCTCGATTACAGCAATTTATAAATGAACTAGCTGAAAAGTTAGATACAGATATGCAAAGAGAAGCAGCGATTCAAACAGTAATGAAACCAAATTTAAGCTTGGAAGAAAGGAAAAAGTTTTACGCTTACCTAAAAAACGACCCGTTTCTTCCATTATTCTTACAGAAGGATAACTTATCAAAACTTGAATTAAAAGCTTATGTAGATGTTTGTCTTAAAAAAACAGACTTATCTTTTAAAGGGAGAATTTCTGGCTGTTTGAGGGATTATTTAACAGTAGCTGAAAAAGAAAAGCTAAACAAATTGATTACTGAAAAAGAAGTTATCCGTGCAGTTGCAGAAGAAATCAATCTTCAAATAGCTTTAGAATTGGAGCGAGTAGTAAACCAAAACAAACAAGAGATTGATCCACTCGTAGCAGTTTATCGTCAAACGTTCTTTACACCAATTAAAGAGTTTGTCCTACAACATGTTGATTCATCATTGACTGATGAAAATCGCTCTGAATTTTATCAGAAAATTGGTTCTGCAGCTTCTATAAAGCATCTAGATCAGACTAATTTTGGGGCACACTTAACAAACAAAGAGGAATTAGGACAAGAAACTAAAATAGGCTTTCTTTCACTAATTAATGAAATGAAAGAAACATTAGAACAACAAAAAATCGCCTATTACTTTCCTGAAATAGTCGGAGAATTTAATTCTCATCAAGTAACGAGAGAAAGTTTGGAAAAATTAGGTATCCATTTTACAGACGAGCAAATGAAAAATTGGGAAGCTACATATAAAAAAGGCCCGATAGTAACCGATAATATTCAAATATCCATACTTCAAACAATCGCAAAAGTAATTGAAAAGCATATGGAACGAAAAGGAACTCTAATAGAAAATATCCCCACCGAAAAAGAAGAAAAAAATAGCATAAAAGAAAGACTGAAAAAAGAAATCGAACAATCAGTAGCTAAGATTAATAAGAATGACCCTAGGATCAGTATAGAAGAGCAGTTTATAAGTCATCTTTCGACTCAGCCAATCTTCAACCATTTAGTAAGGAAAGAACCTAAAATAGGGGAGAAATTATTGAAAAAATGTCAGAACAGACTTCCTTTTATTTCGCTACCTTCTTCAAAAGAATTTCTTCAGATGATGAATAGAGAGTTCCTCAAAAAACATACCGGGATTAGACGTTTTGCATTAGAATATGCGAGAGAAAAAAGAGCACGATTGTTTGAAGAAAGAAAAATTTATAAGTTGTATCAAGAAAATCCATTCTGGTGTTGTGAAAATTTACGAGTGATCCTCGTCAATTATGCTGGGTTCAAGAAGAAAAATTTAAACCCAATATATAGACCTGAATTATACTCTTTTCAAGTGGATAGGAGTTTTAGTCAGCAGAGATTACTAAATAAAGCCAAAAAAATAACCGATTTTTATATAGATATCTCTTTAGATTTAAAAAAAGTATTACCTAAGGAACTTCAAAAAAAAGAATCAACGAATAAGGAAAGCCAAACTGAAGTATCATTTGAGTCAATAGTAAGCGACCAAGAGAAGTTAAATAATGATATGGCTTTAACAGAGGCGAGAGAAAAGAAGAGGTTATTTCCTGCCACAAATCATTTTGAACCGAAAAGTAATTTAGGACAAATGGAGCCGTTAGACAAAAAACTGCGTTTGACTCAGATAAAAGAATCAGCGAATAAGGAAAGTCAAACTGAAATATCATTAGAATCAATAGTGAGCAAGCATGAGAAGTTAAATAATGATATGGATGTAACAGAGACGAACGAAAAGAAGAGACTATATCCTTTTCTTGGTCAATCCGAATCAGAAAGTAATGTAGGACAAATGAAGTCGCTAGAAAAAAAGCTGCGTATGACTCAGATAGAAAAAGCAAGCCAAGAAGGTTACAGCTCTAATGAGAGAAAAACGCATGAACAAGTTCAAAGACAAGCGAATCGCTAAGTTTGGTCAGTGCTAGTAAATTAGTTGTTCCCTTAAAATAATCGTGCTACACTGATTGTAAAGGAGGCGGTTTCAATGGCAGACACCTATAAAAATATATTAGTAGCAATTGATGGATCAGAAAAAGCAGAAAAAGCCTTTTCTGAAGCAGTTACAATTGCAAAAAGAAATCAGGCAAAGCTACACATTTTGTACGTAAACGAAGTAACGGGTAACTATTTCGGTGATTTTGCATTTGTTACAACGAACTTACAAGAGGAATTAGATGAAGTTGCAGAAAACCAAATGAAAGAGCATCGCAACTTAGCAATTGAAAAGGGACTAACAGATATCGAGACGTATATTTTGTATGGATATCCGAAAACATTGATTGCAAATTTCAATGAATCAAAGGAAAAAATTGATTTGATTGTTATGGGGGCTACAGGATTGAATGCCGTGGAACGTGTCTTAGTTGGGTCAACTACTTCTTATGTAGTCACACATGCACCGTGCAATGTGTTGGTAGTAAAATAACGTCACTCGCTAGTTAGTGAGAGGATGCTAGACCTGAGCTGTGCACTGAAGAAGCAAATAAAAAAGTAAGCCGAAGAAGCTGAGCATCATCTCTTTTATGTCAGTATTCTTCGGTTTATTTTATGCTGTATTTTGCTTATTTCATCTTTTTAACTAATTAGTAAGTGATTAGTTAAAAAGATCCCTATTCTTAAGGAGATATCTTGAATATTACTAATTTGACAAAAGCTGCAATCAACAATTGTCCATCCACTACGATTTGATTCCTTAAAGTAAGAAGTGGTATAGTTGTGTAGAATAGGGAATGAGTTGGAAAAATAAAAAAGGGAATGAAGCGTATGAACGACCAATATGTACAAGTCATGACGATCGCGGGATCAGACAGTGATGGAAGTGCAGGAATGCAAGCAGATATGCATACTTTCTTTACCCGTGGCGTCTATGGTGTATCAGTTATGACGGCTTGTGTGGCAGGAAATTCTTATGGGATCGGAGCAAGTGTGACCTTACCAAGTGAGTTCATTGATAAAGAATTTTCTTTGATCGCTGAAGACTACCAAATAAGAGCGGCTAAAACAGGTGTGCTAGCTGATGCAGAATTGATTGAAACAGTAGTTAAAAATTATCAACAGTATAACTTCGGTCCTTTAGTGGTCGACCCGGTAATCGTGACGAAGCATGGGAATCTATTATTAGAAGAGGCTGCTTTAAGTAGTCTGAAAGAAAAACTAGTACCGTTAGCGACTGTCTTGACGCCGAATTTCTATGAAGCAGAGAAATTAACTGGACGAACCTTAACGACAGATGAAGATTATGTTCAGGCCGCTGTTGACTTACAAGCAATGGGTGCCAAAAATGTGATGATCAAAGGATTTCATACGAAAGAAAGTAATCAAGAAGAAGTAAGAGATTATGTGTTGCTGGAATCTGGACGATCATTTTGGTTAAGTGCAGTCTTTTACCCAACAGATCGAATCAACGGTACAGGAGACACATTGTCGGCTTGCATTGCTGCAGAATTAGCGAAAGGAAAAACAGTAGAAGAAGCAATCCGAACGGCAAAAGACTATGTCAATATTGCAATTGGTGAAGAAATCATTGTCGGTCACAAGTATGGACCCATCAATCACTGGGCAGCAGAAAAGCAACTCTCAGCAAAAAACTGTTCTTCAAAGAAGAATCAATAGGTATCTAAAAGAATCGTTTTTTTTTGCTTTTATAAGTTTTCAAAAAAGTATAAGTGAATCATAATGTTTTTAATAGTAAAAATGAAAATGGGACTGAAAAAATCAATTCTGATTCTTCAGTCCCATAAATTATAGAGCCTTTTTTGTGGATCAAGCAAAAAACTCATTTTAAATTTGAATGTTTATGATTTATAAGATAGGTGAAAACAAACGAGAAATTTGTTGTTTGAATAACAACCAGCCAGACATTTCTTTGACTGTTTCCGTGGTCATCGGTGTACATTGTTTTTCATCTTGTAAAAATTGATCTGCTAACTGGGTTAAAAAGGCTGGATCATAAATGACAGCACTGGTTTCGAAGTTCAACCGATAACTTCGAACATCTTGATTGGCAGAGCCGACCATACAAATTTCATCATCCATGATCAATGTTTTCGCATGTAAAAAACCATTCTCATAAACCAAGATTTGAACGTTTTCTTTGATCAATTGACGTGCATAATATTGGGTTGCTCGGTAAATAAACGGATGATCAGGTTTATTAGGAATCATGATCTTGACTTCTACGCCAGAAGAAGCGGCAATTTTTAAGGCAGCGATCACACTTTCATCTGGAACCAGGTAAGGTGTTTGAATCCATACCCGTTTTTTAGCAGCTGTGATCAATTTAATAAAGGATAATTTAATTTGTTCACGTTCGTTGTTAGGACCGCTTGATACTAGTTGAATCGAAGTATTTTCATGCTTGTCGTCTTTCCCAAGTTCTTTTTGAAAAAAGTAATCAAGATGATAGGCAACCTTCTTTTGTTCGGGTACTGAAACATTCCAATCCGTTAGAAAACGTAGCTGTAATAATGAAGCAGCAGCGCCATAGATTCGAATATGAGTATCACGCCAATAACCAAACTTTTTGGTTGGATTGACATATTGATTGGCGATGTTAAAGCCACCGGTATAGCCGATTTTACCATCGATCACGACGATTTTACGATGGTCGTGATAATTTAAGCGGAATCGAAGTAATGCTCTTTGTGACGTGACGAATGTATGGACGTGACCGCCATTTTGGATCAAACGGTTAAAGTCTTTCGGTTTAGTGCCGTGTGAGCCAAACGCATCATATAATAAGCGGACTTCAACCCCTTCAGCAGCTTTTTCTTCAAGTAATGTCAAGATTTGTTGTCCGATGTTGTCCGTGACGAATGCATAATATTCGATATGAATCGAATGCTTTGCCTGCCGAATATCACTTAATAGAGAAGTTAATTTTTGTTGACCATCTGTTAATAAAGTGACGGAATTACGTCGGGTTAATGGCATGCGATTTAAAGAAGAGAAGAAGTCAACAAATTGTTGATGCTCTTCATTATCCATGACGGGATCATAGTGATCGATCGTATCTCCTTTGAAATCTTGAAAATTTTCTAGTTCTTTCAAGTCGCTTTGTCTCAAATAAAATTTTTTCTTATCAGTCAATCCGCGACCGAAGAAGAGATATAGGATAAATCCAAGACCTGGAAGAGCAAATAGTACGAGCAACCACGCCCAGATTGCAGCTACGTCACGAGGTTTGATTAAAATAGTTACTAAAGCAATTAGTGCATTGATGAAATAAAGGATCGTGAGTATAGTGATAACCAAAATAGCTTCCTCCTTATTTAGAATAACAAACAGTATTATATCATGAGAATCCTTAGAATCCTAAATTTGAAGTTGCAGAGATTATAAAGTGGTTTGAAAAAATAAAGAACCACAAGGCAAAGTGGTTGCAATTTTCTATTCATTCATGTAGGATAAGAATATAGTTGAATATCTCCTTAGGGGAGTAACCGACAACGTTTGTTGTGATAATATCAACAGTAAGTTAACCATTTGGTTTTCTGGTATTGTATGAAATGGTGAGACCTAAGACAAATCCGCATTTGTCTTAGGTCTCTTTTTTTTCAGTCAGAAAACTTTTTGGTAACGAAAAACAAAATGGGGGATGGAATTTGGAAAACAAAGAACAGGCTCAGCAAGTTGTCTATAAAGAACCAATTGACTCGCTGATGCAAAAAACACAGAGCTCAATCGATGGTTTGAGTACATCACAAGCAAAAGAAAAGTTAGAAAGAGACGGATTGAATCAGTTAAAAGAAGCACCTAAGAAGCCAACGTGGAAATTGTTTTTAGAAACTTTTAAAGATGCAATGGTTATTGTCTTATTGATTGTCGCTTTGATTCAAATGGTCATGGGAGATTATATCGAATTTTTCGTTATTTTTGCCGTATTGATGTTGAACTCCGTGATTAGTGTGATCCAAACGAAGAAAGCAGAAGGTTCTTTAGAGGCATTGAAAAATCTTTCTGCACCTGATGCACGTGTGATTCGTGATGGAAAAGAAAAAACGATCCCTGCGAATGAACTGGTTGTAGGAGATATCGTTTTATTGGAAGCAGGAGATTATGTCCCTGCCGATGGTCGGTTGTTAGAAGCTGGATCATTGAAAGTGGATGAAGGGATGCTAACTGGTGAATCGACAGCATCGGAAAAAGAAGTAACTGATATTAGTCAGACAGTGCCGATTGGTGATCGTATCAACATGGTATTTAGTGGAACAATCATTACTTATGGTCGTGGGAAATTCTTAGTTACCGCTACTGGAAATAACACAGAAATCGGTGAGGTGGCAGGGTTACTTGAATCAACAACTGAACAAGTAACACCACTACAGCGTGGATTAGATAAATTTAGTAAGAAGTTAAGTTTAGCGATTTTAGCTTTATCGTTAGTTATTTTAGGTATCCAATTGTTCCGAATCTATCTTGGCGGCGGCACAGGTGATTTAACTGCTGATATCGTTAGTGCAGTAATGTTTGCAGTCGCTGTTGCGGTTGCTGCCATCCCAGAAGCATTACAATCAATCGTAACGATCGTTTTATCCTTGGGAACCAATAAAATGGCGAAGCGACATGCTATTATCCGAAAATTACCAGCAGTGGAAACACTGGGTTCGACTAGTATTATTTGTACAGATAAAACTGGGACATTGACCCAAAATAAGATGACGGTAGTTGATTATTATCTAGCGAACGGTTCGACTGGAGATTTTACCGATGATCCAAAAAAATGGACAGACGATGAAAGACGGTTGATTGAAATCAGTGTATTAGCCAATGATGCTTCCATCAGTGAAGATGGTACGAAACTTGGAGATCCGACAGAGGTAGCGTTTATTGATTTTAGTGAAAAATTGAATCAACCGTATCAAGAAATCCGTAACAACTATCCAAGAAAAGCTGAATTACCATTTGATTCTGACCGAAAATTAATGTCGACTGCTCATAACATTGATCAGGGACACTATCTTTTTGTTAAAGGTGGACCAGATATCGTGTTTGCTCGCAGTAAAAAGGTCTTGCTAAATGGTGAAGTTGTACCAATGACAGAGGAATTGATGAAACAATTCAAAGAACAAAATGAAGCTTTCTCAAACAAGGCATTGCGTGTTTTAGCCTTTGCTTATCGCCCAATTGAAAGTCCAGAGTTGTCATTTGAAGATGAAAATGACTTGATTCTAGTTGGATTACTTGCCATGATCGATCCTCCAAGAGCAGAAGTCACACAAGCAGTTAAAGAAGCTCGAAGCGCTGGAATTAAAACGATTATGATCACTGGAGACCACAAAACGACTGCTGTTGCGATCGCGAAAGAAATTGGGATCTTTGCAGAAGGAGATCAAGCACTTACAGGGACAGAGTTAGATGAATTGACCGAAGATCAATTAAACGAAGTCTTGGAAAAAGTGACTGTATACGCACGTGTATCTCCTGAAAACAAGATCCGAATCGTACGTGCATGGCAAACAAAAGGACACATTTCTGCGATGACAGGCGATGGAGTTAATGATGCTCCGGCCTTGAAACAAGCGGATATTGGTGTTGCCATGGGTACGGGTACGGATGTATCGAAAGATGCGGCAGCGATGGTCTTGACCGATGATAACTTTGCTTCAATCGTTAGTGCCGTAGAAGTAGGACGTAATGTTTTTGATAATATCAAAAAGGCGATTGCCTATTTATTCTCTGGAAACTTAGGTGCGATCATTGCGATTGTCTTCGCTTTAGTTGCTGATTGGTCCAATCCATTTACAGCATTACAATTATTGTTTATCAACTTAGTCAACGACTCATTACCAGCGATTGCTTTAGGAACAGAAAAAGCCGAACCAGCTACAATGAAACGTCCACCAAGAGATCCAAATTCAGGAATCTTTACCGATAAAACATTGATTTCGGTTACTTATCGAGGCGTACTAATCGGTATCGCAGTCATTTTTGCGCAGTGGTTAGGAATGCAACATTCACCAGAATTTGGCGTAGCAATGTCGTTTTCAACATTGATCTGGTGTCGAACATTACAAACATTCCCTGCGCGTTCTAACACACAAACAGCGATCCAAGCAGGTTTCTTCGCAAATCGAAGCGTATTGTTAGCTGTTGTAGTATGTAGTGCATTGTATTGCTTGACGATGATCCCAGGCTTGAAAGAAGTCTTTTCAATTCCAGCAGCATTTGGTTTGACAGAAGTCTTTACGTCAATCGGGATTGCCTTAGTAACGATCATTTTAATGGAAATCACAAAACTGATCCTTGTACACGTACAAAAAGAGAAATAAAAAGGAATACCTGGGATAATTTTTTGATGTGCTATTCAAAAGTTAATAGCAGAGTATTTCACCAACAGGCTGGTATGGCTTCGGGATTCAACCGAATGTATACCAGCCAGTTTTTTGTTCAATGACAGCTTTATTCTTTACTTGATGATAGCTGTCTAATATACATAGTGAAGAACTATATCAGCAATTTAAAAATTTGGCTCTGATGAGATAGAAAGAAAGGAAAACACATGTGAATCATGTATAATGAAAGGATAGAAATTTTAAAAATAATTATTTCGATAAGCCTAAGAGCAGGTTGGTTTTGGTTATGAATTAGTCAGTGTACTATTTATTCCGAAAAGTGAAAATGCGATATAAAAATAGAGAAATAGAGGAATGAAAATGAACGAAGAAGAATGGGACGCCTTTGCAAGCGATTACTACATGAATCAAAAAGAATCAGACAAAACAATTGTCCGAGATGTCATTGAGTATCTAAAAAAAGAAGCTGCATTACCAACTGAGAAAATAGTGGATGTAGCAGGTGGCGCTGGACGCTATCTAGCGATGTCAAAAGAAGCAACTACATATGAATTGATAGATTTTTCGGATGAAATGTTGAAGTTTGCTACTGAAGAAGCAGCTAGATTGGGGAGGGAAAACATTCATCTAACGAAACAGACTTTTTCTGAATTTCTGGAAAATGGAAAAACGTATGATTTTATTTTCTCTGCTTCTAATCCGGCTTTAGACGATTCCGTAAAGTTAAGTAGAATGTTAACAAAGATGAAAAAATATTGTGTCATCCTAAGAGTTGTCTCTTCTAAAGAAGATCTGTTTACATCGTTGGAAAAAAAATTAGGAATTTTCGAAGAAGATGCTGTGACTTCACCAGTAATAATGGATCAATTGGAAACTTATTTAAAAGATGAAGAATGGTCCTATAAAAGAAAAGAATTTACGTATACGTTTAAAGAAGAAATTACGGAAGATTTTATGAGAGCTTATTATCAAGAATACCTAGAAGAAACAATTTTTAAAGAGTATATTCAAAAATATTTTGACCCAAAAGAAAAAATTGTTAGTACAACGATGTTGACCTATCGGCTACTACTAATCAAGAAGGAGTGACCCAAAATGGGCATGACTAGTTTTGTTTACTCTAAGAATATAGAGAAAAACGATTTATCTCTTAGGACGGATTGACGAGGAACGACTTTTTGAACACCGTTTATCCGTCTTTAGAGATATGATGAGAAGAGACTGAGGCAAGTTGTGATATGCTCCCCCTATACAGGACTTTTATATTTCAGTGTCCTATATAGGGGGAGCATATCAGATTGGCTCAGTCTTTTTTTTGTTGTGGCTAATGGAGTAATCGAAAATTAACGTAAAAGAAAAAACACTTATATTTGCTTGTGTCTTAACAATTCACTCTAAGAAATCGGCCTAAAACTATTTTTTGACTGTTGGTTATCTTTCTAAAATAATAAACGGAGAAAAATGAGTTGTCAGATATATTGGTCTTATGTTTTCTTAACTGTTTTAAATCATTTTTATTATTTTATAAAATAACAAATCATTGAAATGTTTGTTTTGGAAAATTATAGCTTGCATCTTAATTATTTCTTTAAAAAAATAGTTTAATTGAAGTGAAAGTATAATTTTTATTGTGGTTGTTGACTATTTTATTTATACTTAAATGTATACGATTGCTTTGTTTGATTAAATGGCAATTTGTATAAAATTACATAACAGGAGGTTTTTTGTTTGAAAAAGATTTTTTTTGATAGGGTTATCAGTGTTATTTTTTGGTTGTTTGTTTTCTACGAATGTTCAGGCGCAAGAGGTAATTAAAAAAGAGATTTTTAGTATTCCTGAACCAACTTGGATCTTCAATGCAGGGATGAATAAAGGGAAAAATCATGATCGCCAGGATTTAGGATTTATCTTGCCAGAAAATGTTGAATTGAGGATTAGACAAACAAATAAACAATTCAAAAATAAATTAAGATTGAGATTGTTAGGTAATGCCTCAAGTATCGAAAAAAGTATCTTAGTTGATTCAGAATGGGTAAGTATAAGTGCAGATAATCCTTTAGTTCCGTTTATTGATACGCCATATGGAGAAGAAGCTGCTCAGATTGAATATGAAATCGTCACTTCTGAACGTATTAAACCATTACCAGTTTATAGTTATCATGGAGATGATACTATGTTTCTTTCAATGTGGGACAAGTTCGATGCTGAATATGCTTTGATTAAAGGACCAGATTTTCAATTACTTGTTCCTAAAAATGATAAAGAAAAAGTAAGAAACTTGAAAGATTACCGTTCCTTAGATGAATTGATCGAACACTACATCGAATTGTTTGGTTATTATAATCAAATGGCTGGTTTTGATAACTCATCTAAAGAAAATCAAAATGGAGTGAATCGCTTTTTCTTGAAAGCAGATAAAAACGGAGGTGTCGGTGCTTATTATTCTTCAGAATGGGCAGCAAATAGCTATAGCACAGTCGAGTGCTGGTTAACTGAAGACAGTTGGAAAGTGTTGCATGAAATTGCACATGGCTATCAAGCTGGCTTCGATAACATAGGGATGTATACAGGAGAAGTCTCGAATAACTTATTTGGTGTGCAGTATCAATATCTTATCTATGGAAAAGAAGCAGATGAAAAAGGTTGGCTATTTAATTATGGTAAAAAAGAAGAGGTAGAAAACGCACTATACGAAAAGCTAATCAATCAGAATGGAACTTATGCTGATGCTGATCTGCGCGAAAAATTAATTTTATTAACAATGTTAAAACAAAAAGCAAATGATGATTCGTTTACAAAGATGTATCAGGAATATCGTAAAATAGCTAATCAACCAGATTTTAATCGCAACGATTACCCATTACCTGATTTAATGAATCGTATCTATAGTGAAAATAGGCAACTAGATTTTTCAGGTGTTTTAGAGAAATGGGGATTGACGCTTGATCAAGTACAAGTTCAAAAAAATCGTGAGCATGGTTATCCGGCAGTCGCTTCTTTAGCTGATGTCGTACCAGAAAGTGAGTTGGCACGTGCGCGTGAATTAGTCGACCCATCTTATTTGATCAATTCTAATTTTGAGATGGTACAAAACAAGGAGATTGCTGCGCTAAATCTAAAAGGTGATCTTACGATTGAATTAAGTTTGAAAGATTTAAACCTATTAAAAGGTACCAAAATAACTTTAAAAGATGGAGCGAAAGAAATAGCTACTCAAGAAATCACTGGAGGAGTAGTCACTTTTAAAAACATTCCTAATGGCATCTATTGTGCAGAATTCTCTGGAAATCAAATGATGTATTTCATCCCACAGAATAGTTATGTTTACGTGAAAGAAGCAACAAATCATGCGGTTATTACGTTGGACGAAGTAAAAGATAGCCAAGTCATTGATTTTCATGGAGTGAATGACAGGAAGTTTGGCTCATTTACATTTAGAACAAACAAGAACAGTGATACTCAAGAAGCAATTGTTTCAGTTACGCACTCGAGACCTCATTATCGTTATGAGAATGAAACTTATGTAAAAGTAATGGTCAAAAGTAGTACAGGAGAACTGAAATACGAAAAAACGATCGAAGGCATAGAGTCTGTTACTGGTGAAGAAAATGTATCATTGAAAATAGGTGATATCGTTGAAATTTATCATGCAGAACCTAAAAACCGCTTCATTTCTTCTGAAGGGATCGTTGATACTACGCAATCGACCAATCGTTGGGTAGTAACCCAATTTGGATTAGAAAACCTAGCTTTGAAAAATGATGCCAAAGAGGATCTCAAAAAAAGAATTACGTCATTAGCCACTCAACTTTGGGATAAAGAGTTAGTCAATCCGGTTCCAAGTGACCGATCACCAGAAAAGAAATTGTTATGGGTGATGATGGATCAAACAACATTAAAAGAAAAATCAGAATATCGAACTTTATATTATATACTATTCAAAAAATGGTTCTAAATATTAAGAAGCATCATATAGTTTATGAAATAGGATAGAAAATCAAATAGCGACTTACAGTTATTTATTGTCACAACAATGTTGACAAAAGTAATTGCAAGCCGCTATTTTTTGTTTTACTGCTTTTTGTAGCTATATGTTAAAAGTTGCTTTTTTGCAAACATTTTTGATTACCTATTAAATCAATCAGGCAGTTGTCTCATATGGTTACTTGTAGTAACGAATGTCATTTTCAACTTTATAGATTGAAAATGGTACATCGGAAGAATATTCGGCTGTTTCCCCATGTTCAGGTAATTTTTCCTTGAAGATTGTTTCATATTGATCGACTGTGACAGCTTCTCTACCTTCTAACATTTCTTGATGTAGTTCAGTCAATAGGAAATCTTGATAGCCGTCTTGTAAGTAACCTGTGAAAAATTCACTGACAGCACCCGAACCATAGCTGAATAAGCCAATTCGATCACCTGATTTTAACACTTGTGAGTTTTCTAAAAGAGAAATCAATCCTAGATAAAGAGAACCAGTATAAAGGTTACCAATTCGCCGACTATAACGAATACTTTCTTCATAGCGAGTTAATAAGCGATTTTGTGTTTCTTCATCTGTCTGATCCAAGACACTTTGTAAGGCTTTTTTCCCCATTTTTGTGTAAGGAATGTGAAAACTTAGCGCATCATAGTCTTCTAAAGTAAATCCTGTTACCTCTTTATGTCGATTCCAAACTTTTTGAAAAGATTCGATATAAGTGGAGTTGGATAAAGGACCATCAACCACTGGGTAGTGCGCATAATCAGGACGCCAAAAATCATAAATATCTTCGGTTAAGAAAGTACTATCGTCTTCGATAGTGATGATTCGTGGATCTTTGGTAACCATCATAGCGACAGCACCCACACCTTGTGTCACTTCTCCACCACTAGCTAGACCATAACGGGCGATGTCACTAGCGATCACTAAAACTTTTCGATCTGGATGATTTTTTACATATTCTTTTGCCATGTGGAGAGCAGCAGTTCCACCATAACAAGCTTCTTTTACTTCAAACGAACGAGCAAAAGGTTGGACTTTCAATAAATGATGGATAATTACAGCACTCGCCTTTGAATGATCGATGCCAGATTCCGTTCCTACGATAACCATATCGATCAGCTCGCGATCTTCATTTGTGACGATCCTAGTAGCTGCATTTGCTCCTAAAGTCACGATATCTTCTGACACTCGGTTGATGGCCATTTGATCTTGGCCAATACCGATATGGTATTTAGCAGGATCATCTCCCCGACGTTCAGCTAACTCTGTCATATCTAAATATAAATTTGGAATAAAAAAGGAAAGACGATCAATCCCTACTTTCATTTCAACACCTCTTTACTCATGATAAAAAAACTTACTTTACTAAAGTATCATAAAAAGATTAAAAGAAATATAAAAAAGCGAATATTTAAGGATTTGTAAAATTTATTCCTAGATTTTTTTGAAGCTGTAGTGAGGTATTTGTTTTTAGCATAAACAATGGTATATTTTTCTAGGAGGTGACTGACTTGAAGGAAGTCGTTATTATAGATGCTGCGAGAACGCCAATTGGAAAGTATCGTGGCAGTTTAAGCAGTTTTTCTGCTGTAGAATTAGGAACAATCATTACAAAAGAACTGTTAGAAAAAACAGGTATCCATAAAGAAAACATCGATCAAGTAATATTTGGAAATGTATTACAAGCGGGGAATGGTCAGAATGTTGCCAGACAAATTTCTGTCAATAGTGGGATCCCTGTTCAGGTTCCTGCCATGACAGTCAACGAAGTATGTGGCTCAGGAATGAAGGCGGTTATTTTGGCTCGCCAATTGATTCAGTTAGGTGAAGCTGATCTAGTAGTCGCAGGAGGCACTGAAAGCATGTCACGTGCGCCACTGCTTCAGCAATATGAAGCAGAAAATGCAACTTATGAAGAGCCGATCTCAAGTATGGTCAATGATGGGCTGACAGATGCGTTCTCAAATGCACATATGGGCTTAACTGCTGAAAAAGTAGCGAATGAATTTTCCGTTACGAGAACAGAACAAGATCAATATGCGCTCAACTCACAAAAAAAAGCAGCTCACGCTAGTGAAAACGGGGTATTTGAAGCAGAAATTATTCCCGTTACTTTACCTGATCAAAGAATCATGGATAAAGACGAAGCCATCCGAGGGAATAGTACACTGGAAAAATTAGGGACTTTGAAAACTGTTTTTTCCGAAAATGGGACTGTGACAGCAGGAAATGCTTCTCCGTTAAATGATGGAGCATCGGTATTGATTTTAGCTTCAAAAGAATATGCGATCAAACATGGGCTTCCTTATCTTGCAACAATCAAGGCTGTTTCTGAAATTGGGATTGATCCGAGCATCATGGGAATTGCACCTATCTCAGCAATCCAAACATTATTGAAAAAAGCAGAAATTTCTATTGATCAAATCGATCGTTTTGAGATCAACGAAGCATTTGCGGCTTCATCGATCGTGGTCAATCGCAACTTAAAACTAGCTGAAGAAAAAGTCAATGTAGATGGTGGTGCCATCGCACTCGGTCATCCGATTGGTGCAAGTGGTGCTCGTATTTTGACAACATTAAGTTATGGCTTGAAACGAATGAACCAACAATATGGTGTGGCTTCTTTATGTATTGGTGGAGGCTTAGGACTAGCCATGTTACTTGAAGCAAATCTAGAAACGGAACAATCAAGTGACCAAAAAAAAAAGTTTTATCAACTGACGCCTGAACAACGTCGGAGTCAGTTGGTTAGTGAAGGAATCATCAGTCAATCACAAGCTGATGAATTAAAAGTAGGAACACTCTCTGAAGAAGTAGCCAATCATTTGATTGAAAATCAAATCAGTCAAGTTGAGATTCCTCTAGGGATTGCACCTAATTTTCAAATCAATGGAATCAAAAGGCAAGTACCGATGGCGACAGAAGAACCGTCTGTAATTGCTGCAGCCAGTAACGGTGCAAAAATATGTGGAGACATTATAGCAATTACACCACAACGCCTGATGCGTGGTCAGATTGTACTATCAGGGGAATTGGATAATCGAGGTATAACTGATGCTGTCATCGCCAGACAAGATGAACTACTAGCATGTGCGAATGCAAGTTATCCCTCGATCGTGAGACGTGGTGGTGGAGTGCAGGAAATCGCAACAAGAAACTTTAAGGGCAATAATTTGGATTACTTATCGATCGATTTCTTGGTTGATGTAAAAGATGCGATGGGAGCAAATATCATCAACGCTATCTTAGAAGGTGTTGCCCAGAAAATACGTTCCTGGTTTCCTAAAGAAGAGATTTTATTTAGTATTTTAAGTAATTTCGCAACAGAATCATTAGTAACAGCTAGTTGTGAGATTCCCTTCGAGCGATTGGGAAAAACGATTGAAGCAGGAAAGAGAATTGCTGAAAAAATCCAACAAGCTTCCGAGTATGCTAAATTAGATGTTTATCGGGCAGCGACACATAATAAAGGGATCATGAATGGCATCGAAGCTGTCATTCTTGCTACTGGAAACGATACGAGAGCTTGTGCAGCTGCCGTTCATGCGTATGCTGCGAAAGATGGTGCTTACCAAGGCCTGTCAGACTGGCAAATGATTGGAGATAAGTTAGTTGGACAATTAACGGTACCTTTGGCAGTGGCAACAGTTGGAGGGGCTTCTAGGATTCTTCCAAAAGCAAAGATTGCACTAGACATGTTGAAGATTGAATCAGCAAAAGAATTAGCTCAAATCATTGCTGCCGTCGGTTTAGCACAAAATTTAGCTGCTTTGCGGGCATTAGTGACAGACGGTATCCAAAAGGGGCATATGTCGCTTCAAGCTAGAGCCTTAGCGATCACAGTCGGGGCACAAGGAACTGAAATTGAACAAGTCGCTGAATTTCTAAGAAAAGCCGAAGGAATGAATCAGGACGTAGCTAGAAAATTTTTGATGCAATTACGTAAAAAATAAGTATTTATAAAAAAGAGAGACTGATTGGGATAACAGCAGAATGGATAAAAAGCTACTATTGTTTATTTATATGTTTATTCATATTATTCCTAGTCAAAAGCTCTCTTTTTTTGCTAATTGTCGGTAAAATTAAGGAAAAGGTTAAATATGACTAAATTTTTGTGAACTTTCTACGGGATGCTATTGTGAAATTGTTCGTTAAAGGATATACTTTTTTCAAATTTAATACTTGTTAGGCGAGGCTCCTAAACAAACATAGGCTATTGCGCAGAAACGTCGAAAGACGCCAATGTGTAAAACAGGAATTGTCGAATTAAGGCTCTTCATAAGATAGCTAAGAGAAATCTTTACGTTGTTTAGTGTCAAAACTCACACGATGAGATAGTTGTTGATGTACCCAACTTTAACAAATAAGCCGAAACTTCTAAAAATCTTTGCTGATTTTTGTGAATTTTCGGCTTATTTTTTGGAGTTGGATATTTACACCACTTACTTGAAAATAAATCACAGCACATTTTGATCACGCTACTTTTATTTTTCCTCATGTGAAAGTGACTCCTTTTGCCTAATAGAAAGGATGGCAAAATGGATACTAGTTGATAACGGATGTTTTGATAAGAAGATTAGAGAAATTCTGGTTACGAAAACTTTCGTTTAAGAGGTGTTGTGTGTGAAATCAAAATCATTTGAGTTTAATTATGCGTTATTTTTGCCGATTTTTCTTTTTTATTTATTAAGTATCGGTGTGCAATATGGAGCAGCAGTCTACGACCAAGTGCCTTATAAAACTATTGTTTTAAAACAAGTGATCTTTTGCATTGCTTCATTAGGACTTTTGTTACTGACACAAAAAATCAAGACAGCGTTATTGTTACGATTGTCTCCTTATTTTTATGCCATTTCATTAGCAATTATGAGTTTGCTCTACAAATTTTATGATCCAGTGATGTACCAATTAACCGATACGAAACGTTGGCTGAGGATTGGTAGTTTTACTTTTCAACCTTCTGAATTGGTTAAATTGACTTTTGCATTAGTTCTCGTTTATTTCACCTTGCTTTATGAAAAGAAAGTCAGTGAACGTACCGTGAAAACGGATCTGATCTATGTCTTTCAAGTTCTGTTGATCAGTTTACCAACTTTCTTGTTGATGTATATGCAAAAAGATTTTGGGACAAGTTTGGTATTTATTATTTGTTTGGGGGCTCTGTTCATGATTGCAGGGGTCCATTGGAAGATCTTGGCCGTATGTGCTAGTTTTTTATTTATTATTGGGGTCATATTGATTTGTCTAGTTTTTACGAAATACGGTAATGAGATCCTTTATAGTCTGAACTTTAAGACGTATCAATTAGACCGGGTGAGAGCTTGGATCGATCCTTTTGCTTATAGTCAATCGATCGGATACCAACAATCACAAAGCTTATTGTCTGTTAGTGCAGGTGGATTTAGTGGACGACCAGCTGAAATACCACCAATCTATGTACCAGTACGTGAATCAGATATGGTATTTACTGTAATTGCCGAAACGTTTGGTTTTTTAGGTAGCGTGACCGTCGTTTTTCTATATTTCTATCTTTTCTACCAAGTTATTTACACTGCGATACAGACAAACAATAAAGGAAATCTATATCTAGCGGTAGTACTCGTATTTGGACTATTATTTCAAATCGTAGAAAATATCGGCGCTTCGATTGGTTTACTGCCTTTAACAGGAATTCCTTTGCCTTTTCTAAGTCAAGGAGGAACCTCTTTGTTGATCATGGGAGGCGGATTAGGTATGATTTTAGGTTTTAAAAAAGTAGAATAAGTCATTTGTTTAGTCAGATGAAGTTAGAAAGTAAGTGAAAGTTTTATGAGTGATTATCAACAAAAAGCACTGAAATTATCAATCGTTCCATTATGTCTTTTGATTGGATTGATTTTATGCGTAAAAATCAATCCTCCATGGTTCGAAACACTAGATTTAGCGGTTTATACAAAGATCGATTTACCTAATTTTCCACAACTAACAGCGATTGTTCGTTTGTTTGCTAAGTTAGCAACGATTGGTCCGACCTTATGTTTCGCCTTTCTTTTTGCTTTTTATATTTGGAAAAAGAATTACCATTTGTTAGCGATTTGGAATATCTGTAATATCTTTGCGGTTAGTTTTTTTGGGTATATTCTAAAAAAGCTCATTGCACGAATCAGACCTGCCGTTTCACAATTGGAAATACGTACGAGTTACTCGTTTCCTAGTGGACATTCTTTATTATCCTTTGCGCTTTTCCTAACAATTATCTTATCGTTAAGTATTATTTGGAGTCGTCAGGATACCAGAAGAGTTGCTTGGTATCTTATCAGCTATCCATTGCTGATTGCAGCAACTCGATTATATCTAAGAGTCCATTATCCAAGTGATATTTTAGCTGGATTTTCGTTAAGTGCAGTAGTAGTTTTATTGTCTTATGTTGTTTGTTTCTCTTTTATCTCCACAGATTCAATATTGAAAACAAGGCAATTAGAGAAGAAAAAAACGCTTTTTTCTAAAAAGCAAAAAGTAGTTTTAGGTCTTTTAGTCCTTTTACTAGCAGTAATTATTTCTGGTGTCGCTTATGAACTGAATGTCTTTTATCATGCACATGGGTAAGCTGGATAAACATAACCAATAAACTAAGGGGGAGAGACCGCTTGGTTTTTTGGTCCTATCTTTTTTTAGATTGGTGAAGATTATTGACAGCTTTTGGTGATTCAAAGTAATAGAAAAAATATTTTACTATAAAAAAATGAGCAGAGGGCAATTGCCTTTCTGCTCATTTAACATTTTATGATTTCTCATTACTGGCATCATTTGACAAAAAGCCGTTTTTTGATGCGGTGGATAGATTTGTGAAACTGGTTATCTTTCTGAAATAGCTGTTGCAGCAAACTGTTCGATCAATGGGATCAATGTCAGTTTCACTTTGTATTTGCGTTCTAACGCTTTTTCAATTGTAAATTGGTTTTCTGCTGTCATTGAAATTTCAGCTAATTTACGTGGTTCATCTGAGGTTTTCTCATAGATGACTGCTGCATCAGCTTCTTTTTCTACATAAAATTTTGGATATTCCGCTACTGCGCTTGAAAAATCAGCGAAATTCAAAGCGGCAGTTTCAGTTGAGCGTTGTTTTTCAGTTGTTTCCGCTTTTGATACTTCAGCTGTTTTAGGTGATTCCACAGGTTTTGAGTCAGCAACTTTTGTTTCAGCAACAGGTGTAGAAACCTCTTGAGCAGTTGGTTCATCATTTTTAAGACGTTGATCATTCCAATAAGAAACGATTTCAATCAATAAGTTGTCACGGAAGCGTTCAAAAATGTCTTTTTCTCCTGAACGGATTCGTTTTAAGACAGTTGTGAAATTATCATCAATCGGTACATTGATGCGAGTATCTTCATTTGTTTTTCCTGCAAGTCCAATCGTTAAGATGTGGCGGTCTTTCGGATCAAGCATGACTTGTAAAGGTAAGCCGTAACGACGTAGACTTTCATCCTCTAAAGAATGAAATAATTGACTTCTGATTCCATCTAAAGAAGGACGGAATTGATTGAGTAATTTTTGTTTTTGTTTTTTCTTCATATGTTCTCTCCTTCGCTCATACCCTTTCGATTATAAGAAAAAAAAGATGAAATGAAAAGGATTATACGAAAAAAACTTAGATATGTATGTATTTATACGCATTTTTTTAGGAAAATATTTGTTTTTAACAGAAATGTTTCCTCTTTTTAGGTGTATATCAAAAGATAAGCCGATACGACACCGGCAAGAAAAACTCAGTGTGTATCGGCTTATCACGATCATTGAAGTCAGCTACGTTGTTTTGGAACAAGGAATCAAAGCAAAGACAGACAGTTCAGGTGAATAGATCACTTCATGTCCTTGCCAAGTCGTAACCATTAGCGAATGATCGAAACGGTTGGTTAGCTCTTGAATTTTTTGATCATGGGACCAGTTACGTGCTGGGAAGTGTTGGATCTTGTCTGGTCCGATCAAAAAGATGAAATCAGGATGAAAAGTACGAGTGATTTCTTCTGAGAGCCTTTCTAAACGTTCAATCGGAGTCATTGTTATCAAACATCCTTAAATTAAAATTGGGTAGTATCTGGATCTTTTGCTTTACCAACTACGCCATCTAATTGATCGATTTGTTGCAATTCTTCTTCTGACAGTTCAAAGTCAAAAAGTTCAGCATTTTCTTTGATCCGACTAGGAGTTACGGATTTTGGCAGAGGCAAGAAACCATGTTGTAAGGACCAGCGTAAAGCAACCTGAGCAATACTCTTTTGATGGGCTTTGGCAATTTCCTGCATCTCTGGTACATCGAAAATTTTTCCTGTGCCAAGTGGGCTGTAAGCTTCCAGGATCATTTCGTGTTTTTTGGCATAGTCAACGACTGCTGGTTGTAATTCACCAGGAGCTAAGAAAATTTGGTTGACCATTGGCATGATCTTGGCTGTTTTTTGTAACGCATCCAGATGATGGGGCAAGAAGTTGCTGACGCCAATGGCTTTGATTTTTCCAGCTTCATACAGCTCTTCAAAAGCTCGCCAAGTTTGGGCGTTTGCTTCTTCCCAATTGTCACGGAAAGCCACAGGATTAGGCCAGTGGATCAAGAAAAGATCAATATAATCTGTTTGTAATTTTTGTAGTGATTCTTCAAACGAAGACATCACTAAGTCATAACTGTGATTGGCATTCCAAAGTTTTGTTGTTAGAAAAATCTCTTCTCTGGGAATCCCACTTTCTTTGATCGCTTGACCGACGCTTTCCTCGTTTTTGTAACCTTGTGCTGTATCAATGTGGCGATAACCTGCAGCCAGCGCTTCTTTGACTGAAGAAACTGCGACATCGCCATCCGGTGTTTGCCAAGTACCAAAACCAACAATCGGAATTTCATAACCATTTGATAAACGATACGTATTTGTTAATGAATCCATATTCTCAACTCCTTAATTTTTAGTTCACTTTTAAGTGTAGCGCATTTTCTCAAAAAAGGAATCCATTTTGTTTAGGAGACAATTATTTTTTTCAAAAAAAGGAAAATAATGATTTTCGTTCTGGTATTTTGTATTGATTTTCCGTAAACTAAACCAGAAGGGAATGAGAACATGGATATTTATTTAAAAAAAGCAATTATGCATATTATTGATCGTGAAACGGGATCACCCGTATTTTCTCAACAAGAATTGGATCTGACTAAAGAGTTTATTCGAGATTTTTTACAAAAGAAAATCCAAAAAATTTCTTCTGCACAAACGAAAACAGGACAGCTGTCACCTGAAAGTATGATGGCGAAACAAGTCCAGGACTGTCAAGAAAACTTTGTAGCAGCAAGTGAAGGGATCGTTCAACGCTGGTTCGAGATCTATCAAGAAAGCGAAGAAGCACCAAGCGCTGATGTCTTTGTTGTTTTGTATGAAGTAGATACGGTGATGTATGTGGCTTTGTTAAAAGTCAATTACCGAGAATCCTATACACATTTTGTAGAGGCAGACGAAACAGGAATCGCCAATCAATTGATTTTGAATCGAGCGATATTGGGGGCAAAATCCCAAAAGGCAGATGAAGCGTTTGCGGTGGCGTTAACTGATTTAACCTATGAATTGATTGAAAAAAAATATGAGTTTTCTGGAAAAAAAGAACTCTATTTTTCGGGGAGAGTCATCGAAAGTGTTCCTGCGCCTTCATTAGAAGAGAATGTCAAAGTGATCCAAAAAGTAGCTAAAAGTTTAGGGAAAAAATTTGAAACTGAAGAATTTGATCTAGTGGCTGATTTAAAAGAGGCTGTTTATGATACGATCGAGGAAAAGGGCAGACTAGACCATGAAATGATTGCGGAAAAAGTCTTCAAAGAAAATATCACAGCGAAATTAGCTTTTCAAGAAGAAGTCCAAGAACAGGGATTTGTTGCTGAAGCTTTGCCAGTCAGAGAAGTCCAAGAAATTTCTGAGAAAAAATTTGGTAAACAAAAATTCAAGTTATCCAATGGAATCGAATTGATCGTCCCTGTAGACGTCTACCGAAATCCAGATTTGATCGAATTTGTTAATAACCCAGATGGAACAATCTCAGTCATGATCAAAAATGTAGACGAAGTATTAAATCGTTTATAATTATTAAAAGAATGCTTATTCAGAGAATACAATAAAATGTAGCAGACAAGAAAAGAGCCAAGAGAAACTATAGTGAACGTTAAAAGTTGGATTAAAAAGTTAACTTTTTTCGGTTAGTATAAAGTTTTCCTTGGTTTTTTTGCAGGTGTAAACTATATAAGTAGTGCATATCTTTAGATGTTTCAGAATGACAGCTTTCTTTTTACCAGATAACACCATTTCTTTTGTGAACTGATCACTAAGCGCAAAAGCCAAAATAATCACATCATTCTTTATCAAATAAAGAGAAAATGGTATAAAGGATAGGAAGAGATAACGAAAATATAAAGGAGTGTTACAAAATGAAAGTTGAACATATTGCTATTTGGGTTAATGATTTGGAAAAAATGAGAGCGTTTTATGAGAACTATTTTACTGCAGAAAGTTCAGAGAAATACACGAATCCTAAAACCCGGTTTCAATCTTACTTCCTGAATTTTACCTCAGGAAGTCGGATTGAATTGATTACAAAGCCTTTTTTATCAGATCGTGCAGTCGATACTTTTGGTTATGCTCATTTAGCAATTTCAGTGGGAACAAAAACAGAGGTGGATTCATTTGCTGAAACATTTGTAAAAGATGGCTTTCCACTGATCAGTGGACCAAGAACTACGGGCGACGGTTATTATGAAGCAGTTATCCAAGATCCTGAAGGAAATCTGATTGAGTTAACGACAGATTGAGACGGATTACATCATACAAAAATATAGCAAAGGATAGAAAGCACATGGAATTCAGCGAAGAGAAAAAAATTGACCTTGATGCATTGTTCGCGCTCTATACAGCTGTAGGATGGTCAGCCTATACGAAGGACATCCAACAATTAGCTCTGGGAATCCAACAATCTCTCAAAGTGATAACGGTATGGGACGAACAACAATTGATTGGATTGATCCGTAGTGTCGGGGATGGCGAAACAATTCTTTACATTCAAGATTTGCTTGTTCATCCAGCTTATCAAAACATGGGGATTGGGACACAATTAATCGAAAAAATGGTACAAGCTTATCCAAAAGTCAGACAAAAAGTTTTATTGACAGAAAATGAACAACGAACCCGTCGATTTTATGAAAAATGCCAATTTAAATCGGTAGCGACACAAGAAATGATTTGTTTTTATCGCGAATATTGATAGTTACGAAAGAGCCCATTGTAGTGAAAACAAGGAGATAGTCACAACAATTACGCATGGTTGGCTGATGAAAAATTAGTCATTAATCAGCATAAGTGTTCTTGGTTGACTTTGACCAAGTTTGACGTATAATACAAATTGTTCGATACTTACAAAAAGTAAGGCGGACAGATTCTTTTTGGATTTTTCCAAAGAAGTCTATAATGGACAACAGATGAGAGCAAAACTTTAAAGCTCTAAATTAATTAGGAGGTTTGTTAATTATGGCAAAAGAACATTATGATAGAAGTAAACCACACGTAAATATTGGAACCATTGGACACGTCGACCATGGGAAAACTACTTTAACTGCTGCGATCACTACAGTACTAGGTAAAAAAGGCTTAGCAAATCCTCAAGACTATGCTAGTATCGACGCAGCACCAGAAGAACGTGAACGTGGAATCACGATCAATACTGCTCATGTGGAATACGAAACAGACAAACGCCACTATGCACATATCGATGCACCAGGGCATGCGGATTACGTGAAAAACATGATCACTGGGGCAGCTCAAATGGACGGAGCAATCTTGGTTGTTTCTGCTACGGATGGCCCAATGCCTCAAACTCGTGAACACATTTTACTTTCTCGCCAAGTAGGCGTGAAATATTTGATTGTTTTCTTAAACAAAACAGATTTAGTCGATGATGAAGAATTAATTGATCTAGTAGAAATGGAAGTTCGTGAACTATTAAGCGAATATGGATTTCCAGGTGATGATACACCTGTAATCAAAGGATCAGCATTAAAAGCATTACAAGGTGATCCTGATGCAGAAGCAGCTATCATGGAATTGATGGACACAGTCGATGAATACATCCCAACACCAGAACGTGATACGGACAAACCATTATTGTTACCCGTCGAAGATGTATTTTCAATTACTGGACGTGGAACAGTAGCATCTGGTCGGATTGACCGTGGGGCTGTTCGAGTCGGTGATGAAATCGAAATCGTAGGGATCAAACCAGAAACGCAAAAAGCCGTAGTAACAGGAGTTGAAATGTTCCGCAAAACGCTTGATTACGGTGAAGCAGGGGATAACGTAGGTGTGTTATTACGTGGGATTCAAAGAGAAGACATCGAACGTGGCCAAGTGATTGCCAAACCTGGTTCAATTACACCTCATACTAAATTCAAAGCAGAAGTGTATGTTTTGACCAAAGAAGAAGGCGGACGTCATACACCATTCTTCAATAATTATCGACCACAATTTTATTTCCGCACAACTGACGTAACAGGAACAATTGTTTTGCCAGAAGGAACGGAAATGGTCATGCCTGGCGACAACGTAACGATCGATGTAGAATTGATTCATCCTGTTGCTATTGAAAACGGGACGACTTTCTCCATTCGTGAAGGTGGTCGTACAGTAGGTTCAGGTATCGTAACAGAAATCGAAGCCTAAGAACAAAGGATAGATAAATAAAAAAGACGCACGATTCAACAAGTCAGATGACTTTTAGAATCATGCGTCTTTTTTTCTTCCATCATTAGATATAAGTTGTCATATTCAGCGTTTTTGTAACCATTTCTTTAAACCTACTAATCGCTTTTTATGGTCAACTGGTGCATTATCAATGATCAATAATGCGATCATGACATAGGCAATCCAACTGTCACGTGAATAGGAAGTATAGCGGGAAGTCCAATGAGTCGCATATTTATCTTTATACTCACGCAAGCCGTGGAAAGAGTAAAAATGTGAACCAAATTCATAAACTAAGTAAGCAATTCGTTCTTGAATAAAACTTTTTCTTGAGGTTCCAACGTTGGATAATGGCGCCATCCCCAAGTTGAAAAACTCAATCTGTTCCTCTTTCATATACTCAAATAAATGAAGGAAAAGATAATCCATACTTCCAGCTGGTGCTTTCTCAGGATCATAACGCATCAAATCAATCGTGCCGATTTTGTTATCTGTGTAGGTTGGCATGATCGAAGCAAATGCTACTAAGTCTTGTTGTGGGTCTTTTAAAACAGCGATCGGTGCCCGCTGTAGATAATCTTCTGAGAAGAACCCCAGTGAAAAACCTTTTTCTTTTCGGCTTCCTAACCATTGATCAGAAATTTGTTTGAGTTCAGTCATCTGTGTCGCAGAAAAAGGTGGCTGAATAATCTCAAAAGTAAAACCTTCTCGGTCAATCCGATTCAAGATCGCACGTGATCCTTTCATTTTCTTTCCAGAAGTAGTGAAATTGGCTAATTCAACGTGTGCTTCTTCGCCCATTTTGATGAAGTCATAGCCGAATTCATGTAAAATCATCACGATTTCTTCACTCGTTTCATAAAAGACGGGGAGGTAACACAAACGATCAGTTTCTTCAATAAACGCTTCGATAGCAGCAGGAAAATCTTCTTTTTTACCCGAAGGATCGCCCATCACGATACATTTATTATTGTAACAAGCAAACTGTAATAAAACCGTTCCAACTTGGTCTTTTTCGTAAATAAACATGCGCTTGTCTTTTAAGAAAATCAATTGACTGTCAGAATTTCCGCCAAAGGTATGGAGGATATTTAACGCTTTTTCTTCATCCAACGGTTCGCCGACTTGCTGTTTCTTTCCTTGTAGGAAGTGGACGAAAAGAATGATGATAAAGCTTACTGCAATAATAGCAAATAATCCAGATAACCAAATCTTTTCTGACGGGAACAAAAAGAACGAAATAAAATGATGCTTACGATGAGGAAATGTTGGCAGATTATAAACGCCAATAATGATGTAAAGCAACGCTAAGGCACCAATAATCACACCATCAATCGTCAACCATTCCCATGAATAAATGATTTGTTCTCTAAATAATTCATTTTTCGAAGCAATTACGATCAACAACAGTAACAATAGGAAAATAGCTGCAGTAAAGCTAAAGTCAATAATCGTCACATAAGATGCTGCTAAAAAGATCAGTGCAATAGTTGGCCAATAGGCTCTTTTGACTCTTGCAGCAATCCCACGCCCCATGATGACAAAGAGAAATCCTAACAACATACTTGGGAATTGAATAATAAAATGCAACCTTAACGGATTGATACTATGCAGCCAACGAAACTCGGTAAAAGCTTGTGGGATCGTTGCTGAAAGAACCATCATGATACCAGAAAAATATAAAAGGACGACGACGGCTTTATGAGCAATCTCTGTTGCCAGCTGCTTAGGAATACCAGAATAACGTTGATCAAAGGTTGAGCCAATATTCTTAAAGAAAAAGACGATTCCGATCAAAAAAGGAATAATGTAATAAAAAATTCGGTACAGTAAGATCCAAACGACTACAGTTGCCTTTGGCACACCTATGGCAGAAAGACCGATAATCATCATGATATCAAAACTACCGATTTCACCAGGAATCATCGAGACGATTCCGATAACTGAAGCTGCGATAAAGAGCGGTATCGTTTGCCACAAATCGACTTTGATATCCATAAGTGCCCCAACTGCTAGAAAGGTGAACAAGACACCAGACCATTCTAAGATCGAGACAAGCAGCAATTGTCCTTGTGTTTTTAATGAGAGTCCTCCGAGGTAGCCCTCTTTTTTTAAGGTAGTGACTACAAAAACAAGTGGGAAGTATAACCCACCACCGATCAACCAAATCCAATACTGCTTAATAAAAGGCGCAACCGGTGCAAAAAAGACCATAAAAAAAGAAATCAAACTATAAATAGACAGTCCAGCCATTAGAAATAAAAAGATCTTCGACAAAGCTTGCATCAACTGCTTACTGTCTTTTTTATGACCGTATAATTCGGAGCGTAATCCGATGCTGACAAAGCCGCCAAAACCGGCAACATTGTTGATGGTATTGATCAACCAACTTGTTTCAAATAAATAACTCTTTTTTAATTTTTGTCCCAACAAGCGGTTAAGGATGATGTCATACCCAATCATCGGTGCAACAGATAGTAATCCAACAATGAGCATCAACCCCGTCTTCCAAAGTGGGATTGTTGCAAATGTTTCGGCTAATTGAGCGATCGATAGTGTTTTGCCAATATTGATCAATTCACTAACGATAATGACAACCACAGAAATTAAAAAGATTGTTTTAAAGAGACCTAAATGGTTTTTGAACCATTGTAAGGCTTGTTTTAACAAAAAAATCACCTACTATTCTTATTATTCAGACAAAAAATCTAATACTTCTTGATTGAAACGTTGAGGATCTTTTCTAGCTAACTGATGTCCTTGTTCGTTCACTAAAACAAAAGAAGCATTTGGGATCGTTTTTGCTAGGTAAAGGGAGTGTTGCAGTTTGATCACATCTTTTTTTCCAACAATAATCAATGTTTTACATTTTATTTTCTCTAAATCTGCTGTTGAAAGACCGATATCTTTTAACAACAATTTGATCACCAATAAATTTTTTCTAAGCGATGGGCAAACTAAAGAAAGCAACCACATACCAATATAATGACAGTAGCTAAGCAGTCTCGCTGAGAATAAAACCCCTTTAACTAAAGTATTTCCTGAATTTAATATTAATCGATGTACTTTCTCTGGATAATAACTTGAAAAGACCAATCCAAGATTAGCTCCATCACTAAAACCTAGTATATTTGCTTTTGTAATTCCTTCAAGTAGCATGATGGTATAAAGATCTTCTGCCATCAAACGAAAAGACAAGGTATTTGCTTGATTCGTTGAACGTCCGTGACCTCGACTATCAATGAGATAAACGGTATAAAACTGACTAAAGACAGGAACTTGCTCTGAGAAGAAACGACCACTGCCATCATTACCATGGAGTAAAAACAGAGGCATGCCATTTCCGCTTTTCTCATAATAGATCTCTGTTCCATCAGTCATTTTTGCATATTTCTTTTCTTTTTTCACATAATCACCTACTGGTTAAAGTATAACGACAATTCTCCTATAAGAGCAATTGTTTTCCTAAAAAAACAACGATCATTTTCGTAAGATAGTAAAAAATTCCGAAAATTTCAGTTTTTATTAAGGAAAGGAACAAATGATTAGTAAGAAATAGCCAAGAACGATAATAAATAGTAAGATAAAAAAAGATGTCAAAATAACTAGGTGAATGTTTATGAAAAAAAAGAAAAAATCAATCTTTCGAAGAATCGTCTCTTTTTTAGTGATTGTCTTGGTCATAGGAGTATTGATCATCTTAGGAAAAACCTATCAATCGATTAAAAGAGTAGAAAAGTACGAACCAGAAATAACAACAGCAATCAAAAAGTACCATATGGAAGAGTACGAGTCTTTGGTCAAGGGGATCATTTTAACAGAATCAAAAGGCAAGGGGATTGATTTGATGCAAAGTTCGGAAAGCGCCTATGGTAAAGCCAATGTGATCGATAATCAAAAAGAAAGTATCGATCAAGGGGTCAGCTACTTAGCAGAAATGATCAATGAGGCAAAAAAACAAGGATGTGATCTTGATACAGCTATACAAGCCTATAACTTCGGTAAGGATTATATTGTCTACGTAAAAAACCGAGGTGGGGAAAATACCATGGAGATAGCAGAAGAATATTCCAAAAATGTCTTGAGTCCACTTTTAGGTAATGAGAAAAAAACCAAGTATCGCTATTGGCGAGTCCCCTCATTGCTTTACAATGGCGGTTATCTTTATCATAATGGAGGGAACATGTTTTACACAAAAGTTGTCAAGATGAATGAAGACCTCATTGAGTTATATGACAAAGTTTTTAACTAATTGAGTGTAATGCTGAGATTTTTTTGCTAGATCTTTATCTTATCAGAAAGAAGGAGTGCTCAAAAAAGTGGAAAAAGAACAAATCATAACAGAAAAGGTAGCGAAAGATTCAGGGAAAGACTGGCTATTGCGCTTTGTAAAGGGAATGTTTATCGGTTCGGGTTTTATTTTACCGGGGGTAAGCGGAGGCGCTTTAGCAGCTGTTTTTGGGATGTACGAACGATTGATCTCTTTTTTAGCTCATCTAACCAGAAATTTTAAAGAAAACGTGCTTTTCTTTTTGCCTGTCGGATTAGGAGGCATCAGCGGAGTCTTTTTGCTTTCCTTTTTGGTGAGTTTCTTATTAGGGACATATGAAACGACGATTTTATGGTTTTTTGTTGGGTGTATTGTAGGTACTGTTCCAGCGTTGTGGAAAGAAGCTGGAAAGAAAGGGCGGCAATCAGGTGATATCATCCTGATGATCGTCACATTGATCGTGGCTTATTTCTTTTTACTTTACGGATCACAACTATTTGATGGTCAAGTTGAACAAAACACAGTAACTTGGATCATCGCTGGCGGTCTAATCGGCTTAGGGATGATTGTTCCTGGACTGAGTCCCTCGAATTTTTTAGTCTATATGGGGTTATATAAGGCGATGGCTGATGGTTTCAAAGAAGCTCGCTTAGACGTGATTTTACCGATCGGTTTAGGCGCGGTAGTCTGCGTGTTGACGTTATCAAAGTTATTTGATTTTATCTTTTCTAAGGCATATAGTAAATTGTTCCATTTTATTTTAGGAGTTGTTTTTGCTTCGACGGTAATGATTGTTCCTACAGATTACACAAATTTAAGTTTACTAGGAATCATCTTTTGTCCCATTTTATTTTTTGCTGGTATCGCATTAGGTTGGTGGATGAGTCGTTTAGAAGAACAATATAAATAAAGGTTGAATGGCACATGATTTTTGCTGGGATTTCTCAGCGGCATAGAATCATGTGTTATTATTTTGTATAAATTTGTAAAAAATAAGTTGTTTTTAATAATAGAACAAGCTAGACTTAAATATATTGATTATTTTTTGAAAGTTGGCGAAAAATGGAAACGAAAGAAATGAAGGGTCTTACTCAGGAAGAAGTGAGACAAAAAATTTCCTCTGGGCAGCAAAATGATTACCAAGAGGATGCATCAAAAAGTACTAAGCAGATTCTTAGTGACAATATACTAACGCTGTTCAATTTTTTAAATTTTGGTATTGGGATTTGCTTACTATTGGTCGGTGCCTATTCCAATATGGCTTACCTGGCAATCATTGTGGTGAATATCATTATTGGTATCTATCAAGAAATCCATGCTAGAAATCTAGTAAGAAAGCTATCGATTGTTTCGCAATCAGAGGTACGAGTTATCCGCGAAGGAAAAGAGCAGTCGATTTCAACAAAAGAATTAGTTTTAGGAGATGTCGTAAAGATTGGTGCAGGGGAACAGATTCCTTCTGATTTAAAAGTGATCTCAGGACGCGCAGAAGCCAATGAGGCACTATTGACAGGGGAGTCAGACCTGATTGTCAAAACCGAAGGAGATGAATTGCTTTCAGGTAGTTTCTTAACCAGTGGTTCTGTTTTAGCTCAAACGATTCGTGTTGGCGCAGACAACTATGCAGTTCGCCTAACGAGTGAGGCAAAAACCCATAAAGCGATTCATTCTGAACTTGTCGATTCTATTCGAAAAGTATCGAAATTTACTAGCTTCATTATCATTCCATTAGGTATTATTTTATTTTTAGAAGCGTTATTTATCCGTGATGCTTCCATTAAGATTTCTGTTATTGCTTCGGCAGCAGCATTACTAGGGATGTTGCCTAAAGGCTTAGTCCTTTTGATTAGTATTGCACTGACTACTGGTGTAACGAAATTAGCAAAGAAAAGAATCTTGGTCCAAGATATGTATTCGATTGAAACACTTGCTCATGTAGATACGCTTTGCTTGGATAAAACAGGGACGATCACTGAAGGAAAAATGAGTATCCAACGGGTCGAAGCCCTAAATCCTAAGTACGAAAAAGCGATTCCTGAAATCATGGGAACCTATCTAGCTGAAAGCAGTGACAATAATCTTACCATGCGGGCACTTAGAGATTACTTTCAAGTAGCTAATCGCTATACTGTGACTGAAAAGTTAGCTTTCTCTTCTGACCGAAAATGGGGAGCGATGGAGTTTCCTGAATTAGGTGTGATCTATGTAGGAGCTCCTGAACGTTTGGTTGAAAAATCACAACTGCCAGAAAGTTTGGTGGATGCTCAAGCAAATGGCTACCGTGTATTGATGCTGGGGATCGCTCCTGAACAACATTTGACTGAAGGAGAGCCAAAAGGTGTTGAACCAATCGCGCTGTTTGAGATTGACGATCCAATACGTAAAAATGCAGAAGAAACATTAGCCTATTTACATGCTGAAGGTGTGAATCTAAAGGTTATTTCAGGTGATAATCCGTTCACAGTTTCAAATATTGCCCGCCGTGCAGGCTTACCAAATTATGATTCGTATGTTGATCTTTCTACGATGACAGAAGAAAAAGCTGTCCGGGAAGCCGCTCATGAGTACACGGTCTTTGGTCGTGTGAGTCCACAACAAAAGAAAACATTAGTGAATGAATTAAAACAAAGTGGTGGAACTGTGGCTATGACTGGGGATGGAGTCAATGACGTATTGGCACTGCGTGAAGCAGACTGCAGTATCGCCATGGCTGAAGGAGACGGTGCAACAAGACAAATTGCTAATCTCGTTTTACTTGATTCTGATTTTACGACTTTACCAGAAGTCTTATTCGAAGGGCGTCGTGTCGTAAACAATGTGACCAAAGTTTCAGGTATTTTCTTTATCAAGACGATCTATTCGTTTATTCTTTCTATCTTATGCGCAATTACTGCAATCGGGTTTCCATTCATCCCAATCCAGATCACATTGATTGACTTAGCTATTGAAGGTTATCCTTCTTTCTTCTTATCGTTTGAACAAGATAAACGAAAGATTACCTATCGTTATTTACCAACAGCATTGATCAATGCATTGCCAAATGCATTGCTAGTCGTATTGAATATTATTGTGGTTTATATTTTAGGAAAAGTTTTGCCATTTACCCAGTTGCAAACGACCACTTTAATGTATTATCTATTGATCGGAATCAGCTGTATGGCAGTAGTCAAAGCGTGTTATCCATTTAATCCGTTGCGAATTTTCTTAGCGGTAACAACTGTTGTAGGGATTTATGTAGCAGCGATGCTTTTCCATCATCTGTTAGAAGTTGATCTAGGGTTAGGAACGGCTTGGCCATATTTCATTGGTTTTATGATCGTTAATATCATTTTGAGACTGATTTATGGAAAGACCAATATCCGTGACTACTTATTGAATAAATTAGCAACAACGAAATAAACCGTTGCTTGTTCTTAGAATGACAAGTATTATACTTGAAAAAGTTTAGAATTGTGATAGAATGAAATATGTATAATTGTGTCCTTTAAAATCGCACTGATTTTCGTTAGTGCGATTTTTTACCGGTTATTCTCCTGAGGTATCTCTTTGACAGATGCCAATTAGCTATTTACAGGGGGTGAAAGCATGGCTCAACGGATTCCTCAAGAAGTCATTGAAACGATTCGTGGACAAACGAATATTGTTGAGGTGATTGGTCAATACGTCCAATTAAAAAAATCTGGAAAGAATTATTTAGGTTTGTGTCCTTTTCATGAAGAACGAACACCATCTTTCTCGGTGGCTGAAGATAAACAGATTTTTCATTGCTTTGGTTGCGGAAAAGGAGGAAACGTCTTTACTTTTCTTCAAGAACTAGAAGGACTTAGTTTCCCAGAAGCAGTCGTCAAAGTTGCTGATTTTGAACAAATTCAGTTAGAAGATCAATGGCGCAAACAAACACTTCCCTTCGAAAATAGCGATTCAATTACAGGAAAATTGATTTTAGCGCATGAAAAAGCCGCAGAAGTATATCATCATATGTTGCTACACACGAAAGTAGGCGAGCAAGCTTTAGATTACTTACTACAACGTGGTTTGACACTAGAATTGATTGAAGAATTTGCGATCGGATTTGCACCGAATGAACGTTCATTTTTGAAACAAGTATTTAAAACTGAAGCATACGATCAAGAAGTGTTGGAACGTTCTGGTTTGTTTATCTCTCATGAGGATGGAGGAATATCTGATCGGTTTTACCAACGTATCATGTTTCCTATCAGAAACCCTCAAGGGCGCACGATTGGTTTTTCTGGACGCTGGCTTGCACCAGAAAAAGGACAAGAAAAAGATCAACCCAAATATTTGAATAGTCCAGAAACAGAATTATTCAATAAAAGACAAGTGTTGTTCAACTTGGATAAAGCACGTAGTGATATCCGAAAAAGCGGTGAAGTTCTTTTATTTGAAGGTTTCATGGATGTCATTGCTTCTTGGCAAGCAGGTGTAAAAAATGGGATAGCTTCCATGGGAACGAGTTTAACGAATCAACAGATCCAGCAGATTGAACGAGTAACCAAAGAACTAGTTTTTTGTTACGATGGAGATAAGGCAGGATTCGAGGCAACGAATCGAGGGATCGAATTGTTACGACAAAATAGTCGATTGCAATTATCAATCGTTGTGATTCCGGAAAAACTTGATCCCGATGAATATTTACGTAAATATGGAAATGACTCCTTTAATGAACTGATCTTTCATGGTCGTGAAACGGTCTTTACTTTCAAGTCACGTTATTTGAAGCAAGACAAGAATCTGGAGAATGAAAAAGATAAAATCCAGTACTTAGAAGAGGTATCGAGAGAACTTAGTCAAGTTGTCTCGCCAATCGAACAAGATATGTATTTGTCGCAACTAGCGACCGAATTTCAACTTAGTCGTGAAACCCTGCAAAAGCAAATACGGGATTTTCGCAGGGAAAATCAAACGAATCGAACCAACCAACCAACGACATTGCCAGAACCAGCTATTTCACGGACGGCAATAACGAAAAAGAGACCGCTGACTCAAGTAGAAAAAGCGGAACAAATGCTCTTGTACAGAGTGTTCAAAGAGATATCTGTCCGTAATCTTTTGAAAGAACAGCAATTTCAGTTTATTCATGACATTTATGCAGAAGTATATTTTTTATTCGATGCATTTGTGTCACAACATGATGAATTCAACCTTGCGGAGTTTTTGGACTTTTTGCAAGATGAAAATTTAAGGCGTTTAGTGGTGGAAATCGAGTATTTGCGTGTAGCCGAAGAAAGCACACCAAGAGAAATCCAAGACTTATTGCGTGTAATCAGAAAGTCTAGTTTAGCTGATGAAATAACTTTAAAAAAACAAATGCAGCAAGAGGCTAGAAGAACTGGAAACAAGCAATTAGAATTGGAATTAACGATTGAGATCATTAATTTAACAAAACAGTTAAAACAAGCCGAATAGCTACTCAAGGGGGGCCTTCTTTTATGGCAAATGTAACAGAGAATAAAAAGTATGAAGCAGCAGTAGCAGCTTTTATCAAAGAAAACAAACCAAAAAGACAAGTCGTGTATGATGATCTTTCAAATAAACTTGCAACGCCATTCACATTGAATGCGGATGAGATGGATAAATTGATCCAAAAAGTCGAGGATGCTGGAATCAGCGTTGTTGATGAAAATGGAGATCCATCGATCCATAGCTTGAAGAGTGCAGAGAAAAAAGCGGAACAAGCAAAAACAGAAGATCTGTCAGCACCTACTGGTGTAAAAATCAACGATCCAGTTCGTATGTATTTAAAAGAGATTGGTCGTGTTTCCCTATTAACTGCGGAAGAAGAAGTAGCTCTTGCTTTAAAAATCGAAGAAGGTGATCAAGAAGCAAAACAGCGTTTAGCTGAAGCAAACCTTCGTTTGGTCGTAAGTATTGCTAAGAGATATGTTGGACGTGGCATGCAATTTCTTGATTTGATCCAAGAAGGAAATATGGGCTTGATGAAAGCTGTTGAAAAATTTGACTACCGTAAAGGATTCAAATTTTCAACTTATGCTACATGGTGGATCAGACAAGCAATCACTCGTGCCATCGCTGACCAAGCACGTACGATCCGTATCCCAGTGCATATGGTAGAAACCATCAATAAATTGATCCGTATCCAACGTCAATTACTTCAAGATTTAGGAAGAGAACCGACGCCAGAAGAAATTGGTGCAGAAATGGACCTTCCTACAGAAAAAGTACGTGAAATATTGAAAATTGCGCAAGAGCCAGTTTCTTTAGAAACACCAATTGGTGAAGAAGATGATTCTCATTTAGGAGACTTCATTGAAGACCAAGAAGCTACTAGTCCTGCAGAACATGCGGCTTATGAATTGTTAAAAGAACAATTAGAAGATGTTTTAGATACATTGACTGACCGCGAAGAAAATGTTCTCCGCCTACGTTTTGGTTTAGACGATGGTCGTACCAGAACACTCGAAGAAGTTGGGAAAGTATTCGGAGTAACACGTGAACGTATTCGACAAATCGAAGCGAAAGCGTTACGTAAATTACGCCATCCATCACGCTCAAAACAATTGAAAGATTTCTTAGAGTAAAAATAGGATTCAAATTTTGAATCTTATAGACAATGACTGTCTTTTAAAATAGCGAGTAGCCTTTAGTGAAAACAAAGTAGCACGGGATCAGAATAGATGATCCCATGCTACTTTTTTAGTCAATAGCTGAGTCAAAAGCTTGAATCTGATCATAATAAACAAATAATTGATGCGCTATTAAGATTATGATGATGAAAACATAAATAATTGCGTAACTATGCGTAATTATAAGAAACTTTTTGTAAATTATTTGTTTTATGTTTACGAGTTATACTATTTGATATCCGTTTGATCAAAATAGGCTCTTGGCGAAACTTTCAGAATATGGTAGATTAAATGGTAGCGTAAACCTAACAAAAGGAGCCGATCGCTCAGTGATAAAAAAATGCCCAACGTGTGGATCAAAGAAAATCAAAGGAAAGTTGATTTGTCCTGATTGTGGTTACCAAATAAAAGAGCAAGACCAACACACGAATGAAGAAAAGAACAACAGTCAATTACCAATAGATTCTTCAGAAGAACATTTTCCTGACACGGAATTAAATGATTCAATCGAATGGTCAGAATTAACAGAGTTACCATTAGAATCGGTCATGGCCTTGTTTAAAGAAGAATCATCTGAAGAAACGAATCTAGCAGAAACTAATGATGCTGAAGAAGAAGTCACTAAAAAGCTAAATACAAAGCCGTCAACAAGTGAAGAAGGAACTAATTCGAAAAAACAAGTTAACGGCGATGAAATGACGGATGAACTCGAAGCAGAACAACAAAAAAGAGTAGCTGAATTAAAAGAATTTGTTGATCATGAAAAAGAAAATTCGATTTTATCTGCTTATATCAAAGCTCATAGAGAAGATACAACAGAAGAACATGCAGAAGAATTGATGCGAATGATCCAAGAGGAACTCGCAGCTAAAAATGCCAAAGAGACTGATTCAAAACAAGAAAGTACAGTGCCAGGAACTAACGAACGTGAAACGAAAGAAAAGGAAACAGTTGATACGAAGGATAGCGTTGTTCAGCCAACTGACCATCAAGCGATTGATCAAGAAGAAACGTTCGAAACGGCAACAGAAAAAAATCATGAACGCTTAACGGCACCCCAAACTTCAGAAGAAAATCAACTGCTTTCTTCTAAGGAACAAACTGAAGAACCAGTGCCCGCTTCAAAATCGACTCACGTCCAATCGTCGTCAGAAAATCTTTTGATAGGAAAAAAAGAAGTCGAAGAAAAAGCGAGTGCGGAAGATGTCGATAAAAACTCAACCCAAGAGGACGAAGCGTTAAACGAAAATTTGAAACCTGAAGTTTCAGAAAAAGATATTCCGAAAGCAGCTCCATCACAAGAGAATCAATCAAACGGAGAAGTTCTAAAAGAAGAAATATCGAAAAAAGAAACAGCAAAAGAAGAAGTACCGAAAGAAGAATCGGTAAAAGAAGAAGAACCAAAAGAAGAAATTCGTAAGAAAGATTCTTCAAAACCAGAAGCTATAGAAAAAACAGAATTATCAAATGAAATCGATCAAAGGACAGAAACGGAACAAAAAGAACCAGTTACATCAGCTAAGACTGATGAGGGGAAACGAAAAAGATCGAAAAAAGGACCGTATCTGGCTTTAGCAGCAATCGTCTTGCTCGGAGTCGGTGGTTGGGCTTATTATGACCATCAGCAAGATGTTCAGGCACAAATCGCTGCACAAGAAGAAAGACAAAAACAAAAGGTGGCAGATCTACAAACAGCCTTGAATGCTTTTTATACAGATCCGTCTCACCAGTTTATCCGTACTTCAATGATCAATCAAGACTTAGCTAAACTAAAGACTGATCTGAATGACGTAAAAAAAGAGAAAGAATACCCTGAATTAGAAAAAACATTCCAGGATATCCAAACCAAAATCAAAGATATTCAACGTGTCAACCAGTTATTTACTTCGGTAGTGATTGACGATGATCATTTAGCAGCTGATCCCAAACTAAAAGAGGATCAAGCCATTCAACCAATCACTACAAATGAAACTGCTTTTGGACGTCTGATCAAGCAAGCGCAAACCGAAGCAGAGGATCAATACAAACAATTGCAGACGGCTAAAGATAAAGTGAACGTTGTCTATCATGATAATCAAGTCGTAGACAGTGCGAACAGAGAGCAGTATGACGAAGCAAAAAATGCTGTAGAGCAAATCAAAAATGAAGAGCTAGCTGTCGCTTTAAAAGATCAACTAAAAAAAGTAGATGAAACCTTGACTGCGAAAGAGCAGAAAGAAGCACAAGCAAAAGAAGAAGCAAAAAAAGCTGAAGAAGCAAAAAAAGCAGCTGAAGCAGCCAAACAAGCTGCAGCTCTGGCTGCACAACAAGCAAAATCTAGTTCCACTACCAATAAGACTAATTCAGCCAATCAACCCATCATGTCAACTCGACAAAGTGATGTGGCTGATGCATCTAATCCAGCATGGAATTGGGCACCAGGAGTCCAACAAAGTGTTATTGCTACTTGTATTCAACGAGGCTACATTGTGGCAGGTGGATATAAACTAGAAAAAGCGAGAATCGAAAATGGTGAAGGTTACTATAATCTTTATGCTACTTCAACCCAATCTAATTTGATGCGTGGAATCGGTGAAAGTGCATTACCATTTTATATTGTGACGATCAATTGTAAAACAGGCTGGTTTGGCGGAAATGGCAGCCATTAATCTGCTAGATAGACAATGATCAAATACTACTCAGATATCGTAGATCGTATGGAACTAAGTGGATGACCATATAGGATCAGATACACGATGTCTGAGTTTTTTTGCGACGACTAAGACCAAACCAACTACTAATCATGGAAACATTATGTTATGATAGCTAAGAAAAGATGGCTGAATCTTTTATAAATAAGGAGAAATAAGATGAATGAATTACTGGCAACAATATTTACCGGAATGGTAATTGATGAAAATGAAAAAAATTACTTTGTCCAGAAAAATGGACAAACTTTTGGGTTAAGTAAAACCGAAGGGACCTATCGTATCGGTGAAGCAGTCGAAGGGTTTGGTTATCAAAATCAAAAACATGAAAATCGTTTTACTACGTTGATTCCTAAAAGTCGAATTGGTCACTATGCTTTTGGTACAGTGACCGCTTCACGAAAAGATTTAGGAGTATTCGTCGATATTGGATTACCCGACAAAGATTTTGTGGTCTCATTAGATGAACTACCAACAATGACAGAACTTTGGCCTAAAAAAGGCGATCGTTTAATGGTTGCTTTAAGAGTCGATAGCAAAGACCGAATTTGGGGTAGTTTAGCCGATGAAAAGATTTTTAAATCATTGAGTAAACGTGGAACAGAAGAAATCAAAAATAAAGACATTACAGGCGTTGCTTACCGCTTGAAACTGACCGGAACGTACGTCTTAACAGATGATTATTATATCGGATTTATCCACCCATCAGAACGCTATAATGAGCCGCGCTTAGGTGAACAAGTCAAAGGACGAGTAATTGGTGTGAGACCTGATGGAGTATTGAATCTTTCATTAAAACCAAGAGCATATGAAGCAATCTCTGATGATGCACAAATGATTTTAACAATCATCGAACGATCAGCAGATGAGCAAATCCATTTTACTGACAAATCTGATCCGGAAGATATCATGAAAACTTTTGGTATAAGCAAGGGAGCTTTTAAACGAGCAATCGGCAATCTATTAAAACAAGGACTAGTCAAACAAGAAGCAGGCGTAACGAAACGAATTAGAAAATCTAATTGAGAATACCTTGCATGTTTTTCTTAACTAGCTTATAATTATTTTAATTTAGAAAGAGATTCTTTTTGTTTGATTATAATTATTATAAATTGTCGGGGTTGAATACATGGTTATGAATGCGATGTCAGTAATGAAAAAAACGAAACAACAATTGCACGAGTCGGGGTTCAAATTAACCCCACAAAGAGAAGCAACTTTACAAGTACTTTTAGAAAATGAGAAAGAACATTTATCGGCAGAAGAAGTCTTTTTTCTAGTGAAAAAAAAGAGTCCAGAAATTGGGTTAGCTACTGTCTATCGGACGTTAGAGATTTTGACCGATTTGAAAGTCATTGATAAAGTCAGCTTCAATGATGGTGTTGCTCGCTATGACTTGAGAAAAGAAGGAGCAAAACATTTCCATCATCATTTATTGTGTTTACGATGTGGCACGATTGAAGAGGTCGAAGAAGATTTATTGTGTGAAGTGGAAGAAATTGTGGAGCAACGGTATCACTTTTTGGTAAAAGATCATCGCTTAACATTTCATGGTATTTGTCAAAAATGTTACACTAAAGAAAAAGAAAGCAAAACCGTCTGATTGCTAGACGGCTTTTTCTTTGCCTAGCTGTAAAATAGACTATCGAAAATGAAGGGTATCTGATATGATAGAAGAGCACGAGGTGGATTATTATGAATGAAGAAATTAATGATTATCTCCACTATTTGACGATTGAACGTGGCTTGTCATTAAATACGAGAAAAAGTTATGAACGAGATTTGTTACAGTATCTTCACTATTTAGAAGATGAGCAAATCACTTCCTGGCAAGATGTCGATCGCTACGTCGTGATCAATTATCTGGAAAAGATGCATGATGAAAAGAAAGCTCCAGCAACCGTGACCAGAATGATTACTAGCTTGAGAAGATTTCATCAATTCTTACGTCAAGAACGATTGACTGATCATGACCCGATGCAACACATTGATACGCCTAAAAAGGTTCAAAAGTTACCTAGTACCTTATCCTTGACTGAGGTTGAACGATTGATCGAAACACCTGATACAACCAAAAATCTAGGGATCAGAGATCGAGCAATTCTAGAAGTCATGTATGCAACAGGTATGCGTGTCAGTGAACTCGTTGGTTTAAAGCTAAGTGATCTTCACTTGTCGCTCGGCTTGGTCCAAACACTTGGTAAAGGGGACAAAGAACGGATCATACCTCTAGGTGATTATGCGATCCAATGGTTGGAGCGGTATCTAGACGAAGCACGCCCCCTCCTTGTAGCGAATCCTTCTGAAACGCATGTATTTGTCAATCATCATGGTACAGGGTTATCACGGCAAGGTATCTGGAAAAACCTTAAACAATTAGTGCGTGAAGCAGGAATCAATAAAGAGGTGACCCCTCATACTTTAAGGCATAGTTTTGCGACACATTTGCTGGAAAATGGTGCAGATCTTCGAACGGTACAGGAATTATTAGGACATGCTGATATCTCAACAACACAAATTTATACACATATCACAAAGAAAAGAATGACGGATGTTTATAAGCAGCATTTTCCAAGGGCTTAGTCATAGGAAGGTGAAAAAATGTTAACACATTACCGAAAAGAAAATCGTAAAATTGCTATGGGACTGTTAAGTTTTCATAAGAAACTAACGGATAAATCGAATTTACTCAAAGAAATCAATACCTATGAAACAGAAGAAGGATATGAACTTTTTTTCTTCACACCAGAAGGTTCAACGAATATTCAAGGGATTATTGGTGTTTATTGGGGTGAAAATCAGGAATTGATTATTCACGATGTTTCATTGAATCCATCTTATCGGGGAGATCAGATGGGCTTTCAAATGCTTGATGAACTTCAAGAAAAATACCCAGACTTTTCCATACGACCAACAGAGATTACCCGTCCATATCTCGCAAAATGGGTCGATCGAAACAAGAAGAAAGAGTGAATATGGTGACAGAAATCAATATCAAATTAGATATATTTGAAGGACCCTTAGATTTACTCCTTCATTTGATCCAGCAAATGGAGATCGATATTTATGATATCCCGATTGCAACGATCACTGAGCAATACATGAGTTATATCCATACGATGAAAACTCTTGAACTTGCTGTTGCTGGAGAATATCTAGTGATGGCTGCCACGTTGATGGCGATCAAAAGCAAAACTTTGTTACCTGTTCAAGAAGCAATCATTGAAGATGAGTATTGGGAAGAGGACCCGCGTGACGAATTAGTCAATCAATTATTGGAATATCGAAAGTATAAGTATGCTGCAGAGCAGTTAACCGAAAAAGCCCAAGAGAGAAGCTTATATTATACGAAAGAACCAGTTGCAGTAGACGATCTCATTGGACAAGAGAAACCATTGAAACGTGGACAAGTCAAAAAGATTGATTTGTTTCATGCGATGGAAAAAATCTTAGAGCGAAAGAAATTCTCAGAGAAAGTTGAAAAAACGATTACTCCTGATGATACAACAATTGAAGAACGTATCATCTTTATTGAAGAGCGTCTTAAGCAACATCATAAGGGATGCTCTTTTGAGTCTTTTTTTGAAACGCCTTCGAAAACAGAAGTAGTCACTACATTTATGGCTTTATTAGAAATGATGAAAAATGGTCAGATCGTTGCGCAACAAGAAGGAAATTATGAAACAATTATGCTTTATCTAGCAGTAGGAGATACCAAAGATGACAAAATTAAGTGAACTTGAAGCCATTTTATTTATTGTTGGCGAGGAAGGAATCGGGTTAGAAGAAATCAGCTATCTGTTAACTATTACGAAAGAAGAGACAGTGGCTTTATTAACGGAATTAAAAACAAGATATGAAAATGATCCAGCTAGTGCTTTGCATATTTTGGAAACAGAGGCACATGTCGTTTTAACAACCAAAAAAGAGTTAGCGCCATTGTTGAAACGCTATGCCCAAGGGACGTCTAATACTCTCTCACAAGCAGCTGTCGAAACGTTGGCGATCATTGCATATAAACAACCGATTACCAGAGTAGAAATCGAACAAATTCGTGGGGTTCAAGTCTCAGGTGCCATTCAGCGGCTAGCTGCTCATCAGTTGATTGAAGAAAAAGGACGCGTGGAAGGACCTGGACGACCTATTTTGTATGGGACGACTCCTTATTTTTTAGATTATTTTGGTCTCAACTCATTAAAAGACTTACCAGATATACAAGCAATGGAGCATTCATTAAACGAAGAGTCTTCACTCGACTTATTCTTTGATGAAATGGATGAAGGAGAACAGATATAATGGAAAGACTACAAAAAGTAATTGCGCATGCAGGGATCACTTCCAGACGTAAAGCGGAAGAATATATTTTGGCTGGACGAGTAAAAGTCAACGGCAAAGTAGTAAAAGAACTCGGAGTAAAAGTTAGCAAACGTGATTTGATCGAAGTAGATGAAGTGCCGATTTATCAAGAAGAATACGGGTACTATTTACTATATAAACCAAAAGGCGTGATTTCCGCTGTTGCTGATGACAAGGGACGAAAAGTCGTAACTGATTTGCTCCCAATGGTGAAAGAACGAATTTATCCAGTAGGACGATTAGATTATGATACTTCGGGTATACTGCTCTTGACTAATGACGGTGATTTTGCGCAACGTTTGACCCACCCGAAACATGAAGTAGACAAAGTATATGTGGCGAAAGTCAAAGGGATTGCTACTAAAACAATGTTATCTCCCTTGACGAAAGGGATAAAAATCGAAGGGAAACGAACTTCACCAGCACGTTACCAAATATTATCTGTGGATCCTAAGACAAATCATAGTATCGTTGAATTGACTATCCATGAAGGTAGAAATCATCAGGTAAAAAATATGCTTCAAGCAGTTGGCTTACCTGTTCAAAAATTAAAACGAGAAAAATACGGCGATTTGACGCTTCAAGGCTTACGCCCTGGCGACTATCGTGAGTTGAACAAAAAAGAAGTCAGCAGTTTATTGAATCAATCAAAATGATTACTTACTTATTATAAGAATAAATGATTGCATTTTTTCTCAAGCGATGTATAATGTAAAGGTAAACAAAATTATAAATGGTTCGTCTTCAGGGGCAGGGTGAAATTCCCGACCGGTGGTTATAGTCCACGACCTACTTTACCTAAGTAGCTGAATCGGTGAAATTCCGATACCGACAGTATAGTCTGGATAAAGAAGATAGAGCTTATTTGACGTAGTTTTTTGCCAAATAACTCTAACTCTCCCTGTTATTGGAGAGTTTTTTTATTTGCAAAAAGTTCGTCGAAAAGTTCGCTGAAGAGGAGTCCTAACAGGAGGATTTCAAATGAAGAACACCCGTGTACAAAAAATGGTCGCTGTGGCATTATTTGCTGCGATCGGATTGGTTTTGCAATATATCGCATTTCCGATCATGCCAGCCTTTAGTTTTTTAAAGATCGATTTTAGTGATATCCCAGTACTGATCAGTATGTTTTTATTTGGTCCAGTTGCTGGATTGGTTACAGCTTTCTTACGATCGATCTTACACTTGATCACTACTGGCTTTTCACCAGATAATTTGGTAGGAGATACAGCTAGCTTTTTAGCAACAGCTATCTTTACCTTACCTATTTTCTACTTCTTCCGTAAGAAGACTCAAGTAGGGAAAAATAAGTTTTTAGGTGTAATTTCTGGTACGATCGCAATGACGATCTTCATGAGTGTCGCAAACTATTTTGTGATTACCCCATTATACCTTATGTTTTTAGGTTTAAATGCTAATCAAATGTTAGGGATGCCGTTAGCTAATTATGTCCTGATCGGAATTGTCCCATTTAATATCATTAAAGGATTTATCGTCAGTGCTGCCTTTTTGGTTTTACACGCAAAATTATTGCCATGGTTAAGTCGGAAACAACACCAGTTGGCACAAAGACATACAGTGACGAACAACAAATAAATAGTACAGCAGCTCATGCTCGTTTATCCATTTTTAGAGGGAAGCATGAATTGATGCCACTTTCTTAATTATTTTATCATTAAAAAAATCAGTCAAGGCTCCTTAACTTTTACAATATAAAAAGTTAAGGAGCCGTTTTTGTCAGTACTAGTATTTCTGAAAAAGTAGTCCAACTATTAGAAAAAAAGGGGATGAGAAAATAAACATTGTTTTTTCTAAAAAGAATTCAAGGAAATAAAAAAATATCGGAAATTTTAATGAAAAAAAATTCATTAACTCACGTTGTGTAAGCGTTTTATAAACGGTGTTTGAGTATTTCTTTTGTTTATGCATAAAAATGTATTTTATGATTCAAAATGTGAAATTAATCACTTTTTGAATGATAAATAGTTTTGTTATAATGGGAGTGGAAAACGCTACAATTGTATTGAAAAAGCTTTACCTTAAATTTCATAGAGAAAGGAGTGAAAGCAGGATTTTTGAATAAAATTTGCCAAATCAATAGGTTATTGTTTTGGTTATCGTATTCTTTTTGATAAAATAACTGATGGAATCACTCTTATAAGATTCTAATGTTACAAGAAAGGGAGAAGAACATGGAACAAACAAAGAAGAAACAATTTCAAATGCCTTCAGCGTATACGGTCTTATTTATTATTATTGCGATTATCGCTGTACTAACTTGGTTCATACCAGCTGGACATTATAGTGTCAATGATGCAGGCAACATCATTGCTGGATCATATGAACGAGTAGAGCAAAATCCTCAGGGGCTATGGGATATCTTTATGGCACCGATTAATGGGATGCTAGGTGTACCTGCTGGGGAATTAACGAAAGAAACACCGGCTGCTATTCCAATTTCATTCTTTATTTTAGTTGTGGGTGGTTTCTTAGGTATTATCAATAAAACTGGTGCTTTGGATGCAGGGATTGCTTCCGTTGTAAAACGCTTTAAAGGGAAAGAAAAAATGTTGATCCCTGTGTTGATGATCCTATTTGCATTAGGTGGTTCAACTTATGGTATGGCGGAAGAAACTATTCCGTTCTATGCTTTATTGATTCCTGTTATGATGGCTGTTGGGTTTGATACAGTTGTTGCAGTAGCTATCGTTTTAGTAGGGTCACAAGTTGGTTGTTTAGCTTCAACCGTTAATCCATTTGCTACTGGGGTCGCTTCTCAAGCAGTTGGTATCTCAATGGGTGAAGGAATCGGGTTACGTTTCTTGATGTTCGTGGTACTATTGGCTATCTCAATTGCTTATGTCTACCGTTACGCATCTAAAGTGGAAAAAGACCCAACGAAATCACTTGTATATAAACAACGTGAAGAAGACATCAAACATTTTGATATCGATTCAATTGGTCGTCAAGAATCAATTACTAAAAGACAAAAACATGTAAATATCCTATTTTTCATTACCTTTGGTATTATGATCATTAGTTTGATTCCTTGGACAACATTGAATAAAAACTTTACGATTTTTGAATCATTAACTAACTGGTTAACAGGGTTACCTGTAGTCGGAACTGTTTTAGGTAAAAACATGCTTCCTTTAGGAGAATGGTATTTCCCAGAAATTACCATGTTGTTCTTAGTGATGGCTATTGTAGTGGCAATCACTTACGGAATGAAAGAATCAGTCTTTATTTCTGAATTCTTAGCAGGAGCTTCAGATTTGATCGGTGTTGCGATCGTGGTAGCTGTTGCACGTGGTATCCAAGTTGTGATGAATAATGGTTTAATCACTGATACGATCTTACATTGGGGTGAACAAGGATTAAGTTCATTGTCATCTAGTGTCTTCTTGATCTTAACGTTTATCTTCTATATCCCTATGTCATTCTTGATCCCATCAACTTCTGGACTAGCAGCAGCTACTATGGGAATCATGGGACCAATGGGTGAATTTGCAGGCGTTGGTAAAGATTTAGTTATCACTGCTTATCAATCAGCATCTGGTTTGGTCAACTTGATCACACCAACATCAGCAATCGTTATGGGGGCTGTTGCGATCGCTCGTTTTGATATTTCCGTTTGGTGGAAATTCACAGGAAAATTGATTGCTATCCTATTTGTAGCCATTTGTGTTATCTTAGGTGTAGCGGCAATGTTATAACAAAGTAGACAAAACCGTTGACTTAGAGTGTACATGGTTTTTTACTTGATGTGAATGGACAAGATCCAAGCTCAACTATTTATTGTTTGAAAAAAGAGGTTGTGTCTGTTGTTTTGACATAACCTTTTTATTATATTAGGAGGCTAGTAACATGAAACAATTTGTAACAAAACAACATCATGAACAAGCATTGGAATCTTTAAATGAATTGATTCGAATCCCTTCAGTTCTGGACGAATCAGATACTGGTGAAGGGCATCCTTTTGGGACAAAAGTGATCGAAGCATTGGATAAAGTGTTAGAAATCAGTGAAAATCTAGGATTTAAGACATTTAAAGATCCAGAAGGATATTATGGTTATGCGGAAGTCGGATCTGGCGATGAGCTATTTGGTATCTTGTGTCATATGGATGTCGTTCCAGCTGGCGATGAAAACAATTGGGATTCTAAACCATTTGAACCAACTGTCAAAGATGGTTGGTTGATTGGACGAGGATCACAAGATGACAAGGGACCTTCCATCGCTGCAATGTATGCTGTCAAATCTTTGATGGATGCAGGCGTTGAATTTAATACACGTATCCGATTTATTTTTGGAACCGATGAAGAAAACTTGTGGCGTTGTTTAGATAAATACAACGAAAAAGAAGAAGGTATTACGCAAGGATTCGCACCAGATGCAGAGTTTCCATTGATTTATGCTGAAAAAGGATTACTACAAGCTTACCTAACTGGACCGGGAACATCTGAATTTTCAGTTAAAGCTGGTGGCGCACTGAATGTCGTTCCAGATGCAGCTCCTTATGCTGGTGAAAAATTAGCTGAAGTCAAAGAAGCATTGAAAAAACATGGATTTGACTTTGAAGATCAAGGAGAATCAATTGTCGTTCTTGGAAAAAGTATCCATGCCAAAGATGCAGCAGAAGGTGTCAATGCAATCTCTCGTTTAGCGATTGCTCTTTCTGAAGTATTTGATTTTGCTCCAATCAACTTCTTAGGTCAATTAGTTCAAGAAAATGCTACTGGTGAAAACGTGGTAGGAAAAACGGTGGATGAACAATCTGGCGAATTGACAATGAACTTTGCTAGTCTGGAAATCACTCCTGAACAAACTAAAATCGGGGTCGACATGCGTATCCCAGTAACTTTCAAAAAAGATGAACTCGTAGAAAAACTAACAGAAACTGCTAAAAAGTATGAGTTGACTTATGAAGAATTTGACTTCTTAGATTCCCTTTATGTTCCATTAGACAGTGAATTGATCAAAAATCTTTTAGGAACTTACCGTGATATTACTGGTGATATGACTGAACCATTTGTATCTGGCGGTGCAACTTTTGCACGGACGATGAACCAATGTGTAGCATTTGGTGCAATGTTCCCAGATACCCCTGATTTTATGCATCAGGCAAATGAACGTTGGGAACTAAGCAGCATGTACAAAGCAATGGAAATCTATGCAGAAGCTGTTTACCGTTTGTGTGGAAAATAATCATTTGAAATGCTCAACTAAATACACTTTAGTTCAATAGAGAACGAAACTGCTCTCTTACTGTTAAAGGCTGATGAAGGTCAATGTACATTCATCAGCCTTTTTTTTGTTATAGTGGGTCTTGTTGAGGGGAAGAGTTAGGTCTAAGAAAGATCGCATTTAGTGCCACTGGCTAAACAAATTTATTCTTTTTCAAGAAAAAAGAGTTGCAATTTATTCGTATTTTATTTAGTGTGAATTTATAATCGATCAATAGGTACGATAAAAGGAGAATAGGTGAGAGATGTGAAGATATTTAAGCGAGTATTAATTGGTATAATTATTTTTTTGGGGCTAGCAGGAGGCGCTGGGTACTACTATTTACAACAAAATACCTATGAACCATCTAGTCAAGCAAGTCAAATAGCCCAAAATGGAAAGGATAAAAAAGATTATTTATTTTTTGAGACGAAAGAAAAAAGTCAAAAACCACTGGTTATTTTTTATCCAGGTGCTTTGGTTGAACCAGCTAGTTATAGTGTCTGGGCTGAACAATTAGCAAAAAGTGGATACTCCGTAGCAATCGCTAAGATGCCTCTTGACTTAGCCATACTTAGTGGGAATAAGGCAGATAAGATCAAAGAAGACTTTTCAAATCGAAATTATGTGATTGGTGGACACTCATTGGGGGGCGTCATGGCGAGTCGTTATGCTAATCAGCATTCTTCTGACAAACACTTAAAAGGAATCTTTTTCTTAGCAAGCTATCCTGATGAAAAAGGTACATTGGCGAAAACGACATTACCTGTATTAAGCCTGACTGCTTCTAATGATAAAGTCTTGAATCAAAAAGCCTATGAATCAGCTAAAGAATATTTACCTGAGCAAACAGAATATGTTTCGATTAATGGAGGAAATCATGGCGGATTTGGCAGCTATGGGGAACAAAAGGGAGACGGTAAAGCTAAGATTACAAACGAAGACCAACAAACAGCGATTACCAATACGTTAATCAATTGGTTAGGAGAATAGAGTTCCAGACCTAAATCTTACAGCTCACTTTAAAAATGAGTAAAAAGTGTGCATCAGCTCTTTGAAAAAAGCTTGAATTTTTTTAAACATGAGAAACTGTTAAAAAAAAATTCAAGCTTATTGTTATCGTAGCTTCCCGCTTCTTTCATGACTTTATCTAAGGCAGTTCAGAAGTCCATTTATCAGAAACTTTGCCGAAGAGCTACATAAGTCACAATCTTTATATAAATAGACTAGAGATAAATCAACTCAAACTTTCACTTGAACATAGAAAGAAATTTGTTCAAACACCATTTCCAGGTCAACTGCCTACTTTTCAAATCATCATTATTAGAAACACTTACATTGATCTATATTCATTTGGTTAACTAGTTTTCATGATTTCTCTAATAAAATAGCTCTTACTGGACATTTTTGATAAGCTTTTCTGACGGCTTCCTCGTCAGTTTGAGAAACAAATTGCTGATGAGCTTCTGGTTCTTGCGCAAATAAAACGATTCCTTCTTCATCATAATCAAAGATATCTGGGGCTTCAATTTGACAAAGACCACAAGCGATACAGCGCTCAGGTACTAATTTACATAGTAATGACATTTTGACCATCCTATTCTTAAGGGGAGTAATATGACTTCATTTATTTTAGCTTTATTTTCAACAAGAAACAAGTTAAGGATCAGCTCCTTATACCAAGTTATCACAGGAAAACGAACGAGTTCGGTATTGATTTATAGTTTTTTAAACCATTTATTATTTATACATGGTAGTTTTCCTAAAATGAATCAAGAAGAATTTACACGTATCATTGACCAATTAGTTGACCAAAAGTTCCTTATTCAGCTAGAAGATGGCGTGATGATCACTCATTTAGGTGAAAAAACTTTAGCAGAAAAAAAGATTGATCTAGAAGGGCTCCATTATGATCGTTATGGCAGAACCGCTGAGAATTGTTGGCGGTTGATCAAGTTTGCTGTTCAAGTTGTCTCTCATCTGGTAAATAATAAAAAGGAATACTTACCGATTGAAACTAGTCCGTATTATACTATCCAAGTAAAAAAATGGTTAGCTGACACACAACTAGATCGACAAACCCTAGCAAAAAAATTAAGCCAAGAACTGAGTGAAATCTTTTCAACGATGACATCTGAATCGGCTAACTTTCTGGCCAATCAATTTTCAGGTATCAAGTCACCTGGTCTATTAACTTATCAATTAACAGAAATAACCAATGAAGTGCAACGTGAATTGTATGAAGCAAAGCAAGTACACCTGCTGCTAAAAACAATCGAAGAAAAAAAAGATTCGTTGCTTTTTCAATTGGTTTCACCACTACTTATGCAAAACTTCAATCAAAGTATGTTAACGACGAGAAAACTGATTTTATCTGGATGCTCAATTGATGAAGTAATGAAGATACGTCATTTAAAAAGAGGAACAGTAACCGATCATTTGATCGAATGGCAACTTTATTTAACTGATTTTCCTTATCAAAAAATGATCACCGAGCAGACATTTAAGCGACTAAGTCAACTATCGAACATCAAAGAATGGAATTATCGAGAATTAAATGAAGTCGCACCACTAGACTATGGAGAGTTTCGTTTTTATCAAATTGGTGTATTGAAAGGGGAACTGAAGAATGTCGCTGAAGGATGAACTACAAAAACGTTTTGGATTTACTTCGTTTCGTTCAGGACAAGAAGAAATCATCCAGTCTTTATTGAATGACCAAGATGTCCTCGCAGTGTTACCGACAGGAAATGGAAAAAGTCTATGCTACCAACTGACCGGTTATCTGCGTGAAGGAATGGTTATCATTGTTTCACCTTTGCTTTCATTGATGGAGGATCAGGTGATGCAACTACAGAAACAAGGAGAAAAGCGAGTTGTTGCTTTCAATAGTTTACTATCTAGAACGGAACGATATTATGTGTTAAATCATTTGTCCAATTATAAATTTTTATTTTTAAGTCCAGAAATGTTGACGCAAAAAGATGTGATAGAACAATTACAAAAACAAAAAATTGGGTTATATGTGATCGATGAGGCGCATTGCGTTTCTCAGTGGGGGGTAGATTTCCGTCCGGAATACCAACAACTAGGAGAAATTGCTCAGAAATTAGGCTCTCCAGTAACGCTTGCCTTGACAGCAACCGCTACTGCAGCCGTGCAACATGATATTGAAACTGTTCTGTTTAAAAAATTGCCAGTTCGCATTATCCATTCGGTTAATCGACAAAATATTGCTTTATATGTCAAAAAAACCACTCAAAAAGAAGTTGACCTAGAGCTCTTGATGAAACAAGCCAAAGGATCGATGATCATTTATTGTGCGACTAAGAAAGAGGTAGAGCGTTTGTATCAGCTATTTCGCTCACGTTTTACTATCGGCTATTATCATGGTGGGTTAGAGGCATCACAAAGACGACAGTTGCAACAACAATTTAGTCAAAATAAACTTCAATTTTTGATTGCGACGAATGCTTTTGGTATGGGCATCGATAAGCCAGATATCCGTTATGTTGTCCATTACGATTTACCAGATAGTTTAGAAAATTATGTTCAAGAAATCGGGCGTGCGGGAAGAGACCAACAGGCGAGTGAAGCGATTCTTTTATACAAAGAAAATGACGAACGCATTCATTATTTTTTTAATCAACTTTCTAGAGAACAACGACAAAGTTTTGAAATTTATCTGCAGTATCATAGCAATGAACAAGAACAATTCGATGAGATTCAACAAAAATGGTTAGAAATAATTGCACAAACGAGCAATCCGCAAGAGTGGTTAAATCGGCTAAAACGTCAAGAAAAAGAAAAGGAATATCGACTACAACAAATGCTTCATTATGTCAATGCAAAGACTTGTCGAAGAGCGCTGATTCTTGAATACTTTGGGGAGAAACTGATAAAAAAACCAGAAAAATGTTGTGATATTGATGGAGCGGTCCTTACGAGTCAGGAAAATAGAGAAGTCAGCCCATCTGTAGAGCTAAAACAGTGGCAAGATATTTTACTAAATTTATTTTAAAAAAACATTGGATAGAAAATTTATAAGACAATCGCGTTCTGGCTATGGTATAATATTCACGATAGAAATTAGGAGGTTAATAAGGTGAGCAGAAAAGATAGACATCATTCATCAGAAAATAATGAAACACAAGAGCCATGGGAACAACCGATTTATGACACTGAAGACGAAGTTTCTTCAAGAAGTTCTCAACGACAACAAAAGAAAGGCAACACGCTGTTTTTGTCTCTCTTCTTAGTATTATTAGTATTGTGTATTGCAATTCCAGCGGGAGCTTACTTCTGGATTAGAAATGGGTCTTCCAATGCTTCAAGTGCATCATCAACTACAACAACGTCTTCTGTAGTGGAAAGTACGACCTCATCAGAAGTATCATCAACAAAAGAATCAAGTACGGAGCCTGAAAGCACTACTCAGACAGAATCAGTAGTAGCAAGTACACCACAAAGTACTACTGTACCAGAGGAAACAACGCCTTCGACAACGTCTACTTACCAACAAGAAACACAACCAACTAGCACGGTAGAAGAAGCGACAACACCATCCTCTTCGGCTGCTGCAGATGGATCAACAGTGACTGTTCAACCAGGTGACGGACCTAAACAAGTAGCTGAACGTGCCGGGATCACTATTGATCAATTATTTGCATTAAATGGTTTAGATCCAAATAATTATATGATTTATCCTGGACAACAATTAAAAGTTAAATAATCTTAGCCGCGATCTGCGGCTTTTTTTTTGAAAAGGGAGTTATAGCATGACACAAATCAGTATTGCAATAGATGGACCTGCTTCGTCAGGTAAAAGTACTGTTGCAAAAATTTTGGCAAAAGAATACAACTATATTTATACCGATACAGGCGCCATGTATCGTGCCATTACGTATCTAGCGATAAAACATCAAGTACCTTTTGGAGATGAAGAGCAACTCGTAAAGCTGATCCAAGCCTATCCAATCTCTTTTATCCAAGAGACAGACGGTCAACACGTTTTGGTGGCAGACCAAGATGTAACTACAGAAATTCGTCAGCCAGATGTGACCAAGGCAGTTTCTGAAGTTTCTGCTCATCAAAAAGTACGTGAAGCACTGGTTTCGATCCAACGTAAAATTGGTGAACATGGTGGGGTTGTAATGGACGGCCGAGATATTGGTACTTCTGTTTTACCTCAGGCAGAAGTGAAAATATTTTTAGTAGCAAGTGTAACAGAACGGGCACAAAGACGCTATAAAGAAAATATTGAAAAAGGGATACCAACAGAGTTGGAAACTCTTACGAAGGAAATCCAAGAGAGAGATCATTATGATTCTACAAGAAAAGTATCCCCTTTAAGACAAGCGGATGATGCCATTCGAATCGACACTACTGGAAAATCGATTACGGAAGTTGTCCAATCCATCAAAAAAGTGGTCACAGAAAAAGGCTATCTTTTGTAAAAAGGGAAAAACTCAGGATTTTTAGGGTAAACCAAACGAAATCGCTTTATTTTTTTTAAATAATCAATTAAACTAAAATTAGTACCGTTGTTACGGCAGAATGTTGGTTAGGAGGACAAATGTTATGACAGAATTTGAACAAAATCAAACAGAAAACAGTCAATCAATGGAAGATGCAATGAATAGCGTCCAAGAAGTAAACGTTGGAGACGTTGTATCCGGCGAAGTTTTAGTAATCGAAGATAAACAAGTTGTGGTAGGAATCGAAGGTGCCGGAGTTGAAGGCGTCGTTCCTGCTAAAGAATTGTCTACTTCACCTGTTGAAGATATCAACGAGGTAGTAAAAGTAGGAGATACTCTAGAACTTGTAGTTATCAGTACTATCGGAAAAGATAAAGAAAACGGTAGCTATTTGCTTTCAAAACGCCGTTTGGATGCCAAAAAAGTTTGGGAAGATATCGAAAAAGATTTCCAAGCAGGTAATATCATCGAAGCACCTGTGACGAATGTCGTAAAAGGCGGCTTAGTCGTTGATGTAGGTGTTCGTGGTTTTGTACCAGCTTCAATGGTGGAAGATCATTTTGTTGCTGATTTTTCAGAATACAAAGGTCAAACATTGGCGTTCAAGATCGTTGAGATCGAACCTTCAGAAAACCGTTTAATTCTTTCACACAAAGCAGTTGTGGAAACGGAAAAAGAAGAAAAGAAAAAAGAAATTCTAGCCAATATTCACGAGGGAGACGTTATCGACGGACGAGTAGCTCGTATTACTGATTTTGGTGCTTTCGTTGATTTAGGTGGAATTGATGGATTGGTCCATGTTTCTGAGATCTCACATAGCCATGTGGCGAAGCCTAGTGATGCTTTAGCAGTTGGGGATGAAGTAAAAGTAAAAGTTCTTTCGATTAATCCTGAACAAGAACGTGTTTCTCTTTCAATTAAAGACACGTTGCCTGGGCCTTGGACTGATATTGAAGAAAAAGCCACTGTTGGTTCAGTTTTAGATGGAAAAGTGAAACGTTTGACAAGCTTTGGTGCATTTGTAGAAGTATTCCCAGGGGTAGAAGGTCTGGTTCATATTTCTCAAATCTCTCACAAGCACATCGCTACACCTCATGAAGTACTTCATGAAGGGGATGAAGTGCAAGTAAAAGTTTTAGAAGTACATCCTGAAGAACATCGTATTGCCCTTAGCATCAAGGCTTTAGAAGAAAAACCAGCATCGGAAGAAGAACCAAAAGATGTTGAAACCTATGAATTACCAGAAGAAAATACTGGTTTCACAATGGGTGATCTTTTAGGTGATGCTTTGAAAGAAGAAGTCGAAGAAACGACTACTGATGATTCAGAGAAATAAAATTTTTGAGTGTTCATTTTAAAAAGACTGAAATGAGACAAAAAGATCAATCAATGTTTACAACATTGATTGATCTTTTTCTGTTATTATCATTAGAACTAGTTAAACTCACAAATCGAGTGAAAGATAAAACCAACTGCTGTGAGAAGGGTTAAGGAATACCTAATAAAGTACATCGTTTAGACCATACCCAATGGCTGTGCAAATGCCATATTGTATTCACAATTGGAGATATTAGATAGATGATTTGCTTAAACTATTTATCAGAGCTGGAGATTTCTGTCAAACTACTATCAAAACTCTATCATTGTTTAATTAGAAGCTATTTTTTGGGCTAGCCCTAAACAACCGATAATTCCAGCTTGATCTCCTAATTTTGGAAAAACAATATATTCTTCTATTTTCGGATGAGCAACATAATTCTGATTAAGTTTTGAAAATTCACGATGAATTTTCTCTTGTAAGTGTACTTGTTTCATTACACCGCCACCTAGAATGATAATATCCGGTGAAAACATCATTGTAGTATTATGAATGCATTGGGCAATGTAAAAAGCTTCCATGTCCCAAAAAGGATGATCTTCCTTTAAATCTTGACCTTTAATTCCTATTCTCTTTTCGATAGCAGGTCCTGCTGCCATACCTTCTAAACAATTTTGATGATAAGGGCAGTTACCCTTAAAGTGATCGTCAGGGTGATTACGTACAATCATATGCCCCATTTCCGGATGACTGAATCCCTCGATAAATCTTCCATTTTGCAGTGCACCACCACCTATACCTGTGCCAACTGTATAATAAACAACTAATGAATGGCCTTGACCATGTCCAGCTATATATTCTCCATAAGCTGCAGCATTGACATCAGTTGTCCAATAAAAAGGAATTTTCTCAAAATTTCTTTTTAGATAACCAATAAAATCAAAATTTCTCCACGGTATTTTAGGTGTTGAGGTTATATATCCATATGTTTTCGATTCAGGATGGATATCAATAGGTCCGAAAGAACCAACAGCAATGCTGGACAATTCTGTTTCATATTTTTTGAAAAAAGAAACAACTTGTGGCATTGTTTCTCCTGGATTCAAAGTTTCAAAACTCACTCTCTCAATAACCTCTAATTGTGCATTACCAACTGCACAGACAAATTTTGTTCCTCCTGCTTCAATTGCACCGTATAGCATAAAACATTTCTCCTTATAGTTAAAGATGATTTCATGGGCAGTTATGCATTTAACCAATTTATTGTTCAGATTTTTAAAGAATTTAACTCGTTTATTTGTTATTTTCTTTTGAAAAATCGCTATTATTCCAGTTAATACATACATCAGATCGCGCATTGCCCTTTAAATTATCCGTTTATTGATGTTTTGGTTAGAAAGAATAATCAGTACTATTGACTATTCCATTATTCAACTTCAAGTAAATCAGTAGTAGCGGTAACTGTTCCTTTAATAAGTGGTGTCACTTTTGAATAATCTGCGGTATTTGTCACAATAACCATTGTTGTATCATCAAGTCCTGCTTCTTTAATTAGCGTACGATCAAACGTTCCAAGGATATCTCCTTTTTTTACTTTTTGATTAGCAGTAACTTTTTGTATAAATCCTTTACCGCCCATCGATACGGTGTCAATACCAATATGAATCAGTATTTCAGCGCCATCATTCGATTTAAGACCGTAAGCATGTCCAGTCTCAAATGTAACTTGAATAGTACCATCTACTGGAGAATAAACAGTGTCCCCAGTTGGTTTAATCGCAATACCTTTTCCCATAGTCTCTGAAGAAAATACTGGATCATTTACTGAATCAAGTCCAATCACTTCACCTGCAAGGGGACTAACGATTGTTTCTGAAGAATGATTTGTTTTAGTAGGTTCTCCAGAAGTAACTGTGGATTGTTGGGTGTTTTCTGAATGATTCGTCACTGTTTGATCCGTAAGAGCTTCTGCTGCAAAGATGCCTGAAGCTTTTGTTTTTCCATAAAAGTAAGTAATTGCAAAAGCAATCGCAAAGCTAATTAATTCACATAGTAAATAAAATGGGATAGAGGTTGCATTAATTGAAAGAAATCCAAGAAAACCTGCTGAACCAAGTGATACAGCAACTACTTTCAGTAGCCCTGCTACTGCAGCGGCAACTCCCGAACCAATTAAAGCACAGAAAAATGGGAAACGATATTTTAAATTGACACCAAACAGAGCTGGTTCAGTAATTCCAAGAAGAGCTGATACCCCTGCAGAGGAAGCAAGACTTTTTGTTTTAGCATTTTTAGTCAAGAACCAGATAGCAAATGTTGCAGCACCTTGGGCAACGTTCGCCATAGAAGCAACTACAAATATAAAGTCTCCATGTCCAATACCATTAGTCCATGCTGAAAGTAACTGCGTTTCAATTGCAGGAAATGATTGATGAAGACCTGTCATAACGATTAACGAGTAAGTTCCACCAAAAATACCCATTCCAATAAATCCGGTTGCATTATATAGCCAAACGATCGCATCTGTAATCCCGTTAGAAAGCAATAACATGACAGGGCCGATGACTGTGAAGGTTAGAAATCCGGTAATGATTACAGATAATAAGGGGGTAAATGTAAAGTCAACGGATGATGGAAGTTTTTTGTGAAAAAACTTTTCCAGTATTGATAATAGCCAAACAGCTGCTAACACAGGAATGACTTGATAAGCATAGTTAGTTTGTGAGACATGATAACCAAAAATATTCCAATATTCCATAGAACCACCAAGTTGTGGTGTTGTCATAATCATTCCAATTGCAGCACCAAGGAACTGATTGGCTCCAAAACGTTTAGCAGCGGAAATACCAACTAGAATAGGCAAAAACATAAATGGTGCAGCGGACATCAGTTGGATCATTGAGGAAATACCTTCAATCGCAGGATACATTTCTTCAATTGATTTTGGTCCAAAAAGTCCAGCAGCTGTTAAAAAGTTTTGTAATGCCATTAATAAACCACCTGCAACAAGGGCAGGTATAATTGGAACAAAAATATCTGATAATAATTTAATTAATGCCATAATGGGGTTGAATTTTTTATCTTTACTAGCAATTTGTTTTAAATCATCTGTTGAAATTTCTGAAAGTCCAGTTTTTTTGATAAGTTCGTCATAAACGAAATTAACATCACCTGCACCGATAATCACTTGATATTGCCCATCAATTTTAAATGTGCCTTTCACATCTGGATTTTCGTCTAAAGCTTTTTGATTCACTTTCGTGTCATCTTTTAGTACGAGACGAAGACGTGTAGCGCAGTGTGCAGCTGCAATAAGGTTATCTTTTCCGACCGCTTGTATTACGTCGGAAGCTACTTTACTGTAATTCATTCGAATCACTCCTTTTTTATTTTTACGTGAAAACGGTTCACTGAAATGCAAATTTATTTTAGCATATCTTAAAAATATGTCAAACGTTTGTCATATAATTTATTTTTTTAAATGAAATGATTGATTTTTCAACGGAAAACGTTTACCATACTAGTTGTAAAAAGATAAATTGAAGGAGTAAAATATGAACTTACCTCGAGAAATACGATATCGTGCTTATTCTGATTGGACTAAAGATGAGATGGATAAAGTTAAGGATAATGTAAAACGATCACCTTGGCGTGCTAGCTATCATATCGAACCTAAAACAGGATTGTTAAACGATCCTAATGGTTTTTCTTTTTTTAACGGAAAATATACGCTTTTTTATCAAAATTGGCCATTTGGAGCTGCTCATGGTTTGAAAGAATGGGTGCACACTGAATCAGATGACTTAGTTCATTTTCATTTAACAGGAGCAGAACTTCTTCCAGACACAAAACGAGATAGCCACGGCGCTTATTCCGGTTCTGCATATGAAATAGAGGGGAATCTATTCTTACTCTATACAGGGAACGTTCGAAATGAAAATTGGGAACGTGATACACTTCAAATCGGAGCATGGATGGATAAAGACTACAACATTACGAAAGGTGAGAATGTTCTTATTCATCCACCTGCTGATGTAACTGATCATTTTCGTGATCCACAAATGTTTAATTATGAAGGACAATTGTATGCGATTGTTGGAGCACAAAATTTAGAAAAATCAGGCTTTATCAAACTTTACAAAGCGACTGACAATAACGTGGAAACATGGGAAGAAGTTGGCAACCTTGATTTTGGCGGCACTGGTTCAGAATACATGATTGAGTGTCCAAACCTGGTATTTGTAGACAAAAAACCTGTTCTTATTTATTGTCCTCAAGGGTTGGATAAATCTGAGCTTAATTATGGAAATATCTACCCAAATACTTTTAAGATCTGTCAATCGCTTGACATAGAAAAAGTAAAACTTGTGGGCACTTCAGAAATTCAAAATCTTGATTATGGATTTGAAGCGTATGCGACTCAAGGATTCAATACTCCTGATGGTCGTGCTCTGATTGTCAGTTGGATTGGACTACCTGATATCGATTATCCAACTGATAAGTATGATTATCAGGGAGCAATGAGTCTTGTAAAAGAACTTTCAATAAAAGATGGTAAACTTTACCAATATCCAGTAGAAGCTATTACATCATTACGTGCTAGTTCTGAACAATTTACAGCAAAAGCAGAAACAAATAATACTTATGAGCTTGAACTAACTTTTCCTCCAAATCAGAAATCGGAGTTACTTCTTTTCTCTGATAGTAAAGGAAATGGACTTAGCTTGATTGTAGATACCAAAGAAGGAAAAATTATTTTAGATCGCAGTAAAGCAGGCATTCAATATGCCACTGACTTTGGTACGATTCGTGAATGCTCAATTGATACTAAAGAAACAATTGCTAACATTTTTGTAGATAATTCAATCATTGAGATTTTTATTAATAAAGGAGAAAAAGTATTTACTAGTCGCGTATTCCCTGAGAAACACCAAAATGGTATTCAACTTAAATCAGGTGAACCGACTGGAAAATACTTTGAATTAAAATATTAATATGGTAGCAAAATTATCTGATGTCGCTGAACTAGCTGGAGTTAGCCCAACTACCGTTTCACGTGTCATTAACAATAAGGGATATCTATCGGAAAAAACAAAACAAAAAGTTCATGAAGCTATGAAAACTCTTGGTTACAAACCTAATAATCTAGCACGTGGACTTCAAGGAAAGTCACCCCAACTTATTGGGCTTATTTTTCCTAATATCAGTAATATCTTTTACTCTGAACTGATTGAGTATCTGGAAATCGAATTATTCAAACATGGCTATAAAACAATTATTTGCAATAGTCAGAACGATCCTGCTAAAGAGCGGGAATATATTGAAATGCTTGAAGCGAATCAAGTTGATGGGATTATCTCATCTAGTCATAATCTTGGAATTGCTGATTATGAGCGTGTGGGAGCACCTATTGTCGCTTTTGATAGAAACTTAGCTCCCAATGTTTCCATTGTTTCTTCAGACAACTTTGAAGGTGGAAAACTGGCTGCTAAAACGTTACAAAAAAATGGTTGTCAAAATAGTATTATGATTACAGGAAATGACAATACGGATTCTCCAACAGGGTTACGTGCGCTTGGTTTTTCTTTTCAAAATCCAAATGGCAAAGTTTTCAAAATTCCTAATAATCTCTCTACGATTCGTCGAGAAATGGAAATCAAGTCGACGATCCTAAGTCACAAACCAGATGGTATTTTTGTTTCTGATGATCTAACAGCCATTCTTACTATGAAAATTGCTCATCAGCTTAAACTTAATATCCCAGAAGATCTAAAAATTATTGGCTATGATGGAACATCTTTTGTTGAGAAATTTTTCCCACAATTGACCACAATCAGACAACCAATTGATGAAATCGCAAGTCTGATTGTTGATGTTCTTCTGAAAAAAATAAAGAATGAAAAGACAAGCAAGGATTACATTTTGCCAATCTCATTACTTCCTGGAGGGAGCATTTAACGTCAAATTCTTTTCTTGATGTTTATCACATTCGTTCAAAAAAATTTGGAGCTGATCGCTTCTTTCACGACCTTATCCACATGGTTCAAGAAGTTGCTTTAACAAAAAATTGCTGAAGAATACCAAAAATAGGAGGAACTATTTTTGGATTCTTCGGCTTATTTCTCATAGCTAGATATGGCATAAACTTTCCGGTTGTAGATTAATGAAATATGCATGTCCAGTTTTACAGGCTATTTAAAAGAAAAAGGACGTTAATAATTTCTGGTAAACATGAAAATAATAATTTGAGTTTGAAAATCAACATTTTTGGGCATCAGGCTATATTGTAGGCACAGTGGGACTAATGAAGTGACCATAAGAAAACACAGGCTAGAATAAGGAATTAGGATATTGCGCTAGATAAACTGAGAGTTTGAGAATATGAAGATCGTTGAAAGAATGAGAGTGAAGAAAAGAGCTTTCACATATCATGAAACAATAAAAAGAGTAGAAAATGAAAACGAGAGAAACAAATTATGCTATAATCAAATGTCACTGATCGATTTTAAGTTCAGTAGTGTGTGAATATTTAGGCTAACGCTCATCTAGCGGTTCTGAATATGGTTTTTAGGGTTATTTGAACAATGTAGTTCTTTAACCAAAGAAACAAGAATAAAAGATGGTTTCCTAGGGTTCAATATTCACTTTGATGTTTTATGAAAAAAAGTTGTCCAATGAATAAATACTTGCGTAATTTTAGCGAACAATGCTTGAAAGTTCGCAAAGCTTTCGTTACACTAAGTAAGATTGGAAACTTGTGAGGAGGAAAAAATATGGCAAATCCAACAATTGCAATCGTTGGCCGCCCGAACGTCGGTAAGTCTACGATTTTTAACCGCATCGCTGGCGAGCGTATCTCGATTGTCGAAGATACTCCAGGAGTAACTCGCGATCGTATTTATGCTAAAGGCGAATGGTTAGGTCGAGAATTCAGTGTGATCGATACAGGTGGGATTGATTTAGGTGACGAACCATTCATGGATCAAATCAAGCATCAAGCAGAAATCGCGATTGAAGAAGCAGATGTCATCATCTGTGTTGTCAGCGGACGTGAAGGAGTCACCGATGCAGATGAAGTAGTAGCAAAAATTTTATACCGCAGTAATAAACCTGTGATTTTAGCAGTTAACAAAGTGGATAATCCCGAAATGCGAAACGATATTTACGAATTTTATTCATTAGGATTGGGTGATCCATATCCAGTGTCAGGGAGTCACGGTTTAGGGATCGGCGACGTATTAGATGAAGCAATTAAACACTTTTCAAATGATGGGGAAGAAGAAGAGGATGATACGATCAAATTTAGTTTGATCGGCCGCCCAAATGTTGGGAAATCTTCATTGATTAATGCGATTCTAGGAGAAGAACGAGTGATCGTTTCGGATATAGAAGGAACGACTAGAGATGCTATCGATACTCACTTTGTATCTGATAACGGACAGAAATTTTTAATGATCGATACTGCAGGAATGCGTAAGCGTGGAAAAGTATATGAAAATACCGAAAAATACAGTGTGATGCGTGCGATGCGTGCTATTGACCGTTCCGACATCGTTTTGATGGTTTTGAATGCTGAAGAAGGAATCCGTGAGCAAGACAAACGGGTAGCTGGATACGCTCATGAAGCTGGACGTGGTGTGATCATCGTGGTAAACAAATGGGATCTTGTCAAAAAAGAAACCAATACGATGCGTGATTTTGAGCAAGAAATTCGTGAAGAATTTCGTTATTTAGATTACGCGCCAATCGTCTTCGTATCAGCAGTCACAAAACAACGTTTAGAACGTTTACCTGAAATGATCGAAGAAGTAAGCATGAATCAAAACTTGCGTGTGCCGTCTGCTGTCTTGAATGATATCATCATGGATGCAGTAGCGATCAACCCGACTCCAACAGATAAAGGGAAGCGTTTGAAGATTTTCTATGCTACGCAAGTGGCTGTAAAACCACCAACCTTCGTCGTTTTTGTTAACGAAGAAGAGTTGATGCATTTTTCTTATGAACGTTTCTTAGAAAATCAAATTCGTAAAGCATTTACTTTCGAAGGAACTTCGATCCGAATCATTCCAAGAAGACGAAAATAGGCATTTTACCACATCGGAAGATTTTTTTCAAAAAAAATAGGTGGTTTTGTTTATTACGTTTTTATGACTAAAAAAAGCACGTGAAAAATGGTAAAAACCTTGCTATTAAGCGGTTTATATGATATCGTGATAACAGAATATTGAACTAGATCAATATTTCTTTTAAACTTCTGGACCACTCAGAATGTTTTTAACTAAACTGATGTTTTACATCATATCTCTTGTGGAGGAGGTGAATCTATCCATGGCAAACAAAGCAGAATTAATCGAAAAAGTTGCTTCAGCTACTGACTTAACTAAAAAAGATGCAACTGCAGCAGTCGATGCTGTATTTTCAACTATTCAAGATGCTTTAGCTAACGGCGAAAAAGTTCAATTAATCGGTTTTGGTAACTTTGAAGTTCGCGAACGTGCTGCACGTAAAGGACGTAATCCACAAACTGGTGAAGAAATCGAAATCCCAGCTAGCAAAGTACCTGCATTCAAACCAGGTAAAGCATTAAAAGACGCTGTTAAATAATACGGCTCATAAAAAAGCGCTTGTGGCTTTAAGCTGCAAGTGCTTTTTTATATTTCCTATTGTTTTGAGTTTTAGAGTGAAGAAATTAGGAGACGAAGGGTACTTTGCGTCTCCGTTATTTATGAATCTGAGATATAAATCTTATTTTTTAGTTTAAAATGAGTAATGGTCTACAAGAAGCAACTTCTCAGCAATAAGCGATGATTTTCTAAAATAGGAGAAGCTATTTCAAAAAATCTTTTCTTATTGTCATTGAAGCTCCGATGCTTTCACAACCTTACTTTAAACAATAATAAAAAAATCTGAGGCAGAATACGGTTCATTCTGTCCCAGATTTTTTAATACAAAACTTATCAGTCATTATTGACGAAAAGCTATTTTTTCAAACTATCTTAATGAATAAGATAGTCGTTATTTTTACAACCTCTTATTTATTCAAAGTTGCTTGCTTCACTCATTGCCTCATTTTTCTATCTGGCTGTTTAGAAAAAATCTTTTGCTCATCGGTTATTGCGTGCGTTTGTTTTTACTGAAAAATTTGCATCGTTTGCTCATATAGTAAGCAATGATGATAACCACTGTTAATATTCGGATATAAATAGCTGATCTGAATAGTTTACTTGGTTTATATCCTACAATAATTTCATTTGTACCAATCTTTGGAGAAATTCTTAGAGCGCCTATTGAAGTCAGTGAATATTGTGCTTCACTTCTAGATTTTCCATTGATTATGAGAGAACTATTGTGGTAAATGATTACTGGTAAAGTTATTTTATTTGTATCTTTAGCAGTGAAAGTTAGATGTATATTCCCTTGTTTGTCAATTGATCTTTTAAGAGGGATAGAATTGTGTAAAACGTCCTCTTTATAAGCTTTGTAAGGATCTTCCAATTGTCCACCACTAGCGGGTAAATAGTCAGCCATCGGTTTTCTGTGTATTTGTAAAGCAGCAGATAGATCAGCATTGCCTCCAAATAGGTGACGAATATTACTTGCATTACTTTCTAAGGTTTCAGCAGCACTTGTGTCTTTAGAAAGTGGGGCATCACTATTCCAGATAGCCGCTGTATCCGAAATTAAAGCATAGCCACCTGTTAAATTTAACAATGAAAAAGTTAGTAATAGTGGCACACTGATTTTTAAAACTGATTGTTTCTCTAAAGTTACAAAGGCTTTTTGAATGGTAAAACCGAACCCTAGTATTAATAAGATACATGCGAGGCAACCCAGTCTTTGTGGAAATTGCATTTTGCGAACAAATGTAAAATAATTGCCGATATCATTCCAAGGAATGTATTTAGAAGAGACAAGTAAAAAGAATGCTCCGACTAAGTTGATTGTTTTTTCCAACACACTGAGTTTATTAAAGTGGACGATAGTAAACACAAGTTGAAAAACAAATATCATAGAAAGGATTAGTCCAAAGTTTGTCCAGCCAATTGAACCAAACGAAAGTGAAGTACTATTCGATAATAGATCAGTTACTGCGTATGGTGGAATCAAGGTATCATTGGACAAATCCAGAAAAGCAGTAAACGTATTGAAAGAAAGACCGATAGCGATCACCACTGCTAGTAGAGCCTGTTTGATTATTACTAGTTTTTTGTTCGAGTGAAGAAAACCTACAAGGAAAAAGGGAATCAAAGCGGCTACGGCTAGTAAGGTTGAAAACATATGGACAGATAGCAATAATGAAATGGTTCCTCCTAGCACCACAGGTTGGATTGGGCTTTCCCGATTTCTTATCATTCTAACAGCTGGAATAAAAATAAGAGGTAAAAAGGCAGCACCCCAACCAGAAAAATTTTGGGCAAGAGTGTAGTAAAAAATGGTAGGTGTACCCATGTATAAAATAGCCATCCCCGTAGCAATTTTTTGCTCTAAATGGCAGTACCGTCCAAGGAAATACATCGATGTACCGGCAGTGAAGTAACACAGAAAAGTAGATACAAGTTGGAATCTGAACCAAGTTTTAAAAATTAAAAGTAACAGTCCATGTAAATAGGCAAAGTCAGTTCCATAAAGGGCATTGATGACTCTTCCCGATTGGCTAAAACCGTAGATGGATTGGAAATAATTAAACGTTCCATTTTTTAATTGCATAGCCGTGTCATAGAAACGGTTCATATGAAATACCCAGTCATTTGAAACAATGAGTGCATGTTTATAAATTTGAGGTGAAACCATAAAAAAAGCACATAGGGAGATAATTAAAATTGCTGTAACTGATTTTTTATTTATTTTTGACAAAACTTATCCCTCATTTTTGATGAAATTTAGTTGAATAAAATTGCTTAATCCATTTCTCCGTTTTATAAAATGAAAAGCAAAGTCCTATATAATCTTTTACTTCGTATTACAGTATACCATGCCCGATTTATTACACAAGAATTCTTTAAATAGGTGCTCTTAAATGTAGGTGAATTACGAAGTTTTTCTATATTCTCCCAAGAATTTACCCTATTCTTTTCCGATTTTACTTACTAATGGTAAAATAAAGAAAAGGAGGGGTGCTTATGGAAATCGACTATCAAGGACAAGAAGAACAAACAAAAATCTATTATGGGGAAACGTTGGTCAGCCAACTGAAAACAATAACGATTGATCAGCCTGTTTTATTTTTGACGAACCAACGGTATTACGATTTGTTTGTTGAGAAAATCAACCAACAGTTTCCTAACCCAAGTGAGATTGATTGGTATATCTGTGCCAATACTCAATGTAATCACTTAACAGAACTAAGTAATCTTGTGACATTTGCAAAACGATATCCTGAAAACCAATCCTTACTTATAATTGGGTTTGGGAATGAGGGAATCATGGATTTAGCAGGTTTTTTCCAGAAGCATACCTCACTTGCATCAACATTATGGCTAATACCGGTATCGATTCGTTCAATGGCCCGGGCATTAACTCCTCAACGAAATATTTTACAATTGCCAAATCAAGTCGTCTTGCGAACCACCAACCTTCCAGAACGAATTGTTTACGATCAAACAATCAGTGAAAAACAAGGAGAAGGGAAACAAATAGATTTTTTGACTTTGATAACATGTGGTTTAGTTTGTGATTATCATTTTTTACAAAATCTCTATAAAAACTATCCGCAACCAAGGCAGTTATCTCAGCGGGCTTTTACGGGGATGCTGGAAGAAATGATTAGTTTTTACCAAGTAGATGCGGAAAATCTCTCAAATTATGGTAAACTATTTGAACAAGCTTTTTACCTAACAGAAAATGGTCATTTGTTATCAGCTAGTATGAAAAAACTATTAGGAATGCTTTTTCATCTTACTTGGAATGTAGGACTAGCGGATATGTCCTTTCAATTGAAAAATTTTTTTATCTGGTTGAAACATCTGGGTTATCCTATCGATTGGCCAGAACAATTATCAAAAATTGATTATTTAGAAAATGTCTTACTTCTAGCGGAAAAAAGCAAAAAAATTCTTGTTTTGAAAAAAATTGGTATAATAGAGAAATATCAATCGCCAAAGGAACAAGAATTAATACAAACAATGAAATCTTATGACGAGATTATTAGTGAGATTAGAGGGATTTAAATGAATACAAATAGTGAAAAAATGTTACAAGCATTGTCAGAGGAAGATTTGGCGCAAGCTCAGTTATATCTGACACAAGCTTTGAAAGAAGATCCGGCCGATGTTTTGGCTGAATTAGGGGAAGAACTCTTAGCGATTGGTTTTTTAGAAGAAGCAAAGCAAATTTTTGAACAGTTAGTGAAACAGTACCCCGAAAATGATGAGTTGTTCATTCCATTGGCGGAAATTGCGATTGAAGATAATGAAATCGATCAAGCATTTGAATATCTGGAAAACATTTCAAAAGAAAGTGACTACTATCCTCAAGCTTTATTAGCAATTGCTGATTTATATCAAGTAATCGGTATTCCTGAAGTCAGTGAAGCGAAATTAAAGGAAGCAGCTGCGTTGTTGCCTGATGAACCATTGATCCAATTTGCTTTAGCCGAACTTTACTTTTCAGTCGATCGTTTTGCTGAAGCTGCAACGATCTATCAACTATTATTATCAAGTAATATTGATGAGATTTCTGGTATCTCTATGCAGGAACGTTTAGGACAATCTCTAAGCATGCAAGGAGAGTTTGAAGCAGCAATCGAACCATTGGAACAAGCATTGCAGGAAGAACGGACAGATGATCGCTTATTCCAGTTAGCTTTCACCAATCTGCAGCTAAAAGAAAATGAAAAAGCGATCAATTATTTACAAGAATTGAGAGAAGTAAATCCCCAATATCAATCTCTTTATCTTTATTTAGGTCAAGCATTACAAGAAGAAGAATTGATTGAAGAAGCGCAGAAAGTTCTTGAAGATGGGATCAAAGAAAATCCTTATCAAGTAGAACTCTATCACTTAGCTTCTGAAAATGCGTATCGCCTACATGACAAAGAAAAAGCAGAAAAACTATTATTAAATGCGTTGGAATTAGGTGAAAAACAAGACGAAACATTATTAACATTAAGTAATTTGTATTTAGATGAAGAACGTTACGAAGATGTGATCAAGAGTATCGATCAAATGGAAGAAACTGCAAATCCATATGCGGAATGGAATTTAGCCCATGCCTATAATGAATTAGAGGACTTCACGCTAGCAGCTGTTCATTATGAACAAGCGTATCACGAATTGGAGCATGAACCTGATTTTCTAAAAGAATACGCCTTATTCTTACGAGAAGAAGGACAATTGACAAAAACAAAAGATCTACTTACTCATTATTTAGAATTGGAACCTGGAGATTTGGAGGCATTGTCAGTATTAGACGACCTAGCAGAGAGGTGAGTAAAATGCTAATAGATGTAAAGGAAAAAAAGAATTTCTTAACTTGGATGGTCAATCATGTTTCATTTAGTCGCAGAGAGGTTTTTTGGATTTTGAATTACTTGGCTAATCATGAAGCAATCTTAAGTAATGTTCATTTTGTTGAAGGAGCGAATCAAGCAAATCGGGGATTACAAATCAGTGACCTTTCTTTCGATGGAGAACCAATGAAATTATTTCTCGAGGGGAAAGAGTTTACCGATACTGATCAAATTTTTCATGAAATTCGATTAAATTGGAAAAGACCGCTATATGTAGAATGCCTTTTTGAAAATGCTTGGCAGACGAAAGAGTATTTAATGGTTTTAGAAGAGAACCCCTTTGCATCTTGGAACGACTCTATTAGTGAAGAAGATCTTGAACTAGTCGAGCAATATCTCAAAGAGAAAGAACAAGCAGCCCATCTCAAAATGCTTTACTTACAGATTGATCAAGCGCTTGAAAAAGGGGATAAAGATGCTTTCTTGGAATTGTCCGATGAAGTTAATCGTGAAATATTAAGCAAGAACCAAGTAAAAGGCGAACATGCAGGAAAGAATCCTAACTAAGGATACTTTTATTTAACCGTTTATTCGTTTTTAAAGATACTAAAAGAGACTGAGGAAAGTTGATATGCTCCCCCTATATAGGACACTGAAATATAAAAGTCCTGTATAGGGGGATTTTGTATGCCAAAAAGAAAGATGAAACTCACTCCAGAAAAACGAGTAGAACTAGGAGAGAGCTATATTCGCTTAAATAACTTAGTCTGTGGTTTAAGATAAGTGAATCCTTCTCCTTCGACCTCATGGACATTGATAATCGATAGAAAGGCTTTTTCATCGATTTCATGGACGATTCGTTTCACTTCATTCAATTCACTCGAACTAACTACCATATAGATAATTTTTTTAGAATGACCAGAAAACCCACCTTCACCACTTAAAAAAGTAACGCCACGTTCTAATCCAGTCATCAACAGTGGGGCAATTTCTTCATTTTTGTTTGAGACGACTAAAATCCCTTTTGCTGAGTAACCGCCATCTAAGATTGAATCAATGACACGGCTGAAAACATAAGAAACAATTAACGTATACATCATGCGTTTCAAGTCAATATAAGTCAATGAAGCCAACAAAACGATAACATCTAATACCAGTAAAGATCGACCCATTGAGATCCCATAATTCTTTTCTAATATACGAGCAATGATATCACTTCCACCGGTAGTTCCACCCATCCGATAGACCAGACCACTTCCAGTTCCGGCAATTAAGCCAGCCAATAATGAGACGATCAGTAAGTCATGTTGAAGATTGATTTGTAAAGGAACACGTTGCCAAATCCATAAAAATGCAGACAACGAAACTGTTCCTAAGACGGTATAAGCGAGTGAACGTTTTCCTAAAATTTTTCCACCAATCAAAATCAAAGGTATATTGATCAATAGCGTAGAGTAGGCAGGATCAATCCCAAAAAGTGCGCGTAAGATCAAAGTGATCCCTGAAACGCCACCTTCTGCTAAATGATTCGCAATATTTAAATAAACGAGTCCAAACGCATAAATACTTGTACCAACCATAATCATTACGACTTCTTTAACTGTTTTCATTGAGATCATCAAACCACTCCTTCGATAAACCGACTAATATTTTCGCAATATTTCATTCTTTTTACATCACATTACTCAATGTAGCACGTAATCTTTATTTTCTCAATCGCTCTTGCCTAGGATTTGGACGTAGTTTTTGGTAAGATAAATAGGAAAGGTGGAGAAGAAATGACAAAAGAACGTTCTTTAAGAAGTATGCAACAGGAAGTAGATGACTATATCCAACAGTTTAAAGTAGGCTATTTTTCTCCATTAGCTCAAATGGCACGCTTAACAGAAGAAGTCGGGGAGCTGGCTCGAGAAGTCAATCATACATACGGTGAAAAAGCGAAGAAAGAAACGGAGCCCAACAATTCTGTAGCAGAAGAATTAGGTGATGTTTTATTTGTCACTATGATCATGGCAAATTCCCTGGAAATCGATTTAACGGATGTATTTGAAAAAAATATGGAAAAATTTAATCGCAGAGATCACAATCGCTTTGAAAGAAAAGAAGCAAATAAGGATGATAAAAAAGCGTAAGCCATCAAGTTGGAAGAGGGAAAACAATGAAACTAAAACAATTACCAAGAGAATACCAAAAAGCGATTCCTGTCTTGAATAAATTGGAGCAAGCAGGTTTTGAAGCTTATTTTGTCGGGGGAAGCGTCAGAGATATCTTGTTGGATCAACCCATCCATGATGTAGATATCGCAACAAGTGCATTCCCAGAAGAAATCAAACAACTTTTTCCGAAAACCATTGATATCGGCATTGAACATGGCACCGTTTTAGTCTTGGCTGAAGAGGAACAATATGAAATCACGACCTTTCGGACAGAATCGACCTATCAAGATTATCGCCGTCCAGATCATGTCGAATTTGTCCGTTCACTTGAAGAGGATCTAAAAAGACGTGATTTTACGATCAATGCATTTGCATTAAAAGAAGATGGTCAAATCATTGATTTATTTGACGGGTTAGCTGATTTAGAAAACCAGATCCTTCGAGCAGTAGGCGATCCACAGGAACGGTTTCATGAAGATGCTTTGCGTATGATGCGTGGGATTCGATTTGTTAGTCAAATTGGGTTTACACTCGAGCAAGAGACGGCTGCGGCCATTCAGGCCAACCATTCATTATTAGGAAAAATTTCAGTCGAACGGATTAATGTGGAATTCATCAAAATGTTATTAGGGAAAGAGCGTTCTACAGGATTGAGAACATTCGTTGAGACGCAATGTTATATTTATTGTCCAGGTTTAAGAGACTATGGTGAAGCCTTGTTACGTTTTGCCGATTTACCAGATGAACCATTGCAAACTGAAAGTCAGGCGTGGGCATTGCTGATCGATCAGTTAGGACTTCAAGAAAGTGAGATCCGTCCTTTCTTAAAGGAATGGAAATGTTCCAACCAAATGATTCGAGAAGTTCAAATGATCGTTCATGGATTGATTCAACGTAAAAGACAGATGTTGGAACCAATGGTACTCTATTGTTTGGGAAAAGAGAACGCTTTGAAGACAGAAGAACTCATGATTTATTTTGGTGAAACACCTCAACTAGAACAAGTAGCAAAGCGCTATGATCAATTACCGATTACATCCATGCGAGAGTTAGCAATTGATGGGAAGAAACTTCTTAGTGTGAGTGACAAGAAACCAGGGAAATGGGTCAGTGATGCACTTCAAGCTGCAGAAAGAGCAGTGGTAGAGGGAAATTTAGCAAATGAAGCAAGTGCCCTTTTTGATTATCTCCAGCAAAATAACCATTTATAGATTTCGATGAATGTCGAAGTCGCGCTTTAATAGAGATTCTGAAAGAAGCAATCAGCTCTGAGTAATAAGTGAGGAATTTAAAAATTTCTCCTATTTAGAAAATCCTCGCTTATTGCTGGGGAGTTGCTTCCGGATTTTTTTGTCAATAGTGGAACGCTTCTAAAGTTTCACATCTTTGAAAAAACTTTAGATGTGACCTTCACGTGGGATGTGTGCTAAACTAAAAGGGAACCAGAATAAATGACGTCAAAAGGGGATTTTTTTATGAGTAAAGAAATGACAGCGCTAAAATTTTATTTCCGAAACGGCGAAACGTGGACGATCAATCGTCGCCATATTGGTGATTTGTGGATTAAACAAATAACAACGAGTTTTGGACGAATCAATGGTAGTGAATTTATGGAAATCCATCCTTGTGCTGGATTTAAGATCGAAATTTTTCACGAAGGTGATTCCGTAGCAACTCACGACATCAACTTAGGTGGATTAGAGATGGGCATGTTCAACCGTGCATTAAAATATGAAGATATTGAACGGATGGAGATTCTTTATCGCAATGGTACACCTGACCTAGTTTATTTCCCTTATCTTGATAAAGGAACAGAAGGATTGGATAATCAATACCAATCAACTAAAATCAGTGAAAAAACAGGTAATTTATACATCGTGATCAATCCGGATCAACGTGTTGAAGATATCTATGGCGAGTTTTTTGAATAAAACCAAAGTTTAATGGATAGCTGAGAAAGGAGCGGAAATGGTTTCCCAGCTCCTTTTTTGGTGTGTTTTCCGCACTTGATATTTTCTTCCATTTGGAATAGAATGAGTTTCTGAAATTCAAGCAAACTTATTCTTCGAATCCAGCTGAACTTGTCTAATGAAGGAGAATCCTTTTCCTTTTAACGTTCAGTGTTTCATGAAGATCAAGTTTGCATTTAGGAGATCTTAAAAATGAGGAAGAGCTTTGAAGAACAAAAGAAACTGTTGCATGATCGTTATGGTGCGTTTTCAATGGAAGATCGTCGGCAAATCCTTTGTAAGCTGCGAAAGAAAAATATCATCATGTATCGTCAGCTTGAGCGATTGAAACATGATTTGCTACGTTTAGAATCAAAGCGAGTACAGTGTGAATTAGAAGGAAACAATGTACAAGCAGAAGTGGTAGAAAACAAAATATTGAAGAAAAAAGAACAATTTCTAAAGGTACTCGCTCAAAATAAAAAATAAAGGGGACGGACCATGGAATTTGCTGAGTTAGTGATCGTATTTGCTGTAACGATCACCTTATCTAATATAGCTAGCCGCATTTTACCTATGATCCCAGCTCCACTGATCCAAATATTTCTTGGTATCATCTTAGGCTTAACAGAATGGGGCCAATCGATCAACTTTGAACCAGAACTCTTTCTAGTGATGATCATTGCGCCGTTGCTTTTTCGTGAAGGAGAAAAAGCCGATGTATCCTCGATCCTGAAAAACTTTGATACGATTTTATTTCTGGCTTTTGGAGGGGTAATCCTGACATTAGTCGGGGTTGGTTTTACGCTGTCGTTTTTATTACCCAGCGTGCCATTAGCTGCTTGTTTTGCTTTTGGAGCGGCTCTTGGACCAACCGATGCTGTCGCTGTCAGCTCGCTCTCTGGACGGGTGAATATCCCAAATAAAGCGATGCATATTTTAGAAGGCGAAGGATTATTAAATGATGCTTCAGGTGTTACCGCCTTTCAATTTGCATTAGCTGCATTGATCACGGGCTCTTTTTCTGCAGTCAACGCAGGATTTACACTTGTGTTTTCTAGTATAGGAGGAGCCGTCGTTGGCTTTTTACTTGTCTGGGTCAAACGAAAAGTGATTAATCTGATTGAGAAGGCTTCTGCCAGAGATGTGACAGGTTACTTGTTAATTGAATTGCTATTACCGTTTTTAGCGTATGTTTTAGCAGAAGTATTTGATGTTTCAGGGATTATTGCCGCAGTAGTAGCTGGGGTATTGCAAGCTTCGGGATTTAGAAAAATCTCGGTGTTTGATGCGGAGTTATCAAGTTTGTCCGATAGTACATGGACAACAATCACATTTACGCTGAATGCGTTAGTTTTTATCTTTTTAGGAATTGAATTAACTCAAGTATTTTCTCCAGTTTGGGGAGATGGGCTTTATTCAAACTGGTTGCTGTTAATCACGATTTTGTTGATCTCAATGATCTTATTTATGATTCGCTTTGTTTCGATCAGTCTTTTTTATTTATTTAAATATAAAGGAAAAGAATTCAAGGAACAATTGAATGAGATTTTGATTTTAACTTTTGGTGGTGTGAAAGGAACGGTTAGTTTAGCAACGATTTTCATCTTACCTTTTACGATTAACCAAATGATTTTTTATCAGCGCTCTTTATTATTATTTTTGACGGCAGGAGTTATTTTGGTAACACTGATCGTAGGAATCGTGGTTTTACCCCTGTTGACAGAAACGGAAGAGGTAGTGAAAACAGATTTGAATGCTTTAATGATCCTAGAAGAAGTCATTGAAGTATTGAAATCTGAAATCAAAACGTTAGATAAAGATTCAAAAGAATATTTAGCAACTGAAGCAGTGATCGAAAACTATCAAGAGCGTATCCGTGATCTTTATTTAAAAGATCTTTCTGATGATGAAAAGCAAGAAGTACAAGAAATTCAAGCATTGATTTTATCCATCGAACGTGATGGGTTAGATAAAAGTTATCGTTCTGGTAAGCTTTCCTCAAATGGCTATCGTTTTTATTCACGATTTCTTGCTAATTTTGAACACTCTATTACTAGTCAGGTACTATCGTTTGTCGGCTTCTGGTTTATTTTTGTTCGACGGTTGATTCGAATCATCTTACATCCCAAAATGTTCTGGCAACGACAAAAATCAGATCGAAAGACACTGATTTCCGAAAAAGATATTCAAGAAATTCGGGAAACCTATCAAAAAAACACACAATTGATCATTGAGAGTTTAGAAAACCTAACCGATGTTTATGATGAAACAATGGTCAACTTTTTCATCCAACAACGAAAAATGGAAGGCATCAAAATGGCTTCAGGAAATTTGATCTCCTCTTGGATGATCCAACAAGACAGTCTTTATTCTAAAAAAATGTTACGTGGCTATTACTTAGAGCGCAAAATCGTTGATGAGTATGAAGAAGCTGAGAAGATCACGACTTTTTCTGCTAATAGTTATCGGAAAAATATTAATTTACTGGAATCCTATACTATGAATAAGCCAGTTGATGATTTTTCATTTAAATTCGCATTGCGGGCAAGAAAACGTTCGCTTCCGGCTAAAAAAGTTGAGTAAGTGCTCAGCGTGATCAAATCTGGGTCAGAATGAACCTCATTCTGTCTCAGATTTTTTGTTATTTCACGTTGATTCATTGATGGTATGAATGATAACCCATGGTATAGTTTACTCTTGCAGCAAAAAGGTATACCAGTAAGTTTGTCCTTAGGTAGAGTCCAAACCCCAACAACATCTATGATTTACCAATTGCAAGAAAAGATCAGGAACATCAAGAAAAACCTTACTTTGAAGGAAAAGCCCAGATAATCGCTTAAAACGGAGAGTTTTGTGCCAAGCTTGATCCGAATGAAACTCAAATCACATAAGAAGCATTTGAAGCGTATTTAAAAGAAAATGGCTTTCAATTAGCAAAACAGCTTTAGTGATAGTAGAAGAGACTGAGACAAGTTTTGTCCCAGTCTCACAAATGACAATAGATTCTTCAATTTAATTAGCTAACTAGTTTTAGGCCAATCACAGAAAATAAAATAATAATCATGGAAGTAAATTGTAGCCAGTTCATTTTTTCTTTAAATAAAAATACTCCAAGGATCATTGAACCAATGGAACCAAAAGCTACCCAAATACTATAGCTAACCCCAGCTTCTAATGTATTCATTGAATGTGATAAAAGTAGTAAACTAGAGGCTGCAGAAATAATAGTTATAATACTCCAATTTATTTTTTTAAATCCGTGTGAATTTTTAAGAGAAAAGACCATTATGATCTCTGCTATTCCTGCTAGTATAAGATAAAGTATATCCACAGATTATTCCTCCTTTGTTGTGATTTTTAGACCCAAAATTCCTATAACTAATAATGCAGAAAACAATATTTTTTGCACAGATACACTTTCTTTCAGAAATAAAATACCAAAAATGATTGTTCCGACTGCACCTATTCCAGTAAACACTGTATATGCTGCTCCAGTAGGTAAGCTTTCCATACCTTTAGCAAATAAATAAAAGCTAATAACAACGAGCAAAATCGTCAAAATGGAATAGAAAAAATGATGGAAATTCTCTGATTTTTTTAAACAAAGTACCCAAAAAATTTCTAAAAAACCTCCGAAGATAACGTAAAACCAGTTCTTCTCCATTTCGTACCTCCTTAAGAAAAATTAGATATCAGAAGACAAAAAAGGGATTGGATAAGAGTAATCTTATCCAATCCCTTAGGATCCTCCGATATTCGAAAAAATTGTAATATATTTTTCTATTAATGTAAAGAAGATATTTCTTCTAGTCTCGAAAAATCAAGTAAAGTATACTATGTTGGACTTCCACATTATAAAATCAATAGGATAAATGACAGTTATTTTTCAAGATTTTCTTCACCTTTCTAATCGTTGTAAACTAATAAAAGCATCGTTCTTAACGTCTATTCTTAATTTAATGACATAATTCAATGACTGTCCATCAGACTATCACTATAAAAAATAAATTTAGGCACTTTAATCATACAAGGTTGTGTGTGTTTTGCGTACCTTAAAAAATGAGGCAATAATCAGATTTTTTCTAACTATTGTCCCAATCTCATGAAAAAATCAACACTATCTTATTTTCCCCTTTATTTTGTCTAAGATGATAATAGAAAAAATATCCGTAATTAAATTGTTTTATGATACAATAACCAAGATGAGGAGGGAATGGATTGAAAGAATTAAAAGTAACTGACCTCAATAAAACGTATGGTGAAAAAGAACTATTTAACCAGATTTCTTTTTTGATCCACGAAAAAGACCGAATCGGTTTGATTGGAACTAATGGAACTGGAAAAACAAGTTTATTAAATATTTTAGCAGGTATCGACAGTGGGGATGGAGATCGACCAACAGTTTTTTATCCGAATGATTATCGAATTGGATATTTGTCACAGACAACCGAATTTTCTGATGAATTGACTGTACTTCAAGCGGTTTTTCAAGGAAATAGTCCATTAATCCGTACCGTGAGAGAATATGAGGAAGCTTTGCTTGTATTAGCTGAGAATGGCGAGGACGAGAGCGTTCAGAGACGTTATGCCAAGGCAGAAGAACAAATGAACAAAGAAGATGCTTGGACCACAGATACAAATGCTAAGATTATCTTACAAAAATTAGGCATCAGTGAATTAGACAAAAAGATTGGCGCACTGTCAGGTGGACAAAAAAAACGTGTAAGTTTAGCACAAGTCCTAATCGATGAGCCTGATTTATTATTATTAGATGAACCCACGAACCACTTGGATTATGAAGCGATTGAATGGTTAGAAAATTACTTAAAACAGTATCGTGGATCGTTATTAATGGTCACCCATGATCGTTATTTCTTGGATCGAGTGACGAATCGCATTTTTGAACTATCATTTGGACAACTACACGAGTATCGAGGGAATTATGAAGCTTATATTTTAGAAAAAGCTGAAAGAGATCGTGTGGAAGTGGAACAAGAAGAAAAACGAAAGCGCCTGTACAAACAAGAATTAGCCTGGATGAGAGCTGGAGTTCAAGCACGCGGAACGAAGCAACAAGCACGCATCAATCGTTTTGAGGATCTTAAAGAAAACTTGTATCAAGTCAATCATGAAGCAGACCTCGAATTGAATATCGCAACGAAACGTTTAGGAAAAAAAGTATTAGAGATCAAAGATGGAACATATGCTATTGAAGGGAAACTGCTGATCAACCATTTAGATTTGTTGATTCAATCACGAGAACGTTTAGGGATCACTGGGAAAAATGGTGCCGGTAAATCAACCTTACTGAACATTTTAGCGGGACGTATTCCTTTAGATAATGGTACGTTTACGGTTGGTGAGACTGTTCGTATCGCCTACTATACACAAGAAAATGAAGAGATGAATCCCGAAAAACGTATGATTGCTTATTTGCAAGAAGCAGCTGAAGAAGCTCAAACGGCAGAAGGTATGCAAATTGGTGTGGCTGAATTATTGGAAAGATTTTTATTTCCTCGATTTATGCATGGCACATTGATCAAAAAATTATCTGGTGGCGAAAAACGTCGACTATATCTATTGAAATTGCTGATCCAACAACCTAATGTTTTACTCTTGGATGAACCAACGAATGATTTAGATATCGCCACACTGACCATTTTAGAAGATTATTTCAAGAGTTTCCCAGGTGCCGTGATTACTGTATCACATGACCGTTATTTCTTAGACAAAGTAGCAGAAAAATTATTAGTTTTTCAAGGAAATGCTAAGCAAGAATTATATTATGGGAATATGTCGAGTTATTTATTGACACAAAAAGATACAGCGCCTTTAGGTAAAGAAAAAATGAATGAACCAACGAAGCCGGCTGCTGACGTTAAAAAGGAAACAAAAAAGAAACTTTCTTATTTAGAGCAAAAAGAATGGGAAACGATCGAAGATGAAATTGCTGAACTAGAAGAACAGATTTCAGAGCTGCAAGAAGAAATGAATCATCAAGGAGATAACTTTACTCGTTTACAAGAATTACAAGCAAACGTTTCACAAGCAGAAAGCAAATTAGATGAGAAAATGGCTCATTGGGAATACTTAAGCGAATGGGTAGAAGACTAGGAGGAAAAAAATGGAGCAAGCATATCTTGATTTAGGCAGGAAACTACTAGAAGAAGGACATGAAAAAGGCGACCGAACAGGTACCGGTACACGCAGCATTTTTGGCTATCAAATGCGTTTCGACCTACAAAAAGGATTTCCATTATTAACAACGAAACGGGTTCCATTTGGGTTGATTAAGAGTGAATTGTTATGGTTTTTAAAAGGGGATACGAATATCCGTTATCTTTTACAAAATAACAATCATATCTGGGATGAATGGGCGTTTGAACGATATATCAAAAGTGATGAATACCATGGGCCAGATATGACTGATTTTGGCCATCGAAGCATCTCTGATCCTGAGTTTAATAAACAATATCAAGAACAAAGTCAGCTATTTTGTGAAAGAATTTTAACTGATGACGCATTTGCTGAAAAATATGGCGATTTAGGTCACATCTATGGGTACCAGTGGCGCCATTGGGAAACGAAAGATGGTGGGTTTATCGATCAAATCAAGGAAGTGGTCGAAGCAATCAAAAAAACACCTGATTCAAGACGTTTGATCGTGTCTGCTTGGAATCCAGAAGATGTTCCTAGTATGGCGTTACCGCCTTGCCACACGATGTTTCAATTTTATGTTCATGATGGTCGTTTAAGTTGTCAATTGTATCAACGGAGTGGTGATGTATTTCTAGGTGTGCCTTTCAATATTGCCAGTTATGCTTTGTTAACCCATCTGATTGCGCATGAAACTGGATTAGAAGTTGGTGAATTTATCCATACTTTAGGTGATGCTCATCTCTATTCAAATCATGTGGAACAAATGAAAGAACAACTTTCAAGAGAAATGCGTGCGTTTCCTAAATTAGTTTTAAATACAGAAAAAAAATCTGTGTTTGACTTTGAAATGGATGATATCAATGTTGAAGGCTATGAACCTCATCCAGCAATCAAAGCGCCAATCGCAGTATGAACACAGAAAGGATGATGAAATGTTAGCTGCTATCTGGGCACAAGATGAAAATGGGTTGATCGGTAAAGAAGACCAACTGCCTTGGCGATTACCCAATGATCTGAAGTTTTTTAAACAAATGACTGAAGCAAACACTTTAGTTATGGGAAGAAAAACATTTGAAGGTATGGGAAGTCGTCCGTTGCCTAACCGTCAAACAATCGTGATGACAAGAGATCGTGATTACCAAGCTGACAATGTCATGGTTATGCACGAGATTGAAGAAGTATTGGACTACGCAAAGGAAAACGATGGCATTTTGTTCGTTGCGGGAGGATCAGCTATTTATAAAGAATTTCTTCCTTTTTGTTCGGTGCTGTATCGCACAGTCATCCATCATTCTTTTACAGGGGATACTTATTTTCCAGAAGTTGATTGGGATCAATGGTCATTAATCAATATCAGCCAAGGGGAGATGGACGAAAAAAATCCTTATGCCCATCAATTTGAAACATATCAACGAAAAAGAAAATAAATAACCAATGAAAAAAGGTATTTCCTGAAAGCTTGTTTAGCACATTTTGGGAAATATCTTTTTTAATAAAGTTGAAATGATCAATACCACATCTTTGGATGAAAACGGAATCGTTCGTAGAGGTATTTAATGAAAAAACGTCTGTTGTCTGTTATACTTAAAAAAGAAATTGCCTTTATTAGTACTTGTTGTAAACCAAAAGGCATCTTGTTAAAGGAAGAGTGAGATAGTATGACAAATGTAAAAATCGTAACAGATTCTTCTTGTACAATGGAAAAAAGTGTGCGAGATAACTTAAATATCCAGGTGATGCCGCTAGCTATCATGATCGATGGCGTGGTCTATCCTGATGATGATCAATTAGGTGGAGAAAAATTCATGGATATGATGGCTCAAGCTAAATCATTACCAAAAACGAGTCAACCGCCAATCGGTGAATTTATTTCAACCTATGATCAACTTGGCGAAGATGGCAGTGAAGTTATCTCGATCCATATGACTAAAGGTTTGAGTGGAACGGTTGAAGCGGCCCGTCAGGCAAGCAATCTGACTAAAACGAAAGTGACTGTCATCGATAGTGATACAACCGATCAGGGGCTGTCCTTCCAAGTGATCCGTGCTGCTGAACTTGCACAAGCAGGAAAAAGTGCTGATGAGATTCTTGAAGAAATCAAAAAAGTACAAGAAAATACAAAATTATATATTGGGATCTCTACATTAGATAACTTAGTCAAAGGTGGGCGCATTAGCCGAGCAACTGGTTTATTGTCAAGTGTATTGAACATACGTGCTGTGATGAATTTCACTCATGGAGAGTTGATCCCAGTTGCTAAGGGTCGAGGAAAGAAAACTTTTGACAAATGGTTCAATAATTTGAAGAAAGAATTAAAAGAACTACCAAATGTTCGTCAAATTGGGATCTCTCATGCAGATGCTCAAGAGCTTGCTCAAGAATTTAAAGAAGGACTACAAGAATTATTTCCTGATATGACGATTCCTGTTCTACACACGAATCCAGTTATTGCAACACATACGGGGAAAAACGCCTTTGCAATCATGTATTACGTTGACTAAATCAAGAGGATAAATCATTGGTCAGTTAGCCATTGATTTTATCCTTTTTTTCTTTATAATAATTCTTATTTTTTTCAGAAACACTACCTTTTTATTTTAATTTTTGATAACATAAGAAACAATCGAATAATATGAGGTGAATGATATGAAATTAACAAAACGACAACTATTGCTCGTTTTGTTCCCATTACTTATCGCTATATTTGTATATTTAGGACTATCTTTATCGATTCCAAAAGCTAAACCGCTATTAAAACCAGCAGCGACAGTTAGTCAAAAGACGGATCAAAAAGAAAAAATCCATTATGTAGCTATCGGCGATTCGTTAACTGAAGGAATAGGAGATCAAACGAAACAAGGTGGTTTTGTTCCATTAGTAGCCAACGATTTAAAAGATCGCTATGATCTGACTGCTGTTGAAATTGAAAACTATGGGGTAAACGGTGAACGGAGCGATCAAATTTTAAAACGGCTCAAGAAAAATTCAGAGATTCAAACAAACATTAAATCAGCTGACTTTATCACTTTGACAGTGGGCGGAAATGACTTAATGAAAGTGATTCAAAACGATCTATTTGGGATCAGTATCCAATCATTTAAGCGACCATTACAAAAGTATCAGAAAAATGTTGAACAACTGATCGAAGAAATTAGGAAGTTAAATGGTCACGCACCGGTTTACATCTTAGGTATTTATAATCCATTCTATTTGAATTTCCCTGAGATTAAAGACATGCAGACGATTGTGAACAACTGGAATGCTGGGACTGAGTCTGTTGTCAAAAATGCGGACAACTGCTATTTTATCCCAATCAATGATTTACTATATCAAGGGTTAAACCAAAAAGTTGGCGTAACTGAAGAAGGAACGAATCAGTCAAGTACTAGCGAAAGTACGTCAAATAGCAAAAATAATGTATTGTATGAAGAAGATCATTTTCATCCTAATAACTTAGGCTATCAATTGATGGCCAATGCTGTACGAGATGAATTAATTGAAACGCAAGACCAATGGTTGCCAAGGGAGGATCAGAAATAATGGAAAAACGCTCAAAAAAGGTTTCGACACAAACGAATACTGAAATTCAAAAGAAAAATTATTGGAAATGGGCTTTTTTGATCCTTTTAGGAGTTGTTTTTGGATCAAGCATCTTTTTAGGTACTCGGATTTTTGCGAATCGAGAACCGGATTTTGCTAAGGTGCCAGCGATCACCCAAAGACAAGGAGATCCAGTCTTGACCATCAACACCAATAAAGAAAAGGTCAATCAAATGATCAGTTTTTTCTTGACAGATTATCAAAAAGACCAAGGTATTCAATATAAATTTTATCTTGAAAATGAAGCGATGTTGAATGGTACGTTTGAAGTATTAGGATTTCCAATCAACTTTTATCTGTACTTTGATCCATATGTGATGGAAAATGGAAATGTCCAATTAAAAGCGAAAAGTCTTTCGATCGGCACATTGAGTCTACCGATCAAAGATATCATGAATATGATCAAGCGAAATTATAAGTTGCCTGATTGGATTGAAATCAATACGGATGATTTGACGATCATGCTACGTTTAGATCGCTTCCGTATGCAAAATGGTATGTACATCAAAGCAGATAAAATTGATTTAGTGAATGATGACATTCGTTTTAGTCTATATCTACCTAAAGAAACTGGTGAAAAGACAACGAGCAATAAAACGACAAAGAATACTGATACCACCGACACGAGTGTAACGAAGCAAACAGTGGGTCATTGATGGGAGAGAGAAGGATGGAAAGAGCAATTTTTGCTGGAGGATGCTTTTGGTGTATGATTCAGCCCTTTGATACGCTACCAGGGATTCATACGATCATGTCTGGCTATACAGGTGGACATGTGCCATCTCCAACCTATGAACAAGTCAAATCTAAAACGACTGGTCATACAGAAGCGGTAGAGATCATCTACGATCCAGAGAAAATATCATATCAAGAATTAGTGGAAATTTATTGGCAGCAAACCGATCCAACGGATGCATTTGGACAATTTGAAGATCGTGGCGAGAATTATCGGCCGGTTATTTACTTTACGACAAATGAACAGAAGAGAATCGCGGAAGAAAGTAAAAATCGATTAGCGGCTAGTGGTCGGTTTACAAAACCGATCGTGACCACGATTGAAAAAGCACAACCATTTTATTTGGCTGAGCCAGAGCATCAAGATTATTATAAAAAAAATCCTGAAAATTTTGAGCGAAACCATGCAAGAAGAGCGGCTTTCGTCAAAGAAAACTGGGAGGAAAGAATGTGAATCAAAGCTTCTATCATTATTTAATGACTCTTCGTGGCGGTAAACAAGCAGATCAACAATCTGTTTTCGCCACAGAAGCAGGGAAAGATATCCAGTTTCCTAAACATAGTACGAGTTATGAAGAAATTTCCGATTATCTAGAATTGAATGTGGATTATTTGTCATCTATGGATATATTTGATGAGGTGTGGGAAAAATATTTAGAAAACAGCCATTGATTCTGCGTTTGTTTTCTTCATTTTTTAGAAAAGATCAAAAAGGAAACATCTAGTCGCATTTTTTGTTTTTTTTTTCTATAATAGAGAAAGAACGATAACCTTGAGAGTGGAATGATGGATATTGACAAAAAAACAACGCTATATCGACCGTTTTTGGCTTATAATCAAATATATACTTTGCTCCATCTTGATCGCTTTTATTTTAAGAGGATTTCTTCTTATTCCAGTGCCAGTGGAAGGTAATTCGATGGAAAACGTCTTGAAACAAGGTGACATGGTTGTAATGGAAAAATTTTCTGAAATCAGACGGTTTGACGTAGTTGTTTTTCAATTGGCTGATGGAACGATTTATATCAAACGAGTGATCGGGTTGCCAGGAGAGACAATTAGCTATGAGAATGATCAGCTGAAAGTGAATGGAAAAGTGGTCGAAGAACCTTTTCTAACGAAAAATAGAAAGTCAGATCATGAAAGTAGTCCTTATACAACGGACTTTACTCTGGAAGAATTAACGAATAAGACAAAGCTGCCAGCCGACAGTTACTTTGTTTTAGGGGACAATCGACGTGTTTCGAAAGACAGTCGCTCCTTTGGTATGATTACAGGAAGCGAAATATTGGGTAAGGCTCGCTTTGTTTACTATCCTTTGAACGAGATAAAATGGATTGGGTAAAGAAAAGAGATCATTCAGGATGATTTCAAGGCGCTAATGCCAGCGCTTATTTGTTTTAGAGTGAAGAGGAAAGCAACCTCCAAAAGTTAGATTTTTTGGTCTAACTTTTGGAGGTCGCTTTTTTACTTGATTAAAAGAGTACAATTAAGATATAAAATGATCTAATTTCTTGCCATTTTATGTTCTAAAAGAGATGATAGGAGAAAAAGTAAGAAGGGATAAAAGTGCGCTATCATATCATGGAAAGTTTAGATATTCGGAGAAATCTAGCAACAGAAGAATATCTTATGAACAGTTTCGACAGTGATGAACCCTTATTTTTATTATATATTCAAAAACCTTGTGTGATCATTGGACGAAACCAAAATAGTTATGAAGAGATCGATCTAAATTATTTAAGAGAAAAAAACGTGACACTCACTCGGCGAACCTCTGGAGGAGGAGCTGTATATGATGACTTAGGTAATCTAAGTTTTAGCTTTGTGACCAGTAAAAATGCAATGAAATTTGGTGAGTATGAATCCATTACCTCGCCTATTGTCACAGCATTAAGAAAAATGGGCGCAACCAAAGCAGAAGTTGGTGGACGTAATGATATGTATATCGAAGGAATGAAATTTTCAGGGAATGCCATGTATACGAAAAAAAATCGGTTATACTCACATGGTACATTAATGTATGATGTTGATTTGTCCGTTCTTGATAAAATTTTGACGGTTTCCAAAGAGAAAATTGAGTCTAAAGCAACGAAATCAGTAAAAAAAAGTGTGACGAATCTTAAACCATTTTTAAAGGAAGAATATCAATTTGAAAAAACCGCTGACTTTAGAGATGCACTGATTTGTGAAGTCTATCAGGTCGATGATCTGCAAGAAATTGAAGATAAAAGGGTAGATTTGACGAAGAAAGATGAACAAAACATTGAACAAATCGTCCAGAATCGTTATGCCAATGATGATTGGGTCTATGGTGAAACACCAAGGTTTTCGGTGAAACGCAGAATCAGGCTCCCAAAAGTTGGAATTGTGGATGTCCGTTTGTCGACACTGCATGGGAGAATCAATGAGATTCGTTTTTATGGTGATTTTTTTGGACAAAAAGATGTAAGTATTCTTGAACAACAATTACTTGGTCAAAAATTTATTTATGAAGAAATAAAAAACGCATTAAATGATATGACTGTTTCAGATTATATCTTTCATTTTAATAACGAAGATCTACTAGCACTACTATTTTAGTCAAACAAGCCAAAATAAGTGCATAGGAGACCAAGATAATTTATCTAAAAAAGCCTTCCATCTGTTTTTCTAATGGAGGGCTTTAAAAAATTTACATTTTCATCCAGACAGGTTCTAATGTATTTCCATCTAAATCTTGGACTTCAAGTGAAAACATTTCTTCTTCAGACATGCCCATATCGACTTCATGGTAGCTTCCGCCATTTTCTTTCGCCGTATTTGCAAACTTTTTAACTTCATCCGCATTTGCTACGCTAAAAGAAATCAAGGCGCCACTTGTTTTTTTATTATCTGCGATTTCTTTGTCTTTTAAGAATTTTTTGTAAAAACCGTGAGAGAGTAACATGATCCAAAATGTGTCGTCCCAAACCACAGCGCTTGCTTCGTCAGTTGAAAATTCTTCATTTTTCTTAAAGCCCAATTTTTCATAAAAAGCAACAGACTTGTCTACATCTTCAACGGGGAAATTAACAAAAACCATACTGTTCATTTGTACCTCTCCTTTCTTTTATCCTATCATCTATTAAAATGTAAACGTTGTCAAAAGATGCGTGCTGAAAGAATTCTTCTTTACAGTTTTATAAACGTTCATTGAATATATTTATCGGCAGAATACTAGAAAAAACGATTAAACCCAATCGAATGTCGTTCATCATTAAAGACAGGAACATTCTTCATTTGAAGAAGCAGGGTACACCTGAATAGGGAGGAAGTATTGAAATGTTTCCTATCTCTTGCAATCTTCTTGCGAAAAAGTGCAACCTCATGGAAAGGAATTGAATATGGTATGCGTACGGCTTAAACTGAGAGTATCAAAGCAAGGAGGAGAAAATTTGAGAATAAAATTTGGAATTGATAATCACATTGCACAGGATACAGTGAAGGTAACTACCCATTCTTCTTGCGAAAAAACGTGGGGGAGAATAAAAGAAGCTATTCTGACTACGGAGCAAACAATCGTAGTAATTGATGCAAAAACAAATAAGAAAGTTTCCAGGCTATTAAGTGATGTCTCCTCAATCGAGTCAAAAGAACAGATGTGTCATGTCGTTTTTACATCAAATGAGAGGTATCTATTAGCTGTACGGTTAAAAATAGTTGAGAAGCAATTTACAAGTTACGGATTTGTGCGGATCAACATTAGTACGCTGGTTAATCGATCTTTTATTAAAGCTTTTCGTTCTACGGATAATGCAAGGGTTGAAATTGAAATGAAAAATGGTTCTAAATTTATTGTGAATCGTCACTATGTAAAAAAATTTAAGGAGATGTGGGTATGAGTAAACAGATAAAACATAATTTTTTTCAAACGTTCTCGTTAAGCAGCATCTGGTTGATATTTATAATAACAAGCTTCTTTGCGAAAGGACAGATGATCCATGTTTATTTTCTTTGGCACGTAATGGGTGTTAGTCTAGTTTGTGCATTAGTCTTTGGTGTGATGTATGATGTGCTTTGGAATCATCTTACGCTGAAACCAGTCAGTAATATTTTGATTGCGACTGTTGGAAATACAGTTGCGGGTTTAGCGATTTTCAATTTGCTTTCATTCAAACTGCCTTTGGCAATTTCACCAATTAATCTTTTGGCAATTTATCTTATTTTAAATTTGATCTTACACACCATTGCTTTTTATCTATACGCAAAAAATGAGAGCAAAAAGCAAGCAAGAGCGTTAAATAAAAAAATAAATAACTCAATCGATTAAACGTTAGAAAGCAGGATGGGGGGGTCCGCTCATTTTTAACTGAAAAAGGATAATCGACAGTTGATGATTCCAAAACTCAGAGTCGATAATTAAGTGAAAAAATATCTCAAATTATATTGAGTAATGGATAACGAAGAGGTCTTAGAGGAAGTGTTATCTCACCAATTTGTAGCATGGAGGAATCAAGAACCCAGAGAACGGAAAATGCCAAAATGAGAGTGCGATTAGTAGGGAAATATGATAAAATACGGAACAGGCGCCTTTTTGTTATTTATAATGATGTATTTTCTTTTTATTATTATAGTAATAAAATTACAAAACATGTTTGATAAAGAAAAATACCCTAAGGCGTTGAGATTTAGTATCATGATAGAAGGATTATTCTGCCGAACCACTGATGAATAAAAAGCGGTATCCACTTTAAAAAATTGTAAAGTCAGGATAAATGCATAAAAATAATCGCTGATCTTAGGTTCATGGTAGTATGGATAGTTGCAGAGCTGCTTTTGAAAGAGTCTACCCAATAATTGTTTTGAATAATATAAGGAAAATGAGCCTAATCAACTTACTTGATGGTAGTAGACTTGTATGCATAGATTTACTAAGGTTAAATATGATAATGTAAGAATAAGGTTTGAAATCCTTATATGAAAGGAATGAATTTATTCTATGACGATCCAATGGTTCCCAGGGCACATGGCAAAAGCCCGTCGTGAAGTTTCTGAGAAAATGAAATATGTCGATATCGTCTTTGAATTAGTCGATGCACGATTACCTTTGTCTTCACGTAATCCAATGCTTGATCAGATCATCCAACAAAAGCCAAGGTTGGTATTATTAAATAAAGCTGATCTAGCAGACCCCCAACAAACGAAGTTATGGCAAACGTATTTTCAACAACAAGGTCATCAAGCATTAGCGATTACCGCTCAAGAGAGTAAAGGGATTAAAGCGTTGATTCCAGCAGCCAAAGAAGCACTGAAAGAAAAAAGAGCACGTGATGCCGCTCGAGGGATCAAACCACGAGCAATCAGAGCCATGGTTTTAGGTATTCCAAATGTCGGGAAGTCAACATTGATGAACCGCTTAGTTGGGAAAAAAATTGCGCAAACAGGTAATAAACCTGGTGTGACAAAAGGACAACAATGGTTGCGCCTAGGTAGCGAATTAGAGTTATTAGATACGCCAGGAATCTTATGGCCTAAATTTGAAGATGAAGAGATCGGTAAAAAACTAGCACTAACCGGAGCCATTAAAGACCAGTTAGTTCATTTAGATGATCTCGCTATCTATGGCTTAGATTTTTTCGCTCGTTACTATCCAGGAAGAATTGCGGAGCGCTATCAGTTGCCAGAAGAAGCAGAACAACAATTAGCACCTGAATTATTGATGACGATTACTGCAAAGCGTGGCTATAAAGATGATTATGATCGTGGTAGTGAAGTGGTAGTCTTCGATATCCGTCAAGGAAAACTTGGGCGCTACACATTAGATCGATGTGAAGAAATGGGGAAAACAAGCGATGAGTGAATCGATCCAAAGTATCAAGGAACGATTAAAAACAGTGACGTCGTTAACTGATCCCTTCATTGCCGAACTAAAGCAAGATCAGCGAAAAGGGGTACAACAAGCGCTTCTATCCTTTGAGAAACAAGTAAAAAAAACGGCATTGATCCAAGAAAAATATTTGGAAATGTCATTATTTGAGAATCAGGCATATGAACAAGGATATGAATGGATTGCGGGGATTGATGAAGTAGGACGTGGGCCTTTAGCAGGGCCAGTAGTAGCGGCCGCTGTCATCCTATCTAAAGACGAACCGATCCTTGGATTAAATGACTCGAAACAATTATCAGAAAAAAAACGAGAACAGCTTTATGACCAAATCCAACAAAAAGCACTTGCTATCGGTATCGGCATCATTGATGAAAAAAAGATTGATGAGGTCAATATTTATGAGGCAAGCAAACTAGCAATGATCCAAGCTGTAGAAAAGCTGGCGATACGTCCAAATTATCTCTTAATTGATGCCATGACACTGGATTTGCCAATCCAGCAAGAAAAATTGATCAAGGGAGATGCTCGTTCAGTTTCTATTGCGGCAGCAAGTATCATTGCAAAAGTTTATCGTGATGATTTAATGAAAAAATATGATGAACTATATCCAGGTTATGGTTTTGGCCATAATGCTGGTTATGGAACGAAAGAACATCTACAAGGCTTAGCAACACAAGGAATTACCCCTATTCATCGACGCTCTTTTGCACCGATAAAAAATTATTTAACTTAAGATGTTTGACCGTCTCTTGCGTATTTTATTTAAAAGTAACTTCGAGAGGCGGTTTTCGTTCATGGATCAGATTGAAGGATTTTTACTTAAATTAGCTTATGCGAAAGGAATTAGCAGTCAAGGAAAATGGGCGGTTGTCCAGGCTTTATTGGAAGCTCAAACAAGCGAGTTGTCTTCTTATGAAATCATTGAAATCGCAAAAATTGTTCGTCATCGAGAAAAATTTCAAGAAAGTTGGCGGCAAATCAATCAAAATTTTTCGAAGTTTAAAACAGCTCAGTCATTCATTACTTGTCTTGACCCGTGCTATCCCCCGCAACTTTTTCATCTTGCGACACCACCGATTCTTTTATTTTATTCTGGTGATCTTTCTCTACTAAAACAAAAGATGCTCAGTGTGGTTGGGGGCAGGAAAACCTCGGTCTTGGCAAAAAAAGTTGTACATGAACTTTTAACTCCGGTCATAGATGCTAACTATGTCATCGTTAGTGGCTGTGCCAAAGGAATCGATACATACGCACATTTGGCTGCGATTAAAAATACTGGAAAGACGATTGCGGTAATCGGTACAGGAATTAAAAAAGCCTACCCAAAGGAAAACCAATTTCTTCAAGCAGAAATTGGAAAGAATCATCTTTTACTTAGTGAATATCCACCATACGAAGGACCAAAACAATACCGCTTTCCCATGAGAAATCGAATCATTGCTGCTTTGTCACAAGGCACTTGTGTCATTGAAGCAAAGCAAAAGAGTGGTTCTTTGATAACAGCACAACAAGCGTTAGAAATCGGTCGAACTGTTTTTTCTGTACCTGGAAATATTTTGACACAATACTCAACTGGCTCCCATCAACTAATTCAAGATGGTGCTGTTTGTGTGATTTCTGGTGAAGATTTATTGTTCGAGTTGAAAGAATAACAGGAACTTCTCATTTGATTTTCTTGACAAACGTTTTCTGAATGGATATGATAAGCTACGATTTGTATGAGTCCGCTTAATATAGTAGGAACATGTCAATGGAAAGGAGTCCATTCAGTAATGGCATATAAATATTTAGTGATTGTGGAATCACCTGCAAAGGCCAAAACCATTGAAAAATATCTTGGTCGTAATTATAAAGTAATGGCCAGTGTCGGTCATATACGTGATTTACCTAAAAGTAAAATGGGAATTGATGTCGAAAACAACTATGAACCCCATTATATTTCAATTCGCGGAAAAGGCGATGTGATAAAAAGTTTAAAATCAGCAGCAAAAAAAGCGCAAAAAGTTTATCTTGCAAGTGACCCGGATAGAGAAGGGGAAGCAATTGCTTGGCATTTAGCCTATTTACTAGGTTTAGATTTATCAGAAAAAAATCGTGTGGTTTTTAACGAAATTACTAAGGAAGCGGTAAAAGCAGCCTTCAAGGAACCAAGAACGATCGACGTGGATTTAGTGGATGCCCAACAAGCAAGACGGGCGTTAGACCGCTTGGTGGGCTACTCCATCAGTCCGATCCTATGGCGCAAAGTCAAAAAAGGATTAAGTGCTGGAAGAGTACAGTCTATTGCATTAAAAATTATCATTGATCGTGAAAAAGAAATCCGTGATTTCATTCCAGAAGAATACTGGAGCATTGACGGTAATTTCAAAAAAACACGTAAAAAATTTAAAGCAAACTTTTGGGGAATTGATGGTAAGAAAAAGAAATTGCCTGATGCCCAATCCGTAAAAGAAGTTACTGATCGTATTGATGGACCAGATTTCACCGTTCAAAAAGTCGAAAAGAAAGAACGGAAACGAAATCCAGCAAACCCATTTACTACGAGTAGCCTACAACAAGAAGCTGCTAGAAAATTGAATTTTAGAACACGGAAAACGATGATGGTTGCGCAACAATTATATGAAGGGATCTCCTTAGGTAAGCAAGGGACTGTAGGTTTGATCACATATATGCGTACCGATTCAACACGGATCGCTGAGACTGCGAAAGCAGAAGCGGCTACCTTCATCGAAGAAACTTACGGGAAAGAATTTTCAAGTCATGCACAACGCAAAATCAAAAATGCGCAAGGTGCGCAAGACGCCCATGAAGCAGTTCGCCCGACAAGTGTCCTACGTACTCCTGAGGAAATCAAACAATATTTAGACAAGGACCAATTAAAACTCTACACCCTTATTTGGTCACGATTTGTTGCTAGTCAAATGACACCAGCGATATTAGATACCATGAAAGTTACCTTAGAACAAAATGGCGTACTTTTTATTGCGAATGGCTCTAAAGTTAAATTTAAAGGGTTCATGCAAGTCTATGTTGAAGGCAGAGATGATGGGAAAGAAGATAAAGAAAATATCTTACCAGAACTAGCACAAGGGGACATTGTTCAATCAGTGGACATTGAACCGAAGCAACATTTCACGCAACCGCCAGCAAGATTCAGTGAAGCAACTTTAATCCGTGCTTTGGAAGAAAATGGTGTGGGACGTCCTTCCACTTATGCGCCAACGCTGGATACGATCCAACGACGTTACTATGTTAAATTGACTCAAAAACGCTTCGAACCAACTGAATTGGGTGAAATCGTCAATTCTTTGATTTGTGATTTCTTCCCCCAAATCGTCGATATCCATTTTACCGCTGAAATGGAAGGTGATTTGGATAAAATTGAAGAAGGAAAAGAAGCGTGGATCGAAGTGGTGGACCGTTTCTACAAACCATTTGAAAAAGAATTGACCAATGCAGAAGAAAAAATCGAAAAAATTCAAATCAAAGATGAACCGGCTGGATTTGACTGTGATATTTGTGGGCATCCGATGGTTATAAAATTAGGAAAGTATGGTAAATTTTATGCATGTAGTAATTTTCCTGATTGTCGAAATACGAAACCAATCGTTAAAGAGATCGGTGTGACTTGTCCAGTTTGTCATGAGGGTCAGGTGATTGAACGCAAGTCTAAGAAAAACCGAATCTTTTACGGGTGTTCACGTTTTCCAGACTGTGACTTTACTTCTTGGGACAAACCAGTAGGACGAAATTGTCCGAAATGTGACCAGTATTTAGTTGAAAAGAAAGTCAAAGGCGGAAAACAAGTCGTATGTATCAATGGCGACTATGAAGAAGACATTCAAAAATAAAATGAGAAGAGGTCTTTATTTGAAAACTGTTAATGTAATAGGTGCAGGATTAGCTGGAAGTGAAGCAGCTTGGCAAGTCGCTCAAGCAGGTGTTCCTGTTCGTTTATACGAGATGCGCCCAGTGAAATCAACAGAAGCACACCATACAAGTAATTTTGCAGAGTTAGTCTGTTCCAACTCCTTGAGAGGGAATAGTTTAGCAAATGCAGTAGGTTTATTAAAAGAAGAAATGCGACGGTTAAATTCAGTCGTGATCACTTCAGCTGATGAAACAGCTGTTCCAGCTGGCGGTGCCTTAGCAGTGGATCGGGATTCTTTTTCTGAGACGATCACACGTAAAGTCAAAGAACACCCGCTAGTAACAGTCATCAATGAAGAAATCACTGAAATTCCAGAAGGGATCACGATCATTGCTACTGGTCCCTTAACCTCTCACCCGTTAGCTGAAAGTATTAAAGCATTCAATGGTTCTGACGGATTCTATTTTTATGATGCAGCAGCACCGATCGTAGACAAAGCAACGATCGATATGGATAAAGTCTATTTAAAATCACGCTATGATAAAGGGGAAGCAGCTTATCTAAACTGTCCAATGACTGAAGAAGAGTTTAAAGCATTCCACGAAGCTTTAACAACAGCTGAAGTAGCCGAACTTAAATCATTTGAAAAAGAAAAATACTTTGAAGGCTGTATGCCGATCGAAGTGATGGCTCAGCGTGGCTTTAAAACAATGCTGTTTGGTCCAATGAAACCAGTTGGATTAGAAGATCCAAAAACCGGTAAACGCCCTTATGCGGTGATCCAGTTACGTCAGGACAATGCCGCTGCCTCATTGTATAACATCGTTGGTTTCCAAACGCACTTAAAATGGGGAGAACAAAAACGGGTTTTCCGTATGATCCCAGGTTTAGAAAACGCAGAATTTGTCCGTTATGGTGTAATGCACCGCAACAGTTTTATGAATTCACCAGAATTATTGAAACCAACTTATCAATCAACGAAGCGTGAAGACTTGTTCTTTGCAGGACAAATGACTGGTGTGGAAGGTTATGTTGAAAGTGCAGCTAGTGGTTTGCTTGCAGGGATCAATGCTGCTCGTTTAGCTAAAGAAAGTGAGCCGATTGAGTTTCCACGAGAAACAGCGATTGGGAGTATGGCGTATTATATTACACATGCTGAAGGAAAACATTTCCAACCAATGAATGCGAATTATGGTTTGTTCCCTGAATTACCAGAGCGCATTCGTGACAAAAAAACACGTTATGAAGCGATTGCTCAAAGAGCACTTCAGGCAAATGAACAAATAAAAAAAGAATTAATTGATGAAGTAACAGCTCAGTAACATGAAGTGAGCCCGGGACAAAGGTGTTCCGGGCTCTTTACTAGGCATAAAATAAATATACAACACATCTTTTATTTGCAGTGTTCCAAAAAAAATTTTTTCTTTTGGTAAAAAATGAGTAAATATCAGATTAAAAAAAAGGTCGTAATCTAAGAATTTTGTCAAATTAATTGTTTCAATTGTGAACAAACTTAGAAATATTGATTAAATTCTGACAATTTATTTGTTTTTTTAATTTTGCTATGCTAAATTTATCTCTGGGATTAAAAGGAAGGTGATAAAATGCTAGAACAAACGTGGAAAGATAAGTTTTTACGTTATTTAATCGTGGAACGTGGTTACTCTGAAAAAACACGAGAAGCATACGAGGAAGACCTCACTAATTTTGAAAGATTTCTTACAGAATCAGGAGAGGATGATTTATTAAAAATCAATCACTTAGATGTTCGAGTGTATTTAAGTTACCTAACTGATGAAAGATATAGCAGAAATTCGATCAGTCGTAAGATTGCAAGTCTGCGCTCTTTTTATCAATACCTTTTAAAAGAAGAAGTGATCAAAGAAAATCCTTTTTCTTATGTCCACCTAAAAAAGAAAAATTTGAAACTACCTCGCTTTTTTTATGAGAATGAAATGCAAGCATTATTTGACAGTGTCAAAGGAGAAAAACCTTTAGATTTAAGGAACCAAGCGCTATTAGAAGTTCTTTACGGTTCGGGGATTCGATTAAGCGAGTGCAGTAATTTGAAACTAGCAGAAATCGATTTCGACTCCGAAGTCATGTTGATTCATGGTAAAGGGAATAAAGAACGGTATGCACCACTTGGTTCATTCGCACAAGATGCCTTACAAGAGTATTTTGAAAAAGGGCGAAAGGTTTTGATGGATAAATACCACAAGAGTCATGACTATGTTTTTGTGAACCATCATGGTGAACCAATTACGCCAACAGGGATCGAGTATGTATTGAATCAAGTGATTAAAAAGAGTAGTTTAGATAGTTCGATCCATCCACATATGCTGCGGCATACCTTTGCTACACACTTGCTGAATAATGGTGCAGATATGCGGACAGTTCAAGAGCTGTTGGGTCATGCTAATCTATCTACTACACAGATCTATGCTCACGTGACAAAAGAAAGTTTACAAAAAAATTATCGCTCGTTTCATCCAAGAGCGTAATAGAAAAGGATCAGTAATCTTAATTGGGAGGAAATAACTATGGTAGAATCACAATTTCATTCAACGACGATTTGTGCCGTTGAAAAAGATGGAAAATTTGCAATGGCAGGTGACGGTCAAGTTACAATGGGCGAATCCGTGGTGATGAAAGGAAGCGCAAGAAAAGTCCGTCGAATCTATAATGATGAAGTCATCGTAGGATTTGCTGGAAGTGTCGCAGACGCATTTACATTGGAAGAAAAATTTGAAGGCAAATTAAATGAATACAATGGTAATTTACAGCGAGCTGCAGTGGAATTAGCGCAAGAATGGCGGACACAACAGTCCATGCAAAAACTAGAAGCAATGTTGATCGTAATGAATGAAAAAGAAATGTTACTAGTTTCAGGTACTGGGGAAGTGATTGCACCAGATGATGGAATTTTGGCAATTGGTTCAGGAGGGAATTTTGCATTAGCTGCTGCTCGGGCAATGAAGAACTACGCACAAAACGATATGAGTGCCAAAGAAATCGCAGAGAATGCATTGAATATTGCAGCAGACATTTGTATCTTTACAAATCATAATATTATTGTGGAAGAATTATAGAGGTGAAGAAGAATGTATGAATTAAAACAAACACCAAGACAAATCGTTAATGAATTAGATCAATATATCATTGGACAACAAGCAGCTAAAAAATCAGTTGCGGTCGCTTTGCGCAATCGCTATCGCCGTTTACAATTAGATGAAAAAATGCAACAAGACATCACACCTAAAAATATGTTGATGATCGGACCAACAGGGGTAGGGAAAACAGAGATCGCTCGTCGATTGGCGAAAATCGTCAACGCTCCTTTCGTGAAAGTAGAAGCAACGAAATTTACAGAAGTAGGTTATGTTGGTCGAGATGTGGAGTCGATGGTTCGTGATCTAGTAGAAAATGCGATCCAGATCGTTGAAAAAGAACAATATAGCCGTGTATATACTGAAGCTAAGAAAAGAGCAGAAAAACGCCTAGTAAAAGTGCTGGTTCCTGGGATTAAAAAAGAACAAAAACAAACAGGAAATCAATTTGAACAAATGATGAACATGTTCAATGTTGCGCAACAAAATACAGCAGAACCGCAAGAAGAAGTGACTGAAGAAATCCGTGTCAATCGGAAAACGGTTCTAGAACAATTACAAAAAGGTTTACTTGATAACCGTCAAGTAACAATCGAAATAGAAGAACAAAAGAAACCAGCTCCAATGATGAACAATGGTTTGGAACAGATGGGCATTGATTTAAATGAAACATTAGGGGCGCTAACACCGAAGAAAAAGGTTGAGCGCACGTTAGCAGTAAAAGATGCACTTGAACTGTTGATCAAAGAAGAATCAAGTAAACTAGTCAAAGATGCTGACATCCATAGTGAAGCCATTCAATTAGCACAATCAAGCGGGATCATTTTTATTGATGAAATCGATAAAATCACTTCAAAATCACAACAATCTGGTGAAGTATCACGTGAAGGCGTCCAAAGAGATATCCTGCCAATCGTTGAAGGTTCACAAGTGAACACGAAGTATGGAGTTATCCAAACGGATCACGTCTTATTTATTGCTTCTGGTGCCTTCCATTTATCAAAACCAAGTGATTTGATTCCAGAATTGCAAGGACGTTTTCCAATACGTGTAGAATTAGATGATTTAACTGCAGATGACTTTATTAAGATCTTGACTGAACCAAACAATGCACTGATCAAACAATACGTAGCATTGATTGGCACAGAAAATGTTTCAGTGATCTTTACGAAAGAAGCAATTGAGAAAATCGCTCAAATCGCTTATGATGTAAATCGCGATACGGATAATATCGGAGCTAGACGTTTGCACACGATCTTAGAAAAATTGTTAGAAGACTTATTGTTTGAAGCACCTGACATGCAAATGGGAGAAATCACGATTACGGAAGCTTATGTGGAAGAAAAATTAGGTTCGATTGTAGCAAATGAAGATTTAAGTCGTTTTATTTTATAAAATCGGAGGAAGAAAATGACGGATTTATTAACAAAAACCCGCAATATCAACAAATTATTACAACAAAAAAATACTTTCGATCTGCGAGCTGATTTACCTTATGATAAAATGGCTGTGACATTAGGTGCTATTTTAGATAGTAACGTCTATATCATCAGCAGTGAAGGAGTCTTATTAGGCTATGATGAACGTCATGATGTCAACAATGAACGGATAAAAATGATGTTTGTTGAAAAGCAATTTCCCGATTCTTATACTGACACAGTTGATCAATTGAACAAAACGGAAGCCAATATTCCGATCAGTAGTGAAATGACTGCTTTTCCTTTTGAAGCAAGAGAAAAATACCCATTTGGTTTGACGACAGTAGTTCCTATTTTTGGTGCTGGCGAGCGGTTAGGAACCATTATTTTATCAAGGATGGAACAAGCCTTTACCGATGAAGACCTAGTGTTAGCTGAATATGGTGCGACGGTAGTCGGCATGCAGATCCTTTATCAAAAATCACGTAGTATTGAAGCGGATGTCAGAAGTGCAACAGCTGTCCAAATGGCGATCAATACTTTGTCTTACAGCGAATTGAAGGCAGTTCAAGCGATTTTTGATGCCTTAGAAGGCGATGAAGGACGTTTAACAGCATCCAATATTGCGGATAAAATTGGGATCACTCGCTCAGTGATCGTCAATGCATTACGTAAATTAGAGTCAGCTGGGATCATTGAATCACGCTCCCTTGGGATGAAAGGGACGTATTTAAAAGTTCTAAATTCCAGATTCAAAGAGGAATTAACAAAACACAGTTACTAAAAATCTATGACCGATTGATTAGATAAATCTATTCAGTAGGAACGAAGTAAACAAAAAGAGTCTCCTTTAGGTTTTCTTTTCGCTGAAACACACGAGTAATGCCAAGGATGATTCGGATACTTCTTGTTGGAAAAAATAAGAATAGCTTAGGACCTGAGACTAGCTATCTCAGGTCCTAAGATTTAACGGTGGAGGAATTATAATGACTGTAATCATTCAAAATGATCAATTGATTGCTGAAATTGCTGAACATGGAGCAGAATTGGTCAGTTTAAAATCAAAGGATAATAATCTTGAGTATATTTGGCAAGCTGATCCAGCGTATTGGGGAAGACATGCGCCCGTTTTATTTCCATTTGTTGGAAGATTAAAGGATGACCAATACACGTACCAAGGAAAGACTTATTCAATGGGGCAACATGGCTTTGCGAGAGATATGGATTTTGAAGTAATCGAACATGGTCAAGAATTAGCCAGCTTTTTGTTAAGAAGCACACCCGAGACCAAAAAAAATTATCCTTTTGATTTTGAATTAGTGATTTCTTATGAATTAGGTGGAGATGGGATCACCGTTCATTATCAAGTGGCTAATACTGGAGAAGAAGAAATGTTCTTTTCGATTGGGGGTCACCCAGCCTTTAATGTTCCTCTGGAAGAAGGATTGACTTTTGATGATTTTTATCTTGCGTTTTCACCTAAAAAATCACGTTTGCGTTTACCTTTAAGTGGGCCATATATCGATATGGAACAAAAAACACTTGGACAAACAAATACCAACCTTGCATTAGTACACGATCTTTTTGAAAATGATGCACTAGTATTTGAAACGAAAGGATTGAACGCTTATGCCATCCGTAGTGAAAAATCTAGCCACAGTGTGACATTGAGTTATAAAGATATGCCATATGTTGGGATTTGGTCACCTTATCCAAAAGAAGCGCCTTTTGTTTGTATCGAACCTTGGTGTGGTATCGCAGATACAGTAAACAGCTCGGGAGAATTGATGGAAAAAGCTGGAATCAATCAACTAGGCGCACATGAAATTTTTCAAACAAAATATTCGATTACGGTAAAATAGTGGTTATCCTAAAGTTGTTTGATTTCAATTAATCAGAGGAAATCAGGTATAATGATTCATGTTTCCTTTATTTTGCTAATCGTTTCTTTTCGCTTCTTAACGAATCAATCATTTAAAAGCTAAAAAAACAGTTGGCTGATTAGTCAACTGTTTTTCTCTCAGGTCAATTTTTTTTCTTACTACTATTCAATCCGAAGGGGATACGACTTTCTGTATGGTTTTTGATTCGTAGGATATTCTCTTTATGGCGATAGAAAATAAAGGCAGAAACTAAAAATGCAATGATCGTCAATAGCCAGTTTTGCTTAGGTAAGATACCAGGTGCGATGTAAGGAAGGATAATCGTTGATAAAGTGATCAAAGTTGCACTGATCATACTTGTTAAACTTACCATACTAGTACAAAAGAGCGTAACAACGAAGATGATACTGGAATAGATAAAAAATAGAGGATTGAATCCAAGTAACATTCCAGCACTTGTTGCAACTGCTTTGCCTCCTTTAAAGCCAGCGAAAATAGGGAACGTATGACCTAAGATCGCACAAACACCAAACCATAGGGGATTAATGGTTGTAACGTGGAAAATAACTGGTAAGCAAGTTGCCAAGGTTCCTTTCAAGATATCCATGAACAACACAATTGTACCTGCTGTTTTTCCTAAAACTCTAAAAGTATTGGTGGTGCCAGTATTTCCGCTACCATGTTGGCGGATGTCTTTTTTGAAAAATAATTTACCTATCCAAACCCCCGAAGGAATCGAGCCTAGAAGATAGGCAAGTACCAATAATAAAATTAATTTCATTGTTCTACCTCTTTCAATTTGAAACTAATATTTATTTTAGCATGAATAAAGTACGTGAACAATTGGAAATACTTGAAAGAGTGAAGGAAAGGGAGTATTATTTATGTCATTTGAAAATCCAACACAAGAAAAAATCTTCGATTATTTAAAAACAGCAAAAACGATTGCAATTGTTGGTTTGAGTAACAAGGAAGAACGAACAAGTTACCAAATTGCTCGATTTCTGCAAGAACGGGGATATCGTATCATTCCGGTGAACCCATTATTAGCAGGAGAGATCATTTTAGACGAAAAGGTCTATGCGTCGCTACAGGAAATCCAAGAACCGATCGATATCGTGGATATTTTTCGGCGTAGTGAATTTTTGCCAGAGGTAGCTGCTGACTTTTTACAGACTCAAGCAAAAGTATTTTGGGCGCAATTAGGTATCGCAAATGAAGAAGCAGCAAACAAGCTTCAATCAGCAAATCGCAAAGACATCGTCATGGATCGTTGTATAAAAATCGAGTGGAACAATATGAACGAAAAAGATAACTAAATGTTTGCATTTTAAATAACATGAAATATTTAATCGACAAGACAAAAGCGAACAATAGGATAAAAAAGATGGTATTTTCAAAGGTTAGTTAGTAATTAAGTTTTAATTCTTTCCTAACCTCTTTTTTTTCATGCGTATTTCTAGTATGATTATCGTGATGCGGTTTTAACCGTAAAGTATTATTGAAGGAGCGTTTGCCTTGGCAAAAAAAGTAAAGAACGAATATAATGATGCATCGATCCAGGTTCTTGAAGGATTAGAGGCAGTTAGAAAACGACCAGGAATGTATATCGGGTCAACGGATAGCCGGGGCTTACATCATTTAGTCTATGAGATCGTTGACAATGCGGTTGATGAAGCTTTATCTGGATATGGAAATGAAATTGATGTAACCATTCATGAAGACAATAGTATCACTGTGACAGATAGCGGTCGTGGTATGCCAGTTGGGATGCATGCTTCTGGTATCCCCACAGTTGAAGTGATTTTTACTGTACTACATGCCGGCGGAAAGTTCGGTCAAGGAGGATACAAGACCTCAGGGGGACTACACGGTGTCGGAGCAAGTGTGGTCAATGCTTTATCAAAATGGTTGGTTGTTACAATCGTCCGTGATGGGATTGAATACCAACAAAAATTCAGCAATGGTGGTAAGCCTGATGGTACACTGAAAAAAATCGGGAAAACCAAGAAATCCAATGGAACGACAGTTCATTTCTTACCAGATGACACGATCTTTTCCACTACTAAATTTTCTTATGATATTTTATCTGAACGTTTGCGAGAATCAGCTTTTCTTTTAAGAGGAGTAAAAATCACACTTTCTGATCTGCGTGGTGAAGAACCAATCAAGGAAGTTTTTCACTATGAAGAAGGAATCAAAGAATTTGTTGATTACCTAAACGAAGAAAAAGATACGTTGACACCAGTTGTTTATTTTTCTGGTGAAAAAGACGGTATCGAAGTCGAAGTTGCTTACCAATATAATGATGGATATTCAGAAAACGTGTTGTCATTTGTGAATAATGTCCGAACGAAAGATGGAGGCACCCATGAAGTCGGTATGAAGTCAGCGATGACGAAAGCCTACAATGAATATGCCCGAAAAGTGGGCTTACTGAAGGAACGAGATAAGAATCTCGAAGGTAGTGATTTTAGAGAAGGTTTAGCAGCTGTTCTCTCCATTCGAGTACCTGAGAATCTCTTACAATTTGAAGGACAAACAAAAGAAAAATTGGGTACACCAATTGCCCGTACGGCAGTAGATAATGTCATTGGAGAACAAATGGGCTTTTATTTACAAGAAAACAGTGAAATGAGCCAAATGTTAGTGCGAAAAGCAATCAAAGCCCGAGAAGCTCGTGAAGCTGCCCGAAAAGCTCGAGAAGAAAGCCGTAATGGGAAAAAACGTAAAAAAGGTGAATCATTACTCTCAGGAAAACTGACACCTGCTCAATCACGAAATCCGAAAAAGAATGAATTATACCTCGTGGAGGGAGACTCTGCTGGTGGTTCAGCAAAACAAGGAAGAGACCGTAAATTCCAAGCCATCTTGCCTCTTCGTGGGAAAGTGATCAACACTGAAAAAGCAAAAATGCAAGACATCTTGAAAAATGAAGAAATCAATACGATGATCTATACGATCGGTTCAGGTGTTGGACCTGAGTTTTCAATTGAAGATTGCAATTATGACAAAATTATTATCATGACCGATGCGGATACCGATGGTGCGCATATTCAAGTGTTATTACTGACATTCTTTTATCGTTACATGAAACCATTGATCGAAGCAGGAAAAGTGTATATCGCATTACCACCGCTTTATAAGGTTTCTAAAGGTCAAGGAAAAAAACAAGTGGTCGAATATGCTTGGACAGATGACGAATTAGCAGCGACCATCAAAAAAATTGGTAAAGGCTATATGTTGCAACGCTATAAAGGTCTTGGAGAAATGAATGCAGAACAATTGTGGGAAACTACCATGGACCCAGCCTCTCGAACGTTGATTCGCGTGAGGATAGATGATGCTGCTCAAGCGGAACGTCGCGTGACGACATTAATGGGGGACAAAGTTGAACCTCGCCGAAAATGGATCGAAAATCATGTGCAATTCACGTTAGAAGAAGATGGTAGTATCTTAGATAAAAAAGAAGATATTGAAAATACAGCTACGTCCAATGAATTGTTCGATGAAGAGAAACAATCTGAATTAGTAGAAGAATAGGAGGTCACCTAATGGAAGAACGTCAAGAAGTCCAAGAACTAACCCTAGAAGAAGTGATGGGTGACCGCTTTGGACGTTACTCAAAATATATTATTCAAGAAAGAGCATTGCCAGACATCCGAGATGGATTGAAACCCGTTCAAAGACGAATTTTATTTGCGATGAATAAAGATGGCAATACTTTTGATAAAGGATTCCGTAAATCTGCCAAATCTGTCGGAAATATCATGGGGAATTATCATCCTCATGGGGACAGTAGTATTTATGAAGCCATGGTTCGGATGAGTCAGGATTGGAAGCTAAGAGAAGTACTTATAGAGATGCACGGAAATAACGGTAGTATGGATGGTGACCCACCAGCTGCTATGCGTTATACAGAAGCACGGCTCTCCCAATTAAGTGGTGAAATGTTGGCAGATATTGAAAAAAATACGGTTGATCTTGTATGGAACTTTGATGATACTGAAAAAGAACCAACTGTGTTGCCAGCGAGATATCCAAACCTATTAGTCAATGGTTCAACGGGAATTTCCGCTGGTTATGCTACGGAGATCCCTACCCATAACTTAGCAGAAGTCATTGATGGTACGATTTACCTCATTGATCATCCCCAAGCGAGTTTAGAGAAACTAATGGATTATATCCCTGGTCCTGATTTTCCTACTGGGGGAATCTTGCAAGGAAAAGCAGAAATCAAAAAAGCTTATGAAACTGGACGTGGAAAAGTCATTCTGCGATCAAAGACTAAAATTGAAGCGATTAAAGGGAACAAGCAGCAAATCGTGATTTCCGAGATCCCTTATGAAGTAAATAAAGCCACATTAGTGAAGAAAATGGATGAAATCCGGTTAAATAAAAAAATCGATGGCATTGCTGAAGTTAGAGATGAAAGTGACCGCACTGGATTACAGATCGTGGTTGAATTGAAAAAAGATGCTAACGCACAAGGTATCCTCAATTACCTGTTTAAAAATACTGAACTACAAATCAATTACAACTTCAATATGGTAGCTATTGATCATATGACACCGCATCAAGTGGGGTTAAAAGATATTTTAAGTAGTTATATTGATCATCGAAAACAAGTAATCACGAAACGAAGTCAATTTGATTTAGAAAAAGCACAAAAGCGCCAGCATATCGTAGAAGGTTTAATGAAAGCTTTGTCGATCTTGGATGAAGTCATTGCCACGATTCGAGAAAGTAAAGATAAGAAAAACGCGAAGCAAAATTTAGTCGAAGTTTTTCAGTTTACGGAAGAACAAGCTGAAGCAATCGTGACGTTGCAACTATATCGTCTAACAAATACGGATATTACAGAATTACGTAAAGAATCAGAAAGCTTAATAGCACAAATCACTGAATTGAACAAAATTCTATCTAATGATAAAGAATTATTCTCGGTCATGAAGAAAGAACTTCGTGAGGTCAAGAAAAAGTATGCTAATGCACGTTTAACGACAATTGAAGACGAAATCGAAGAAATCAAAATTGATACAAAAGTGTTAGTAGCACAAGAAGATGTGATTGTCAGCGTAACGAAGGAAGGTTATGTGAAACGGACTAGTCTACGTTCATATAGTGCTTCTAAACCAGAGGAAATCGGCATGAGAGAAGGGGACTATCTCTTGTATTCTGGTGAACTAAATACCTTGGATCATGTGTTGTTGATCACCAATAAGGCAAATGTCATTTATCGTCCTGTCCATGAATTGCCAGATTTAAAATGGAAAGATGCTGGAGAACATATTTCACAAACGATTGTCAATCTTTCGGTTGATGAATCGATTCTAGCTGTTTTTCCATACAAAAAAATCGAAGCAGAAAAAACATTGGTCTTCATCAGTAAAAATGGCTGGGTAAAACAAACTCGAATGACTGAATTTGAACCATGGCGTACTTATAAGAGTCGTCCGTTAAGTGGCATGAAACTCAAAAGTGACGATGATGAATTAGTTGCGTCTTACTTGGTAGAAGGTCAAACGGATTTAGATCTCTTTTTAGTCACCTACCAAGGGATGGGGTTACGATATCCATTAGAAGAAGTACCTGTGGTAGGAGCAAAAGCTGCTGGCGTTCGTTCAATCAACCTCAAAGACGAAGATACTGTCGTTAACGGGTTACTCGTTTTGACAGAAGGAGATACGCCAATCATCATCGTCACTCAACGTGGTGCGGTGAAACGGATGCTTGCGCAAGAAATTAGTCAAACCTCTCGAGCAAAACGTGGTGTTACGGTTCTACGTGAACTAAAGAAAAACCCACATCGAGTTATTCATATGTCTGAAGGAAACGCCAAAGAAATAATGATCATCAATCAAAAAGGTCAAGAGCTAATGATTGACCCAACGGATTATCCGATTGGCGATCGAACGTCTAATGGCTCATTTGCAGTTGACGAGAAAAAAGGCGGCGAAGTGATCAAAGTCATTGAGCCACCTGAAGTAGCCATTACCGATTAACTGTTATAGTTTTTTTGAAAGAAGGTAGATCTGTTTTAATACAGGACTACCTTCTTTTTTCTGATTATTAAAAAATTATAAATATTAAGATAAAAAAATATGAAAGTGTTCACAATTGCTAAAGCTTGGTATATTAGCGTTTGTTGATATAAGTGAATAAAAACGCCATCTTTTGTTAAATAAAAAACAAGAAAACCCTTGCAAAGATGCTCGTCTGTGTTATACTAATCACGTAAAAACTGTTACATAAAACAGATAACGGGAGGTCCATACAATGGAGCAATGGAATGGATTTAAAGGAACGAAATGGAAAGAAGGCGTAGATACAAGAGACTTCATCCAAAATAACTACACTGAATACCGTGGAGACGACAGCTTTTTAGAAAAACCAACTGAAGCAACAGAAAAGCTTTGGGCAGAATTACAAAAACTAAATGATATTCAATTTGAACGCAATGGCGTTTATGACATGGACACAGAAATCGTTTCAACGATTACCTCACATGATGCAGGTTATTTAGACAAAGATCTTGAAAAAATCGTTGGTTTACAAACAGATAAACCGTTGAAACAAGCATTTATGCCATTTGGTGGTATCAATATGGCTAACAATGCATTAACAAGTAATGGTTACACACCTAATGATGAGTTGACACATATCTTTAGCGATTGGCGTAAAACACATAACCAAGGTGTATTTGATGCCTACACAGCTGAAATGCGTGCAGCACGTAAAAACAAAATCATTACAGGCCTTCCAGATGCTTATGGACGTGGACGAATCATTGGTGACTACCGTCGTATCGCATTGTATGGTATTGACTATTTGATGGAACAAAAGAAAAAAGACCATGATATGACAGGTTTCCATACAATGGATGAAGAAGTCATTCGTCTTCGTGAAGAAATCACAGAACAATATCGTGCTTTAGCACAAATGAAAGAAATGGCTGCAAAATATGGCTATGATATTTCTAAACCAGCTGCTAATGCAAAAGAAGCAGTACAATGGTTATACTTCGGTTATTTAGCAGCAATCAAATCACAAAATGGTGCAGCAATGTCAATCGGACGTATCTCTGCTTTCTTAGATATCTATATCCAACGTGACTTAGATAATGGCGTGATCACCGAACAAGAAGCACAAGAATTGATCGATCACTTAGTCATGAAATTGCGTATGGTGAAATTTGCCCGTACACCAGAATACAATCAATTATTCTCAGGATTCCCAATCTGGGCGACTCTTTCAATCGCTGGAATGGGCTTAGATGGACGCTCATTAGTAACTAAGAATGATTTCCGTCTATTGCACACATTGACTAACATGGGTCCTTCTCCTGAACCAAACTTAACAGTTTTATATTCAGAACATTTACCAGAAGGCTTCAGAACTTATGCAAGTAAAATTGCAATCGAAAGCTCATCTATCCAATTTGAAAATGACAATCTTCTTCGTGAACAATGGGGTTCAGATGATTGTGCTATTGCATGTTGTGTATCTGGAACAGTTGTTGGAAAAGACATGCAGTTCTTCGGTGCTCGTGCGAACTTAGCAAAAGCATTATTATACGCAATCAACGGTGGGGTTGATGAAGTAACTGGTGCCCAAGTTGCTCCTGAATATCGTCCAATCACAGCTGATGTATTAGACTTTGAAGAAGTAAAACACAAATTTATGAATGTGATGGACTGGTTAGCTGAGTTATATGTGAATACATTAAACATCATCCATTATATGCATGATAAATATTCTTATGAAGCAGCTCAACTGGCATTGATGGATTCAGATTTGAAACGTACATTTGCAACAGGGATTGCTGGAATCTCTCATGCAGCGGATAGCTTGTCAGCGATCAAATATGCAGATGTGAAACCAATCCGTAACGAAAAAGGAATTGCCGTTGATTTCGAAGTAACTGGCGACTTCCCTAAATACGGAAATGATGATGATGCAGCAGATGAGTTAGCAGAATGGATCTTAGAATACTTTATGACACAAATCAAACGTCATAAAACTTACCGCAACTCCACACCAACAACGTCATTATTAACAATCACATCAAACGTGGTTTATGGTAAAAACACTGGTAACACACCTGATGGACGTGAAGCAGGTAAACCTCTTGCTCCTGGGGCAAACCCAAGTTACAATGCAGAACAAAATGGATTGTTGGCAAGTCTTAACTCAACTGCTAAAATCAATTATGGTTATGCACGTGACGGGATCTCTAATACGCAAACGATCAATCCTTCCGGTCTTGGAAAAGATGAAGAAACACGTATCGGCAACTTGCGTAATGTATTAGATGGTTACTTCTCTAAAGGAGCATACCATTTGAACGTCAATGTATTTAGTAATGATCTATTACGTGACGCTATGGAAAATCCAATGAAATACCCTAACTTGACGATCCGTGTCTCAGGTTATGCTGTTAAATTCCGTGATCTAACGAGAGAACAACAATTAGACGTATTGATGAGAACATCACACGATAGAATGTAAAGCGGAATAAATAATACGATCTATCATTAAAAAGAACGATTGAAAAAGGTTGAGGGCAAGGCGGAGGTCTTTGCCCTCGTCTTTTCCTAGCAATCGGTTGATTCAAGTGTCTTTTGAAATAAAATGAAATCAAAGAAAAGAAGTGATCCTTATGGAAGAAAAAACAATTGGCTATGTTCATTCGATCGAAACGTTTGGTTCTGTAGATGGACCAGGCGTTAGATTCGTCGTTTTTATGCAAGGTTGTCGCATGCGTTGTGAATTTTGTCATAATCCTGATACATGGAATATAGGCGGAGGAAAAGAATATACGGCGGATGAACTATTAGACCAAGCAGAGCGCTATCGTTCCTATTGGGGTTCAGAAGGCGGTATCACTGTTAGTGGAGGCGAACCTTTATTACAGATCGATTTTTTGATCGAACTGTTCAAGAAAGCGAAAGAGCGTGGTATGCATACTACGCTAGATACTTGTGGGAAGCCTTTCACGCGTGACGAACCATTCTTTTCTCGTTTTCAAGAATTGATGAAGTATACTGAATTGTTACTGTTTGATATCAAACACATCGACAACGAAGAGCATAAAAAGTTAACACGTTGGGATAATGAAAATATTCTGGAGATGGCGCAATATCTTTCTGAGATCAATAAGCCAGTGTGGATCAGACACGTATTAGTTCCTGAACGCAGTGACTATGATGAATACTTGATTCGGCTAGATGACTTTATCAAGACATTGAACAATGTAGCTAAAGTAGAGATTCTACCTTACCATACGATGGGGAAATATAAGTGGGAAACACTTGGCTTAGATTATCCACTAGAAGGTATTGAACCGCCAACAAAAGAAAGAGTCGAGAATGCCAAACGACTACTTCACACAGAAGACTATCGAGGATATCTCAGCAATAAGAACTGAGTAGCTGTGTAAAATCAAATCTGGGTCAGAATGAATCATATTCTGTCTCAGATTTTTTTCATTTACTTTAATTAATTGATTTAAATCTGTAAGTTACTCGTTTGGTTGTCTTTTCATGAGGATTCTTCGCTTCTATTTTCCCATTAGAGTACGGAGAAATCAGCGCATTGGTGTTCCCATCTTCATAGTACAGAAGGTTTGAAGCTTCACTCGAAAGCTTTCATCTTGCGTTTCTGGAATTTCTTTTAACAATGAACAAAAAAGAGAAAAGAGACATCACGTATGAACAAGCTTTTACAGGATTCTTTGAGGTAAATTAGTTAAAATTACAAATAGTTAACTAATATATGGGTGGTTTATCCTATTTTTGATTGGTTTTATCGTAAAATTAAATAACGAAATTTATATAGAATAAATATTGACAACTTTAAATTTTTCTATTATTCTAAAAACACAGAAAACGTTTTCTTAATCTATTATTACTGAGAGAGAACACCATGAAAAAGCATTTATTTAAAACAATGTTATTATCAATGTCCATTTTGACTTTAGGTTCTGCCATTATGCCTAGCGTTAGAGTATTAGCTAGTGAGCATAATATTTCTAATATAGCTGCTTATTCTGATGATGACTATTATTACGTATTAGATGAATCTACTATTCAAACGAGAACTTGGTCAAAACCTCAAAACTGGTCAATCAAGAAAGGAACTCGAACTTATTTAGGTGTAGAAACTCATACCCGTGGTACAAAATTATCCATTAGTGATAATATTTTTGGAATGAAAATCGAATTAAATAGAACTACTTCTGCAAGTGGAAAATTTAAAAAATATCGTCAAAATGCAACAATAACCGTAACCTATAAAGTTTATAGGAAAGTTGATAATCGTTATGTTCGTACAGAAACTGCAAAAGCAAACACACAGTATATTGATTATATTCCTATTGGATAGTGATTGAATGGTTAAATGGTTATTTTGTAGTACGTACTTACTCCTAACTTTTATTATTCCTTCGCTTGGTGTACCCTCGAATATTTATTTTTTATTTGAGCATAGTAGTATCTTCTTTTTCATTTTGTCAGTCGTTTTATTTTATTCTACTTTAATCCAAGAATTGAAAAAAATCAGTATAACAAAACTCTTAAGAGTTGTTATTTCTTCATTTCTCATACTATTTATTATTAATTTTATTAATACACCAATTTCAAAAAGTTTAAGCCCGAGTGATTTAAAAAATCCACTCTCTTTCTTCTTTTTTAGCGCAATTACTTATGGCGTAATTTTAGAAGAAATAGTTTTTCGCTTCTGTATGATTAACCTTCAAACTAATAAAAAAAGTCAGTATATAATAATGCTAATCTCTGCTTTTTTATTTGCACTTGTTCATGGATTCGGTTTAGTGATTTTCTTAAGTGGAATTCTTTTAGGATTTGTCTATATAAAAACACAAAACATTTGGTATTCCATAATAACGCATAGTTTATATAATTGTTTTGCTATATTGGTTTATTTATTTTTAACTTAATTATTACAAAAAGTGTTTAGCAAATGCGACTCTTTATCAATAAGAACTGAGTAGCTGTGTAAAATCAAATCTGGGTCAGAATGAATCTCATTCTGTCTCAGATTTTTTGTTTCGCACAAAGCGCACGAAAATGTGACTGAAGAATCCTCCAGTCACATAAATGATAGAGCCAATTAAGCAATGGCCTCAATACTGTATGTTCATTTTTTAGTGATACCAAAACACTTTTGATAGCGGATTGTCTTGTTTGAGGATCTGTGATTTCAGGTCAACCAATAGCTTGATGTAGTTGGGCTGTTTCTTTTGATGAAGCAAATAAGTGCTGTTTGAGTCACCTGCTTTTTGAGAAGAAAAAGGGTGAGTAACAAGGGCGTTTGTTTGGCTGGTTGCGAAAGTTCTATCAACAAGTTGAACAATGAGAAATATTGGATGCTCCAATTGTTTTTTGTCCATTTATATTTCTCATTCAGTGGGATACACCAAGTGAATGTCATTTTTTTCAATGATTCTATGATAAATCTTAGGCGGTTTTTTATTGGTAACAATCGCATCATAATCATAATAATCACCTATCTTGAAAAAATGAGTAGAGTCAAATTTCGTTTCGTCAGCCAATAAAACAATCTCTTGTGCTTTATTCATCATTTCTTTTTTGATTTGTGCTTGATTGAAGTTTGCTTCATAAATCCCTTCATGGTCGAGCCCCCGGCAAGATAAAAAGGCAGCATTGAAACGAAAGGAACTGGTAATGGGATCAAGTGTATTTGAAATAACTGTACTAGCATTAAGTTTGACTTCACCGCCAGTCAAATAAATTTTTAAAGATTCGTTCTGACATTCACTTAACTTTAAAGCTGTACGCAAACCATTGGTAATGATAATTAAGTTAGGTATCTTAACAAGTAGTGGAATAAGGTGTAGAACCGTACTGCTGGAATCTAAAAAAATACACATACCTGGTGCAATAAAATCTCGTGCTAATTCACTGATGATCTTTTTTTCCGGGATATTACTGGCTTCTCTTTGAAGATAAGTATATTCCATGTTTGTCGTTTCGTTCAAGATCGCTCCGCCCCAAGTTCTGCGGATCAATTTTCGTTTTTCTAGCTCAAGTAATTCTCTGCGAAGTGTACTTATACTACAGTGAAGGTGAGTACAAAGTTCTTTGGAAGTTGCTTGTTTCTTTTTTACCAAATAGCTTAAAAGATCGCTTGTACGTCTAGTCTCCATTTTTTTCTCCAAGTTTTTCTTTTATTATAGCGCTTTCTTTTTGCGAATAAAATGCTTTTGAATAAAAATGAATGAGTTGAACAAAAATCTTGCTAATTTTTGAACAATGATCAAAATTTTAAGCAAGGATTTCCTTTATTTAGAAAGCGCTTTATAATCGAGGCATACATACGTTGGAATAAAAGGAAACGATGGAAGAATAACAGATAAAAATTAGATTTGTGATATATGTAAATAAAATGTGGCGGCAAAAAGCTGGGTTGTCAGGATAATGTAAATGGTTCTATGAAGTTGATGGATCAGCTTTTTTAGGTATTTTCATCGGGATCAGCAGCCTGTAGATTATTCATTGACCAGTGCGGATGGAATTGTGAGGAGTAATTATAGAAATGAAAAGTTGCTATTTATAACTAAAGCCCTAGATACCACGACAGGATTAGCTAAAGAATCAAGGAGGGACATATGGTACGAGAAGTTGCTACTAACGGGAAAAATAAACAGCACAGACAGCTTTCTAAGTCGATTTTATCTTATCTTTTTGTCTTTCTAGTGCCATTTTTTATGGTATCGTTAATTTGGTTTCATACGGCTAAAGAAAGCATTAATCAGCAAGTTGTTTTGACAGCCAAAAATCAGTTACTCCAATTGAAGTACTCATCTGAAAATAAGTTTTTGCAATTGGATAATATCACTCAACATATTCCTTATAACACCAATCTTTCACCTGGAAGGCTTTCCCATAGTTATTATGCTCGTGAAGGACAACTTAGCTTGCAACAATATAAGCTAAGTAATGATTTTGTTGAGGAAATTTATCTTTACTACAAAGAAAACCCAAATACATTATTTTCATCTACCGGTAGCTTGACAGTGGACAATTTTTTGCAACGAAAAATCAATAATCATTCGCTTGATAAAAAAGAGCTGCTTTCACATCTTGATAACGATATTCCAACTGGGCTAACCCTGAAAAAAGAACCTAATTCTACACAAATTTTTTACATTGTTCCAATTAAAGATGCAGAAATGCATTTTTACGGCGCAGCAATCTATTCAATCAATCTTTCGATTTTGAATAAGCTGTTGAATCTTTCCAATAGTGATGGTATCAGTACCAACTATCTGATTGATGACTCGTATCGTATTCTAGCAGCAGATACCAGTAATAACAAACTAACGGCGCATTTGCATCAGCCGAAGCAAATTCAAATGATCTTGCAACAGGATGATTTTTACTACAACCATCGAAACTATCTTGTCCAGTCTTTGAATAGCAGGGATTTGAATATGTCGTTTGTTTCTGTAATGGATCCATCACAAGCTTTGACAAAGATCAATACCATCCACCAAAAGTTTTTAAAACTTTTTTTTGTGATATTTGTGTTTGGTCTAGTGCTTGTAGTGATTATAGGTACTCGTTTTTCACAGCCGATCCGCAACATTGAAAAATTGATTGATCAATATTATCGAAATAAAATCGGTGTAGCTGTTTCCAACGGGAATGTCTATGAAACGTTGGCGCAATTTTTGAACGAACATGAAGAGCTACATAAAGAAATTAAACGACAGACTCCCCATGCGAGAGAACAGGTCCTTAGAAAAATTTTAGGAGGGAAATTTAAGTCTCCAGAAGATTCATTAGTTCTACTGAACTCTGTCCAAGTGCATTTTACCGGTACTTGCTATTTTGTCGTCGTAGTTGATTATCCTATCCAGAGCATTGACGACACAGCTAATGAGTTACCGCCGAAAGTAAGCGGAAAGAACTTTTCGGGATATGGTACAGAGATCCTATCTGCAGGAGTGACCGCCTATATCTTTAGTACCTATGAAAAAACTAGTCACAAGAAAGTTGTAATAGAGATGATTCAGCAACTAAAAAAAGCGTGTTACGGTACTTTTAGGATGGGAGTAGGAAATAGTACTGAAAACCTTACGAAGATCAATGCTTCTTATATTGAAGGTTTGGCCGCATTAGACTATTCAACAGTAGAAAATAACTTTGTTTTCTATAATGAAATTCCAGGTGAAGAGTCTTCAACTAGCATTAATTACCCAGATGGAGAAAAACTGAAATTGATTCAAAGTCTGCGTCAAGGAGACTTAACGATTGCTGCGGAAACGATTGAATCGTTGATTGAGCGGGGGATTAAAGAACACTTTTCTTATAGTGGACAAAAAATGTATGGTTTTTATCTATTAAATGCAGTTGCTAAAGTAAGTAGTAATTTGCAAAATAAAACAATTTTGAAAAAAGCAGAAAAAAGTGCCAAGTTTAGTAATTTACTCGAATTGAAGCAACAACTATTAATGCTCGCAAAAATGATCTGTGAGGTTATGCAAGTTAAGCCACAAAATCAAGAGTCTGTGCTGAAAAAAGAATTGTTCGAATATCTTCACAAAAACTATGCTTCTTTCCAATTATCTATGGAAAAGTTGGCAGATGAATTTCAACTTTCAGTTTCGTATCTTAGCCGTTTTATCAAAAAAGAAACAGGTACTACTTTCTCAAAATATCTGCAAGAATTGCGGCTAGAAAAAATCAAGCAAGACTTAATAGAAACTGATTTACCAATAAAAACGATTATTCAAAAGAATGGTTATTATGATGTTTCAAACTATACGAGAAAATTCAGGACGAACGTTGGTGTGACTCCAGGTCAATACCGAACAATGAATAGAGAAGGAACTTTATAAGCAATAAATAGGAGTAAACTAAGGGGGGATATCGAACTGGAGCAGGACGGAGAAGTCATTTTATTTCCAGTTTTGAGCTTCTTACAAAAAAACAAAAGCAAATAATTGTAAAAGACTGAAATAACTACCCAAATTGTTGCTTTTTCAGCATACAACTTGGGTAGTTATTCAAATGTTTTACGATATTTCTCACTAAAAGTATGTTTTTACAAGCTTTCGATGCCGATATTTTTTGTGAATCACCGAAGGAAGTATCATCTGCTTTTTATTTGGTCTTTATTTGCTCTTTATTCGTCTTTCAAGGTAATTTCAATTACTGGGATCAGCACATCAGGCTTGATGATTGGCAAGGTGATGACAAGATCTTCTGGAGCAATGACTGCTTCTGTAGAAGTAATCACTTCGTCCGGATCAAATCCTCGATAAAAAATTTCTGAGCCATCATTGAGCAGACGAATAAACTCAACTTTACCTGCTAATCCTTTAAGATGAAGGTTGCGGTAAGGATAAGAAAAGAGATGCAGATAAAGCTTGTTTCCATTTTGTGTATATCGGCAATCGTCAGGAGCTTCAAAGGCGCTATATGAACAGCCAATGACAGATGCTTTGTGAAGGGTCATCCAATCTCCGATAGCATGAAGCCGTTCCAACGTTTTCGTATCAATCATTCCTCGTGGATTAGGACCAATATTCATCAAGAAATTCCCATTTTTTGAAACGGTATCAATCAGCATTTTCAAAAGCATCTCACTACTTTTCCATTCCATATTGTCACGGTCATACCCCCAAGTGCCATACATTGTCTGACAAGCTTCCCAGATAACAGGCATGCCGTTTTTCTCTAATGGTTTATCAGGTTGAAACTGTTCTGGAGTAGTGATGCCATGGCCTAAATCAAGTCGATCATTCAATAGGAGATGAGGTTGCAGTTCTAAGCAGAGCTTTTCTAGTGCTTCGCTATCCCAATCAATGTGCCCTTTTCCTGTTGACCATCCCCAATCGCGGTGGCTGTAAGAAAAATCGAACCATAAATAATCGATTTTTCCATATTCTGTCAGTAATTCTTTGACTTGTTCACGTAGATAGCGTTGATAAATCTTGATATCTCTTTCGGAATTTTTTTCTCGCAGTTTCTGGTTCTCTCTTTCAGGATGCAGTCCGTCCAGTGGGAAATGTTCATGGCGCCAATCGATCAGTGAATGGTATAACCCGATTTTGATCCCGACTTTGCGAAAAGCCGGGAGTAGCTCTGCCAGAAGATCTCGTCCAAAAGCAGTATTGGTGATTTTGTAATCAGTTTGTTTCGTATCCCATAAGGCAAAGCCTTCATGATGTTTTGTCGTGAATACCATGTATTTCACCCCACAGCGAGCGGCTTCTTTTGCCCAAGCATCTGCATCAAACAAATCAGGGTTAAAATGCTGAAAATATTTTTTTGAATATTCCTCTAAAGAGACTTGTTCTGTGGTCATAAACCATTCGTGTCTAGCTCCCACACTGAACAAGCCAAAATGGATAAACAAACCAAAACGATCATGGATAAACCAGTTAGGATCAGGATAGTCGGTGGGCCAATTATTGAATTTTTTCATATGAACACTCCTAATTTAAAAATTGTGTATTTGTCATTGTTGTTTCTTTGATTTTCCATTTATTCTCTTCAAAAATAAAGGTGTGATATGCCGTTGTGATATGATCTCGATATGCCTTCTTCCCATGATTCACTGTTTTTTGTTCTGCCACTACTAACATCGATTGAGGTGCTTGTTTGATTACTTCGAAAGAAAGCAGTTCATGACTGACATCATAGTCTTTAAAAAATTGCTGCATTTCTTTTGTGGTCGCTTTATGTGCATCTTTGACTAGTGTTGCTAAATAGTCGTTCAGATTTTTATCCGTTGCAGCCTTTAAATTTTGTTGCAAAAGCTGATGGCAGATATTCGCAGTTCTTTGATTATTGATTTTCCCAGTGATTTTAGTAGATGTCTGTTTTGCTTCGACACGAGGCACGTTTCTGACAAGCTGAGAAGCAGCAGTGACCAACAAAAAAATACTCAGAATGACCAAAAAAAGAGTTCTCTTTTTCATTTTTTATCCCTGCCTTTAGATATCTGATAGTTTACTAGCACTATAAATTCCATGGAACAAGTTTCGCCCGACACCGCTTGCTGTTTTGAAAGGAGCATCGAAGGGTAAAGGCGTTTGCTCAAGCTCAGGCAATTGCTTGATTTCTCCTGTTAAAAATTTATTCAGTCGCCAAACGGTTGTTTCTATCCGACTTTTTAAGGCACCGTAACGAAGATCGATAATTTCATAGCCAAAGGGTTTATTCCATTCAAACCATAGCTGGCGATGGAGGTGTTGCAACTCATTGATCTTTTTGGTGAGAACTTCCAGTTCGCGAAGGATTAGTTGTAACTGGTCATTCCTTTTTGATTGGTAGGCTCGATAAGAGCAACCGATCAAACTTGTTTTTATAAAAAGGACTTGTGCTAATTTCTGATAAAAAGTAAACATCGTTTGTGTGTCCTCATTAGCTGTTACGCTAGATAGTTTCTCACTTAAGTCCTTATAATGCGCAGGAAGTTCTAAATTTTGCAGATCAACATCGTAAAGACCGTATAATAGATCTTGATAAAGTGCCAACTTACTACTATTTGATCCATCAGGGTTATTTTTTTCTACACCTTTCGTCTGATCAAAAGTATCTAGCAGTAAAAAATCATCAGCCTCAAGATGGTGGAAGAGACGGAAACGCTCTTTAATCAGTTCCATGCTTACTTCAGGAGCAAATTGTTCCTCGCTGAATTGTTGTAATCCTAACAAACTTGCGATGATCGGTGTTTCAGCACTATCATCGCCCCATAAAGTAGCATAAACTTCGTTGATTTTTTCCTCTTTTGCGACAGAAAGACTAGCGCTGGTCGTTTCAAACGATTTTCCATAATTTGGTGCAAGACCATTCCACGTCCAGATACCGCCCGCAAAAACGATCGGTCGTTGCAATTTTTTATGATTTGAAAAATGCAATTGGTATTCTTCTTTTGAATGATGGTAATAATCCCAATAAACCATACGAATTTCAGGAATCTTTGCAATCAAATCTTCTGGAAAATGTACGTCTTTATCGTAATAGTCTCCTGACTTTGAACCGATTCTAAAAAACATATCGCTCCACATCATGGGCTGTAACTGATAGTTCCTGCAGATTTCCATTACTTTTTTCAGATGCTTTTCCATAATATCAAAGCGATCGATCAAACCATGCTGGGTTAAATAATGACCACGTCCCAGATCATGAGCTTCGTCCATCCCGATATGAATTTTTGACGTTTTAAAAGCGGCTGCGATCACAGAAATTGCACGATCTAAAAATTGATATGTTTTTTCCTCTTCCACAAGGAGAATATCACTTGTATCTCTCATGCCATTGGCAAATCCCCATTTTAGCGGATTAGTTAAATGAGCCAGCGTTTGAATACAAGGAATCAGCTCGATCCCTACCGTCTCTGCAAAAGCATCCAACGCCTTTAATTCCTCAAGAGAATAGGCACCACGACAATAACCAAAATAAGGATAATCAGGGATTTGATACGTATCTTCCATATAAAGCATGCAGCTATTTAATCCCATCTTGCTACAAAGAACAAAAAAGTGTTTCAGCTGATCAACAGTCATCACAGCATTTCTAGAAAGATCTACCATGGGCCCAATTTTTTCAAATTGCGGAAACTCTTCATAAACAAATTCTTCTTCACAGCGATCTAACCAGAGTGACAGCGCTCGAAAAAGATGGGCTTTTTCCTGAAAATAGATAAACGTTTCGTTTTCTTTATTTTCAATTTTTAATGAACCGTTGCGCTGAATCAGTTGGAGTGGTTTTCCATTATCTGAAATAGTTAACGCTAATTCGTTTGTCGCAATTTCAAAAAAATCACGCATGACATCTGTAAGTTCGATTGAAACTTGCATAATAACCTCCTTGAAGTAATCGTTTTCATTTTCAGTATATAGCACTTGTAAAAAAAGAAAATAACTAGCTTGAAAGTACATAATCTGTTTATTTGACATAGTGAAAGTTGATGAATATACATAGCCAATCAGCTTCTGGAAAATAATAAATGAAAGAAAAAACGAAAGGGATAAGTAACAGGTAGTAGCCTTAGCAAAAATTGAAAAAAGGCTTGAGTCAACGATTGGCAGAAGGTTCCCTTTGATGGCGACAATTATGAATAAGGAGTGAAACAGACATTTGACTTTTACCCAAAGGGCTGACGAATCGCATTGTAGATTGTAAGTTAAAAAAAGAGCTATTATTGAGGTTTCCTTGTAAAATCTCCTCGCAGTTCTGTAGTAGCATTTAACTGTTTGTTTGATTTAAGATTCGTTTTTTGTTATTGCGTTAACGTACGATTTTTTTCTTCAATTTTAATCATTGATTGCAAAGAGAACCAACTTAATGGCAAACAGAATAAAGGCACAAAAGCCACGATTGTCAAAATTGGGAAAAAGGTAGAGACAGCCGTCACGACAAAGATCCCCAGAATAATCGCTACGGTTTCAATCAAGCTACACAAAGATAGAAATAATGCTTGTTTGAAATATTGTGTGAATGACAAATCATAACGTAAAAATACTGGGAATAAATAAAGAATGACTATGACAGTTGCGATAAATAATAATAAGATCCCCATATGAATGAAAGGGTTTTGTAAATACACAGCTGCAATTCTCAGATCCATCCATAGAAATCCTAGTAACATGCCAGCAGCATAGCCTAGTTGATTTGTTGAAATAAACAGATTATTGAAGCTTGTTTGAAAATCTGAATATAAGACTTGAGGAATTTGTTTTTCTTCAAATAAATGATAGAAAAATTTGAGAACGGTAACACTTGCGGGAAAAGTTCCTAGTAGAATACAACCTCTTAATACCGATAAAAACCAAAATACTTGGAGCTTGATGAGAAAAAGCAAGAATTTTCCTAAAGAATAGGTAAAATCAAAAATAGAATGTGGTGATCGTTTATGTTGATTCATAGCTAAAACCTCCTTGTATTAGTCATACAGCTCTTTTTATTATAGTAAGGTTTATTTATGTTTTCTATCAGTATGCGATTATTACATAGCTTTTTCTACTTTTACATAGTTACTTTCCGACTAAGAGATAAGATATAGATATCCTCTAAATAAGTTACGCTTTATGCTGTTTCTACATAGCTTATGCTTTTTACATATTGCTGTTGCCTTGCTTTTTTTGTAAATTTAAAGCACAAACATGAAAGGGGTTTCATAAATGACGATACGCGGAGATATCGAAGTACCTAAAGAGGTTGAATTAGATCATAGGACTTATCCAGAAACAGAAATGCTAAAAGAACGATTAGAATGGTTTCAAGATTTAAAACTTGGCGTGATTTTTCACTACGGACTTTATGCTCAAGCAGGAATCGTAGAATCTTGGCAACTTTCTGAAAAAGACCTTTGGGCAAGAGAAGGGCGTGAGTTTCGGAAAGATTTTAAACAACTGCAACTAGACTACTGGAATTTGATTAAAGAGTTTAACCCAGAAAAATTACAGGCAAAGAAATGGGCAAGTATATGTAAAGAAGCAGGCTTTAAGTATTGTATTTTTACAACGAAACATCACGATGGGTTTAATATGTACAATACTCTTGAAACAGAATATAAGGTTGGCGGTAAACAAAGCCCGTTTAAAAGAGATATTTTAAAAGAAGTTTTTGAGGCTTTTCGTAAGGAAGAAATAGCAACAGGAGCCTACTATTCAAAAGCCGATTGGTATTCGCCGTTTTATTGGTTGGATGACGATACGATCAAGGGGCGTCATGCGAGCTATGATACGGAACGTTACCCAGAAATTTGGCAACGTTACGTAAGTTTTGTTCATAATCAGATTAAAGAAATCACGCATAACTATGGTCATGTGGATCTTTTATGGTTAGATGCTGGTTGGTGTGGACAGAAAAAAGAAGACCTGGAAATGGATCGATTAGCAGAAATCGCTCGTGAGAAGCAACCGGAATTAATTATTGTGGATCGTATGATGGGGGGCAGACATGAGAACTATGTGACCCCTGAACGAAAGGTGCCAGAACTAGCTGAAATTCCCAAGAAAGTTTGGGAAAGTAATATCCCGATTGGTGATGATTGGGGCTATGTACCAAATGATCGCTTTAAGAGTTCCCAAGAACTATTGGAAACTTTTGTCGATGTGGTCAGCAAAGGTGGGAATTTGATCTTAGGAGTTGGGCCAAAACCAGATGGTACCTTTACTGATGAAGAAACCAAAATCTTACAGGAAATTGGGAATTGGCTAAATATCTATGGAGAAGGAATCTATGAAACTCGCTCACAACCTAAAGAATGGCAAAATCAGTGGAAATTAACATACAGCAAAGATCAAACCAAACATTATGCTTTTCAAAGTATTCGCTTTACACAAGAAAAAATATTTTTAGCTGACATTGAAGCCGGGAAACATCATGTGATTAAAGATTTATCTACGAAAAAAGAATTAGAAGTATATACGGAAGAAGATCAAATATATATCCTCAGCAGTGAATTAGAGAAACCAGCAATTGGGCTGATTGGTCTTGAAATTTTAAAAAAGCCACAAGGATAGAGATGAGTGAACTTCATAAAAGGAGGTTAAAAAATGGCTGATGCATTACTTGATGTCAATAAAGAGAAAGAGAAAACAAAATGGTCAGAGATCAAAAAAAAATTATATAAAAGCCGACAGCTGTATGTTTTTGTCATTCCAGCATTGGTGGTGGTTGCTGTTTTTTCTTACGGTCCCATGTACGGCGTGATTATAGCATTCAAGGATTATATCCCATCATTAGGGATTTTTGGAAGTCCTTGGGTAGGATTTAAGCATTTCCAACGTTTTTTTGATTCCTACTATTTCTGGGATCTAATTAAAAACACGTTAGGTATCAGTATATATTCTTTGGTCGTAGGATTTCCGCTACCGATTATATTAGCACTAGCACTAAATGAGTTGAAAGATGGAAAATTTAAAAAATTTACGCAGACAGTGACTTATGCACCTAATTTTATTTCAGTCGTTGTCGTATGCGGTATGTTAATTGCTTTTTTGACGCCTTCCACCGGTATTATTAACCATCTACTGGTTTTTCTAGGTTTTGAGCGAATTAGTTTCATGACAGATCCTCGTTGGTTTAAAACGATCTACGTATTATCTGGGGTTTGGCAAGGAACAGGATGGGGTTCAGTGATTTATTTAGCTGCATTATCTGGTGTTGATACACAGCTTCATGAAGCTGCAACTGTTGATGGTGCAACGAGATGGCAAAGAATCTGGTATATCAACCTACCGACTATCATTCCTACTATGGTTATTTTACTGATCATGAATGTGGGGAGTTTGATGTCATTAGGTTATGAAAAAATCCTGTTGATGCAAAATGCGTTGAATATGGATTCTTCAAATGTGATTGCCACGTTTGTTTACAAACAAGGATTGCTTGACGCACAGTACAGCTATGCATCAGCTGTCGGACTGTTCAATGCAGCAATCAACGCATTTTTATTGATCACAGTAAATAAAATTTCGCGTAAAGTCAGCGAAACAAGTTTATGGTAATGGAGGGAAAATAATGTATTCAAAAGCGATCCGATCATCGAAAGGCGACAAATTTTTCATGTTTCTCATCTACTTGTTTATTGCCATTGCCCTTTTGTTGGTTATTTATCCGTTGATTTATGTTATAAGCGCATCTATATCTAGTCCGACCTCCGTCAATTCTGGAGAAATGTGGTTATTGCCAAAAAAGATCACTTGGGATGGTTACAAAACGATTTTTACGTATAAAAGTATCTGGCAAGGTTACCGGAACACGATTTATTACACATTACTAGGAACATTTATCAATTTATTATGTACACTTCCTTGTGCATATGCTCTAGGAAGAGCAGAATTTTATGGGAAAAATCTATTTATGAAGTTTTTGATGGTTCCTATGTTTATCAGTGGCGGTTTGGTACCTACTTATTTATTGATTAAAAATCTAGGGATGAATGATTCGATTTGGGCGTTAGTTATTCCAGGGGCCGTTTCAGTTTATAATATTGCAATTACACGTACTTTCTTTCAATCCACCATCCCTAGAGAAATGGAGGAAGCGGCATTGATTGATGGATGTTCTGACTTTCAGATATTTATGAAGATTGTTTTACCTTTATCAATGCCAATTATTGCAGTAATGGGACTATTTTGCGGAGTGGCCCATTGGAATAGTTATTTTAGTGCGTTAATCTATTTAACAAACAAATCAATGTATCCGCTTCAATTAATCCTGCGAGAGATTTTAGTGAATCAAGATTTAACAAAAGGAACAACAGAGATGACAGCAGCGGCAGCAGAAGTAGCTTATAGTAAACAACAGCTTGCACAAGTCATTAAATATGGAGTAATGATCGTTTCGACATTACCAATCATTATGATCTATCCGTTTTTACAAAAGTACTTTGTTAAAGGTGTCATGGTTGGTTCTTTGAAAGGCTAACTAAAAATAAATAAGAGAGTGAGTGAAATGAATGAAAAAATGTTATTTAGTAATTGCATCATTAGTGTTGACAACAACTCTTTTGGGTGCTTGTGGGAACAAGGGAAATACTGCTGGAAAAGAAGAAACTATTGCCGTTGAAAAAACCGGAATGCCAATCGTCAAAGAAAAAATCAACATGACGATGATGGCTCCTGGTGGAGAAGCAGAATGGGATGAGTTAGCTTCGGCTAAAGCGTTAGCGGAATTAACTGGAATCAATTTTGATTATATTACTCCGCCAAGCACAGATTTTGAAGCGAAATTGAATTTGGCTTTTGCTTCTGGTGAGTTACCAGATGTTATTTTTGGTGCAGGAAGTGGTCTTTCAAATGCCAAACAATCAGATTATGGATCACAAGGAATTTTAATTGCCTTGGAGGATTTGATTGATGACTATGCGCCAAATTTAAAGAAAATCCTTGATGAGAACCCAGAGTTCAAAAAATCAATTACTGCACCAGATGGTCACATTTATTCTTTACCACGATTATATCCAGAAGATACCTCTAGCCCTCTTTATATCTCACCTTTATGGTATAACGGCGAGTGGCTAGAAAAATTAGGGGTAACCGAATTGCCAAAAAACACGGATGAGTTATATAAATTGTTGAAGCGATTCAAAGAAGAAGACCCCAACGGTAATGGCAAACAAGATGAGATTCCGTTATCAGACGGCAACAAGTTGGCAATTATTCGTACGTGGTTGCTACCTGCTTTTGGTATGAAATCTCTAGGAATCGAAGAAGTTAACGGAAAAGTGCGTTATGCTGCTGCATCGGCTAACTATAAGGAATATTTAACGTATATGAATAAACTTTATTCAGAAGGATTGCTGGACCCAGAAGTCTTCTCGCAGTCAGAAGAAAAGTATCAAGGAAACACACAAACAGATAAAGTCGGTTTATTTGGCGCGTATGCTTCATACATGGCTACTGGTAAAATGCCTGAGGAGTCTTTATCAGATCCAATGTTTTCACCAGTTACTTCAAGTATTCAAAATACACCTTTAGCACCGGGTCATCCTCGTGTAACAACTGGAACGTTTGCGATTACCAATAAATGTAAAAGTCCAGAGGCAGCAATGCGATGGGCGGACTATCTTTACACAGAAGAAGGGCAAGATTTAATGACAAAAGGTCCAGAAGGGGCATTTTGGAAATATGAAACAAACGATTCTGGAGAAAAAGTTCGGGTATATACAGGTGAAAATAAACAAAAGATGGAAGAAGACCGTGGGAAAATTGCAATGGATTATGGCTTAGTCGTACCGGGATTAGAAGACGATTATGCCCAAAGTGTTTTAGCTAATGTCAACGATCCTGATCCTAGTGTATGGACGGAATTTCGCATGAAAGAAATCAACGAGAAAATCATGCCCAATACCGAGGTACCTTTCCCAATTGTTTATATGACGAAAGATGAAGCAGATCAAATTGCGATCAACGCGACGGACATTCGGACTTATGTAGAGCAAATGGAAGCTAAATTTATTACAGGTGTGGAAAGTTTGGCTAAATGGGATGAATATGTCAGTACATTAAAATCAATGGGATTAAATGATTTTGTCAGCACTTATCAAAAAGCATATGATCGTTGGGCTAAAACCGAATAATCATCTTTAACATCAAAGTGGACGTTTGGGATGTTCCTAGCGTCCAGCTTTGTTTGAACAAAACATCAAGAGTTTGGAGAAACCAAAATGAGATCATTAGCAACTAGCATAGCGATGATGGTCAAACAAATGGTTTCATGATAAAGATCAAAGAGAACGAGTATCACACTGACTAAATAATTTTGCCAAATCATGGTAAATATAAATGAGAAAAAGAATGAACCAACATAAACGATGATCATTGGGTTCACTGACTGAAGGGAATCAGTGGATAAAACGATAGAAAAGGAAGGAAATTTTAAATGGATACATTTCCACAAAACTTTCTGTGGGGAGCAGCGGCTTCTGCCCCTCAGACAGAAGGAGCTGCTTTGGTTGATGGCAAGAGCCCATCAACTTGGGATAAGTGGTTTGAAATAGAACCAGAATTGTTTTATAACGGAACAGGACCAGAAAATACCTCTAATACGTATTATCAATACAAAGAAGATGTTGCCTGTATGAAGGCAATGAATTTAAATTCCTATCGGACATCGATTGCTTGGACGCGTCTTTTACCGGATGGCAAGACATTAAATCCGCAAGCTGTTGATTTTTACCGAGCCTATTTTCAGGAAATGTTGGATAATGGCATTGAGCCGATCATCAATTTGTTCCATTTTGATATGCCTTGGTGGCTGATGGAAAAAGGTGGCTGGGAAGTTCGTGAGTCAGCGGATCATTTTGCATTTTACGCAAAGACTGCGTTTGAAGCTTTTGGCGATTTAGTAAAAAAATGGGCGACGTTCAATGAGCCTCTTGTACACATCGAATGTGGGTATATGGGAGATGCACATTGGCCCAAGGTGCATGATTTTAAACGAGCTATACAAGTTGCCTATCACACACTACTAGCGCATGCGAAAGCTGTAAAGGAGTACCGGCGCTCTTCTTTTAATGACGGACAAATTTCTATCATTCTCAATTTAGCACCCGTTTACTCTAAAAGCGAAGAAGCTGAAGACGTGGCTGCTGCAAAGTGGGCAGACCTGTTTTATATTCGCAGCTTTCTGGACTGTGCGGTACGAGGTACTTTTCCAGAAGAGCTGGTAGAGGTATTACGAGAAAGTGATTTACTTCCTAAAACAGAAACAGGTGATAAAGAAATTTTTGCGGAGAATACAGTAGACTTTATTGGTTGTAATTATTACCAGCCATTACGTGTACAAGCACCTCAAGAAAAGAAACGGCGAATTACGGGGCTACGGGATTTATTCCGAGGCTATGATTGGCCGGAGAAACGAATAAACCCACATCGTGGCTGGGAGATTTATCCGCGAGGAATCTATGATATTGCGATGCGGTTAAAAAACAGTTATAGCAATATTCCTTGGTATATTTCAGAAAACGGGATGGGTGTGTCGCAAGAAGAACGGTTCAACAATAAAGAGAATGTTATTGACGACAACTACCGAATTGATTTTTTATTTGAACATTTGACGCAACTGCAGCAGGCAATTTCAGAAGGTTCTCCTTGCTTTGGGTATCATATGTGGACATTTGCTGACTGTTGGAGTTGGTTGAATGCCTATAAAAATAGATATGGTTTTTATCGTGTCGATCTGGACAATGGCTATAAACGGTTACCGAAACAATCAAGTTTATGGATGGCACAGGTAATCGCTGAAAACCGATTAGTTGAACCGTTTGCTCAAAACTCAAGTAGTCATTAAAGGCTAGTAAAGAAAAAAACGATAAATGATTTACTTTTTCCAACTTTTTCTTTCAGTGCGAAGAGTTCTGCAATGAAATGAGTAATGGCATGGCCAACTTTTTAAATGACTGTTCCATGGTACTTCGCGCTATCAAAAATTTTGTTTACGATTGTTTGATATAAAAGTAAGATGGATCGGAATTTCTTCCATCCTAGAAATTATAGCGTCAGTATTGCTTCTTTCGGTTTTTTTGCTATTATTAAGTAGGAGAAACCATAAAGGAGCGAGACAAATGTCAAAAATTTTAGTTTTTGGTCACCAAAATCCAGATACAGATGCAATTGGAGCGGCAATCGCCTTTTCACACTTGCAAAATCAACTAGGAAAAGAAACTGAAGCTGTAGCTTTAGGTACACCTAACGAAGAAACACAATATGCATTAGATTACTTTAAGTTATCTGCCCCACGTGTCGTTCAATCAGCAAAAGAAGAAGCAACACAAGTGATGCTAGTGGACCATAATGAATTTCAACAAAGTATTTCTGATATTGCAGAAGTAGAAATTTTAGCGGTCGTTGATCATCATCGGATTGCAAATTTTGAAACAGCCAATCCACTTTATTACCGAGCTGAACCAGTAGGTTGTACAAGTACAATCATTTTGAAGTTATATAAAGAAAACCAAGTAGAACTTCCTAAAGAGATTGCTGGCATTATGCTTTCTGCAATTTTATCTGATACATTGCTATTCAAATCACCAACATGCACATCAGAAGATGAGGCAGCTGCAAAAGAACTTGCAACAATTGCAGGCGTTGATTTGACAAGCTATGGGTTAGATATGTTAAAGGCCGGTACAAATCTTAGCGATAAATCAGCTGCAACCTTACTTGATCTTGATGCCAAAAGCTTCCCAATGGGAGAAGCTAATGTTCGTATTGCACAAGTGAATACAGTCGATTTAAGCGAAGTAATGGCTCGTCAAACGGAACTGGAAGAAGCGATGACTGAAGAAATGGCTAAAAATGGATATGACCTCTTTGTCCTAGTGGTAACGAATATCCTAGATAGCGATTCTGAATTATTAGTTGCAGGTCAAGGATTAGATAAAGTCGAAGAAGCTTTCCAAGTTAAATTAACGAACAATCGTGCCTTATTAAAAGGAGTTGTTTCTCGTAAGAAACAAGTCGTTCCTCAGCTAACAGCAGTTTTTAACTAAGCTAGCTAAGGGGTTGCTAACACCTTTTATTCGATAGTTATTAAAGAGCCTGACAGCTATTTGTTCCAGGCTCACAATGCCAGCCTAGCTTGTTCGATCAAAATGAGGTTGGAACAGAAGTGATCCAGCTTTAAAAAATAAGCCGAAGAATCCGAAAATAGTTGCTCGTATTTTTGGGATTCTTCGGCCTATTTCCGATTGAGCTAGGGAAAACGAGAAGGGGAAAAAATGAACTATTTTTATTCACAAAATCACCAGCAGTTGCTTAGCAAACTAGTAAACAATGCTGTTTTTCCAACTTTGATTGAGTATTTGCATCATCATCAAGAAGAAGACATTATTTTGAGAGAGTTGAAAAAAAATTTTGATCAACCGAAATTTGAAGCTTTTCTTGATCAGTTGATTGATGAAAATCTAATCAAGCGGGAAAATCGTCGTTATAAGTTGAATTTTCCAATATTTGAAGAAGAAACTTATCAAAAAGAAATTGAAGAAGCTGCAGCCCAGATTTTACAAGCTATTAGTCATTTGTCGCAAACGGAAAAACAGTTGGTTATGGGAAATGAATGTTGGCAAGAATGTTTCGTGTCTAATTCAACCTATTTTTATGCAACCGTAGAAGATCTTATTCCTGTGACGAGACAGGTTGCCGGCAATGAGAATTATCGATTTGTTTCTTTAAATTATCATAACAAGTTATCTTATTCACTTGCCAATTATTTTTATTTACAAAAGAAACAATTACCTGTGCCATCAGAATTTTTAAAACTTGTAGAACTGATCGGTGACGTCAACGAAACTTATTATTTTGATCAAGTTGAAGTAATCATTGAGCGTATCCAAGCTCAAAAATATAAGAATCGTCGTTCCAGTATCTTCTTTGATTCACTGATCTTGTCGAATACTGTTAAAGTTGTGAAAACTGATGATCAGTTCAACTATCAATTAGCATTGCCGTTGGTTAAAACGGCAAACAGCAGAAGACAACTACCCAAAATCGCTGCTGGAAGAACCGTGGAAGAGCATGCTTATATTGCTAGAAAAGTCTATGATCGTCTTATCAAGGAACTAAATTTAGCAGATTTTTCTTATATAGAAAAAATCAACTGAAAAATTTTTAGACTCAACTGTTAATAATCCTCAGACATCAAAGTTATCAGAAATGACTAGCTTTGATGTTTTTTATGTAAAATTCAATCATTTATGTCTATTGTAAAGGATTCTTTATTAGCAATATCATCCGAAAAATAAAAAAACAGTTCAAGGCACTTAGACTTACTTGTCCTGAACTGTTTTTCTTATTTGCCACATCATCATTCCTAAACACGAAATGAAGAGTAATTCAAGAAAATTACTAGTGATTTGAATATTTGCTGGATCAAAAGTTGGCGCTAACGCTAATACAAGAAAAGAAAAGACACTATAGACAAAGCAGAATAGTGGGATTAGTTGCATTAAAAGTGGCAAGCGTAACTTTTTGAATATTAGTGAAAAAATAAAGTAAGTAAAGATGGATAAAATGATAACCAGTCCATTCAGTATAAAAAAGAACAATGAATTTTGGTTAAAGGAATAGAATAAAACGGTCAGCAATGCGAGCAACCTAGATGCAACAAAAATTGTAGCAGCTTCATCCATCTTTTTGGGGATTTGTTTTTTCACATATGTTCGAAAAGCCAATGAAAAAATAAAACCACACAAAGATGAAAGAATTAACAAGAAGAGGCTCTCATCTACCTGACTTAAACCGGGGTGATCTAACAATAACCAGCCAAAGGCATTACATGGTATATCGGAAGATCTGAAATAGGAATAGCATAAGAACAAAAAAAGTGTCAATAGGGCGAAAAGCGTCCCTATGTGCAAAAATGTACTTGTCTGTCGTTTCGTTTTCATATATTCTCCTGATAAAAATAGTGTTAATCAGATATATGATAACAAAATGATGAGTATATGTCGATGCTTTTTAATGGAAATAAAAAATAAAGGCTTTTTTTATATGGTAAATTTCATTTTAACTTCAATTACAAATTTTCAAACTAATTTAATTAAAGGTTTTACTAATGATGTGCCTCACTTAAATGTTTTTATTCACAAAGGAATTTAGTGACAACATTGATTATTACTTATGAGTTAATAATAGATCAGTTTGATGTAGATTTTCCCAAAAGTATATTTATTCTCTATTTTAAAAAGGAGAAGTTTGAACATGAAATGCCTGAAAAAAGAATTAAGTTTTTTCAGAACTAGACAGTCAAAATGAGGAGCATGACAAAAAATCAAGAGGTACTTATAGGTTGTTAGGTCATTTTAATTGTGAACGATTATTTGGAAAAAAGAAAAAATTAAAATTTAAGCCTTTTTTGTTCTAAATGATGATAAAACGATTATAATAGAATTATAAAGAGAGTTGGTGATACGAATGAAAATAATAAACCGAGCCATAGGAGTCACTCATGTTCTCAGTGTTGCCTCTTGTGGGTATTTAGATTTATATTTACTTCAGCAGCCCATCGTAGCCAATAATAATATCTTTCAGATATCATTGACCGATAGCTTGCTTTTAAGTATTTTTTTATTTTCCGTGATCTTTATCGGAAATATTTTTGGCAGCTTTGCTAGTTTTTTTAATTTCACAATTTATCCACTGCTGACCTTAGGATTAGGACTAGCTGGTCTTTTAGCATTATTGCTCTTTTCAAAAACGATGAGCTTATTTTTGATTTTGTTTGGTACGATTTGTTTATTTCAAATTGTGGTTAGTGGATGGGAAATATTTCGTTCGACTATTTTGATGAAGATCGGAGACTAAAGAAGTGAATCCAATGATATTAAAACGTAAAGTAAATAATATTCCATTATTAGAAGTTGTCCTAACCGAATTAAGAGCTGAAAAAATTCCGATAATTATTTATTATCATGGTTGGCAAACGAGTAAAGAATTAGTTTTGACACAAGGAAGAAAGTTTGCTAAACAAGGATTTCGTGTCTTACTACCAGATGCAATGAACCATGGTGAAAGAAAGCAAGTAGTTTCTGCTATTCCTTCCTTTACCTTTTGGAATAGTATTTATGGAAACTTATTTGAATTTGAGACTTTATTGAAGCACTTAGAAAAACGAGATGTTCTTCATGAAAAAGTAGCTGTAGGTGGCGTATCAATGGGGGGGATGACGACTTGTGCGTTGTTAACAAAACATCCGCATTTGGTTGGTGGTATTTGTCTGATGGGTTCCCCTGCGCCTGAACAGTATGCTAAAGAAATTTACAAAAGAGCTCATCAGTACCAATACATACTGCCGAACGATTATTTTGATTTAATTTCTTGGGTCGAAAAATATGATTTATCTTTGCAGCCAGAAAAACTAGCTGGGCGACCTTTATATTTTTGGCACGGTGAAAAAGACGAGAAAATTCCCTTTCAACAAACCAATGATTTTGTGAAAAATAATCAAAAAGAACGTTATGGTCAAGGACTTGTTTTTGATTATTCGCAAACCGAAAAGCATATGGTAAAAGTACCATTGATGGATAGAGCAACCAAATTTTTGGTGCAAATGATGAATGGATCCAAAGAATAGAAAAGACAGGTGTATTCTGATTTTTTATAACAAATTAAATAGATAGAGAAGTAAACAATGCTATGAAATAATCGAAGTTGAGGTTGAGAAATAAGCGTTTAGCATCAAGAAATACGAAAGAATATCCAAAAATTGACAAGAAACACAAACACTGGTTTTTTTTGTTGATGGATACTTACTAGGTGTTTCTCAAATTTTTAGTCAATTTCGGCAAATTTTTTGATGTTGTTGCTCCTTAAACACCGTTTATTCGTTTTAGAGATACTAGAAGAGGAGGCTATTTTTGGCTTAGTCTCATTCTTTGCTATTTTCTAGTTCATATCTGAAACTAGAAAATAGATGGAGATAACGTACATTTTTCTAATAAAATGGAGTAACTGGCTTTCGATTCTAGTGAACTTTTATTAAAAAGATGCTGGCGTGCAGATGATTTTTACGATATTTCTACATTTTATCGCTTTCAAGTTTGCTATAATGGTAGAAAACAGAAAAAAGTTTTCTATTGTGAAAGGAGCAACCTATGCCAACATTAGCTGATGTTGCTAAAAAAGCAAATGTATCCAAAATGACGGTGTCTCGTGTCATCAATCACCCGGAACAAGTAACGGATGAGTTAAAAGAATTAGTTTTTTCTGCGATGGCAGAATTAGATTATCGCCCCAATATTGCAGCAAAAGCACTCGTTTCTAATCGGTCACAAATCATCAAACTTTTCATCCTTGAAGAGATTGATACAACAGAACCGTATTATATGAATTTATTGATGGGAATTGCAAAATGTATTGGCAAAGCGCACTATTCTTTGCAGTTGGTAACCAATGATGCATTTGACGTAGGGTCTTGCGACGGCTACATCATTACAGGGGTGAGAGAAAAAGATTTTGACTGGATCGACCGATTGGAAAAACCAGTCGTCCTTTTTGGTGAAAATCGTTTTGGCTATGATTATGTAGATAGCGATAATCATTATGGCACAGCAAAGGCTTCACAATATGCTATGGAATGCGGTTACGAGACCATTATTTATATTGGGATTGACGAGGATGAGCCATTTGAGTTATCAAGAGAAGCAGGCTACCTTTCAGTTATGGAGACAGCCAACATGAAGCCGCAAATATTACGTTTCCCAAATCATTCGACAATGGCAGAGAAATATCTTGCCGATCATTGGTCAACTATTAAACCAAAGACTTGTTTTATTTGCAGCTCTGACCGACTAGCTTTAGGGATTGTAAGAGGTATTGCTAAAGAAAAGGGGAAAATTCCTGAAGATTTTGGAGTCATTGGCTTTGATGGTGTATTTTTAGACCAAATCAGTTCACCCAAATTAACTACGGTAAAACAAGATATCGTACGAATGGGTGAAGTTTGTGGTGAAATGTTGTTAAAAAAAATTACCGAAAAAGGAGAAAGTCAAGGATACCGTCGATTTTTCCCTGAATTGGTCATTCGAGAAACGACCAGATGACCGTCGAAAGAGGTTAAATTTAGTTATGGTTACTATGGAAAATGAAAAAATTATGCTATGATTGAGAAAAGTTCCATTTATGAGAAGGATGGTTTAAAATGAATGAAATTAGACGGAAACATTTTCGTTTTCCTGCCTATGATGACGAAATTGGCGTCAAACTAGCAAAAAACCAAAGGCGTGTTTTATTTGATGGACAGGATGATCTATTAACCGAAAACAATAATCAACCAATGTTTGAGCAAATGCAAGAATTTCACTTTGCTCAAGGCGATGCTAGAGAACAACGCAAACGTCGAAATTTGAGCAATTCAAAAAAATCAACAATTCCAAAAGAAAATTTAGTCAGACACAAAGAACAGCTTCCTGATTATCATACGCATCAAGCAAGTAATCGCCCATTGACTAATCAGCGGACGAGAAAAGCGGCTGATTCAATGAATAGTCAGAAGAGTCAAGAGCAGCACACAAGTACCAAAGCCTATACATCGAACCAACAAAAAAATGGTCGTGGGCGTTCTTACTTTGTACCTAAGTATGTGCCAGCATCAATTATTCCTGATCCAAAAGTATCTAGTATTTCTGACGCAGAACTAGTTGATTCAATGAAAAAAATGAAAGATTCATATTTGTTATTTGATAATGAACCGGTACCTTACCAAACAAAAAAAGCCGGCTCTCCTTCTGTACAACCTTTTAACAAAGCTGAGAAAGAACCACTCAGTGCGACATCAAAAAGAAAAGATAAAAATCATGGTGTTTTAGAAAGATCATTAAAAGGATTGATAGAAGAACAAGGGAATTCTTTGGGAGAAAATAGCTATTTTAAATAATGGAAAGCCTGGATAACTCCTTTCGTGGATTGATCCAGGTCTTTTTGTATAAAGAAAGAAGGAAAGGTTTCTATGAAAAAACAAATGAAGCAAATAGGGTTTTATGAGGGATTACCATTGACTGACAAAAATAGTTTTTTAGAAAAGTTGGCAGAAACTCCGGTTCCTAAAAAAAGGGAGTTATTGGTGGAGATTTCAGCGGTTTCAGTGAATCCAGTGGATGTAAAATTTAGAATGCAGACGCCAAAACAAGAGTCTTTTACTGTTTTGGGATTTGATGCGGTAGGGAGAATAGTTGCAAAAGGTCCCCAATCTGAAAATTTTGAGATAGGAGACCGTATTTATTATGCTGGTTCAGAAAAACAACCAGGTAGTAACCAAGAATATCAGTTGGTAGATGAACGAATTGTGGCAAAAGCACCAGAAAATCTCACGGACGAAGCTAGTGCAGCATTACCGTTAACTGCGATCACCGCCTATGAACTCTTATTTGAGAAATTTCAATTGATTCCTAAAGAATCAGCGAATAAAGGTAAAAAAATATTGGTCATCAACGGTGCTGGAGGTGTCGGTTCGATTCTCACACAATTAGCAAAATGGAGTGGATTAGAGGTGGTTGCGACAGCCAGCCCCAAAAACTTTCAATGGTTAAAAGAAAATGGGGTCGATCATCCAATTGATTACCATCAAGAGTTAAAGCCTCAACTAGAAAAGGTTGGGATAAGCACCGTCGATGTCGTAGCGGTTTTACATGATATCCGTCCCTATCTAACTGAGCTGGCAGAAATGATTCAACCTATGGGGAAAATTGGGATGATCGTAGGACTTGATGGACCAATCGATATTGCAAGTTTTAAAAATTTATCTGTTTCATTTGAATGGGAGTATATGTTTACTAAAACGGATTATGGTCAACTAATCGAGACACAAGGGGAAATATTAAAACATTTGACAGCATTGGTAGAAGAAGAAAAAATCCATACTACTTTAGGAAAAGTATACAGAGAAGGCATCAGCAAAGAGACTTTAAAGCAGGCAACGAAAGAAGTAGAGACTGGAAAAGTACATGGTAAAGTAGTGATTACTGGAGGTTTTGCTAGTAACGAAATAGCGACTGAAAAGTAGAAATATACTTTTCAGTCGCTAACCAATCATTTAAGAATGTTATTCAAATTGTTCTGCAGAATCAAGAGTATCAAAAGGTTCTTTTGAACGATTTGCAGAAAAAGGATTGAGAGAACCTTTTACTTCGAGATATTTCACTTTGTTTAACGTATAAGATAAGATGGAGCAACTGAGTAAGGTATAAACAAAATGTGTTACATCCAGATATAATAAAGAAACAACCAAGATACCAAATGTAATCAAGAATAGACTTTTACCGATCTTGATATGGAAATATTTTTCAAAGGCTTGGTAAATAATGTCTGTTCCGCCAGTGCTTCCACCAAAGCGAAAGACCAGACCACAACCGATACCAGATAATACACCAGTCATCAGGCTATTGAGTAAAAGATTGTGGACAGCAAAATGGACGTTTAGTCCTTCCCACAAATGTAAAAAGAACACTAAGGCAAAGGTTCCGACAATCGTTCGCAGAAAAGCCTGCTTACCAAAAATGAATAATGAAACCAATAGCAATGGTAAATTGATAATAAGTGATGTAATGGAAGGAGCAAAACCGAATAAATTATTAAGTAAAAGGGCAATCCCAGTTACACCACCATCTGCTAATTTAGCAGGAATATTGATCCCGGTCACAGCTAAACCGTAAAGTGCAGCGCCAAAACTGATACCAACCAGATCAATTAATAGATTTATTTTTTTCATTCTCAAACCTCTTTTCTTTTGAAAATTTTCAGCAACTTCTTTATTATACTTATTAGTTAAGAATCTTCAATAGATAATTTGAAAAATTTTTTCAACATTTAAAGGATGTTCAAGGAAAGGAGTAACTATGCGAGCAGCTGATCTATTAACACTCATCACAACTTCTCCAACGAAAAGAGAGTATAAAGGCATCTATTGTGATCTTCATGATAATCTGCAGGCTTTGACGAGTATTCAAAAAAAGGGTGAGACTCAATGTGTGTTTTTATTTGAACCAAATAAACCCAATCTGCCGATGAAAGAGTTGCTTGTTTTCTTGATGAAAAATCGTGAAAAAGAAATTTTGTATCAAAAAGGTCAAGAATTTTACCCATTATACGGAGTGAAAGAAAGAGCAAACCAGCTAGTCATTTGAGAAAAAATAGGAATTTCGAGAAAAATTGAACGTTTATGACTCTAAAACGATCATTTATTACTTTTTTTTATCATTGGACAAAACTTACAGTATAATAATTTATGAACAAGCCAGTAAAAATTATCTCCCCCACGAGGTTTCTGCTTTACTGGCTGTTTTTTTATATTCAAATAAATTAGACACATTTCTCGTTCAAATTCGTGAGATGTGTCTTTTTTTATATAAAAGAAATACATAGAGTTTGAAGAAATAAATTTCCTCTTTCTTTCCATTTTCTTTCCATTTATTGATTAAGGACTTCATTGCTAGTTTGAAGCATACTCTAAGAATTGCCGGGGTGTTGGGTTTACAAATGATGAAGTACGCATCTTTTTTGTTCTTTTCAGACAACTTAGTTGGGGATTTTTTCGTCTATGTTTATACTTAAATTAGAATGGAAAGGAAGATCCTATGAATAATTTTTTTCAAACGCTTGATGAGCGAAAAGGAGAATTGATCTCCGCAACATTTCAGCACTTATCAATTTCATTAATTGCCTTATTGATTGCGATTGTTATTGCAATCCCATTAGCTATTTGGGCAGTGAACCATAAAAAAATGGCAGAAGTATTGTTGCAGATAACCAGTGTTTTACAGACGATCCCATCTTTAGCTTTATTAGGATTGTTGATCCCCTTCGTTGGAATCGGAACAGTGCCAGCGTTGATTGCATTAGTGATCTATGCGTTATTACCAATTTTTCAAAATACGTATATCGGACTTAGTGAAATTGATCCATCCATTGAAGAAGCAGCAGTTGCTTTTGGTATGTCACGCATGAGACGGTTGATCAAAGTGGAATTGCCAATCGCATTACCTGTTATTATTTCAGGTATTCGGACAGCCCTTGTCTTGATCATTGGAACAGCAACGTTAGCAGCATTGATCGGTGCCGGTGGCTTAGGAACGTTTATCTTATTAGGAATTGATCGAAATACGCCAGTTTTGACTTTGATTGGTGCAATCAGTTCAGCTTTGTTAGCGATTATTTTCAGTAGTTTAATCAGACTTCTTCAACATTTGAAACCTCGATATACAGTTATCACTTTATTGCTTATCTTTTTGGGAATCGGCGGAATATCTTTGTATCAAAGCGGACTCTTTAAAGAAGATAAGGTGACAATTGCTGGGAAATTAGGTTCAGAACCAGATATTTTGATTCAAATGTATAAAGAATTAATTGAAGATAATTCAGATGTTGAAGTTGAATTAAAACCGAACTTCGGCAAAACCAGTTTTCTTTTTAGTGCATTGGAGAATCAACAGATCGATATTTATCCGGAATTTACAGGAACTGTTTTAGAAAGCTTAGTTAAAGTACCTGATGACTTAAAAAATAAAGAATTGAATGAAAAAGAAACCTATAATCAAGCGAATCGCTTATTAGGTGAACAATTTGAAATGACACTTCTTCAACCAATGGCGTATCAAAATACCTATGCTTTAGCGGTGAAGCGATCATTTGCCAAAGAAAATGGGCTAAAAACCATTTCTGATTTGGGAAAGATTGAAGATCAGATAAAAGCCGGTTTCACATTAGAATTTATTGATCGTTCGGATGGCTATAAAGGAATCCAAGAACTTTACAAGCTTAATTTTCCAAGTGTACAAAGTATGGAACCAAGTTTACGCTATCAAGCCATCGATAACGGAGATGTCAATGTAGTAGATGCTTATTCGACGGATAGTGATCTAAAACAATATGACCTTGTCACCTTAGAAGATGATCAGGGATTATTTCCAAATTATCAAGGAGCTCCTTTGATGACCAAAGCCTTTGCGAAGGAACATCCAGAAATCGTTGCAGCTCTAAACAAGCTCGCTGGCAAAATAACAGAATCTCAAATGATTGAAATGAATTATCAAGTGAATGTAGAAAAACAACAACCTGCGGAAGTAGCGCATGCATTCTTGGAAAAAGAAGGACTACTGAAGGAGGGGAATAAATGAATAATTTGATAGAATTCAAGCAAGTCCAAAAGAAATTTGGCGAAAAATATGCAATTAAAGAACTAAACTTATCGATTGAACAAGGGGAAATCTTTGTTTTGGTGGGTCCCTCTGGTAGCGGGAAGACGACCTCGCTTAAAATGATCAATGGTCTATCTCAGCCGAGCGCAGGGGAGATATTCTTCAAGGGTAAATCGTTAAAAGACTATGATTTACAAAAAATGCGGTGGAAAATGGGCTATGTTTTACAACAAATTGCGTTGTTTCCAACTATGACTGTCCAACAAAATATCGAAGTTATTCCAGAAATGCTAGGATGGGAAAGAAGAAAAAGAGAAAAAATAGCTGACCAATTACTTGAGAAAGTCGGACTTGATCCTACAATCTATCGAAATAGAATGCCACAGGAATTATCCGGTGGAGAGCAACAACGGATCGGTATCGTCCGTGCTTTGGCAGCTAGCCCAGAAGTTATTTTGATGGACGAACCATTTAGTGCTTTAGATCCTTTGTCTCGAGCTTCTTTACAAGACCTTGTACTTTCCTTACATCAAGAATTAGGCACAACGATCGTCTTTGTGACGCATAATATGGATGAAGCCATAAAATTAGGAGATCGGATCGCTGTCATGAAAGAGGGCGAATTAATTCAATGTGACCAACCCGACCAGTTGTTGACTCAGCCTAAAAATGAATTTGTACGGAGCTTTTTTGATGAAACGATTCAACAAAAACAACAAACAGTAAAAGAGCTGATCGTAGCTGACGATTACAGCAAAGGACTTCATCAAGCGGATTTTCCAGATGTTTACTTAAGTACACCGCTGACTGAAGTATTCGAATTATTGATCCAACATGAAGCAGTAAATATTCGAGAAAATGAGGAAAATCTAGGGGAGATTACAAGAAAAGATATCTTCACTTATTTATCTAGAAAGGAAAGGGAAAATGAAAGAATATGATGAAGTTGTGATTGGTTCTGGCGTAGCTGGTATGAGCGTGGCTTATGGGTTAAAAAAAGCAGGGAAGAACGTCTTGATCATCGAAGAAAATCTTTGGGGTGGTACTTGTCCTAATCGAGGATGTGACCCTAAAAAAATTCTACTAAATAGTGTGGAAGCAAGAAAACGAATTGAACAGTTGTTGGGTAAAGGATTCAGCGAAGTACCAACTGTTGATTGGCAAGAACTACAAGCATTTAAGCGCAGTTTTACAGATCCAGTTTCAAAGAATCGTCAAAAAGAATTAGCAGCAGCTGACATTGATTATCTAGCTGGAACAGCACGCTTTATCAATGAAAATACGATCATGGTAGGAGAAGAAAAAATTTCAGCTGAACATTTCATTCTTGCTACTGGTCAACGACCATCGATTTTACCTATTTATGGGAATGAATTTTTACAAACAAGTACTGACTTTTTATCATTAAGTGAATTGCCTCAGGACATTATTTTTATTGGTGCAGGCTATATTGCATTTGAATTAGCGATGATCGCTCATGCTTCAGGAAGCAATGTCACGATCGTTCACCATAATCAACGACCATTAAAAGCATTTGACGAACAATTGGTCAAACAATTAGTTAAACAAATGGAAGCAGCCGGGATTCGATTTGTTTTTGATTTTGAGTCACAGCGAATCATTCAAGAAGGAACGCACTATTCCTTGCAGTCAAACGATCAAGAACTACAAGCAGATGCGATTTTTTGTGCCACTGGAAGACAGCCAAATGTTGAGCGACTAGACCTGGAAAAGGCGAAGGTAGAAACAACGAAACATGGTGTTGTTGTAAATGACTATCTTCAAACGAGTAATCCAATGATTTTTGCTTGCGGGGATATCATCTCACGGACAGAGCCAAAATTAACGCCAGTTGCTACCTTTGAAGGAAATTATGTTGCAAACTATGTATTAGGAAATACTAAAGAAAAAATTAGTTACCCTTCCATCCCTACGATCGTTTTTACTAGTCCGAAATTGGCTCAGTTCGGGGTAACAAAAAAACAACTCACTGGACAAGAAGAAGTAGTAGAAATTGATATGACCAATTGGTTTACCTATCATCGTGTGAATGAACCACTTGCTAAATCCCAAATGATCTATGACAAAGCTGGGTATTTGATTGGTGCCAGTGTCCTTAGTGAACAGGCAGATGATTTAATCAATGATTTGAATTTATTAATCAGTCAACATACAAAAAAAGAAGAATTAGAGCAATGGATCATGGGTTATCCAACGGTAGCGAGTGATTTATCCTATTTATTGAAATAAAAAATACAGTGTATTGATTATGTAAAAAAACGATTAAATATAAAAAAATAAACGCTTAAATCTGTGGCTGAAAATGTCCTCGAATTTAGGCGTTTTTTCTATTGTAGTGAAAATGATAAAAAGATTATTTTAGTGAAAGGCTCTTTATGGAGTTCTCTAAAAGATCCGGTAGTAAATATTTTAATAATAGATATCTTGAGTGTTATTTTTATTAAAATATTACCTCGCAGAAAAGCACGAATCTTATAGGTTGATCACTACTTTTTTAATATTATTATACTTATATTTTAATGAAATGGTAGACATACTTATTTTCGTACATTAAAATTAATAATAGAGGAGAATAGAGAAAACAAAGCGTTTGTAAATTTTGAGGGATTAGGAGGGGAAAATGAAGCAATTACTAACGAAACAAAGTTTAAGACAGCTAGCACTCTTAGAGTTACTCTGGAGCAACGAATGGCTGACGATTGCAGAGATCGTCAAAAAAATAGGTGGGGTTGAAAAAACGATACGAACAGACATCAAACAACTGAATGAAATAATTGAACCTTTAAAAATAGAGACTTCGGTAAAATATGGCGTTTTTTTAAGTAAAGACTTAGGTGTTTCAAAATCATATGTTTATTCGCTTTTTTTACAAAAAAGTGTCGAATGTCAAATGTTGGAAATGATATTCATCAATCCCATGATGAAAAGAGGGGAACTATGCGATCAACTCTTTATTTCAGAAACACAACTCAATCGATTACATAATAAAATGAATATTTTAATGAAAAAATACGAAATAAAAATCACAAATGATTTGAAATTGATCGGTCACGAAAAAAATATCCGTAAACTTTTCTCTAGTTTGTTCTATGAAAAATACCTTTCACCCGATTTACTTTTTAAAACAGAAGAATTTCAACTGATTGATACAGTACTTGATATTTTTTATAAACAAAATAAAGAGAAGATGGTTATGGATGATCAACATCATTTTTTATTGAATAAAATGCGAATGAGATTATGGGTGGCTGCCTATCGTTGTAAATCTAGCTCATTCTTTAAACAAGAGGAAGATTATTTTAATTATTCTATGATTACTGGAGATCGAGAATTAAACAAAAGGTGGCAAGCTGTGTTTGGTATCGAACTATCAGAAGAAGTTTTGTTTAACCTGTTTGAGTATTTTCATGCTCCATTCAAATTAAATGAAAGATGCTTACAACTAGGGACTAGTCAATCGATCTTACAAACAAGACTGGAAAATCTGATTTTGGAAGTTAGCTATGAATTTAAGATTAATTGCCAGAACAAAACAGCTCTACTTCAGGCCGTTATGTGGCGGATATTTCGTACGATCGGTCCAACGCATATTTTAAATAACGTTGAAGAAGATTTTGTCTGCGAATTAATGAATGATCGACAAGATATCGTTTTAAATTTGAAAGCTAAATTCAGTGAAATATATGACGATCTAACCGTTCATTCTCTAGATAAAAAAAATATGATTTATCAATCCATTTATACTTTAGTTTCACAATGGTCTGAATTTCGTTCGGAAATACGTAAGCCAACGATTAAAATCCACGCTGCATTGCTATTAGATGCACCAGCCGGGCATTTAAAAATGCTAAAAGAAGAAATCGAATATCATTTTAGAAATACATATGAAGTTGATATTTTATTGCCAATAGCACAAAATTCTGTGAATCAGCTAAAACACTATGATTGTGTCCTAACCAATGGCTTTAATACTGGCGATCTAGGAGATGTGAAAATTATTGGCGTCCCTAATTATTTTGGAGAAGAATTTGTCAAAAAACTACATCATTTTTTGATCAACAAAAAGGAAGAATTACACGTTTTTAGAAAGAATATACTCATCTAAAAGCAAAACAAGTTGAATATACATATTGAGAAAGAGGCTGAACGATACAGTAACAATCATAGTAGTATTTCCGAATGAACATCCAAAGAGCAGTTATCGTTACATTAACTATAAAAAAAGTGAGCGTGCTATTTAGTGAAAACGATTCTGTTTGTTGCATAGATCTACCTAGTAAAGGGACCCGAGATGAATGATTGTCTTTGGTCTCCTATTTTTTTACTTTGCATCACGAACAACTCAATGGATCGTTGGAAAAAATAAAAGATTATGAAAGATATTTTACCAAGGGCTCGGTATATTAAGGTTATTTTTAAAGATTGGGATATGCTAAAAATAAAACAAGGAGTATTTATCTGTTAGGAGAGGAGAGATGTAATAGAAATGAGAGAAATATTAGACGGGCGTTTGAGACGCCAATTGAATATTTTAGAAATCCTTTGGAATACGGAATGGATTACGACTGCGGAATTAGCTGAAAAAATTGATAGTTCAGAAAAAACCATTCGAAATGATCTATCTCAAGTCAACGAAATGATTGAGCCTCTATCAATTGAAACTTCTTTTAGAGCAGGAATCATTTTAAAGAAAGATATCACAACGCCTAAGTCATTTATCTATTCAAAAATTCTTGAAAAGAGTCTAGAATACACATTACTGGAAACGATTTTCCTAGGAAAAGTTACTTCTAAAGAAGAGCTTAGTGATTTGCTTTATATTTCAGAAACTCAGGTATCAAGGGTAATTAATCGAATCAATCAAGAAATCCGGTTTTTCGATTTTCAAATTACCAATCAAATCAAAATTATCGGAAACGAAGGGAATATCAGAGACTTCTTTTCAGTATATTTTTCTGAGAAATATCATTTGCCCGAAAAATTGATACAAAAAGAAGAAAGAAATTTGATTTCAGAGATCATTGATATATTCATCAAAGAAAATACGATATGGGCAATTGTGAACAATGACCATCATTTATTTTTGGGAAATTTAAAATTTCAATTGTATGTCTGTTTTACACGATTGAAGCAAGGCTATCAATTAGAAGTTAACGAGATACCTTTTCATTTTACACATCTAATGAACGAAAAAAAACTAGTAGAAAAAATACATAATGTCTTTGGCATCAAAAGTGTAAAAGAAAATCTTCAGCAATTATTTTATGAATTCCATCAGCCAATTAATCCAATCGCTCGCTTTCATTCAGAAGGAGTTGAAATCGATTCGGTCTCAATAAAGAAACAGATCGGCTATGTGATTACTTTGCTGGAAGAACGTTTTGGATTACTTTGCGAGAATCGAGATAAGTTGATTCATGATATTTATTGGACGACCATGAGTTCGGTGCGACCTACTTATATTTTATACAATAAAAAAACGGATTTTTTTGAAAATACGTTGAAGGTAAGTCCTGAGTTAGTTACCGCATTAAGAGATGAATTTTTTGATATTTACTTTTCTCTTGGTAATCCATTTTTATCTTACTTAGATGAAATGATCCAGCAATCCATCTTCAAATTATTAACTTCTTGGTCTGAACTATGGGTACGCGTGAGAGAAAGTAAAGCAAGTATCAATGTAGCACTTTTATTGGATAGCTCTTACGATCATATGCGGATGCTCAAAGAGGAAATTCAATTTTATTTTAGACATAATATCAAAATTGAGATACTCGATCCTACTACTCAAATACAAAAGGGCTATTTACAAAAGTTCGATTGCCTTTTAACAGATGTATATTCGCCTGACCATTTCGGTATTCCAACGATTGGGATGTCTAGTTATTTTGATGAAGATATCATTAATAAATTAGTTGATTATTACCATATAAAAGTTAATTCCAGTATGGATAGTTAGTTTGCACTATGACTATAAATTTCGGAAAAGTTACCGCTTATCAACTGATATGGCTAAAAATTAAGTATTATTTTTTAGATGTTCTAAGCTAATCATCTTTTTGTTACATAACAATTACTAATGGAAAAGGTATTTACCAATCTATCGGTAAAACTTGGTTTTCATTCTATTTTATTTTTACGGATAATATTATTGTGGAGGTTGCGTCGTTAAAGTATTGGAGGTGAAGAGCGAAATAAAAAGAGTGATGTATTATTTGATAGGTGTTTTAATGGTTAGTCTTTTCATTACAACAAACTGTCATGCACAAACCACAAATGAACAAACGATTCAAGTTGAAGCAATAATAGGAGTATGGGATGCGGACGCAGATGCCAGTACAATTGATAACGTAAGTGACGCAGGAACCAAAGAAAAAGCAACTATAACGATCACACCATCTGATTCAGGTTCTTCAAAAAAAGTGAGACTTCCACAAACTGGTGAACAATTGAGCGTTTATATGATGTTACTTGGAACAATTGTATCCCTTTTCTCAACGGTTATGTTGATTGAGCTCAATCGAGAAAAAAACTATATCATGTAATTTTATTTTTATGGAAATGTTGTGAGACGTTTTCAGCGAGGAGAGAGACAGAATAATGAAGAAGTTGACAAATGTGTTACTAGTATCATCTATTTTATTAGGTGGATTTGGAATTGGAACAATGAATGCAAGTGCAGAAACAGTTAAAGATAATGAATTAGGCTGGATTCCTGGATTAAGTGACCCTGAGGATGACAGCGCAACTATTCAAGGAAAAGATAATGCACAAATTGGAGTGGATGGCTGGATTGGTCCATGGGATCCGGTCGGACCGGAAGATGTATCTTATGTTGACATCACTGTACCTACAAAAGTACGTTATGCAAATGCGGTAACAGATGATGGCCAGCCACTTCCTAATATCTTATCACCTATTTATACCGTAACAAATAATTCTAGTGCACGTAGAGTCAAGATTGAAATATCAAAATTTGAAGAAAAAAGTCAATCGGGTGTAAGACAAGATTTATACTTTACGCCAACAAATGAAGCGGGCGTCCGTTTACAAAGTGTTGCGGGTCAATTTCTTAATAGCCCTACTTATTTAACAGAATTAGATAAATCTTCATCTAAAACGTTAAAATTCGAAGGAAAAATCGCTGAAGGATTTAAAGAAAATCAAGTGGTTAGACCAAGTTACGAAATAACGTTTAATTTCACTGCTTTAAAAGATACTGAATCATAAAAAAGCATGATTTGTTTCATTTATATCATATATTATTGGAATTCCCAGCAGAATAAACAGGGAATTTCGCACATAGTAACAATGACATGATTGTCTTAGAATACCATTTAGCAGGATTCCAAATAGTTGGAGTTCTGCTAATCATTGAAAGTATAAACTGTTGGAACGAAAGAAACTAGTTGATCAACAAAAAAACTTGTGGATTGTTTGAAAAAAATAAAAGTAAATGCTTAACGAATGATTTTTTTATCCATCTGGTTGAGACGATTTGTTTTTGATTTTATCAGAAAGGGAGATTTTTAAATGGCACATAAAGCAAAACAAAGAAAAAAAAGCACATATATCCTGATAACCTTCTCTGTAGTACTTTTGATATTGGGGATCAGTGGATACTTCTATTTTAATCAATCTCCCCCTCAAGTCGTTACAGGATTGCCAGATTTTGATGAGAACATCACTCAGTTGAATAATGGCGAATTATTAAAAAAGATGCAGGAAGAAGTCGATAAAGACAATGTTCGGATTGTATTGAAGCATGAAATCGAATTAAATAAAGAGGGAAAAGCCCACGTGGATGTACGTAATGTGGGTGTCAACTCCTATAATATACAAGTAGAATACTATTTAGCATCTAATCAAAAAAAATTATATGTTTCAGGATTGATTCCACCCAACAATGGGATTGAATCGGTTGCTTTCAAGAATATGCCTTCCTCGGGTACGCATGGCATAAAGATATATTATAAAGTATATGATGAAAAAGAACTAATCAATACAACAACCATTGATGGAACACTCCGTATTGATTAACGAATCATAGCTAGCATAATAAAAAATAGTTATTTAGAGGCGGGCCAAAGCTTGCTTTATTATCTTAGTTCACTCGAAAATTCACGAAGTAGGTTTTGTTTTAACTGGTTTACTTGGGATCCTTTAAAGAGGGTCCTTTTTTATTTCACTAAAAGTACATAATTACCAAGAAATAGGAATTTTTCGGTTTGTTTTTTCGGATAGAATTAACTAAACTTTAGATGAAAACGTTGTTTATTTACTTGTTTGAAAGATTCACATAGTAAGAAGAAAGTAAGGAGGCAGAACTATTAAATCAATCAAATTAGAAAAAACGGATTATCGATTTTATGAATTAGAACAAGTCCAAAGACATAATCAAAGAGAAATAGTTGAATCAAGTATTGTACAACCAGATAAAACATCTTTAAATTATGATGTTTTAAATAAGAAATTTATTGACTATAAAAAGATCATTAGAAAATATTTGACCCATTTATCTTCAACAAAATCGATTCATTCTAATTGGACAATATTAATTGAATGGCGAATCATCTTTAAAGAATCGGCATTAAAAAAATTATCAGTAAGAGAAACAAAACTATTTTTTTTACAAATTGTTCAAACCTTTCAAAAACTATACGGTCTATCGAATATCATTTATGCACATGTTCATTTTGATGAAGAGAAACCACACTTACATATTGGCCTAATACCCATGAAAGAAGGACGTCTCAATTCTGCTTATATTATGTCCAAATATAAAAACTGTGAAATAGAAACAGAATTACTCAAAAAGTTAGAAGCAGTTCTTCAACAAAATAAGACATCCATCTATCGAAAAAAATCGACAAATGATCATAGGAAAGAACAATTGAATGCTGAGTATCAGGAATACAAAGAACTGTATACTAAATTACTTCACCACTCGTTGTTGCCTTCTGAGGTGGGGATGAAGAAACCAGGAAGAGAAACAGACAACTACTCAAATCATATGACAGACGAAAAGAGTAAAACAATAGACGAATTACATAAAGAAAACAATTATTTGAATTCATTAGTGAAACGATTGAAAGCAGAGAACAACTATTTATTGAACGTCATGAAAGAAACAAAAAATAATTTTGAGCAGTTAGATAAACACAACTGTTCAAGAAAAACGATGAACGAACCACCATTTGCCAAACTGGAATTAGAAAATCGAAATTACCAAAAAAATTGACAGAAAGGATACCATTTCTGCCAATTTTTTTCATTTACGCTTTGCTTAGTAAAAAAAACGAAGATCCTAAAGAGGGACCTTCGCTTTTTAAACAAGCTATTTTATATTAGTACCAACCGTTTGCTTCCCAGAAAGATTTAGCTGCTTCCCATGAGCCGTAACGAGAAGATACGTATTGTTCAGCAACTCGTTCTTGGTTTGCTGCTGAATAGTCACCATTTAAGTAAGAAGAATCTAATTGGTAACGTCCGATGTAACGACCGTTTGTTGCTGTATAAGAACCGCTAGATTCTTTTTGAGCGATCCATTCTTTCGCTGAGCTTGTGTTTGTTGTTGTTGGTGTTGCTTGTGCCGCTGTTTGCGTTGCTTGAGCAACTGGTTGGGCAGGTGCTGCTTGTTGAACTGGTTCTTGCTTCACTGGTTGTTCAGCCACTGTTTTTGTTTGAGCAGGCGCTTGGTAAGCTGTTTGTGTTGTTGCTGCTTGTTCGCCTGTTGGGATTGTTAATTGTTGACCTGAATAAATCAAGTTGATGTTTGAGATTGAATTTTTTTCTGCAATAGTTTGGATCAAGGAGTTATCACCAACGTATTTTTGAGAAATCGTTGATAGCGTATCACCTGATTGAACGGTATAAGCTTCGTCCGCATGTGCAGATGTTCCCATAAAGAATAGTGCGCCGGCAGTCAAAGTTGTTCCTAATAGTAATGTTTTAAGTGATTTCATGTAAAAGCTCCTTCGTAAATTTAAAAATAGTTTTGTTGTGACCAACGAGGAATACTTTACCACGGGGATATATTTCATAGGTAATAGCTTTATGACAAATCTACCTTTTTTGTAATATTTGAAGTAACATATGTAATCGAAAGCGATTTCTTTGTCGTAAAATCAAGCATAATGTCTCTGAAAAGAGTAGCTCTCTAGTTATTAAGAAAAGGTTAATCTCACGTTTTTCTGTAGAAAAAATCTCTCTTTTGTCTTGAATAACGCTTACATGAATATAAATAAAAACAGTCATGAGCATACAAACTAACGCTCATGACTGCTTTATTTATATTAGGAACAGAGGATAATTAAAAAATTATCGTTCTACTCTATTTGTAATAAGTGGAAAGAATTTCAAACAATAAATAGCACAAATTCCTACGATAATATAGATCGCTTTAGCTAGAATTGTCGTAGATCCACCTGCAATAGTAGCAACTAAATCAAATTCTAATAAACCAACCAATAACCAATTTAATCCACCAACGATCAATAATGTTAAAGCAATAATGTCTAAAGTTTTCATTTGTTATTTCTCCTCTCCATATTTGACATACTCTAATTATAAACTAATTTTTATATTAGTACTAAAATACTGCTTAAGCTTATAAAATAAGGTTATAAGCTGGTAATGTCATCTTTATTTATAAGAATACGAGTTTGATGATGAGAAAAAAATGAAATATATAGGTCAAGAAAGAGAAATGTCCAATGAAAAGCAAAAGGATTCAAGAACTGTAAACAAGCGTTACACTATTTAAAAGAATCGATTGAATAAGCGTTCAATTATGGTTCCTAATATTCATCGTTCTCATAATTCTTTTACAGTATAGGTCATAGGTTGTAAGTATAAAAAATGATCAAGATGGGCAAAATAGAAGGCATGCAGATAAAACAATACTGATTTCATTGCTTAATCGTAATAAGGAGAAATAATCAAAAAAGCTATCTTATGAAACATAAGAAGGAACTGTCCATGGTAATCATTAGCAGTAAATTAACAGGAAGAGTAAAATAGAAAGAAGAATTAATGCGTAAAATTATCAGAAGTCAGGTCGTTTAGTATAACGAACAGTAAGTTTATTAATAAGACGTGAATAAGAAAACAAAAAAACGTAGAGCACGGAATGCTCTACGACTAGTCATTGATGCAGACGATGGGATTTGAACCCACACGAGCGTACGCTCACAAGACCCTCAATCTTGCATGTCTGCCGTTCCATCACGTCTGCGTATAATAACAATAAATTAATGATAGCGAGTATTTCCGCAGATGTCAAGATGAAAAGGGAGAGAAAAAGTGGAAAAATATGATGGGGAGTTTTCTATCTTAGGAATGAGTGTGGGGCTAATTCTTGGTATTGTATTGAAAGATTTGTCTGCCGGAATTTTTTTGGGTGTTATTTGCGGAATTGCTATGGACTGGGGCGCGAATTTATTCAATGAATATCGACGGAAATGAGTTTGAAAACTAACTAAAATTTCTTATGGTTTTACTTAAAATTGTGGTAAATTTTAGAGGGATAGAGTATGATATTGAAAATAAGTAAAAAATAAAAAATCAGAAATTTCTGTTTATTTTGAAATGAGGGATTGGATAGCGTTATGAGAGAATTTGAAAAATCCAATAAACTAGAAGGCGTAAGCTACGACGTACGTGGACCTGTGTTAGAAGAAGCCGAACGTATGCAAGAAGAAGGGATCAGTATTTTAAAGTTAAATACTGGAAATCCTGCCCCCTTTGGATTTGAAGCGCCAAATGAAGTGATACGTGATTTGATTATGAATGCACGAGATTCAGAAGGCTATTCTGATTCTAAAGGCATTTTTTCAGCAAGAAAAGCGATTGAACAATATTGTCAAATCAAAAAGTTCCCCAATGTGACGATCAACGACATTTATACAGGGAATGGAGTCAGCGAACTGATCACAATGTGTATGCAAGGTCTACTTGATAATGGGGATGAGGTTTTAGTTCCGATGCCTGATTATCCATTATGGACGGCTTCAGTATCACTGGCTGGTGGAAAACCTGTTCATTATATATGTGACGAACAAGCAGAATGGTATCCTGATATTGATGACATTAAATCAAAAATAACGAGTAGAACAAAAGCAATCGTGATCATCAACCCAAATAATCCAACTGGAGCATTGTATCCAAAAGAGATTTTAGAGCAAATCGTGGAGATTGCTCGTCAAAATCAATTGATTATTTATTCTGATGAAATTTATGATCGTTTAGTCATGGATGGTTTAGAACATATTCCAATCGCTACCTTGGCACCAGATTTATTTGTCGTGACGTTGAATGGTTTATCTAAATCCCATCGTGTTGCAGGATTTCGTGTTGGTTGGATGGTGTTGAGTGGAGATAAATCACATGTTAAAGGCTATATTGAAGGATTGAACATGCTTTCTTCGATGCGTCTTTGTTCCAATGTATTGTCTCAGCAAATCATTCAGACGGCATTAGGTGGTTATCAAAGTGTGGATGAATTATTATTACCTGGTGGGCGTATTTATGAGCAACGAGAATTTATTTACAATGCCATTAATGACATTCCCGGCCTTTCTGCAGTAAAACCTAAAGCAGCGTTTTACATTTTTCCTAAGATTGATACGAAGCGTTTCAATATTTTAGATGACGAAAAGTTTGTTTTAGATTTCCTACATGAACATCATATCTTGCTGGTTCATGGTGGGGGATTTAATTGGCATCAACCGGATCATTTTAGAATCGTTTATTTACCAAAGATGGATGATCTGAAAACGACTGCTGTCAAAATGCGTGAATTTTTATCGACTTACCGACAAGAATAGCCTGTCATGGATGTTTTTACTCAAAAGAGCCGAACTCAAGTTTTGGCTCTTTTTGGTGTGAGAGATGAAATAATCACTAGCTAAATCAAAAATAAGGAAGGAAAAAAGTCGGACAAGTTTTTGATAGGACTTTTCTTGATGTTTCTTCTTCCGTAAAGTAAAATATTGGTATAATGCGAATACGCATATTTTGAAGGAGGATGCTTATGGAAACGTTGGTCGCTTCCTTTGGTACAATCATAAAAGAAATTCGAAAAGAACAGAAGATGACACAAAAAATGCTTTCGCAAGATATTTGTTCACAGAGTGTTTTAAGCAGAATTGAAAATAATGAAGAGCTACCAAATGTTGTTGTAATGGCACAAATTTGCCAACGTTTAGGCGTAACGATCGATCATGTCATGCGTTTATCTCATGGGAAAATTCGAGCGGTCTTAAAGAATTTTGAGTTAACAGACTTGTATTTTCAGCAACGAGATTATCGCAAGCTGGAACAAGTGTTAAAATCGCCAGAAGTTACAGAAAATTTGTACGAAGCTGCGGATTTTCAAAAATATTATTATTATTTAGGCGTCTGTGAATTTACATTACGAAAAAATATTGCTCAAGCACTTAGTTATTTAAAAGAAGCGCTCTCCTATTCGACATTAAAAGATCGAACACAAGTGACAGATGTTGAGATCCAGCTAGTCAGTTGTATTGGCAAAATCTATGGCGTAGCTGGCAAAACTGCGGAAGCGAGGTACTATTTAAGTCGTAGTATCCAACTCTTCCAAGAGACGATCCAAGATCGAACCAAAAGTGAGTTTACTCAAATTTTTTATAACTATGGAAGCTTTTTGTTGCACCAAGGAGAAATTGAACTATCTTTAGAACAAGTAAATCAAGGAATACGGTGGGCGCAAGATAAAAATAGTTATTATTACCTTAACGATTTATTTATTTTAAAGAGTTTGATTTATAAAAAGAAAGGTGAAATCAATAAAGCTCTCTTTTATGAAGAATTGGCACAATCAGTTAAAAAAATAGCAAAAAGTCTCTAAATGGTGTAGACCATTCTTGACTTATCTCCAAAATAAGAGTACCTTTAGGATAGAAAATCAAAGGAGAGAGAAGAATGAGAACTTTTATCTACGCAGACAAATTCTTTTTGTCATCCGGTGTCAAAAATGCAGGTTATCTTGAAATCACTGATGGTCTTTTTGGGGAGTATACCCAAAACACACCTGAAGGAGAAGTCAATATCATTGATCAAAGCGGAAAATGGATCGCTCCTGGTCTAGTTGATACGCATATTCATGGCTATATGAACCATGATGTGATGGATAATGATGCAGAAGGTGTGAAAGCAATGTCAGAAGGATTGCTTTCTTGTGGAGTAACATCGTTTTTACCAACTACTTTAACATCAAGTAAAGAACGTTTAAAAGATGTAGCTGAAACAATTGGAAAAATGTACCAAGAAGCTCCTGGAGCAAAAATTAAAGGAATCTATTTTGAAGGACCATTCTTTACGGAAGAACATAAAGGGGCGCAAAATCCAAGTTATTTTGGAGACCCTGATCTTGATACTTTCCATGAATGGCAAGAAGCTTCTGGCGGACTGATCAAAAAAATTGCCCTAGCCCCAGAACGAAAAGGCGTTGAAGAGTTTGTCAAACAAGTGACAGATGAAGGCGTGGTTGTTTCATTGGGTCATAGTAATGCGACGATCGATGAAGCACAAAAGGCAGTAGAAGCAGGTGCCAGTGTCTTTGTCCATGCGTATAATGGCATGCGTGGATTAAATCATCGTGAACCTGGAATGGTTGGTGCGCTACTATCGCTAGAACATGTTTTTTCAGAATTGATTTGTGATGGGCATCATGTTCATCCAAATGCTGCTCAAATTTTAATGGAAAAAGCAGGTCATGACCATGTGGCATTGATCACTGATTGCATGATGGCTGGTGGAATGCCTGATGGCAATTATAATTTAGGAGAATTTCCAGTGGTCGTGAAAGATGGAACTGCTCGCTTAGAATCAGGTAATTTAGCAGGAAGTATCTTGAAATTAAAAGAAGCAATCAAAAATGTAGTAGACTGGGGATTAGCTACACCTGAACAAGCTGTGATGATGGGAAGCTTAGTACCAGCAATCAGCTGCAAGATCGATGATACTTGTGGCAAGATCGTAAAAGGACGGGACGCTGATTTTATCGTATTGAATCCAGATATGACTTTAGAAGCAACATACCTAGATGGTGTAGAACGTTATCACGCTTAATAAAAAGACTGTTATTAAGTAAGCAAGAGCGAACCATCGCTGAAAGGCTGGTTTGAAGAGCTTTGACTTAATGGATCAGGTCATTTTGTTTGAACATCATTTGTAAATAAGCAAAAGCCGATGTGGCTGGGACAGAATCTTGTTCCATTCACACCGGCTTTTTTTTTAACTGATTTGGATGACTTTCACCCCAACATTGTTGATTTCAGCGATTACTTTTTCAGAACAAAACTGGTCAGTAATCAAATAATCAAAAACAGAAATATCTGCAATTTTAAATTTTGATGTTAAACCAATTTTGCGATGATCAGCAACTAGAATTTTACATTTAAACGTTTGACGAATCATCATTTCATTGATCGTTGATTCATTGAGAATTTTAGTTGTTACGCCATTATCGATCGACACACCACTGCAACCAATGATACAGACATCAGCATTCATTGAAGAAATGGTATTTAATGCGATATCACCCACTAATGCTTCTTTTGGAAAACGCATCTCACCTCCAGTCAAGATATAATTGCAGTTTTCTTTATGAGGGGAGTAAGTGATTTTTACGTTATTTGTGACAATTGTCAGGTGATTGGCACGTACATATTCAACCACTTTAAGTGCAGTAGAACTAGAATTAATGAATACGGTATCATAATCATTGATGTATTTACAAGCTTCACGAGCGATTGATTGTTTTAGTCGTTCTGGTCCAGATTGATCAAAGTCTGTACGATTATCATAATTATAAGAACAGAACCCGTAATGACGAATGATCTCATTTTTTTCTTCTAATAAATTTAAGTCTCTGCGTATTGTACTAATAGAGACTTTTAAAGATTCAGCTAACTCATATGTTGTCATTTGCTCTTTTTGTTGTAATCGCTCCAAAATATCCTTTTGACGCTTCTCAATATTGACAATGGAATTTTTCATTATTTACCCTCCTATTTGTTGCCTATGTATATGATTTTTATTGCTTCAAAGATTCATATAAAGTTTATTAACTATATATATCATACTAAAAAAATCAATTAACTTACAAAAACGATCATATAAATAACAAACAGTCATATAAAAGGGTTTTCATGTTTGTCATTGCATATTATGATTTAGATGTCAACAAAAGAAAGTTCTTGAGAGGAGAATTACAATGAGCAAACATGTCAATGATGTCACAAAAGAAAATTGGGTTTTAGAAACATTTCCTGAATGGGGTATCTACTTGAATGAAGAGATCGAAACAGAAGAAGTAAAAGAAGGAACGGTTGCGATGTGGTGGTTAGGTTGTACCGGGATTTGGTTAAAGACGCATAAAGGGACAAATATTTTGTGTGATTTATGGTGTGGAACAGGTAAACGTAGTCATGGAAATGGGATGATGAAAAAAGGGCATCAGATGATGCGAATGAGTGGGGTTCAAAAAATGCAACCGAACTTGCGGACGCAACCTTTTGTGATTGACCCTTTTGAAATGAAAAGTGTAAACGCTTTAGTTGTCACGCATATCCATTCGGATCATTTGGATATCAATACAGCAGCTGCTGTTCATCAAAATTGTCCGAATGCAAAATTCATTGGTCCTCAAGAAGTAGTAAATACTTGGTTGAACTGGGGAATTCCAAAAGAGAAAACGATAATCGTCAAACCAGGAGATGAAGTCAAAATTGAGGATGTAACTATCGTTGCTTTAGAAGCATTTGACCGTACAGCATTAGTCACTTGTGAAGATCCAGAGGAAACTTTAAAAGGGAAAATACCTCAAGAAATGGATGAGATCGCTGTGAATTATCTATTTGAAACATCGGGTGGAAATATTTATCATGCTGGAGACTCTCATTATTCTAATATGTTTGCGAAACATGGGAACGAACATACTATTGATGTTTGCCTAGGTGCATATGGTGAAAATCCACGAGGTATCACGGATAAAGTGACTTCTGTCGATATGTTGCGAATGGCTGAGTCATTAAAGGCTAAAGTAGTCATCCCTGTTCATTATGATATCTGGGCAAATTTTATGGCTGATCCAAAAGAAATTACCGAAATATGGAAGTTTAAAAAGGATCGCTTGAAGTACGATTTTAAACCATATATCTGGCAGGTAGGAGGCAAGTTTACCTATCCAACGAACAAAGACGACCTGGAATTTAATTTCTACCGTGGTTTTGAGGATGTATTTTCTGTAGAAAACGATACACCATTCCCGTCATTCTTATAGAAAAGAGGCTAACAACATGTTGAAATATTTTTTGGATCAAGGCTTGGTGAAATATTCCGATAAAGAAATTACTGATTGGAAGGAAGCTGTTGCTGAAAGCTGTCAACTATTATTAGATAAAAAGTTGATTGATCAAAGTTACGTAGATGAAATCATCCAATGTGTAGAAGAACATGGTCCTTATATCGTGATTGTTCCCAAAGTGGCAATGCCACATTCTTCAGCAGATAGTGAAGGAGTTTATGGAACAGCTATATCATTCACTAAAATGAAAAGACCCATTCAATTCGACCAAGAAGAAAAATCAGCAAGTTTATTCTTTACTTTAGCAGCCAAAAATGTAGATCAGCATATGGAAAATATTCAAAAATTGTCTGAGTTGTTGATGATAGATGGGCTAATTGATCGTTTGGCAGATACCGATTCGATTGAAGACTATCGAGTGGTGATGCAAGAGTATAACTTATAGGAGGAAAAAAGAATGGCTGATTTTTTATTGAGCATTTGGACTTATTTCGCTACAAACATCTTAACTCAACCAGCTTATCTGATTGGTTTTATTGTACTGCTAGGGTACATTCTCTTGAAACGTCCATTTTATGAGTGTATTGCTGGTTTCTTGAAAGCAACAGTCGGTTACTTCATTTTGACGGTTGGTTCAGGAGGATTAGTAAACAACTTCCGCCCCATTTTAGTAGGTTTAAAAGAACGGTTTAATCTGGATGCGATGGTCACCGATCCATATTTTGGACAAAATGCCGTTGACTCTGGATTAGAGGAAACATTTGGTCGTACATTTGGGGATGTCATGATTTTACTTTTGATTGCTTTTGTTATGAATATCTTACTCGTTCGTTTTCAAAAATATACAAAATTACGTTCGGTTTTTACAACTGGAAATGTTCAGATTCAACAATCTGCAACTGCTTTTTGGATATTATTATTTTGTTTTCCCTCTTTAGGAAGAATTCAAGTTCTGATTTTTATGGGACTGATTTTAGGCTGTTATTGGGCAGTAGCTTCTAATTTAACAGTTGGTATCACCCAGGAGTTAACCGAGGGCGCGGGTTTTTCTGTGGCACATCAGCAAATGTTTGGTATCTATATATTTGCGAAGTTAGCCGAGTTTTTAAAGAAACGTGATCAAAAAAAAGAACACTCTAAAAAAGTGGATAAAAAATTGGAAGATATTGAATTACCAGGTTTTTTATCTATATTTAATGAAAATATGGTAGCAACTTCTTTATTAATGCTTTTATTTTTTGGAATTATTTTGTTAGTGCTAGGAAAAGATTATTTGATTCAAGCACAGTTTATGCAAGAAGGACAAAGTTTCTTGTTCTATATTATGACAACATCATTGAATTTTGCTGTCTACCTAGCCATTTTACAATTAGGAGTCCGTACTTTCGTGGATGAGCTAACACAATCTTTTCAAGGGATCTCAAATACAATCCTACCAGGTGCGGTTCCTGGGATTGACGTAGCTGCTACTTTTGGTTTTGGTTCACCTAACGCCGTAACCATTGGCTTCTTGTTTGGTGCCTTAGGTCAATTTTTGATGATTGCCTTACTCATTTTGTTCAAATCACCAACCATCGTGATTGCTGGTTTTATTCCACTGTTCTTTGACAATGCAGTTATCGCAGTTTTTGCCAACAATCGAGGTGGTTTCAAAGCCGCCTGTCTGTTCCCATTTCTTTCTGGAATCATTCAAGTTGGTGGATCGGCCGTTTTTGCAACTTGGATCGGCATGTCAAAATATGGTGGCTATCTCGGTATGTTTGACTGGGCCACTGCTTGGCCATTATTTACTGTAATGATGAAGTTTTTGGGGTATGTTGGTATCGCATTAGTCGTGGTTGGGCTATTGATTATTCCACAATTACAATACCGTAAAAATCCAGACGGGTACTTTTTGATCGTCGATGATTATGAGCAATATGCAGAAAAATATCACAACGAGAATTAAATACAACAATAAAATTAAAATGAACACATAGGAGGAAAACATAATGAGAATTTTAGTATCTTGCGCAAACGGGTCGGGAACAAGTTTGATGATGATGAGAAGCGTCGAAAAGGCAATGAAAGAACTAGGTGTGTCAATTACCAAAATCCATCATTGTGCAATTTCTGAAGGAAAAAGTTCTGCGACTCAGTATGATGTCGTTTTTACACCAGTCAATTTTTTGAATATGTTTATCCAAGCAGAGAAAAAAGGAATTACAGTGATTGGCATTAAAAATGTCATGTCAGCCAAAGAAATTGGTGAATCAGCGTTGTATCAAAAATCTAAATAAAAGAGGAAGACAAAATGAGCAGACCAAAATTACAGATTGCTTTGGATCATAATGATTTAGAACAAGCATTAGCAGATGTATTTCAAGTAGGGGATATTGTCGATATTATTGAAATTGGAACCATTTTATGTCTGCAAGAGGGGCGCAAAGCCATCAGCTGTATTCGTAGCATGTTTCCAAGGAAAACAATTGTTGCTGATACAAAATGTGCGGATGCCGGGGGAACGGTAGCCAAAAATGTAACTGATGCCGGTGCGGATTTTATGACTGTTATCTGCTGTGCTACTCTGCCAACCATGGAAGCAGCTCAAAAAGAAGTGAAGGCATTGCAAGTCGAACTGTATGGGGATTGGACCTATGAACAAGCAGCTGAATGGAGGAGGATCGGTATCCAACAGGTGATCTATCATCAAAGTCGAGATGCATTACTTTCTGGTGAAACTTGGGGAGAACGGGATCTGACAAAAGTAAAGAAATTGATAGAAATGGGCTTTGCAGTTTCTGTGACAGGTGGATTAAACGTGGAAACATTGAAATTATTCGCAGGGATTGAAGTGGAAACTTTTATAGCTGGAAGAGGGATTTCTAGTGCGGACGATCCTGCAAAAGCAGCCAATGATTTTAAACAAGAAATGATTCGCATTTGGGGGGAATAGACTTGGCTCAAATCGGAATTTATGAGAAGGCACTACCAAAAGATATCTCTTGGAAAGAGCGCTTTTTATTAGCAAAGGAACTTGGTTTTTCCTTTATTGAGATGTCGATTGACGAGACAGATGAACGCCTAGCTCGACTCAATTGGTCTGACGAGATGATCAATCAAATACGCAAAGACATGAAAGAGACGGGCATACAGATCAATTCCATTTGTCTGAGTGGTCATCGCAGGTTTCCTTTTGGCTCTTCAAATGAAGCGTATCGGATAAAAGCCAAAGAATTGATGGTCAAAGCGATCCGACTTGCTCAGCGCTTAAGTATCAAAATTATCCAAGTAGCCGGATACGATGTCTATTATGAAAAAAAAACAAGGCTATCACGAAAATTATTTATTGAAGGACTTGAAGAAAGCGTCAAAATAGCTTCTGAATATGGAATAATCTTGTCAATTGAAATTATGGATGATCCATTTATGAATTCAATCACTAAATTTTTAGAAATCAAACGCCAGATTGATTCACCATATCTTCAAGTTTATCCAGATCTTGGTAACCTTTCGGCTTGGCAAGAAAACGATCCAGAACGTGAACTAGAAAAAGGGATCAATTGGATTTCTTCAATCCACTTAAAGGATACCTATCCAGTAACAACTGAATCATCAGGTCAATTTCGTGATGTTCCTTTTGGCGCAGGCTGTGTTGACTTTGAGGGTTTGTTAAAGAAACTCAAACAGATGAATTATAATGGGTCATTTTTAATTGAAATGTGGAGTGAAAAAAATCCGGATTTTAAAAAAGAAATCGCAGCAGCAAAAAGCTATCTTTATCCGAAGCTAAAGGAGGCAGGTTATGAGTTTGCGTAATCCGATCATTAAAGAAATGAAACAACGTGTTTATGAAGCAAATTTGGCACTACCTCAATATGGACTAGTTAAGTTGACTTGGGGCAATGTCAGTGAGATTGATCGAGTGCTTGGGGTGATCGTGATCAAGCCTAGTGGTGTAAAGTATGAACAGATGGCTCCCGAACAAATGGTAGTGACTGATCTAGCTGGAAATCCGCTAGAAGAAGATGGGATGAAGCCCTCTTCTGATTTATCGACTCATGTGATTTTGTATCAAGCTTTTGAAAAAATCAATGCTATCGTCCACACGCACTCCACACATTCAGTCATGTGGGCGCAAGCTGGTCGAGACTTGCCTGCCTATGGAACAACTCATGCGGATGCTTTTTATGGAACGATTCCTTGCACACGGCAATTAACTGAAGAAGAAGTTAAAAGTGCTTATGAAAGAAACACTGGTCATGTGATTGTTGAAACGTTTCAAGAGAGACAATTAGCTCCCACTGAAGTTCCTGGTGTATTCGTTTATGGACATGGCCCATTTACTTGGGGTGAAACCCCTGCAAAGGCGGTAGAGAATAGCTTGATCTTAGACGAAATATGCTTAATGGCTAAAGAAAATGAAAAAATTAATCCTGCTATGCAATCTATTCCACAATATCTTTTAGATAAGCACTACTATCGAAAACATGGGATGCATGCATATTACGGTCAAAAATGACGAAGCTTGCGGGGGCTTACTTGAAGTCTTCACATTTATTGATTCGTAGCACTTAGTAGCAAATTTTTATTCTTGATTTATAAAAGAGTTACTACGTCTGAGTTTGATATTTGATGTCAAATGAGACGTAGTTTTTTTGTATAAATATTTAGTTATCCCAAGCTACGATTCAACTAAAATTTCTAAACGCGTCACATATTCTTCTGGCTTATTCGTTTCGTGAAAATCAATCAGATAAGATTCATAAAATGGACTGGCTCTATGAAGCGAATGGGTAGTCAGGTAGTTCATGATGGTAGCAATTCCTTTCTTCCTTTGTTCATAGTCACCTTTAAAACTATAACTAAGATAATTTCCAGCAGGGAGTATCTCAGCATCTTCATTTTTAATCGTAAGGTCAGGACAAAAATAAAATACTTGATAGGTAAAAGGATCTTCTTCTAAATGGATGATACTACCAAAAAGATTTTGATTATTAGTGCTTAATAAAGGTTCGTATTTTTTATGAAGTTCTTTTAACGAAAAGTCGATTTGTTCATCCGTTGCAACCGTAGAAGCTTTAAGAATCAGTCTTTTCGGTTGCTGCACTAATAGCACTTCTTGATAGTCTATGCTTTCTGCTTCTTCAATTAACTGAACACGTTCGATTAATAGTTCGATTTTTTTTTGTGAGTCACTGATGAGTTGATGAAGTGCCTCGATTTCAAAAGCTAATAATTCTTTTGTCTTGCTGATTTCTTTTTGCTTCAAATAATCGGCGATCTCAGTAATGGAGACGTCAAAATAACGTAGGTCACGGATGGTATTCAGTTGTTCAATGTGTTCGTAAGAATAATTTCGATAGCCATTTTCATCATAATCCGGTGTAATCAAACCTAATTTTTCATAATAGCGTAAAGTATGGGCTGTAATATCATAGAGCTTTGCTAATTCATTGATTTTCAAATCATCACTTCCATTGATCAGTCATTTTAAGTAAGGTTATTTTACTACGAAACGTGGGGGAAATGTGAATGGAATTGATTTTTTTATTCTACATAGATAGATTTGCTTAAATTTTTCTTGACCTTAGAGTCACTCTAACCTTTATGATTTGATCAGTAAGAATTATTGGAGGAAAAAAATGAAAGAATGGTACACCTTATCAATCATAGAAATCAAAGAAAAATTAATGGTAAAAAAAGCAATGAACGAACAAGAAAGGAACGAACGACAACTTAAGTATGGAAGAAACGTCTTAGAAAATGGTATTAAAGTTCCAGAATGGAAAAAATTTCTTTCTTACTTTCATGATGCACTGATGTACATTTTACTAGGAGCTGCGATCGTTAAGCTTTTTACAGGCGCATATATTGAAGGCAGTATGATTTTTTTAGTTGTTTTCTTAAATGCGCTGATCGGCTATTTACAAGAACGAAAGGCAGCTTCATCTTTAGACAGCATTGCGGAATTACTTAGTGAAAAAGCAGTCATCATCGAAAAGGGACAGCAAAAAGAGATTGCACCAGCTGATTTAGTGGTGGGGGATCAAATCGTATTAGCTGCTGGAGATATCGTTTCTGCAGATGTTCGTTTGAGTGAAACGTTCAACTTACAAATTGATGAAGCAATTCTTACTGGAGAAACCCATGCGATCCAAAAGACGACCGAACCGTTACCGCTAGAGACTCCTTTAGCGGAACAAACGAATATGGCTTTTTCTGGGACTAAAGTGGAATCAGGCAGAGGAGTAGGTATCGTAGTCGCGGTCGGAACTGCTACAGAAATCGGGAAAATCAGCACTTCATTAGGGTCGATCACAGAACAAGAAACACCGTTATTGAAGAAAATCAAAGAAATGAATACTAGTATATTTAAAGGAATCGCTGCGTTGATTTTATTGTTAGCTACCGTATCCTACTTTTATTATGGCATGACTTGGGGCTATATAGCGACAGCTGTCATTGCCTTGATCGTGTCTTCTATCCCAGAAGGACTTCCTTCGATCTTAACGATTATTTTATCTTCGGGTGTCAATCGAATGGCAAAGAAACAAGCAATCGTCAAAAATCTACCCACAGTTGAAACGTTAGGGGCAATGACAGTAATTTGTTCAGATAAAACAGGAACACTGACTAAAAATGAAATGACATTGGTTAGCTTAGCGACTAGAGAAGCGAACCATGGGGTGGAAATGCTTGAAGAAAAAAACTGGACCAAAAATGAGACTTGGCTTGTTGAAGCGATGCATAATTGTCAAGAAACCCAACTAACTCAAGGAGTATGTCCAACTTCAGGTAATGCCACGGAATTAGCTTTATTAAAATGGACCAATCAACAACCGATCGAACTTTATCCAGTCGTTGATAAAATTCCTTTCGACTCAGCTTACAAGTATATGGCCACCGTCCATGAGATTGCAGGAAAAAGGATCTTATTTGTGAAAGGTGCGCCAGATGTTTTACTGAATAAAGTGCAATATGAACTGGGATCAGATGGAAGACAACAACAGATAGATCATGCTATGTGGTTACAAAAAAACGAACAATTAGCGCAAACAGGCCAACGTGTCTTAGCGTTTGCAATGAAAGAGTTAAAGGATCGTGAATTGTCACATGAAGAATTAACGAATGAGCTGGTGATGATTGGGCTTAGTGGCATCATTGATCCGCCAAAGGAATCAGCTATTGCTTCAGTCAAGGAAATGCAACAAGCAGGGATCAGAGTAAAAATGATCACTGGCGATCATCAAGCAACAGCAAAAGCGATTGCTGAGGAATTAGGTTTAAAAAATGCTAAAACGGCGATTACGGGAACGGAACTAGATCAATTGACAGAAGAAGAATGGAAGATCGCTGTCCGTGAGAATGATGTTTTTGCCAGGACGACACCTGAACATAAATTGGCTATTGTGACCTATCTCCAAGAACAAGATGAAATTGTTGGAATGACTGGGGACGGCGTTAATGATGCGCCAGCTTTGAAAAAAGCCGATGTCGGGATCGCTATGGGAATCAAAGGGAGCGATGTTAGCAAACAGGCAGCAGACATGGTGTTGGTAGATGATAATTTTGAGACCATTGCAAAAGCCGTGAAAGAAGGACGAAGAATTTTTGATAATTTGAAAAAGACGATTCTCTTTTATTTGCCAACTTGTTTAGCCCAAGGATTACTATTGCTCTTTTCATTGGTAGGAAATTTCCCATTACCTTTAACTACTGTACAAATCTTGTGGTTAAATCTAGTCGCTTCGATCACCCTTTCATACGCGTTGGGTTTTGAAAAAGCAGATCAAGATGTTATGAATCGTCCACCGAGACCAATTGACGAAAAAATCCTATCAAAATATGCACTTTTGCGTATTTTATATGTTGGGATCATCATGACTATTTTAGGGTTCGTTGCAATGGATTTTGTTCCTGCTGAAGCGAAACAAACCGTTCTGATCAATGCGATGGTTTTTGGACAAGCCTTCTACATGGTTAATTGTCGAAGAGTGACTGAATTTAGTCTGACAAAAGATCTTTTTGAAAATCGGGCATTACTCTATTCGATTGGAGCGATGATCCTCTTACAAGGATTGATGTTAGTGTTCCCACCATTAAAAATTGCGATTGGGACAGTTTCGTTGACTGTCCAAGAAGTAAGCATCAGTTTACTACCTGGATTGGTTTTATTCCTTCTTGTTGAATTAGAGAAAGCTTTTGTAGGGATGACGGTAAAATCAACTCACAAACTAGATGCATAAGCCATTTTCTTTTTAAAGAAAAGAAGCGAACAAAAATAATAAACGATCGCATCAAAGTTCTTTTGTTACCGGTGGGGTGTCCGCCCCACTGGCTAAATCGTCATTGGGAAATTGGTAAAACAAAATTATCGATCAAACTATACAGAAAGTTATTCTATTGGTATGATAGAACAAAACAGAGGAGGAGGCGATTACATGATTGGAGGGGTGGCATTAGAGACGATTTATTGGTATACACTTTTAACTTGTGCGGGGATTGCAGTTTTTCTGCTAGTCTTTGGAGATATTTTTGATTTCGATGGTCCAATTGACCCGATACTCATTGTCCCTTGGCTAACTTTTACCAGCCTGTTTGGGTATTTAGGAGAGCGCTTAACAGAATTAGATTCGCTGTTTCTATTGATTTCAAGTGGGGCGATTGCAACTGTTTTAGTGTTTTTGCTCAATTTTTATGTCCGAATGCCGATGAAAAATGCTGAAAGTACGTTGTCTGCATCAGAAAAAACTCTTGAAGGACAGATGGCGATCGTAGTTACACCCATACCATTAAAAGGGATGGGAGAGATCCAATTAAAAAGTGTGACTGGTTCGATTACGCGACCTGCATGCTTTTATGCCCCACAAAGTTCACCAGCTAAGCAAGGGGAACAGGTCTTGATCATTGAAGTAAAAGAAAGAGTTTGTTATGTAACGCCTTATGAAGGCATGCTAAAAATATGAAGGAGTGTATAAGAAATGGAAATATCAGGGGTTTATATCGCAATTGCTATTGCAGTCTTGATCATTTTAATGTTACTGATCGTCTTTGTAGCAAAATATCAAACTGCCAAACCAGATGAAGCATTAATTATTAGCGGGAGTTATTTAGGCAGTAAAAATGTCCACGCAGATGAAAGTAATAATAAAATCAAAATCGTTCGTGGTGGCGGAGCATTTGTTTTACCAGTTTTTCAACGCTCGAATCGAATCAGTCTCTTGTCAAGCAAGTTAGATGTTTCGACGCCAGAAGTCTATACCGAACAAGGGGTACCAGTGATGTGTGATGGCACCTCGATCATCAAGATTGGTTCTTCAGTGGAAGAGATTGCGACTGCTGCAGAACAGTTTCTAGGTAAAACACGTGAGGAACTTGAAAATGAAGCAAGAGAAGTTTTGGAAGGGCATCTTCGTTCCATTTTGGGTTCGATGACTGTAGAAGAAATTTATCAAAACCGCGACAAATTTAGTCAAAGCGTTCAAGAAGTAGCATCTGTTGATTTAGCGAAAATGGGATTGATCATTGTTTCGTTTACGATCAAAGAAGTCCGTGATAAAAACGGTTACTTAGATTCTTTAGGGAAACCACGGATCGCCCAAGTGAAACGTGACGCAGATATTGCGGAAGCAGAAGCGTTAAAAGAAACACGTATTAAAAAAGCAGAAGCTGAAAAAGATTCTCAAGCAGCGGAACTACAAAGACAGACGGAAATTGCAGAATCAATCAAAGAAAAAGAATTAAAACTAGCTTCTTACAAGCAAGAACAAGATATTGCAAAAGCCAAAGCAGACCAAGCCTATAACTTGGAAAGCGCTCGGGCGCAGCAACATGTTGTTGAACAAGAAATGGAAGTAAAAGTCATTGAACGACAAAAACAAATTGAATTAGAAGAAAAAGAAATCATTCGTCGTGAGAAACAATACGATTCAGAAGTGAAGAAAAAAGCTGATGCGGATCGTTATGCCAAAGAACAAGAAGCACAAGCTCAAAAGGTAAAAGAAGTAACTGAAGCCGAAGCTGAACAATTCCGCGTTGAAGCACTGGCACAAGCCGAAGCCAATAAAACCCGGTTAGCTGGTCAAGCGGAAGCGGAAGCGACTTTAGCCAAAGGAGCGGCCGAAGCTGAAGCCAAAGCCAAAATCGCAGATGCGTTCAAAGAATATGGTGAAGCAGCGGTCTTGAGTATGGTAATCGAGATGTTACCACAATTAATGAAAGAAGCAGCACAACCATTAGGAAACATTGAGAAAATCTCAGTGGTTGATACCAGTAACGGGTCAAGCGAAAATGGCGGAGCAAACCGGGTGACTAACTATGCTACCAATCTCTTAGCTTCCACTCAAGAAACGTTGAAAGAAACAACAGGATTAGATATCAAAGACATTATCGAAAATCTCTCTAATCGTGGAACGATGAAACAAGTTAATCTCTATGAAAACGGGGAACAACCCGATCAAGCAGAATAACTATTGTTTAAATTAGTTAGAAAAATAAACAAACCAGTTTCTTTCATGTTGAAGAGACTGGTTTGTTTATTTATGTATTAGCTATTTTTGTGTTTTTTGATCTGTTCTTCGACTTCTGCCAAATTTTCTCTAAGCAACGCTTCTTTTTTTTGCAGCTCAACTAAGTCTTCTACAAGCTCTTCTTTCTTTTCTGTCTCAGGTGGACGGAGAAAGAAATTGATTCCGATGGCGATAAAGGTTCCAATGAATGTGTCTAAGACTCGTTGGATCGCATATAAAGAGGATTCGCCTTGAGGAACGCTCAGGGCAATCAACAACAAAGTGGCGATTGCTGAGATGATCCCAGAATTATTATTGATTCCGTCAGATACCACGATGACGATGACCACTAGAACCGGCAGCAGAAATAATTCCACTAAAAAATCATTGTGAAAATAGTTCTTTACTAAAAAATAGATGATTCCGAGAAAGCCGCCGATTGAATTGCCAATGATTCTTGAACGACCAAAGGAAACAGTAGTGGTTAAATCTTGGCGCAAGGAAAAAACAGCTGACAATGCAGCAATCATCGGTAGTCCTCGATCAGTGACGTGGAAAAATAAAATACATAAAAAAACTGCTAATGCGCTTTTTATTGTTCGCATTCCTAAACGAAAACGGCCAAATTCCATCGCTTATTCTCCTTTTAGTCCTTTTTAATAGGATAACGAACTTTTAAAGAGATTGCTAGTTTTTAGCTAAGTCTTTTAGTATAATTCTAAGAAAAGAGAGGGGTTGCTTATGCGTATCGGAATGAGGACCGTGAAAACAGTGGTTAGTAGTATGTTGTCCATGGTTACCGCCCAAATGTTTTCATTATTGTTTTGGCCTTCAGCAGGAATCATTGCTTTGTTAAGTGTGGGCAACACGAAACGTTCAACTTTAAGAACTGGGATGTTAAGGATTGCGGCATTTATTTTAGCGACTGTGATTGCTTTTATTAGTTTTTTTATTTTTGATTATACGATCTTGGGGTTTGGCTTATTCCTACTACTGTTTATTCCTCTGACTGTTGGGTTAAAATTGACGGATGGAATTGTCGTAAATTCTGTGCTAGTCACACACTATTTAAGTGAAAAAAATATGAGTTGGTCGTTGATCGGTAATGCAGCAAGTTTAATGGCTATCGGTGTTTTTTTTGCACTAGTAGCGAATATCTATATGCCGGATATCAAAAAACAGCTACAAAAAAATCAACAATTGATCGAAGAAGAGTTTCGTATCATTTTAAACAACATGGCTGATTTCCTACTGACTGGAAGAAATACCAACAATCAACTGCTTTGTGATAAATTGTTGGCTTTCGTAAGAGAAAGTCAGAGCGATGCTAGGAAGTACCAAGAGAATTACTGGGTGAAACAAACGCAATACTATGAAACGTATTTTTCAATGCGTCGAACCCAAATCAACGTGATCAAAGATATGCAGGGGAATCTGGATCGAATCCAAGACCCGGTTCCTTATGGCAAGCATATTTACGGCTTGTTGGTTTATACTGCAGAAACTTTTTCTGAAAAGAATGATGGGAAAGAATTATTGAAGCGGATTGAAGAAGTCTACGAACTATATCGGGACATGGCTATGCCCAAAGAACGTTTAGAATTTGAAGATCGAGCAGAATTGTTTCAATTTTTGCAATCCTTTAAGAGCTTTATTGAAATCAAAGCGGAATTTTCGCAACAATCGATTGGTTAAATTATTCAGTTCAATGAATGAAATAAAGAGAAGCTGTTTAAGCATTGGGGATGTCTCCGTTGCTTAAACAGCTTTTCATGTTTAGAAAAATTCCAGCTTATTTCAAGGAGCTTATTTTTGCCAAAGTTTTTGCATCCCATCAAGGATCTCGATGACATCGTGGGTCAGAAACAACGAACGGTTAGGGAGTTCGCCTTTAATAGTTTTGACCATATTTTCGATTTCATAATTCATGGCTTGCGCGGTGCTGCCGCTTTCGATCCATTCTTTTGTCCCGTCATTGAAGATGATCTCCGCACGATCCGCACGAGGGTAATCGGTGATGGTGATATAGCCCTCTTCAAAGGCAACGATTCCCACTTTAGGCATTTTGGCTTGGAAAGTCAGACTGATCGTTGCTAACTCATTTTCTTTATTCCTTAAAATAGTCACTGACTGTTCATCCACACCTGTTTCAAATGGTACCATTGTTGATGCAATAACTTCTGGTTGAGAGCTCAAAAAGAAACGAGCAAACGAGACGGCATATGTCCCAATATCTAATAAAGCACCACCAGCTAATTCAGGATTGAAAAAGCGATTGGTTGGGTCGGGATCTTTATAGCTGCCAAATGGTGCTTGAATCATTTTTAATGCCCCAAGCTTGTTTGTATCGATCAAAGAACGTAACTGTTGATACAATGGCATATTGAAAATCGTCATCGCTTCTGCTAACACTAGATTCTTTTCTTCTGCTAATCTCATTGCTTCGGTCAGTTCTTTTTTATTCATGGTGATCGCTTTTTCACATAAAACATGCTTATTCGCTGCTAATGCTTCCATGATATGTTGACTATGTTGACGATTGGGAACGGCAATATAAATAATATCGATTTCTTGGTCATTAAGCATTTCTTGATAACTACCATATGCTTTAGGAATATGATAGCGTTGTGCAAATGCTTCTGCTTTATCTATTGTTCGTGAAGCAACTGCTACCAACTCGCTTGTTTTTTGGTCAAAATGTTCCGCAAACTCATGTGCAATATTTCCTAAGCCAATGATTCCCCATTGATACTTTTTCATACTTCAAAACTCCTTCTCGTGTTATATTTAATATAGTGAATGAAATGAAAAAATGCCATTGTCCTTGTTTAATTATACCAAATGAATCGTTAAAATTTGTGTTAGAGTACTTTAATAAGAAAAAGTAAAGCCGTAGTGAATTTTTTTTGAAATTTAAGTAAAATGAGTAGAGGGGGAAACTTTTATGCATCAAGTTTATGTTGATTTAATTCTTAGTGTATTACTGGAACAGTACGCAACAGAAAAGAATTTTTTAGAGGACTATTTAGTAATTGACGAAGCGCAGTGGGAAGGCTGGAAACGAGGAGAGAAGAACCTTCCATCTGAAACCATGCAGAAAATCAAAAACCTGTTTACTGATTATGAATGGATGCTTACGCAAAAGATTTTACGACAAACGATCATTTTCCCTGAAAAAAGGACGACTGCAGTGGCAGAGTATAAACAAATCAAAACGAGAATCGCTCAAAAATGGTTAACGGATGGTCCTGCCAAAGTCGAATTGATTCCATTAAAAAACGATCAATATCTTACAGGGTTCCTTGACTTGAAGGTAAGTATTAATTATGATGAATGGGGTTATGACGACATCTTGAACTTTCGATTACCTGCAGACGTTCAAAGACAGATCGAAGGCGAGAAATTGGAACTGTTGGATTGGGTAAACGAGAATTTAGAAGAAACCTATGTTCATGAAAAAAATGAACATAAAAAGGAATGAGAGGATTTTTAAGAGTGAATAAAGTTTTAGGGTTTGGAGCAGTTGTGATCATGGTTGTCGCAATGGGGTACATCTTTGTAAGCGAGCAACACATGAAATCTGACGTCCAAGCAGAAAATCAAACAACTGAACAAGTAACCAAACAGACAACAAAGAGTTCCAAAGAAACTAAAGTGAAGGATTCTACCAAAAAAAGTGAAGATTTACCAAAGGTTCAACCGACCGATTGGGATCTTGTCTTGGTAGGACCTGATCATAAAATCGAAAAAGAAATCAATGAAGACACGCAGCTGGCATCACTGCCCAATGGTTATTTGATCGATAAACGTATCGTATCCCATTATGAAGATTTTGCCAAAGCAGCACAATCTGCAGGGTTTCCTTTAGTGATGGTCTCCGCATATCGTTCGGTTGCAGCACAGCAACAGGTGTTTACACAAAATGTCCAAGAAGTGATGAGTAGTCAACACGTTTCAGAGGAAGAGGCGACAGCAATCACGAAACAAACAATCACCGTCCCTGGACATAGCGAACATCATACAGGCTTAGCGGTCGATGTAGTGGATGAAAATTGGTATAATAATTATCCTTCACAGCTTTTAGAGGCAAGTTATGGAGATCAACCAGGGGCAAAATGGATTGCTGAAAATGCGCCTAAATATGGATTTATCATACGTTATCCTAAAGATCGTCAAGATATCACAAAAATCACGTATGAACCATGGCACCTACGTTATGTTGGAGAAGAAAGTGCGGCCTATATTTCGAAACATGATATCACATTAGAAGAATACTTAGAACAATTACAAAAGAAATAGGAGTAGTGAATGGCCAAAAAAAAATGGAAGAAACAAAAACGTAATTCATTACGCTTGATTGCTGTGATTTTTGGTGGAATATTGTTGATGATAGCTTTTGTTCTCTCTTTACGAGGGTTGTCAGCGCCTCTTGTTGGGCAAGAACAGAATAACAATGAGGCACAAACACATCAACAATTTATTGATCGATTAGCTCCTCATGCGAAAGAATTACAAACCGGCTATGGCGTTCTCCCAAGTATCATTTTAGGTCAGGCAATTCTTGAATCAAACTGGGGCGAGAGTACGTTAGCCAGTCAATACAATAATCTTTTTGGAATTAAAGCATATGGTGATCAAAAAAAGGTCAATTTAGAAACAAAGGAATTTGTGAATGAAGAATGGGTCACGATCCAAGGAGATTTTCGTGTGTATGATTCATGGGAACAATCGATGGACTCTCACACACAACTTTTTGTGAATGGGGTAGATTGGAATCCAGCATTATATGAAAAAGTGATCACGGCTACGAACTATCGTGAAGCTGCCCAAGCACTGCAAGACGCAGGCTACGCAACTGACCCTTCCTACGCACAAAAAATTATCCAAGTCATTGAAACCTATCACTTGGATCAATATGATCAATAACTATGAAAAAGGGAGTGGCAAGATGGCAGAGCAATTTACCCCTGAAATTATGACCGAGCTACGAAAAGATATCGTTAGAGTACCTGAGGTCATTATGGAGGCAAGTGGTATTAAGATTTTTGGAAAACTGATCCGATCGATTATTTTTACTACTGATATAGCAATTGTCCGTAATACAAATGCAAATGCCGTGATTGCTGTGTACCCATTTACTCCGCATCCTGCAATCACTAAAAGTATTATCGAAGCAGCAGACATTCCAGTATTTTCAGGTGTTGGCGGAGGTCTAACGCAAGGTACGCGCTCTTCTTACATGAGCTTATTCGCTGAAGCGCAAGGATCGTTAGGAGTCGTTTTAAATGCACCCACACCACTTGAAACAGTTCAAGAAGTTTGTCGTGCAGTGGATATCCCAGTGATTAGTACAGTGACATCGAAATATACAGAAATCGATGAAAAATTGGCAGCAGGTATTACGATCATCAATATCAGTGCAGGGAAAGAAACAACTGAAACGGTAAAATTTTTCCGAGAAAAGTATCCGGAACTACCGATTATTGCTACTGGTGGTCCAACAGATCAAAGCATCTTGGATACGATCAAAGCTGGAGCGAACGCTATTACCTATACTCCTCCAAGTAACGGGGAATTATTTAGTCGTAAAATGGAAAAGTATCGACAACTTGAAAAGCAAGAGGAATCATAAAAATCAAAAACAAGTCAAAAAAGAGAAAAAATCGTGGCACTCACGTAAATTCTCTTTTTTCTCTTTATTTCTGTCAGAAATACCGAACAACCTTGCAGAATGAGATCAAAAATATTAGATTTTAGAAAAAAATAGTGAAAGTTGGTTGTCACTTTCTGAAACAGATGTTAAACTGTTTTCATCGTTTGGAACAAAAGCTAACATTAAAAGTGCCAAACAACGATTATGAATGCTTGAATCAATCAAACATATTTTATTAAAGCTACTTCTAGACTACTTGAGCAAAATAGATCACTATTTTGTTTCTTAAGAGGATCGAAGGAACGTAGTGATATAGCCCACTTATATATCGTCATGATAAGGATGACAGTTTCTAGCCAGCACCGTAAATGCTGGACTATAAGTGAAAGAGTGTCTTGCACCCTTTTTACTTATTTAGTAAAAGGGTTTTTTTGTTTAAAAAGCAGGCATTTTTGCGTATTTCGCACGAGCTTGAAACCTTGAAAGGGTGATCCATGAGGTCGAATAGTGGTTAGCTTTGATATCAATAAATGAAAAAGGGGAAAATAAAGTGAAAGAATTAGTGGAACGTATTCAAAAAGATGGCCGTGTGCTAGGTGAAGGCGTCTTAAAAGTAGATAGCTTTGTGACGCATCAAGTGGATCCGGTATTAATGGAACAAATAGGCCAACGATTTGCGGAAGTTTTCAAAGATCAAGGAATCACTAAAGTGGTAACGATTGAAGCTTCTGGAATTGCACCAGCTTTATTTGTGGCACAGACATTAAATGTACCAATGATTTTTGCCAGAAAAGCCAAAAGCTTGACGATGGATGAAGAATTGTTGACTACTTCTGTTTATTCCTTTACAAAACAAGTGACTAGTACGATTTCTATCTCTCGTAAATTTTTATCTGCAGAGGACAAGGTTTTAATCATTGATGATTTCTTAGCGAACGGTCAAGCGGCGAAAGGGTTGGTTGAATTGTGCCGCCAAGCAGGTGCAGGAGTCGAAGGAATCGGCATCCTGATTGAAAAATCGTTCCAAGATGGCCGTCAGCTATTAGAAGAAATGGGCTTGAAAGTTGTTTCATTGGCACGAATTGCGGCATTATCCAACGGACAAGTTGAATTTCTTGAGGAGGATGCATAAAGGTGGAGAAAGAAACAAAAAATGGCCAAGCCGCAGTATTAGGTTTACAACATCTCTTAGCAATGTATGCTGGGGCAGTTGCTGTTCCTTTGCTGATCGGTACGGGACTAGGGTTTAATCAAGAGCAAATGACGTACTTGATCTCGATTGATATTTTTATGTGTGGCTTAGCAACATTATTACAATTGACGGTTAATCGTTTTTTTGGTATTGGGTTGCCAGTTGTTTTAGGTTGTGCTATTCAAGCAGTTGCACCACTGATCCTTATTGGGAGCGACCAAGGTGTTGGGGCAATTTATGGTTCGATTATCGCTTCTGGTATTTTTGTTGTTTTAGTGTCTGGATTTTTCTCAAAGATCAAACGATTATTTCCGCCGATCGTGACTGGGACGGTCATTACCGTGATTGGGTTGACGTTGATTCCAGTTGCAATCGAAAAAATGGGCGGTGGCGATTCATCTGCGACTAATTTTGGAAATCAAACCAATTTATTGCTAGCTTTCGTTACAATTGCACTGATCGTCGGAGTACAAATGTTAGCTAAAGGGTTTGTTCGCTCGATTGCTGTACTGATCGGTTTAGTTGGCGGGAGTATTTTAGCTGCTGTACTGGGAATGGTGGATTTAAGTGCGATTGGTCAAGCACCTGTTTTTCACGTGCCTCAACCTTTTTATTTTGGAAAACCAACTTTTGATGTCTGGTCGATATTGTTGATGATCATTATTTCTATTGTGAGTATGGTAGAGTCAACAGGTGTTTACTTTGCGCTAGGGGATATCACTGGACAAAAAGTGGGAGAAGAAGAATTGAAAAAAGGCTATCGTGCCGAAGGTCTGGCGGTTATTTTAGGTGGGATTTTCAATACATTCCCTTACACTGGTTTTTCTCAAAATGTTGGGCTAGTCCAACTTTCAGGTATCAAGACAAGAAAGCCAATTTATTTCTCTGCAATTTTTTTGATTATTCTTGGATTATTTCCTAAAATAGGTGCTTTGGCACAAATCATTCCAGAGCCAGTTCTAGGTGGCGGCATGTTAGTCATGTTTGGGATGGTTGCTGTTCAAGGTATTCGGATGTTGATGGAAGTTGATTTTACGAATGACAAAAATCTCTTGATTACTGCTGTTTCGATTGGTTTTGGCTTAGGATTCAATATTATGCCGACTTTATTTAGCCAATTACCCCCAACAGTTCAAATGTTTACGGGGAATGGGATTGTCATGAGTAGCGTGACAGCGATCGTTTTGAATCTTATTTTTAACGGGTTGAAAAAAGATGAAGAGATTATTGAAGAAGCATTAGCAAAAAAATAACTTGAATCGTCCTAAAAATGAGACTGAGACAAAAGTAACATCTTCGAAAAATAAGCAGGGATTGACCAAAAAGTTGAAAAGCAAATTTTGGAAATTCCTGCTTATTTCTTGACGCTAAATACCTTTGTCTCAACCTCGTTCTAGTTTATTTCTTTATGTATACGCTAAAATCAATATTCTATACTTATTATATGCTATTTATGCTATGCAAAAGAGGAACCTCGCTCTGATTTATCTGGTTGTTTACTTTTTTCAGTTTGTTTCCCTTGACTTACAATTTCACTTTGTTTTTCCTTCGCACTATCTTTTAGATCAATAAATGTACTTTGCCCCCTCATTGTTGCAAATTCCTTTTTTTGGTCAGCTAAATTTTGAACTATTTTTATTGAATTATTAATTTTTTCCGAAAGTATTTTATTCGAATTTTCTAAGTTTGTCAAATCATCCTTGAATTTGGGATCAATTTGTTGGGTTACTTGTGTATTTTTAGATAAATGATTCACCTCATTCATCAAAGTTTTGAGATTCGTTTTTAAAGCATTAAGCTCAGCATGTTTTTCTTGACTTATGGGTAACATTTTATCTATTGCTGCTTCACTCTCCATTATATATGCTGCTTTATCTACAGATATCGTACTCAATTGTTTAGTATACATTGCTATATTTTGATCTTTTGTGTTTAACTTTTTCGTTAAATCTCTCTTCTCGCCTGTAAAATACACTATAATTTTATTGAAAAATGACGAATTATCTATTTCATTTATTTGATTTTTTATGTTCTCTCGTTTCTCTTTTTCATTACTTAATTTATCTTGGATGCTAGTCACTTTTTTATCTAACTGGGACATTTTATGTTTATTATCTTTAACATACTGCACAGTGTTTGTGATTTCCTCAAATTGGTTTTCTTTGAGTTTTTCATTTTTATCAGGGCTGTTAGTCGTTAAGTTATTGTATTCTACTTCTAACTGGTTGTTTGACTCTTTAAAATTGTCCATATACACCTTAATTTTTTTATCATCAGGTTCTCCTCTTTGTTCTCTCTTTGCTTGTAACATGCCCAAATTAGCCGTTGCTTGTTCTGCCTCTTTCGCTTGTTGCTGTCGTTGTACTTTGGGTTTATTTATGTTTTCCATATGATTGTATCTGTTTTTGGCATATTTAAGTTTTTCTGATATTTTTAATGCTTCATTGCCAAAAGGATCGGATATTCGAGCATGCTGCATTTCCAATTTATACACTTGTACTTTTGCTTCATCTATTTCTTTTGCGCTAAATGCTGGTTGATCCTTTTCTTCTTGATGATGACTTTTCATATATTCCAAGCATTTATTTTCTTTTTCGTAGTTTTCTTTCGCCACTTTGCTCGCTGATGAATATTCATGTTTCACATTAAGGGCGTGTTTTGCTTTTTCAGTTATTTTTCTTTGACTGTTAATCTCATCTTTTGTAAAGTAAAACCCTTCATACCATTCTTTCATCTCTTCACTCCTCTATTTTTATTCATAGTTCAATCTTAACACGTTAAGGTTATTGTTATATTCTAATAATTTCTTTTGTTAGGAAAAGATGAAAAACTACTCTTTTCTTCTACTTGTATAATGGATAATTACATAAATCTATACAAAGGATATGATAGTTCCCACGAAATTTATTGTTTCCATTTACAAAAACATACTAAGATTAGAGAGTGGGACAATAGTCAGAAAAAATCTGATTATTGTCCCATTTTATTTTGATTTTAAGGCACACAAAAAGCACACAACCTTGTATGATTCAAGTGCTTAAACAAAAATCAAAGGAGTGTGCTTTATGTTTAAAAATAATACCATCAATTAAACAACTTTACCACTAGATGTAGAACATTTACTGATGCCGCCTTTATGCGGATGAAAGACGATTATATGCGAAATGGACAGCTCAAACCAGGTTATCATTTACAAATCACCACCGAAAATCAGTATGTTTTGAGCTATGAATTATTTTCGAATCCCACAGACACCAAAACATTGAAGCCATTTTTAGATAGTTTTTTAGACCAACATAAGGAGTTGCCGGAGTACATTGTGGCAGATGCAGGGTATGGTAGCGAAGAAATTTACATGTATATCAACGATGTTTTACATAAAACCCCCTTGATTACCTATGGAAGTTACCACAAAGAAAATAAAAAGAAGGACAAGGAGAATCCGTTTAACGTGGAGAATTGGCGTTATTTTGAAGAACAAGACACCTATATTTGCCCAGCGAATCGTCCGGTACCGTTCAAAAATTATAGTCGCAGAATAGATAAAGGTGGCTTTATTCAAGATTTCAAAATCTATGAATGTGAGGATTGTCGGAACTGTCCAGTCCGTCGTTAATGTACGCGTGCGAAAAGTGAACAAAAGCGAAAAATTCAAGTAAATAATAATTGGCGCTATTTCAAAGCAGAATGCAGAAAAAAGCTTCTAGAGGAGAAAGCTGGTTCGATTTATCGGAAACGAAAAATGGATGTCGAACCCGCGTTCGGATATCTGAAGGCTCACTTGGCGTTCCATCGTTTCCATTTACGTGGAAAACATGGAGCAACGATTGGTATTGGTTTGGCACTGATGGCATTAAATTTAAGAAAATTAGGAAAATATATGGAGAGGAAAGTGCGCATAACAAAAAATAAGTTCGATTTTGACAATAAACATCAAAATCGAACTTATTTTCTTTTTGAGAAAGAACGATTGTCTCACTCTCGTTTTTTCGCTGATATAAATAACGAACATTAAAGATGAAAATCTTTATAATATTCGAAAATTCTTTGACATCAAAAAAACCGATTGCTAAAATATGAATGTGAAAGTAGAGAAAGGAGAAATGTATGACAATCAAGGTTGCAGTAATTATGGGGAGTACATCTGATTGGGAAACGATGAAAAATACTTGCGAGATTCTAGAAGAGTTTGAGGTGGCTTATGAAAAGAAAGTCGTCTCTGCGCATCGTACACCTGATTTGATGTTTCAGTATGCCAAAGAAGCACGAGCAAGGGGAATCAAAGTGATCATTGCCGGAGCAGGTGGAGCCGCTCATCTGCCAGGAATGGTGGCTTCTCAAACAACCTTACCAGTAATTGGCGTTCCGGTACAAACACGAACATTGAACGGATTAGATTCGCTGTTATCTATTGTCCAGATGCCTGGTGGTGTTCCTGTGGCAACGACGGCGATTGGAAAAGCGGGGGCAATTAACGCTGGACTACTTGCGGTTGAGATGCTTTCAATGTATGATTTAAAGTTGGAGGCTAAGTTAGCGAAAAGACGGTTAATGTTAGCTGAAACTGTGATAGAAAGTAGTGATCAACTTGGTTAAACCTTTGTTGCCTGGATCAACGATCGGAATTGTCGGTGGCGGACAATTAGGACGGATGATGGCGATCAGTGCAAAAGAAATGGGCTTTAAAGTCGGGGTTCTTGATCCTGTAACGAATTGTCCAGCAGCTCAAGTAGCTGATTGGTATATTCAAGGAACATACGATGATACTTTTGCATTGGAAGAACTTGCTAGACGAACAGATGTTATCACGTATGAATTTGAAAACGTCAGTGTGGAAGCATTAAATGCCATTTCTTCTATGTCGTTTATTCCTCAAGGAACTGATTTATTAGCGATCACCCAAGATCGTCTTTTAGAAAAATCTTTTTTAGAAACGAATAATATCGTTATTGCTCCTTATGCGACAATTGTAAGTCCAACCGATATTCAAGATGCCATTGATGGTATTGGTTATCCTTGTGTGTTGAAAACGACACGAGGTGGATATGACGGCAAGGGACAATACGTCTTGAAAAGTCGGGCAGACCTTGCGCCAGCAATGGATTTACTAAGGGAAGGGACCTGTGTATTGGAAGCATGGATTCCCTTTGAAAAAGAAATCTCGATCTTAGTTGCTGGAAACGGACAAGGGGATTATAGTACATTTCCAGTGGTCGAAAATATCCACCGTAACAACATTTTACATGAAACGATTGCACCAGCAGCAATCGCTGATGAGGTTGTTGAAGAAGCAGAGCGGATCGCTCGAGTCATCGCTGAAGGAATGAGCTTATCTGGCGTACTTTGCATTGAAATGTTTTTAACAAAAACTGGTGGTTTATATGTGAATGAATTAGCACCACGACCTCACAACTCGGGACATTACTCCATTGAAGCATGCTCGATGAGTCAATTTGATGCCCATATTCGGGGAATATGTGGTTGGCCATTAAGTAAAAAAGTCCGTTTATTGAGTGAGGCAGTGATGGTCAATGTATTGGGCGAGCAGTTATTAGAAAGCTATCATTTGATCGATAAAAAACCAGATTGGCAATTTCATTTTTATGGGAAAGCACAAGCGAAAAAGGGTCGTAAAATGGGGCATATTACTATCGTAACTGAAGACATTCAACAAACTTTGGATGAAATAAAGAAAACCAATATTTGGGATTAAAGGAGAAAAATTGATGTTAGAACGTTATACACGACCTGAAATGGGCAATATCTGGACAGAACAAAACAAATACCAAGCTTGGCTGGAGGTAGAAATTTTAGCTGACGAAGCATGGTCAGAATTAGGAGAAATTCCTAAAGAAGATGTCAAAAAAATTCGTGAACATGCATCTTTTGATATTGAACGTATTTTGGAAATTGAAAAGGAAACACGTCACGACGTTGTTGCCTTTACTCGAGCAGTTTCTGAAACATTAGGCGAAGAACGTAAGTGGGTCCACTACGGCTTAACGAGTACTGATGTCGTGGATACAGCTTATGGCTATCAAATCAAACAAGCAAATGATCTTTTACGAGATGATTTGAAACGTTTTACGGCAATTATTGGTGAAAAAGCTAAAGAACATAAGTACACAGTGATGATGGGAAGAACGCATGGCGTTCATGCTGAACCAACGACATTTGGCTTGAAATTAGCTACTTGGTATTCAGAAATGAAACGAAATATTGAACGTTTTGAGCATGCAGCCAAAGGTGTTGAAGCAGGTAAGATATCAGGAGCGGTAGGAACATTTGCGAACATTCCGCCATTTATTGAAGAATATGTGTGTGAAAAATTAGGGATTCGTCCGCAAGAGATCTCTACGCAAGTGCTCCCACGTGATCTCCACTCAGAGTACTTTGCGACTATGGCATTGATTGCTACCAGCATCGAACGTTTTGCAACAGAAATCCGTGGTTTGCAAAAATCAGAAACGAGAGAAGTAGAAGAGTTCTTCGCTAAAGGACAAAAAGGGTCTTCAGCAATGCCTCATAAAAGAAACCCAATCGGTTCAGAAAACATGGCTGGACTTGCTCGAGTGATTCGTGGTCATATGGTCACAGCCTATGAAAATGTTTCGTTGTGGCATGAAAGAGATATCTCTCATTCGTCAGCAGAACGAATCATTTTACCTGATACAACAATTTTATTGGACTATATGTTGAATCGTTTTGGAAATATCGTAAAAAATCTGACGGTCTTTCCTGAGAATATGAAACGTAACATGGAAGCTACTTTTGGCTTGATCTATAGTCAACGTGTGATGTTGAAACTGATTGACAAAGGTATGACAAGAGAAGAAGCTTACGACTTGGTTCAACCTAAAACAGCTTATGCATGGGATCATCAAGTTCAATTTAGACCTTTACTTGAAGAGGATCCAACGGTTACTTCTGTTTTAACAAAAGAAGAGATCGATGACGCATTTGACTACCATCATCACTTGAAAAATGTGGATGTGATCTTTGACCGTGTTGGTTTAGGAGAAAAAGACAAATAATCAAAATGAGTGGCTTGCTTCGGAATGCTAGAAGCAGCCACTCTTTTACTGAAATGTAATAAAAAAGAACCTTGACACAGATAACTCAACTGGTCGGGGTTCTTTTTAGCTATTTTGATTCATTTCATGATGTTGCTTGATAATAGCATGAGAAAACTATCCGTAAAGGGCTTGAGCGGAATAGTTAAAATGTTTAGTATGAAGCAAACTCAATAATTCTTCGATAAAAGTATAATCAAATTCTTGCTGATCATAAGTGACTTGGATACGATAATGATTTTTGAATAATTTTTGTTCGTGTATCTGACTGATCACGAGTTGATGTTCAGAAAATGTTTGATATTCAAATGTGCGCTTTCGACACTCAGTATGGCGCTTTGCCGCACGACGGATTTTTCTGAAGGTATAAAAACTCGTATCTTTATTACATAAGTAGACATCTTTGATAGACAACAGGTCATTATATAAACGTGACGTTTCCTCGGGCGATAAATCCATTAAAAAACATTGGGCACAAACTGCGGCCTCTTCCATTTCGCTACCTCCTTGAATTCCTTGAATAAATATCCAGAATCATTCTAATCCTACTATAGCATCAATTATTATAGGTGTAAACGCTTATTATTTTTCCAGGGAAGAATTTTTGTATTAAACACGAACATTAGACAATTTTAATGCTATAAATGTACATGTTTTTATTGAACAGGATAAAAACACTTGTTAAAATTTAAAGTGAAAAGACGAACAAAAAAATAATGTTTGTTGTGATCGTCAAGAATTTAAGGAGATGTCGAAATGGAACAGAAAGATTTGCTGTATGAAGGAAAAGCTAAAAAAATGTACCATACTTCAGATGAACAGGTGATTTGGGTGGAATACTTGGACCAAGCTACGGCTTTGAATGGCTTGATGAAAGACCAAGTAAATGGAAAAGGGGAACTGAACAATCAAATCACAAGTAAAGTCTTCCATTATTTATCCGAACAAGGGATTGCCAATCACTTTATCCAACAAATCGGAAAAGACGAACAATTAGTGAAAAAATTAAATATTCTTCCTTTAGAAGTGGTAGTCAGAAATAGTGCAGCTGGTAGTTTTTCAAAACGGTTGGCAATTCCTGAAGGACAAAAATTACCCACACCAATTGTCGAATTTTATTACAAAGACGATCAATTAGATGATCCATTTATCAATGATGAACATGTGCTGTTTTTACAAATTGCAGATGAAGATGAAATTACTGAATTAAAGACACAGGCTAGAAAAATCAATCATTTGTTAATCCAACTATTTGAGAAAATCGATTTACAGTTAATTGATTTCAAACTGGAATTTGGGAAAACAGCTACGGGCGAAATCGTATTAGGAGATGAAATTTCGCCTGACACTTGTCGGTTATGGGATTTGAAAACAAACGAACACATGGACAAAGATGTTTATCGACGAAAAATTGGGGAAATTGTCCCAGTATATCAAGAAGTTTTGACACGTTTAACACAAGTTGGTTTATGAGAGGAGAAAATGAAATGTATTTTGTAAAAGTTTATGTCACCTATAAAGATTCTGTATTAGATCCTCAAGGAGAAGCAGTGAAAAATGCGGTCCATCGTTTGGGATATGAAACTGTTGAAGATATCCGAATCGGTAAATATTTTGAGATCCAAGTTTCAGCAGAAGCAAGCGCAGTAGAGGAAACGATTGAAGGGATTTGTGACAAACTATTAGCTAACGTCAACATGGAAACGTATCGTTATGAAATTGAACAATTGGAGGAAATCTAGCATGAAATTTGCAGTGATTGTCTTTCCTGGTTCGAACTGTGATGCAGATATGTTGTGGGCAATTCGTGACATTATGGAAGTAGAAGCTGAGTATGTTCGTTACGATGAAACCTCTCTACAAGGCTATGACGGCGTATTGCTTCCTGGCGGTTTTTCTTATGGCGATTACTTACGCTGTGGAGCCATTGCGCGTTTTTCAGCTATCATGAAAGAAGTTGTTCGTTTTGCGGAGGAAGGAAAACCAGTCTTTGGTACATGTAATGGGTTTCAGATCCTTACAGAAGCAGGTCTCCTTCCAGGCGTGCTAAGAAAAAATGAGTCTTTGCGCTTCATTTGCAAAACTGTTCCTTTGAAAGTTAACAACCAGACAGCCTTTACTTCGGAGTATGAAACCGATGAAATCATTCAGCTGCCTGTCGCTCATGGCGAAGGAAATTATTTTTGCGATGAGCAAACATTGCAAGAGTTAAAAGCCAATAATCAAATCGTTTTTACTTATGCCGAGAATATCAATGGTAGTGTCGCAAATATTGCAGGGATCACCAATAAAGCAGGAAATGTGCTTGGGATGATGCCTCATCCGGAACGGGCGATGGAGGCGTTACTAGGATCAGAAGACGGAAAACGATTTTTTGCCTCGATGTTAAAAAATTTTGGAAAGGTGACTGCCTAAGATGAAAACACGGAACGAACCAAGTCCCTTAGAGATCAAAGAAAAGAAAATTTATGCTGAATGGGGATTGACAGACGAAGAATATCGAATGATCGAAGAAGATATTTTGGGGAGAATGCCCAATTACACCGAAACAGGTTTGTTTTCAGTCATGTGGAGCGAGCATTGTTCTTACAAAAATTCTAAACCGATTTTACGAAAGTTCCCAACAAGTGGACCGCATGTTCTTCAAGGTCCAGGAGAAGGCGCTGGTATCGTGGATATCGGTGATGGTCAAGCAGTTGTGTTTAAAGCGGAAAGTCATAATCACCCTTCAGCAGTAGAACCTTATGAAGGAGCGGCAACCGGTGTTGGTGGGATCATCCGTGATATTTTCAGTATGGGTGCACGTCCGATTGCTTTACTTGACTCCTTACGTTTTGGCGAGTTAGACCAACCACGAACCAAGTACTTATTGGAAGAAGTAGTCGCAGGGATTTCTGGGTATGGTAATTGTATCGGAATACCGACGGTTGGAGGAGAAGTAGCGTTTGATCCTTGTTATGAAGGGAATCCGTTAGTTAATGCCATGTGCGTAGGGTTGATCGATCACAAAGACATTCAAAAAGGGCAAGCTTCTGGCGTGGGTAATTCGATCATGTATGTCGGTGCGAAAACAGGACGCGACGGCATTCACGGTGCGACTTTTGCTTCAGAAGAGTTCAGTCAAGAAGAAGAACAGCAACGTTCCGCAGTCCAAGTAGGCGATCCTTTTATGGAAAAACTATTACTTGAAGCTTGCTTAGAATTGATCCTGGAATATGCGGACATTTTAGTAGGAATCCAAGACATGGGCGCTGCTGGATTGGTTTCTTCAAGTTCAGAAATGGCATCAAAAGCTGGATCTGGTTTGATTTTGACATTAGACGATGTGCCACAACGAGAAACAAATATGACTCCTTACGAAATGATGCTTTCAGAATCACAGGAACGAATGTTGATTTGTGTAAAAGCTGGGGCAGAGGAAAGAGTCAAAGAATTGTTTAAAAAATATGATTTGGATGCTGTTACGATTGGAGAAGTCACCGATGATGGCTTGTATCGCTTGTACCATCATGGGGAAGAAGTGGCTAACTTACCAGTTGATGCCTTAGCCGAAGATGCACCTGTTTATGAAAAGGCAGTGCAAGAACCCGCTCGAATCGAAAAATTTAAACAGTTAGGGCAATATCAACCAATCATTGAAGATGCAAATCAATTATTGCTAGATTTATTGAAACAACCGACAATAGCTTCAAAACATGCGATTTATGAAACCTATGATTCTCAAGTACAAACCAATACAGTAGTTTCCCCTGGAAGTGATGCTGCCGTATTGCGTATTCGTGGAACTGAAAAAGCAATTGCTATGACGACTGACTGTAATGCCCGCTACCTTTACTTGAATCCTGAGATAGGTGGGCAAATCGCTGTTGCAGAGGCTGCCAGAAACATTGTTGCTAGTGGCGGACGTCCATTGGCGATCACAGACTGCTTGAATTATGGTTCTCCTGATAAACCAGAAGTATTTTGGGAACTGGTCAAATCAGCAGACGGGATTGCCAAAGCATGTGAAGTCTTTGCGACACCTGTGATCTCCGGGAATGTTTCTTTATACAATGAAACGGATGGCAAAGCGATTTATCCTACCCCGATGATCGGCATGGTCGGATTGATCGAAGACCACCAACACATCACCACTCAATCTTTCAAAATGGCGGATGATTTGATTTATCTTGTTGGTGAAACTTATGACGATTTCAATGGTAGTGAATTGCAAAAAATGCAATTAGGAAAAATTGAAGGGGACATCGAGCATTTTGATCTATTGACGGAACAACAAAACCAAGAAAGTCTACTGGCGGCTATTCAAGCAGGAGTGGTAACCAGTGCGCATGATTGTTCGGAAGGCGGTTTGGCTGTGGCGTTGGCTGAAGCAACTTTTGGTACCCAATTGGGATTAGATGTCACAGTAAATCTGACGACAGCACAACTTTTTTCAGAGACACAATCAAGATTTGTGGTCACCATCCTTCCAGAAGATCGTGAGGAATTTGAACGTTTGATGGGCGAAAAAGCAAGTTGTATCGGTAAAGTGACTGAGTCAAGTAATATCCTGATCCAAGCAAGTGATGGGGAAATCCATCTAGCTGTTACAACAGCTAAAAAATGCTGGGAGGACGCAATCGAATGTCTTATGAAGTAAAAAGTTTAAATGAAGAATGTGGGGTGTTTGGTGTCTGGGGACATCAAGAAGCATCTAGCGTAACATATTTTGGGCTTCATAGTCTTCAGCACCGTGGTCAAGAAGGTGCTGGGATCGTTTCAAATGATCAAGGGAAACTATTAGGACACCGGGATCTAGGTTTACTCTCAGAAGTTTTCAAAGATCAAAGAAAGCTAGCTGCACTCTCTGGACAAGCAGCGATTGGACATGTGCGTTATGCTACAGCAGGTAATGGTAGTGTGGACAATATCCAACCCTTTTTATTTAAATTTTATGACCAGTCAATCGGTCTAGCTCACAATGGTAATCTTACGAATGCCCGATCGTTGAGAACGTCATTAGAAAAAGACGGTGCGATTTTCCATTCCAATTCAGATACAGAGATTTTGATGCATTTGATTCGTCGAAGTAAAAAAACAACATTGCTCGATCGTTTAAAAGAAGCATTAAATGAAGTGAAAGGCGGTTTTGCCTATTTGCTTTTAACAGAAGATGCCATGATCGCCGCTCTTGATCCGAATGGTTTTCGACCTTTGGCAATCGGACAAATGAAAAATGGTGCATATGTGATTGCTTCTGAAACTTGTGCACTGGAAGTCATCGGTGCGCGGTTTATTCGAGATGTTCGTCCAGGGGAAGTAGTGATCATTGATGACTCGGGCTATACGATCGATACTTATACGACCGAAACCCAGTTAGCGATTTGTTCCATGGAATATATCTACTTTGCACGACCAGATTCAAATATCGCTGGTGTCAATGTACACACTGCTCGTAAAAATATGGGGAGAAATTTAGCACAGGAAGCGCCAATTGATGCTGACATGGTTGTAGGTGTTCCAAATTCTTCGCTATCAGCAGCCAGTGGCTATGCCGAAGCTAGTGGCATCCCTTATGAGATTGGACTAGTAAAAAATCAATACATTGCCAGAACCTTTATTCAACCTACACCAGCATTAAGGGAACAGGGTGTCAGGATGAAACTTTCGGCTGTCAGAGGAGTTGTTGAAGGCAAACGAATCGTGATGGTGGATGATTCGATCGTTAGAGGAACAACGAGCCGGCGAATCGTACGTCTATTAAAAGAAGCAGGAGCAAAAGAGGTTCATGTACGAATTGCTTCACCACCGTTAAAATATCCTTGTTTTTACGGCATTGATATTCAAACGAGAAAAGAACTAATTGCAGCGAATCATAGTATCGAAGAAATCAGACAATGTATTGAAGCAGATTCATTGGAATTTTTAAGTGAGGATGGGTTGATCCAAGCAATCGGATTAAAAGAAGCAGCTCCTTATTCTGGGTTATGTATGGCTTATTTTAATGGTGATTATCCGACACCTCTATACGACTATGAAGAAAAATACCGTGAATCATTGAAAGAAAAAGTATCTTTTTTTCAATAAAGGAGGAAGTAACATGAGCAATGCCTATGCGAATGCTGGTGTGGATGTAGAAGCTGGCTATGAAGTAGTAGAACGAATCAAAAAACACGTGAAAAAAACAGAGCGACTAGGGGTAATGGGTGCTTTAGGCGGTTTTGGTGGCTGTTTTGATTTAAGTTCTTACCAATTAAAAGAACCAGTTTTGGTATCGGGGACAGATGGGGTAGGAACAAAATTGTTAGTAGCCATCGAAGCGGATCAACATGAAACAATCGGAATCGATTGTGTGGCGATGTGTGTCAATGATATTTTAGCTCAAGGTGCGGAACCTTTATATTTCTTAGACTATTTAGCTACTGGAAAAAATGATCCACAAAAATTAGAAAAAGTCGTCGCTGGCGTGGCGGATGGTTGTGTAGCAGGTAATCTTGCGTTGATCGGTGGCGAAACCGCAGAGATGCCAGGAATGTACGCGGAAAATGAGTATGATCTTGCTGGTTTTGCAGTTGGGGTTGCAGAAAAGTCGCAATTGATCACAGGAAGTGAAATCGAAGTTGGTGATGTTCTGTTAGGCTTACCTTCTAGCGGGATTCATTCAAACGGCTATTCATTGGTTCGGAAAGTGTTTTTTGAACAAAATAGTTACACATTAACCGATCAGATAGAGGGTCTGTCTGAAACACTGGACCGAGAATTGTTAAAGCCGACAAAAATCTATGTATCAGCTTTGCTGCCAATCATAAAAGAACAAAAGATCAAAGGTGCGGCACATATCACTGGTGGTGGATTCGTAGAAAATATTCCTCGGATGTTGCCGGAAGGAACGGCCGCGCAAATTCAATTAGGTTCATGGCCTAGCTTGCCGATTTTTGATTGTCTCCAACGTTTAGGTGAAATCCCTGAACAAGAGATGTTTGAGATTTTTAATATGGGTATTGGAATGGTTGTAGCAGTAGCAGCTTCTCAAGTCGATGAAGTCATTGAAGAAATCAATGAGCAAGGAGAAGCGGTTTATCGAATCGGTGAAGTAGTTCCCTTAAAAAATAAAACAGTGTTGTTTGATGAGGAAGAAAAATGAAGATTGCCGTATTTGCTTCAGGAAATGGCAGCAACTTTCAAGCTTTAGTTGACTATTTTCGGGAAAATAAGTTGCCAGATACCTTTGAATGGCTTTTTTGTGACCAGCCGAATGCTTTTGTCTTAGAACGGGCAGAAAAGTTACATGTACCATTTCATTTTTTTTCACCAAAAGAATTTTCATCTAAAAGAGAATATGAAGAAAAAATTTTAGAGATCCTAGTGGAAAAAGAAATTGAACTCATTGTATTAGCAGGATACATGCGGATTATTGGTCCGACTTTATTGAATGCTTATGAGTCAAGGATCATTAATATCCACCCCTCTCTTTTACCTGATTTTCCTGGCTTACATGGGATTCGTGATGCGTTTGCTGCAAAAGTCAAAGAAACAGGTATAACGATTCATTACATTGATAAAGGGATAGATACAGGACCAATCATTCACCAAGAAACCATAGAGATCACGAAAGAAGACACATTGGATAGCTTAGAAGCAAAGATTCATCAAATCGAACATCAGACCTATCCTAAAATAATCGAAGCAGTCATCAAAGAAATGCAAAAAGTGGAGGAAGAAAAAAATGACTAGAGCATTGTTAAGTGTATCGGATAAAAAAGGAATTGTTGAATTTGCCAAGGGATTACAAGCTTTGGAAATTGAGATTATTTCAACTGGGGGAACCAAAAAAGCACTTGATGAAGCGGGAATCTTAACCATCGCAATCGAAGATGTCACTGGCTTTCCTGAGATGATGGACGGACGTGTCAAAACTTTGCATCCTAAGATTCATGGGGGATTATTAGCACGTCGTGATCTTGCTAGTCACAGAGATGCAATGGCAGCTTCTGAGATTTTGCCGATTGATTTTGTTTGCGTCAATTTGTATCCTTTCAAAGAAACAATCATGAAACCGGATGTTAGTGAAAAAGAAGCCATTGAAAATATTGATATTGGTGGACCGAGTATGTTGCGTAGTGCTGCCAAAAACCATGAATTTGTCACGGCGATCGTTGATCCGAACGATTATCCAATTGTTTTAGATGAACTGAGAAATCAAGGGACTACTTCTTTAGCGACACGTCAGAAACTGGCAGCGAAAGTATTTCGTCACACAGCAGCCTATGATGCATTGATTGCTCAATATTTAACGGAGCAAGTGAAGGAAGAAAAGACGGAAAAATTGACTCTTACTTTTGAACGCAAGCAAGACCTCCGCTATGGCGAGAATAGTCATCAGCAAGCTGTCTTTTATCAATCTGCTCTACCAGAACGTTATTCGATTGCTCAAGCAAAACAGCTTCATGGAAAAGAACTATCTTTTAATAATATTCGTGATGCAGATGCTGCTTTGCGGATCATGAGTGAATACCAAGAACCAACAGTTGTAGCACTCAAACACATGAATCCTTGTGGTATTGGCTCAGCTCACACGATTTTCGATGCTTGGCTAGCAGCTTATGAAGCAGATCCTGTTTCGATTTTTGGTGGGATTGTGGTATTGAATCGGGAAGTCGATTTAGCAACAGCTCAAGAAATGCATAAACTCTTTTTAGAAATTATCATTGCACCGTCTTATACACCAGAAAGTCTAGAAGTTTTAAAAGCCAAGAAGAATTTACGATTATTAACGGTTGACTTTAACTCGCAATTAACAAAAGCATCTAATGAAATTGTTTCAGTTCTTGGAGGGTTACTCGTCCAAGAAAAAGATACAGCAATGGAAGAACCAACTACATGGCAAGTAGTAACCGATCGTCAGCCAACATCTGATGAAATGGCTGCATTAGCATTTGCTTGGAAAGCTGTTAAGCACGTCAAATCAAATGCGATCGTTGTAAGTAATCGGTATCAGACACTAGGGATTGGTGCAGGACAAATGAATCGTGTCGGTTCTGTCAAACTTGCGATTGAACAAGCTGGAGAAAAAGCACAAGCAGCTGTTTTGGCAAGCGATGCTTATTTCCCAATGGATGATTCGGTGGAATATGCAGCTAAACACGGAATCAAGGCGATCATTCAGCCTGGTGGGAGTATCAAGGATCAAGCGTCGATTGACATGGCTAATAAATATGGAATTGCCATGGTCTTTACGAACGTCCGTCATTTTAGACATTAAGATAGAAGGAGTAAGAAATGAATATATTGATCATAGGATCTGGTGGGCGTGAACATGCGATTGCGAGTAAAATCTTACAAAGTCCGCTAGTCGAAAACGTTTATTGTGCACCGGGGAATCCTGGCATGACACGTGATGGGGTCAAAATCGTTGATATTAAAGAAACTGATCATGAAGGATTGATCGAGTTTGCTAAGAAAGCGTCGATTACTTGGAGTTTTGTTGGCCCAGAAATTCCTTTGTTAAACGGGATCGTGGATGATTTCAAGCAAGCGGAATTAAAAATATTTGGTCCGACGAAAGCTGCTGCATTGATTGAAGGATCTAAGAGTTTCGCCAAAGAATTGATGGAGCGTTGTCAGATTCCAACTGCTGAATCTAAAACTTTTACCAGCTATCTTGAAGCCAAACGATATATCGAAGAGAAGGGCACCCCAATTGTGATCAAAGCGGACGGTTTAGCTGCTGGCAAAGGCGTGGTCGTAGCGATGACAAAAGCCGAAGCGTTACAGGCAGCCAGCGATATGCTGGAAAAACATCGTTTTGGACAAAGTGGACATCAAATCGTTGTGGAAGAATTTTTAGAAGGAGAAGAGTTCTCTTTGTTAGCGTTTTTGGATGGCGAAGCAGTTTATCCAATGGAAATCTCACAAGATCATAAACGAGCGTATGATGGAGATCAAGGGCCGAATACTGGGGGGATGGGTGCCTATTCTCCAGTACCTCACATTTCTGAAGCAATCATTGAAGCGGGAATCGAAAAAGTAATAAAACCTGCAGCTAAAGGGATGAGCGAAATTGGTCGTCCGTTTATCGGTGTATTGTATGCAGGATTGATCGCCACTTCAGATGGACCGAAAGTGATTGAATTTAATGCGAGATTTGGCGATCCTGAGACACAAGTCATTTTACCTCGATTGAAGAGTGACTTGGCGCAAGTGATCACTGATTTGTTAGACCATAAGCCGGTTCATTTAATTTGGGAGGAAACTGGATATCGTTTAGGGGTTGTAGTTGCAGCAGAAGGTTATCCTAATCAGTATTTAACTGCTATGGATTTGCCCGATTTTCCTGAAGAGGAGGCAACTGTCTATTATGCGGGTGTTCAAGAGGAAAAAGGAATTTTAAAAGGTTCAGGTGGTCGAATCTACTTGGTGGAGTCCTATGGGGAAACAATTGAAGAAGCGAGGGAAAAAATATACAGTGCGTTGGAATCAAAAGATACGAAGGGGACATTTTATCGGAAAGATATTGGAATGAAAGCAATCAACGTTTTTTCTAAGAATCACTAACGCAACAAAAAGGGGGATAACATTTTTTTCTTTTTTGAGAAAAAAGTGGCATGCCTCTTTTTGCCCCCTTTTTGAAGTAAATGTGTTAAAATCTAATGGGAAAGAAAGGAATGATTTTAATGAAACAGATTCAATTGGGAACTTCAAATCAAAAGGTGTCATCGGTTATTCTCGGATGTATGAGGATTAATGGCGCTGAACATCCAGAACGTATTATTGAAACTGCTTTTGATAACGGTATCAATTTTTTTGACCATGCGGATATCTATGGTGGTGGAGAATGTGAAACCATCTTTGCTAGTGCATTAGCAAAAACTTCAATAAAGAGAGAAGAGCTATTTGTTCAAACAAAATGTGGGATTGTTCCTGGTGTGATGTTTGACTTTTCCAAAAAGCACATCATTGAATCAGTAGAAGGTAGCCTCAAACGGTTAAAAATGGATTATGTTGATGCGTTGCTATTACATCGTCCCGATACCTTAGTTGAACCTGAGGAAGTGGCAGAGGCATTCGATGAATTAGAAAAGTCAGGTAAAGTACGTTATTTCGGTGTAAGTAATCAGAAACCAATGCAAGTCGAATTGCTAAAGAAATACGTCAAACAACCTTTGTTGATCAACCAATTGCAATTTGGATTGAAACATTCTGGAATGATTGATCAAGGGATCCATGTGAATATGACAGATGAAGCTAGCGTTGACCACGATGGTAGTGTCTTGGATTATTCACGTTTGAATGAAATGACGATCCAAGCATGGTCGCCTTATCAATATGGTTTTTTTGAAGGGGTATTTATCGGTAACGAAAAGTTTCCTAAATTGAATCAAAAATTAGCAGAACTTGCTGAAAAATATCATACAACGCCAACAGGTTTAGCTTCAGCTTGGATTTTACGCCATCCTGCGAATATCCAAGTGATTGCAGGAACGATGAATGTAGGGCGAATCAAGGAAATTGCACAAGCATCAGACGTTGAACTGAGTCGTGAAGACTGGTATGCGCTGTATCGCGAAGCTGGCAATATCCTACCATAGACATGAAAAAACATTTAATGAAACAGTCATTAGTTGCTTGTTCGCTAATGACTTCTACATATATTGATGCGAGAAACGTCACTAAGAATCTACGAAAAGGGGAGTAAAATGGGATATCTAAATAAATGGGACAATAATTCGTCAATGCCAGAAAGTGAGCTAAACGCTCATAGAGCAGCGTATGAAAATGTCAGTGATGGTAAAGAAGCGAAAGGCAATCTAAAACTAGACCCCCAACGCTATAGTCTTGGAGTAATGACACACGCAATAAATAAAACGAAATCTGCAAAATCAAATAAACCTAATAGAGCTCTACCTGGAATGATCCAAGAAATAGCGCAAAGCTATTTTAGCCCTAAAGTACTTGCTGGTATGGAGAAATTCAAAAAGGATAGAGAAAAAGAGCTAGAACAAAGTTCGAACATTTCGCAAACAAAGTTATCTAAAGATAAAGAAAACCCTGATAATGAAAATCAAGTTTATAAAAGGTTGAATGCCATTATCTCTGGCGCTAAACAGACACTCGTTCAAACCGGAACTCTGAATAAAAACGATCAAGAGAAAACCAACCAATCAAAAGAAGCTGGAAATCAACAAAAGAATGAACCACCTGGTAGAGATTGAATAGCTATAAGCGACAAACAGCTGATTGTTTATTTGTCGAAAAGTTTGATGGCTAGACAGTGTTATTTCAGATTAAGGAGTTTTTATTTTTTTGTTTATATTCCCCTTGATTTTTTAGTTTAAATACGGTAAATTACATAAGGTGCTAAAAATAAACACCCAAAAAGCAAATAATGTTCGTGTTTTACTGAATTCGAACATCAGGAGGATCATGTCCATGAAAGTGTTTGATTACGAAGATATCCAACTCATTCCTAATAAATGTATTGTAAGTAGCCGTTCAGAATGTAACACGACAGTGACACTAGGAAAGCATACTTTTAAAATGCCTGTTGTCCCTGCGAATATGCAAACGATCATCGATGAGTCAATTGCACAATTTTTAGCAGAAAATGGTTACTTCTATATTATGCATCGATTTGATGAAGCAGCAAGAATCCCCTTTGTGCAAAAAATGAAGGAGCAACAATTGATTACTTCAATCAGTGTTGGCGTAAAACAAGAAGAATATTCATTTGTTGAAGAATTAGCACAGTTAAATTTAGTTCCTGATTATATCACAATTGATATTGCGCACGGTCATTCAAATGCGGTGATTGAAATGATCCAACATATCAAAAAACATTTACCAGAAACGTTCGTTATTGCAGGAAACGTTGGTACACCAGAAGCTGTTCGGGAATTAGAAAATGCCGGAGCTGATGCAACAAAGGTTGGAATTGGACCTGGTAAAGTTTGTATCACAAAAATCAAAACCGGTTTTGGTACCGGTGGTTGGCAACTTGCTGCCTTAAGATGGTGTGCGAAAGCTGCCAGAAAACCGATTATTGCTGATGGGGGTATTCGTACCCATGGTGATATTGCAAAATCCGTTCGTTTTGGCGCAACAATGGTTATGATCGGTTCGCTATTTGCCGGACATGAAGAATCGCCTGGTGAGACAATGGTGGAAAATGGCGTAGTGTACAAAGAATACTTCGGCTCTGCCTCCGAGTTTCAAAAAGGTGAAAAGAAAAATGTAGAAGGTAAGAAAATTTGGATCCAACATAAAGGGTCTTTGAAAGACACGTTGGTTGAAATGCAACAAGATTTACAATCTTCTATTTCTTATGCGGGTGGGAAAGATATTGAAGCTATTCGCAAAGTAGATTATGTGATTGTTAAAAACTCCATTTTTAACGGAGATACCATTTAATAGCTATTAAAAAGCAAAGTAGATGCTCTCGCATCATGCTTTGCTTTTTCTTTGCTTTTCGATCCCTTTTTTATAAGATAAAATAGGCAGTAGAAGAAAGAGGAATGGAGAAGAACATGTGGGAAGTCATAGATAAGAAACAAAGACCAATTTATCGACAAATTATGGATCAGGTGATGAAAAATATTGAAAATGGGAATTTAGATCCCAACGTACCATTGCCCTCTGAAAGAAAATTGGCAGTTATTTTTCAAACAAATCGCACCACTGTGGTTCGAGCGTTGGATGAATTACGAGATATTGGCGTTCTTATCAGTCGCCGAGGCAGTGGACGCTTTGTGAATCAAACCGAATGGGGGCGGTATTCTGTCCCGAGAGTGAATTGGCGCGAATTATTTTCCCAACGCTATGAACAAATCGATGATAGTTATGAAAAAATGATCGAAGTAGGAAAACTGAACCCTTATTTTCTCGATTTATTTTCGAGCGAGATGCCTACAGACTTATTACCAAACGTTCAATTTCCAGCATACTCAATGAATGAGATTATTGAAAAAGAGCAACAAATCACCTGTCTAGGTTATCTTCCATTAGTAGCAAAAATAAAAAATTACTTGATCGAAAAATTTTATTTTGATTTTACTAAAACGCAATTATTAGTTACGAGTGGGGGTCAACAGGCTATTTTTCTAATTTTACAGACGATTTTATCTAGTGGTGATGCTATTGCGGTAGAAGCGCCTTCGTTTTTTTATCGTTTGTCCTTATTTAAAGCGACAGGGATTCGTCTATTTGGTGTACCCATGGATAGCGAAGGTATTGAGCTGGATAAGCTAGAAGTGTTGATCAAGAAAAATAAATTGAAAGCTGTCTTAGTCAATCCAAACTTTCAAAATCCAACAGGGAAAGTGATGTCCCAAAAACGTCGCGAAGCATTAGTGACCCTTTGTCGCAACTATCAATTACCGATCATTGAAGACGACGTTTTTAGTGACTTATCCTTTCATGATAGTGAAAAGCATAAACCAACTGCGATTCATTCGATTGATCCGGAAAACGTCTTATATGTCGGATCATTATCTAGGGTATTAGGACAAACGACCAAGATAGGTTGGATCGTTGGGCTGCGTTCCTTTATCGACCGCTTAGCGAAAGCGCAGGAAATGATGGAATTTTCGATGAGCATCTTTCCCCAAAATGTGGCGATGACTGTATTTGAAGAAAGTTATAGCACAAAGATCGCCATTGTGAGGGAAGAATTATACAAAAGAAGTTTGACACTGGTTGAATGGGAAAAAACGCAAAACTTTTTTGAAGTCTGGCCCATTTATGGTGGGTACTATGCGTGGATTACGTGGAAAGGACAGCAATTGACAAGAGATATTGCGGAAGAATTGATCCGCTCAGGGTTAGGCATTGCACCAAGTTTTTTGTTTGGAGAAGAGACCAACGGGTTGCGTATCAATTTTAGTCGTTTAACTGAAGAAAGGCTGCCATTTTTTCAAGCGGAAATGGCAAAATTAGCAAAACGTTTATCCGTTTAATTCATGATCAAAAGAGCAGGTTCATGTGCAACAGTTAAGGAGATTCCTTGCTGTTGCTTTTTAATTGAAAAAAATACACATATAGTAGAAAATTAAAAGAGGGATGATTGTAAAGAAAATCACTAATTAATAAAAAAATTTTTCTGTTTGTTGGAATAAGGTATAACAATGTGCGGATTCAATGATAACAGTAGAGAGGAGTAGATAGAAAATCAGGACTAATTTTGTACAAAAGATGTAAACCGCTTTCTTGATTGTGATGTTGTTCACTATTTGCGTGGTTAAGCGGATTATTACAAATTTTTAAAAACGTGAATTTTTTTGCTTTTAGCTTGTATTTCTTAATGATCCATGATAATTTATAAAAGAAGACGGTTGGATATTGATACAGTTTATATATCTGTTTCAATCGCAGAAAGATGAGATTTTCTTATATGATGAGAGAGGAATGTGTACAAATGGCAAAAAAGAAATTACCACTAGACTTTAATGCGTTATTAGATGAAGTCAATTCAGATTTTCCAGTATACCAAGCGCTTGACCAAAATGGTAAAGTAGTAAACCCTGATCTTGTTCCTGATTTATCAGATGAACAATTAGTAGAATTAATGACTAGCATGGTTTGGTCTCGTGTATTAGACCAACGCTCAACAGCTTTAAACCGTCAAGGACGTCTAGGATTCTTTGCACCGACAGCTGGTCAAGAAGCTAGCCAACTTGCAAGTGCATTTGCTTTTGAAAAAGAAGACGTATTACTTCCTGGTTACCGTGATGTCCCCCAATTAGTAAAACATGGATTGCCTTTAGCACAAGCTTTCTTATGGTCACGAGGACATGCGGCAGGGAATTTTTATCCAGAAGAATTGAAAGCTCTACCACCACAAATCATTATTGGTGCGCAGTACATCCAAGCAGCTGGTGTGGCTTTAGGATTGAAAAAACGAAACAAAAAAAATGTGGTCTTCACTTATACAGGTGACGGCGGCTCTTCTCAAGGTGATTTCTATGAAGCAATCAACTTTGCTGGAGCTTATCATGCAAATGCTGTATTTTATATCCAAAACAATGGCTTTGCGATCTCAACACCTCGTGAAAAACAAACAGCTGCTAAAACATTAGCGCAAAAAGCTGTGGCAGCCGGGATTCCAGGGATCCAAGTAGATGGTATGGATCCATTAGCAGTTTATACAGTATCTAAAATGGCACGTGATTGGGCAATCAACGGGAATGGTCCAGTCTTGATTGAGACATTGACTTACCGTTATGGTCCGCATACTTTATCAGGAGATGACCCAACTCGTTACCGTTCAAAAGAAACAGATGACGAATGGCAGAAAAAAGATCCATTGATCCGTTTCCGTAACTACCTAACAGAAAAAGGTCTATGGTCAGAAGAAAAAGAAGAACAAGTAATTGAACAAACAAAAGAGGAAATCAAAGCAGCGATTGCTGAAGCAGATAAGATTCCAAAACAAAAAGTTTCTGATTTCTTAAAAAATATGTTTGAAGTGGCACCACAATCAATTAAAGAGCAAATTGCAATCTATGAAGCGAAGGAGTCGAAATAATCATGGCACAAAAAACAATGATTCAAGCAATCACAGATGCCCTAGCACTTGAACTTGAAAATGATGAGAACGTAATCGTTTTTGGTGAAGATGTTGGGAAAAACGGTGGAGTTTTCCGTGCAACGGAAGGATTGCAAGAAAAATTTGGCGAAGAACGCGTTTTCGATACCCCATTAGCTGAATCAGGGATTGCTGGTATGAGTTTTGGGTTAGCTTTAGAAGGTTTTCGTCCAGTACCTGAAATTCAGTTCTTTGGATTTATTTTTGAAGCCATGGATGAAGTAGTCGCACAAATGGCACGTACAAGATATCGAATGGGTGGGACTAGAAATCTACCGATTACGATTCGTTCACCATTTGGTGGTGGGGTTCACACACCAGAACTTCATTCAGATAACTTAGAAGGATTGATTGCTCAATCTCCAGGAATTCGCGTAGTCATTCCATCAAATCCTTATGATGCAAAAGGATTATTGATCTCTTCTATCCGCAGCAATGACCCAGTTGTATTTTTGGAACATATGAAACTTTATCGTTCATTCCGTGAAGAAGTTCCAGATGAAGCTTATGAAGTACCATTGGACAAAGCGGCAATTACTCGTGAAGGAACAGACGTTTCAATCATTACCTATGGCGCAATGGTTCGTGAAGCGATCAAAGCAGCTGACAATCTTGCGAAAGAGGATATTTCAGTAGAAGTCGTTGACCTAAGAACAGTCGCACCGCTAGATATTGACACAATCATTCAATCAGTTGAGAAAACTGGTCGTGTGGTAGTCGTTCAAGAAGCGCAACGACAAGCAGGTGTAAGTGCCCAAGTGATTGCTGAAATCTCAGAACGTGCGATCCTTTCATTAGAAGCACCAATTGGACGTGTAGCAGCACCAGATACTGTTTTTCCATTTGGACAAGCTGAAAACATCTGGTTACCAAATGCGGCTGATATTGAAGCAAAAGTCAAAGAAATTGCAGAATTCTAAGAAATAAGAAGGGACGTAAGTAAATCATGGCATACCAATTTAAATTACCTGACATTGGTGAAGGAATCGCAGAAGGCGAAATCGTCAAATGGTTTGTCAAGCCAGGCGATACCATCAATGAGGATGATACGTTATTAGAAATTCAAAATGATAAATCAGTAGAAGAAATTCCATCCCCAGTTACTGGGACAGTGAAAAACGTCATCGTACCTGAAGGAACAGTCGCGAATGTTGGCGATGTACTGGTAGAAATCGATGCACCAGGACATGAAGACAATGAAACAAGTGGCGATGCTGGAGTAGCAGCGAAAGAGCAAACACCTGAACATCCAGCTGCTGAACCAACTGAAGCTAGTGCCGATGGTGGGGTCTTTGAATTTAAATTACCCGATATTGGTGAAGGAATCGCAGAAGGTGAAATCGTTAAATGGTTTGTGAAACCAGGCGATACCATCAATGAAGATGACACATTGTTAGAAGTACAAAACGATAAATCGGTAGAAGAAATCCCGTCGCCAGTGACTGGAACGGTTAAAAACATCTTGGTATCAGAAGGAACAGTTGCAACTGTTGGTGATGTATTAGTAGAAATCGATGCACCAGGACATAATAGTGCGCCTTCTACTACATCAGAAAAAACAGCTGAATCAACTGATGCTAAAGTAGAAACTTCTGGTTCAGCATCAGTAGCTGAGGCAGCTGATCCTAACAAACGTGTTTTGGCTATGCCATCAGTTCGACAATTTGCTCGTGAAAAAGATGTGGATATCACACAAGTCACTGCAACTGGTAAAGGTGGACGTGTGACAAAAGAAGATATTGAAAGCTATCTATCAGGAGGGCATGCGAGTCAAACAGCATCAGCTGAACCAGCTGCACCTGCGACAGAAAAAGCGGTTGAAGCGAAAGCTGAAAGCAAGCCAGCAACACCAGCAAAAGCGTTCAAATCTAATTTAGGCGAATTAGAAGAACGTGTAGCAATGACACCGACACGTAAAGCGATTGCTAAAGCAATGGTTAATAGCAAGCAAACAGCGCCACATGTTACTTTACATGACGAAGTAGAGGTTTCTAAACTTTGGGATAATCGTAAGAGATTTAAAGAAGTGGCAGCTGCGAATGGGACAAAATTGACTTTCTTGCCATACGTGGTAAAAGCATTAACTGCTACTGTGAAGAAATTCCCTATTTTGAATGCGTCAATTGATGATGCGAACCAAGAAATCGTTTATAAAAATTACTATAACATCGGAATTGCAACTGATACAGATCATGGCTTGTATGTACCAAATGTAAAAGATGCAGACCGTAAAGGCATGTTTGCGATTGCGGATGAAATCAATGAAAAAGCAAAACTAGCTCATGAAGGTAAATTAGCAGCTGAAGATATGCGAAATGGCACTATTACGATCAGTAACATTGGTTCTGTAGGTGGCGGTTGGTTTACACCAGTAATCAACTACCCTGAAGTAGCAATTTTAGGTGTGGGAACAATTGCACAACAACCGATCGTTAATGGTGAAGGTGAAATTGTTGTTGGACGAGTGATGAAACTTTCCTTAAGCTTTGATCACCGTATCGTAGACGGAGCGACAGCTCAACAAGCAATGAACAATATCAAACGACTTTTAGCTGATCCTGAGTTATTGATGATGGAAGGATGATAAACAAATGGTAGTTGGAGATTTTGCTGTAGAATTAGACACAGTTGTAATCGGTGCGGGACCTGGTGGCTATGTTGCTGCCATCCGTGCTGCTGAAATGGGACAAAAAGTGGCAATCATTGAAAGAGAATACATCGGTGGTGTTTGTTTAAACGTTGGTTGTATTCCTTCAAAAGCGCTGATTGCTGCAGGACATCATTATCAAGAATCTCTTGATTCAACTTTATTCGGTGTCACGAGTGAAAATGTCACACTTGATTTTGCAAAAACACAAGACTGGAAAGAAAATAAAGTAGTGAAAACACTGACTTCTGGTGTTGGCTTCTTATTGAAAAAACACAAGGTAGAAACAATCGAAGGCGAAGCATTCTTCGTCGATGATCATACATTGCGTGTGATCCATCCCGATTCTGCTCAAACGTATTCTTTCAATAACGCAATCATTGCCACTGGCTCCCGTCCGATCGAAATCCCAGGATTCAAGTTTGGCGGACGTGTACTTGACTCAACAGGCGGCTTAGCTCTAAAAGAAGTACCAAAAAAATTCGTCATTATTGGTGGCGGAGTTATTGGAGCAGAATTAGGTGGAGCCTATGCTAACTTAGGTGCTGAGGTAACGATTCTTGAAGGTTCCCCTCAAATTTTACCTACCTATGAAAAAGATATGGTGAAATTAGTGGAAGACGACTTCAAGAAAAAAGGTGTGACAATCGTAACCAATGCAATGGCGAAAGAAGCTGTTGATAATGGGGACAGTGTGACAGTCAAATATACTGTAGACGGTAAAGAAGAAACAGTGACAGCAGATTATGTTATGGTAACAGTTGGCCGTCGTCCAAATACTGACGATATGGGATTAGAACAAGCGGGTGTCGAAGTCGGTGAACGTGGATTGATTCCAGTGGATCAACAAGGGCGTACGAATGTGCCAAACATTTTTGCAATTGGGGATATCGTACCAGGTGCTGCTTTAGCGCATAAAGCAAGTTATGAAGCAAAAATTGCTGCAGAAGCTATCTCAGGTAAGAAAGTAGCAGTTGACTATAAAGCAATGCCTGCGGTTGCCTTTACAGATCCAGAATTAGCTTCTGTTGGGATGACGATCAAAGAAGCAAAAGAAGCTGGTATTGAAGCTACTGCATATAAATTTCCGTTTTCAGGAAATGGACGGGCGTTATCGCTTGCAAAAACAGAAGGTTTTATCCGTTTAGTGACGACCAATGAAGACAATGTCATCATTGGAGCGCAAATCGGTGGTGTAGGTGCTAGTGATATGGTTTCTGAGCTTGCTTTAGCCATTGAATCAGGAATGAATGCCGAAGACATTGCGTTAACGATCCATCCACATCCATCGCTAGGTGAAATTACGATGGATGCTGCTGAACTCGCTTTAGGTTTACCAATCCATATTTAATTTAGCAATTGGGATATTTTATCCGAACTGTTTCAAAAAAAGTATGGACGCTGGCGATAGTTACCAGGTTAAAAACATCTTTTTGACAAATTGAATTGATACATGATCGATGAAACATCAAAGTTAGCAAAAACTGCTAGCTTTGATGTTTTTTTTGTGGTCTTTTCAAAACCTCTTTTTCTGAAAAAAGAAAAAAGAAAGTCAAGCTTTTTGAAAGAGGGTGTTAGAATAAATGTGGTAAAAGCAATCAGGTCAGCATATTTCTATATCAATGATTTAACTAGCGGAACTAGTTGTTTACTAATTAATTTTTAATCACTTTAAAGGAGATTGACTTTGTGAGAAAAGAAACGATTAAAACACTTCAAGGAGACTGTCATGAGAATGAAAAGAATAATGAAATTGGCGGTCCTAACAATTCAATTAAAAAGAGAAATGAAAGGATTATAGAAGCATACAAAACAGAAAATACATCGATAGCAGGACTTGCTGAGCGATTTGGAGTATCAAAGAGAACCATTGGAAATGTAACACATAGTCTAAAAGAGCAAAATCTGCAACAGCAAAGCTTAACGAATGAGACAACTAAAGAAAAGGAAGAGAGCAATAATCAAAATATCGAAGCATATTTAGCAGAAGACTTGTGGATAAGTAAACTTGTTAATAAATTTAACGGATCAGCGAGAACCATTTTGATGAAAATAAAGAAAGTAAGAGAACAGAAGGAAGAGATGCAGTATAAAACATCGTCAGAAAATGAAATTTTACAGTTAGATAGAAATAGTTTTGAGCAAAGGGAAGAGTTAGTGAAGCAACAAGAGCTGATTTCAGAAGTTCCTCTAAAAGATGAGCTGGAACAGGTACATCCTGCTCAGCCAAGGCCTTTAGAGGACAAAGTCGCTTCATTAAGAAAACAAAAAAGTGTTGATCATGACAGCCAGTCAAAAAAATACAATCTCAATGACAGTTCAAGCAGAAAAAGAAAGATGCAAGAAAATAAGGACCCAGAAAAGTTTTCACTATCGGCGTTCCCAATTGATAAAAATAGTTTGAAAACATCGAGTGTGAAACCTAAGAAGCCAAAGAAATCTCATGTACTTCATGAAGTAGAAGAATATTCACCCAAACTATCACAAATAAGCAAACAAATACATACAACAGAGAATGAGCATTTAATTGATGAGAACCAACAGGATAAACTTCAAGACATCGGTCCTCAACAAAATAAAAACTTTTCTTTATCACTTCCTTTACCAAATAAATTGGAGGAAGCAACAAGTAGTGAGAATCATATCTTCAATAGCAAACAAGTGCAAGTAACTGGAAGTCATCTAAGAGAAAATCAAGAGGAACATCCAATTTTATCAGAGACAGAAGGTGAATTTGGAAATAGCTTGTTCGATAGTTTATCTGATTTTGACTATTCAAATGAGTCCAATGAAGAACGTTCGTTTTTTCAAAATTCAGCAAATTTATTCGGTGAATTGTCAAATCATAATTTCACGACAGACGAAATAGTGGAAGCATTAATGGAAATTGATGAGACGTTAGACTCAGCAAAAAATCTAGTGGACTATGTGAACGGATCGAATGAACTTCCAAAACAATCTAATAATGATTTATTCGAAGATTTATCAAATGATAGTCTCACGACAGACGAAATAGTGGAAGCGTTAATGGAAATTGACGAGACGTTAGACTCAGGAAAAAATCTAGTGGACTATGTGAACGGATCGAATGAACTCCCAAAACAATCTAATAACGATTTATTCGATGATTCATCAAATGATAGTCTCACGACAGACGAAATAGTGGAAGCGTTAATGGAAATTGATGAGACGTTAGACTCAGGAAAAAATCTAGTGGACTATGTGAACGGATCGAATGAACTCCCAAAACAATCTAATAATGATTTATTCGAAGATTCATCAAATGATAATCTCATGACAGACGAAATAGTGGAAGCGTTAGTGGAAGTTGATGAGACGTTAGACTCAGCAAAAAATCTAGTGGACTATGTGAACGGATCGAATGAACTTCCAAAACAATCTAATAATGATTTATTCGAAGATTTATCAAATGATAGTCTCACGACAGACGAAATAGTGGAAGCGTTAATGGAAATTGATGAGACGTTAGACCCAGCAAAAAATCTAGTGGATTATGTGAACGGATCGAATGAACTTCCAAAACAATCTAATAATGATTTATTCGATGATTCATCAAATGATAATCTCATGACAGAAGAAATAACGGAAATATTAATGAGATTTGATGAGACATTAAACTCAGGAAAAAAACCAATGAAGTATGTAATGGAATTAAGTGAACGTCAAGAATCGAACAAATTATTCGATGAATCGTCAAATAGTCAACAGGTAGAATATCCTATAATGGAACAAACAATGGCAGGAAAAGCAGTTAATCAGCCTGGTTCGGAAAATAATCAAGTAAACTTTATAGAGGATCAGAATCAGGAATATCTGATTGATGAAGAAAAACATCCCCAGAATCCGCATAACATACATAATGATAGGGGCACAGGTGAGTTTATACAAAAGAAACAGGATAAGAGTATAAAAAATTCAGAAAACACCCCAGTGAATCAGAATCAGGAAACGGCGCTTGATGAAGAAAGACATCCAAAAAGAGCTGCTGCTCATTTATCTGAGAATCTACATAGTATACAAAACTTAGAAAGTAACCTAGGGCATCAAACAACCAAACAAACGGATAAGCAGACTATTCCTCAAACGGGGTATATTCTTGATCCTGTTCTTCCACAAAATGTCACTAAGAATAATTATTTAGAATATATTCAACTATATCAATCTATTCAGTCGACCATCAAAATAGAGACATTTTGTGACATAATGGAATTGTCACAAGATACATTTCAAGAGTTGCTTAAAGAAGCTGTTCCAGCTGAGTCAACTAATAGTGAATTAGGATATATAGAGAATAAAAGGGAAATTATACCGAGAGAATATAAATTAGAAAAGATCAATTTATATCTCAATTCTCAACATTCTTACGAATCTAAACGGCAGTTTTGTGATAAGAACAATTTAGACTATGATTCCTTTAGATCTTGGATAAGGGAACATAAAAAGGGGGAATTACCTCGTCAATCAATATCGACTATTGAAGAATTGATCAGTAGGGAACAAGATGGGAGAAATCTGTATTGTACTGCTAAGGTTAAGAAAGCCTGTGTACTTTTATGGAGAAGTAAGCGAATAGCACACAAGGTATTGTGTAAAAAATTGAACATTTCTGATGCGACTTTAAGAACTTGGAATAATAGATACGACCAGGCACGTGGTAAGAAGCAGGAGTTAATAACAACTCTCACAGAATTAAAAGAAAGGAAGTTAAAGCTAGGAAAGCTGTGTTGTACGGAGGAAGTTAAAAGAGAATGTGTTCTTTTATATAAGAATCAAGAAATGTCCATAGAGCAATTATGTAAGATTTATCATTTGACTCCGAATACGGTTAATGCTTGGATCGAAGAATATGACCGATTACTCCAAAATTCAGAAAGAACATCCCAAGCACGCCAAACTTTTTCAACTAATGTCGGGAATGCTAAATTTACAACAGTAGACAATAATGCGAGGTTAGCTCATGAACAAGGTAAGAGTCAAGGCAATCAAAGGATGCAACATAGTATACAAAACTTAGAAAGTAACCTAGGGGATCAAACAACCAAACAAACGGATAAGCAGCTTAATCCTCCAGCGAGGCACTCTCTTGACCCTGTTCTTCCACAAAAAGTCAATCAATCATACACTAAAAATGATTATTTAAAATATATTCAACTATACCAATCCATTCAAACGACCATCAAAATAGAGACATTTTGTGACATAATGGAATTGTCACAAGATACATTTCAAGAGTTGCTTAAAGAAGCTGTTCCAGCTGAGTCAACTAATAGTGAATTAGGATATATAGAGAATAAAAGGGAAATTATACCGAGAGAATATAAATTAGAAAAGATCAATTTATATCTCAATTCTCAACATTCTTACAAATCTAAACGGCAGTTTTGTGATAAGAACAATTTAGACTATAGTTCCTTTAGTTCTTGGATAAAGGAACATAAAAAGGGGTATTTAACTCGTAAATCAATCTCTACTATCGAAGAATTGATCAGTAGGGAACGAAATGGGAGAAATCTGGATTGTACCGCTAAGGTTAAGGAAGCCTGTGTACTTTTATGGAGAGGTTGCTCAATGACTAAGACTGAATTAAGTAACAAATTGAACATCAATGATATGGTTGTAAGATCTTGGGAAGATAGGTACAACCGGGCACATGGAAATGAGCAGAAGAAAATAATAACAACTCTCTCAGAATTAGAAAATAGGGATTTAAAGTTCAGGTATTTGAGTTGTACGGAGAAAGTCAAAAAAGAATGTATTCTTTTATTAAATGATACAAAAAATACCAAGGGACGAATATGTCAAAAGTATCATTTGAACGTTAAAACATTTTATAATTGGTACAATAAATATAAACCACTACTTAATGGTGCAGAAAAAGATTCAAAAGAACGCCAAACTTTTTCAACCAATGTCGGGAATGCTAAAATTACAGCAGCAGACAATAATGCGAGGTTAGCCAATGAGCAAAATAAGAGTCCAAATTTATTCTTGGGTAATCAAAAGATCCAATAAAATTCTAATAAGTTAATTATAGGTAAAGTGGAATGAACGTTAAATATAATTGAAATAAATTAAACAATTACTTTGAAAAAAACAATAGTTGGATCTTGATCGAACATTTTTTTCTAAAAAGGAGAAAGAATAAACTATTTGCTAGAAAATTTGATATTAAAATAGATAAATAATTAGAAAAGGAGATTACTATGGAAAATGAATGGACGGAACAACGATACATAACAAAGAATGTAATAGGTTCCAATGGAAATGGGCAACAGTCATATGGTGAGCTAGGACAAGATAATCATCTGGTTAATGAGTCCAGTCCGGAGGAGGAGCTAGTAAGTCACATAATCAACCAAGGTCCTCCAACTATTCAAGAATTAGAAGCGGCGTATACTCTTTTTTCTAATCTTGAACCAAAGGAGCAAAGGATAGGGCAAATAGAGGAACAAGGAATAAAAGATGTCAATATGTTTGATTCAGGAAATAAGCGAGTGCACCCTAGATCAGACGAAAACGTGGGATATCCAAAAAGGCTAAAAGGCGCAAATAACCATTTATTTAATGAGCGAGACACCATAAATGATTCACAATTCCCACCTCAAACGACAAGAGAATCGGTCAATAAGCCCAGTCCAGAAGAAGACCTAGTACGCTACGTGTTCGAACTGGGTCCTCTGACTCGTCAAGAATTAGAATTAGCCGATACTCTTTTTTCTAATCATGAAACAAAAGAGCAAAGGATAGCCGAGGAGAGGAAAGGACAAACAGAGGGACAAGAAATAGAAACTGGAAATATGTTTGATCTGGAAAATAATCGAATGAACTCTGTAGTGGGCCAAAATTCGGAATCTTCGATTGATGAAGAAAAACATCTCCAGAATCCGCATAGCGTACATAATGATAGGGACACAAGTGACTTTACACAAAAGAACATACAAGACAAGAGTACGAAAAATTCAGAAAGCACCCCAGTGAATCAGAATCAGGAAACGGTGCTTGACAAAGAAAGACATCCAAAAAGAGCTACTGCTCATTTATCTGAGGGTCTACATAATATACAGCACTTAGAAAGTCAAACAACCAAACAAACCGATAAGCAGCTTAATCCTCAAACGAGGCACTCTCTTGACCTAGTTCTTCCACAAAAAGCCAATCAATCAGACACTAAGAATGATTATTTAGAATATATCCAACTGTATCAATCCATTCAGTCGACCATCAAAATAGAGACATTTTGTGACATAATGGAATTGTCAGAAGATATATTTCAAGGGTTGCTTAAAGAAGCTGTTCCAGATGAGTCAACCAATAGTGAAATAAGATATCCAAGGGATAAAAGAATAGTTTTCCCGAAAGAATACAAATTGGAAAATGTTAAATTATATCTTAATTCTAAACATTCTTACCATTCTATCACTTATTTTTGTTATAAGAAAAATTTACCCTATATGCCCTTTCTAAATTGGCTCAAAGAGTATACAGAGGGGAAATTAACTCGTGAATCAATATCGACTATCGAAGAATTAATAAGTAGCAAACAAACTGATGGGTATCTGGATTGTACTGATAAAGTGAAGGAGACCTGTGTACTTTTATGGAGAGGTTGCTCAAAGACTAAGACTGAATTATGTGACAAATTGAACATCACTGATGGGGTTTTAAGAGCTTGGATGGATAAATACAATCAAGCACATAGAAATCAGCAGAAGAATATAATAACGACTCTTACAGAATTAAAAGAAAGGAAGCTAAATTCAGGAAAGCTGTGTTGTACGAATGAAGTTAAAATAAAATTAGTTCTTTTATATAAGAATCGAGAAATGTCCGTGAAGCAATTATGTAAGATTTATCATTTGAATCCGAAAACGGTTTATAACTGGATCAAGAACTATGACCGATTACTCCAAAATTCAGAAAGAACATCCCAAGAACGCCAAACTTTTTCAACCAATGTCGGGAATGCTAAAATTACAGCAGCAGACAATAATGCGAGGTTAGCCAATGAGCAAAATAAGAGTCCAAATTTAGTCTTGGGTAATCAAAGGATTCAATAAAATTCTAGCCAGTTAATCACAAGTAAAATTGGAATGAACATTAGATACAATGAAAATAAACCGACAAATTATGTTGACCAAGTCCAATGGATTAATCTTGGTCGAACATTTTTTTCTCAAAAGAAGAAAAAGTAAACTATTTGTTAGAACATTCGATGTTAAAATAGATAAATAATAAATGAATAAAAAAGGAAATGATTATGGAAAAGAAGTCAAATTCCTTAGATTGCATTATATGAACGTTTATAAGTCCCTGATAGTATTTTTAGCGGCTGGACAAAAGCTATAGTTAAGTTGTTATTAAACAGAAACTCACAAAAACGGTAAACTTGTTTTATAAATATTGAATACAACAAAGATTTAGCAGCAAAAATAATAATTGAAGCTCTATTAGCAACGTGACTGACTTAAATTTATTTGCTGAAAAAAATATATAAAATGAATCAAGTCAGATACGTTAGAAAGAAAGGTCGGGAATGATGAGTAAAAGAGAAGAAGGGGTTTATGTTGACCCTCATACAAAAGATGTCAGGTGCCATTCTCAATGGGACGATATTAGAAAAATCATCAACAAGAATCAAATGAACTATTTCAATCATCTATCAAAACTCTTTGAAAAAAAGCCGTTAATTTATTTTGAAATTGAAAAAAAAATGATGGATAAACAGAATATTAAAGGTATCTCTTTATTGGTTTTGTTAAAAAGGGAAGGAAAAGGTCTGGCATCCAGCGAATTATTTTATCCACCATTGAAAAATATTCGAGAGATTATGATAAAAGGATTAATGAAGGAATGTAGACAACAGGCATTCATTCAATTGAATGAAAAATACCAACAAAATGGGCATAGAATTGTTGAAATCACAGACCCATACTTTATATCATCTGACAATAAAGAAGAAAAACGTGATCTAGTGGGGATAAGAGAACATCTGAAGAAGGAGTTCGCAAAATATCCTAAAGAAGAACAAAGTGTAAAAATAGAGGAGAATCGAGATAATCGCTTTTAGCTCTTTGTCCAGCCGGATAAGGTTAGCTAATACATATCAAAATTAGGTTTTTTACAACTAATGTTGGTAAAGAGAAATCTTAGAATAAAAAGGACAGAAAGAAGAAAAATTCCTTTTTGTCCTTTTTATTAGCTATAGATTGTTAGGTCTAGTGTATTTAAGGTATCTTTGATAAGTTGAGTATAAGACAGTTTGAATCCTTTTATGACTTGGTTAATCAAATTCATTCTAAATGGTTTCGAGGTGTCTTTTCTTATTTTTACCTTTTTTTTTGAAAAATAAAAAATCAATTGGATGGACACATTTCGATATCAATTATTTGATCGTCTAGCGGAAGTAGTTATTTACTAACTTAATGTTTAATTACTTTAAAGGAGAGTGACTCTATGAAAAATGAAACGATTGTAATCCCTCAAGAGGGCTGTCATGTAGGTGATGAGAATGAGGAAATAAAAGGTTCGAATAATTTAAACGAGGCAAATGAAGATCATCGTTTGCTTCACCAAGACTCGGGCAATTTATTCAACCCTATATTAAAGGATAAACTTCCGATAGCTCAAACAGTGGAAGTGTCAGACAATACAGTTCACACAAAAAGAAAACAAATGTTTGATGAGCAGGAATCAGTTAATCTTCAAGGATGGGACGAATTATATAATCCGCTGTTAAATGGCAATTATACGATAGAGCAAGCAGTGAAAGTGTTAGGTGAGATATATGAACCAAAAAGAATACGAATATCTGATGAGGCGAAATCAAATGAACATCAAGAACAATCTGATCCTCATAATCGAAATATAAGTGACTTTACAGAAAAGGAAATACAAGATAAGCGTACGAAAAGTTCCAAAAACATCCCAGTGGCTCAGGCAATCAAACAAATTGATAAGCAGCCTATTTCTCAAACGGCGCACTCTCTTGAGCTTGCTCTACCAAAAAAAGTCAATAAAACATATCCTAAAGTGGATTACGTTCAACTATATCAATCCATTCAATCAGTTATCACAAGAGAGACATTTTGTGACATATTGGAATTATCAATTGATACATTTCAAAAGTTGCTTGAATATGAAGAGGTTGTCCCCGATCAGTCAGCCAATAGTGAATCAGAACATATAGATAAAAAAGAGAAGTTAACTCATAAAATAATATCGACTATCGAAGAGTTGAGGAGTAGGGAAAAAACTGAGGAGAATCTGAATTGTACTAATAAGGTTAAGGAAGCTTGTGTACTCTTATGGAGAAGTGAACGATTAACACAGAAAGAATTGTGTGACAAATTGAACATTTCTGATGGGAATTTAAGAAGATGGAATTATAGATACGATCAGGCGCTTGGAAATAAAAACACAATAACAACTCTCGAAGATTTAAAAAATAGGGAGCTAGGGCCAGGGAATTTGTCTTGTCCAGCTGAAGTTAAAGCAGCGTGCGTTCGTTTACTTAAGAATAAAGAAATGACTAAAAAGCAAATATGTGAATATTATCGTTTGGTTCCGAAAACGTTGCATAATTGGAATAAAAATTATGATCTATTACTAAAAGAAATAGAAAGAAAATCACACGGACTTCAAACTTTTTCAACGAGTGTTGGAAATGCTAAAATTACGGCTACAGAAAGTAATATAAGGATAGAACATAAACAAGATACGAGTCCAAATTTAATTTTTGGCGGAAGGACGTAATAAAATTCTAACAGGATAATCATTAGTAAAATCGAATAAACCTTAGAAAAAAATAAAACAAACAAAAAATTATTCAGAAAAAGACCAAGAATTTGATTTTGATCGAACATTTTTTTCTAAAAAGAAGAAAAAGTGAATTATTTGTTAGAACATTCGATGTTAAAATAGAGAAACAATAAATGTATTAAAAAGGAATTGATTATGGAAAATAAGTGAAATGCCTGAGAGTGGATGTATAGACGTTTGTACATAAGTGGTAGTGTTTCTGATAATTGAATAAAATGATCTGAGCAAGTGCTGTTGAACAGAATCTTACAAAAACAGTAAACTTATTTATTAACGGAACATACTAAAGATACAGCAGCCAAAATAATGAATGGAGATTTATTGCCAATAATAATGACTTGAATTTATTCGTTAGAAAAAGATTCAATAAAAATGAATCAAGTCAAATATAATAAAAAGAAAGGTCGGAAATGATGAGTCAAAGAGAAGAAGGCACTCAGGTACCTCCTAATATAGACGATATCAATCGTCTTCCACAACGGAACGATATTATGAAAATTATCAAAAAGAATCAAATGAACTATTTCAACCATCTATCAGATCTCTTTGAAAAAAATCCGTTAGCGTATTTTGAAATTGAAAAGACCATTATGGATAAATACGAAATTAAAGGTATTTCTTTATTGCTTTTGTTAAAGCGAGAAGGAAAAGGGCTTGCTTTCAGCGAATTATTTTATCCGCCATTGAAAAATATTCGAGATTTTATGATCGCAAGATTAATGAAGGAATGTAGACAACAGGCGTTCATTCAATTGAATGAGAAGTACCATCAAAATGGGCATAAAAATGCTGAAATTACTGGTCAATATATTAGTCAAACACTTTGTGATAAAGAAGAAAAACATGATTTAATGGCAATAAGAGAACGTTTGCAGAAGGGTTTCGTAGCATCTCATACAGAAGAACAACGTGTAAAAACAGAAGAGAAATCGAGATAATTATAGCTCTTAGTTCTTTATCAAATCTAATAAGATTTCTAATAAACATCAAAATTAGTAACTTCAACTAGTTTTGATGTTTTTTGCTTCACATTAAAGTATGTTCTTTCATCATTTCTTGTAGTAACTAGGAAAAAGTAGCGTTTTCTCAATCATAGTTAGTTGGTATCTCTTTGTGGTAACAATAAGCTGAAATTCATGGGGAAAGTAAATGATCCACGACTTCATTTGCTGTTGAATAGTGCTATAAAAAATTCCGCATAATAACCTACAACACTCCATTATACTAAAAATTTTTCATATACAGTGTTGTAATATGAACATAATTTTCAAAAAAAAAAATAAAAGGGTCCTCCTTGTAATCGATTTCATGATAAGCTTTTTTTATAAAAAAGTTAATGAACTTATCTAGCTTAATTGGCAATAATTTTAGACTACGGTGATAGAATATGAAAATTGGAGAAAAAAGAGAAAATATCAAAACAATTTGCACACGCACTTATCTAGTTTGAATGATAAGATCTCGGTTACAACACAGAAAATTCAAATCAATCAGATGAGCGATGCTCTACAAACCACAAATAAAAAATGATATAAAAGTAAAAAGTATTGAGAGGGACGTTAGAGAGTTATGTAAAAAAAGAAATGGGGTAAAAAGATGAAGTTTACTCAAATACAAAAAATTCATGTAAATCCAAATGTTGGCAATGTGAATCGACATAATGACTATCGAACAATCCAACGTATATTTGAGAAAAGTGCATACAATTATTATGTTCATTTAACAGATTTATTTGAGAGAGAACCATTGAGGTATGCTGAAATTGAAAATATTATATATGAAAAATATAAAATCGAAGGTCCTTCTTTATTAGATGCGCTAAAAAGAGAAGGAAAAGGGTTCCAACGCAGTGAATTATTATGTGCAAATGAAGGTTTTAGAAAAAGTGTCATCAGTGCGTTGTTTATAGAATGCCAAAAAGAATCTAGAATGGAAATTATTGCCAATTATTATAAAAATGGGAATGATATTGTAGAAACGACATTCCCTGATTTTAGTCGTCTAATAGGCGAAAATAATCGCAGAGAAAAAGAAGCATTCGAACAAAGAGAAAAAAAAAGAATAGAAGTAAAGCGATTGAACGCGATACATAAAGGTTTATCTCATAATAAGAAAATAAATGTAATTGATACTCGGAGCATCTCTCAGTCTATACTTAATGTAGAACTAAATAGATAGCAATTATTAATATTTTGTAGGAGGTAGTCAACAGATGAATAAAGAAGATAATAAACTAACAAAATCTTTTTTACTTAGGCCAGACAAAGATCTTCAAACTTTTGCACATTCAAATAAGATTAGTACCAAAAGTATGAAACAAATATTAGAAGAAAAGCTAAAATTTCCATGGGAAAAATTAAACGATTATTTACCAGAGCTATTAGAAAAATCAAGCTATCATTGTATCGTTGAAAAAATTTTGAGTGAACATTCAGAGTTTGGTAAAGTTGTTCCTCTCAGTGAAGAGGCCAATAGGGAAATAAGCATTATTATGAATAAAATAGGAATTTCTGAACAATCTCAGTTCAGTGAAATTTTACCCAAAGCAATTTTAGAAAATCCAATAAGTTTGGAGAGTTTTTCTGAAAATTTAGAAAAATATGTTTCTTCGTCTGAATTTACGATGTATATTAATGCAGCAGAGATTCCAAGTACTATATCATCAGAAGAGATACTTAGCGATAATATAATAAATTTTGAACTAAACAAAACGATTCAAAAATACAATGAACTAGCTGTTAATGGAGGAAATATCATTACTAAACGAGATGTTAAAAGCACCTTACTTCATTATTTAAGTAGAAAGGATAATGAATCATATAGGCCTAAGGTCGATACAGAAGTACTTATTGAAGTTGTTGTCAAAGCATTGCCACATTGTCATTATATTAAAAATTCGTCTTTATCCTCTCAAAATTGGTTCTATAAGATTTTTTTAGAAAATGAAGGGAATTCTAAATTTGCTGAGCTACAGAAGGGGATGTTTAAATTAATTTCAAAAGATGAAACATACACTGCCACTAAAATAAATGAACAATATCGGATAAATCATAGTTTTGCTAATGAAGCGTCTATGAGCTCGTTAAACATACCTGAACATGAAGGACGTTAGTTTCATATGAAATCCCTTAGGAAAAGTAAAAATGTTAGATCTTTTTCTCTTATCTTAATAAATAAACCTACGTCACCGACAGAATTTATTTTCTCTATTTTGTTAGTGACGGTTCTTTGTATGAACGTGTGAATTTTTATAGACTATTACTTATTTTTCTTAGCTAGCGATATAAAATAGTTATTCAACTATAAATTAATTATGTAAACTAGAAAATCAAAACTATTTGGTTATGTACTTATTCTTATGATACACTGATTTTGACTATAGGAAATAGGAGAATGAAGTATGCAAGATTATCAATACCCGCTTGATTTAGACTGGACCACCGAGGAAATGGTCATTGTGATGAAGATGTGGGAGGATTTAGAGTTAGCGAATGAAAAGGGCATCGATAATGCTCGGTTTCTAAAATCATACCAACAATTCAAAACGGTTATTCCATCTATTGGAGAAGAAAAAAAATTAGGAAAAGAATTTGAAAAAGTATCAGGTTATTCATTGTATCGAACAGTTCAAGCAGCAAAAAAGAATCAGAAAAAAATCCTAAAAATGAATGGGTGAGAACATGAATAAACAAGAACTGATCCATCAGATCAAAATTTGGCTTAAAGAAGCAGCTGAGAAAATCCGTAGGGTACAAATCAAGACGTTGAAGGTTGATCAAAAAACCAATCGAAAAGATCTGGTTACCAATATGGATCGTGAAGTCCAAGCTTTTTTGATTGAAAAGATTCAGGCGTATAATCCAGAAGCAAAGATTCTCGCAGAAGAAGAAGGTTACAGTGAGTTAGAAAGCTTTGAAGGGCAAGTATTTGTTATTGATCCAATTGATGGAACCATGAACTTCGTACTTGAACAAGAGAATTTTTGTATTATGTTAGGCGTTTATCAAGATGGTGTTGGACAACTTGGTTTTATTTATGACGTGATGAAAGAAGCGCTGTATTGGGGTGGAAAAGATTTAGGTGTTTATATGAATGACCATCCGTTAACTAAGCCAGAAGACCTTCGTTTAAAAGATGGACTTATTGGTTTGAACGGTTATCTTTTTAGTCATAATCGGTGGAATGTCCGAACAATTGGTGAACAAAGTATGGGTGTTCGTATTTATGGATGTGCAGGACTAGAAATGATTGCACTTTTAAAAGGGAAACATATTGGTTATATTGCAAATTTGAGCCCGTGGGACTATGGCGCAGGGAATGTTTTACTCGCTGAATTTGGAATGAAATATAGCGGTATCTCAGGAGAAAAGCTAAAATTTCGAGGAAGAGAATATTATATTGCGGCTACACCTCAAGCCTATGATGAAATTCGGGCACTTATTGTTGCGGCTGATTCGCTAAATAAGTAAAAAAAACCGCATAATTAAGAAAAATATGGCTAAAATATTAATTTTCTCGAAAAAATGAAAACATTTTACTATATTTCATGAAAAAAGTTTGCTATAATAAACAGTCGAGTAAAATTGCACTGTCATAAAGAACCGAGAAGGAGTTAGTTACATTGAACTATAGAAATGATATCCGTAACGTAGCGATCATCGCCCACGTTGACCACGGAAAAACCACATTGGTTGATGAATTATTGAAACAATCAGATACATTAGACGCACACACACAATTACAAGAACGTGCGATGGATTCAAATGCTTTAGAAAAAGAACGTGGAATCACGATTTTAGCAAAAAATACCGCAGTTGATTATAAAGGGATTCGTGTCAATATCATGGATACACCTGGGCATGCGGACTTTGGTGGCGAGGTTGAACGAATCATGAAAATGGTTGACGGCGTTGTCTTAGTAGTTGATGCTTATGAAGGAACGATGCCACAAACTCGTTTTGTTTTGAAAAAAGCGCTAGAACAACATATTACACCGATCGTAGTTGTGAATAAAATTGATAAACCTTCTGCACGACCTGAGTTTGTTGTTGATGAAGTATTAGAATTATTTATTGAACTAGGTGCAGATGATGATCAATTAGATTTCCCAGTTATCTATGCTTCAGCATTAAACGGAACATCTAGCTTGTCTGATGATCCAGCTGATCAAGAACCAACAATGGCACCGATCTTTGATACAATCGTTGAAAAAATCCCTGCGCCAGTAGACAATAGCGATGAACCATTACAATTCCAAGTATCATTGCTTGATTATAACGACTATGTTGGACGTATCGGGATTGGTCGTGTCTTCCGTGGAACGATCAAAGTAGGGGACCAAGTTGCCTTACTAAAATTAGACGGTTCAGTTAAAAAATTCCGTGTAACTAAATTATTTGGTTTCTTCGGCTTGAAACGTTTAGAAATTGACGAAGCAAAAGCTGGAGATCTAATTGCCGTATCAGGAATGGAAGATATTTTCGTTGGGGAAACAGTGACACCTGTGGACCACCAAGATGCTCTGCCAATTCTACACATTGACGAACCAACACTGCAAATGACTTTCTTAGTGAATAATTCACCATTTGCTGGCCGTGAAGGAAAATATGTCACTGCTCGTAAAATTGAAGAACGCCTGATGGCTGAGTTGCAAACGGATGTTTCATTGCGTGTTGAACCAACAAATTCTCCAGATGCTTGGACAGTTTCTGGTCGTGGAGAACTTCATTTGTCAATCTTGATCGAAAACATGCGTCGTGAAGGTTATGAACTACAAGTATCTCGTCCTGAAGTTATCGAAAAAGAAATTGATGGCGTGAAATGTGAACCTTTTGAACGTGTTCAAATCGACACACCTGAAGAATATATGGGTAGCGTTATCGAATCATTAAGCTTACGTAAAGGTGAAATGCAAGACATGATCCATACTGGTAATGGTCAAATCCGTTTGACATTTTTAACACCAGCTCGTGGCTTGATCGGTTATTCAACTGAATTTCTTTCAATGACTCGCGGCTACGGCATCATGAACCACACATTTGATCAATACCTACCAATGTTACCAGGTCAAATCGGTGGACGACACCAAGGTGCGTTAGTATCGATTGATACTGGAAAAGCAACAACTTATTCAATCATGAGTATCGAAGAACGTGGAACTGTTTTTGTTGAACCAGGTACAGAAGTTTATGAAGGTATGATCATTGGTGAAAATAGTCGTGACAATGACTTGACTGTTAACATCACGAAGGCAAAACAAATGACTAACGTTCGTTCTGCTACCAAGGACCAAACATCTGTTATCAAAAAACCAAAACAATTGACGTTAGAAGAATCGTTAGAATTCTTGAATGACGATGAATATTGTGAAGTAACACCGGAAAGTATCCGTTTAAGAAAACAAATCTTAAACAAAAATGCACGTGAAAAAGCTTCTAAAAAGAAAAAATAATCATTTGTTCACCTTGTTGATACAGTGATGTTTAGCTTTGAGAAATAAACCGAAGAAGTCCAAAAATAGGAGTAACTATTTTCGGGCATCTTCGGTTTATTTTTGTTCAGATGACTGGTAAATCAGCATTAATGTAGATGAAAAGAAAAATACTGTCGGCAAATTTTGCTTCTCAATTTTTTAGAACGTATTCAATTGTTTGAAATTAAAAGGAGAGAATTGTTTTTCCTTTTTCTAAAATTTTTATCTGTGGAGAAGTTAATAAAAACTATAAGAAAAATTCAATAAGTACGCTAAAAGTTTATTAAAAGTCTTTTTAAAATCTTTGATTACCTTGTTTTTTGTTTCACGAAAAGCGAAAGTTTCACAAAAAGCATGTTGTACTTGATTGCTTGGAGAAGTAAAATATAATTGACGTATTATAGTTATAGAGGGGCGATAGAAGGGTCAATAATAAAAGGTTGCTCTAGGCTTTTTATAAATAAAAAACAACTAAACCGTGGACGAGCGGCAGTTTTTTGACATAAAGCTGAGTTTCGTAAAACATGGGGAGCTGTTTCGAGATTATCATCCTTAATGCTCCTGCGATTACTCGGCGCAGTTTTTACTTGGTGAGCGCTCAGGTCAAAGCGCTCTTTTCACAACCTCTTATTCACGGTGTTCAAGCATCAGCTTCTTTAAATAAGCCTGAATTTTTCAAAACATGAGAAGCTGTTTTAAAAAATTCTTTCTTATTGTCATCGGAGCTTCCCGATGCTTTCACAACCTCTTATTCACGGTGTTCAAGAAGCAACTCCTCAGCAATAAGCGATGATTTTCTAAAATATGAGAAGCTATTTTAAAAAATCCTCTCTTATTCGCTCGGAGCTGATCGCTTCTTTCACAACCTCTTAAATCAACTAAAAAGTAGGGATAAAATGAATGATATATTAAAACAATACTTTGGTTATGAAGTATTTCGCCCTGGACAAAAAGAAATTATCCAAAAGGTCCTTGATCATGAAGACGTCCTAGGGATCATGCCTACAGGAAGTGGGAAGTCCATTTGTTATCAATTGCCAGCATTGATGCTGGATGGCTTGACTGTAGTCATTTCTCCTTTGATCTCTCTGATGAAAGATCAAGTAGATGCTGCCAATCAGTTAGGCATTTCAGCGACATTTATCAATAGTTCATTGGATAGTTATGAGACTGCTTCTCGGTTTCGATTACTCGAACAGCAACAAATCCAATTATTATATGTTGCGCCAGAACGGTTTATCATGCCAGATTTTATCCAATCAATGAAACGTTGGCACGTGCAACTGATAGCGATTGATGAAGCGCATTGTATCTCACAATGGGGACATGATTTTCGTCCAAGCTATCTTCATATGGCAGAAACATTAAACACGTTTAATCAACGACCGATCATTGTGGCATTGACTGCTACTGCAACAAAGCAAGTAGCAGAAGATATTAAAAGACTTTTAAAGATACCAATGGATAATCATATTCAAACGGGTTTTGCACGAGAAAATCTACGTTTACAAGTAGTAAAAGATCAAAAAAAAGAGCAGTACTTAATTGAGTATCTGCGTATCAATAAAAAGCAATCAGGGATCATTTATGCCGCTACCCGCAAAGAAGTTGATCGAATCTATCATTTGTTAAAGAAATTTGATTTCAGTGTTGGCAGATATCATGGTGGGATGAGTGAAAGCCAACGAACAGAAATCCAAGAAGACTTTTTATATGACCGTACAGAATTATTAGTTGCAACGAATGCTTTTGGCATGGGGATCAATAAGAGTAACATCCGCTTCGTCATTCATTATCAGATTCCTGGTTCTTTAGAAGCTTACTATCAGGAGGCGGGAAGAGCAGGTCGTGATGGGCTCTTAAGTGAGGCTGTCTTGTTGTTTGCTCCCCAAGATATCCAGGTCCAAAAATTTTTTATCCAACAATCCCAACGAGAAGAGTCACAAAAACAAAAAGAATACGAAAAATTAAAAGCAATGACGGAATACGTCTACATCGAATCCTGTCTGCAACAATATATTCTTACTTATTTTGGCGAAAAAAGTATCCCATGTGGAAGATGTGGTAACTGTTTAGATGAACGTGAACTAGTCGATGTAACGACTGAAACACAGATGGTGTTGTCTTGCTTGAAACGCATGGGTGAAAATTATGGGAAACAATTGTTGATGAAGGTATTAGCTGGTTCGAAAGAACAAAAAGTCAAGATGCTAGGTTTTCAAGCGTTATCAACTTACGGCTTATTAAAAAAATGGGCACAAAAAGATATTCTTCAGTTGATCGAGTATCTTATTTCTGGTGGTTATCTGTATTCAATGAACGGTGAATACCCCACGTTGAAAGTAACGGAACTAGGAATCGAAGTGTTAAAAGGGAAACAAAAAGTATTTAAAAAAGAAGCTGAAAAAGTCCAACAACTTTCTGATGAAGAAGCTGACACCTTATTTGAAACGCTAAGAGAGTTACGAACTGACTTAGCTTCTGAAGCAGGCGTGCCGCCTTATGTGGTTTTTTCAGATGCGACTTTAAAAGAAATGAGTCGACAACGTCCAAAAGATCGACTTTCTTTATTGCAGATAAAAGGGGTAGGACAAAGCAAGTTAGACAAATACGGGGACGCTTTTTTAGCACTGATACTTTCTAGTTAAGTAGTGTATCGTTTGTAAAATTAGTACATCTATTGTTTTTGCTCATGATAGGCTAGCAAATAGTAAAAAAAGAAGAAAATCCCTGAGCGAAAACTGGGATTTTTCCCCGTTAGAATTTTAAGTATGTTATAATAAATAAACTTAGAATGGGGGTAGGCTTAGATGGATTCTCTATCAAATGAATTTGCAGTTCAAGTGCTTAAAGATGAATCAGAACGAATCAAACGCTTGATCAAAAATCAAAAAAATAGCCTGTGTATCTCACAATGTAAGGCATTTGAAGAAGTAGTAGATACGCAAATGTATGGCTTCTCACAACAAGTCGGATTTGCCGTTCGTGTAGGCATCATCGATAAAACGGAAGGTCAATTGTTGCTGAGTGAGCTAGAGCGTGAACTGAACCGATTATATAGTGAGGTTTACCAAGAAAATTACGATAAAAAAGAAATTGGCAAGGAGGAGTAAACTTGCCTAAGAAAGTAAAAAAAAGGCATTTATTAAACTATAGTATTTTGATTCCTTACTTGATTCTATGTATTTTAGGTTTAATCATGGTCTATAGTTCATCATCTTATTTATTGCTAGAAAATGGAAGCAGTCCTTCCGCCTCTTTTTTTAACCAAAGTTTGTTTTGGGGCGTTAGCTTAGTAGCTATTGGACTTTTATATAAAATGAAAACATCCGTATTAAAAAATCAACGACTGATTATGGCAGCTATTGCTGTACTGACGATCTTGCTATTGATCGTTTTATTCTTCGGGAAAGAGATCAATGGAGCGAAAGGATGGCTTCAAATCGCTGGATTCTCTCTCCAGCCAGCTGAATACTTAAAGATCATTGTGATTTGGTACTTAGCATTAACGTTATCTAAAAGACAAAGAAGCGTTCAAAAAGATTTTGTTTCTACTGTTAAAAGACCGTTACTGTTAGTGTTGGCACTAACAGCGCTAGTTGCTATTTTACCCGATTTTGGTAATGCAACTGTCATTTTTTTAATTATCTTAGTCTTACTTTTGGCTAGTGGTATCAACTACGTTTATACGTTGATCGTTGGGGTCGGTGGGGTTGGCTTGAGTGCTTTAGCAATCTGGTTGATCAATATCACCCACGGGAAAATATTTCCCGGACGTTTACAATATATCTATAACCGATTTGCCATTTATCAAAATCCTTTTTCTGACGAGTTGAACAAAGGTCATCAATTAGCTAATGGTTATTATGCGATGTTCAATGGAGGGCTTTTTGGTCGAGGTCTTGGAAATAGTATCCAGAAAAAAGGTTTTTTAAATGAAGCGCAGACGGACTTTATTTATGCCATTGTGGTAGAAGAGTTAGGCGTGATCATGGGGATCTTGATTCTTGCTTTACTGTTTTTCATGATTGTTCGGATCTTTTTGGTGGGGATTCGCTCAAAAGATCCATTTAATTCTCTATTATGTATTGGGATTGGTGCCATGTTCATGATCCAAATATTTATCAATTTGGGAGGGATAACAGGCGTTATTCCGTTAACTGGGATCACTTTCCCATTTTTGAGTCAGGGAGGATCTAGTTTATTGATGTTATCCATTTGTGTTGGCTTCGTCTTGAATATCAGTGCAGATGAAAAACGAAAAAGTTTAGGTTTATACTAAAAAGATGTAGGAGTGGTTTGATGGAAAAAGTTTTAGTTGCTAACAGAGGAGAAATTGCTGTACGAGTGTTTCGAGCATGTACAGAATTAGGAATTAAAACTGTAGGTATCTACGCAAAAGAAGATGAGTATTCCGTGCACCGGTTTAAAGCAGATGAAGCATATCTAGTTGGCGAAGGGAAAAAACCGATTGATGCTTACTTAGATATTGAAGGGATTATTGCCATTGCGAAAGCCTGTGGAGCGGATGCGATCCATCCAGGCTATGGGTTGTTATCTGAAAATCTAAGTTTTGCAAAACGATGCAAGGAAGAAGGCATCACTTTTGTAGGACCAGACTTACATCATTTGGATATCTTTGGTGACAAGATCAAAGCAAAAGCAGCAGCTATCGCAGCTGGAATTGATTCGATTCCTGGGACTGATGGACCGATTGAAAAGGTCGAAGATGCTTTGTCTTTTGCTGAAACGTACGGTTATCCGATTATGATTAAAGCCGCTCTAGGTGGTGGGGGACGAGGAATGCGTGTCGCCCATGATGAAAAAAGCGCTCGAGAAGGCTATGATCGCGCGAAAAGTGAAGCAAAAGCGGCTTTTGGCAGCGATGAAGTGTATGTTGAAAAATATATTGCAAATCCTAAACACATCGAAGTCCAAATTTTGGGCGATAAACATGGAAATGTGATCCATTTATTTGAAAGAGACTGCTCTGTACAAAGACGTCACCAAAAGGTAGTAGAGGTAGCCCCTTGTGTCTCCATGTCGACTGAACAACGTGAACGCATCTGTCAAGCAGCCGTTCAATTAATGAAACACGTTGGTTATGTCAATGCTGGGACGGTTGAATTTTTAGTTGAAGGAAATGACTTTTATTTTATCGAAGTCAACCCTCGAGTCCAAGTGGAACATACGATTACAGAGATGATTACCGATGTGGACATCGTGACTACTCAATTATTGATTGCCCAAGGGAAAGATTTACACAGTGAAATTGGTCTGCCGCAACAAGCAGATATCAAACTAAATGGTTCTGCGATTCAATGTCGGATCACTACAGAAGACCCGTTGAATCATTTTCTTCCTGATACAGGGAAAATCGATACTTACCGTTCACCTGGTGGTTTCGGAGTGCGTTTAGATGTCGGTAATGCTTATGCAGGATATGTGGTTACCCCATACTTTGATTCACTTTTAGTCAAAGTTTGTACGCATGCGGCAGATTTTGATACGGCAATCCAAAAAATGGAACGTTGCTTAAAAGAATTTCGGATTCGTGGAGTCAAAACCAATATCCCATTTATGTTGAATGTGATTTCCCATCCTGAATTTCAATCGGGAAACGCTAAAACGACATTTATCGATAATACAAAAGAATTGTTTGAGTTCCCTCGTTTACGCGACCGTGGAAATAAAACAATGAAATACATCGGTGAAATTACCGTGAATGGCTTCCCGGGAATCAAAAATGGTGAAAAACCATTTTATGAATCTCCTCGGGTACCGAAAGATTTGATTAAACGCCCAGATTATCTGACAGCAAAAAATGTTTTAGATTCTGATGGTTCGGATGCGTTAGTCCAATGGATCAAATCGCAAGAAAACTTGTTATTGACTGATACGACATTTAGAGATGCTCATCAAAGCTTATTAGCAACTCGTGTTCGTACGAAAGACTTTAAAGAGATTGCTCAATTGACCGGTGAAGGATTACCTGAACTATTCTCAAGTGAGATGTGGGGAGGAGCAACCTTTGACGTCGCTTATCGCTTCTTGAATGAAGATCCTTGGCAAAGATTAAGAAAGATCCGAGCATTGATGCCAAATACGCTGTTACAAATGTTGTTCAGAGGTTCAAATGCAGTCGGTTATTCCAATTATCCGGATAACGTCTTAGTAGAATTTGTGAAAGAAGCAGCGGCTCAAGGAATTGATGTGTTTCGAATCTTTGACAGTTTGAACTGGGTACCGCAAATGGAAAAAAGTATCCAAGCGGTTCGAGACACAGGTAAGATTGCAGAAGCTGCGATCTGCTATACCGGAGATATCAATGATCCTAGTCGTGCAAAATATAATGTCCAATATTACAAGGACATGGCGAAAGAACTAGAACAACTTGGGGCGCATATCATTGCGATCAAAGATATGGCTGGCTTGCTGAAACCACAAGCTGCTTATCGCTTGATTAGTGAATTAAAAGAGACTACTGATTTGCCAATCCACCTTCATACACATGATACGAGTGGAAATGGAATCATTACCTATTCTGCAGCTTCAAAGGCTGGAGTAGATATCGTTGATGTGGCGATGAGTGCGATGAGTGGGAATACAAGTCAACCAAGTATGAGCAGTTTGTATTATGCTTTGGTCAACGGTCCACGGTTGCCAGAGATCAATATTCAAAATGCACAACAATTGAATCATTACTGGGAAGATGTCCGTATGTATTACAAACCATTTGAGAACGGTTTGAATGCACCAGAAACAGAAGTATATATGCATGAAATGCCTGGTGGACAATACTCTAATCTCCAACAACAAGCCAAAGCAGTTGGTTTAGGAAATAAATGGGATGACATCAAACAGATGTACCATACAGTGAACCTGATGTTTGGTGATATCGTGAAAGTTACCCCTTCATCAAAAGTTGTAGGAGACATGGCCTTGTTCATGGTTCAAAATGATTTAACGGAGGAAGATATCTATGAAAAAGGTGAAACAATGAGTTTCCCTGAATCTGTCATTACTTTCTTCCAAGGAGAGCTAGGACAACCGGTTGGAGGATTCCCGGAAAAATTACAAAAGATCATCCTTAAAGGACGAGAAGCGATTACTGAACGTCCTGGAGCTTTAGCTAAACCAGTTGATTTCCAACAAGTCAAAGCAGAATTAGCTGAAAAAATCGGCTATGAACCTAAACAAGAAGAAGTACTGAGCTACTTGATGTATCCGCAAGTCTTTTTAGATTATCAAGCGGCCTATAATCAATTTGGTGATGTGACATTACTTGATACACCAACATTCTTCCAAGGGATTCGCTTAGGAGAAACGGTGAATGTTCAAATTGAAAAAGGCAAGATTTTGATTATTCGCTTGGATGAAATCGGTGAACCAGATATTGAAGGAAATCGTGTCTTATTCTTTAATTTGAATGGGCAACGTCGTGAAATCACAGTGAACGACCATTCGATCATCAGTACTGTACAAACACGTGTGAAAGCTGAACCAACAAATCGTGAACATATCGGTGCAACGATGTCTGGTTCTGTATTAGATGTATTAGTCAAAAAAGGCGATCATGTCAAAAAAGGCGATACATTGATGATCACGGAAGCAATGAAAATGGAAACGGCAATTGAAGCTCGTTTTGATGGTGAAATTGCGCATGTCTATGTAACAGATGGCGATGCGATCGCTTCTGGTGATTTATTGATTGAAGTAACTGAAAAATAAAGGTGGGAAAAAGATGAAACGGCTAGGGTTATTTGGTGCGATATTGTTATCAGTGATCATTGCATTTTACATGCAGCCGGTGTTGTTTCCTCCTAAACTTGAAGTAAAAAAAAACTCAGAGCAAATCACTCAAAATCAAATGACTACGTGGAAATACCAGAAGTTGGAAACATCTGGCTTTTCCACGTATGTTGGTCAATCAGTTGATGAATTAGAGCAACGTTTTGGTGATCCCTATGAACGCTTGACGAGTGGGTTTGGTTTTGAAACAAGATATTACCATGATCAAATCAATCACTTATCCTTTGAAGCGAATATCACAAAAGATAAAGTTTCCACGATTAAAGTATTAAATACGGACAACTCAACGATTGCTCCTTTTTACTTAGGGATGACAATGCAAGATCTAACTGAGATCACCACGATCTATACGAATTTTAATTTTCAATACAATGGAACAGATGTCGGGATCGAATTGATGGAAGAAGATATGAATTATCGACCGTTGATTGCGTTTGATAATGATACGTTTGCTATTTTATTCTTCGACCAAAGTAGTAATGGACTGTTTTCGATCGTTTATTTGGATAAAGCTAGTTTGTTGAAACTTCATCCCTATCAAGTATTTGGTTCAGACTTACCGCAATATAAAATAGACGATCAAGTAGATTGGGCTGAAATCAATCAAGCAAAAGAAGGTCATAGTGTTCGGTTGTTGAATCAGTTAAGGCAATTGGATCGCTTACCACTTTATAAGCAGACGACCGGTTTTTCTACTCAAACGAAATTGCTTTTAAGTGATTATCTTAATAGACCAGAAGATATTTTGACGAAAGAACGATTAGCAGAATGGCAACAAATAGCGGGTAGTACAAACGCAACTGCTAAGTTTTCATTGACTACTGATGAAATTGATTCGTTAGTCGCAAAAAGAAAGCTTCCCCAATCGACCGGTGTCTTTACACATCCAGTGATTGATCCAACGTTTACATTTTTATTTTTGTATAGTGATCCGTACTATCACGACCGCTTTTTAGTTAACACTTCCGATCTATTAGGAATTGCTTTTTCAAAAGAAAATATGTTAGTCTTAATGCAAGAAGAAGGTAAGGAGAGTACCGATAGCAGTGATAATCAATGAGGAATTATTTGCCTTAGAAGATCAATGTCAGAGCTTATCCGATTGTATCAAAAAAAGCGAGACGATGAAAAAATATTTAAAAGCTAAAAAAGTGATGGAACAATCAGCGGATGTCAATTTATTGATTAATGATTTCTCAATAAAAAAAGAACAGTTTGAAAAAGTTGTTCCTTATCAAAAATATGCACCAGAATTTCGAGAGAAGCAAAGAGCTGTTCGGTTAGCCAAACGTCAACTTGATTTGCATGAAAAAGTAGCGGATTTTCGTTGTATGGAAACACAATTGCAAGATCTATTGGATAAAATTAGCCAGCAGTTAGCAGAAACGGTATCGTTGACGATTAAAATTGATGCGGGAAATCCTTTTTTTGAACAAAAGGGGCGTAGTGGATGTGGAGGTAACTGTCATGAATGATGAAAAAAATGAATTTCAACTAACGAAACGACGTGGGTTGATTGTCTGGGTATACAGTTTGAAACAATTAAAAAATTTGAAGAAATTTGGATTGCTTCATTACGTTTCACGTAAAATGAAATATGTCGTATTGTATTTGAATGAAGACACATTTGAGCAAACTGCAGAACGAATCAACAAACTTCATTTTGTTCGCAAAGTTGAACGCTCTTATCGTCCAGACGTCGAAATGAACTTTGCTGATAAGATTGGTACGAAGCAACCAGTCAAAGAAGAAGGTTTTGAGATTGAGGAGATCAACACTAAGATTCGTTTAGCAGACCATGTCTTTTAAACCTGTTTTGTGTAAATCATTCATCTCTTAAATAAAAAAGATAAAAATAACTTGAGAAAGCATGAAATTAATGGCGATCCAAGTTTTTTTATCTTTTTTTTTGGTATACTAGTAACAGCACGATTTTTAAAAGGAGTGAGTCAATGCGAGTAATATCAGGAACATATGGTGGACGACGCTTAAAGAGTTTAGCAGGGGCTAATACACGTCCCACCACAGATAAAGTGAAAGAATCGATCTTCAATATGATCGGTCCTTACTTCGACGGAGAAACAGTCTTAGACCTATTTTCTGGTAGTGGCGGGTTAGCTATCGAAGCAGTTTCTCGTGGCTGTGGGCATGCCTTTTGTGTAGACAAAAATTACCAAGCGCTAAAAATAATCCAAGAAAACATTAAAGTAACGAAAGAGCCAGAAAAATTCACCACGTTAAAACTTGATGCGGACAAAGCCATCGAAAAGCTGGCAAATGATCAGCAAAAATTTGATTATTTATTTCTTGACCCACCATATGCCAAACAAAAAATTCTTGACCAAATAATCAAAATGACGGAGCTGGACCTTTTTAATGATTCGGCAGTTATTGTATGTGAAACTGATAAAACAGTGGAATTACCAGAAAAGATTGCTGATTTTACGCAAATCAGAAAACAAACGTATGGTATTTCAACTGTGACTATCTACAGAAAAGAGGAAGACCTATGAAAAAAGCCTTGTTTCCAGGCAGCTTTGATCCGTTCACGAATGGGCATTTAGATATGGTCGAACGAGCAGCAAAAATGTTTGATGAGGTCATCATTGGGGTATTTGTGAATACGTCAAAAAAACATCTATTTACCGTTGATGAAAAAGTTACATTGATTACTCAAGCTGTTCGTCATCTTCCGAATGTTAAAGTGTACCACCAGGAAAATCAATTAACAGTCGAGATTGCGAATGAATTAGCTGTTCAAACCATCATTCGTGGTATCCGTAGTGTAAAGGATTTTGAATATGAACGGGATATTGCTCAAATGAACCATCATTTAAATCAAGAAATCGAGACGGTCTTTTTATTGGCTAAACAAGAATATAGTCACGTTAGTTCTAGTTTATTAAAAGAAGTCTTACACTTTGGGGGAGATGTCAGTGACTATCTTCCATCAGTAATCAACGAAGCGTTAGCTGGAAAGCGTGAAAATGATGGACTTTAAAAGATGGTTAAAGACAATTCTTGTCATTTTTTTAGGGATATTTATTATTGGGTTCGTGGTAATTCCACTTCCTTTTTATGTGGAAGCACCAGGAGCAACCATCAATTTGAAAGAGCTGATTACCGTCAATGGGAAAAAGGACAAAGATTCAGGTTCCTTTTCATTAACTTCAGTGGGCATCCGTCGAGCAACTGGTTTTACAGCAGTCAAAGCCAAGCTAGCACCGTTTGAAGATTTGATTAGCGCTGAGGAGTTGACTGGCGGGGCGACTAGCGAAGAATACAATCAAATCCAACAATATTATATGGAGTCTTCCCAAAATGCAGCGATTGAGCAAGCACTAAAATTGGCAGGGCGCTCTTACCAGATGGAATTTAAAGGTGTCTATGTCATGAGTGTCGAGAAGAATTCCAATTTCTATGGAAAATTAGCAGTTGGTGATACAGTCACAAAAGTTGATGGACAAACCTTTAAAAGTGCAGAAGCATTTATGAAGTATGTCAAAAGTAAAAAAGTCGGCGATACGGTCACGATCACCTATCTCCGAGATGGCAAAGAAAACGAAACTTCAGGTAAATTGATCGAACTGCCAACGGATAATAAAGCAGGGATTGGGATTACTTTAACCGATCATACGAGTATCAAGTCGGATACAGATGTAATGATTAATTCAGGATCAATCGGAGGGCCGTCTGCTGGTTTGATGTTTACCCTGGAAATCTATGAACAATTGACCGGTAAAAATCTTCGTCAAGGGAAAGAAATTGCTGGTACTGGAACGATCAATAGCGACGGTGAAGTTGGGCGAATTGGTGGTATTGATAAAAAAGTGGCTAGTGCAGACAAAGCTGGCGTTGAAATATTCTTTGCACCGGATGATCCAATCTCAGATGAAATCAAGAAGAAACATCCAGAAATCAAAACCAATTACGAAGAAGCCAAAGCTGCTGCGAAAGAATTGAACTCTTCAATGAAAATTGTACCAGTGAAAACCGTCCAAGATGCCCTTGATTATTTAGAAAAGATGAACTAAAGATTCATTATAAATCGTTTTGTTTCAACAACATTTTTTTATCATTGTTCATGAAACGTCTTTGAACGAATAAATAGACAGACAAAATTTCCTTTAAGATTGATGTTTTCAATGACTCAGCCTTAACGGAAAGCTTGTCTGTCTCTTTTTTATAGAGAAACTAAAATGAATAGAAACTAGCCATGAGGGGATCTATGTGTATGAGGTAAGCTTTTTATATTCGTTGGATCAGTAAAGGTAAAGTTATTTTTAACTGCGTCAGTTGATAAAGAGTTTAAACTTATAATGGAAAAATTTTCGGTGAAATGAAAAAATAGGAAATAAAGTGAAGATGTATGATATAATCGAAGGACAGAAAAATGAATACAGTTAGATGATCAGATCGTTCTAAGTCAGTGTTTTTTTACTGATTCCCTAGTAAAAACTACGTTGGCACACAGCTTTTGATTTTTACATTTATCCGATTCATTGGGTATTCTGAAAATAGAGGAAAGAGCTGGAGAATTTTATTCTTGAAATCTATTTAAAACCAACTACCACTTTTATTTTGTGATCAAGTCCTGTTTGTTTTTCTAAATTTACTTGGAGAGGATTAATGATGAGAAAAAAAGCGATTGTAATTATAATGATTCAATTAGTGATTTATGTTAGCTCAATCATAGGTGCGTTTATGAATAGAGGAGTTATTACAAATTGGCCTTTTTTACTTTTGTTATTCGGAATATGTATCGGTAATTTTGTGCCAATCGAGTATCGGACTAGTTTCAATTCTACTGATCCTGGGATTATTCTAAAAAATCATACAAGACGCTTAGAAAACATTATTTACATGATCGTTACATGTCTCGTAATCGTACTAGTTACCTATCTGGATATGGTATAACGACTAGTTTAGACAATGGAATATTTTGTCCGTAAAAAAATATCTTATAAAATCTATGTAAACTAGCTCACGATTGTTCATGAGGAGAAGCGAGTCTTTGACTTATTTAGGAGATTTGAACACTGGGAAAGTTGATATAATCGAGGCGTTGCGTTTTAGTATAGTGAGAATAATTGTACATAGCCTCTAGAGAGACAGTGGCAAAGATATCGTATTTAGGATTGCTTAGGTAAGTCGGGTACATGCTCAAAAAAATCAAGGAAGAGCTTCGCTAAGAGTGTGAACTTGAAACTATTTTTCAAAAACGGATAGAAAAATAGATAAACATCAAAGTTAGTAAAAGTGATTTTGATGGTTTTTGCTAGGTAATGAAAAGAGGAATATAGACCCTATGTCAACGCCTATTCCTGAAATGTTTAAAGGTATGAAAGATTCATTCTTCATAAAATAATTGTCCCAAAAGTAGGTTTATTTTCATGTAGAAAAATGGTTTGACGTATTTAATCATGAAGAGAAAAAACTTCTTCATAATTTAATGAAAGGAAGCCAATCGGAAAATAGTCACAATGAGCGAAGAATGGAAGAACAAACGAAAGCGTTTCTATACTACCAACTTTTCTTCACCAAAATTTGTGATTGGAGGGATCTTTGGTGTCATAGGAGTCATCATCCTTGGTGGAATGATGGTTCATTTTTTCAGTCAATCAAGTAAAAAGGATCAACTATTTTTGACAAACCAATCGATTGAGGCTCCGGAAAAGAACAGTTCTGAAACGAAGCCAATTGATGAAACGGTGAGTACATCGACTAGGTCAGTGATTTATGTCGATGTGAAAGGAGCGGTAAAACAACCTGGAATGTACGCTTTTGTGGCAGAAGATCGGGTCTTTGATGTCATTCAAAAAGCAGGTGGGCTGACGGAATCAGCTGACGAGAAACAGATCAACTTTGCAGCAAAAATAACGGATCAACAAATGCTGTACGTTCCTGAAGTAGGCGAAGAAATTCCAGAAAGCTCAAATGCTAGTCTAGCGACGGTAGATTCAGCGGACACAAACCCAGATCGAGTGCATCTTAATACCGCTGATCTTTCGCAATTGCAACAAATACCGGGGATCGGTGAAAAAAAAGCCCGAGAAATTATTCAGTATAGACAAGATAATGGATCGTTCAAAAGTATTGACGAGCTTCAAGAAATAGACGGAATTGGTCAGAAGACAGTTGAAAAAATCAAAAACTTCGTTACAATTACTATAGAATAAACGATAGAGGTGGCTAAAATGAGCAATGAACGGATTCCTTGGGACCAATATTTTATGGCTCAAGCAGTATTATTATCATTGAGAAGTACTTGTACACGATTAGAAGTCGGCGCAACTTTAGTAAGAGAAAAACGGATCATTGCTGGAGGCTACAATGGCGCTGTTAGTGGGGATGTTCATTGCATTGATGAAGGCTGTTATATCGTCGATGGTCATTGCTTGCGAACGATCCATGCGGAAATGAATGCTTTATTACAATGTGCAAAACTAGGCATACCTACGGAGGGCGCAGAGATTTACGTGACTCATTTCCCTTGTTTAGCTTGTACAAAAGCCTTATTACAAGCAGGAATCAAAAAAATCAACTATTTACATGATTATCGAAATGATCCGTATGCACAATCATTGATCGAACAATTAGGTGCAACTGTTCATCAAGTATCATTGGATTCTACTCACTTTTCTAAACTCCAAAAAGAATTATCAGGAGAACATGTTTAGTAGATTTTGTGATCAAACACAGAATCGATTCATTTTTCCAGCGATTTCTTCGATTTTTATTTGTTTGTTTTATTATACAGACAGATGGCATTATCGTTTGATTTTCGCTGGATTTTTTTTGTTTTTTTTACGGAAAGAAAATAAACAAATTATTGGTTTAAGTCTCATTTGTAGTACGCTGGTTTTATTTTCTTGCTGGCTTAAAGAAACAAAACCAATCGATGATCAAAGGACGTTTGAACGTATCATGGTCGCCTCAGACACAGTGAAAATGAATGGAGATTTAGTGACTTTTATTGGGCACACAACGGACAAGCAAAAGATTTCTTGCAGCTATTATGCCAAATCTGAACAAGAAAGAAATTCTTTTCTTGTTCTTAGACATGAAGCGATTGAATTAATTGTAGTCGGGGATTACCAAGAAACTTCCAAACAAAGGAATCCTTATGGGTTTGATCAAAAAAAGTATGACCAAATACATCGGATCAAAGGACGCTTTCAGATACGCCAGATCAAAGAACATTTGAATCGTAATGCTTGGCAGAATATGCTGAGCAGAACACGAGGAAGGTTTATTACGTTTATTCAAGAACACTTTAGTCACAAGGTGAGTGTCTATATGAATGCTTTGATCTTTGGCTATAAAGATAGTCAGTTTTTAGCATCAGAAGACACATATAAAGAAACTGGCTTACTTCATTTATTCAGTTTGTCAGGCATGCACATCCAAACTTACTTAGGTTGGCTCTATTATCTGTTTCGCAGAGGAGGGATGACATTAACTGCTAGTTATCTCCCACTAGTTGGGGGGACTTTGGGGTATTTTAGCTTATCTGGGGGCTCTGTGTCAGTGAAAAGAGCGGGGCTGTCATTCTTATTGAAATTAGGGCTAAAACTCCTCAATGTCAAATTTTCTTCTTTCGATCATTATTCGATTATTTTATGGATACTTTTGCTGATCGAGCCGCTTTGTCTTTTCCAAGTAGAGGGCCAGCTAAGTTTAGGAATGAGCTTCTTCTTTCTTTTGTTGTCTCACCCAACCACTAAGTTTCAAAAGTTCACTACTATCGTGTTATTTAGTATCGGCATCATGCCACTGACAGCTTGGCATTTTTATGAGTGGCCACTATTAGGGAGTATGTTGACTCTTCTTTTTGCTCCTGTTTTTAAGAAAGTATTTCTTCCTTGTTTGACGTTTTTATTTGTTTTTGGCAGGGTATTACCTCCAAGTGTTAGCGAGCTGCTTAATTCTTTTTTAGTCCATTTCGAGAGCTTACTAGATTCGTTGAGATTTGCCAATCTAGTGATTGGGCGACCGAATGGCTGGTTGTTAATATTTAGTTTAGGCTTTCTTTTATGGCTTATAGAGAAAAAACAACATAAACCTTGTCAATGCGTGACAGCTGCACTCCTTGTGCCCATTATTCTCATTTTTGGTCGTTTTCTTCAATTCGGAAGTAGTATCACTTTCAACGATGTGGGGCAAGGAGACAGTATTCTTTTCAAAGCGCCGTTTTTAAAAGAAATTGTTATGATTGATACTGGTGGGAAATTGGGTTTTCAAAAAGAAGCATGGCAAGAGCGAAGGGTTAGACCACCTGCAGAGTTTAATCTTGTGCCATTTTTAAAAGGAAATGGTATTCGGCGCATCAATAAACTGATATTGACGCATGACGATATCGATCATGTGGGAGAGATCACAACATTAGCAAAACATTTCAAGATCGATACGATTTATATTGGGTGGGGAGCTGGCAGGAGTGCTTGGCTTTATGCGCAGTTGCAGAAATTGGAAAAAGCAGGAACCACTATTTGTGAAGTCAGGCAGGGTGATTGGATCAAAGGTTATTTTGATTTTTTTGTGTTGTCTCCGATTACCCAGGGGAAGGGGGAGAATGAAGATTCAATTGGCTTGTCAGTGACTCATCAATCCTGTCGTTTTCTCTTTTTAGGTGATTTAGATCAGCATGCAGAAGAAAAGATCGGAAACGCTTATCCAGATTTAACAGCGGATGTGATCAAATTAGGACATCATGGCAGCCGCACATCTAGTCATCCACAGTTCATTTCGCAATTAGAACCAACCTATGGTGTTTTATCCTGTGGCGTGAATAATTTATTTGGTCATCCTCATGAAGACGTACTAGCGACGTTAAAGCAGAATAAAGTCACTCCTTTGCGTACCGACCGTCAAGGCGCAATTACTTTTAAATGGCATCCCTTTTGGTATCCAGAGGGGAAGATCCACACAATGATAGACTAGCAATTCCCAGCTACTCATGGTAGGATAAATTTGAAAGTGGTGAACGAAATGAGTATTCAAGCAGATTTACAAAAAATCCGTAAAGAAAAGCTTGCGCCTTGTTATTTGATTCTAGGTACTGAAAAATATTTACAGGATCAGGTAAGAGCAGAAATCCAGAAAAAAATTCAAATCGATAGTCAAGATGACTTGAATTTCTTAAGTTTTGATATGGGGAATGCTAGTATTGATGAGGTGGTTGCTGAGGCAGAGACTTTGCCATTTTTTGGTGATCAACGCCTAGTATTTGTAGAAAATCCCTACTTTTTAACAGCTGAAAAAGTGAATAATGGGATTGAACAAAATACGGATCTACTGATTGATTATTTAAAAGAACCTTTAGAATCAACAGTTTTAGTGTTTTTTGCTCCCTATGAGAAATTAGATGAGCGAAAAAAAGTAACGAAACAATTAAAAAAAGCTGCTGTGACCATCAATGTTCAGCAATTGAATGAAAAAGAAGTTCGTCAGTATTTATTGAATACACTGGAAAATGCACCGTTTCAAATGGACCGTAAAGCGATTGATCTGTTTTTAAGGTTAACGGATCTCGATCTATCAAAAATGATGAGGGAATTGAATAAATTACTATTGTATGGGCAACAACAAGAACTGATCACTGTTAAAGAAGTGGAACAGTTAGTCCCTAAAACCTTGGAACATAATCTTTTTGATATGACACAATATATTCTTTCCGGGAAAACAGAACAAGCGCTGCGGTTGTTTGAAGACTTAATTACCCAAGGAGAAGAAACCATTAAGATCAATGCCATCTTGCTTTCACAAATACGTTTGTTTTTACAGACCAAGTTTTTGATGAAAATCGGTTATCAGCAGGCTAATATTGCTGAGACTTTAAAGATACATCCTTACCGTGTAAAATTGGCGATGCAAGAGGTACGTAAATTTGATGAAAAGATCCTAAGGCGTTTATTTGACGATCTGGTTGAAATGGATTACCAAATCAAAAGTGGTAAAATCGAAAAAGAATTAAGCTTTCAATTATTTGTCTTACGAACAGGTCAGCTTTTGAAGAGTTAAAAAGAAGAGCAAAACAATCGAAATAAATCCAAAAAGAACGCTTGAAACGATGATGTTTTGAGCGTTTTTTAGACATCAATTGTTTTAGAGTAGGAAGTGCTGAGTCAGCCGCAGCTGGTTTACTAATAAAAAGAATGGAAAGAAACCCAACAGAAGGGTGATCGAATAGACTGTTTGAGACAAAATAAAAAAACCGGCCGTAGCCGATTTCCTTATTTAGCGATTTTTTTGCTTAAACGAGATTTGTCGCGGTTAGCTTTGTTTTTATGAATTAGACCTTTTGTTTCAGCCATATCAATAGCTTTAACAGCTTCTTTATATAACGCATCTACGTTTTCAGCACCTGAAGCTACAGCATCTTCAAATTTTTTGATTGCAGTACGCATAGCGCTTGTTTGAGATGAATTTTTAACGTTCGCATTTTCGCTTGTACGAACACGTTTGATTGCAGATTCAATGTTTGGCATTAGTTTCACCTCCGATAAATTAAGTTCTTACGCGTGTTACCGCATAATTCAACATTCATTATTATACCTAAATGAAGTAATCTTTGCAATATGAACATGACAAGTTTTTTTCCTTAACACTAAAAGAAACTTAATTCTAGGCTTTACTAGCATTGAAAGAGAAGGAAAATGGGCAAATAAAAAACGCTATTGTGGGAGACAATAGCGTTCAACCAAAGCAGATAAATTTATCTTTTTAAACAAAATTTGAATGGGACTGTTTGGTACTCGAACATTATATAACAAAGCGAACCGTTTGCAAAGCTTTTTTTGAAAAGGGATACGTTCCTTGTAGACTAAGCAATCATAACGATACCATTCTTTAGTTATTTTATAACCGTTAACCGTTGGTGTGTCTAAATTTATTCCGGAGTCCCAATAATTTTAATGTATTCATCAATATTTTTGATCATCATTTTTTTGATGACTAATTGATTGCGGCGGTTCCATTTTCCACTGACTTCTAATACATATTTATTTAAAGGGAGCCGAAGAATATATTTTGCCAAGTAACGATCTTTCAACAGACCGTTGATGACACGATTTTCCAGTTGAAGATTTAAGCCAGTCAACATCATAGGTTGTTCTTGTAAGACATACGTATCAATTAAAAGACCTTCAAAGGTTTCCATGAGCGTTTTCCTTTCTATATATAAAGCATAATAGCGAATGATTAAAAATATAAGTGATGCTATCTTGTGTTCTAGTATAACAAAAAATGAAAGGAGGAGCCAAAAAGAAATGAGGATTATTTAATAATATTTTAGGAAACATAAAAGGGGGTAAGTGGTGTAGGGGTAAGAGGAAGAGGTAGGAACATTAAAAACATACTTGATGAAACTCACGCAACTTTTATCAAGTAGATTCCATAAGTAAAGATAAATGAAAAAACAATAAACCCGATAGATAAAGTTTGTTTACTCCATCTATCGGGTTTACTTTTTTCACGATCAATTAAAGTAGGTATTGAACACATTTTGGATCAGATCTGGAAATAAAAGATAAGCTAGTCCTAAAATCAATACGATCGCTAATAAAAACCAACCAACCGTGCCGATAAAGTATTTTAATTTTTCTAACATGTGATCACCTCGGAATAAGTATATCACGAACGATTCGATTCAGAGGACTCAAAACACTTTAACTGTGATCGATTTTTTCATTTACTTAAAGAAAATAATTGCAAAAGACAATAGGTAATACCAGAAGCAATGACTGGACCAGCAGCGATCCCTTTTAAGAAAACGACTCCGAGAATTGTTCCAAAAACCAATGCAACAGTAATCTGCGGGTCTGAAGCAATCAAACCGACTCCTTTGGAAGAAAGGACGGCTACTAGACCACCACAAAACACAGCAATCCAACCGATGGGTGATTTAAAGGCATCTAGTAAATCTTTTAAGCCAATCTCGCCAGTAGCGATTGGAACTAAAATAGCAGCTGTGATGATGGTGACTCCTAGATTAATTCCTTTGCCTTGAAGCCAAGTAAGAAACACTTTCGATGTCGGTATCAATTTGACTAGTAATATAAAACCTGTAGCGATGATCAAGCTTTGATTTTTAGCAAGCAGGGCAACAAGCATGATCAATCCAAGAAAAATCCAACTTTCCATAAAAAAAGAACCTCACTTTCCTGCCATCAATCATATCATTTTTTCAACGGTTACAAAAGTGAGGTTCATCAGAGTGGAAAAACTAGATAGAGTGGTGATTCGGCTGTAAGGGACAGCCAGTGCAACGTGATTTTTTGGAAGTATCTTCAGGTAAGGGTTTCAATAAACGTAACCCATTTAAGATAACCAAGATCGTGCTTCCTTCATGACCAATCACGCCAAGAGGTAAATTTAAAAATTGCAGAAAGTTAGAAAGGATCAGTAAACAAATCACTGTAAGAGAAAAAATAATATTTTGCTTAATGATTTTCTTCATTCTTAGTGAAAGACGGTGGGCATAACTTAATTTTTGCAAGTCATTTTTTACCAAGACGATATCAGCGATTTCCATAGCGACATCCGTTCCTTGTCCCATGGCTACTCCTAGTGAAGCAGTCGCAAGAGCTGGGGCATCATTGACACCATCACCAACCATTGCTGTGACAGCGTACTTTTCTTTTTGCTGTTGTGCATAGTGTGTTTTATCCGATGGTGTGCAGTTAGTCAGTAAGTGTTGAACACCAATTTTCTCTGCAATAGCTGCAGCAGTCCCTTGGTTATCTCCAGTGATCATGCTGGTATCAATTTGCTGGTTATTGAAATAGTCAATGACTTGTTGGGCATTTTCTTTCGGCACATCTAATAAGCCGATGAGTGCTATCAATTGATTGTCTTTGGTTAAAACAATCACTGTCTTTCCCTGTTGTTCGAGTAAACGAATTTTATCAAGAAGTTCTTTTTCAGCTATCGACGTTTTTTCTGGTTCCCATTTACCTACAATCCACTGAGCTTCTTGGTAAACTGTTCGTAAACCAAACCCCGTGATTTCTTCGATTGGTAATTTTTGGATGTCTTTTGGTATAGCAATGTCAAAATGTGTTACGATTGCTTGAGCTAAGGGGTGCGTTGTTTTTTGTTCCATTGAAACTAAGATTTGTTGCGCCAGATTCTGATCTTTTACAAAATAGCTATCAGTTACTATCGGTTTACCTTTCGTTAAAGTTCCGGTTTTATCAAAGGCAATTGCTTTTAAATCAGCTAATTGTTCTAAATGGAGCCCACCTTTGATCAGCACACCGTTGCGGGCAGCGTTAGAAAGGGCTGCTAGTGTTGCAGGTGTCGCAGAGGCAACCAACGCACAAGGAGAGGCGACAACCAGTAAAACCATTCCCCGATAAAAACTTTCTTGAAAACTCCAGCCAAAAATGAAATATGAAACAAGAATCATTAATGGAACAACGACTAACACACCTTTAACGTAGGTATTTTCAATACGAGAGATAAAAGAAGCGGTCTTTGTAGGGGTGCTTTGTGCTTTTTCAACCAGCTGGATGATTTTAGCAAAAACGGTCTCATCACTTTTTTTAGTCACCTGTAGGATCAAAGGATTCCCTCGATTGATCGTTCCTGCAAATAACTCATCATGAGGAACTTTTTCAACTGGTACAGATTCACCACTCAATGTTGCTTCATCAATCGTTGCTTGTTGACTTTCTAAATAGCCGTCAATTGGGATCGTTCCACCTTTTGGGACAAATACCCGATCATCGATCTTAAGATCAGTTACAGCTATTTCTTCTAATTCTTCGTTTGCAGTTAAACGTTGTGCTTTTCGTGGCTGTAGATTCATTAAAGCGGTAATTTCTTGCTGACTTTTACTGGTCGTATATTCTTCGAGAGCGCCACTTAAACAGAAAATAAACGTAAGCATCGCACCTTCTAAAAAATCACCGATCAAACAAGCGCCAATTGCTGCCAAGGCCATCAATAAGTCAACATTCAATGTGTTTTCCTGCCAAAGTTCGGTCAAACCTTCACGAGTCTGCTTGAAACCGCCTAATGAGATGGCGCCTAAATAAAAGATGATACTTAGAAAAGGCACAAAAGATTGAGTAGCCAAACCTAAGATTATAAGTAATAAACAACCGATTGTCGGGATAAATGTCTGTATTAAACGAGTCATATTTGTTTCCTCCTTTACAAAATAAATATACCACACCAAATTTCTAATTGATAATGAAAATCGCTAAATGAGAACGATAATAGTTATCATTTAGAATAATGCTTTTTTGGAAAGGGGATAATTAGAATAAATATAAAAAAGCACCGTAATCATACGGTGCTTTGACTTCGTTTTATTCAGTTACATTGCGATAAACCAGTAACCAATCAAAATGATTCCTAAAATGATCCGATACCAACCAAAAATTGTAAAGTCGTTTTTCTTCAAATAACTTAACAAGAATTTGATGGCTAAAACGGAGACAATAAATGATACGAGGGTTCCAACGAGTAAAATAATCGTTTCTTCCATTTTAAAGGAGTTTCCTTCAGCTAGATACTTCACGATTTTTAAACCACTGGCACCAAACATCACTGGGATACCAAGGAAAAATGAAAATTCTGTTGCTACAAATCGAGAAGCACCAATCAAAATGGCTCCGAGGATCGTGGCTCCTGAACGAGAAGTTCCAGGAACTAACGCTAATACTTGGAATAATCCAACCAGTAACGCCGCTTGATAAGTAAAATCGTTTAAGGTTGTCCAACGTGGTGTTTTCGTCTTGTTTCTTTTTTCCACAACAATGAATGCAATCCCATAAACGATTAAGACGATCGCAACTGGTAGAAATTTATGAAAATGTTCTTCTAACCAATCATCTAAAGGTAATCCAATAATAATTGCTGGAATACAAGCGACTACGACTTTGAACCATAATGTCCAAGTATCTTTTTTCTCAATAGTGGTTTTGCTTGGAGAAAAGGGATTTAACTTATGAAAATATAAAACGACGACTGCTAAAATAGCACCTAATTGAATAACGACGTTGAACATCGACATAAACTGTGTGCTAGCGTCTAGCTTGATGAACTGATCTGCTAGGATCAAGTGACCAGTACTACTGATCGGCAACCACTCGGTAATCCCTTCGATAATTCCTAAGATAGCTGCTTTGATGATATTTGCAAAAAACATACTGACCTTCCTTCCCAAATAAAATACAGTATTAAGTATACCGTTCTTTCTAATGAAAACCAAATGCTTTCTTGATGTTAAGAAAAACTTGAGAAATAGCAAGAGGGCATAAGAAAGCGAGTACTCAAGTGAGTACTCGCAAACCAGTGTTTGATAACGGAATGATTATAAGAAAGAATCTCGCGTGTGGTTTTTTCCCTGCTCAATGTAACTAGTATCGTTGATTCCTTCAATTGAAAAATTGCCTTTTTCATACGTCACTTTTGTCACGCTGCCATTTAATAAGCCTGCTCGAACAGGTTGATGTACGTCAATTAGGCTGAGTAAAAAGCCAATTGTCAACCCATGAGAAACAACTAGGACGTTGCCACCACCATTTTTTTCGCAATGGTGCGCAATGTCTTCAAATCCTGACCATACACGATTTTTTAAAGTATCGTAGGTCTCAGCCCAGCCAGCAGTATCCAAGTTATAAATAGCATTAGCAATTTGTTCAAAAGTTACGTCCGTCGTGAACATCTCATCATAAGTTTTGAAGTTTAATACTCGGGGGATAACTCCCCACATTTCCATGTCATAGCCACCTTCTAAGGAGCCAAAACACCATTCACGAATCCTTTGATCGATAAAGTAAGGGATATCTTTTCCTTTGGCATGTTCACTGAGGATGATACGTGCCGTTTCAATAGCACGACCACTATCGCTAGAATAAGCAAAAGAAAAATCAACGTCTTTCAATCCTTTTCCAAGATAGTGGATTCCTTCTTGGCCTTGTTTGGTGAGTGGTGTGTCACACCAACCTTGGACACGTTCAATCGTATTGAACATCGTTTTTCCGTGTCTGACGATGTAAAGAGTGGTTTTAGTCATATTTACAGCCTCCAATCGATTTGTCAGTTAAGCATTAAAGAAAGGGTTGGTTCTTTTTTCATGTTCAATGGTCGTAGCATCTCCATGCCCAGGATAAACGGCAAATTCATCTGGCAACACAAACAACTGGGTTTGAATACTGTGTAGCAGCTGTTCCAGATTCCCAGTATATAGATCGGTTCGACCGATACTGCCTTTAAATAGTGCATCACCTGATACGACAAAATCATCAAAGATAAAGCTGACACTTCCAATCGAATGACCAGGTGTAGGGACGACCCGAAATGTCATATTCCCTAGACGATAGGGTTTCATTTCAAATTCATATTCAGCAGGTGAAACAATGATATTCGCAATGTCATCATGTCTTCCCAAACCAGAAAGATTTAATATCGGATCGCCTAACCAACTTTGTTCTAATGGACTAACATATACAGGGATCTGATAAAACTGACGAAGTTCTTCGACGGCTCCGATATGGTCATAGTGGGTATGTGTTAGTAAAATCGCTACGGGTTGTTGTTGCGTTTTTTCGATTTGCGTTTTGATTTTTGCTGCATCTTCACCAGGATCAATAATCAGTAAAGCTTCATCGTTATAAACCAAATAACAATTTTCTTCGATCATCCCAGTTTTGATTTGTTCAATATGCATAAAGAGTTCCTCCTGATCGCTTACTTAATTCTAGTATAACTCAATTGATAAGATGAAACAAAAGACCCTACTTGAGGAATGGTCCACGGTGAATCTAAATCGAATTGAATGAATAATAAATGAATTAATTGAATTAATTGAATTAATTGAATTAATTGAATATAGTAGAGCTGAGTCATGTTTTTTTGTAGCTGCGTTTTCTTGCTTCCTAAATGAACCACTTATTTCAATGACAAGATGTAAAATAAAAGTATTGAGAGATTTTAAACAAGAGGACAGAAAATTCTCACTTCTTTTTAATAAGTTGGTGTTAGAGTGAGCTCATCCAAAAATCCTAATTCTATATCCTATTCGAGCTTGCGACAGTGATGTCCAACTCTGAAAAACAAAGGAAAGCATCCGAAAATGCAAAAAGCTATTTTCGGATGTTTTACTTTACTTTCAAGTGAACGATGATGAATGTAAAGGGAGAGAGATATCTGAATAATGTAAACAAATCTATAGCTTTGTGATCCTACTTGTGAAAGGAAGAAGTGACTAAATAGCTGTAATACTTTCATCTGTTGAGGCGTATAAATCGGCAAATTGATAAGCTTGATTTTAGTATTTTGCGATTCTTTTCTTTTTCAGGTAAGCTTATAGTCAAAGGAGTGGGAGTGGTGAAGCAATCAAAAATATCGGTACGTAACCTTGTTGAATTTATCTTAAGGCGTGGCAGTATCGACAATCGTAAAAAAAGTAACCATACCGCACTGGAAGGTGCCAAGATCCATCGGAAGCTTCAAAAAGATGCTGGAGAAGACTATGAAAAAGAAGTCTTTTTAAAGACGACTGTCCACTTCGAGGAATACCAGCTAATCATAGAAGGGCGAGCAGATGGCGTGTTCCAAAAAGAAGGCATCTATTATATTGATGAAATAAAAACTTCGGAACCGAGGTATGAAGACTTAGAAAAAGAACAAATTGATTTATTTTTCCATCAAGCAAGAACCTATGCTTATATTTATTGTCATGAACATGATTTAAAAGAAATTAATTTGCAACTAACTTATTATCAAACTACTGAAGGAATCATTACCCGAAAAGTTGAGCATCAAACCATCGAACAATTAAATGAGTTTTTTAAAAAACTTACAGATGACTATAAAGAATGGCTGATTTTTCAAGAGAATTGGCGTACCGTTCGAAATGCTTCTTTGATGGCTTTGAAATTCCCCTATGACAACTACCGTAAAGGTCAAAGAGAGTTAGCAGTCGCTGCCTATAAAACGATTCGTACAAAACAAAAATTATTCGTCGAAGCACCGACAGGAACTGGAAAAACAGTTTCTACACTGTTCCCCGCTTTGAAAGCAATAGGGGAAGAAGAGGGAGAACGCATTTTTTATTTAACGGCTAAAACAATCACGAGACAAGTCGCTGAAGATGCTTTGGAGGCGCTAAAAGATGTGGGTGCTGAGACCAAAAGTGTGACTTTGACAGCCAAAGATAAGATTTGTTTTTTAGACGAAACAACATGTAATCCAGATCAATGTCCATATGCCAACGGTTATTACAACCGGATCAATGAAGGATTATGGGATTTATTGAATCATGAAAATCAAATCACCAGAGAAGTTATTGAAACTTATGCGAAGAAACATACGTTATGTCCTTTTGAGTTGTCGCTAGATGTGAGTTTATGGTGTGATGTGATTATCGGGGATTATAATTATTTGTTTGATCCGACTGTTTATTTACGACGTTTTTTTGAAGGCGAAAAAAATGAGGATCATCTTTTTCTGATTGATGAAGCCCATAATTTGGTCAGTCGTTCCCGAGAGATGTACTCCGCAAAACTTTCATATCGAAGCGCTAGAAACGTCTATGCACTCATTCCAAAAGAATTTAAAAAGCTAAGACGACGTTTTAATAAGTTACTCAAAGCGTTCGATCAGATCCAGGAAATTTCAAATGAAGATGGGTGGACCTACCACCATCAAAAAGCACCCGCGGACACATTGGTTAATGCTGGTTATCAATTGAGTGAGCACATCCAAGAGTGGTTGGCAGAGTATCCTGAACATGCCATTCAAGAGACGTTACTCCCCTTTTATTTTGACCTACTTCACTTTTTGAAAATCAGTGAATTTTACGATGATCATTATGAAACAACTGTAGAGAAAACTTATCAAGATTTCATCATCAAAGCATTTTGCATCGATCCTAGTGATTTTTTAGAACAATCGTTAGCTAAGGGGAGAAGTAGTATCTTATTTTCCGCTAGTTTTTCGCCATTGTCTTATTACCAAGAAACGCTAGGAGGAAAAGAGAGCTTAGCTTATCGCTTGCCAAGTCCTTTTCCAGAAGAAAATCAAAAAGTGCTGATCACAAATTATTTAGAAACAACCTATCGTAAACGAGAAGAGAACATGCCTCGATTAATTGAAACGATCCAACATTTTACAAAAGAAAAGATCGGAAATTACTTGATATTTTTCCCCTCTTACCAATATTTGGATCAGGCAGTGACAGCCTTTCAAGAAAAACATCCAGATGTTAAGGTGCTGATTCAAGATACCATGATGAGTGAAACTGAAAGAGAAACATTTTTGAAGCAGTTTCAAATTGATCCAGACGAAACCTTACTAGCTTTTTGTGTGTTAGGCGGAATCTTTTCAGAAGGGATCGACTTAAAAGGAACCCGATTAATTGGCAGTATGATCGTTGGCGTGGGATTACCACAAATGAATCATGAGCAGGAGTTGATCAAAGAATATTATGACGAAAAAGAGCATCTAGGATTTGCTTATGCGTACCAATTACCTGGTATGAATAAAGTCTTACAAGCAGCGGGGCGTGTTATTAGAGATGCCAGTGACCAGGGAATCGTTTTGTTAGCAGATCAGCGTTTTACTCGGTTGGATTATCGCCAATTGTTTCCAAGACATTGGCAGTCAGCGACCACTGTCAGAAACCTATCTGAACTCACAAAAAAAATCACCGATTTTTGGCACAAAAGTAAATAATTGGAGATGCGAAAAAACTCTAGCGCTAGTAGTTTAAAATTAAAAACACCTGAATCAACCACAAACGACTGGTAGATTCAGGTGTCTTATCTGTTCAAGCGCGTATTGGATCAATTGTTTCATTGTCTGACAAGTAAAGCTATCTGTTAACGATAGTTAGTAAACTGAAGTTCGATTGGCAGATCTAATTTTCGCAATAAAGCAATCACCGCTTGAAGGTCATCACGGTTTTTTCCAGTTACACGAATTTGATCTTCTTGAATCTGGGTTTTTACTTTAATCTTTGAATTTTTGATCTCAGTTGTGATTTTCTTGGCATTTTCCCGATCAATACCATTGATAAGTTCAGCGGATTGACGTGCTTTTCCTCCAAGGGCATGCTCTGATTCAGAGAAATGGATATTTTTGATTGGAACATTTCGTTTGTTTAATTTACTGAACAAGACATCTTTGATTTGTTCGATCTTGAAATCATCGTCACTGAGAATGGTTAATTTATTGTTATCAAATTTGATATCAATAGTCGAATCTTTAAAATCAAAACGGTTGGTTAATTCTTTTATTGTTTGCTGGATCGCATTTCTGACTTCCTCGATTGTGACCTCTGAAACAATGTCAAAACTTGCATCTTTTGCCATAGTGATCCTCCTGATTTGTTTTTATTTTATTGTATCATAGTCAAATGAGTGTGTTGAAGCTTTACTAAAATTATTCTCATTTATGATTCAAGTATTTTAATTTAATTCATAACCTGTTATTCTTACAATTGGAATAACTTTGAAAGGAAGAGGTGCTTGTGAGTAAGATTATGACAGTGTATCAAAGAAATGAAATATTAAAAAAGATTGTGGTTATCTTAGTCACCGGATTGACCGCAGCGGTTGCCTTAAATTATTTTTTGATTCCAGCAAACGTCTTTTCCGCAGGGATGAATGGGATTGCCCAAATCATTGCCTCGTTATTATCTGACTGGCTCCACGTAAAAGTGGACACAGGTGCCTTTATCTTTATTTTGAATATCCCTGTCTTTATTCTAGGGTTCTTGAAAGTAGGCAGACGAGCAACGATTTTAAGTTTTGTCAATGTAGTAGCCGTATCGGTAGCAACTACCTTACTTCCCACTGGGCAGGTGACGGACAATATTTTAATGAATGCCTTAGTCGGCGGTGTTTTGTTAGGTGTTGGTGTAGGGATCTCACTTAAAATGGGGTTTACAACTGGAGGAATGGATATTATTTCTTTAGTCCTTTCACAAACTACAGGGAAAACCGTTGGAAATTATATGCTGATGTTAAATGGTTTGATCGTGGTGATTGCGGGCTTTCTTTTTAACTGGGAGAGTGCGCTCTATACGATTATCTCTATCTATGCCATGACCCAAGTGATTGATGCGATTCATACGAGTCATCAAAAAGTGACCGCCATGATTGTAACTGTTAAGCCAGATGAAGTGACCGCAGCGATCGCTCAAAATATGGTTCGAGGAATGACCCTCTTACCATCAATCGGTGGCTATTCTAAAAAAGAAGGTAAAACGATCATGATGGTGATCACTCGTTATGAAATGTATGATTTAGATCAAATCGTCCATGAAATCGACGAAGATGCTTTTATCAATATTTTACCAACGCATTCGGTATTTGGCCGTTTTGCTAATGAAAGCGAACAAAATCTTTACCGTTCTACGGGTGTCTTTCCCGAAATAAAGAAAACTCCTTCAAAAACTAAAAAACAATAATTGATTTAAATAAGTCAGAAGAATTTTCTGTTTTCAACCTGCTAAATGAGAATAGAACCTCTCGATTCTCATTTACAAATGAGCAAAAAAAGAGTATGATAAATGAAAATTGCATGAAGGAGTGCTGCAAGATGAGCGAAGCAAACCAAAAATGGTCTGCAGAAGAAGTCAATGAAATCAAGGAACGAATCTTAGCTGCCTTAGAAATGGTCATTGACCCTGAACTAGGGATCGATATCGTCAACCTAGGCTTGATCTATGAAATCGAATTTGATCCAGAAAACGGAGAAACAGTCATTAAAATGACCTTAACAACCATGGGTTGCCCATTAGCTGATATCCTAACTGAATCAATCCACGATGCCTTAAAAGAAGTGCCAGAAGTAACTAAGGCAGAAGTCAAACTAGTTTGGTATCCAGCCTGGACGACGGATAAGATGAGTCGCTATGCACGAATTGCACTTGGTATCAGATAATTTTGACACGGGTTTCATATTCAACGAGTAAACAACTTTTAAACTCCTTTATCAACTTTTAGAAAAAGTTGGTGAGGGGGTTTTTGTTTTGCAGAAATTGATGCTGTATGAAGTAAAATTGTCAAAATATGAATAAATGATAACGACTTTTGTCCCTTTCTCTTTTTCTATTCAAATCGTATCACAAATTTTTTATAAATTAAGTTGTGTTTTATTTTTAACAATGTTAAACTTTGTTTAATTATATTTATATTTTGTTGGGAGGTTAATGAATGGAATGGTTTTTTAATTTAGAACCTGAGGAACAAGTATTTATTAAGAAATTTTTGTTGGCATCAGGTTCCTTAAAGCAGTTAGCAAAAGAGTATGAAGTTAGTTACCCAACAGTAAGATTAAGGTTAGATAGATTAATTGAAAAAATAAAACTTTTTGATATAAAGCAAGAAGATTCTTTTGAAGTATCAATGATGCAACTCGTGATTAACGAAAAGATAAGCTTAGACGTAGCAAAAGAAATTATAAAAAAACATAGGGAGAGTATAGATGAATAATATAATACAACTTTTATTTATTGCAGGTGTGATTGGGTTTCAAACACTAAGTGGTTATATAGGGAATAAATATATGGGAGCGATCTTACCAGTGATTTTCAGTGGTTTAGTTGTTTTTATCGTTTTGACAGGTCATTTAAATCTAACATTTAGAAATATATTAATGCCTATTGTTGGTTTGATTACATTGATCTGTATTTATGAAGGCGGAAAAGAATCAAAGAAAAAAAAGACAATAAAAGAAATGGAAAAAATGAAGGCAAAGGATATCTTGAATCAATAATGAGTTATTGGCTGATACACTAACTTAAACTCTTTTAACAGCTTTTAGTAAGCGTTTTCTGTTCCTGGTTTTCATGATATACTGTTTTTAAGTCAATCAAAAGGAGAATGAACATGAGAAAACAACGAGGTAGCTACTCGATATAGTGGAATGGATAGACCTATATCGAGTATGCTTTATCCAATCGACTATATCGCCGTCAACGATTATAAAATCATAATGACTGGAGCGATAAAAGATGATGGACCAATTAAAAAAAGAGTGGCTTAAAAGTGAGGAACAACAGAAACATTTTACTGGCTGGGATTTTTCCTATTTAGATGGGAAATGGTCGTGTGAAGAGCCTCCGTGGGATTACCGAGAGCTTGTTTTAAATTATTTAACTCCAACTATGTCTCTATTGGATATGGGAACAGGTGGAGGTGAATTGTTACAAACATTTAACCATCCTTATGAGCAGACAGCAGTAACGGAAGGGTATCCGCCTAATTACCAGCTATTATTACAAACACTTGTCCCTCAAGGTGTAACAGTAAAATTTGTGGGGGAAGAGGACGTATTGGATTTTCCAGATGATTCATTTGATCTAGTGATCAATTCTCATGAATCTTTTTCAGTAGCTGAAGTGAAGCGTGTCTTGAAACCAGATGGGTTATTTATTTCTCAACAAGTAGGAGATTTCAACGGGTTGAATTTGGCTTCTCGTTTGATGCCAGAAGTAAGGAAAGAATGTTTTGATTTTCATCTTTCCTTAGTGAAAGCAGAACTAGAACAGCACCATTTTGATCTTTTGTTTTGTGACGAAGCCTATTTGAATCAACAATTCTTTGATATGGATAGTTTGATCTTTTATGTACGGACGATTGAATGGGAATACCCAGGATTTACAGTTGAGAAAAATTTCAAAGAGTTATTGGGACTTTATGAAGAGTTGAAACGACATGGTACGATTTATAATTTGCAGCATCGTTTTGCTTTTGTTGCTCGTAATACAAAATAATGAGTTACTACAAATCATTTTGAAATCCCTTGTGGTGAGCAAGTGATTTAGCAAAAAAGAGTGGGGTGTCATATGCGACCAAAATCAAAAGATGAATTGCTTGAAAAAGCAAACAGCCAATTCGATGATTTATGGAAATTAATTAACGGTATGAGTGAGGAAGATCGCAAGCAATCCTTTCAATTTAGTGAAGAGTTTTTGGCGAAAAAAAAGGAAGCACATTGGCGACGAGACAAAGACTTAAAAGATGTATTGATCCATTTGTACGAATGGCATTTACTATTGTTACGATGGCTTGAAAGCAACTTTAACGGAGAAGAAAGAAATTTCTTGCCTGAACCGTATAATTGGCGAACCTACGGGAAGATGAATGAAGAGTTTGTAGAAAAGCATCAAACAACTTCTTTAGTGGAAGCTGAAAACTATTTGAAAAAAAGCCATGAGCAAGTAATGAAAAAATTAGACGCCTTGAGTGATGAAGAGTTATTCCAGAAAAAGCAATTTGCATGGGTGGGGAATACCACATTAGGTAGTTATTTCATTTCTGCAACTGCCAGTCACTACGAATGGGCGATCAAGAAGTTAAAACAATCTCAAAAAAATAAATGAATAGAATCAATAAAAAAGCGAAGATCCTAAAGAGGGATCTTCGCTTTTTAAACAAGCTATTTTATATTAGTACCAACCGTTTGCTTCCCAGAAAGATTTAGCTGCTTCCCATGAGCCATAACGAGAAGATACGTATTGTTCAGCAACTCGTTCTTGGTTTGCTGCTGAATAGTCACCATTTAAGTAAGAAGAATCTAATTGGTAACGTCCGATGTAACGACCGTTTGTTGCTGTATAAGAACCGCTAGATTCTTTTTGAGCGATCCATTCTTTCGCTGAGCTTGTGTTTGTTGTCGCTGGTGTTGCTTGTGCCGCTGTTTGCGTTGCTTGAGCAACTGGTTGAGCAGGTGCTGCTTGTTGAACTGGTTCTTGCTTCACTGGTTGTTCAGCCACTGTTTTTGTTTGAGCAGGCGCTTGGTAAGCTGTTTGTGTTGTTGCTGCTTGTTCGCCTGTTGGGATTGTTAATTGTTGACCTGAATAAATCAAGTTGATGTTTGAGATTGAATTTTTTTCTGCAATAGTTTGGATCAAGGAGTTATCACCAACGTATTTTTGAGAAATCGTTGATAGCGTATCACCTGATTGAACGGTATAAGCTTCGTCCGCATGTGCAGATGTTCCCATAAAGAATAGTGCGCCGGCAGTCAAAGTTGTTCCTAATAGTAATGTTTTAAGTGATTTCATGTAAGATCTCCTTCATAAATTTAAAAATAGTTTTGTTGTGTCCAACGAGGAATACTTTACCATGGGAAAATATTTCATAGGTAAAAGCTCTATGACACTTTGTAACAAAGATACGTTTTTTGTAACAAACAGATTATCATAAAATGTGAAAAACAATGAGAAAACCGTCATAAACGTTTAAAATAAACCACTAACAAGGACAATTGATGAGAAAAATAAACACTAGAAACAAGTAAAAAAAAGCTACATTTTTTGAAAATAAATACGAAATAATTGAAAACAGCGTAATTTTTTTTAAATTTAGCATGTGATGTTACAATAATAGAAACAAGGAGGCGATAACATGAGTAAGAGATATCAAAAAATAATGGTAGCTGTCGATGGGTCTAAGCAATCAGAACAAGCTTTTTTGGAAGCGCTAGATTTAGCGAAAGATAATGAAGCCGAATTATTTATCGTTTCGATCATCAATAAAGTAGAGTTGACACATAGCGCCTACGCATTTTCAAAAATCTATGCAGAAGAAAAACAGAAGATAGAAGTCGAAATGTTAAAAAAGATCCATGATGCGAAAGAATATGGGATCAATGACATCCATGCTATTGTTGAAACGGGTGATCCACGTAACTTGATTGGGACGGTGTTTCCACAACAAGAAGCGATCGATTTGATTGTCATGGGAGCTACTGGTAAAGGAGCAATCCAACAAGCTTTAGTCGGCTCTACAGCATCTTATGTTGTTACTCATGCGCCCTGCAGTGTGTTAGTGGTCAAATAAGGAGGGGAAAGAATGGTACGTCCACAAGAGGTTACAGCTCCTAAAGAAAAAATAGAAATCCTCAAAATTTTAGAAGATGGTACGCAGACGAAAAAAGGTTATTCTGTTGCTTTAGTGAAATGGTCAGGCAAAACAGCGATTGCCTTACGCTGGGATGGTGATAGTCTGCAAGAGAAAGGATTTCCTGTCACTGTAAATGGGTACCATCCAGCTTGGTTCGTTTTGCCAGATCGATTAACAGATCTTTATAGTAGAGACTATCGGGAGTACCAAGAGTCGATCCGGTTTATCACGTCAAGTGATCAAAAAGAATAGCTTTTGTGCTGCGGAAGAAAGTTCATTGTGTGAAAGAATCGTAAACATTCAACATTGAGACAACCTTTTATATCAACAGGTTCCTAATAACTGAAGTAGGTGAAAAGATGAGTGCTGGTGATGTATTGAATGAAGTCAAGCAACTATGTAAAGAAAAGAAGTACGAAGAAGCAAAAATTTTGATTGAATCAAATAAAGAATTGCTAGAGGACAAATTTTCTGTTGCCCAACAGTTTATTGATTTAAAACAAGCATCAATCCTTGAACGGTTCAAATCTTTCTTTGGTGTAAATGAATGATCAAAAATGAGTGTAAAAAAGTGGTTGCTCACTTTTTTCACACTCATTTTTTGTTCGTTTATTCACAATCTATACACACACTAATCTTGTTTATTTAATAAATAAAATATCCAAAGTATCAGTATAATGACTGAAATAACTAAACTAATGACATGTCTAATTAAGACAGAAGGGATTTCCCAATGGCGGAAAGAAAAGATTTGATAAGTAAAATAGATGCTTGGAAGAGAAACAAGTAAAACAGATAGTTTCTTTTTTGTCCAATTTATGTAATAGAAAAGAATACTTAGCATGATGAAAAATGGAATGTAAAAAACAAGCTGACCAATCGCAATCACGAGAGTGCCTCCCAGAATAATAATGATATCTGATACAAAATAACATTTTGTATCAAATGATGCAAGTTTTTCTTTAATTGATAACCAAGAAGGACATACAAAGGTTTTTGATTAACAAGAAGTTTCTTGCTATAATTGATCCGAAAGAAAGGATGAAATTTTCATGGATCAAGTAATGTTAGAAATCGATTTACATTTAGTAAACAATATACGTGTGATTTACTATGTGGTCAGTAATAGTGTAGAAAAAAGAGTACTGATGAATAAAATCAATGGTATTCTGACGAAAAAAGGTGTACACCAATTCAGCAGTAGCGAAGACAATTATTATAGTATACCTGTTGAAAAAGTTTTATATACAACGGTAAATGTCAGAACAGACCTAGATACAAAAGTAGATCATGAACCAATTTTTACTACGTATTGATTGTGACGGAGGAGAACAATGAATCCATACGAAGCACTTATCCAAGAATTGATTGACGGAAAAATTGAAAAAATTGAGGTCAAAAGAGAAGAGGTCATGCTTTTTCGTGAAGCGTGGCTAAAATTAGAGAATCGTAAATATGTCGTAGGTAAGGCATTATTGAACGGGAATGTAGTTTATCATTATGATCCAACTAGGCTGTATTAATTACAAGAAATTAATCATATGGCAAAATTGTTGCTCATGATTTTATTATTAAAAAAAACGCTTGAAATGGTTTTAGCTGTTTTGAGCGTTTTTTAATATTGAGCATTATTTAGAACAAGGGTGAGCAAAAGCTTTTGTGCCAAAGTAGGAGAAAAATCTCCAACTAGAGGCGGATGAAGCCGTTTATTTTTATGGATATAATGAAATAAAAATAGGAGGTAGAAAAATGAAAGTAGTAAAAGTAGTTATTGGAACAGTATTATTTGCAGGAGTCGCATTAGTGGGCTTGAAGTTTTATACGCAAAATTCCCACGATGAGATGGCAGGTGTGGTAGACCAATTAAATCCGTTGGTAACAAAAGGAGAGGTATACGTCAAGACGAAAAAACCAGATGAAGTCAATTCATATGGAACAGCGACTTATATCCAAAAAGCTGCCGATCAAAAGGGACATAAACGAACGATTGAATTTACAGGTTTATCTATTTTAAAAGAAGGACATTATTTAAAGATCATTAATAAGGGCGCTCACGTCGAGTCATATGAAGAAGTTGACAAAAAAGAAGTACCTAAAAAAGCATTAGCTATCATTGGATAAATATAATTTTATTATGTAAACTTAAAGAGAATATAAAAAAACCAATCAGAAAACTGAGTTTCTGATTGGTTTTTTTATTGGGATGGTAGGGTTCGAACCTGCAATTGCTTGATTCAGAGTCAAGTGCCTTACCAGTTTGGCTACATCCCAATCAAACAATTTGATCATAGCACGACACAAAGAAAATGCAAGAGATTACTCTTTATCCAGCATTTTTTTGACAGTGATCATTCGTCTTTCTAACTTCTTGATTAAACCAGATGGAAGTGGGATTAAATTGGCAATTGATAATGTATTAGAAAGTAACTGAAATTCTTTTAGTGGAGCATCGATGATTCGATAGATCGTTGCCAAACGTTCGATGTATTCAAAATGTGTATAGTTTGTTTGTGAGATTAAAAATTTCAATAAATCAATCGCTTTTGCATAATCTTTCTCAGAATAATAGGCTAATGCTTGACGATAAAGTTTGATCTGTAACTCATTGAGTGAAACTGGGCTATAGCGATCCGTCCATTCCTTGACGGAAACTTTGGTTGGTGTATGACCATTTACATCACGAACGAAAATAATCGGAATTTCATTAGGATCTATTTTTTTATGAATTTTTTCCATTTCCCTCAATCCTTTCCATCATATTTAGCTAGAGTATAATGTATTTTTTATAAAAATACTAGCTTTTCTCTAAAGTCAACATTTGACCACCCATTGAGGTGAAAATTGCCTCAAAATCTTTGATTGCTACGGGTCTATTTTTTTCTCCATAAGGATCATTTACATAAATATTGTCATTGTCATAACCAGTAACTACACAGGCATGGTTTAATGGTGTCACTTTTACTTGCCCATTGTTTGTTTGCCAAGTAACGAAATCAGTATCAGTAGGCACTTGGAAATCTAAAGTAACGGAGGCCCACACAGGCTTTCCTTGTTGTAAAGCTTTCTTAATGTCATTGATTGTTGCATCGGTTTTTGGAAGAGTATGATAATCGGTTTTTACGATTGTCTGTGCCAACGAAGCGATAGGCGGGACATAGACGCCCATTGCCCAATCTCCACCGCTGATGTCCCCAACAAACCCTTCATTAGGATCGCCATGTGTACCATCAGCATTAAAAACAGGAACGTAATTCAATTGTTGAGCTAACTGGTTTTTAGAAGTCTCGTAACCATAATAAGAAAGCAGCATGGACAGTGAAGTGACTTCACAGCCATTTCCTAACGCTGGCTCGGTGAATTGGCTTTCCAAGGGGACATCAAGTAAAACTTGTTTTTTAGCATAACTACTTACTTTTTCAGTATCCTTTCCAACATTGTGTGAATGGTGAAAATAAGTGGTGGCAGAAAAAATAACGAATAATAGGACTGCCACGAATAATATTTTTTTACCAATGAATCTTTTCATAATAATTCCCCTTTTTTCTGATATTTACATATTATAATGCTTTTTTTAAAAATAAAATAAAAAATTTGACATGTTGTTTTCCAAATTTAAAATAAGAAGACAAAAGTCCTGAAAAATCACAGGATCAATAGCCGAATAATTTTTTTTAAATTGAAAAAAATGTTTCGATTTATTGATAGTTTTTAATTGTGAAAACGAAAACAGTACGCTATAATGCCAGTAAGGTCGAAATAAATCGCAGGTCAAATAACAAATGTTTTTAGATGATGTTTATTTGAAAGAGCAATTACTGTTTGAAAAAAACAGTTACCTTATAAAAGAGCTTGGTAGTTTAGGAGGATTTTGATGACGGAAGAAATGATTAATTTAGGAGAGCAATATTCATGTAAACCGATTGGGTTTACAAAAGCAGTTATCGGAGAAGTTGTTTCAAAAATGACGAATTGTGCCGTAGTCAAAGTTGCTCAATGCGCAATGGAAGATCAAGAGTTATTAGAAGAAAAAGCAAGTATGGTTGTTGCAAAATACGAAACATTTGAATAAGAAGAAATGATTTTGGACGTACAGTAACGAAATCGGTACTGTATGTCCTTTTGCTTGTAATTTTTATTTCTTTTTCGAGTATTTGGAAAGAGAAAAGAGGTGTAGTTAGATGATTAGTATATTTACTTTACTATTATTTTTATTTGTCTTTGTTATGTGTTTGTTTTTATGGTTGGTACGTCGAGAAATCGTCTATCGAACGGTTAGAAATCGCTGGGTTTACTTAGTCGTGCCTTTTCTGGCAATCTTAGTTCTTTGGTTTACGCTGATTAGTCAACCAACTGCAGATGAATTGGCAAAAGGGGTCTTGTCAGCGCTAATTTTCATCAGCTTTTTACTAGATAGTCGTGGTATAACAGAAGATGGGCTTGTTCTAAATAGCTTTGATAAAAAAGGTGTTCCTTTTTCTGAGATCAATAAAATCGTTTTGTATCAACCGGAAGGATCTTCCATCATAAAAATGAATTTCTTTCGTAACGGTTGGCGTGGACCCATGCTGAAATTTTCTGTATCAATGGAAGAGTTGGTCACTTTTTTAGCACAGCATTTAAATGATGATGCCGAAATTGATATTATGATCGATTCTGATCAAGAGTAAGTTACTTTAGAATAAGAACAAAGAACGATAGTGAGCGATATATGGGATGAACCTATTTCGGAGTCGCATATATAATAAGAGACTGAGGCAAGTATTAGCTCGGTCTCTTTTTTCTTTGCCTTGCAGACGCTAGATTACACAGCGTTTCAAAATGATTCTTCGTATGAGAAAGAGTTTGTTTATTTATTTTTGAATCGTTGCGATCACTTTTATAATAACATTAAAAAAATTGTTTCACTAATTTGATATATATTAGCTCTATTATAATGAAAGGACTTTTAATTTTAATGAAGAGGATGAAACTCAATTTTTTCAAAATTATATTCTCACTATTCATTTTTTCGATCTCTGTTTTAAAAATAAATAGTGAACTTTCTACCATTAGGTTAAGCAAAGTGTTACAAACAATTAGTAATGAATCTATCTTAAAAATTTTCAGTTTGTTTTTAGTAGGTGCTTTAGGCATTTTCATTCTTTGTCTCTACGACTTTGCATTGATCCGAAAACTGAAGACGATGAAAATTTCTAAAATAAAACTATTAAAAATCAGCTGGATTGCCAATTCATTCAATGCAGTTTTGGGATTTGGTGGAATTTTTGGTGCCAGCGTACGTTATAATTTCTATAAAAACTATATTGACCAAAGCAGAGTAAACCAACTAAAAAAAGCGATTTCGCTATTATTGATCTCATCTATTTCTGGTGTGGGCGTATTATCTGCAATGGTGCTGCTAAATGTTTTTCCAGAAAGTCATTTATTAGAGGGAAATGATACGATCAAGATTGGTTTAATTGTCAGTGCTTGTTTGTTGCCTCTATATATCGGCTACATTAGTATCAAACCGCCACTTCCGGCTGCGAGATGGTTAGGTTTACAATTCACGATCGTATCAACGATTGATTATCTCACTTCTGGTATTGTGATGTACGTCGCGTTTCGTTTTCTTAACTTGCAGGTTCAATTCGTTGATATGGAAAGTATTTTTATTTTAGCAACGATTGCTGGAATTATTAGTATGGTACCAGGTGGTTTTGGTGCGTTTGATGTCATTTTCCTTTTAGGCGCTACACAGGAGCTGCAGATAGATAAAGAAGCAGTATTGATGGCGCTGATTCTGTATCGTTTAGCGTATTACTTCATTCCACTATTGTTTGGTTTATTGTTCAGTGTGAGTGAAGTTCAAATGCTGATTAGTCAAAAAATCAGCAATAATCAATTTACGATTCTTACGAAGGAATTTACGACAGTAGTATTTTCGATTACGCAAGCACAGATGAAGCAAATTGGAAGAACGCTCAGCACAGCCATTTTTCTATTTTGTTCATTAACATTTTTATTTGATTCATGCATTTTATTTTTTGAATATGCATATATGGGAATGAAGTCGGCTTTTTTTATTGCGCCAATTTACGTATGTCTGAGCATTTTATTACTGACAGATGTCGTAGGGATTTATAAAGGGGCGATCGATACTTGGAAAATGTTGCGTTTCAAACTGATGTTATTAGCACTTTGTCAGTTTTATCTTTTTTGGGAAGACCAAAGTTTGACAGCCCTCTTATTAACAACGGTATTATTTGTAGATACTCTATTTTATAGGAGATGGTTAGAGGTCGAAGTCATCAAACAAAGTGTTTTAGAAAAATTGATTTGGACTTTAGCGTGTCTCTATGTATTTGATAGTCTAACTGAAATTTTTCCGATATTGCCTAGACAATCATTCTTTATTCTGAGTGGAACGACACTATTATTGCTTTTACTTTCTGGGCTTTGGTCAGTTATACACCGAAGAAGAAAAAGGAAATCATTAAAGCTTGATTTAAAGCTATTAGATGATGCTGAATATCGAAATTTCTTAGAACAAAATGGTGGAAATCACTTAGCTCATTTAGGTTTTTTAAAGGAAAACCGAGTTGCGTGGTGGGAAGATGTTGCAGTGATTTATCAAGAAAATAACCATTATCTCTTTATTTTAGGTGATCCAGTTGGTAAACAAGAAGCCATTTTTCCTTTTTTGAAAACTTTGGTGTCTAAAGCGAATCAATTAGGCAAACGAATTGTTTTTTATCAAGCTTCCACACAGTACCTTAGTTTTTATAATGATCTAAATTGCGAATTTTTCAAGTTAGGAGAAGAAGCAGTCATTGATTTATCTGAGTTTTCACTATCAGGGAAGAAGAAGAGAGGGTTTAGAGCAACATTAAACCAAATGGAAAAACTAGGATATACGTTTGAAATCATCGAACCGACAATTGTTTCAGAGTCATCAGAAAGCGTGGGCTCAATTTCTTCGGAATTTTCACCAACATCACAGTTATCCCATGATCGTGAACTGTTGTCAGAATTGAAAGAAGTATCTGATCAATGGTTAAGGTCAAAAAATGAGATGACTTTTTCTGTCGGACGATTTGAGAAGGAATATTTAAATTGTGCAGCAGTTGGTATTATAAGAAATCAAGAACAAAAAATTGTTGGCTTTGTTTCCATGATGCCAACTTATACTAATGAGACCATTTCAGTCGACTTGATCCGTTGGTCTATCAGTGAAGAAGTGGCAATGATGGATGCTCTTTATTTATATTCCATCCTATGGGCTAAGGAACAAGGTTATCAAAAATTCAATTTAGGAATGGCTCCGTTCTCTTCTACTTATAAAAACACAATTAATTTAGAGAATACGTTTATTTACAGCGTCTATAATAATACTCAGTATTTGTATTCATTCAAAGGGTTAAGGAAATACAAAGAAAAATACAAGCCTCAGTGGGCTGCAAAATATCTCGTTTACGAAAATAAAACCTGGGTGTTGAAAAACTTATATGCTTGTTATAAATTAATTCATTCAAAATAATAGAAAAAGATGATAATCGTAACAAAGCCATCAGGAAGAGGTTGAGACAAAAGTGTTTAGTATCAAGAAATAAGAAGGAATTTCCGAAAATTGACAAGGAACACAAAAACTCATTTTATTCGTTTTAGAGATACTAGAAGAGACTGAGACAACTTTTGTCCCAGTCTCTTCTAGTATCTAATTTTTTAAGATCATTAAAGGTATCTCTAAATTTTTTAGTGAAATTTGATAGAATTTATTAATAGGCAAGTCTAATAGAACGCATGAATAGACTATTTTAAGATTTTTATGTAATTAATGTAACAAATCCTTCTGGTTAAAGGTAGGATAAAAGAAAATTGATAAAGAGCTCAGGGCGACCTTCGCCCCGAGCTCTTTATCTTTAGTAGTTTAATATAGACAGAAATGGTATCACAGAGTGAACATTAAACCATAAGCAGACACTTTTAAGGAGTTGAAAAGCTATTTTAAAAATGTGCACTTATTGTTCAAGTTAAAGCACGCTATTCACAACCATTAAAGTATTGGGCTAAAAGTTGGTTATTACATAGAGGTTTTAGTTAAATACACGGAAACGATCTTCGTCGTTCATATATTCTTTTTCTCCAGCTGGTGTTTCTGGTGAGCCAAACACTAATTGAGAACGTAGTTTCCAATTAGATGGGATGTTCCATTCTTTAGCGACAGCTTCGTCAATTACTGGATTATAATGTTGCAAGTTAGCTCCTAAACCTTGTTCTGTTAAGGCTACCCATGTATTTGCTGTAGCAATCCCATTTGATTGTTCTGACCAATCTGGGAAGTTGTCAGCATATAATGTAAATTGTTCTTGGAGATTTTTGATGATATCTGTATCTTTAAAGAACAAGACTGTTCCATAGCCTTTTTTGAAGCCCGCTAATTTATTTTGCGTATTTGGAAAAGCTTCAGCAGGTGTCAATGGGCGAAGAGCTTCTTCGGTCATTTCCCATAATTTTTCGTGAGCATCTCCAAAAAGAATGACTGCTCGTGTTGATTGTGCATTAAATGCAGTTGGACTTTCTTTGATTGCTTCTTTGATCAAAGCTGTTAATTCTTCATTTGATAGTGTTACGTTACGTCCTAAATCATAGATAGAACGACGGTTTTGCAAAGTTGTTGTAAATGTTGTCATGGTGAAATCTCCTTTAGTTGCGATCTGCATATTTTATGAGTACAAACGAAGTATATCACCTTACAAAAAGTAAGTGAAATAATATGCTCACAAAAAATAAGTAAATTTTTTAATGAATATTAAAATAATAGAGGTTATTTTAGTTAACGTTTCCATTGTTGTTAAACTAAGTAAAACCCGATCATTTTAAAATAGCAATATATAATTATTAAATATCTGTTTATTTTTTATTATCATTTTCCCATTAAATTTTATTCGTTTTTATAGAAAATAAGTATATATTTCTTAAATAAGTTTTTTAGTTAAATTTTTCAGTGAATATTTATAGTATTTTCTGAAAATTTAAAGAATTGGGGTATGGATTATGGAAAATCAACAAGACAAGGGCTTCTTCGGTCAGCCGAAGGGGTTGTCAACATTGTTCTTCACAGAGATGTGGGAACGATTTAGTTATTATGGTATGCGTGCGCTGTTGCTTTACTACATGTACGATACTGTAGCAAACGGTGGACTTGGATTACCTACCGCAACAGCATTAGCAATTATGTCAATTTATGGTTCACTGATTTATATGTCTAGTATCATCGGTGGTTGGGTTTCAGACCGGGTACTAGGTGCAAAAAGAACTGTTTTCTTCGGTGGAATATTTATTATGCTTGGACATATCGTCTTAGCGTTGCCATTTGGTGTTTCCACTTTATTCGTCTCAATGGCTTTGATTATCTTTGGGACAGCCTTTTTGAAACCAAATGTTTCCGGAATGGTTGGACATCTTTATTCAAAAACTGATTTAAGACGAGATGCCGGCTTCTCTATTTTTTATATGGGAATCAACTTAGGTGCGATGTTAGCACCGATCATCGTAGGAACGATCGGACAGGAATACAACTACCATCTTGGCTTCTCATTAGCTGCAATCGGAATGTTCTTTGGACTGTTACAATACGTGATCCAAGGACGTAAAACGTTGGATGGTATAGGAACAGTTGCTCCTAACCCATTAACAGCAGCAGAGCGTAAAAAATTCATTCGTAACTTAGTCATTGCTTTAGTTGTGATTGTAGCAATCTTTGGTGGCGCACAAGTCACTGGACATTTAACCATTGATTTCTTTGTCAATTCAATTAGTGTTTTAGGTATTCTTTTACCGTTATACTATTTTGTTAAAATGTTAACAGCTAAAAATGTTACAGCAGAGGAAAAACCAAAAGTATGGGCGTATATCCCATTATTTTTAGCAGCGATCATTTTCTGGTCGTTACAAGAACAAGGATCTTCCATCTTGGCTCTGTTTGCACAAGAACGGACACAATCAACATTGTTCGGTATGAATATTCCAGCTAGTTGGTACCAATCATTGAATCCGATTTTCATCTTCGTCTTGACACCAGTATTTGTTACATTGTGGACGAGATTAGGAAAACGACAACCATCAACAGTAGTGAAATTCTCACTAGGATTATTATTTGCTGGGTTATCTTTCTTATTAATGATGTTACCAGGCATGCTTTATGGCACAGATAGTAAAGTAAGTCCAATGTGGTTGATCGGCAGCTTCTTCATTGTCGTAATCGCTGAATTATGTTTATCACCAGTTGGCTTGTCTGCGACAACAAAATTAGCACCTAAAGCTTTTGAATCACAAACCATTGCTATCTGGTTCTTGGCAGATGCTTCTTCACAAGCGATCAATGCACAAATCGCGCGTTTCTATACACCAGGTACTGAATCTGCTTATTTCGGGATTGTCGGTGTCGTAGCAATCGTCGGAGCAGTTGTATTGTTTATGATCAAAGAACCAATCAAAAAATTGATGGGTTCCATTCATTAAACCAAATGAAGTTATAAAAGAAAGCACCAAAGTTAGTGGAAATAACTAGCTTTGGTGCTTTTTTTATATGGATAAGTATAAGAAATAAGTAAAGGATAGCGATTGATGGATGTGAATCACAAGAAGTAGTCCTAAACTTTTTTTGAGAGGATTTGGTAAAATAATCTCTATAAGCGCAAACAATTAATTTCTAAAAAAAATAGGAGAAAGAACAAATGTTCAGTTGTTTTTGGTATAATGAATGAGGAATGAATCTAAGGAATAAGGAGAGGGAAAATGTCTTTACAATTTATTCTCGGGACAGCCCGAAAAGACCACCGTACAGCGTTGATTGATGAATCAGTCGAATGGTTAGCAAAAGATAGTACGCACCAGGTATTTTTCCTTGTACCTAACTATAATAAATTTGAACAAGAACAAGAAATCTTGACAGAGCTGCGTCAAAGAAGTGGCAAAACGTCATTTAGTACAACGAATGTCCAAGTCTTTAGTTTTTATCGTTTAGCGTGGTATTTGTTGCAGCAAACAACGTTATTGTCTGGTAATGAACTTTCAGAATCTGGTTCGGCAATGATCTTGCGACAGATCCTAGAAAAAAATGAAGAAAATTTAACGATTTTTCGGGGAGAAATCAATAAAAAAGGGTTTATTCGCCAGTTGCAAGAATTGCACAATGAATTACGTATTGGAAATATTTCACCTGAAGATCTTGTCTTTTCAGAACTTGCGGATACGGTAAAAGCTGAAAATCAACAGTTGAAAATGAAAGATCTTCAATTGATTTTTACAGCTTTTGAAGAAGAATTGGTCCAACGTGCGCTGCAATCTGAAGATGCTTTGACCATTTTGGCAAATTATTTACAAACGCAAGACATGTCTAAGGTGAAATTTATCGTTAGTGGTTTCACTCGAGTCAATGCGCAAGAATATCAATTGTTGCAAGTCATGATGGAAAAGGGACAGCTAGTGATTGATTTGCTTCTTGATCGTCCTTATATCACGGATATGCCTGAAGTGTTGACATTGTTTCATGAAACAGGAAAGCTCTATTTCCAACTGATCAACAGTGCCAAAGAACGAAGAGTGCCGGTTTTAGTGGAAAAATTTGCCCCAGAACATGAAAGACCGCTTGCACTCATGCACTTGCAAAAAATGTGGGAAGAAACTTCTAGCAACAAAAAAAGCCAGCCGCTGAAGGTTGGGCAACAAGAGGCGTTGAGAATTTGGGAAGCAGAGAACGCCACCGAAGAAGTCAGACAACTAGCTGTGGAGATCCGTCGTTTGGTCAGCGAGGAAAATTATCGCTATCGTGACATTCAAGTGTTAACGAAAGATATGGCGTTTTATGGTAACTTGCTACAACCTGTTTTCAAAGAAATGGCGATTCCTTTTTATATTGATGAAGAGCAGTTGATGGAGAATCATCCATTGATCGAATGGATCAATAGTTTATTCGCTTTAGATCGATATGCTTATCGCTTGAATGATATCATGCGTTTTTTCAAAACTGAATTATTCATTTGTGAAGCGGATGATACACTAGACTTAGCCAGTTGGAGTGAGCAAAGAAATCAGTTCCGAGCAAAATTAGATGTCACAGAAAATGTAGCACTTGCTTATAACTATCAAGGTTCATACTGGACGAGAGAAAAAGATTGGCAGTTCGTGTCTTACGATTTTGAAGCAGAACAACTGGAAGATGTTCAAGAATTAGAAAAACGCTCGAATGATATTCGGCACTTCTTCAAAGAGAAAGTCCCAACATTTTTTGACAAGATAAAAAAATGTAAAAATGGACAAGAAGGCGCGACGGTCTTTTATCGTTTTTTGGTGAACAGTGGCGTACAACAACAATTAGTTTTTTGGCGAAATCAAGAAATTGAACGAGGCAATTTAGCAGCAGCCCGAAACCATGAGCAAACATGGGGGGCGTTGATTGATTTACTGGACGAGTATTCGCTCATTTATGGGGAATCTGAATTTGACTGGCATTTGTTTCAGGAAATCATTACCAGCGGGTTAGAAAATTTAAGTTATGGGAAGATCCCTACAGCAATCGACCAAGTACGCATCAACCGCTTGGAACTGGTACGATCAAACCAGGCGAAAGTCACGTTTGCCATTGGCTTGAATGATCAAGTATTTCCTGATCGGCACGAAACGAAAGGCTTGCTTTCTAGTGAGGAAAGGGAAACGTTGAATGCTCGTTTAGCGGAAGAGAAATTTTTATTTGATCCCGCAAAAGAGAACTTGTCTTTTGAACCATTGCAAGCCTACTTGGTGTTTGCTTCAGCCACTCAGCGTCTATACCTCAGTTACGCTCAAAGTTATGATACAAACACGTTGAAAATCTCTCCTTATTTAAAACGAATCATGGAATACTTGATGATCCCAGCTGAAAGAAAAGAGCATTTGGTTTTAGACCGCGATCCGAGTTGTTATATCGGTACGTATCGTAGTGGGATCAATACAATCAATCATATCTATCGTTTAGCAAAGGAAGAGAAGAAAAAAGTTCCGGTGTATTGGCGCCAACTAAGAGAGCAGATCTTGCAATCACAATGGCGAAATTTTGCATTGCGCATTTTTGAAAGTCAAGAACATCTTAATGTCCCGGTGTCATTACCTAAAAAGATGGCAGAGGAACTCTATGGTAAAGATATTTATACCTCTATTTCCAGATTAGAAAATTTCTATAATTGTGAATATAAATATTTTGTCCAATTTGGTTTGAAACTGAAAGAACGAATGGTCTATGGTTTAACGCCAGCTGCTACAGGTGATTTTTATCATGAATCATTAGACCGTTTCTTTAAATTACTATTTTCAAATCAGATATCGCTAGTAGAAATGACCGATACACAACGTAAAGAGTTTACTGAAAAAGTCTTGCAAGAAGTCTTTGGCGAGTTACGCTTTGAAATTTTAGATAGTTCAGCTCGAATGAACTATATTCGTTATCAGTTAGGACAAACGATCCAAAAAGTAGCTTGGGCATTACAAAAGCAAAGTAAAAATACAGGGATGAAGCCCCTTCAAACAGAAATATTGTTTGGCCAAATTGCTGGCGCTCAAGGTATCCCAGGGTTGGAATTACCACTGAATAATGGTGGGAAATTACATGTTCGTGGGAAGATTGATCGTGTGGATGTTGCTGTTGAACAAGCGGATACCTGGCTTAGTGTTGTCGATTATAAATCAAGTGGACGTTCCTTTGATGTCACTGAAGCTTACTACGGGATGGCTATGCAACTGTTGACCTATCTAGACGTGGCGTTGATGGATGCTGTCAAATTGACTGGAAAAGCATTGGTTCGACCAGCTGGTTCCTATTATTTACATGTCCATAATCCGATTTTGTCTGAAGCAAATGAAATTGAAAAAGAGACATTGAAAAAATTCAGTTATGACGGCATCTTTGTCGATGAACCTGAGTTATTGGAAGTATTAGATCATTCACTGGAAGCAAAAGAGAACTCTTTGATTTATCCGATCAAGAAAAATGCGAAAGATGTCTATCAAAAGGGAAGTTTTAGTAAAGAAAAATTCTATACAGAACAGGAACTCCAACTTTTTATGGCGCATAATCGTGCGAATATGCGTTTAGCAGGGGATAAAATCACGTCAGGGGAGATCAAACTTAATCCAGCATACAAAGACAAGGAGCGGCTTGCTTGCCAAATGTGTCCTTTTAGAAGTGTTTGTACGTTTGATGTGATGTTGCAAGAAAACAATTATCATCGTTTAGAAAAATTAAACAAGGAAGAAGCCCTGCGAAGAATAGAAAAAAGGAGTGAGGAAGAATGACCAAAATTCCTTTGAGACCAGAAAACGAACGATTCACTGACGAACAATGGCAAGCCATTTTTGATCAGGGAGATAACTTGCTGGTATCAGCTTCCGCTGGTTCTGGAAAAACCACAGTGCTTGTCCGTCGAGTAATCGAAAAACTAAAAATGGGGTTCAATATTGATGAACTTTTGATCGTGACGTTTACAGAAGCGGCAGCGAAAGAAATGAAAGAACGGATCCAAGAAGCTTTACAAGAAGCAGTCAATAGTGAAAGCAATCCGGCACGCCAACAACATTTCACGAAACAGCTGATTTTATTGCCGAGTGCTAATATTTCTACTTTACATGCTTTTTGTTTAACGGTCATCCGCCGATTCTACTACTTGATCGATATTGATCCAGTTTTTCGGATGTTAACGGATGAGACAGAAACGATCTTAATGAAAGAAGATGTTTGGGATGAATTACGCGAGGCTTGTTATAGCGAAGATCGGGAAGAGTTTTTCCAATTAACAATGAATTTTTCAAATGATCGTTCAGATGATGGATTGACCAATCTGGTTTTCTCTCTTTATGAATTTGCGCGAGCGAATCCTGATCCCAAACGTTGGTTAGATCAATTAGTGGATAACTATCGTTTAGATGATGGATTAGCTCATTCACCATTGTACCAAGAACAATTGCGACCACTTCTACTTACAGATATGGCACAAAGTGTGCAACTTTATGAAGAAATGGTTGGATTAGCGCAAGAAGAAGGTCTGGAAAAAATGTTGGAACAAGTTGCAGGAGAAAAAGAACAAGTCCAACGCATTTATGATCACTTATTACAAGATCAATTGCCGGAAGCCTATACGGGTTTAGAAACATTGACTTTTACTACTTTTAAAAGCAGTCGCAAAGCAGAGTTGAAAGAACGTTCAGCCGAAGTTAAAAATTTAAGAGATCAGGCGAAAAAAATCATTCAGAAAATTGGAAAAACTTATTTTCCGATTTCTCCTGAACAATTGACCGAACGGACGAAAAAAGCTGCTGTCCTAGTGGAAGAGTTGACGAATGTCACCAAACGTTTCATGGATGGCTTTAGCCAACGAAAAAGAGAAAAGGGAGTAGTAGATTTCAATGATTTAGAACATCTTGCCTTGCGAATCTTGACGACTCAAACAGAAGAGTCATGGCTTCCAAGTGAAGCATCAAAGCTTTATCGTAAGCAATTCAAAGAAGTAATGGTCGATGAATACCAAGATATCAATCAGTTGCAAGAAGCTATCCTTTATTGGCTTAGACAGCCTGATCCGACAAACGGCAATTTATTCATGGTTGGGGATGTCAAACAGTCGATTTATTCTTTTCGACTAGCTGATCCTAGTTTGTTTATTGAAAAGTATGAAGCATTTTCAACAGCTGAGGGTGGAAGACGGATCATTTTGGCAGAAAACTTTCGTTCCCGAAAGGAAGTCCTGTCATTTACCAATCTGGTGTTCCAACAATTGATGGACCCTGTTGTGGGACAAATCGCTTATGATGATGCTGCACAATTACGATTAGGATTTCCCGATTTCCCCAAAGTCGATCGCTTTGAACCAGAACTATTGATTTACGAAAAAGAAGAAGAGCCAAACAGCGACTTTCCAATTGATGAGAATCTAGAGGACAAAACAGAAGGCGAACTCTTTATGACGGGCTTAAAAATCCGCGAACTGATTGATGAAAAATTCCTGATCTATGATAAAAAAATGAAACAGAATCGTCCTGTCGAATATAAAGATATCGTACTTTTAACACCTACAAAGAAGAATAATCTGACGATATTAGAGATCTTTAAAACATTGGATATTCCTTTAGAAATGAATGATGCCCAAAATTATTTTCAATCTACGGAGTTACGTACAATGATTTCTTTACTCCAATTGATTGATAATCCGTATCAAGATATTCCCTTGGCAGCCGTTTTACGTTCACCGATCGTAGGACTGATTGAACCAGAACTGGCACAGATCCGTTTAGCTGATCGTACGCATACTTATTATGATGCGGTGCTGGCTTACCAAACAGCAAATCAGAATGAATTAGCTGATAAATTGCGCCATTTCAATAATCAACTCGAATTGTGGCGAGAACTGGCTCGGCGGTCTTCAATCACTGACTTGCTGTGGGAGATCTATTTACAAACCGGTTATTTAGAATATGTAGCAGGTTTACCAGCTGGTGCCCAAAGACAAGCAAACCTTTATGCGTTGGCTGATCGTGCGAAAGCGTATGAACAAAGTTCGTTTAGAGGGTTGTATCAATTCGTTCGCTTCATCGAAAAGATGCAGGAAAAAGACAAAGATTTAGCGGAGCCGGTGATTTCATCCAGCGATAATGCTGTTCGAGTCATGACGATTCACGCAAGTAAAGGCTTAGAATTTCCTATTGTCTTTTTATTAGATATGACCAAACAATTCAATTTGCAAGATTTAAAAAAGCGATATGCTTTTGAAGAAAAACTAGGTGCGGGGATTCGTTATATGGACCCTGATACTCGGGTGTTGTATGATACCTTGCCTTACCAAGCAATCAAATCAGCCAAACAAAATAAGTTATTGTCAGAGGAGATGCGTAAACTCTACGTTGGTTTGACCCGTGCGGAACAAAAATTATTTATTATCGGCTCGTATAAAAATAAAGAAGATACCTTGAAGAATTGGTCAGAAGCTTCTGAACAAACCAAATTAGTCTTAGAGCCAACGACTCGATTAAAAGGGAATAGCAGCTTGATGAGCTGGATCGGTCTTAGTTTGATGCGTCATCCATTGATGCAAAACTATTTTGCCGAAGCAACCATTCTTTCAGAATTAAAAAACTCTGATAGCCAATTTGCGATTACTTGGATGAATCAACAATCTCTGCTTGAAAAAAGGCAACGTTTAATAGCGCAAGAAAACGATGCTGCTGAAAATAATGACGTGGATCAAACACCACTATCACCTGCTCTGAAAGCACGACTCGATTATCGTTATCCTTTCAAAGAGTCAACGCAAACCACAAGTTATCAATCGGTCTCTGAAATTAAACGTTTGTTTGAAGATCCAGATGATACGCTTGATGCTAAACTTGTCTGGGAAAGTAATGAAACAAGAGGGTTAAACCGCCAATTCCGTTATACGCAAGATACATTGGCTGAACCACGTTTCTTACAAAAAACGCAACAGGTTTCAGCTGCGGCAATCGGAACTGCAACACACTATTTATTGCAATTGCTGCCATTAGAAATGCCGACTACTGAGTCGATCCAAGCATTGCTAGATGAATTAGTCAAAAAGCGTTTAGTGGATCAAAAGGTAGCCAAAAAAATTGATTTTTCTGCTATTCTTTGGTTTTTTGAAACCGAGCTAGGAAAAGAATTGATCAAGCAAAAAGAGCATGTCAAACGGGAACAACCGTTTTCGATGTTATTACCTGCAGAACGGGTCTTTGAACAATACCCAAATGAAGAAGATGAATTGCTGATCCATGGGATTGTTGATGGTTATATCGAATTATCCACGACGATTCAATTATATGACTTTAAGACGGATTTCATTTTAGATCGCAACGATGAAACAGCGATTGATGCTGTCATTCAAAAATATCGTGGGCAATTGAATCTCTATCAACAGGCGTTGACAGAATCTTTAGAAAAGCCTGTCACAGATGTCTTTCTTGTCTTATTAAGCGCAAAGAAAATAATAAATATTAATAAATAATAATAATTGAGCAACTAGGACTTACACTTTGTAAGTAATATGCTATACTCTTAGCAAAGAGGTGAGTAAAATGGAGCTAACACAGACAGAGTTCACTTTATGTCCTAAATTTGAAAAGACCTTTTCGATTTTAGGTAAAAAATGGAATGGGCTGATTATTGATGTATTGCTTGAAAATGGTCCGCAACGCTTTGTTGATCTCGCAGCTAAAATACCTATGGTGAGTGATCGGGTTTTAGTTGAACGATTAAAAGAACTTGAAAAAGAAAAAATCATCGCCAGAAACTTCTCATGTAAAGAGTCCAGCCGTTCAGAATATATGTTAACTGAAAAAGGAGCGGATCTTCAAAAGGCCATTGTTCAGTTACAGGTTTGGAGTGAAAAATGGGTGACAGAAGAAGAATGCAGTTGATTTTGGAAGTGAAATCTTGTAAACTGGCATTAGATGAATAGCTAAAGAACGTTGACGAAAAAGAGTAGTTTGGCTAAACCAGTCCAGGGAGATCTGTCATAGACTGTAAGCAGATCCTGAGTTTGAAAAATGAAGTTCACTTTCTGAGTTCGTCTGATTTATTCAGACCGGCAAATGTCGTTAAAAAAGTAAGTGTACGGTTTTGACCGTAAATTAGGATGGTAACGCGAAGACCTCGTTCCTTTGTAGGAATGAGGTCTTTTTTGTATTTGAATTTGAAGGAGGAAATAGGGAATGTCTCTACAAGCCCAATTAGAAAGCTTGAAAGAAGCCACAATCGTTAAAATAGCGACAGCACACGATTTAAAAGAATTAAATCAAATTCGTGTAGAAACTTTAGGAAAAAAAGGACCAATCACCGAAGTTTTACGGGGAATGAAGGATCTAAGTCCTGAAGAACGTCCGAAAGTTGGTAGTTTTGCCAATGAGATTCGTGATCTGTTGACAGCAGAAATTGAACGTAAAAAGCAAGCGTTAGAAGAGGCGGCACTTGCAACAGCTTTAAGCAAAGAAACAATTGATGTGACCTTGCCAGGACGTCAAGTCAAACAAGGAAACCGCCACATCTTGACACAAATCATGGAAGAAATCGAAGACATCTTTGTCGGAATGGGCTACCAAATTGTTGAAGGGTATGAGGTGGAGTCTGATCATTATAATTTTGAGCGAATGAACTTACCAAAAGACCACCCAGCTCGTGATATGCAAGATACTTTTTATATTTCAGAAGAGATCTTGATTCGTACGCATACCTCACCAGTACAAGCACGTACGATGGAAAAACATGACTTTTCAAAAGGTGCACTTCGAATGATCTCACCTGGGAAAGTATTCCGTCGTGATACAGATGATGCTACTCATAGTCACCAATTCCATCAAATCGAAGGATTAGTGATCGATGAAAATATTACGATGGGTGACTTAAAAGGCACTTTAGAAGTCGTAATGAAAAAGATGTTTGGTGAAGAACGTGAGATTCGACTACGTCCTAGTTATTTTCCATTTACTGAACCTTCTGTTGAAGTGGATGTCAGCTGTTTCAAATGTGGTGGCGCTGGCTGTAATGTCTGCAAGCACACCGGTTGGATTGAAATCTTAGGAGCTGGGATGGTTCATCCAAATGTATTGAAAATGTCAGGTATCGATCCGGAAAAATACTCTGGTTTTGCTTTTGGCCTTGGCCCAGATCGAGTAGCAATGCTACGTTACGGTGTCAATGATATTCGTAATTTCTATCAAAATGACTTGCGTTTCTTAAGTCAGTTCAAAGGGGAGTAAAAAGCATGTTAGTTTCTTATAAATGGTTAAATAAATATCTTGATTTGTCAGCAGTTACGCCAAAAGAACTAGCTGATAAAATGTCAGTGACTGGGATCGAAGTGGAAGGAATCACGGTTCCTGAAGAAGGCTTAAAAAAAATCGTAGTCGGCGAAGTCAAGGAATGCGTACCACATCCTGATTCCGATCATTTATCGATTTGCCAAGTGGATATCGGTGAAGAAGAACTTTCACAGATCGTTTGTGGCGCACCTAACGTGAAGGCAGGGATCAAAGTCATCGTTGCTTTACCTAATTCACGGATCGCAGGGAATGTAAAAATCAAAAAAGGGAAAATGCGTGGTCAAGTTTCTAATGGGATGATTTGTGCCTTACAAGAAATTGGCTATCCAGATAGTGTTGTTCCCAAAGAATATGCTGAAGGAATCTACTATCTTCCACAAGAGGCAATCAATGGAGACCCCGTCTTTTCTTATTTAGACATGGACGATTCAATTATCGAGTTATCGATTACACCGAATCGCGCAGATGCTTTATCTATGCGAGGAGTAGCATATGAAGTAGGTGCGATTTATCGTCAAATACCTCATTTTGCAGAGGAAGAATTAGTAGAAGCAGCACGTCCGGCAAAAGACAAAATCAAGGTGACAGTCGAAGATCCAAAAGCTGTGCCTGCTTATCAAATTCGAATCATTGAGGGCGTAAAAATCCAATCTAGTCCACAATGGTTACAAAATATCTTGATGAATGAAGGGATTCGACCAATCAACAACGTAGTAGATATCACAAACTACATCTTACTGTTGTTTGGGCAACCATTACATGCGTTTGATTATGATCGGCTAGGATCACAAGAAATCGTCGTCCGTCAGGCAAAAGCAACAGAAAAAATCGTTACGTTAGATGGCGAAACACGTGAGTTAACACCCGAAAATCTCGTGATCACTAATGGAGAACAACCAGTCGCTTTAGCAGGTGTGATGGGCGGCTTGGATTCTGAAATCACTGAGACAACGACTACGGTTGCTCTAGAAGCAGCTTTGTTTGATCCAATTTCGATCCGTCGAACAGCGAAACAATTCAATTTAAGAAGTGAATCTTCTGCTCGTTTTGAAAAAGGAATCAATCAAGCAACAGTTGCTGAGGCTTGTGACGTTGCTGCTGCAATGATCGTTTCGTTAGCAGGCGGTGAGGTTCTTCAAGGTGCGGTTGCTGGTTCGACTTATCAAGTAGAAGACGTAACAGTAACGATCACTCTCTCACGAATCAATCATTATCTAGGAACTGACTTAACAGTGAAGGAAGTAAATGAGATTTTTGAAGCACTTGGCTTTGGCTATCAAAGTGAAGGGGAAACGTTCACCGTTACTGTTCCTCCTCGTCGCTGGGATATCAAGATTGAAGCGGATATTATTGAAGAAGTCGCTCGTATCTATGGTTATGATCGCTTGCCTTCCACATTACCAAGTGGAGAGACTGTTGCAGGAAGTTTGACCCAAGAGCAAGCAACAACACGCAAGATCCGTACATTACTTGAAGACAGTGGTTTACATGAAGCCATCAGCTATGCTTTGACAACGGAAGAAAAATCTCGTCAATTTACAATCAAAGATTCCTTAGTTACACGTCTTGATTGGCCAATGAGCGAAGACCGTTCTGTCTTACGAATGAACTTGATCAGTGGGTTATTGGATGATGTGAACTATAACGTAGCTAGAAAAAATAGTGATGTCGCTTTTTATGAAGTCGGAAGAGTCTTCTATCAAGAAAACGATCCATTGACTCATTTGCCGCAGGAAGTGAAACATGTTGCTCTTGCATTGACAGGTACTTGGCAGGATAAAAGTTGGCAAACTCAAGCAGAAGTAGTTGACTTCTATACGATCAAAGGTCTTTTAGAAAACTTGTTTGAACAATTAGGAATAGCAACAGAAATTTCTTATCAAGCGAATGATAGTTTGAAAGACATGCATCCAGGAAGAACAGCGGAAATCTATTTAGGTGAAACAGTGATTGGATTTGTTGGACAGGTTCATCCGAATACAGCTAAAGAATACGATGTTCCAGAAACCTATGTTGCAGAATTTGACTTGAGCTCAGTGATCGAAGCTGCTCAAAAAGGGATGACTTTCCATGCGGTGACAAAATTCCCTTCCGTTTCTCGTGACATTGCGATGTTAGTTGCAGAAACAGTAACCAATCAAGAAATCGTAACGGTTATCCAGTCTGCTGCAGGTAAGTTCTTAACAGACATCCAATTGTTTGATGTGTATCAAGGGAAAAATATCGAGGAAGGACATAAGTCAATGGCTTACAGTCTGACATTCGAGAATCCTGAAGCAACAATGACAGATGAAGAAATTAACCGATCAATGACTAAGATCGAAAAAGCACTAAGTGAAACAGTTGGTGCAAATATTCGTTAAACTGTAAAAAAAGACGCCCTCACAAAGAATGAGGACGTCTTTTTTTATTCATTAACAAGCCAATCAGTTAAAATAATTGATTCCCATTGCAGTTTTGACTTCTGCTAGAGTTTGAGCAGCGACTTTCGCAGCTGCTTCACTACCGTCTCTTAGGATCGCCATCACAGCGGCTGGATCTTTCGCTAATTCTTCTCTTCTAGCACGAATTGGAGCAAACTCTTCTTCCAAAACATCAATCAAATAGCGTTTGATTTTCACATCACCTAGACCACCACGACGATAATGAGCTTTCATTTCTTCAATCGCGTTTTTGTCTTTTCCAAACACATCAAGATAAGTGAACACCATATTGCCTTCGACTTGACCTGGATCTTCCACGTGGATGTGATTTGGGTCTGTGTACATACTCATTACTTTTTTCTTGACCACATCAGCAGGATCAGAAATATAGATGCCATTACCCAATGACTTGCTCATTTTTCCATTCCCATCGATGCCAGGCAAACGGCCCATTCCTTTTGGTGGGAAAACGCCTTTTGGTTCCACTAAGACGTCGCCATACGTGTGGTTGAAACTTTGAACTATTTCTTGCGTTTGTTCAAGCATTGGTTTTTGATCTTCACCAACAGGAACTAAATTCGCTTTGAAAGCTGTGATATCAGCAGCTTGCGATACAGGATAAATAAAGAATCCAGTTGGGACACCTTCACCAAATTTTTTCTGTTCGATTTCTGTTTTAACTGTAGGATTACGACGGACACGCCCGACGCTGACTAGGTTTAAATAGTACATAGTCAATTCAGCTAATTCTGGTATTTGCGATTGGATAAAAAGCGTTGATTTCGTAGGATCTAATCCAACAGCTAAATAGTCTAAAGCAACTTCAAGTACATTTGAAGAAACCTTCTCAGGGTTTTTAGCGTTATCGGTTAGGGCTTGCATATCTGCAATCATTACAAAAAGTTGATTGTTTTCATCTTTTTGCATTTCTACCCGTGTTTTGAGTGATCCTACATAATGCCCTAAATGTAACTTGCCAGTCGGGCGATCACCTGTTAGAATAATATTTTTCAAAAAAAACACCTCTTTACGATTTGTAAGACTAAGCACTTAATATCTTACCGTTTTTTGGAGGAAGAAACAACCGTTCTAAATCAAAAGACGAACAAAATGCAGAAAAATAGCAGATGTAAGAAGCAAAGGAGAAAAATAACGAAAGAAAGTTTCAAAGAAACTTTACAAAATACGTAAGTTTCAGATATAATATGTTCTATTATATATCTTTAAATGTTTTCTTACTAAATAATAATGGGAGTGTAATGATATGGCAATGATTAAATTTGATAACGTGGAAAAATACTACGGCAAATTCCATGCTTTGAAAAACATAAACCTCGAGTTTGAGAAAGGGGAAGTCGTCGTTGTCATTGGTCCTTCAGGTTCAGGTAAAAGTACAATGTTACGATGTATCAATGGATTAGAAACGATCTCTTCTGGAAGATTGTTAATCAATGATATCGACCTTCAGGACAAAAAAACAAAATTGACTGAAGTCAGAAAAAATGTTGGAATGGTTTTTCAGCATTTTAATCTATATCCTAATAAAACCGTTTTAGAAAACATTACACTTGCACCGATTAAAGTATTAAAGCAAGATCAAGCAAGTGCAGTGAAAAACGCGGAAAAATTCTTAGAAAAAGTCAACATGCTCGACAAAAAAGATTCTTATCCATCTATGTTATCTGGAGGACAACAACAGCGTGTGGCAATTGCCAGAGGTTTGGCGATGAATCCGGAAATGCTGTTATTTGACGAGCCTACATCTGCTTTAGATCCGGAAATGATCGGGGATGTACTTGATGTAATGAAAAAATTAGCTCGTGATGGGATGTCAATGATCGTCGTGACCCATGAAATGGGATTTGCAAAAGAAGTAGCAGATCGGGTTATTTTCATGGCGGATGGTCAAGTATTAGAAGATAGCCGCAATGTAAAAGACTTCTTTGAGAACCCTAAAGAACCTCGGGCACAACAATTTATTAGTAAAGTAATCAATCATTGATAGGAGGAATAAGATGCGTAAGAAAACAATGATTCGTTTGCTTTTCCTTTTGGGTCTGGTCTTTTTGATATTAGCAGGCTGCAAAGGAAAAAGTGTCGCTGAAGAAAACATTCTGGAACGAAGTAAGCAAAACAACACCATAACGTGGGGTGTAAAATACGATACTCGCTTATTTGGGATGATGGATATCAAAAGTAGTACGGTTCAAGGATTTGATATCGATATCGCTAAAGCGATTACGCAAGAGATTCTTGGAAAAGATGGGAAAGCAGAATTTGTGGAAGTTACCTCTAAAACACGGATTCCTCTATTAAAAAATGGAAATATTGATGCGATTATTGCGACAATGACCATTACAGATGAACGAAAAAAGCAAGTTGATTTTTCTGATGTTTATTTTGATGCCGGACAATCTTTATTAGTCAAAAAAGGAAGCCCGATTAAAAGCGTAGATGACTTAAATGCTGAAACAACTGTGCTCGCAGTCAAAGGATCAACTTCTGCAGTAAATATCCGAGAACATGCTCCAGACGCAAAAATTCTTGAACTAGAAAACTATGCCGAAGCGTTTACTGCTTTACAATCAGGACAAGGAGATGCTATGACGACCGATAATGCCATTTTATTGGGAATGGCTGACGAGAACCCTGACTATACTTTAGCAGGTGGGACGTTTACCAATGAACCTTATGGAATTGCGATCAATAAAGGACAAACAGAATTTTTGGATGCCGTAAATCAAGCGTTAAAAGAACTCATTGCTAACGGAACATATGATCAGATTTACCAAAAATGGTTCCCAGATACCACCCAAGGAAAAGTGAATTAAGGAGGGGAAAGAATGGCTGAGTTGCTGCAAACATATGGATCAACCTTCTTAGAAGGGTTTAAAATCACTATCTATTCAAGTGTGTTAGCTTTATTATTTAGTTTGATTATTGGAACACTGATGGCAATTTTTCAATTGTCAACGAACAAAGTGATCAGTGGTCTAGCTAAAGCGTACGTGGAATTTTTTCGAAATATCCCGTTGTTGATTATTGTGATGTTCTTTTATGTCGTCCTTCCGATCTATTGGATTAGTTTTGACGGCTTTCAAGCAGGGACGATCGGTTTGACGATCTATACTTCGGCATTTATTGCAGAAACCGTTCGTTCAGGAATTCAAACAGTGCCAAAAGGGCAAACAGAAGCGGGTTTATCAGCTGGTTTGACCTATGCGCAAACGATGCGGTTTATTATTTTGCCGCAGGCTTTCAAGATCGTCGTACCACCATTAGGAAACCAATTCATTAATCTAGTCAAAAATTCATCGATTTTAGCTATCGTTGCTGGGTTAGATTTAATGTATCAAGGGGACTTAATTGCCAGTGAAACTTTCAACACTTTTGATACCTATATCATCGTGGGTCTTTTTTACTTAGTAATTACATTACCTTTGTCTTACTTGATGACATATTTAGAGAAAAAATGGGCAGTTCGTTCATAGGAAGGGGAGAACAAAATGGATTTTAGTGGTGCTTTTTCATGGATGAATATCCGCTTCTTATTAGAAGGATTAAAAGTGACTGTGGAGGTTTCATTATTTTCAATCATCTTTAGTTTTTTGATTGGCGGGATTTGTGGTGTAGTTCGTTTTGCTAATATACCTTATTTTTCAAAAATACTAGGAATACTAATTGATATTATCAGAAATCTTCCATTGCTATTGATCATTTTCTTTACGTATTTTGCCTTACCACAAATCGGTATCCAAATGAATATTTTTTGGTCAGCCGTAGCAGCATTGACGATTTTTGAATCGGCTATGTTATCAGAAATTTTTCGAGCAGGGTTGAATGCCGTTCCTAAAGGACAAATGGAGGCTGGTCTTTCCACAGGATTGTCTTATGTAGAAACGATGAGAATCGTCGTTTTACCCCAAGCATTTAAATCAATGATCCCAGCAATCGTGAGTCAGCTGATTTCATTGATCAAGGATACATCATTAGCAGTGATCATTTCCTTACCTGAATTGACTCACCAAGCACGAATTGTTTACGGACAAAATACCAATTATGTTTTGCCAATGTTTGTGGCAATGACGTTGATGTATTTTGCTGTCTGCTATGCTTTATCCTTACTTTCTTCCTATTTAGAAAAAAGAAAGTACAGCTATTAGTCAAAAACTTAGCATGCTCGTTGTTCAATGAAAATTGTTCAGCGAGTATTTTTATTTGATTCGTCAATGTAAAACTTAGATCGTTTTTCTCTTCAACGATATTGTGAGAGAAAATAGTCGTAGACAAAGATCAGCTTAAAAACATAGCTTACAGTTTTGTTCGTTCAGGTCATTTAAAAATATGGACTGTCTTGACAGTAGGAAGTATACTAAGTGTCGTTAGGTAAACGTATTGAAATGAGAGGATGCCTAACAGAGTTTGTGGTAACTATAATGGATAGAGAAAGAGATGTTGTTAGATGGAAGAGATTATAAATGCTTTTCAAGCAAACCCGATATTTTCTACGGGATGTATTATTTTTATCATAGGTGTGTTAATTTTTTGTTTTGGAAGAAAATTATTTTTCGTTCGTTGGCTATTGGGAGATACCAGTATGTTCGGACAACTATTTTGGGGACTGATTTTATCAGGTATCGGACTAGCAATCATTGTCTATTATCGAATGTAATTGACTAATTGTATACGAATGATCCATTGCTTGCGACAAACAGGAAATGGTAAAAAGAAAGAAGTTTCTGTAAGATTTTCTAGAAATATAGTACATTTTTTGTGTAAGGGTTCGTTTATTTAGGAAAATGTCAAAAATGAATGAACAAATGGGTCGGTTAGAAAACCAGCTGTTCTGAACGACTGCTAAAGCAAAAAAGGGGAGCTTGCGTGAAGTAGAAGTACGATGTTCTAGTGGTCGATAGATCATTCAATCAACAATTTGTGACAAGCAGAAGTGGATAAATTAAGAATCTTCAATTTTAATCTAGTATAGGCAGTCATCATCCATTCTCTATAAGTGGGTGATGACTGCTTTTTGACAGAATGGTTATCGGATAGTAACTCGAAAAACAACATGTTTAGTGATATCAGATGCCAAAAAATTCTTTCTGCAGAAATAAAAGTTACTTAGATACTCCTTTTTTCTGATAGTTTAACAAGGTAGTATATAACTTTTAAAGGAGAGAATAACATGCCAAATGATAAACAAAAAATAGCAGTAATACGGACAGGAAGTCAATATGCTATTGCTCTTCAACTAATCAAGGATCATAAGCTTGTGAGGGGAGAAGCTAATAGTTCGGAAAAGTTAGCAACTTTAGGTAAAATTCTTTCTAACTATAAGAGAGATTCTGCAGAAGGGATTATCTTTTATCTTCCGCTTCTTCCAGAAGAGAAAAAACTGTTACGACAAAGGAACATCCAAATGAATAGTGATGATAGAATAGTAGTGGATGATAAAAATAAAACCTTTTATATTAACTACCTTAATCAAAAGTATGATTTAAGCAAAAAAGCAGTTTTGTCGAAAGAAACAAAACATGCACTAATTCAAGACCTTGATAAATTCTATTTCGATTCTTTGGACCTTAACAGGTTTACTTCCTTTATTTATGATTTAGATGTGATCGCTAGAAGAGATGTTCAGACACTCTTAAAGAAGCAAACGCCCAAGATAGAAAAATCAATAAAAAAGGCTAGAGAAGATATAGCGGTTGATCAAGTGAAAGAAAGATTTAAGATGAACAGACACTATACTGAAATTCCCCCAACACTAATGGTGCAATTTCAAGACGAGTTGAAAAAATCTGAATACATAAGCAAAAAGAGGCAAAAAATAGAAATTGAGAAATTAAAAAATGAATATAAGTCTCCAAGTAAACCAAATGAAAGACAAGAATATTTCAAGATGAGTGTGAAAGAATTTCTTAAAAAAGGAAGCTCAGAACAAAGAAGCCTTACGAAAAAAAGAATTGAGCAATTAAAAACATCTGTACTACCAAAGTCACAGGCATATCTAAACAAAAAGGATCAATTTCAAAGATAGTGATCAATAAACTCTAAAAATAATTACATAATAAATGAGTGTGGGATATTGATCTGATTAATATCCCACTTTTTATGGCTAAATTAAAAATGGGATTAAAAAATCAATGAAATATTATGAAAGGAATTGTTATGTATAGGACTACTCAAATATAATTTCATGATGCATAATTCTTTGAAAATACTATTCTTGACCTTGTATTCTCAGAAATTAAAAGTAATAACCTAGAATTTTAATCAATTAAATGGTATTAAATTGCAAAATTTTCTTTTCTTGGAAATAAAAGTTTTCTTATGTATTCTTTTTTCTGATAAATTGATGAAGCAGTACATAAAATTTTAAAGGAGAGAATAACATGCCAAACAAGGAACAGGAAAAGACAGAAAACGTTCAAAAAAAATCAACTGAATCAAATCCGAGTACAACTAAAGAAAAAGAGGATAAAGCGGTTGAGCAAGCGATAGCAACAGTTATGCGTGATGGAGATATTACTCATGATCCTTCCCGAATATTTCTGGATCTCAAATATGAGTTTGAGGATAGTCCATTTATAAGCGAAAAGAGAGCAGAAGTAGAATTGAACAAGTTTATGAAAGAATATAGAGAAAAAGAGGATAAAGAAAATAAAGCGGTTGAGCAAGTAGAAAAAGAGGATAAAGAAAATAAAGCGGTTGAGCAAGCGATAGCAACAGTTATGCATGATGGAGATATTCCTCATGATCCTTCCCGAATATTTCTGGATCTCAAATATGAGTTTGAGGATAGTCCATTTATAAGCGAAAAGAGAGCAGAAGCAGAATTGAACAAGTTTATGAGAGAATATAGAGAAAAAGAGGATAAAGAAAATAAAGCGGTTGAGCAAGCGATAGCAAAAGTTATGAATGATAGAGACATTCCTCAAAGTAGAATGGGAGTACGGAGCTACCTCAAATATGAGTTGAATAATAATTCAGACATAAGCAAAAAGAGAGCAGAAGCAGAATTGAAAAAGTTCCAGAGTGAATGTAGAACAGAAGCAGAATTTGGAAAGTTCATTAGTGAATATAGAGAAAAAGAGGATAAAGAAAATAAAGCGGTTGAGCAAGCGATAGCAACAGTTATGCATGATGGAGATATTCCTCATGATCCTTCCCGAATATTTCTGGATCTCAAATATGAGTTTGAGGATAGTCCATTTATAAGCGAAAAGAGAGCAGAAGCAGAATTGAACAAGTTTATGAGAGAATATAGAGAAAAAGAGGATAAAGAAAATAAAGCGGTTGAGCAAGCGATAGCAAAAGTTATGAATGATAGAGACATTCCTCAAAGTAGAAAGGGAGTATTGAGGTACCTAAAATATGAGTTGAATAATAATTCAGACATAAGCAAAAAGAGAGCAGAAGCAGAATTGAAAAAGTTCCAGAGTGAATGTAGAACAGAAGCAGAATTTGGAAAGTTCATTAGTGAATATAGAGAAAAAGAGAATGAAGCGGTTGAACAAGTGATAGAAACAGTTATGAATGATAAAAACATTCCTCAAAGTAGAATTGGAGTATGGATATCCCTCGAAAGTGAGTTGAAGAATAATTCAGGCATAAGCGAAAAGAGAGCAGAAGCAGAATTGAAAAAGTTCCAGAGTGAATGTAGAACAGAAGCAGAATTGAGAAAGCTCAAAAGTAAATATAAAATAAATAGAGATGATACAAATAGTTTACACGTTCCAACGAACAAAGATAGAAGAGAAAATCTTAAAGAAAAACTAAATAGAGTATCTAAAGAAGAAAACTCATCCCCAAAAAGAGCAGCTGTATCTCAAGACCTACAGCATAAGCAGGATAACCAGTTACATAGATAACAATCAATAAACTCTAAAAATGATTACATAATAAAACATACTAAGATTAGTGGGTAAGATATTCGACGGAATATCTTACCCACTATTTTTTATAATCAAGTATAGTGAGATTGAAAGGAAGCTCGAACATAATCTCATGGACTTCGAGTCCGAATCATAAAAAGAGCTCCTTCACTGCCATTCTAGAATCTGTTTTAAGTATGTTGGGACTCCGAGTCCGTGTAAAGGAAAGTCGAATCGGAATGAACCAGTGAAGGTATTTCAATCAAAAAAAGGAGAAATCGCATGTCATTTATTTTAGCTTTTGACGTATCTAAAGGAGAAAGTTACAAAGTACTTTACCAGGATCATCACTGTCTCACTGAAGGGAAAATCCCCCACAATCAAGAAGGTTTCTGCCAGTTACTTGAAGAAATCATCGCACTACCAAAATTACCTGAAATTGTTTTTGAAGCTACCGGTGTCTATTCTCGTCCGTTAGAAAAATTCTGTCAAGATAACCGATTAGCCTACTGTCTATTAAACCCTTTGGAGGCAAAAAACAAATGGAAGAGGGTTCACTGCGTAGTTGGAAAACAGATAAGATCGACGCACACAAATTGGCGCAAACTCATTGGAAAAATACCCGTTTGCCAAAAACACATCAAGCAGAAGTATTTCAGGAATTACGTGACCTTGCGCGTTTTTATCAAGAAATCGAAGAGAAAATTTCTCGCATGCGCATGGATCTTCATCAGGCACTTCAATTAACCTTTCCTGAGTTAGAAAACTTCTTTTCCAGTCGTGTCACTCCTTACGCCTTATCGTTAATCGAGGCATTCTCTCACCCCACGTTCGTGCTTACCTCTACTCGAACAAAAATAAAAAATAGCTTAGTAAAGAGCACGCGCAAACATATTTCGGAAAACAGAGCGTGGCAGAAAGCTGATCAACTTTTAGCTTATGCCCAACATTCTTATCCTGCGGTGAATTCCTCCAGTATTCATTGTCAAAAAACGAGTTACTATGTGTGTCTCCTTCAAGATTTACTCGAACAAAAGGAACACTTAATGACGCAAATGATTCAATCCGCTCAGGCACTTGAAGAATTTGAAATCTATCAGTCCATACCTGGGATTGGTGCGCCCACTGCGGCTCTTCTAATTGGTGAATTGGGCGATATTAGAAGGTTTCCTACCGCAAATCAGCTCAATGCATTTGTCGGTATTGATATTCAGCGATTTCAATCTGGGAATTATGTTGGAAAAGATCACATCAATAAAAGAGGCAATCCAAAAGGGAGAAAAATTCTCTATTTCGCGATTCGCAATATGATCCGACAGCAACGTGCTGCACCAAATCATCTCGTTGATTACTATTACAAACTAAAAAAGCAACCCGTCCCTAAAAAGGAAAAGGTTGCCACAGTCGCTTGTATGAACAAGCTTCTGAAGTGTATGCATGCCATGGTCAGGAAGCATACAAGATACGCTTATACGTATATGGCCTCTAACGACCAATAAGGGATTAACCTTATACACTCATTATAGCACAAACCAAGTAAAAAAATTTTCTTGTTACTTGGTTTATTTCGTATACCTTCATTTTCTTCTTCCGAATCTAGTTCAAAAATAAATTATTTGATTTATAAATTCCTCTTGACTAAACGTAGGAAATGAGTGTGGGATATTGATCATAAAAAATTGGCTCTTTGTCAAATGATATTAGTAAAAAGAAATCTTAGAATAATTTGGGCAGAAAGAAGAAAAACTTCTTTCTGTTCTTTTTATTTAATTAAAATAGTTTTATCGTGTCGAATTGTGATCCGTCGTTTGAAATTATAAAAATTTCGAAAACAATAAGTATTGTGTTTTAATACTTTAATATGGTTGTTTAAACATTCTAGTGGTCCGTTTGAATAACTGTAGCGGAGGACATTTTGGATCTGTGGCAGAAACTTTCTAAATGTTCGCAAAGTTATCGCATAAGTTTCAGGTAACTGGCTGACTTCTCTGGATAAACAGTCCTCAAATAGTGAATGATCTCTTTTCTTTACTCATAAAGAACATCTTGGTATAACTGATAGCCTTGTCGTAGATCGGGACAAGTAGCTAACAATCGGTCGACAATCTCACTTTCAGCTAAGTAATCTTTGAAACTGGAACACCAAACCCGTTTTTCATAGTTCAACTTTGCTTCTTCTTTTTGTAGGAGTTTCCAATAACGTTTCATTTTTCTACCAAGCCCACGTTGGTATTGAGAAGTACTTTTAAGTCGTGCATTGGTTTCCTTCACTCGGTGGTTTAAAAAAGTTCTTCCTATATGTTGAATAATGTGGACACTCTTCGGGCGTGTATTGAAGAGTACCTTTGTAAATCAAGCAAAATTTCTCTTTATATCTTTCTTTGGTTTAACAATTTACCTCAAAATAGATAGTTAGGTCTAGAATATTTAGGGGATCTTTGATAAGCTGAGTACAAGACATCTTGAATTATCCTATGAATTGGTTCGTCAAATTAATTCTAAAGGATTTCAGGGTGTCTTTTCTATGTTTTTACATCATGAAAAAGATGTTGGTAAATTTCACCAACATCAAAAAATATAGAGCCCAAATTACATAGTATATGAGCTCGGGTCGTTAATCAGAAAAAATTGGATGAACGACCCGATTTTTATAGCTAAATCAAAAATAGGATTAAAGAATCAATGAAATATTATGAAAGGAACTGTTATGTATAGGACTACTCAAATACAATTTTTTGATGCATAATTCTTTGAAAATACTATACTTGACCTTGTACTCTCAGAAACTAAAAGTAGTAACCTAGAATTTTAATCAATTAAATGGTATTAAATTGCAAAATTTTCTTTTCTTGGAAATAAAAGTTTTCTTATGTATTCTTTTTTCTGATAAGTTGATGAAGCAGTACATAAAATTTTAAAGGAGAGAATAACATGCCAAACATGGAACAGAAAAAAGAAACAAATCAAAAAATTGCAAATAATGAAAGCGAACGACCTCGAAATACTTTATATAATCATGCTACTATAGCTTTTCAACTAATCGAAGAGTGTAAGCTTGAGGAGGGTGAACCTGTTAGTTCGGAAACATTAGCAGCAATAGGTGAATTTCTTTCTGAACTTAAAGATGATGTAGCAGAAGGGGTCATCCAACGACTTCCACTTCATCCAGATGAGAGCAAACTCATACAACCAAACAACCTAATAGAGACCCAAAATACAATAGAAGTAACTAGCCAAAATAAAACTTTTTATATTGACTACCTTAAGACAAGGCATAAGATTCACTCAGATACACGTTTGCCGAAGGAAACAAAAGATGCACTAATTGGAGACCTTAATAAATTTAAGTTTAATCCCTTGACTCCTGATACGTGTATAGCATTTATTCATGATCTAAAAATAATCGCTGAACAGGACGTTAAGGAACTTATAGGAAATCAAACGTCAAGAGTGGAAAAATTAATTGAAGAAAGAAAAGAAAATGAAGCGGTTAAGCAAGCGATAGCAAGTTTTATGAAGAATAGACACTTTACTAAACTTAACCCCACCATATTAAAGCAATTCATAGATGAGTTGGAGAATAGACCAAGAATAAGCCGAGAGAGACGAGAAAAAGAAATTGAGAAGTTTAAGAGTGAATATAACTATGATGAAAAAGAATATTTTAAGGTAAAAGCAACAGATCAAGTTTCATTAAGTGAAAGACTAAATAATTCAGATTTAAAACCAGAAACTCTACTAAACCAAAATGTACAACAAAAGACTCCACCACCGATTCCACCAAAACCAAAAGTATCTGTTCAAAGTAATTCAATAAATGCTACGGCACAGGATAAGCTAGTATCCATGTTGGCTGAATCAGCAAAAAGACATTATCAACTTTCAAAGAATCAACCGACAGCTCCAGAAAAACTACATACAATAGCAAATGAAGTGGTGGATTTAGACCTTAATATAGACCAGAAACAAGAGCTTATAAGTACGCTTCCTATGTCAAAATCAGATAGAGACAAACTTCGGAATATATTCCAAAGTAATGCAATAAATGATAAGGCAGTACCCCTAGTGGTTAAAATAATAAAAGACGATTATCAACTTTCAAATAGTCAATTTACAGCTCCAAAGGTTTTACATGAAATAGCCGTTACCATTGAGAATAGTGTACTTGATCCAAATTATATGAAAAAAGTTCCTGAAGCTCTTGGCATGAGAAGAGAAGATGAAAAAACACTTCGAGATATGATCAGCGAAAGCCTGAAACAGCAACCCAAAAAATTACATGAAAATAAGACAGACACTAAAATAAATGGGAAGACTATAGATCAAGTGCAGACTGAAAACATGATATTGTTATCTGATGCAATGAACGCAGCATTGGGACTTAAAGCGAACAAAAAGGTAGACCCGGAAACGCTATCTATGATGGCCGAATTTATTGTTAACAGTAGCCTTGATAAACTCTCTCAACGCAATTTAGTTGATGAGATTTTGATTACTAAAGAAGATAAAAATAACCTTATCAAAATAATGAAAGAAAAAACAGCGTTGCTGAACAGGGCGTATGGAACTTCACAAGAACCAGCTAAAACAAACCTAAACTCAACAAATCAAGTTTCATTGAGTGAAAGACTAAATAATTCAGATTTAAAACCAAAAACTCTACTAAATCAAAATGTACAACAAAAGACTCCACCACCGATTCCACCAAAACCAAAAGTATCTGTTCAAAGTAATTCAATAAATGCTACGGCACAGGATAAGCTAGTATCCATGTTGGCTGAATCAGCAAAAAGACATTATCAACTTTCAAAGAATCAACCAACAGCTCCAGAAAAACTACATACAATAGCAAATGAAGTGGTGAATTTAGACCTTAATATAGACCAGAAGCAAGAGCTTATAAGTACGCTTCCTATGTCAAAAGCAGATAGAGACAAACTTCGGAATATATTCCAAAGTAATGCAATAAATGATAAGGCAGTATCCCTGGTGATTAAAACAATAAAAAGCGATTATCAACTTTCAAAGAGTCAATTTACAGCTCCAAAGGTTTTACATGAAATAGCCATTACCATTGAGAATAGTGTACTTGATCAAAATTATATGAAAAAAGTTCCTGAAGCTCTTGGCATGAGAAGAGAAGATGAAAAAACACTTCGAGATATGATCAGCGAAAGCCTGAAACAGCAACCCAAAAAATTACAAGAAAATAAGACAGACACTAAAATAAATGGGAAGACTATAGATCAAGTACAGACTGAAAACATGATATTGTTATGTGAGGCAATGGACACAGCATTGGGACTTAAAGCGAACAAAAAGGTAGACCCGGAAACGCTATCTATGATGGCCGAATTTATTGTTAACAGTAGCCTTGATAAACTCTCTCAACGCAATTTAGTTGAGGAGATTTTGATTACTAAAGAAGATAAAAAGGACCTTATCAAAATAATGAAAGAAAAAACAGCGTTGCTGAACAGGGCGCACGGAACTTCACAAGAACCAGCTAAAACAAACCTAAACTCAACAAATCAAGTTTCATTGAGTGGAAGACTAAATAATTCAGATTTAAAACCAAAAACTCTACTAAAACAAAATAATCATTTACCTAAAAAGTCAGATGAATTTAGTCGATGAACAATAATTGCTGGCTCTTTGTCAAATGATGTTGGTAAAGAGAAATCTTAGAATAATTTGGACGAGATTGGGACAATAATACTTTTCAAAAAGAAAATCAGGCTGATTTTTCTTATTTTAGACACTTTTCTTCATATATTTCCCCAATTTTCTCAAATTAAGTGCCATGAGTGCCAAGCCAATATCAATCGTTGCTCCTTGTTTCCCACGTAAGTGAAAACGGCCAAGTGAGCCTTTAGATGCTCGAACACTGGTTCGACATCAATTTTTCGTTTCCGATAAATTGAACCGGTTTTCTCCTCTAAAAGCTTTTTCCTGCATTCTGCTTTGAAATAGCACCAATTATTATTTAAAGGCAACATCCGTTTCTGGAATATATTATTGTTCTACATCTAGTGGTAAAGTTGTTTGATTGATGGTATAATTTTTAAACATAAAAGCATGCTCCTTTTTGATTGGGTTGGGTTACTTTAATCTCACAAGGTTGCGTGCTTTTTGTGTACCTTAAAATCAAAAAAATGGGGCAATAATCAGATTTTTTTTCTGACTATTGTCCCAGTTCAGTTCTTTTTATTTGGTTAAAATAGTTTTATCGTGTCGAATTGTGATCCGTCGTTTGAAATTATAAAAATTTCGAAAACAATAAGTATTGTGTTTTAATACTTTAATATGGTTGTTTAAACATTCTAGTGGTCCGTTTGAATAACTGTAGCGGAGGACATTTTGGATCTGTGGCAGAAACTTTCTAAATGTTCGCAAAGTTATCGCATAAGTTTCAGGTAACTGGTTGACTTCTCTGGATAAACAGTCCTCAAATAGTGAATGATCTCTTTTCTTTACTCATAAAGAACATCTTGGTATAACTGATAGCCTTGTCGTAGATCGGGACAAGTAGCTAACAATCGGTCGACAATCTCACTTTCAGTTAAGTAATCTTTGAAACTGGAACACCAAACCCGTTTTTCATAGTTCAACTTTGCTTCTTCTTTTTGTAGGAGTTTCCAATAACGTTTCATTTTTCTCCCAAGCCCACGTTGGTATTGAGAAGTACTTTTAAGTCGTGCATTGGTTTCCTTCACTCGGTGGTTTAAAAAAGTTCTTCCTATATGTTGAATAATGTGGACACTCTTCGGGCGTGTATTGAAGAGTACCTTTGTAAATCAAGCAAAATTTCTCTTTATATCTTTCTTTGGTTTAACAATTTACCTCAAAATAGATAGTTAGGTCTAGAATATTTAGGGGATCTTTGATAAGCTGAGTACAAGACATCTTGAATTATCCTATGAATTGGTTCGTCAAATTAATTCTAAAGGATTTCAGGGTGTCTTTTCTATGTTTTTACATCATGAAAAAGATGTTGGTAAATTTCACCAACATCAAAAAATATAGAGCCCAAATTACATAGTATATGAGCTCGGGTCGTTAATCAGAAAAAATTGGATGAACGACCCGATTTTTATAGCTAAATCAAAAATAGGATTAAAGAATCAATGAAATATTATGAAAGGAACTGTTATGTATAGGACTACTCAAATACAATTTTTTGATGCATAATTCTTTGAAAATACTATACTTGACCTTGTACTCTCAGAAACTAAAAGTAGTAACCTAGAATTTTAATCAATTAAATGGTATTAAATTACAAAAATTTCTTTTCTCGGAAATAAAAGTTTTTTATGTATTCTTTTTTTCTGATAAATTGATGAAGCAGTATATAAAATTTTAAAGGAGAAGATAATATGCCAAACAAGGAACAGGAAAAGACAAAAACTATTCAACAGGAACCAACTGAATTAAATCCGAGTACAACTAAAGAAAAAGAGAATAGTCCATTCATAAGTAAAAAGAGAGCAAAAGAATTGAAGAAGTTTGAGAGTAAAGTTAGGAAAAAAGAGGATAAAGCGGTTAAACAAGTGATAAAAAAAGTTATGAAGGATGCAGACAGGATTCAAGATCATTCCCAAATATTTAAGTATCTCACATATGAATTTAAGAATAGTCCATTCATAAGTAAAGAGAGAGCAGAAGAAGAATTGAAGAAGTTATATAGAAAAAAAGAGGATAAAGCGGTTAAACAAGAGATAAAAACAGTTATGAAGGATGCAGACAGGACTCAAGATCATTCCCAAATATTTAAGTATCTCACATATGGATTTGAGCATAATCCATTCATAAGTAAAGAGAGAGCAGAAGAAGAATTGAAGAAATTTAAGGGTAAAAATAGAAAAAAAGAGGATAAAGCGGTTGAGCGAGCGATAAAAACAGTTGTGAATAATAGAGACATTACTGGAAGTAGTGTATTGAGGTATCTTAAAAATGAGTTGACAAAAAGTCCATCCATAAGCCGACAGAGAGTAGAAGAAGAAATGGGGAAGTATGAGGGAGGGAATAATGTTAGAAATAGTTCTGAAGTTCCAGAGAACAAAGATAGAGGAGAAGATCTTAAAGAAAAATTAAATAGAGTATCTAAAGAAGAAAACTCATCCCCAGAAAGAGCAGCTGTATCTCAAGACCTACAGCATAAGCAGGATAACCCGTTACATAGATAATAATCAATAAACTCTAAAAATGATTACATAATAAATGAGTGTGGGATATTAATCAGAAAAAATTTGATTAATATCCCACTTTTTATGGCTAAATGAAAACTGGGACAGAAGAATCACTTCTGATTCTATCCCCTAAAAAAGTTAGACAAAAATGATCAGACGACTGATAAAATAAGGATTCTCACGTCATTTATTTTTTATATCTGTCATCAAGCGTCTTACTGTATAGCGGAAATAGTATTGGTTGGAATACGGGAAAGAGAATCAAATAAAAAAAGAAATTACCTATACCATGGGCGAGATCAAAAGGAAGTCCTTGAAAATAGTAAGCCCAAAAAGAGGGAAGTTGATAGATGAAAGTTTCAATTCGTGAAACAATCAAACCGTAAATTAACCCACAAATAAAGCTCAAAATTGCTTGAATAGTCACATGCTTAGCGACTATAGGTAACTGATTCATCCAATGAAAAAACAAAACAATCCCGCTGAAGGCGAGCATTTGACTGATTGTCCAAGTCCCTAATCCTAAATATAGATTAGTGATGAATAAGCTCAATATGGAGACGATTAAAGCATCTGTTAAAGAACCAAATGCCGCAAGTAGTAAAAAAATTGCTGTCATAGGTTGAATATTTGGTAACCAAGCAAAAAAAATTCTGCCTACGACACAGGCAGCAATTAATAATGACAAATAAGCAAATTTGTGAATCGTAAAGTAAGGTTTTTGTTTAAATGTGTTCATCTTTTGAGGCTGCTCCTTCACTGATAATAGTTCTCATTATATCATAAATTTTTTTTATTACAAGATTGAAAAACACATGATGTAGTGTGATAATAATTAACAGACACTATATATAGTGTTTTTTATGATAAGGTGGCGATGGAATGGGAATTTATTCAAAAAAATATATAGAAAAACTTAATCAGGATATACGGAATTATCCAGAGGTCAAACCTATTGATCCACAAATGAAACTGACATTTGAAGGGATTTCACGCTTGGTCATGTTGGATCGATATACTTACAAAGATCCACATAATCAGACGTTAACCATAGGTGATCTAGTCGTCTTGACGGTACATGCGGATCCACAATACCCGGCTCGTGGAATTGGAACGATCATTCAGCACTCTGGAGACGATTTAACGATCGAAGTGGAAGAGGAATTTCGCTCCTCTTTGACTGATCCTGAAGAAATAGCTCGTGGATTCGTTAAAAGAAACAAAAGTGAAGTTGAAAAACCTTTAGAGCTGTATTATGAACAAATTGCTGCTCGAGTTGCTTTCGGAATTAGTCAAGTCGAGGGCGATAGAAAAGCTGAATTTTTTGAAGATTTTTACAAACAATTGACTGAACAAAATTTGATTCCTGCAGGAAGGGTGTTATATGGTGCTGGTACGCAATCAGAAGTCACATACTTTAATTGTTTTGTCATGCCATTTATTCAAGATTCTCGTTCTGGTTTAGCAAAACACCGAGAAGAAGTCATGGAAATCATGAGTCGTGGTGGTGGAGTAGGAACGAATGGCTCAACCTTGAGACCAAAATCAGCTGTCGTACATGGCGTAAATGGAAAATCTTCTGGTGCTGTTTCTTGGCTCAATGATTTAGCTAATCTCACTCATTTAGTCGAACAAGGAGGAAGTCGCAGAGGGGCGCAAATGATCATGCTCAATGATTGGCACCCAGATATTTTTGAATTTATTATTTCAAAAATCCAGAATCCGTTGATTTTGCAACAGTTGATAACTACAAGTAAAAACCCGCTAATCAAACAGTTGGCAAGTGAGAAACTAGCTTTTTCTCCTTTAACTCAAGAAGAAAGGGAGCTATTTGAAGTCTTGCTTAAGGAAGAGGGGCTTTTGCAATTTGCAGAACAAACTTTCATCAAAGAGGCTAAGCAAAAATTAAAAATGGGTGGAAGTTATAGTGTCAAAGATCCTGACTTCTTAACAGGGGCGAATATTTCAATCTGTCTGACAAAGGAATTCATGGCAGCTGTCGCACAAGATAAGACCTATGATTTGCGTTTTCCTGCTATTGACGAGTATACAGAAGTAGAAATGGCTGATTATGATCAACATTGGGCTGAAATCGGTGATGTTCGTGAGTGGGAAGCGACAGGACGTAAAGTGAAAGTTCATCAAACAATTCGAGCCAGAGAGCTTTGGGAATTGATCACTTACTGTGCTACTTATTCTGCGGAACCAGGGATCTTTTTTATTGATAACGCCAATGAGATGACTAATGCTGCTGCCTATGGTCAAAAAGTCGTTGCAACAAATCCTTGTGGAGAACAGCCATTGACACCGTATGCGGTATGTAATCTTGCGGCTATCAATTTAGCGAATATGGTAGATGAGCACCAAGAAATCGATTTTCAAAAAGTTGCAGAAGTGGTTAGAACCAGTGTACGTTTCCAAGATAATGTTATTGATGCGACCCCTTATTTTTTTGACAAGAATGAGCAACAAGCAAAAGGGGAACGTCGTATTGGTTTAGGGGTGATGGGCTTAGCCGACTTATTGATCTATTGCGGCAAAACGTATGGCTCTAAAGAAGGAAATGCGTTAGTCGATCAATTGTTTGAAACGATTGCCGTTACAGCTTATCAAACGTCGATCGAATTGGCAAAAGAAAAAGGAAGTTTTCCTTATTTAGTTGGTAAGAACGAAGAAGAAACACGACAATTACGTGAGCGTTTTATCCATTCTGGGTATATGAAAAAGATGCCAGAACATATTAGGCAAGGTGTCTTAACTTATGGAATCCGTAATTCACACTTATTAACAGTTGCACCAACTGGCTCGACAGGTACGATGACTGGTGTTTCCACGGGATTGGAACCTTATTTCTCTTTTTCCTACTTTAGAAGCGGTCGCTTAGGAAAATTCATTGAAGTACACGCTGAAATCGTTGACGAATATCTAGCGAAACATCCAGAGGCAGATGCCTCAGAGTTACCGGAATACTTTGTCTCAGCAATGGAGCTTTCACCAGAAGCTCACGTGGATGTCCAATGTACGATCCAACGATGGGTTGATAGTTCCATTTCCAAAACAGTCAACGCACCTAAGGGATATCGTGTTAAAGAAGTAGCTGATATTTACGAACGACTTTATCAAGGTGGGGCAAAAGGCGGTACGGTATATGTTGACGGTAGCCGAGATTCACAAGTCCTGACTTTATCAGCGGAAGAAAATAATTTTACCGATGAGCTAGTAACATCAGAGGTACACCCAGATGTTTTGCTAACAGAAGCTTCAAACGACTCAGCAACGAGTGAAGAGCGCTGTCCGATTTGTCATGAAGGTACAATTGAAGAAATCGGAGGTTGCAGTACTTGCACCCATTGTAAAGTACAACTAAAGTGTGGATTATAAGGTTAAAAAGGAGCATGGTACCATGAAAATCTATACTAAAAGTGGTGATGCTGGGATGACTAGTATTATCGGAGGGCAACGGCTAGCTAAGTCAGCTTCTCGTGTTAGAGCTTATGGAAGTGTGGATGAAATCAATTCTTGGGTAGGAACGATCGTTGCAGAATTAGATCCTGATAAATTTGCGCTTTTGATCGAACAATTAATCCAACTTCAACGATTACTATTTGATATCGGAACAGATTTTGCCACACCAACGGAAGTCAAAGAACGGATCGTGACTAAAAAAGATTTGGAGAAAATGGAAGAAATGATTGATTTTTATCAAGAAAAACTACCGGTGATCGACAAATTTATCTTGCCTGGTGGACATCCAGTAGCAGGGCATTTCCATCTTGCCCGAACAGTGACCCGAAGAGCGGAACGTGAAATCACTGAATTGATTTTGGAAGAAACAGAAACGAATCAAATGAGCTATAAACTGATTAATCGGTTATCGGATCTCTTTTTTGTCTTGGCACGTTATGTCAATGTGGTTTATCATATTAAAGAACCATTCTATGAGCGAGCTGGGAAAGTATTCCATTAATTATTATCAGACCTTACTGTTTGAATTAAATCTAACTGTCTAAGAATCATATCTATAATGTTTAAAGTGATAACTTAAGTTAATTCTTTTTACAAATTAATAAATAGGAGTGTTTTTTTTGAAGAAATTCATAGTATTATTAGCTGCTTTATCAAGTATGATCGTTATGACTGGTTGTCAATCACCTACCACGACAGAACAATCAAGCGCTCAATCACAAGCCACTACAAAAAAAGTGACCATCACTTTGCAAGAAGAGGGAAAAGAACTATCGGCAAAAAACGTTACTTACCAACCAAATCAGACCTTGCTGGAATTACTAAAAAAACAGTTTTTAGTGAAAGAAGACAATGGTTTTGTGACGGCAATTAATGGGCATGCACAAGACAAAGATAAAGGATTATATTGGACGTTCACAATCAACGGCAAAATGGCGGAAAAAGGAGCAAATGATATTAAATTATCACCTAACGATCAGATAGTGTTCAATTTAGCGACATTCAAGTAAGAGTGTAACAGTTCAAAAATTAACTTGAGCGTGCGGTCAAAGTATTCGTATGAACAAGCTGAAAAAACGAAAAGCAGTTATTCTGATTTTCGTTTTTTTTTGATTAGTTTTAATATCTGTTAAAAAAAGGTTTTTGGTCAATAAGAACTGATAAGTTGCGCAAAATCAAATCTGGGTCAGAATGTACCTCATTCTATCTCAGCTTTTTTGTTCTTTCACTTTGTCTCATAAATTGATCAAAAAGCTTCTAATTTTCATGTTGATATTGATTTGAATTTGCAGGCTACATGTTCTTCTGTTTTTATAAAGTAATACTATTTTTGCAAATCACCGCACGTGGATGCCAAATATTCCCAGAGATTAAAAAAGATAATCTAGATTTTGAATAAATGCAATAGTATTAAATCCCAAGAATTTCTTTGTTTAGAAATAAAAGTTTTTGATGTCCTTTTTTTTCTGATAAATTTATAAAGCGTATATAAAATCTCAAAGGAGAAAACAGCATGCCAAACAAGGAACAGAATATAAATAAAAACAATGAAGAGAAAGTTAGCATACAGTCCCAAGATCAGCGTGGTTTTTTTTATAGACTATTCAATAAGTATAAATTTACGAAAAAGAAACGTACTGATCTGGAAACATCAGCAGCATTGGATAAAGATCTTTCTAAAGATGATCAAGCTTCAACTGAAGAAATCCCCTCCTATGAAGAAATCTCCACCTATCTAAAATCTTTTCTAGAAGAGAAAAATCTGTTACAACAAAGAAATATAGAAATAAATAGTAATAATAGAACCTTTTTTATTAACTATCTTAATGAAAAACATAGACTTAATTCAAACATGCCTTTGTCGGAAGAAACGAAAGCTGCACTAATTGAAGACCTTGATAAATTCTATTATATTCCTTTAAAAACTAGTACGTGTCATAACTTTATTTTCGATCTGAATATAACTAGAAGGGAATTAACTAGGCTTAAAGATGATCAATTTCTAAAGGTGAATGAATTAATAGCGCAGCTAACAGATGATGCTACTATAGCTATTACAAATAAATACCAACTTTTAGAGAACCACACTGTCTCCGAAGAAAAACTAGAGGCAATAGCAAATGAGGTCATGGATTTAAATCTTGATGAGGAAATGAAAAGGGCGGTTATAGCTAAACTTGAACTATTAAAAGAAGATCGAGCCACTCTTCGGAAAATATACAGAAAAAAACAAGACACATTGAAAACACAGGAAAGTAAGACAGATGCTAATTTAAAAGAGATTACAAAAGATGACGATGAAATATTATTTTATCAGCAAGTAGATGATGCAGCTATAGCTATCATAAATAAATATCAGCTATCTATCCCCGAAAATAAACTAAAGGCAATAGCAGATGAGATAATGGATTTAAATCTTAGTGGGGAACAAAAAGAGGAGGTTATTTTCCAACTGGGACTACAAACAGAAGATAGTGCCACTCTTTGGAAAATATACAAAATAAATTTGATGAAAGCAGAACAGTTATTTTATCAGCAAGCAAACAATGCTGCTATTCATGCTACTATAGCTATTATCAATAAATATCAGCTTTCAGAGAACCAATCTGTCCCTGAAGAGAAACTAAAGGCAATAGCAAAGGAAATTATGGATTTAAATTTTAGTGAAGAATACAAAAGAGAGGTTATTTTCGAGCTTAAAATATCAGAAGAAGATCGAACCACTCTTCAAACAATATATAGAGAAAGACAAGACTTTTTAACAGCGCAAGAAAGTAAGACAGATGCTAAATTAGATGAGAACACAAAAGGTGAAGATAAAGTATCATTTTATCAGCAAATAGGTGATGCAGTTATAGGCATTATAAATAAATTTCAACTATTTGTCTCCGAAGAGGAGTTAAGGAAAATAGCAAAAGAGATTTTAAATTTAAAATTAAGCGAGGAACAGAAGAAAGAGGTTATTATCTATCTTGGAATACAAAGAGAATATAAAGATGTTCTTCTGGAAATATTTAAAGAATTACAGAGATGGCCAACACCACCCCAAAGTAAGTTAGAAGTTATAATAAGAGGGGCTAAAGCATTACAGTTATTTAATCAGCTAGTACATGATTCAGTTACTTATATTACAAATAAATATGAACTTTCAGAAGATCAAGCTACTCATCATAGGAAACTAAAGGCAATAGCAAAAGAGATTATAGATTTAAACCTTAGTGATGAACAAAAAAGAGAGGTTATTAAGGGTCTTGAAATACCAGAAGCTGATAGAGAAGCTTTTTGGAGAATATACAGAAAACTTGAGATATTGCCAAAAATAAAAGAAAGTAAGACAGACTCTAGAGTGAATGGGCGGACACAAGATGGGTATAGTGACGATAGGGCACAATTGATTCATAAAAATAAGAAGCAAATTGTCAGAAGAAATTTTTCCGAAGCAGCACCATTTTTTTTTAAGGGAATAAATGATGCTACTATAGCTATTACAAATAAATATCAACTTTCGAATGACCGACCTACCTACCGAGATAAACTAGAGAAAATGGTAAATGAGATTATAGATTTAAATCTTAGTGAGCAACAAAAAAGGGTGGTTATTAGAGTACTTGAAATATCAAAAGAGGATAGAGTCGCTCTTAAGACAATGTACAGAGAAAGACAAGACTTGTTAAAAATACAAAAAAATAAGACAGACGATGAAGTGTTCTTTTATCATGGAGTAGATGATGCAACTCTAACTATTATAACCAACTATCAACTTTCAGAGGACCAACCTAATCCCCCAAAAAAACTAGATGCAATAGCAAATGAGATTTTGAATTTAAATCTTAATAAGCAACAGAAAAGAGAGGTCATTTTTGAACTTGAAATACCAGAAATAGATAGAGATAAACTTAATGAATTAATAAATAAAAAAACAACGTTGCTAAACCAGGTAGAAACTTTACAAGAATCAGCTAAAACGAACCCAAGCTCAACATTAAGTCAGGGACTAAATAATCTTGAATCAAAACCCACTACGCCACTACAGACGTCATTAAAATCAAAATTAAGATCTCTACTAAAGAAAAGTGAGGATAATCTAGGATCGGAACCACCGATATCGCTAAAACCAAATGCATCAAAAGGTAATCCTTTAAAAAGAGTAAACAGTCTAAGCTCGAAACCACAGACTCCACTAAACCCAACGATTCACTTATCTAAAGGTTTAGATGAATTTAGTCGATGAACCATAATTGCTCAAGCTGAATCATTTTCTGAGAAGGGATTGTTCGGCTCTTGCTGTTTTAGGGATGATTAATATTTTTCATCTCTTCGTCAATAAGTACTGATGAGTGATGCAAAATCAAATCTGGGCAAGAAAGCACCCCATTCTTTCTCAGATTTTTTTGTTTTCTCACATTTGTTCGTTAATTAATCAAAAAGTTTCTATTTTTCATGATGTCATTGAATTAAATCCGTAAATTACGTATTTCTATATTTTTATACAGGAATACTATTTTTTTCAAATCACTACACGTGGTTACGCAAATATATTCAGAAAAAAATTATGAAAGAAATAGTTATGTATAAGTGGACTCAAATAAAACTTTATTCATGCATAATCTTTTTGAAAACACTATTCTTGACTAATTATTTTCAGAAATTAAAAATAATATTCTAAAATTTGAACAAATACCATGGTATTAAATTCCAAGAATTTCTTTATTTGGGAATAAAAGTTTTTGATGTCCTTTTTTTTCTGATAAATTTATAAAGCAGTATATAAAAGTGCAAAGGAGAAAACAACATGGAAAAACTAAATAAAAAAAATGGAGAGAAAGTAAGCGTACAGTCCAAAAATCAGCGTGGTATTTTTTATAGACTAAAGGATAGGTTGAAACTAAATAAAAAAAACGGAAAAAAAGTAATTGTACAAGCCGAAGATCAGCCTTCACTTGCTTATGAACTAACTAATAAGTATAAACTTGAGAAAAATAAATCTGATGATATGAAAGCACTAGTAGCATTAGGAAAAGATCTTTCTAAATATGCCCCAGCTACACTCGAAGGAATCCTCTTCTATCTTCCATTGACTCCAGAAAAGAAAAACCTGTTTCAACCAAGAAATAGAATAGTACAGCCTGAAGATCAGCAAAGTCATGCTTATAGACTAACCAATAAGTACGAACTAAAAATGGAACGTACTAATCCGGAGAAATTCGCAAAATTAGGTAGAGAACTTTCTAGATATGATCCAGCTACAATCGAAGGAATCCTGCTACATCTTCCACTGATTCCAGAAGAGAAAGACCTGTTACAACCAAGAAATAGAATAGTACAGCCCGAAGATCAGCTTGAACTTGCTGATAGATTAATCGATAAGTATAAACTAAAAAATAAACATACTAATCTGAAAACAATGGCAGCATTAGGAAAAGATCTTTCTAAATATGATCCAGATTCAACCGAAGGAATCCTGTTACATCTTCCATTGATTCCAGAAGAGAAAAAGCAGTTACAACCAAGAAATAGAATAGTACAGCCCGAAGATCAGCTTGAACTTGCTTATAGAATAACCAAAAAGTATAAACTAAAACATCAACATACTAATCTAAAAACATTCGTAGCATTAGGAAAAGATCTTTCTAGATATGATCCAGATTCAACCGAAGGAATCCTCTTACATCTTCCGCTGATCCCAGAAGAGAAAAACCTGTTACAACCAAGAAATAGAATAGTAAAACCCGAAGATCGACTTGAACTTGCTGATAGGTTAACCGATAAGTATAACCTAAAAATGGAACGTACTGATCCGGTGACATTCGCAAAATTAGATAGAGAACTTTCTAAATATGATTCAGATTCAACCGCAGGAATCCTCTTACATCTTCCGCTGATTCCAGAAGAGAAAAAACTGTTACAACCAAGCAATAGAATAGTAAAACCCGAAAATCAGCCTAATCTTGCTTATAGATTAACCAAAAAGTATAAACTAAAAAATCAACATACTAATGTGAAAACATTAGTAGCATTAGGTAAAGAACTTTCTAAATATGATCCAAATTCAACCGAAGGAATCCTTTTACTTCTTCCATTGATTCCAGAAGAGAAAAAACTGTTACAACCAAGAAATAGAATAGCACAGCCCAAAAATCAGCCTGCTCTTGCTTATGAACTAACTGAAGAGAAAAAGCAATCTACTAATATGGAAACACTAGTAGCATTAGATAAAGATCTTTCTAAAGATAATCCAACTTCAAGCGAAGGAAACATCTCCAATCTTCCATTGAATTCAGAAGAGAAAAAACTGTTACAACCAAGCAATAGAATAGCACAGCCCGAAGATCAGCCTGCTCTTGCTTATGAACTAACTGAAGAAAAAAAGCAATCTACAAATACGGAAACACTAGTAATAGATAAAGATCTTTCTAAAGGCGATCCAACTTCAAGCGAAGGAAACATCTCCAATCTTCCATTGATTCCAGAAGAGAAAAAACTGTTACAACCAAGCAATAGAATAGCACAGCCCAAAGATCAGCCTGCTCTTGCTTATGAACTAACTGAAGAGAAAAAGCAATCTACTAGTATGGAAACACTAGTAATAGATAAAGATCTTTCTAAAGGCGATCCAACTTCAACCGAAGGAAACATCTCCAATCGTCCATTGAATCCAGAAGAGAAAAACCTGTTACAACAAAGAACTATTGAAATGGATAGCGAAGATAGAACCTTTTTTATTGACTATCTTAATGAAAAACATAACCTTAATTCAAACACGCCTTTATCGGAAAAAACAAAAGCTGCACTAATTGAAGACCTTGATACATTCTATTATCTTCCTTTGAAACCTAGTACGTGTTATAACTTTATTTCCGATCTACATATTATAAATAGAGATGATGTATATGAGCTTCTAAATGATCAAATTCCCAAGGTGAATGAATTAATAACGCAGGTAATAAATAATGCTACTCTAGCTATTATAAATAAATATCAACTTTTAGAGAACCAATCTGTCCCCAAAGAGAAACTAGAGGCAATAGCAACTGAGATCCTGGATTTAAATCTTGGTGAAGAACAGGAAAGGGAGGTTATTGCTAAACTTGAAATCTCAAAAGAAGATCGAGCTACTCTTGAGGAAATATACAGAGAAAAACGAGACTTATTGCAAACACAAGAAAGTCAGAAAGACGCTGAAATAAAAGCTGCTACTATAGCTATTACAAATACATATGAACTTTCAGTTGAAAAAACTACTCCTCAAGAGAAACTAAAGGCAATAGCAAATGAGCTTATAAATCGAAATCTTAGTACATTACAGGAACATGAGATTATTTACCTACTTGAAATAGAAACAAAAGATAGAGACACTCTTCGGACAATATACAAAGAATTAAAAAAAATACAAGAAAATCAGAAAGATGCTAACGTAAAAGCTGTTACTATAGCTTTTAAAAATATATATAAACTTTCAGAGGATCAACCTAACTCCCAGAATAATTTAAAGGCAATAGCAAAAACGATTGTGGATTTAGATCTTAGTGATGAACAGAAAAGAGAGGTTATTCTCGAACTTGAAATACCAAAAAAAGATAAAGACACTCTTCGGTCAATATACAAAGAATTAAAAATAATACAAGAAAGTCAGAAAGACGCTAACATAAAAGCTGTTACTCTAGCTATTACAAATATATATAAACTTTCAGAGGATCAACCTAACTCCCAGAATAATTTAAAGGCAATAGCAAAAACGATTGTGGATTTAGATCTTAGTGACGAACAGAAAAGAGAGGTTATTCTCGAACTTGAAATACCAAAAAAAGATAAAGACACTCTTCGAAAGATGTATTCGAACAAATTAGAGAAGAAATTGCAGAAATTGCATTGGGAAAGAGTTAGTATAGCTACAGCTATTTCAAGTAAATATCTACTTTCAATTGAAAAAACGACCCCTCAAGAGAAACTAAAGGCAATAGCAAATGAGCTTATGGATTTAAATCCTAGTGAAGTACAGGGAATTGGAAAGGATATTTTTCACCTACTTGAAATGAAAACAAGAGATAGAAAAACTCTTAGGACAATATATAACGAACTTAAAAAAACACAAGAAAGTCAGAAATACGCTAACATAAAAGCTGCTACTCTAACTATTACAAATATATATGAACTTTCAAAGGATCAATCTAACTCCCCAGAAAAACTAAATAAAATAGCAAAAACGATTGTGGATTTAGATCTTAGTGAAGAACAGAAAAGAGAGGTTATTCTCGAACTAAAAATACCAGAAAAAGATAAAGCCACTCTTCGAGAAATGTACTCGAACGAATTAGAGAAGAACTTGAATGGGGAAAGAGTTAGTATTGCTACAGCTATTTCAAGTAAATATCAACTTTCAGTTGAAAAAACGACTCCTCAAGAGAAACTAAATACAATAGCAAAAAAGATTACGAAATTAGATCTTAGTGATGAACAGAAAAGAGAAGTTATTAGAATACTTGAAATACCAGAAAAAGATCAAGACACTCTTCGAGAAATGTACTTAAACAAATTTGAGGAGAAATTGAATTGGAAAATATTTACTGCAGCTACAGCTATTTCAAGTAAATATCAACTTTCAGTTGAAAAAACGACCCCTCAAGAGAAACTAAAGGGAATAGCAAATGAGCTTATAGATTTAAATCTTAGTAAAGCACAGGAAAAGGAAAAGGAAATTATTCATCTACTTGAAATAGAAACAGAAGATAGAGACACTCTTCGGACAATATACAAAGAACTAAAAAAAATACAAGTAATTAAGAAAGTTGCTACTCTAGCTATTACAACTGAATATGAACTTTCAGAGGATCAATCTAACTCCCCAGAAAAACTAAATAAAACAGCAAAAAAGATTGCGAAATTAGATCTTAGTGATGAACAGAAAAGAGAGGTTATTTTCGAACTTAAAATACCAGAAAAAGATCAAGACACTCTTCTGTCTATATACGAAGAACAAAAGAAAGCTGCTAATATAGCTATTATAAAAAAATACCAACCTAACGCCCAACATGATCTAAAGGAAATAGCAAAACATATTGCGAATGAAAGACGTAATAATGTCAAAAAAAAATCAACAGAATCAGAACAATTATTTCAGCAGAATGTACATGCTGTTGCTACTACTATTACAAATAAGCATCAGCTTTCAGAGAAACGACCTGCAAACCCGAATAAACTACATAGAATAGCAAATGAGGTTGTGAATTTAAACCTAAATATAGACCAGAAACTGGAGCTCATGCGTACGCTTGCCTTGACACAAGCAGACAAAGACAAGCTTCGGAATATATTCTCAAATAGTGTAATAAATGATAAGATCGTATCCCTATTGGCTGAAGAAATAAAAGTAGCTTACCAACTTTCAGAGAATAAAACTATCTCTCCAAAGGATTTACATAATATAGCAATTACCATTGAGAATAGTTCTCTTGATAAAAAGTATATAGATGCGGTTCCAAACGCTCTTGTCATGACAAGAGAAGATAAAGAGACACTTCGGGATATGATCAGAGAAAGAGCGAAACAACAAACAGAAATAAAACAAGAAAATGAAGCAGACATTAAAATAAATGGGAAGACCATAGCTGAAGTACTAGATGACAACGCACTATTGCTATCTCGAGCAATGGACACAGCATTAGAACTTAAAGAGAACGAAAAGGTAAAACCAGAAATACTATCTATGATGGCGGAATTTATTGGTAGCAGAAAACTTAATGAAATAAATAGACGCAATATGCCTTATATGCTTACTCTGACTAAAGAAGATAAAAAAGAGCTTAATGAAATAATAAATGAAAAAACAACATTGCTAAATAAGGAACTCGGAATTTCACAAGAACCAGCTAAAATGAACCTAAGCTCAACATTAAGTCAAGGACTAAATAATTTAGATTCAAAACCAAAGAATCCACTACAGACATCACCAAAACCAAATTTAAGAACTCTACTAAATCAAAGTGAGAATACTCCAGGCTTGGAACCAAATACGTCGCCAAAATCAGGGACTTTCCCAAAAGCACCAGCCCGAATTAATCTATTAAATGTTGTGGTACAGAATAAGATAGTCTCCCTATTGGCTGAAACAATAAAAGTAAATTATCAACTTTCAGAGAATAAAACTATCTCTCCAAAGGATTTACATGAAATAGCAATTACCATTGAGAATAGTTATCTTGATGAAAAGTATATGGATACACTTTCTGATAATCTTGTCATGAGAATAGAAGAAAAAGAAGCACTTCGGGATATAATCAGAGAAAGAGCGAAACAACAAACAGATAAAAAACAAGAAAATGAAGCAGACATTAAAATAAATGGGAAGACTATAGCTGAAGTAGTGGATGACAACGCGCTTTTGTTATCTCGAGCAATGAACACTGCATTAGCACTTAAAGAGAACCAAAAGGTAGAACCCAAAATGCTATCTACGATGGCGGAATTTATTGGTAGCAGAAAACTTAATGAAATAAATAGACGCAATATACCTTATATGCTTACTCTGACTAAAGAAGATAAAAAAGAGCTTAACGAAATAATCAATGGAAAAACAACTTTGCTAAGTAAGCTTCCCGAACTAGATAGAACAAACCCAAATCCAATAGATCAAGTTCCATTACCATTGAATCAAAGACTAAGTAATCGAGGATCGGAACAAAATACTCTACCAAAACCAAACAAAAATATAAAACAAATGAATTCTTTATCTCAAGGATCAGCTGAAGTTAGTCGATAAACCATAATTGCTCAGAGACTGTGACAAAACTTGTCTCAGTCTCTTCTAGTATCTCTAAAACGAATCGCAATCATTCATGATAAGTGTAGATAAAGAGCAATCTTCATCTGCTAAAAACAACTAACTTAAGATCATTAAGTCAAACTAGTGATTCTTTAGATCGACTGTGTGAGCTATTCAAGCTTTATGGATAGAAGTACAAAGGTAGTACTTGAAAAATCACCTTAAAAAGTCCACAATAAGGAAGATAGAATTTATTGAGAAAAAGGATGATACTATTGACTGATAATCGCCCGATTGGTTTTATTGATTCAGGTGTTGGTGGATTGACGGTGGTCAAAGAAGCATTGAAACAATTACCAAATGAAAATATCTTATATGTTGGAGATACTGCCCGTTGCCCCTATGGTCCTAGACCGGCAGAACAAGTGATCGAATTTACTTGGGAAATGACGAATCATTTGGTGGAACAAAACATCAAAATGTTAGTGATTGCCTGTAATACTGCTACTGCGGTTGCTTTAGAAGAAATCAAGGCGGCACTTCCTATTCCAGTCATTGGTGTGATCTTACCTGGGACAAGAGCAGCTGTTAAACAAACAAGAAATAAACAAGTAGGGATTATCGGAACCCTCGGAACGATCAAAAGTCGTGCTTATGAAACAGCGCTGAAAACGAAGGTACCTGAACTTGCCGTGACTAGTTTGGCTTGTCCAAAATTCGTTTCGGTAGTGGAAAGTAATGAATATCATTCGTCAGTGGCAAAAAAAATCGTTGCCCAGACACTAGCGCCATTGGTTACTAAGAAAATCGATACATTAGTATTGGGTTGTACCCATTACCCTTTGTTACGTCCGATTATCCAAAACGTTATGGGAGAAAGTGTAACATTAATCGATTCAGGTGCAGAGACTGTCGGGGAAGTTTCGATGTTGCTGGACTATTTTGAAATCAGCAATTCAGTCAATGAGGGGCGGACGTTATGCCAATTCTATACGACTGGTTCAGCTAAGCTTTTTAAAGAGATTGCACAAGATTGGTTGATGCTCGATCAGTTGAATGTTGAGCATATTGAATTAGGAGGAAAATAACAGATGCGTCACGATGGAAGACAACCTCAGCAGTTAAGAAAAATAAAGATTGAAACAAATGTTTTTAAACATCCAGAAGGTTCTGTTATGATTCACTTTGGTGATACGATCGTCAATTGTTCTGCTACGATTGAAGAAAACGTTCCGCCATTTTTAAGAGAAACAGGAACTGGTTGGGTAACAGCAGAATATAGCATGTTGCCACGTGCGACTCATACTAGAAATCGAAGAGAAAGCAGCAAAGGAAAACTTTCAGGACGCACAATGGAAATCCAACGGTTGATTGGTCGTTCGTTAAGAGCGGTCGTTGATCTGAAAAAGTTAGGCGAACGTAGTATTATCATTGATTGCGATGTTTTGCAAGCAGATGGTGGGACAAGAACGGCTAGCATCACAGGAGCTTTTATTGCGTTAAAATTAGCAGTCGAAAAATTACTTCAAACAAAAGTTTTACGTGAAGATCCAGTTATTGAACATTTAGCTGCTATCAGTGTTGGGATTTTACCCGATCAGACATGTGTGGCAGATTTAGATTATGAAGAAGATGCTGCAGCGTTAGTCGATATGAATCTAGTCATGACTGAATCTGGCAAATTTGTCGAGATTCAAGGAACTGGGGAAGAAGCAACCTTTGATGGAGAACAATTAAACGATCTGCTCTTTTATGGGAAAACGGCGATTGAGCAATTGATTCTTGAACAAAAAAATGTCTTGTTCGAGCAACGAGCAGAAAGAGAGGACGATTTGAAGACGATCGTTATTGCTACCAAAAATGCTGGAAAAGCAGAAGAATTTAAAGCGATGTTTGGCAAAGCTGGTTATGAAGTCAAAACATTGTTTGACTATCCTGAATTACCTGATGTAGAAGAAACTGGTTCAACGTTTGAGGAAAATGCTCGTCTGAAGGCGGAAACGATTGCTTATTTGTTGAATCAACCTGTATTAGCTGATGACTCTGGTTTGAAAGTAGATGCTTTAGGCGGCATGCCAGGGATCTACTCTGCACGATTTGCCGGTGAACACAAAAGTGACGCAGGAAACAATGCGAAATTACTTTATGAGATGACGGAGATTCCTGATGAGAAAAGAACGGCGCAATTTCATTGCACCTTGGTTTTTGCTGCACCGGATAAAGAAAGTCTAGTGGTGGAAGCGCAATGGCCAGGAAAAGTAGGAAGAATCCCAAGAGGAGACAACGGCTTTGGGTATGATCCACTATTTATTCCTGACGGTTCAACTGAAACTGCAGCCGAAATGTCAAGTGAAGAAAAAAACCAAGTCAGCCACCGGGCACAAGCAATGAAGAAATTGAGCCAAGTATGGCAAAGCTGGTTGGAAGGTGAAAACAAATGAACTATTTAGTTGTCAGTGATAACCATGGTGATCGGGAAATCTTAGCTGATCTAGTTGCTCGTTATCAAACGAAAGTGGATTTCTTCTTTCACTGTGGCGATTCAGAATTATCGCCAGAAGATCAATTGTGGACGCACTTCCATGTAGTCAAGGGAAATTGTGATTTCGGACCAGGATTTGTTGAAAAAGAGTGGGTTGATACTGGGAAAGATAAAATATTTATCACTCATGGACATTTGGCAAATGTTCGTTTTGGTCTTACTCAATTAGCGCTTGAAGCGCAAGCCAACCAAGCAACGATGGTCTTTTTTGGTCATACGCATCAAATTGGTTGTGAGGTAGTAGAAGGGGTCTTGTATTTGAATCCTGGAAGCATTTCGCAACCACGAGGACCGATCCAAATCCCTTCTTATGCCTTGATTGAACACAGTGGAGAACAAGTCAATGTTCAATATTATAATCGAGCGCATCAACCTGTCGAGGAACTGGCTTTCACTTTTTCCTTGTAAGCAAAAAATCTCTAATTTTTACTAAAATCTCGATTTTTTATATGAATTTTGCATCCGTTTTCGGTAAAATAATTATGTTGAAATGAAATTGAAATGGAGGCCCTCCAATGATTGGACCGATTGTAAGAGAGTTATTGCTACAAAATCGAGAGACTTTTTTGATCTCAGCTGAAAATGTAGCGAATGTCATGTATCAACATCCATTATCACATGGTTTGCTTGTTTTATCGAAAGTAGGTTATACGAAGATCCCTGTACTAGGAAAAGATGACCGTTTTGTGGGATTAGTTAGCTTATCTGATGTCGTCAATAAAATGATCGATCTACAAACGATCAGCATGGACCCATTAGAAGGACTAACCGTTGCAGATGTAATGGAAACGAATGTTGCAACGATCGATGAAAATTGGGAACTAGAAGAAGTTCTCCATTTATTAGTTGATTCACCTTTTCTACCGGTTGTTACAGAAGACAAAGTTTTTAAAGGGATCATTACTCGAAAAGAACTACTAAAGGCAGTCAACTATATGGTGCATGAATTGGAACGACGAAACATTGTTTCGCCTAAAGTCGAAGAATTAAAAGAAAAGTTAGACATCGTTAGTTAACGATTAAAGCAAAAAAGATTGAGACTGATTACACTTATTTCTCCATTAAGGTCATTTAATGGAAAGCGTAAGGAATCGTCTCAATCTTTTTTATTTCAAGCTGATCGGGCTGTTAGGAATGGTAAATCCTGCTGTTGTCAATTCTTTTACATAAGAACTCAAAAATTCTTCTTTCAAAACAAATTGTTTCCCATTCAAGGCATAACAAATGGTTCGAATCGCAAAATTACTGTTCCCTAAATCGACTAATCCAAAAATTGTTGGTTCAGTTTGTAAGTCGTCTTGGTATTTTTCAGCTAATCGTTGATTTACACGATCGATGATTTCGTAGATAGAATCATAGCCTTCTTCCGGCACGATGCGAATATCAAGTAGAACTTGCATATTCGCTCTGGATAGGTTGCTGATAGTCGTGATGTTTCGATTGGGAATAAAGTGGACCGTACCGTCTACGGCCTTTAGCTGTAACGTCCGAATACCGACAGAAGCCACTGTTCCTTCAATTGACAGATTTGCTAATTTTACATAATCTCCGACATCCATTTGTTGTTCCATAATAATGAAAAAGCCAGTAATCACATCACTCATAAAGCCTTGTGCGCCCAATCCAATTGCTACCCCAGCAATTCCCGCTCCTGCCAACAATGAACCAATCGGAACACCAATGACGGATAAAATCGCATAAATAAAGAAAAAACCCATCGTGTATTGGAAAATCGTATTTAACAGACTGTGTAACGTTTTTAAACGACTTTCATTCAAAACCGATTTCTTAGAATATTGTTTAAAAGATTTATCAATTAAATATTTTCCGACACGGTTGAGTATGGCAAATAAAAGAATTAAAAAAACTAAATAAAGTCCTTTTTGGATAAAGGTTGCAAAAATTGCATCCCAATCGATCGTATTCCAGAAACGTTGAAAAGCATTCACTTGGTGGACTGCTTGGTCAGTTAATGTTTCACCTGTGGAAGTGGTTGCTGTTGTCGCTAGTTGTAAAAACATAAGATCCCCTTTTCTAAAATATATACTCACTACTGTATTGTAACAAGAACGAGGGAAAAAGAAAATCAGCAAAACTGTTTCAAATTTCAGAAATTTTCCAAAAAATAAAATGACAAACCTCAAGTATAGTGCTAAAATATTCACAAAACAAAGATAGGTGGAATGAATATGCAATTGGATTGGAATAATTTAGGTTTCTCATATATCAAAACTCCTTGGCGTTACGTTGCAAAGTGGAAAGATGGTCAATGGGAAAAAGGAGAATTGACGGAAGACAACTATTTAACAATCCATGAAGGTTCTCCAGCGCTTCATTATGGACAACAATGCTTTGAAGGATTAAAAGCTTACCGAAGAAAAGATGGCAAGATCAATCTTTTTCGACCAGATCAAAACAGCCGTCGTTTGAATCAAAGTGCTAGACGGTTATTGATGCCGATGGTACCAGAAAAAATGTTCATTGAAGCTGTGAAAGACGTAGTCAAAGCGAACGAAGCATTTGTACCACCTTATGGAACAGGCGCAACATTATACTTACGTCCTTTTCTGATTGGTGTCGGTGAAAACATTGGTGTGCACCCAGCGCCAGAGTACTTATTTGTCGTTTTCTGTACACCAGTTGGTGCTTACTTTAAAGGTGGTTTGAAACCAACGAACTTTATCGTATCAGAGTACGACCGGGCAGCACCTAATGGAACAGGGGCAGCAAAAGTAGGAGGGAACTATGCAGCTAGTCTGTTGCCAGGTACACAAGCGAAGGAATTAGATTATTCAGACTGCGTGTATTTAGATCCTGCTACTCACACGAAAATTGAAGAAGTCGGTGCAGCGAATTTCTTTGGTATTACTAAAGATGGGCAATTTATCACACCGCAATCGCCATCGATTTTACCAAGTATCACGAAATATTCACTCTTACAATTGGCTGAAGAGCGTTTAGGCTTAACTGCTGTCGAAGGGGATATCTTTATTGATCAATTAGACCAATTTGCCGAAGCAGGAGCGTGTGGCACAGCAGCGGTCATCTCACCGATCGGAGGGATCTATTATCAAAATAACTTACATGTTTTCCATAGCGAAACAGAAGTTGGTCCTGTAACTAAACGATTGTATGATGAATTGACAGGGATCCAGTTTGGCGATGTAGAAGCGCCTGAGGGTTGGATCGAAGTAGTCGAATAAACAACAGTATAATCTAATAAAAAAGAGATGCTACGATTTCTAGGACAGATATAGATGATCTGTCCTAGTTTTTTTATAAAATTAGTTTTACAAGCTTTCTTGCCACATACTACTTTAGAAGAGTTTATCCATCACCAAATAGAAGATACAATTTCACTCATATTAAAATATAAACTATTTATATTTTAACAATCAAATGGCTTGTAATCTGTCACAATAATCTAGATAGACATATTTCATGCGTATCATCGTCTGGGTCTCATATTTTCTTTAGGGATCAATCAAAATAAGACGACCCAATATTGATAAGCCTATCAATAGTAGGTCGTCGTTTAAAGTTTATTTGAAACCGGTGAGTTCGTTAGTGTTAAACGAATTTTTCCGTTATCTTACTTAAATAAAAAGCGATTCGTGTTGTTTTAAATGGGATGACTAAAGTAAATAGGGTTCTCTTAAGATAAGTGGACGCCTTTATCTACATAAACAATGTCGCCAATCATTCCGCTTGATAATGGGCTAATTAAAAAGGCACAGGCATTTCCGACTTCTTCGATCGTCACACCTTGTTGATCTGGTGTACGTGATTCAGATAATTGGATCAATTTTTGGTAATCTTTCACGCCAGTAACCGCTAATGTTTTGATCGCCCCAGCTGAAATACCGTTGACACGAATGCCTTTAGGAGATAGTTCTGCAGCTAAGTAACGGATGGCTGCTTCTAAAGATGCTTTTGCGATTCCCATCATGTTGTAGTTAGGAATAGCGCGTTCTGATCCTAAATAAGACATGCTTACAATTCCGCTGTTATGTGCTAGATACTTTTGTGCATATTTTGTTACAGCGATTAATGAATAGCTACTGATATCTTGCGCTAATTGATAGCCGTCACGTGAGATATCGGATACGTTTCCTGATAATTCTTCTTTGTTTGCGTATGCGATCGCGTGTACTAGGCCGTGGATTTCTCCAGCATATTCGCCGATTGCATCCATTGCTTTTTCAATACTTTCATCACTTGATACATCACATTCCACCGTAAAGGCATCTTCGCCGACTAATTTAAGCAATGATTTTTTCATGCGTTCATTTTGATAAGTGTAGATGATCTCAGCACCTTGTTTCATCATTGCTTCGGCACAACCCCAAGCAATACTTCGCTTATTTGCGACGCCCATAATGACGATTTTCTTTCCTTCTAAAAAAGACATATTGACACTCCTTTGATCTTAAAAAGATTTAATAGGTTGTATAATAAACAATAATTGCAAAATAATAACCTCTTGATTTTCTATTATTAGTCAAAATGCTTTGATTGTCAAACTATTTTTTTTAATAATAAAAAAAGATTGCTAAAAATTTAAGAATATGATACTTTGATAATCAAAGTAATAATCAAGGCAATTAGCCAAAAAAAGGAGTATATTATGTCTTACGTATTATCAGCTACTGAAGTAATGGACTTGATTCCCAATCGTTATCCAATATGCTATATCGATTATGTCGATACCTTAGAACCAGGAAAGAAAATCGTCGCAACGAAAAATGTAACGATCAATGAAGATTTCTTCCAAGGACACTTTCCTGATAATCCAGTAATGCCTGGTGCATTGATTCTAGAAACCTTAGCGCAAGCTGGATCGATTCTGATTTTAAAATCAGAAGAATTTTTAGGCAAAAGAGCGTATATCGGTGGGATTAACAAAGCGAAATTTCGCCAGAAAGTGGTTCCTGGTGACGTGATGAAATGTCATTTTGAAATCACAAAAATGAAGGGTGCAGTAGGTACTGCTTTATCTGCGGCTTATGTCGAGGATAAAAAAGTTTGTGAGTGTGAGTTTACTTTTATTGTGAACAAAGATGCTTAATTGGGTAAAGCGGCTTTTTTTATAAAAGCAGAATTTACAAGGACCCAGTTATCAGTAAAAGCCGAAGAACAGCGAAGGGCAATGGAGTACCTTTCGTTATTCTTCGGCTTTTACTTAATGATTCGCCTTATGATTCTTTCGCTTCTTGTAAGATGTTGATTTTTTCAATTTTAACCGCTTCTTTTGGTTTATCTGAGGCATCTGTTTCAACCTCTGCGATTTTATCTACAACGTCCATTCCTTCGATGACTTGTCCAAAGACCGTATATTCACCATCTAAACTAGGATAGCCACCATTTTTATACGCATTGATGATTGCTTGAGGGTAATCATCTTTTAATAGTCCGTCATGCATATCATCTGAGTTTTGGACGATAAAGAATTGGCTCCCATTACTGTTAGGATCTTGGGCACGTGCCATGGATAAAGCTCCGCGGATGTTGTAAAGCTGGTTAGATATTTCAGTTTCAAATCCTTTGCCCCAAATACTTTCACCGCCAGTACCATCCCCTTTAGGATCGCCTCCTTGGATCATGAAATCTTTGATCACTCGGTGGAAAGTCAAGCCATCGTAATAGCCATCTTTAGCATGTGTCATAAAATTCTCAACTGCTTTAGGGGCCAATTCAGGGAATAATTTCATTTTGATTGTCCCTTTTGATGTGACCATCTCAACCAGATCTTCATTGGCAGCGACCTCATTGCTCAATTGAGGAAGAGGGAGTGCGTTTAAATCGACACTTTCTTTTGTACTGCTTTCCGTTGTTTTTTCTGTTGAACTTGTTGTTTCAGAAGTGTTTGTTTTTGGTTCACTTTGATTACACCCTGCTGCAAATAGTAGGGTTGCAACCAATCCCATACTTAAAAGAAGTTTTTTTGTTTTCATTTTTGGTTCCTTTCAAAGATAATCAGTTTGTTATCTATAATGATAACAAATAATGATCAATTTACCTATTCTTTTTCTCATAATTTCTTCGTTTATGATCACTTTTCTCAAAGGTGTAGACCATTTAAAGCGCTTTTGTTATAATGTAAGTGGATACAAAAAAGATTTTGGGAGGATTCAACTGATGGGAAAATTAGGTATTTCGATTTATCCGGAACGTTCAACGTTCAAAAAGGACAAAGCATATTTGGATTTAGCACATAAATATGGATTCAAACGTGTATTTACTAGCTTATTACAAATAGAAGATGACAAAGAGAAGGTTTTAGCTGATTTTTCTAAAGTTGTGGAATATGCGAACCAATTAGGAATGGAAGTTATGGTAGATATCAATCCAGCATTATTTGAACAATTAGGGATATCCTACGATGATCTTTCCTTTTTTCATAAGATGGGAGCGTACGGCATCCGTTTAGATATCGGGTTTACGGGAGCTGAAGAAGCAAAAATGACACGTAATCCATACGGTATTAAGATTGAGATCAATATGAGTTCTGGCACTAGTTATGTTGACAACATCATGAGTTATTCTCCGAATACTAATAATTTGTTAGGGTCTCATAATTTTTACCCTCATCGCTATTCTGGTTTGAGTTATGATCATTTTGTGTATTGCTCAGAAAAATTTAGAAATTATAATTTGAATACAATGGCATTCGTCAATTCTCAAACCGCTGATTTCGGACCATGGCCAACGCAAGACGGTTTGTGTTCGCTTGAAGATCATCGAAACTTAGAGATTTCTACACAAGTCAAGCACTTGATGCTTACGGGTTTGATCGATGATATTTCTATCGGTAATGCTTATGCAAGCGAGGAAGAACTAAAAGCGATGGCAGAAGCATTTAATGCAGATTATCCAACGTTGAAAGTAGATGTTGAAGAAGATATCACCGAAGATGAACGGATTTGTTTGTTTGATAATCTCCACAGCTATCGTGGTGATCGTTCAGAATATATCCTTCGTTCAACAATGACACGAATCTACTATAAAGATAAACCATTCCCACCACATAATACCCGGGACATGTCTCGCGGGGATGTCTTGATTGATAATGTGGGGTATGACCAATACAAAGGTGAAACTCAAATTGCACTAAAAGAGATGAAAAATGACGGTCGTGTGAATGTAGTCGGACGTATTTCAGAAGATGAATTGTTCTTATTAGACTTCTTAAAACCGTGGTCAAGTTTTAAAATGATCGAAAATAAAAAATAATGGTTCCTAACTTTTAAATTTTTTGTTTAAAAGCTAAGAACATCGGGTAAACTTCAAAGCCGGTAAATTCTACTGGTTTTGAAGTTTTTTTTGTAAAAATGATTGAAAAATTGATTAGTCTAAATAATTTGTCAAGATGTTATGTCTCTGAGATAACAAGACTGATCTTGATAGATTAGTTGTGTGAAGATGGTTTTTTTACAACCATTTATAAATGAAATTTGAAGAGAAATGGGTGATGTGGAGCTTTATATTTACTCTTGGAAGGATTGCATCGAATAACTTCTTTGTTTATACTTAATCAAGAATTAGTATTAATAATGGATTAAGGAAGGAAAGCGATGAAACTTTTGACAAAAATAGTAATCGGAATTGCTATTGTCGTGATAGTGGTTCTATTATTTGCAGGCAACTATTTTTATAATTATGCAGTTGTCCCATCAGAAAAAGATTTTTTAGAAAACGATACGCCGGGAACTTCTCAAACAACAAAAGAAAACGAGGCGACAAAGTGGTTCAATCAGAAAGAGAATCGCATTTACTGGCATCTAACATCAACAGATCATTTGAAATTGTCTGCGATCTATCTGCCAGCAGAAAAGAAAAGTGATAAAACAGTTATTGTTGCCCATGGTTATATGGGAAATGCGGAAACAATGGCAAATTATGCAAAAATGTTTCATGATTTAGGCTACAATGTGTTAGTTCCAGATGCTCGAGGCCACGGGCGTAGTGAAGGGGATTATATCGGATTCGGTTGGCCAGAGCGAAAAGATTACGTCCAATGGATCGATAAAATCTTAGCAGAAACAGGGCAGTCGCAACAAATCGTGCTTTATGGAGTAAGTATGGGTGCTGCAACTGTGATGATGACGAGCGGTGAGAAGCTACCAAATAACGTGAAAGCGATCATCGAAGACTGTGGGTATTCGTCAGTTGATGAAGAACTTGCATATCAACTAAAAGATATGTTCAACTTACCTTCTTTTCCATTGATCCAAGTGACTAGCTTGATTACAAAAATTCGAGCAGGGTATTTTTTTGGGGAAGCAAGTGCCGTTGATCAATTAACTAAAAATACGAAACCAATGTTATTTATCCATGGTGATGCGGATACATTCGTTCCCTATAATATGTTAGCAAAAGTATATGCTGCAACTAAGGGACCAAAAGAAAAATACGTGGTCAAGGGAGCCGAACACGCAAAAGCGTATCAGGCAGACCCAGAAAAGTATCAGCAAACCGTCAAAGAGTTTTTAGCAAAATATGTCCAATGAGTTGTTTGCTAATAGCTAATACAAAAATAATTTTAGGATTCTAATAGAGAGAACTCATTCTTTTTATTTACCGGCAGTCATCCGTTCACAATAGAAATATGGGTGACTGCTTACATATATAGTTGAGAATTTTACATAAATCAGACAAAAAAACGAACGAAAATCAAGAATAGGCAAAGAGGAACCTTTCTGTCATTATCGAAAAATACATTGTGAAGAATGAAAATAGAGAAAATGAATTTAGGAGCCTTTTTGACATAAAAACGGATATAAAATCGTTTCATGAAAAAAAGCGAATCAACCGCACAAAACGATTTTTATTATAAAAAATGATCTCAAGAAAGGGAGCGAAAAAATGCCACTGGCAAATAAACTAGAACTAGAACAAGCTTTGCGCGCACGATTATTAGTCAATTCAATATCCTCTAAAGATACTAAACATTCAATTGTGAACCGCACAAAACGTTTGTTCAAAAAAAACCTTCAATTGAAGTAAATAAGCAAGACAAATTTGGGAATTTCAAAATGTATGAACAATTTTTTGATCTTCCAGTTGGAGATATTCGGCATATTCCTGATTTGAATGAGACGAAAGCGATGTTTAAAGAGTATTTGAAAAATTGGAGTCATATGATCAATGTGAGTGACGATCCTAACATAACAAGTTTAGCTGAAGAAAAGGGTCAGTTTACAATGTACGATTCATTCGAACGGAGTAGCGATGCTATCCAAGATACACAAAAAATAGAACAGGAACTTTTACACTTAAGTGGAGATGAAGCTCGTTTTCTCGTATTACCACTCCTAAGTGGGAGACCGTTACATAAAGAGGAAAAAGAGTTGATTAAGGACACCACTGAAAATGAGCCTATATATACTAGTTTAACAGGAGCAATTATCCAAAATCAAAACAATAAATATCTCGTTACATTGGTAACTTCGAATGACCAAGAGCTCACGATTCGCAAATGCGCAATCGATCAAGACAAAACCAAAGAGTTAGCCAATCTATTGGGCACGCCATTACACTCTAGCCATGAGAATGAGACTACACTAGTGGATAAATTTGAGAATCTTAGGAATAAACAAGAAATAAAAGAAACGGCAAAGAATATATCACATTCAAAAAAATTTCATTTCTTACTTCCGCAACTATATTACACCGTTGACTACATTTTTTATGGGAATGCTGTTGATCAAATTCATGAGGATGTTCAAAAGAACGGTCAAATACAAGGTCAGAAGGGGAAGGCAATTGATGAACAAACGAAGCCCCCAATGGATTACTTCAATCTTACACCAGCAACTCAACAAAATAATCATAAACGGTTGATGAATGAGTTTCATTACGCAGCACTTAAGAGGATGAACCAATTACAATATTCGGAAGGTCTTCTTCATTCGATGGTTATTGTACATAATAAAACTGAACAAGTGGAAAATATGGATAAGAATTGGAAAACAAAAATTGAAGATACAATACTCACAACTTCTCAACAAAGAAAATCGCCGTATAGACAAGATTCAGTAGAAGTAGAAGACAGAGGGATTTACCTAGCTGAGCTGCGGGAACCAAAAGAAATATTTGAGAAAGCAGAAGAACAATTAAAACAGTCAAGAGGGATTGTTCTGCCAAATGAAGTGGTAGCAATTAGCCGTTCACTTCAATATAGTAAGTATTATCAGTTAGAAAAAAATTCGATTGTACAAGAACTCTCTCGATTAATGCCAGGCGATCCAACTTCTTTTCTAGTTACTTCTCATGATATTCAGATCAAGTTGAAGGACAAGGGTCCTCATGAAAAACAGAATCTTGGTTGTGTGATACGGAAAAATACTTTCGGGAACTTTATCGTTTCAGTGGTTGATCCCACAGGTTACTATCAAAAAAGAACGCAAGTAAATGGTCTGTTACCTTGTGTACATGAATTTGAAATTTCTAAATCTAACCTATCAGAACTAGCACAAGCACTCAATAAGCGCAACGATAAGAACAAAAGTGACTTTATCCTTCAAAGGGATTTATCTTTAATTAGCAATGGAGGAAAAGTTACAGATTATATCATTGATCAAAGTGCTTATTTAAAATCAAAACAGGGATTTCATCATTTTTCTGCCGCAGTAGATTTTGCTATTTTTTCAAGTACAATGCAGTTAGGGCGTTATGTTTATATTAATGATCTTGAGAAATTGAGTGGAAAAAATACAGAGTTAGCGAATAATTTAGGAGAAGAAAGAGCATTGAAAATAGCTTATCCAGAACACTTTGCTCAAAAGAAAGTGAAAAAAACACGAGCTAGTAATTCGCAAATAAGGGACGTTTATAAAAATTCTATCTTTGATCAAGAGAGATGATAAGGTTTACCATCACTCGTTCTTTTTGAACCAGTTTAGAAGAACTAGACAAAGAGACCGTTTGAACCACTCAACGAGTCGTTCAAACGGTCTCTATTTTCTATCTTTGAAAACATGTGATTTTTTGGTGATTAAAGATTAGCAAATTTTTCCAACAAACGGATCATTTGGCAAGTGAAACCATATTCATTGTCATACCAAGCAACGGTTTTTACGAGTTGGTAATCGCCAGCCGTTGTGACTTCTGTTTGAGTTGGATCGAAAATCGAACCTTGTGTGGTACCGATTACGTCACCAGAGACGATTTGACGATCATCGTAACCAAATGATGGATTGTCTTCGGTATGTTTCTTGATCGCTTCGTTCACTTGTTCAGCGGTCACTTTTGTTTTTAAAATGGAAACTAGTTCTGTTAATGAACCATCCACTACAGGTACTCGTTGTGCGTGACCTTGCAATTTCCCTTGAAGCTCTGGAATAACTAAGCCAATTGCTTTTGCCGCACCTGTTGAGTGAGGGATCGTGTTGTCAGCTGCTGATCGAGCTGCCCGTAAATTTCCACCTTTTACTGGTCCGTCTAATAACATTTGTGTAGAAGTATAAGCATGAACGGTAGTCATAGTCCCCACTTCGATACCAAATTCATTATTTAAGAAATAAGCCATCGGTGCTAAACAGTTTGTCGTACAAGAGCCTGCCGAAATGATTTTATCATTAGCATCTAACGTATCATCATTTACATTGTATACGATTGTTTTCATTGCACCAGCAGGAGCAGAGATCACTACACGTTTTACCCCAGCGTTCAAATGGGCTTGTGCTTTTTCTTCCGAAGTATAAAAACCAGTACATTCCAGTACGATATCGACCCCGTTTTCTTTAACCCAAGGGATTTTACTTGCATCTGGTTCAGCATAGACACGCGTTTCTTCACCATCTACTACGATTGAGTCTTCTGTTGCAGTAACTGTACCGGGATAGGTTCCATGAGTTGAATCAAATTGTAGCAACTGTGCCAACATTGTTGGGCTAGTTAAGTCATTGATTGCTACGACTTCAATATCATCAGATACTTCTTTGATTCGGCGGAAAGCTAAACGTCCAATACGTCCAAATCCGTTAATACCTACTTTTACTGTCATAATCAAAAGTTCCTCCTTTAGTGATATTGAGGGTGCAAACTTCGCATCCTTGATTAATACACTGTCATTCTCCTCCTGTTCACAAAATTTGTCAAAAAAAGATACTTACAAAAGTAAAGTGATAAAATGGTCTGAGAGATGTCAAGCACTAGGAGATCTTTGAAACAATTTACTTAAGTAAAATAGAAAAAATGAACAAAACCTGGAAAGTTTAATTGAAACGATAGACAAAATAGCTTTTGACCGATAAAATAAATAAGACTTTTGTTTATTGTGGAAATTCAGGCAGTCAAATGAATAATAGATAATTAAAATAGGAGGACTTAAAGATGTCCATGTTTTTAGATCAAGTAACCATCGATGTGAAGGCCGGTAAAGGCGGCGACGGAATGGTCGCTTTTCGCAGAGAAAAATATGTACCTGATGGAGGACCTGCTGGTGGTGACGGCGGTCGTGGCGGTGACGTCATTTTGATCGTTGATGAAGGTTTACGTACATTAATGGATTTTCGTTTCAATCGCCATTTTAAAGCACAGCCAGGAGAAAACGGAATGAGTAAAGGGATGCACGGTCGGGGTTCAGAAGATACTTATGTAAAAGTCCCTCAAGGAACGACTGTCCGTGATGCTGAAACAGGCGCTTTGTTAGGCGATTTGATTGAAAATGGTCAAACCTTAGTCGTTGCTAAAGGCGGTCGAGGGGGACGAGGAAACATCCGCTTTGCTTCTCCACGAAACCCAGCACCAGAAATTGCAGAAAACGGCGAACCAGGTCAAGAACGCAGAATCGAATTAGAACTAAAAGTCTTGGCTGATGTTGGGCTGGTTGGCTTTCCATCTGTAGGTAAATCAACGCTGCTTTCAGTTATTTCTTCTGCTCGGCCTAAAATCGGTGCGTACCATTTCACGACATTAGTACCAAATCTTGGTATGGTAACAACTAGCGATGGACGCAGTTTTGCAGCAGCGGACCTTCCTGGATTGATTGAAGGAGCTTCTCAAGGTGTTGGCTTAGGAACGCAGTTTTTACGTCATATCGAACGTACTCGTGTTATTTTACATGTGATTGATATGAGTGGGATGGAAGGCAGAGATCCTTACGAAGACTATTTGGCGATCAACCATGAATTGTCTACTTATAATCTTCGTTTATTGGAACGACCTCAAATAATTGTAGCCAATAAAATGGACATGCCAAACGCAGAAGAAAATTTGAAAAAATTCAAAGAGCAGCTTAATAAAGAAAAAACAGATGAATTTGCAGACGATATGCCGATTTTTCCAGTTTCAGGGGTAACAAGAAAAGGCATTGATCCATTGCTGAATGCGACAGCGGATCTTCTAGAAGTAACACCAGAGTTTCCGTTATATGATGAAGAAATCGAAGAAGAAACAGTTCAATATGGATTCAATCCAGAAGGACCAGAATTTAAAATCGATCGCGATCCTGATGCTACTTGGATCTTATCAGGAGAAAAAATTGAGAAACTATTCCAAATGACGAATTTCGATCACGATGAAACTGTTATGCGTTTTGCTCGTCAGTTGAGAGGAATGGGCGTTGACGAAGCTTTACGTGCCCGTGGAGCAAAAGATGGCGATCTAGTGAGAATTGGTGAATTTGAATTTGAGTTTGTCGAATAAGATTACGTATGCTCATGAAAAGAGCCCATGTTAACACTCAATATCAACAAAGCGTCAAACCAGAAAAATGGTTTGGCGCTTTTTTGGTTTAAGCAATGGTAGGATTTGTCTTTTGGTAAAAATTTTTAAGCTATCACCAATAGTATTCAGAAAGATTTTTTAATAGGAAAAATTTATATTTCTTATGTGTTATTTATTAAAGGGTTTTTCCTTTTGTTTTTTTAAAATAAAAGTTAGAATAAAGAAAATGAATAGAGGAGTGTTTTTATGAGCAAACGAGTGATTATTTTGAATTTCCCTGTAGAGAGTCAAGCTTACCAAGCATTTTCTGAAATCAAACGATTACACGCTTCTCGTGCGATCAAGGGTGAACAAATGGCAGTGATTAGTCATGATCCTAATGGAACGCATCAATTCAAAATAGAGGATTTTTTGGATTTTACTGGAAACAATAAATCTTCAAAAGGTGGTTTAATCGGAATGTTAGTCGGTGTCTTGGGAGGCCCACTAGGGATTCTTTTAGGTTGGTTTGCTGGCGGGATGATCGGTGCTACGCAGGATGCCAAGGAAATCCAAGATGCTCAGACAGTTTTTGATTTTGTGGGCAATAAAATTGGCGAAGGAGCAACCGGTTTGATTTTGATTGCTGAAGAAGAAGATAATCGTCCTTTGAACCAATTAGTCATGATGGATTTAGGTGGCGAAATTACTCGCTTAGATTATGAAGAGGTCGAAGAAGACGTCCACGCTGCCAAAGAAGTCGAAAAACAAACACAAGAAACGGCACGGAAATCGTGGAAAGACAAACATCCTCAATAAAGAGACGAACAGAATAAAGAAAGAGAAACGCGTGAAAAAGGCGTTTTTCTTTTTTTAGTACCAATAAAAATGCAATTATTTAGGAAGCAATACGGACTTTCGGTTGATTATCCGACACATTTCCCATAAAATTAATAGTGAGTTTAAAGAAAGTCAGGTAGATTATGGAATTACAATTTTTAGGAACTGGTGCAGGGGTACCTGCCAAACATCGAAACGTTACCAGTATTGCATTAAAACTTTTGGATGAAAGAAATGAAGTCTGGTTATTTGACTGTGGTGAAGGAACGCAAATGCAAATCTTACGTACCAACATTCGTCCAAGAAAGATTGAAAAGATATTTATTACTCACTTACATGGTGACCATATCTTTGGGTTGCCAGGCTTGTTAAGCAGTCGTTCATTCCAAGGGGGAGATACGCCCCTGGAAATCTACGGACCAAAAGGAATCGAAACATTTGTCAAAACTTCGTTAGCTGTTTCGCAAACACGTTTAGGCTATCCGTTGAAATTCATCGAGTTAGTTGAAGATCAGCCGATTTTTCAAGATCAGCATTTTTCTGTCTATACTAAAAAATTAGATCATGGAATTGCCAGCTATGGCTTTCGGGTTGTGGAACATGACCATAAAGGAGAGCTTCAAGTTGAAAAATTACAAGAACTGAATATTCCGGCTGGACCAATATATGGAAAGTTGAAAAAAGGAGAATCTGTTCAATTACCTGATGGAAGGGTTGTGGACGGGAAACAGTTTGTGGGGCCAGACAAAAAAGGGCGGATCGTTACGATTTTAGGTGATACGAGGAAGACAGCAAATTCAATCGTATTGGCCCAAGACTGTGATGTTTTGGTTCATGAAAGTACGTTTAACAAAAATGAAGCCAAGTTGGCAAAGAACTACTTCCATTCGACGACTTATCAAGCGGCTGAAGTAGCTAAAGAAGCAGCAGCGAAAAGTTTGTTATTAACCCATATTAGTGCGCGCTATTTAGGAAAAGCTGCGCAAGAACTAGAAGAAGAGGCACGTGAGGTCTTTGCAAATACAAGGATCATGAAAGATTTTGATACTGTCGATATTCCATTTCGTGAGGAGGAAAAGAATGAATTTAGAAAATAAAGTTGTCTTAGTTACCGGTAGTTCTGGTGGATTGGGCGCTCAAATCTGTTATGAAGCTGCAAAAAAAGGTGCTATCGTCATTGCTTGTGCTCGACGCAGCCAATTGATTGATGAGGTTAAAGCAGAATGTCAGAGATTAAGCGGAAAGGAAGCCTATGCTTTTCCAGTAGATGTGAGTGATCCTGACAGCGTCGATCGGCTCTATGAACAAGTGATGCAAACAGTCGGACGTGTAGATGTGTTAGTCAATAATGCCGGCTTTGGCATTTTTGAAGATTTTTTAACTTTCGATTTAGGAAAAGCTTACGATATGTTTGAAGTAAATGTACTAGGTATGATGGTCTTAACCCAAAAATTTGCGATTGATATGGCTGAAAGAAGGCAAGGACATATCATCAATATCGCTTCAATGGCTGGGAAAATGGCGACGGCGAAATCAACGATCTATTCAGCAACAAAATTTGCTGTCTTAGGCTTTTCTAATGCCTTACGATTAGAATTAAGACCACTTGGAGTGGCAGTCACTACGGTGAATCCAGGACCGGTTGCTACTGAATTTTTTGATAAAGCTGATCCTACCGGCAGTTATTTAGAAAAAGTTAGTCAACTTGTTTTAGAACCGGAGAAACTAGCAAAAACAATTGTACGAACAATGGAACATCCAAAGCGTGAAGTGAATCGTCCTGTCCTTCTTGAAATAGCGGCTAAATTTTACACTCTCTTTCCGACTATTGGCGACTACCTCGCAAGTGGGATTTTTAATAAAAAGTAGGTGAAAGAGTATGAAAAAACAAAGTAGTGTGATTATTGGATTTTTGCTTGTCTTGATTATTGTCGTATTTGCTGTATTAAACAACAGAAATGTTCCTGTTAACTTTGGGATTGCTTCATTTTCTGCACCATTGATTTTAGTTATCATTGGTTCGGCGATTATTGGTGCATTGATTGTTTTTGTTACTGCATCAACCACTTTATGGCAACAGAAAAAACAAATCAAACAATTAAAGCAGGAACTATCAGATTATCAAGAAAATCTTGATAAAAAAATTGCTGAAGCAAAGGAAGAACAACAACGAACATTCCGAAATGAACGAGCAGAATTAGAAGCTGCTTATCAGGCAGAATTACAAGCAACGAAAAAACAACTACAACAAGCACAGTCGTCAACATCTGATACGCAGAAAATTTCAGCAAAGCAAAGCTATAATTATTTTGACTAAAGTTTTATGAACGAGATCAAAATAAAAGATGGCAGGAACCGTTGTTACATTTGGCTGAGAGGTAAAAGGCTGAGTTTCGGGTTTGTCAAATGGTCTTCAAAAAGTGAGTAACGACTTTTTGAAGACCATTTTAATGTGTTTGTGGCTATCTTTCTTCTTTTTTTTAAACTTTTCGTTTGCTATAATAACTAGGTTAGGGGTGAGCAAGTGAGACAAGCAAATTATGATTGGCAATTAAGTGAATCAGAACCGACTGAAATGTTTCTTCAAAGTATAAAGCAAGAGAATCTATCGCCTTTTATTGGCAAATTACTTTGGCAACGAGGCTATCGTGATGTAGAGAAAGTAAAAGAATTTTTGAATCCCAAACATCAAGAATTGCATGATCCTTACTTAATGCATGACATGGATAAAGCCATCAGTCGAATCCAAGAAGCGGTGATCAATGGTGAAAAAATAGTCGTTTATGGTGACTACGATGCAGATGGGATTACAAGTACGACAGTGATGAAAGAAACATTGGAACTACTCGGCGCCAATGTCGAAACATTTTTACCCAATCGTTTTATCCATGGCTATGGACCAAACAAAGCCGTTTATCAAGAAAAAATCGATGCAGGTGCGCAATTGATCATTACAGTGGACAATGGTGTGGCTGGTCACGATGCCGTAGCTTATGCGCAACAAGCAGGTGTTGATGTAATCATCACAGATCACCATGAAATGCCCAGTGAATTACCTGAAGCCTACGCTATCGTACATCCACGACATCCACAAGGGAATTATCCGTTCCCTGATCTAGCAGGTGTCGGAGTAGCTTTTAAAGTGGCAACAGCATTATTAGAAGAACCTCCTGCTGAATTTTTAGATCTAGTGGCGATTGGAACGATTGCAGACTTAGTATCAATGACAGGCGAAAATCGCACACTTGTTGCTTTAGGATTAGATACGATCAAAGAAACCGAACGGATCGGTTTACAAGCTTTATTTAATGAAAGTGGCGTCTCTATGAAAGAAGCAGATGAAACGACCATCGGCTTTTCAATTGCCCCTCGGCTCAACGCGATTGGCCGAATGGGTGATCCTAATCCAGCTGTCGAGATGCTAGCTACCTTTGATGAGGAAGCGGCACTCACGTATGCCAAAAAACTCAACACGATCAATGAAGAAAGAAAAGCAGTCGTTGAAAAAATTACCCAAGAAGCATTGGAAATGATTGATGAAACGAATCAGATCCACCTTCTTGCCCATCCTGGGTGGCATGAGGGAGTGTTGGGGATCGTAGCTGGTAAGCTGATGAATGCCACTGGTAAACCGACGATCGTCTTAACGATCAAAGAAGATGGTACAGCGAAAGGATCTGGCCGAAGTGTCGAAGCCCTGAATCTATATGAAATGTTAGATGCGATGCGTGACTTATTTACTTTCTTTGGAGGACACCATGCTGCTGTAGGGTTAACGATGCCTAGTGATAATCTTCAAGAATTACAAAAACGAATGAATCAGTATGTTTCCGAACAAAAAATAGATTTGACAAAAGGCGCAGCTTTACCGATCGACGAAGTCCTTACACCCAAAGATGTAACCATTGAATTGCTTAATGAATTAAAGTTACTTGCACCATATGGTACAGACAATGCGGTACCTCACTTTCTGTTTCGCCAAATCTTGGCTGAAAATGTGAAAAGAATTGGTACGAGTCAGCAACATTTGAAGTTAACATTGATGGAAGAAGCTAGTCCGTTAGATGCGGTAGCATTTGGTTTTGGCGACCAAGAAGCTGAGCTGTTAAATAATCCAGTGGATATCGTTGGGAAATTAGCTATCAATGAATGGAATGGTCGGAAAAAACCGCAATTACTGGTATCAGACTTTGTTGTTGATGGATTTCAAATTTTTGATTGGCGTTCAAAGAGATACCGTCAGTTAACGAAGGTTGATCCACAAACATTGTATCTTGCGTTTGATCGCTCTTCTTTAAAAGAAATCTCTGGACTGGCTACAGACAATGTCCACGTGTTCGAAAGTGTGGAACATATCAAGCAGTTGATCCACGATAATTCATATCATTCCTTGTTGGTAGTTGATTGTCCAAATGATTTAGAAATATTAAAAGAAATCCTTGCCTTTGGTTCTTTCGATCGAATGTACTTATTAGGGATTTCTTATGAAGAAGCTTATTTGAATGGAGTTGGGTCAAGAGAACAATATGCCAAATTGTTCAAACTTATCCATACACAAGAAAAAATAGATATTCGCTATAAATTAGGCTCAATTGCTCAATATCTAAAAATACCACAAAAATTATTAATTTTTATGATTCAGGTGTTTTTTGAATTGAAATTTGTTACAATAGAAGATGGCGTTTTGCAAAAGATCGCTAATCCCAAAAGTCATCCGTTGACTGATAGCGTGCGTTATCAGCAACGAATAAAAAAAATCAAAGTAGAGGAATTCTTATTGTTAAGTGATATTCCCTCTATTAAAAAAAGGTTAACAACCTAGGAGGAGACAAATAGTGGATTTAAAAAAATATATTGCAAGTATTCCTGATTATCCAGCAAAAGGAATTATTTTTCGTGACATCTCGCCCCTTATGGCTGATGGAGATGCCTACAGAGAAGCAACGAAACAGATCGTAGATTATGCGAAAGAAAAAAGAATCGATATGGTTGTAGGACCAGAAGCGCGAGGATTCATCGTTGGCTGTCCTGTAGCTTACGAATTAGGAGTTGGATTTGCACCTGTACGTAAAAAAGGGAAGTTGCCTCGTGAAACGATCGAAGTAACTTACGGACTGGAATACGGTACAGATACATTGACACTCCATAAAGACGCGATCCAACCTGGACAAAGAGTCTTGATTTGTGATGACTTATTGGCTACAGGGGGAACGATCAAAGCAACGATCGAATTAGTAGAAAAATTGGGCGGTGTCGTTGTTGGCTGTGCTTTCTTGATCGAACTAATGGACTTAGATGGTCGTGAAAAAATCGAAGGATATGATATGATCACCTTGATGGAATATTAAACGATTTTTTGCTTAATAAACATTAAAAATAAATGTAAAAAGAAGTGGGACATTAATCAGATTTTTTCTGACTAATTGTCCCACTCTCTTTTTTGTCAAGCAATCCCAAGTACGCTTGCTCACTATTTTTAGTTTGTGCAGGTGTATTTGTAAAAGTAGTCAATTGTTTTTTGATGGGGGGAACAATCGACTACTTTTTTGTGCATGAGCCGTTTTCTGACTCTTACATATGTGTTTTTTTTATTTCGTTATTCAGGATTCTTTATGGGTCAAGATCAAGAGTGTCTCGATCGATAATAGGAGTCTGGATAAAAAGTGTCATCATGAATCCGACGCCGTTCAGACTGACGGTATTTCTTTTCATCCCACAACATAAACCATAAAGCAAACAACGGAACAAAGATCAACAATGCTGTACGCATACCAAAATTACCAATAATAATGCCTAAAAATAATACCATTAATACTAAGCCAAGACGTCTCATTGATTTCATGATTTCTCACCTCATTATTTTATGCGAACAAAAGTTCGTATAATTAGTATACGAACTTTTGTTCGTTTTGTAAAGAGGGAAGAACAAAAAAGATCGAAATCTATGTGTGTAATACTCAGAATTTTTTTAAACCAGCACAGGTCATTTGCTTATTCACCGTATTCAAAGCAGTTAGCGGTATTTGATCTAAATCATGCCACAGATCATGGTAGGTAAATGACGATTGTAGTTGTACCAAATGAAAAAAATCGAAATGGAAATACGACAAAGATCGACAAAAAAGTAGGAAATCGGTGCATTTTATTTAAGGAGTGAGGAAAGCACAAGAGAAAAAAATCAGGCCGTTTATGGACACTTAATCATCGTTTATCCATCTTAATGCCCATTAAAGAACCCGAGACACGTTGCCCCGGGTTTTTCAGTCTTTATTGATAGATATAGCAGTTACTGCAAATAAATGAGTATGCGAGTAAGACCTTCACTTAAGTCTAGTCAAAAAAATCGTCTTTAATAGATATGACTGCGGTAGAGCCCAACGACTCGACCTAAAATAGAGACTTGATCTAAAATGATCGGTTCAAGAAGATCGTTTTCCGGTTGTAAACGAAAATGATTTTTTTCTTTATAGAATCGTTTACAAGTCGCTTCATCTTCTGCGGTCATTGCAATCACGATATCCCCGTTTTGGGCAGTTTCTTGTTTACGGACAATTACATTATCTCCGTCTAAAATTCCTGCATTGATCATACTTTCTCCGCGGATCGTCAACATGAACAAGCTTCCATCTTCAGAAGAAAGGTTAGGAGGGATCGGAAAGAAATCGGACGCATCTTCAACTGCTAAAATCGGTTCACCTGCAGTGACCACACCAAGCACTGGAATCGTGGAAGGTTTTACCCCTATTTTGGCTAATCCTTGTTTTGTTAATTCGATTGCACGTGGTTTCGTAGGGTCACGTTGAATAAATCCTTTTTTTTCCAATCGTGCAAGATGACCGTGAACTGTGGAGGTAGAAGAAAGCTGAACCGCTTCTCCAATCTCCCGAACAGTTGGTGGGTAGCCTTTTTGGGAAACTTGCTCGTGGATATATCGTAAGACTTCGATTTGTCTGGTTTCGGTTTGTCGGGCCACAGAGTACACCTTCTTTCAATTAATAATTAAATAGTACCACATAAAACTACTTCTTTCAAACAAATGTTCGTATTTAAAATATTTTATACTAGTTGTTTTTTTCGTGATTTTTATATAATATGAAGTAGAGTAAAAAGGAGGACTTGCTATGTTATCACCGGAAAAAATTACCCGCATCAACGAACTGGCCCAAAAAAAGAAAACAGAAGGCTTAACAGCTGACGAAGAAAAAGAACAATTGGCGTTAAGAGAAGAGTATCTGTCTGCTTTTCGTTCTGGGATGCGACACCATATCGAAGGGATGAAAATCGTTGATCCAGAAGGTAACGATGTCACTCCAGAAAAATTGAAAGAAATCCAACGTGAAAAAGGCTTACATCGTCGAGGAAATAAGTTTCAGTAATAATTACTAAAAAACATTGCTTTTTCTAGACGTATCTAATAAAATTAGTAAGTAAGAAATAAAGGTAAAAAAAACCTAAATTAATAGGAGGGGTTATTTTGTTCGACAAAATCGACCAACTTGGCGTTAACACGATCCGTACATTAAGTATTGAAGCAGTTCAAAAGGCAAATTCTGGACACCCAGGGTTACCAATGGGGGCAGCCCCAATGGCATATGCACTCTGGACGAAACATTTGAAAGTGAACCCAACGACTTCAAAAAATTGGGTTGACCGTGACCGTTTTGTCTTATCCGCAGGACATGGTTCGGCAATGTTATACAGCTTACTACATTTATCAGGTTATCAAGTCACAATCGATGACTTAAAACAATTCCGTCAATGGGATTCAAAAACACCTGGACATCCAGAGGTCAATCATACTGACGGAGTAGAAGCAACAACTGGACCGTTAGGACAAGGAATCGCTATGGCTGTAGGTATGGCAATGGCAGAAGCTCACTTGGCAGCAACATATAACAGAGAAAACTTCAAAGTGGTAGATCACTATACTTATTCTCTTTGTGGCGACGGCGACTTGATGGAAGGCGTTTCGCAAGAAGCAAGTTCAATGGCTGCTCACATGAAATTAGGTAAATTGATCGTATTGTATGATTCAAATGATATTTCATTAGATGGTCCTACTTCAAAAGCTTTCACTGAAAATGTAGGAGCTCGTTATGAAGCTTATGGCTGGCAACATATTTTGGTTAAAGATGGAAATGATTTAGAAGCCATCAATCAAGCGATCGAAGAAGCAAAAGCTGAAACTGAAAAACCAACATTGATCGAAGTCAAAACAGTGATCGGCTACGGAGCTCCTAAAGAAGGAACTTCTGCTGTCCATGGGGCACCAATTGGCGATGATGGAATTAAAATGGCTAAAGGAGTGTATGGTTGGGAGTATCCTGATTTCACAGTTCCAGAAGAAGTAGCTGAAAGATTCCACCAAACAATGGTTGAAGAAGGGCAAAAAGCTGAAAATGAATGGAAAGAAATGTTTGAAAACTATAAACATGCTTATCCAGAATTAGCTCAACAATTTGAAGATGCGTTTGCTGGAAAACTTCCAGCTGACTGGGATGCTGAATTACCTTCTTATGAAGTAGGCGAAAGTCAAGCTAGCCGGGTTTCAAGCAAAGAAGTGATTCAAGAGTTATCAAAAGCAATCCCAAGTTTCTGGGGCGGATCAGCGGACTTATCAGGTTCGAATAATACGATGGTCACTGCGGACAAAGACTTTACTCCAGAACATTATGAAGGTCGTAATATTTGGTTTGGCGTTCGTGAGTTTGCGATGGCAGCTGCGATGAACGGTATCCAGCTTCATGGCGGAACTCGTATCTATGGCGGCACATTCTTTGTTTTCGTTGATTACTTACGTCCAGCAGTCCGTTTAGCAGCTATTCAAAATACACCGGTCATCTACGTGTTGACACATGATTCAGTGGCGGTTGGTGAAGATGGACCAACACATGAGCCAATCGAACAATTAGCGTCTGTAAGATGTATGCCAGGTGTTCACGTGATTCGTCCAGCCGATGGGAATGAAACACGCGCTGCTTGGAAAGTAGCAATGGAATCGACTGATACACCAACGATCTTGGTTTTAAGTCGTCAAAATCTTCCAGTTCTGCCATCAACGAAAGAAGTGGCAGACGAAATGGTGAAAAAAGGAGCTTATGTACTATCACCAGCTCAAGGGGAAACACCAGAAGGTATCTTGATCGCGACTGGTTCTGAAGTGGATCTAGCAGTCAAAGCACAAAAAGAATTGGCAGCAGCTGGAAAAGATGTTTCAGTCGTTTCAATGCCAAGTTTCGATTTATTTGAAAAACAATCTGCAGAATACAAAGAAAGCGTCTTACCAAAAGCCGTAACAAAACGAGTTGCTATTGAAGCAGCAGCTTCATTTGGTTGGGAACGCTATGTTGGGACAGAAGGAACAACTATCACGATCGATCATTTTGGTGCTTCTGCTCCAGGAAATAAAATTCTTGAAGAATTTGGTTTCACAGTGGAAAATGTTGTAGCAACTTTCAACCAATTATAAAATGAGTTAAAGAAGTTTTACGACAAACGTTTAAGAACATCTGAAAAAAGGAGACTATTTTCAGATGTTCTTTTTTTGTAGTAGAAAATTAGAATAATGATTCGTGTTTAATATTACTTAATGTTTCTTTAACATTACGTTCGTGTTACAAAAAGAAAAATAGTAAAGATTGATTTGAGTTTCCCATAAATTAAAAGTATAATTTAATTAATTAAGATTGTTTAAAGATGGAAACTTTATCAAGAGTTTTTTATTTTTTTGAGGAGGAATTCGAATGCAAGAGCTGAAAACCCGCAGTGCCCGACACCAAAAGAATAAAAGAACCATGGTGATCAATAAAAAAGCGATTGCTCCTTTGATGGGGACAACTCTTTTAGTGGGGCCAATGATGGTTACAGCAGCACCGCAAAATGTACGAGCAGATGAGCAGGTCACACAAACGACTGCAGATCCACAAGCTTTCATCAATCAAATCGGTTGGGCAGCTTCTGAAGTGGCTGCAAACAATGATTTATATGCATCGGTCATGATTGCCCAAGCTTTATTAGAAAGTGCTTATGGCACATCTAGCCTGGCAAGTGCGCCAAACTATAATTTATTCGGAGTTAAAGGAAGTTATAGTGGTCAAGTTGTTTATATGGCTACAAAGGAATATCTTAATGGACAATGGGTCACGATGAATGAACCTTTCCGTAAATATTCTTCTTATTGGGAATCTCTGCAAGATCATGCCAACGTTTTGCGTTCAACTAGTTTTTCAACTGGAGACTATCATTATGCTGGTGTCTGGAAAAGTAATACCACGAGTTTTTACGATGCGACAGCATATCTAACTGGTCGTTATGCAACAGATCCGGGTTACGGAGCAAAATTGAACTCATTGATTAATACGTATAATTTAACCCGATTTGATACGCCTTCTTCTGGTACCACAACGACGACAAGTACTACCACAACGACTACTACTACGTCAACTACCTCTTCATCAAGTGGTAGCCAGACCTATAAAGTGGTTTCAGGCGATACTTTATGGGATATCGCACAGAAATTTGGTTTGTCAGTTGATGACTTAATGGCTAAAAATGGGATGACGATGTCTAACTATTCCTTATTAGTCGGACAAGAAATAAACGTTTAGTTAAATTAAGTGATAAAAACGGGAAAGGCTCTTCGCAGCTTTCCTGTTTTTTTACGTTGAAAAGGCGAATTATTCGCCAGAAGTTTCTTAGTTGTATTATCATTGAATAGAAGAAAATATTAAGGAGGAACTTAAAATGACACAAATTTATCATTCGATTACAGAATTGATTGGTCAGACACCGATCGTTAAGCTTAATCATTTGGTTCCAGAAGATTCAGCGGAAGTTTATGTGAAATTGGAATTTTTTAATCCTGGTGGCAGCGTAAAAGACCGGATTGCATTAAGTATGATTGAAAAAGCAGAACGGGATGGCCTTCTTAAGCCAGGAGACACAATCATCGAACCGACTTCAGGAAATACAGGGATCGGATTAGCCATGGTTGGGGTAGCTAAAGGGTATAAAGTGATCATCGTGATGCCAGAAACGATGAGTATCGAACGACGCTTATTGATGAAAGGTTATGGTGCTGAATTATTGCTCACGCCAGGTAAGGATGGAATCAGTGGCTCAATCAAAGAAGCGAAACGTTTAGCAGCGGAAAATGACTACTTCTTGCCGCTTCAGTTTGAAAATCCAGCCAATCCTTCTATCCATGAGAAAACAACTGGACATGAGATTCAAGAGGCGTTTGGTGTGAATGGGTTAGATGCTTTTGTAGCAGGGATTGGCACTGGAGGAACGATTTCTGGTGCTGGTAAAGAGTTGAAGCGAGTCTATCCAGCAATTGAAATCATTGGAGTTGAACCAGCCGAATCAGCGATTTTAGAAGGGAAAGAAGCAGGACCACATAAAATTCAAGGAATTGGGACAGGGTTTGTGCCAGATACTTTGGATACGAGCGTCTATGATCGGGTAGTTTCTGTAACAGGGGATCAAGCGTTAGCCACTGCTAGAGAAGTTGGAAAAAAAGAAGGAATCTTAGTAGGCATTTCATCAGGCGCAGCGATTGTTGCTGCTTTGGCAGAGGCGAAAGTGTTAGGTAAAGGGAAAAAAGTCTTAGCGGTTGTCCCAGATAACGGAGAACGTTATTTGTCAACAGCGCTTTATCAAGAAATGTAAAGAATTCTTACCACAACATTTAGACGTAATTAAGGAGATTTTTTCCTTAATTGCGTCTTTTTTCGCAATATTATGATTAATTTGAAATTTCTTTTCATGAAAAGTAGATTTTAAAAAGTAAAAATAGTATGATAGGACGAGAATAACAACGCGGGGTGTTAAAAATGGAGAATAAACTATTAGTTGAAGAAACAATCGAAAAATTGAAAAAGGAAAATATACGGATCACACCTCAGAGGTATGCAGTTTTAGAGTATCTGATTGAACATCATTCACATCCAACTGCTGACGAAATTTATCGTGCTCTGGAAGATCGTTTTCCGAATATGAGTGTGGCAACAGTTTATAACAATTTAAGATTGTTTACTTCAATTGGCTTTGTACAAGAGATGAAATTTGGGGATTCATCTAGTCGATTCGATTTTAGTTCAAAACGTCACTATCATGTGATATGCGAAAATTGTGGAAAGATCGTCGATTTTCATTATCCTGATTTAGCGGACATCGAAATGGCAGCTGGTCGATTGACGAACTTTGAGATCAATGAGCATCGTTTGGAATTATATGGTCGCTGTCCTGAGTGTCAAAAAGAACAAGCGATTTAGTTTGCTGAAAGTATTGATAAAAATATGAAAAAATAAAAAATTAGTCAGTTTGATAAACAAATCACTGACTTTTTTTATTTTTTTCTCTTTCTTTCACAAAGGTTATAGTGTATGTTTTTGTTTTCACAAGTAAAGCGTGGAGTAATCAGCAATTGCGCAGGAGAATGAACAGAAAACAACAAGGTTGAATTTGTGAATTCACAAGCATTAAACTGTTGTATCCGTTTTATTTTTGCTATATTTAAACTTGTCGAAGGACAAATCGTTAATCGGAGGGATTCACATATGAAAGTTGTAGTAATTGGCTGCACGCATGCGGGTACAGCAGCTGTTAAAAGTATCTTAAAAAATCACCCAGAAGCGGATGTTACTGTGTACGAGCGAAATGATAATATTTCCTTTTTATCATGTGGGATCGCATTATACGTGGGTGGTGTAGTAAAAGACCCAGCCGGTTTATTCTATTCTAATCCTGAAGAACTACATTCTTTAGGTGCAACTGTAAAAATGGAACATGATGTAACTGACGTGGATACTGAAAAGAAAACTGTGACAGCCAAAGATCTAAAAACTGGTGAAGTTGAAACAGTTTCTTATGATAAATTGGTAATGACTACTGGCTCTTGGCCAATCATTCCGCCAATCAAAGGAATTGAATCAAAAAATATTTTGTTATGTAAAAACTATAACCAAGCAAATGAAATTATTGCACAAGCAGAAGATGCCAAACGGGTGGTCATCGTAGGTGGTGGTTATATCGGTATCGAATTAGTCGAAGCTTTTGTTGAATCTGGTAAACAAGTTACATTGATTGATGGTTTAGATCGTATTTTAAATAAATATCTTGATAAACCATTCACAGATGTATTAGAAAAAGAACTTGTCGACCGTGGAGTTACTCTAGCATTAGGTGAAAATGTTTCTGAGTTTATTGCGGATGAAGAGGGTAAAGTGAAACAAGTAGCAACTGCTAAAGAAACTTTTGACGCGGACATGGTCATCTTATGTGTTGGTTTTAGACCAAATACGACATTAGTTGATGGAAAAGTTGATACGTTACCTAATGGAGCCATCAAAGTTAATGAATACATGCAAACAAGTGATCCAGATATCTTTGCTGCAGGGGATTCTGCTGTAGTAAGTTATAACCCAAGTGGTACCCAAAATTATATTCCTTTGGCAACTAACGCAGTTCGTCAAGGATTGTTGGTAGGAAATAACTTGACTGAACATAAAATGGCGTATCGTGGAACGCAAGGAACGTCTGGACTTTACCTATTTGGTTGGACGATTGGTTCAACAGGGGTGACAAAAGAGAGCGCACCTATGAATAATTTAGAAGTCCAAGCAACGGTCTTTGAAGACAATTATCGTCCAGAATTCATGCCGACAAATGAAAAAGTGATGATGGAATTGGTTTATGAAAAAGGGACAAACCGCATTGTCGGTGCCCAATTCATGTCGAAATATGATATCACTCAATCAGCAAATACGATGTCACTGGCTGTTCAAAATAAAATGACCGTTGAAGATCTAGCGCTATCTGATTTCTTCTTCCAACCTCATTTTGACCGTCCATGGAACTACTTGAACCTATTGGCACAAGCTGCATTGGGCGAAATCGAAACTGCGCAATAAGCAATCAGCGAATGGTTGAACCTTGTTTATTCGCTTTATAGCTATCAACGAGAGGTTGAGACAAAAGTGTTCAGCATCAAGAAATAAGAAGGAATTTCCGAAAATTGACAAGAAACACAAAAACTAGTTTTTGATGTTGATTGTTACCTACTTGGTGCTTCTCAAATTTTTGGTAAATTTCGGTTTATTTCCGAAGATGCTACTTTTGTCTCACCGTTTATTCGTTTTTTAGAGATACTAGAAGAGACTGAGACAACTTTTGTCCCAGTCCCTCTTTTTTTACGTAAAGGTATCAACGGGTATTATCGAAACAAAAGAATCTTTTTTTCTAAAAATAAGAAAAAGAGATTCTTTTGTTTCTTTTTTATATGATAAAATTCAACTATTCTAATCAGGAGTGATGTTATGAACTTGTTTGAACGATCTTATATGTTGTTGGCACTCGCTTATGGGTTGGCTGATGCAGGAGATTTTAAAGCAGTCGGTGAAGAAGGAAAAAAAATTATCAATTGTTATTCTCAACTTTTATTAAAATGCTTGAAAATGATGAACAGGAAGCATTGATTGACCGAGAGAAAAAACCAGCAATCATTGATTCCTTGAAAAGAACGATTAAATTTTATGAAATGAAAAATCCCAAAGAGTTACAGCAAATGATGGAAAACATGAAAAAAGATGATCCAACAGATTTTATAATTTTTCCAGCATATATCACTAAAAAAATTCAGGATCATGTATTTGGATTAATCCTTTATAGAAAAGAAGGACATTATTTAGTAGCGATGATTGATAAATTGGAAGATACGAACAGTGATCGTCCATCAGGTGTATTCACAACGATTCTTCCAGAAAAATTAAGTACTTTAAGTAAAATCATTTTCCAGACAAAATTTGAACATCACAAAGATAGTCGTTGCAATACAGCAAAAGTTATTCAGCAATTAGGCGAAGAAAAAATAGACCCTACATACCTCAACCTTAGTATGAGGGGATATAATGGAATGGCAAATTGTACGGTTAAAGAACTTTTTGGGACTTTTAGAGTCGTTCTCTACAACAGTCAGAAATCTATTTTTCAAGAGACAATAGCTACTGGGTTAAAAAAACTACCAGTAGAATTAAAAAGTAGAACAATTAAGCCAAAGGTAGGAAATACCAGAGATAATCGTAAGATGTTACTTGAAGCTTTTATAAAAGAAGCGAGATTTAATAAAAAACAAGTCAGTGCGTTGACTCATCTATATAACGTTTATTTAGAGCTTAAAGAACAACGAGAAAAAAGAATTGCTGAAAACCCCTATTATTTTTTGGAATACTCTCAGGGAGAATTTACAGCAAGTTTTACCAATAGTATAATCAACGACTCAAGTTCGCCGCTTACTTTCAAAAAAAGTCAATCGTTTGATAATTTTAAGGTGTTCACCTCGTCAAAAAGGCAATTACCAAACTTGGGGGAGATTTTAAAAGGAATACTTGATGAAGAAAATATCCATAAGAATCTTCATCATTTAACAAGAAATGCTAGTATAAATGCTAGTGTGAAAAATGAATTACATACAAGAAAACAACTGACATCAGATGATAAAAATCTGAGCGTCAGCAATAACAAAAAAAACGATTGTATTGATTATTACAGTAAAATGGATGTCAAATCCAAGTGAAAGTATATAGATAGTCAAGTCTATCAATTGAATGAAATAATTTGAAAAATTACTGTTTTCTATAGTTAAGAAATAGCGTCTTTTTAATATGCCTAGGTTTGTAAGGGGATAAGTGAGGAAGTAGTTTGAAAAAATTTAGGTCTAAATAAGCACATAGATAACAAAGTAGACAAAATTTAATATTATTTTGAGATAAAGTATTCTTTTAATTCTTAGACATAAAAGCTATAAGTTGTCTTTCAATTCGTTTTCTGACAAAATAAATAGAGGATGATGCAGATCATGTCAAACTATAATGAGGGAGCGATCAAATGATGGAAAAAGAATACTTTGTACAACAAGCAGCATTTCTGGATGATTATAAAAAAGAAGCAAAAGATGAAACGATCAATGTCGATCAATTAGCTGATCAAGTAATCAACCAATTGAATGAAACACAAGAGGATTATTATCTAATGAGTGGGGAAGTAGCGAAAGATGGCAATTCCCATCGTTTCCCATTCAGTCGTCGCGTTTATTCAGATGAAAACGATGGAACAATCAATACGGAGTATACTTATGAAGGAGAACCTTACGTCTTGCAAACGGAAGAAGATAAATAAGCAGTTCTCTAATCATTTAAAAAAAGTTCAGGTTTTTCAATCGACTGATGATTGGGAAACCTGGCTTTTTTGCGACGGCACATGTTCCTTGATAGAGCGAATATTATATTTATTCCGAAAAGTGAAAAAGTGAAACAAAAAATAAAAAACATATAGAAGTAAAGGAAAGCTACCTTGCCTCGAACAAGCTTTTTCCGTATACTGGATTTGAAGTGAGGGAAAAATCATGTTGAACTTAGAAAATTACTTAAAAGCGGGACAAACAACGATATCGAACTTGTTGTTAAAAAATTATCATCGTATCGGATTACAAGCAGAAGAGTTTTTATTTATTTTGCAATTGCAAAGGGCGCAACTCGAAGGAGACTTTTTCCCAGATTTACACTCGATTGCGTTGGATATGGGTGTCAAACAAGAGCGTATCTATCAAATTTTAAATCACTTGATCAGTAATGGGTTTATTAAAATTGAAACAGCAACAATTGATGGTAAGCAAGCTGATCGTTACAATCTATATCCTATATATGAAATTTTAGGGAATTTTTTGGAAAGTCAAAATCAAAAACAAGCTGATTTAAGTCAAGAAAAAATGGTGCAGTCTGTTTATCAGTTATTTGAACAGGAATTTGGTCGCCCATTGTCAGCCATCGAATTTCAACGGATCGGTCAATGGTTAGAAGAAGATCATTATCAACCAGAAATTCTGAAACTTGCTTTACGTGAGGCTGTTTTGAATCAAGCGTATAGTTTTAACTATGTGGATCGAATCTTGTTGTCTTGGGAACGTAAAAATTTAAAGACGAAGCAACAAGTAGAAGAAGATCAAAAAAGACGAAAACAACAAATGTTACAAAAAGAAGTGGAAACCACTAACGCACAACCAGAAGCCTTGCCAAAAGTTACGTTGAAAAATTGGCTGGAGGAATAATATGTTAAGTAAACAAAAAACAATGGAAGCCTTGACAAAAATGTACGACATGTTCCCAGAAGCACATGGTGAATTAAAACATCGAAACCCTTATGAACTGTTGATTGCTGTCATACTCAGTGCTCAAGCAACCGATGTCTCAGTTAATAAAGCGACCCCAGCTCTTTTTGAAGCTTTTTCAACTCCTGAAAAGCTGGCTGCGGCTCCGATTGATGACATTATCCCTAAGATCAAAACGATTGGTCTTTACCGCAATAAAGCAAAAAATATCAAAGCATGTGCCCAACAATTGATGGATCGCTTTTCAGGTCAAGTTCCTCAAACTAGAGAAGAATTGATTTCTCTTCCAGGAGTTGGACGAAAGACAGCGAATGTCGTTTTAGGGGATGCTTTTGGTATACCAGCAATTGCTGTGGATACTCATGTCGAGAGAGTAACAAAACGTTTAAGGATTTGTAAGTTGAATGCCTCGGTGTTGGAAGTAGAAGAAACGCTGATGCGCAAAGTACCAAAAGAATTATGGGTCAAGACTCACCACACTTTAATATTTTTTGGTCGTTATCATTGCACGGCAAGAAGTCCACGGTGTGAAGTTTGCCCCTTGTTAGACATGTGTCAAGATGGAAAAAACAGAATGAAAGAAAAAACATTGAACGTAAAATAAAAGATAAAAAAAGGAAGTTGAGGTTTTTCTCAACTTCCTTTTTTGTTATGTGCCAGAAGACGTTGAACGACTAGAGGACTGTCCGGACTGTGCATTGTTCTCCGGAGGTGTTTGCGCTGGTGGTGTCGTGGATGACTCAGGAGTTGCCGAAGATGAAGAGCTTTGACTACTGCTGCTATTTTCTGGCGTTTCAGCTGAACTACTTGAATCATTTTTGTCACTTGAACTATCTACCGATGTCGAAGATTCGGCAGATGACTCAGTTGTTGAAGTTTCTGTCGATTCCGACGAAGAAGATACCGGTGTCGAACTTTCAGGTACCAGTGTCACTGATGAAGATGGCACCGTTGTTGAAGGGATCGTCGTACTTGGTGTTTTCTTGAGTTGATCGGTAAAGTATAATTCACCGCCAGATCTTACCAGCCCGCTAGGCATTTGCCAATCGCTATTTGTGACGCTGGATGATACATATTTCATTAATTCTCGATAAACATCAGAAGCAACATGAGACGAAGCGGAGGTGACAGGTGTCATTTTGTTGTTATAACCGGTCCATACTGAGATGGCGTAGTTTGGTGTATAACCAGCAAATAAAATATCAGGATACACACCGCTAGAAGTTCCTAATTTTGCGTACTCATCATCCGTATAGTTGGAAGTCCCGGTTTTCCCAGCTTGGTATAATCCAGGAATCAACGCATTCGTCCCAGTTCCTTTTGTTAATGTATCTTTTAAAATATCTGTGACCATATAGGCTGTTTCTGGAGACATAGCTGTATTACCATCGGGATCGAACGTTTCTTCTGTGCCGTCTTGGAAGACGATCTTATTGACATATTGTGGTTTATAATACGTTCCTCCATTAGCGAAAGCAGCATAGGCAGCTGCCATTTTCAAGGAAGAAGCGCCATATTTTGTGCCGTCTTGTTTTTCTGTGTTACTTGAAATCGCATTTGATTGATGGATCGTACTATATTCAATTCCAAGATCTTTTAAAAAGGTGCTGACTTTGTCTGCGCCGACTTCATTGAACAATTTGACAGCTGGAACGTTTCTGGAAAGATACAAGGCTTGTCTTAAGGTGATCGTCCCCATAAAGCGGTTATCCCAGTTGCCTACTGGTGTTGAGGTTCCTTCATAGTTATAAGGAGCATCACTGATCGTTTTTCCTGTAGAGTATTTTAGATATTCAAAAGCTGGGCCATAATCTGTGACTGGTTTCATTGTCGAACCGAAGTCACGAGAAGTATTAACAGCTAAGTTCATACCTAGTGTGACATCTTCTGCAATATGGCGACCGCCAATTTGTGCTTTTACTTGACCAGTATTGACATCGATCAACGTAGAAGCAACTTGCATTTCATCATCAGGATAGTTGACATAGTCATCAGTGTTGACAATATCATAAAGATGTTTTTGTGCGTCTAGATCTAAGTTAGTATAGATATCCAATCCATCAGTAAATACATTTTTATCCGTTTTTTCTTGAACTTCATTGATGACTTCTTTGACATAATTATCAACGATTTTTGAATTATCATCTTCTTTTTTCATCTCTTGAAGACCATCATCGATTGGTGTATTCACTGCAGCATCATATTCTGATTGAGAGATTTTCTTGTTTTGTAACATGGTATATAAAACAGTATCTCGCCGTTTTTTGGCTTGTTCTGGATATTGGTATGGGTCATAGGCAGAAGGCGCTTGTGGCATTCCAGCTAACAAAGCAGTCTGTGGTAATGAAAGTTCTGGTAATCTTTTACCAAAATAATTTTCTGCTGCCGTTTCCATTCCGTATAATCCGTTGGACATATAGACTTTGTTCACATAGTAAGTCAATATTTCTTGTTTTGATTTTTGTTGTTCTAATTTTACAGCTAACCAAGCTTCTTGTGCTTTTCGTTTCAAGGTTTGATCTGAAGCGTTGGTAGAGAAGTAGGAGAGCTTAATCAATTGTTGGGTCAATGTACTACCACCTTGAAGTCCTCCAGAAGTAAAGTTAGAAAGTGCAGAGCCGACGATCCGAACTGGGTCGATCCCGATATGTTTATAGAAACGACGATCTTCAACAGAAACGATGGCGTTTTCTAACGTTTTCGGCAATTCGTTTGCGGTAATCTTTTCTCTTTTTTCTGCTCCTAAATCTTCAAATAATTCGCCATTTTGTGTGTAAAGTTTAGAAGAAACAGTCGCATCTAATGCAGTGTCCGTTAATTTTGGAGCATCTTTTGCATAAAACCAAAATAATCCGACACCGGCTAGGAAAGCGATACAAATCAAAGAAAATAAAATCAAGATGATACGGATGAAAAGCCCACGCTTCTTATGCCCGGAACCTTTGCCAGAAGTTTTATTTCTTGTTTGACTCGTCTTTTTAGAAGAAGAGGGACTGTTTCGTCTGGAAGTTCTTGTTTGCTCATTTGCCATTCTTGCGATCTCCTTCGATAGTTAATGTTGATAAGTATTGATCTACCGCTTTTAGATAAGGGATACGTGGCGAAAAACCTGTTTGGATCTCGATCCCTATTTTTTCGATCAATGAAAGCGGAAGCGACTTTTTCCCCTGATCATTTTGCGCATGCCAATAATCGATCAGATAAGTACTATCTAAATAAAAGCAACGCTTCAACGTAGAAAACCATAATAGGACAAAACAAATTCCTTGTTGCTTTAGACAAGCTTCCATATGGTCAATTTGATGCGCATGGAAATTTTTGAAGGGAAAAGATGTCTTATTCTTTGTTTCTTTCGCTTCAAAATCCAAATAGAAACCTCGATATACACCGTTATAATCTGTTGTGGAGGCCTGTGAGAAATAAGCTTCCTTAATAACAGCGGCGCTACGTCGAGGATAATCTACTTTAACAATTTGAATGGGGGTTGGTTTTTTATGGATAACAGCTACTTGGTGCGCTAAGTAATACTGGTTACTTTCGTTAATTGCTTCTTCAAAACGCATCCCTCGATTGCCAAATTCAATGGCTGATTCTCTTTTTTCTTGAACTTTTTCCTTTAAAGAGGCATTCTTATGATAGGGTTGGCCGTTTGGATAGCGTAAAACCATTTTAATCACACTCCTAGCCAACATTATAGCAAAAAAGAATCAAGAAAGAAAAGGAAACTCAAATGGACCGATTAAAAGTGATGTATATTTCCGGTTATCGAAGTTTTGAACTTGGGGTTTTTAAGGAAAATGACCCTAAAATAACGGTTATTAAAAAAGTCTTAAAAAAAGAGATACAGCAATTAGTCGAAGAAGGACTTGAATGGGTTCTTACTAGTGGAAACTTGGGTATAGAAACATGGGTCACGGAAGTAGTTGCTGAATTAAAGCAGGAATACCCTGAGTTAAAGTTGGGGATCATCTATCCATTCAAAGAGTTTGGAAATAATTGGAATGAGAATAATCAAGAAAAGTTAAGAATGGCAGAACAGTTAGCAGACTACGTTGAAGCAGTTAGCCATCAAGCCTATCAGTCGCCTAGCCAATTAAGAAACCACACGCGTTTTTTTCTTGACCATACCGATGGCTGTCTACTGATTTATGATCCTGAGTTTCCAGGGAAAACCCAGTATTTTCTGAAAGAGGCGCAAACCTATCAACAGGATCATTCTTATGAAATTCGGCTAGTCAGTATGGATGATTTACAAAATTTCAGTGAATAATTCAGATAGTGTTTGATTTATCAAGTTATTTCCGATACAATGATATAGGTAGAAACTGTTATTATGTAAATGAAAACTAGAGGTGTAAATATGGCGGAATTGGTTTATAGTCCTAAAGACATTTTACAACAAGAATTCAAAACAAAGATGCGTGGCTATGATCCCATCGAAGTAGATGAATTCTTAGACAATATCATCAAAGATTATGAAACTTACAGCAAAAAACTCCTTGCTTTACAAGAAGAAAATGATAAATTAAGTGCCAAAGTAGCACAATTATCAAAAACACAAGGAGCAGCACAAACGCGTGTTCAACAAGTTGAAACACCGAAAAGTGCAGCAGTCACAAATTTCGATATCTTGAAACGTTTGTCAAATCTTGAACGTGAAGTATTTGGAAAAAAATTGGATCAACAATCATCAACAGTGAATGTTTCCCAACCTAACCCAAACAACTACACAAATGCAAGTGACGATGATAACGAAAAGACACGTCAATTCTAAGATTGATGATACATTGCGGTTTTTGGGTAATCGCGGTCTGACATGATCAGGCTGAGGAAAGTCCATGCTCGCACAGGCTGTGATGCCTGTAGTGTTCGTGCTTAGCGAAACAATAAGCTAAGGTGCTCTATTAGAGTAACGGCAGGAAAACAAGCTAAGGTTTTTAACTATGCTTAAGTATCCTTGAAAGTGCCACAGTGACGAAGCGGATAGGGAAACTTATTCGGTGGAACGCGGTAAACCCCTCGAGCGAGCAACCCAAACAATGGTAGGGGCGCTTTTTGTTGGGAATTAAGAACGAGACAAAAAGGCAGGTTAACTGCAGATAGATGGTTACCACATTGCTTTTTCTCCCTGGAAAAGTAGTGTACAGAACATGGCTTACAGAAAACCGCAATATAACAGGGAATACCTTCCAACCATGTTGTGAAGGTTTTTTTTAACATTAGAGTGTCACCACTGATTTATACCATTCAATAAATGACTTGTTTGTTCAGGAACACAAAAGTGAACGAGTGAAGAATGGTAATTTAGAGACAAGTATGAAAAAAATACTGATTCATTTTTCGGTTTGATTTTACAAAAAGCTGGACGACCACGTTCAGCTTTTCTTATAAGGAGATAAGTATGGATACGACTAAAGAATTTAATCTTGTGGCAACGGCTGCAAGTGGGTTAGAAGCCCTTGTTGGAAAAGAACTACGTGACTTAGGCATAGATTGTCAAGTTGAAAATGGACGGGCACGTTTCAAAGGAACGATGGAAACGATCGCTACAGCAAATTTATGGTTACGAACAGCTGACCGGGTAAAGATCGTTGTTGGGGAATTTGATGCGTTTACCTTTGATGAACTATTTGAGAAAGTTAAAGCATTACCTTGGGAAGACTTTCTACCTTTAGATGCTGAATTTCCGGTTGCAGGAAAATCAATCAAGTCTAAGCTTTATAGTACACCTGATTGTCAGGCGATCACTAAAAAAGCGATCGTTGAACGATTGCGTAAGTATTATCACCGTCCGGCATCTGTTCCATTAACGGAGACAGGCGCACATTTTCAATTAGAAGTCGCTTTACTAAAAGATCATGTCATGATCACACTAGACACAACTGGTCCTAGTTTGTTCAAACGGGGATATCGTTTGGAAAAAGGTGGCGCACCGTTGAAAGAAAACATGGCAGCCGCTTTAGTGATGTTGACAAATTGGCGAAAAGATCGTCCGTTTTATGATCCAGTGTGTGGTTCTGGTACGATCTGCATCGAAGCTGCCTTGATTGGACACAACATTGCACCAGGATTTAATCGTGAATTTGCTTGTGAATCATGGGATTGGTTTAGTAAAGATGTTATGGAAAATGTTCGAGCATTGGCAGAAGAGCAAGCAGACTATGATATTGAACTCGATATCACAGGTTCTGATATCAATGGGCGGATGATCGAAATTGCTAAAGCGAATGCGGAAGAAATTGGCTTAGGCTCTTCAATCACGTTTAAACAACAAGCAGTCAAAGATTTCAAAACGGATAAAGAATACGGCGTAATCGTCGCGAATCCGCCTTATGGAGAGCGTTTAGGTGAAGAAGAAACGGTTCGTCGCTTGTATGAAGAAATGGGCGATGTTTTCCGTCCATTAAAGACATGGAGTAAATACATTTTGACAAGTGATCTTACTTTTGAAGAGTATTATGGGCAAAAAGCTACTAAAAAACGTAAACTGTATAACGGAGCTTTACGGACTGATCTCTTCCAATACTGGGGAACGCGGCCACCAAGAAAAGACAAAACGATTTAAAATTATATGGGATGGATGGAGGAATAAATGATGAATGAAAAAGAATTGATGAAAGAACTAAAAGAAATCAATCTCTTGCAACAAACCTTGGGCATTTTAGATTGGGATATCCAAACGGGTATGCCAGAAAAAGCGAGTGAGGATCGTAGTGAAGTCAATAGTTATCTTTATAGTCTTTATTTCTCAAAGAAAATTGGACCTAAGATCAAAGAAGCCATCCAATATTTTTCTGAACATCCCAATGAATTATCTGAAACGGGAAAAATCGTGTTCGAGAAGGTCAAAGAAGACTATGAACTTGAATATAAAGTTCCTGAAGAATTGATGACTGCATTGACAGCAGCAACTTCTACCGCACAGGTGCAATGGCAGCAATCTCGTGAAACGAAAAATTTTGCGGATTTTCAAGAAGCATTGACTAAAAATATTGAGTTAACAAAACAGTTGATCCCCTATTGGAAAAAAGACGAAGCAACAGATTATGATGTGTTACTCAACCAATATGAACCAGGGATGTCTGTTGAAATCTTAGATCGTGTTTTCCAACAAGTAAAAGAAGGGATCATGGAAATTAGAAAAACCTTAGCAGAAAAAGGTCATGAACCAGATACCTCTTTTCTTTCTCGAAAAATGACTAAAGCCCAACAAAAAAGGTTTGTCACAGGCGTGATTGAACAGTTAGGTTATGATTTCTCAAGAGGACGTTTAGATGACACAATCCATCCTTTTATGATCGGGATCAATCATAATGATGCACGTATTACGACTCGTTGGAATGAACATGACTTTAAAATGGCAGTCTTTGGCGTGATCCATGAAGCTGGTCATGGAATGTATGAGCAAGATATTGACGAAAAATTTGCTTATACTCCGATTTACCAAGGTACTTCGATGGGCATCCACGAATCTCAATCACTGTTCAATGAGATCATCATTGGTAGCAATCGAAGTTTCTGGGAAAAACAATATCCATTTTTCCAACAATGTGCAGAAGGAACATTCGATGATATTTCATTTACTGACTTTTATCGCTCGCTGAAACAAACCCAAGCAAGCTTGATTCGAATTGAAGCAGATAGTTTAACCTATCCATTGCATATCATTATTCGTTATGAAATTGAGAAAATGATTTTCAATGAAGGCGTGGACGTGGCTCAGTTACCAACTATTTGGAATCAAAAGTATGAAGAATATCTAGGAGTACGACCTTCGAATGATTTAGAAGGAATCTTGCAAGATGTCCACTGGTCAGGAGCTAGTTTTGGTTACTTCCCATCTTATGCTTTAGGATATATGTATGCTGCACAACTGCTTCACGCATTAGAAAAAGAGCTTTCGATCGATGAAGTGTTAGCATCCGATGATTATCGACCAATCAAAGAATGGATGAAAGAAAAGATCCATCAATATGGTGCATCTAGAAAACCAACGCAATTGATTCAGGATGCAACCGGTGAGGTGCTAAATCCGCAATATTTGATCGATTACATGAAAAAAATCTATTTTTCGGTCTATCAAGTAGCTGAATTCAGTAGCGAGAAAGAAGGAAAATAAATGGAGAAACTGCAGGCAATTGCTGATTACAGTTTCAAGCAATTAGCAATGGATCAAACTGGACACGGGATTGATCATACGGTAAGAGTCGTTAAATTAGCAGAGAAAATTTTAGCAACTGAACCGCAAGCTGATCCATTGATTACCCTTGCTTCTGCTTATTTGCATGATACGATCGATGATAAAGTAGTAGCCGATGAAACGAAAGCAAAAGCAGAGTTACATCAATTTTTGCAACGTTTAGAGCTATCAGATGCAACCATTGAATCAATCTTTTTGATTATTGAAAACCTGTCTTTTTCAAAAGGATTGTCAGGTGAAGGAATGGCATTATCTATTGAAGGAAAAATTGTTCAAGATGCAGATCGTCTTGAAGCCTTAGGAGCAATTGGTATTTTGCGTACGGCTTATTTTGGTGGTGGACATGGCCATCCCATTTTTGATGAAAGTCGGCACCCAATCAGTTATCAAAATAAAAAAGATTATCGCAAAGGGTCTACTGTGATCAATCATTTTTACGAAAAATTGTTCTTATTACCAGATAGGATGAACACCCCATATGGTATAAAGGAAGCAAAACGACGAGAAGCCTTTATGCGGGAATTTATTGATGAATTCTTCAATGAATGGTCAGTAGGAGACCCTGATTTTACTCCCGAAAGCTGGTTGGCAACAGGAGGTTGAGACAAAAGTGTTTAGCATCAAGAAATAAGAAGGAATTTCCGAAAATTGACAAGAAACACAAAAACTTGTTTTTGATGTTGATTGTTACCTACTTGGTGCTTCTCAAATTTTTGGTAAATTTCGGCAAATTTTCCGAAGATGCTGCTTTTGTCTCACCGTGAACAAGAGGTCGTGAAAAGAGTGCCTTGACCTGAGCGCTCACCAAGTAAAAACTGCGACGAGTAATCGAAGGAGCATTAAGGATGAAAATCTCGAAACAGCTCCCCATGTTTTGAGATTTTTTGACTTATCGCCGAAGGTCAGCTCTTTGAACACCGTTTAGCAAGAGGCTGTGAAAGAAGCGTTTAGCTCCGAGCGAATAAGAGAGGATTTTTTAAAATAGCTCCTCATATTTTAGAAAATCATCGCTTATTGTTGAGGAGTTGCTTCTTGAACGCCGTTTATCCGTTTTTAGAGAGACCAGAAGAGACTGAGGCAAGGTTTGTCTCAGTCTCTTCTTGTGGTCATGAGTAGTAACTGAGGACCATAGGGAACGTTTTTTGTGTTGGGAGAAAGACTTCTGAAAATAGCTACAGGTAAGCGCCTTGGACCAAGTAATATATAGCTAGAGAAGCAAACATTAAAAGAATTTAATATACAAATAGAATATTCGTTTTTTTATTTCATAACAAAAAACAAGGCTAACTAATGGCGGAAAATTCAGAATATATGGAATATTTATTGGAAAGTTGATTAAGTTAAGGGTTGATATTAGCTAGATGTGATCCTCTTAAAAATAACGACAGTTACTAAAATAAGTAAAAAAATATTTCGTTAGTGGAGTATCGATTGATTTGTTATGTAAGAAAATACTCAGTTAAATAACTCTCATAATTTGTGTAAGCGCTATCAGAAAAGGTATACTTATAAACAGGAATGAAAGGCTGCATATTCGTTCCTCAACCTTGAAGGTTAGAAAAATGGGGGTGGAGACATGTCTTCTGAAGTATTGTCAACTTATTTAGAACAGGAACTGGCTTTATTGAAGGAAAAGGGACTATACAACACGATTGATATCCTTGAAGGTGCAAATGGTGCGATCATTGAGGTAGCAGGGAAAAATTTGATCAATCTAGCATCGAATAATTATTTGGGGTTTGCTGATCGAGTGGAGCTGAAACAAGCGTGTATCGACGCAACGAATCGCTATGGTGTCGGCGCAGGTGCTGTCCGAACAATTAATGGCACATTACGTATCCATCAAGAATTAGAGAATAAAATTGCAGAATTTAAAGGTACAGAAGCAGCGATTGCTTTTCAATCAGGCTTCAATTGTAATATGGGAGCTATTTCAGCCATTATGACTAAGGAGGATGCAATCTTATCAGATGAATTGAATCATGCTTCGATCATCGATGGATGTCGCCTCTCTGGTGCCAAAATCATTCGTGTTAAGCATCAAGATATGAACGATCTAGAAGAAAAAGCAAAAGAAGCGGTAAATAGTGGGAAATATAACAAAATCATGTATATTACAGACGGTGTTTTTTCAATGGATGGCGATGTAGCTAATTTACCCGATATGATCCCAATTGCCGAAAAATACGGGTTGATTACTTATGTGGATGATGCCCATGGTTCTGGAGTGATGGGAAAAGGAGCCGGCACAGTGAAGCATTTTGGTCTCCAACATAAAATTGACATGCAAATGGGTACATTGTCTAAAGCAATCGGTGTCGTTGGTGGCTATGTCGCAGGATCTAAATCGTTGATCGACTGGTTAAAATCACGAGGACGTCCTTTCTTGTTTTCAACATCACTTACACCAGGTGCTGCTGGCGCTGCTCTAGCATCGATTCAACTGATGCAAGATCATCCAGAATTAGTCGAAAAAGTTTGGGAAAATGCCATTTATTTCAAAGAAGAACTGAAAAAAATCGGGTATGACATCGGCGTGTCGGAAACACCAATCACTCCAGTGATACTTGGCGATGAGAGTCTAACACAACAATTTTCTAAAAAGTTGATTGAAAATGGACTATATGTGAAACCAATCGTTTATCCAACCGTACCATTGGGAACAGGTCGTGTTCGTAATATGCCAACTGCAGCTCATACCAAAGAAATGCTCGATCATGCTGTAGCGATTTACCAAAAAGTCGGAAATGAAATGGACATCATTTGATTTAGTAGAAACGATCTCGCCTGAAATCTAAGAGAAAGACGATCACAGGATAGAGCGTTTCGGTTGTATTTCTGTGAAAATCGAAGAATCACCTTTTTTATATTTTGCTCGTCAATGAAATGTAGGTAGCATTTATTTTTAATAGATAGTGAAAATGAACTAAAAAGGAGTGTTTGTATGAAAAAAGTATTAGTTACTGGCTGCCTTGGACAAATCGGATCGGAATTAGTTTTACGTTTAAGGGAAGATTTGGGTAATGAAAATGTTGTCGCAACGGATATTCGTATGCCTGAAAAGCTAGAAGATGGTGAACTATTTGAAATTTTAGACGTCATGGATTACGAAAAAATGCGAGCGTTAGTCGAAAAATATCAAGTAGATACTTTGATTCATTTAGCAGCGCTTTTATCAGCTGTCGCTGAAGCAAAACCAAAGTTCGCTTGGGACCTCAATATGGTTGGGTTAGTCAATGCGCTGGAAGTCGCAAGAGAATTTAAGTTAAAATTCTTCACGCCAAGTTCAATCGGCGCTTTTGGACCTAATACACCAAAAGATGAGACTCCTCAAGATACACTCCAACGACCAACAACAATGTATGGCGTGACAAAAGTCGCAGGCGAGCTTTTGTGTGACTACTATTATACAAAGTATGGTGTAGATACACGAGGTGTACGCTTCCCAGGATTGATTTCTTATAAAACTTTACCTGGTGGTGGGACAACGGACTATGCAGTGGATATTTATTATTCAGCTATCAAAGAAGGAAAATACACGTGCTTTGTTGATCGTGGTACAGCTATGGACATGATGTACATGCCAGATGCCATTGAGGCGATTGTTCAGTTGATGAATGCTGATCCTAAAAATTTAGTTCATCGCAATGCATTCAATATCTCTGCGATGTCTTTTGAACCAGAAGAAATCAAAGCGTCAATCAAAAAAGTGTTTCCTGATTTTGAAATGGACTATGCAGTTGATCCAGTGCGACAATCGATCGCAGACTCTTGGCCAAATTCATTAGATATTAGTTGTGCGCAAAAAGAGTGGGGCTTTCAACCACGTTACGACCTAGATAAAATGACTCAAGATATGTTGACCAAGTTGCAAGAGAAATTGACAGCAACAGTCTAATCACTATAGTTTATCGTAAACTTCCGATCGAGTGGTGGGGAGTTTACGATAAAGGGAGGATAAGCGATGGAACGTAACCAAGTATCGGTTGAAAAAAACAAAGTCGAACTAAAGCGAACGATGGGCTTTTTTACTGCTTTATCGACTGTGATGGGAACAGTGATTGGAGCGGGAGTATTCTTTAAAGCAGCGAGTGTCGCAGAAGTTACAGGATCAGTTAGTTTACATATGCTTTCTTGGTTTTTGGGAGGGATCATCTCCGTCTGTGCAGGTTTAACTGGTGCAGAACTTGCCGCAGCGATCCCCGAAACAGGTGGTATGGTCAAATATATCGAACGAACCTATGGTCAAACGGCTGCTTTTTTGTTAGGTTGGGCACAAGTTGTGATTTATTTTCCTGCAAATGTAGCGGCACTATCAATCATCTTTGGGACACAATTTGTGAACTTATTTGCCTTAGAACAGCAATGGATTGTCCCCATCGCTATTATAGCCGCTGTGACGATCATGCTGATCAATTTTTTAGGATCAAAAGTTGGTGGAACTTTTCAATCTATTACCTTAATCTGTAAATTGATCCCACTGGCAGTCATCGTCTTGTTTGGCTTATTTCGCAGTGGTGGAGTAGAGTTTCAGCTGTTTCCCATAGAAGCAGGAAAAGATCTGCCATTGTTTTCAGCATTAGGTGCGGGCTTGTTAGCGACAATGTTTGCTTACGATGGTTGGATTCACGTTGGAAACATTGCGGGAGAATTAAAAAAACCGTCAAAAGATTTACCGAAAGCCATTTCTATAGGAATCATCGGGATTATGGTTGTTTATTTATTCGTTAATACCGTCTTTTTAAAAACAGCTTCGATTGGAGGAATCAGTGGCAACAGTAATGCTGCTAGCGAAGTGGCCACCATGATTTTTGGTGGTGTAGGTGGGAAACTTGTAACTGTCGGGATTTTGATTTCAGTCTATGGAACAATCAATGGCTATACACTTACTGGGATGCGCCTGCCCTATGTGATGGCCCAAGAAAAACGGTTACCTTTCAGTCACCACTTAGGAAAATTGAACGATCGAACGAAGATTCCAGTGGTTGCTGGTGTTTTGGAACTAGTGATTGCGATCGGTATGATGATGGTCGGTGGATTTGATATGCTGACGGATATGCTTGTTTTTGTGATTTGGATTTTTTATACGATGGTATTTGTAGGTGTAATTATATTGAGAAAAACAGCTCCAAAACTTGAAAGGCCTTATAAAGTTCCGCTATACCCAATCATTCCGCTAATCGCCATTCTTGGTGGTGCTTTTATCGTGGTTAGTACGTTACTGACACAAACACTTTTAGCATTTAGCGGAATCGCTTTGACATTAGTTGGAATCCCTGTTTATTTATATTTGAAAAATAAATATCCTGTAGTTTAACATATAAATGATAGTTAAACGTGCATTCTGTTGTAGCGTGTCAAGTTAAGCAATGCTAACTTTACCAACCAGCTACAAGAGAATGCACGTTTTTATCCTGTTTTTTTTCTTAACTGTTTTAGTCGGCGCCAAGCACGAAAAAGGTTTAATAAGACGAGAAAACCAGCAACAGTAATGGGAATCCAAATCAAGTAGATCGGATAACCTAATTGATCTGATAAAGATTGAGAGGAAGCTTGCTCCATTTCAAGTAGTGCTTGTTGCCATGTCTGTAAGTTAAACACGAGCATGAAACTAGCAATAATTAACAAGATAAATCCAAGATAGCGGATGGTCGTTTTTTTACGTATATACGCAAAAATGAGATAGAGAATCAATAAAAAAGCGGGTACGCCAAACACAAAATAAATATTAAGCACGCTAATCGCCTCCTTTTGTTAATGATACTTCAATTAATATAAATTTAAAAATAATTACCCCATAACTTGCATAGTTTACAAGAGTACTGATAAGATGAAACCGTTAGTTAAGATGAAAAAGGGGGATGTTTATGGCTAGTTATATTGAACCGATTCGCTTTGCACTTATTGTTTTTCCATTTTTGGCATTAGCGATTTCTTCGGTTTTTTTCATTTATGAATATCGAAAGTATGGAACGTTTATTTTTTCGAGAGCGGTTATCTTATATTCGTTTGTTTTTTATTTGTTATGTGCTTATTTTTTGATTATTTTACCGTTGCCTTCAAAAGAAGCCGTTGCTCAAATGACCGGACCTAAAATGGAATTACATTTATTTGCATCATGGGTCCATTTCCAAGAGAATACCGTCTTGGTTTTATCTGATCCAAGTACGTATTTACCAGCGATGCGACAAAGCGTTTTTTTAGAACCGGTATTTAATGTTTTGCTTTTATTACCTTTCGGGATCTATTTAAGATATTATTTTCGATTATCTTTTGTGAAAACCATCATTGCAAGTTTTTGTCTTTCCTTATTTTTTGAATTGACACAGTTAAGTGGGTTGTATTTTATTTATCCTCGACCTTATCGGCTATTTGATGTCAATGACTTATTGACGAATACGATCGGAGGAACGTTAGGGTACATTATGACACCAATCTTTACCTTCATGTTGCCTACGAGAGCAAGAATGGATGAAGTGTCATACGAAAAAGGGAAAACAGTTTCTCTAACGAGACGATTAGTTGCCTATCTCATTGATTGGGCTTTCTTATCGGTTTTATCCGTACTGATTGCTGTGACTCTTCAATTGTCTTTGAAAATAGGAGATATCACTTCAAGTAGTTGGTGGGTATTTTTAGAAGTCTTGCTTTATTTCATGGTCATACCATATGTAACAAACGGTCTCACTTTAGGTAAAAAAATCGTACGCATTCGTGTGGTTTCAGATAACGGAAAACGACTTTCTTTTAAAGCACTGTTTATCCGTTATGGGTATCTTTACTTTTTATTTTATGGGTTAGCTTGGCTTAGTCAGACGATCCAACATATCACTGACCATACGACAGGTGTATTACAGGTAAGCGGGATTTTTATTGTGTTGGGTGTTGCATTTGCACAGTTTATCTTCATGCTGAATCTTTTCTTGTCATTCCTTCGTAAGAAAAGAGTGCTGTTCTATGAAAAAGCCAGTCAAACACATACGATTAGTACCATTCAACCAAAAGGGAACTAGTGGATCGTGAGCGACTTTGAAAAGGATCAAGCAAATTGCTTGAGGATGTGGTATAATGCGAAAGTCGTGTAAAAAAGAAAGAGAAGAGGTGCTTACTTAAATGAGTAATTTTGAACAATTTCATTTTAAACCATATATAAATGAGGCGTTAGCAGAAAAAGGTTTTGCTCAACCAACTGAAGTACAAGAGCGTTTGATTCCTTTGATCGCTAAAGGAAAAAATATCATTGGTCAATCACAAACTGGTTCGGGCAAAACGCATACATTTTTATTGCCTTTATTTCAAAAAATCAATGCGGAAAAAGCCGAAGTACAAGTAGTAATCACTGCACCAAGTCGTGAACTAGCTACTCAAATTTATGATGCTGCTAGTCAGATCGCTAAATTTTCCGATCCAGAGATCCGAGTGACGAATTTTGTAGGTGGAACGGATAAGCAACGCCAATTGAGCCGCTTGAAACATCAACAACCACAGATCGTAGTGGGAACGCCAGGTAGAATCTTGGATATGATGAATGAACAAGCATTAAAAATCCATACAGCATTTGCATTTGTTGTAGATGAAGCAGATATGACACTGGACATGGGCTTCTTGAATGAAGTGGATCAAATTGCTAGTCGCTTGCCTGAAAAACTGCAATTTTTAGTTTTCTCAGCGACGATTCCTGAAAAATTACGACCATTTTTACGTAAATACATGGAAAATCCAATCATTGAAGAAATCAAACCGAAAGCAGTTATTTCAGAAGATATCGAGAATTGGCTGATCTCTACTAAAGGGAAAGATAAAAATCGAATGATCTACCAATTGTTAACAATTGGTCATCCTTACCTTGCAATTGTCTTTGCAAATACGAAACAACACGTGGATGAAATTGCTGATTATTTGAAAAATCAAGGCTTAAAAGTAGCCAAAATCCATGGAGATATCACTCCAAGAGAACGAAAACGGGTGATGCGCCAAGTTCAAAACTTAGAATATCAATACGTGGTTGCGACAGATCTAGCGGCACGTGGCATCGATATTGAAGGGGTTTCTCATGTGATCAATGCAGAAATTCCTGAAGACCTTGACTTCTTTATCCATCGAGTAGGTCGTACTGGACGTAATGGTTTAAAAGGAACTGCGATCACTTTGTACTCACCAAGTGATGAACAAACGATTGACAGTATTGAAAAAATTGGTGTCACATTTGAACCGATGGAAATCAAAAATGATGAAATCATCAAGACTTATGACCGCAATCGTCGGACGAAACGGGAAAAATCCAAAGATACACTGGATCCTACATTGATCGGCTTAGTGAAAAAGAAAAAGAAAAAAATCAAACCTGGATATAAAAAGAAAATCGATTGGGCAATTGCTGAAAAGAACAAAAAAGACCGTAAAATCGAACGCAGACAACAAACTAGAACTGCAAGAAAAAATAAGAAAAACTCCAATAAGTAAATCAATGACCAGACCCTTTAAAAGAGACGTCATGACTTCACGCTCAAAGACCAAAGGATTGCATGTCTTCTGCATTCCTTTGGTCTGTTTTTAAGTGTTCATTTAGCAGATAATCTAGTGATAATAGATCTTAAATCAATTCTTTTTGCATCCCTACGCAGGTAATCCCATCCTCGATAAAAGGATCTGTACAAGTCTCGTAACCTTGTTGCTGATAGAAACTAAGGGCAGTCATTTCTGCTACTAGGTAACTTGATAGCAAGCCTTCTTTTTTCGCTTTCTGTTCAGCTAAGGACAACAGCTGACGACCGAAACCTTGTTGGCGATAATTTTTGGCGACGCAAAAACGATCGGGGTTAAGACAAGTGGACGATTTTTTTTGATAACGTAATGTTGCAATTGGAACATTGTTTTCCATTAACAGAAAGTAGTTATCAGAAGTGTCCGTTTCGTCAAATTCTAATTCTGGCAAAATGCCTTGTTCCAGAACAAATACCTGATAACGAAGATAAAAACTCGCCCCTCTGATCCAGGACTTGTTTCCAAAATAAACTTGCATCATCGATTCTCCTTTTGATTAATAGGCGTAATTCAAGCTTAACAAAAAATATTCTAGAAAGAAATAAGAGTTGAAGGAAAAGAGCGGTTGACAGAATAAAATAGAATACGTATACTTGTAAAGTACGAAAAGGACATGGTTTGTTTAAGTCTGACTTACAGAAAATTCTTTCCAGGCTGAAAAAAGAATAGTCAAAAAAACAAATTGCTCCCTTTTTTATTGATAGAAATATCAACGCTACTCAGCGTTATCGAGTTCAAGAGGTAATGATCGAACATCATTGCAACCAAGGTGGTACCGCGAGTTTTCGTCCTTGGCTGTGAGGGTGTTTTTTTGTCGTTTAAAATAAAGAAAGAAGGTAATAAAATGAAACAATTAAGCAGTGCACAAGTTCGACAAATGTTTTTAGATTTCTTCCAATCAAAAGGACACACGATTGAACCTAGCGCATCATTAATTCCAGTCAACGATCCAACGCTTTTATGGATCAACTCAGGGGTTGCTACGTTAAAAAAATATTTTGACGGCTCTGTCGTACCAGAAAATCCACGCATCACAAACGCTCAAAAATCAATTCGTACGAATGACATTGAAAACGTAGGGAAGACAGCACGGCACCACACAATGTTTGAAATGCTTGGGAATTTTTCTATTGGTGATTATTTCAAAAATGAAGCAATCCATTGGGCATGGGAATTTTTAACAAGTCCTGAATGGATGGCATTTGATCCGGAAAAATTATATGTTACCGTTTATCCAAAAGACACAGAAGCAAAACGAATCTGGCATGAAGAAGTCGGCTTACCACTTGATCACATTGTAGATGTTGAAGATAATTTCTGGGATATTGGTGCGGGTCCTTGTGGTCCTGATACAGAAATCTTCTATGATCGAGGCGAAGCATACAATGATGTCGCAGAAGATGATCCAGAAAACTACCCTGGTGGAGAAAACGAACGCTATTTAGAAATTTGGAATCTAGTATTTTCTGAGTTCAACCATAAACCAGATCATACATTTGAACCTTTACCACATAAAAATATTGATACGGGCATGGGGCTGGAACGGATGGTTTCGATCGTTCAAGACGCACCAACAAACTTTGAAACAGACTTGTTCTTACCGATCATTCATGCGGTAGAAAAACTAAGTAACCAAGTAAAATATGGTGAAAACCCGACAACCGACATTTCTTATAAAGTAATTGCGGATCATATCCGAGCATTATCTTTTGCGATTGGAGATGGGGCGCTTCCTTCAAATGAAGGTCGTGGCTATGTTCTTCGTCGTTTATTACGCCGAGCAGTGATGCACGGGAAAAAATTAGGGATCGAAAAAGCTTTCTTATATGATCTTGTTCCAGTAGTTGGCGAAATCATGGTTAGCTATTATCCGGAAGTCCTTCAACAAAAAGAATTTATTGAAAAAGTAGTTCGTACCGAAGAAGAACGTTTCAATGAAACAATCAACGAAGGTCTTGAAATCTTGAATCAAGTGATCGCTGAAGTCAAAAAAGCAAATGGAACAACACTTGCTGGAAAAGATATCTTCAAATTATATGATACTTACGGTTTCCCAGTGGAGTTGACCGAAGAAGTGGCAGAAGATGAAGGCTTGAAAGTCGATCATGAAGGCTTTGAAAAAGAAATGGAAGCACAAAGACAACGTGCGCGTGCTGCTCGTAGTACAGAAAAATCAATGGGAGTCCAATCTGCCCTATTAACAGATATCAAAGTGGATAGTAAATTTATTGGCTATGATCAAGTTGAATCAGACAGCAAACTATTGGTGATTATCAAAGATGAAGAACTAGTGAGTGAATTGTCTGCTGGACAAGGTCAATTGATTTTTGATCAAACACCGTTTTATGCAGAAATGGGTGGACAAGTGGCTGATCAAGGTTGGATCATCAATGCCTCTGGAGAAACGGTTGCGACAGTTGTTGACGTTCAAAAAGCACCGAATGGACAATTTATGCACACCGTAGAAGTGCTTTCAACATTGACTGAAGGCGAAGTTTACCACTTGTTGATCGATGTACCGATGAGAAATCGCATTATCAAAAACCATACAGCGACTCACTTATTGCATAAAGCTTTAAAAGAAGTTTTAGGGGAACATGCAAACCAAGCTGGTTCTTTAGTTGCTCCTGGACATTTACGCTTTGACTTTACTCATTTTGGACAAATCACAGCTGATGAATTAGTAAAAATGGAACGAATCGTTAATGAGAAGATATGGGAAGCAATCCCAGTAGAAACCATCGAAACAGATATCGATACCGCTAAGAATATGGGGGCTATGGCTTTATTTGGTGAAAAATATGGTCAAGAAGTCCGTGTAGTGAACATTGGTGGATGGTCTATCGAACTTTGTGGTGGAACCCATGTAGCAAATACTGAAAATATTGGGATCTTTAAAATCGTTTCTGAATCAGGAATCGGTGCCGGTGTTCGTCGGATCGAAGCTGTAACAAGTAAAGAAGCTTATGAGTTATTGGAAGCAGAAGAAAAACAATTAAAAGAAGTTGCCACAATTGTCAAATCACCTCAATTAAAAGAGGTTGTATCAAAAACAGAACAATTACAACAACAACTAAAAGAACTACAAAAAGAAAATGAACAATTAGCAAGTAAACTAGCGAACCAACAAGCAGGCGATGTCTTTAAAAATGTGGAAACAGTTAGTGGTCATTCAATGATTACTGCACAAGTAAAAGTAAAAGATATGAACCAATTACGTCAATTAGCAGACCAATGGAAACAAAAAAACATTTCCGATATTCTTGTCTTGGCAAATGAACAAGACGGAAAAGTTAGTTTGTTAGTCGCTATGACGAAAGAAGCAAATGATGCTGGGCTAAAAGCTGGTGACTTGATCAAAGCAATTGCACCAAAAGTTGGTGGTGGCGGTGGTGGTCGCCCTGATATGGCGCAAGCAGGTGGGAAAAACCCTGCTGGTATCCCAGATGCTTTATCAGAAGCTAAAACATGGTTGTCTAATCAATAATCAACTTTAAATACTTTTCCAAATAAAATGGGAAAGCGTCGAATAGCTCAGATGATAATAACCTCCTTTTGAAACGGTATTTTATGTTTGGGAGAGAAAAAACTTATTTCAAGGAGCGAATACTTGACCTGGTTTTAGCAAAAAATTGGGAATAGAATGCTTTCATTGAAGCGAGTAAGCGGTCATTTTTTAAACAGCTTTTCATAGTTTAAACACTGATCGCTTATTGCTTAAGGAAGCACCGATAATACTATTTATTTTCATACGTGCTAAAGGGCTCAAGAACGACCTTTTTTGTTCAAGGAGCATTAAATCCTCCTATTTGTTAAAGAAAAGTTCTACCGAATTTGTTTGAAACGGAAATCCCGTTGACAAATTCGGTTTATTTTATGAGAACTGAATGCAACCAATCAGCATTTTCTTTGAGAGTAATTAATTGACAAAAAAGCAAAACCTTTTACGATTAGAACAAAAAGGAGGGGGTAAAATTGAATAGTAAAAATAAAACTTTTCGTTTAGTTTTACGAGCGATTTTATTAGCAATCATTATCGTTCAAGCAATGGTTCCATGGTTAGGGTTTATTCCTTTAGGATTTATTAGTTTGACGATTATTCACATAACAGTTATCGTTGCTGCGGTTGTATTAGGACCGAAAGACGGCATGGTCATTGGTTTGTTTTGGGGGATCGCCACGATCATTCGTGCTTACGCTATGCCTACGACCCCATTTGATACCCTCGTCTTTACCAATCCGATCATTTCAGTTGTTCCTAGAGTGTTAGTTGGCTTAGTTGCAGGAATCATTTTTCACTGGATTTATCAACGTTATCATTCTGTAGTCGTTGGTTCGGTTTTAGCAGGAGTATTTGGCTCACTCGTGAATACACTTTTAGTTCTAGGGTTTATGGGACTGTTTTATACTGGGGCAACTGCTGATGCGTATGGCGTAGATGCGGATCTATTATTTAAAACTTTGGCAGGAGTTGCCGCAATCAATGGGATTCCGGAAGCGATAGGTGCCGGAATCATTACGCCACTGATTGCTAAAGCGCTGTTTGCTGCAACGCCACTCAAACCAGAATAAAGAATAAAGGAAGCGAAAAAGTGTCAAAAGAACAAAAAACGATTAGTGGGCAAGAACGTACCAAAAAAGGTATTATAGCTGGAATCTTAGGTCTTATCTCAAATATGTTATTGTTTGTTGCGAAGTTTATGATCGGCCTTTTTTCTGGCAGTGTTTCGATCATGGCGGATGCTATCAATAGTTTATCCGATACAGCTTCATCTATTTTGACGCTTGTTGGGTTTAAGATTGCTGCAAAACCCGCAGACCAAGAACATCCATTTGGACATGAACGATTTGAATATATCAGTGGCTTATTTGTTTCAATCATCATTACGTATGTAGGGTTTCAATTTTTGGACGCTTCTATACGGAAAATTTTTCGGCCGGAACATTTAGTCCTGACACCGATCGTGTTTCTTGTCCTGATATTTTCGATTCTGTTAAAACTTTTACAAGGACGTATGTACACTAGATTTTCAAAAACAATTCAGTCAGAAGCACTAAAAGCGACAGCCAAAGATAGTTACAATGATGTATTCACGACGTTAGCTGTTTTAGTATCTGCAGGCATCGAAAGATTCACTGGCTGGCGTATTGATGGCTATGTTGGTTTTGTCTTAGCCGGGTACATTATTTTTAGTGGGATCATGATGTTACGTGATTTTGTCTATGAATTACTAGGTAGCCGTCCAACAGCTGAAGAAATCAAAACAATGGAAAAACAATTAAGTTCTTATAAATCGATTTTAGGTTTTCATGATCTGTTGGTTCATAATTATGGACCAAATAAAAAGTTTGCTTCTGTTCATATTGAAGTTGATGACAGTTTGAACTTGAATGAAGCACATAAAATCATTGATATTATCGAAAAAGACTTTAAAAAGACTTTGGATGTAGATTTAGTTTGTCATCTAGATCCGGTAGCAATCCATAATGAACAATACCGTAAGATATTGAAACAATTGAGACAAATTATCAAAGAGTTGGGGAAAGAGTTGAGGTTGCACGATTTACGGATCATACGTAAAGGGAAAGAGTTGCAATTCGATATTGTAGTTCCTCAGAATTTCAAGTTACCAGATGATGTTTTAGAAGAAAAGATTCGTCAAGCTATTGAGAAAAAGGTTGGTTCTTTTGAACTCGATATTACTTTTGATCACAATTATCTTCTCTATTAAATCAGAAACTTTAAAAAGACTTTTTAGTAAGTAGCTAAAAAGTCTTTTTTTTTATGGATTTAATTGTTTTTGAAGCGCTTGGCGTGCCAGATTATCCGCCCCTTTATTCTTACTCTCGGGAATCCATTGTAAGATGAGTAAATGGAACTGAGCGAGTAATTGTTGGATCTCATATAGAAGGGAAGAGAAACTTTCGTTGTTCGTGTGGTTTTTGTCGATTGTAGAAACAAGTACTTTGCTATCGGAATAACATAGAATTGTTTCATTGACCCAGCCTTTTTCCTTTAAAATTTCTAAAGTTTTTAAAAAGACTTCGAATTCAGCTTGATGATTGGAGCCATCCGAAAGTGGGACGGTAAGCTGTTCTTGTTTATTTTCATGGATAATTAAAATGCCTCCACCACTAGGTCCTGGATTGCCTTTTGTGGAAGCATCAATGTATACTTTGATCATAATAAGGAAGCTCTCCTTTTTATAAAAATAGTGTTATGCTATAATTATACCATTACAAATAGATGCGAGGTTAAAGAATGAAAAAAATAATTCGCTGGCAGCCGGAATGGGCGCAGACGATCATCTATTGGTCTTTATCTTTGATCATTTTATTTTTTAGTTTGATTTTATCACTTGAAAACACTAGACCCTATTGGAAAAGTAACTTAGTGATGGGGCTATTTTTAATTTTTCTTTTTCTTGGGTATCGTCGGTCATTTATTTTGAAAAACCATGCAATCAAAATTAAATATGCTGCTTTTTGGAAGGACCAAAATATCCCGCTACAAGATATTGACTCTGTAACACCGGTTAAAAGAGGTGTAAAGATTAAATATGTAGGGAAGGCTGAGCCAACCTTCTATCTGATGCGCAAAAAAAGTCAGACAGCTTTTTTGTCCTACTATTCTGAAGGTAAAGAGCAACAAAGCACTAACAACCAAGTAAATACAACTAGCTGATTGATTTTACTTGTTTAAACCAATTGATTCAGCAGATATAAAATAGCTGCGAGAAAAACATAACTATATATAACCTCTGAGAAAACAAGCCGAAGAATCCGAAGATCATTTTATGATCAGGGTGAGATTCTTCGGCTTGATTGTGTCTTGCTGACGTTTGTATGAACTTGACCTTAGAATAATGGATGATATGATGTTCGACCAGTAACTTTCGATAAAGTAATGGACACCTGACCATTCAACCAAGGGATATATAACTTAATAACATAAAGGATATTATAAAAAATTTGCACTAAATATTTTTTAAAGGAAAAAAAGAAGTAAGATAACATTTTTTCTAATTTATAATAAAACTTACAGAAAAAGTATAAGGAGAAAAACGGACGTGGAAATAAAAAAAATGTTTGAAGATCTCTACCGAATTTGGAAGAAAACAGGCATTCTCAAGAGAAGAGGTGCGAAGCTATCGAGACTATGGCGGAGAAACGGTAGGAAGATAGTGAGACTATGGCGGAGGAACGGTAGGAAGATAAAAGGAATATGGAAAACGAAAGGTACAAAACTACGGAGAATGCACTTGGAAAAGCTAAATAAAAGAAAGGAAAATGGCAAAAGAACACAGATGAAAAAAGCACAGACATCAAGAGTGAAACAAGGTAGTTCGAATAATAAACAAGAAATACGTTCGCTATCTGTCCGTGCAACAAATCAAGCGAGTTGGAAAAATGCGCAAATTTCAAGAAATTTAGCGAATCAGCAAAAGGGCTACTCCAGGAGTCAACAGACATCTATCACCTCAACGAGATGAATCTTTCTATGGGTTCACATAGTTTTGATGTCAATCGTTGGATTCAGTGTTTTGAGTAATTAGGAGTGATAAATGGTAGGCAATTTTTAAAAGAAAACAGCAAAACACAGGGTTATAACCTTCAGGACTTAAAAAATATCATGGCTGGGTTTGATTCGCAGGAAATAACTTCAGGAACCAGTTCAAGAAGATACATAAATGAACGAATCATAAATAGTGAAAGTGATCGTTGAAACTAGTTATTAGAAAAGCTCGGTAAAAAAATGGTATAAAAGCAATCAAAAAAGATTATCAACCAAGGCTATATAACAATCAAGCCCTTGCTCGGATTGTCGATTCTTTAAATCCGTTGTCTCGATTTAGAAAGATTCTTTTAAAATGGCAATTAATGTTGAAAAGAAAATAAACTGATGCGAAAGACATCATTCACTTGGAAATAAGTGAGAAGGATGCATAGATACAACGATAAGAAATAATAGCGAAGAAAAAAGAAAAGAAATTTGTAAAAAATATTAAAGCAAACGCTAGAAATCAAGTTTTCAATACAGTCGAGCAGTCTTTTTCAAATCATCTGATAAATTCGAGATAACCTTCTTTCGATAGGATTAGAAAACAAACAGAAATATGTATCTTTTTATTGAAAAGTGAGATTTTGTAATATTAGTGAACGTTGTACTGTATGGAAGAGACGCAGCATAAGTTGATTTTCTATCGTTCAAGCAATTATAAAATTATAAAAAAGCCGATACTTTGCAAAGAACATTTTGCGGAGTATCGGTCTTTCTTTAAATTGAATATTTTTGATGCAATCTCTTCTGTTTTGAAGAGAAGTTACTATTGTTGAAACTTTCTTATAAGATCATTTTTTTGACATGAGCGGCTTGTGCCCCACGGTTTCCTTCGATTATTTCAAATTCTACAGATTGATTTTCTTCAAGGGTTTTGAAACCTTCTTCTTCAATTGCAGTAAAATGGACGAATATTTCTTCTGTTTCATCATAACTAATAAATCCATATCCTTTTTTGTTGTCAAACCATTTCACAGTTCCTGTGGTCAAAGCTCTCACGACCTTTCTAAAGTCTGATCATAACTAACATTATAAAGAGTATTTATATATACGTCAATTAAATTAAAAAAGCAATCTTGCCTATTTTGTTTTAAAATAAAAAAAGGTATAATAGATATAACTGAACAAATTCTTTTGTTTTGGGTATAAAGTTCGTGTAAAGGGGTAATTTGATGAAGAGCGATCTACAAATATCACAAGAAACAGAGTTAAAACCGATTATTGAAATTGCGGAAAAATTGGATATCCAACAAGATGACCTGGAGCTTTACGGAAAATATAAAGCGAAAATCGATTTTTCCACCATCAAGAAATTAAAGAAAAAACCAGATGGTCACTTGATTTTAGTTACATCCATCAATCCTACACCAGCTGGAGAAGGTAAATCGACCATCACGGTAGGTCTTGGGGACGCATTGAATCAAATTGGTAAAAAAGCAGTGATTGCGTTAAGAGAACCTTCCCTTGGTCCAGTCATGGGAATCAAGGGTGGTGCTGCCGGCGGAGGCTATGCACAAGTATTACCAATGGAAGATATCAATTTACACTTTACTGGCGATATGCATGCGATTACGTCTGCTAATAATGCATTGTCTGCACTTTTGGACAATCATATCCATCAAGGGAATGAACTGAGAATCGATTCACGTCGTGTGATCTGGAAACGTGTCGTCGATTTGAATGATCGCGAACTGCGAAAAGTGATTGTTGGCTTGGGCGGTCCGATTCAAGGTGTGCCGAGAGAAGATGGCTTTGACATCACCGTAGCAAGTGAAATCATGGCGATTTTATGCTTAGCAACAGACATCGATGATTTAAAAGCTCGTTTAGCTCGAATTGTTGTCGGTTATACCTTTGATCAAAAGCCAGTGACAGCTGGTGATCTCAAAGCAGAAGGCGCATTGGCACTGCTATTAAAAGAAGCGATCAAACCAAACTTAGTACAAACGATTTATGGCACGCCAGCATTTGTCCATGGCGGTCCTTTTGCCAATATCGCTCACGGGTGTAATAGTGTTTTAGCTACCCAAACAGCTCTTAAATTAGGGGAGTATGTGGTGACTGAAGCTGGATTTGGTGCAGATCTAGGTGGAGAAAAATTCCTAGATATCAAAGTTCCAAATTTGAAAAAGGCGCCTGATACGATCGTGATCGTAGCAACAGTTCGTGCCTTGAAAATGCATGGCGGTGCAACTAAAGAAGAGTTGAAAACGGAAAATTTAGCAGCATTGGAAAAAGGATTCAGTAATTTAAAACGTCATATCCACAATATGGAAAAATACCATATCCCCGTAATTGTTGCGATCAACGAGTTCGTGACAGATACGGAAGCTGAATTTACTTTGTTAGAACGTCTTTGCGAAAATCAAGGGGTGATCGTAAAACGAGCAAGTGTTTGGGAGTATGGCGCAGACGGTGGAATTGAACTTGCCAAAGCGGTCGTTCGTGCGATTGATAGTCAGCAAGCAGATTATCAGCCCCTGTATCAACCGACAGCGACTATTGAAGAAAAAGTGGCAACGATCGTCCAAGAGATTTATGGTGGAACAGGTGTCAGCTTTAGTAAAAAAGCAAAAAAACAAATCGATGAGTTTGTCCTTAATGGTTGGGATAAACTGCCAATTTGTATGGCGAAAACCCAATATTCATTTTCTGACGATCCGACACTTTTAGGCGCTCCTGAAGGATTTACGATTACCATCAGAGAGTTCGTTCCCAAATTAGGGGCTGGGTTTATCGTTGCGCTAACAGGAGATGTCATGACTATGCCGGGACTTCCCAAAAAACCAGCTGCATTGAATATGGATGTTACCAGTGATGGGGAAGTACTGGGATTATTCTAAAAAAGAAAGAGGATAGGGTGCTTCATAAAAAAGCCATCTATCAAAAATGTTTAGTGAGAATACACAAAAAACGAGTAAATACCTAAAATTAGGTAAAGGCTCCCTTTCGATCAAAAAAAAGTATAAAGTCAGCTCTTGTATATGTTCATACAAGGGCTGACTTGTTTTTATACATATTGTGTTAGTCAACAAGTAAATAATGGCGGTTTCACGGTCGATTTTGAGTTCAAAACAGCTTTTTATGATAGCAATCATATGTCTAAAATAAAATGATTTATAATCATTGCGAAGAAAACGTTTTTTTAATACTAAAATAGGAGTGCAAATTTTTGAAAAAGTATTTATTTAGAACAATTTTGGTGTCTACGTCACTTTTGATTTTAGGAACTGCTGTAACTCCGTGTGTTCCAGTATTAGCCGATGAAACGAATAGTTCTGGCATAGCAATTTGTAGTGATGATGAGTACTATGTATTAGACGAACCATCGATTCAGACAAAAACTTGGTCACAACCTCAAAGTTGGCGTATTTCTAAAGGAAATCGTACATATTCGGGTACAGAAACCTACAATAGAAAAACCACATTATCAATTGGTGCAACGATCTTCGGAATGAATATTAAAATCGGGAACGAATACTCAGTAAACGGAAAATTCAAGAAGTATCGTCAAAATTCAAGAATAACGGTCACTTACCGAGTTTATCGTAAAGTAGACAATAAATATATTCGTACTCAAACTGCTACAGCAAATACACAATATATTGATTATGTAGCAATATGATACATAGGAATACTAAGAAACATTGGAAATTCATTCTTTGCTTGAGTTACTTTATTATTTATTTTATGATCCCAAATATAGGGATCCCAATCAAATATGATTTCATATTTGATTGGATTTCTTGGTTTCCGTTGATCCTAAGTTTTATGTTTTTGGTGTTGTTCCACCAGCTTCTCTATCAATCATTAGTAGAAATACAATGGCTGAAACTCATATTTATTGCAGTCTTTTGTATCGTTAGTATTATTGTCATTAATACTGCTTTGCCTGATACAAATAGCTTACCCCTAAATTCTTTAGCTAATAGTGAATTGAAAAAATATATAATAAGTGCTACAACGTACGGTGTATTTTTAGAAGAAATGATTTTTAGATTTAGTCTAATCAGCTTACATTCTGACAGGAAAACAAAGGCTTCTCTCCTCATAATCTCTTCATTCTTGTTTTCAATCGTACACGGAGGAAATTTCAACCTTTTTTTCTGCGGCGTTCTATTTGGATTCGTTTATATAAAAACTTCTAATGTGTGGTACGCCATATTGACCCATGTTTTTTATAATGGTGTGGGTATATTTCTTTTTTTATTCTTTACTTAGTTGTTGCAAAGCAATGAACGATAAAGTAGTTAAAGCAAGTGGAGATTTACAAAAAGTGAGGTTGAAAAAAATACTTCTAAACAGTAAAAAAGGATGACACAATTATTCATTACGGATAGTTGTGTCATCCTTTTATTTTCGATCGAACATTTTTAATGGATATATAAGGAGTGAAAACGATGTTACAAAAGATTTCTAATAGTTTTGCTGGTTGGCTACTTTTGCTGTACTCGCTGCATTTGAGCAAAAAATGTCTATAAATTAGTTAAATATAGGGAACTCAAACACTTTGAGACATCTACTTTCTTGTTCGGGTGTTTTACGGTATACTAAGAAAGCATCAGGAGGAGGGGCGTTATGGACGTACGAGTGACAAGACGAACAGGTTTTTATGGCATGGGTAGTCCGATCCAACTGCGAATCAATGGAAAGAAAAAAGGACTATTGAATCATAATCAATCGGTTTTACTTAAGTTAGAAGCACCTTTTACAATGCAAGTTTCGTTTTATTGGTTAAAAAGTCCAGTGTATACAATAACGCATCCGTCCAAAGGATACGTCATTACAATGAATCTCTTATTGTTACAGATTTATCCCTTTTTATTTTTAGGAAGTGGATTAAGCGCATTGTGGTTACACAATCTAATTTATAGTATGTTCGTGGTACTTGTAATGATTGGCTTCTTTTTTTTCATCAAAAACCAAGCCTATGTAATCAAGGAGGAGAAAGATGGCAAACTCTGATATTTTTTTAAGTAGTTTTAATCGGATCGAAAAATGGATGAGAGATGAAATGGGTAACGCCCGCAATATGGGATTTACTGAGTTAGTTCGGCGACTTGCCCAACGCAAAAAAGCAGTGATTCGTCAATATGAAGAAGATTTGCTTCAGCTGGCGCAGTTGCGAAATGCCATTGTTCACGATCGGATTGCTGTGGATTTTGTGATTGCTGAACCCAATGATTGGGCAGTCAATAAGATCCAGCAGATTGAAGAAGACTTGATTCGTCCAGCAAAGGTTTTACCTCGCTTTGCGAAACATGTCACAGGTTTTGAACGAGATCTTCCTTTACTTGATTTGTTAGGAACGGTTGCCAAAAAACGATACTCACAGTTTCCTTTGTATAATAAAGGGAAATTCGTAGCGCTTGTGACATTGCGGGTCATTGGTTTTTGGCTAGCAAAGGAAAGTCAAAAAGGGACCATTGATTTAACAGATAAAAAAGCGGCTGATTTGATTTTTAGTGATGGCAAATATACGAATTATCGTTTTGTAGCTGAACATACTTATGTTTATGAAGTGGAAACAATGTTTCGGGAACAAGGAACTCTAGAAGCAGTCCTGATTACCAAAGATGGTCATCCTGACGGCAACTTACTGGGGATCATTAGACCTAGAGATATTTATCAACAAATAGAAAAGGAATGATTTTTTGTTAGCAATTTATTTTATGATCAGTGGATTATTAGTGGCTCTTGATCAGTGGGTCAAATGGTGGATCGTCAATGATTTATCTTTAGGCGAAACGAAGACATTGATTCCAGGCGTCTTATCGTTGAATCATATACGCAATACTGGGGCAGCTTGGAGTATGCTTGAAGGGAAGATGTGGTTTTTCGTCATAATCACAGTGATTGCTGTCATTGTTGTCGTGACATTGATGGTCAAGAATCGCAAACAGGGCAATCGATGGTTGCTGACAGGGTTAAGTTTTATTTTAGCAGGAGCTATTGGGAATTTTATTGATCGTGTAAGACTGGGATATGTCGTCGATATGTTCCAAACAGATTTTATGAATTTTCCGATCTTCAATGTAGCTGATATGACACTTGTTTGTGGTGTGATTCTTATTTTGATATATATTATTTTAGATGAAAAGGAACAAGGGAAAAAATGACAGAATTAAACGCAACGATTCAAACAGAAACAGGACGAATCGATAAAGTACTCACAGGTTTATTCAACGATTATAGTCGTTCACAAATCCAGCTTTGGCTCAAAGATGGTGCCGTTTCGGTCAACGGACAAGTGGTGAAAGCAAATTATAAAGTGAAGAAAAATGATGAAATCGTGATCGCTGTGCCAGAACCAGAGACCCTTTCAATTGAAGCAGAAGACATTCCATTAGAAATCGTTTATGAAGACGAAGCGGTTGCTGTTGTCAACAAACCACAAGGCATGGTCGTCCATCCTTCAGCAGGTCATCCGAATGGTACGATGGTCAATGCTTTAATGTATCATGTAAAAGACCTTTCGTCGATCAATGGTGTGATCCGTCCAGGGATCGTCCATCGAATCGATAAAGATACTTCAGGTTTGTTGATGGTAGCGAAAAATGATTTAGCACATGAATCTTTGGCCAAGCAATTAAAAGATAAAACTTCTTTACGTAAATACGTAGCGTTAGTCCATGGAGTGATTCCTCATGAAAAAGGAACGATCAACGCACCGATCGGTCGATCAAAAGTGAACCGTAAAATGCAGGCAGTCAGAGAAGATGGCAAACCAGCCGTGACCCATTTTAATGTCTTGGAACGATTCAATGATTTTACGTTGGTGGAGTTGACGTTAGAAACAGGTAGGACCCATCAGATCCGTGTGCATATGAAATATATAGGCTATCCTTTAGCTGGAGACCCAGTTTACGGACCAAGTAAGACATTGAAAGGAAATGGACAATTTCTTCATGCGAAGCTCTTAGGCTTTACCCATCCAATCACAGGTCAGGAAATGGTCTTTGAAGCACCGCTTCCTACAATCTTTGAAAAAACTTTAGAAAAACTAAGGAAAAGTGTTGCATTTTGATTTAGATAACGGTATAGTATTTAACAACGAAAGCATAAAAACTTCATATCAGTTCCTTTAAGTTTAGTCCCGTGAGGCTAAGAAGGGTGTGGGTAAGAGAGCTATGGTGCGCCATAACATCGATTACTCAATGACGTAGTATAACTATCAGTGTATCTAAATGTACACTCAGTCTAGACATTCCTCCTGTCCTCTTAGGGCAGGAGTTTTTTTGTGTATAAAAAAGGAGGAAACAAACATGCAAGCAAAAGAAGTTGTGGATCAATTAACCATGAAGCGGGCATTGACACGTATCACGTATGAAATCATTGAAAGAAATCAGACGATTCAAGATGTTGTCTTAATTGGGATAAAAACAAGAGGGATTTACATCGCATCAAGAGTTGCCGATCGTTTGAAGCAACTTGAAGGCATCGAAGTTCCGGTCGGAGAGCTGGATATCACATTGTATCGTGATGATAAAAAAGAAACACCAGCTGAAGCAGAACTTCATTCTTCAGATATTCCCGTTTCACTAGAAGGAAAAGAAGTGATTTTGATCGATGACGTCCTTTACACTGGACGAACGATTCGAGCAGCGATGGACGCAGTAATGGACTATGGTCGTCCTAGAAAAATTTCTCTGGCTGTCTTAGTAGACAGGGGACATCGAGAGTTACCGATTCGAGCAGACTATGTTGGGAAAAACATTCCCACAGCAAAAACAGAAGAAATCTTAGTCGAAATGCAAGAACTTGACGGCAAAGATCGAATCATGATTTTGAAAGAGGAAGAATAGAGGAGCAATTGATATGTCAGAACAGAAAAAATTCCATAATCACGATGCGGTTTTAGATATCCACGATCGCCCAAAAACAGGACATTGGATCGGCTTAAGTTTACAACATCTCTTTACGATGTTTGGTGCTACTGTACTTGTGCCGATTTTAGTGGGGATCGATCCAGGGATTGCCTTAGTCAGCTCAGGATTAGGAACATTAGTTTATCTTTTTACTACTAAAGGAAAGATTCCAGCCTACTTGGGTAGTAGCTTTGCCTTTATCGCAGCTATGCAAATGCTGATGAAGACTGACGGATACCCAGCGATCGCCCAAGGAGCCGTAACGACTGGTCTGGTTTACTTGATCGTCGCATGGATCATCAAAAAGATCGGTTCAGCTTGGTTGGACAAAATTTTACCACCGATTGTCGTTGGTCCCGTGATCATGGTCATCGGCTTAGGGTTAGCAGCGAATGCTGCAACGAACGCAATGTATAACCAAGGCAACTATGATTTTAAATATATAGCCGTGGCACTGATCACTTTAGCATTGACGATTTTCTTCAACATGTGGCTAAAAGGATTTTTAGGACTTATTCCAATTTTGTTAGGGATCATTTGCGGCTACCTCGTTGCTTTACTCTTCGGAATCGTCGATACAAAGCCGATCGCTGATGCTGCTTGGTTCGCTTTGCCAAACTTCGAGATTCCATTTGTTCAATATGAACCGAAGCTTTACTTAGGGGCAATTACGACGATGGCACCTATCGCTTTCGTTACGATGACGGAACACATTGGACATTTGATGGTCTTGAATAAATTAACCAAACGTAATTTCTTTGAAGAGCCAGGTTTACACAAAACATTGATGGGAGATGGCTTAGCGCAGATCGTTGCAGCTTTCGTCGGTGGTCCTCCAGTTACAAGTTATGGGGAAAATATCGGTGTGTTAGCAATCACTCGTGTACACAGCGTATTCGTCATCGGTGGTGCAGCAGTCTTCGCTGTGATTTTAGGATTTGTGGGCAAATTAAGCGCTTTGATCTTAAGTATCCCCGGACCCGTAATTTCCGGAATCAGCTTTATCTTGTTCGGAGTGATCGCAGCGAGTGGAATGAAGATTTTGATCGAAAATAAAATCGATTTTGATAAAAAGAAAAATCTGTTGATTGCTTCAGTGATCTTAGTGGTCGGAATCGGAGGCTTGGTTTTTGAAGTAGGCACCTTCACGTTATCAGCAATGGCTTTAGCAACTGTACTTGGTATCATTCTGAATCTTATCTTACCCGAAACTTCACGTAGCGAAGAAAACTAAGGAGGAACTATCATGATCATCAAATCAGAACGCATTAGTTTAAAACATTTATTGACAGTGGAAGCTTTAACGGATCAAGAAGTCATGGGCTTGATCCGTCGAGGTCAAGAGTTTAAACAAGGAGCAAACTGGACACCACAAAAACCGCAATACTTTGCGACGAATCTGTTTTTTGAAAATAGTACTCGTACGCATAAGAGCTTTGATGTAGCCGAAAAGAAACTAGGCTTAGAAGTGATTGAATTTGAAGCGAGTACGAGTTCTGTACAAAAAGGGGAAACCCTTTATGATACGGTCTTGACGATGTCTGCGCTCGGTGTGGATGTTGCAGTAATCCGCCATGGAGATGAAAATTACTATGATGAATTGATCCAAAGTAAAACGATCCAATGCTCGATTATCAATGGTGGTGACGGAAGTGGCCAACATCCAACACAATGCTTACTTGATTTGATGACGATCTACGAAGAATTTGGTTACTTTGAGGGATTGAAAGTAGCGATCGTCGGGGATATCACACACTCACGAGTAGCAAAATCAAACATGCAAATGCTGAAACGATTAGGAGCACAAGTCTTCTTTTCAGGTCCACGTGAATGGTACGATGAAGAATTTGAAGTCTATGGGCACTATCTGCCATTAGATGAATTATTAGAACAAGTGGATGTCATGATGATGCTTCGCGTACAACATGAACGTCATGATGGGAAAGAAAGTTTTTCAAAAGAAGCCTATCACCAAGAGTATGGATTAACAGTCGAACGTGCGAAGAAATTACAAAAGCATGCGATCATCATGCACCCAGCGCCAGTCAATCGTGATGTCGAATTAGCTGACTCCCTTGTGGAAGGACTACAATCACGAATCGTACAGCAAATGAGCAATGGCGTCTTTGTTAGAATGGCGATCTTAGAAGCAGTACTAAACGGAAAAGCGTAAAGCTAGGAGGAAGAAAAGATGAAAACACTCATTAAAAACGGTCAAATCAATACACGAAAGAATGAAACAACACCTGCAGAAATTTGGATCGAAAACGGAAAAATCAAAGCAATCGGCGAAGGATTTTCCGAGGCTGAATTTGATGAAGTGTTTGATGCCAAAGGACAACTGATCACACCTGGTTTAGTGGACGTCCATGTCCATTTAAGAGAGCCAGGATTTACATACAAGGAGACGATTGCAGCTGGTACTAAAGCAGCGGCAAGAGGCGGCTTTACAACTGTTTGTGCCATGCCTAATCTGAACCCTGTACCTGATACCCCGGAAAAATTAGAACAGGTCTATTACTTGATCAAACGAGATGCAGTGGTCAAAGTCTTGCAATATGCACCGATCACTGAAAATCTTCGAAGTGAAGTCTTAGTGGATCAAGAAGCGATGATTAAAGCAGGAGCATTTGCATTTACGAATGATGGCGTGGGTGTTCAGACCGCAGGAACGATGTATCAAGCCATGAAAGAAGCAGCAAAAAATAACAAAGCACTGGTAGCACATACGGAAGATGAATCATTACTATTCGGTGGAGTGATGCATGCTGGTGATAAAGCAAAAGAACTAGGTTTGCCAGGTATTTTAAGTGTAACTGAATCCTCACAAATCGCACGGGATCTCCTTTTAGCTGAAGCAACAGGTGTGCACTATCACGTCTGTCACGTTTCTACCAAGGAAAGCGTGCGGGTCATTCGTGATGCCAAAAAAGCGGGTATCCACGTTACAGCAGAGGTTTCTCCCCATCATTTGATCTTGATTGATGAAGATATCCCCGAAGACTTCGGCTTTTGGAAAATGAACCCACCATTAAGAGGCAAAGAAGATCGAGAAGCATTAATCGAAGGACTTCTTGATGGAACGATTGATTGTATTGCGACTGACCATGCGCCGCACGGATTAGAAGAAAAAAGCAAAAGTTTCTTAGAAGCGCCATTTGGGATCGTAGGAAGTGAGACAGCTTTCCAACTGATTTATACGCACTTTGTTGAAACCAATCGTTTCACACTCGAACAAGTGATCAACTGGATGGCTACCAAGCCAGCGGAAATCTTCCAGTTAGAGGCTGGGACATTGACAGTTGGGGCACCTGCTGACGTAGCTGTTTTCGATATTGAACACTCAAGTACAATCGATAAGAAAGATTTCTTATCAAAAGGCGAAAACACACCTTTTGTTGGATGGAACGTCAAGGGCGAAACATTAGGAACATTCGTTGATGGAAAATTGGCGTGGCACAAAGGGGAGTGAAGCAAATGGAACGATTATTGATTTTAGAAGATGGGACAGTTTTTAAAGGAAAAGCATTTGGAGCGAATAATAATGTGTTTGGCGAGATCGTGTTTACTACCAGCATGACAGGCTATCAAGAAACGATCACAGACCAAAGTTTCAATGGGCAAATCATTACCTTTACGTATCCGATGGTGGGAAATTACGGTGTCAACCGTGATGATTATGAATCCATCGCACCAACTTGCAAGGGCGTAGTCGTCAAAGAACATGCGAGAGTGGCTTCTAATTGGCGGAGTCAAATGACATTGGACGAGTTTTTGAAACGAAAAGGCATCCCTGGCATTTCAGGGATCGATACTCGTGCCTTGACACGAAAAATCCGTCAAGTTGGAACGATGAAAGCGAGTATCGTGGATGCTGGTGATTCCTTTGAACATGCTTATGACCAATTGAAAGCGACCGTTTTAGCTACAAACCAAGTGCAACAAGTCTCAACAAGTAAACCATATCCAAGTCCTGGAACTGGAAAAAATGTGGCTGTCATTGATTTTGGTTTGAAACATAGTATTTTGCGTGAACTAAGTAAAAGAAACTGCAATTTAACCGTATTACCCTATAATACGGATGCAAAAACAATTCTCTCCTTAGCACCGGATGGCGTCATGCTGACGAATGGACCAGGAGATCCAAAAGACGTACCAGAAGCTATTGAAATGATTCGAGAAATCCAAGGGAAAATACCAATTTTCGGGATCTGTTTAGGGCATCAATTGTTTGCCTTAGCTAATGGTGCGGATACCTATAAAATGAAATTTGGTCATCGTGGCTTGAATCATCCTGTCCGAGAAATCGCGACTGGAAGGATCGATTTTACTTCTCAAAATCACGGCTATGCTGTGGATGAAAAAACAGTGGATCCAGATCAGTTGCTGATCACCCATGTAGAAGTAAATGATGGGACTGTGGAAGGAATTAGACATCGCCATTATCCAGCGTTTAGCGTCCAATTCCATCCTGATGCAGCTCCCGGTCCACATGATGCGCTTCATTTATTTGATGAATTTATGGAAATGATGGATGCAGGAGAGGAGAAATAAACATGCCAAAACGTACAGATATCAAAAAAATTATGGTGATTGGATCAGGTCCGATCATCATTGGTCAAGCGGCGGAATTTGACTATGCCGGAACCCAAGCTTGCCTTGCTTTGAAAGAAGAAGGATATGAGGTCGTTTTAGTAAATTCCAATCCCGCAACGATCATGACTGATCAAGAAATTGCCGATCAAGTGTATATCGAACCGATCACACTAGAATTTGTTTCAAGGATCTTGCGAAAAGAACGTCCTGATGCTTTGTTACCGACATTAGGCGGACAAACAGGCTTGAACATGGCAATGGAACTAGCAGAATCTGGTATTTTAGATGAACTAGGCATTGAGCTGTTAGGGACAAAATTATCTGCTATCGATCAAGCAGAGGATCGTGATTTATTTAAAAAGTTGATGGAAGAACTGAATCAACCAATCCCCGAATCTGAAATCGTCACAACTGTTGAAGAAGCAGTCGAATTTGCTAATAAAATTGGCTATCCAATCATCGTTCGTCCCGCTTTCACATTAGGTGGAACGGGTGGTGGAATGTGTAAAAATGAAGAAGAACTTCGAGTGATCGCAGAAAATGGTCTGAGCCTTTCTCCAGTGACCCAATGTTTGATCGAACGCAGTATTGCAGGATTCAAAGAAATTGAATACGAAGTTATGCGTGACTCGGCTGATAATGCCATTGTTGTTTGTAACATGGAAAATTTTGACCCAGTGGGTATCCACACAGGCGATTCGATCGTCTTCGCCCCAAGTCAGACCCTTTCAGATCATGAATACCAGCTGTTGCGTGATGCATCATTAGCGATTATTCGTGCATTGAAAATCGAAGGCGGCTGCAATGTCCAACTTGCACTTGATCCAAATAGCTTCAATTATTATGTGATCGAAGTTAACCCACGTGTTTCACGCTCTTCTGCTTTAGCAAGTAAAGCAACTGGTTACCCGATTGCAAAATTGGCGGCTAAGATTGCTTTAGGTTTAACACTAGATGAAATGAAGAATCCGGTAACTGGAACGACTTATGCAGAATTTGAACCAGCTTTGGACTACGTCGTTGCTAAGATTCCTCGTTGGCCATTCGATAAATTTGAGAATGGGGAACGAGTTTTAGGAACTCAAATGAAAGCAACTGGCGAAGTAATGGCGATTGGTCGTAACATTGAAGAATCCCTATTAAAAGCTGTCCGCTCTTTAGAGATCGGGACACACCATTTGGAACTACCAGAACTCAACATGATCGATGATAGTGAATTGATCGAAAAAGTCGTCCGTGCCCAAGATGATCGCTTATTCTATGTCGCAGAGGCGATTCGCCGCGGCTATCCAATTGAAGAATTGGCGGAGTTGACAAAGATCGATTTGTTCTTTTTAGACAAGTTGCTCCATATCGTTGAACTAGAAACTGAACTGTTGGAACACCCGCAGGATGAAAACGTCCTACGTACTGTGAAACAAAACGGGTTTACGGATCAAAAGATTGCTGAACTGTGGAAAACTGAAGCAAAGCAGATCAGAGAGCTCCGTGAAAAATCCGACATCAAACCCGTATACAAAATGGTCGATACGTGTGCGGCTGAATTTGCTTCACAGACGCCTTATTTTTACAGCTCATACGAAGTTGAAAATGAAAGTGAACGATCCGAAAAAGATTCTGTTCTTGTCTTAGGATCTGGACCCATTCGAATCGGTCAAGGGGTCGAGTTTGACTATGCAACGGTCCATTCAGTTAAAGCGATCCAACAAGCAGGTTATGAAGCCATTATCATGAATAGCAATCCAGAAACAGTTTCAACCGATTTCTCGATCTCTGATAAACTGTACTTTGAACCATTGACTTTTGAAGATGTGATGAATGTCATTGAACTTGAACAACCGATTGGGGTAATCGTCCAGTTTGGTGGTCAGACAGCTATCAATTTAGCGGAGCCGTTAGTTCAAGCGGGCGTCAAAATTTTAGGTACTACAATTGAAGATCTAGATCGTGCTGAAAACCGGGATTTATTTGAACAAGCGTTAAGAAGCCTGGAAGTACCTCAGCCACTAGGTGATACTGCAACTAGTAAAGAAGAAGCAGTAGGGATCGCTTCAAAAATCGGTTATCCTGTTCTTGTCAGACCAAGTTATGTCTTGGGCGGTCGAGCAATGGAAATCGTTGAAAATCAACAAGATTTGGAAGATTATATGGAACATGCAGTGAAAGCTTCCCCAGAACATCCTGTTTTGATTGACCGTTATTTGCTTGGAAGTGAATGTGAAGTAGATGCCATTTGTGATGGGGAAACAGTTCTAATCCCTGGAATCATGGAACACATTGAACGTGCAGGGGTCCATTCGGGGGATTCCATGGCTGTTTATCCGCCACAAGCACTCTCAGCAGAGATCAAACAAACCATTGAAGACTATACGATTCGCTTAGCTCGTGGATTAAACTGCATCGGTATGATGAATATCCAATTCGTGATCCACGACAATCAAGTTTACGTGATCGAAGTCAATCCTCGTGCAAGTCGAACGGTTCCGTTTTTAAGTAAAGTTACAGGAATACCGATGGCTCAAATCGCCACAAAAGCGATCTTAGGTGAAAAGTTAAGTGACTTAGGCTTTACGAATGGCTTATATCCAGAATCAAACGCTGTCCATGTGAAAGCTCCTGTATTCTCGTTTACTAAATTGCAACAAGTGGATACCTACTTAGGTCCTGAAATGAAATCTACTGGAGAAGTCATGGGCTCTGATCAAAACTTAGATAAAGCATTATACAAAGCGTTTGAAGCATCAGGTCTACGCCTGCCAGATTATGGTGCCGTCTTGTTCACGATCGCTGATGAAACTAAAGAAGAAGCGTTAGCGCTAGCTAAACGTTTTTCAGAAATTGGTTACAGCCTATTAGCTACCAAGCATACGGCAGCTTATTTTGAAAAAAATGGGCTGATCGTCACGCCTGTTGCTAAAATCTCTGAAAAAGCAACGGAGAAAAATGTTGTTGAGTTGATTCGAGAAGGAAAAGCACAGGTTGTTGTTAATACCATCGATAAAGATCGAGGAAATGCCTCGAAAGACGGATTTATCATTCGCCGAGAAGCAGTTGAACATGGTATTCCTTTATTTACTTCATTAGATACAGCGGATGCGATCATTCGGGTAATGGAGTCTCGAGCTTTTTCGACACAAGCGATTTGATCAGCATGTTCTAAAGTGACAGTTCCTATAATGATTAAGTAATAGTTAAAATAGCTTGTAGGCACCTAAACAGAGATAAAAGTGATCATTTTCGTTCGCCTTGTTACTGACATTGGCTGAAAGGATCACTTTTGTCGAGATGTTTGGCAATGAAAAAATCCCAAAGAGGAGAGCAGATATGAAGCAAGAAGTCATGACAATCATTCAACAAACACAACTAGCACCACGTATTTATGAATTGACTTTAAAAGGAGAATTGGTCAAAGAAATGTCAATACCTGGGCAGTTTTTGCATATTCGAGTACCTAGAGCAGATTTGCTTTTACGCCGCCCCATCAGTATCCATTCGATTGATCAACAAAACTACACTTGCCAGATCATCTATCGAATCGAAGGTGAAGGAACGAAAGAATTTTCTACGTTGAAAGCTGGCGATTCTTTAGACGTTTTAGGGCCATTAGGCAATGGCTTTGATCTATCTGGGTTGTCCGCAGGAGATGAAGTGTTCATCGTAGGGGGAGGAATTGGTATCCCACCTTTATATGAATTAGCCAAACAACTGAATATGCGGGACGTAAAAGTCACCAATTTTTTAGGATTTGCATCAAAAGAAGTCATGTACCATGAAGCAAAGTTTCATGAATTAGGTGAAACCAGAGTAGCGACGGATGATGGTACCTATGGGATCCATGGAAACGTCGGAAATCTGCTAATGAGTACTCACAAGCAACCAAAAGCTGTCTTTGCTTGTGGTGCGAATGGTCTCTTAAAAACAGTCGAACAACTTTTTGCGGATCATCCAAATGTCCAATTATCATTAGAATCACGAATGGCTTGTGGTATCGGTGCTTGTTATGCGTGCGTTTGTCATCGACCGGATGATGAAACTGGAACAAAAAGTGTCAAGGTTTGTGACGAGGGGCCAATTTTTAAAGTAGGAGAGGTTGTCTTATGAGTAATCCCTTAGCAGTTAAGCTCCCGGGTTTGGAATTGAAAAATCCGATCATGCCAGCCAGTGGATGCTTTGGATTTGGAAAAGAATATGGGAAATATTACGATTTGAATCAATTGGGGTCGATCATGGTCAAGGCGACAACGCCGCATGCAAGGTTTGGTAATCCCACCCCACGTGTGGCGGAAACACCCTCCGGTATGTTGAATGCGATCGGATTGCAAAATCCCGGTCTGGAAGTTGTCATGAATGAACTGTTACCAGAATTAGCTGTCTATCCAGATTTACCTATCATTGCGAATGTCGCTGGTGCCTGTGAAGAAGACTATGTCGAGGTTTGTCGTAAAATTGGTGAAGCGCCGAATGTCAAAGCGATCGAGTTGAATATTTCTTGCCCGAATGTCAAACATGGCGGCATTGCCTTTGGGACAGACCCAGACGTTGCCTTTCAATTGACACAAGCTGTCAAAAAGGTTGCAAGTGTACCAGTTTATGTGAAACTTTCCCCTAATGTGACGGATATCGTACCTATCGCACAAGCAATCGAAAGCGGTGGGGCAGATGGCTTTACGATGATCAATACACTACTTGGTATGCGGATTGATCTGAAAACACGTCAACCTATTTTAGCTAATCAGACAGGTGGTCTTTCTGGTCCTGCGATCAAACCAGTGGCGATTCGTTTGATCCATCAAGTCGCCGCTGTTTCCGAGTTGCCGATCATTGGTATGGGTGGTGTCCAAACCGTTGACGATGTCTTAGAGATGTTCATGGCAGGAGCCAGTGCCGTGGCAGTAGGAACAGCTAATTTTACGGATCCGTACATTTGTCCGAAACTGATTGAAGAACTACCTGTACGAATGGCAGAATTAGGGATCGAATCCCTTCAACAACTAATCAAAGAAGTAAGAGAGGAACGAATGAAATGAACCAACGACCAATTATTGCTTTAGACTTTTCGACGTGGCAAGAAGTGGAACAATTTATGCAACTATTCCCTGAAGAGGAAAAATTATTTGTAAAAATCGGAATGGAATTATTTTATCAGGAAGGACCGATTATTGTTCGTTGGTTGAAAGATGCCGGACATGAAGTATTTTTAGACTTGAAACTTCATGATATCCCTAACACGGTGGAAAAAGCCATGCGTGGGTTAGCAAAACTAGGCGTGGATATCACTTGTGTCCATGCAGCTGGCGGAATCAAAATGATGCAAGCGGCACTACGTGGGCTAGAAGAAGGAACTCCTGCTGGCAAAAAACGCCCATTGTTGTTAGCGATCACTCAGCTTACTTCAACGAGTGAAGCGGATATGCATCATGATCAATTGATCCAAGTTCCCTTAGAAGAAAGTGTGATCCATTATGCGAAATGTGCCGAAGCTGCCGGACTAGATGGCGTTGTTTCTTCTGCCTTAGAAGTGAGTGGCATCAAAGCAGCTACCCGCCAAGATTTCATTTGCCTTTCTCCGGGTATCAGACCAGAAGGAAGCGTCGCAGGTGATCAAACGAGGATCGTCACGCCTGCCCAAGCTCGAGGAATTGGTTCAACGTTTATCGTGGTTGGACGACCAATCACTCAAGCGAAAGATCCCTACCAAGCCTATCAAACAATCAAAGAAGAATGGAGTCGATCAATTTGAATACGATTGAAAAGAACATTGCCAAAGATTTGTTAGCTATTGAAGCGGTTTTCTTAAGCCCAAATGAACCATTCACGTGGGCAAGTGGACTAAAAAGCCCGATTTATTGTGACAACCGCATCACGATGAGCTATCCAAAAGTCAGAAAAGCAATTGCTCAAGGGTTAGCAGAAAAAATCAAGCAAGCATTCCCTGACGTGGAAGTCATTGCTGGTACAGCAACAGCAGGAATCCCCCATGCGGCATGGGTGGCAGAAATCTTGGACTTGCCTATGGTTTATATCCGTAGTAAAGCGAAAGATCACGGTAAAGGCAATCAAATCGAAGGACGGATTTTTGAAGGTCAAAAAATGGTTGTGATCGAAGACTTGATTTCGACAGGCCAAAGCGTTTTAGAAGCAACGGAAGCAGCCAAAAGAGAAGGCGCTAATGTATTAGGTGTAGCAGCGATCTTTACGTATGAACTACCAGCAGGTGAAGAAAATTTTGCCAAAGCAGAGTTACCACTATTTACTCTCACGAATTATTCTGTCTTGATCGAAACAGCGTTAGCCGAAAAATATATTGATGAAGCGGAATTAGCCTTGTTAAAAGAATGGAAAAAGAATCCAGCGGACTGGTTAAAACAGTAACGAAGGATACGAAGATGGAACAAAAACAAAAGACTCAAAAAAGGGCTTTCGTTGAACAAAATCCATGGTATACTAGAATCAAACAAAACAACTGAATGAAACAAAGGAAGCATCCAAGGCGAAAGTTTTGCTATGGACGAGTAGCGCGATTACGAAATTTCGTAAGAAAAAAATTTCTGCGAGGTTTTAGAGCTATGTTGTTTTGAATGCTTCCAAAACTTTTAAAATCACTTACTATGATGCGTGGGAGTTTTAGAGCTATGTTGTTTTGAATGCTTCCAAAACATTCAGTCGAATATCTGCCTGTCTCATCAAGTTTTAGAGCTATGTTGTTTTGAATGTTTCTGAACTAATAGTTGCTGTGCTTCGCTTGTCGTTTTTAAGGCGAGGAGCTTGCACAGAGTTGGTTTTGAATTTTATGATTATTTTGATGGAAACTAGAGTTGTTTTTCTGGTTTCTATTTTTTTATAGCAAGAATGGCATGATTCTCATCAAAAAAATTAATTTTTCGTTGATTTACAAACGGGATATTTGCGAAAGATAGTTATTTAATGATAAAATCATCGGAAAAGTAAAAGGGAGGCTATTTTATGGGATTGAATGAATTTATTTTAGGTTTGAATAATTTGGAAAAAATTACACGTGCTCCAGGGTTCTTTAAATTTACTGAACATACGGTAGCCGCTCATTCTTATCGAGTGGCTTCGATTGCTCAAGTCTTAGGTGACATTGAAGAGGTTCATGGTCAAGCGATCGATTGGAAATTACTTTATGAAAAAGCGTTAAATCACGATTACACAGAACGTTTTATCGGGGATATCAAAACACCGGTCAAGTATGCAAATAAAGAGTTACGAGGAATGTTACAAACAGTTGAAGAAAAGATGACGGATGAGTTCATCAACCAAGAGATTCCGGAAGAGTTTCAAGAAGTTTACCGCCGGCGATTGTTTGAAGGAAAAGATGACACAGTGGAAGGTGAGTTATTAGCAATCTCTGATAAAGTCGATCTATTGTATGAATCATTTGAAGAGATCATCAAGAACAATCCAGAAAAAGTATATAAAGAGATGTTTATTGAAGCGGTAACTACGATCAAAGGGTTTGAGCATCGTCCTTCTGTCAAGTATTTCTTCAACGAGATTTTCCCTGAATTACTGAATCAAGAATTTTATGGGAAAGAAGACTTTTTAGCGACTGTTTCCACGATCGTTAAAAACAGTCAACAATAGAAAATTTTGCAAAGATGCAGGAGGAATAAAAGTGAAAAAGAATATGGATGTTGAATGGGGATATACGGGAGAAAGAGGACCAGAACATTGGGCTGAATTATGCGACTGGTTTGCTAAAGGTGCGGCGTTTGAATTGCAGTCGCCCATTCCATTGACCACTTGTGAACCAGCGAAGGATCAATCAGATACCATTGCTTTTCATTATCAGAAGCAACGGTTTACAGATAAAGAATTTAAAAATACGATCCACTTGGTTCCTTATGATCAGCTTAGTTATGTCGAATTTAAAGGTCAGAAATATTATCTCACAGATATCCATTTTCATATGCCTTCTGAACATCTGATCAATGGGAATCAAGAAGATATCGAGTTCCACTTTGTTCATATGAATGCCAAAAAAGAAAACTTAGTTGTTGGTGTGATGTTTCAGCTAACGACGGATGAAGGTTGGTTGTATGATCGAGACAATGGCGATAGTTGGGATGTAGAAAAACATGAACATTGGACCAATCCATTGGTTCTTTTTCCTGAACAAAAAAGCCATTACCATTATGTCGGCTCTTTAACTACGCCACCAACGAGTGGACCAATCCAATGGTTTGTCATGGATCAAGTGCAAAAACTAAATAAAGATTTCTTGATTCCTTTTAAAGGACAGTATGCACAACCAAACAACCGTCCGCTCCAACCGTTGAAAAATCGTCCAATCAGTTATTTTGTGAGGGATCATCAGTGAACTTCCAACAATTAAAATATGTAATTGCTGTAGCGAACAATGGGAGTTTCAGAGAAGCAGCTAAAAAACTCTATGTCGCACAACCAAGTCTTTCCGCAGGAATCAAAGAATTAGAAACCGAGTTAGGGATCACGCTGTTCACTCGAACGAATCGAGGGGCGTATCTGACCGAGGAAGGACAAGAGTTTTTAAAAAGAGCGGAACGGATTCTCTTACAGTTAGAGTCTTTAGAAAATTATTATTTGACGAATGAGAAGCGTGAAAGCTTTTCAATTGCTTCGCAACATTATGATTTCTTAGGTCCTTTAACAGCAAAGTTGATCTCTTCTTTCAAAAGTGAGATCAAACAGTTTCGAATCATTGAAACAACGACTGCTAATGTGATTGAAGAAGTGAAGGATCAGCATAGTGAGATTGGGATTCTTTATATGAATGAACACAATCAAGCAGGGATCAAGCGCTACTTAGAGCAAGGGGAGCTAGTTGCCCATTCATTAGGGGAATTTCAAACGCACATTTTTTTACGTCAAGGACATCCGCTTAGTGAAAAGAAAGAAATCTTTAAAGAAGAATTACTTCCTTATCCGCAAGTGAGATTTACACAAGATGGCAATAATTTTCCTTATTTTTATGAAGACTTGATTGAAAGTCCTGATCAAGAAACGGTTATCTATACGAGTGATCGGGGAACATTGATGAATATCGTGTTAGAAACAGATGCTTATGCTTCAGGTTCTGGGCTGGTCATTGGTGAGATCAAAGAGTATTTACGTTTGATTCCATTGGCAAATAGTCCCCAAAATGAATTGTATGTGATTTATTCTGCTAAGCGCCAATTAAGCGAAATTGCACAAAAATTCATGGAAAGTCTAACCGTTTTACTAAGTCAGATCAAAACAAATTGAAAAAGCTCTTTGTCAATAAGGGCTGATGAGTGGTGTAAAATCAAATCTGGGTCAGAATGAACCTCATTCTGTCTCAGATATTTTTTGTGTTTTGAAAGACAATGAGACAAAATAAATACCAAGTAATATTTTTTTCTTCACATTATTTAAGTCTCCTTAAAAGGTGTTAGATAGCACTTTCAACAAAAAAACGCTTTCTTATTCTGATATATTATATACTTTAAGTTATGTAAAAAAAATTCATAAAATATGTGTTTTACGTCATAATCGCTAATATTTACTCCTCCGTAATTGTTTAACTAAACCAATTTTTCATGGTATTTTTTTAGATATCTATCACTAAATTATCTCTCGCTACTCCTTATAGTAATTTATCTAGTTGATTGATTTGTAAAATACGATCAACCTGTACAAATGAACAATGAATAAATTTATAAATTACCTTTATAAAATATAATAACAATTGTAAATTATTTGTATGCAAAAAATTTCGAGTTTTTATATCAAAACCTTAATCTATATTCTAAAATGAATTGAATTTCGTTGTTCTTATTGACTGTGGATGTGGAAATAATTTTTTATAAATAAAGGACAATACAGAAAAAATGAACGATTATGACATGAAAACTATTTTTTATGACTTTTATATATATAATTTGATTTCTCTGTTATGATTTATTCAGAAAGCGCTTTCTGTTTTTTTGGATTTCGAGGTAATAGAAAATGAAAAATAAGTTTATCTTATCTTTAGATATTTTAACTATTGGAATTAGCGTATCTGAAAGCACAATCTCTGGATATGCTTCTACAATAAATGAACCATCTACTGTGGCAGATAGTAGCCAAGAATTAACTCTTTTAGATAAAAATGTAGTAGCTAAGGTAAATATCTATTAAAAGTGAAGCGTCTCTATGTGCACTCTATCGTTGGGTACAAAAATAGGAACGTGAAGGACTAGTTGGTTTGATTAGAAAGACTCGAACTGACTTTGGGCAAATTAAAGTTTCAGACGTTAGATTTTTGGTCTAACTTTTGATGATCGGTGCATTATGGCTTTTGAAACAGAATTTTTTCTGTATAAGTTTTTATTTTCCGTAGGATAAGTGAAAATCATTAAATGAAAAGGAGATTGATGGCATATGAGATTAGACAAAATGATAGTTACTTTTATTAATGCTTTAAGCATAGCAAGTGGAATAGGCGGAGCAAGGGCACTGCCTAGTTTAGACAATCAAAATCAAGGGAGGGGATTAGGAAAAGTACTAGATTTAGAAAACAGGAATGAAACCACCCGTTTATCTGATAAAACTTATCCACACAAAAAACTACACTCAAAACACAGAAATAAGGGGGACTTAAAACATTTAGATAAAATACAAGATGATGTTTCAAGACAGCCATATTCTGCTAAAAAATTTTTACATAAAAAAATAAAGAATCTTATTAAGCAAGAAGAGACAGATTTTAAAAAATTAAAAGAGGGAATTTCTACTGAAAGTTCTATAGAAGTTAATCAATTACAAACGAATCTCCAGCGGGTTCAAAATTTTTGCTCGAAATTCCGTAAACTAAGAAATGATATAGTAATTGAATATGGTAAAATGACACAGCAAAAGGTAAATTTAAGAAAGCATAAAATAAAGAACAAAAAAATGCTTAAAGAATGCTATAAAGAAATAAAAGTTTTAAGTACAAATAAAAAGCATATCGACTATCTTATATCCAATTGTAAAGACATGGTAAATCAATTACAAGAGTCTATAGAATCAAAGAAAACCCATTCTGTGAGCACAAGTAAATCAACTATGACAACATCACACACAGAGCAACCTACGACAACATCACACACAGAGCAACCTACGACCACATCACGCACAGAGCAACCTACTATTTCTCTACAAGAAACAGAACGTATTCTAATAAGAAGTAAAAAACTTATATCCCAGTTCAACGAGAAAACTCAAGAAATCAATGCTTTCCGTAGGCAAGAAAAAGAGTTACTTTTACTATTACAGGATCAGTATAGGACTCAATTTGAAAATCCTCGTAATATTAGTGACGTAAAAGCAGACCTTAATGAGATAAATCGTAACATAATTCCAAAATTAGAGTCGGAAAAATTTCATATTCAAGCTGAAATAATTAAGGAGGTAAATCATATAAATTCGCTTGAAGGCCAAGGGAAAATAAGTCCTTTTGAAGCAAAAAAGTTTCTTAATGAGTATAATAAACTCAATATTAACTTTGCTAAAGAAAGAAACAAAAGAGACATATCATTGAAACAGAACCTTTCAAAAAAACTAGAAAGTATAGTTTTAAATAATTCAGAGAAACCTATTGCACAAAATACAACTATATCTATGACAAGATAGTCTACAAAAAGTGTGTAAACCTTGGCTCTTTGTCAATAAGGACTGATGAGTGGTGTAAAATCAAATCTGGGTCAGAATGAACCTCATTCTGTCTCAGATTTTTTTGTTATTTCATGTTGATTAATTGATTAATCAAAAAAATCCTAAGTTATCACAAAGAAAACAAAAAGAAATACAAGGAGAATCCATTTAACGTGGAAAACTGGCACTACCTTGAAGAACAAGATGAATACATTTGCCCAGCGAATCGTCCGATACCGTTCAAAAATGATAGTCGAAAGATAAAGGTGGCTTTATTCAAGATTTCAAAATCTATGAATGTGAGGATTGTCGGAACTGTCCAGTCCGTCGTTAATGTACGCGTGCGAAAAGTGAACAAAAGCGAAAAATTCAAGTAAATAATAATGGGCGCTATTTCAAAGCAGAATGCAGAAAAAAGCTTTTAGAGGAGAAAATCGAGGTCGAACCAGTGTTCGGGCATCTAAAGACTCACTTGGCGTTCCATCGTTTCCATTTACGTGGGAAACAAGGAGCAACGATTGATATTGGTTTGGCACTGATGGCATTAAATTTAAGAAAATTAGGAAAATATATGGAGAGGAAAGTGTACATAATAGAAAAAATAAGTTCGATTTTGACACTAGCCATCAAAGTCGAACTTATTTTCTTTTTGAGAAAGAACTATTGTCCCGCTCTCAAATTATAGAGCCATTGAAAAAGTGGTTGAATGATCGGCAACAGCGATCGTTTGACCGCTTTTTCTTTTCCTCCTATTTTTCGTTTTTATGAAAAAGAAACTGAATTTGTTGAAAAAAGAAATAACAACGTTGTTAGCTTATGGTGATTAATGGCAATAGATAGAATACATGCTTGTTACAGTGAGGGTTCTTAAAAGATACAGATAAATCGGTTTATAAAACACCATTATTAATACAGTTAAAAAACAGATAGAAGATGAGTAAAAAAGTTGCTTTTTTACGAATACTCCGCCATTATAGAAACAGTTAGTATTTAGGAAGCGTTTTTTATTTAAATAGAAAACCAATAAGCTGATTTATCTATTTTTATCAAACAGTTTGATAAGGTGTACTATTTTTCATTGGAGGAACAGATGATTGAATTGATCAATGTAACTAAAAGCTATGAAGGCACGCAAGCGGTAAAGAATATTCATTTGACAATCGAACCAGGTGAGATCATCGGAATCGTTGGGAAAAGCGGTTCTGGTAAATCCACGTTACTTCGTTTGTTGAACTTAATGGAAGAACCTAGTAGTGGGGAAATCCTAATCGATAGTGTGGCCGTTCAAAAGTTGAACAAAAAAGAAAAAAGGCAGCAAAAACAAAAAATGGGGATGATTTTCCAAAACCATAATCTATTAGATAACTTAAAGGTTTATGAAAATGTAGAATTACCATTGAAGCTGCAAAAGAAAAAGAACCGTGAAAAAATCGATTATTTATTAAATTTTGTTGGGATGGCTCATAAAGCTGCTGTATATCCAGTAAAACTATCTGGCGGTGAAAAGCAACGAGTGTCGATTGCTCGGGCGTTGACACGTGATCCAGAAATTTTATTGTGTGACGAAGCCACCAGCTCACTAGATGAAGAAAATACGGAAAGTGTGATTCGTTTATTGCATAAAGTCCATGAAGAATTCCAGCCGACAATTTTCTTTGTTAGTCACGAATTAGAAACAGTGAAAAGCTTATGCCAACGAATTTTGGTCATGGAAAATGGCGAGTTGATTGGCGAGTTAAGAAATCACCCACAACGATTTACGGAAGAAAACTTGACGTATTTTGAAAAAATAAAAAGGAGCTTAGCGCAATGATTCATTCACAAAGCATGATGGAGTATTGGCCAGCCCTACTGACCAGTCTCGAAGAAACGGGCATCATGATGGCTATTTCGATGGGCGTGTGTGTGGTTGGCGGATTGCCACTAGGTTTAGGGTTGTTTTTGACGAATCCTAAAGTTCGAGGTCATTATCCTTGGATTTATTGGACTTTGAATTTTTTAGTCACAGTGATCCGCTCTTTTCCATATCTATTATTTGTGATTGCGTTGATCCCAGTAACTCGCGCGGTATTAGGCAAAGCCTTTGGTCCTATACCAGCTTCTGTACCACTTAGTATCATTGCGATCACCATCTTTGCCCGGCTAGTTGAACAGGTTTTGCTGGATGTTTCTGACGAAACTTATGCATTGGCCAATTCATTAGGGACGACTCGCTTTCAATATATCTGGCATTTTTTACTAGTAGAAGCGAGAAGTGGTTTAGTCTTGGCGTATACGACGACGACTGTCAGTATGGTTTCCTATTCGACTGTCATGGGAGTCATTGGCGGTGGCGGAATCGGTGATTTTGCTGTTCGTGTCGGTTATCAACGCTATGAATATGGGGTCATGTATGTCGCCATTGTGATCATGATCTTTTTAGTCTTTATTTTACAAATGCTGGGAAACTTTGTTGCTCAGACACTGGATAAACGAAAATAGGAGGAAGAAGAATGAAGAAGTTTTATTTGATTGGTTTCGCAATGATTGCGATCTTAACTTTAGCAGCTTGTGGAGGTCATTCAGCGGATAAAGACAAAAAGGAAATCAAAGTGGCTGTTCAGTTAGAGTCATCAAAAGATATTTTGGAGATTGCCAAAAAAGAAGCGGAGAAACAGGGTTACACCATTGATATTATGGAAGTAAGTGACAATGTGGCTTATAATGATGCCGTTCAACATGATGAAGCAGATGCCAATTTTGCACAGCATGAACCGTTTATGGCAATGTTCAATCAAGAAAAAAAAGCAGATTTAGTCGCCGTTCAACCCATTTATTATTTTGCGGGAGGCTTTTATTCCAAAAATTATAAGAATGCTGATCAATTGCCCAAAAATGCTAAAGTCGGTATTCCAAGCGATCCAACAAATGAAGGTCGAGCATTAGCGATCTTAAATAAAAATGGTGTTATCACATTAAAGGATAACATGGGGTTCAACGGTACAGTGGCGGATATCGTTGACAATCCTAAAAATCTTCAATTTGAACGAATCGATTTATTGAATCTAGTAAAAGCCTATGATGAAAAGGACATTGCGATGGTCTTTTGTTACCCTGCTTACTTAGAACCAGCGGGCTTATCGACCAAAGATGCGATTTTACTGGAAGATGAAGCTGCCAGCAAACATTACGCTTTGCAATTGGTAACGAGAGAAGGGGAAAAAGACAGCGAGAAAATCAATGTATTGAAAAAAGCAATGACGACGAAAGAAGTCGCTGAGTATATTAAGAAAAATTCGAAAGGCGCAAATATTCCAGCTTTTTAAAAGAACAAAGAAAGTGAGAAGAAATCAACAAAACGCCTGTTTTTATCGAACGAGTAGGGGTGCATTCGGCATCCTACTCGTTTTTTTGCTGTCATGAAAGACAAGAGTGAAGTTTCTTGGATGAACTCGTTCAAAGATCGCAATAGAAACAAGTGCCTGCTCCAGAAAAATCATCCGACATTTTCTGGAACGGGCACTTGTCATGTTAGCGAATTGCTTACTCATCGATGATGGTTAGATATGACAATGTTGACTAGATTAAATTGCATTACATCAGTTAGTCATCTGTTTCATCTTGTTGATCTTTTCTTCTTCCGGAGTAACAATGATCGTTTTTTGATTTTCATAGATCACATAGCCTGGTTTTGCGCCATTCGGTTTGCGCAAATGCTTGACTTGAACCAAGTCCACGGGTACTTGGGCGGAATGACGGTATTTTGAGAAATAAGCAGCTAATTCAGCGGCTTCAGTTATCGTTTCATCAGATGGCTGGTCACTTTTGATAATGACATGAGAGCCAGGAATATTTTTGGCGTGGAGCCAATAGTCTGTTTTCTTCGCCGTTTTTAAGGAAAGTTGATCATTTTGAAGATTGTTTTTCCCTACCAAGATCAACGTACCATCAGTAGAAAGATATTGATCTGGCTGTGAAGGTTTCTTGCGTTTTTGTTTTTTCGAAGATTTCTTTTTTAAATAACCTTCTGCTGTCAATTCTTCTTTGATCACTTCGATATCCATAGGACCAGCAATCTCTAACTGAGACAAGACAGATTCTAAATAATCGATCTCATTTTTGGCTTCTTCGATCTGTTTACCAATCAATTTGACAGCATTTTTTAGTTTTTGGTAGCGATGGAAATATTTTTGGGCATTTTGATTGGGCGTCAATGCTGGATCGAGCTTGATTGTGATCGGCCGATCTTCTTCATAATAATTCGGCAATGTCACTTCATTTGCGCCTCGAGGAACTTGAGCCATAAAAGTAGTCAATAGTTCGCCGTCTCGACGATAATCCTCGGCATTTTCCGAATCTTTTAAGGTCTGCTCCCGTTTTTTCAGTTTATTTTTGTTGCGTTTAAGTTCATTTTCGATCTTGCGGATGAGTTCGCCACCTTGTTGTTTGGCACGGTCTTTTTCTGCTTTTTCTTGATAAAACGCATCTAATAACGCACTGAGAGTCGGGTACATCTTTTTTTGTTGCGTATTTGAATCAAAGAAACGATAGTTGATCGGCGTAAAATATTCTTTCTCCGCTACTTCATAAAGGCTAGGGGAGCGTTGGGTGTCGATTGCTGTGAAGAATTCTTGCCATACCAACATTTTTTCATTGGGGCGTTCTGTTAAGCGAGCCACCAATTCTTGCGCAGTATCAAAACCGATTCCTTGAAATTGTTGTTGGATTCCTTTTGGTGTCAAGTCCATTTGAGAAAGCCGATGGAAGACTTTTTCTTTTTCCTGACTAAAGGGATTCAGCTGGTTTTGTTCAGGTGGAGCAATATAGTCTACACCAGGCAGAAGGGAACGATAAGTATTTTGTGAACTACCAATATGCTTGATCGCATCTAAGATTTTTCCTGATTCTTTATTCACTAAGATGATCGTGCTATGACGTCCCATGAGTTCCACAATCAAAATGATATTTTGGAGATCTCCTAGTTCGTCTCGTTTCGTGAAATGAAAGTGGATCACTCGGTCGTTTTCGATTTGTTCGATCGACTCCAAAATTGCCCCATCAAGATGCTTGCGTAACATCATCACAAAGTTCGGTGGTGTGTCTGGATTTTGATAGTCGATTTGAGTGATCTGGATTCGAGCATAACTAGGATGTGCAGATAAGAGCAAACGCTGATTTTTACCACGTGAGCGAATTACTAATACGACTTCATTTTCGTAAGGTTGGTGGATTTTAGAAATCCGACCAGATAATAGAGACTCACGCAATTCATTGATCATTGCATGAGTAAAGACACCATCAAAGGACATGGTTCATTCCTCATTTCTTTTCATAAGTAGTTTCATTATAACGAAAAAAACGTAGAAAGACCAATTTACTAGGTAGTTATCAACTGATTTGATCATAAAAAGATACTGGATTGAAAAATAATCGATATTCTTTAAATGTATTTTTTTCTATCTACCTCAAACTTAGGTATAATAAAAGAAAACGAAAAAGAAGGTGATCGCTATGTGGAAAGAGATAAGTGAGACCATCAAAGTCAAATACCATCATTTTTTGGCTGATTTCGATACGCATCCACAACGCTATTTTATGCGTTTATTGTTCGTATTCCTTGTTTCACTGGTCATTACGATCACGATGTTTGTCTTTCCTAAAAATATTAGAGAAGCACAGGTGGAGAGCTTAGTCTATGCAGAAATCAATTCTCCTAAGCTTAAACCTTTGAATATCAATGAAGCCTCGCAAACAATTGAAGAAAGTAAAGCTATTTCAGTTTTGTTCAGTGTGCCAAGTGGAGAAATGTATCAAGCATTAATGGACATTTTTCATGATCCAAAAAAAATGGCGGAATTGAATCGCCCTATTTATTTTTACCCATTGGTTTATCAGGTCAATGAATTAGAACAACGCTACGATTTAAAGCAAGAGCATTTGACGGTAATCTTTTTCCAAAATGGCAAAGAAACCAATCGCTTAGTTTATAACGCAAATCAGTTAAGTGATTTCCCTACGCAGCTGATTCCCGAATTAAATCGTTTGCCATTAGCGAATATCAAGAAATTAGAAGAAGAACTTGGGAAAGAAACGCAAACGACTTCGACTAATGCTCAACTGGGAACAGATCTTAATGCTGGAAATAAGACGGAATAAAAAAACAGTTGACGAACATGCTAAATTCGATTAGACTTAGATTAATTATTAAGGAAAGGGTGATCCACAATGAACTTATCAAACCAATTTTTAGCAGGAACAACTCAAGCTTGGCGTAACTGGCGTAGATAAGTTGTATTGATGGCGAACTTTGACCGTAGATACAACTTTTTAGAGTACAAATCTAAAATTTGTATCTATGCTGGACAAGAAATTTGACTACCGCATAGATTCGATCTATGCGGTTTTTTGTATGTAAGAAGACAATTACCGTTGGGGTGATTGTCTTTTTTTGTCAGTTCGTGTCAGAAACCAGACTTGAATAATGATGATTAAAGGAATGAGGGGGAAGAAAAATGAAAAATAAACGTTTGATCACAGTTGTTGCACTTATTATGCTTTACTTAGTAGGAACCTTTATTTATGAAAAAATAACGCCTGCTTCTACTGAATCGAAACCAAAAGAAACGGATCAAACTGTTTCCGTTGGGGTTTTGCAATATGTGAGCCATCCGGCATTAGATGAAATTTACCGTGGGATCAAAGACGGTCTCGAACAATCAGGGCTTGAGGAAGGAAAAAATTTAACGATCTCCTTTCAAAACGGGCAAGCAGATCAAAGTAAATTAGCCACTATGAGTCAACAATTAGTACAAGCTGACCCAGATGTCCTAGTAGGGATCGCTACTCCGGCTGCTCAGTCTTTAGCTAATGTAACGAATACGATCCCACTAGTCTTAGGTGCGGTCACAGATCCAGTTGGTGCCGGCTTAGTGAAGTCTTTAAAAGAACCAGGTGGAAACATCACAGGCGTATCTGATCAGCCTCCTGTTGAAGCGCAAATCAAGTTAGGCGCTGAATTGTTGCCGAATGCGAAGAAAGTCGGGATTTTATACGCTTCTTCAGAAGATAATTCAAAATACCAAGTAAGCCAAGCAGAAAAAGCGATTCAAAAAGCAGGTTTGACTTCAGTAAAATATGCTGTACCTTCTACGAATGAAATCGCCCAAACTGTCCAAGTGATGAGTCAACAAGTGGATTTCATCTATGTTCCTTTAGACAATACAATTGCTAATGCTATGCAGACAGTGGTAAAAGAAGCTGATAAAGCGAAGATCCCAGTGATCCCTTCAGTTGATTCAATGGTCGAACAAGGTGGCTTGGCAACGATCGGAATCAACCAATATGATTTAGGTGTCCAAAGTGGGAAAATGGCTGCGATGCTTGCACTAGGAAAAGAAAAACCAGCAACGACACCTGTTTACGTCTTTGATAAAGGCGATGTTATTATCAATGAAAAACAGGCGGAAAAATTAGGGATCACGATTCCTGATTCAATAAAGCAAGAAGCTAAAAATGTTTCAGAAGAACCGAAAGACGAGGGGGATGAACAATGATCGTATCAGCAATTTCGCAAGGGATGTTATGGGCAATCTTAGGATTAGGAATCTTTATGACTTATCGGATTTTGGATTTTCCTGATATGACGACTGAAGGATCATTTCCATTAGGTGGAGCAGTTTGTGTGACAGCTATCACTCATGGGATCTCACCAGTTTTAGCAACGCTGCTTGGCGTGGGTGCAGGCATGCTTGCCGGACTAGTTACGGGGCTGTTGTATACCAAAGGAAAGATCCCAGTGATTCTTGCCGGAATCTTAGTCATGTCTGGATTAAACTCGGTGATTTTATTCGTGATGCGCACACCAAATCTTTCTTTATTGAATCATTCGATTTTACAAGATACGTTCAATGGTCTTCATTTACCTGACTATTTTGATACCGTGTTACTTGGCTTGCTTGCATTAAGTCTCTTGATTGGTGTCTTATTGTTCTTTTTCAATACCGATTTAGGTCAAGGGTATATCGCGACAGGAGACAACGAAACGATGGCTCGTTCCTTAGGGATCAAAACAGACCGAATGAAAATCTTAGGACTGACTCTTTCAAATGGTGTCATTGCTTTATCAGGTGCATTGATTGCACAAAATGATGGGTATGCCGATGTCAATAAAGGAATTGGTGTCATCGTGATCGGGCTAGCTTCTATCATTATTGGAGAAGTGATTTTCCACGAATTAACGTTAGCAGAACGCTTGATTGCCATTGTCGTGGGAAGCATCATCTATCAATTATTGATCCTGATCGTCATTAAACTTGGGTTTGACACAACATATCTCAAACTCTTCTCCGCTATTATTTTAGCCATTTGTTTGATGATTCCTCAGTTAAAACAAGCATTGAAACTTAAAACCGGTTTTGAAAAGGAGGTTTGACCATGACAGCGATCATCACAATTAAAAATGGAAAAAAAGTCGTTAGCAATGGCATGAATGAAGAAAAAGTATTATTAGATGGAATTGATTTGACAATCAATAAAGGCGATTTTATTACGGTCCTTGGTGGAAATGGTGCGGGAAAAAGTACGCTGTTCAACACGATCGCAGGAACATTGCAATTAAGTCAAGGGTCGATCGCTTTTAAAGAGCGGAATATCACGAAAGAAACAGAAGAAAAACGGGCTTCTTTTCTTTCTCGGGTGTTCCAAGATCCTAAGATGGGCACAGCTCCAAGGATGACAGTAGCAGAGAACTTGCTTTTGGCTCAAAAAAGAGGAAAGAAAAGACCCCTTCGTCTCCGTAACCTAAAGAACCAAAGAGAAACATTTTATCAATTGTGTCAAGAAGTTGGAAATGGGTTGGAGCAGCATCTAGATACGCCAGCTGGGGAATTATCAGGAGGGCAACGCCAAGCATTGAGTTTGTTGATGGCGACCATTGAAGCGCCTGAGTTGCTGCTATTAGATGAACATACAGCAGCGCTCGATCCTAAAACTGCCAAATCATTGATGCAATTAACCAATCGCAGGATTACTGAACAACACTTGACGTGCTTGATGATCACCCACCGGATGGAAGATGCCTTGAATTATGGGAATCGTCTGATCGTTTTACAAAAAGGACGGATCGTGAAAGATTTGTCTAAAGAAGAAAAAGAGCAATTGTCACTAGCGGATCTATTACAATTTTTTGAAGAAGTGTTAGATTAGTTTTTGATTACTGACTGCTTTTCCTTCTACTTTGTGCCTAGTATGCCTATAGTACATTGATTTGTTTTAAATGAATGAGAAAGAGGCCCCGCTTGTTTGACAATCATGTTGACAAGTTTCTCATACCTCCTTTAAACTTAGAAAGACTCGTCAATCATAGACATAAGAAAAAGCACAAGAAACAGAACTAAACAATCGACCATCTGATGTCTCGTGTCATGTTTACGAGGATTGGATGGTTGTTTTATTTTTTAAGGAGGAAAAAGATGATCTCTGGTAAAACAAAACTCACAGGCTTTTTTGCAAAGCCTGCTTCTCATAGTCTTTCACCGCTCATGCACAATCTGGCATTTTCACATTGGGGTATTGATGCCGTTTATCTGGCTTTTGAGGTAGATCAAACGAACCTAAGACAAGCCGTTAAGAGTATCCGCACATTAGATATGTTGGGTGTAAATGTTTCAATGCCGAATAAAACGGCTGTCTTGGCATACCTTGATCAGTTAAGCCCTGAAGCGGAATTGATCGGAGCGGTCAACACGATCGTTCACCAGGAGCAACGTTTGATTGGCTACAATACAGATGGTATGGGATTTGTACGTTCCGTCAACGAAACGGGGCATCCAATCAAAAATCAAAAAATCGTTGTTCTGGGAGCAGGTGGTGCAGCAAAAGCAATTGTCGTACAAATGGCACTAGAAGGCGCACAAGAAATCACGATCTACAAACGTTTGAATGCCACTTTTTTACCACTAAAAGAGTATTTTGCGAAAGTCTCTGAGAAAACAGGTTGTCCCATCCGATTACATGATTATGCGGACGAAAGTCAACTGGCATTAGATTTAAGTCAGGCGAATCTATTGATCAACGCAACTGATATCGGAATGGGAAGCAAGAAAGACCAATTACCGATTGCTGATGTAAAGTTGTTGCATTCGCAATTAGCCGTTTTTGACTTGATCTACTCCCCTAGTGAGACACGATTAATCCAAGAAGCCAAAAAAATGGGAATCAAAGCCTATAATGGTTTAGGTATGTTGATTCATCAAGGAGCAATTGCTTTTGAACTGTGGACACATCGAGAAATGCCAGTCCAGAACATACGAGAACGATTAGAACAAGAAGTGTGACGAGCTTTACGTGTAATGGCTTGTCTCATTTCGTTATTTTTTATTAAATTGTGGTTCAAATAGCTGTTTTTATCACGAAGATAGCGTATCCTTTATTTACTTGTACAGATAGCAGGGAGGAAACAAAATGAGTCGGATGGATCGTTATAAGAACATCCATAAAAAAGCAAAACCACTAAAAAAAGAATCAACCGGTTTTTTTAGACGTGAACGTCAAAAGGACAAAGCGTTGAATGATTCAAGAGATGAAGCTACTCGGATCTATCAACCTGATCAGGATTCTTCTTATTCTTCCAAAGAAGGACAAGCTAATGACTATCAAACCCCTTATTCCTATGCAAAAGCAGGAAACAAAAAAGGATTTAATCAAACGAAGAAAAGCTTTTTTAAGAGGAAGAAAGAGCCAAAAGAAGTTCGTCCAAAAAAGAAACGTTCGTGGGGGAAAATCATCCTAGGCATTATCCTATGTTTATTCTTATTTTCAGTCATTTCCTTTTTTGTCGGGAAATCCATGGCAGAACATGATACCAGTTTGCCGAGTGTTACAACGGAATCATTTGATGGTGTACAGTCTTCGAGTGGCGCACATAATATTTTGATATTAGGTAGTGACACGAGAGGTGAGGATGCTGGTCGTGCAGATACGATCATGGTGTTACAGTTAGATGGACCTGCTCATAAACCAAAATTGATCTCATTCATGCGTGATAGTTTTGTAGCAATTCCAGGAGTTGGTCAAAACAAGATCAATGCAGCTTATGCTTATGGCGGTGCTGATCTGGTCCGTCAAACCATCAAAGAAAATTTTGGACTTGATTGCCAGTATTACGCAAAAGTCGATTTTAAATCGTTTGAAAAAGTGGTCGATGCATTGTTTATGAATGGTATCAAGATCGATGCAGAGAAAGATTTGAATCTGGATGGTGTCGATATCAAAAAAGGTGTCCAAAAAATGGATGGTCATACACTTTTACAGTATGCACGTTTTAGAAAAGACGAAGAAGGCGATTTTGGTCGAGTAAGACGGCAACAACAAGTCATGAATACGATTTTTAGTCAGCTAAAAAATCCCCTAAACTTGATTCGTGCCCCTTACGCTGCCGGAAAAGCCATTGGTTATACCTCAACGGATGTTTCATCATTGTTTATTATCAAAAATCTTTTGTCGATTGCTCGAGGTGTCGGTGGTGTGGATCGTTTAAGCGTGCCTGTTGAAGGTTCATGGAACTTCGGAAACAGCAGTTATGCCGGAAGTATTTTGGTGATCGACAACAACGCGAATCGCGCAGCAATCAGTGATTTTTTAAGTAAATAAATGGAAGAAAAGAAATAGGAAGTTACTCTCTGTAATCATCTATTTCACTTCGTTTAGGTAAAAGTCCTCCATTTTTAATAGGTGGACGATTCAACACTTTGGATTTTCACCAATTGTAAAAGCTAAGTTCATAAAACGACTGTTAGACAAGGGTCTTCAGTCGTTTTTTCTTTTGAAAAAATAGTTTTTGGGTTGTCATATGCGAATGTTTGTTCCATAATAAAGAAGTCTGTTCTAAGACTGAGAATCATGGAGGGGATAAAATGAAAACTGTTATACTGGCTGAAAAACCTTCCCAAGCAAAAGCTTATGCTGAAACATTTAAGAAACGAATACGTCACGAAGGGTATTATGAGATCGTTGATCCGTTGTTTAGTGGGGAAGTAACGATTACTTATGGATTCGGTCACTTAGTGGACATGGTCCCTCCTGGTGCATATGAAGAACGCTGGAGCAAATGGTCCTTAGCTAACTTACCAATTTTCCCAGAAACCTTCCGCTATGAAGTGCCGAAAGAAAAACAAGCACAATTTTCAATCGTCAAAAAGGAATTACAATCAGCAGATACGATCATTATTGCGACAGATGGAGACCGTGAAGGAGAAGCCATTGCTTGGTCGATTATCATTCAAGCACAAGCCTTCACCAAAAGCAAAAAGTATCAACGTTTGTGGATCAATTCGCTGGAAAAAGAGGCGATTTATGAAGGCTTTAAAAACCTTCGTCCAGGCGAGAGCTATTTTCCTAAATATAAAGAAGCGAAAGCTAGACAGAATGCGGATTGGTTGATCGGGATGAACGGGAGCCCCTTATACAGTCTCTTACTGCAACAAAAAGGGATCGATGGCAGCTTTTCTTTAGGACGTGTCCAAACGCCAACCCTATATATGATCTATCAGTTACAAGAAACGATTAAAAACTTCAAAAAAGAGCCATACTATGAAGTAGAAGCGACGATCAGTTGCGATGATGGACGGTTTACAGGGAAAATCGATCCCAAGCAGAATTTTAAAACCCTCGAAGCGCTACATCAAGTAATTGAAAAATCAGGCGCGCATTTAGGGAAGCAATCAGGACAGATCTTATCGGTCATTAAAAAAGAAAAACAACTAAGTAGTCCACGTTTATTTTCTTTATCTAGTCTCCAGACAAAAATGAACCAATTGATGAAGGCGAGTGCCAAAGCGACATTAGATGCTGCCCAAGGGCTCTACGAAAAGAAATTTTTAAGCTATCCTCGGACAGATTCTACTTACATTACTGAAAATGAACATCACTACTTGGTGAAAAACTTAGTACGTTATAAAGATTTTTTAGGGATCAGCAGCGTAGAGACTCCTGAAACATGGTCGAAAAAAAGATATGTTGATGCGACAAAAGTCCAAGAACACCATGCAATTATTCCAACAAAAACGATTCCTTCCAAGGAACGTTTTGCGCAATTATCACGTCTGCAACAAGCCATCTATTTACAAGTAGCGAAAACGACTATGGCAATGTTTGCCGAAAATTATGTATATGAAGAAACAATAATTTATACTGGTGTCCAAGAACTTCGCTTAAAAAGTACAGGGAAAATCCCAATCAAAAAAGGGTGGCAAATGATCTTAGCAACCAAAAGCAAGCAGAAAGAAGTCCAAGTATTACCAGATGTGGTAAAAGGTCAGGTGGTCGGCGTTGATCTGAAAAGTATTCAAAAAGAAACCCAACCACCAAAACCATACAACGAGGGAACACTAATCACTGCGATGAAAACGGCAGGGAAAACATTGGATGATGAAGAAGCACAGGAAATCTTAAAAGAAGTTGAGGGAATCGGAACAGAAGCGACTCGAGCCAATATTATTGAAAATCTAAAGCAACGTCACTATATCGAGGTCACTAAAAATGAAATCACTGTTACGGCTAAAGGAATCACTCTTTGTAAAGCGGTCGCTCAAGAACCTTTGTTGACTAGTGCGGAAATGACTGCTCAGTGGGAAGGATACCTCAAAAAGATCGGTAACAATGAGGGCACACCCGAAGTCTTTTTAGCAAATATCAAAAAATTCATCCTTCATTTACTCGAATCCGTGCCAAAACAGCTTACTTCAGTCGATTTATCTGAAGAAATCACTGGAACGCGCCAAATCAAAGCGCTGGAGAAGAAAAATGATCAACTAGGCAGATGTCCAAAGTGTAAACAAGGGATCGTCATGTTGTATCCAAAAGTAGCAACTTGTACCAATGCTTCCTGTGATTTTAAACTTTGGCCAACGATTGCAAAGAAGAAGCTGACGAAAACGATGATGCGGGAATTATTGTCTAAAGGTAAGACTAGTAAAGTAGTTAAAGGGTTGACTGGCAAAAAAGGGAAGTTTGATGCGGTACTAGAACTAAAAGCAGATTATTCGATCGGTTTTTCTTTTCCGTGGATGGAAAAATCAGGAGAAAAAAATAAAGAAGAAAAATAATTATTCCGAAAAGTGTTGGTTTATTTATCCAAAAATAACATACGATTTATAAATAAGGAGTTTAAGCGTTTGAAAAAAGTTCATTCATTGTTAAATTATTTGATGGGAACGATCACGATCGTTGCTGTTTATCAAGCATTATTAAAATATCCAGAATATGGTACGAAATTATTGTCTATCACGAAAGACCCTACGGCTTACTCACCTACACTGCTACTATCAACACTAACAGCTGGAGCGAAAAGTGCCACATACTTTTTACACAAAACAAGTAGTCTGTTGAAACGAAAGAAACAACGTAAGCAATTACTGATGGTCATCGCAGCACTAGTAATCATTTACTTTCTACCCGTATTGACACAATTATGGCATCAGTATTTTGGTTGATTACCGGAAATAAACCACATTCACAGCTATAATAGAGCTTGATGATTCACTTTGAAATTTCTTTATCATAAAAGTATCATGATAAATTAGTAAAATATATAACTAAAGATCTTAGAACACATTTGTGTTTTAAGATCTTTTTCTATTGGAAATGCTAGGTTAAGTCCGTTTATTATCAAAGAATTAAGCTCACTTACTTATAACATCAATGAATATGTCTGTTCTTGATTTGTTAGTGATTATAAGATTTGAACATTAGATGTTTAAGAATGAAAATTGTCGTTTTAGGCAAGTTAACAGCTAAAGCTCGCAGAAGTGGGTACGACAATTCATAAAAAATTAGAGAATAACAAGTTATTTCTTGTGGTGCTTTTTATTTCTATTTATGGAAATTAATGGATTATTTCTCACTAATAATAATTATAAAATAAAAGGGCATTAAAAAATCTTTTGTTTCAACAAAATCTTATATGCCAGATATTTAATAAGGTTAAGAACTAAACAAATGATCATTTTTTATGCAAAAAATAACATAAATAGGAAGGTGCAATCATTATGCCGGAAACAAATAATCAAATCGAGGGTTCAACGTTAACGAATGATCAGGAGCTGTATAAACATCTTAATTTTTCTGAAGAAGAAATCGAAACAGATCAACAACAAAAAATAGGTGAACGTATTGATGTGAATGATCATATATTGTTGGATGGTATGATTTCAAACCATCAAAATGAGTTCTCTAAATTGCCCGATGATATAAAAATACCAAGCGAAAAAATACGTAATATTCATGATGATAATCCAATGAATAAACTACTATGCTTACACAAAGGCAAACTCTATTATATTGAAAATTTGGACCCACAAAAAGGAGAAAAAAAAGCTTATGTAATTGCTGAAGAAGTATGGTATGGAGATAAACGATTGTTCCAAGCGAGCATTCAGCATAACATCAACCAAACCTTAATTAATTTTACTAAGATGACAAAAAATAAGAAAAATGGTACTCGCACGTTACTTGCTAGTCCAAGTTTAGTGTACAATATTATCAAGAATAATGAAATTTTCGAAAATGCAAAAGAAACTCAGGGGATAGCTCGTACAGTAGCACAACCAGATCCAACATATATTGGTGAGCGTCTTAAGATAGGGACCCCTGAATATGGCACTAGGGATCCGGAAATGAAAGTTCAATTAATGTTGCATGAAGATAAGCTCTATCAAATTGACCGCCAAAATAAACAGTCAAAAGTACTCGCAGATAAAGTAGAATATCGAGATGGAATAATCTTTAAGAGAAATGACCAAGGGCTAAGAATGGTGCTATTCAGCCGTAATAATCTTAAAGAGTCTCACAATATAGGTTTGATAAAATCATTTTTTACTAAAGAAAAAAGAGAAAAAACTCAAACGACGTATGTAAGCGCCGATACCCTAGAGAACATCAATCAGCGATTACAATATTTTAAAAATATGGAAAAGAAGGATCAGATAGAAAGTAAACCTTGGCCTGAGGTGGATGTCGATAGCATATCATCGTTAAAGAAGTTAACAATAGTAAAAGATCCAAACCTTCACAACGATAAAGACCCAATCTATTACGATTACGACAAACGTGCTCTTTATAAGTTAGAGATTAACGATCGCGGGAAAGTCCAAAAAGCTTATTTGCTTACTAATAAACACCTTGATAAACAACTTCATAAAAGCCATCTTGCATTAAACGATATCAATAAAAATATAAAATTGAATTTATTTCCTGTACCAAAGTTGTTTTCCGGATTGGCGTGGACACAAAAAGGGGAAGTAGAAAAGAAAGTGGCGTATTTTATTGAATTACAAAAAACGATTACTCATGAAAATAGAAACAAAGATGTATATACACTTTTGTTGAAAGATACCAATTTGTATTTAGTTGATCATAGATCAAAAGTGGCTATAAAGGTTGCCGCTAATGTCAATTTTGAAGATGGTAAGATCAAATCAGATAATAAAATACTCTTATCCAACTTATCGCCTAATGAAAATATGAAATGGCCTATATCTTCATACAAAGCTTCTAAAATTTATGAAATAGCAAAAATAAACCAATCGAGGAACATTCCTCAACTAAGTAATAATGTAGTAGAGTTGCAAAAACGCTCAAAAGAAAAAAGCCAAACTCAAAGAGAACTCCTGAATCAGAATCAGAAGATGGACACTCGTTCATGCGTTTCAATCGGAGAAAGACCTGGAACATCTAGGTAATTATTGAAATTTATTGAAGGATTATTTCTTGCAGATATTAAACAAATGATCCTTTTAGAAAAACAATAAATAGAAAGGTGTGATCTCTATGATAGAAAATAGCATGAGCAAAGAGGAACTATATAATCATCTGAATTTTTCTAAGGACCAAATCGCAGAAGACCAAAACAAAGAGCCATATGAAAATATTGTGGTGAACGAGCATGTATTTTTGGTTGATATAATTTCAACCTATAGAAATAAATTTTCCCAATTGCCCAATAAGGTAAAATTACCAAGCAAAACAATAGATAATATTCACCAAGGTGATCCAATGGATAAACTATTATGTTTATACCAAGGGAAACTTTATTTCATAGAAAATTTGGACCCACAAAAAGGAGAAAAAAAAGCTTATGTAATTGCTGAAGATGTAGAGTATATAAATGGTGAATTGACGCAAGGAAGTAAAGAAAAGAATAGCTACCAAAATTTAATTGGACCTGTAGAAATGGAGAATAATCCCTCAAAGGACGCTCAATCGTTATTTGTTCATTCACGCGTAGTATACGATATTATCAAAAAGGATAACGAATACAAAAAAGCAAAAATAGCCGAGAGAGCAGCACGTACAATAACAGAACCAGATGCAACTTACATTGGTGAAAATCTCAAGATAGGAATCCCGCAGCGTACGTCATCCGATCTTAGTGTAAATGTTCAATTAATGGTACATAAAGGCAAACTTTATCAATTGGACACTGAGAGCAGCAAGTCGAAACTCCTCGCAGATAACATAGAAGAGAAAGAAGGGGTATATTACAAAAGAAATAGTCAAGGTTTGAGAGTTGATCTGTTCTCGCCTTCCAATGTGACAACGGTTGATACAAATAATTTCATTCAAAGACGTTGGACTCGGGAGGGTAAAAATAGAGATAGAACGGCAACGATGTACGTCGATTCACTTACTTTAAAAGAGATTAATCAGCGACTAAATGGGTTTAAAATGATGGAAGATAGACAACAGATAAAGAGTAAACCATGGATTAAGGTGGATGTTAGAGCATTTTCATCATTATCAATACCAAAAAATCAAAGTCACAATAAACAGAAAGATCTATTTTATTATAAAGTAGGGACCATGTGGGATAAACTATATAAATTAGAGACTGAATCTCAAGATGGTAAGAATGTGAAAATCATAAACGCTTATTTGCTTGCTGATAAGGATCTCTATAATTCACCAAATGCAAAACATATTGCAGTCCAAGACTGGGAAACAAATGTAAAAATAAATTTATTCCTTAAATCAAAGATGTCAAACGGATTTATATGGATAGATAAAGGAGAAGTTGAAAAGAACATCAATTATTTGAATGAGGCCAAGAAACATTTTCCTAGAAATCGTTCTCCTAGAGATTTACATAAACCCCGAGAGCATGAAAACAGAAATGTAAATTCGTGTACACTTTTGTTGAATAAGACCAATTTATATTTAGTTAGTCATAAAGGAAAAAAGGCTATCCTGATTACTGATAATGCACATTTTCAAGACGGCAAGCTCAAATTAGGGGATAAAGTAATTGCAGACAAATTACCAAAGACGTCTAATAAAGATGCCATGATATGGAGTCTCTCTGCTGAGAATGCCACGAAATTCTTAGACATAGCGAATATAAACAACTTCGTTCAAGGTAGAAATTTGATTGATTTGACAACACCCGCAAAAGCATCACACGAACTTGGCACTAGTCACATCATTCAAGGTAGTAAGTCGTTAGAAGATTTGACAGGGTACACACAACCATTACCCGAACCAAGTACTAGTAACATCGCTCAAGGTAGAAATTCGTTAAGTAATTTGATTGATTTGACAACACACGCAAAAGCATCACCCGAACCTGGCACTAGTCACATCATTCAAGATAGTAAGTCGTTAGAAGATTTGACAAAGTACAAACAACTATTACCCGAACCAAGTACTAGTAACATTGCTCAAGATAGAAATTCATTAAGCAATTTGATTGATTTGACAACATCGGCAAAAGCATCACCCAAACTTAATAGAAATACTCAAAGCAACACTCTTGGACACACTCAAAAGCGTCCTGCACCGCAACCTCCTCAAAAAGGTAGTAATGAAGACCCATCTAGATAAAATGATCATAGCATTCGGATTTATTGAATAAGAAGAACGAGTGATTTTTATTTGCTTTACTAGTTATGTGGTAGCCTTAAAGTGGGGAACATTAGTACAAAAAATTTTATTTCCATTATTATTTAATTTTTGCTATTTTTATGCTGAGCTATTTACTAGAAAATAGAATATTCTAACCGTGTTTAAGGACATCAAAGGCAGTAGTAGCTACTATCTTTGATGTTTTTTTATTAGTTTTTTTATAGAATGATTCAACGAATGATCGTTCAAAAATATGTGATTACGTCTTGTATGTAGGTAAATAGACTATCTTCAGATAACAAAATTAGAATCACCGACCTTTTTGTTTTGTCATTTTGAAATAAAAGTTTTATTTAAGCTGAAGTGTAGATATAGAATGGAAAGCGGATAAAAGCTGTTTGTTTCAGTAATTACTTGAAAAACGCAAAGAAAACTAGTACGACTGTAAATAAATGAACTTTTATACAAGGCCATAAAAGGAGAGGAAATATGACGATGAAGAAAAGCGACAAACTATCACCAGAGGAACGATATTTATCTCTGGCATTTTCTGCTGATCAAATCCAAGAACATAAACATTTAACACAGGAGAACGGGTTAAGATTTCATCAACAATTTGAGCAGAGAGACGAGAACGACTTTCATGAACAACTACACATGAAACTGCCCAAAAAATCGAAAAATACTGAGAAAAATCAGTTATTATATTATGATCATAATGAGGAGAAGCTTTATAAGATCATTTCAAGCCAGGAAATTGTTAATAAAAAAAAGTCCTACTTAAATTGTCATGGAAAATTGATTACGAGTAACGTTAAATTTAGTGACGGTTCAAGAAAACTAGTCATAGACAATAAACAACAGAATCAAGAAACAACCTTAATTAAATTTGGACTGGACGAACTGTTTAATAGAAAAAAATCACGGTTTATATGGGTGACAACAGAAAAAGAAAACGAACTAATAAATATAGTTGGTTCTTTAAACAATAAAGACCAGGAACATCACCAAAATGATGGAGAGGTACAATATACTGATCACTCAAAACGTAAACTTCAGGAATGGCTGAGTAAAAATGAACCGGTAGTATATTATCCATTAGATGCTAAAAACAAGAGCGGTTATGACAAAGACGAGCCATTACTATATTTTGGGAACAATAACCTATATAAGGTTGATCATGAAAAGGGGCGGGCGACCCTAATTGCTGAAGGAGTGCAGGAAATTAATCGAAGTTTTGTATGGAACGATGTGGCACTTCTAAAAAATTTACCGAAAGAATGTGGGGAAAATCAAGCCGTAAGAGTCGATGAAAAATGTTTAGAATCGATTCGAAAAGTAGTTGATATAGTTAAAAGAAAACAAGTTTTGGAAAATAAACCAGAAAACAATCTTACACAAGGCTCTTTAGCTGCTAAAGCTACTAAGGCAAGAAATGCACAAACATCTCCTAGTTTGACTTTGACATCAGAAAATTATACTAATATAGACAGATAAAAAACTAATGTTCCTTGATTATAGTATTTCTTTAAAGATTAAGTTGAATTGTTGCGTAATAATGATGTAATTGGATTCTTAAAACAACGTGAATTATTATCATAAATCAAAGGCATATTTAACAGTCTATAACCCCATATAATCGTTCTTACATTTTTAAGGTATATTAAATCAACTGATAAAACACTACTTTCTAGGATACATCTATCAATCATTGCTCTAACAAAATATGGATAGATAAATTCACATCAAAATTTATGTTTGGTGTGAATGATTTCTAGATAGCTTTAATTCTAAATGGTTTATGCATGCGTATATATATATAACTGATTAGTTGAACAAGAAAAGAATCGTTTTTATACTATCTGGTAAAAAGAAATAGAATAAATAGCAAGAAGAGAGGGTTTGCGGATTTTTAAAGGAAGGAGATAAAAATTTTATATTTTAGTTTACATAATATATATTATACAAAGTAGATTCAAAGTGAATTAAACCCCTATCAAACCGAAATCAAACTAAAAAGATAAAAAAATGACTCATTTGAACCGCTGCAAAATTTTAAAATTATTTTGTATTATAAAATATCAATTAAATCGTGTTTGACAAGATTTAAACACGATTTAATTTTTTATCTGTCTATAAAGTCCATATCCATAATTTACAAAATTAGAAACAAAAACTCCACAATATTCACATGTGGCATTCTCTACAATAAAACAATCATAATCTGGACAACACTTTTTTGATCTTTCCACAAAGAGATACATTTTTCCATACTACAATCACAATCTTTACATTTCAATTTCATACAAGTCACTCCTTACTAACGATCAGATCAACAGCACTCTTATAATTCTCGATCATTTGTTTGTGTTGTTTTGTCATGCGTTTACGTCCGTTAGCAATCAAACCAGCGACATAACAACCTGAATCATTACAACACTCGTCTAAGACCGCTAATGACACCGATACTTGTTTTTCTACCCAGTTTTTAGTTCTATAAAGCGTCATTAGGAATTTCAATGAGAGATTTCTTTGATTTTGAACTGTACAATGAAGAATTATTAAACAAAATCCATCTGACAACTTTAATTTAGAGAATAAATCTAATTTGACAGTTTTACCGAAGAAATAATAAAAAGAGTAAAAGAAAAAATAAAGAAAGAGCAACTAGACATACAGATTAGTCGCTCTTTCTTTATTTTTTATTGTTTATGTATGAATTCTATCTTTCTACGAAAGAACCTTCTGATTTTTCTTTGGAAGGGTTTTTATTGATTACTTTATCCTGTTTGTTTTCGGAAAGTTTCTCGACTTTCCTCATAGCTCTGATTTCGTCAAACTTTTTTGATTGATTTCGCATTTTTTCAATGTTATCGTCATGATCAGGTTGTATTGGACCAGGTCCATTTATCCAAACACGTTGCGTTTCATTGAATAGAGAAAAAAGTTTTACCCACGCTTTATTTTCTTTAGACAATTCTTTTTTTGAGTTTGAGTTATCTTGGTAAGACAGTCCTGCTAGTGCTATTTTAAGAGCGTCTTTATATTGAATTTTTTTTTGAGAAGATAATATTTCTGAAACATCTGATCCTGCTTCTTTAATAAAGTTTTCGTAATTTTCTTTTCGATCTCTAAGAAACAGGCCTTTAAAGTTATCTTTATTTAAATTTTTGTGCATTTCGTTCATTTCCTGAAGCAACATTTTTAAACGTTTACTATGTTGGTCGTCTCCAAGCGTTTCTATCTTGTTTAAGACATCTAAGTTTGTTTTTTTATTTCTAGAAAAAATATTGCTTGATACTATTGGACGATTCCCACCATTTTGTTGCAAAAATTGATTTATACGATCTTCGATATCTTGTTCGTTAACAGGATTTGCAGTTTGAGATTCTTGTTCGCTAACAGGATTTGTAGGTTGTAATTCTTTCATTTTTTTCTTCCTTTATTTTTATTTGTAATTTTAAATAAGAAAAACCAATAATGGGGTTTCTTGTTTTCCCCTGAATTAGAAAAATTAACATAAAATTAAATCCCTGCCGATCTAAATGAAACAAAAAATGTATCGTATTTCTGATATAGCATTTCTCTATTATACACTGTAGGGATCAGTGCACCACTATTATACAAGTAGCGAGTCACTAAAAATTGATTACATTGTATACATTATGCCAAGTAGATCCTTAACATAATAAAAATTCACTCTGTTGTTCGTCCACATTCTGCCTTTTTTTAGAATCATTTTCATCTATAATTTTTTCATATTCGTTTTTTCCAGAAACATATCCACCGTCTGCTCTATGTAATATCCCCTCATATAAAATCAAAGATACATGATCAACGTGATACAGAATCCGGCCCACGCCCTTCAAGTGCGTTTGGTTGATTCATACGGCGCTGATGACGTTTAAATTTAAATCATCTTCTTAAATTTTTACATTATTTTTTCAATTGTTTATCTCATCAACCGACCATGCAGGTTATCTATTGATATTAGATCCAGTAGTTTTATCAATATTGTGTCTTGTCTCGGGCGTGACATTTGTAATAATGCCTGCTCGTCCATTCAAATGATACAGAGATTTATTTATCATAACGGACTGAGAATTCCCGCTGCTCAAGATATTGTCAGTCTCTAAAACATTTGCTAAATTTTGTACACTCTTTCTTTCCGCTGACTTGCGGATAAGTTCATTTAAAAAAGATTTGTAATGGCTGTTAGTTTGGGGATTAGGTTGTGTTTTTTCAGAGTATCTTTCTGTGGTGCCCCATCCAGTATTTTCATCCATGTCTAACTTATTCTTTTTAAGGGACTCCCCTATATTATTTACCGGTTTCTGTTTAACTTTTCCTTCAGGCAAGCCTGCTAGCTCTGCATCTATCATCTTCGATTGATCTTTGGCTAAAGTATTTTTCTGCCCATCAGATATGCTTCTTAACTCCTGAGTATTCTGCTTTTCCATATACTATCTCCTTTCATTCATTTATTTATTTAGTAATTTTACCAGTCATCTTTTATTCTTTTAAAGCTGATTCTGCTCTAAATCAATCACCTCCTTCATTTTTTTCTTGTTGTTTCAAAGCATTTCCCAAAAAATTTACCTAATATGCTACCATTTTATTACAATTCACTTTCTACTAAAGAACTATTTTTTCTAAAAAAAAATTAAAAAGGAAAACGAGCAAAACGCTCATTCTCCTTTTTATTTTCATTCAATTATCTCACGGTGTTTAATACGTTTCTTAATTCATTGACAGATTTTTTAAACATTTGTACTTCTTCTGGTGTAATTGATAATTCGATAACTTCTCTTACACCCTTCTCTTCTATATATTATGCTAAGTAGTTTCTTTTTTTCTTATTTATGTATGAAGTCTATCTTCCAGCTCTAGGTGGTCTATCCATATTAGGGGTAGAACGCGGCAATGGAGCAGGTGGTTTTGGGACTCCCATAGCGCTATCTTTTATTTGTTCAAACGCCCGAGGTGGTAAAGTTGGAGCTGGCTTCATATTTCGAAGTAAACTACTTCGAAATGGCGAAGGTGGAACTGGCTCCATATCCTGATGTAGTTAAGCAGGTACTCCTTGTTTGGACTGTGCATTTTTCTTTTTTATTGTTGGATCTTCTGTATAGATATTTTCTCTTGGCATTAAATTTCTTCCTTTCCTTTTATGTCTTGAATTATAATCGAAAAAAAACGATAAGGAGATGTTAGTTCTTTTGTACAATTCTCTGCTATAAACCTGAGTAGTTATTTTTTGATTATGCAGTAAATCTATCTTACATGGGACCTATTACTATTATTCAAATCATTTGAAGAAGAAATAGTATTTTGATTTATATTACTCGTTTTATCTTTTAGATCTTTAAAAGTACACTGTGCAGGAGTATTTTTTTTACTTTTCTGTACATTTTTAATAGTACGTGGTAACGGAATAGGCTTTTCGCTTTGAGGAATTTTAGTGCCTAAAAAAGTGCCCCATCCAGTATTTTCATTCACCCCAAGCAGCCTTCCTGCGGAGTTCTCAACAATAATTAGTTTACTATAACGTGGTGCTGGAATAGGATGTCCAGATAAATGTGACGACTAAATTTTGTTCACTCTTTTTTTCCGCTGCCTTGCGGATAAGTTCATTAAAAAAAGATTTGTAATTGCTGTTAGTTTGAGGATTAGGTTGTGTTTTTTCAAATTGTATCTCTAATGAATCATTGTCATTTTTTGTTGACTTACTAATTCGTTCATGTTGGCGATCATTTTGTGAATCGTCAGAACTTAAAGTGGTGCCCCATCCAGTATCTTCATCAATGTCAAAATTATTCTTTTTAAGGGACTCTCCTTTATTATTTAGAGGCTGAGACTGATCTTCTTGTTTCTCCGAAGAGCTTAATTGAGACTGAATGATAGTTGAATAAATAGTTGTTTCCGGTTTCTGTTTGAATTTTCCTTCAGGCAAGCCTACCAGCTCTGCATATATCATCTCCGATTGATCTTTGTCAAAAGTATTTTGTTGTCTATCAGATACGGTTTGCTCTGTATGTATAGAGTGAATATCTTGTTGAACTGCAGATTCTTCTAATCCGCTTCTTGACTCCTGAGTATTCTGCTTTTCCATATACTATCTCCTTTCATTTATTTAGTAATTTTACCAGTCATCTTTTATTCTTTTTAAGCTGATTATGCTCTAAATCAATTACCTCTTTCATTTTTTTATTGTTGTTTCAAATGCATTTCCCAAAAACGTTACCTAATATGCTACCATTTTATTACAATTCACTTTCTCCTAGAGAATTATTTTTTCTAAAACAAAAATAAAAAGGACAACGAGCAAAACGCTCATTCTCCTTTTTATTTTCATTCAATTATCTCACGGTGTTTAATACGTTTCTTAATTCATTGACAGATTGTTTAAACATTTGTTCTTCTTCTGGTGTAATTGATAATTCAATAACTTCTCTTACACCCTTTTCATCAACGATGGATGGAACACCTGTAAAGATATCTTTCACTCCATATTGACCAGATAAATAAGCAGAAACTGGTAATACAGCTTGTTCATTGTTTAATACAGCCTTGACAATTCGTGCTGTACTCATACCAATTCCATAATAAGTCGCTTTTTTTCGATCGATGATTTCATAGGCAGCATTTTTAACTTTATCAGCAATGATATCTAAGTCTTTTTCGTCGATTCGATGATCTTTTTCGACAAATTCCATGATTGGTTTTCCGCCAACTGTTGTATGGGACCAAGCTGCTACTTCAGAATCGCCGTGTTCACCTAAAATATAGCCGTGAACGCTACGAGGATCGACAGAAAGTTTCAAGGCAATTTCTTTTCTAAAACGAGTTGTATCTAATGTTGTTCCTGTTCCGATTACTCGAGAAGAAGGTAACCCTGATTCTTTCCACGCAATGCAAGTCAAAATATCTACTGGATTAGAAGCAACAACTAATATTCCGTTGAATCCTGCTCCCATGATTTGTCGAACAATATCCTTCATAATTCCAGCATTTGTTTTCACTAAATCTAAACGAGTTTGTCCTGGTTTTTGGTTGATACCTGCTGTGATTACTACTAGATCGGCATCGCTGCATTCGCTATAATCACCTGACCAAACAGCAACATTCTCTTCGCCCCATGCCATACCATCTAAAAGGTCTAAAGCTTCCCCTTCCGCTTTTTCTTGGTTGACATCGATCAAGACTAATTCATTCGCAATTCCTTGATTGATCATGGCATAAGCAATACTTGTTCCCACAAAGCCTGTTCCAACGATCACTACTTTTCTACTGGTTTTTCTCATGTTGATACACGCTCCTTTTCATCTCATATGTTATTTTCATGAAAATTATAGTTCTGATAGAAACATTTTTCAATATAATGATATTTATAGTTACTATAATATTTTTTTATAGTTATAACAAAAAAACAGATTATTAGTAAACTAACAATCTGTTCAAAGTAAAATAAGATCTATTTCATTCGTTTATATTGGCTTTGCTTAGAAGCACCTTTTGAAGATCCGCTTTTATTTGCAGGCTTATCGGACATTTTTTTACTTAATAACAACATCAAAATAACAAATAGAACGGCTCCACCTAAGAACAAATACATATAATCTGATAAATAAGTCGTGAATAGACTTATGAAATCGGTTTGTCCAAGCACACTCGAATTGATTAACTGTAACCCAAAATTTTCCATATATTACCTCCTAATGTTTAGCTGAGAAAAAATTATTCTCATAAATAAAGCATAATACAAAGAAGGTAAGCGCAGACACCATTTTTTTCTAAAATCGGAAAAATAGTTTTTGGATAAAAAAAGACAGCGTAAAAGCTGTCTTTTTTTATCCAAAAACTATTTTTTAGTATCTTTTTTAGATGTCAATTCTTCAAATTTTTCTTTTACTTCTTCCGCTAATTTTTCCACTTCTTTTTCAAAAGCATTCGGTTTCTTTGGTTCTTCCTCTTCAACCGAATTAGAACCAGATAAAGCGACATCTTTGGCTTCGCCAGAGTTTGTGCCAGATAACGATTCTTGTTTGTTTTCTGTTTCACCAGAATTTGTTCCTGCTAATGCTACTTCATCATCGGTTTTAGGCGCCATCGAACCTCTTAAACGTTTGCCTTTTTCGCCGTTATAATTTGTCATGAGAATTCCTCCTTACAGTTATTTATTTTATAGTACATAAGAACAAAATAACTGTCAAAATATGAGGTGTCCTCCCCATCATATTTTAATGGTTTTGTTTTTTTGTTTTTCATCAATCTTTGCTTAATCCTTCAGAATGATCATAAACAGCGAATGGTTTATTTGTTTGCTTGCGCTTCTTTTTCCTGGATCTCTTTGATCCCTGTTTCTAAAATGTTCATTTGTAGAAGTGTTTCTTCGTCTTTCACTACTTTTTCGGCTCCGTTTATGAGCGTTTCATAGACGCCCTCATAGACCCGACTATAGTCCCCTACTTCAGAAATCACTTTTTCCTCATGGTAGTTTCCATTTTGGTCCATATAGGTAAGTGTGCCGTAGTGTTCTGGTAAATCAATACCAAAATCTTGATGGTCCGGGAAATAAAATAGTTTAAGATGCTCTTCTTGTCGATCTTTTGTCTGTTTTACAAACATCCCTTTCTTCCCATAAACCACAAAGCTTGGGCGTTCCTTGATACGAAAATAGCTTGATTTGACAGAGATTTTCATTGTTCCATAATAAAAATCTAAATCGAAATAATCATTCATTCGTCCCGTTCCTAATAATTGGCGCACATCATAGTGGATGTCATCTGGTTCGCCAAAGTAAGAAATTACTTGATCTACTGTGTGACAAGCATGACCATAGAGATAACTATTGACTGTTGAAAATTCCGTTGCCGATTCAGGAACTTCAGGTCTGAAATAATCATAATGCATCTCAATTTCTAAAATATCGCCTAATTTTCCACTTTCCAACACTTTTTGTACGGTCAAGAAATCAGAATCAAAACGACGATTTTGATAACACTGGATAAATAAATCTTTTTGCTTCGCTAGCTCAAATAACTCTTTCGCTTCTGCAGAAGTTTCAGCAAACGGTTTTTCAACCAGGACATTTTTTCCATGCTCTAAGGCTAATTTAGCATATTCATAATGAAATTGGCTCGGAGTCGTAATGACAACCAGTTGGATTTCTGGATCGTTCCATAGATCTTCCAATTGATTGGTGTAATGGATATCCTCAAATGTTTCCCAAGTGGGTTCTGAACGTGAAAAGATCGTTTTGATTTTGATCTTATCTTTTAGTTTTCGTGAAAAAGGTAAATGATAGCGGTTGGTACTTTTTCCATTTCCTAGATAGGCAATTGTTAACATACGTTTTCCTCCAATTTTTGTTTTTAACTACTATCAGTATAAATGACCGGTCCCTTTAAAAGTTAATTTGAGCGCAGTTAGAAAAAAATGTTCAAGAAAGTGATCTTTTTAAGTGAATAATCGACAGGTATGTTTAGCCTACACAAAAAATAGTAGTCAAAAAGAGGGATATTCAGTAAGATGGATGAGGAAGGTGAGCATATGTTAATCGAAGACCAATTGATACGACAAGAAGCATTTACAACAACAGAAAAAAGAATTGCTGATTATCTCAAAGCAAACAGAGAAACAGCTGTTTATATGACGATCGAGGAATTGGCAAAAGCGACGTATACTTCGCATTCAGCCATTATTCGCTTATGTAAAAAATTGAGTTTTTCTGGTTTTAGAGAATTTCGTTTTGAATTTGGTCGTGAAGTCCATCAGATGAAAGCCCAGTTCAATCAAATCATTGATCCAAACTTTCCTTTTACTGATAAAGATGATAGTCAATCAATCGCTAAAAAAATGGCCGATTTGTCGATCCAATCTATCAAAAAAGCACAGCTTCAATTGGAGAAACAGTCAATTGATGCGATTGCCACAGCATTGAATCAAGCGAATCGCATGTTTATTTTTGCCAAAGGGGATTCTCAAATCACAGCACGCAAATTTCAAAATAAACTAATCAAGATCAATAAATTTTTGATATTAGCTGAAGAGTATAGTGATTCTTCTTGGAATGCAGCTAATTTAACGGAAAAGGATTGTGCCATCTTTCTAACTTATAGTGGAAGGATTCACCATTATGAAAAAATTATGATGCATTTAAACCATGTGGGTGCTAAAACTGTATTGATCACTGGAAATGAACATTCAGAAATGGCAAAACAAGCAACGATGAAACTCATCGTTACGCAAGATGAATTAGATTTTGCTAAAGTGGCAACATTTTCCTCACAAATTGCCTTCGACTATGTTTTAAACACTCTTTATTCCGTGATGTATGCACAAAACTATCAAGAAAACATCCAGAATCTCAAACAAAAACAAGACTTGATCCAAAAAGGTTTGTTGAAGGAATATCGCCATTAGAAAACAGTTGTTTATTACCGTATGTCAAAGCCAATAGAGCGCGCTTCATTCTTTTTGTCATGATAAAACTTGAAACTAAAAATCTACAGACCGAGTACTGCAAAGATTGAGGTACTCGGTCTGTAGATTATTTTTGTTCTTTTTGCTGGATACATTGTGCAATCAAAGCACCTAGCAAGTGATAGCCTAACTTCGAAGGATGCAACCCATCGTCTTGCAAGTAAAGTGTTGGGTCCTCAAAAGATTTTTCATAATGATAAAAATCAATAAAACTTACTTTGTTCTTATCTGCTACTTCTTTTGCGATCTGAGTATACTCTACTAAGATCTCAGGAATTGTTTGGGTTTTGATCTTTTCATCAACGTAACTAGGCCCTATCAAAATCACTTGGCTATGTTTAAAAAAGTTGATCAATTGTTCCAAGTTTTTTCGATAGGTTTCTTGGTTATCTCTTTGATTGATTGCATCATTAACGCCAACATTAAGAACGACGTAGTCAGCTGTACGTTCATCTTGGGGAAGTTGAGACAATCGTTCAAGGCTGCTTGTCGTTGAATCGCCTCTTTTTCCTAAGTTAATGATCTTAAAATCAGCTTGTCCTAAAGCATTTAAGGTCGTTGATAACGCATGGTCCAATGCATGGACGACCTCCCCCTGGTACAATCCAGCAGCAATGCTATCACCAAATAGTATAATTTTCTTCATCTGTGTCATCCCTTTTCTTTTCTTACAATAAAAATTCTATCACGGAGAATCAAAAAGGAAAAATCGTTGCTCTCAACTATAAGAACTTTCTATCGAAGGTCTTTATTTGGTTATCGATGATGACACAAAGAAGTATCGAAGTGTTTTTCTGAATACGGACACTACTTACCAGTTAAAAAGAAACGGCTAACAAATGAATCGAGTGGATTCAAGATTCACTTCGTTCGGTGTTCAAACCTCTTTGCAGCCATTTTACCTTGTAACGATAATCTTGCAACAACTCATCAGTAGTCCAGTCATTCGCAATGTAATCCGTCAATGAATTGATCACAAGATCCATGACGAAATATAAAAAGCTAATTGCTTCTTCTTCCGAAGTAATGTGAAAACCATTTGCCTTCAGTAACTTAAACCATTCCTTTAATCTTCCTGATTCAGCAGAAGGCTTGGTTCTTTGGTGATTGGTAAAATCATCACTTCTCGTTAAAAAGCGGATGGCCTGCCAATAACTACTTTTTTGTTCCAGTTCACTACACCACGCAAGGTAATTTTCAATTCCTTGAAAAAAGTCTTGCTTGTTTTGACTGATATATTTCAGAATATCTCGATGGATTTGAATCGAATAATACTGGATCGTGTAGGTATAGGCATCTTCCAAGTCTTCGAAGTACTTATAAAAAGCCCCTCTTGACATAGCCATATCTTCGACAATATCTGCAACTTTTACTTGGCTAATATGTCGAGCTGAAAAATTTTCAAGTAAAATTTCAATAAGCCGTTGTTTCTTCTCATTCGGCAGATTAAGAAATGTCGATTTAGGCATCCCATCCCTCCGTTTCTTCGATCAAATCACCATCTTTCATTCGGTAGACACGATCGCTCCATTTGATCATCCGAGCATCATGTGTAACCATGACTGTTGCTTTTTGTTTTTCATGTGCTTCTTTGACAAGTAACTTGACTACTTCAAAGGCATGATCTGTATCTAAGCTAGCGGTAGGCTCATCTGCTAAGATCAAACTAGGGTCATTGAACAACGCACGAGCAATCGCTACACGTTGTCTTTCCCCACCAGATAAATCTCGAGGATAGCTTTCTTTTAGATCATAAATATCTAATGATTTCAATAAGTCATCAATCACTGTTTCGTTTTGTTTCTGATGGCTTACTCGATCAACTAAATAAAATTGTTCTTTGACCTTTAAAAATGGAATCAAATTAGAACTTTGTAAAATAAACCCAATTTCTTTAAAACGTAAATCGGCTCTTTTTTTCTCAGATAAATCGGAAAAAGACTGACCATTAATGGCGATTTCTCCAGAAGTAGGTGTTTGTAGCCCACCGGAAATGGTTAAGAAAGTACTCTTTCCTGAACCAGAGGGACCGATGATGCTGACAAATTCTCCCTGTTTGACATTAAAATTAATTCCTTTTAACGCAGTCACTTCGGTATGTCCACTACCAAAAGTCTTGACGATATTTTTCATCGTTAAAATATTCTTCATTTTTTACCCTCCTATTGCGGTGATTGGGTCCACTTTTGTGATCGTGCGTATTGAGAAGACGCCGCCTACAACTGCTACAACGAGTAAGACCCCACTATATAGCAACCATTGTGTCCAGAAAATAGCGAATGGCATCGCACTTGGTAAAAACAAGCTAGTTAGATAAGCAGCTAGAACTGCTAAGGCGACACCAATGACTCCAATAACAAATGACTGTGCAATCAACGATTTAGCAATAAATGAATTGCGAATCCCTTGAGCTTTCATTACGCCAAAGATCGCCGTTTTTTGTAAAGTGATGACATACATAAAAATGCCAACTACTGCTGCTACGACAAGAAACAAGAAGTAAACCATTGCATTTAGTGTCATATTTTGTGCAGAATAACCTGGAAGACTTTCAATAAAATCAGGAATCGTCAGTTTTTGTAAATCTTTTGATGCGCCATCTTTATCAATTGCAGCTGATTGTTTGGTCACGATCGCATTGATCGGCTTTTTGTCATCTGAAGCAAACGGTTGGGCTCCATATTTTAATTGTGTCCAAGTTTCTAGATCTGTATAGATGACTGGTGAGACCGTATAATAAGTGGCAGGAAAAATTCCAACGATCGTAAATGCTTGGTCATCGCTACCGATTTTGATTTGATCTCCCAACTTATATTGATCTTGTGCCAGATTTTGGGAGATAATTATTTCATTTTTCTTATCAAACATCCGACCATCTGTGATTTTAGGTAATAAAAAGGCATCGTTAGTCGTACCAAAGACTGTCACATTTTCTTTGTTTTTGCCCTTGATTGCTCCACTGAATAAGCCAATCGGGGCTTTTTCTTTCGCATTTACTTGATCAAGGTCGCCTCTTGTCAATTGAGATGCTGCAAACACTTGATTAGCATCTTCGGACAAAACGATTTCTTGAGCACCCCAATCATCAATTGCTTTTTTAAATTCTTCAGCTAATCCACTTGCCAGACCTGATAGCATGAAAACGACATAAGCAATCAAGAACATGATACCGATAATGAGTCCGTATCGTAGTTTTGCGTATTTCATTTCTTTCATTGCTAAAAACATTACTTTCCCTCCTACATTTTCCTTTTTCGATAGTGACATTTTGTCACTATCGAAAAGTATAGCGCAACAGTGACAAAATGTCACTCAACAAAACTCATGAAACAATTCGTTCATACTACAAGATCATTGTCTTTCTGTTTATTGGTTACAGTTTTTCTTATAGTTGGCGATGTTACTATATATATGAATCATGAGCAAATAAACGTTGGTATAAATAGATATCAGTAAAAGGAAATAGAAGAAAAACGAAAAATAAGCTACAATAATAAAATAGAACACCAGTTTGAACAAAAAGGAGGTTCTTTTATGGATCAAAAAACACGAAAACACATTCAAGAAAAGTTAAAACAACGCATCGCACAGCTTCCTCCTATTTTCCAAGAATTTTTAAAAGAAAATCAAAAAAAGCTTTCATTAAGCAGTCGTTATGAATATGCAAAAGATTTTCATTTATTCACGGATTATCTTCACGAAGCTTTAGATCAAGAGATCACGGATGAAGTTATTCTTCGTCTTGAAAAACAAGACTATTTAAATTTTTTAGATAAAGTCTATCAGCATACTCGTTCGTTTCAGACCACAGCTGATCAACAAACAAACCAGTTATTTAAAAATAGCTATTATGGTCTTTCGCGAAAACAATATTCGTTAAATCATTTTCTACGGTTTTTGTATCAAAAAGGGTTATTGACTGAAGAAATATCTCTATTAGGAAAAACGCTTCCTGAAACTACTGCTGCAGCGCCTCGATTCATAGACGCCTCTTTGTTTCAAGACTTTGAACATCTGTTTATTCCTATGAAAGGCTTTAACTCTTCACGAGAAGCACGCTTTGAAAAAAGGAACCGACCAAGAAATTTAGCGATCGCAGCTATTCTTTTATATTGCGGGTTAAAAATCCATGAAGTCGTTGAGTTAAAAAGAAAAGATATTGACTTAAATAAACAAATCATTCATCTTAGCCGTAAAAAAAATCGTCTTAATCAGTCGCCAATTCCCAATGAAGCACTGCCATTCATTAAAAACTATTTAGCAATAACTGATACTGGGACAGGACCTGATTCTTTTGCTTTTCGTTCATCTCATGACCAGCAAATCTCTCCACGGACGATTCGCCAAATACTAAGTAAAATCACTGTATATAAAAATATTTCGCCAGAATTATGTCGTAAAACTTACGGGTACTACGTTTCCCTTTATTTTGATGATCTGGATATCGTCAATTTCCTTTATGGTAATCGTTATATCAATGAACATTCATTTGAAGAAGTCCATCAAAAGATGTTAGAGTTCTCTTACAAGGAAATAACAAGTAACAAAAAATGAAACAACGAAATATAATTCATTTTTTCACAAAGAAAGCTGTTTTTTATTTAGGGTTTGTGCTAAGATTATAGCTGAATTTGCAAAGTAAATGATTTAATTCACAAGTTTTTCTTACTTTGCTTACCAACTTGTTTATTAAATGAAATCGGAGTGTGACTTATGGAAACAATCGCTTATTCCCCATTAAATCTTTTTTCTAATTTTCAAGAAGCAGCGAATGCTACACCAGATGTACCAATCATCTTTGACCAACCCTTAGCAGCTTTTCCGGAACTTGGTTTTAAAAGCACTTACAAAGATACCTGTCAACTCGTTTTGACTCGTGCCTATCAATTAGCTCATTTGGGTGTCGGACTTGGTGATAAGGTCATGATCTACAAAAGTTCAGCTTTTGATACTTATTTATTAGCTGTAGCAACAGCTTATCTTGGGGCGGTACCAGCAATGATCTCTTATCACTTCCCTACCCCCACTTTAGAAGTCTTTGTCGACCGTTTAGAAGATCCATTTATCCTTTTTGATGATGAAACGGCTGAACGAGTGGCTGGCATTTCAAATGGATCAAAAGAAAAACAAATTGCTGTTTCTAAACTATTGACTCAACCAGCAGAACCAGTGGCACAAAATCAATTGGGGAACGATGAAATTTCTTATATGACCCATACTTCAGGAACCACAGGTATCCCTAAATTGATTTGTCATTCTGCTCATTCAATGGGCTGGCGCACCAAATGGCAAAAAACTGTCTTTACTAAGATCGCAGAGAAAAAACTTGTGGCTTTCCATATCTCTCCTGTTCATTCTCGCTTCAATATTGGTATTTCTTCGTTAATGGCGATGGGCTTTCCAATGATGCCGTTAGCGGATGCTCAAGGGGAAAATGTTGTGGCCATGTTAAAAGAAAATCCACCGATTGCACTTGAAACACATCCAAACAACTTTGTTCAGTGGAGCTTTACAGCGAAAGAATATCCAGAAGCTTTTGCTGGTATTCGTTATTACCATTCCACTTTTGATGCGATCAACAACTCTACTATGGAAACATTCTTACGGACTTCTCCTAATCAAGAAGCTGTTTTCTTACAAGTTTATGGCCAAAGCGAATGCGGACCGATGATTTTAAAAGCTCATACATTAGAGAGTTTAAAAACGAGTAATGCGAGAGACATGGGTGTGGGACTTGGCGACTTAACCAAAGCGCGGATCGCAGATGAAAATGGGAACGTCTTACCTGCTAATACAGATGGACACATCCATTTATTATCAAAAGGTCGTGCATTAACTTATTATAAAGAAGATGCTCGTTTCCAAGAAAATGTTTATGATGCTTGGTGGGACAGCGGTGATTACGGCAGCATGGATGAACAGGGACATTTGTTCTTAAAGGATCGTCAAGTGGATTTGATCGATACAATCAATAGCAATTTAGCGATCGAAGATTTCTTGTTAGACTCATTAGAATTTCTATCGGAAGTGGTCATCGTTCGTGATAAAAACAATGCACCACAACCATTGATCGCTCTTGCTCCTAATCACGAAATGGACTGGGATCGTTGGTGGAAACAAGTGCATGAGTTACCTCGATTGAATACGCCGATTATCAGAGATTATGAAGATATCCCACGGACTGCGACAATGAAAGTCCGTCGACTACAAATTGAAAAAGAACTAAAAGCATAATAAACAGAACACTGACGTTATCCTCTTACCTAGCAGGTATAACGTCAGTGTTCTCTTTTGTTTAACCATTTTTCAGTTGTTAAAATTGTAGGAATGACAAAAAAAGATTCAATTTATTGATAATAATATCTAATAAAGTTGTTCATTTGAGTATGCATAGCTTATGTTTTCTTCTAGCTGTTAAGTTGCCAACAATACAGTGTACTTGTTTCATTCAGATGATAGATAAATTTTGGTGATCTAAAGAATACGCAAAATTGGATGACATAAAAATATGCCAATTGGCTGTTTTCTTTTCTAACAACTTTCGTTATACTCTTTTCGTGGAGGGAAAACAATGAGAAAAATACTTACAATTGGTGGTTCTGACCCTTTTGCCGGTGGAGGAATTCAATCCGATTTGAAAACTTTTGAGAATTTTCAACTTTTTGGAATGAGCGCGCTCACCTGTGTAGGCATGTTAGACGAAAACAACGCATTCCTCTTAGAAAATCTACCTGCTAAGTGGTTGGAACAGCAACTTGCTTCGATCCAGAAGATGACAGACTTAGCGGGTATCAAAATTGGCTTATTGCATTCTCTTGAAGCAATCATGATCGTCCGAGATTTTTTAAAAAAGCACCCTCAAATCCCAATCGTTCTTGATCCGGTTTTAGCTTTTAAAGAAACTACTTCATTAGCGAATCAACAGTATATTGAGTGCTTAGTGAAAGAACTCTTCCCCCTTGTTGATCTTGTCACGCCCAATCTTAAAGAAGCGGCTCTCCTTTCTGGAAAGAAAAAAATTTCAAGCATCAATGAAGTGATAGAGACAACCAAATTTATTCATACTTTAGGAAGCAAAGCGGTCGTTGTTAAAGGTGGCTCTGGGATCCATGGCGATGAAGCAATCGATGTTTTGTATAGTCATGACGGACTAACCACTTTTACAATGGAAAAATTAACACGATCAACAGTGAATGGCGCAGGATGTACCTTTTCTTCTGCTATTACAGCGAATCTCGTCCATGGCTATACGCTCCCACAAGCCATTCAACGAAGTAAAACTTACGTTTATCAATGTATTTTAAACGGTGTTGAAATGAACGATCAAACGGGCAGTGTCTGGTCTGGCGGTAACATCAAAGGAGGGATTTAATCGTTGAATACGAAACGAATAACAATATATGCCATGCTGATCGCTTTAACAGTAGCATTATCTTTAACAATTTTAGTTCCAATACCAGCAACTAACGGCTTTGTCACGCTCTGCGAAGCTGGCATCTACACCACTGCTTTATTATTTGGTCCATTTGGTGGGTTCGTTGTCGGTGCCTCAAGTGGTTTATTCATCGATTTACTGTCAGGTTATCCGCAATGGGCCCTTTTTTCATTATTGATCCATGGTTTGCAAGGATTGGTCAGTGGCTATTTTGCCGAAAAAACAAGCAAAGGTCGATTTGTCGGTCTTTTTATCGGTAGTTGTCTGATGATTAGTGGCTATTTTTTAGCAGGTTGGTTTTTATATGATTGGCCTGCGGGGGTAGCTTCTATTCCTGGAAATATTTTTCAAAATATTGTAGGGGTTGGATTGGCTTTACCACTCACTCAAGCTCTAAAACGAACGAGAGTACAAAAAGAAAGTAAGTAATGAAAGGAAGAATAAAATGAGCATCACAGAAGAATCTTTAAAACAAGAATTAACCAAAATGGTCAACGAGGTATTAGCAGAAGCAAATTTAAAATCTGGCGATTTATTTGTATTAGGATGTAGTACCAGTGAAGTGGTTGGTGGACAAATTGGTAAAAACTCAAGTGCTCCAGTTGGACAGTGGATTATCCAAACCATGAGAGAAATTTTGCAACCCTTAGGAGTCGCTTTAGCTGTTCAAGGATGTGAACACATTAATCGAGCCCTTGTCGTCGAACGCTCCGTAGCAGAGCAAAAACAATTTGAAATTGTTTCTGTTGTACCAGCCTTACACGCTGGTGGCGCTTGTTCAGTAGCAGCGTTTGACCAATTCGATGATCCAGTAGAAGTGGAACACGTGGTAGCGCAAGCTGGGATCGATATCGGTGATACTTCCATCGGTATGCATGTCAAACACGTTCAAGTACCTGTTCGACCAAGCAGTCAAACATTAGGAGCCGCACATGTTACAGCTCTGCGTTCACGTCCAAAATACATTGGTGGTCCGCGAGCTGAGTATGAAGTGATTTAAAAGAATCAATTAACTGATAACCTACCTAATATTTATGTAAATGTTATTCTTTATTATAAAATATTCACTTATTATCTAATTTCTATAAAGGTACAGTCACCCAACTTCATACAGTATGTCAAAAAAGTTTGCCTTGGACTTCATTAGAAAGCTCAAGACAAACTTTTTTTAGTTTCTTTTTTTACTGTTTACAAATAATTTCGCTTCATAAGGATCAAGCTTACCCACTCGTTCAAATACACGTTCTTCTTGATTCGTGAGAAGTAATTCCCAAGGAACATCAACTTCATTCGGTAATGAATATTCTGCTACTTCACTCGTAAGATTGACCATAATCAGATAGTTTTTATCGGTAAATGATCGTTCATAAACATAGAGTTGGTCGTGTTCAGCGAGATATTCTTTGAATGAACCATAGATCAATCCTTGATTTTCACGACGGATGCGGATCATTTGTTTGTAGAAAGATAAGATCGACGAAGGATCGTTTTCTTGTTCTTCTACGTTAAGTGTATGATAGTTGGGATTTACCATCAGCCAAGGTTCGTTTGTTGAGAATCCGGCATATTTTTCTGATCCCCACTGCATAGGTGTTCGGCTATTGTCTCTTGTTGTATCAGCAACGATATCTATAGCTTCCTCAGGAGATTTTCCTTCTTCTAGCAATTGGTTATAAAGACGTCTTGAATCGACGGCATCTATTTGTTCGATGGCAGTAAACGGCATATTCGTCATACCGATTTCTTGTCCTTGATAAATAAATGGCGTGCCTTGCAGGAAAAAGTACATCATTGCGACTGCTTTTGCTGATTTTTGCCAATAATGTTCAGGATCACCAAAAACAGAAACTGAACGAGGTGTATCATGATTTTCCATATAAAGTGCATTCCAACCCTTACCGTCTAAAGCGGTTTGCCAGGCACTTAACGCTCTTTTTAAATTGATAACATCAAGTTTCCCTTCTTTTTCGTGCTTCCAAATCGAGATATGGTCAAATTCAAAGATCATGTCAAAATACCCATCAGCGCCGACCCATTCTGGACCTTCTTCAGCCGACACCCCGCTAGCTTCGCCAACAGTCATAATGTCATAGTCATCAAAAACATCTTTTAATTCATTTAAGTGTTCATCGATCCCGGAAACATTTTGAAAAGGAGAAAAGGGGTTTTCAGTTGCTTTAACAGAATATTCATCTTTTTTCACATGGGAAATCGCATCTAAACGAAACCCATCGATCCCTTTATCTAACCACCAGCGAATCATAGAAAAAAGTTCATTTTTTAATTTCTCGCTTTCCCAATTCAAATCAGGCTGCTCTTTAGCAAAGACATGCAGATAATATTGTTTCGTCTGTTCGTCATATGCCCAAGCTGAGCCACCAAAAATCGATTGCCAGTCATTCGGAGCGTTTTCAGGTGTTCCATCTACCCAGATATAGTAATCTCGGTAAGGATTATCCAGTGACTTCTTTGATTCAATAAACCACTCGTGTTGATCAGATGTATGATTGATGACTAGATCCATAATGATTTTGATTCCTTGTAGATGTGCTTCTGCCAGTAATTGATCAAATTCGGCCATTGTTCCAAATTTTTCTAAAATATTTTGGTAGTCACTAATATCGTAACCGTTATCAATAAAAGGTGAAGAATAAACTGGATTGATCCAAATAAAATCAATCCCTAATTTTTTTAAATAAGGAAGCTTTTCACGAATCCCATTGAGATCCCCAATGCCGTCCCCATTACTATCCATAAAACTGGCAGGATAAATCTGATATCCGACCGCTTCTTTCCACCAAGCTTTTGTTTGAGTCATTGTTTTCTTCCCTTCTCTTTTTCTCTATTATAAAACAATGCCACTATTTTTTGTTGATGTTACCGATAACATCGTTTTCTCTTTAACAGTTTCCTTTTTTGTTTCGTTATCTGGTTTGCAGAATGTGAGGATTTAACAGTCGATTAACGATCAAAAAGAGTCTGATAGATAAACTAAATGGTGTTTAACCATACGCTACAATGCGTTCATACCCTCTTCCCGTTGTTCCAGCAGTCGCTCTAACAAAAAAACAAGCCGAAAATCCAAAAATAGGAACTATTTTCGAATTCTTCGGCTTGTTCTCAGAGCTAGGAACTTCTGTCACAATCTCTCTTAGTCGATGAATGGACTTATACGTGACTCCAGCTATTTTCAGCTATTTACAAATAGCGAGCAATCAATTGGATCAATTGCTGTGGTAACTCGTTGATGTCTGTCATATCAATGAAACGATTTTCCCCATATATCTCTTTGATTTCTTTTTGATCCTGTCCAATCGCAGCAGCCACAAAGATGACGCCTTGACGGTCATATTCAGACAGAACGCTTTGGATATCTTCCCTTGCCTTCTTCCCAGTATAGTCTGGCAAAGCTTTAGGCTGGCCATCACTAATCGAGATCAACAATTTAGTCGTGGCAGCTTCTTGGCTTAGTTTGTTAGCAATTAGTCTCAAACTGGCACCATCACGATTGTTTTGTCGTGGTTTCATCGTCACTAACTTCTCATCTAACCATTGGAAATCATCACTAAATTCTTTATAAGAAAAAATTGAGGTCTTTTCTCTCGTTGAGACATCTGCTGTATCTCCATAAATCATTAAAGGAATATTTACACGTTTAGCAAATTCTGCGATGGCGATCGCTGCTTTTTTTGCTGCTTCGATTCGTTCATCTCGAATCATTGAACCAGATTCATCAATCCTTAAAGCCACTGCCAATGAAGGTTGTTCGTGGGGTGGATTTTTCTTATCGAAATAACCTAGGTCATTATAGGCCACACGACTCGCATTGAACCGTTGACCTTCATATTTTCCTTTTTGATAAGTCGTTGATTCATCATTTTCCAACAAATCTAAAATTTGACGGCTTAATGTTTCAACGATCGGTAAAACTTGTTGTCTGATTTGTTCTGCTTCTTGTGCTTTGAGTTCAAATTTTGGTCGATGAACGATCAGTCCTTCTTTTTCGTGCATCGTCCCCTTCATTATTTGTCGTGCTTCTTTCGTTAACTCACGTTTGATTTCTTTGTCGTAAGCCTCCATATCAGAGGCAGACATTTTTTCTGAATTATCTTCTGCTTGTTGCTCCTGTTGCCCCTGACCTGAAACTTCTTGACTTCGTTCTTGTTCAAATGAGAAAGACTCTGCCTTTTTTTCCTCTTCAATCTCAGCATTCTCCACTGATGGAGTTTCTTCTTCGATCTCAGGCGACTCATTTTCCATTAAAGACAACGTTTCTTCTGCTAGTTGATCGATATTACGTTCATCAGCTTCTTCATCGTTAAGGATTCTGCCTCGATTTCTTGAAGCTTCTTCTGAAAGACGTCCCCACTTTATTTGCCGTAATAATTCACGAAGTTCTTCAAGAAGCCCACTTTGTTCTAATGCTTGGGTTAATATCTCCAATTCTTCTGGAACAGTGGTCAATTTATAGAGAACTTTAGGATAAATCGATTGGAAAAGATCTTGCCCTTGTTTCCAAGTATTTGCCCAATAAAAGTAAGAACGCATACCAGCCACTCCCTTGATGGCATTCGCTTTGGCAGTATCATCTAATAAACGAATGATCTCCGCTAATTTCAAGAGCAGTTCAGGTTGTTGAATCTTTGTCTTACCTAAGGCTCGCTCAGCCATCACTTCAAGTGAAGGTAAATCCATCTTCTCAGCATGTTGCATCCGATCTCTCAAAGATTCATTCAACGGACGATTACCTTGGTAGTTCCGATTTGTTGTGATGATGATGACGCAATCTGGATGACGGACGACGACACCCGTGGGTAAATTCAATAATCCATTTGGCTCAAGAGCGGAATTTAAAGCAACTAATACGGAAGCATCACGGATCACCGTTGGCTCCTGGATTTCTAACAAATACCCCTTTTCGATCGCACGAACAATTTCAGAGGGATAATATTTATAGCGAACGTTACTATTTTCATTTTGTTCCATGCGCTTGATGAAATCAGCCAGTTTGGATTTAGCCATTTCTGTACTAAGATTATAATGATGTTTGATTAACCGTAAGACAGCCTCTAATGTCTCTGTTTGGTTGATTGCATCAATCAATTCTTGATCTTCATCTACGTCAGACTCAACAATAGGCAATAGCGCACCAAAGACATCTGATTTATCCATATCCGCAAAACAAGTTATTTTCGTATAAGGAAGTTGTAAATCAGCCGAAAGAGCTTTAGCCAGTTGCGTTTTTCCTGACCCAGCATCCCCTTCAAGCAAGATGTTACTGATCTTCATTTCAGGATCATTCCAGTTTTCAAAGATTTCAGCTGCGATTCTTTGTTCTTCTTGACTGGTTCGATGACTCGTTGGCTTTTGCCAAATCATTTGTTTTTCAACACTTGAAAATTGACGGTCTTTTGTCAGTGAGAAATCTTCCAATGTACCTCACTCCTTTTTTCCTTAATACCCTAAATCATCTAATAGACGTTTCAAAATTCGGAAACGTTCACCGATCAATTCGCCATCTTTTTGTAACGTGTCATAATAGAGCATAATATCTTCATCGATCTTAGGATTTTTGGTATCCACTTCAACCGTCATTCGATTCCCTTGAAGTCCGATAATATCGACAACTGGATTTTCAGGATCATAAAATTTTTCATAGCGATACGCATCTTGAAAATACAAACTCCCTTGCGCAGCTAAAATTGCTAGATCTAAGATCCGAGTGATTGGTAGTTCTTCCGATTGGCGTGACCATTTTTCACCCGTATGGCGCCATACCTTGCCTGAAATATCAACTTTTCCACGATCATTCCATTGTGCTAACCCTAAAGATAGTCCTTTAGCATCCGTATGCAAAGCATTTCTACCATCAACTTGATCATAGTCTTCAACGACAATAACAGGTTTGTGTTTTAAATTTGTTGGGATTTCCATCTAAATCCATCCTTTCTCTTTTAGTAAATTACTAACCTAGTGATTTACTCATTTACTAAACTTTTAAGGATTATACGCCTTATATAGAAAAAATGCAAAAAAAGCATCGTATCCCAATGAATGAGAGACGATGCTTGCATTGAATTGAATAATCTAAATTATTGCGCAGAGATGGCAAGCCCGATTGCTTTTTCTCCTAAGTGACTACCAATCACTGGACCAAAATGACCAATCTCAATGTCAGCATGCGGGTATTGCTTTTGTAATTTTTCTTTTTCTTGTATGGCAACTTCCAAATTATTTGCATGAATCACATAAAGCTTAACAGGTGGTGCAATTTCCTCATTTCGCATGCCGATGACTTTTTCGGCACGAGCGAAAGCTTTTTTACTTGAACGGATTTTTTCAAATAAAACGATTTTTCCTTCTGAAAAAGTCAAAATCGGTTTGATTTTAAGCAATCCACCTATCAATGCAGCCCCATTGGTCAAGCGTCCACCGCGTACTAAGTTGTTCAAGTCATCCACGATGAGATAAGCATACGTATTATCTCGGATACGATCGATATGTGCGATAATTTCTTCAAGAGATTGACCTTTTTGATTTAAATCTAGAGCAGCTTCTACCATGTGACCCATTGGCATACTCGTGATCTTAGAATCATAAGGAACGATTTTTACACCGTCAATGTCGTTTTTCATAGCATGTAATGTGTTGACAAAGCCGGAGATCCCAGAGGATAAATGGATACTTAAGATGGTATCGTATCCTTTTCTTTTCAGTTCTTCGTAAAGCGCCAGTACTTCTCCAACTGCAGGTTGTGAAGTGGTCGGGAAGTCTTTGCTTTTATTTAGAAGCCCATAGTATTCGTCAGCTTCTATGTCTATTCCTTCATTGTAGATTTTCCCATCCAAAATGACAGGGATCGGAATAACGAACAAATCAGGATGATTTTGGATTCGTTCAGGCAAATAAGCCGTACTGTCAGTAACTACTGCAAGTTTCATTTATTTAATTTCCTCATTTCAAAGAATTTTACCAGTCTATTTAACTATATCATAAGAAAGATGACATTTGAACCTCTCACTCAAAAAGTGAGAGAAACAATCACGTCCCTCTCACTTTCTGTAGCTTTAAAAAATTATCATGAACTGGATGTTGTTCCTAATTTTTGGTTGAGTGATGTCGATGCTGGAAGTTTTTAAGTAATTGGAGTCCATTTCTGCCAAATTGAGCAAAGAGAAATGTCAGCCCACCTATTCCACCAAGGCCAACACAATAAACAACAGCATGGGCTTTCGACGTCATCGTCAATTGGAGGTTCAATAGGATAAATACAATCGAACAAAGAACCAGCATCAACAAGGTTGAGCGGAATGTTTTAAGAAAGAAAAATCTGATTTTAGCTAGAGGTGCGATTCGATACTCTTTACACATATAGAAATAACCTCTGATAAACACGATCGCAAAAGCCATTGTGTTTGAAAAACTCATACCATAACCGCCAAATAGTGCTAATCCAATCACTTGAAAGACAATTTTCAAAATAATCGCTTCAACGGTCAGCCGAATCGCAATCATATGATGGCTAAGTGATTGTAACATCGTCGAAAGAATCGTGAACAATGAAAAGAATAATGAAGCGAGTAAGGCAAATTGGAAATAGCCGACACTATCAGGATCATATCCAAAAAATAAGGTATACAATGGACCCGCCAATAATGACATCCCCGCAAGAGAAGGAAGTAAAATCAAGACAGCAATTGAAAAACTATCTCCTACTGTCTTTTCAATTTGCAAACGATCTTTTTTTCTCAAAGTACTTAAAATCGGCAAACTGCTGATTGCGACTGTACCAACCATAGAAATCAAGATCAATGTCAACTTGTTGGGATTAACTGATGCTCGACTAAATAAAAATTCCAATTGTTGATTCGTGATTTCAGGTCTGAAAAAATGCAACAACGGCTTCATCGTCACTTGGTCAATCATTTGCACGATGGTAATAACAGATCCCACAAAGATGAAAGGTAAAGTTTCACGAATGATCGATACCGACTCTGCCCGATTCTCATGCTTGAAATAGCGACTAGAGATCAAGAAATCTTTTAATTTGAAATAATCATTTTTTATTCCAACGAAATACATATGGATAATTGCTGCTAACCCACCAAAGAAGGATGCCACTGTACTGATCAGAACAGCTTCTAAAATCGTTCCATCGGTCAAGACGCGTAAGTAAAACGTTCCTGCTAAAATGACCAGGACACGAACCGCTTGTTCAATGATTAGTGAGGTCCCATAAGGTCTCAGATTGTTTTTCCCTTGAAAATAACCTCTCATTGCACTAAGAACTGGAATGGCGATCAATGACGGACACAAACTACGAATTGCTAAGATCCCATTATTTACATTTGCAATTGGGCTGATTCCTGCAAGCATCGGGGCAAAAAGATACATCAGCACAGCAGAAATGATTCCAATGACAAACATGATATTGATGGTACTGCGAAAAATCGTTCGACAGCCCTGTTCATCATTTTCTTTCGTTGCTACAGCGACTTTTTTAGCAATCGCATTAGGAAACCCAACTGTTCCCAGCATCAGGAACAAGCCATAAGGTAAATAACCTACATTGTATAAAGTGGTCGCTAACATTCCTTCTTGATTGTTCCCCATCATACTTAGCCATGGGATCAAGTAAACAACACCTAATACCTTACAAAGCAAATTAGCAAAGGTTAACCAAAATGTTCCTTGCATCAATTTTTTATTCATTAAATTTTCCTCAACTATCTATATTTAAATCAATACCTTTCCCATTATAGCAAAAATTCAAAGAAGGACAAATCATCCTTAAAATTTTAATAAAAAAGGCAAAAAAAAAAGCCATTCTCTAAAACTAAGAGAAGGCAAAATTTTGGAACTGTTTAAAACATCGACAGCAAAAATACCGAAGCAAGTCCAGTTACTACTGATAATGCCATAGAATGAGTTTTATACGCCACGCCAACTACGAGAACCATAGCTAAGATTTTGATATTCCAAGCAATGGCTAAATGTTCATGGGTAATAAAGACATCCTTGAATGCTAAAGCTGCGAATAGCGCAACAGGCACATATTTCATCCATTCACTAAACCATGAAGGGACTTTCCGATGGGTAAAATAGAGCATCGGGAATAGTCGTGGCACATAAGCCACCACGAATAAACTAAGTACTAAAAGAATAAGATACGTCTTAGTCATGATGTTGACTCTCCTGTTCTGGGAAGTTGAATAGTGGTTCATTGACATGTTTGCCACGATTTTTTAATCGTTTTAATTTTTTTGCCTTCTCTTTTTTGAAAGCTTTCTCTAAAGCAAACCCTGCAAAAGAGGCAATCACCGTCGCAGCAATTAAACCTAATGTATTTTGGAACATGACCATGAAAGTAACGCCTAATACACCAGAAAACAATCCTGTAAAAATGAGCAGCTTATTTTTCATTTGCATGACAAACATGAAGATAAACATCGCAGTCAGTGCAAAGTGAACGAGATCAGCATCTACATGAATAACAGAACCAAACATGTTTCCAATCATGTTACTACCTGTCCAAGAAGCCATCGAAAACCAATTTACATATAAAGCTTTACGCTTATTCCATGTAGGATCAGTTGAATATTTAAGATAATTAACCGCATAATTTTCATCATTTAACGATTGTGAAAATACCGCCAAGAATAGTCTCTTTTCTTTCTTCATAAAACCTGAAAGACTCGACCCTAACAATGTGTAACGTAATTCCAAGAAAAATACCATCAAAAGTGTCGTTGCAAAAGATGCTTGAGTTGTTAGCATCGAAGCAACTAAAAATTGCGCTCCACCCGAAAATACTAATATGGACAACAGACCGGTTAAGATTGGATCAAAACCCACTTTTTGCAATAAGACACCACAAGCTAACCCAACTGGTATATAACTTAAGCAAAGTGGCATTACTGCGTGAAAAGCCTGAAGCCATGGCGCACTTTTCTTTTTATTCATCAAAATGTCTCCTTCAATTACAACAAATAAACAGCGGACTCATTGTAACATAAAAAAACGAAATTGTAGCCGTTTTATCTAAAAACAATATTATATTTTTCTCATTTTAAGCTTGAATATTGAAATTTCAAATCATAAACAAGTTATTTTTATGCAACATAAAAGCATTGTTTTGCTGAAGAATCAGCATGATCATCTTCGATAATTAGGGTCATATTTATCAGTTTCAATATAAATATAAACTTTTTTATCATTTAAAGACTGCCGAATCGTTTCTTCAATGTTATTGATGATTGCATACGATTCATTCTCTGGGTGATCAAAGATATCAATTTTAGCAGCTACCAATACCTCAGTTGGGCTCAGATGAACGGTCTTTACATCGATCAAACGAGAGACTTCCGGACGCTCAAAGGCTTGCTTGATTTTAATCAAGTCACTTGTTGTCACACTTTCACCAACAATCAAACTATAAAATTCTTTTGCTAAGAAAATGGCAGCTCCCATCAACAATAATCCGATCAATAGGCCGCTAATCGCATCAAACGCCGCAATTCCTGTTACCATCGTCAAGACTGTTCCTACTAAAGCAAGAATGAGTCCGATCACAGCACAAAAATCTTCAGTAAAGATGATCAAAATTTCACTGTGACGACTTTCTCTCAAAAATTTCATCAAAGATAACTTTTCGGTATTCAACTCATGGATTTCTTTCATAGCGATACGTAATGACGTTCCTTCAATGGCTAATCCAAAAATTAAAATAATGATAACGATCAATGAGTTATCAACTTCATGCGCTGGATGGGTCAATTTTTCAAAAGCTTCCATGACTCCCAAAGCTCCCCCACCAAAAAAGAGCATGGTTGCCACAATTGTGCTAAAAAAATATTTTGCTCTTCCTTCGCCAAATTGGTGTAATTCGCTTTGCCCTCTATTCGCTCGTTTATCCCCAAAAAGCAAAAGGATTTGATTGCTGCAATCGACGATACTATGAATACTTTCATTCAGCATTGCCGCACTTCCACTAATGGCATAACCGACAAATTTACTGATTGCAACTAAAATATTCGCACCTAATGCGGCAATCACAGAGAACATCCCGCTCTTTTTAAAATTTTCCATCTTATTTCCTTCTTTCTTTTCTTCTCAACAGTTTCTCAGTTAACTATCTCTCGGAAGAACCGTGTGATCTATTGCCTGCAGACGGAACAAAAAACATGCGACAATCTCTCTAAGGATTGCCACACGTTTATATCCTGTCTAAGCCTTTCGAACCATCAAAGGAACCAAAAATTCGTAATTGATAAAGAAATCAATCACTGATCGATGGTACTCCCCAGAAGAAACTTCAAGCATTGTTTGGTTTTTCTGATTTTTGGAAATGATCATGGATTGTCCTTTATCTAATAGAACTTGGTATTTTTCTTCTCCAATTTTTTCAAAATCATATTGAGGATTTTTCATCGCTACGATAAAGATGTCATCTAGTACCTGGTCAGTCAATTCAAATTGACTTTGAAGATTCAGATGTAACGGTTGGGTGTTATCTAGTAAGGTTTGCTTGACTAAGAAACCTAAGTGACGTGCATGAGCTAATATTTGGTTGAACTTATGATTGAAAATAGTCAGTTGACCAGCAGAGAATACCCGTTCAACAGACCAATAACGAATCAAAGATAACACACGGTCATCCTGAACCGTGATTTCCATCGTTTCTGGTGAAACTTCCAATAAGTTGAGTGATTCCACTTGGTATCGTTGATCAATCGTCGGAAGAACAAAAGAAAATACTAATTGATTGGACTCATTCAAACGATAGTTGATCGAAAAATGTCGTGTTTCCCAAGTATCATAAGTGGTATTAGAGAATTTCAAACCAATATCATTTAAAGGTTTTAGCAACTCATAAGTAAAGTATTCGATCAAACTTGTCTTACCAATCGGGGAAATAGGTTCTGCTTTTAAGATATAGCGTTCAAAAGCATCTAATAATTGTGAAAAGTCCGATTCAAGTAGATATTTCCGTAATCGTAAATCCGCTAATTCTGCCTCTGCTGTTTCAATCAAAAGAACAATGTCTTGATGGTCTTTTTCTTTTGTTTCTAAATAGACTTGATTTTCCCTCGCTTCATGTGGATGACTGGATTCAATTGCCTCTAATTGTTCAGAAGTGACCTGTTCATTTTCATCAAGCAAATCATCTTCAGAAGCAGAGTGATTGCTGGAGTTTTCAGGATCTGTTTCTATTGCTTCTTCCGTCACAGTCGTTTCTGCTAACGATTGTGCTTCCAGCTCTTCATTTTTTTCTAACTCTTCATGCTCATTCATTACTCTACCCCTCCCTCTTGCATCGATACTTCTGGGTTTTCATGTGGGTCAACATTTCCTAAGTAATTCATTAGGAAATGATGGATGGTTTGACTGAACCCTTCTATCCCACCGAAGTAGCGATTGATTTGTCGTTGTTCTTTTTCAACGATCGCTGCACGTAATTGATTCGCTTTTGCTTCGTTAAGTAAAGCAGCTTTTTGATTTTGGATTTTTTCAGGTGCTTCAAGATAAGGCATCCAGCCTAATTTTTCATTCGATAATGCTTTTTTTTGTTTTTTTAGTTCTTGGATTTCTTCATCAATTTTTTTCCGATTTAAGAATCCTTTAGTGTCATCCAGATCAGAGATTTGGCGATCCACTTCTTTTAATTCTTCATCCAGACGATCGATCTCGGCTTTTGCAGTGATGACTTTAGCATCAAGTTCGTTAATTTGTTGACTGTAGTCATCCGGTTCCTGGTTTGCATAGGTGCCCCACTCTTCGTCAATTTGGGGCAAAACGAAAATTTCCGGTAGACTAGCATCGATGCCAATTGTTGGCCTTTCGTGATAATACGTACCGATCTTGTAATAACTCATCGTAGGAGAAATCTTTTCGACTAGCTCCATAAATGGAAATTCTTGAATAAAGCGATCATGGATTTTTCGCATTAATAGCTGATCGATTTCATGGTTTTCATTCGAACTTTTTTTCAATTCCTCATTTAAATGACCATTATACAGTTGATAGATTTCTGGAATGTTTTCTTCACGAACAGCTCTTTCAAATGCTTGTAAATCCTCTAACAGTTGAGATAGATTCGTGCTAGCTTTTTCTTTGATATCAAAAAAAGTAGTGTCATCTTCTTGCTGAATGATGATTTCTTCGTTATTTTCTTGTGGTGTTTCTTTCATTTTGATTACCTCCTCACAGTTATCCACTTTCTTGGACAGAAGCACAATAGGTTGAGTTTACTTACTATTGAATTGATAATTTAATAGTACCATTTTATAGAAAAAAATGTTACAAAGGGCTTCCTCCTCTATGTATCTTTTAATCAATATTCATTGATTATCCACCGTTTTGATAAGGTCTGATTATTGTACTTTCACTATTGAATAATCTTACGTATCGAGAGTAAAACAAAAGAGTGGAAAGAGGATTGAAGCGACCTCCAAAAGTTAGATTCTAACTTTTGGGGGTTACTACAGATCCCCCCACTCTTTTTCACTCAGTAATTTTTTTATTTTTGAGGCAGATCTCTGGTTGTGAAGTGAATGCGCTGATTTTCATCACGAGATAATAGTGTTTCTTCATTCAAATAAGTAAACTTCATCTCTTCTAAATCAGTATTTTCGAGCATTTTTTCATAACCGGTAAAAATCGAACGGATATATTGTTTATATGCGTTTTTCTTTTTCTGTCTTTTTTTCATGTGACACCTTCCTTATCAAAACTATCATACCAATGAATTTAAGATGAAACAAGCCAGATTTGAGATTTTATCTGTTGTTTTAATCCGGTGTTAGTTACTAGTTGACGAAAATCAAAAAAAATGAAAAAATGCTTTAGTACTTAAGGAGGGAATCTCGTGAAAAAAATCGGTTTTGATTCAGAGAAATATATCGAAGAACAATCAGCATATATCCTTGAACGAGTGAATCACTATGACAAATTATATTTAGAATTTGGAGGCAAATTGGTCGATGATAAGCATGCCAAACGTGTTTTGCCTGGCTTTGAAGAAGATGCAAAAATCAAATTGTTACAAAAATTAAAAGACCAAGCAGAAATCTTGATTTGCGTCTACGCTGGAGACATTGAACGTAATAAAATTCGTGGGGATTATGGTATCACTTATGACATGGATATTTTACGCTTGATCGACGAAATGCGTGGCTACGGATTATCTATCAATAGTGTCGTCATTACTCGTTACAATGGTCAGCCAGCTACGAATGTCTTCGTCAATAAATTAGAAAGACGTAATATCAAAGTCTACAAACATTCAGAAATTGAAGATTATCCAATCAATGTTGAAAAAATCGTTTCTGAAAACGGCTTTGGCAAAAATGAATATATTGAGACCAGTAAGCCAATCGTTGTTGTTACTGCTCCTGGACCTGGTAGTGGCAAACTAGCAACATGTTTGAATCAGCTTTATCATGAAAGCCAAAAAGGACAATCAGCAGGTTATTCAAAATTTGAGACCTTCCCTGTTTGGAATGTCCCATTGAAACATCCACTAAACATTGCCTATGAAGCTGCCACTGTGGATTTAAAAGATGTCAATATGATCGATTCCTTCCATTATGATGCCTATGGCAAGGTTGCTGTAAACTATAATCGAGATGTTGAAACCTTTCCAGTAATCAAACGGATCATTGAAAAAATCACTGGTAAAGAATCAATCTATCAATCCCCTACCGATATGGGTGTGAATCGTGTGGGATTCGGAATCGTTGATGATGAAGTTGTGCAAGAAGCTTCTCGACAAGAAATCATCCGCCGCTATTTCCAAACAGAGTGTGATTTCAAAAAAGGATTGATCGATGAGGAAGCAGTAAATCGAATTAAATTGATCATGGAAGAAGTAGGTCTTCAACCTGAAGACCGTCAAGTGGTATTGCCTGCTCATGAGTATGCAAAAACTGTTCAAAATGACAGCAACGATCCTTCTGCGGTGATCGCGATCCAATTACCCGATGAAGTGATCATTACAGGACGCACCAGTTCTTTAATGAATGCTTCTGCTGCCGTCATTTTAAATGCGATCAAACATTTGGCACATATCTCAGATAATATTCCATTGTTGTCGCCACTTGTTCTAGAACGGATTCAAGGGATGAAGTCTTCCGCACTGCATTCTTCCGTTGATACATTGAGCCTAAATGAAGTACTGATTGCTCTTTCGATCAGTGCGGTAACCAACCCTATCGCTCAAGTAGCTTATGACAAACTTGCTGAATTAGATGGTGCTCAAGCTCACTCGACAGTCATCGTCAATAAAAATGATGAACAAACGTTGAAACAATTAGGTATTGATATCACAAGTGCTCCCTTCTATCCATCGGAAAATTTATTTTATCAATAAGCATTGTTTCTTTATGAACAAATAGCTGAATAAACTCTTAAAAGATTTTATTTAAATTGCACCTGAAAAAGTGCAACTGATAATCTTTTAAGAGTTTTATTTTGTTGTATCCGTTTCAATTGAAATGTATGCGTTTCAGTCTAAAAAAGCGATGATAATCTTAGCAAAAAATTAGTATTTTAACGATAAAACGTGTAAAATTAAACGGAATTTTGATTAGGAGTGATAGTTTGAGTCAGATTTTAGGAATTATTGGATTACTTTTTATTTTTAGCCTTGCTTTTTTGATTAGTACCAACAAGAAAGCCATCAAAGTAAAACCTTTACTATTGATGATCGTGTTGCAATTTATTTTTGGTTTTATTTTGTTACGAACGACTTTTGGTACAGCAGTCGTTTCCATGTTAGCGAAAGTATTCGATCATTTACTGGCGTTTGCAGGTGAAGGAGTCAATTTCGTTTTTGCTGGGGTAGCCAATAAAGGCAGTGCGCCGTTTTTCTTAAATGTTTTGATGCCGATTGTTTTTATTTCTGCAATCATCGGGATTTTGCGTTATATCAAGATCTTGCCATTATTCATGAAGGCAGTTGGATTGGGTTTAAGTAAAATCAATGGTATGGGGAAATTAGAATCTTACAACGGTGTTGCTTCAGCAATACTAGGTCAATCTGAAGTTTTTATTTCAATAAAAAAAGAATTGCCTTTCTTATCTGAAAAACGTTTATTTACCATGAGCGTTTCTGCCATGTCGACTGTTTCGATGTCGATCGTGGGTTCTTATATGGCGTTGATCGATTCTAAGTATGTAATTACTGCGCTGGTATTGAACTTATTCGGTGGGTATATCTTGGCCTCCATCGTTAATCCCTATGAATTAGAAGAAAAAGAAGATGAGTTGATCATTGAAGAAAACAAAGAACAAACTTTCTTCCAAATGCTTGGAGAATATATTCTTGACGGCTTTCATGTAGCGATTACAGTCGCTGCTATGTTGATTGGATTCGTTGCTCTTATTGCTATGATCAATGCCATTTTTAGTGGAATCTTTGGGATCTCTTTCCAAGAAATTCTTGGTTACATCTTTGCTCCACTTGCATTTATCAGCGGGATTCCTTGGAAAGAAGCTGTGGATGCGGGTAGTATCATGGCGACGAAACTTGTGACAAATGAATTTGTTGCGATGACAGAACTAGCCACTGGGAACCTGCATTTTACTGAACGTACAACAGCTATTTTATCTGTCTTTTTAGTATCTTTTGCTAACTTCTCTTCCATTGGAATCATTTCGGGTGCTATGAAAGGTCTAAATGAAGAAAAAGGAAACTTAGTGGCGAAACATGGATTAAAAATCTTGTTGACTGCCACATTAGTCAGCTTTTTAAGTGCGATCGTCACTGGTTTACTAGTCTAAATGATTAAATTTAATTGAACTGTATATTTAAAACACTCTCTTTGCTCTTTAGACGATTTTCTAAAGACTCAAGAGAGTGTTTTTTATAAGACAAAATTTATTGTCGTACAACTGGAATATCTATGCGAAAAGAACAATTGCTAAAAGAAACTTTCTCGTGTATCGTTTAATAAAGGAAATAAAGATTTGAAGGAGATTCATGATGAACAAATGTTATGTATTTATTGGTCCTTCTGGTTCAGGAAAAACCTCCATTGCTAATGCTCTTTTTGAACCAAAAGAAAAAATTGTCACTTCGACGACTCGTCCTCCTCGAAAAGGTGAAACCGATCAAAAAGATTACTATTTTCTCTCTGAAGACAAATTTGAACAGTTGATCACTGAACAGGCATTTGTGGAATGGGATGAATATGCGGGACATAAATATGGTTCAACTAAGAGGGAGATTGCTCAAAAGTTGAAAAATGGTGATTGTTATACGATTTTAACAGCTGCTGGTTTTTGGGCACTCTTCCATGCATTTGGGAAACAGATCCAACCAGTATTTGTGACTATCGCTAAAAACAAATTGAAGCAGCGTTTAGAACAACGTGGAGATGCTCCGGATCAAATCAAAAAAAGGCTCGCTCTTTTTGAGCAAGACACGAAGGAATTAGATGAGTTAAAAAAACGACCAAACCTCATTGTTTTAGCAAATAATGAAGGGTTAGAAGCCACCAAAAACCAATTTAAGCGACAAATAAAAATGCTCAAAGAATGATCTTATTTTGATAAACAGGATTGATTAGCAAAAAAATCTCTCACTAGCTTCAAAACATAAACTAGTGAGGGGGATCAAACCAATTTATGTCGTTCTGTATGTCCAATATCACAAATCAGCGAATGTAATTCTTCTACTTTAGAATACATGCGTAACCAATTAGTCGGCTGGTCTAATAATAAACTGAGCAGTTCTAAATGATGGACCAATGTCCATTTTTTCAATACACCTAAACCAGGAAATTTTTTTTGTTGTTTCAAAGAAAGCAGGGCTAATATACCCGTTGTAATCAACAGTTGATCTTGGTTCCTCAATACCCACTGTTGCATTTTTTCAACAGCTTCAAAAAACTTTAGTGCTTGATCCTTAGCTGAATCGTTCGTATCAGAAATAAAATGTTTTACTCTGAGATTACCATATGCATCAACATAGGTAAGATGAAGTGCCAATGCCCGACTAGGAAAACCTTTATCAAAATAGCGCCTTCCTTCAATCGTAAAATCTGAAAAGCCATGATTCCCCTCTTCTTTAAAAAACAAATAGTCGTCGCTAAAAAAATCATCTATTTTTTCGCTATAATCTTCTACGTGTTTTCTTGGTTTAAAGGCTTCTTTTATGATGATTTTGTTTTCTGGTAACCAGATATGGAACCGACTATGGTCTGGTAACAAAAAATGAGTATCCATTTTTGAAAATTCTTTCCATATTTTTGGATCACGAGGCTGATGTTGTCCATCAAAAATGATCAATTTAGGTGGTTGCTCCATGATCTGTTGGTAATTATCGGACGTGATGATCATTGCATGTTGAATGGAACTATTTTCTTTTTCTTCCCATAAATGTAAATGTTCATCAAAAAGTTTGAACTGACCCACTTGGGGATTATCGATGATGATCAGCGGGTGATTTGCTTTTTGGAATAGTTCGACAATGTTTTTAAAGGTAGCTGAATCACGAACTGGTTCGATGATAGGAACAACCTTTTTGGATAGTAGATTCTGTTGAATCATTTCTTTTAATGCTAAAAGATCAAACTGTTTCCCTCTCAAATAAGGATAGTACATGCTTATTCACTCCAATGGCTCTGTTGGCAAGCGTCTAACTTGCTGCTTTTGTCGCAGATTCTCATAGTCTTGCTGTAAAGCGCTGATTTCTGCTTGTAAATCTTGGATCGCTTGATTTTCTGTTTCTTCAATAAAGCGTTCATAGTAACGCTCTTTGGCAAATGGATCTTGAGAATCTGAACGTTTTTTTAATTCTTTATACAACTGATCAGTTGGAAAATATTTGACGCCTCGTTCCATCTGTTTGGCTTTTCTTACTTCTCTAAATAATGAAGCCATAAAACGGTTGAGCAGCGCCTCTTCTGCCACTGCTAACGATTGCTTCATTGCTTTTTTAGCAATAATGAATGTACCAGAAGCTGGCATCTCTTCTGCTATCCCGTAAGGTCGATAAACTAAAACACCGATACCAGTGGGGATTTCAGCTTTGACTTCATCAAAAAGTGTTTGAGGTAATACAAAATAATTGTAATTCCCGACAAACGATAATTTTGCAGTGGAACGAAAGTCCGCTTTTGATACTTTCAACTCATAGCAACGCCACTCTCTTGTACCATCAAACTTTGTAAGACAACTTAATGTATCTACGATACCATGGTCGTCAGGCATGGTCACCTCTTCTACGACAATGCCCCCTTGTTCGATACAGTATTGATAAAGAGAAGTTTCCATCTCGATCGTTAAAGGAGTTTTCAATCCCTCCACCTCCGAACATATTTTCGCCTACCCATTCTACCTTAGATCCAATAAAAAATCTATCGTTAATTATTATTTGAATCGTTTCCTTAAAAATATTTAGAATTAGTTTTTGTTCAATTTGATCCTGCGAAATGAATGGGACAAAACATCGTCACGAGGTAGCTGACAGCCAGAAAAAAACAGTCGAGTCTAAATTTTTCTTAGTCCCAACTGCTTTTCTTCAACTGACTATTATTGATAACTTGGCGGTAAATAGAATTTTTGATGATTTTCAAAGATTTCGCCAATTTGAAAGAGCAAGTCTTCTCGTCCTCTGGCAGCCATGAATTGGATACCCAAAGGCAGACCTTCCTCACTAATATGTGTGGGCAAACTGATTGCTGGTTGTCCCGTCAAATTTGCCAGTTGGGTGTAAGGCGTGATCTTTAAACTTTCCTCAAACATTTCAGAAATAACTGCTAAACTTTCTTGTTCGTTGCATTCGTTGATTCCAGCCATTTTTGCCCGAATTTCATCGCTTTGAAGATCAGTGGAAATTTCTGGAGCAGTAAATGCTGTTGTCGGCGAAAGAAAAAGATCAACAGTTTGAAATAGTTCTTCCATTGTGATTGCTGCATGATCCCAAACATGAAGCGACTGGATATAGTTCGCTGCAGAAACCTTCTTGCCGTATTCTAGTAGTACCCAAGAAATCGGTTCAAGTTCATTTTGAGCAACCGACCGTCCTAACCCAGATTCAATCGAGTGAATCATACTAGCTGTTTCTGCTCCATTCATTTGATAATAAGACTGAATCAAGGCTCTTCCATCAAGAGGGTAATTGATTTCAATGATTTCATGGCCTTCTTGTGCTAAAAATGTCACCGCATTGGTCACTGCTTGTCGTGCTTCATCGCTGATTTTTGTGTGGATCGGTGATTCTGTGCAAACAGCGATTTTCAACCGTTTTTTTGGTGGATGCTCTTGCCATTCCGCTGGCGAAACTTGATAAGGCGCTCCTGAATGGATACTTCGCAGTCCTGCAAATAAAGCTTTGGTGTCTCTCATAGAAATGGTCAAACCAAAATCAATCGCTGCTCCTTGCCAACCTCGCCAAGCATGAGGACCAACTGGCATCGTTCCTCGTGAAGGTTTTAAGCCAATCAGACCACAAAAGGAAGCAGGTATGCGAATTGATCCTCCACCGTCACTAGCACCAGCGATCGGTAAAATGCCAGAAGCAACAACGGCTGCTGCCCCACCACTTGAACCACCTGGCGAATGCGCAAGATTCCAAGGATTTTTAGCTGGACCATAAAGTTGTGGGTCGGTGATATTCTTAAAACCAAACTCTGGTGCATTCGTCTGCCCCAGTGGGATAAGACCAATTTTTTCAACTTGCGAAACAAAATTTGAATTTCTAGATGAGCGATGAGTTTGAAAAAGCTTTGAGCCTGATGTAGCTAACCAGCCTTGCTTTTCCTGTCCTAACATTTTCAACGGGAACGGTAAGCCGCTTAAAGGCTGTTCATCCTTTAGAATTGATGCCTCATCTTTAATTGGTTGATCTGTTTCAAAAGTAACGAACGCGTTTAATTCTGGATTTAATTTTGCTACTTTTTGGCTAACCTCTTTGACTAATTCCTTGTAACTGAACTGCTTCTTTTTTAGACCCTTCACGATCTCCATGCCATCTTTCAAGTAAATCCCTCCTTTTATTTGTCATACCTTTGTGCCATTTTCTCATATTTCTATTCAACAAACAAAAAGAATGATTACGCTTCATGTTAGAAACGGTGGTGCTATTATCAGTAATTATATACACCTATTGAATCCTAATAGCTAAGGTACTATTCATGGCAAACCAACGAATAGACTAAAAGCTAATCACCAGTTATTATTCTAAAACCACCGGATCGCATACAAATAAGCCAAAGATTTCCAAAATAAGAGAAACTATGTTTGGATTCTTTGGCTTATTTTTTATTGTTGTCTTTTATTTCATCACTTAGAGAATCGTTAACGATTAGATCGTTTTTAGTTTTCCTCTAAATTCATCGATGGTTCGATACCCTTTTTCTGTCATGATCTGTTCGAGTTCTTTCGTGATGCGATCAAAAATTTTTGGTCCTTCTTTGTGAAGTTCGGTACCGATTTGTAGCATAGTTGCTCCACATAATAAATGTTCAAAAGCATCCTGTCCATTCCGAATGCCTCCAGTACCAATAATTTTGATCTCTGGTTTCAAGCGAGTATAAAAAGCACGGACGTTCGCTAAAGCGGTTGGTTTCACATATTCTCCACCAAGTCCACCGAAACCCTCTTTAGGTTTGATCACGACCGCTTCTTTTTGAGGATCGATATACAAACCATTGCCGATACTATTAATAGAATTTACATAAGTTAAAGGAAATTGATTCAAAATTTCAGCCATTTGATCAAAATGCGCCAAATCAAAATATGGGGGCAATTTGATTCCTAATGGTTTGGTGAAACGGGCAAAAACTTGTTGCAACAAATCTTCCGTCGCCTCAAAATCATAGGCTAACTGTGGTTTGCCAGGAACATTCGGACAAGAAAGATTCAATTCGGTGATTCCTTGAAAGTCACTCTTTTCAATCATTGTCAACATTTCCAAATTTTCTGCTGCACTCATGCCTGCAATAGAGAAAAATAGCGGTTGTGTCTGCTGTTTTTCATAGTTCAATGCATAATCTAAGTAATAATCAAATCCACGATTAGGTAATCCCATGGAATTAATACTTCCAAGAGGTACATCGAAATAACGAGGTTCTGGATTTCCAGCACGTTCATTCAGTGTACAACTCTTTGTGATAAAAGCGCCAGCATTGGATTGTTCCAATTCAACTAGTTCTGTCGTTGTCATGCAATGAACACCGGAGGCATTCATAAAAGGGTTAGCAAAAGTATGATTAAAAAAAGTCGTTTCTAAGGTCAAGTCATTCTCTCCTTTGATGAATCATTTTTTCTAGTTTATCATCAAGTCAAGCAAAAGCAAATAGGATCAAGACAATTAATCATCATTTTCAGTTGCTAAAACTTCTCCCGTTTGACTATTGAGTTTTACTTGAGTACTCTTATTCCCGTTTTTCACTTTCACTTCCCAGTAAGTGGTACCAAGTTCCTTACTAAGATCCCAGTCAGTGGCTGTTCCCCCACCCGCTTGTTTTTCAGCGATTTTCGCTGCTTCTTCAATACTTAGAAGTTTACTTGTGTCCAAAGCATCTTCTTGTTTCTTCTGTCCATTTTGTTCATCTTGATCTAAACGCTCAGGATTTTGTTTTTGGATTTCTTCGTTTGCTGCATTGATCTTCATTTCGTATTCATTTTGATCATCAACACCATCAATTTTATAGAAGAAACTTCCCCAACTACTATCTAATTCTAAACTGGTAATCGCTGCATTTGGATATTCTTTTTGAAACAACTCAATCGCTTTTTGTGCAGATACTTTGATCTCTTTTGTTGCATTCGTCCCAGAATTCATTGTTTGATTTGATGCTTCGGTTGAAGAAGTTGTTTGTTGACCAGTACTTGTTGACGTAGTCGCTGGAGCTGGCGTTGATTCTGGCGTGGACTGATTCGATTGACAACCTGCTAATAATAGTAATGAGAATAGACCACAAAAAATAACATTAGTTTTCATAAAATTTATTTCCTTTCTTGAATAAAAATCACTTTAATTTAAGTATACACAAGTAAAGTTGTTCTGTCATTTTTGAACAAATCAATCATTAAATAGCAAAAAAAGACAAGACTAAAAAAGTAATCAGTCTTGTCTAAAAAATCAAAATAAGAAAAAAATTGTCTCCGCTTCTACGAACAAGCAAAACGTGTTTTAAGTAAAAACGCAGTGCTTCCTTTCAATTGCTAATATGTAATACCTTTATTGGCTGCTATTCTCAGTTTCAGAAATGTCAGGTATGATCCAGTAATTATCTTTATTATGACTATTGATATATGTACGAAATTTTTCTGATTGGTAGGCTTTCTTAATTGCTTTTGCCCAATCCGTTTTTTCATTTTCTTTTGTCACAGCAGCTACGATTTGTAATTCAGGCACCATTTTTTCTAGCTCGATCAAATGAAGTTGTTGTCGAATTCCTGCATCTTCAACTGTGCTTCCAGGTATGACTTCAAAATCAAGGTCATCCAACACGTGTGGTAAAGTGTTCGTGTCCATCTCTTTGATATTTAACTGATAGGGGTTATTTGTGATTGCTTTTGCAGTCAAGTCGGTACTTTTCACTTGTTTATCCACTTGAATAAAACCAGCTTTAGCAAGAACCGCATAGGCTCGTGCTGCATTACTCGGATCTTGGGGAATCCCAATCATCATTCCTTTTTTCACCTCTTCTTTACTTGTATATTTGGAAGAGTACAAATTACACGGAACAGAGGGTGTAGCAACTAAAGGAACTAAATCAGTCCCATTCTCCTTATTGAAAACATTCATATAAGCGGAGTGTTGAGCAACATTTACATCAATCTTTCCTTCACCTAAGGCAGTATTTGATTGGATAAATTGAGAAAATTCAATTCGTTTAATCGTATATCCTTCCGATTCTAATATAGGTGCAATCGCATCATCAAATAAATCGTTATACGGTCCTCCAGTTACCCCCATGACAATTTCATGTTTTTTCTGAGCGTGTGATGATTGATCTTTTGAATGACAACCACCCCCAATGAGAACCAATACGAACAGACAGACTATAGTTACTATTTTTTTCATGAAGTTTACTCCTTAATATTTAATTTTATGATAAAGATAATTTCCCAGAAATTGGATACTGTTTATTAAAACAATTAAGATAACTACCGTTACAACAATCATCCCACTATTAAATCGTTGATAGCCTTGGGAAATAGCTAAATCCCCGATTCCTCCTCCACCAACAGTTCCCGCCATAGAAGAGGCATTAATTAGTCCAATCATTGAATTAGTAATAGCTAATATAATCGCCGGTCGAGCTTCAGGTAGAATAAAGTAAAGAATGATTTCCAATCGGTTTGCCCCTAAAGTTTTGGCACATTCGATAATTGTAGGAGGGATTTCTAGAATGGCTTGCTCGATTAAACGGCCCATAAAAGGAACAATATATAACGTTAACGGGACAATAGCAGCAGTTGTTCCAATGGAAGTTCCAACAACTAAGCGAGTAAAAGGCAAAATAGCCACCAATAAAATGATAAATGGCACTGAACGCAAGATGTTGATAAGCGTCTGTAACACCGTGTACATAAGAGAATTAGCTAAAACACCTTGTTTTCTGGTCTCTGCTAATAGTATGCCTAAAGGAACTCCTAAGCCGATAGCGAACACCAAGGAAATACTGACCATATAAATCGATTCATAAGTTGCTTTGAGAATGATCTCTGATGAAAGTATTTCAAACATCAACGGTCACCTTCTCATAACTAATTAGTTGGTCAATAAATTCATTATCAGGAATTTTATTCGTTAGAAAATACATCGCAAAAAAACGTTCTCCGCTAATATGTATGGTTTTGATATCATAGACCGTCCCCTCCATTTTACTTTCTTGAAAACGAGCATAATTTGTGGCATTCATCAGGAAGTAAAGGACATAATTAAAGGAAATCGATTCTTTTTTTGGATACTTAGGATAAATCATATCGGCTAAAAATTCACGAACTAAATTGCTTTGAGGGCTTAAAAACATTTTTTTGATTGTTGCCTGTTCAATAACTTTTCCTGAATCAATGACAGCCACTTCATCACAAATTTCTTTTATCGCCTCCATTTCATGGGTGACCAAAATGATGGTGGTTCCTAGTTCCTCATTCACTTTTTTTAACAAATTTAGAATACTTTTTTTAGCGGTTGGATCAAGAGCGCTAGTAATTTCGTCGCATAATAAAAGCGAAGGCTCCGTTACTAACGCTCTAGCAATCCCCACTCGTTGTTTCTGCCCACCAGATAAATGGGAGGGATATGTATTTTTTTTCTCTATCATTGATACATAACGTAAAACGTTTTCAATTCTTTTGTCGTATTCCTGCTTATTGACTTTGATAAACCTCAGAGCAAGTCGAATGTTATCAGCGACAGTTTTTGACTGCAATAAGGCATAATGTTGAAATATTGTGCTGCTTTTCACATCTTGTGATAGAGATACCTTACCTGTTGTTGGTTGATCTAATCCGTTTATTAAACGAATCATTGTACTTTTTCCTGCACCACTTCGTCCAATGATACCAAAGATTTTTCCTTTTGGTATAAATAAATTGAGATCATTTAGGATCATGGTACCTCCAAAAGACTTTGAAACGTGTTCAAATTAAATCAAGCTCTCATTCCTTTCCGGCGCATTCATATAAAAACTTTAACTATGTGGGAATTAATAGAAAGACGATAAAAATCCTTAATAATTAAGTCTTTTTATGTAGTAGATGCGCACATCTATATTTTAATTTCTTCTTTTCGAATTAAATATAGCATGGAAAAATAGCCATGTCGAGACTAATATGTGATTTTAATCACATGAGCATTGATAAAAAGCGAGAAGCAGAATGTTCCTTTCTTGCGCTTGATGAAAACAGTGATCAAGCAATGAACTACCTTGAAAATAATCAAATGCAGTGGAGACAAAAAAATAAAGCTAAAAACATCAACAAAACGGCTCTGTATCAATGTTTTTAGCTTTGTATGTATTCAATTGGCGGGAATGTGTAGGAATCGAACCTACCCAAGAAGCTCTTAACTCCTCATACTGGTTTTGAAGACCAGAGGGAACACCAGAACCCATCCACTCCCCTAATAAAAACATTCTAACATTTTTCGTTTGTTCAATCAATATCAAATGCTAGAATGTTTGCAGTTATAAAAGACTGGACTAGCTTTAATTTCTGTTAGTCGTTCTTTTTTTATTTTACTAGGATACGTTGCGGTAAACGTTTCATAAACCAAGCCACGAGTAAACAAGAAAGCATCTTATCCACAATATTTCCTGCAACAGTTGCCCAATAAGTTGCAGTGATCATTTCTTTACCGGAAGCCTTGAAAGCAAAAATGAGGATGTCCGTTCCTGAACCGGTAAAACCACCAAATAAAGCTAAACGGATCGGCGCACCGATCATTGGACAAACAACGGCTAATAGTCCCCCTGCTATTAGCGCTTTTTTGTAAGAAAATCCATTCTTCGCTAGTAAAGAACAGATAATTGCTACAACAATATTTACGAATACAAAAGGAACAGCCAACGGCCCACTGATGATCCCCATTAATAAATTAGTGGCAATCCCAGTCATTACCCCATAACTCATACCAAAATTGGTTGAAATATAAATCGTTCCCATCGTATCTAAAAATAATAAGGGGATTTTCATTAGTGAAACAGCCTCACCTAAAACAACATTTAAAACAACGGCCATTGCACATAAAGTCAATATTTTCATTTTATTATTCATCGTTTACTTTTCCTTCTAAAAATAGTTTTAATTTCTGATATAAATCGCCTTGTGATTCTTCTGTATACCAAGTTGGAACTTCAAAATAAGGATTAACAATCCCATGATTCTTACATAATTCAAAATACTCTTCCATTAGTACGCCTCGCTGTGCTGAGATGGAACAATTAGGACTTTCATTGATCCCGATGATCCCCAAATAGCGATAATCATTCGCTTGATACTCTTTGATTTGTTGAATGACTGGTTGCAACATACTTTGACATTTTTGACGATAGCCTGGTATAGCAACATATTCTTGATAAGTCATTGGTGGTCTCTCTTTTCCTAAGGTCAAAAATTCAGGACAAGGCAATTGTAGCAACGCAACGCCTTGATTTAATAAAGAAATGGCCAAAGGAAAAGCACCACGAGCCCGTTCCCATCCAGGTATCACCGCATGTTGATTCAAGATGCAGTGTGAAACAACCACAAATTCTCTCTTTAATTTCATGTTATTTCCTCACAAAAAATCTTTTCTAAACTGACGAACACCTGATGAAGTTCTTCTTCAAAAATCGTGCGCATATCTAAATAGTTTCGCTCATTTTTTACCCGACTAATCACTGGAACAATTCCTTTTCTTAGTCTTCGTTGCAGCTCTTCCGCATGCCATTGCTTACTTTTTACTGTTACTGCATAGGTAGGTAATAAGCTTTCTGGATACGTTCCACCACCAACCGTACTATAATCTTTTTCGATAGCGACTTCGAGTTGCTCGATTTTTTTTAACTTTTCAGCTAATATTTGTGCGCGATTCAAACAATTTTCGATCTTATCCGATAGCATTTGCAAAGTAGGCAAGGCTCGAATGGCTTCTTCTTCATCAAGATAAAGTTCTAAAGTTGCTTCTAGTGCACTTAGAGTCATTTTATCGACTCTTAATGCACGCAGTAGCTGATTTTCTTTCATCCTCTGAATATACGTTTTTTTACCTACGATAATTCCGGCTTGTGGTCCGCCTAATAATTTATCTCCACTAAAGGAGACCACATCACACCCTTGCTCGATTACTTCTCGAACAGTCGGTTCATACGGTAAGCCAAAGCGTCGCATGTCAATGAGTAGACCGCTACCCAGATCATTGATTAACGGGACTTGATGTTTTTGTGCTAAGAGAGTTAACTCTGATAAGTGAGGAGTTTCTGTAAATCCAATGATTCGATAATTACTGGTATGGACTTTTAAAATCGCTCCAGTTTCAGAAGTCAAAGCCTGTTGGTAATCTCTAATATGCGTTTTATTGGTTGTCCCTACTTCTCTAATTTTCCCACCTGTTGCGGTAATTACCTCTGGGATACGAAAGGACCCTCCTATTTCAACAAGTTCCCCTCGAGAAACCAATACTTCTTTATCAGTAGCCAAAGTATCAAGAATTAACATAACAGCTGCTGCGTTATTATTCACCACTAAGACGTCTTCTGCTCCAGTAAGTTTTTTTAGAATATGCGTTAAATGATTGTATCGGGTACCTCTCTTGCCACTAGTTAAATCCATTTCTAAATTTGAATAGGAAAAACTTATTGTCTTTAATTGTTCCTCAATTTTCTTACTAAGTAAGGAACGTCCTAGATTTGTATGCAGAATCGTACCGGTCCCATTAATTACTTTTTGTAACGAATATGTTCGTTGTTTCACTTTTTCAATCACTCGAATACAGAGTTCTTCAATCGCTGGAGGTAACACTTCTTCTTTTAAAACAGTTTTTCTAGTTTGTTCTAAAACACTTTGTACCTGTTGTTTGACTACTCCGTAAGAATACTTCTTTTCTAATATTTGCAATTCAGGAGTTTTTAATAAACGATCCACTGAAGGCAAATCTGCTAATCGTCGTTGTATTTCTCTAGCCATCGTTTACCTGCTTTCTATCGTTTTGCAATTATTCTCAACGCCTTTATGGTTTTTTCTATTTCTTCTTCTGTTGTAAAACGGGATAAGGATACTCGAACAGTTCCAGTATTTTTAGTTCCTAAATCTTGATGTATTAGCGGTGAACAATGGTAGCCTGAACGTGTGGCAATGCCAAACTCTTCCCACAGAATGTCACTGATTAAAGCTGATTCTGCAGATCTGATATTCAACGAAAAAACGTCTATATGCTCTTTCGTGAAATCTCCATAAAACGTTAATTCTGAAATCTTCGTCGCTTCTTGGTAGAAGTAGTTTCCCAATGATGGTGTCTCTTGGGACATTAGCCAACCTACACTGGCTGCTAATCCAGCAATTCCTGGCACATTTGCTGTCCCAGCTTCCAACATTGCTGGCATTTCATCCGGCTGCTCCTTAGAGAAGGACTTCATACCATCACCACCAGTTATTATCGGTGTAAGTTTCAGTTTTTTGTGAATACAGATGCCACCAATTCCTTGTGGTCCATGTAACGCTTTGTGTCCAGTGAAACAAGCCGCTGCGACCTTCCCATCACTTAAGTCAATTGGTAGATGTCCAGCTGTTTGAGAAATATCTAAGATTAAATAAAGCTGATGTTTGTGGCAAAAACGTTTTATCCATTCAATATCTAAAAGATTCCCTGTCACATTACTCGCATGATTGCAGACCACTACTTTGGTTTTTGCGTTTAATTTTTCAGTAAATTCTTCATAATTCAACTGTCCAGTGATCGGATGACTACTGATAATGTCGTAGGAAACGCCTAGTTTTTCTAATTGATAGAGTGGTCGCAGCACGGAATTGTGTTCCCAACTTGTGGTCAATACATGATCACCAGCTTGAATGAACCCTTTTAATACTGTATTAAGAGCAATAGTCACGCTTCCAGAAAAAATAATTTCATATAAATCCCCGGTATGAAAAAAACTTTTTAGTGTATCTCTTGCCATTTCTATTAATTGATAAGCACGAATGGAATAGCTATGAGCGCCACGAGCTGGGTTGCCATACCTCTCACTTTCAAGCACATCCAGCATTGTTTGTTTCATACAAACCGGCTTTTGGACTGTCGTAGCTGCATTATCTAAATAAATAGTCATACTAGTCTCCTTCTTGTTTCCCTAAAATTCGATAATTTTCTACTCGTTTCGTGATGCCAAGTTTATAGATTGATTCTAGAATAAGCATGGAAGCTTTTCGGCTCGAGTTTGTCATATCACGAAAATCAGCCAGTGTCATTTTCTTGTTTTTCTTGATATAAGTCCGGATTTGTTGAATAGCTTGCTGGTAAATCTTTCCTGACAGAACATATTCGTGGGTTAAAAAAACAGCGCTGGTGGCATCTAAAGCTTCCAATACTTCTTCAGCATTTTTGTCTAAAAGGGCTAACTCTTCTTTTTTTATCGGCATATAACCACTGTTTTTTAGGTAACGTTCAATTTTTTGTTTGGCGACTTGTTGATAGCTATTAAATTGTACTTGAAAATCATAAACAGATAATCGTTTCTGTTGTTCTTTGATTACATTGAATTTTATTAATAATTGAATCAAGACGAAAACTTCTTTTTCGGTCAAGCCATTTCGTATTTTAGATCGAAATTCTTCTAAAGGCATACCATCCCGTAGACGATATTTTTTGTGATACTCTTCTAAGATCTTTTGTGCTTTTCCTGCTAATTGTTGGTATCTTTCATAAAGTAAAAATCCACAAGAGGTAAAGAAGATTTGACTTTTATCCTGTAGTTCTTCTAATGAATGGCTTAGTTGATCAAGGGTGACACCCAGATAGGTCAACAATTCTTTTTCTACTGTAAATGGCTGTTTCTTATTTAACATAAAATCAATTATCATACTGTTTAGATTGCCATTTTCTTTCGCTTTTAAGCTTTCTAAAATCGCCTGCTTGAATCGTCGATGTTTTTTTGGAACGGCGTTTAAGACTTCGCCTCCAGCAATCGTATGCATGGGTGAATAAGAGCGTAGAATAAAACGATCTTTTTCTTTTACAGAAACTTTTTCTTCTAATCTTAACTGCAAAAAGCCTTCTTCGTTTGGTCCAATCCAATCTAATCCTAATGGAACAGTACGAGCCATTACTTCTTTTGTTCCGATCAACACTCTTACCCGATCCCATAGACTAATTCCCCCATCCGTCCCTGCCAAACAAGATACCTTAACATCCAGCATCCAGCTTTCCTCTAAAGAATCCGCGGTTGATAAAACATCCCCTCGCATGACTTCTTCACGGGTAATGTTTGCTAAATTGATAGCAGTTCGTTGTCCAGCATATGCTTTTTGAACGTTATTTTCATGTACCTGCAGATTTCTTATCCGAACTTTTCGCTTATTTGGGTAGAGATAGCAGTTTTCTCCAACGGTTAGTTCCCCTTCCAGCAAAGTGCCTGTAACTACTGTACCGAAGCCTTTTACACTGAAAACCCGATCGATATTTAACCTTGGTGTTCCACTACTTACTTGTTCTGATGTTTGCTCCGTGTAGGCTTCGATTTTTTTTAGTAATTGTTTGATCCCTTTTCCGCTAATGGCATCGGTTTCAATTATTTCCGCTTTTTCTAAAGGCGTGTGAAGTAATTGATCACGTATATCTTCGATGACTAGTTCTTTCAATTCAGCATCAATCGTATCAATTTTTGTTAATACAATTAAAAAATGGTGGATTCCTAATAAATTCAAAATATCAATATGCTCTTTTGTTTGAGGCATGATTCCTTCACTAGCATCAATGACTAATAAAATAAGATTAAGACCAGGTAGTCCAGCAACCATATTTTTAATAAATTTTTCATGGCCAGGAACATCTACGAAACCCACACGTTGTTGATTTGGTAAATTTAAGTAAGCAAATCCTAGATTAATCGACATGCCCCTTTTTTTTTCTTCTTTTGTTGTGTCAGTATCTATTCCAGTCAGCGCTTTGATCAATGTTGTTTTTCCATGATCAATATGCCCAGCTGTTCCAATTACAATATTTGCCATTTCTTTTACCCCTTATAATAAGTAATACGTTACATCCAATCCAACTTGAAGCGCTTTATAAAAACCTTCTGATGACACATTATTTTTAGCTAAAATATGACGTATCTGATTTTCAGCTTCTAGCGGAAATTTTAAAGAAAAACCACAGCTAAGATATATTTTTTCGGGTGTAGGAATGATTCTTACAGATAGTTTAGCTGATTGGCACATCAGCTCAGCTCTCATTGCTTCACGTGTCGAATGAAATAATACCACTCCATATGACTTCATTGTTTACTCCTTAAGGTTTGATGATTTTTTTAGATTGTCGCATCATTTCAACAATATGATACATATTGGTCACTTCACCGACTTTACATTTTTCACTGAGATTATAATAGTTAAGACAGGCTCCACAAGCATAAATTTCTATCCCATTTTCCGCAAGAATCTGTAAATCCTCCAAGGAATCCGAGTTGTCGCTTACTAAATGGACCCCACCATTGTAGAAAATGATTTTTTCGGGCAAATCAGGTTGTTCGGTTAAAGAATAAATAAACATTTTTAATAATTGTTTCCCTAATTCTTTCGACCCTTGCCCCATCGTATTCGTGTCGACAACAACTATATAATTGTCTTCAATATCATTTTCTCTTGTAAGTTCTTGTTCATAAATAGAAGCTACCTCTCCTTTTTTCTTGGAGATACGTACAGTAAACGATTGTGCATCATTTTGCTCTACTTGATAATCATAACCTAGTTGTCCCGCCATTTTTTTTAGGTTTTGTGCAGCAATCTCATTATCGACAGTTGTTTCTACTGTATCGTTTTCTTCCAAAGCCTTCTTTGTTTCAATCACTGGAAGGGGACATACTTTTCCCAATGCGTTAATTTTAACCATTTTGATTCTCCTTTCCATGTGTAGTTAATCATGGGATCAGTTTGTTAGACTAATCGAACAATTTTTTTCTTAATAAACCATGATTTCTGCTGTCTTTTTTTTCGTAACAACGCCAAAATCTTTGGCTAAGATATTGGCTGATTTCAGCTCTTCTTCTAATTTTTTTGCTTCTTTAGCCGGGATACTTACCAATAATCCTCCAGATGTCTGTGGATCATATAGCAACTCTTCGATCCCTAAGTCATCGACATAAAAGGCCATCTTTTTTTCCATAAAATTTCGGTTTCGTTGTCCTCCAGCAGTAAAAAGAAAGGCTTTTGCTCCTTCATAAGCTTCTTCAAAATATGGCAGTTTTTCTGAATAGATTTCAGCTGAAAAATTGTCATGTAACATTTCATGAAGATGTCCTGCTAACCCAAATCCTGTTACGTCGGTACAACTAGTGATTGGATATTTTCTGATGATAGCCATCGCATATTTATTTAAGGTTTCCATACTTTTTGTTGCTTTGGCAAACCCTTCTTTGGTTATTGCCCCGGCGCTATAACCAATGGTAATAATGCTTACACCTAGAGGTTTTGTTAAGATTAAGTGATCTCCTTCTTGACAAGTATTATTTTTGTAAATATTGTTTGGATGAATTGTGCCAGTTACAGAAAGTCCATATTTGACTGAACGGTCATGGATTGAGTGCCCACCTGCTAAGATTCCACCTGCTTCTTGAACTTTTTCAGCCCCACCTCTTAAAATCTCTTTTAAAACCTGTAGTTCTTTTTCTTCAGGAAAAGCAACAATATTTAAGGCAGATAATACATCCCCTCCCATCGCATAAACATCACTCATCGCATTGGCAGCAGCAATTTTGCCAAATAAATAAGGATCTGTCACCATAGTAGGAAAAAAGTCTAACGTTTGAATAACTGCTAATTCATCGGTCAATTTAATAACGGCTGCGTCATCTGTTGCATCAAAGCCCACTAACAATTTTTCATCTTGGGATTTAGGGAGGTCTGCTAAAATATTCCCTAGATTTCCAGGACCAATCTTAGCGTTACATCCACCACAAATAATTAATTGTTCGATTTCTTTTTTCATTGGCATCCACTTCCTTTTCATATAGTGTAATAATTGATGACTTTTCCTCTGCCGCTTACTGCTTCATTTTCTATAGTTACACCAACAATCAGAAAATAGCGGGCAAATCATTAAAATAACTATGCTAGTTTGGTGTACTAAAAATGAAGAAGTGGCTGTACAGTTCTTTCCACTCCTTCACATTTTGCTACTAGATTAAGCTTTTCTATTTTTTAGAAAACATTCCTTTTCGCATATATGTAATTCCTGAGTAAATAATTACAGCAATGATTACCCAAGTCAGCATATTCAAATCTAAGCTTGTGACGAATTTAACAGCAATAATTACCCCAATCACTCCACCAATCGTAATTGCCAAACTAACTTTACGCGCATAATCACCAGATTTAATAAAGTTACCTGAAGCAACGGGCATCAATCCTGCACAAGAAGCCATCATAATAGGAAAAGCAACAAGCGGACTTAACCCCAACATGTATACTAATGCCATGCATGGTGCATATAAACCTACGCCAATCGTCATTAATGCACCTAAGAGGAAATTACCGATGACGCCGATGATTAGCTTAAGACCTGTTAAAGCGGTCGCTTCATTTCCAGAGCCTAAGAGATCCAGCATTCCAGCTTGTTTTAGCCCCATTAAAATTGCTGTCACAATCAAAGCAAGTCCCATAAAAAACTGCACCTTTTTTTCAGGTAGCTTACTGACTGTTTTCGAACCCACAAACGAACCCACAATTGCTGCTGCAACTAATGAAAACAGAGTAATGGGTGATACTTTAACAACCGTAATGAAAATAAAAGCTTCAATGATTACCGGAATAGAGTGTGCCACATTGAGCGTTCCTGGTAATTGTCGATCGTTATCTAATTGCTTGGTAAATTCTAGTAACATGGTTGTTGGCGCAAAACTACCAATCCCTAATGTATCTAAAAAATCGGTAATTAACCCAATCGTTCCAGAAATAAGATAATTTCCTCCACCCCAATTTCCTTTATTTGCAAGTAAGTCGAGAACAAAAAAGAATAAGAAATAGAGTAATAAAACGCTTAATAAACCCAACAGTAGTTGTACCATGATACCTCCTTAATAGTAAGCAGAGTTTTACTAACCCATCATTTTTTGTGTAACCATCTGTAAATGGCTAGGACTAGATAAATTAATTCGCATTTTGGATGGTTATACCTTGTATTTTAATCAAGTAAAAATCCATTTTTTAATGAGTCTTTAGGATCGACAAGGAATTGATTAAATCCTGTAATATAAGCAGATCCCGTCACTTTGGGAATAATCGCTTGATAATTTCCTACACGTGTTTCCTTTGTAATTTCTCCCTTAAACATCGTTCCTAAAATACTTTCATAGACAAAACTTTCACCAATTTTCAACTCATTTTTTGCATACAAAGTTGCTAATTTAGCACTCGTTCCCGTTCCGCAAGGTGAACGATCAACTTGTCCATCCCCGAATACCACGACGTTTTGATAAGTAGCTTCAGGACTTTTAGCAGGACCATAAAATTCGACTAAGTCAACGGTTTTAATATGTTTTAATCGGGGATGTTGGATCTCGATATTTTGATTAATCGCTTCGCGGATTTTTAGACCTGCTTCAGTAAATCTTGACGCATTCTTCGCCTCAATTGTTAAACCAACTTCTTCGGCTTTTAATATGGCAAAAAAACTTCCGCCAAAAGAAATATCCACATGAACTGTCCCAATATCGGGCACACTCACTGCCACATTTTCTTTATATAGAAAGGATTCCACGTTTTCAAAAGAGACTGATTCCGCAGAGTAATCTTCATCCAGACGAACCTCTCCGCAAACAATCCCCGCAGGTGTATCTTGCGTTACTTTAACCACACGGGTGCCTTCTCCTACATCTACCCAGCCCAATTCTACAGCTGCTGTCATTGCCGCAATGGTGTTGTGACCGCACATATTTAAATAGCCACCAGAATCCATGAAAATAATCCCGTAGTCTGCCTCATCATGAACCGGTTCACAAATAAAAGCCCCGAACATATTTTTATGCCCTCGTGGTTCATGCATCAGCATTTTACGTAAATCATCTGCTTGTGTTTCCAGGTATATTTTTTTATCCGCCATCGTTTTTCCATGAAATTTAGGAATGCCTCCTACAATTAACCGAGCGGCTTCACCAGCTGTATGGGTATCTACTACTGATATCATTTTTGATACTTTCATACTAACCTCCACGTTACTTCAATTTTTGATTATCTTTACGCATCTTTAGTTTTATAAAAGCGAGCGCTTTAACTGCATCATAGAAAGTGATCGTATTTTCTCCAACCACTTCCGTTTCAATCCCTGCTTGTGATTTATTAAAATCCAGCACATATTTTGTATAATCATTTTCTACGACAAACTTGGCTTGTTTCCCAATAAATTTGAGCCCAATAACACTGATGCCACGACAACCTATTTCTTCTAGGGTATTGGCAAAATCGATGTCTGAATTTCCCCAACCATCTGTTGATAAAACAACGCCATCTGTAGCCATCGCTTCTAGCCAAGTAGCTGTTCGTTGTCCGACTAGATGCTTCATTTCATTGCTTTGAGGCGTGCCAATAATAATAACACCTTGGAAATCAATGTCAGGATCTTTGCTTAAAACATCCAGTAAAGGATCTTTAAAAAGGTGCATCGAAGTTTCTTTAGTTGATGGTCCTATTCCCATAAAAATCCCCTTTTCTAACAATTAGACCATTGAACGAATGGCACCATCACGATACTCATTGGCAGATAAAAAGATGGGCATATTATTCATATCGATAATCGAATGACCACCCTTAAACCCACTAGGTTCATCTGGAAATAATAACATATCGTACATCGCACCTTGGCCAGCTACCTGCTTGACCAACGTCACTTTTGGCTTTCCCGGATTTCTTTTTTCTTCATAGATATGTGTTTCCGTTGCTTCCTTACCATCTAGCAACTTTAATTGTTCTCGGATTTCCTGCAGATAATTGTCAACTATCCGAAACAATTTTAAACATAACTCACGATCGAAAGGTGTTCCTTTCTTGACAAGTAAGTCAATCAAAATAATGTAATCCTCTGCGTTAGGTGTGCCCGGTCGATTTAAAAATAAATGGTCACGCAACACCCCATCAGAAGAACCAAATTCATGGAGCTGTTCACCCTCATCGATTGTGCCGGTCATTATGACCGACACTCCCGTTAATGTATGGGTGATACCCGTCCCCAAAACACCTAATACTTTAGCAGAAATTGGTAAAATATCCATGATAGTATTTGTGTTGAGGTCTAACTGATGGGGTTCTAACAATCGGATTGTCAAGGATTTGACATCCTCACACAGACAATCAAATTCAGTTTTTATCTGTAGTTGATTGTGATCAAGCTTAAATTGATTTCCTATGGAAACTTTTTCCATATGGAAAACTTTCATTTTTAATGTTTCTCCTTGCATGCTGATCCCTCTTTACACATGAGCGATATATTCATAAGGTAATGGCATAATTTTCCCTGGTGTTTCAATTGAAACTAGGCTTTCTAAAGTATCTTTTAAAATACCCGTTTGCATGTCAATATTATGTGGTTCTCCGGCATTAGCGCCCATCGGTACACGTGGTGCTACAGCTCTAGGTGAACCATTTTGCCGTACTACTGGTGGTAATGCGGCGATTAAAATAGTAGGAATCCCTGCTTCCTCAATTGCTCTCTGCACGATCACGGCAGTTCTATGACAGGTCCCTCAACCAGCAGTCAAAACAACTGCGTCAACTTCTTCTTCCACGAGTTTTTGTGCGATTTCTGGTCCCGTCTGTTCATTAAAGGCATCTTGGTCACCGCCGCCTCCCATAAAGCCATAATGTACAGGGGCAGCTTCTTTAATAAAGCCGTCTTTTACTAATTCATGCAGTCGATCAATCGGAAACATTGCATTGACATCCCGATTAACGTCTGCGTTGTCATATCCACCATGTGAGACCATTAAATCTTCACTTGGTACTCCATCTGGAATCTCACGATACGTTGTGTCTCCTGCCAAATTAAAGCGTGTATCACTTTTTAAGTGGACACCAGCTGCCGTTGCCAAAGCAATCCGCATTTCTTTCAGCTCTTTTTTAACGGGCGTAAAGACGGATTTGGGTGTGATTGGTACAAAAATTTCTGACTGTAATCCTTCGAATACTGTTAAACTCATCTACTCATTTTCCTCTCTCATTTTTATTTTCTTCTGTTGATTTTTTAAACGTCGACGTTCATGTTCTGTGATTGCTTCAACGTAATGAGTATTGGCTGCTTCTTCCAAAACCTCTGGATAACTCATCAAAAATCCAACTTCTTGTCCTATTTTTAAATCGTACTCTGAAATAATCATGCGCCGCGGAATTTTTAATTGACCTAGTCGTCCTTTGATATCAATAGTTACGCTCGCATCTCGAACTTCAACAAGTATCCCTTCAAACATTTGTTCAGTAGAGACATACTTTAATTTTTCGATTCTATCCATTTTGCACCTTATTTTATTCTTTTTCATAAATTTCTTGACGTTTTTTACTTTTCGGCAAAGATTGCTCATTTTCTTCCAGGTCTATTTTTCTTCCTGTTGTTTTTTCGATAATCTCAATGTTGTTTTGTTTGACATTCGGATTCCATTTACGTTCAGCTGGTTTAATTGTTCCTCCACCCATTAACGTTTTTAACATAGCTAAATCACGAATGGCGTCTTCTCTACACAAGGTATTATTTGATAAAATTTCATTTTCAATCCCTTGTTTTGATTTATTATTATCAACCATTGCGCCCATTTCAGAATTACCAACAACTAAGGCTCCTTGAACAGCACTATAAGAGTCGCCAACCACTTTGATTCCACGTTTTCCAATTTCTTCCATGTGAGAAGCGAAATCAATATGATTATTTCCGAAACCTTCAGTGGTTACAATGGCACCATCAATGTCCATGGCTTCGACAGTCATTCCTAAACGTTTTGAAACATAATATTTTTCAGTATTCGCTTGTGGAGAGCCGACGAACATAACACCGACTAAATCAATTTCTTCATCTGCCATTGCTTCTTTAACAAGCGGTTCCCGCCAATAATGGCGTGAAGTTTCTTTCGAAGCCGGTCCAATACAAGTTAACGCATGGATTCCTCCATCTAATACTTCTGTTGGTGCCAATAGGATTGGCAAATTGCCAAGGTCAACATTTGGTTTTGCGCCAAATGTTCCAACTGGCTCGATGGGCATAATCAAATTATCATGCATCGCACCTTGCCCCATTATTTCTTTGATGATCAAAACTTTCTTATTGCCAATTCGACGTTTCTGTATAATTTCTTCTGAATGTATCACCAATGATTCATCCGCTTTTTTGAGGGCTTCACGAATTTCTTGAGTGATGTAATCAGAAGCTTTGTGAGCGGCTAGCGGACCCGGACGTTCCATATTCGCGTGTTCTTTGATTGTCACTTGGGTTTTAATAAAGATTTCTCCTTTATCTGGTGCTCCAGGTCGTCCCCACATAATGTTACGATCTAATTCTCCTTCAGAAGAACCAAATTCACCGATTTGAACTCCCTTAGCATCCGTCCCTGTAACAACCATGACGACACCATCCAGTACTCGGGTAATTCCATGCCCAAGATCACCTTCAACTTTTGCGGCAATTGGCTGAACGTCCATAATCGTTTCACTATATTCAGTGTATTTATCTGGTGTAATGATTTCTAAAGTCATATCTTCAACGAGCTGTTCCAGTTCAACTGCTTCAGCACAAATTTCTGTCATTTTTCGTAAAATTAAAGTTGTTCCTTCGATTTTTGTTTCTTCCCCAAAAATCACCTGATCAATTTTTAGATGATCATGTCGTACAGAACGAATCACTTTTTCTTTCACCTGATTTGAGTTTTCCAAAACCGGTGCTGGTATTACTGGCGTTACTTGCTCAGGAATTATTGATTCCGGTGCAGGATTTACCGTTTCGGTTAACTGAGCAGCCATCATTAAAGGAAGCTCTAAATCAATTCCTTTTCCTTCAGCAATATGAATTTTAATAGTCTGACCACTCGTTACAGAAGATGAAGCAGTTTGAATTGGCGTCGCAATTGTTTCAGAAGTCTCAACTTCTTTTTTTTCATTTAAATGAACTTCTTTCATTCCTTCAGATACACCTTCCAGTAATTCTTTTGTCAATGGAATCAACGCATCCGTTGTTTCTTTTAATGTTGTACCAAGTACTTGTTCAATTGTTAACACATCTTCAGAAAATTCAAGTAACCCTGATTCTTCCAGATCAAGAAAAATTGCGGGGTCCTCTAGATTTTCTGGCGTAATCACTGTGCCTGCTTCCGCACGACAACAGAGTACAGCTAGATCTTTTGCATGTTCTTGGGCAGTTTCAGCCGTAATAGACATTCGTTAAATCCTCCTAAAATTTAAATTTATTTCGTTGTAGGTAATTTACGATATAGTCTGTGCCCATCTGCCCGAAGTACATGATCTGTATGATGATAAACCGGAACTCCTAACCTAGGAGCTACACCAATAACGGTGTTCGTTCAATCAGAACAAGTTCCAGTCATCACAACTTCAGCACCTGCTTTTTTCAAAGCAAAGACTGTTTGTGCTTGTCCTGGACATATACCTGGCAAGGTACATCTATATCTTCCATTCACTTTTACCATTCGCTTACAGCGTTGTGTAGCAACAACTTCAGCACCCATGTTTTCAGCTATTTCAGTCATTCTTTCTTCTGAACCGCCGCATTCACAAAGTAATAGTCCTATTTTTCGATGTTCTTGAGGAAATGGCATAGCAACCAATACCCCTCCGCTGGTTTTCGTAATGGGGGTTTCTTCCGTGCCGCTATGACCAGTCATTGGTCCACCGATCACAATTTCTCCATGGGGCTCAATAAAACCTCCAACTTGATCAATTAATTGCTTGACAGGTGTTCCAATTGGGACATCTTTAAAGACTGTTTTCTTTTGTTTTACACGACCAGATACCGTAAGATCTTTATCAATAAATGGTTTTCGCTGTTCAATCGCTTCGACAATGCGTTTAATTGTTTCAACATTATCCACTACTGCTCCGATTTCGATTGGCAGTTGACCAGGGTCTAAAGTGATGTTCAACACTTCACGAATCACTACACGTTCATCGCCTGCAGGATAGATGTCAGGTAATTGGTAAACATCTATTGTCGGTTCATTGTTGGTAAACTTTAACAATTGTATGACTAACTCTCGATGTTTTCCTTTAACGGCAATGATTCCTTTGGGTGCTTTCGTAATGCTCATGCAATACTTTATTCCACGAATCAATTGTTTGATTTGACTTTTCATTTGCTTTACATTGTGAAGTAATAAAGCTTCACATTCTGCACCATTTGCGATAAAGATGCCTTCTGGTATTTCACAAGATAATTTTATATCTGTCGGAAACCCAGCTCCACCAGCTCCGACAATTCCGGCTTCTTTGATTGCTTGAATATAAGAGGATGTTTCTGGAATAGGAAGATAACTTGAAAAATTTTGCTTTTCATCAATCTTTAGCACAATCTGATCGTTGGTTACTTCTGATACAACGCCTGAAAAGCTAGAATGAATGTTTGCTCCTAATCCATCTGGTTTAGCAATTTTTTGTCCACGTTGCACATATTCGCCTATTTTTACCATACTCTTTGATGAAGCGCCTACATGTTGTTTTAATGGTATAAGAATTTTTTCCACTCTTTTCACCTCCCTTGTTTTACTTGAACTTGAGTAAACTAGCCACCCACAGCTCATGTTTATAATATCACAATATGGAGGTTTGATGAACGATTTATTTATAAACAATTGTTATTTATAGTTCTATAAATGCTTTTATAACAACGAAAATATATGTATTGTTTTTTATTTAAATATAGATAAAAAATAACAACATGTACTTAATGATTATATACATAGAGTGAGAACTGATGGAAAATCTTTTTTCACTTTATTGAACGACACATATAGTCTATGCAATTTTGATTATCATAATTTTTTCATTTTCATTCATCAAAAAATACAGTTTAGCACGGTTGCTCTTTCAATATCTGTTCTATTCTATTGGCAAAATCAGCTCGATAATCATCTCATTTTTTAGCTAATAAAAAATCAAAAAAATATGTTAGAGAGCAATAGACATTTTCACAATAAAAAAGGGACTGGGACAAAAGTTGTCTCAGTCTCTTCTAGTATCTCTAAAAACGAATAAACGGTGTTCAAACATCAGCTACTTGAAATAAGCCTGAATTTTTCAAAACATGAGAAGCTGTTTCAAAAAATTCAGGCTTATTGTCATCAGAGCTACCCGATGTTTTTACGACCTCTGATTCACGGCGTTCAAGAAGCAACTCCTCAATAATAAGGGAGGAGCTAAACGCTTCTTTCAAAGCCTCTTTTCATGCGAATCTTAATTAATATTTTTTATTAGGTTTCTCCCCTTATGCACGATGCATTGGAAGATCATTATTACTTGGTTGAACAAGTAAGTATTGGATAACATCAATGTTACTTGATTCAAAAGATGCTGCACAAGCTTGAAGGTAAAGATCCCACATTCGATAAAAGGAATCGCCCATAGTTTCTGTTACCTTGTCTTGTACTTTATGGAAATTATTTGTCCAATGTTCTAAAGTAAGCTGATAGTCCCGACGCAAACTTTCTAAATCAATTAACTGTAAATCATTATCCGTAATATCTGTTACGATTTCTGCTAATCCTGGAATGTATCCACCCGGGAAAATATATTTGTTGATCCAAGCATTAACTGCCCCACCTTGCTGACGAGTAATACCGTGAATCAACGCTGTTCCTTTAGGAGCTAGTAATTTTTGGATGACACCAAAATACTCTTTTAAGTTGTCTGCTCCCACATGTTCAAACATCCCGACACTTGTAATATGATCAAACGTTTCATCTTTTAGATCACGATAATCCATTAATAAGACCCGACATTTATCTTCCAGATGTTCTTCCTTGATCCGATTAGTAATATGGTTATATTGTTCTTCACTTAAGGTAATACCAGTTGCTTTTACATTGTATTCTTTGATAGCTGTAAACATCAAGGTTCCCCAACCACAACCGATATCTAATAACGTATCATTATCCTTGATAAAAAGTTTATCTAAGATGTGGTGGACTTTATTGATTTGGGCTTGTTCCAATGTATCTTCAGGTGTCTCAAAATAAGCACAAGAATAGGTTAATGTTGGATCTAGCCACATTTCATAAAATTCATTTCCTAGATCATAATGTGCATGAATATCTGCTTGATTTTGTTTTTTTGTGTGTTTTTGCTTTTTAGGAAGCCATTTTAAATAGTCGCTCCCTCTTAAAAAGCTGTTTGCTTGTTGGTAAGCATCGTTGATCAACGCTTGAATACTTCCCTCAATCTCAATACGATGATCCATGTAAGCTTCACCTAGAGCTAGAGAGGCGTTATTTGTGATTTCTTTCATTGGTATTTCTTCATGGATCTTAATTTTGATTTGGGGAGGATTGTCAGTATCTCCATAGCGTTTTGTCGTACCATCCCAGTAGGTAACTTCGACTGGAAGGGAGAAAGAACGTGAAAATAATTGATTATATACTGTTTTTTCTAACATGATTTTCCTCCTTAGAATTGCTACTATTTAACGTTAATACTAAAAATTAAAAGAATCAACTCAGAAGGGTATTTTTCAGAAAAAAATCTTTGTTACCTATCAAATTTTCATTATTTTCACATTTAATTTCTCATAATTAGTTGATGATCTTAGGCCTTGACTTCATCTTTAAAGCCAGTTTTAGCAAAAATCCATAGCAATAAAAGAACTGAAACAGTTGATTGAATACCTAACATCAAAACAAAATCAAAATAAAAGAATCCAACAATCGTGGCAATAATGGAGCCAACTCCAATCACATTCAACATTAAATTGGCACTTTCTTTGAATGTTTGGATGGAAGAAAAACGACTCTTTCTAGTTAGCCATAAAAAGAAAGAAGCACCAAATAAAATGAAGCTAGTCATTATTAATAAGATGATTCCTAAACTCATACTATAAGATAAAATAATCATTGGACGATTACTGGCGTAAAATTCCTGTTCTAAAAATGCTTGAAACTCTTGTGGCGTTCGGACTGATTCGGGATTGAAAGACGCTTGGTAATTCATTTGATAGGTTCTTATACGCCCCTGTTCTTTTTGCTGGATTGTCCAATGATTTTTTGCGAAATCAATAAAGGCGTTTTTTTCGTTTTTTTGTTCTTTCGTCAATCCTGACCCAATCAGTATTTCGTTATTCTGATAAATCGTTATTGGTGAGTGATTTATTTGCCCATTCTCCATGGGTAATTCTGAAAATTTATTTACTCCATCTTGATCAATTAGTTGGTGAACTGTCAAAAATTGCTCCATAGGGATTGCTTTTACCTGATTGGTATAATACATGGTAATCGGCATAACCATCAACGCGACCAAGAAAAGAAAGATCAGACTCAATTTAGGCCATGACAACTGTCTTCTACCAGCAAATAGACGTCTAGGACTATTTAAATGAGAAAAGTAATTCAAAGGAAATGTTTGCATCAAAACCTGCTCCTAACCTTTTGTGCCACCAGAAGTCAAACCAGTGACAAAGTTTTTTTGTAAAAAGAAGAACAATAAACAAATCGGTAATGCAATGAGGATCGCTCCTGCGGCAAATAATGAAACCCGTTGATTTGTCACATCAGAAATGAATGTTTGCAAACCAACTGCCACTGTTTGATTTTCTGGTGTGCGTAGTAAAAATTTAGCGAGCATGAAGTCCCCAAACGGTCCCATAAAGGCCCATAATGCTTGAACGGCAATCATTGGTTTAACTAACGGTAAAACGATTTGTAGAAAAATCCGGAAATGACCAGCTCCATCTAATTTAGCAGATTCATCTAAATCAAGTGGAACAGTATCAAAATAACCTTTCATTAGCCAAGTATTCATCGGAATTCCCCCACCAATATAGATCATTGTTAAGAACCAGTATCGATCTAAGGCGTTAAGTAGAAAAGCCATGACGTAAAAAGCGGTCAATGCAGCCATCGTTGGAACCATTTGAATCACCAGGAAAAACATCAAGCTTGATTTGCGCCCAATGAAACGGTAACGACTATAAGTGTAACCAGCCAATGTTACAACAGTCACTTGGATAACCATTGTTAAAATGGAAATAATCAAGGTATTTTTATACCAAGTACCATATAACGTTTCTGAGAATAGCCGTCTAAAATTTTCTAGTGTCCAGTCACTGGATAAATCCAGACTAAAAGCAGCGATATTACCTGATTTAAATGCTGTACTGGCTGTAATCAACAATGGATAGATAATGATGATCGACAAAAGAATCAAAAAAACATAGGTCAAGAATTGTGACAATCTTCGTTGGAATTTAGCACTTGAATTAAATTGTTTCATCGCTTAGTCCTCCATATTAAATGCATTAGTCTTTTTAAACACAAGTAAAGAAACACAAATGACAATTGCAGAAATAATTAGTGTAATGGCTGAAGCCATGGAGTATTGTGGCGAGGTTCCCGTCGTTAGTTTATAGATCCAAGAAATCAAGATATCTGTTGAACCTGCGCCCCCTCCTACACTTCCAGGACCACCGTTGTTAAATAAATAAATCATCGAGAAATTGTTGAAATTACCAGTATACTGAGTAATAAACGTTGGCGCTGCTACTAGAAAAATAGCCGGTAACGTGATATTAGAGAAACGTTTCCAAGCATTTGCACCATCGATTTTTGCTGCTTCATATAAATCTTCAGAAATGGATTGTAAAATACCTGTTACCATGACATAGATATAAGGGAATCCTAACCACCCTTGAACCATAATGATCGCAACTTTCGTCCAAAATGGATCTGTTTTCCATGAAATCGCGCTAATGTCTACGAATGGCAGATGATTGATAAAAGGAATCACTTGGGTGTTGATCGCCCCCACACTATCATTGAAGATATTAGAGAAACTCATAATTGTTATAAATGCTGGTACCGCCCATGGTAAAAGGAAAATAATACCAAAAAAACGTCTAAATTTAATAAATTTTTGGTGAGCAATAACGGCTGTAAAAATACCTAATGTGATTTGAAGTGTCGTTGCACATAGTGTCCAAATAACAGTCCAAGAAAACACAGAGAAAAAGGTATTACGGTAAGAACTTAAGAAGAAGATACTAAAAAAGTTTTTTACTCCGATCCAATCAATCAAACTAGCAGGTGGGATATGTTTGAAATCATAGTTGGTAAATGCTGTAAATAATGTGACTAGAACTGGAAAAATAATCGTAAAAATCATCAAAAGATAGGCTGGAAGTGTAAGCAAATAAGGAAAACCCTCATCACCAATATTATGTATGACTTCCTTCATCGTTCGGTTGATTTTCTTACCTTCTTTGCGTAAAACTGCGACACGTTTGGCATCTAACAGATTCAGTCCATAGAAAATAAAAAAAATAACCGTAATGATTAGTTGCAGCGTTCCTTGAATCAAAATAAATAAGGAGTGATCCTCCATCGGAACCGTTCCCAGTGTGACTAAGCCAATCAAAGAGTTGAAGCCACCAACTATCAGTTGTAGAATAAATGCTACGAAAATACCTAGAAATACGATTCCTTTGAACGCTTGACCATTAGCAAATTGCCCTAAGCCAGGTATGAGAGACATAAGTGTAATTTTTCTTACATTGATATTATTTTGTTCGTCTTGCATAACGATACCCCCAGTACTACTATTTTATTCTTTGCGCAAGGAAATGAATCAGTCGGCTATCCATAATAGCCATCTATAAATAACTATTCATAGCAGTTATCCATAGTAACTATAAATAGTAGCTATCCATGACAGTCATCAATAATTGCTATCAAAAACCATTTTCCATTCATTTGTAGTCCTCACTCAGTTGCTATAAAAAAACTCTGCTCGTGGATGTTATTCACACGAATCAATGTGAAACAGTTAAAGAAAATACACCGTTCAACTGTTTCACCTATTGATCCATGACTTGTTTTATGATTTGGTTGACCAAATGAGATTTAGTGGTCTACTATTACCACATCTAGTAAAAATATCCATTTGATCGTGAATAGAGATCACTTTGTTACTTTTAATACTTTTGCTCAATCGCTTCTTTTATGGTTTTCACTGCTTGGTTAGCAGATTCTTTTGGCGATTTAGAACCTGAAGCTGCATCAAACATTAAGTTTTCAGCACCAGTCCAAACTTCAGCCATTTCTGGAATATTTGGCATTGCTTGCGCAGTTTCATACTGATCAATCACCGCAGTTGTCAATTCATCATTTTTTGATTTAGCTGTTTCACGTGCTGCTTGATTGGCTGGAATCTCATTGACCATTTCAAAGAATTTTTCTTGATTTTTTGTGTTTGTCACATAGTCTAACCATTTTTGTGATAATTCTTTGTTTTTAGAATAGTTACTTGCTACCCAACCTTTTCCTCCACCAAACGGTTGATAAGATTCGCCGTTGTTCAATGTTGGAATTTTTGCTACCCCATAATTGATTTTGTTGTCTTTATAAGTTTGTGCTTGCCAAGGACCATCAATGATTGCTGCTGCTTTGTTAGACATGAATTGTTGGCTAACGAAATCGCCTGCACTCTTGATATCTTGCATCCCTTTTGGCCAAACATTTTGGAACCAGTTTGTAGCATAAGTGATTCCTTCGATTGATCCTGCATTATTTAGACCAATATCTGATGGATTAGTTCCGTTGTCACCAAAAACATACCCGCCATAGCCTGCTAGTAAACCATAAGAATAATAAAAATCAGTCCATTTTGCTAAGAATCCAGTATTTTTTCCTGCTTCTGATTCAAAGGCAAAGCGTTTGTCTTTGGCTAGATTTTCTAATTCTTTGAAAGTGGTTGGTGCTGCATCTACTAGATCCTTGTTGTAGTACAAGACTAATGTTTCGATCACCGCTGGTTCGCCGTAAATTTTTCCGTCATAGGTCACTTGTGCTTTATCTGTTTCATCATAGTCGGCTTCATTCCCTAATTTGACTTCCGCTAAATGGCCTTGTTGTCCTAACGCACCAATTCGATCATAGGCTGCCATCATCACATCTGGTCCTTTACCGGCAGGTCCATCCAAAGAAAGCGCTTCTAATTGATCGAACATATCTTTTTCAACTAGCTTGATTTTGACATCATTCTCTTTTTCAAAATCACCCTTGATCTCATTGATGTAATCTTTATAACCAGAATCTACCGATACAGTTAACGTTTTTTCATCATTTCCACCGCTAGCTGTATCAGCTTTTCCATTACCACAAGCTGCTAATCCACCTAAAATACCAAGTGACAATAAACCCAACCCTAATTTTTTAACATAGTTTTTCTTCACTTTTTGTTCCTCCACTTCCATAAATGTTGTTTGTATAAAGAGTATACTGTTATAAAACGACAACTTGCAAACGCTTTCTGCTTGTTACCGGTAACAAGTTATTCACACATCAAAATGAATCCGAATTGTTGAATTTCAGCTTTCCCATCATTTAATAATTCACTATTTTGGCTTAAGATAATTTCATTTTTCTGATCAACCAAATAACTTGTAGAAGATTGATTAAAAATAGCATGGATCTTTTGGCCGTTCAATTCACGAGAAAAATGAATCACGTCTTGACCATCATCAATTAGCTCCCAGCAAATCGTACCTGTGATTAAAATTTCAGATAATCGTTTCCGAAGATAAATCAATTCTTTAATAAAACCGTATAATTCCGTATCTTGTTGCTCTTTCTCCCAGATCATACATTTACGACAATCAGGATCATCTTCTCCAGTCAATCCGATTTCCGTTCCATAATAAATACAAGGTGCGCCTTTTTGTAAAAACATGAAAGTAAGTACAGCTTTCATCAACTCTTTATTTCCATTACACAAGGTTAGGATTCTCGCAGTATCGTGGGAATCTAATAAATTAAATGTTCCTTCGTTTACTTGATCTTGGTACAGCATCTGCTGATGGTTCATGCCACTTGCCATTTGTGAAGCAGTGATTTTTCGTTTAACAAAATAGTCTTTGATTGAGTCTGTAAATGCATAGTTCATTACAGCATGGAACTCATCTCCTTGTAACCAAGCTTGGGATGAATGCCAGATTTCGCCTAAAATATAAATATCTGGTTTGATTGCAGTGACTTTTTCATGGAACAATTTCCAGAAATGATGATCGACTTCATTAGCGACATCTAAACGCCACCCATCAATATCAAATTCTTTCACCCAATAAGCAGCAATATCTAGTAAGTACGATTGAACCTCAGGATTTGCTGTGTTGAGTTTAGGCATGAAAGGTGTAAAAGCAAACGTATCATAAGATAAATTTGCTGCCGTTTCGGGTAAATTCGTCATTTGATAGGCATCCACAGGAAAAGAATGAATATGGAACCAATCTTTATAAATTGATTTTTCGCCATTTTTGATCACATCTTGCCATTGGGGCGAGTCACTACCAATATGATTGAAAACAGCATCTAACATAATGCGGATACCCTTTTTATGCGCTTTTTCGATTAATTCTTTTAACAGACGTTCGTCACCAAAGGCTGGATCAACCTTCAAATAGTCGATCGTATCGTATTTATGATTAGACATAGCTTGGAAAATCGGGCAAAAATAAATACCATTGATTCCCAAATCGACTAAGTAATCGAGGTGATCAATCACACCCTGTAAATCACCACCAAAGAAATCATCTCGGTCAGGTGCTTTACTTCCCCATGGTAGCGTATGAGCTGGATCGTTAGTTGAGTCGCCATTCGCAAATCGTTCAGGAAATATTTGGTACCAAATCGTTTCTTTTGCCCATTGCGGCACTTTGAAACGATCAATTTCATGAAAATAGGGTATCCGGAAATAGTAATTTGCTTCTGCTAAGTTCGCTGGTTCATACGCAAAAATCCCTTGATCCCCGTAAAAACATTCTGTGCCATCAATTCCTACGATATGAAACCCATATTGTAACCTTCTAGTCGAGCTTGTTTGTTCCACTTCCCAGTAATCATGAACTAAAGTACTCAGACTTTTTTTCATTGGTATTTCTTCCAGATACCATTTTTGTGAATCAATCGTATAAGGATCGCCACTAATAAGATAAACTTTTTTTACATCGTCTTTACAGGTACGTAAACGAATTCTGAAAGTATCAGCTGTATATAAAAAAGCATATTCACTTTCCGGTCGATGATAAATTGCTGCGGTGTTCATGTATTTCCTCCTTCATATTTAAGATTACGTGTTCACTATAAAAGAGTGAACAACAAAAGACAACGCTTTCATTTATGTTATCGGTAACAGAATTCTGTTTCCCATGATTATCTCATCAAAAGGAGAAGTTAGGTCAATGGCGACATTAGCTGAATTATCGGTATTGTAGAAAGTGTAATTTTATACTAGCTACTTGCTGATTCATATAAAAAAAGTTCAACAATAAAGAAAGAATCCAAAAGAGAAAGAGCTGCTTTTGGATTCTTTCTGATTACTTGGTGTATCTCTACAACGACCACAGTGATCATATTATTTGTCAAACGTTTATTATTGAGAAAAAAGGAGTTCCTTTTTGTAGCAATAACGTTCGATTTTTTCTTGATCAAGGACTGCCCCATTGCCTTTTCCTAAGGGAACTGCAAGTTTCCCATCAGTGAGGCAAGCTTTATTTTTGATGATATCATCGTAGTAATAGCGATCTGATGCCGATATATCGCCAGGGAAAGTAAAGTCATTTTGGCTGGCAAATTGTATATTTAAGCAACGTCCTACTCCTGATTCAAACATTCCACCTAGCCACACCGTCAAGTTATGTTCACGACAAAATGTTACGATGGATAATGCCTCAGCGATCCCACCCACTCTGGGGATTTTTAGATTAATCCCACGACAACTGCCCAAGGTATGAGCGGTTTTAACATCATTTAGTGTACGAATATTCTCATCTAAACAAATTGGTGTTTTTAATTGTTTCTGTAAATACGCATGCTCGATAAAATCCCGTTGATTAAAAGGCTGTTCAATCATCGCTAGGTTTAATCGATCCAATTCTAACAATACCGGTAGATCCTTTAATGTATAAGCAGAATTGGCATCTGCCATCAAAAGCAAGTGAGGAAATTCCTTTCGTAATAAGGTTAATGGTTCGATATCGTAACCTGGTTTGATCTTTAACTTCAACCGCGTATAGCCTTGAGAAACATACATTCGAGCTTGTTTTAACAATTTTGCAGAATCTGTGTGGATACCTAAACTAATCCCAACTGCTAATTCTATTTTCGTACTTTTGAAAATTTCTCGGAAACTGACATTCTTTCGTCTGGCATATAAATCCCAAATAGCTGTTTCCAAGGCTGCTTTTGCCATAAAATTCCCTTGCACTTTCGTCAATCGTCGCTGAACTTCGAAAGGCTCTTTGATTGGAGACATAGTAAGTAAAGGAATCAATTCATTTTTGATGATCAAGCGACTCATGTCGATCGTTTCTTCAATATAGTCCGCTTGTTGGAAAGAAACCAACTCTCCTACTCCTTGATTGCCTAATTCATCCTCGATTATCAATAAATCAAACGCTTTTTCAGTTAGAATTCCATAACTCGTTTCAAAAGGGGTAGTCAAAGGTAATTTAAGTTGTAATTGCTCGATTTTTCTAATTTGTATCACTTTTTTCTTTCTCCATTATCCATTGATTTACTAGGGAAACAAATTTCGTTGGCTGTTCTAGATGAATACAGTGTCCACTTTTGGGAACCAACGCCATGGAAAACAGACTATTTTCTTCAACCAATTTTTTTCCGATTTTTTGAAACTTAGTATCATATTCTCCTGCTAAATAAAGGATCGGTCTTTGGATATTTCTAAGCGATGGCCAGTAATTCGTCTGTTGCCCAGTTCCCATGTACATCAAACTAAGCGCCAAACCAATTGGTTGTTGCATAAGTCTTCCTTGGCGAATCTTTCTTCTTGTCGAATCAGGTAGTTCTTTTTGACTTTCAAATAATGGAATCGATTCCCAATAATCCACAAAACCAGACAATGGTTCAGTCATGATCTTTTGCGCTAATAGAAGATCTTTTTTTTGACGTATGAGTCTTTCGCTAAGCGAACTGATGCCTGGTGTACCACTTTCCATAATGATGCCTAAAATTCCTTTTGGTTGTTCAATCAGCCAAGTTAACGCGGTACGGGCCCCCATGGAATACCCCAACAAATAAAAGGCATCGATCTTTAATTGCAGAACCAATTGTGCTAAATCTTGAACAAGTAATGGAAGCTTATAGCGATAAGGATGAACATAAACATCCGTCTTACCATGCCCGATCAAATCGATTGCTAAAACATTTAAATCTTGAAAAGGCAAAGAAAAGCTCATGGAAGTTCCGGTAAATCCGTGTAAACAAATGATAGTAGGTCTCATTGGAGATGTTCGCTGTAACCAACGATAAGCATAATTAACACCATTGATTTTTATTTTTCCCTCACTCATTTCGATTACCGTATCCCTCAATCATGTGTTGCCAAAGCTCTGCTGGTGCTTTTTGTTCGCCAACGACTTCAATCAACGTCCAAGTTGAATTTTTTTTCTCTTCTTTGTTGTCTTTACTGTCTATTCTTTCTCGACTTTCACAAACTATTTGTTCAAATTCAGTCAGCGATTTGGGCTTTTTATAAGCGCCGCAGTACAGATCTGCCACTTTCTCCAAGTCTAGATGTAAGGGTGTTGAAAACAAAGGATCAAAAAAGGAGTTATCTAGTTCCCTTTGAGGAAGGAAAGAAAAGATACCTCCCCCGTTATTATTCAAAACGATCACAGTCACCGGCAGCTCAAGTTCTTTGATTATTTGTAACCCATTCATATCATGAAACAAAGCTAAGTCACCAATCAACAAAAACATCTGCTGTTTCTTAGCCGCACAAATACCTGCAGCTGTTGAAACAATCCCGTCAATACCATTTACTCCCCGATTCCCATAGACTGAAAATCGTTGTTTTGAAAAACCAGCGTAGCGATCAATAAAACGAATAGCATTACTATTGGACAAGAAGAGCGTTTCGTCAGACTCTAGCAACTGAAAAAGACGCTTACTGGCATTGCTTTCGTTATAGGCATCTAAGGGTAAGGTTGTTTCTATCGTTTGTCGGGCAAGCTTTGCTCTTTCTTGCCAATAGGATAACCAGTTTCTATCTGCATGAGTATGAAATGCTTCATCGCTCATGTTCTTAACCATGCTACAAAACGTCAGTGGATCAATTGGTAAAACATAATTACTTTGATGTAACCAGTCTTTCCAAGATTCGCTTTCATCAATGATGACATAAGTCAGGTCTTTTGACTGCTTTAAATAAAGCATGAGGTTTTTGGCCAATGGCAAGTTACCAAACTGCCAAACGATTTCGGGTGTTTCTAAGCGTTGATCGGCAAAGATCAAATCAACATGAGAAATATAATTGTCGCTTTCTTTCTCGCAATTTCCTAAATTTGTAAGTGGATCACCAAGAATAGGCCATCCTACGATTTCAGCTAGTTCAATCATTTTCGTTGCCTGTCGTGTGGTCAATTCTCTTCCAACAATAATCAACCCTTTTTTGGTCAACCAAGAACCAAGTTCTGGTAACGAAAAGGAAGTTACTTTATTGATCGTTTCCCCTTTTCTTGAATAATGACGTGTAAATGATTGTGATAAATCCGGCAGTAAAGGTTCTCGAAAAGGTAGATTCACATGTACAGGTCCTTTAGGAATTTTTATTGCAGCAGCCGCACTCTCCCAACCCTGAAAAAACGCATATCTTTCAAAAGATTCTCCTTCTTCTGGCAAAGCCATTCCGATATACTTTTTGACATGGCTTCCATACAAATGTTGCTGATCCATCGTTTGTGGTGCTCCTACGCCTTGCGCCTCTGGTGGACGGTCAGCGGTCAACACAACGAGTGGAACATTTGACGCCTCAGCTTCACAAATGGCTGGATAATAATTTGCTGCAGCAGTTCCTGATGTGCAAATCAGACCCACAGGTTCCTTTTGTGCTTTTGCTAAACCAAGCGCAAAAAAAGCAGCCGAACGCTCGTCCACATTGATATAGCAATTGATTTCCGGGTCACGATAAGCCAATAAGGCCAGTGGTGTCGAGCGTGATCCTGGGCTAATGACCATTTCTTTTAATCCACTTTCTTTCAATCCATGGATAAATGCTAATAAATAAGCAGTCAGCTCTTTTGTGTTCGTCATTCTTTTACACCTCGAATCATCGGTTGAAATTTTAGAGCAGTTTCTAAGTATTCCGCTTCAGGCGTTGAATTTGGGACGATTCCACAGCCAGCATACAACTGGACCTCAGTATCACTCACTACTCCAGAACGAATACCAACTGCAAATTCACCAACATCCTCAGTTAAACTACACCAGCCAATTGGACCACCGTATAACCCTCGCCCAATAGGTTCTTTTTCCGCTATCCAATCAATGGCTGCCTGTTTAGGCACACCGCCTAAAGCTGGTGAAGGATGTAGTTGTCGTATGACTTCTAAAAATGAGAAACCGTCCTGACGGCTCCCTTTCAACGTCAAACAAAGATGTTGAATGTCTCGGTTTTTTAAAAGACTTTTTTCTGATACTGTTAGTTTCCCCTTAATAAATGAGTGCATCTGTTCTGTTAAACGTTCGACGACTAATTGGTGTTCTCCAATATTTTTAGAGTCTTTTAAAAGTTTTTCTCCCAATGTAACGTCTTCTCTTTCGTTTGAACTTCTAGCGATAGAGCCAGCAATGCTAGCGGTCAAGAAATGGGTATCAGTCGCCTGAAGCAAACGTTCAGGTGTTGCGCCAATAAACGCTTGACCTTTTGCTTCTAAAACAAAGTGATAGGTGTTTGGTTGTTGACTAATCAGATGAAGTAAGATTTTTTCAACAGAAAATTCTTTGCCAACTAATTGCATCTGTCTTGCTAAAACCACTTTTTTAAGTGCTGATTTTTTATTTGCTGTGACTTCGATCGTCTCTTCAACAGCTTTTAAGAAATGAGGAACAGCTACTTCAGTTTCTTTTAATATTTGACTTGGCGAAAAATCTGGGACACATCGCTCTTTCATTTCATTAATGAGTCTCATTTTTTCTTTAATAAACTCATCGAGTTTTTTTAAAGTTTTAAAATGATTCCTTGCGGTTATTACAACGGTTAGTTGCTGATGATTTTGCTTGATTAATAGTTCGGGTAGAATAAAACAGCCCTCTGCCAATTCTCCCCAAATAGGCGCTTGTTTTTTGTTTTCAGCATCAAAAGGTAATCCTCCAAAAAGAATCGGAGTCTCTTTTTCAGGAACCAGAAACGAAAGTTTTTTAAAAAACTCTTGTTTAGCATTTATCAGGTCTTCGGTGGACCAGTTTCCACGCTTCTTTAAAAGATTATGCCCAAACCCCAAGAAACCGACATTTTTGTCTGGCGTTTGCCAAAAGAAACGTGTGCCTTTAAAGTCACTCGCTTTTGCAAAGAGATTTGCTAACGGTTCATAAGGAATATTAAAGCTATAACATACATAGTCAGCTTCAGGTACTTCCTGTAGATTTAGATTAAATAAGTTGGTAGTCAATATAGTTCACTCTTTCTTCTGTTAAAAAAAGTCGTTTTAATGGTTTTCCTGAGGCTGTTTTTGGTAGATCATGAATGACAAAAATTTCGTCAGGGTGTTTGTAGGAAGCAAGTGGCTCCATGAGATTGCAAATTTCATTAACGCTGACCTTATCTATTAATTTCAAATAAGCTACTGGGCGTTGCCCCCAGTTAGGGTCGGCTCTACCAATAACAATAGCCTCTGTAATTTTCTGACTTTTTAAAAAAATTGCTTCAATCTCAGCAGGGTAAATATTTTCTCCGCCAGAGATGATTCGCTCACTCATTCGACTAAGAATTTTTAGTTCACCAGTATCTGTTAAATAGCCCCAATCACCAGTACAAAACCAGCCCTCTTTCGTCCACGAATGTCGATCTCGTCCGTTGAGATATCCTTTAACGATCGACGGACCTTTCAAAAGAATTTCTCCAGATTCGTTCGCTTGATCTGTCCCATCGATTTTAATTTGCACACCCATTAGCGGACGACCAACCGTGTCTTTAAACTTTGAATGCAAATTGATTTTACCTGCGACAACTTGGGAACATGTTTCTGTCATGCCATAAGACAACATAACGGGTAGCTTCAACTGGCAACAGTCTTCAAGTAAGGTAGATTCAATCGGACCGCCACCTAATAAAACTTGCTTCAAAGAAGAAGGATAACCGTCTTCTGGTACAAACGGCAACAGATCTTTTAACATTTTCGTGACTAACGACAAATAAGCGGTTTTTTCGCTTAAAATCAGTTGGTTGACTTCTGATGGGTGAAATTTTTCACATAAATGAACGCTAATTCCTAAAACAAGGGAACGTAAAAGAATCGATAAACCACTGATATGGTACAACGGGACGCAACAAAGCCAATTCTCGCCAGACTCGATAGCCATACTTTTTTGTGTAGCTAGGCTACTTGCTTGATGGTTTGAAAAAGTTTGAGGTACTCCTTTTGGCTTTCCAGTAGTCCCAGATGTATACATGATCGAGGCTATTTGCTCCAATTGATAGCCGAAATCAATTGGTGGTTCATTAATTCTCCCGATTAGTTCCTTTTTTTTCGGGAAAGAAATGATGGTTACATTTTCAAAGGAAAAATGTTCAGGATGTTCAGTGATCAATAGTCGTGTATTGGCATCTTTTAACTGATAAGCTAGTTCTTCACTGGTTAACCTTGTATTTAGAAATTGGATCTCCATTCCTAATTCCCATAGAGCTAAGATCGACTGATACATCATTGTCTGATTGTCGCTCAAAATGGCTACTCTTTTAATAGTTTTTTGTTGATTGCTTATAAAACGTTTGAAATAATAAGCAAGTTGCTGTACATAGTGATTCAATTCACTAAACGTTAGACAAACATCTTTCGTATAAAAGGCTGACTGATCTGGCTGTTTTAATGCTTGTCGTTGCAACCAACTATTTGGTTTTTGTTTAGGGAAATTTAGGAAATTGGTCAAAGTCAGGCTCTCTCTTTTCTTTGAATGCATCGCGTCCTTCTTGAGCTTCAGCCATCGTGTAGTAAAGTAAAGTGGCATCCCCTGCTAATTGTTGGATCCCCGCTAGTCCGTCTGTATCTGCGTTCATTGCAGCCTTGATCATTCTTAATGCTAAAGGACTTTTCTTCAACATTTCTTCTGCCCACTCTATCGTTACGTCTTCAATTTCGGCTAAAGGTACCACTGTGTTGATCCAATTCATTGCTAAAGCTTCTGTTGCGGAATACTGTTTCGTCATAAACCAGACTTCTTTTGCTTTTTTATGACCGATCACTCGAGCTAGATAGCCTGATCCATAACCGCCGTCAAAACTTCCTACATTCGGACCTGTTTGTCCAAATTTCGCATTTTCAGCGGCAATTGTAATGTCACAAACAAGTTGTAAGACATTGCCTCCACCGATCGACCAACCTTTGACCATTGCAATCACAGGCTTTGGAATGACCCGAATCAAGCGTTGGAGATCTAGCACATTCAAGCGAGGGATTTGATCATCACCTACATACCCGCCATTTCCTCGAACTTTTTGATCTCCACCAGAACAAAATGCTTGATCTCCTGCTCCGGTTAAAATAATCACACCAATATCTTGCCGCTCTCGACAAATAGTAAAAGCTTCAATCATTTCAAACACTGTCTTTGGAGTGAATGCATTGTGTACTTGAGGTCGATTAATTGTTATTTTTGCTATTTTATCATGTTTTTCAAAAAGTATTTCTTCATAGTCTTTAATTGTTTGCCATTTTCTCATTTTATTCCTCCTCTAAGTTGAACATTCTTATTATACACAAAAGCCAAAGAAAACGTTTGTAATTTTATATTTTTTAAGAATTTCTGTTATACTATTCAAAAAACAATAAAAGGAATGAAACCTAAAAATGAATTTAATCGAATATTTACAGATTGAGACAATGTCTATCTCAAAAGAACAGGTTGAATTGTTACTACCGATTTCTGACATCCATCTCCAACCTTTTGGCTTCCTTCATGGCGGAATCAACGGTATCTTGATTGAAACCGCTTGTAGTATTGGTGCTAACCAACATTTAAGCTCGCCACAATATGCGGTAGGTGTAGATTTACACGTCAACCACCTTAACAGCGCTCAAAATGGACAATTACGAGTGATCGCACGTCCGACTAAAATTGGACGCTCTATCCAATTTTGGGCAGCTGAAATTTATTTAGAAAAAGAAAACGAACCAACCCCTGCTCATCTTATTGCCAATGGTTCTTGCACACTAACTGTTCGTAACGAATCGACATGACGTTGCATTTATGTCCAACCTTTCATTCATTAAATTTCCATCTTTATTTGCTCTTTATCGAAATAAGTAAAAGTAAAAGACATCTTTCATTTTTATTTCAATCGATAAAAAATATTAATATTCACTATCTATAGCAACATAGTGAACTCATAGCACCTCTATTTCTCGACTTGAAATGTTAGACTAACCTAACATTTTTTTAAAATAGTAGTTAACTTTAGGTGGATATTACGTTATAATGAAAAAAGCACTAAAAAATTAAAATACAATAATGAATGGATGTGAATGGATGAAGCAAATGAAAACGATGATTTGGACATACATAAAAATAATGTTTGCCTTAACCATTTTAGGCGTAGGTATCAATATGTTTTTAGGCCCCCACCATATCGCAGCAGGCGGTGTAAGTGGTTTAGGTATTCTCTTAGAATCGGCTTTAGGTTTTGATCGTGCAATGGTCATTTTAGTATTAAATATCATCATGTTGGTATTAGCTCTTGTATTTCTTGGAAAAAAACCTTTTTTCAAAGTGCTTTTTGGAAGTCTTGTCTTTCCGCTGATTATTGCGGTCGTCCCTGAAATGATGGTAACGTCGGATCGTTTACTTTCAGTGATCTTTGGTAGTGCGATCTTTGCTCTGGGTGTCGCTATTTTATACAAAAATAATTCTTCAAGTGGCGGAACAACTATTCCACCACTGATCTTCAAAAAGTACTTTCATTTGAATACTTCGATTGGTTTATTGGTAACAGATGCGTTTGTTGTATCACTTAATTTATTTATTTTTGGGTTTGAAGAATTTTTATATGCCATTCTTTCGATCGTCATTACCTCGATTGTCATGTCTTATATTGAAACAGGAATGAATCGTAAAAAATCGATAATGGTGATGAGCGAAACCTCTATCGAAGAAATCCGCCAACGTTTAAGTGCGGAAATTGGTCGTGGCTTAACTTTATTAGAAGCAAAAGGTGGCTACAACCGCAAATCTAAAGAAGTTTTATTGATCGTCGTAACAGACCAGGAGTTTTCAAGAGTCAAACCATTGATCGAAGAAATCGACCCTACTGCTTTTGTGATTGTCAGCAGTGTAGCTGAAGTAACTGGTAGTGGCTTCACTTACCATCCAATTGAGTAATAAGAGGCTTATTCATAAATACTTCCTCTTCTATTTTTGTATTTCTTCTAAAAATTGATTCTGCTTAAATAATTTATCTAAAACGAGTGATGCCATAACGTGTAGTCGCTCGTTTTTTTTTTATGCCCATGCTGAAACGAATTAGTTGCCTTTCTCAATTAAGTTGTATACAATTTAATTGTACAAAATCAAATTTAAAGGAGTGTTTTTTATGAAAAAAATGTATTCTACAAAAATGATCAATACTGGTGGTCGTTCAGGTGAAGTTCATAGTCCAGATCATTCATTTGAACTTGCAATTGCGGCTCCTGGACGTCGTGTAGCCGATGCAACGAATCCTGAGCAATTATTTGCAGCAGGTTTCAGTGCTTGTTTCAATAGTGCGTTAGAATTGATCAAAAATCAAAAAAATATCTCTGGTGCTTCTACCATCAGTGCTCAAGTATCTTTGTATGCTGAAAATGAAATGAGTTTTGTTTTAGGCGTTGAAATTGAAGGTCATGTTGAAGGTCTTTCTTTAGAAGAAACACAAGAATTATTAGAAGCAGCTCATAAAGTTTGCCCATATTCTAAAGCAACTGCAGGTAATATTGAAGTGACATTGACTGCTGTTAACAGCTAGACATTTATTATAAAATCAGCTATGCTAACAAGGAACTACGAGAATCGAGGTGGAGAAAATGGAAGATTTATATTTAGAAAACCAGTTGTGCTTTCCTTTATATGCCACCTCTAAAGAAATCATTCGCTCGTACAACCCTTTGCTGAAGCCTTTAGATTTAACTTACACGCAATACCTGGTAATGCTTGTTTTATGGGAAAACCAACAAGTCACAATGAAAGAACTTGGTAGCTTACTTTGTTTAGATTCTGGAACCTTGACGCCCGTCATAAAAAAAATGGCTGACAAAGGCCTACTTCAAAGAAGAAGAGCAGATAAAGACGAGCGTATTACGATTCTATCACTGACTTCTAATGGAAAAGCTTTAGAAGAAAAAGCAAAAGATATTCCTGCTAAAATATTAGCGAGTCTTCCACTTGAACCGGATGAGCTTGTTCTTTTGCAAAAGCTCAGCAAGAAAATGCTAACTAATTTTCGGGAAAAAAACTAGGAACTAAACAGTCAAACTGCAGACATTGCTCATCAATGTCTGCAGTTTTTATTTTTTTCTTCCTAATTCCCTATTTCCGCTTTATAATCAAATATGTACGCTATGACTTAAATTACTTGGAGGTTGTTGATTTGTCTGTTTACCAACGCTTTTTGGCGAATGAAAAAATTCGTCGTATGACTGTTCTATTAATCATTATTGTAGTCCTTTTTCTTGTAAGAAGCATGATTACAACAATTTTACTAACTTTTATTTTTACGTATTTAATGATTCACTTAGTGCAAATTATCCAACGATTCATTAAGGTTCCAACCGGGGTATTAACCATTATTGTTTATGCTCTTGTGGTTTACCTAATCTATTTAGCATTTACAATTTATATCCCCGTCTTGGTACACCAAACATTTGACATGGTCAAATCAGTCATCAATTTCTATGAACATCAACCCAAAGACGCTGATCCGGTTTTACTTTATATCCATAATTACATTGAAAGAAATGATTTCTTTGAACAATTACAAAATGGTGCATCAATTGCTTTAGGCTATTTGCAAGACTTTGGTAAGATGGCTGTCGCCTTTACTATGTCTTTTATCTTAAGTTTCTTTTTTATGATCGAAAAGAAAAAAACAATCCTATTTTCCCGCTTATTCTTAAAAGGCGAATTTTCTTGGTTCTTCCAAGACATTTATTACTTTGCTGATAAATTTGTCAATACCTTTGGATTAGTATTAGAGGCACAGTTCATTATTGCTTTATTAAACACGATCCTCACAACGATTGCTTTAGCTGCTTTTGGTTTCCATCAGTTGCTTAGTTTAGCAATTATGATCTTTATTTTAAGTTTGATCCCAGTTGCTGGTGTCATTATCTCTTGTGTGCCCTTATCCTTTATTGCGTATTCTCAAGGTGGCATAAAAGATGTGGTTTACATCTTATTAACGATTTTAATCGTCCATTTACTTGAATCTTATGTATTGAATCCAAAATTGATGTCTAGTAAAACAGAATTACCGATTTTCTATACCTTTATTGTATTATTGATCAGCGAACGCTTTTTAGGAGTATGGGGTTTGATTGTTGGTATTCCAATTTTTACATTCTTATTAGATATATTAAAAGTGAAAGAAATTCCCAACCATCCCCTCAAAGAGTGACTTTCTTTGAATCAGAACCTGTAAGATTTACTTCAGTTTAATTGTCATAAAAATTTTGTGACGTCTCTAGCTCTGAGAAATAAGTCGAAGAATCCCTTCTAGTTAGGGCATTCTTCGGCTTATTTTCCGCTAAAATTTTCTAGAACACCGCACACTTGTCTTGTTAATCCTTACAAAGTAAATCCATCTTAGAAAAGATCTTTTTTTATAATAGGAGTTTTTTTAATCAAAAATCAGTTTTTCTGGTAAAAAATTAAAATTGGTATTATCATTAATTTATATTAATAAAAGGAGGAGATGTATCATGTGTACATCCATTGTTTATGCAACTAAAGATCATTATTTTGGACGAAACTTAGATTTAGAGCTTTCTTATGGACAAGTAGTGACAATTACGCCTAGAAACTATCCTTTTAAATTTCGTCGAACGGATCCTCTACCCTCTCACTATGCGTTAATTGGTATGGCTGCAGTTGTTGATAATTATCCGTTATATTTTGAAGCAACAAATGAAAAAGGACTTAGCATGGCAGGTTTGAATTTCCCTGAAAATGCTCATTACTTTGAAGAAGACTCTGGTAAAACCAATATCTCACCATTCGAATTTATCCCTTGGTTATTAGGAAAATGCGCAACAATCGATGAGGCAAAAAAATTACTTGCTGAGATCAACTTAGTAAATATCAATTTTAGTGAAGAACTTCCACTTTCTCCTCTTCACTGGATGCTTGCTGACCAAAATGAAGCTCTCGTGATCGAATCAACCATTGATGGTTTGAAAATTTACAATAATCCAGTCGGTGTATTAACAAATAATCCACCTTTTGATTATCAATTGTTTAATTTAAATAACTACCGTCATGTTTCTCCTACTGTATCTTCCAATCATTTTGCGAAAAATCTAGAGTTGGATGTGTATAGTCGTGGAATGGGTGGATTAGGCTTACCAGGCGATTTATCATCTGCTTCTCGTTTCGTAAAAGCTGCCTTTACAAAATGGCAATCAGTCTCAGGAGATTCAGAGATGGAGAGCGTGAACCAATTTTTCCATATATTAACATCCGTGGAACAACAAAAAGGATTGTGTGATGTAGGAAATGGGAAGTTTGAATATACGATCTATTCGTCTTGTTGTAACATGGACAAAGGGATCTATTACTATACTACTTACAACAATCACCAAATCACCGCAGTTGAAATGCATAAAGAAAATCTCGAAGGCACTGAATTGATTACTTATCCAGTGGTTGATCAAGAACAAATACATTATTTAAACAAATAAAAAATAAGTGATTCAATACTTATGGTTCATCACTTATTTTTCTAGTAATTTTCTAATTTATAAAGAAGAGAATGAGGATGTGCTCCTCATTCTCTTCTTTTAATAATAATATTATTTGTTTGCTTTAACTTTGTTTTTCACTATTTCGTAACTTTCTCACTCCGAAAATAGAGAAAATGATAAGTGTAAACCCAAGATACATAAAACTTGGTGTTGCTTTATCTGCTGTTTTTGGTAATTGATCACTTATACCATTACCAAGAGATTTTTCATTATCTAAGAAATTATCATTGTTTATTTCATAATTGTTTTCATTTTTAGGCGTTAAACTACCTGATAAAGACATCTGATGCGATTTTTCTTTGATCATATCTGGCAAAATTACTTGATTTTTCGTATTAACGTCAATTAAAGATTCCCCCACAGTTGGAAATTCTTCTTTCTTAGGTATCTCGATTTCCACTTGAGTTTTTTTCATTTCATCTGGCGTTGGATCAGTCGGTTCAACTGGATCTGGTTTTTCTTCCGGTGTTGGATCAGTCGGTTCAACTGGATCTGATTTTTCCTCCGGTGTTGGATCAGTCGGTTCAACTGGATCTGGTTTTTCTTCTGGCGTTGGATCAGTCGGTTCAACTGGATCTGGTTTTTCCTCCGGTGTTGGATCAGTCGGTTCGACTGGATCTGGTTTTTCCTCCGGTGTTGGATCAGTCGGTTCGACTGGATCTGGCTTTTCTTCTGGCGTTGGATCAGTCGGTTCGACTGGATCTGGTTTTTCTTCTGGCGTTGGATCAGTCGGTTCGACTGGATCTGGCTTTTCTTCTGGCGTTGGATCAGTCGGTTCAACTGGATCTGGTTTTTCCTCCGGTGTTGGATCAGTTGGTTCAATTTCTGGTAATTCGGTAAAATTATCCTCATCAACATTAAGCATTTCTTCAACTGTCTGACGTTGACTATAAGGCGTAAGATGCTGATTATCTGTCGGACTGCCATCAGCTACTTTGATCGTAAATAATGCTGGCTTTGTTAAATGTTGATTTAATGTTACAGTAAAGGTAAAACTAGCCTTATGTCCATTAATCTGAAGCGTAGTTGGATCGTACCCAATCGTCAATGCTGGATCAACATTCTCAAATACTACATTGGATTGTGAGATTGGTTGTCTATCGCCTGAATAGCTGACACTGGCTTTGACTGGTACCGTTTTTCCCACCGGAAATTTCATGATTCCTGAATTTGTTGTGGAAAATTCATCCTGTAGTGTGATACAATTCACGTTTGCCCACCCAGGCTCTTTCGTTTTAGTAACGATTGGGTGGTGCTCTTCAATCTTTACTTGTTGCGTTGCTTCGGCAGTTACCGATAGGCCTGTCAAAGCAACAGTAGCCATTATAAGTTTTAAGTGATTCATTTTTACATCTCCCCCGTTTCAAACACTTTTGGCTTGCAATACATAAGATAATACAAACGGCTAAAATATTATTACTGTTTTTTTGTTCAAAATAGCTAATTTTTTAGTAAAATGCTGGATGGAAAATCAAATGGAGGAATAACATGCAAACACAAGAAGCAATCAAAAAGTATCTTTTAAATAAAAAAAGTGTTACCAAGCTCAATATTTTTCTTTTTCTTGCAGAACACCCATTCTTCATTACCACTCACTACCTCGCTGATTATTTTGAGATGTCTGATTCTAATTTTTTGCTTTATCTTCAAGAATTAGAACAGGATTTTATGACACTTGATTTAGAAGATGTTTCTTTGATCAGGCAAAAGAAATTTGTCCAGTTAGATTTAAAGAATACAGATAGTGCAAAATGTTATTATGAATTATTTGGTAAATACTGTTTAGAATCAACAAATTTTAAAATTTTAACAGCCCTGTTAGAACCAACTGGTCATTCCATTGTTAGCATTAGTCAAACAACAAATTACAGCTCCTCTTATCTTTATTCCAAAATGAAAGCTGTCAATCAGTTCCTTAAATTGTATGGGATTGCATTTAAATTTACAGCTAAAGGAAAAAAAATCGTAGCAGGAACGGAAGTACAGATCCAGTATTGTTTTTTAGATGTTTATTGGAATATTTTTTCAAATACTTCTGTCCCCTATGGCATGGAAACCCCACAATCTATTACGTATGAACTAACAACTTATTTTAAACAAGAATTACTTGATGCCCTAAGTGGAGGGATGAAAGAGAAATTATTTTTACTATTAAAAATCTGTGTAGAGAACTTTCCAGTTACATCGTTGAAGAATGTCCAAAGAGAGTTTAAAGAATATGACTATATTGAATACTTGGTTACTCCAGAATTTGATTTGCTTAACGATCATTTATCTATTTGTCATGAACAGCGGGTTTTAATCAACCTGTTAGCAAGATTAGCGATCTCAAAACTAGAAAGTGACGAGCTTAGCTTTCAACATTACCAAATGTTACTAGAAGCTAATGTTCCTTACATCGTTTACTCTAAAAAGCTAGTGGAGTCTTTTAGCCGACACTTTCATTTAAAAGTACCAGTCAACCAACAAAAACTTTATGCCTTGAACTTTGCTCGAAATAAACTTTTCAGTACTTTTTTGAATCCTGATCAACCCAATACTCCTTTACCTACCTATACTTTATATGAAGGAAAAGAAAATTTTGAAAACTTACAAAATGAGATCAAACAATTCTACGTCACTTTTAGACAAAAAATCAGTAAAGAGCTGCCAGATCTATTGATCAAAGAAAATATGCAATGGATCGTTGAAGACTTACTTCATTTGTATGATCGCTTTAAACCTCAACACTCGATCGTCATAGGTATCAATTACACCAAGGATTTTTATGTGAGTAAAGATTTGATGGTCAAAATCGAGCAGATCTTTTCTTCCGAGTCGATCATCATCCAAAAAAATTATATGGAAGAATGTGATATCATCGTCAGTGACTGTCCCTTAGAGCATCTGCCGTCACATATCAAAAAAATCTATTTATTGGACAATTATGTGACACCGCAAGAATGGAAAAAAGTAATTACTCAAATTGCTGGATATATCTTTGAATTAAAACAAGAAAATGATTATACATCTTGCACACCATTTTCTAATAAATAATCCAATGCAGCCGTTCATGAAAAAATAGTCGACGAATCCTACTAAACAAAGGAAGCAGCCACTATTCCCATGTACGGCTTTTTCTATTGCACCTATAAATAACCTCCTATTTTTACGAGACATTCTTAAAATAACCAAAAAACCTTTGACTTTGCAACCGTTATTAAATTATATTAATTATAAATAAAGTAAAATAAATTGGAGGTTTTCATATGTCATTGATTGGAAAAAAAGTTGGAGAATTTACCGCACAAGCTTATAAAAACGGAGAATTTATCGATATCAGCGATGCTAATCTTACTGGTAATTGGAGTATTATTTGCTTTTATCCAGCAGATTTCACTTTCGTATGTCCGACAGAATTAGAGGATTTACAGGAACAATACGATGAATTAAAATCACTAGGCGTCCAAGTCTTTTCTTGTTCAACGGATACCCACTTTACACATAAAGCATGGCATGACTCATCTGAAGCTATCGGAAAAATAGAATATGCCATGATTGGCGACCCTTCTCACCACATTTCTCGTCTATTTGATGTATTGAATGAAGAAAGTGGACTTGCACAAAGAGGAACTTTTATCATAGATCCAGATGGTATCGTACAAGCAATGGAAATCAATGCTGATGGTATTGGACGTGACGCAAGTGCCTTGATTGACAAAATCAAAGCCGCACAATACGTACGTACGCATCCTGGTGAAGTTTGTCCAGCGAAATGGAAAGAAAGTGGTGAAACACTAAAACCTAGTTTCGATCTTGTTGGAAAGATTTAGAGGATGAGCCGATGTTAGATAAGGAAACGAAACAAAATTTAGCTCAATATCTTGATTTAATGGAAGCACCAGTTGTTTTTTCGGTTAGTACAGATGACACAGCCAATTCCCAACAACTATTCGAGTTTGTGAACGAAGTGGCAGATATGACTGATAAAATTACGGTTGAACAAAAGACGTTGCCACGTACCCCTAGCTTTGAAATCAATTCTTTACAAAAGACTAGCGGGATCACTTTCGCAGGTATTCCTTTAGGCCACGAGTTTGCATCTTTCCTCCTTGCTTTATTACAAGTAAGTGGACGACCACCTAAAATAGCTGATACTTTGATTCAATCCATTTTAGAAATTAATCAACCTCTACATTTTGAGAGCTATGTCAGTTTAACTTGTCACAACTGCCCTGATGTTGTTCAAGCGTTAAACATTTTAGCGGTTTTAAATCCGTTGATCACCCATACGATGATCGAAGGTGGGATGTATCAGCATGAAATCACTGAAAAACAAATCATGGCCGTGCCAACCGTCTTTTTAAACGAAAAAGAATTTGCTAGTGGACGAATGACGATTGAACAAATTTTAGGAAAAATAGCTGGCCCGAATCTAATGGAACAAAAGGAAATCAATACAAAAGAATTATTTGACGTTCTAGTTATCGGTGGTGGTCCAGCAGCAAGCAGCGCAGCGATTTACGCAGCTAGAAAAGGACTCCGCACTGGACTCGTAACTGATACACTTGGCGGACAAGTCGTAGAAACGTTAGGCATTGAAAATCTAATCGGTACACCTTACACAGAAGGTCCACGATTGATGAAACAAGTCGAAGAACATTTACGGTCTTATCCTGTTGATGTTATGACAAATCAACAAGTTGTGTCACTAAACAAAGGAGCAGATCTCTTTGAAATCAATTTAAAAAGCGGCAATCAGCTGAAATCAAAAACAACGATTGTTGCAACAGGAGCTCATTGGCGTTCAATCAATGTTCCTGGTGAAAAAGAATTTAAAAACAAAGGAATTGCCTATTGTCCTCATTGCGATGGTCCCCTCTTTGGCGGAAAAGAAATCGCAGTGATTGGTGGCGGAAATTCAGGGATTGAAGCTGCCATTGATTTAGCTGGGTTGGCGAAACATGTATATATTTTAGAGTTTCTTCCGACACTTAAAGCAGACCAAGTATTACAAGATAAACTAGCTACTTTAACAAATGTCACTGTCATTCTAAATGCCCAGACGAAAGAAATCAGTGGTCAGACAAAGGTTGATTCGTTGAGTTATATCGACCGTTCCACCCAGGAAGAACACACAATAGCTGTTTCAGGTGTGTTTATTCTGATTGGTTTGGTTCCTAATACGGATTGGTTAGTTGGAACACTTGAGTTAAATGATCGAGGAGAAATCATCACTGATGCCCATGGTGCTACCAGTGAAGCAGGACTTTACGCTGCTGGTGATTGCACAGATAGTGCTTATAAACAGATCATTATTGCTATGGGTTCGGGTGCTACAGCAGCCCTTGGTGCATTCGACTATTTGATGAGAAAAGAATAACTTTGCTACAAATCTCAAAAGGTTAAGACAAGTTTATTCATCAACTTGCCTTAGCCTTTTGTTTATTCTTTTTTTACAATTGCGATAAGTACACATTTATTGAACAAACGAATATAATAAAAGAAAACTTATCGTAGGAGGTGCTATCATGAATCAACGAATTTTCACCATGAGTTTCTCAAGTGTCTACCCTCTCTATGTAAAAAAAGCTGAGAAAAAAGGATACTCTCGGTCAGAAGTGGATGAAATCATCCGCTGGTTGACTGGTTATACCGAAGAAGAATTACAAAAACAACTGAAAAATGAAGTAACGTTCCAAGTCTTCTTTGAACAAGCACCCAAACTGAATCCAAACAGACAGTTGATAACTGGGGTGATTTGTGGTGTGCGAGTGGAAACGATCAAAGACCCACTGATGCAGGAAATACGTTATTTAGATAAGCTAATTGATGAACTTGCAAAAGGCAAGAAAATGGATAAAATATTAAGAAGCTAAATCAAAAACAGGTTTTTGTTTGGTAGAATAACCGTTTACCGTTACAATAGAATAAAAGGAGGTTATGTTATGTTTGAAATGATACGTACTAATTTTCAGCGTTACGCATTGCTAAGGTCAGCCATTTACATCATTGCCGGACTTGCAATTGTGATCAATCCGACAGCTGTATTCCATTTTATTGGCTACCTCATTACAGCGTATTTTGTTTTATTGGGGATTTTGAATCTTTTAGAAGCAAATAAAAACCGAAAACAAACGGGTGCATGGGGATTTGGTTTAATTAGCGGGATTGGCTTTTTTATTCTCGCACTAATCGTGTGGGTCTTTGCAGCAGCAATCGTCTCGCTCTTACCAGTTATCTTAGGTTTAGTTATTATCCTAAAAAGTCTCTTTCAATTATTCGTCGGACTTAACACCCGTTCGAAAGGTTGGAGTGCTTATAGTATTCTCTTATTGATTGGTGGTTTGATTTTATTATTCAATCCATTCAAAAGCGTCATGATACTCTTCCAATTATTTGGTGGGCTATTAATTTTCATGGGTATCTCAGAAATCATTACCTATTTCAAAGTGAACAAGAGATATTCGTAAGTAAATAAGAGGTTGCATGACTATTAGTTTACCTAGAAGATGGAAGAAGTTGCTTTTTCCAAATGACTTTCGTTTCTAGGGGTAAACTTTCTGATTGCTCCCTCTTTTTATTTGCTTTAAAATTTTTCATTCTCCGAGTCTCTGATTGCTGATTTCTTATGCAATCTCTTTTTACCACAAATAAAATAATTAATGTTATTATATATTTGAGACTATTGAATAAAGAAAGGTTTGACTATCTTATGGAGTTTATTGGTATCTTGTGTCTAATCCTTGTTGCAACTACAATTGGTTCGCATATTTCAAGAAGATTTGGGATTCCGGCTGTTATTGGGCAATTGTTAGTTGGTGTATTACTAGGACAAGCAGGACTTGGCTGGGTTCATCCAAATATTTTAGTTCATGATTTTTCTGAAATTGGTGTCATTTTGCTGATGTTCTTAGCAGGTTTGGAAAGTGATTTATCCTTATTGAAAAAATATTTTAAACCAGGCATGTTTGTAGCACTTTTAGGAATCCTCTTCCCTGTCTTTTTCGGTTGGCTTACTGGCGAGGCGTTTCAAGTAGCAAATAATGAAGCAATCTTTTTTGGGATTATTTTAGCTGCGACTTCTGTTAGTATCTCTGTCGAAGTACTAAAAGAACTGAATGTTGTGAATACGAAGGAAGGATCAACGATTCTAGGTGCCTCTGTCGTTGATGATATTCTGGTTGTTCTAGTGCTAAGCTTCAGTTTATCTTTTTTAACAGGTAAGTCTACGAGCAACCTACCCCTTCCTTTACTCTTGTTGGAACAACTATTCTATTTCTTATTTATCTTTTTATTAGTGAAATGGATCGCTCCATTTTTAATGTCTCTAGCAGAAAAAATCTATGCGAATTCAGCCATTATCATTATGTCATTAGTCATTTGCCTAGGAATGTCTTATTTAGCAGACCTGATTGGGTTAAGTTCAGTAATTGGGGCATTTTTTGCTGGGATTGCAGTGAGTCAAACAAAAGTAAAACATGAAGTTTACAATAATGTTGAAGCTTTAGGATATGCAGTATTCATCCCCGTCTTTTTTGTGAGTGTTGGTTTAGAAGTAGATTTTTCTAACTTTAGTGAACAGATACTATTTATTTTGATTTTGACACTCGTAGCGATTCTGACTAAACTTATTGGCGGATATATTGGAGCAAAATTCTCTGGTTTTTCTTCCAACAGTGCACTCATGGTAGGAGCTGGTATGATTTCTCGTGGTGAAATGGCACTGATTATTTTACAGATCGGACAACAAAGCAACTTGATTGAAAATCACTACTACTCTCCTTTAGTGATCGTTGTTTTGTTAAGTACTCTGATCTCACCTCTGATTCTTAAATATTTCACTAAAAAAGTATACGCCAATTAACTTACTATCTATCAATGAATGTTGTGATGATAATGTCCATTCGTTATACTAGAGAAAAAGGACGGTGAAAAATGGACTCAAGACTTAAATTGATTAGTGAGATGGTCGATCTGACTAACGAGATCACTTGGCGTAATAAACCAAAATTAGAACAAGTACTCGAAGGCTATTCTTTAAATGAGATCGACTTAATCGAAAAAGTAGCATCAATTCCAAATCCAAATGTAACCAAATTAGCAAATGCTAGTTACATGACTCGTGGAGCGATTAGTAAGCTAACTAAAAAAATGATCACTAACGGCTTACTTGAAAGCTATCAGAAACCTGAAAATAAAAAAGAGCGTTACTTTCGCCTGACAGCTGAAGGTCAGCGTATTAACAAAATGCATCAAAAGCTCCATGAAGAATTTCTTAAAGAAAATGAGGTCGTTTTTCAACAAATGACTAAGGAAGAGTTTGATACTGTTTTTCGTTTTATCGGTCGCTTTAGAGAAAATTTAAAAAGAACAAAACTAGAAAAATAAAGTGCATGTGTAATCAACCGTGATCTTAAGATCACGGTTTTTTTTGCTATCTGCTTCGTTAGATTTCATTCTTCTATCGTAGTATCTCTCTGTTTATTGTTGACAAGGAAACAATAAACAGATACTATATAAAATGTTTCCTGGGAAACATTTTATAGCTAAGGAGTTTTGATATGAATACAACAATCAACAAACATGCACTCGTTTTTGGTTTCACTTCGGTCTTTTTGATTGGATTAGGGTTAACAATCGTTAATCCGGTCATCCCATTTATGGTAGAGCAATACACAAAAAACACACAGCAACAAGCAACCACGGTGACACTACTCAGTGCGATCTATGCTTTTTCCATGTTTTTAGCCGCCCCTATGTTAGGCGCACTCAGTGATCGGTTTGGTCGGAAAATTATTTTGATCAGTAGTTTGTTTGGCTCTGCGATTGGGTACTATTTATTTGGCTTTGGTGGAGCTTTATGGATACTTTTTCTTGGTAGAATAATTGAGGGGTTAACCGGCGGCGAAATCTCAGCTATTCTTGCCTATTTTGCTGATTTGACGCCAATTGAAAGTCGAACAAAATATTTTGGATGGATTAGCGCGACGGTTGGGATTGGAACTGCAGCAGGTCCTTTGATTGGCGGGTTCTTGGCACAGTACGGACCAGCAACTCCCTTATACGTTGCCTCCTTTTTGTCTTTGAGTAATGCGGTTTACGGTTATTTTTTCATGCCTGAAAGTTTAACTAAACGTGAACGTACAAGAAATCTTTCTCTTCAGCAACTCAATCCCTTCAAGCAACTCCAATTGATTTTCACTTTTCGATCAGTCAAATGGTTATTGATCACAGGTTTTTTGATTTGGCTACCCAACGGTTCATTCCAAGCGATTTTTGCTCAATTTTCAATTGATACTTTCCATCTATCGCCAATTATCATCGGTTTTACTTTCTCGTTAATTGGCATTATGGACATTTTTGCTCAACTGTTGATTATGCCGATTTTATTACAATTTTGGCGAGAAAACCAGATCATTACTATGGGTATTACCAGTGAAATGATTGGTTATTCTGTCATCATCCTTTCCGCTTTTTATAGATCGATCCCCTGCTTTATCATCGGCATGGTCTTTTTCGGGCTAGGTGATGCGATTTTTAGTCCTTCCTATAATGGTTTGATTTCAACGTATGCTAGCAAAGAGGACCAAGGGAAAATCCAAGGGGCTTCACAAAGCATCCAAGCATTAGCTCGAGTGATCGGTCCGATGATTGGTGGTCAACTATATGCTACTTTCCATCATACGATGCCATTCATTATTGGATTCATTTTATTAGGTTTAGCTACTTTTATCGTTAAACCAAAAGTAAAAAGATCATTCTAAAGCATCCCTATATAAAAAAACTAATCGAGTGACTGTAGTATTCTAAATAATTTAGGTTTCCTAGCCCAAATGTAAGTAGTGACTACAGTCATTGATTAGTTTTATTCATTCGTCTATTGATAGTTTTGATTCAAGTATTGGAGCAACTCAGGTGCACGTTTCGTTGCAGAATCACCTTCTGCTTTATCTTCTAACATGCTGATCATGAGATAACCATTTGTATCAGGATTCATAGCAAATAGGAAGCTATTTTCTTGTCCTTTTTCATCTTGTTTTTCTTTGATTTCCGCTGTACCAGTTTTTGCTGCTATTGGTATGCCTAAAGCAGCTAAAGAATGAGCGGTACCATTCGTATCTTGAACAACATCTTTCAAATCTGGCAGAATCGTCTGTACAGCTGTTGAAGCAATGACATTTTGTTTAACTTTCGTTTCTTTATCCATCTCTAATTTTGGATAAACGAGATTTCCATTATTAGCAAAAACAGAATACATCGTTGCTTGTTGGATCGGATTGATCAATAGTTCTCCCTGCCCATAACCAGTATCTGCTAATAAGATTTCTGACTTGAAACTATCCTTATTTGAGATTTGTGCGGGATTCATGCTGATCGGCAAATCTAAGTCTTCCCCAAAAATGAATTTATTTAATCCTTCGCGGAATTTCTTCTCACCCATTTTCAAGGTTTCTTGAGCCATATAGATATTATCTGAATAAATCATTGCATTTCTCAGATTGACTTGAGGCACATCGCTGACACGAGTAACTTGATACGATCCCCATGATTGGTCTTTTTGCCATTTCAATCCATTGATCGTCAATACTTCGTCTGGATTCAGCGTTTGATTATCTAATCCGATTGCGGCAGTAATCATTTTAAATGTAGATCCGGGAGCGTAACCGGTAGCAAAACGACTAATAAATGGTTGGTCTTTATTTTCAGTATAGGCTTGATAATCTTCTTGGGAGATTCCATTTGTCATTTTGTTTGGATCATAACTTGGAGAGCTCGCTAATACTAACAACTCACCCGTTTTTGGCGAAGTCGCTACTGTTGAACCCGCTTTTCCACCTAAACTATCAAATGCGATTTTTTGAGCATCGGCATCAAGAGTTAATTTGATATCCTGACCATTTTTCACTTCTTGATCAATCAATACTTCTTTTTCTGTCCCATCAGCATCCGTAATACTCAATTTCCCCCCATTGGTGCCACGTAGTTCTTTGTCATAAGTCATTTCCAGACCAGAACGACCAATTTTACCATTACTACTTAACTCAGCATTCTTTTTGATATCTTCTGCTGAGATATCACCAACATAACCAATCAATTGCGCTGCTGCTTCGCCTAACGGATAGGTGCGACCATCAACTTCTTGGATCGCTGCTCCGCTTGGTAATTCGGGGGTTTGTCCATCAATGATTTTTAGAGGAACAAAGTAGTCTGGTTGTACCCAACTTTGAGAGATAGCTTGATTGATTTCATCTTCTGAAAGATCGAAAGCTGCAGCAATTGCTTTAATGTTTGCTGTTTTCTCTTCTTTTTCTCCCAGCTTTCTAGGAACGATCCCTAACTGTTTCAATTTGCCCGTCGTTGCTAATTTCTTTCCATTTCGATCAAGGATATCACCTCTTTTAGCTTCCTCACTAGTCAGACTTACTTTGTCTGTATCTTCCATTTGAGGAAAAATCAAGTTCGGCTGCCAGTTGATTTTGATCTGATCATTTTTATTTGTCAAAGTTCCTTTATATGATAGGTCTTTTAATTCGCCTAAGCTTGTATTCATTTTAGCTTTATAAGAAAAAGAATAGGTTTCACTATCTTTTTTCGTCACTTTTAAATTAGAGATTTCCAAGCCTTTTATGGCCACAGCTCCGTAAATGTTTTGGTATTTTTCAAGAGCTTCTTTTTCAGAAATTGTCTTCTTAGTCTGTGAATCAATTTGCGTGTATGACATCGCCTTTTTATAATCGCCAGTACTTAAACGTTCCGCAAACTGTTGGATCGTTTTTTCTCCTGCTGAAACCACTTGCTCTTCTTGCGTTTTTTGATAGTAAAAATACCCGCCACCAGCCGCAAGAACCAAAACAAGGGCACTTGTTAGATAAACACCAGTCTTGTTCCTACGATGATTGTCACTTCGTTTCATTTTGTCCCTCCGCTCACATTTTCTTATCTTAACTTCTATCCATTTTACCATAAGAAAAGAAGCTAGAACACAACGACAATCGCTTGTTTCTAACTTCTTACACTTTAAATAAAATGTAAATCTATTGGTCTAAAAACTGATTGATTGCTAATTGATTTTTTTCTAAATCAAGTTCTAGTACACTACCAGAAGGTGTGTAATCATTAAAATTCCAACTACCTTCAACTGGTACAGATAACGTATCAATTGGTTTGTCATCTTTTAAGAAATCAATGCCACAATCAATTAATACACTTTCAGGTAAATTCGTTTTAATACTTCCCAAGAGTTGACCTATTGCTTTTGGTAATTTAAGGATGGAAGTCACATCTTTTAATTGCTTAGAAATTGCTTTGATCACTTGTTGTTGTCTTCTGATCCGTCCAAAATCTCCTTCAGCATCTTCTCTAAAACGCGCATATTGCAATAAGGTATTCCCATCCATCGTTTGTTCACCTTTTTTGATGTATACACCATCCAAGTCTAAATCTTTCTCAGCATTGATATCTACACCGTTAGGGAATAGCTCATTGACACAATCAATGAAATCTTGGAAGGTGATACTCGCATAGTAAGGTGTTTCAAATTTGAAATTTTCTTTCAATGTTTGGTTCAAAAGATCAATCCCGCCATATGAATAAGCAGCGTTGATCTTATCTTGACCATGCCCAGGTATATCTACATAAGAATCACGCATAATCGAAACCAATTTTGCTTTTTTAGTTTTTTGATTATACTGAGCAATCATCAAAGAATCTGAACGTCCATTTTCTTCTTTCGACCGGGCATCAGAGCCAATCAACGCCACATTGATAATCTTAGGAACACTTTTGGCTTCTACTTTTGGTACATCGTCTGTTCGACTCGTTGAAGAATAACCATGAACAAACTCAAAAGAAAAATAGCCGATGACAATGACGACTGCCGTCAATAGACCTAAAATCACTTTTTGAAATGTTTTCATTTTCGATTCCTCTTTCTAACCGAACCTCTTACTTGAAATATAGCCATTTTTTTATTATGATAGTCCAATTGAGAGATTCTTAATTGTTCTTGTTTAACAGTTCAGGTTTCTTGAGTTGTAACCTCTCAACCTGCTTATTTTTCTCTTTCACTTGTCGAGACGAGATATTCAAAGCTAATCCAATAGCAAAAGACAAGATTAAATAGCTTGTTCCTCCGTAGCTGACAAATGGCAATGGTACACCTGTCATTGGAATTAAACCAAGGATACTTCCAATATTGATACTTGTCTGAACGAGTATCCATGTCCCTACACCAATTAAGATCAAAGTTGCCTGTTGGTTCTTTTGTTTCGTACTCTTTTGGAAGATTCGCATACATAATAAGAAAAGCAAAAACAAAACAAGTAATGCGCCTATCAACCCAAACTCCTCAGCAATGACTGAGAAAATAAAATCTGTTTCGGATTCAGGGAGATAACCTTTTTTAGTTATACTATTCCCCATTCCTCGACCAAATAGGCCACCGTTGTATAGTGCATAGTAAGAGTTACTCATCTGGTATCCTGCACCATGTTCATCTAAAAAAGGATTATGAACCATTGCGATTCGGTCATAAGCGTGTTCAAAAAATGAAGGTAACAAATGATGCTTTTCAAGTAGTAAAACTAAGCCAGCTACTAAGATCAAGCTAGCAATCGCTGCTCCGATAATTATCAGCCCTTTTTTAATGGGAATAGCTGCAGCCCAAAAGATAGCTCCAGCAATAGCTAAAATCATCAGTGCTCCCGCAATTTTAGGTTGAAACAAAACAAGCACGGCGATTCCGCCCACGATCAACACTGGTATATGAAGTTTCTCAGGAACACTGCGGTCATTTCTAAAAAAACGACTTAAATATAAAATCAAAAAAATGGTTGCGATTTCTGACGGTTGAAACTGGATTCCAGCGATTGAAACCCACCGCTGGGCACCATTAACTGTTACAGCAAAAATCCCGAGTTTCATCATCGCTAATAATAAGCCCGATACAATCAATCCAGCTTTTATTATTCTTGGTTTCAGTAGAACTTGTAATCTGATGGAATAGGTCAATACAATTACTCCCCAACTAAGAATAATAAACAAAAATTGCCGAATAAATAAGCTTTTAGGATCACTTCCTGCTACCAATAAACGATAGGAACTAGCACTATATATCTCTAAAAGACCGACAATTGACAAAGCCAAATAAGGGCCTAAAATCAACCAGTCGATCTTTCTGTTTTTCCACATCGCATATCCCCCTCCTCTTACACAAGTTAGGCGAACACGAGCAGTTAAATATAGAATCAGTTATAGAATATAAGGAAAGGTCAGAAACCTTTTCGAACAAGAATTCTGACCTAGCATCATCTCATCGTCCGAGTTTTAGCACTATACAACGTAAAGAAACACTCTTAGCTATTTGAAAAAGCCTTAATCCGACAATTCCTGTTTGACTCATTGGCGTCTTTCGACGTTTCTGAGCAATAGCATATGTTTGTATAGGAGCCTCACCTAACAAGGTTATTACTATTTTTATTTTTTACAGAGTTAATAGTAAGCTTCTTTAACTATTTTAGCAATCATTTATTTGATAAAAAAACAAAATTAATCAATCTTTAATATATTTCCCCTTTTTAGGAAGTCGTTTAGTATGAAAATACCTTGCTGACTTGATTGATTTTTCTGTTTTAATTTTCTTTTTTTCACTTTTCGGAATAAATTTTCAAGTTATCTTAACATTTACATACCAGTTTATTCATGCATTAAAAAGTCTCATATTTGCCTTTTTACTTGCCTATTTTAAATAAAACTTTGAATCATTCGGTTTACCTAAAAAAACTTTATTGTTTTTTATAACTAAAAAATGTTTTAGCTAAATTTTATTTCTTACTCCATTCATGAAAGAAATGAACTTACGCCAATATTATAATAATATTTTTAGGATTATACATCCTCTAAAAATAACATATTTATCGTCATGTGGTTCACTTTGGCCTAGGGATGGTAAAGATTTCCCCTAAGGTTGCATAATCATTCCCTGCTAATCGACTAACTGGTTGTAGTTTCTTGGGATTGATCTTCCCAGATACTGGATCATATACCTCTTCATTTAATTGATACGTATGGATTTTTAATAAGAAAAGATCGGCAGTAACTTCTTGCTCATTCTTAATTTCGAGATGGTCATATAAATCTGTTTCAAAAACAATTTTTGACTCATTGATTGGTGGAATTGAACCATTCCTATTTATTTTCGTAGTCAAGTTAGTCAAGGTTAGCTCACTTTCTTCTTGCGGAAGAGTTGCTGCTGTTTTATTGACCTCCACCACATTTTGCTCATCTAAAACTTGGATAATTGCTTCTTTCCTTATTAAGATATTTTTAGCAGTATCTTTCATCTGCTCATTTTTTCTTTGGACAGCCAACGAAACGATGGGTGGATTTGAACTAACGATATTAAAATAGCTGAATGGCGCAATGTTTAAGTTCCCTTTCTCAGTTAATGTTGAAACAACAGCTACTGGTCTGGGAATAATTGAACCAATCAGTAATTTATAATTTTCTCTTTCTGTTAATTGAGATGACAAACGTGTAAACATCTACTCCCCTACTTTCATTTGACAGAATCAAAAGCTGTTCTCCTGTCTAGATTTAGTCAGACACTATTTTTTACTATCTATCATTGTTCTTTTTTTGTCAAGAATCCGTCTTGGAAGCGTTGCTTATTACGTTTTTGCCTCTATATAAAGAGCTGTGCATTGTTTAGCAAGTATTTATTTTGCTGTTTATGGCTATTTCAACTAAAATAATATGGAGGAGGCGTTTTCATGAAATCGTATTCAATCCTATGGTTATTTCCTACGTTATTGGTATTTGCAGGATGTGCCGATCATTCCTCTCAATCAAATGGTACTAATACTAGCACGAATTCGATTGTTTTGGATTCTACAACTTCTGCGCCTTTACCAACTAATCCCAACCATCCATCAAAGGAGGAAACACCAATGTCAATTGCTCCAGGTCGCTTGTTACAAGCTGTTAGTGCCGAGGATTTAAATCTAGTTCAAACGTTGTTAGACCAGTCAACTGCGATGATTGATGAACAAAATGAAAAAGGAGAATCCCCATTATTGATTGCTGTCCACCATAATATGATCGATATTGCAAAAATCCTCGTTGATCACGGTGCGAACATCAACTTACAAGATCATATTCAAGATAGCCCTTACTTATATGCTGGCGCACAAGGAAAAACTGAGATTCTTGCTTATATGCTTGAAAATAGTGAACCTGATCAGTCGATCGTTAACCGTTTTGGTGGTAATGCATTGATACCAGCTGCCGAAAAAGGACATTTAGCCAACGTCAAACTTTTGCTAACCGATGGTCGTGTTGATATTGACCATCAAAATCATTATGGCTATACTGCCTTGATTGAAGCTGTGGCTTTGCGAGATGGCTCAAAGATCTACCAAGACATCGTCCGAGAATTATTGGCTCATGGTGCAAATAAAGAATTGCGTGATAATCAAGGAAAAACTGCCGAAGATTATGCCAGAGAATTAGGATATGATCAACTACTATCTCAATTAACTTGATTACAGGGTAAACAATAATTTCCAAATAAAAAAGCTGATGATCGATGTTTTATAACAAAATGACACTTTTGTTTATAGCTTAGACATTTGCTTTTTTGTTTTACTTTCACGATCGTCTCATCGTTTTCGTCTGAACCATGTTCGATTTACTTTCTGATCAGCTAAGCTTTTTGGTATGGAACGTCACATCTGCGACTTTACTCATACGCAGTTTTTCTATCACGAAACCTTCGTTAAACAAAAGATTTCACTTAAGATGAACCTGTTTCATTATGGTTACAGGTCACTCGACTGTTGGTAATACATACGTTTTTATTTCTAATACTTGAATGATCTTATCTAAATCTGCCACTTTGACTACCATGGTTTGATCAGGTCTACCAGGTGCAAATACTAATTTTTCCTGAGCGAATATTTCTTCATCAATAATGACAGGAACAGATGATTCATAACCAAATGGTGAAACAGCACCTGGCTTTTGTCCCGTTTCCGCTTCCATTTCTTCAGCCGAAACAACTGACACTCTTTTACCAATCAGTTTGCTTAATTTTTTAAAGTCGCTTCTTTTAGTCGTGAAGGTTAAAAAAATATAGCGATTGTTTTGTTTATCTTTTAAATATAAGCTCTTCGTCTCAGTACCGCTAAATCCTTGTTCCTCTTTTACAACTAACGCATCCTCATTGGTATAAATCGGACGATGGCGATAAAGTTCAAACTCAATCTGGTTTTGTGTAAATATTTCTTGCAAATCAATCAAAAAAATACCTCCTAAAAAATAGATTATTTCTTTACTTTTCTATTTTATGGGATTTTTATCGATAAAAGCAATGTTTATTTCATTACTCGTTCGGTTTATCCCTAACTGTGTTTACATAATATAAATATAGTTTGTTTAAGTCGGATTTCTTAAAAAAACAGAGTAAATTCGTTTGATATCACGAATTTACTCTGTTTTTTTCTATTGATTTAAACTGCTAAGACTATCTGCTACGATTTGTTTTGGTGTCAAATGATAACGTTCATACAATGTTTGAACAGGTACACTATCAGTAAACTCTTTTTGAGAACCAAAGTTTAGAACTTGGATTGCTGAATCTCCATAATAACGACTGATTTTTTCACCAAATCCGCCCGAAAGACTACCATCTTCTAAAGTGATAATCAATTGGTGATTTTCTTTTAATTCTTCTAAAGTTTCATGATCAAGTTCGGTGATCGTTCCAGGGTTAATCAAAGTGCCTGAAATCCCCTGATTCACAAATTCTTCTAAAGCTTGTTTACCTAATTCAAGGAAGCCACCTAGTGCTAAGATTGCAACTTTATCTCCAGCAACCAAGCGTTGGTAACTTGGAATAGCGTAGTCTTTTGCGATTGCTTCACCAGATGTCACACCATGAGCAGGGATTCTAATAGCAACCGGTGAATCGGTTTGTGATAAACTCCAATCCAACATCGAAAGTAAGTCTTCCTTCGTAGCTGGCGCTAGATATTTAATATTAGGAATACTTGAAAGATAAGGAATATCAAAAGTCCCTTGGTGGGTACGATCACTTCCTGAGATGCTTGCTCCTCCAATTAGAATGACTACTGGATTTTCGTTGATCGCTAAATCATGAGATAATTGATCATATGCTCGTTGTAAAAACACACTTGAATGGAATACCACAGGTCGAATCCCTTGAGATGCTAAAGCAGAAGCAAATGTGATCGAATGTTGTTCTGCAATCCCCACATCAAAGTAGTGTTCTGGATGTTTTTTTTGAAATTCCTTTAAGCCAAACATTCCTGGAATCGCAGCATTCACAGCCACGATAGGTGTTGCACTTGTTTTCGTTTTTTCATCAAGATAGTTCATAATTATTTGATTAAAACTTTCACTAGTAGGAGCATTTTTCGCTTCGCCTGTTTCTAAATCAAACGGTACATGCCAATGATATTTCATTTTGTTTTCGACGGCTGGCTCATAGCCATGACCTTTTTCGGTGTGAACATGTAAAACGATTGGATGGTCAATGTCTTTAATTTCTCTGAAAACCTCAATTACTGTTTCTAAATCATTACCATCCGCAATGTAGCGATAATCATACCCCATCGCTTTAAATAAATTATCATTACTTGTCCCATTGCTTTCACGAAGCTCTGCTAAATGACGATATAAACTTCCCTGATTCTCATCAATGGACATTTCATTGTCATTCACTAAAACGATCAAATTAGAATTGATTGTTCCACCATTATTCAAACCTTCAAAAGCTAAGCCTCCACTTAAGGAACCATCCCCGATAAAAGCAATGATATTTCCTTTCTCCTGTTTCAAATCACGGGCTTTTGCAAGACCGACCGCTAAACTGATCGAAGTTGAAGTATGCCCCACAGTAAAATAATCATGTTCACTTTCATGTTGATTGGAATAGCCGCTAATTTCGTGGTAGCTTCCCTCCTCAAATCCATTTTTACGACCAGTTAATAACTTATGTCCATAAGATTGATGGGAAACGTCCCAAACAATTTTATCCTTGGGCGAGTCAAACACATGGTGGAAAGCAATTGTTAATTCCACGACACCCAAATTTGGGCCGACATGTCCTCCGATCGCACTATTTTTTTGTAAAATCTTTTCTCTCATTTCTGTAGCTAATTCAGACATTTCGTCTATCGTTAGTTTTTTTACCTCTGTTGGACCATTGATTTGGTCTAAGATGTTTGTCTTTATACTCACTATTCTCTCTCCTTTTGCAATAACATGTCCGAAAAGAATAACTCATTTCGGCCTTAGTAATTGTTACCACAAAAGATATTGTACTACTTGGAGTCAACTCTAAGTCAAGAGGATTTTGAGTAAAACTTCACAATAACAATGATATTTTTATTCTAAACAGCTTACACGAATAAACTTTACTAACTAGACCGAATTTTTTTAAAGTAGATAAAAAAAGCTGAGACAATTATTGTCTCAGCTTCTGATTTTATTTATGATCGAACAAATGATCCGATCAAAATTCTTACAGTTTACGAGCAAAGAATGATACGACCAATACAAGAATGATTGCACCAATCAATGATGGAACGATTGCCATGCCCCCGATACTTGGTCCCCAAGTGCCAAGTAAAGCTTGTCCGATCGCTGATCCAACTAGACCTGCGACTACGTTAGCAATGATTCCCATTGAAGAACCTTTATTTGTAATAGCCCCTGCAATTGCTCCGATAATACCACCGACGATTAATGACCAAATAAATCCCATTTTAATTTCCTCCTAATTTCTTTTACTAACAATCAATTACTGAACACGTGGTTCAGTGTTTTCTTTCACTTTTTGTGTTCCTTTATTCATAGCTGCTTTTGCTTTATCTGTTTGTTTTGAAGCAAATTGACCAGTTGATTTAGCAGCATCTGTCACTTTGTCTTGGACAGTTTCTTGATCTTTTGCATATTCTTCTTGTGTTTTGATATCAACTACATTCACATTCACTTCGATTACATCTAAATGTGTCATATCATTCACTTCACGGCTGATCAAGTCTTTAATTTGATCATAGATATTTTCAATATCTTTTCCGTATTCTACAACTACATCTAAGTCAACAGCTACTTGTTTTTTACCAACTTCTGCATTGATTCCTGCTGTGACATTATCCGTGTTCACTAATTTTTCAGCAATGTTTGAGAAGAAACCGCCATCTAATGTTAATAAACCGTCAACATCTTTCAAAGCATAACCGATGATTTTTTGGATTACTTTATCTTCGTAAGTTAATTCTCCACGTGAAATATGGTTATTCTCAGATGTCATTGTATTTGTGTTTTTGATTTCTTTGTTTTCCATGTCCAGTTCCTCCTAAGATTTAAAAAATTGATCAAATATTTTTGTTTCTTTCAAATAAAAACCAATGCCTGCACCTATAGCAGTCATGATTAATATTAGAAGTGTTTTAAAAAATCCAACTGTTATCCATAAAACAGCTAACAGTAAGCCAAGTCCCCCGAAGATAATAGGGAGCTTGTACGCTGAAAATATCTCTTTCATGATGGGCCCCTCCTATTCTACTCGAGCGTGCTTGTGTGCATTACTGTCGTAATCTTCAAATCCACTATAAGTAACAGCTACAGCGATGTTTTGTTCAGTACCAAGTACTCGTGCCACTTGTTGTTCAATGTCACGCATCAATTCTCCTGTTTTACCAATTAAAGAGGATGTTCGTTTTAAATCCCCTTTTACATGGACATTGATTTTATTTTTTGTTGAGCGTACTCGAACTTTTGGTGAACCAACAAATTCTTCTTCATGTAATTGTGATCGCACAAGCCCTTCGATTGCTTTCTTGTCTAAAGTCAGTTTTCCATCTTTTTGTTTTAAAACAAACGTTCCTTTGGATTTTGGATAGAAAAGAACAACTAATAACAAAATAAGCACAAGTATAGCAAAAACGACAGCTGTCCAAAATAGATATTGTTGCACGTAGTAGTTCGTTATGACAAAAAATCGAAAACGTTCCAACTGTTCTGGCATCATATACGGTGCGTTGATCAACGCAATCCCTAAAAGCACCGTCAGCAAGAATAAACTTGCAAGAATACCGACGATCTTCCACCCTTTATTCATTCTCCACCTCCTACTTCTAATTGACCGTGATCACACATGTTATTTACAAGATTTTATAGAAAGCGCTACCATGCCATGCTAATACTAATAGCCTTTTTTCACTTTCTATGACAATCATTCATAAATAACGTTTCCCTCCAATAGACTGTGTTGCCTTTTTTCTATTGGGTATATTTAAAGGATAGTAGTCTACATTAAAAAATGCAAAGATAATGCTCAGTTATTATTACAAAAAACTATCAGTTGCTATGAAAATTTTCTAATATTTATCGTTTCCTACTCTCTTTCTTCTTTCTTATCTGTAAAAAACAGATAAAATTTCTTTCCAAATATCTTTTAAATGAATTATACTTAAGTAAAGATCATTTGAAGAAATGGAACGCTTTAGCCATGTTTTTGAAAAAAGGGGTGTTGTGAGATTATGGTAAAGAAAATAATTTATGCTCTAATAACTACCTTAATTTATTTAATCGTTTCTAATGCAGGGAATTTATTTTTTGGAATTTCAAAAGAATTTAGTTGGACAACGACATTATGGGAATCTTTTTTCTTTTTTATATTTGTTTTGCTCTTACAAAATTATCGAAAAAAATAAGTCTTAGGGTCAAAATAGCAACTACTATTTTTGATCCTAAGACTTATTTCGTATGATGAATTCTTTTTATTCCACTAGTATTTCGATTTACAAGTTTATTTTTCGATTTGTTTCAATGCTTCAGGTACTTTTGGTTCATAAATAATTCCTGTACACATTGTTCCTTTACCTATAGCTTCTGTAGCAACAGCAATAGCAACAGTTGCTAAAATTCGCATATATTTTAATTTTCTTGAGCTAATTTTTTTTAACATTTTCTTCATCCTTTCTTTTTTGAACAAACATTAAAAGGGTTGAGATCATCATGCCTAACAACAGTAAGGTACGAATACGGTTATTTGATTGAATCCCACCAAAAATAGTAAGGAACAAACTGACCACTATCATCTGGCTCTTTCCATTTAGCAAAGAACTTTTCGCCGGTTTTTGTGCGATCACTATCCCTTTGAACCACAAGATCAAGCAAATCATGAGACTGCAGATCACAAAGCTGGCTCTTGTGACATCTACAGCAAAAGTAGTAACTAGATATGGTAATAAGACAAAGAAAAATAGACTTAAGACCGTACATACATTACTATCTCTTGCATGAAAACTTTTTGTTGTTCTTCTCATTAGTGTAAATGCCAAATGAGTAGTCAAAACCGGCAGAATAATATGAAGACACCCAGCTAAACAGTAGATAAAAAATATCTTTGAACTAATTACCAGAAGAACAGCTAATCCATATTCCATTTTTGCCAAGTCAATTTCTGACAATTGTAATTGTCTTCCTATCCGCTTACTAATTGTTTTTGAAACTTTTTCTTCTAAAGATATAGATTCTTCCGACATTTGATCCGCTCCTTTTCATCTATATTATATTTGTTTTTTTATAAGATAGTTGGTTTTATCAAAAGTGAACGTTATTTGATCAAAAGTGCGGAATACCTGGAGATGTAATCAACAACTGGTTAATTTCTTGAACTGATTTACTACTTTTTTTAAATGACGAGTAGAAACTAAACATTTTGCTCCATTGGTCATAGTGATCACTCGTTCTTTTTTATTGATTTCTTTCACATTCATCAGATTAACTACATAAGATTGATGGCAACGACAAAATACCTCATACATACTTTCTACTTCTTTGATCTTCCCTATATACTCAATTCTGCGGTTATCTAAATAGACGATCAATTTATGGGGTGTTGGACTAGATTCAAAATAAAATATTTCATCGACATATAACTTTACATCAACTGGACCATTCTTAATCCAAATTTGGGGTCTAGTTTCCAGATTTGTATTCAAATAGCGTTCAATTGCGACGTCAATACATTCCGTCACTCTCTTTTGAAAGGTATCCATATTATCTTTAACGATGTAATCTAATGCTTCTACTTTGTATAAAAAAGTTAAATAGACTAAATCTGTATAAGTTGTCACAAAAATGATTTTTGCTGTTGGGTCGTAATCTCTGATTTTTTTTGCTAACTCGATCCCATTTAAATCCGTTTTTAGATCAATATCCAAAAAATAGATTCCTTCTGTTTTATGTTTTGAAATAAACGACAAGATCATCATTGGATCATCCGTAGCAAATTGGAATTGAACATCATAGTCTTTCATCAATAAATAATTTGTAATCATTCGAGTAAGCTTATTACGATGAGCAATTTCATCATCACAAACAAATATTTTTAACATTACTAGCCCCTCATTCCACTAATCGTTATGATTTGTATAAAGCGATTGTTTTCAATTTTTGTTTCTAAAAAAACATTCTCATTCAAATGAACAAGCTCGTCCAGATTCGTTAGTCCTAGTCCTTGATTTCCTTTTTTAGTAGTAAAATTTACTTTTTTCAATTCATGTAATTTAGGAATACTCGAACGACATTGATTCTTTAAGACAAAAAAACAATTTTTGTCTTCCTCCATAATAGTCAATTCAATTTTTCCCTTTTCTAAAAAGGCTGATTCTTCAATTGCATTATCCAGTATAATCCCTAGCATACGAACAAGTGTGACTGTTGAGATAGCGATATCCGTAATGGGTGTTGGAATCATTACGTTTACTTCGACACCCTTTTGGCTAGCCACGTATAATTTACTCAAAATAATGCTTTTTATCTCTCTAATTTTAAGATTTGAAATCGAAGCAATTGGGAGATTGTTTTCTTCAAAAATCGTTTCTGTTGCTTTGATACTTTGATAAAAATACTTTTGCAGCCCTTCAATATCCTTTGTTTGAATATAATCCTCTATTGAAAACAAAATATTCTTATAATCGTGTTTAAATTTTCGTAATGCAAGATAATTATTTTCGATCTGTTCGCTGTATTCAATCAGGTGACGCATTTCTTTTTGCTGTTCTCGTGTTTCGAATTCTTTTTTCTTGATAAAAAGTAGTACACAATAAATTATGGTAGACATTACACCATAAAGAACCGTAAATAATTCATTACTGATAACTAGGAATCTTGCTAAAACAGAAAAACGATCACTACAAATGTTAATAAAATAAACAATAATCGTAAAAAAAACAACGATGGCCGCTATTTTTAGAGTCGTTTTATCCCTAATAATCTTTGGTATGACCATTTTTTTTAGAAAAACAGTAACGATCCACAAACAACCTGTTCCTAAAACAGCTGTAAAAAAATCGCTGATATCCCAACCTAAAATTTTATATAGATATTTGGCTGTTCCATCAATGAATATGTAGAAAAATAAAATAATCGAAGGATAAAATATCGCTATATCAATGTTTCGATCAATGATATAGATACTTAGACATAACCCAGCCCATAAGATAACTGTCGCTATGATATTGATCCATTGATATAAAGCAATATAAGCGATTACACTAACAAACGAAAACAACTGAAACTTTTTATTTGATAAAAGATTCCTTAGATAACCAAGAGCCATAAAAACAGTGTAAAGCTGACCAATCAAAATTAGGATAAATAAACTTTCTTCATTTAATTTCATTTAAACTTCCCCTAACAACTTAATAATTTTATCTGAAATTTTTATCCATACTTATATAACAATTTATACTAGCGTATTTTGTTTCTCCACTCCCCACAACCAAACAAAATAAAACAATTAGTTATTTGTACACCTAATTTTAATAACGAAAAATAGAAATAAATTTTCCCAACCAATCATGATCTTCGTTGTTATTTGTGATTTTAGCATATTTACTTTAGATTTGGGAGGGTATAAACATGATAATGATACGTTTTTCTACTTAAAAGTTCTGTTATTTAAAACTATCGCAAATGTAATCTAAATTAAATATCTTTTTTGCAAAAGATATGTTATAATTAATCTATTGCGATAAATATTTTATGCGAGATTTTGATTTGTTTTGATGAAATTTAATCCCACTGGCGTAACTTCAGGGTTACAAGGATGTATTAGTGGTTAGGGAATACATTGTTTAAATGAGAAATAGTCCATTTTTAGTAATAGTTTTACAGCTTTAAAATATAATATGATTCGTTAGAACGCCTTTTCTTTATTGAAAAAGGCGTTTGTCCATCCTTCTATTTATCGTTTATCGATAAATAATTATTGATAATGAACAAAACTCATGCTATACTAATAAAAATTTAGGAGGCATTTTATGAAATCCAAACTGTTCTTTATCCAATTAATCGTTTCTGTTTTTTGTTTTGTTCCCCTTCTCTTGGGAACGCTATTAACTATTCAATTGAGTACAAATCCTACAAATCCATTTAGCAACTGGCAAACTACACTATTTATTCTAGTTCTTTACCTGATCCTTCTAGTGACTTTGTTGCTCAATTTCTTCCTGCTCCGCTTAGTCAAAACCTTCCCTTCAAAGGAAACTTTTACTAAAAAGAGTCTCAAACTTAGCAGTAAAATCCGATCTTGCCTTTTATGTATCACGATCCTTGCATTTGGTATTTTGCCAAAATTTTACCAAATAGCTGATATGAGCGATAGTCCAGGAATCCTACTCATCGCTTTCGTCTTACTCTTTATCCCTTTTTTTATCTACATCCTTTCAAGCATTTTGATTGATTTACTCAAACAAGCCATTTATTTAAAAAATGACTATGATTTAACAGTGTGAGGTGTCGAATGTCTATTATTATCAATTTAGATGTCATGTTAGCCAAGCGAAAAATGAGCGTGACCGAACTGAGTGAAAAAGTAGGTCTTACGATGGCTAATATCTCTATTTTAAAAAATGGTAAAGCAAAAGCGATTCGGTTTTCTACGCTCGATAAGATTTGCGAAGTTTTAAACTGCCAACCAGGTGATATCCTCGAATATCAAGATACAAGCCAAATGAGAGAGTAGCTCATTTCTTTAGTTGAGTGACACCAATGAAAGCTAACTACTTTCTAATCAATCTGAAGACCGACAAAAAAGTCCACGTCAGCTGTAGTCTAGCTAACGTGGGCTTTTTAATAACTGATTATCTTATTTTTTAGAATTTTTATTTGCTTTTCTTTTTCTCCAAAACAGGATGATTCCCGCTAAACTAACAATCAAGACACCTGATACAGTAAAAACCGTATTTTTTGTTTCATTGGTTTTTGGTAAATTACCATTTTTTGCGCCACTTGTATTGTCTCCATTTGAGTTCTTTTTTTCTGAATCTGTTCCTGTGATCTCTTTATCTTCAGTCATGCTATCTTCTGTACCATCTTCTAAAGCACCATCCGTCCCTTTTTCCACCACTTCATAAGCCGCTTCAGTTTCAGTAGAAAAACCACCATAGGAACGGTCAGCTTTCACGACTAGTTTAGCAACACGATACCCCAAAGAGGAAGTATCGATTTCTGTTTCAGGATCTAATGCAACCGTATAAGCAGTTTTCGGCAGCTCTTTGCCATTGACTTTAACTTCTTTCAAAAGATTTTTAAGGTCCACACGTTTCGTATCGATAACTATTTGCGCTTCTGCTGGTGTCACGGTAAAATCTCCTGTTGGTTCAAACCCATATTCAGTCACATTGTAATACGCATAATTGGAACCATAAGTGTAATTTCGCTCTTCTTCTTCTGCCATCAAGACATTCCCACTTGGATCGGCATGATACACTTTAATTTGATCTCCCACCGAAACTTTTAATGGTTCCCCACTATTGAATCGATTAATCGATTGTTCAATTGTTTGCGTACCGCGAACTTCGTATTTATATTTACTGCTGTTATTTGTAAAAACTTCAATCCCATAGTAAATTTCCATGTCATCATATTCTGTGATACGGTTCGATAAGTCACTTCCGTCTTCTCCCTGTAATGATTGGATTTTGATTTGTTTGTTTTCTTTTATCAAACTGTAGGCACCTACAGTATCGCCATCTTGATTTTTTAATTGGATCGTACTTCCCCACTTCACTTCGTAAGGCACTTCCACTTCTGTAGAAGTCACCTCATCTGCGGTAGACAATTTCACTTTTAACATTTTCTGTCCAGCGGTATTTGTATCAAAGTCAGAAACTTGTTCGACATCATATAATGTCGTCTCTAATTTTTGACCATTGAAAGTGACATTTTTAATCAAATCCATTCCATCAATGTCACTGGTATCTTCGCCCAAGGTAAATTCATGCGAAACTGTTTCAGCCTCCATCTCAGTAATGGGAACAAATTCTTGACTGGCCACTTGATAATAGGCGTAGTTGGAACCCGCTGTATAATTTTTCGACAAGTCATCTCGCATCAATAAATTATTCTTCGCCTCTGCATGATAAACTTTAACGATGTCCCCTTCCTCAATCGATAATGGTTGGCCATTATTAAACCCATTGATCGCCTGCCACACTGTCATATTGCCCGTCACATCATACTGGTATTTTATTTGTTCCGATAATCGAGTAGTCAGATCTAAGCCCATAATATTTTCGACAGTGACACCTGTTTTTTCTTCGGGCTGATTTTCTGGATTTCCTACTATTTCGATTCGATAGTAAGTATCGCGACCAAAGGCACTATTCACATGATCCGATAAAACGGTGGAATCATCCCCTTTGCCAGCTTGTATCGTCCACTCTCCGCCTTGTTCCACAATACTATAAGCGCCCACATTCTGGTCATCTAACCCTTTAAGTAAGAAAGTACTTCCCCAAGCCACTTCATAAGGAACATCCAGTTCGATATCTGCTGAGCCATCTTCTGGCTTAAGATTTAATTTGACTTCTCTTTTACCAACAGTAGAGGTGTCCATTTTAGAAAGTTGCGTAATCTTATAATTTTTGCTTTCCACACGTTCACCATTGATTGTTATATTCGCTAATAGCTGACTCAAGTCTATATTTTGAGTGTTTTCCATTAAAGAAAAAACTTTATTTGGTCCTACAGTTTCAATTACCGGCATGGGCTCAAAACCATAAGAAGTTATGCGGTAATTAGCATATGGAGAACCATAGGTATAGTCCTTTTCTGTTTCATTTACCAGTAAGACAGAACTACCGTCTGAACGTTGGGGATGATATAGTTTTATGATATCACCTGCTTGGACATTCAATTTTTGTTTCGAGCCAAAATTAGCCATTACCTCTTCTAAAGTCGCATAACCCGGTATCTCTTGCGAGTAAACAGATCGCCCTTCACGCACTATTTCAATGGAATAGTAAAGTGAAGAATCGGTACTAATTGGTGCATTAAGATCGGTTTTTAGTCCTTGGTTAAAGACTAATACCCGATTCGTACTGGAAGTTCCCGCATATAATGAAAAGGCCCCGGCTGATTGTCCATTCTGAGCTTTTATCAAAATAGTTTTCCCCCATTTCACTTCATAGGGAACGTCAAGCTCTTTTGACACCAGCCCATCTTTCGTATCAATACGTACCTTGATCGTTTGTGAACCAGCTACCGAAGTATCGAAATCACTCATTTGTTTGACTGTATATAGATTACTAGCCACTATCGTTCCATTGACCGTAATACTATTGATTAACTTCGATCCATCAACGTTACTGCTGTCTTCACCCAAGGTAAATTCTTGAGGCATCGAATCAGCCGCTACCGCTAAAATTGGTTCCAAGCCATATTCAGTGACTTCATAATACGCATAATCGGAACCTATCGTGTAATCCTTGACTAATTCGTCTTTCATTAATAGATTTTTCCCAACAGAATCGGCATGGTACACTTTGATCACGTCACCTTCATTGACATCCAGCGGTTTTCCCTCGTTGAAACCGTAGATGGATTCACGAATCGACTGATTGCCTATCACTTCATAACGGAACTTGTTAGTTGTCCCCTGTAAAATTTCAATGGAGTAAAAGGTATCTCTACCAAAGTAGTTATTGACTGGCTCGTCTAATTCTGTACCTTCTACGCCCTGGCTAGCTTTAATCTGCCATTGATCATTACTTTTTAGTAAACTGAATGCACCAACAGTCGATTCTTTCAACCCCTTTAGAACGAAAGTATCACCCCATTTCACTTGATAAGTGACTTCAACTTCTTCAGAGACTAAACCATCTTTTGTGGTAATATTGACTCTCATCGTTTGCTTACCAACTGTTCGAGTATCCCCCCCATCGATAAGGTTGATTTTATACTGTTCATTCGAAGTTAATTGATCATTAAGACGTATATTTTTGATGAACTCTTGTGGATTCAATTGGTTGATATCTTCGCCTAAAAAAAATACTCTTGCGCTTTCAGCTGTTATTACGGGTGCTGGGTCTAAACCATACGCTGTTACACGATAACGAGCATTCTCTGTTCCGTATGTAAAATCTTTTTCTTCTTCATCAATCATCACGACCGAGCTATTAGCTGTTTTCCCTGGGTGTGTGATTTGGATGATATCATCTATTTTAACGTCTATTTTATTCTCTTTATCTCCGAAAGCATTCATAATTTCTTGTAAAGTTGCCCGATTTGTTACTTCTTGCGTATAGATCGTTCTCTCATTACGTAAAATATCCAACCGATAATACAGTTTAAATGGATCTTGTAATTTTCCTACCGCCACGTTTAACGGTGATTCTAATCCTTGGCGAATCGAAAGAGCAGCGGAGTCATTATTTGAGTTACTGACATCAAGAGTGAAAGCACCTGCAGAATGGCCATCAATTGAACGCATTAAGATGGTATTGCCCCATAATACGTTGACTGTAGTGGTTCCTGTTCCTTTAATCCAGACACTCGCCTCAGAAGTTTTTTTCTTAACTGTAATGTTTACTTCTTTTTGACCAATAGTCTGAAAATTTGTATCGGTTGTTTCGTCCACGACCAATTCTAACTCATTAACGTCTACTTTCTCACCTAACAGTGTCACTTCTTCTATATAATTTTTAAAATTTGAACTTAAAGAAGGGTAGGATACTCCTAATATTCGTTCTTCTAATGGTTTTAATTTAACTTCTAAACCTGGATTGGAGATAACTTCAATTTGTACTGCACTATCTGCAGTACGCCCATCTGAGGAGGTCGCTTTCGCCAGACAAGTTTGAATACCCTCTTGATTCATATCAGGGGCTTTGACCCATTCAACTTTGTATGTAGACTCTTCATAATGATTCACCACATTAAAATAATCGGCTGCTTTTGGAACAGCACCATATTGTATGACTTTATGTTCTCCTGCTTTTGGTAACATCTCTAGTGGCAAAGGCATAATCGTAATCGGCACAGTGACTTCAAGCGTTCGTCCAGAGTCATCACTGACTACTATTCTCGCTTCTTGCACTCCTGGCTGACTCGTATCAGGAGATGTTTTCCATTCATATTTTACATTTCCTCGAGTATTCTCTACTGACTCAATATATTCTACAGCTTTAGGTACCTCATCACCTTGTTTAAGCGTATGTACGCCATCTTTTATTGAAGCTTTCAATTTCCCAATACTTGATTCTGCATCAGGAAAATCTACTGAAAAATCAATTGCATCATATTCTTTAACTATCCCATAAAAGTAAGTAGGGTAATAAAAGATTTCCATAGGGAAAATCTCGGGTTGGTTTGGCGCAATTTTCAGACGAGTGAATGTAACATGATAACCCCAATCATCTGCTTTAACCAATTTCATTCGCCAATTTCCGCTTTTTGAATCTACACTAAAATGTTTACCTTCTGAAACAGTTCCATTATGTGGTGCCCCTTGAGGTAATAAATATATTGTGTCCCTCTTTATCAGAACGCCATCACGAGGGAGATCAGGGTCATAAGCTGGTTCTGTAAGACCTATCTGTTTGCTATAATCAAAGTCTGGAACAAGTTTATATTTTAAAATTACTTGTTCATCTACTTTATAATTTAAGTTTCTCTCGTTTATTGCATCTCTTATTATACTATTCAAATATCCCCCTACATACGCAGAAGCTGTCTTCCTAAGTTCTCCACGTTGATAACTGGTTAGCACAGAGTCTCTAGAAGAAATTGTTGTATTTTTTTGATCATCTTCTGGATCTACTAGGTTATTATTATCTGCTTTTTCACTTGTTTTTTTTTCTTTTCCCTGATTTGTTTTTTCAGTTCTTTTTGATTTTTGACTTATAGCTCTGCTTTCATTTGTAGGCAACATCGAACCTGCTCCCACGATAGTCCCACTATTCGTTTGACCGAGTATCAATGCAAAAATCAACGCACTTTTCAATAATCGTTTTTTATCTTTCAACATAATCCTCCCTTGATTACTCTATTAAGAAAAAAATTTTTCTTTCATCAAGAAGCATATAAGGAATTATTTTATCGTACAATGTCATATTTTACCAACAAACCAGGAAAAATAGACTTACTTCAAATCGTTATTTTTTAAATTGTACTATAAATGTAAAAGGAAATGAAAAAAACTGATATTTATGGGATTGATGAATCATCATTGATTTTTCCGTTTCATTTCAGATAGTAAAAATGCTGAGAAAAACTGATATTACAATAAAATTCACTTTAGATAGAATTCACCCTCCCTCTAGATGTGGTTAATGAATAAATTTCAACAGGATGATTATCGTAGTAACTTGAAACCGATATGTACGTTTAGTTAAGCAGATATCATTTTTAATTTTGTTATAATAACAATAATTTTAGTTATACATATAATAAAATAGTTGAAAAGCTATTTTCCAAAGCTTACTAAAGAATTCTATTCGGATATTGATAGACGATAGCTGTTACCCTCAGACTTGTATAGAGCTTTATTTGTGCAAATGGTAAGCCCAGTGCCAAAAAAGCACTCATCAGAAGTTTTACGACAACTAATGAGTGCTTTATTTATTTCAATGGGATTATACTACTTTTTTGGTTCTTCTTTTGTTTTTTTCTTTTTCCAAAGCAGAAACATTCCTACCAAACTAATTAGCGCGGTACCTAAAAGTGGGAACATTGCATTTTTGGTTTCATTGGTTTTTGGTAAATTACCACCATTTGCTTCTTCTGTTCCTTCACCTTCCCCGTTGGTTTCTGCTTCTGTATTTCCTTCGCCTGAACTTTCTCCTAACGCTCCTGGTGTTCCTTCTTTCACCACCTCATAAGTCGCTTCAGTTTCAGTAGAAAATCCACCGTAAGAGCGGTCAACTTTGACCACTAATTTAGCGACACGATTTCCTAAACTTGAAGTATCGATTTCGGTTTCAGGATCTAATTTCACTGTATAGGCGTTTTTCGGTACTTCTTTCCCGTTGACTTTCACTTCTTTCAAGAGATCTTTAAGATCCACTTGTTTGGTATTGATGATTATTTTTGCTTCTGCCGGTGTCACGGTAAAGTCCCCAGTCGGTTCAAAGCCGTATTCGGTCACATTATAATACGCATAATTGGAACCATAGGTATAATTTTGCTCCGTTTCTTCTGCCATCAAGACATTCCCGCTTGGATCCGTATGATACACTTTGATTTGATCCCCTGCAGAAACTTTTAATGGCTCCCCACTATTGAATCGTTCGATTGCTTGGGCAATCGTTTGTGTGCCTCGCACTTCGTATTTATATTTACTAGTGTTATTTGTAAAGACTTCGATCCCATAATACACATCTGCATCGTTGACTTCAGTGACTCGACTAGCTAAGTTCGTTCCTTCTTTTCCTTGTAACGCCTGGAGTTTCAATTGTTTTTTGTCTTTTGTTAAGCCGAAAGTACCAACGGTTTCACCTTTTTTATTTTTGAGCTGGATCGTACTTCCCCATTTGACTTCGTAAGGTACTTCCACATCCGTAGAAGTGACACCATCTGAGGTAGACAATTTCACTGTTAACATCTTCGCTCCAGCGGTATTCGTATCAAAGTCAGAAACTTGTTCGACATCATATAATGTCGTATCTAATTTTTGACCATTAAAAGTGACATTTTTGATCAAATCCATTCCATCAATATCACTGGCATCTTCGCCTAATGTCAATTCTTGCGAAACTGTTTCAGCTTTCATCTCAGTGATCGGTTCAAATTCTTGATTGGCTACTTGATAATAGGCATAATTTGAACCCGCTGTATAATTTTTCGTCAAGTCATCTCGCATCAATAAATTATTCTTCGCCTCTGCATGATAAACTTTTACGATGTCCCCTTCTTCAATTGACAACGGCTGTCCATTATTAAACCCGTTAATGGCCTGACCCACAGTCATGTTTCCAGTCACATCATACTGGTATTTTATTTGTTCCGATAATCGAGTCGTCGGATCTAAGCCCATAATATTTTCAACGGTTACACCAGATCCTTCCTTCGGTTGATTTTCTGAACTTGCTACTACTTCGATCCGATAGTAAGTATCGCGACCAAAAACGTTATTCACGTGATTGGTTAAGACGGTGGAATCCTCTCCTTTGCCAGCTTGGATCGTCCACTCTCCATCTTGTTCCACAATACTATAAGCGCCCACATTCTGGTCATCTAATCCTTTAAGCAAGAAGGTACTTCCCCAAACCACTTCGTAAGGAACATCCAGTTCGATATCTGCGGTCTCATCGGCTGTCGTCAGTTTTAATCTGACCTCCTTTTTGCCCACAGTTGCGGTATCTAATTCAGAAAGTTTCTCCACTGTATAGTCTTCATTCGTAACGATTTCGCCATTGATCGATACTTGTGCTAACAATTGACTCAAGTCCGTCGTTTTCGTATTCTCCTTTAATGAGAATGCTTTGTTGGAGCCAACAGCTTCAATCACTGACATCGGCTCAAAACCATAGGATGTTACTCGATAGTAGGCATATTGCGACCCGTAGGTATAATCTTCTTCCATTTCATCTACCATTAACACCGAACTACCTTCTGAACGTTGTGGATGATATATTTTAACGACATCACCAGCTTGGACATTTAACGTTTGTTTCGTCCCAAAATTGTCCATTACCTGTTGGAGAGAAGCACGTCCAGGTACCTCTTGTAGATAAACAGAACGACCATCTCGCAATACTTCAATGGAATAATAAAGTGAAGAATCGGCACTAATGGGTGCATTGAGATCGGTTTTTAATCCTTGGTTAAAGACTAATACACGATTCGTACTGGAAGTCCCAGAATGTAATGAAAAGGCTCCGGCTGATTGACCATTTTGAGCTTTCATCAAAATCGTATCGTTCCATTTAACTTCATAAGGAACCTCGATTTCTTTTGAAACGAGTCCATCTTTCGTATCGATACGCACGTTGATCGTTTGTGATCCTGCCACCGAAGTATCGAAATCACTCATTTGTTTGACTGTATATTGATTACTTCCCACTGCCGTTCCATTAATCGTAATGCTATTGATCAACTTCGCACCATCAACGTTACTACTATCTTCACCTAAGATAAATTCTTGAGCCATCGAATCAGCCGCAACCGCTAAAATTGGTTCCAAGCCATGGTCAGTGACTTCATAATAGGCATAATTGGAACCAATCGTATAGTCCTTGACTAATTCATCTTTCATTAAAAGATTTTTCCCAAGAGGATCGGCATGATACACTTTGATCACGTCGCCATTACTGACCGTCAACGGTTGCCCATTATTGAATCCCTGGATGGATTCACGAATCGACTGATTACCTGCCACTTCATAACGGAACTTGCTTGTAGCTCCTTGTAAAACTTCGATAGAATAATACGTATCACGCCCAAAATAATTATCCACCGGATCATTTAAGTTTGTGCCGTCCATTCCTTGAGAAGCTTGGATTTGCCATTGATTTTGATTCTTCAATAAACTAAACGCACCAACTGTCGCCTCTTTCAATCCTTTAATAACAAAAGTGTCTCCCCACTTCACTTGGTAAGAAATCTCAATGATTTCAGAAGCCAGTTTATCTTTTGTTGTGACTTTGACCCGCATATTTCGTTTACCGATCGTGCTGGTATCAAACTCATCAAGAGGTTCTACTGTATAAAATTCATTGTCCGCTACCCCACCGTTGATCCGCACATTTTTTACTAGTTCATTCAAATTCGTTTGCTTCACGTCTTCGCCTAAAACGAACGCTTTTTCCGCACTTTCTGCCGTCATGACAGGTGCTGGATCAAACCCATAAGGAGTCACGCGGTAACGGGCGATCTCCGTACCATACGTAAAATCATTTTCTTTTTCCTTAATCATCACAACCGAAGCATTAGGTGTCTTGCTTGGATATGTGATTTGGATAATATCATTCATTTGTACCGTAGTGTTGTTATTAGCATCACCATAATCATTCATAATTTCTTGTAACGTGGCACGTTTCGGCACCTCTTGTTTGTAAATTTCATTGCCATTACGCAAGATTTCCAAACGATAATAAAGACCAAATGGATCGGTCATATCGCCAACTCCTTCATTTAAAGGAGACGCAATGCCCTGACGAATCGATAGCGTAGCTGGGGCATTATTAGAATTACTACCATCTAACGCAAAAGCTCCGGCGGAATAGCCATCAACCGAACGTATTAAGATGGTATTACCCCATAGTACGTTCACGGTAGTAGTTCCAGATCCTTTGATCATAACATTAGAATTAGGATGCTTCGCTTGCACAGTGATGCGTACTTCATGGGTACCAACCGATTGAAATTCAGTCTTGGACGATTCGTTCGCAACAAACTCAAGATCATCAATCGCTACAGGTTCCCCTAACAGTGCTGCCTCTTCAATATAGTTTTTAAACGTATTGGCTAACGTATCAGACGACTCCACCAAGGTTACGGTACGATCCTCAATCGGTTTTAATTTTAGTTGTAACTCAGGATGTGGCAGCACTCTCATGGTTATTGATTTCGTTATTTCTCGGTTATCAGAGGTTCTTACTGTAGCTTCCCACTTATGTATTCCTGCTGTCATTGTGTTTGGGTTATTAGACCATTGAAGCGTATAGGATCCTTCCGTGGTTACCTCAAAATAATCATTGACATCTGGCAAAAGAGAATATTGATAGATTTCACCTGCTTCCTTTTTTACTGTGAGCAGAGATTTAACTGTCATCGTAAATGTTAGTTCTTTTGACCGACCTGTTTCATCTTCCACTAATACCTTAACGTTTTGATTTCCTAGTTTATTTGTATCTGGTTTTGTTATCCATGTATAAGTCACTTTTCCAAGGCTATCTTTCACCTCTACATAATCTTCTGGTTTAGGAGAGCTCTTTTCTTCGACCACATGAGGACCATCTTTTACCTCTGCCTTAAGCGTTCCTTTACTTTTAGGAAAATCAACGTTAAACGTCATCGGAACATAACGAGTAGTATAAGCTACCCCATAATCATGATTGATATTACTATAAGGGAACTTACTTACTTTGAATACTTCTTTTTGAGGAATAGCTACTTTTAGTCGCGTAAAGGTAACATATAAATTATTATCTGAAGGTGCTACATAATAAAGTCCATTAGCTTGATCAGACGTTGTAATTTTCATTTGCCAATTTCCACTTTCTGATTCACTAGTAACATAAAACAAGGCATATGTACCTCTTAAAATATTTAGAAGAGTGACTCTATAATTACTAGAGTTTTCCCAGTTCTCCCAGAAATCACTGAACTCACTAGAAATGATTTCAGCTCCATTCGTATTCCCACCTAGAAAGACGCCAGGAATTTTATAAGTAATTGTATCGCCTACTTTAAAATCATCTGTCGAATTATCTATCATAAGATTCAACTTTTTAGAAAGAAATTCATTTACAGCTTTTCCAATTTCTTTTTCTGAGTCAGTAGATGCCGCTATAATGTCAGCTCCAACAGGTATTGGTAATTCAAATGTCGGATTAGCAAAACTTTCAATTGAACTTTTTATTTTATTACTTTCTGTTGAATCAGCAACTTTTTTGTCTTTCTCGGTGTTTTTTTCCTTCGTGCGTTTCTCGTCTTTTTTTACTTCTTTCTTGGTCGTAGTTTTCTTTTCATTCATTTTTGAAATTTTCTTGACACCAATACTTTCAACTGAGCTTAACATCGAAACAGCTTCAACAACTGTCCCGCTGGTTTGTCCAAGCGCTAGCGCTAATATTAATGTACTATGTAATAACTTTTTTCTGGTTTTCAATGTACTCCTCCTTTTAAGGCTATATCTTTAAATGGCAATAGAAAAGTAATGTCTGTTTTCTCATAAGAAAGACTCCTTTTTATGCCATACTTATGTTTGATTTCTTCCTTTGTTTCTGCCAATGTAGTAAAGTTAAAACGTTATGTTTCTTAAGTTTTTTTCTTTTCTCCCAATTCGCCCCTTTTACGTTTATTTTTATGGAAAAACTTCAATAAAACCCTACTTCTTAAGTTTAATGTGAATCACAAGAATATGTAATGTCACTTTTTCACAATGGACAAACACTAAAAGACAGAAGCTGTTTTTGTTATGTAAAACATTTTACTTACCATTAAAAAAGGAGCCTTAGCCAAAAATAGAAGAGACCGAGACAAAAACTTGTCTCGATCTCTTCTATTGACTCTATAAATAAACTAATTTTTAGTTGCTTCGCTTTCAACTACTTAGCGACTGAACGAACAGCTAATTCGTGCTTGAATCAGTTGATTATTGGTTATTTTCTTTTTGTTGCTCAATTGCTGATTTGGCTTTTTCCGTTTGTTCAGATGCAAATTCTCCTGTGGCTTTTGCCGCATTTGTCAATTTATCTTGAACTGTTTCACTGTTTGCTTCATATTCTTCTTTTGTCTTAATGTCGACCACATCGACATTGACTTCAATGACATCTAGATGTGTCATTTCATGAACTTCTTTGGCAATGATTTTTTTGATTTGTTGGTAAATTTCTTCGATGTCTTTGCCGTATTCAACAACGATCTTAAGATCAACAGCGACTTGTTTTTTCCCAACTTCCGTGTCAATACCGGCTGTTACATTATCAGTGTTGACTAATTTTTCTGCCACGTTAGAGAAGAAGCCACCATCAGCTGTTAATAATCCATCCACTTTTTCTAAGGAGATGCCTATGATTTTTTGAATGACCTTATCTTCATATGTCACATCACCATTCATAGATTCACCGTTTTCCGTTGTGTTTTTTGGATCTTTTGCTGGGGCTTCTGGCTTAGGTGGTGTATGCCCTGGCATTGGAGGTTTTGGCTGATCTCCATGATGTTCTTGTGGTTTACTAGAATTTTCATGTTTCCCTTGTTGTCCTGATTGTCCTTCGTTTTCTTTTTTATCATGAGCCACTTTGTTTTCAACGTTGGGTACAACCGGATCTGGATGTGCTGAAACGGGTGCTGTTTTATCTTTAGCATCATGAACACCATTGGCATTGTTCGGTGTCGTTGGATCTGGATGTGCAGATACTGGTTTGTTTTGGTTATTTGTTTTGTTGTTATCCATAATAGAATTTCCTCCTAAGATTTATGATCAAAAATTTTCGTTTGTTTTAAATACATTCCGACCGCCACGCCAATGATCGCCATAAGGATCAGCAACAAGGTTTTAAAGAATCCCACTGTAATCAATAGTACGGCGAGAATCAACCCAATTGCCCCGCAAATGATCGGAAGCTTATAAGCAGCAAAAAGTTCATTCATTTGTGCCCCTCCTTATTCCACACGAGCGTGTTCGTTTGTTTGATATTTATTGGTAGGTGCTTGGTAACCTGTATACTTCACCGACACTTTTACTTGCTCATCTGTGCCGAGTAACTGTTTCACTTCTTTTTCGATTTCATCCATCAATATTCTTGTTTTCCCGATCAATGAAGAAGTCCGTTTTAATTCACCTTTAACTGTAACTGCGATCTTATTTTTTGTGGCTTTGATATTGACCTTAGGTGAGTGAATGAATTCATCTTCATGTAAATGTGAACGAACCATACCTTCAATCGCTTTTTTATCTAACGTTAATTCGCCGTCCCCTTTTTTCAATAAGAAGGTTCCAATCGTTTTCGGATAAAAAATGACGATCAATAATGCAATAATTAGTAGAATCGCTAAGCCGACTGCTACCCAAAAAATATATTGCTGCATATAGTAATTCGTTATTGTAAAGAAACGGAATCGTTCAAGCATCAATGGTAAAGGATAGACCGCACTGATCAAGACGACAAATAGTAGAATAGACAAAAGTAGCAGAGAAAAAATGACACCAATTGTTTTAGTCCCTTTATTCATCCTGGCACCTCCCATTTTTTATAAGTTGATAGCTTCCCCACCAGTTACACCATAAATTTGTGCAGTAACGTAGCTCGCTTTATTTGAAGCTAAGAAAACGTAAACTGGAGCTAATTCTACTGGTTGGCCGGCACGTTCAAGCAAGCTTTGTTGGCCAAATTCAGGAATAGAATCTTCCGGTTGTCCTTCGTCTAACTGTAGTGGTGTCCAAATAGGACCAGGAGCTACTCCATTAACACGAATGCCTTTTGGTGCTAATTGTTTTGCTAAGCCAATCGTAAAGTTTGCAATAGCTGCTTTCGTGGAAGCGTAATCTAAAAGATGTTCACTTGGATTGAACGCTTGAACAGAAGTAGTGTTGATAATTGCCCCTCCTGCTGGAATATGCGGAACCGCCTCTTTAACAATCGCAAACATCGCTAAGATATTCACCATGAAGGTATCTTTCACTTGTTCTAATGGAATTTCTTCAATAGCCGGGCAAGAGATTTGTTGTCCCGCATTTAATACTAATGTATCTAAGCCACCTAATTCACTGACAACTTTTTCAACGATTTCTTTAGGCGCTGTTTCGTCTCTAAGATCATATGGTAGTAAAACAACTTTTCGTCCTGCTTTTTCAATATAGGAAGCTACTTGTTTGGCATCTTCTTCTTCTCCTGGGAAAAAGTGCAAGCCGATATCTGCCCCTTCTCTTGCAAAAGCAATAGCTGCCGCGCGCCCGATCCCTGAGTCTCCGCCAGTAATCAGAACACGGCGATTTTCTAGTTGATTTGATCCTTCATAAGATTCTTCTCCACAGTCAGGAACTGGTTGCATTTCTTTTTGTAATGCTGGTGTATCCTGGTCTTGTTTAGGAAATTCCTCAGTATGGTAAAGTTTACGTGGATCAATTAATTTTGGTTCTGTCATGTGTATCCTCCTCATAGTTTGGTAATTTTTTATTTTGTATAATCTTTTCGGTAAAGATGGTAGCCTACAGCTCCTGCAACAACGATCGAGCCAAAGATAACTAATAAAAAGGCTAAGCCAGAGCTTTTACCAGGTAATCCGCCAGTATTCATCCCCCAAATCCCTGCAATCAATGCTGGAACAGAGATCACTAATGCCGCCGAATCAAGATATTTCATTAAATGATTCAAATGATTGTCCATCATTCCATTAAAAAGATCCCCAATACTTTCTAACAAGTCACGATAGATCAAAATCATTTTTTCTGTTTGTCTTTGTCTCAATTGGATGTCATAAAGTAGACGAGCATCAGCTAATTTCTCAACAAAATCTTCTGATTGCCATAAGGTATCTAAAGTCTCTTTTTGATCTCTCAACGTATGGTCAATATAAACAATGTCCCGTTCTAAATCCGCTTGCTTATATAGTTCTTCGTTTTCCGTCGTTTTACGCGCTTCTTGATCGAGGGAATCAATCCTCTTTTTCATTTCTGTTAGTTCTTTCACGTAATGGGTATAGATGTTCAAGACAGAATATGCAATAAGTGTTTCAAAAGAATTGATCTTATTCCCATGTTTTGCTAATACTCGATCAAAAAAGTCCGTTTTTTTATCGATACAACTAATCAATAACTCATCCGAATAAATAAACGAAATAGGCATTAATCGATTCTCGATTTTCTGCTCCTGGTTGGACAAATTCAGTAGCACTAAGGAAATCGGATGGTTCAAATTCGTCCCCACAAGCTCTTCGATTCTTGAAACTTCTTCTGGTAGAGAAGTTCCAACAAAGATATCTTTTGGTAAACGATACTTTTCAATCACCTGTTCGATTTCCTTAGTGTCACTACTGTCGATCACGAGCCAATTATAGTTGTTTTTGTCTGTCGTTATTACTTTCTCTTTTCCAATAAAGTAATAGTCCAGCATGATCAATCTCCCTTTCTACAAAGGATGTTAGCTAAAGAAACAGTTGCTTAATTTAATGTTACGATCCAAGACAACAATCTCATTTTCTAAAGAGAAACTGTTTAATTGGTGGTCATATGCAAGATTCAAATGTCTACCTAAATAAGATTGCTCTAATTTAGATGTGTAGATTTCCAGAGTGGGATGTTCGATTTTATTGACGTATTTCCCAAATTCTACAAAGAAAGGAATAATCTGGAAAAAACTGCCTTTTGCACAAGCCCCTTTATCTCTTAAAAATGGATCTGAAGAATCAATCAATGCCAAAGCAATTTTTGAATCTTTTCCTACTTTTTTTGTCAATGCCTCCATCGCATGTTTTGTCATCGTGATTTCCATCATCATCATCTCCTTCAGATTATATATAAGTTACGACATTTTTCCTCAGCGGCTCACTTCTGTGTTACGATTGATTCTGGCATAAAGTGGATATTTAGGAAATTTTGCGACACAACGGAAAGCTGTCATGTTTGCATATTTATCGTAGTATTTTTTAGTTGGCCCTTCAAAATCTTTACTCCATGGTTTAACATGACCAGAGAAGTGGATGATCGATGGATCTTTACGTGTTTCTTCGTATTCCTTTTCTCCTTGTGGTGTTGGATGTTTTTTCGCTTTTGCCATGATATATCCTTGAGCATTCCATTTTGGATGTAATGGAATCCAACGATCATGTAAGATTGCATTTAACGCATCTTGATCGTGGAAACGTAATTTTTCAGGATTTTCTTCAATGAATGTTAGAACTTTTTTAGTAATGTCTTGTTCTAACCATTTTTCAACATTGATGAGCATCAATCCAGAATTAAAGTAGCGTGTTGATTTTGCTGGAATCTCCATTTTTTCTAATCGTTGGTGGAAACCAGCATCTTCTACGGCGGCCAAGATCGCACCGTTAAATTCAAGATCCCATAATGGTGTAACATCTTTTACGGTAATCATGTCACAGTCCATATATAAAAGACGTTCGACATTTTTTCCTCTAAATAACTCAGGAATAGCAATACGATAGTAAGCAGTTTCCGGAATACGATCACTTGTTACCACATTTTCAAAGAATTTTTTGTTGATCTTCAAGAATTCAACCTCTGTATTCATACGAGAATTCTTAACAGAGAAACGTAATAATTGTTTGCTTTCATTATCAATGTTGTCATCAATGACATAAAATCGTACAAAAACTTTTGGATCACTATTTTCTAATACTGAAACGAACAGCGCCGCTAGATGAGGCACAAATTTGGTATTACAACTTGATACGATTGCGATTTCTTTTCTTCTATTCATTTACCTCTCCCACTTTCTTTAAAACGCTATGCGCTAATTTTTTTAAATAGACATTTGTATATGGATGATCTTTTAACGTATTCCATGGTTTGTCATGCCCTGTGAAATGAACGATCGACGGCGATTCATTTCCTGCTTTGTATAATTTTTCATACGCAGCATCTGGAGCAGGATGACGTTCAAAGATCAAAGAAGTCTGCATATTCCATTTTGGTTCTAATTGCTCCCAGTCTTCATACAGAACTGCATTTAACGCGTCTTGATCATGGTAAATAATTCGATCACCATTTTCTTTTAAATAATTGATTGTTTTTTCAGTGATCATTTTTTCATTCCAACGATCAATGTCGATAACCATCACGCCTGAATTAAAATAATAAGCATCTGATTCAATCCCTAACCGTTTCAAAGCTTTCGTTTGACCTGGATCGATGACAGCTCCAATCGTTTTACCATTTAATGGTTGATCATATAAATGAACGATGTCATCCAGTACTAAAATATCTGAATCTAAATAAAGCACTTTTTTATAGTCGTATTTAGCTAAGATCTTAGGTAAAGATATTCTTAAGTATGCTGTAGTAGTAATATGGTCACTTACTAGGAAATCTTCGTAGACATCTTTATCAACTGTTAAAAATTGAATCGTTGCATTGTCTGAATGTTTTTTAACCGTTTGTCTAAGTCCTTCTTTGCTATATTCAGAAATACCATCGTCAATGACATAAAAATAAATGTGTCTTGTTTTAGTGGAGTTTTCCAGTACAGTGGCAATCATCACGCTTAAGTAAGGAGCGTAATTTTCATCTGAAGCAGTTACTACCGGAACGATACCTTGTTTCATCTCCATTAAAATCACTCCTTTTTCTAATCTTTTTCTAACCTTTTCTATATCCAGAATATGCCTCAATAAACTTTAAAGCAAAAGATATGCTTCATTTTCATTGAATAATTCATAAAAATAAACCTTTTTTATCGAATTGAAAACGTTAACTTAATCGTTTTTCTGCCTATTTATTCAATTATAGGATTTGAAATACTACCTATATATGTCTAATGAAAACTAAGAATACTTTTTGAAAAAATTCAAAAACACAAGGCATTTTATTTTTATTTTAGGAAATTCTCATTTAACCTTAGAGTAAGCAATAGATAAAGGGAGCGAATAATATGAAATTAGCAGCAATTGATTTAGATGGTACTTTACTCGATCGGAATGGAAAGATACCAAAAGAAAACATCGAGGCACTTCAAAACTTTGATCGACATGGTGGGATCGTCACGATTGCGACTGGTAGAAATAGCATCTCTGCTAAAGATGTATTTGAAGAACTTGGAATCGGCGGCTATTTGATTTCATCTAATGGTTCTTTCGTGGCAAAGATGATGAAAGGCGAGATCCTTCACGTATTGAAACGTTCTAAAATTGAGCTTGCTACCCTTAAACGGGCCTTCTTCTTAGCACAAGAGGCAAAAATATCAATTATTGCTAGTCGAGAAACTCAAGATGATCAATTAACCTTTGATGAGTCAAATTTGGTGAAAGATGATCCCTACTACCAACATTTCAATTTACAAAATCAGACATTTGCTGAAATCACCAAGTTATTAGAAGATCCATCTGTCAGCTATTTAAAATTGGCATTAACAGATAAAGATGAATCAAAATTGCAAAAACTGCAAAAAGATTTAAAAAGTGAAGGGATTGATTCCGTCTTTTCAGACCCCCATTTTTTGGAAATCACACCTAAAAATGTAACAAAGGCTCACTCATTAATCTTTTTAGCTGAGACCTTGGAAATCGATCCTCATGAGATCGTTGCCTTTGGTGATCAGGAAAATGATATTGCGATGCTAAAAGTCAGTGGAACAAGTATTGCGATGGGAAATGCACAGAAACAGGTAAAAAATATTGCGGATGAAGTAACCAAAACAAATGAAGAAGCTGGTGTAGCGTATATTATCAACAATTATTATTAAGGTTTAAGGAGGGAGACAAAATTGTTAGTAATCGTCGATATGCAAAATCATATTCTAGATCCTGAGAGTAAATATTATGTTCAGCACGCAGATAAGTTAATCAAACAAATCCACTCACGTTTAGAAGCTGCACGTAAAAAAAACGAATATATTCTTTTTACCAGAGATATACCAGTCGAGCGAAAAGAGCAGGATGAAGAAGGCGAAGATTTGCAAATCATTCCTACACTTGCTCCTAAAGAAAATGAAAAAGTCGTCAAGAAATACTACTTCACGATGCCACCGGAAAGCTTACTTGAGATTAAACAAGAAGCTTTTGACCAAGATGAAAAAGAAAAGCACATTGAAGTCGTTGGTACAGAAACGAATCTCTGTGTCTTATCGAATACCATTGCTTTACAAAGCGTATTTCCAGAAGCTGATTTTTTAGTGGATACAGCTTTTGTTTCTGAAAACAAGCATGGCGATCAAGCGCTAAAACTACTCAAAGATTTTAATGTTGAGTTGAAGTAACCGAAAATAAAACGCCCACAAAATTTAACTTTGTGGGCGTTTTATTTCGTTATTTACTAAAAGCTTTTCTTTGTTCGTACTATCTATTTCCTAAAATTTGTATTGATCGTTCCCTCACTTTATGGAAAGTAACGGTTAGGATTTTTTTACTACTAAACTTCCTATAGCGTTTATCAAAAATATCAAATGAGGTTCCCCATCTCCAATAAACAATAGTTGAAACGTCAGTTATTAGTCATTTCTACAAGCATGCAACTTTTCAAAATAAAAAAACAATGATTATCTAATCATTGTTTAAAGAAACGAGCGCTTCAATATGTACCCTGTAGGACTCGAACCTACGACCGGACGGTTATGAGCCGTCAGCTCTAACCAACTGAGCTAAGGGTACAGTAAAAATTTTAAGATATAAAAATAACTTATATCTACTATAGCATGAATAAAAATCTGAAACAAGCTTAATTAATAAAATTCCAAAAGCATTCCATTAAATAACAAATATTTCATTTGGATCAGACGATTTCCAGCTCTTCCCCTCCCTCTTCACCACAAATGCTCTATCACTTGGTATATGAATTGTTTGAATCATTTGTTTTTTCAAACACGTAGCATATTATTTGTTCTGTTACTCGGAACGTGCTATCTTGTATTTGGGTTGTTTTTTTATTCTTATGATTATTTAAGTCGTAATCACTTTTCGAAGTGTTTTCCACCTCTTAGTATAAGTGGTTGTTCGTTGTTAACCTACGACTGAAAATCAATGATTATTTAAATACGAAATCTATAGGAGTTAGTACTATGATAACATTGAGTCGACTTATTTTTTTATTCCTACCTTAATTCTTATCCCTATTATTTGTTACTTAATCAACTGGAACAAGGAACGCCTAATTTTAGCGTTTTTTACGTTACCAGCAATCTTTTTTTCATATAAAATCTTAAATTATCAGTATTTTGAACCAGATCAATTATTCGTAGCAGAACTGATTGGTTTGATTCTAGCTTTGTTATTACCAATTGCTTATTTGGTTTATTTAAATAGAAAGCATTGATCGATGAATTTATTTGAATGACAAAAGGAGCGAATTTATGAGTATTGAAGAAGCGATTTTATTAGATACACTACGCTGTCGGCTGGATTATCTCCGAAAAAAAAAGAATTTAACCGTTAAGGAAGTGGCTGAACAAACCTCACTCCCGTTGGAAACTTATCTACAATTAGAGCAGGGAAAACGTTGTCCGAGCGCTATCGATCTAATTTTTATTGCGGATTTTTATAATGTATCTGTTGACTATTTGATCGGACGATCAGAAAAACCAGACCGCGTAAATTAAACCATCTAATCTAAATGAAAGAGAGTGAGTAAATGCGCTTATGGCATGAAGAATTAATCCCTTTGCTTCCTAGAAAACAATTATTAGGTCAACATAGAGAATGTTGTGCATTAAGAGGTAATGGTTGGGGAAGAAAGCATGCAACAGTTGATTATGTCTTCCAACATTCCCCTTACAAGCTTTATCAGTATCACCATCTTATTCTTACTGAAATGAAAAAGCGCCATTATCTTCCTTCTCCAGAATGGTCTGTCCCGGAGTACCGTGGGAAAGCCTGTGATCCTTATACTTATCTTTCTCCTCAAAAACAAACTTCACCTATTTATCCTGAGCATGACGAGGACTACCTGATGATCTGTTTAACAAACCTTAAACAAAAAGGAATTGATTTAATCCATATAAAAGCTGCGGATTCTTAAAAGTTCATCAGATTTCCCTCATTTATTGATCCAAATAAACGTAATGAATATGAGAGTATGAACCTTTTCTCACTCTCATATTCATTATATTAGCATTCATTTAAACTGTCTGACTGACACATTCATTCGTCGATCACGATTCTTCGCTATTGAATAGGGAGAGGTCCGTATCCCTTCCTCAATAGTCTTCACTTGAGCGGCAGAGCAGCATTTTTCTTTACTAAGAAAAAACAAAAAAACTACTCTAATGGAAGAGTAGTTTTTATTATGACAGTATTAACCTTTTACGATGTTTACTGCTTGAGGGCCACGTTGACCGTCTTCAATATCAAAAGTCACTGCTTGACCTTCGTCTAATGTTTTGAAACCGTCACCTTGGATAGCTGAGAAATGTGCAAAAACATCATTTCCATCTTCAGCAGTGATAAATCCAAAACCTTTGTCTGCGTTAAACCATTTTACTGTACCGTTATTCATATATATTTCCTCCTAATACGTATCAACGTACGATTTTATTGCAATAAATTATTGATAGGCAAAAGGAGTCATAAACTAAAATAGTTAGCTCAAATTACGTTTCAAAATAGATTACTTACTTAATATAGCATAGATAAATGAGAAACACAAGAATAAACCTCTACTTTTTTTATAGTTTTTTAATTAAAGCGAATGGGCTATTTCTATCCTGTTTATCTTATCTTCTATATAAAGTTAAACAATCCTTAATTAGCAAAGTTTTCTTCTTTATGCTATAATAATAAATGGAATTTCGTTATCAACGTTTCGTTGCCTTTCGCAAGAATTTAAGAAAGGAGAATGATTATGACATTCTATAACAAAGACTTACAATATCGTGTAACTCTAAATACTGATTTGAATCTATTTGTGGTATTTGATAAAACAAATGAAAATCGAGTAGCCACTGGAGTGACGATTGAACAAGCAGTGCAAGAATTGAAAAAATCCGCATAGGAGTGAAAACCCCAAATGAACGATTACAGTTCTAGTTCACTTTAAAAGCACCTATTCATTCAATGGTAGGTGCTTTTTTGTCGTCTATTTACCTCACTTTATTCAGTTCTCTCCTTAACTTATTCCGCCATTAATGAGTATACAATTAAAAATTGGACAAGGTAATACAAAACTCTTTGTCGGTTATATACTACGTGCTATTATCTAAATTATGCAAAGGCTGTATAAGGATGGGTCATATGATTACGATGAGTAAATTACTGTTTTGGATCCCTTTTATTGGTATTATTCTTTTTTTGTCTCTTTATACAAAATGGAACAAATATGACATACTAATGCTTCTCTCCTCTTTTCCGTCTATCTATTTTATGATCCAAATTTTAGAATATTCCTATAGTCAACCTGTTCAATTATTCGATTTCTATCTTAAAGGACTCGCTTTTTCCACCATCTTCTATTCCATTCTTGTTTTCATTATTATCAAAAAGAAGAAATAGCTCACTTGTTTTAATGACAAGAATATTATTTTTCACTTTTTAAAATCTGTAACTACTGGCATTCTAACAGAGAAAACTATGCAAGGTGTCCATCGATATTCAATCGATGTAATAAAAATAATCTTACAGCCTAAAAAACTAACCTAAACAAAATTAGTAAAAAAATTTTTGGAACACCTGCTGCAAAATAACAAATAAACGGTGCTCCAGCATCAGTTCTTCAGACAGGATAAATGTTGAACGTCTACCAACGTTTCATTTTTTTATCCTGTCTGAAGAACTGATTGATGCTTTTGCTACCGTTTTCGTTTGACTTACGTCACGTTTGAGCTTTGGCACTATGCAACGTAAAGTTTGCACTTAGCTACCTTAAGAAAAGCCTTGCTATCGACAATCCCTGTTCTACCCATTGGCGTCTCTCGACATTTTTGGGCAGTAGCTTATGTTTACATAGAAGCCTCACCTAACTATTTGAAGATATTTAAATGAAAATCATCAACGACACTAAAAGTCCAAAAAAGCCGACTACCGGAATCATTCCCCAAGTTACAAAGGTTTTATCCTTAGCAAGCTTAGAGTACCTCTGGTCATTATCCATTTCATTCACCTCATCTTTCTATTCTTAATAAACCATATTAATGTTTTTTTGTCAAAATTTCATTCGTGAATCCTAGAATGCGTATTTGGACAATCCCCTGCTAATCTATTTCTCCATCTAATTGAGTCAATGCTCCATCACATGGAATAACCGATCAACAAAAAAATCTAACCAGTACATGCTCCGGCTAGATTTAATAGTTGATTTTGAAACAGACTTTTTATCGTCTCTTTCATTTTTTTGAAAACTAATTTAATTCGTCTACTTTATTTTTGATTTCTTTAGGAATCTTTTCTTCTGCAATTACTCTAGGAGAACTTGTTCTTTTGTCACTGATGTCAGCTTGCACGTAACTACCTGGTTTCAATGGTTGTGGTGCTTCTCCACTCACACTAAATGTTCGTTTAGTTGCTTTGCCATCAGCTTTTACAAAAGTCACGTCATAATGGTAACTATATTCACCCGCAATGATTTTCCCATCGCTGTTCTTTGATTTCGTTTTTTCTGGCACTTCTGCTGGAATCTTAGTGTATGCAGTAGTTGTTTTATACGTTTCACTGTAATATTTGTAACCAAAAAATCCTCCAACTCCTAATAAAATTAATACAATAACCCCGAATATTCCCTTTTTCATAAACTCACCTCATCAATAAATTTAACTTATTTTATCTTTTTTGAGCTTTTTTTTCCATTTATTTATCTTTCAAATTTGTCACATAAATGACATTAACCACTTATCAATAGATACTTATCATCTCCTATATCTTTATTGATAATCCTACTTCTCTATTACTTTCTCGATACCTAACATGATCTTTCAAATAATAAAAAATAACAAATTTTATAATTACATATTTCCAAATCAAACACATCATGTTACTATATGTAAGTAAAAAATGAATATTCTTATTTGATGCGAACTGTTAGGTGTTTTTTTGAAGCTTTTCATTTGTGAAAAACTGAATATTTGGTAGTAAAGATGTCTTAATAAATGAAACACAAGATATCTATATTTTGGCGACTATCACTACCTGCCATTAAGTGGGAGTAAATTAGATAATTATTATGGAGGAAACAATGGTTAAAAAAAGTGTTGTAGGGGAAGATGGCAAACGTTACGTAGTAAAGGAGAAAAAGCCATTTTATAAAAAAGTTTGGTTTTGGGTACTAGCAATCATTCTTGTAGCAATAATTGGATCTGCACTGGGTGGCTCAGATGACAATAAAGCAAGCGATAACGGCGGAGAAAAAGTGACAAAAACAAGTTCTACTAAAGAAGCTACATCAAGCTCTTCTTCAAAAGAAGCGCAAGAAAGTTTTTACCAAGTTGGGGATACTGTAAAAGTTGGCGATGCTGAGTACACATTAAACAGTGTGGAACTTACTGACGAAAGAAATCAATTTGCAGATGAACAACCTGCTCAAGTAGTCAAGATTACTTACACAATTAAAAACAATGGTCAAAATGACCTTCCTGTAGGAATGGATGTAGAAGTTTATGGCTCTGACGATAAAAAAGCTTCTTCTTATCCAAATGACAATACAATGGGATCAGTTGCTCCTGATAAAGTAATGGATTGTACTGCTCATTTTGGTCTGAATCAAACTGGAGACATCGAAATTCAGTTTAGCCCATTAGTTTCTATCGAAAAAGCGGCTAAATTTAAAGCAACAGTCTAGTTTATAGATTCATATCAGGCCATTTTAGAAAAAAAGTTAAACGACGGTTAGCTATTGATATGGTTAACCGTCGTTTTTTGGTGAAAAACAAGTTCAGAAATAGCGAGTATCTACTGTCCTTCTTTTAAATAGTCACTATCTGTTATCGCTTTGAACAGTTTGTGTATTTTGCGTTCATTTAGTTTTGTTTAGTTTTTTTCATCTCATCCTTCCTAATACTAACTTCTATATATTACATAAGTGAACTAATTTTTCGATCGTATTTCATAGTTCCCGCATATCATTTTATAAACCTCGGTTGTATTCTTCTAGTTGGAGTAATCGAATGACAAAGTCTTTGATAAGTCTCTTGATAACCAAAGCTTAGGACACGAATCAACTATTTTCTGACTCGTGTCCTTTGCGTTTATCCTTTTTCTTATTAGAAACTATATAAAAAAGAATCGTTTGGTCAAAGCCTTCTTATCCTGGCGCATCTTCTAGTGTCCAAATTAGGCTTCCTTGATACGCCCCAGTTTTGTAAAAAGGATGTAAATTTAACTGGATCTTATAATGATCAGTGAAGCTTGCACTACCCTCTCCTTGCCAAACCAATTGGTCTTCTGCATTAATCGTTTGATCCACTCCACTCCTCTGCAGATGAAGAGCATTATGCAACTGGTCATTCTCTTGGTTAGTTAAAGGTCGTTCTTCTTTTAACTTAACGTGCCAATGACTCTTCTCCAACACACTTTCATCGATAAGCTGAATTTCTTTTTGATTCGTTGCTTGTACCGATTGATCTTGACCCGGAATCTGTTGTTCCCCAAACGTCAACTGTTCCGGTAATCTAAGCTTAACCCCGTGATCAATTAAAACCTGACGGCTCTCTTCCTTTGATTTTTGTCCTTTTTCGTTTTCCATATAAAAAGCAACTTCCTTGTTCAACCAATTTTCAGGAAGCTGAACATTCACTTTATCTTGGATCTCGTTTTCGGAACTTGGATAGTCCTTTAACCTTAAGACTTCATCTCCACATTTCGCCATAAATGATAAATTCTGTTTCTCTTCATAAGAAATATGAATCGTCACCTCTCTTGTTTTTGAGAAACGAGAAAACAGTAAAGGATTTTCTTTAGGCATCAAAGTAAATTCAATTGGCGAACCTTTCTTATAATGATGAACGAATTGCTGTTCTTCTGGAGTAAAGATTCCTTGATCCCTTTCCACTATTTCCTTGACTGGATAATATCCGTTCAATTCTGGATATTCTTGTGATAGATCAAAAGAATCTGTTATGATTCCTGAAATGATTTTAGGATCAGAAAGTTGTTGGTTATTTTCATCCAAGTAATTCAGTATGACCTTCCCCACGTAGTATACAGAAGAATAGGCAGAACTCGTTCCTTTCTGTTTGTGATTAATCTGTGTGGTAACAGTGAAAGGAATGTTTAAATAGTCTTCTTTCAAATTCGTTTTATCTACCGGATTTTGCTTACTCCCAATCCACTCAAGATTAAGTTGATAATTCAAAACTGTATCATAAAGATTTTCATTGTTAGGGTCTTTTAACGTTAGTTGATAGGAGTGATCCTCTTTTTGATTCCCCACAAAAAGATCACTAATGTCCGTCCCATCAAACTTCACTACGTTAAAATCTTTAATCTTATATTGTGAGTGAGCTGTCACATCATCCAATGAAAAAGCCACAGATAAATCTTTCATTTTATTCCCATGTCCCACATTCGGTATGGTTTGCATCGCATTTAAAGTAACCTTTTGTTGTTCCTTATCAAAACGCTTATCCACTGCTTCAGCAGCAGGAAACTCTGGACTAGCCAAAAAATCTGTTTCATACATGAGAGAGGATGGCGTATTATCTAAGTTTTTAACAACCGTTTCTATTTTAGTTACTGGTTTAGTGATAATCTGGAACTCTTGTGTAGGATGCCCCCATGGTTTCGAAAAATTATTTTCAAAATACGTCCAGAAAGAATGATCATCACTCCACGTATGGTAACTGATATCTGTTGGATTATTCGCAACAAGATATTTTGCCACCTTACCGATATGATTATAGCCGATATACTTGTTTCGATTGATCCCAAAATAATTAAAAGAAGTTTCAATTGGAAAAGCATTCCCCGCTTGATCGAAAAATTCATAAGTAATAAAAACTTCGCCAGAGATATCGATATCTAAAAAACTCTTTGGATTGCCAATACCGATCTCTCCTCCTGCTTGTCCATCCTTTTTTTTCATTATTATTTTAACATCTACTGGTTTCCCATTGAAAAAGCCAACATTTTTGATCAACGCACTACTTTCTGGATTCTCCTGATTGACAACCAGCCAATTCCCAGAATACTGACCTTTAACTTGTTCCACAGTTGTAAAATTACCATAATGCATCATAAATGTGTTATTGGCGGGAGTTTCTATCGTATTTGCATATCTGAAATACGGAAGATTTGTAATACTTCCAGCTGCTCGAACTTCTTTTGGAAATATGCCAATCAACCCTAACAAAAAAGGAAGTAACCAAATTTTATTAAACTTACGAACAAATTTCTTCCTCTTTTTACACCAATACAGGATGATTAAAGTCAATAGAGCTGCACCAATAAAGAGATATAAATGATGGTTAGATTGGTTTGTTTTGGGATACATTTTTATTTTTCCAGCTTCTTCAGACTTCGCTTGTCCATCAGTAACTGGTCTATTTCTCTCATTTGGATTAAGAACTTTTTCCATTGGGACAATTTGGTGCGCACTCGTTGGTTGGTAAAAACGAATCCCTACCTGACTATTGACCTGGCTATCAGCTAAACCAATTCGTGGGAAAACAACTAAGAAAGCCAGTAAGAGTATATTGAGCCAGCGTTTTTTCATCAATGTGCCACTTCCTTTAATTTCCTTTATTCCTTCGCAATTTTGTAATATGCCACAGTAACAAGCCAATAATGAGTAAGCAAACAATTAGCCCCCCATATAAGTATTGGTAGTTATTGTTCTTCGATTTTTTAAGCTTTACCGTTTTGTTGTTAAGACTTTCATCTTTTCCTTTTACCGTAAAGTCTTTTTTCAACGTCCAAACTTTCCCCGACTTTTCTTTCAAAACGGTAGTTAACGTATACTCTCCTTTTTTTAAATGTTCATTTTCCCAACTAATCGGTAATTTGAAGGTACTTCGTGGTGCTAAAGAAACCAGCTTACTAACATCGTGCAGTACTTCTTTCTGTTTCTTTTTTGTGATGAAAGCATGAAGATCCAATTGACTCATAATCATTGGTTGTGGATTTGCCAATTTTGCATAGACTGTTAAATAACCATTATCTAATCCTGGCTTTGCCTCCAAGAGTTTTAGTTCAGGAGCAATTTTTTTGTCTGAACATTGGAGTTGGATACCAATTGTATACGCAAATTTATTTGCTAAGCTAAATCCAGTTGGTTGGTCCTCTGCCTTATTCTTTTCTTCATAGCAATAAAAACCACCCAGAACCGTCCCCTCAAATCCAGTTGACGGAATCTTTAATTGGAACACGACATCTTTTTCTTCATTCGGATTCAGTTCAACCGTTTGAGGACCTGAAATCAGTTCTTCTAAAGAAGGACCACCTAATAATTTTTGATCATGTTGTGAATAATCTAGCACCCCATTTTTATTGGTAGTCGCATTATTGGCTGCTACTTTGACTTTTATCTTTTCAGAGCTGGTATTTTTAAGCTTTATCGTCAACTCTTGGGACTGGTTAGGCTCAACTTTAAGATCATAATAGCTTACTTCTGAACGTTGATTCTCTGGCAAGACAGCCTTAGCTTCAAAGTTCACTTCTGTTTTTTCAGCAAAAACTGAGGCAGGGTGGCAAGCAAACAGTAAACTTGTCATAAAAAGGATGGAGACTATCCAGCCCCATCCCGGCCTAAATTTATACTGGAGCATCGCTTAACGTCCAAGTAATCTCAGCTGTATAATTTTTTGCTTCCACACCTGCCCGGGGAACATGTAATTTCACATTTTCGTTCTTGCCATCTGTTCCTTCGAATACTGCAGCAAAAGCCCCTGCACCTTCGCCTGGTTGAGCCAACATAACGGTTTGATTGACTTCGTTTAGTACAAATGTATGATCTTTTGACTCTACCAAATGAGGTGCTTTGGATGAGTTGTTTTTCGTTACTACTTGACCATTGCTTAAAGATAGCTGTGCGCCTGTCAACTCCGAGTGATCTTTATCTGTTGAAGTAAATGGTGAGATAGATACACCTAATGTCCAGCCTTTCGCTCCCCCACGAGTATCATTCACTTGGACAAATGGCTTTTTATTCAATGCAAAATAATCCGCATCTCCTTGTTGGATTTCTTGTTCACCAAAAGTAATGTTTGATGCGAAAGGAATAGACAATGAGCCTTTCGCTCCTGTGCTTGGATCGTCATCATGGGTATCATCTGGTACAACCGGCTGGACATCATTACCCGAACCTTCCTTCAAAGTTACATTTGTTTTATTTGTGACTTGACTTGTTAGTCCTTCATTTTCAGCTGCACAACCCACGGAACTAGATGTCCCTAATGCCAATAAGGCAAGTCCAGCTATACTAACAACTTGTTTCTTCATAATTCTCTTCCTCCTAATAAAAATTAGTCTGCAATTGCGACTACAACTATTCTTCCATTTCTTGATGAGGAAAAAAACAGTAAAAAAATTCCGGAATCTGGAAAAAAATTAGAAGTACTTTTTTGAAAAACGTTTCGTCTCTCATTTGATTTCCTATTGATACTGCAATAATTGATTGAAAACAGGTGCCAATTCGACTTATTCTCAGCTAAGCCATTTACGATCAAATCCAAAAGTGCTGATTGACTCAATCTATTTTTTAATTAAAAAGAGGTCGTGATATGTCCAGATTTGAGAAAAAGCCGGAGAATCCAAGACAGTTTTCCTATTTTTGGAATTCTTCGGCTTATTTCAAGGAGCTGATGCTTAAACATCGTTTAGAGTAAAGTGTGAGTTTTATGTCTCAGACTCTGACAAATAAACCCTTGAAAATTTTGATTGTTGATAAGTTTAAAAAAAATAGTTATTTGTTTGTAGCTCTTTCTCTATGCAACTCATATAAGATTTTTTCAAGATTTCGCCAGTTACGTTCTGTCGGAATGTTTTTCATTAACAGTAACGGTGTATTTTTCGTATCCAAGAAATAATTTGAGATTACTAAATCAACCTCTTCAAATTTGGTTTCAGAATCAAAAAAAGAAAGAGCATAAACATTACTAAACAATGTTTTGATTTTATTCATTAACCATAATCGATGAGGACGATGCAGATCATCCGTGAGCAAAATTTTTATTGGTTGAATACTTTTGAGTAACAATCCATAATAATCCAGCAAATAGTAATAATTTAAAAACAGCTGGTGCGTGTTCTTTAAATGGGGTAATAACTCTGCGGGAGCTATCTGTATCATAGAGTCATGAAACTTCTGAACCATTCGGCAAATTTGAGGATCAAGCTTTTCTACTTCAGATATATATGATTTATTGAAAAAAACATCGGGATTCCCCCAGAAAAAACAGCTTCTTTCATAAAACGCAATCAAGCTAAACAAATGGTTCTGGTTCCTTCGATCAAAGTCGTAATCAAAGACTTCTTTTAGCGAACAACTGAGCAATTCAACTAAACGATAGGCTAAACTTTGACTTCTTGTATGAGCACGCACCGCTTGTTGCTCATAGCACTCCTTTCCCTCAACAATACCGAAAGCATAGATTACCCGATATAGAAAATATCGTTCATTGTCTGGCAATAGCAACTGGCTTTCTTTCAACCACATCGAGACCAATTCAAAGTTTGGATCACTCTCGATTGTTGATTTCACCTCTTCATCTAGTGAAATAATCTGCTTCTTAGTTCTTTCAAGTATAATCGCTAACCAAAAACTCAGCGTTTTCGTTTGTAAAGCATCTAATCTAAATCCATAGGTTTTTTCAAAACATCGAACAGACTTCATGATCCTGTCACAATCAATCAAAAAGGGCCAGTGACCATCTCGTGTTGATTCCCAATAAAAATAGTAATAAAAACTTCTGATATTGATCTCTTCAGCTTCTATTTCCAGTTTAAACGAGTGAAAACCGATCTTGTATCTTTTAAAGTAAGGAACTAATAATTTAGCATATCTAAAAACGGTAGATGTACTCGTATATTGTTTTTCTGCAAAGTCTTCGATTCTTTTTTCGGGATATTTGAACATAAAATCAATTAATTGGTAATTATATGATTCTTTATAATAGGGAAGATAAATACTATATATGGGAAAGTCTTCTTCCTTTTGGATACAAAAGCGCTGATTATTCTCATTTTGTAAAACAATTTTCCCATTAAACTGTTCAAACAGCTCTGATAATTCCTTCATATAAAGAGAAATTGATTTAACAGATCCTCCTATATATTGCTGTATCTCATCCATCGTATACCCATTGTCCGCTTCAAGTAAAAAGTGAATTAGTTTCACTTTTTTTTGGGAGGCTTTCGTCAAAAAAGTTTGCATTCAATCACCACCAATTTAAATATTTTTAACTTTCTTAACATTCAAAAGACATTGTTCGTTAACGTTTTGGATTATAGCATACACTGGTTTACGATCAATTCATATGAAATTAACGAGTCATTTTTCAAGTCACAAAGCTAAATCCATTCTCCCATGACAATCAGAAAAATCTACCATTCGGGTAACATTATTTATAATATTTTGTCCAAAATAAAAAGCCCTAGATAAGAGACATTTTTGTGTTTTTTTCTATAAAACTACGATCAATTACTAAAATATAAAACCTTGAATCGCCAATAAACGTTCACGCATGCTTTTAGATCTACTTCTGTTTACAGGAATACTGGTTATGATTCTATAAACCCTTTCCTTATTTTTTACACTTTCAAGTAGCTAGTTGTATAAATAACTTGTTTTTCGGGCTTGTTTATCTTTTTATTAAAGGAAAATATTGAATTCCGATACTATTGATAGTGTGATATAAATAGAGTTAAGGAGGTGAAAAAAAGCTGGAAAAATGAATTGCTTCTCTAGTCAATATCGTAACTACTCCTCAGCTCTGACACAGCAAGACGAAAACAAAATACGAAAGTCAACTAAAGAAGTAGCAAGGGGGTCCCCTCTTCGGTTTCAATCTAGCATAATTTTATGAACCATATAGTGAATTTGCTCTTATTTATTTCAATAATAGCGGTAGTTATCAGTGGATTAAGATATCTAGTTTATAAATTTAAGTAGGTGATAATATGAATTGGTTTGATCAATACAAAAAAGACTTTGGTTTCAAAAGCAACTATCAAGTCAGTAAAAAAACAGGTATCACAGCGAGTAGTCTAACCCGTTTAAACAATTCCGATGATTGGAAAAATGTCAAAATCGGTACGATGCTTTTATTGGCAGAAGCGGTGGAAAAGAATCTTGATGGTCTAGTTGGATATCTTAATGAACAAAAAAAGCACTCAACCAACTAAAGGATGAGTGCTTTTTTATAATTTTTTTGCTAGTCTACGTCACTATATCTGCAAGAGGACTGATCACACCCTCCTAAACATCTCTGTAAGGCTTTGACTGTATCCTGCCCGAGCAAACCATCTTGTTTGACTTCAAAAAATCCTTGTAATGCTTTGATCACATTTGATTTGGTCAATGTATTATTGAATTGTGTTGCATATGCCTTCTGATAGTATACTTGCTTATACCGATGGCTGATTATACCGTCTTTGCCAGCTATATCAAAGTATCCCAGTAATCGTCTTGTTTATAGCATTACCGAATCGTCCATCGATCGTTAGTTTGATCATTTCCGGTTTGCTAACAGGTAATAATTCCATGTCACTGGGACGAATCAATAAATCTTTTTTAACTAGTGACGGTTGCAAAGATGATTTTTATCAACTCCGTCAATTAATGATTGACTCTATCAATCAATCTATTTATGATACTCTTGCTTTATCTTCTAACATAACCTAGCAGTCTTCTTAGTATAGCTCTGCAAGAAAAGGGGACTTATCCATCTGATTTTTTTGCATTTACAAAATAACGATATCAACTACCCCAGCTTGAGAAAAATGATCATTGCTCTATTTATTCTTTCACTAGTGGGATCAATCATAGTGAAAAGAATAACTTTTCATATATTGACTTTTTTACAGAATCTAACTAGCTAGTTACATTTTTAGGGAATCTATTCATTTTTTGAATAACACAAAAAATTGGTGGATGACTATCCAAAAATACAATTTTACTTCTGAAATACTACCTCCTATAATTAAAACAGTTTAATTGATTCATACTATTTAATTGGAGGTAATAAAAATGACTGCAAAAATTACTGAAGAAATGTGCTTTAGCCCATCATTCGAATACATTGATAATGGGATTGAACACGGTGTCCTTAGTCCTTTTGAGACAAAAGAAATAACTTTAGAGAAAGGACAACTGATCGCAGAAGGATTCAAGCCATTATCTTGTGATATCAAAATGTTGAAGGATGTCCCTGTCAAACTACGTGATGGGGTGACAATATATACCGATATTTATTTACCGATTACTGATGAAAAAGTACCTGTTCTGATTGCTTGGAGCCCTTATGGAAAAAGTGCCGGAACCGCACCTCGTTATAAAAACCTATTCAACATGTTAGGTATGGGCAATCATTGGAATTCTGGCTTAACGAAGTTTGAAGCACCTGATCCAGCCTATTGGTGTACGCACGGATACGCTGTTTGTAATCCTGATATGCGTGGTATCGCTCATAGTGAAGGCGATACTACGATGATTGGCTCTCAAGAAGCAGAAGATGGCTATGATTTGATTGAATGGCTGGCTTCTCAATCTTGGAGTAATGGAAAAACAGCCCTGACAGGAACGTCCTATCTAGCTTTTTCGCAATGGTATATTGCTGCCGAACAGCCTCCACACTTAACTTGTATCAATCCTACTGAAGGGCTTGCTGACGGATATCGTGATTTGGCTTTTATTGGCGGAATTCCTGATAAAAATTTTATTGAACGATTACAAGTCAATCATGTTAGCGCAACAGGTGCGAAACGCGAAGATTTAACAAAAGAAATGACTGCTTATCCATTAGCAAATGCTGCACTTTGGCAAGACAAAGTAGCTGATCCAAGTAAAATCATCGTGCCAGCTTTTGTTATTGCAAGTTATTCAAATACTTTGCATACAATAGGAACCTTCCGCTCATGGCGTTCTTTAGGATCGAAAGAAAAGTGGCTTCGTATCCATGATCGTCAAGAATGGCCATACTATTATGATGAAAGCAATACTGAAGAGTTGCGCCGATTCTTTGATTATTATTTACTGGGAAAAGAAAATGGCTGGCCAGACACTCCAACTGTGCGCTATTCTCTTCTAGATCTTCAAGGTGGAAACCAAACAGATATTCCAGCAGAATCTTTCCCACCGGCAACTAGCGAAAATAAACGCTATTACATGAATGGACAATTTCGTTCTTTACAAGAAACACCTGAACCTACAGACCTTCCTGTCAAATATCTAGCAGATAATCTACCTGGTCGTACTTCTTTCCAGATGACCTTTGATAAAGAAACCCACTTTGTTGGCTATCCGAAAGTGAAACTCTTCATTGAGGTCGATGGTTATGATGATATGGATGTTTTTGTATGGGTTCAAAAATTGGATACATTCGGAAATGTTTTAAGTGAATTTGTAGTTCCTAATCATGGTGCTGCCCTTCAAGATTTTACGCAAGAAGGTGCTTCTGCGTTGAGATATAAAGGTGCTTGGGGTCGACTACGTGCATCCATGCGCCATCTTGATAGTCAAGCGACTGATGAAATCCCTGCTTACAGCTTTGACCGAGTTGAAAAACTGTCTCCAAAAGAAATTGTTGATTTGGATATCAGTTTAAGTCCAATTGGCCTTTCTTACCAAGCTGGCGAGACTTTACGAATCGTTATAAGCACCAAAGATGAGCTCGGATCAGTAATGCCTGGAACACCTGGCTGTATACCGGATAATAAAGGAGCACATATTCTCCATACCGGCGGTGAGTATGCTTCTTATCTACAATTACCTGTTATGCAAACTTCAAACAATTCTTAGAAAAACTTGTGAAACTGACGTGTTAACTTTATACTAAGACTACCATAGTATCTTTACCAGAATGGAGTCATTATGAAGTTATCAACCTTAAGATTCTTTGTTGAAGTTGCTGCTGAAGGTAGTTTTACAAGAGCTGCACAAAAATTGTATGTGTCTCAACCTACTTTAAGCAGGCGAATACAAGAGTTAGAAGCTGAATTAGGTATTGCATTGTTCATTCGGCACACACATACCCTTACATTATCAAGTGCCGGTGAACAGTTCTTACGTGAAGCAACCGATGTTTTAAGACGAGTAGATTATCTGACACACATGTTTGATCAGCAAATAGAAACACGTAAATCTGCTCAATTATTAAAAATCGGTTATCCCTCAAGCTTTAATATGGGTAAAATGTATGAACTGTTTGAACAGTTCAAAATAAGTCATCCAACCATTAAATTTTTGATAAAGCAAGATACACCGATGAATTTGACAGAGGGGCTCTTAAATGATCAATATGATTTAGTGTTTAATTTATCACCTTATTTTAAACACACAAATAATATCGATACATTCGTATTTATTCAGAATCATTTACAGCTTGCTTTGCCTATTCGTCATCCACTAAGCGCTAAAAACAAATTATACTTTGAAGAATTGAGTCAAGAAACCTTTGTTTTACTGGAAAGAAAACACTCCCCTATGATTGTTGATTATGTCGTTAATCAGTTTGTTAAACATGGATTCAATGTAAAAGCAAATGCCTACGTGAAATCCCTTGACGAAGGACTATCAAAGGTATCAACGGGAGAAGGATTGGCTTTCTTATATTCCGGAATGAATGACGGAACTTTAGAAGATAAGTACCATATCAAAATCATGGATTTAGAAAATGATAATGACGAACAAAATATTGTAGTTGCTAGAAATGAAAAAATCCAAAATGATCTACTCAAAGAATTATTTTTATTTGTGAAAAATAATAGCTAGAAGCTGTTGAAGCCTGTATAGTAGGCTTCAACAGCTTCTGGTTTTATAATCCATTCTTTGAAAATTCGACACTAGTTTCATTAAATACTCACAAACATAAGAATGAGAGCAAGAATAAAAGTACATCCTAATAAATCTCTTATAATATCAAACGAACTTTTGATTTTTTTCAGGTCTTTAACACCCCGATTATTTCCATAGGAACAATCGTTCTTCCTCTGTAAACATTAACTAAATGAACGTCTTCTACATGAGTAGATATGATTTTTACCATTTCAGAATAGGCATCTATTTTTTTACTTCACCAACAAATGAGAAAATCCAAGGGAAATCTTTTCTTGGAATACAGCGACGCTTATCACCAACTTTTACTTTCTTGTGTTGTTTAGAATTTTTAGTTTGAAGATCTGCTACCAATCCCCCAATTCTGTATGCACTTTTATAAAATCCGTCTTTCAATTTTGATTCTTATTCCCCTATTTCTATCGATTATTTAATTACATTACTCACTGAGCATTGACTATAAATTTAATAAGAGATACACTTTTTTTAAAGTGATAGGTAGGAAAAAACATGACACTTCTCAGCAAACTTAACACTAATATATTGGTATACACCGGAATGATTCTTGTTATACTTAATGCTATTTTTTTGGATTTCAACCTTTTCATAAATATTTTGGGATTTGCTCTTATCTTATTTTCTAGCAGTATCATCGAATTAATTGGTAACTTTCTAAAAGATAATCACTAATTGATTATCTTTTTTTCTGAATAAATGCCTGTTGTGTCTCCTCCCATTATTGCTGTTTTCAATTTTCAAAAGCATACACATCGTTAATGTATCAGAAGAATAGATATGCTTATTCAGGTTTTCTTATCCTGCTCATAAATCCATTCGATCTTCTCAATCGTCTCATCGTCTAGAAGAAGATCTTGGACGTTTCCTCTAAAGTGCGACATCCACTTTATTCAGCTGTCTCACCTACTTTTCTCTTCCTTGGTTAGGTACATACAATCATACCTTGCACAGAATTGTTGCCTGCCTTACTACGTCTAATTAATGCTTTGGTGGTTCATCCTCCTCTCGAAAAGATCGCTCTCCTTATTCTTTCCTCCTATATATCCTATTCTATTTTTGTGATTTTATTGAAAAACATTGATTCATTTGATATTTTTGAAAAAATGCTACAGGATAATGCCTTTGATCCTTCCCTTTCACATGTGGGAAAACCGTGGGAAAAACAGATAAAAAAGAGGTTGAGACAAAAGTGTTTAGCATCAAGAAATAAGAAGGAATTTCCGAAAATTGCTTCTCAAATTTTTGGTAAATTTCGGCTTATTTCCGAAGATGCTGCTTTTGTCTCACCGTTTATTCGTTTTAGAGATACTAAAAGAGCCTGAGACAAGTTTTGTCCCAGGCTCCTTTGCTATTTCTTCGGTTCATCCTCATCCATTTTCAGAACAGCCATGAAGGCTTCCTATAAGATTGTGTTATTCACAAAGTTTTTCTAATATCTATACATCATTATAAATCCTATTATACCAACTTTCATATTAAGCAAGAGCCTATTATTTAATACTTGCTGATACTCATATAATAATAATTGATGTTTTATAAATGGGCGAAAAAATGGCGAAATTATTTCTTTAATAGAATATTTTTTACCTTGTAAGACTCGATGATACGACCGGATGCTTATGAGCCATTATATAAAAAAACCATCTCGATTGAGATGGTTAAAGTTCAACATTATTTTACGATATTTACTGCTTGAGGACCACGTTGTCCTTCTTCAATATCATATGAAACAGCTTGACCTTCGTCTAATGTTTTGAATCCATCGCCTTGGATAGCTGAGAAGTGTGCAAATACGTCATTTCCATCTTCACCAGTGATAAATCCAAAACCTTTATCTGAGTTAAACCATTTTACTGTACCGTTATTCATATATATTTCCTCCTAATACGTATATAATACGTGTTTTGTTGCAATTAATATTACTTGGTAAAAGGAGTTTTTATAGTGTGAATATATCGCTCAGATTACGTTTCAAATTAGATTACTTAATTACTATAACACGGATGCAATGGTAACACAAGGATAACTGCTTGATACACTTTTTAATACAAAATTTGGAGTAAATATTTAGAATGATTAATTAAAGGATGAAAAATTTGAAAATAAACGACTAACGCCACTAATTACAATATTACATCATTTACTTAAAACTTTAATAAATTTTACTTTTCTACTATATTGACTATTGCTTTTCCACAAATTAATTCTTGTTCTAAAACTGATTTTATTTGCAATGCACATTCTTTTGAAAATGGTTCAGCCTCTTTCCATGATCCTAATAGTGGATAATTATTGATTACACTTTTGACATATTGTTTGTTTTTTACTCCTCGTGTTTGTACTTCTACATAATACATAGTGATACCTTCTTTATTAGTTTTTTATGTAAAGACTACTCTTATGAGTAGTCTCATAGATAATAAATCGCAGTAAAATACAGGAGATCTTTGTGAGGTTGATCGTAGTTACTACGAAATTTATTTTGTGCTACATAGTTTAACCTGAATAATGTGAATACAACATGTAATATCTTGTAGCACATTATAATTATAATCTATTAAACTAAGTTTTTTTATTTGTTTTTGTTATATCTAATATAAAAAATATTACCTAATAATAAAAAACATTATATTTAACCAAAAATGGCAGAATAGAAATGCAATCTATTTTTTATAAAATAGATTAATCAAAAGCAACTAAAAAAGCTACTCTTTCAAGTAGCTCTGAATAGATGTCATCAATCTTAAAAAGAAAAGAGATCATTCACTATTTGAGGACTGTTTATCCAGAGAAGTCAGCCGGCTACCTGAAACTTATGCGACAACTTTGCGAACATTTAAAAAGTTTCTGCCGCAGATCCAAAACGCCCTCCGCTACAGTTATTCAAACGGACCACTCGAATGTTTAAACAACCATATTAAAGTATTAAAAGCAATGCTTATGGGTTTCGAAATTTTTATCATTTCAAACGACGGATCATGATTCGACACGGTAAAACTATTTTAACCAAATAAAAAGAACAGAAAGAAGTTTTTCTTCTTTCTGCCCAAATTATTCTAAGATTTCTCTTTACCAACATCATTTGACAAAGAGCCTGGGAAAACCGTGGGAAAAACAGATAAAAAAGGTCTAGCTCAATGGCTAGACCCTTTGCTATTTCTTCGGTTCATCCTCATCCATTTTCAGAACAGCCATGAAGGCTTCTTGTGGGACTTCGACGCTACCGATTTGTTTCATTCGTTTCTTTCCTTCTTTTTGTTTTTCAAGAAGTTTACGTTTACGTGAGACATCTCCACCATAACATTTTGCTAAGACGTTTTTACGTAATGCTTTGATATCTGAACGAGCAACGATTTTTTGTCCGATAGCTGCTTGAATCGGCACTTCAAATTGTTGACGTGGAATTAGTTTTTTCAGTTTTTCAACGATTGCTTTTCCTCGTTCGTAAGCAAAGTCTCGGTGAACGATGAAACTTAACGCATCGACTTTTTCTCCATTTAATAAAATATCCATTTTTACTAACTTGCTCTTTTGATAACCGGACATTTCATAATCCAAGGAAGCATAACCTTTCGTACTGGATTTTAGTTTATCGAAAAAGTCAAAAACGATTTCAGAAAGCGGAATATTATAAACGACATTCACTCGATAATCATCTAAATAATCCATTGTGATGAATTCTCCACGTTTTCTTTGGGATAATTCCATCACTGCACCAACGAAATCATTTGGAACCATGATTTGTGCCTTCACAAAAGGTTCTTCAACATCTTGGATCGTTACTGGTTCTGGAAAATCTGCTGGATTATCGACGACTGTCATAGACCCATCTGTTTTATTCACATGATAGATTACAGAAGGTGCGGTTGTGATCAACTCTAAGTTGAACTCACGTTCCAAACGTTCTTGGACTACATCCATGTGTAATAAACCTAAGAATCCACAACGGAAGCCAAAGCCAAGGGCTTGTGAGGTTTCAGGTTCAAACTGTAGTGCTGCGTCGTTTAGTTGTAATTTTTCAAGTGCTTCGCGCAGATCATTGTAGCGGGAAGTATCAATTGGATATAAACCACAGTAAACCATTGGATTCATTTTACGGTATCCAGGTAGCGCTTCTTCTGCTGGATTATCTGCCAACGTAACTGTGTCCCCTACTCGTGTGTCTTGGACCGTTTTGATGCTTGCCGTGATATACCCTACATCACCGACCATCAAGAAATCTCTAGCAACAGCTTTTGGTGAAAAGACTCCTACTTCTGTCACATCAAATGTTTTGCCGTTACTCATCAGTTTGATTTTATCGCCTGGTTTGACCATACCGTCTGTGATTCGAACATTCAGAACGACTCCCCGATAACTATCGTACACGGAATCAAAGATCAATGCTTTCAAAGGGGCATCCAGATCGCCTGATGGGGCTGGTACATATTCAACGATTTGTTCAAGTATTTCTTCAATCCCAATTCCTGCTTTAGCACTAGCCAGGACTGCCTCACTGGCATCGATTCCGATAACATCTTCGATTTCTTGTCGTACACGTTCTGGATCAGCAGCTGGAAGATCGATTTTATTGATGACTGGCAAAATTTCCAGATCATTATCCAAAGCTAAGTAAACATTTGCTAATGTTTGAGCCTCGATTCCCTGTGCCGCATCAACTACTAATACCGCACCTTCACAGGCTGCTAAACTCCTTGATACTTCATAAGTGAAATCGACGTGCCCAGGGGTGTCGATTAGATGGAAGATATAGGTTTCGCCATTTTTGGCTGTATAATTCAATTCGACAGCATTTAATTTAATCGTGATTCCACGTTCACGCTCTAGATCCATTGAGTCTAATAGCTGATCCTGCATTTCACGAGACGTCACAGTGTTCGTCTTTTCCAGAATACGATCGGCCAGCGTTGATTTTCCATGGTCGATATGAGCAATGATCGAAAAATTTCGAATTTGCTCTTGTCGTTGTTTCATTTTTTTTATATCCATAGCGTCTCCTCTTTTCGTTTAATCAGCACCTCTCATTATATCAATGAAAAGCATGAATTTAAAGACTTTTTACCTAGTCAGCTTTAGAAGTTTTTTTTATGAAAATTTGCTATACTAATAACAAGTAAATAATTGGAGATGAAAGAATGGATGAAAAAGATTTCAGAGAAAATCTTGAATTAAAACCTGTTACTGAAAAAGATGTTGATCAATTCAATGAGTTATTGTCTTATGTCTTTCAAGTAACAGAAGCAGACATCGAAGAAAGTGGTTTTGAAAGCAAAGGGGCATTTATTCGTTCCAAGCGCCCAATCTTGGAACTATCGGAAGTATTTGGCTGGTTCCACCATAACAAATTGATTTCTCAAATTGCGATCTATCCATGTGAAGTCAACATCCACGGTAAACCCTACAAAATGGGTGGCGTTACCGGTGTCGGAACGTATCCTGAATATGCAAATCATGGATTGATGCAAGATTTGATCTTGGTTGCGTTAGATAATATGCGTAAAAACAAACAATGGATCTCTTATCTTTATCCCTATAGCGTGCCTTATTATCGACGCAAGGGTTGGGAAATCATGTCTGATAAGTTGACATTTAAAATTCGTGATACCCAATTACCGAAGAATGTTCCTGTGGATGGAATGGTTGAACGATTACCAGTAGATCATCCAGATGTTTACCGAGTGTATCAGAAATTTGCGGCTCAAAATCACGGTGCTTTATTTCGTAGCCAATTTCATTGGGAAGAATATTGGCGATTTGAAAATAAAGAGGAACGGACAGCTGCGATCTACTATACGAAAGAGCATGAACCAATTGGTGTTTTATTTTATTGGGTCGCTGAAGAAATTTTCCATGTTAAAGAGATGTTTTACTTGAATCAAGAAGCTCGGAATGGTTTATGGAATTTTATTTCAGCACACTTTTCAATGGTTTACTGGGTTCACGGTGACATCTACAAAAATGAGCCACTGGCTTTCTTGATTGAAGATAGTCAAATAAAAGAACAGATCGAGCCTTATTACATGGCGAGAATCGTAGATGTCAAAGAGTTTCTGAAGCAATTCCCCTTCGTTTCTACTGCGAAACCTTTCCACTTTGTTGTCGAGGACCCTATCGCCTCATGGAACAATGGTGTTTTTGGGTTGGTCTGGAACGAAGACGGACAATTGGATGTCGTGGACGAACCTGTCGGACAATCGGTTCAGTTGTCCATTCAAACATTAAGTTGTTTGATGATGAATTATCGTCGCCCTTCTTATCTTGCAAGGATCGAACGAATCAAAACAGATGATGAAACACTTAAAACACTTGAATTGATTCTTCCAAATATGGAAGCTTATTTCAGTGACTATTTCTAAGAAAAGGACGATGAAAATGAATATTTATTTTGCTGCCCCACTTTTTGCGAAAAGTGACTTATTATATAATGCGAAACTTGTAGAAGAAATCAGGAGTCTTTCCAATGAATTAACCATTTATCTTCCGCAAGAAAACGAAGCGATCAATGATAAAACAGCCTATGCTGATAGTCAGATGATTGCTTTAGCCGATACAGAAAAGGTGTTGGAAAGTGATTTGATGATTGCACTATTAGATGGTTTGACGATCGATCCTGGTGTTGCATCCGAAATTGGTGTTGCCTATGCTAAAGGGATTCCTGTCATTGGATTGTATACAGATAGTCGGCAACAAGGCGGTACCCACCCGCAAAAAATTGCTGCTTTACAAGAAGTAGCTGAAAACCAATTCCATTATTTAAATCTTTATACAATTGGGTTAATCAAGCTAAATGGCGCTCTCGTAACTAGTGAAGAAGCGTTACTCAATCAAGTAAAGACTTACTTAGATGGAGGTTTGAGCCATGAATAAGACAATGAAAAAAATCCAACTTGCACTTGTTGCTTTTGGTGTGTTTGTAGTTTGTTATAACCTTTATGAATTTATCACTAAAAAATATTCAACTACTCAGGGAGTTACTTTCATCATCGAATCTTTAGCTGGGATTCTATTGATTTTTCTCCCTCAGATCGTTAGAAAAATCGCAAAATTATACGTTCCAGATGCCATTGTTTTATTTTATTGGTTTTTCTTGTTTATTTCCGTGTTCTTAGGTACCGGTATGCATTTGATTAGTATCATTTCATTCTGGGATAAAATTTTACACGCCGTTAGTCCTATGGTGTTGACTGCCCTAGGTTACGGATTGATCGGCTTATTATTGAAAGATGCACCAATTGCGAAGACTAGTCCATGGTTGTTTTTACTGTTTGGTTTTGCCTTTGCTGGCCTCTGTGGCGTGTTCTGGGAATTTTGGGAATTTCTCTGTGATCAATTCTTAGGAATGAATCTCCAACGGTTTGCCGCTTCAGATGGCACCTTATTTGTCGGACGTGCTGCTTTGATGGACACGATGGGTGATTTATTCACAAATACGATTGGTGCATTGGTCATGGGAATCTTTGCTTGGATCCAAGGAAGAAACAATCGTGATTATTTTGAAAATTATCGGTTGAAAATTTTGAAATAGAGCAAAAAAAATATCACATTAAAGAATTGTGACAAAAGTGAGATGCTTCCTAAAAATTGTGCGTGAAAACGTCAATGGTTAGGTAGCATCTCATTTTGTCTCACCCACTTATTTCTTATCATCAACCCTTACGGTGATTTTGTTACCATTCTCAATGAAAATTGTACTTAGTGACAAGGGTTGAAATGATGGGAACCAAAGAAGATATTTACCTGCCCACTCCTATTTATATGGGGAATAAAAATATTACCTTAGTAGATGAACTTGAAGATAACGATTGAAATCAACTTATTTTATGAATGATTTTTTAAGACTTATGACCAAATTACAAAAAAACAATAAAGCTAGGTGGTTGACCTAACTTTATTGTTTTTTATTAAAAGCTGAGATGGTGTGTGACTCAACTTGAAATTTGATCAATTCTACTTCTCGTCAACACACATTTCCTTGCGAAAGTTCACCGTTTCTTTACTCTTCCGTATCTTCAAGTTCTTCCGTTTCGAAATGAAGTTTCTCTGCTAGCAAGGTAATCGTTACTTTAGATTTTGGTAAGATGTGTCCTGCTACGATTTCTTTGGCTAATGGTGTTTCTACTTCTTTCGTAATAAAGCGTTTCAATGGTCGAGCCCCGTATGCTGGTTCGTAGGCATTTTCTGCGATCCATGTTTTGGCTTCGTCGCTGATTGTTAGATGAATTTCTTGATAATCCAATCGTTTTGCCAATTGCGCCACCATTTTATCAACGATTCCTTTCACATTTTCAAGACTTAATGGTGTGAATAAAATCGTATCATCGATTCGATTTAAGAATTCTGGTTTGAAATGACCTCGAAGGATCGTTCTTACTTGTTCTTCCACTTCTTCAGGGATAGTGCCATCTGCTGACACTCCTTCTAATAACAGTTGAGAACCAATGTTGCTGGTCATGATAAGAACGGTATTTTTGAAGTCAACCACACGTCCTTTAGAATCAGTTAACCGCCCATCATCTAATACTTGTAACAAGATATTGAAGACATCTGGATGGGCTTTTTCGATTTCATCGAGTAAAACGATCGTATAAGGATTTCTGCGAACGGCTTCCGTCAATTGTCCGCCTTCTTCATAGCCAACATAGCCTGGAGGAGCCCCAACCAAACGAGATACGGCATGTTTCTCCATATACTCACTCATATCGATCCGCACCATGTGTTCTTCAGAATCAAATAAGTTTTCTGCTAAAGCTTTCGCTAATTCTGTTTTCCCAACTCCGGTTGGTCCTAAGAATAAGAAAGAACCTAGTGGGCGGTTTGGATCTTGCAATCCTGCTCGAGAGCGAATGACCGCATCACTGACTGCATCTACTGCTTCATCTTGTCCAATCACACGTTTATGCAATGTTTCGTTGAGCTTGATTAGTTTTTCTCGTTCCCCTTCCACTAATTTTGTGACTGGGATACCAGTTAAACGTCCAACCACTTGCGCAATTTCGTTTTCAGTGACTGATTCTTGAACCATTTTGATTTCACTGTCTTTAGCTTTTGCTTCCAATTCCTTTAATTCTTTTTCTAATTGAGGAATCGTTCCATGTCTTAGGACGGCAGCCCGTTCTAAATCATAGTTGTTTTCTGCGTCTTCTAATTCATGTTTGGCTTTATCGATTTCCGCACGTTTAGAAGAAACACTATTGACTTCTTGTTTTTCTGTTTCCCATTGCATTTTCATCGAGTTTGCTTCTTCACGAAGATCAGCTAACTCTTCTTGTAGATTTTTCAAACGTTTTTTACTTGCATCGTCTGATTCTTTTTTCAATGCTGCTTCTTCGATCTCTAATTGCATCAAGCGACGAGTCACTTGGTCTAGCTCAGTCGGCATAGAGTTCATTTCTACTCGGATCGTTGCACTTGCTTCATCGATCAAATCAATTGCTTTATCTGGTAAAAAGCGGTCTGTGATATAACGGTCAGATAAAGTTGCAGCAGCGACTAATGCATTATCATGAATGTTGACTCCATGATGAATCTCAAAACGTTCTTTCAATCCTCGTAAGATACTGATTGTATCTTCTACTGTCGGTTCTTTGACTAAGACTTTTTGGAAACGTCGTTCTAATGCTTTATCTTTTTCCATATATTGACGATATTCATCTAATGTAGTAGCACCGATTAAATGCAATTCACCTCGAGCAAGCATTGGTTTCAATAAATTTCCAGCATCCATGCTGCCTTCAGTTTTCCCTGCACCAACGATATTATGGATTTCATCAATAAATAAGATGATTCGTCCATCACTTTTCTTGACTTCTTTCAGCACAGCTTTTAATCGTTCTTCAAATTCACCACGGAATTTAGCACCAGCAATCAATGCTCCCATGTCTAATGAAAAGATCGTTTTATCTTTCAAATTTTCTGGCACGTCTTTTCGTACGATACGTTGTGCTAACCCTTCTACAATTGCTGTTTTACCGACACCAGGTTCACCAATCAATACTGGATTATTCTTGGTTTTACGAGATAAGATACGGATAACATCCCGAATTTCTTCATCACGTCCAATGATTGGATCCATTTTCCCGCTTCTGACTTGTTGAACAAGATCAACGCCGTATTTTTCTAATGCTTTGTATTGTTCTTCTTGATTTTTAGATGTCACCTTTTCTCCTCCTCTCATGTCTTCGATATTTTTACGTAACTCTTTTTCTGATAAACCATTTTTGGTCAAATAAACCGTCAATGGATAATTTTTCAATTTCATCAAGGCTAAAATTACAATCTCTGTTGAAAGAAATTCATCGCCAAAACTTTCTCTTAACTGGTCTGCTTCATTTAATAAACGGAATAGATTTTGGCTTAGATTCTGACCATATTGGACGTTTCCCCCTGAAACTGTGGGATATTCATCTAATACACGATCTACTTCCTTTTCAAACGTATCAACATCCATTCCCGCATCAGTGTATAGATTGCGCCCAAAATGGTTTGGTTGTAAAAAAATCTTCCACAAATGCGCAATATCAATTTCTTGATGTTTTCTTGTGACAGCGATTTGTTGCGCTTCAGCAATCGCTTCTTGAAGCGTGGTTGTCATTTTTTCAATGTTCATTTTACTTACCTCCTGAATATAAAATTTCAATATTCAATATGATACATCTCGTTCCAATAAACATTATACCTCTTTGGTCAGTCTTGGTCAAAAGATAACCTCGCTTATTTTATCGGAAATAAGTGATCAAAAAAAACACAACAGAGCCAACTTGGATGGACTTACTGTTGTGTTTTAGATCTAATAAAATGACTCTATGCAATCGCTGTAGTAATCAATTTGATTCTTTTTTGTTGTTTTTTACATCTTGGATCTCTTGTTTTATTACCCTTCGACGATCAGCAATCACGTAACATAACCCATAAATAAAAGGTAAGATAAATGAGCTAAACCGATACAGTAATAAAGAAGAAACAGCATCTACGGTTCCCACAAGTGGTCTGAATAACAACAGATAGACAAATTCAAATGAACCGATTCCAGCTGGGGTAGGGATGACACCAGATAAAACTACCGCAAAACTGATAAATGAAAAGGTCAAGAGAAAGTCGATCGTGGGATGGTTTTCAACCAAAAAGAGATAGGGCATGATATACCAAAAAATAAGTTTGACCATATTCCAAAAATAGATGCGTAATAGAGCTGTTCGATCTTTGACAATTGTCTGGACAGTTTCTCTCAACGAATAGATTTGTGTATTACATGTATCTACCCAACTTCTGATGCGTTCACTTCGAAACAGTTTGTTTGAGATACTCACAAAGAAAATTTGTAGATTCAGACTCATTGAGACCATCAATAAAAAGGCAATGATCAGCCCAGTTAAAATAATGCCAGCAATAATGAACCAAATCATGTTTGGTCCTTTGGAATAAAATAAAGAGAACTGGATGATCAAACCAATGATCGCATAGGTAATCACGGCTAATTTATACATAATCATATGCAACGCAGTGACACCTGCACCTTGTGAGTATTTCATTCCTTTTTTATTATAAAAATAAATTTCTGAAATCAAAGTGCCTGTTCCAAATGAAACGATTCGATAAAATGCAATATAGCAAGATGTCCAAAAACCATCCCAAGTGGAAAATGTTGGTTCGAACGGCTGGGCAATCTCTTTGATTGAACGCCCTTCTGCCACCTGATAGATCGTTCCTAACAAGAATGCCGCTACCAGAACGATAAAGCTTGTAGACAGCAATTCAGCGAAAATATCTGCAAAAGATTGGTTGATCAAATAATAAATAATGGCAAAAATTCCAATCAATAAGAATAGATTTAACGCTATTTTCGTTTTTGCACCTTTTGTCGCCATCAACTACTCCTTAATGAAAAAAATAAATCAACAGTAAATCCACCAATACACCTAGTACAAATCCTACTGTAAATTTCTTTTTTCTCGTTTTATGATGGAATACTTTACGAGAAATTAATCCCCCAATTCCACCGCCTAATAAACTAACAAAAATCAAATTATTTTCTGGAACGCGCCAACCGCCTTTTTTTGCTTGATACTTATCATACCCCATCAAACAAAATAAATATAAATTGACAATCACTAAATAAAACCACAAAGGATTGTGTAGTAAAGCTTCCATACGTGTTTTCCTCCACCTCTAGCACATCATTTTTGCTCTTCTTTAGGAGCAAAGACCGACAACCCTTTTTTGACTACGACTAATTCGATAGGCAGATTATCTGTCGTATCACCATCTGTACGAGTGCCAACTGATTTTTCCCGTGCTTGGATATTGATCTGACTAGCAGTCAAATAATTGATACCTGGGACAGAGTAAATTTTTCCTTTGATTAAACGAGGCAAATAAAAAACAAATCGAAAAATATCTAAAGATGGGATGATTGTGACATGAAACATACCATCATCGGGTGAAGCTGAATCATCAAAATTCGTATAACCACCTACTGAGTTAGACATTGTGACTGTCAATAATTGTGTTTTTCCTCGCCAATGTTCTTTTTCTGTTTTGATATCTAAATGATACTTTCTCTTTTTTAATAATAACTTGATGAACCGTTTGATAAAAATCCAAGAACCATATTTTTGCTTTTCTTTTTGACTGATCCAAACAGCTGTATCTGCCAGTATACCGATCGTTAAAGTTGAGATAATGACTTCATCATTGACTTTTCCATAATCGATTTGACGGATTTGTCCCTCTAAGATAATGTCTGCAGCTTTTTCCTTTTCTAATGGAATACCGAGAACACGGGCTAAATTATTGACTGTTCCTCCTGGTAGTAGTCCTACTTGATAATGCTCAAGTTTATCTTGAAAAGCCTGTACAATATGATGGATCGTACCATCGCCTCCGATTACGATTAAGGTATCTGCGTGCGTTTCTTCAGCTTTTTTGACTAATGTCTCATGCTTGATCGAAGGACCTGTTTCCGTTAGATTGATGATTAGTTCTGGTCGTTTCTTTAAGGCATATTCTTTAAACCAGCTTGCTAATTTTTCACCTTCATCTTGTCCTGAGCTTTGATTATAAAAAACTAGCAATTTTTCCATTTCTTTCTTCCTCCCATTTTTACACAAAAACCAAGGGGTCAGACGTTCCATTGTTGGAATACGCCCACCCCCAGCTAAAAGGATAGATCCACTTCGTTCACTTAATTGATCCATCCACGTTCCTATTTGATTTTATACGTTTGTATTCAATTCTGCAATTTTTACAATCACATCTGTTGCTTTTTCCATCACTTGCAGAGAAACAAACTCAAATCGGCCGTGCATATTTTCGCCACCTGCGAACAAATTAGGCGTTGGAATGCCTAGATAAGAAATTTTCGATCCATCTGTTCCACCTCGTACTGGTTCAATCACAGGCTCGATTTCTAAATCGATCATCGCTTGTTTTGCTAATTCAACAATGCTCATATCTTTTTCAATAATTTCTCGCATATTATAGTACTGATCATACATATCAACTTTCACACGTGTCTGATCGAAGCGACTATTTAGTTTTTCTTGGATTTCAGTAATTTTCGCTTTCCGTGCTTCAAATTTTTCTCGATCGTGGTCACGGATAATATAACTCATAGTTGCTTCTTCGACATTTCCATTTAATCCCATCAAATGGAAGAACCCTTCATAACCTGTCGTTTTTTCTGGGACTTCATCTGCTGGTAGTTGATTATGGAAGTCTATCGCTAATTGTAATGCATTGATCATCGTATCTTTGGCTGTACCAGGATGGACATTTTTTCCTTGAATTGAAATATTAGCCTGAGCTGCGCTGAATGTTTCATATTGTAATTCGCCTAAAGGTCCACCATCAACGGTATAGGCAAAATCAACATCAAACTGCTGGACATCAAATTTATCTGCTCCTACCCCAATCTCTTCATCTGGTCCAAAAGCTACTTTGATCTCACCATGAGGGATAGTTGGGTTTTTCAGCAGAATTTCCATCGCGGTCATAATTTCAGCAATCCCAGCTTTATCGTCCGCACCTAACAACGTACTGCCATCAGTTGTGATCAATGTGTGTCCTTCGTAGTTTTTCAAATTAGGGAAGTCTTTGGTATTTAATGTATAATGTTCTTCACTATCTAGAACAATCGTTGATTCCCCATCGTAGTTCTCAATGATTTGTGGATTAACATTTACTGCATTGAAATCTGCGGTATCCATGTGGGCAATGAAACCGATCGAGCGAACTTTCTTTTCAATATTACTTGGCAATGTTCCTATAACAAATCCATTTTCTTCATTGTAAAATACATTGGTTAGTCCTAAATCTTCTAATTCCTTTTTCAAGACTTGCGCAAAAGCGACTTGTGTTTGTGTCGAAGGAGTCGTTTGACTACTTTCATCAGATCTGGTTTCAGTCTTAACATAGCGTAAAAAACGTGGTAAAAGATTTTCGTACATACAACAGCTCTCCTTTAGTTAAATTGAAATGGGTTCGTATCCGTTTCTGAAACAAAGAAATCAACGGTCCAATTTTCTTCTTGTTTCCATTTCTCAAATTTTTCGACAAACTTTTCTTTACATAAAGATTCAATATAATGACCTGGATCAATCGCAATCAAGCCTGCACTTTGCATATCTTGAGCTGTGTGGTAATAGATATCTCCAGTAATATAAACATCCGCTTTTTGAGCTACTGCATAAGGATAGAACTTTTCGCCACTACCACCACAAATGGCGATTCTTTTAACAGTGCTCTTTGTATGAGTTGGACGAACAACTCGTAACCCTTCTAATTGGAAGGCTTCTTTTACTTTAGATACAAAGGTATCTAAATCAAGCGCTTCTGGTAATTCTCCGATTCGACCGATCCCCCAGGTTTGAGTCGGTTCGTCAATTGAAAACAAATCAAATGCTACTTCTTCATAAGGATGGACACGATACATAGCTGATAACACTTTTTCCTCACGGTCTTCAGGAAAAATCACTTCCACTTTAGCTTCTTCTACCTTTTCTAGTTGGCCATTTTTACCAATTGCGGGATGTGCCTGTTCATTCGGTCGAAAACGACCTTCGCCAATACTGGTAAAACTTGTATGATCGTAATGACCTTGTTCACCCGCACCAGCCTCAGCTAAAGCCTTACGTAATTTGTCAGCGTCTTCGATCGGTACATAAACAGCTAGTTTTTTGTAATGCCTTGTATGTGTCTTTAACAAATAATTTTCGACATTGATTCCTAATGCTTCACAAAACCAATCATTCAGTCCATCCTCGATAATATCCATATTGGTATGTGCTGCATAGACAGCAATATCATGTTTTAATAAATCAGCATACATTTTTTCTTGTGGATGATCCGTTGTTAATCGTTTAATTGGTCGAAAAATGGGAGGATGTTTAGCAATTAACAAATCAATCTTTTTTTCGATGGCTTCTTGCACAACTTCTGGACGAACATCTAACGTCATCATTATGCGTTGAATCGGTTTATTTAATGTTCCGAGGTGTAGCCCCACAGGATCTCCTTCTTCAGCCAACCATTGAGGACAATATTCTTCAAATTTGCGAATAAATTCATTACCGTTGATCGCCATTAAGCTAAAACCTCCTCGATCATCTGGATTTCTTTTTTTATCGCTTCAACACGTTCTTCTTGGTTCTGTGCTTGTGCCAATTGTTTTAAAATCGCTTGTCTTTGTTTTAATTCTCTTTGCCATTTCTTTTGGAAGACCACTGTTTTTCCTTGCAATAAAAATGGACCAAACAGAATCTCTTCCTCATTATAGATATGCTTCGTCGGTGTTTTTTCAGCTACAATGATTTCATAGATTTTTTTGTTTTCCTCTAAAATCTCTTCTGCAATGATTTGATAGTGATTATCTTGCAACCATTTTCTCACTGCTTGCTCGCCAATATTTGGTTGGAGAATCAAACGCTCCTTCCCTGTTAAACGATGCTGTTTGGCGCCTGCTTCTAAAATATCTCGAATCAAAGCCCCACCCATACCAGCAATCGTGATCGCATTGATCTGATCTGTTGGCTCAATCGCATCTAATCCGTTAGCTAAACGAACAACGATCCGCTTTTCTAAACCATTTTTCTGTACTTGTTTTTTTGCTGACTCATAAGGGCCTTTCACCACTTCGCCAGCTACAGCAAATTCAATTTTATCCTTTAACATTAATGCAACTGGCAAGTAAGCGTGGTCAGAGCCAATATCTGCTAAAAACGCTCCTGTTGGGACATGTTCTCCCACTAATGCTAAGCGTTTCGATAAATCTAAGTGGTTCATACCTTCACTCCTTCCCCCTCATTATAACATTTTCCCTATAAATGAAGGAGATTTGAAAAAGAAAAATTTCAAATCTCCTGATGAGCTATTTGCTTTTACGAAACGTTTAACACTGACTATTCAATAACTCTTACCTCAACGATCGAATTACCAGGAATTTGCGGAGGGATTGACATTGTCATAATTGGTTTTTCTTTTAAAGTAAACTTGATCTCGTCACCTTTTTGAAAAGATTCCTTACCTCCGACTAATTGATCATTCGAAACATTTAGTGTTACACCATCATTATCAAAAGAGGTTCCAATATTCTCGGGGTCTTCGATTTCATCTACATTGACCACTTTGATTTGAATGGTATCATCGACTGAGTCATCAATACTTTCAATTTCACCCTTAAAAATACTTTGTCCTTCGTTAGAAGAATCCTTCGCTTTAGTCGTTGTTTCCGCACTAATCGAATCGATCGATGCCTCATTTTTATCTCCATTACCACAACCTGTTAGCGAAAAAAGTAACCCTGTCGCCAACAAACAAGAAAAAATCACTTTCATATCTTTATCCTCCGGCTAATTATTTACATTACTTCAATTGATGATCGTTCTTTGACTTTTTATTTAGTTGACGATAATCAATACATTCTGTTTTTAGTCGTTCAATTTTGTTTTTGATACTTGTTCATCAGAAATTTATGGTTGTCTTTTTTCGTTACCATGATGACTATTGATCAGGCATAAGCTTCTGTAATCATCACTCTATCCAGTATGACACCACTTTTGTAGCTTGTTACGATCAATAAAAGTGGCGTTAAGTATGAATTCAGATACACTTTCATCTCAAATTATGAGTTTCTTGAATAACTAAGTGAACATCGAGAGTCATTGAAAAGAGAATTATTTGCAGACTTCTCTCAATTAATTGTTTGCATTGCTTATTTTCCTACCCATCAAAGCAATAGGCAGGAAATAGGGCAATAACTAATTCAGCAAAAGGCTTTCTCGATCACATCTTCTAAGCCTACTAAGGCTACAATTATGACTTCTATGCTTTCTCTTTTCGCTAGCCATTTCTCCGATTGCGTCCAGTCATTTCAATTTCTTTTGTCAAATAGCGAATCCGTTCCATGATTCGTTTGGCTTTCAATGGTTCTTCATCTCCACGCTGTGTCACAGCAAGATGTTGTTCCAATTCATTCATTGTAAAATTGGAAGAGAAAAAGGTTGGCAGTTGCTCTTGCATTCGATATTGCAAAATCACACCAAAGACTTCATCTCTGATCCAACTACTCATTGCATCGGCGCCAATGTCATCCATCATTAAAATGGGTGAACGTTTGACCGCATCTAGTTTTTCTGCGACTTGATCTTTTCCAATCGCTTGTTTCATTTCAACAGCAAAAGTCGGAAAATGGACAAGTGTAGTTGTAAAGCCTTTAATGGCTAGTTCTCTGGCAGTCGCCCCTAAAAGATAGGTTTTTCCTATTCCAAAGCTGCCAACTAAATAAAGTCCTTTGTGATATTCTTTGGGACTTGCACTATAATTTTCCACAAAGTCTAGTGCTTCAAAACTTGCATAGCTCCGTCCATCGGTACGCTCAAAATTATTGAAAGAAGCATCTTGGATATCTTTTGGCATATCGACAGCTTTGATCCGGTTCCTAATTTCTTCTTGTCTTTTCTTCGCCAATAAGGCTTCTGTTGGAACATAAGTCACATCGACATAATGAAAATTCAAGGTTAACTTGGGCTCATAGCCAGGAGCGATCATCGTAGGGTCATTTTTTTGGTATTTTCGTTTTTCTTGGACAAATTCATACAGTTTTGCATAACTTTTTTCGATATCTGCTTGTGTTAATTCATCTTTGTGATCCGCCAAAAAGGCTTGCACATCTGGATCGTTGAGGACTTCTTCGATCATTTCAGCAAATTTTTGTTGATAATTTCGCTGGCTGATGATCCGCTTTAATTCTTTTCCTACATCTTCCATTAGCTATCTCCCTCCTTCTTGGCAAAATATTCTTTGAATCGTCGTTCGATCTCCGCTTTTTTCTCACTACTGATTTTTTTCTCTTCTTTTGGCTGGTTGACCCAATCTGGTAGTTTCTCACGACGAACGTTTCGACGATTAGTTGAATAATTCTGGTTCGTATTTTTAGTATTTTGTTTGCCTTTGCTATTGGTTTTCCGAATATGTTCAATGGCTTCTTCTGGGGTCATGATCTTTTTTTGTGCCCATTCGTTGGCGATCGTGTTGACAAAGCTTGCGGTTAAGCTAGGACGATCTTTGATTACTAAGACATAATTGATCAGGATATTGATCAAACTATTCGACAATCCCGATTGTGAAACTAAATCCTGTAAAAGCCAAGTTTCTTGTTTTGAGACATAGCCGCCTTTTGCTTGTTTCAGTGCCTCTAAGTATTTCATTGGCGGAATGCTTTTGACTTCGTTCACTAACTGTAGTGTCGCATTTGTCAGAGCAGTTGCTTCCTTAGGTGTCTCATACTGATTGGCAGAGGTTGCTTCTTCTTTTTGATTAGTCAATGTATTTGTTCGCTTCGTCTGTTGGTTCACCAATACGATGCGTTGAAGCTCTTTGACAGATACTGTCTGCTCAGAAAAATCATACGCTTGTACGACCCATTCACCTAATGTCAACTCATCCACGCCATAAAGTAAATGATACATTGTTAACTGTTCCTTCAATGATTCATCTAGATTCATGATATGTTTTTTTGCCAACCAATCTGTCAAAAAGCGCCAATCAAGAGTGGATTGTTCCATGGACTTCCCCAGATCAGTTGATTTGGTTGTAAATGACTGTTGGTTTTCCTCGAGTTTCTCTTGATCTGCAGCATAAGTTTTTTCATTAAAGCGATATACTTCTAAAAATTTCTTCGTGATCTTTTGATAATCATTCGTCGAAAAATGTTCCGGCTGAAACAGTTGGATCAACTGATTAAAACGCCGTTGACCGACTTTTTCTAATAGCAGAAAAGACAATAATGTATCTTTAAAAAATGCTAACGGTTCAATTGGCTCAAGTAACTCATAAATAAAACATCCCCCTAAACTAGGGTCTTCTTTGAAAAAAACTTCTAAAAGTCCGATCCCTTCTAGTTTTTTTCGTGCTTCATAAAGCTGAGGAATACCACAATTCAAGCTACTTAACAGATCAGCATGTAATCCTTCCGGTCCAACGCCTTTTTGTAAAGGAATTTCTGATAGTAAGGTAAAATACAAACTCAAAGCTTCACTGCCGATTAATGGCTGGTAGAGATAAAGTAATGAGGATTTCCCTTCTTCTCTTAGCGGATAGCTTTTTCTTCCTTGGTAGATATTTTTAGGTTGAAGCTCTTTCCATGCGTTATCCAAGGAATTTGGCCTCCTTTTATGACTTGATTTTATTTCTGATTTATTCGTTGTTTTCTTTATGATTCTCTTTATTATTTTCTTTTGCTTTATCAACGATGTCTTGTAATTCTTTTAAAAACACCGACATATCTTTAAATTGACGATAAACACTGGCAAAACGGATATAAGCAATCTCATCTAAATTGACCAGATCTTCCATCACGTATTCTCCGATCAACGTCGTCGATACTTCATTTTCACCAAGACTTCGCACCCGATTTTCAACATGATTTACGATTTGTTCCATTTGTTCCATCGCAACTGGTCTTTTTTCTGCTGAACGGATTAATCCTCTTAAAATCTTGTCACGATTAAATTCTTCCCGTTCCCCATTTTTTTTGATCACTAATAAAGGTGCTGCTTCAATTCTTTCAAATGTTGTAAAACGAAAAGAACAGTTTTCGCACTCTCGTCTTCGACGAATTGCTCGACCATCATCCGCTTGTCGACTATCAATCACTCGGGAATTGTTATGTTGACATCTAGGACATCTCATTATTTTCACCTCTTAATCTGAAATTTTTCTGATATACATTCATTTAATATATTGAATCAATTTATATAGTATTGATTCAACGAACATTCAAAGGATAAATTTTCACTCGATAATAGTTACGTAAATAATTACGTATGAAACAATATTTTTATGATTCACTCCTGCTTTTCATAAAAAAAGTTTCACACATGTAACTAGTTGTATTATAACATGAAACAATTCTTACAGGCGACTCTCCTGTATAAAAAACCTCGTTAGAAGAACCTTTTTTTCAATCGATTGATCGAAATTGTTCCAAAGCAAAACAATTAGGCTTGACTTTCGAGAAAACTGCATGTAAAACAGTGCTTCTTAAAAACTTCTTTCAGGTGCATACTTCAAAAAAAAACAGAGAGTGAGACAAAACTTGTCTCACTCTCTGTTTCAACAGTCTAAGTTATACCCATTAAAGTTTTTCTTCAATCCCTGTATAATGTTTCATTCGTTGTTCATCGATTTTTTGTTGTTCAGGAATATGATCGGCTTCTGGTAAAGGTGTTTTTTTGTGTGTTGGATCATCTTTTTTTCGTTCTTGTGTCAGATCTTGCTCCTTGGCTTCTTTTTCTGCTTGTTGGTCTTCTAATTCATCGACTCTGGCTTTGTAGCGTTCATCATTTTCTTTTGCAGCTTCTGATTGTGCCCGTCCTTCATCTACCAGTTCATCTTTATTCAAGATCTCTCCTAGTTTTTCTTTTGCAGAACCGACTACTTTATCTTTTTGATTTTTAAAAGTCCCCATACCAATCCCCCTCTTTTCTTTATATTCAGCATAGCAAACTATCTAAATATACTCAAAGAAATCGATTGTTGAAGTCCGAGAGCCAACGTTCGATTTGACAAGTCAGTTCATCCTTACTACCGGAATTGTCAAAAACGATATCTGCTAATTTTTTCTTTTCTTCAATCGGCATCTGGCTTTGTATTCTTTTCTTTGCTTCGTCCAGTGTCAATTGATTTCTTTTCATCAAACGTTGCAATTGAATTTCTTCTGGAAGGTAAACGACTGCTACAGCATCCATTTCCTGTTCATAATGACCTTCAAATAATAAAGGGATATCAACGACAACTAAAGGATAATTTGCTTTTTGTTGCTTAATCTGTTCCGTAATCGCTTGACGGATAAATGGGTCTAATAAGCGATCAAGTTTTTGTCTTTGTTCTGTCGAATCGAAAATAATCTTGGCTAAAGCTACTCGATCAAGCGTGCCATCTTCTTGAAGGATTTCTTCCCCAAATTCTTGAACGATTGCCGCCCATCCAGGAGTCTGAGGTTGGACGACTTCACGGGCGATGATATCTCCATCGATCATCGGGATTTGGTGACGGCTAAAAACAGCTGCTGCAGTGCTTTTCCCAGTAGCAATCCCACCAGTTAAGCCTAAGACATAGCCTACTTGCTGATTTTTAGTCTTTGGCAATTTGGACAATAGTGCGTCCCCCTTTGCGCTACTTTTGTTTTGACGATCGGTGTATGACAACGAACACATGGTTGACCAGTCTGACCATAGACATGTAAAGCTACTTGAAAGTTACCTGACTCGCCTAACGCATTGAGATAACTCCTGATCGTCGTTCCGCCAGCCTCAATTGCTCGAGACAACACGTCAATAATTGCTTTTCGTAACAACTCTGCTTCTTTGGGCTTCAAGGTATCCGCTGGCTGTTCTGGATGGATCTTCGCTTCCCAAAGCGCTTCATCCACATAGATATTCCCTAAACCTGTTACTAATTTTTGATCTAATAATAATGGTTTAATCGCTTTATGAGATTTTTGTAAGCCTAAACGAAAGCCGTCTAATAAAAATGTATCTGGCAACGGCTCCGGACCTAATTTCATGATGCCTTTGTAAGCATCACTCGCTCCTTTTTCAACTAATGTCATTCGTCCAAATTTACGTACATCATGGTATCGGAGTTGGCTACCATCTTCAAAGAAAAAAATGACATGCGTGTGTTTATCGATCGGTTCATTTTTTTCAACAAATTGGTATTTTCCTTCCATACGTAAATGTGAGATCAATTCATAATGAGTCAAACGAAAAATTAAAAACTTGCCTCTTCGATCAATAGCCAGAATCTCTTCGCCAACTAACGAAGCTTCAAAGATTGCTGTTTCTGGTTGTTCAATGATTCTTGGCCATAAGACTTGGATTTTTTGGATTTTCTTTCCAACGACTAAACGAGACAAGCCTTTTCGTACAGTTTCTACTTCTGGTAATTCTGGCATGTTTTCACCTTCGACTTATTTGCTTTTTTATCTATTTATTGAACAGATCGGTTCAATAGTGGCAATCAGCTATTTCGCTTCATACCACGTTTTTCCCCAACTACTGTCTGTAATCAATGGTACGTGTAAGGACACGGCATGTTCCATGACTTCACTTACTAATTTGTCTAATCGTTCTAATTCTGTTTCTGGCACTTCAAAAACCAATTCATCGTGTACTTGTAACAACATGGTTGCTGATAGTTTTTCTTCTTTTAAGCGTTTATCCAACTCGATCATCGCGATTTTAAGAATATCAGCGGCACTTCCTTGGATTGGGGTATTGATTGCTGTTCTTTCAGCAAAAGAACGTATATTATAATTTCGTGAATTGATATCTGGTAAATAACGTCTGCGATGGTAAAGAGTTTCGACAAATCCTTGTTCCTTCGCTTCACGAACGATACGTTCCATATATTCTTTGACTCCAGGATATTTCTCAAAATACGTATCAATGTACTGTTGTGCTGCTTTTCTTGTAATCCCAAGGTTTTGTGATAAACCATAGTCAGAAATGCCATAAACGATCCCAAAATTGACTGCTTTTGCTTGACGACGCATATTTGGTGTGACATCTTCTGCTTTTTCAATCCCAAAAACACGCATAGCAGTACTTGCATGGATGTCTTGTCCTTCAAGAAAGGCGGCTTTTAAATGTTCATCATTTGAGATATGGGCCAAGACTCGCAATTCGATTTGTGAATAGTCAGATGAATAGATCAACCAGTCTTTTTCTCTAGGCACAAACGCTTGGCGAATCTTTCGCCCTTCATCTAATCGGATAGGAATATTTTGTAAATTAGGATCTACTGAACTTAAACGCCCTGTTTGAGTCAATGTTTGAACATATCTGGTATGGACTTTCCCATCGGATTGAATGACTTTTAACAAACCTTCTACATAAGTTGACTGGATCTTGGCGATTTGGCGATACGTCAAGATGTCATCGACGATTGGGGCTTGTTCTCTTAATTGTTCTAAAACATCGACCGCAGTGGAATAGCCTGTCTTCGTTTTCTTGATCACTGGTAACCCCATTTTTTCAAATAAAATGACCCCTAATTGTTTTGGTGAGTTTAAATTGAAGGATTCACCAGCCTCTTGATAGATTGTTTCCTCAATCTCTTTCAATCGATCGGAGAATTCGATTTTCATTTCTTGTAAACGAGAAGCATCAACTTTGATACCAGTGATTTCCATTTCAGCTAAGATGATTGAAAGGGGTAGTTCCATCTCACGGAACAAGGCCATTTGGTTTTTTTCTGTTAATTCTTGACTTAACTTAGGTGTTAAAACACTAATGGCAGATACTTTTCTGGCAAGGTGGGCAAAAAATACTTCTTCCTCTTCCGGTAATCCTTTTTTTGCCCCTTTTCCATAAATTGCTTCATCTGACTGCACTTCATGATAGCCATAATGGGCAGCGATTCCTTCAATATCCGTACTTTTCTCATTTGTATCAAGCAAGTAGGCACCAAGCAAGACATCAAAATCGATCCCTTTTGTTTTCGTGGCATACCGATTTAAAGCCACATAGGTCCGTTTGGCATCATAGACTTTTTTCAACCGTGTTGGATCAGCTAACCAAGCACAAAAAGCTTCGTTCTCAAATAACGCTAGATCATTCGTAACATAAATTTTTTGTTTCGTCCCCCAAGCTACACCCACGATATCTTCTGTATGGTAATTGTCTCCCATCATCTCCACATATAAAGCCATGTCAGTCGTGAACATGTCCTCATGGTATTCATGGACTACTTCAAATAGGATATCTTCAAGTTCTACTTCTTCCTCAACAAGGTCCAGCTTTGCCAGGAATTGTTTAAATTCCATTTCTTTATAAAATGGCACCAATTTCTCTAAGTTTTTCCCTTCATATTTCAATGAATCAATTGAGACTTCAACTGGCGCATCTGTATTGATCGTCGCTAATTGTTTGGATAAGAAAGCTTGTTCTTTATCATTGATCAAATTTTCTTTCATTTTGCTTTGTTTCATTTCATCAATATGCTCATAGATCCCTTCAACGGATCCATATTGTTTTAACAATTTGATTGCTGTTTTTTCGCCGATTTTCGTCACACCAGGAATATTGTCTGAAGCGTCTCCTGCCAAACCTTTCATATCAATGATTTGATTTGGCGTCAACCCATCATATTTTTCAGCCACATGTTCAGGTGTGTAACTTTCGATATCACTCACACCTTTCACCGTAATGTCTACTTTGATTTCATTACTAGCTAATTGAGTCAGATCTCGATCACCAGATAAAACAACGACATCAAATTCTTCTTTATTGACTTTTTCGGCTAATGTCCCAATGATGTCATCCGCTTCATAATTAGGTAATTCATAGTATTGGACACCTAGTCCTGTGAGTAATTCACGAATGTAAGGCATCTGTTCTTTAAATTCTCCAGGAGTTTTTGAACGGCCACCTTTGTATTCTGCATACATCTCGGTTCTAAACGTCGTCTTTCCTGCATCGAATGCAACTAATACATGAGTAGGTTGCTCTTTTTGCATCACATTTTCAAACATCGTGTTAAAAGCATAGATCGCATTTGTATGCAACCCATTTCTATTTTTAAACCGTTCTAATGAATTGTGTAAAGCAAAAAATGCGCGAAAAGCAACACTATTTCCATCTACAAGTAATAATTTATTTTTTGTCATCTGCCTAACTCCTTACTGTAAAGTTCTTATTTATTCTAACAAAGAATACTGAGGAAAGCGAAAAGAAAAACGCAAATTAGCCACTTTACTGGACAAAAAAGAGTGAAAAGACTCAATGCTTTTCACTCTCATAATTATTGTTCAACTGAACGATCCATTCAATCGCTTAATTGTTACGTCCGAAAATTCTTAAGAATGCTAAGAACAAGTTGATAAAATCAAGGTATAGTTGCAATGCCAAGAAAACGGCAATTCCACTGTGTGCTGTCCCATTTGATTCTATATAGATTGACCGGATCTTTTGGTTGTCATATGCGGTAATTCCTGCGAAGATCACGACTAAAAGAAGAGAAATAAACAACTCTACTGCGCTGCTTCGTAAGATAAAGATATTCAAGACCATGGCAATAATGACACCGATCAATGCGGCCATTCCGGCACGGCCGACACCTGTCAAATCTTTTTTAGTAACCAAGCCTACAACGGACATCCCTAAAAACATTCCAGTTGCTGTAATAAACGCTCTGGTAATGCTACCGATATCATACATCGCTAATGTGACAGCTAACGTCAGTCCATTCAAGAGCGAATACGCAATAAAACCACCAATAGCTAAACTTGGGTTTTTAGCTGCTTTAACGCCCAATACAACTACTAAAATCAACTCTACGATCCAGAGACCCATAAAGCCTAAAGGGAAATTATTGATGAACGAGAAAACTTGTTGAGGATATACTTGTAATGCGAGATAAGAGATAATCGCACTTAATGCTAGACCTCCTCCTAGATAACCATAGACCTTAGCATAGAAGCGATTCAGTCCTGTTGAAATAGTACCTTGATTATTCATATGTTTCACCTTCACTTTCAAGAGTAATCTCTAATTCTGGTTCGACCGGTGGCTGAACCATCACTACTGCATCCAATACCCGATTTTCTTCGCTATTGTTTGCTTCGACAGAGATTGTCACGACATTTTTCATTTTGTCTACTTTGATAATATCAAACTGAAAAGTCAATGTTTGATAATGGAAAACTGGCTCAATAAAATTGACAGAAAAATTGACTACATGAGACCCAGGACCTGGCAAATGTTTTGAAATTGCACTGGTGATGATGCCCATCAACATGACAGAAGGCACAATCGGTTGTTGGTACTCCGTTTGTTTCGCAAAATCATGTTGGATGTAGAGTGGATTCGCATCATTTGTTAGTCCTAAATACAATAACAGCTGATTGTCTTCAATCGATTCAGTTAAAGACAACGAGTCCCCTTCCTCCAGTTCATTGATGGTTTTTCCTAATTTACGTGGTTTACTTATGTTCAAGTTAGTAACCCTCCAGTTTATATATTGATCACTTCTTATTGTATCAAAACAGTCCAAAAAGGCAAGTTACACTGATTAAAACAAGAAAATATTAACGAAACTGAAAGAAGACAGCGATGTTGATTCCTCTTTTGAAAACCAGAAAAATCAAAAAATCTCTACCTGTTAAGTTTCATTCTTTAACAGATAGAGACTGCTTTACAATCGACTACTTAAAAAATAGATTACAATACATTCTTTGTCGTACTACTTAATAATTTTTCATACGCTTGTTCAAATTTTTGAACGTCCCCTGCACCCATAAAGATAATGACAGCATCGTGGAAATCAAGTAAAGGAGAAACATTGTCTTCTTTGATCACTTGACCACCTTTTTTGATTTTATTGCCAAGATCTTCAATTTTGACATCGCCCTGTTCTTCTCGAGCAGAGCCAAATATATCACATAGATAAACTTTATCTGCAAGATCTAGTGCTTCTGCAAACTCATCCATCAAAGCAATTGTGCGGGTAAATGTATGAGGTTGGAAAACTGCAATGATTTCTTTATCAGGGTACTTTTGTCGAGCCCCATCGATTGTTGCTTTGATTTCAGCTGGATGATGAGCATAATCATCTACAACTGTCATATCAGCTACGATTTTTTCGCTGAAGCGACGTTTTACACCTGGGAATGTTAACAATTCTTTCGCTACTTCTTCTTGGTCTAGTTTTTCAAAATAAGCAACTGCGATCACGCCTAATGCGTTTAATATATTATGTTTACCAAAAGCAGGAACAGTGAAATGTCCCACAAATTCATCTTTGTGGTACACATCGAAAGCTGACCCCGTCGTTGTGCGTTCGATATTCCGAGCTTGGATATCATCGTCTTCAGAAACACCATAATAATAGATCGGAACATCTGCTTCTAATTTTCTTAAGTAAGCATCATCTCCATAGGCAAAGATCGCTTTTTTCACTTGATTTGCCATTGATTGAAATGCGGTAAACACATCATCAATACTTGTATAATAATCTGGATGATCAAAATCAATATTTGTCATGATAACATAATCAGGCGAATATGCTAAGAAATGGCGACGATATTCACAAGCTTCAAATGCAAAAAATTCTGCTTCGGGATCGCCATGTCCTGTGCCGTCACCAATTAAATAACTTGTTGGACGAATGCCAGTCAACATATGTGAAAGTAATCCTGTCGTACTCGTTTTACCATGTGAACCAGTCACTGCAATACTCGTGTAGTTTTGGATAAAGTCGCCAATAAAGTCATGATAACGAACAACTTCTAATCCCAACTCTTTCGCTCTTTGAATCTCCTCATGCGTATCTGGGAAAGCATTACCAGCAATGATCGTCATTCCAGGTTGAACATTCTCTGCACCAAAAGGCAAAATTTTGATATTTGCTTTTTCTAAATCCCTTTGTGTAAAGAAATATTTTTCGATATCTGATCCTTGTACTGGTAACCCTTGCTCGTGTAGGACAAGTGCCAATGAGCTCATTCCTGATCCTTTAATACCAACAAAATGGTATAATTTATTTTGATTTTCCATTTGAATCCTCTTCTCTTAAATATCATCCATTATTTTGTTTTCTATTACAACACGTTCCTCATTATCATATAAACCTAAAAAAATTTCAACCAAATATATTTGAAGAGGTTACTTACTTGAAAAATCGTTCAAATTTAAAAACTGGCTAACGCTCTCGTTTGGTCTACTAGGGATGATTTTCTCATGAACGCAAGAAAGTTCCTGAAACAGAAGAACGGATCCGTTGATAGGCTGACCAAACTTTTTGTGGGATGTCCACATGATTCATATAATTTTTCCCATTTGGTCCATAGCCCTGTTCATCATCCTTCAAACGAACCATTTCTCCTAAAACTAACGCATAAAAATAATCTTTCGACCATTGATCGTTCAACTCTGGCAGAGAAAAATGTAACTCTTCCGCTAGTTCAATTAATTGGGGAACAAATGGGACATAGTTACACCATTCTACTCCTGTGCCTTTCCAGACCTTCTCAAAAGTTGCTCTGGTACGTCGCTGTAATGTTGGATCATTCATAAGAAAAATCCGTTCAGGTAAAGCGCCCTTTTTTTGAAGGATCGTCAAGGCATGTTGTGCATTTTCCCCAGAGTTCGTCGAGGTTGTTTCTAAAATGAATCTTTCAGTTGGAATGTGGTATTTTTCTGTTAAGTAACGAAAACACATCTCACTTTCACTGAGTCCATCCTCAAATAAAACCCCTTGCTTTGCAAAATTTTGGCGAAGCACCTTAGTAGCATGTCCGATTCCTCCGACTAGAAAAATTTGCTGCACTTGTCCTTGCAAATACAGTTCAGCTGCCTTATCAGCAAGAATCGGTAAGCCATTGCCTGCTAGAATCACTATTGGTGCCGAATCATTTGTTCTTTGATCACTTGCATCAGCCAAAAAGGATAGCAAACAATTCCAATCTTTCAATTGTTCCCCTTGATTCGTCATGAGCTTTTTTCTCCTTTTTAAGATTTTTTACTTACTGGAAAGCTGTTCATTTGGCACTTTATCCAGTGTTTCCTTCCAAATCAAATGCCCTCGACATTTCCCGCAAACATAGCGTTTGGTATCGATTTTTCGTTTGCGGTAAATATCGGTTGTACAACTAGCACACTGATACCATTCAATTTTAGTCGTTTTCTTAGCAGAAAGATCAGGAGCGTATCTTAAACCACCTGTTTTTTTTAGTAAAGCCTTAAAATCAGCATCTCGATGACGATAACCTTTATTAGCTAAATGCAAATGATAATGACATAATTCATGTTTAATGATTGCAACTTTTGTCGCTTCATCCACTTCTTGAAACATCTTCCAATTAAAATCTAAATGATGGTCGTTTAAGTGATAACGTCCCCCTGTAGATCGCAAACGAGAATTGAATTTTGCTTGATGCTTAAAGGGCAATGAAAAACTATCTAGCGAGATTTTTTCAACGAGTTGCTGCAATTCGATTTCTGTCACTTTATTTCGCCTCATAAGGGGAAAGCATCGTTAAACTGATTCTTCCTTTATTGACATCAACAGCTTCAATCCAAACTGTTACAACATCGCCTACAGAAACGACATCAGTAGGATGTTTAACAAATTTTTTACTTAATTTAGAAAGATGAACTAATCCGTCTTGCTTTACACCGATATCAACAAACGCACCAAAGTCAATTACATTCCGTACAGTCCCTTTCAACTCCATCCCTGGTTTCAAATCTTCCATACTTAAAACATCTGAACGCAAGAGTGGGGCTGGCATTTCATCCCGCATATCTCTACCAGGTCGGGTTAACCCTTCAAGAATATCAGCTAACGTTTCTTCTCCTACAGATAATGTTTTGGATAAATGAGTGGAAGAAAGTTGAGATAGGGTTTCGATTGCTTCTTTTTTACCTAATGCTTTTTCTGATAACCCGTTGCTTTTTAGAATTTCTTTTGCAATTGGATAGCTTTCCGGGTGAATGCCTGTATTATCAAGAATGTTTTTCCCACCTGGTACACGGATAAACCCGATCGCTTGCTCATAAGCCTTTGGTCCTAAGCGAGGAACTTTTTTCAATTGCGCTCGCGTCTCAAACGCACCATTTTCTTCTCGATAAGTCACAATATTTTGAGCAGTTGTTTTATTCAAACCAGAGATGTGTTGCAATAATTGAGGGCTTGCAGTATTAACATCCACACCCACTTGATTGACCACAGTTTCTACTACAAAATCTAATTGTTCCGCTAAACGTTTTTGAGAAACATCATGTTGGTATTGTCCAACTCCTACAGCTTTAGGGTCAATCTTCACTAATTCAGCTAATGGATCTTGCAAACGTCGAGCGATCGACACTGCACTTCGCTCTTCCACTTGGAGGTCAGGAAATTCTTTGCGGGCAATATCACTTGCAGAATAAACAGAAGCTCCCGCCTCATTCACGATCGCATAGTACGCTTTATGATCAGCTGATTTTAATTGTTCAGCAACAAATTGTTCTGATTCACGGCTAGCAGTACCATTCCCTATTGCGACCATATCTACTTGGTATTGGTTGATCAATTGAACAAAAGCAGGTCCTGCAGCTTCACGTTTCGCTTGAGAAGCAGGTTTATGCGGATAGATGACTTCAATTGCCAAAACTTTACCTGTCGCATCTACTACAGCTAACTTACATCCTGTACGATAGGCTGGATCGAATCCTAAAACGACTTTTCCTTTTAAAGGAGGTTGTAACAAGAGATTACGGAGGTTTTCTCCAAAGATCGCAATTGCTTGCTCATCAGCTTTTTCAGTTAATTCATTGCGCACTTCCCGCTCAATCGCAGGTTGAATAAATCGTTTGTAACTATCTTGATAAGCATTCCTAACAAACATAGTTGCGGGAGAAGCTGGGTTATTGATCAATTGCCGCTCCAGATAAGACAAAATAGGTTCCTCTTCCACTTGGAGTCCGACTTTCAAAATGCCTTCTTTTTCACCACGATTCGTCGCTAAAATGCGATGAGAGACGATTTTATGAATGGGTTCGGCATAATCATAATACATTTCATATACCGCTTTTTCATCTAACTCCTTCTTTTTAACGACACTGACATAAGAACCTTTATTGTAGGTATAGGAGCGTACCCACGTTCTGTAAGTTGCATTATCACTGACTTCTTCAGCAATGATTTCGTGAGCGCCTTGCAATACTTCCTCGACCGTATGAACTTCTTTTTCATCATTGAGGTATTTTTTTGCTTCTGCATAGACATCTTCATTGGGCAATTGGCGAAGCCACTGGGCAAAAGGCTCTAATCCTTTTTCTTTTGCGATCGTCGCTTTCGTTCTGCGTTTTTGTTTATAAGGACGATACAAGTCTTCTACTTGTTGCATTTTAACTGCTAAAGTAATGTCTTTTTTCAATTCTGGCGTTAGCTTACCTTGTTCATCGATTAAACGAATCACTTCTTGTTTTCGTTTCTCTAAGTTTTCTAAATAAGCATAGCGCTCTTCAATTTCTCGAATTTGTACCTCATCTAAGCTACCGGTCATTTCTTTTCGGTAACGTGCAATAAATGGGACAGTATTTCCTTCGTTCAATAAATTCAATACGGTGGTAAGTTGTTTTGAATGATACATCGTTAGTTCTTTTTGAACTAACTGGACAATTGTTTGATTTAAATTCTCTGCCATCAATATACTCCCTTTTTAAGTTAAAGCCATTTTCATTATTCCCTGTTTCTAAATAAAAATGGTGGATTTTCTCACATACTTATTTATTTTATCATATTTGATAACAGTACTTATAGCAGCTCTTAGCAAAACAAATCAATCACACTAAAAATTCCCTATAATAGTTGAGGAATTTGAGTTTCCTCAATACTTTTATAAGGAATCATGTACTGTTATCCTGATCCATTAATTTCCTTGCCACGGTCCTTCAGTGTTTTGATACTCAATGTCTTGAACGATACCAGTTTCATCAAAAACCACACCATGCATCGATCCACCAAAGACTGCTCCACCGTCAATTCCGATTTTCTTATCGTGAATCCATAAATCTGTCGTTTCCATATCTCCGTGTAGCATAGGGGTAATGGTATGACCAAAAACGATTGTTTTTCCTGTATTATTTTTACCTTCATGGAAAGGTTCGCGGATCCAGATGAAATCATGAGGGTTTGTATCATGCCAATCTTTTTTAGTTAAGTCAACCCCTGCATGGACAAAGAGATAATTATGCCATTCATAATAAAGCGGCCGCTCACATAAAAAATCAATCAGTTCGCCATATCGTGAGCGAATCATCAACGCAATCTCTGTGGGCGAATACTCTTCAGTTGACCCAGGGTGTAAAAGACTGTCAAATGTTTCTTTGCCACCATTCCGTAAATAAGGCTCATACCAGTCTTCAGGACTTTGGAGGAACTGCAAAAAGTACTCTTCGTGGTTTCCTCGAAGATAAATCGCGTTATTTTCTTTGACTAGTTGCATACCTAGTAAAAAACATTCTTTCGTGTTAGGGCCTCTATCATTCAAATCCCCCATCAATACTAATTGATGATTTAATGGATCAAATTTGTTGACCAATTTTTTAAAGAGATCGTATTTTCCATGAACATCGCCAATCGCATACACCCACTTTTTCATGATGAAACTCTCCCTTTCCATTGTAGTATAACGTATCTTTCGCATAGATTTACACTTATCAAAAAGGTTTTTCCCTTTCCTATACTGATTTTCTCAATAAAAAGAAAAAAAGACAAGCCAAAAATAAAGATAGCAAAGGAATTCCCTTATTCACTCAGCGCTCAACTAGTGCTAGGTGATTGGAGAACAGCTTCTCCTGCTATGTTTATTTTTCAGCTTGTCACTAAATGCTAGTTAAAAAAAGCAGCTAATTTTTCTTCTACTTCTTTTTCAGACAGTTGATGCTCTTTGATGTAGCGGTTTTGTGGATGTTTTGCGCATTCGATCGAACAAGAACCTAAATGTTTTTCTTCATTTTCAACAGAAGCCAACATCTGACGATTGCATTCAGGATTGCCACAATTGATGTAGCGTTCGCAAGGCGTACCGTCGAACCAATCTTTGCCTACGATTCGTTTATCCACTTGATTGATATCAACTGCAATACGTTCATCAAACACATACATCTTACCATCCCACAATTCTCCTTGAACTTCAGGGTCTTTTCCATAAGTTGCGATCCCGCCGTGTAGTTGACCAACATCTTTGAAGCCTTCACGGACTAACCAACCAGAAAATTTTTCGCAACGAATCCCACCAGTACAATAAGTAACCACTCGTTTTTCCATAAATTCTTCTTTATGATCACGGATCCATTTAGGGAGTTCTCTAAAGCTTCTAATATCAGGACGAACAGCCCCACGAAAATGTCCTAGATCATACTCGTAATCATTTCTGGCATCAATGACAACAGTATCTTCATCTAAAATTGCCTCTTTGAATTCTTTTGGTGAGAGATAATCTCCTGTCAATTCGTGAGGATCGATATCGTCTTCTAATTTCAAAGAAACAAGTTCTGGTCGTGCACGAACAAACATTTTCTTAAATGCGTGGCCTTCACTTGGATCAATTTTAAAAAATGTATCAGCAAAACGCTCGTCTTGATGCATCATCGCCATATATTTTTCAGTTTCTTCGATCGTTCCAGACAATGTGCCGTTGATCCCCTCTTTGGCAACTAAGATTCTTCCTTTTAAATTCAACGATTTACAAAAGGCTAAATGTTCCTTCGCAAATTGCTCTGGGTCTTCAATGGTTGTGTAGTTGTAATAAAGTAATACTTGGTAATCCATGTTTTCTTTCCTTCCTTCTCTTCTCTCCAGAATAGTATAAAAAAAGTAAGGTTCGTTTGACGATATTTATGCTTGTGTATTTATGTTCAAACTCCTTAGTTAACATAATATAATTATCGTTTTTTAATTTAGGCAAACTTTACTACATAAAAGATGGAATAAGATGACCTCAACGATGGAATGACCATTTACATAAACTAGGTTCTACCAAGTGAAAAACACCCACTCTACTAGTCGCTAAACATTACCTGTTTAACTACTAGTAGAATGAGTGTCTGAAGACTACCTTCAAATCATTTCTTTATTTCCCTGTTACTGCAAAATAATTACCATCAGGATCGGCAAAATTAAATACGTATTCTTCACCTAACTGGACTAATTCGCCTAATACCGTACCTTGTGCTTGCATTTTCTTATATAAATCAAAAATATCATCGCTATAAAACATCAAGGATGGGGAACTTCCAGCAACTTCTGGGGAATGTTGTTCAATGAATTCCCGATCGTATAAGACAAGTGAAGTAGTCGCCTTCTCCGATTGGGCAATCTCTACAACCAATGTGCCATCCATTTCTTGACGATCTAATTCTTTGAATCCAACCGCTGTCCAAAAATCAACGTTTTTTTTCACATCATCAACATATAACATGATTTTCATTTCATTGGTAAACATGTAAATCCTCCTACATTTCTTCGTTTTAGAAGTCATAAGCTTAACTATTTTAGCATACGGAGATCGGAAAAGCTATCTTCACTCCATCTTTATACTCTTATACTTGCTCTTATTGTCATAGTTTTTGGAGTGGATGGAATCTCGTTTTCACTTTTCGGAATAAAATAGATTCTCTGTATCAATCGCTTATAAAAAAAACAGATCCCGTCTCAAAGACGAAATCTGTTTTTGGCTTATACCTAAGCATTGACATCAATGACTTTTGAATCATCTTTGATTGCTTCACGATCCAAGTCCTTAATTCTAGCACTTGTGACAATCCCGGCAACCATACTGCCACTGACGTTCGTTGCTGTTCGAGCCATATCAATCAATGGTTCTACTGAGATAACTAAGCCAACGATGGCAACTGGCAAATTCATCGCCCCTAAGACGATCAATGAAGCAAACGTTGCGCCACCACCAACACCGGCTACACCAAATGAGCTGATCGTGACGATTGCAACTAACATCAAGATAAAGCCAATACTAAAAACATCAATTCCAGCAGCTGGAGCAACGATCGTGGCTAGCATCGCTGGATACACACCTGCACAGCCGTTTTGCCCAATTGATAAACCAAAGCTGGCTGAAAAATTCGCTGTTGCTTCATCCACACCTAACGCTTTGGTCTGTGTTTCGATATTCAATGGCAATGCCCCTGCACTTGAACGTGAAGTAAAAGCAAAGCTCAATACTGGAAAAGCTTTTTTAAAGTAGTCAAACGGATTGACTTTCACTGAAAGCAAGATCAATGAATGAACTATCAAGACTGCTAGTAAAGCAACATACGAAGCAAGTACGAATTTTCCTAAATTGATAATGGCAACAAAATCACTAGTAGCCATCACATTCGTCATCAACGCAAAGACGCCATATGGAGTCAAACGTAAAACTAAGGTAACGATACGCATAACGATTTTATATAAACTATCAATCAAATTGGCAAAAAATTCTGCTTCTTTCGGTGCTTTTCTTTTGACTCCTAGATAAGCAATCCCGACAAATGCAGCAAAAATCACAACACCGATCGTACTTGTTGCACGTGTACCAGCTAGATCAGCAAAAACATTTTTAGGGATGAATGATAATATTTGTTGCGGAATCGTTAATCCTTGGATACTCTCTTGGCGAGTGGCTAATTCCGAGATTCGAGCTGTTTCTGCTGCGCCCTCGGTAAACTTTGCTCCTTGAAGACCAAATAATATGGTTGTACCGATTCCAATCAATGCAGCAATTGCTGTTGTTGCAAGCAGTGAGGTTAATACTGTTGCACTGATTTTACCTAATTTTTCAGAAACTTTCATTTTTGTAAATGCGCCAACGATCGAGACGAATACTAATGGCATAATCAGCATTTGTAAGAAGCCGACATAGCCTTCACCTACGATATTGATCCATTCCATTGATTGACTGATGACTTGGTTATCTACTCCAAAAATCAATTGTAATAAGCCACCAAATACGATTCCGATAGCTAGAGCTGTATAAACCCTTGTTGAAAATTTTGCATGGCGCTTTTGCATGCGATAGAAAACATATAATAATACCGCAAAAACTAGAACCACTAAAACTGTGATGAGTGTTGTCATTTTACTCCTCCTCTAATTTTTAATGACAAGTCCATCTAAGGAAGTAAAGGTTCCCGAAAATGATTCTTCAATCATTTTCCTGAAAATATTTTTTTCAGCGACTCGTTCATTCTAGACTATTTATGTAAAAAATACATTCGTTTTGCTTACAATTAGTAATAGAAAAAAAACAGTAGTGATAGCTTTTGTCTATCACTACTGGTTTTAAGCACGTTTTATGCTTCGTTTTCTTCTTTTTCAGATTGAAAATTTAGTTTCACGCCTGGTTGATCCAATGCAATCTCAGTTATTTCATAGGCCATTCGTTTGACGATGTCAAATAATGGCGCAACTAGCTCATCCACTTCTTCTTGTGTGACATCATTTTGTCCTTCAATCTTTCGATTAAGGATATGGTTAATTTGACTCACGCTTCCTGATAAAACATATGTATCAAAGACTAAGCGAAATTCTAAACGTGCCCCTACGATACTGTGTTCTTTCGGATAGTTCTCAATCGTCTCTTTCAGAGGAGAAAATCCTACTTTTAAATCTGTTTCAACTTCTTGATCAGGCCTTTTAAAGTCATAGTGAAATGCCTCTACTACTTCTTTTTGTCTTTTGATTTCCATTTGATCACTCCTTATTCAAATTATAACATACCTCACTTTGAAAGAGGATACTATTTTATTGCTTTCTCCTTGATATCAAGGATTTTTAAGAGATCATCTACAACATAATCCGCAGGAATATCTTGTAAAAAATGATCAATATCATACAAACAAGTCAAGACTCCTGCATTCTTACCAGCTTCTATATCTAAACGACGATCACCAATCATGATCGTTTCCGACTTTTTCAATTGATGTCTTTGGATCAAATGATTTAATGAGTCGGGCGCTGGCTTACGAGGAAAATTCCGATCAATCCCAATGACTTCTTCAATTAAATCAGTTAGATCAAACTGTTCAAGTAATCCCCAAGTTGAGGATGAGAGTCGATGGGTCAAAATAAAATGCTTTGCACCTTGGCTTTTCAATGATCGTAACACTTCTTGGGTGCCTGCAAAAGGCTTGGAAATTTTCTGACTCGCTGCTTCATAACGATGAAACAAGGGTGTAAATTGTTCTTCTGGTAATTGGTATTCTTTGATTAGTTGACGGGTGGAAAATTTCTTCATAATCGGATAAATCGTTTCTTGATCCGCTAAGATACCTAACGCAGCCATTGCTTGAAGCGCTCCATCGACCATGGCTGGATAAGTATCAAATAATGTTCCATCAAAATCCCAAACATAATTTTTTATCATCGTAACTTCTTTCCTTTAAATCTATTCATATTCCCACAAAACATGTCCCTCTTATAACAATTCTTTTCCGAGGATTTTTAACTCTTTATTTAAAGTGTATTGAATCGGTTGCGCATTCGGGATATCAATCGTATCCAACTGATTTTCTGGTACATCTTCTAAGTATTTCGTTAACGCACGTAAGCTATTCCCATGTCCAACCACTAAGACATTTTTACCAGCTAATAAGTGTGGTGCAAGTTCATCTTGCCATAAAGGAACCACGCGCTCAACTGTCATCTCTAAGCTTTCACCATGGGAGAGCAAACGTGGATCTAAAGAATCATAGCGTCGATCAAAATGGTTTTCTGATACGAGTGGTGGAACTTCTCGATAGCCACGACGCCATTTTTTGACTTGTTCTTCGCCATATTCTTTTTTCATCTCCGTTTTATTTTTACCAACTAATGCCCCATAATGTCGTTCATTTAACCGCCAAGTTTTTTGGACGGGAAGATACAATTGATTCATTTCTTCTAAAGCTAACTGTGACGTTTTGATTGCTCTTTTTAGTACAGATGTATAAACGATATCAAAAACAAGTCCTTGCTCATTCATTTTTCGTCCAGCTTCCGTTGCTTGTTGCATCCCCTTTTCAGTTAGCGCAACATCTAACCAGCCAGTCCAATAATTTTGAAAATTGGCTTCACTTTCACCATGTCGTAATAAGACTAACTTCATCCTCTTCACCTAGACTTTCGTTTCAAATTGGGTACCGCATTTTTTACAAGTCACTCGAATTCGTCCTTTACCTCGTGGCGCTCTTTGCTTTTGGTGACAAGTAGGACAAGAAAAAAACGTGTACTCCATCACTTTCTTTGAATTTTTTGGCTTTCTCAACTGAGAAAACCATAATTTTATTTGATTCGATTTTTCGATGAATTTACGATTTTCATTTATTCTTACATAGATTTTCTTCGATAACAATCGAAATACGATTAGACCGAGTAATCCCCAAAATAAGAAATAGCCGATTGAAAAAAGAAGTAAAAATTGAAACAGACGAAAGAATAGTGCCAGAATCAACAATACTCGGTTCAACGAATCAAATGTTGCATAACGTCCTTGCATCACTTGGTTGTATTTTCTTTTGTATTCAATCAAGCGTCTTAACCAAATTTGTGCCATCGTAACTCCTCCTGTTGCTCTTATTATGGCAAAAAAAGCAAAAAGAAAAAGCTTTAATTCGCTTTTTCCATTGTTAATTGATGAAGTGCATTCCGATTCTTCATAAAGTCAATCACGATGACTTTCTTTTCCTGCGCTCTTTGGACGACACGAAATGTATCCGCTAACGGTAACGTGAGCTTTCTAGAAGGCACTTCCTTCAAGCGAACAAATCGGCGAATCAGCGTTAAGAATTGTGTTAATTGAATCGATGTATGAACTAAATCAGGATATTTTTTTAATAATTGAGTTGTCTTTAATAAATGGCGTTTTTTACCAATTTCACTTAAAAAACTTTTTAAGATTTTTTGTTGCCGTTGAAAAATTGAAAACGAATCTTTCTCATCAATTTTATAACGCATTTGTCTTTGAAGTTCACTGACCGTTAACTGTATCAACTGGCCGTTCTCCTTGATTATCAAGCCATTTGGAAATAGCTCTGTTACTGACTGATCCCAACTTGTCAATGAAAGCTCAAGATAATCTTTCACAGGTAAATCAAGTTCTCTATTAAAAAAGAGCAAAAGTGCAGTTAACCCTTCTGATTGATAGATTTCTCCTAGTGTTTGACCTTCTAAATGAAACTCTGGCGAAAAATGCAACAAAGTTTTCCCCTTGTTTAACTGAACATAAAGAAAGGTCGAACGGTTGATGACTTGATCCTTTAGCACCACTAAAAAATTCATTTTTCTCCCCCTTTATCATTTTTAACATAGCATATTTTTAAAAAGTTGTCTGGTAAAAGAGGAGGGTTTCATAAAAATTTAGTAATTCATCAAATTCTCCTTAAAACAATGAAACCACCTGAGCGATTGTAGGTTCACTCCTCTTTTTCCATCAATTCTTTCATCTCGATCACTTCCCGATATTGGTGGATTTTAGTGATCCCAATGACTTTATCGACATCAATACTAAAACAGATACCATTGCCTGGAACATCAATGTTGATTCCCTGACCAATCGTCTCCATGACTTGATTGGTTAAACTATCAGGTACGAGGGTTAACACAATATCTTTTTCAGGTGAGATTTCCAGACCTAAAAAATTACTAGAATCATGAATCCCTGATCCACGCCCATGGAGTATCGTACCTCCAGCTGCTCCGGCTGTTTTTGAAAACTTAATCACTTCGTACCCCATTCCCCCATCAACAATCGTGACGATCATATTCAGATTCAACGCTACAGGATCTTTCATTTTTTTCCCTCCAACTGTTGTAATTTGTGTTTGGCTTGTTTATCTTTTTCATCTTTCCTTTTGTAGATATAGCCTAGAACCAATGTCGATAATATGGGCGTCAATGCAATCATAGCCACCACTCCAAATCCATCAATAATCGGATCTCTTCCTTCAATTTGCGTGGCGATTGCCACACACATCGATAAAATGAACGTGGAACACATGGGGCCAGTCGCTACCCCTCCGTTATCAAATGCCATAGCAAGAAAAATTTTATCAACCTTGCGCCCTAAAATGAAAGCTAAGCCATATCCTGGAATCAAAAAATAGTAGAGAGAAAACCCAACTAATAAACGCCACATAGATAACCCAACTGCTAAGCCAATCCCAATAGAGATGACTGCTAACATGATTTTTGCTTTGATTCTTCCCTCACTCAATTCTTCCACTTGTTTAACCATGACATGGATCGCTGGTTCTGCGAAACCAACTAAAAACCCCATCAAGAACCCTAAAGGTATCAAAAGCTGATTATGTTCTAAACTAGCAAGTACACTACCTAGATGTTGTCCAACAGGAACGTAAGCCAGATCGACACCATGCAGGAATAAGATCAATCCGACAGTAGTGATCAAAAAGCCCTTGATAATAGCCCAGAAACGTTCTTTACTCATCTGAAAGCTCAGGAAGTTCATGACTAAGAATAATAGTATGATCGGCGATATGGCGATTAACACCTCATAGGCAATGATTTCTATCCCCGAGAATAATTCTTGGACTATCTTCATTGAAAAATCACCCCTAAAATCATTACTGCCAGAATTGGACCTAAAGATGCAATCCCAACCATCCCAAAGCTATCATTGGCACTCGTTTCTTGACGAATCATACTAGTCAGTCCGCCAGCTAATGCTAGAATAAAAGGAACAGTAATCGGTCCAGTCGTAACGCCTCCAGAATCAAAAGCAATCGGCATAAATTCATTACTTGTAAAAAATGAAGCGACTAATACACCAACATAACCAATCGCCATCAATTGATAATAAGATAATTTGAAGACAACCCGTAAAAGAGCAAACGCTAAAAAGACACCTGTGCCAACGCTTACAATTCCAATTAACAACACTCGGCCAATCTTTCCTTCAGAAATCTGATTGACTTGTTGTCCCAACACTTGAACGGAAGGTTCTGCGATCGTGATTACAATTCCAATCATAAATCCTAAAGCAATGAGGATTGTGAGACTTTTCTTTTTGATCATATATTTTCCCACTAATCGCCCGACTTCCATCATCGAATAATCGGCGCCAAATAAAAATAGTGTCATGCCAATCATCATAATCCCTGCCCCAAACAAAAAAGAAATCATTTCATCTGAGTCAAGCGGTGCGAAAATAAAAGTTAAAATAACAATTAAAAGTGTCATTGGTAAAATGGCGATAACAACTTCTTTTAAATTTTTTAGCATATATCCTCCTCCTTTACTCTATTTTACCTGATTCCTTCACAAGTTACGAGCAGAACAGGTAAACGCTGTTATTTTTTTCAATAAAAAAATACTCAAATATGACATTACCGTAAAAAAAAGCCAAATTGAGCGAAAATCAAACTTGGTTTCGGCTCCTTTGGCTTCTCTTTATGTTATAAGCAACCCTGCTACTTCAAAATCAAGAATGAAAAACCATACGAGCCTTTCAATTTTTTGGGCTTGATTCTGAAAAGGAAGGTCTGCTGTTTAGCAAGGTACTCAAAAAACATCTGGAGCTTAGCGCCCTTTTTGTTTCACCCTGAAAAAGCAATCACAAAATAAGTACTCAGCTCTAAGACAAGGAAGCAATCAATTGTTTTCGAAATGCTTCGTATTCGTCTGCCTGTTTATTAAACAAACGTTGGTTGCTTGTATGGCTATCTTGCATCCATTCTTTTGGTTCGCTGCTGCCTAAAAATGCATCTAACAAGTGTTGTGTGACAATCGGATTCTTATTCACTGCTTCTTTGACCAGGTAAAAATCTTCAATTCCTCTTTGCAATTGTTTGTAACGTAAAGACAACAATAACTGTCCAGAATAGCTAGGATAAATGAGACAAGTATCACCGATCGGTAACGAACTAGTATTATAGCGGATATCTTCTCGCACATTTTCTGGCCAGCAATTATATGCCCAACGCAGCATACCATCTGTTTTGAAGCAATGCGCTAAAATTCCTTGGATACGAGTCTCTAGTAATGAGCTGTGTAAAAAGGTATTCGGACGATCAGGATAATTACAAATATAATATTGTGTCTTTCCTGGATGGCTTTGTGTTAACTGCTGATAATGGTTGCACGTACAATAAAAAGAAGTGACCGGAAAATCGACATCTGGCAGCAATTGTTCCAAGACGTTTTCTTTATCAAAAGCGACTTTTATCTGAACACTAGTATCCACTGACTTTAATTCTGCTAATGAAGCTTTAAAGGTGTCTATTTCGTGAATCTTCGGCTCATCAGAGATAATCCTGACTTTATCCCATACCCCAATCTCTTTGAAATGCTCAAATAATTGGTTGAAATAGGACTTCAATTCATTTTTGTTTTCGATGAATCCGATCTTTTGCAAGGCTTCATCAAAATAGCGAACCACAATTTTTTCAGGGTAATCTAACTGTTGGATCAATGGGAAGAATGGTACTTGCCACACACCTAACAAACCAAAGACGTTGATTTCTTGATCGATACCTGCTTCTGCCATCGTTTGAAGATAGCGATCTAAAATGGTGAAATCACACGTCAATTCTCCTTTGAGATCCTTCTTGACTTTGATCATTGAATACTCATAGAGATTCGCTGGATAGTCTTTGACGATATAATTGAACCAACCTTTCCAAGGGATCTCGCCTGCGATCACCGTTACCGCTTTTTGCCCAATTGCTGCTAAACTGGCGGCCATTTCACGAATCAACCGAAAATGAGCCTCACTCCACAACGGGACTTGAAAACTTCTCGCTAAATTAGACGGTTGTTGCCAAATATCCAAATTAAATTTCTGAGTCACGTTATCTGGAAAACAATAATCTGAAACGTCAATCATTAATTTTTTCGTCACTACTTCTTCGTCACCGGCTGTCAAATATGAACGGTAAACTGTTATTTCTAGTGAATAGCTGCCAGACTTGATTTCAGTATCCAGAGGAAATTCCAGATAAATTGGCGCATAACGATCGCCTGAATAAGTTTTCACTGTTTGTTCTAACAACTTATCAGCATACAATATATCTTCGTTGCCTAAATAATAGTCAATAAATTGAGCTTTTACTGGTAACGAGGATTCGATAGCGATACGATAAATCGGTATCTCAATAGCATCTGGTATCGAAAATTCATCCGATAGTACGAAATGGTTTTTTCGCCCGTCATGAAGTAGTAACTGACAAGCATTTTTACTGTTCTTATAAAAAGTTAATTCCGTAAGTTCCTGAGGCTGTTCAGCCGTCAGACGATTGGTCGCTTTATAACTTTCATGGACAAGGTAAGCTTGCATTCAATGCTCCTCCTTTGGTCGATTCAATCCATCGATCAATTGTTCAAATCGTTCATTCGTCATTTGATCTGGAATCATTCGCCGTAATTGCTTTAAATTAAGTCTTTTTACTAATTTGAAACGACTAGGATCTTGCCAAATAGGGAAAAATCGTTGGAGAACTTGCTGATTTTCTGCCTCTTTTACGAGTTGAAAAATCGGTATGTCGATGATCTCTCTGGTCGATAATTTGTTGCCTTTTTCTTGTTCTTCCCACTGTGATTCCATCCATTCCATCGCAAATGGAAACCAGCGAGCAAAACGTTCGTCTGTCACTTCATCAGATGTTCGGTACCACTTAGTTGCCAAAGAAAGTCCATGAGGTCCTTTTTGAAAAATATGTGATTCAAAAGGAACATCATTTTCTTCTAACGCACGTAAATATAGTAAGGAATTTTCGATAGGAACGATCGAATCTTCAAATGTGGAAAATAAAAACGTCGGCGGCGTATCACTCGTCACGCATTCTTCCAAAGAAGGAGCAGAAATACCCATGACCTCCGAAAAAGAAGAGAGGATAGCTGGATAACCTAATAAACATAGAGCAGGTTTGGTCGCTAACATTGTCGACATGGCTGCTGCTAAATGCCCACCTGCTGAAAAGCCAATGATCGCAATCTTATGACGATCAATCTGCCATTCTTCCGCACATTCTTGAAGTAATTCCATTGCTTTTTGTCCATCAGACAATGCTTTTTGAAAATGACGATGTTCTCCTACATGATAATGTAAAACACCTGCATGATAGCCCTTTGACAGAAAGCTTAATGCGATCGGTTCCCCTTCTCTTTCACTACAAAAAGAATACCCACCCCCAGGGATCACTAAAATAAACGGACGTTTTTCGATTTGCTGCGATTCAAACAATTCTTCTTGTAAGTAAAGCTTGAGACCGGTATTTGCCTTGCGATCAAAAATAATTTCTTTTGTTCTCATTGCTTCATTCTCCTAAGCCATTTTCCTCAATCACTTGTTGATACCAATAAAAGCTATCCTTTTTATACCGTGCTAAATCGAGTAACTCTTCATCGGTCCGATTGACATAGATAAATCCGTACCTTTTATTGATTCCTTCATGGGTACTGATCAAATCAATCGCACTCCATGGGCAATAACCGATCACCTCAACGCCATCTTCAATCGCTAAAGCCATTTGCTGGATGTGTTGATGTAAATAATCAATCCGATAATCATCATGGATTTTCCCGTAAATGAGTTGTTCTGATGCACCGATCCCATTTTCTGTCACCAAGAGTGGTAAGCGATAGCGAGAATAAATTTCATTTAAAGTAAAACGAAACCCTTCTGGATCAATAGGCCAGCCAAATTCCGTCATTGGTAAATGTGGATTTTCGACTGTTTGAAAGAATCCTGGAATCCCAAAACCGGATTGCTGATCTATTTTTTGTTCTTTAGCAAAATAACTGGAGACGGTCATTGTATTATAGTAGTTAAAAGCAATGTAGTCTCCTGTTCCTTCTGCTAAAATCGTTTGATCTTCTGCAGTAATCACTGGTGCCGCACCAATCTTCTCTAATAAATGCCAAGCATTATGATTGTACTTCCCAAAAACAGCAACATCTAAAAAGAGCCAATTTCTAAGCGCACTCATATATAAAGCGGCCATCTGATCCTCTGGTTTATCTGAAGCAGGATACACACTAGCGATGTTAGGTGCTGGTCCAATTTTGCCGTTATAATTCCCTTTGTGGTAATTACTGGTCACGAGGGCTTGTGCGACTAACATATGATGGTTTTCTTGGAATTTTTCTTTCATACTTTTATTACTTGTCCCAATTACAGAACCAGCCAATGCCATGACATTTTGTTCATTGATTGTTTGCCAAAGTGGAACATCTTGCCCAAAATGGTCAAATAATACCTGACAATAATCCGCAAAAGCTTGAATCGTTTCTCTATTTTCCCAACCACCTTTTTCGGCAATGGACGCAGGCAAATCAAAATGGAAAACAGTTACGATTGGTTGGATATCATTTTCTTTCAATAACTCAATCAAACGTTTGTAAAAAGCAATACCAGCTGGATTCACTTTTCCATTAGGCATTACACGACTCCATGAAATCGAAAAACGATAAGCTTTTAGTCCTAACTCTTTAAACAAACGGACATCTTCTTCCAATCGATGGTAGTGGTCAGAGGCAACTTTAAAATCAGTCGTTCCTTCTGGGATAGACTTGATATCCTGAACAGATGGTTCTTTCCCCTCTTCATTCCAAGCGCCTTCTACTTGATAAGCACTGGTAGAAGCTCCCCATAAAAAATCTGTTGGAAATTTATTTTTCATCTTCATTCTCCTTTATGGCCGCACCAATTAAATTGGCGTCTGCTTGAAATTTTGCTGCTTCAATCGTCATTGGTTGTAATGTTTTTTTGATGATTGGTGCTACTGTAAACAGCTCTTGATAAGCTTGTTGAATCGTCTGGATCAAATATTCTTGTTGACTGATTCCTCCACCAATGACGATCTTTTCAACATCTAGCAGCGTTTGAACATTGAAACAAAGAAAAGCAACCTGTTTACAATAATCATGAAATAAAGCTTTGGCTGACTCATTCTCACTGTCTTTTAAGGCAGCAAAGACCTGTTCGCCCTCGTTGTCTACTTTTAATAATTCAGCTAATTGTTTGATCAACCAAACAGCCGACAGTCCCATACCTACAAACGAGTCTTGACCAGTAATCTGACGATCACGGATCATAAAGCTAATTTCACCGGCTTGCATGTGCGTTCCTTTATAAAGCTGTCCATTGATACAAATGCCCATGCCAACTCCAGTTCCCAAAATAATTGCTGCGCCTTGTTGGATCCCTTTTAAATTGCCATATTTCATTTCACAGGAAGTAGCAGCTTTGGCATCATTTTCAACGAACACTTCGAAATTCTCCAACTCTAAAAACGATTGCAATTGGAGTTGATCCAGATAAGGAACAGCACCGCCGAAGCGAACTGTCCCAGACTGATCAACCGATCCAGGTACTGAAAAAGCAATTTTATGGAATGATTGGATTTCTTGATAGTCACGAATCATTTGTGATAATAATCGTTGAAATTGCTCTTTGTCTGAAGGTGTTGGAAAACGCTTTTTAAAAGAAACTTCATTCTGAGAAATCAGAGCGGTCTTGATCATCGTCCCTCCAATATCAATCCCTAAAACGACCATTTGCTCTCCTCCATTATGCTTGAACTTCTTCTGCAATCACACCAGCCATCTTTTCTTTTGCTTCCTTAGCTTCGGCTTCTGCTTTTAATTCTAATTCATACTCTTTTTTGTCAGCAATCTTGATAAATGGATACCACATCAAGATCCCGATGCCCATGCAAATAACCATCAAGATTGTATAATTTATCCCACCAGAAAGTGGCATCTTAACAAAAGTTGGTGTCGTCCAAGGCAATAAACTTATCATTGGGTTCAATGAAATCGGTAAAATGGTTGTGGTTAATCCCCACGTCACAAAGCCTGCAATCAACTGTGTAAAGACTTGTGGAATGAAAAACAATGGATTTAAAATAATCGGCATACCAAACATCAAGGGTTCCGTAATGTTGAAAATGGCAGGAATCACGGATAATTTCCCAAGTTGTTTCATTTTGGCAGATTTACTACGAATCATAAAGAACGTCACAAATCCCATGAAGCCTGCAGCGTACATTCCCATGTAGATCACAGAAGGAATCAAGTAAGGCAAAGCTTCATTTTTTTGGAAAGCTGCGATATTTGAGACAACCATCGTCATACTGATTGCTCCTAATGGTCCTTGTAAAACTGCGTTGTGAATCCCAAAGAACCAAAGGACAGCTAATACTTCCATGATAATAATAATTGATAATGGACTAGCAACCAACGCGTTAAGCGGTGCATTGATCACATCGATAAAGAATTGAAAAATCGAGCCAGATTTTGTCAAACCAAATAAGATACGCAGAATAAATACAAAGACAAAGATGATTGTTACAACAAAGACCGGTGCCAATGATTGCGTAACCATCGGAGGTACGCTATCTGGTAATTTAAGCACAATATTTTTTTTCGATAGATAAGCATAAAGTTGAGTAACCACTAACGCAACGATCATTCCAATAAACAAGCCTTGTCCGCCTAAGAAATCTAAGCGTAATGCTGCAATCGTAGAGTCTACAGCCTCTCCATTTTGCATAGCCATTGTTGCGACAGTTTGAGGCATCAACATCACAAAACTAGCTAAAGAAATAATTGCTGCGTTTCGCTCATTCGTCCCCAGTTGTTTTGCATAAGAAAAAGCCAGACTATAAACGACATACAATGAAAATACCCCAGTTGCACCATTTGTAATAGCTTCTACATGTGGGTAAATACCTAATGAAGTCAAATAATCGATCCAACCAGGAATTGGGAAGTTCCCTACGATCGTAATCAGCGCAATCCCCAAAGTGATTGGACTCGTACGAATAAACCCTTCCATCAAAGCAGCTAACACTTTATTTTGTTGTAATTTTTGCGATAATGGTAATAACTTACTTCCTAAAAACGCTTCTAATTTTTCCATCGTAATCCCCCTATTGTTTATATTCCCATGTGGTAACACTTTCTAACCCGTCGACATTTAAATAAAAATGGTAGACACCTTCTTCTATCCAACTATTTCCATTATTATCAAAGATAGCTAAGTCAGAAATTGGAATATTGATTCTTGCTTGCTTTTCTTGATTTGCTTCTAAATAGATTCGCTGACTGCTGACCAATCGTTTTTCCGGTTGGACAATCGAAGCATATTCTTGATGAAGATAAAGATGTGTCACAGTTTCTGCTGAAACATCCGATCGATTTTTCACTAAATAATTGATCTCAATAAATTGGTCTTTTTGCTCACTTCTCAGTAATTGACTTTCGAATGAGGCGTAACTCATTCCCGTTCCAAATTTGAATAGCGGATCATTGGATTCATCGATATATTTTGAGACAAAACGCTCAGAATGATTGCTTGTTGATATTGGTCTGCCTGTGGAGGTCTGAGCATAATAAATCGGTAGTTGTCCTTCACTTCTAGGAAACGTCATCGATAGACGAGCAGAAGGACTGACTTTACCAGCAAGTAAATTAGCGATTCCGATCCCACCCATCGTTCCAGGAAACCAGACAAGTAATAAACTATCGAAATATTTTTCTATATCCGTTATGACTAGCGGTCGACCGGTATATAGTACGCCTATAATTGGTTTATTTAATTCATGTAATTTTTTGATCAAACGTCGTTGTTTTTTTGAAATCTGTAAGTGAGCTTTAGAAGCTCCTTCACCACTTTCGAGAAATTGTTCGCCAAATGTTAATACAATCACATCAGCTTTTTGAGAAATCTGGTAAGCTTCTTCCATTAATGATTCCTCTTCTGCAATTGGCCCATTCAATAATTCCATTCCTTTTTTCAGAGGTCCAAACCCATCATAAGAATCGAATAAATTGTATCCTTTAGCAAACATTAAGTGATCTGTCGCAAAATGGCGACTCAATCCTTCCTTCAAAGTAACCGTATCTTGTGGCTTTCCGCTGACTGAAGCCCAAAAACCTAAAGTGAGAGGACTTTCGCCGTATGGACCGATCACAGCAATTTTTTGCTTTGGTACTAATGGAAGTGTGTCATTATTTTTTAAAAGAACACAACTTTTTTCAACCAACTCGACTGCTGCTTCTTTAGCTTTTTCGGTTAAGATTTCTCCAGTATTCACTTCTTCCAAGCCACGATAAGGATTTTCAAATAAGCCCAATTTATTTTTTAGCATTAAAATACGCCACACCGCTTCATCGAGAAGTTGCATAAATCGTGGCTCTTGTACTAATTCAGACAGGTGATTGGCATAAATCGAAGTCATCATGTCTAAATCAACACCTGCAATGAGTGCCTTTTTGGCTGCATCTATTTCGTCTTTGGCATACCCGTGAGGAATCAGTTCTTTGATTGCTGCATAGTCTGAAACTAATACGCCATCAAAACCAAAGCGAGAACGTAAAATCTCTCGATTCAACCATTCATTTCCAGTTGCAGGTACTCCATTCAACAAATTAAAAGCAGTCATTACTAATTCACATTTTGCTTCAATTGCTGCTTGATAAGGCTGTAGATATTCATTGAAAAGCCGTTGATGGGACATATCTACCGCTTGATATTCTCGTCCTGCTTCCGGTGCTCCATAAGCTGCAAAGTGCTTCAGACATGCAGCTACATGTTTTTCTGGAATTTTTGTCTCACTATCTCCCTGATAACCATTGACGATACTTTTTGCAAACTCTTTCGCCGTATAAACATCTTCGCCTGGAGATTCCATAACCCTCCCCCAACGTGGATCACGCGCTAAATCTAACATTGGTGAAAACAAGACATGTAAGCCATTTAAATAACTTTCTTCTGCTGTTAACTTAGCTGCTTGTTGAATTAACTCAAAATCGTAAGAACCAGCTTGAGCTAGAGGTATGGGGAAAATTGTCCGAAACCCATAGATGACATCTGACATAAACAACATGGGTATCTTGTGTTTACTTTTTGCTAAAACTTTTGTTTGTAGTTCTTTTAATTTTTGATGATCGTTGATATTATAAATAGAGCCAATCTCAAATACGTCTAACTCTTGAGGTAATCCTAATTCTTCCATTGGCCCAGTATTCATCACATCATTTTCTGATAGAATACTTCCATTCAGTTGGATCGTTTGTGCGATTTTTTCCTGAACAGATAATCGATCAAACAAAGCTTGTAACTGATCTGTTTCCATCGGCGCCTCCTTTGTAACCGCTTTATAGAACAGATTATAAAGAATAAAAAACGAATTTTATATAAAAAAATTAGCATTTATACCAAAATGTTCGCGCTATACAAAATTTATTCGTGTAAAATAAAAAGAAAGAATTCGTCACAAGGAGTATTTACATTATGACTACTGATACGATTAAAATAACTATGGATTTATTGTACCGAAAATATCTGATTCCGATGCTATTATTTGATGAAAACGGATATCTCATCCATCCAAAAAATTTAGAAGACTTACCAATCACGATCAGTACCTATTTTCCATTTAAAAAAACAGAGCAGATCCAGCTTTACCATACAACATCCTATTTATACGGCTATTTTTGTTTTAAATCTGATCAAAAGGAATATCAGATGATCATTGGCCCTTGCGGTATTATCGGTTCAAAAGAAACCTCTTGTTTTTTTATGGGGCATGAGTACCATTATAATATTCATTATTCCAAAGAAGACAAGTATTCATTTGAAGAATATATCCAACTATTACACACGATTCTGACTCAGCGACCAACCAAAAAGGAAGAATTTATTTGGTACTTTCAACAAGAAAAAAATAAAAAAAATCGATCCACTGATTACAGCCTGGAAAATAATCTTTATGATCGACGGATCCACAAAGAAACCTTCGATTCGTATCATTTTGAATTACGCTATCTAGATTACATCAAACGAAACGAACCTGAAAAAGTCATTTGGGTCTTCAATAAAATGAAAGAAACCTATAAAGTCTCTTTATCCCCCTTTGAATTGGAAGGGTTGAAACTTAAATTTGCCTCGTTCGTAGCCATCGTTACCAGAATGAGTATTGAAGAAGGCGTACCGATCAATCAAGCCTTCGGTCTGTCCGACTCTTTGATTCAGGGACTGATTTATATCCACTCAGTCAAAGAATGTCTGCAATATATGAAAGAAGCAACTTTCCGTTTTATGGAACTTCTTCATAATTTTCCTTTAGCTCAAAAATCCATGTTAGTAAAAACGATTGTCAACCACATTGATAATCATTTATACGAACGCATCACCGTCGACGAGTTAGCTGCCATCACTGAAAAACATAAAGCACATATTTGCAGCCACTTCAAAAAAGAAATGGGGATTACCATTCACGGATACATTCAAGAAAAAAAGATAACCGAAGCAAAACATTTGTTATTGTTTACAGATCATTCTTACGATGAAATCAGTCACTTGCTTGCTTATTCTAGTCAAAGTCATTTTATTCAAGTGTTCAAAAAGGTCGCCGGCTGTACCCCAAAAGAATACAAAAGTATCCACTATGCCCATTCATTAGTCTGAAAATGCCTTAACTACTAAGTCGTTCTCCATTTATCTTGATCGAAATCAGATAGGTTCAATACTTTCATGTATGTATTTTTAACTGCTTTTGGTTTGAGTAAATGTAGTAAAAACAAGCCGAAGAACACTAAAATCAAGGAAATGATTTTAGATTCTTCGGCTTATTTCATCAACCTAATTATGCGTGGCGCTACTCTCTCGATCGTGTCAAACTTCGTCCCATTCCTCAGAAAGATCAATCATTTTTTCTTAATGTCTTTGACTTCCAAAAAGATAATTTAGAAAATTAGTGACATATGTTTGATACGCTACGGGATCAACTGATTGGGCTTCCCCATGTCCAGCTCCTGCTACAATCAACTTGACTTTATAGCCCCCGGAAAGATCATAGAGCTCATCCGCATTTTCATGAGGAACTACTTGATCAGCATCTCCGTGAATGATCAATTTGGGGATCGTTGTGGCCATACCAATTTCAGGTAGATTTTCATTCACATTCATTTTTAATTCTTGGTCAAAGTAATACTCTTTCAACAATCCCATATATAGATCTTCATGTTCTTCGTCTGCTACAATGCCAAATTCTTCCCCAAATATTGAACCTAATAAAGGCGCTACGGTATTTTTGTAGGTGTATCTAAGTTGTTCATCAATTGATTTAAATCCGCAATTCTCGATGATTCCTTTTACGTTTGCTGGGATATCCTTAGCTAATGTTGACATCATAGTTGCAGCACCCATTGAGCCACCATAAAGTAAAATCTTTTGAGTCGGCTTAGTTCCTACTTCTCGATTGATCCAATAGAGCACATCATCTGACTCATATTGTCCATAAGTGACATAATCGCCCCACTGTTTCCAGTGGCACGAGGGTCTACAAATAATAAATTATAGCCCGCATTGTAAAAGATATTATACTCATCCGTTACTGTCCCTAAATTCCAATTTCCTCGAAAACCACCATGAATCATCACCGTTACATCTGATTTTTGATCCACATAATAAGATTTCAACGTCATTAATTTTCCATCTTGCTTATTTACGGTCGTTCCTTCTAATTGAGTGGTATTAGGATAAAAACCTGTAGGCTCAGCAGGTGCCGTTCCATCATTCGCTGCACCAAGCAAGCTCATAAAACAACTGTCTTTTGCAAAAGCAATGTCATACATCGCACTGATTGTAATCAAACGTTTGATTACTTCTGGACTAACATCAAAGCGTTCTTTTACATTCACTTCTGAAATTTGGTCTGATATCAACGAAGAGAATTCACTTAGAAGTTTAAAAATATCTCCATTATACTCTTTGAAAACTTCAGTTATTTTATCTCGGATATAATTTAAATAAAGTTTTCCCTTGAAATTCTTGCCTTTACCGATTGCTTGAATGATCGCTTGCTCATCGTCAGATAGTCCAAGTGTTGTTGTGTTTACTTGCCCCTCGTTTCCTTTGTTGAGGGATTGAGAAACAGATGTAAGGCTTGTTCTTGCCAATAGTCCCTCTTGTTCCTTTCCGTAAACGATACTTGGTGTAGCACATCCTAACAATAAAATAGAAGCCAAAGTAATCATGCAACATTTATTTTTCATTCTACTCACTCCTTTATTTGATATTTCCATTCTAATGAAAGCGTAACCATTTTTATATCAAAAAAGAAGTGTTTGTTATATAAAAGAAGCTATTTTAAAAAATTATTGAGTAAATCTTAGGATCATTCAAGTCATTTATACTAGCATAGCCATTTAGCTAATATTTTATACTGGTCTTATTTGTATTACATCACTAAAACCAAACGCTTGTGATAAAACAAAAGAAGAGACTGAGACAACTTTTTTGTCCCAGTATCTTCTAGTATATCTAAAAATGAATAAACGGTGTTTAAAGAGCTCTTGTTCACGACGAGATAAAAGCAGCATTTTCGAAAGATAAGCCGAAATTAATCAAAAATTGGAGAAGCACCAAGTAGATAACAATCAACAGCAAAAACTAGCGTTTGTGTTTCTTGGCAATTTTCGGTATTTTTTTTGGTACTTGATAGTTAACACTTTCGTCTCAACCTCTAAGGTGCTAAGTTTTTTGCTAAAGACGATCAATTCGATAATTTTGACTGCTCATCTTGCCTGCTCATCATATGCTATTTAAACAAAACATAATATTGGGACATATAATGTTCTGTATCTTTTGGAGATAGAGATTGTATGGCTGTCCATAATTGTTTTTTAGCCATTGATCTTTCCCACGCCATCGGTTTAATACCCTCAGCTTTTACTAATGAATTCCCTAATTTTTCAATTTTTTTCATAAGATCTTTTTCTGGATTATTGTTTAATCCAAGGTGTTTTAACCCATGTTCCGTAACTAGCCAGTGGTTAGTATTTTGTCCACGATCAATAAGATTTTCTGGACCTTTCAAACGATTTCTTGCTTCTGCATGGTAGATTTCTATGCTATCTCCTATCTCAAGCAACAAATGGTCATCGGTGAATCGTTCAGGTATGTCTCCATTAATCGATTTTTCATACCTAATTTTGCCATCCTGAGATTTGATAGTCACTTTTACATAAAGTTCATCTTTAAATAAATAATGAGGTTTTGGCATATTTAAGGTAAGTGTTGCTTCTCTTGAATTCAAATTCGTTCTTAATGAACCTGACCATTGATCATTAAAGCCATAAAAGATAAGATCTTCATCGGCTAACTTACTGATATCAGCTTTGATTAATGAAAGAGAAGCATGGTTTTGGGTTTCCTTTACATAAACATAATTTTCGCTTGGTAAATAATACTTCATTTGTTCACCAGAAAATTCTAAATGATAGACCCCATTAGGAATATTTTTAAATGTCATTTTTTGTTGTACTGGTTGACTCGCTATAATAGTTGCTCCATCTTTTAATTCAACTGTGAGCCCTTCAAAGTTACTCAAATCGCTAGGAAGAATTTCAATGGTCAAATCACCAACCAACCCTAGAGAGGCGATTTCCTCGTTAGTAACCAATTCAAAATTAGAATTGATCAAATAGTTTGGGTCAATCAATTGACGTGCACGCACCAACTCATTTTCAGAGACAATATCTGCCAATGAAGCCACAGCTGGATAACCTGCCACACGATTTTTTTCTGCTTGAAATTCATCAAGATACAACCCACGTTTTTTTAAGGCAGCAGAAAAATCCTGCTTACTATTTTCACTGTAGATACGATTCATTAAATTGGGTAATGTATATTCCCAATCTTTGAAATCACTCTGATTAGCCATTTTACGGTATTCCTGATATATCTTAGTGAAGGAGTCATTTCCAGCTTTTTGTTTGAACATCGTTAATAAAATCAGTTGTTCACGCACATCGACATCATGGTAAGTGTCTCCATCACGGATCAACTTATCATATAGCTTGTTTTCGACTTCTTCTTTTTTACCTAAATTAAACAACCAACCGATGTCATCTGCTTTTTTTCCATATTTTTCATACTGATATTGGACCCCAAATAAATTATTTGACACTTCGCCAGTATACATATCTTGCCCATCAAAACCAGCTTGATAACCGTGAGCAATTTCATGTAATGTTGCCCAACTTAGTTCTTTCAACCACATATCTGTCGTAGGTTCACTATTAGCTGTCCAATCACCCCCATAATAAGCAGCACCTGCGCCAGAATCATCTGCCTTTAAAAAGTAACGATTCGCGCCGTTCTGATTTTCTGGTGCGGAACCATCAAAACCAGCGATACCGTTAAATAAAGCAAAAATACCGTGATGATACTCAATCAACGCATCAATTGATGGAAAATCTTTTAAGTTTCTCACTAGTTCTTTGTCCAATTTGGGTACGAGTAATTGGAAATCTACTCCTTGAATTAGCGCATACTCTGCATCCTCCGTATCCCACATTGAAAAAAACATGGTCTCATTCCCATGATATTCATAAACAGGTAACGCTTTCATTTCTTTGGAAGTCACCACTTCGTATTCGATCTGTGCTGATCCTTCTCCGTACGGTGTATCAACAAATGGAACCAAGGGCTCATCTGCACGTATACTTACCCAATTTGATCCAACTTCGATACTTTTTTCATTCTTTTTATCGTTTCCTAGTAGTCGCAATTTTAACTTATTCTTGAAATGAGCATTTGTCTGTCTCATTCTCAATTCGGTATTTTCGCTTAAGATAAAACCTAGATCCTGACGATCATGGTTTTTCCCTTTACTCATCCCTGAGTTGAAGATCCACGTCGGCTCCGGAATACTAAAAATCTCTTTTGACGTGACTTCTTGCGCCCCAACATTGGCTGAAAGTACAAAGATACCAAACACAAACAACAACAGACTAACCGCATATTTTTTCATTTACCTCACTCCTTAAAATTATTTTATGAACAAAAAATAATTATTAATCCATTACGAAAACGTTATCTTTTGTACAATTTAATTATAAATAACAACTAAATAAATAGCAACAATATAATATTTATAAATTTTTATCCTTACAACCTATAATAATTACAGTTATTTAAATAATTAAACATAAATATATTTTTAATATAAAATGTTATTTAAAAAGAAAAAAGCTCTCCCTTAGTGGGACAGCTTTTCCTATACATTTAAAGTTTATACCAAACTAATTTTATCATCGAGTCGCGTTTACTTGACAGAACCGATCATTCCTTGAACAAATTGTTTTTGTAAAACAAAGAACACGATAGCTGTTGGCAATGTTGCAATCACAAGCCCGGCCATAATCATTCCGTAATCTGGTGTATAAGAGGCTCCCATGGCAGATAAAACTAATGGGACCGTACGCTTATCTGGTGATTGTAATGCAACTAAAGGCCAAAGATAATTATTCCAGCTACTCATAAAAGTAATGATTGCAGCAGCTGCATACGTATTTTTAGCAGTGGGTAGGTAGACACGGAAAAATATACTTAATTCTTTTAATCCATCTAAACGTGCAGCTTCTACTAAATCTTTGGGAAACGCTTTAACGTTTTGTCGAAAGAAGAAGATCAAAAAAGCTGTACTTACTGAAGGCAAAATGACGACTAAGAAGCTGTTAATTCCTAAGATCGTTCCGTTTAAGTTTGAAAACATGCGGTACAAAGGAATCATCAACGCAGCAAAAGGAACCATCATCGATAAAAGCAAAATCGTAAATAATCGTTCTTTTTTTCGACTTTTATAGATCTCAAACCCATAACCAGCCATAGATGAAATCAACAAAGCTAAGACCGTTGTTACAATAGCGATCAAAGCTGAATTCCACAATGAGCGTGCAAAGTTTAAGTCATTTGAAAAAAGATTCTGGAAGTTGACAACTAAATGGCTACCGATCTTTAATTTTCCGGCAGTAATATCGATAGGTGTATTCGTCATTCCTAAGATCATCCAAACAAAAGGAAAAATCGAAATAAATGAAATCACGCTCAAAGAGGCATATTTAAAAACAGCTAACCAATCGAATGTTTTAGTCGCTTTTTTTTCATTCTCTTTAAGAAGTACTTTATTTTCTGCTTGATCTATCACGCTTTTTCACCTCCGACTTTCGTTTGAATGATTGATAACAGTACAATAAAGACTACGATCACAAATGAAACCGCCGCAGCATAACCAAAATTCGGTGTAAATTTATAACTTAAATTGTAAATATACTGAGATAGCGTAGTTGTTGCATTTGCTGGTCCACCACCCGTAATATTTTGTACTTCATCAAAGAGTTGCAACGTACCGATCGTTGATGTGATTGACGTAAACAAAATAATTGGTTTTAAGTTAGGAATCGTGACTTTGATCAATTGTTGCCACTTAGATGCGCCATCGATTTCTGCTGCTTCATAAATTGCCGGATCAATATTTTGCATTCCTGATAAAAAGAAAATCATGTTATAACCTGTCCAACGCCATGTAATCGAAATGATGATTAATACTTTCGCCCAAACTGGATGAGTTAGCCAGCCAATTGGCATATCGATCAAGCCGATCGTCATCAAAAAATTATTCACTAATCCCGATTGAGAAAACAAGCTTTTCATAATAAGCGAATAGCTAACCATGGATGTGATACAAGGTAAAAAAATCGCTGTCCGGAAGAATCCTTTCATTTTAAGCTTTTTATCATTTAATAAATTAGAGACAAATAAAGCTAAAAACAACATAACCGGTACTTGTACCAATAAATATAAAAAGGTGTTAAAAAAAGCCTTTTTGAAGGTCGCATCATTCAACATGCGTTGATAATTCCCCAAACCATTAAAACTCATATTAACTGGGGGACCACTTTGAAATGAAGTGATCAGCGCTAAAATCATTGGGATAAATACCATGATCGAGATCATCAGAACTGGTAAAACAAGAAACGCATTTCCGTTCTTGAAAAAATCTTTTTGTTTCATCTGCTTTGCTCACTTTCGTTACGTTCATCTTCGTTTTATCTGTCATTTAAGGATCGTCTCACAAATCCTCCCTCTTAACTAATTGTCTGAGTAAATGACAGCGTCCTCACGAAAATTCTACGGTATTGATTGAAACTATTTTTAATAGATAGCAAATTTGTGTGACTGATGACCGTTCAAAAATCACCAGCCAACACAAATTTGATCATCTAAATCAATTCATTTCACTCTGCTTAATTGGCTAACTGTGCTTCTACTTGTTTTTGCGTATCTGCCAAGACTTTATCAGTATCTTCTCCATTGATGATTCGGTGTAATGACTCTGCTACAACTGCTTCGATTGCATAGGTTTCTTGTCCATAATTAACTTGTGGAATTTCCGCTGTCCATTTAGAAAAGTCTTCAAACACCTTTTGACCACTATAGAATTCAGAAGACTCTTGATAAGCTGGTTGATCTTTTGCACTTAACATGGTAGAAACTAACCCGATTTCTTTCGCTAAGGTTCCCATCAAGTCTTCGTTAGTCGCAAAGGTCTTCTTCAAGAAGTCTTTCGCATTTTCTTCGCCTGAAACACCTTTGATCACATACCACCCAGCTCCGCCTAAATTAGAAGCTTGTGCTTTTTGCATATTGGCAGGTAATGAAGGTGTCGGTGCAATTGCCCATTTCCCTGATTGATCTTCAGCACCTTGGATCGTCGAGGAATACCAAGCACCAATTGGACTGGATGCAACAGCCCCTGATTGAATGGCCGTGACACCTGCATTCCAATCTGAAGTTTGTTCCACTAGATCTTCTTTAAGTAGTGTAGCAAATAGATTTAATCCATATTTCAATGATTGGTTATCTTTGATCGTAACCGTCTTTCCATCTTCTGAAGTGTACCATTCACCAGCTTCTTGCATAATCATACGGACACGTCCAAGATCTGAGGGATTCACTTCAGTAATTTTTTTACCCGTTTTTGCTTTAACATCTCGAGCAACTTGTAAATAGTCATCCCAACTTAAATTCTGCATATCTGCTTGACTGTAACCGGCTTCTTCTAACAAATCTGTTCGATAAAAATTAGCCGTAACACCTGAATCAAATGGAACGCCATAAATTTGATCATCGATCTTATTAACCGCAAATTTATACGAAGCAAAATTGGCTTCATCTACGATATCGGTTAACTCAGAAAATGCGTCCGGATAAGAATTCAAATAACCTTGAATACGATAATCCTCAATCAACACGATATTCGGTAATCCATCCGTATTTCCACTGGCTAATGCTGTGTTTAACTTTTGTACGATATCATCTTGTGACATCGTAACGACATCCACTTCGACATCTTTATTGTCATAGACTTTTTTTGCTTCATTGACTGCTTTGATATTAAACGTTTCATCCCATGCCCAAACACTGATTTTATTTTCATCTTTCGTTGCTGAATTTGAGGAACTCCCACATCCCGCAAACAAAACTGCTGCTGAAGCTAAAAGCGTCGCACTTGCTACTAATTTTTTGAATTTCATATCCAACCCGCCTTTTTCATTTTTATTCTTTACATGTGAATCATACCAAAAAATGTAATCGTTTTCTTAGTTTCTAAAAGAGTTCCAAAAAATATCCCAAAATAAGAAAAAATCACAAATTTAGATTTCAAATTTTTTTATTTTGAGTAATTCATCTTGCTTTTCTGTCAATAAAACCGTATTTTAAAAAGAGAAACTGTTTAAAAGGGGGAACAAGCTTGATTAATTTATTATTGATCGACGATGAAAAAACAATCTTACATGGCATAGCCAATTTGGTTGATTGGTCAAACCACGGATTCCAAATTAAAGGCGCTTTTTCAAACTCATTGGAAGCGCTTGATTTTTTCTCTATTCATTCTAATGATATTGATATTGTCATTACTGATCTTATCATGCCTGAACTGGATGGGATTGAACTTGCTCGCCTCTTAAAAAAAAGCAAACCTGATATTCAAATATTAGTGTTATCAAGCCATGATGATTTTCAACTAGTGAAAGACTCTTTTAAAGAAGGCGTATCCGATTATTTACTTAAACCAAAATTGAATCCAGAAAACCTGCTTTCTGCTTTGAACCATTTGGTTAAAAAAGGCCAAAAAAATCTAGACTCTAAATTCTCTCTAGATAGTGCTTTAACACAATATTTCTCTGGACAAAAAACATCGATATCTAACGATCCTTTTCGTTTCCCGTTATTTTACATCGTCTATAGCGAAATGGATGATTTAGCTCCACTAGCTTCTCTAAAAAGTAACGAAGAACGAGCTGAACCCTGGATAGATTGTCAGCCTTTTACCACTCTCGACTATGAATATGGTTGCTTACTAAATGTTTCTTCCATGGATTGTTTCGAACAAATTCAGACTTCTTTGCGTGAATATGCGCAAAAATCTGATGCATTATTGATTATTTCCCCTTGTTTAGAGCTAAGTGAGCTGTTCGATTGTTTTCAAAGATTAAAAAAGTTAGGCAAAGGACAACGTTTTTATCAGAAAAGTGCTGGTGTTGTATCGGAAGAACAATTAGTCCCTTTGATTCCACACTTTGATCAGAGCACGAAAAGCTACTTAACAAAGATTGTCAACAAAGATTATGTATCCGCTATCAGAGAAATGAAATCAGCGATTGAGACTCTGATCGCTTTAAAAATTGACCCTTTATTTTTAAAACACGAAACAATCAATCGTCTCTACGCACTCATCAATGCTTTAGAAGATGGTCAAGGGACGAAAGAATTGACGACATTAAAAATTACGTTACCAACACTTATAACGAACGTCGCCACCATCGAAGATTTTTCCATTACGTTTACTAAAATCATCACTCAATTGATGCGTTGGAGCACGCCGGAAAAGAATGAAAACTCAGAAATTCTGACAGCGATCTATGATTATGTTCAAGAAAATTATCATCAAGATATTTCCTTGCAAATCATCTCCGAAAAATTTCATTTTTCCTATAGTTATTTATCTACCATGTTTACCGAGAAATATGGGATTAGCTTCACTAAATATCTAAAAAAAGTCCGGATACAACATGCGAAACGGCTTTTGCTTGAGACAACCGAGCCACTTTCACAAATCTCTTACCAAGTAGGATTTGCTGAACTTGGTTACTTCTCAAGAGTATTCAAGGAAGAAACTGGGCTAAATCCTTCTCAATATCGAAAAGGAAGTTTGAAACATGAAGAAAAAATTCAAAGAGTATGAACTAGTTACAAAACTACTGGTTGTCCTAGTCATTGCGCTTCTTACTCAAGCGATTATTCTATCCTTCTTCATTTATGATCGATCCAAAAACGCTTATATCCATCTATTTGATAAATCGAATGAACTAACGCTTGGCAAAATACAACGTGATTTTGAACGATTGAATGATAATATCGAAAATACCTTAACGATGGTCGCTAACAACCCTGCAGTCGAAAATTATTTCTCTAACAATCAGCACTCTTCGTTAGATAACTACGCAAATGTAAAAACAATCCAACAAATGAACCGAAGCTTTACTTCGATCTCTCCTTCCATCAATTACGATCTGATGATCTATGGTGAAAGTGGACATACCTTCGTTGGAAACGAGATGCTTGCCAGTATGGATGCTGCGGCATTCATGAGATCTGATGTCGTACAAAAAGCAAAGGCACATAAAGCATCGACCCAAATGTTCTTTGTCGACTTTGGTTTGACTACTCGTGACCAAACAAAAAGCAGCATCCTATTCATTAAGAAATTGACTTCCTCGTTGAATCATATTTATGGGTATGCTGTCATTGCGATAACTGCAGATGAGCTAGCGAATTTATTCAATGAAACGATCCATTCGGAGGTCTCCAAAATCTATCTCATCAATGAAGCAAATCAAATCATTACCTCCAATGAAACTGGCATGATTGGTGCCAAAACCAACTTGTTAAATGATTTAAATACCAATGAAACAAAAACAGTTGATTATAATCGTTTAACACGTGTTCCATTATATCGACAAAACTTAGCTTTGATTAGTAAAGTAAATATTCGTTCACTAGTCAATCAAATGGGACTGATTGTTCCGATCGTCCTTTTTAATTTGATGACTTTAATGGTAGTTGGTGCTATTGTCTTTCGCTATATGAACCGTCAGACGAAGTCGATTTATGCCTTGATTCAGTCCTTAAAACATATCAAAAAAATTCCTAATAATACCCAAGTAGACGTTCAAGGGACCTACGAAACAAAGACTTTAGGCACTACAATCAATCAACTGTTAACAACGATCGATGAGAACTATTTTACTTCAATTGAAAACGAAAAGAAAAAACGCCAATTAGAGATTCAAACGATGCAAGCCCAAATCCAGCCTCACTTTATCTACAATACGTTAACTAGTCTAAAATTTTTGATCTGGCAAAAAGAAAATCAAAAAGCAATTCATGGAATCGATCATTTTATTGATTTGTTGAGAAGTACCATTGGAAAAAAAGCAGAAACAATCACTGTCGAAGAAGAATTAAAAAGTGTGCAAAGCTATATCCATATTCTTTCATTGAGATATGGTGATGAGATCGCCACTCGAATCATGGTCCCCGATGAACTATACCCTTTTAAAGTGCCCAATATGATGATCCAGCCAATTATTGAAAATGCTTTTTTACATGCTTTTCAAACAAAAAAAAGTGGGTTTATTACTTTATTCGGAAAAATTCATGAAACACAATTGATCTTTGAAATCGTAGATAACGGTGATGGATTTGATACAAATCAAAAGAAAAAAAACAAGGACTATTTTTCTGGAATCGGTGTCAAGAATGTGAACGAACGAATCAAATTGCTTTACGGCACAGAGTATGGATTGCAGATCCAATCGATTATGGGTGTTGGAACAACGGTAAAAATCACATTGCCATTAATCAGTTAATTCAAAAATAAACAATTCAGTTAGTTGATACTTATAAGCAATAGACGCTGCCCTTCTAAGATAGATGATCCTAGAAATGCAACGTCTATTTGTCTATGGTTTTATATTTTTTGTGTCTGCTAATAATATGAAAATCTATTGTTCTTTACCAATACTTAGCTATCAATCCTTCCTTTCTCTAGATAGACAGCATTCAAGCATCAGCTCCTTGAAATAAGCCTAAATTTTTTTTAACATGAAAAGGTGTTTTAAAAAATTGCCTCTTATTTGCTCGGAGCTGACCGCTTCTTTCACGACCTTTACTTCACGATAAAACTAAATTCATGGTCTTCTTCCGCTGAAATATGATACGCTTCTTCAACATCTGCTCCCCAGCTGTTGATTCCTCCTACACCACGTACCTTCCCTTGAATCACTAAGACGGTTCTTCTAGCTGGTGGTAACTCTTCAAGATGCGTAGCATTTTCTAATTCTTCGGCTTTATAAGGGAGAGCTGAAAATGCAAAATCGCCGTTCACTTGTTCAAAGCGTAATGAAAATTCCTCCTTTCCTTGATCCGCATTATTCATCGTAGAATCTCTAGTGATTTCTAGCCATTTCGTCTTCATATGGACACCACAATCTTGTGGCACGAGATAGGGAGTCACTGGTAAACCAGTTATTTTATAAGTACCCTCGATTCCTCCTGCCATTCGATCTGGATACGTTTCTCCTGATAGTCCTTCATATTCAAAATATTTCGCTTTGGTTGGCATAATAAAGCGAAAACCTAATAAAGGTAATTCAGGCAGTCCTTGCTGTCCATGATAAAAGACAGAAATTTTCATTTCCCCATCAGATTGTACTTCATAGTTGACTATGACTTCTGTTTTGGGTACCGTATTGATTTCTAACGTGAATTTGATCGCTGCTGATTGCGCATATTCATGATTGGAATAGCGATTATTGATCGGAGCAATTGGCTGTTCGATTGGTTTTTGATTAATGGAAACTTGAACATTTTTTACTTTCGGGTACATCCCAGCCCCTAGCCACATGGACGAACGATAGCCAAACCCATTCCCTCGATCATTATCCGTCAAAGCCCGCCAAAACGTCGGCAGCGTTTCTCGATACAACCATTCTTTCCCATTTTTATTTAAGGATTCCAACCCACCTCTTGTATAGGAAAAGATATAATGAAATCCTTCACCTTTTAAAGCAAATGTACAATCTCCATAAATAATCTTCATTTTAATCGCTGTATTTTCCATAATAATACCTTACCTCCTGTAATGCCGGTTTTTCTTGACCATCAGAAAAGACGATCCCGTTACCTGAAAATTCATAATCACTTGGACGATCATCAAAGTCCCCACCGTATCTCATTACTTTTTGTTTCGTCAATGGATCGATCACTTGAATCGCTTGATCTTTAAAGTCCCAAATATAGCCACCTTGATACATTGGGTATCGATCTAATAATTCCATGTAAGAATTCAATCCTCCCAACGAATTCCCCATGTCATGCATGTATTCACATAAAATGAAAGGCTTTTCCCCATCATTTTCAAGGTAATCACAGATATCTGTTGGCGTAGCATACATGCAACTCTTGACATCAGAAATCGAATCTTCAAATGCAGGATTAGGGAAATTCCCTTCATAGTGAACAAGGCGATCGGGATCTTTTTCTTTAAAGTAATCATTCATCAAACGAATATTCTCTTCTGCGTAAGATTCATTTCCTAAAGACCAGAATAAAATACTCGTATGGTTCTTGAATGTCTCAAAATTTGTCTGTGCTCTGTCAAGAACGATCTCCCGCCATTGAGGAACGTTCCCCGGTACATTGTAAGACGGCTCAAACGCCCCCATCTTTTGCCAAGAACCATGAGATTCCAGATTGGTCTCTGCCATCAAGTGAATCCCCGCCTGATCACAAAGATAATACCAAGGGATTTGATTTGGATAATGTGAGGTTCTAACCCCATTGATATTCGCATGTTTAATGATTTCTAGATCTTTCTTCATATCCATCAAATCGATAGCTCTTCCTTTTTCAGGATGCCATTCATGTCGATTGACACCGTTGATGATCAAACGTCGGTCATTCAAATAAATGATCCGCTCTTTGATCTCGATCTTTCTAAAACCAAATGGATAGTAACTATACTCCGTCACCCCAGTATCATCAAACGTTTCAAATTCGGCGGCGTATAAATTGGGTTGAAAATGATCCCATAAAGTAATTTTATCTACTGGAATATGCAACGAGATTTGTTCTTCGATTCTCACTTCTTCTTGATGGATCTCTTCTCCTTTGCAATTGAGGAGTCGGACACGTAGCTTTCCGTTTGAAGTAAGATTTTCAATAGTCAAGTCGATATCTACCCAACCGCTTTGAAAAGAGGGATCAACTTGAGGTTTGATCCACATATCCTCTATATGATTTTTCCCTCTGGCGATCAATGAAACATCTCTAAAAATCCCAAAGAAACGGAAAAAATCTTGGTCTTCGAGAAAAGCGGCACTACTTCTTTTATGGACTTCTACCGCTAAACGATTCTCTTCTTCCAGATAAGGAGTTAAATCAAATTCAGAAGGCGTGAAAGAATCTTCTGCATAGCCGACAAAGTGCCCATTTAACCAGACATACATTGCCTGTTCGACACCTTCAAATCGAATGGTGATCGCCTTTTCTTTCATTTCTTCATTTAAAGTAAAGTTCGTCACATATGAGCCAACTGGGTTATACTCGGCTTGAGAAAACATCCCCTCGGCTTCTTCCTTACCAGCGGTTGTATAAGCCGGACGTCTAAACTCATGCCCTTCCCATGGATACATCGTATTGATGTAGTGGATCTTGTCGTATCCTGCTAGTTCGATATGCCTAGGAACATCAATCTGATCGAAGCCACTGTTATCAAATTCCTTTTCAAAAAAATTCACTGGACGTTCTAAAGCATTGCGGGAATAGCAAAATTGCCACTTCCCATTCAGCGATTGGATTCTGGTGTTTCCTGTTTCCACTTCTTCTTTAGCACCATAAATAACATGATCACTATGGGCTTTCCTTTGATTTACTCGATACACTTGCGGATCATCTAACCATTCAATCAATGCGTTCATTTTTCTATTCTCCTTCGTCTATACTCATAAAATGAATCAATTCTGTTTGAAAATCGCCATAAAAATCTGGGAAATAAAGACCTATTGTCATTAATTCCGATCCTGAATATACTTTGCCATCTATCTGGTTCTGGTATAGTTTTTCTTCGCTTAGTCCAACAAGGCGTACCTCATGAAATTCGGGCTGTGCATTTGCCAACCGACGATTTATAAATAAGAGGACTTCCTGTTGGTTTTTTGAAACAAATTCCCAGGAAGCAATATTTTGCTCAAAGGGATTTTGTAAACGATAGAAATCACCATATTGGACTGTCTGTCTGATTTTTTTATAAAATTCTACCTGTGCCGCTACTTCCTGCTTTTCCTCACTAGATAATTTTGTTAGATCAAGTTCATATCCAAACACCCCGCCCATAGCCACATCTCCACGTGTTTTTAAACTGGTGACTCGACCCGTTTGATGATTAGGAACAGCTGATACATGGGCAGTCATAGCTGAAATAGGATAAGCTAAGCTCGTCCCATATTGGATATTGATGCGTTCAACCGCATCTGTATTGTCACTAGTCCAAGACTGTGGCATATAATAAAGCAGCCCTGCATCGAACCGTCCACCACCACCAGAACATCCTTCCCAAAGGATATGAGGATAGTCGTTTGTTAAGTTTTCCATCATCTCATATAATCCTAATAGATAACGATGCAAAACTTCCCCTTGGTTTTGTTTGCCCAATGACACCGAATAGACATCAGATAGCGATCGATTCATATCCCATTTGATATAGTCGATCTCCACACTGTCTAACAAATGCCGTAACTGTGTTTCAATCGTCTGCCGGACTTCTTTTCGGGTAAAATCAAGGACGTGTTGAGATCTAGAAGCCGATGGTTGACGACCTGGTTCTTTCATCATAAATTCGGGATGATCCCGATTTAATTGAGAGTCGCTGGAAACCATTTCAGGCTCAACCCACAAGCCAAACTTTAGTCCTTTTTGGTGAACATAGTCAGCGATCCCTTTTAAGCCATTTTTCAATTTTCCTTGATATTCAAACCAGTCTCCTAGAGAAGATTGGTCCGAATCTCTTTTCCCAAACCAGCCGTCATCTAAAACAAACATCTCTATCGCTAATTCGTTTGCTTCATCAACGATCGCTTCGATCTTTTTGCTCGTAAAGTCAAAATAAGTCGCTTCCCAATTGTTGACTAGGATCGGACGTTCTTGGTATTGAAATTGCCCTCTTGCTACTCGTTCCCGTAATAAATGATGGGTCACTTGACTCATCCCATTCAACCCTTGATCAGAATAAGTTAAGAGTATTTCCGGTGTTTGGAAGCTTTCATATGGTTGTAACTCCCAAGAAAAATTATAGGGATTGATCCCACCGATCACTCGAAATTGTTGAATGGCATCTTTTTCAATCTCAAAGGAATGATTTCCCGAATAAACAAGATGGATCCCAATCGCTTCCCCTGTGAATTCAGTTGTTGCATGATTTGTCAAGGCGATGAATGAATTCATCTGATGACTGCTTGAACCACGACGGCTTTCAAATGATTTGATGCCATCTGTTATGCTTTGTCTAGACATCTGCCGTTCTTTGACATGCGCTCCTGGTAAGGCAATCACTTCATCAAACCGGCCTGAATTCGTAAAATCAAGTTGAAAAGAGGCTGCTTTTTCAATCATCACTGGATCATTGGTTTCATTTCTTACCTTCAGCGAACGTGTAATCACTGCTCTTTCTCGATAAATCGTATAGGAAAGATCCACGTAAATCTTTTCTTCACGATCTTTCAACGTCACGATCAACGTTTCTGCCTCTGTATCATTCTTGATATACGCTTGCGGTAATCCAGATAAATTTGGCTTTCCTTCTTGGATCTGAAAACTTTCATAACGTAGATCAAGCAGATTTGATCCATTTTCTCGACGAATCATCAAGGCAGGTAATCGATAATCCATCCCTCCGTGCCCTGAATACTCTTGTGGTAATGTATCTTTTGAATACGTTCGATCTTCATTTAAGGGGACGTTCCCAGAAAAGCCACGATCTCTGCGAGGATATTTTTTATGATTATGATAATGGGTCGTTCTTTTACCAAAATAAACATGAGCCAGAACTTCACTTTCTTCAATTTGAAAAATATAGGAAATTTCTGAATTGGATAGATGAAATACTTTTTCCTGTTCGTCAAATGTGATTAAAGCTGCTCTTTGATTCTTCATCACTTGTTCCATTGTTTCACCTCTCAAATAAATAGTAACCGTTTACTTTTGTTACATTTCCTGTATACTGTTTACTAAACAAATATGTCAATAAAAATTTTTATTTTTTTGTAAGGGGTGCCATTTTATGGTTGGAATTAGAGATGTCGCAAGAAAAGCCAATGTTTCACCTGCTACGGTCTCAAGAGTTTTGAATGAAGACAAAACGATCAGTGTCTCTGCTGCTACTCGTCAACGGATTTTTACTGCAGCTGCCACATTAAATTATGATATCAACAAGCGAAAATATATTAAAAAACGCCGTCCTTCCATCGGTGTCATTTCAGCAATCAGTAAAGCCAGCGAAGAAAAAGATATTTATTATCGAGAATTACGAGTAGGTCTAGAAGAAGAAGCCAGCCGACTCCATATCGGCATGAATCGAATTTATAATATGTCGGATAACCCGACCGAGTGGAAAGATTTGGATCAATTAGGTGCTATAATCGTAGTCGGTACGATCGATAAAGGTGCAATCGCCGATTTATTGAAACAGAACCGACAATTAGTTGTAGTAGATAATCCAGATATCCAACAAGAAGTGGATATGGTCTATGGGGATCTCGAACGAATGACTAAATCTGTTTTAGAACTTTTTTTAGACAATGGGCACACCAACATCGCTTATATTGGTGGTTATCAAATCGATATTAACGAAGCTGGTCGGAAATCAACAACTGAGAATGAAAAAAGGCTCAGAGCCTACCGCCATTTCATGCAAGATCATCATTTGACCAAACAGATCAATTATTATTTAGGAGAATGGACAGAGGAATCCGGAGAGCAGTTAGCGACCAAACTTCTCGAAAAACAAAAACATGATTTACCGACGGCCATTTTGATCGGTAGCGATCCTTTAGCATTAGGTGTTTATCGAGCATTACAAAAAGACAATCGAAAAATTGGAGAAGAGATCGTTCTAGTTAGCTTCGATAACATCGAGGCGATTGCTGATTTATCTCCTAGTTTAACAAGTGTAGCGATCAATGCAAAAGCCATTGGTCAGTCTGCTGTTCGATTAGCGGTGGAGCGAATCGATGGTTTGAGAGAGGAACCGATCATTGTCACTTATCCTACACGACTAATCATTAGAGAAAGTTTTAACCCTGATAAATCCTAACCAAAGAGACGAAGAAGAGCGAGATAACTATCCTTTCCCGCTCCTTCTTCGTCTACTTTTGCTTATCCTCATTTGTTAAATCAGCTTCTACTTTTTGGCTTTCGATCCATCCTAAATAATATTCATGATAGACTCCTTCTTCCGTTTGCTTCGTTAGCAGATACTGTCCAATCACATTTCCTGTTTGATACCCTCGTTGAGCTAATGTTAATCTTACTTCTTCGATATTGTTCTTTTCGGTATGATTGACTTCCACTTGTAATAAAAATCGATGATAAGTTTTACCAGGCTGATTGTACCAAACAATTTTAGACAGTGGAATTGTGGCTGATGTTTGGTCTGTACAGAAGCCATAAATCATTTCATCGCTCAGCGAAAAATCAAAATACCCACCGAAGCTGGCATAGTTTTCAAGATAGGCTTTCGAATCTAAAATGTCGTCGGAATCCACTATGACGATTGCCGCAAAAGGAATTGTTTCTTTGGTAATGCCTCGATTGTCAATCATAAGTTTTAATTGTTCTTTTCGAGCCAAGATTTCTTCATGTTTTTTTTGCAGACTTATTTTTTCTTGCTTAATCCGCTGCTCTGTTTCTGCAATCGTTGCATAATGTTCTTCGATCGTTTTTCCATATAAATTTTTCATCTGTTTGATTGGAACATCTAATTTTCGATAGAAATTGATGTCATAGATCTGAAAAATATCATCAATATTAAACATCCGATACCCGTTTTCTTCATGACGTAGAGAATGGATTAACCCTTGCTCATCCCAAAAACGAATCGTTGACTTTGGTACATTTAGTAGTTCCGAGACTTCTCCGATCGTGTAAAGTTTTGGCATTTCCGCTCACCTCTTGTTAATTTTACCGCTTCTTCTATTGACCTTCAAGTAACTTTAAGGTGTAAAATTCATTATTGTCTAGTAAAAGGAGGAAACAAAATGACATTACTTAAACAATTCCTATGGAAGAATAAAAAAATCGTAGGCATGACTTTTTTATTCGTCTGTTTACAAATCATTGGTACACTTGGTGTTCCTAAATTAGTGGCGACATTAATTGATGAAGGGATAGTTACTGGTCAAAACAGTAAAATTTATACCATTGGTCTACAAATGGTATTCGTAGCCTTGCTAGGTACTTTTTCAGCGATTGCTTCTAGCTATTTTTCTGCACTAGTGTCTGCAAAATTTGGCTACCAAACAAGGGAAACCTATTTTGATAAGTTCCAACAATTATCGATGAAAGATGCAGATGAATTTGGAAGTGCCTCACTCCTGACTCGAATGACTAATGATGTAGATAATATCCAACAAATGATTGTACTCTTTTGTCAAATGATCTTACCTGCACCAATCATTGCGGTGTTTACAATTGTCATGATGCTTCAATATTCCATGACATTGACGTTGATTACATTGATTTCTGTGTTTATTTATGCTGTCGTTATTTACATCTTAATGAAAAAAGGAACCCCTCTATCTCTCAGTATCCAACCAAAAATGGATCGTATCACAGTGACTTTAAGGGAATTTTTTACAGGTGTGAATATGATTCGAGCCTTTAACAATCAAGACTATGAGGAGAAGCGCACCAATCAAACATTTGAGAAGTATGCCACACAGATGATCCGAGTCAATCGCGTATTTGCTTGGGTCACTCCGATTGCTTTTTTATTAATGGGGATCGTATACAGCGCCATTCTTTGGTTTGGTGGTTCGTTGGTCAGTGAAGGTGCACTACAGATCGGGACTGTTACTGCCATCGTCGAATATTCGATGCTCACGTTGGCTTATCTAATGACTGCAGCTATGGTTTTAGTCGTCGTTCCAAAATCGATGTCCTCTCTTCGGCGGATCGAAGAAGTGTTGAATCAACCTATTGAGATCATTGATCCGGAAAATCCATCAGCAGCTTCGCTGAATATGGATGATGAGCATGTGTTATCTTTTGAACACGTTTCTTTCAGTTATACCAAAGATTCGGAACCTGTATTGGAAGATATCCATTTTAAGGTACCTAAAGGCAAAACAACTGCCATCGTTGGCGGAACTGGTTCTGGTAAAAGTACAATAGCCAAATTGCTCCTTCGTTTGAATGATGTGACCAGTGGACAGATTACATTAGGGGGGCAACCACTTCAACAATTAACACAAGAAATGATTCGCTCAAAAATCAGCTATGTTCCGCAAAAAGCGTTTCTGTTTAGTGGAACAATTTTATCAAACCTGCAAATGGGCAATGAGCATGCAACAGAAGAAGAATTGACCTCAGCTATACGTATTTCACAATTAGAGGAAGTTTTGGATAAATTGCCCAAAAAATTAGCTAGTTTTGTTGCACAAGGCGGAGATAATTATTCTGGCGGACAAAAACAACGGATGTGTATTGCACGAGCGCTCATCAAACCAGCAGATATCTATGTTTTCGACGATAGCTTTTCTGCTTTGGACTACAAGACGGATGCAAAACTAAGAACAGCCCTCCATGAAGAAATGGCTGATAAGACATTGATCATTGTGGCTCAAAGATTGAGTACAATCATGAACGCTGATCACATCATCGTTTTAGACAATGGCCGAATCGTGGGACAAGGAACTCACGAAACACTCCTTGCTACTTGTCTTTCTTATCAGGAATTTGCTAAATCACAAGGGATTTTGAAAGAAGGGAATATATGAAAACAACTGATGTAAAAATGAATAAACATAGTTTGATCCGCTTTTGGAAAATGATCCAATCTGATCACAAAACATTTTATGGCTTACTATTATGTAGTTTAATCGGTAACCTGATGGTCGTTGCAATGCCGATGATCATGGGCGTTGGTATCGATCAGCTTTTAAATCGAATCCGTACGATCGGGATTGCTGAAATGACATTTCATGATGTCAAGGATGCCCTTTTGTTCCCTGTTGTTTTATTACTCGTTTTTTCTTTTTTAAGTAGTATTACTTCTTTCATTCAAGAATACGCAATGGCTTCATTGAGTGAAAAAATCACACTTAATGTTAGAAAAGAAATGACCAAGAAATTCAAAACATTACCAATGGCCTTCTTTGATCAGCATCAGGTAGGAGATATCATCAGCCGAACAACGACTGGTTTGAATCAACTAGCACAAGTCTTGCTAACAGGGATCAATCAATTTTTCACTTCTATCGTAACGATTTTATTTTCAATTTTGATGCTGTTTTATATTGACAGCAAATTGACGTTACTGATTCTTTTATTGATCGTTGGTAGTTCATGGGTCACTCAACTCTTTGCGAATAAAAACAAAAAGATTTCTGATGACAATCAAACAGAACTAGGTTCATTAAATAATAAAGTGGAAGAATATCTTGCAGGTAACTTGGTCATCAAAACATTCAATCAACAAGATCAAGCGATCGAGTCGATCCGTCAAGTAAATCATTCACAGTACCAAGCATTTAAAAAAGCGCAATTCATGAACTTTGCCATCTATCCAGCGATTCGCTTGATCAATCAATCAGCGTTCATTTTAAGTGCTGTCTTAGGTGGGATCTTAGTAATATCTGGTGGACTCACACTAGGATTGTTACAAGCTTATCTGCAGTACATCAATCAAATCTCTGAACCGATCTCGACCGCTTCTTATGTCATCAATTCGTTACAATCTGCTATGGCGGCGATTGATCGTATCTTTGAGATTATGGATGAACCAAATGAGCGTTCTGATCACGAAAATACAACATCACTTGACCAGCCTGCTGGTTCAATCAGGTTCAAAGATGTTCGATTTGGTTATAGTCCAGATAAGATCTTGATGGAAAATGTCAACTTTTCGGCTAAACCAAAACAAACAATTGCAATCGTGGGACCAACTGGGGCAGGAAAAACGACATTAGTCAATTTACTCATGCGATTTTACGAGCTAAACCATGGAAGAATCGAATTCGACGGAATCGATATCACGAAATTCTCTCGTAGTGAGTTACGTAAACACTTTGGGATGGTTTTGCAAAATACGTGGCTCTTTGAAGGCACAGTGGCAGATAATATTGCTTATGGGAAACAGCAAGCTTCCAGAGACGAAATCATTGCGGCTGCCAAAATTGCCCAATGTGATCATTTCATCCGTACGTTACCTGAAGGATATGATACGATTATTTCAAGTGAAAATGGTTCGTTGTCACAAGGACAACAACAGCTATTGACCATTGCTCGGGTATTGCTGGCGAATCCTTCCGTAGTTATTTTAGATGAAGCAACCTCCAGCGTGGATACCCGCACCGAAGCAATGATCCAAAAAGCAATGAATGCTATCACAGAAAACCGAACCAGCTTTATCATCGCCCATCGGTTATCTACGATTGAAAATGCCGACTTGATTTTAGTGATGGAAAATGGAAATATTATTGAACAAGGAACTCATCAGTCACTATTAAGCAAACCAACACTTTATGCTAGTTTATATAATAGCCAATTTCAAATCACATAAAAGAGGTTGTGAAAAGTGCGCTTTGACCTAAGTAATTTTGAACACTTTTTACCTATTTTAAAACCCATAAAAAAGAGCCTGGACTTTTTTCCAAGGCTCTTTTTTATGGGTCTATTCTTTCAATCTCTCTTATTCACAAATTCAATCGTTACATAGAGAACTTTCACTTACATAAATTGTCAATGTCTCTCCTTACGCCATTTTCTTTTTGGTGTTGAAATTCATCTAAACTTTTTTAGCGATTCTCTACTTGCGATAATTGTTGTTCGAATTGCCATGTTTCTCCACCATCAGTCGAATAAAAAAGACAAGCAAACATTTTCCCTGCATCGATCGATCCATTTTTTAGGAGGTAAAACTTGGTTTCCAATTTATTGGCACTTACTTGTACCACTTCATTTGGTGACTGGAACAAATCGATCCCTCCCAATTGATACTCACCCGGGATAGCTACCAAGGATTCTTTGAATGTTAGTCCCCCATCATTCGTATAATAGATGTTTTCTCTTGTAGAAAGGAAACCCAATGTCTTCGTCACAAAACTAACATTTTGAATCGGTTGATTTACGATGGTACTGCCGCTTTTTTGCCAGCTTTGCCCTTTATCGTTGGTCGTATAAATTTTTAGACTTTCCGCAGACATTCCTGTAGAGGATGAAAATACCATGACGCCTTGATCGTTTGTGAAAAAGTTTGCTTTACGATAACGAACCTGTTCACCTTGATCTGTAATCTGACTTTTTTGCCACGTCTTCCCATTATCAGCTGATGATAATAGGTAAACGTTTTTTTGATTAGGTGAATAGATAAACCAAGAAAAAGTAGGAGAAACATCAAATGTTTTGTCCATCCATTCCCCTTTTGCAACAGTACCCGAAGTCAAAGTATAGTCCCCAAAACGCAACCAGTCCACAGCAATTGGAACGAAATGCCAGTCTTTTCCTTGATTCGTCGTCAAATACAAGGCTTGTGTTTCTGGGTCTATTTTTACGTCATTCGTTTGCTCAGTGGTCAAATTGACGGATGTTTGAACAGGTTTCAATAATCCGTCCTGATTAGTCGAAGTTGGCATTTTTCTTACTTTTTCTTCGCTTTGCATCATAGAGTGTACATTCGTTGCTACTGGTCCTGCATTAATGAATTGATAAACACCCCCGCCAATCAACAAGAGTGTTCCAACTCCAATTGCTAAATGAGAGTAAAAAGGCTCAATTCTTTTTTTGTTTTTTCGGTCTATCGGTTCATTTACTTGCATAAAAACATAGTATCGATTACTGCCATACCAAGTAAGTTGTTCTCCTAGAAAAAGTGAGACACCCTCCATCGTTTGCAGCAGAAAATAACGCCTCTTTTTCGCAAGTGTAAACTCCTTTTTGTTATGATCACTCAAGTAGAGATAATTTTCGTCCTGAGAGCCAACTGAAATATGTAACATATTCGCCACTTGTTTTTCCAGCCATTGATCATAATGCCGAGAGATGTTCCTCTTTTTGAACCATAGCACAGCAACGAGAAAAAACAAGAATAGTCCTATCGCAAAGTCAACATAACTTGAAAAATGGTACAAACTAGTGATTCGCTCCATTTTAAATGAATGTGGATGATTCTGCTTTAAATGATGGTAGATGTTTCCCCATCCGACAAAGAACAACAAGTTAGCGATAAAATACATCCCAATTTTCCATGTCATATTTTTCGTTCGTTGATTGATGATAGACAACATCTTTGTTTTTGCTGACATCAATTCAATAATCAATAATTCTTTATCCATCTTGCCAATCTCCTTTTTTTACATTATGACGTAAAACGAGGAGATTGGCTAGTTGATTTACGCTTTATTTAACGTTTATCTTTTTTTTGTAAACAAAGTATAATCCAAGTAAGAAGCAAGCCATGCCAATCATAGAAAGACTTGATTTTTGATAACCTGTAGTAGGTAGTTTTTTGTCTTCTTGTTCTTCTTGTTCGTCTTTTTCATCTTTTTTATTTTTTTCATTTTTTTCGTCTTTTTTATCTCTCTGATCGTTGTTATTCGTTGTCTCATTTGGCGTTGCTGGTACTGGCTTTTTATCCCCCGATTGGTTCGTATCCGCATCTGGTTTTTCTTTAGTTGGTTCAGCTAGCACATGGATTTCAACAGTTTTCTTTTGATGACCGTTTTGATAGGTCACTGGATAAACGCCAACTTTTGTCGTATCCACCTTACCAGAAACCATTTTCTGGTCAAATGTTAGGGGATTTCCTTCTTTATCATTGGCTGAAATAAAATTGTCTTGTGGATTCCAATTGTCTCCTACATAGAGTGTGGAACCTTTAACTACGAGTGTTTCTTTGTTCTCTTTGACCGTTACTTTGATCGTCTTACTTGCTATTCCGTTGGTATACGTCACAAAATAATCGCCCGTTTTTTGGCTATCCACCGAACCTTCCACCATTTTTGGAGTGAACGCTAGAGGCATCCCATCTTCATCAGTAGCTGAAACAAAATTAGCTTGTGGATCCCATTGATCACCCACATAAATAACTGAGTCTTTGGCCTGAATGCTCTCCTGGTTTTCTTTCACTGTTACATGAATGACTTGAGCAGCGCTACCATTAGTATAAGTAATCGGTGTCACTCCTGCTACTGAGGTATCCACTGTTCCACTGACCATACTCATATCAAATGGAAGGGGATTTCCTTCCTTATCTGTTGCTGAAATAAAATTATCCTGTGGATCCCAGGTTTCACCAAGGTAAAGCGTCGAATCTTTGGCTAAAATTGATTCATAGTTTGGCTCTTTCTGCCAAACATACGTATCTGCCATCGCTCCTGTATAGTTCGCCATCAATTCTTCTGAAGTTAGCACGTATTCCCCTGCAGGGTTCGTAACCGTTCCAGAACCAACGTTTTGCCAATAACCAGTATTTCCATCTTCTACTGGAATAGCAGGAAGATTGGCTGAATCTACAAAACGATAGCCTTTACCAAGAGTCAATTCATTGAGGCTCGTTGTTCCAGCCAGCATTTCTGCCATTTCTACGGGATCCTCAAACTGAAAATAAGAAAGATCTAATTTTTTTACTTTCGAACAATTTAAGAACATATATGTCAGATAATTCACAGACTCTGTATTGAAATTAGACACATCGATCGTCTCTAGTAACTCACAATTAGCAAACATGTATCTCATTGCTTGGACTAGACTGGTGTCAAAATTAGAAACGTCCAAAGAGGTTAAACTATTACAGCCATTGAACATATAATTCATGGATGTTACTTGACTTGTATCAAAACCTTCCACTGCGATCGTTTTCAATTTGCGACATTGATCAAACATGTAATGCAAATGAACAACCTTTGATGTATCAAAATTAGAAACGTCCACACTCTCTAATTCATAATTCAAACGAAACATCACTGAAAGATCAATCGCACTTGATGTATCGAAATTTGAGACATCCACATAGCGCAACTTCTTACATTCAGCGAATAAACGTGACATATAAACCACATTTGATGTATCAAAGTGAGCGATATCTAAGGTAATTAATTCATTACAAGCAAAAAACATTCTGTTCATGTTGACAACATTACTCGTATCAAAACTAGAAAGATCGATTGATTGTACTTTGGTACATCGACTGAACATGCCACTCATATCAACTACATTACTTGTATCGAAACTTGAAAGATCAAGATGAATGAGATTCTCTGTTTGGTCAAATGCTTCAAAAAACATATTAGACATATTCGTGACATTTGACGTATCCCATCCTGACAAATCAACGCCATTTAGTACACGACAGTCAGAAAAAAAGGAAGTCATATCCGTTACTTGACTTACGTCTAAATAAGCTAAATTCTCAATGGACAAAAGATTAGTATATCCATAAAATAAGCGATGAGTTTCTTTAGGAGCAATCGTTGGTCCAGTGAATACCATTTTTTTTATTTTAAATCGATAGCTGTTGAACCAAGGAGGAAAAAACGTAACCGGTGTTTCTCCCAATGTGCCTCCTCCAATATATAATGTACCTTCTGCATCGATTCGCCAAGAACAAGTTCCGAAAACACCACTGGCAATATCGGTGGATTCTTCTGTAGGTGTGGCAGTGTTGAGAAGCGTCTCCTCTTGTTCTGTGTTTTCCGTCAATTGATCCTGATCTAAGTCAACAGCTGATTGACTTTCAGTTGGTTGATCAAGGCTCTCTGATTCCTCTACCAGTTCTTCTTGCGGAACTTCTGTCATTGACTCTTCTAACTCTGGCTGATTTTCATCAGGTTCCTGGATCATTGTTTCTAATGGATTTTCGACCAGATCGTTTTTACCTCCTGGTTCGTTTAAACTAGTTGCTGTTTGTACTTGCTCTTCGTCTGGTTTACTCCATTCTTCGGCATAAGAATAAGAAAACGGATGAAGCAGAGATTGTGTCGCCAACCAAATCGCTAACGAACATTTGACTAACTTTTTCTTGTTCATTGATTTTCCCCCTAAATTCACCATGTTTTTAAAATAAAAGCTATTTATATAATCAACGATTACTTGAAGGAAAAGTTTTCTATTTTTTTCTTTCAAAAAAAATATTAGTAAAAAAATTGAGCTCATCGTTTATTCAAGTTAAAATAAAAAAGATTTCACTAAATAAATTACGCGGCTTTTAATTAAAGTCGGGAAGGAATAAGAATGAATAACCTATTTTTCAGATTATTAAATAACAAGCAATTACAGCGGCAGATAAGAATTCTTTACTATTTACATAAATGTGATTCGATTTCTTCAACTGAAAAACTAGTGAAAGAACTTGAAACAACAGCACCGACACTTCGCGCGGATATTGATTCTTTACAACAATTACTTCCCAAGGGAATGACCATCAAATATTATAAAAAGATCGGTTACCGATTGATGGTGTCTACATTCAAAACGATTGATTCCATTGTCATGGAGATCGCTAAAGATACAATTGTTTATAAATTGATTGACGAAATCTACCGAGGTCGTATTCATTCATTCCAAACTGCCACCGAACAGTTTCATCTCTCGCATTCAGTTTTGAGAAAGACCGTTCGCCATATTAACAAAGAATTAAAATTTTATCGCCTTACTTTATCGACTAAACAATTAGATTTATTAGGAAATGAAGCAGATATCCGTTACTTTTTATTTGAGTTTTACCATGGTTTTAGACAAACATTTACGACCAATCATTCTTATCAAACAATCAACAATACATACGAAGAACTCCAAGAAGCGACAACGCAAATCGCAACAAATTATTTTCGCATCAACTTATGGATGAATATTTTAAAACAGCGCTTATTAAATAAACAAATGATTCATCTCGAACCGTCCTTATGTAAAGAAATTAAGGCAAGAACAAGTTTCATTCAGTTTAAATCGGTTTTTAAAAAGTATTTTAAAAGTAGATTTGGTATTACCCAAGTAGCCGAGGAGGAAATTGTTTGGTCTTACCTCATACGCTTACATTGTGTTTCTTACTACCCAGCTAACAAAACTTTGAATCTGTGCTATCCAGAAGATATTCCAACCTTAGAACAGTATGAACCATTTTTACGACCATTACAGAATTCTACAACTATCACAAATGTCGACCTGCTAAAGTTAAAAGGATATCTCAGCAACCTGCGTCTGCTGACAAAAATCTCTTCTCATTTTGAGCGAATCACTTTAGAACTTCATACCAGCGTACCTATGAAAGTCAAAAAACTTTTTAAAGAATGGCAGAACTATTTAAAAAAGTATACACATGTATTACCTTTTTCTGTTACCCACTATCAAGATATCGCCTTAACGTTAAGTATTATTCATTATGCCAATTTAACCTCTTCCTCTACCCAAAAAAAAACAGACGATTTTATTTTCATTCCAAGGAGAACCCGGATTAGAAGACTATTTGACTCGATTCGTATGCCAATTGCTTCCACAAAATGTGGTTCCTCTTTTTGTCTCTAATAAATTTATTTCACATAAGATGGTTTTAGAAACTGAGGTTGCATTGGTTGTTTGCAATTATGATTTTCTAGATACAACCTGCCCTTGCCCAGTACTCTTACTTTCTTATTTTCCTACAAAAAAAGAATGGCTCGATTTACAACAATACATTTTTAAATTAGCTTATCCAATCAATGATTGATCATTAGCCGAACAAGTGAAAAAAAGAATCAACACGATTTTTAGTTTCGTGTTGATTCTTTTTAATTATTTATTATAGATTTTTGGTCCTTTTCGCATATTCCGTCTATCATTTTTAGGCTCAGCCATTTTTTTTGAACGTCCGCCGCCTTGTTTCTTTTTGATCAATTCAAGCATTTTTTCCTTTGTATCCATCTTGTACCCCTTTCTTTATGATTGTCAGCTACGTTATCATTTTCTAGTTTTCTGATTCTTTTACATGATTCACTAAGTTTGAATTATCCCTTAGGTGCTAATAGCGCCACTAATTCCACATGATGTGTTTGTGGGAATAAATCGACTGGTTGTACTTTTTTCACTTCGTAGCCTGACTCAGCAAATAACTTTGCATCTCTGGCAAAAGTTGCTGGATTGCAAGAGATATACACTAATTTCGCAGGTTCCATGTCAATGGCTGACGCAATAAAACGTGCATCTAATCCTTTTCTTGGCGGGTCGACAACGATCACAGATGGTTTGATCCCTTTGTCTTGCCATTTCTTCATGACTGTTTCTGCCTTCCCCACTTCGTAATGAGCATTTTCAATTTTGTTTGTTAATGCATTGAATTGTGCATCTTCAATCGCTTCCGGAACAAGTTCCATGCCATAGACCTCTTTAACTTTATCAGCTAAAGACAAACCGATCGTTCCAATACCAGAGTAAGCATCAATGACGGTATCTTCTTTTTGTAACGCTGCAAATTCAATGGCTGTTTGATACAATTTTTCCGTTTGTTCAGTATTCACTTGATAGAATGATTTTGAGGAAATACGGTAAGTTTTTCCCAATAGTTGATCTTCAATATAACTTCTACCATAAAGAACCTTCTCTTTATCGCCTAATATCACATTTGTTTTCTCTTCGTTGATATTTTGAACGACTGAAACGACTTCTGGCAATTCTTCATGAATAATAGAAGCAATTTCCTTTCCTTTAAAGAATTTTTCTTTTCGTGTAACTAAAACGACCATCATTTCATGTGAGTAATGACCTCTTCTGATGATAATATGACGGATTTGTCCTTCATTTTTCGCCTCGTTATAACCACGTACTTGGAAACGTTGCAAAATATCTCTCACACGTTTGATGGCTTCATCGATTGCTGGATCTTGAATATAATAATCCTCGATTTCAACTAGTTCATGGCTATTCTTTTTATAAAAACCAGTTGCTAGACGACCATCTATTCTTCTCACTGGAATCTGTGCTTTGTTACGATAGCCAATAGGATTCTCCATTGGGATGGTAGGTAAAATGTTAACCTCTGGCATCTTTGCGATCTTGCTCATGACATTTTCCACTTGCTTTTGTTTAAAAAGTAATTGCTGCTCATAGTTCAAATGTGCTAAAGGAGCAATTCCTGTCCGTAGAAGGCGATTATCCTTTAATGGTTGACGGTCTGGTGATTCGGTTAGCCATTTTTCTACTTTTCCATAACCAAATTTATTCCCAGCTTTTACTACTAGCACTTCCACTCGTTCACCTGGTAATGCATTTTCAATAAACAAAGGATAGCCATCGATTTTAGCTACGCCCATACCTTCATAACTTAAATCGATAATATCTAATGTGTAACGTTCATTTTTTTTAACTGATAGTTTCTCTTTCATAATAACTCCTCATTTAGGTTTGTAACTGAAGCAGTTTTGCTTTTAGTACTACGGTCATATCCAAAAAACGATCATTTGTGTTTTATTGGATAGGGACTTGGTACCGGGTTGCTTCAGGACATTTTTTTTAGGCACATAGAGCCTTTTTTTGGCAAGTCCATTTATTCACTTGATGCCTTCACTTCATTAACGATCCAATTGTCAATCTTTCGTTCGCCTTCTTTAGACTCAACAAAGAAAAATGACATACTGTTACATAATGACCTTCAATAAATAAGAATTAATTTTTATCATACGAAAGGGTGGAACGATCATTTGTCCCACCCTTTACGTCATTTTTCTTTATCTGCAATCTTGCCGTCACCGTCTATATCTTCATCAGTCAAACGCTCAACTTCTTTGACAAATTCTTTGCTGACCTCTTCTAACTCCTCTTCGGAACCAGTAATTGCTTCATCTGGAATTTGGTCGATGTTTGCATAAAATTCAATATGTTGATGAAGGTTTTGGAAGTGCATAGGTGCATTTCCACCATATTCGCCGTCTAAGTTAATCATGACCGGTCGGTTGATATCGTCTTCTGTTTCGACATACAAACTGCTGGTTTTCGTATAAATCACTCGAGAATCATCTACATGGCGCCCACCATTCAACATCAAGGCTGCGATATGCAAAATTTCAAAAATATTCGCTGTTTTGACAATAATTAATGAAAATTTACCATCGTCTAGCTTGGCATCAGGAGCAATCTTTTCGAACCCACCGACTGAATTAGTGAGTCCTAAAAAGAACATAGAGGCATTCCCGATGTATTCTCCTTCATCATATTTCAAGCGCATTTTGATTGGTTTCACTCGAGGCAGCATCTCTGCTCCTTTAGCTAAATATGCCAAATAGCCGAAAATACTCTTTAGTTCTGAAGGAACTTCATAAGTTAACTCCGTTAAATAACCACCCGCAGCGATGTTGATAAAGTAGCTATCTTCCGTTTGACCGATATCCATCTTAACCGTCTGATTCTTCTTGATAACTTCAGCTGCGGCTTTGATATCATCCCGTGGAATCTTTAACGCACGTGCGTAATCGTTAGTAGTACCTGCTGGGATAATCGCCATTTTAGGACGATGCTCAAGCGGTGCAATACCGTTAACAACCTCATTGATTGTCCCATCGCCTCCCGCAGCTACCACCAGATCAAATCCATTTTCTGCTGCTCTTCTTGCTTCATTTTTGGCAGAATTTTTTTCTGGTGTTGTCGCATACGCACTTGCTTCATAGCCAGAATCCTCCAAGGCTTGGAGGATATCCGCTAGATTTTTTTTCAACAATTCTTTGCCAGAAGTTGGATTATAAATAACACGAGCTTTTTTCATGATCTACTCCTAGCGTTTTGCTAATTCTTCTTGCAACAGTTTATTAACGACACCTGGATTGGCTTGACCTTTAGTTGCTTTCATGATTTGTCCTACTAAGAAACCAACCGCACGATCTTTTCCGTTTTTGAAGTCATCTACTGATTGTTGGTTATTATCTAAGATTTCGTTGATAATTGGTAATAGTTTGCTTGGATCAGACAACTGAACCCAACCATTTTTTTCAACAACATCTTGTGCGTCGCCACCATTTGTGATTAATTCTCGGAATACTTTTTTCGCAATCTTAGAACTAATCGTACCATCTGCAATCAGACGAATCATGCCTGCTAGATTTTCAGGAGTCAAGTTCGTTTGAGCTAATTCTAGTTTCTCGCTGTTCAAGTAAGCAGATACTTCACCCATTAACCAGTTAGATGCCTGTTTTGCATCCGCACCATTCTCTAAAGTCGCTTCAAAGAAGTCAGACATTTCTTTTGATAGAGTTAGAACCATTGCATCATACTCTGGTAACCCTAATTCTTGGATATAACGTTGACGACGAGAAGCAGGCATTTCCGGCAAGCTTGCTTTCACTTTTTGGATCCATTCATCGTCAATCATAAATTTAGGAATATCAGGTTCAGGGAAATAACGATAATCGCTAGAACCTTCTTTGACACGCATCAAAATTGTTTTATTAGTTGTTTCGTCAAAACGTCGTGTCTCTTGTTGGATTTCTCCACCAGAAAGTAAGACTTTTGCTTGACGTTTTTCTTCGAAGGCTAGACCTTTTTTAACAAATGAAAGGGAGTTTAAGTTTTTCAACTCTGCTTTTGTTCCAAATTCTTCCTGTCCATAAGGCCGTAAAGAAATATTGGCATCACAGCGCATAGAACCTTCTTCCATTTTCACATCACTAACTTCAGTAAATTGGATGATTGAACGCAATGCTTCTAGATAAGCATAGGCTTCTTCTGGTGAACGCATATCAGCTTCAGAAACGATCTCGATCAATGGTGTCCCTTGACGGTTTAAGTCAACGTAAGAATAGCCACCAATACCATGCATGTTCTTACCAGCATCTTCTTCTAAGTGAACTCGTTCGATCCGTATTTTCTTTTTCTTACCTTCAACTTCGATCTCGATCCAACCGTCATGCCCAATGGGTTGATCAAATTGTGAGATTTGGTAAGCTTTTGGATTATCTGGGTAAAAATAATTTTTACGATCAAAATGTGTGTCTTTAGAAATTTCACAGTTCAAAGCGAGTGCTGCTCGCATACCGAATTCTAATGCTGCTTTATTCATTACTGGTAAAACACCAGGATATCCCCAGTCGATCACATTTGTATTGCTGTTTGGTTCAGCTCCAAAATGTGCAGGAGCTGGAGAGAAAATTTTTGAGTTGGTCTTTAACTCAACGTGGACTTCAAGCCCAATGATTGTTTCAAAGTTCATTCGCCTTTCCCTCCTAAAATTGCTGGTTTTTGATTATGGAATTGTGTTGCTTGCTCAAAAGCATAGGCTGCTTGGTACATTGTTTTTTCATCAAAATAATTACCAATGATTTGTAAACCAACCGGCATATTCTCAGATAATCCCGCAGGAACTGACATTCCAGGTAAACCAGCTAAGTTAACAGGAATTGTTAAGATGTCACTCATGTACATCGTGATTGGATCATTGATGTTTTCACCGATACCAAATGCCACTGTTGGAGAAGATGGGCCGATGATCAAATCGTAGTCTGCAAAGACTTTTTCAAAATCACGTTTGATCAATGTTCGAACTTGACCCGCTTTTTTAAAGTAAGCATCATAATATCCAGCACTTAATGAGAATGTTCCCAACATGATCCGACGTTTGACTTCTTCGCCAAAACCTTCAGTACGTGAATTCACATATACATCTTCTAAGTTCTTCACATTTTCTGAACGGTAACCGAAACGAATACCATCAAAACGTTGTAAGTTGGAACTTGCTTCTGATGAGGCAATGATATAGTAGACTGCTACCCCATATTTTGAATGTGGCAAACTTACTTCTTCTACAGTTGCGCCTAATGAACGAAAAGTTTCTGCCGCTTTCAAAATGTTTTCTTTTACGCCAGGAGCGACTCCTTCGCCAAGATATTCTTTTGGTAAAGCAATCTTCATCCCCTTGATGTCGCCAGTTAATCCTTCGGCAAAATTAGGAACAGAAACACCAGAAGATGTGCCATCTTTTTCATCATAGCCACTGATTGCTGTTAAAGCTAATGCATTATCTTTGACGTTGCGAGTCATTGGCCCGATTTGATCTAGTGATGAGGCAAAGGCGATCAAACCAAAACGTGACACACGTCCGTAGGTAGGTTTCATTCCCACGATTCCATTAAATGAAGCTGGTTGGCGAATACTTCCGCCTGTATCACTACCTAAGGAAACTGGGATTTGTCCAGCAGCGACTGCAGCAGCCGAACCACCAGAAGAACCACCAGGAACTTTCGAATGGTCCCAAGCATTTTTTGTTTTCTTAAAGTAAGAAGTTTCTGTACTTCCTCCCATCGCAAACTCATCCATGTTCAATTTACCAACTGGAATCATATCTGCTTGATACACTTTGTCCATGACAGTAGCATCATAGATAGGATCAAAATTATAAAGAATTTTGGAAGCTGCAGTCGTCAACAGATCTTTGGTAACGATATTGTCTTTGATCCCAATTGGAATCCCAGCTAAGACATTATTTTCGTCAATTCCTTTTTCATCTAACGCTTTGGCTTGTGCCAGAGCTTTTTCTTCATTCAATGTAATAAAAGCTTCAATCTCTGGCTCAGTTTCTTTGATTCGCTCAAAGGTTGCTCTTGTTAAATCTTGTGCAGTGATTTCTTTAGAAACCAGTAATGCGTGCAATTCTTCTAAAGAAAGATCATATAGTTTTGTCATTATGCGCCAGCCTCCCCATTGTCAATAATTGCTGGCACTTTGATAAAGCCATCTTCTTTTTCTGGTACATTTCTCAACAATTCATCGCGATCCCAACCAGCACTTGCTCGGTCTTGTCGCATAACGTTCACTGTTTCAACCACATTTGATGTAAATGGAACACCTTCTGTATCAACTTCCTCAAGCATTTCCACCATATCAATGATTTTCCCTAATTGATCAGTAAAACTTGCAAGTTCTTCATCTGCGAACGCAAGTTTTGCTAATTTGGCAACGTGTTTTACTTGTTCTTCACTGATCGCCATACTACCCCTTCTTTCTAAACGAGTTAAAAACTTTGCTCTCTATTTTAACATAAGTGATTCCCATCTGAAATTGTTTCTTGAAATTTGTCTGAAAAAAATCAGATTTTCTTAATTAAAATGACTGTCAGCTAATGCTTCTGCCATTTTTTCTTCTGACCATACGTCGATTCCTAGTTCTTGTGCTTTGGTCAGCTTACTACCAGCGTCTTCGCCTGCAACCACGATATCGGTTTTCTTAGACACACTGCCAGTAACCTTACCTCCAAGATTTTCAATGGTTTCTTTTGCTTCTTCACGCGTAAAACGAGTCAATTTCCCTGTTAAAACCACTGTTTTTTCTTTAAAAGGTGATTCGATCGTTTCGATCTGTGAAGAACGAATCCCTTTATACTCAAAGTTGACACCTGCTTGTTTTAGTTCGGACATCAAGTCATGGACCTCTTCATTACTGAAATAAGTCACTACGCTATCAGCAATCGTATCGCCGATCGTGTCTAAAACAATGATTGATTCAAAGTCACTTTTACTTAATGTTTCCAGATCGCCAAAATGCTCTGCTAATATCTTCGCTGCCTTGGAGCCGACGTGGCGAATCCCTAAGCCAAATATCAATCTTTCGACCGAATTATCCTTACTATCGTGGATCGCTGTCAGTATATTATTGGCTGATTTTTCTTTGATTTTATCTAACGTCAGCAATTCCTCTTCCGTCAGCTTGTAAAGATCAGCCACATCTGTAACTAGTTGTTTATCATACATCTGTGCCAATACTCTTGGTCCTAGGCCATCGATATTCATGGCGTTACGTGAAACAAAATGATTCAATCCTTCTTTGATTTGGGCTGGACACTTCGGATTGATACAACGAAGAGCAACCTCTTCATCAAGATGAACTAATTCACTATGACAGATCGGACAATGTGTTGGTAAAACATAAGGTTCGCTATCAGCAGGTCGTTGATCCAACACGACTTGTGCTACTTCAGGGATAATATCTCCTGCTTTGTAGATACGAACAATATCGTGCAACCTTATATCTTTTAACTTGATGTAATCACCGTTATGCAGACTTGCTCGACTAACTGTCGTCCCAGCCACTCGTACCGGAGTCATAATCGCTGTAGGTGTCACAACACCAGTCCGCCCAACCGTCCATTCGATTTCTTCGATCTTCGTTTCTACTTCTTCCGGTGGGAATTTATACGCTGTTGCCCAACGAGGTGCTTTGACAGTAAAACCTAATTGGTCCTGTAAAGAAAATTCATTCACTTTGATGACGATTCCATCAATTTCATAGGTTAAGTCCATTCGTTTTTCATGGTATTCTTCAATAAATGACCAAACTTCATCAATCGAATGACACAAACGCTTTTCGTGATTCGTATGGAAACCGATCTGTTCTAATTCTTCTAAAGCATCATATTGGGTTGTCGCTTTCATCGGTCCAAAATCCGCTACCGTATATAAAAAAGTATCCAAATTACGTTTTGCAGTAATTTTAGAGTCCAGTTGTCTCAGTGATCCTGCAGCTGCATTTCGAGGATTTGCAAAAATATCTTTTCCTTCTGCTTCTCTTGCTTGATTTAATTGCACAAATGATTTTTTGGGCATAAAACATTCGCCGCGGACTTCGATACTGATAGCATCTTTCAACTTCAATGGGACAGAACGAACTGTTTTTAGATTTTCTGTGATATTTTCGCCAACCGTCCCATCTCCTCTTGTTGCACCACGAACAAATTCGCCATTTTCATAGCGCAAGGAAACCGATAAACCATCAATTTTTAACTCACAGCAGTAATCAACAGGGCGACCAATTGCTTTTTGGACACGTTGATCAAAGGCAAAGAGTTCGTCTTTGTTAAATACGTCATTCAAACTATAAAGCGGAATATCATGAGTCACTTTTTCAAACCCACTGAGAACTTTCCCCCCTACTCGCTGAGTTGGTGAATCCGAAGTGATTAAATCAGGATATTGCTCTTCAATTGCTACTAATTCAGCATATTCTTGATCATAAACATAATCTTCGACAGTTGGTTTATCTTCAACATAATATTCTCTGGACCAACGATTTAACCGAGATCGTAGTTCTTCTGCTCGTTTTGCAGCTTCATCAATTGTCATTTCATGTTCCATCGTTTATCCCCCCTGTTTAAACTTTTTCAATTGGCGCAAATGCTGCTAACAACCGTTTCACACCTTGACTAGGAAATGCCACGTCCAATTCTAAATCTTTGGCAGTACCATTTACCCTTACCACTGTTCCGATCCCCCATTTTTTATGGTTGACTTTATCGCCTGCTTTCCAGCTATTGCTTTCTCCACCAGTTGCTGTTTTTGAAGAAACAACAGTTGTTACTGGTTGTTTGTAGGCTGGTTTAGCTGTTCTGCTCGTAAAAGGACTCGTTTGTTTTGGCGTTGGCCGCATGCCTTGGACTTCTAATAATTCTTGATCAATCTCTTCTACAAAGCGAGAAGGTCGATTATATTGTGTCCTGCCATATAAGGTACGGGAAAAAGCATTGGTCAGGTAGAGTGCTTCTTCTGCTCTCGTGATCCCGACATAAGCAAGTCTTCGTTCTTCTTCCAATTCGCTTTCTTCCATCAAGGCTCGTGACAATGGGAAAACTCCTTCTTCCAAACCAATCAGAAAGACGACTGGAAATTCAAGACCTTTTGCGGCATGCAAAGTCATCAATGTCACTTGGGTAGTTTCTTCTTCTAAATTATCGATGTCAGAAACTAAGGCCAAGTCATTTAAAAATACAGTTAATTTTTCTTCTGGTGCATCCGCATTTTCTTCGTTTTGTTTTTCAAATTGTTTATCAAATTCTTGAGTAACGGTTAAAAATTCTTCCAAGTTTTCGATTCTTGCTTGTGATTCTAAAGTATTTTGAATTTTTAAGTCCTCTAGATACCCACTACGTTCTAAGATTTCTTTTGTCAGTTCGGTCACTGTTAGATAGGGAACCATTTGTGTGACGTCATTGATCATGTCGCCAAAAACTGCTAATTGTTTACCGGCTTTTCCACCAATGTTAGTTAAATCAACATTTTGAGCTGCTTCAAGGAGTGGCCATTGGTGGATCGTCGCAAAACTTCTTAATTTCTCGATTGAGCCAGGTCCGATCCCGCGTTTAGGCGAATTAACGATCCGTTCAAAACTGATTGAGTCTTGAGGATTCGCAATCACATTCAAATACGCTAAAATATCCTTAATTTCTTTACGGTCGTAGAACTTATGTCCGCCCACCATTTTATAAGGAATATTCGCTTTTAGTAAGGTTTCTTCCATCACACGAGACTGAGCATTAGTTCGATACAAAATCGCAAAGTCGCCATAATTCCGTTGATTTTCACGAATTTGCTCTTGCATACGATCCACAATGAAACGTGTTTCATCTCGCTCGTTATCTGCACGGTAGTAAGTGATTTTATTTCCTTCCCGGTTTTCTGTCCAAAGATTTTTCGGCTTTCGATTGCTATTATTTTCGATCACTTGGTTGGCAGCACTTAAAATTGTTTTAGTCGAACGGTAGTTTTGCTCTAATAAAATGACTGTGGCATTCGGATAATCTTTTTCAAAATCCAAAATATTTTGCATATCAGCGCCACGCCAACCGTAAATACTTTGATCAGCATCCCCCACAACACATAAATTTTGGAATCTTTGGGCGAGTAGATTAACTAAAGTATATTGTGCATGGTTCGTGTCTTGGTATTCATCCACATGGATGTAATGGAATTTATTTTGATAATAAGTCAAAGAATCTGGATGCTCTTCAAATAACCGAATGGTATTCATAATCAAGTCATCAAAATCCATACATTGGTTATATTGTAATTCTTTTTGATAAGCTACATAACACTTAGCTGCAATTTCTTCATAGTAACTTCCTTGCAACTTGGCAAACTCCTGAGGGTTTTGCAAGTTGTTTTTTGCTTGCGAAATCGTTCCAAGTATACTTCTTGGATCGTATTTTTTCGGATCAATATTCAATTCTTTTAAGATACGTTTCATTAAAGACAACTGTTCAGAAGAATCGATAATAGTAAAATTTCGGTTGTAACCGATAAAATCGACATCTCTTCTTAAGATACGCACACACATGGAATGGAAAGTCGATACCCAAACATCTTCGCTACCATATTCTAAAATGGCATTTACCCGCTCCTTCATCTCTTTAGCGGCTTTATTGGTAAAAGTAATCGCTAGGATGTTCCACGGATTTACTTCCTTTTCTTCAATCAAATAAGCAATTCGGTGGGTCAAGACCCTCGTTTTCCCACTACCTGCACCGGCCATCAATAATAGTGGTCCCTCGGTATGAAGAACCGCTTCTTTTTGTCGAGGATTCATCCCATTCAATAATTCACTTTTGGATGACATTTACAACATCCTTTCTTTTATCAATCCGTTTAATTATAGCATTTCCCCAGCTTTCATTAAAGCATATATTATCTATGAATAGGGTAGTAATAACCGCAATCTGAACACTGCAAACGAAATGAAAATTTGTTTGCAAAGCAATGAATTTGCAATGAAAAAAATTTTCTTTTCTTTTCCTCTTGTAAAAAAGAAAAAATCACGCTAAATTAAATTGAAACGAGGGATTAGCAATGAAAGCAAAAACATTATTTAAACATGTCGACAAAACACAACTATATTATATTTTAAAAGGGGTCTTAGTTGGGTTGCTCACTGGCGGTATCGTTAGCATTTTTCGCTTGGCGATTGAGAAATTTGGTGAATTGACCGAACAAGTTTACCTTCATAGTCAACAAGAACCTTTATATTTAGCATTTATCTTAGCAGCTTCAATTATTATTGCTATTTTTGTGGGATTTCTTATCAAAAGCGATCCCGATATTAAAGGAAGCGGCATTCCCCAAGTTGAAGGACAATTACAAGGAGAATTAACAGTCTCATGGTTTTCTGTTCTATGGAAAAAATTTATTGGAGGCGTGTTATCGGTTGGTTCCGGTTTATTCTTAGGTCGAGAAGGTCCATCAATCCAGTTAGGCGCAGTAGTGGGTGAAGGAACAAGCCAATTATTAAACAGCTCTTCAGCTGAAAAGAAAATTCTTATCTCTAGCGGAGCGAGTGCGGGATTAGCAGCAGCATTTAATGCACCGATTGCTGGGTTATTATTTGTTTTAGAAGAAATCCATCATTCTTTCTCTCCATTAGTTTGGCTGACATCCTTTACATCAGCGATCACTGCTAATTTTGTGTCACTTTATTTTTTCGGTTTGAAACCTGTATTGTCTCTAGGAAAAATTCCGTCTTTACCGTTAAAATATTATGGTTTTTTAATTATTCTAGGTATTATTCTCGGTGTGCTAGGGTATATTTATCAGATCGTTTTGCTTAGCTTACCAAAATTTTATCGAAAGCTGCCAATTCCTGCACACTTTCACGGAATCGTTCCTTTTCTTTTAGTTTTGCCGATTGGCTATTTTTGGCCAACAATCCTAGGGGGCGGAAACCAGATCATCATCACTTCAGGACATGCCTTTTACCCATTAACATTGATTGCAGGTCTATTTATCTTACGGTTTTTCTTTTCTATGGTTTCATATGGCGCCAGTTTACCGGGCGGGATTTTTTTACCAATCCTAACTTTAGGTGCGCTGATTGGAGCATTTTATGGAGGGGCTTTAGTGAACTTAGTTGGTATGAATCCGATTTATGTCAAAGACTTTCTCGTGATTGCGATGGCAGGTTACTTTACAGCAATCGGAAAAGCCCCGTTGACTGCAATTATCTTAGTAACGGAGATGGTCGGTTCTTTGAATCATTTGATGCCTTTAGGTGTCGTTTCACTCTTCGCTTACGTTAGCAATGATTTATTAGGAGGCAATCCGATTTACGAATCTTTACTCGAGCGATTGATTCAACAAGAAAAACAACCAATATTAGTCGGCAAAACAACCTTTGATTTTCCAATCACTGCGGAAAGTACATTGGATGGACGAATGGTCAGAGATTTCAATTGGCCAAAACATATGTTACTCGTTTCCATTATTAGAGGAAATAAAGAGATTTTAACTCATGGGGATACAATCATGAATGTTGGCGACATTTTAGTCATCTTAACCGATGAACGTCATCTTTCAAGCGTACGGAAAACGATTGTTGCTCGCTCTTCGATTTTAACGACGAAACAAGCCTTTTAGGCAATAAAAATTTGCTCTTACGATTAGCCAGTATGCTAGTGGTAAGAGCAAATTTTTATTTTATAGGGAAATACAACCAGTATCTTTATCTTTAAATAAACTTTTCATCTTATTCTCTTTCTTTATTTCCCCAAAAATACTTCACTGTAATTGTTACTCCTACAAGGAATATTCCCAAGAAACTAATCATTAAACTGTCTGTGTCCGTTGTTTTGGGGAAGGTACTCATCGTTTTTACTTCTGTTTTAATCACATAACCTGGTTTTTGAGCCCCTGCACTTTCTTGCTGGTCATTTGGCAGTTCGGCATCAATTCCAAGTGATCCTTTTACGTCAAGTGTTGCCTTCATATTATCCCTTCTAACTTTTTTAATCAGTTTAAGGCGCTGCTGTCCAAGATACAGCATCTAATTGCAACGTCAAATTGAACGTTGGTGTACTCTTGGTTGCTGTGGTAGAAGATACTGTTCCAGCATAATTGAAGGTGGTCGAAAAAGCATTATTTGCGGTACCATTTGCAGTTAGTTTTCCTTCATTGTTTGCTAATGTAAAGAGTTTGACTGGTGTCGTCGCAAAATCTGTGAGTGTTCCTGCGGCGATCAAGGAAGTGTTCGTTGCTGCTGGAGAAACAAGATTTAGACTAGAAATTTCTGTGATACTTTCGGCATTTGTTTGCGCGAAATCTGCAATGGATACATCAACTGGACGTCCCGATTTATTTTCAATATTATAGATTGGAGATTCAATATCATTTCGCCCGCTTACGTTATAGAAAATGGTCGCTGTATCTAATGTCACATTGATCCAATTGTCATGACTTTCCTCAATCGCTTCTTCTGGATCTGTGTTATCTAATCCAATCGTACCATTGATTTGAATATCGGCTTGGTCAACACCAATCACGTCTTCCGCTTGAACCATTGCGGGCGCAACAAATCCAACAAAACTCCCACTAAACAACATACTTACAAGTACTTTTTTCATCATATCAATAAACCCCTTTTATTTTTTATTCAACTGTTAATGTAACTCCTGCAGCCACTTGACCTTTTTTTTCATTGGTGTCTGGGTCATACAAACTAAATAAAGCAACTGATGGATACTCCCCCTTTTCTAATGCCTGTTCCAACGTGACATTTTTTATTTCATACCCGGGCTGAATCGCACCGGAAGTATAAACAAGTTGATTGTTCTTTTTTTCTCTAATTTCTACATTGATCGGATAGCCATTTTCACTGGGATTTTTTATCATCAATTCGCCTCTCCCTGTTTGTCGATCGATTTTCGCTTCAGGTGAGATAACTAAATTGAATTTGCTTTTATCTACTGCAACCTGCGCGATTTTTTTCTTTTCAGAGTCAGATATTTTTTGGGCATCTTTCCCAGCGGGTAAAAATTCGCCACTGACAATAGTAACAGGCTCTGGTTTTGCTTGAAGATAATAGCGGTACACTAGCCAGCCACTTAGCAACAACAATAATCCTAGTAGAATGAGTAGTACCTGCTTTTGTTTTTTCCGTTTTGTTTCTTCCATTGCTTTTCTCCTTTATTCTTTAGCTGATAGTTGATAAGTAAAGGCATAACTAGGATAATATTTTTGTAAAATGTTTCCTGAAAATTCTCCAGCTAAATAAAGTTCAATTGGTTCTGTTAAAAAAGGGGCAATTTCCAATCTGTCCACATTATTTTGCCCGACAACCAACGGTCCCATCGTTGTCCCATCAGTGGCAACAAGATTAAGAATCAACTCGTTATGATTTCCGCCAGAAAATTGATTGACTAGCACAACTGATGAATCAGCTGTAAGATCTTGAACCGTGCCAATCGTAAAATCAATGGGATAGTTACTCGAACTAATGATTGGTTTGGTCGAAGATGCCGTGTCGAATGCACCTTCTGTTTTCGATTCAAATATCATTTCTAAAGGTACTTCCACACTTAATGGACTTTTGACTACTTCCACCTGTTGTTCTACCCAAAGGCTTTCAGTTAAATAGGCTTGAAGTTCGGGATCATCGTTGACGGCACCAGCTATTTTTGTATAGACAAAATAAGTTCCAGCTGGTAGTTTTTCTTTTGTCCATGTCATTCCCGCGGTTTCTTCGACTGCGATCATCCCATCTGTATTTTCATCAGCAAGCTCAACTTGTTGTTGTGCTTCCTCAGTCGTTAAATCAGTTTCACTCCAAAGTTGTTTCGTACTTAATTTAAACGTCGTTGCCTTTCCTATCCGACTGGCTGGCTCATAAGCATTGATCGTAGTGTCTAATTGACTTTGTCCGACCGCTACACTCGGCTGTGCTTTCCAATCGGTAATATTGATTTTTTTTTGATAGATTGCTTGTTTTAAAGCTGTATTTGTAAAGTAACTGTCATTTAATGTAGCTGTACCAGCTCCTACTACTTCCTTTTTTTGTAAACTTTGATCAGTTGCTAAATAGCTAAATTGATAGCCTCCTATTTCTCCTGCTACTCCATCGATCCGGTTAAATGTCATATTTCTAGCAAACAAGCCGTTGGTATTAGAAGTATTTTGAAAACGAACAAAATCGGGCTCATCCGCATTCATTACAACATTTCCATTTGAATTGAATCTGCCTAGGCTGATCATTGAAGTTTGTGAATTAGCGCCAAAATTGATTTCTGCTGCTTGACCATTCGTAAAATTCATTGGCTTGTTACCTGTTTGTTCATACAAAAATTTAGCATTTTGACCAATCGTAAAAATTAATCCTGTCCCATCATAAGAAAAATAATCTTTGCTTGATGTCAATTGCACATTCGCATTTTCTTCAAGAGTGACTCGTATTTTCCGATCACCCGATCCGCCAGAAGCTGAACCATAAAACAAAGCGAGATTCGTACTCGTTTGGTGGTTGATAATCGTCGTCGAATCTTTCGCAAATGTAATGTTGTTTCCTTCCATGAACTCTTCGCTGTTTGCTCCTGCTTCACTGACAAATTCATTTTTCCCCTCAAAGGTGAAGGTGGATTCTGTATGCCAAGCTAGAAGTGGTTGCGCCCCGGTCTTGCCATAATAATTGACGTTTTCAAAAACCGCGTCAAATGAGAGGACAGATAAACTTCCAGCCCCTAAGATCCCGTAGTAAGATTGGTTGCCATAGATAACGCCATTTTCATCAGTTAGTGTCGCGCTTCCAAAATTCATGTTTTTCAATTTGATTCTTAATCCACTAATCTTCACTCGATAGCCAGTATTCGAAGCGGTTGAGTTGGAAGCGTTGGTATATAGCATATGATGATTTTGACCATCGATCTCGACATTTTTATAAAACTCAAAAACATCCGCATCTGTATACACGATGTCTGCTGTCAAAGCAACATAATAGGTTCCCGAACCTGAATCATTATTGATCTCACTCATTACCCTAATTAATTCATCTGCTGTTGCTGCAGTATAAGGACTTTCTAATGATCCTTCTCCAACCAAAGGACTAATTGCACCAATTTCGTCGGACAGTTCAGCGTTTTCTGCTAACACTTGTTTTGTTTCTTCGCTGCTTGTTGATGCTTCGGTGATTTGATTATTGACATCTTCATGGGATTCTTCCGTAGTTGTCTCAAAGGAAACGGAGTACTCATCACTTGTGCTCGTTTGCACATTGTCATGGAGATTTACACTATTTTCAGAATTTTCTTGTGCATCAAAGTCATTGACTGGGACAATACTAGCACAAAGAATAAAGAGCGATAAAACAACCCATTTTGTACTTTTTTTCATATTCCCCTCCTCTATAACCATTCTTTTTTTATATAAAAGCGCTTTTGATTAACATTAGATTACAAAAAAATGATACTATACACATTTATATCCGTCAATAAATAACTAATTTCTAATCACAAATCCTATATTTATGCATCTATTGATCAATTTCGCTTTCCATTTTTTAATTTTCAAAAAATTTGCATTTAATCTCACAAAAAAACCTTCTTACGAAAATTATTGTTAAATTCCGTAAGAAGGTCTCATATTTATAAATTGAAAATTATGCTGTTGTTACTGTTGGTGATTTTCTTAGTAAACCATAAATCACACCAGAAACGATTGCACCAATAGCGATGAATGCTAAGTACAAGACTGGATGACTTAACAAGAATACAACGAAAATCCCACCATGAGGAGCAAGTAATTTGATACCGAAAGCACCAACTAAACCACCTGTTAAAGCAGAGCCAATAATGAAACTTGGAATGGCGCGGATCGGATCAGCTGCTGCAAATGGGATCGATCCTTCTGTTACAAAGGACAAGCCCATCACAATATTCGTTAGACCAGCATCTTGATCTGTTTTACTAAATTTATTTTTGAATAAACGAGTAGCAACAAAAATTGCTAATGGTGGAACCATCCCACCAGCCATAACAGAAGCCATCACGACACTACCGCCAGTCGCAACAGTTGTTGCTAGCGTAGCTGTACCGAAAACATAAGCCGCTTTATTAATTGGTCCACCTAAGTCAGCAGCCATCATTCCTGCAAGTAAAGCTCCAAGTAACGCAGCGTTTGAACCGCTCATGCTTGTTAAAAATCCGTTTAATGCATCATTGATTGCTTTCATCGGTACATTAACCAACAACATCAAGAAACCGGTAATCAACAACCCAAACACGGGATAAAAGAGAATCGTTTTGATTCCGTCTAATGATTTAGGTAATTTCTTGAAGAGTTTACGCAAGAACACAATGACATATCCAGCTAAGAAACCGCCGATCAAAGCCCCTAAGAAGCCTGCACCGCCAGTATTAGCTAATGCACCAGCAGCAAAACCAACAATCAAACCAGGGCGATCCCCGATACTTGAAGCAATAAATCCAGCAAGAACTGGTAACATGAAACCAAAAGCAGCTTGACCGATTTGGTTGAACCAGCTGGCAATTTGATTATAATTCCCAAGGTTTGCAAGCTGATCTTGTGGTACACCCATAAATTGGTCTACCATGAAAGAAAGAGCAATCGCAATCCCACCGCCAATAACAAACGGCAGCATATGAGAAACACCATTCATCAAATCTTTATAGATTCGTTGACCGACGGTTCCTTCTGCACTTCCTTCATCAGAACCAGTATCTTTCCCTTGTCCATGATAAACTGGTGCAGTACCGCTTAAAGCAAGATTGATCAGTTCTTCTGGCTTACGAATCCCGTCGCTAACCGGACGATTGACAAGTTCTTTCCCGTCAAAACGATCCATGGCAACTTTTTTATCTGCAGCTACGATTACACCATCCGCACGAGCGATGTCTTCAGCTGTCAATAAGTTTTTAACGCCTTCTGATCCGTTTGTTTCAACTTTGATCTCTACGCCCATTTCTTTCGCTTTTTTCTTCAAAGCATCTTCCGCCATATAAGTGTGGGCGATTCCTGTTGGACAAGCGGTTACTGCAATAACAAACTTGCTCTTAGGATCAACGGTTGCAGCTTCAGCTTGTTTTGCCTGTTCTGCTTTTTCTTCCGCAGCTTTTTGATCTTCCGCTGTTTGGAATAATTCTTGTACAGCTTCTGGTGAATCTGCTTCTTTTAATTTTGCAACAAAATCTGGATCCACTAAAAGGCGGGATAAAGCAGCTAACGCTTGTAAGTGTGTATCATTTGCGCCTTCTGGAGCTGCGATCATAAAGAATAGGTAAGTCGGCTGACCATCTAATGCCTCATAATCGACCCCTTTGTTACTTTTAGCAAATAGTACGGTTGCTTCTTTTACTGCTGCATTTTTTGCATGAGGCATCGCAATGCCGTCACCTAGTCCGGTAGAAGTTTGCGCTTCTCGTGCTAAAATCCCCTCTTTATAGGTTTCAATATCTGAGATTCTTCCGGCAGCAAACATTTTTTGGACCATTTCATCAATTGCGCCTTTTTTATCAGTTGCTTGTAGGTCCATGATCATTGCATCTTTGATCATTAAATCTTTGATATTCATGATAATCCTCCTGAAAACGAATCTATTTTTGTTATCTCAACTTCTGGTAACAGTTCATTAATCAATGCTCTAGAAGCTAAATCATCAGAAAATGCTGTCGCACTTCCACAAGCGACTCCCCATTTAAATGCTTCCACTGGATCTTGATTTTTGCTATAAGAACCAATAAATCCAGCAATCATTGAATCTCCTGCACCAACCGAGTTTTTTAACGGGCGAACTAATACGTTTGATCGGTAAGCACCTTCATTAGTAAATAACAAGGCACCATCTCCCGCCATTGATATCAAGACATTTTGTGCCCCTTCAGCTAATAGTTTCTTACCATATGGCAAAATCTCTTCCACACGATCAAAGTGTGTCTGATATAATTCGGCTAATTCATGGTTATTAGGTTTGATCAACAATGGTCTTTTAGCAAGAGAATTTTTTAGATCATCCCCAGTTGTATCAATCACAAAGTCTGCTTCTTTTTCACGAATGATCTCAATCAATTCTTGATAGAACCCTTTTCTTAAGCTGGCAGGAGTACTACCAGATAAGACAACGATGTCCCCTTTGTTCACAACACTTAGCGCTTGCTTGAATGATTGGATTTCTTCATCTGAGATCGTTGGGCCTAAACCATTGATCTCCGTTTCAGAATCAGATTTTAATTTGATATTGATCCGAGTATCTGATTGAACTGTTGTAAAAGAAGTTTGGATTGTTTCTTTTTCCAACCACTCTGCGATAAAGTTTCCTGTAAAGCCTCCTAAAAAACCAAGGGCTGTCGAATCAGAGTCAATTCTTTTCAAAATTCGAGAAACATTGATCCCTTTTCCGCCAGGAACTTTAAAGTCTTCTTTCATTCGATTCAATTCCCCGATTTTTAACCCATCGACACGTACGATAAAGTCAATCGACGGATTTAATGTTACTGTATAAATCATTGTATAGCTGCCTCCTTGATAGTTGTCCGTTCCCGATAATCGGTAACAAATTCCAATGGACAACGTTCGGTTACGATCGTGGCTGCTTCTAAAGGTGCCACAGAAGTGAAACTAAGCTTGTTGAACTTAGAATGATCAATCAGGACGAAACTTTCTTCCGCATTTGCCATTGCTAGACGTTTCACGGCTGCTTCTTCCGGATCTGGCGTTGTAAATCCACGGTTCAAGTCAACACCGTTCATTCCCATAAACACTTTATTAAAATAGAAATTTTTTAACTGGCTGATTGTACTATTTCCTAGTACAGCATTTGTTGATAATTTAACTTGTCCACCTAATATGATGGTGGGAAGTTGCAAATCAACCAAACTAGCTGCATGTTTCACTGAATTAGTTACTACCGTTACCTTTTTCTCTTGCAAATATGGGATCATTTCTAACGTCGTGGACCCAGCATCTAAATAAATAACGTCATCGTCATTGATTAATTGAGCTGCTAATCGAGCGATTGTTTGTTTTTCTTGAACGTTTTTGAGCGTTTTTTCACTCATATTCTGTTCAAACCCTAAAAGTTGCCCTTTTTTCGCGCCACCATGGATTCTTTCTAACAGACCATCATTCTCCAACTCTTGCAAATCACGTCTAATCGTTGATTCAGAAGCGTTTAGAAGTGTTACTAAATCTTGAGATTTCACTATTTTATTTTGTTCTAACAAGTGTAGTATTTTTTGTCTGCGCTCTTCTGTAAGCATTTCCACGATCACCTCACGACATATAGTAGCATAATTCTTTTTAATAATCAATAAAAATCATTCAAAAACATTCACAGACAATCTAAAACATTCAAAAAAGAGTCTGAACTTTCAACTGGTCCAGACTCTTGAGTGGTTGTAAAGAAGTACAAACGGTATTTGCTGAGTGATTCTTCCACAACCTTTTATATGCTTTATTTTCTATGCACTAAATAATAGTACCTTCCTAATCCAATGAACATAATGATAAAGCCCAAAATTGATCGTACAGGGATGTTGGGAAGAAAGAACATCAAAAAAGCTACAAATGCTGTAGGTAACATGACCCGATAATATAAGTGTTTATCCATGTGATCACCTCAAATTTTTTGTAATGTCGCAAATTTGTTTAACTTTGGATAATCATAGATTTCTACTCTAAGATGATTTACACCTTTTTTCACGTCAAAGCTTAAACGTCCTCGTCTTTTTCTTATTCGCTTAAACTGAATATCTGATAGTTTTTCGCGAATTTCATTCAATGGGAGCTGTGTCAAATTTTCAGTAGGTACGTATAATCGTAAAGTAACTAAATATTCTTGATATTTTTCATCGTCAACTGCGATCTCTAAGTATTCTCTTATATAGTAGCAATAAGCTTCGATCCCATCATCTAAAGAAATACGGGGATCAATCACTTTGTAAAACATCATCTGCGCCCGCTGCTCATCTACCCAAGGAAAATAAGCTTGTGTATTCAACCGCCCTCTTACTCGCTTTTCGTGGTATTCATCATTGACAAAATTATAACTTCGAGTAACGAAGAACGTCGCATCCTTTTTCTGAGTCGGTTGCATTCTTTCATTTTGGTATTGAACAGATTGAATACTTTGATCGGTATAAGCATACTCAATGTACGGGGCTTTCAAAAGCCCAACACCATTGTCCCAAGAAAGATGATCAAATCCCAATTGGTCGCGATAATAGGTCTGAAAATGTCGATTCGTTTCCTCGGCCCATTTGAAAGGGTCACGATATAATTGAATACAGATCACACCATTTTGTTTCTCTTTTACAAATTCCACTTGTTGGACATCTAAAAATACTTGTTTCGGAATGATGCGATAGTAGTAAGAGCTGTAATACATTTCCCAACAAGAAGTAAAACATAATCCCTCATGAGATAGATCGTAACCAGGCAATTGATTACAATCAATCACAACCGCTCCCGATCGTTCTCTCATCTTTGGCAACTTATCAATAGCTTCTTGTGTTTCAAACTTCAACCGTTCTTCAATTTCTTTAATATTATGATACTTAAATTCATTGTATGAACGTAAGTAAGCAAATACGCCATTTTTATCCATTTTAAGCTGGATATAATCTCTGATCACCGATTCATGTTGTAAGAAAATATTCTTCTCCAAAATATTCTTAATGATCAATTGTTGACCATCAAAATGAAATCGACACTCATTCGTTTCATTTTTTACAGTCAGCCAACCAAATGCGAACTGAGATTCCTGCATTGCTTCCTTTTTAAAGGTTGTCCATTCAAATATTCGTGCTGTCTGACGAGAAGTCTGAAAAAATGAGGGACTAAACATCATCCGAATAAAAAAGAACCAATCTTCCAATTCATTTTCTCTTTGACTTTGATTCAAATCGGTTAATTGAATCGTCATTAATAATTGTTGTTCTTCCACTACGCTCTCACTCCTTTCAAATTATTTTATAATTAAATTATAACCAAGCATAAGAAAAAACTAAAATTTAACGACTTCCAATTATTTTAGTAACTATCCATGGTAGAATAGAAACAAATAATCAAAGAGGTGAATAATTTGGGGCTTAAATTTGAACGTACAGATAATCTTGATAAATTATTTGAATCCTTTGCTGTTGATCCAGAAAAAACAGTTGCTTCAAAAGAAGAAATCGATCGCTTTTTGAAACCAAAAAATGACGAAAAAAAAGAACAGACAAAAAAATAGAAAAAAACTAGTAGCAAGCGAATGTTCTCCTCTTTGAGTCCTTCGTCTGCTACTAGTTTTTTATTCTGAAATTGCTTCTTCAATTGCCTGCCAAGCTTCTTCTTTTCCTTGCTTTGTGACAGAAGAAAATAAAATAAACTGATCATTATTATCAAAATCCAACGCTTTTTTGATTTCACTTTCATGCTTGTTCCATTTTCCTCGTGGTATCTTATCCGCTTTAGTCGCTACGACAATCACTGGAATATCGTAATATTTCAAAAATTCATACATCTGGATATCTTCTTGGGAAGGTTTGTGACGTAAATCGACTAAAGAAACGACTGCTCGCAACTGCTCTCTGGTCGTAATATATGTTTCGATCATTTTACCCCATTTTGCACGTTCAGTCTTTGATACTTTGGCATAACCATAACCAGGGACATCGACAAAGTGTAACGCATTTTCAATCAAATAAAAATTCAATGTTTGGGTCTTACCTGGTTTTCCCGAAGTGCGAGCTAAATTCTTTCGGTCAATCAACGTATTGATAAAAGAAGACTTTCCGACATTTGAACGCCCTGCTAAAGCAATTTCTGGTAAATCAGATTCTGGGTATTGTTTTGGTGCAACTGCACTAATCACTATTTCTGCTTGATGTACTTTCATAAAATCTCTCCTAAAAAAGGTCGTTGAAGAAGAAATGAACTCTATCGAGATGAGAGAAGATTGTTTAATATCACTTTATTAAACAATCTCTGATATACGAAGAGTCGCTTCTTAAACGCCGTGTAACAGGTTGCGAGAAGCATGAATTGATTCGTTCCTTAAAGAAAAAAATCTCGAAACAGCTTCTCATGTTTTGAGGTTTTTTGATTTCATTCTAAGATTCAACGATCGAAAAACTGCAGTTGATTGCGGAAAGTACGTTTTTACATAAACGAAAGTCATCTTCCCTATTTACCAAATTTGAGTAATCACAACGTTGAATCGCCTGCTGTCAATAGAATGCCTTAATCATTAATCAATAGTTTCGATAAAAAGACAAAGCTGCCGCAAAAGCAATAACTAACTTTCACGACAGCACTCCAGCTTCTATCTGCTTTTATCCCGCTTTTTTCTCAGAATCTTTATAAACGACAGTCGGTTCTCCTGTTAATTCAGCAGCTTCTTTCGTAATGATCACTTTTTCGATATTCTCATTAGATGGGATGTCAAACATAATATCCATCATGATTTCTTCGATGATCGAACGTAGTCCACGTGCCCCAGTATTTCGGGCAATTGCTTTTTCAGCGATTGCTGTTAATGCCTCTGGTTCAAATTCTAATTCCGTATTATCCAAAGCAAGTAATTTTTGGTATTGTTTGACCAAAGCATTCTTTGGCTCTGTCAAAATACGCACAAGATCTTCTGTCGTTAATTTTTCAAGTGCTGCCATTACTGGTAAACGACCAATAAATTCAGGAATCAAACCAAATTTCAATAGATCTTCTGGAATGATTTCTTGCATGACACTTTCGCCATCTGCTAATTTTTGATTTTTAGTCCCGAAACCGATTGTCTTTTCTCCTAGACGATTTTTAACAATTGTTTCAATCCCATCAAAAGCACCACCTACGATAAACAAAACATTTGTCGTATCGATTTGGATAAATTCTTGATGAGGATGCTTCCGACCGCCTTGAGGAGGAACGCTGGCAACTGTTCCTTCTAAAATCTTCAATAAGGCTTGTTGGACACCTTCACCTGAAACATCTCGAGTAATTGAAACATTCTCGCTTTTACGAGCAATTTTATCGATTTCGTCAATGTAGATGATCCCTTTTTCAGCTCGTTCCACATTATAATCAGCTGATTGCAATAATTTCAATAGGATGTTTTCGACGTCTTCCCCAACATAACCAGCTTCAGTTAAACTGGTTGCATCAGCGATCGCAAAAGGTACATTTAACGTTTTAGCTAATGTTTGTGCCAAGAAAGTTTTCCCTGATCCAGTAGGACCGATCAGGCAGATATTACTTTTTTGCAGTTCAACATCATCTGCATCTTCTTGGGATTGTTGATTAACACGCTTATAGTGATTGTATACTGCTACAGCTAATGAACGTTTCGCACGATCTTGACCAATCACATAATTATTTAAGACTTCCAAAATTTCTAATGGTTTTGGTACTTCTGTGAATTCACGTACCGCTTCTTCATAAAATTCTTCATCAATGATTTCTTTGCATAGGTCAATACATTCATTACAGATGTAGACCCCTGGACCAGCCACGATTTTTTTTACTTCTTCTTGTGTTTTCCCGCAAAAAGAACAACGTACGGTCTCATTGCCACTTGGATTATCATACATGGTCTTCACCCCTTAACTTGCATCATAAATGCAAGAAACTATCACAGACTTTACAGTCTTTTACTATCATACCATAATTCAAAAAAAAGCAAAAGCACTAAACAAGAACCAAAAATCGAAAATATGCAAAAAGAGGAAACCTCTCAGTTTCCTCTTTGATAAAATGCAATAAAAGATGATTATTTTGCTTCAGTAGCAGTTCCAGTAATCAAATCGATTGCTTTTTTCATTGTCACATCATGTTCCAACATATCTTCTGTTAACACTCGTTTGATTTGTTCGATTGGCATGTTGTATGTCTCAGATAATTCTTGGATTTCAGCGTTGATTTCTTCTTCTGTTGCTGCTAGTCCTTCTGCTTTAGCGATAGCTTCGATTACAAGATTTGTTTTTGTGCGTACTTCTGCTTCGCCTTCAAATTGTTTGTGCAAGTCTTCTTCTGTAGAACCAGTTAATTGGTAGTACATGTCAGGAGAGATCCCTTGACGTTGCATGTTGTTCAAAAATTCATCCATTGAACGGTGTACTTCATCGTGAACCATCACGTGTGGCAGATCAACGATTTCTGCATTTTCAACAGCTAAGCGGATTGCAGCTTCATCTTTTGCGTCTTCTGCTTCTTTTTCTTTTGCTTCTGTCAATTCTTTTAGATATTTTTCTTTCAATTCTGCTAATGTAGAAACTTCATCATCTACATCTTTTGCAAATTCGTCATCTAATTCAGGTACTTCTTTAGCTTTTACTTCATGAACCGTTACTTTGAACACTGCTTCTTTACCAGCAAGGTCTTCTGCTTGATAGTCTTCTGGGAAAGTAACTGTTACATCTAAGCTTTCACCTGATTTTTTACCGATCAATTGATCTTCAAAGCCAGGAATGAATGAACCAGAGCCTAGTTCTAGTGAATAGTTTTCACCTTTTCCGCCATCGAATGCTTCGCCATCAACAAAGCCTTCAAAGTCAATCACTACAGTATCGCCATTTTCTGCTGGAGCATCTTCTTTGATTACTAATTCTGCTTGAGCTTCTTGTTCACGTTTGATACGTTCTTCCACATCCGCTTCAGTAACTTCACGGTCTTGTTTTTCAACAACTAAATCTTTATATTGACCTAATTTCACTTCAGGTTTAACTGTTACTTCAGCAGTGATCACCCAATCTTGCCCTTTTTCCATGCTTTCAACATCGATTTGAGGTTGTGATACAGGTTCGATACCTGCTTCTTTAACTGCTGCTTCATAGCTTTCAGGTAAGACAGCATTCAATGCGTCTTCATAAAGAGCTTCTTCTCCGTACATACGGTTGAATACTTGGCGTGAAACTTTCCCTTTACGGAACCCTGGTACGTTCAAGTTTCCTTTAACTTTATTAAACGCAGCTGTCAATCCTTTTTGAATTTCATCTTGCGCAATCGTAAATTTTAAAACACCATCGTTTGTGCCTTTTTTTTCAAATGTTGCAGTCATTTAGTTCCCTCCGAGTTTAGAAAATTCATTTTATACATCAAAAACGTTTCATGCATACCCTTAAATAGTACACTAACCCTTTCAAATTGTAAACATATTGAATGGTTAGAATCCACGTTTTTCATGACTTTTTTATCTGATAAGTGTCAACAGTCACTTTGAAAGAGTAGCATTTCCCTTAAAATATTTCCCCTTTTTTCTAGGAAATCTGCTTCCTCTGCTTCTGTTTGTCTATTATTATAGTTTGGATCATACATGCTAAGTGTATCAGCAAACCATTTTTTAGGATCACCGACATATGTATCATAAACAGGATAAAGAAGAGCGGATTGCATCATAAATTCTTCTTTTAGCACTGTACTAAGATAGGCATCTTGATCTTCATAAGCTTCTGCTAATCGCATTAACTGTTCATAAGCCTTCTGCTTTTCTGGTTTTGGTAATGTTGCAGGTATGACTTCTATAAACGTCTGATCCATCGTTAAATAAACAACTGGCTGGTGTTTCTTCACTTGCACGAGTGACTCTAACATTTTTGCTCGCACTAATAAGTGGATCTCTGGTAAGATAATCATTTTTTTGATTGTTTGTACCAATTCATGATAAGGCAACTCTTCAATCTCAGAAACAACCAAAAGTTGTTCTGCAGGTGGCATTGTCGGCATTTTTTCAACACTAAGATGAATCTTACGTATTTTTTGACGGTCATTTTGACTCGTGAAATTTTCTGCTTGTTGGATCTTCTCTACCATGAGTTGCTCAAATAAATCAGAAAAATCATAGCTGGCAATTAACTTGCGAGCATAAAGATAATCTTTTGTTTGGATCAGCAGATCAAAATAAAAAGCTGCCACTTTTTCATCTGTCAGGTAGTCATTTTCATAAGGAAACGCCTGATTCAGCGCTTCTTTTTTTTCATCTAGCTCAACTAAGCAAAGGACAAGTAGACGATTCGCCTCAAATGTTCCTTTAAGCTCCAATGCTCGTTGTAAAAATGTCTTTGCTTGTAAATATTGATGATCAGCTAATGCTTGTTGCGCTAGACGCATAAGATTTTCGTATTTATCAGGAAAATCAATCGGCTCCAATGTTCGTTCTCCCTTCGACTCTTTGCCAGTAAAATCATGAATAAAACTATAGTATCAAACATAAAAAAACATGACAATCTTTTTTAGATTGCCATGTTGAAAAAATAAAATGAATCAAGCATTAATTTCTTGATTAAAGGCTTTGACTAGATTTAGCGTGACTACACTCGTATTTGAAAAATAATCACCAATATGCTGTTTTCTTTGATTAAAGATTGTCGGTAAATAGCCAACAAAAAGTAATGGGAATTTCAAAATGAACCGACAAGCGCCTTCTCTCACCAGCACTGTTGTCCAACTCAAATCTGATTCATTAAAGCAAATCACACGAATCCCAAAAATCATTTTTCCAATCGTTTGACCATGATTTAATTTCGTGAATAAAATAAAATAACCAAGGTAAATCAGCAAAGCAACAAAACCATAAATACTTAAATAAGAATCGGATACTTTTAACCAGTCTAAATTAGCCGCTAAGCCAATGGTCAACCGTGTGATTGAGCCAATACAAATCAGATCCACAATAAAAGCGAAAAATCTTATCCAAAATCCTGCATAAAAATATTTAGGAAAGTCATTTACATTGATTTTTTCCTCTTTATCTTCGGTATACTGTTGCCATTGTTGTTGCTTTACTTTGATTTCACTTTCAGATAATGGTTTTTCTTTAAAAGATTGCAGTACTTTTTGAGAAAAGCCTGGATCTGGACCCACAGCAGGACGATCTGCCTTGTTATGTGAAGTTAAATCTTCTGGTTGCTTCGTCATGCTTACTCACCTCCGTAATAATACATTGCCTTTGGTGATTGAACGGTTCCTTGATTTTCTAAGAAAGACAAGATTTGACTTGTTTCAGAAGCTTTTAGGCCTTGAAGCTGAGCAAGTTTCGAACCGAACCATGTGTTTGCAAAACCAGTAGTATTCGTTTCATATTCTACTAACTGAGCGTTTTCTAAATGTTGCTCACTTCTCATCGCTTTTAACGCGTCTTGTGGATACCCAATTTCATCCACTAATCCGACTGCTTTCGCCTGTTCTCCATCATAAATACGACCATCCGCAATTTTTCGGACTTCTTCTTCTGATTGATTTCGTCCAGTACTGACTACTTTGACAAATCGATTGTAGGCATTATCGATATAAGTTTGTAAGACTTTTTGATCTTCTGGCGTTTGTGGTCTAGTACTTGAACCCATATCTTTCAATGCACCACTTTTTACCGTCGTATCCTCGATCCCTAATTTTTCTAAAAGACCAGAATAATTAAGACCTGACATGATGACACCAATGGACCCAGTGACTGTTTCCTCTGTTGCATAGATTTTATCTGCTTGGGCTGAGATATAATATCCGCCACTAGCAGCTGTATTTTTCATACTGACATACATTGGAATATTTCGTTCATTTCGGATATCACTGATTGTCTTAGCTATTTCTGCACTTTCATAAACACCACCACCAGGAGAATTGACTTCTAACATCATCCCTTTGATCGTTTTATCTTCTTTTATAGCATTTAATTGCTCCATAAACTTAGCGTGATTGTATCCTTCTGTTGCAAACAAACCTGATGTTCCATCACTAGTGATCGTCCCATCAACAGTCAATTTTACGATTTTTTCTGAACTATCTCCTTCTTCCAGAACCGTGGGCGATAATTCATTAGTGCCATATAATAAGCTATTCAAACCACTCATTTGCTTTTCTTCTTTTGAATTTGACGTCAGGCTAGATGATACCAACGAAACAACCAATAAGCCTGCCGCAATCAACACTGCTATCCAACGCTTTTTATTCATACTCTCCCTCGCTTAATATAAATTTTTGATAACGATCACTGTTTCTTTTTCTCCAGTTGCATTCATTTTTTCTGCTTTTTCGACTAATGTAAATCCATTGAACTTCTCTTTTGTCCACTCATCTTCTACTACGAATTGTTGCGCTTCTCCAATAGTCAACGCATCAGGCGCAATTTCTTGGATACTATCCCAACCAGTATCTAAAAAGATTTTGGTTTCATCATCCACTGTATTTACTTTTTCAAGTTCGGCCAACTGTTTTTTTAGCATGCCTAATGTCAAGACTGCGATATTTGATGCCATTTTTCATCCTCCTTCTTTTACTTACTCTCATATTGTACCGAAGTCTGCAAAAAGATGATAGTCAAAACTTCATTTCGATCCTCCCGCCAAAACCATATAGACCAATTTTATTTTTTCTCTTTTTTATTGACAAACATCACACAACAACGTTATCATTTAAGAAGTTTCCAGAAAAATACGAAAAAGGAGTTTAGATATACCATTCTCATTTTAAGGAATAGCGCCTGGTCTGTAGTTACAGATGACGAGGAAAGGGTTTATCGAAATATTCGGCGGATGACCCTAGGGACTGCACTCTATAGGATCGATCAAAACCTATCTGTGAAGATAGAACAAAAATCGATTCCAGCAGCTGGAAACTTTCATAATGATTATATTATAGAAAGTAGGATGTTTTTTATGTGTGGAATTGTCGGAATGATTGGATTAGAAAACGTAACACCAGGATTGATCAATGGTTTAGAAAAATTAGAATATCGGGGATACGATTCGGCTGGAATCTTTGTTGCGAATGACGAAAATGATTTTTTGGTCAAAGCACAAGGTAGAATTCAGAACCTAAAGGATAAGCTAACAAACGAAACAGCGGGAACAATCGGAATCGGTCACACTCGTTGGGCAACTCATGGCGAACCTTCTCAAAAAAATGCGCACCCTCACACTTCTCAAAGCGGACGTTTTGTTCTTGTCCATAACGGTGTAATTGAAAACTTTGCTGAACTAAAAAACGATTATTTAGAAACGGATCAATTTTCAGGGGAAACGGATACTGAGATCATTGCTCATCTTATTGAATTTTTTGCAAATGAAGGACTGGATACAAAATCTGCCTTTGTCAAAACACTTCAATTAATCAAAGGTTCTTATGCTTTCGCATTAATTGATCGTACTCTGCCAGATCAAATTTTTGTCGCTAAAAACAAAAGCCCTCTCTTAATTGGTCTGGGAGACGGATTCAATGTTATCGCCAGCGACGCAATGGCTATGCTGGCTTATACGAAAGAATTTGTTGAAATTGAAGATGGCGAATTAGTGATCGTCACTAAAAATGAGATTTCAATCGAAACGATCTCAGGTCAACCAGTTGAACGAACTTCTTTTGAAGCACAAATTGATGCAGCTGATATTGAAAAGGGCACTTATCCTTACTACATGTTGAAAGAAATCGATGAACAACCGATCGTTATGCGAAAGATTGCCCAAACTTACGTGAACCATGAGAATGAAGTACTGATGGACAAACAACTTTTAGAAACAGCTAAAAACAGTGACCGTATCTACATTGTTGCTTGTGGAACGAGTTACCATGCTGGCTTAGTTGGAAAACCTATTTTAGAACAATTAACCCGTATTCCTGTGGAAGTCCACCTTGCAAGTGAATTTGGTTATAATTTGCCTTTACTTTCAGAGAAACCATTTTTTATTTTCTTAAGCCAAAGTGGAGAAACAGCAGACAGTCGACAAGTACTCGTGAAAATGAATGAATTGAATTACCCATCATTGACGATCACTAATGTACCCGGCTCTACTTTATCAAGGGAAGCTTCTTACACTCTTTTACTACATGCTGGACCTGAAATCGCCGTGGCTTCAACAAAAGCTTATACTGCTCAAATCGCTGTTTTAGCTGCACTTGCTAAAGGAATTGGTCATGAAAAAAATCTTTCTTCAGCTAGAGAATTCGATCTAACGCACGAGCTTAGTATCGTAGCGAATGGCATGGAAGAACTAATTTCTCAAAAGGACTACTTACAGGAGTTAGCAGCTGACTATCTAATGGATGCAAGAAACGCTTTTTATATTGGACGTGGAACAGATTATGCTGTCTCTTTAGAGGCTGCATTGAAGTTAAAAGAAATCAGTTATATCCAAGCAGAAGGTTTCGCAGCTGGGGAATTAAAACATGGTACGATCGCGCTGATTGAAACGAACACACCGGTTATCGGGATGATCAGCGAAGAGATAACAGGTGCACACACGAGAGGAAATCTAAAAGAAGTGGAAAGTCGTGGAGCAAAAACTTTGGTTATGGCTACAAAAGGCTTAGATCGATCAGATGACCAATTAGTATTGCCTGTTGTTCATCCTTTACTCACTTCATTAATCACAGTGATCCCTACACAATTGATTGCCTACTATGCGACCTTGCTAAGAGGTCTTGATGTTGATAAACCGAGAAATTTGGCAAAATCAGTGACCGTTGAATAGGAAAAAGGTTAAAAAAATATAGCATGTATCACCATGAAAAAAGCCAAAAAACAATGAAATTTAATTTTCATTGCCTTTTTGGCTTTTTTGTGTAGTCATCAATCAGTTCGAAAATGACTTTTTATTGTTTTAACCTATTTTGCATCGAGTCCCCCATCTAAAGGAGCTAAGCATTAGTTCCGGGCTGTTTTGCTTGATGGCTCTTTTTTTGTCTCCTGTAAGATAACAGGATTGTTACACTCACTATGGTTAGCCCCAGTAGTTGTAGCAATGGACTAACTTTATTACCCGTAGCTGGTAACTGTTTACTCACCTTTTTAGCAGTATTCTTATTCACTTTTGCTTCCTCTTTTCCTTTATTAATTGCTCCATTATTTATTGTTTCGGTTTCTTTTGCCACAGGTGGTTTTTCCGTTGATTCTTTTACTATCTCTTCCTCTAAAGGAGGAACTGTCTCATGTTTTTTGCTTGTCTGCACAATGATTTTATTACTTTCTTCCGAGAGATTCCCTTCTTTGTTTTTCGATTTAACTACATAAGAATATTTCGTATTTTCCTGTAAATCTTTATCAGTATATAGTGAGGTTTCCCCCGCTACTTCTCCTACCAATACATTGTTTCGATAAACTTGATAGCTCATGATTTCTTTTGATTCATCAGGTGCGTCCCACATTAAAGCCACTTCATGTTCTGTGACACGGGCTGATCTCAGTTTAGTAGGGGGCAACGGGCGACTCACCTCCATTGTCATTTTCGTTCTTGCTTTCACTGCATTACTCGCTTCTGATAGATTACCAGCTTGATCAACCGCTCTGATTTTATAGGTATAAGTGGTAGCCTCCATCAATCCTGTGTCTATGTAAGTTAAGTCCGTACCAGAAAGTGTTTGGACTAACTGATCGTCTCGATAGACGTGATAACCAGTGACACCCACATCATCGATTGCTTCTTCCCACGACAAGCTGACACTGTTAGTTGTTACATCATCGATTCGTAAATTCAAAGGGGGCGTAGGAGGAGTCAGATCTTCTGCTGATTTTGTCCTAGCCGTTACCGCATTACTTGCTTCTGATAGATTCCCTGATTGATCAACAGCTTTGACTATATAGGTATAGGTGGTATCTTCCATCAACCCTGTATCTATGTAGGTTAAGTCCGTACCAGTTAGCGTTTGAACCAACTGATCATCTCGATAAACGTTATAACTAGCTACATCAACATTATCGATTGCTTCTTGCCATGACAAGCTGACACTGTTAGTTGTTACATCATCGATTCGCAAGTTCAAAGGAGCTGCTGGAGGAAGAATTTCTTCTGTTGGTTTTGTCTTAGCTGTTACTGTATTACTCATTTCTGATATGTTTCCTGCCTGATCAACTGCTCTCACTTGATATGTATACATCGTATCTTCCATTAATCCTATATCCGTGTATGCTACTTCCTCCGCACCAATCACTCCTTGAATTAACTGATTGTCTCGATAAATGATATAACCGATTACGTCAATGCTATCTGTCGCTGATTCCCACGATAAGCTGACACTATCAGTTGTTACACTAGTGACTTTTAAATTCAAAGGCACTGCAGGTGGGCTGCTACTCGCCAGTTTTGTCCTAGCCGTCACTGCATTACTCGCTACTGATACATTCCCCGCTTGATCAACTGCTCTCACTTCATACGTATAGGTAGTATCTTCCGTTAATCCATTGTCGGTATAGGCGAGGTCTGCACCGGTGACTGTTTGAATCAGTTGGTTGTCTCGATAAACCAAATAACCCATTACGCCTACGTTGTCTGTTGCAGCTTCCCAAGACAAGCTAACACTATCACTTGAAACGTCGTTGACTTTCAGATTTTTAGGATTGGTAGGAGCTTCCAAATCTAATGCAGTAGCTTGAACGTTATCAAAATATGCTGTCCCGTTTCCACTAGACGCAAAACGGATAATATATGTATTTTCACCTTCCGGAGTCGTAAAGCTAAATTCATGTTGTTTCCAAGCATCATTATAATGTCTCTCATCCTTCAACGAAATAAACCCTTCCCCATGATTAAGCGTGCCAAATTCCACAATTGCTGGAAACGAAGGGTCTCCGATCACATAATAAGTGAATTGATAGGTCGTTTTCGGTTTTAACTGAACATATTGCAGGATATTCTCTCCATTTGATGCCATTACATAATGATTGCCACTTTCATCTGTCACAAGTGCAGGATTACTACTTCCAGGATTGGAAACGATCCAGTGATTCAATCCATCATTAAATTCACCATTTTTTATAATCACCTCTTCTGCTAGTTGATAAGAGGGTGCATAAGATGGATCAACCGCTACTGCAATGACCGGTTTTACAAATAGAAAAACAATCATCATCAATCGAATCAGTTTTTTGAAAATTTTCATATTTACCTCCTCTAAATTAGTTGTTTCGCAAGTTAGTTTAATCTATTCAGAGATAAAAAAAGCCCTTTTTTTTCGTATAATTAGAAATTAAAGTTCTATCATAACAACTTTTAACGGAGAATATTCTAAACCCAACGCTAATTTTATACAAAAAAGTAGTTATCTTGGAACAAGCATTTGACAGCAACCCAAATTTGTTTTCCTACGGACAAAAAAACTGTTATTCACAAAAACAAGAAAACATTTTTGTAAATAACAGTCGATTACTATTAAAATGAGAAAAATTTTAGTTCTTATTCTTCAAGTCCGATCTCTTCTCGAACAACTGCAGCAATCTTATCCACGTAATATGCTACTTTTTCATCGGTTGGCGCTTCAGCCATGACACGTAATAATGGTTCAGTTCCAGAAGGACGAACTAAAATTCTTCCTTCACCAGCCATCTCAGCCTCAGTTTCTTCAATCACTTTTTTGATCGCTGGAACTTCCATTGCACCATTTTTGTTGCTTACTCGGATATTTACTAATTTTTGTGGGTAGATCGTCACTTCGCTCGCTAACTCGGATAATTTCTTCCCAGTTTGCTTCATGATATTCAGTAATTGGATTCCTGATAGCATTCCATCACCTGTAGTATTAAAGTCAAGGAAGACCATATGACCAGATTGTTCTCCACCAAAATTATAATCATTTTTTCGCATTTCTTCTACAACATAGCGGTCACCAACCTGAGTAACTACGTCCTTCAAGCCAATTTCTTCCACCGCTTTATGGAATCCTAAATTACTCATGACCGTTGTAACGATCGTATCTTTTTTCAAACGATTTTTCTTTGAAAGGTATTTCGCACAAATGAACATGATTTTATCACCATCAACGATGTTCCCAAGTTCATCCACTGCAATAATTCGATCCCCATCACCATCAAATGCTAAACCGGCATCGGCGCCTTTTTCAACAACCATTTCAGCTAACTTTTCAGGGTGTGTTGAACCAACACCATCGTTAATATTTAAGCCATTAGGGCTGGTACCCATCGTATAAAAATCTGTTTCTAAGTCTGCGAATAAACGGTTGACAGAAGTTGCTGTCGCCCCATTTGCCGCATCAACACAAACGGTTAGGCCTGATAGATCCCCATTGATCGTTTGCACTAAGAATTGAGAATATTTTAATAAGCCTTCTGGAAATTCTTCTACTGTTCCTAATCCCTCTGCTGAAGGACGTGGCAATTCGTCCACTTCGGCATCAAGCAATGCTTCAATTTCTAATTCTTGTTCATCCACTAATTTAAACCCATCAGCACCAAAAAATTTGATTCCATTATCTTGTGCAGGATTATGTGAAGCAGAAATCATCACGCCGGCATTGGCTTTTTGCAATCTTGTTAAATAAGCAACTCCTGGTGTGGAAATGACGCCAAGTTGAAATACTTCAATACCAACTGATAACAAACCAGAAATTAAGGCTTCTTCTAGCATTTGCCCAGAGATTCTGGTGTCACGCCCAACTAAAACCCGTGGACGTTTCCCTTCTGTTTCATGTTGGCTTAATACATATCCGCCACATCTACCTAACTTAAACGCTAATTCTGGTGTCAATTCTTTATTGGCTTCGCCACGGACACCATCCGTTCCAAAATATTTACCCATAATTGTAAATTTGCTCCTTTAACTTAATTTTCCGAAGAATACGTTTGACTCTCTTGTGTACTTTGCATAGTGGATTCACTCGAATCTGTACTTTCAGAAGTTTGCTTGCTTTCTGTCTGGACACTAGAAAGTGACGTGCTCGATGTAGTCGACTTTGTCGTTGACGTTGTTGAGTCATTCCTTTTAGTCGAACTTTGATTTTTATCGACTGAAGAATCACTAGTTGTCGATTCCAACACTGGTGCTATCTCAACTTTAACCGATTTAGGCGAGACGCTCATTCCTTGTTCAACAGGAATCTGAATCGTCCTAGTCGTTCGATGAGTAATTCCTGATATGTCGATAGGCACAGCGATACTATCCCCTATTTGAGCAAGTTGTTCCGTCGTCCCTGTGACTTCAGCCTCTAATTCGGAAAACTTGAAATTATAGTTCTTAATTCCTTCGCCTTTTGTCCCTTGTTGAATACCATACAGGCTAACCGTTTTTTTCGGTTTGATTGCATCTGACGTGACGTTGACTTGCACTGGATCAGAAACAATACTCAACGGCTCACCAGCTGAATTTAATGCTTGTACAGATACATTGCTATTCACACCATCGTCCGTTATCATTGACGGGTTGACTTTTGCAACCACTTGATGAATTTCCGCTAAAGTCTTATCTCCAGTGGTGATCGTGACCTTCGTTGGATCGACAGTTGTTTCAGTTAAATTATAACCAGAAGGCGTCGTCTCTGTTGGCAGAATAGCTTTAACTTCAAAGTCTTTGGTCACTTTCTTTTCAATTGTAACCGTGATCGTTTCCGGTTGCAACTTAGCGGTGACAGCGCTGCTGAGATTTTTGATTTTCAATGGCACTTCGTGGGTTCCTTCACCTAGATGTGCTAAGTCTGCGGTGACCCTAAAGGTACGGGTGTCTTCATTTGCCTCAGCCATCAACTGGATACGATTCGCACTAGCCAATTTGACAGTAGTAGTGTTTTCGTAACCATGGATATAATACTTATCGGTATCATATAAAAGTTGGATCGAAACATCAGAAGCTGTCTGCGAATAGGACTCGTTTCCAGATAATGTGTTTTGCATCGTTTGACCATTCGCATTGAAATAAAGAATGATACTAAACAATAACGCAACAAACCCATACAGAATACTCGTACGCTTTTCTTTTGAGATCATTTCCGATCCCCTCCCTTAGTCATTGCGTCCAAGAAAGATTGAAGCCCATTCTTTTTGTTTTTATTTTTTTCTTCTACAATTAGTTGTTTTCGTAAGATCGATAAATACTCTTCTTGCGATAACCCTGGTATCAATTGATTGTCTAAAGTGATACTTACATCTCCTGTTTCTTCCGAGACCACGATAGTTATTGCATCGCTGACCTCACTAATACCGACAGCAGCTCGGTGACGTGTTCCAAATTCTTTTGGAATCAACATACTTTCTGATAAAGGTAAATAGGCACTGGCAACTGCAATTTTTCCATTTTTGACAATAACTGCCCCGTCATGCAGCGGCGTATTGGGGATAAAGATATTAATGAGTAACTCACCAGTAATATCTGCATCCAATGCGATGCCTGTCTCAATATACTCATCTAAACCAGTATGACGCTCGATCGTAATCAGAGCACCAATCTTACGTTTCGACATATATTGAATAGCTTTATCAAAGGATAGGATCATCTTCTCGTCTTCTTGTTGCTCGCTTTTCGTTTGTTTGAATAACGAACTTCTTCCCAGATGTTCTAATCCACGACGAATCTCTGGTTGGAAGATGACGATTGCTGCAATCACACCATAAGTTATGACTTGATTCATCAGCCATGACAGCGTGTGTAGCCCAATCAACTCAGCCGCAATTCGAATCACGATAAAGATGGCAACGCCTTTGAGCAATTGGATCGCTTTCGTCCCTCTTAGTAGCTGGATCAGTTTGTAAACCAAATACCATACGACTAAAATATCCAGTATGTTTACCAAAAAATTCAGAGAAAATAAGTCACCGGAAAACATTTGTTGCCAATACTCTAAATTAAAAAGTTCCCCGATTTGAAATGACATAAAAAGCCTCTCTTCTCTTTTGAGATTTCCCTTTAAGTATATCATATGTTTGGAAATATGAGACGATTCTGGCTACTTTTTTCAAGAAAATTACATAAATTATTCGATCGATTTTTCCGCCCTTTAAATTGTTTGCTTATCATTCACCGAATGAGATTGTTGGATCAATGAACAAAACATCAAAACATCATTTTCGACGTGCTGCGCGTTCTGCTCTTTTAGCAGCTCTTCTGGCTGCTGCTTCATCATCGATCTTACGTTCTTTTTTTCTCTTTTTCGTTTCGACTTCCTCTTCTTTTACAATCGGATCAGACGGTTCTAGTTTTTCTTTAATTTTATCAAGCTGTCCAGTGAGTGAAGCATAATTGTAAAAACGAGTTTTTGCATCTAGAACCGTTTTTTCAAACAATTTTTCAGCTAATTGAGGGTTGGCACTTTCTAGTGAAGAAAACCGAACTTGCTTACGCATAAAATCGCCCATTGTTGAAAAGTCTGGTTTTTTGTAATCCAAAATCATCGGAACCTTCCCTTTTTCAATTAAACTTGGATTATAACGATAGAGGGACCAATAGCCTGATGAAACAGCTTCTTTGGCTTCTTTAATCGATTCTTTCATGCCCCCCAACAGACCATGGGTGATACAAGGCGTATACGCAATGATTAGTGATGGCCCTGGGTATTTCTCTGCTTCTTCAAACGCCTTGATTGTTTGCATTTGATTGGCACCAGAAGCAATTTGAGCGACATAGACGTTCCCATAAGTCATTGCCATCATTCCTAAATCTTTCTTCGACGCATATTTCCCACTTGCGGAGAATTTTGCAATAGCTGACGTTGGCGTTGCTTTAGAGGTTTGCCCCCCAGTATTAGAATAAACTTCATTATCCAATACTAGGATATTCACATCTGCCCCACTAGCCAATACATGATCGATACCACCAAAGCCAATATCATAAGCCCAACCATCTCCGCCAATAATCCATTGACTATTTTTGACAAAAATATCTTTGTGCTCAAGAATGGATTCCAATTCTGGGACTTGCTGTACTTCCGCTACCATCACAGCCTGAAGTTTAGCTGCTCGTTGTTGTGTTCCTTCGCTATCGAATAAATGGTTGAGCCAATCCTCCATCAACAGTCGAAGCGCACTCGATACTTTTGGCATGATTTCACGAACAGATTGCGCTAAAGCTTCACGACGGGTTTGAGCAGCTAGTAACATACCATAGCCAAATTCAGCATTATCTTCTAATAAGGAATTAGACCAAGCTGGACCTTGCCCACAAGCATTCGTTGTGAACGGTGATGCTGGCGAAGCTCCTCCCCATATTGAAGAACAGCCGGTTGCATTAGCGATCATCATTCGGTCTCCGAACATTTGGGTCAAAAGTTTCACATATGGCGTTTCACCGCAACCCGAGCAAGCACCTGAAAATTCAAGCAACGGTTGGTTAAATTGGGTAGCCATTACCGTATTTTTTCCTTTCATAGGGTTTTCTTTCTGTCTCAATGTCATTGCAAACGCCCAATTGACCGCTTGTTCTTTTTGTTCCTCGTAAGGTTTCATCACTAACGCTTTTCCTTTGGCTGGACAAGCCTCCACACATAATCCACATCCTGTACAGTCCTCCACGGAAACTTGGATACGATATTTTAACCCGTCAGGTCCTCTCATATCACGAACGATAAATCCTTCAGGCGCTTCAGTCAGCTCTTCTTTATCAGCTAAGAATGGGCGGATGGCTGCGTGCGGACATACAAATGCGCACTCATTGCACATCGTACAACGTTCACTGATCCATTCAGGGACTTCTAGGGCTACACCTCGTTTTTCCAGCGCTGCTGTTCCTAATGGCATCTCGCCAGTTGTCATCTGGTTGGCTACTAAAGTACCTACTGACAGTTGATTTCCTTCTTGAGCATTGATCGGCGTAAAAATCTCTTTTACGTAACGTGATGTTGTCTCTTCTTTTTTGCTAGGTAGTTCTAATGATCGCCAATGTTTGGGGATTTCAACTCTATGGAGAAGTTCAAGGGTATGATCAATCGCTTGGTTATTTTTTTCTACGATTTTCATTGATTTATGACCATAGCTTTTAAGCACTTCTTCTTTCAAGAGCGGAATCACTTCTTCAATAGGAATAATGTTTGCTAATTTGAAAAAAGCCGTTTGCATGGCAGTGTTAATACGACGACCTAATCCAACTTCTTGAGCAATTTTCATCGCATTGATCGTATAAAATTGAATCTCATTTTCTGCCAAATATTTTTTTAGACGAATAGGCAGATGCGTTTCTAACTGCTCATCTGTCCATAAAGTATTCAATAAAAATGTGCCACCTTTTTTCAACCCTTTAACTAAATCATAGCTGTGCAAGTAAGCAGGCGTATGACAAGCGACAAAATCAGCATGTTCAACTAGATAAGTAGAACGAATTGGCGTGTTTCCAAAACGGAGATGGGAAATCGTCAATCCACCTGATTTTTTTGAATCATAGTAAAAATAGCCTTGGGCGTATTTGTCTGTATGATCACCAATGATTTTAATAGCAGATTTATTTGCACCGACAGTCCCGTCAGAACCAAAACCCCAAAACTTAGCTTGGTAAGTTTCAGCATCCGTTAAATCCAATGTTGGTCTTGGTGCCAAAGAATGATAGGTAACATCATCCACTATCCCGATTGTAAATCGTTTTTTCATTTGTTCATCTTTTTGCAACTCGTCAAAAACGCTGATGATTTGATCTGGTGTCACATCTTTTGATCCTAATCCATACCGCCCACCAATTATTTTAGGACAGATTGTTGCATCATAAAGTGCACTTTGAACATCTAGCAGTAATGGTTCCCCACCAGCTCCTGGTTCTTTGCTTCGATCTAATACGGCAATTGACTGTGTAGTTTTAGGAAGTTTTTGCAACAATGTTTCAATTGGGAATGGGCGATAAAGATGGATATTCAAGAAACCGACTTTCCGGCCATTTTTATTCAAATAATCGACTGTCTGCTCAATCGTTTGCGCTACTGACCCCATCGAAATGATGACTTCTGTCGCGTCGGCAGCACCATGATAAGTGACTAAATCATAGGAAGTTCCACGTAATTCATTGATTGCTTGCATGTATTTTTGTACGATGCGAGGTAATTGTTCGTAATACGAATTGATCGTTTCTCTTTGTTGAAAATGAATATCTGGATTTTGATTCGTTCCACTAACAGTTGGGTGGTTAGGGTTCATCGCTCTGTTTCTAAACGCAGCAAGTTTCTCTTGATTGATTAACGATGCTAACTCGTCATATTCTAGTACTTCAATTTTTTGGATTTCATGGCTCGTACGAAAACCATCAAAAAAATTCAAGAATGGCAGCTCTGCTTCAATCGAAGCCAAATGTGCTACGGGTGCTAAGTCCATAACTTCTTGCACACTACTTTCTGCAAGCATCGCAAATCCAGTCGATCGAGCAGCCATGACATCCCCATGATCCCCAAAGATATTTAACGCATTCGTCGTTACTGCACGACTTGCGACATGAAATACGCTTGGTAGTAATTCACCAGCGATTTTATACATATTGGGTATCATCAACAACAATCCTTGAGAAGCTGTATAAGTCGTTGTCAGCGCTCCTGTTTTGAGCGAACCATGCACAACACCAGCCGCTCCTGCTTCAGATTGCATTTCAACCACTTTAACTGGTTGTCCAAAAAGATTTTTCTTCCCACTAGCAGACCATTGATCCACTAATTCTGCCATCGTTGAGCTGGGAGTAATGGGATAGATTGCAGCTAATTCTGTAAAAGCATAAGAAATATAAGCGGCAGCTGTATTTCCGTCCATTGTTTTCATTTTTCGCATTTGTCATCATCCTTGTTCAAATTCTCTCAAATATCCCACCTATTATAACGCAAAAGCTCCTGAAAACCTACCTATTCTGTAAAAGTGCTCACATGAGAAGATACATGCTTTATTAAACAAAAAACTAGTCTTTTTCCTGAAAAATGCTTAAAATGAATCTAAGAGGTGATTATACATGGATATATCTATCATTAAAGCAGATAAAACAAATACCGAAACTGGCATTCATTATGGAAACTTAGATGCTCCTAAGAAAATGGCAGAGTTTATCAATCTGGCTTGCCCTTATTGCCGTCAATGGTTCAACGAATCTTATGAATTACTCGAAGAAGCTGTAAGTAAAGGTCGTTTGCAACGGGTGATCAAACTTTTTGATAAAGAAAAAGAAAGTTTGCAACGTGGGAATGTGATGCATCATCATATTGATACGTCAGACGGTCAAGTAGCTTTACGAGAAATCAAAAAAGTATTTGATTCGCAGGATGATTGGAAAAATCTTAGTCTAGCAGAAGTAGCAGATTATGCTCAAAATAAGTTAGGTCTAACTTACCAAGAAGAATCTCCCGCCTCTCAAGCAATTATAGCTGAGGCGAATGCTGCCAATATCCGTTTTGTTCCAACTGTTATTTTGGAAGAGCATATTTTTGATGAATCGATCAAAAAAGAAGAGCTAATTGACTACATTAACGAGTAATAATCCTGACTATCACATGTACTTGTAATCATTATTGATCAGGATTGACACTATCGTTCCGACCCTAACAAGACCCAAAGAACCTCAAAATAGCCTAGCCTATTTTTAAGGTCCTTGGGTCATTTTTGATTGAGCGACTATCCAGATCTTAATTTAGAAAAAGATAAAAAAACGGATTGATACACCATCTATCTATCCTAAGACCTTTCGTTGACAAAGCTTCGTAAACTAGCTTGGACACGTGGGTTATTTAGATGCTGTTGCCATTTCTGTTCGATGACATTTTGTACTTTTTCAACGGCACGAGTTGTAGTCGATGAAAAACTTTTTGGCTGTGACAATATGGGTGAGTCTACCCGTGCTTTTTTCAGACTTAGGTCCAGGGCGCCAGGATTCGATTCTGAATTCCTTCTCTTCCTCTCTCCTTCCGATTTCATTTCTTGACTCTTTTCATATTTTCCTTTCACTTGGTCTGAGCTATTTGATCTAAGCTCGATTTGATCAAAACGTCTGGTTAATTCATCCATAGATATTGGTTGTAGTGGTTGGTGACTCGTGCTTTGGTACAACGGATTGTTTTTAACTAGAGATAACACTTCATCTTTATGGATAAACCGTAGTTTTCCATCGGAATTAGGAACGGAATAAAAAGAAAATTCTGTCGCAATCTCGTTAACTGTCCTCCCTTTCTTTTCTTCATTTCGGATGTAATCACATATTATTTCTTGGACCTCTTCTGGTGATAAATTATATTGATATGAAATTACTCCTATATTTTGATTCTCCTTATACTCACTAACAATGATTTCACGCAATGGATCTATTCTATTCGATTTAGTGTAGATTTGATGAAACTGGTTTGTTGATTCAGCCATAGATATTGGTTTTGGTGGTTGGATCGTGCCTTCTTGTATCAGATTTTTCTTAACTTCAGAGACCTTTCCAGATTGATGGATAAATAACACTTGTCCATCGCCTGTATGAATGGTAGAAAAATATAACTCTGCCGCAACCTCATTAATCCGTCTCCCCTTCTTTCCTTTATTTACTATGTATTCGCTTATTATATTTTGTACCACTTCTAGCGGTACATTATATTTAGCTGAAATCATTTTTATATTTTTTTTCTTTTTATACTCACTAATAATAGATTTACTCAATAGATCTAAGCTATTTGGTTCAGGGTCGGTTTGATGAAACTGGTTTGTTGATTCAGCTATAGATATTGGTTTTGGTGGTTGGATCGTGCCTTCTTGTATCAGATTTTTCTTAACTTCAGAGATTGCTTTCTCAATGATAGGTGGTTCTGGGCTGTTTAATTCTGGTTGAGATTCGTTCTGAATTTTATTCACTATCTTTTGAACGGCTTCTTCGTTTATCTTTAGCGTACATGCAATTTCATTAATGGATACTCCTTTTGCAACTCCCCCCTCTACATATATCTTATAAATTTGAGCCAACGTGCTGCCATTTCTTTCCGCAATTCTTTGAATTTGATGGTACATTGCTATATAATCTCTAATATATTGATATGGAAGTACTTTTATGTCAGTTTGAGTTAAACAAAGCTGGTTACCTATTTCTTCTTTAGACATTCCCTTAATTGAATGTTGTATAATAAATTCAGCCATTCGATGTCTCACCATTTCCGAAGTCCAGTCCAATTCGGTTGCAATATCACCAATTTTTATCCCTTTTCTTAGTTTCTTGACAAGCTCTTCGAAGCTTAGTTGTTCAAGTACCCTTTCTGGTTGTGTTTTTAATAATAAGGTATTTGTGTTTTTACTTTCTCCCTCTAACTTATTATTTTTTTCAACTTTTTTGAAAGTCTCAAGTATCCTCGGATATCCATCTAAACTCACAGGTAATATACTATTTAATTCTTTCCGTGTATATCCTTGATGAATCTTTTTTATTGCATAATCCTCTATTATCGTTTTAGTTTTTTCTACCGAAATATTCAAGTTTTCAGAGATATTCTTTATGTTTTCCTTTATTTTTAGCTTGTGAACGACCAATTTTTCCATCACATAATCTTCTGAACAACCAATATTCTCAGCAATGAGAGGGATATCACTATGCCTTTTAAAACTATTTTGGATAAATGCATGTTTTTTTCCCATTATACTACTTGAACTTTTATGTAGTCTTTCAGCTATCTGAGGTACCGAAAAACCTTGGTATATGCTACGTGCGATTTCTAAATTAAGTATCCTATAAGCAGTTGGTCTACTAATCTTTAGTTGCTCGATAAGTTCTTCATGACTTATTTTATTTTCAAGTCCTTGAATGAACTCTACTCGTATTTTCTTCATTTCCTCCTTATTGTGGCGTTTTAGAAACGCTAATTTTTTTGAACTATCTTTATTGGGGCGCATCTTATGAATGGATTTTTTCATTTCAAGTGCGCCTTCGATATACATTAATTGAATCTGATCGAACGTAGAACTGTTTAACCAAGCAATATGTTGCATTGTATTAGCCTTTAACTCTACTGTAAGATAGTTGTATACATTTTTTTTCATTTGAGCTGTTGTTAACCAAAGATAGGTAGAAATGTGTTGTTTAGGGGTTCCCTTACTCGATTCACTGATAATAAATTGCGCTATTATCATTCGAATTGTTTTATGACTTCTATTCAACTCTTGTGCAATTTCCTCAATATTTTTACCTTTCTTTCTTTGGATAGCAATATAATTAATTAGATATTTATTTAATTCACTTGATGTTATTTCTTCTAACTTGTCTTTTCTATTTTCTTTGTAAAAATTAATTATTTCATTTTGTCTCCTACTTTCTACTCCTTTTTCTCCTGATTCGTTTTCCTTTTTAACTTCAAGGTAGATATTATAGACTCTTGGATTCTCAGCCAAATTAAGATGCAACATTTTATGCAATTCTTCCAGTGTGTATCCTTCCTCACAGATTTTTCGTATTGCATAATTTTCTATTATCTTTTTAGTTTCTCCTAATGAAATAGAAACACTCTTAGTAATATCCTCGATATTTTCCATTTTTTTCAGCTTTTGAATAATTATTTTTTCAAGAACATACGCCTTCGTACCACCTATCTGCTGAGAAATGGAGTCAATCCTAGAGGAAGGTGGAATCTCAGAAATGGAATTATTACTAGAGGAATCCGAAAAACGTCTTAGAATATAGTTGTGTTTGTTTCTGTGAATTTCCTCAATGGGCTTGTGAAATCGTTCAGCTATTTCAAGTTCCGTAAATCCTTGACTTAGTTTACATGCGATTTCAAGCAATTTGATTTCAACCACTGTTTTACGGGATATCTTCAAGCTATCTGCAATTTCTTCATCTGTTTTTCCTTGTTCATAACCTTGAACAACCTTGGCTCTCAGTATTTTATTCAGATATTTCATGACACTATTCTCCTTTGTTTTTAGTAGCAATAACCGTTATCAATAAGACTTGCTACTTACTTTTTAACATATTAAAGGACACTGATTAGAACTTTTTTTGGAAATATAATAAAAAAAGATTCTGAGACAAATACTTGTCCCAAAATCTTCATTAATTAAAAAATTAAAATTTTTTCACTTAACTTGCTTCTTCGCGCAACTTTTCTGCAAATTCATTAATCTTTCTGATTCGATGATTGATTCCGGATTTAGAGATCGCTCCTGATGGAATCATTTCTCCTAGCTCTTTTAAACTGACTTCTGGGTGCTTTAATCTCAATTCTGCAATTTCTTGCAATTTTTCTGGTAGTGCAGTTAATCCAACTCTACTTTCAATCAATTCAATATTTTCGATTTGTTTTGCTGCAGCATCAATCGTTTTATTCAGATTGGCTGTCTCACAATTGACAAGTCGGTTGACTGAGTTTCGCATATCACGTACGATACGGACATCTTCAAAGCGCAACATCGAATTCGTCGCACCAATTAAGGTTAAAAAGTCAGCAATTTTCTCTGCGCCTTTTAAATATGAAATATAGCCGTTTCGACGTTCCAATGTTCGAGCATGAAGACCATAATAATTTAACATATCACAAATGTCTTGATTATGTTGTTCATAAATGGAGAAAATTTCTAAATGGTAACGACTAGTTTCAGGATTATTGACTGAACCAGACGCCATGAATGCTCCTCTTAGATAGGATCGCATTTTTTGTGCATTTCCTAAAATTTCATCAGATACATGCCCATTGAACATCATTCCGTCCATGATATCTAGATCCATCAGTACATTTTTCGTTCCTTGTTTCAAACGAACGATATAGACATTATTCTTTTTCAATTTCATTTTTTTTCGAACGAGTAACTCGCTTCGGACATTATAATGATCTTTTAAAAGAGAATAGATCCGTCTAGCGATAGCTGCATTTTCTGTTTGAACGTTTAGGATAAATTGTTGATTCACAATCCCTAAAGATCCATTCATTCGCAAAAGTGCAGCTAATTCCGCCTTTGCATGTTCGCGGTGAACTTCAAGTCCAGTAAGTTCTTTTTTGACATCTGCCGCAAATGACACCCTATTCTCCTCCTTTCTCTTAGTAACCTACCGTTTAATATTTGGAACCAAAAACCAAACGAAATAGCTCTTCCACAACTTTTTCACCATCATGGAAGACACCACCATTTTTTAATTCTAAAAAGTCAGTCGAAATCACTCGACAACCTTCATTCCGTAATCCATGAAAATCATGGGTTACTTGTACGAGGTATTCATCGTAAATTTCGGGATCCATATAACCTGCTGGTACTTTTTCTGTGTTAACTAAAACAGTATCAATAAATGGTCGTTTCAAATGTTCATGCAACACCCGAATATGATCAGCATCTGTAAAATGTTCTGTTTCACCTTTTTGTGTCATGATATTACAAATATACACCACTTCGGCTTCTGTTTTAGCTACTGCTTCTCCAATTTCTTGGATGACCAAATTAGGTAAAATGCTAGTAAACAAACTACCCGGTCCTAAAACGACCATATCTGCCTCCATAATGGCAGAAACAACTTTTCGTGCTGGTTTGGCTTCGCTATCATCCGTGGTATTTCGCACATAGACATGATCAATCGTTTTTCGATCGACCGCAATTTTTGATTCCCCCACCGCAGTAGTACCATCTTTAAAAACTGCATGGAGTGTTAATGGTGTTTCAGAAGAAGGATAGATATGACCGTCCACATGCATCATCTTAGATAGGAGTTGTACTGCTTCGTATGTACTTCCTCTCATTTCTGCGACAGCGGCAATGATCAAATTACCGATCGTATGATTGGCTAAAAATTGATCTTCTTTTTTAAAACGATACTGAAAGATATCTTCATAAAATTGTGGCATATCCGACAATGAAACCAACACATTCCTCAAATCGCCAGGGGGCGCCATCGCAATTGATTCTCTGATTGCACCGCTACTGCCCCCGTCATCTGCGACAGTTACGATTGCTGTAATATCAGCCCCTTGGTTACGCAAGCTTTTTAAAATAACCGGTAAGCCTGTGCCACCCCCAACGACAACGATTTTGGGCTTTCTTATACGGTAAGTTTTCATCTTCACGAGCGATTCACCGTCTCTTTCCGTTTATCTTTGTCACGGTGAGTCACATTGACTTTATAATTTTCTTTCAAAGCACCTGATAAACGTTCTGTTAACGCAACTGAACGGTGTTGCCCTCCGGTACAGCCAATAGCAATCGTCAAGCTGCTTTTACCTTCTTTGATATATCCTGGTAAAACCGTCTGTAATAAATCTAAAAACTTATTATAAAACAGCTCAGTTTCATCAAATGACATCACATAGTCATAAACTGGTTGATCTTTTCCTGTCAAAGGTCTTAATTCAGGGATATAGTGGGGATTTGGTAAAAAGCGTACATCCATCACGATATCTGAATCAATCGGCAAGCCATATTTGAATCCAAAGGAAACAAATTCGATTCGAAAGCCTTGATCGCCTTTGGTCTTAAACGTTTGATTGATTTTTTCCCTTAACTGACGTGGCGTTAAAGTCGTCGTGTCTATAATGACCGAGGCCTGCATCTTTAGATCATTCAATATCGCACGTTCTTTACGAATTCCTTCCGTGACTAAACCGTTCATTGCCATTGGATGGGTACGTCTTGTTTCCTTGTATCGTGCGACTAATTCTTCATCGGATGCATCTAAAAATAAAATCGACGTATCGATAAAATCCGTATTCTCAATTTCGACTAACATATTTTGGATTTCTTCAAAAAACGAGCGTGAACGCAAGTCTACCACTAATGCCATTTTCGTCACTTTACCCGATTCTTTGATCAATTCCCAAAACTTTGGAATTAGATTTGGTGGCATATTATCAATACAGAAATACCCCATATCTTCAAAACTTTGAATAGCGACCGTCTTCCCAGCGCCACTCATCCCTGTGATGATTACTAGTTGTAAATTATCAGCCATATCAAACGGCCCCCTCTCATATCTCTTCCTAAAATTATATCACTTCCGGGCGTATCATTACCAGTTAAACATTCTTAAAAATGAAGTTGTCGATAAAAATAGGGACAAATACCACTGTAGGTATCCGCCCCTAATCTTTGCTCATAAAAGTTTTCAACTTGATATGGTAGCTTGTCGGTGTTGTAAGGCACGGGCGATCGTTTGATCAGCTAAGATTGACTGTGCGTCAATGACGGGATATTCATTTTCCCCTACATACTCTTGCATCAACGATAATTCTGTACAGCCTAAAATAATTTTTTCGCAATCAAATCGCGCCACCGCTTCTGCCAAAATTTCGTAGTATAGTTCTTTGTTTAAATAATCTGATTCTTTGATATCATGATAAATCAAATGGTTGATTTTCGCCTGAAGTTGAGCATCAGGAATGACAGCCTCAAAGCCTAGCTGTCTCACTTCCTTTTCATAAATCCCAGCTTTCATGCTACCTTCCGTACCCAGGATGGCTACTTTACCAGTTGTATTTTGTCTGACAAGCTCATTTGCCGCTTCTCGTGGCATATGAAGAATCGGAATCTCAGTGGCTGCTTGAAGTTCATCAAAGAAATAATGAGCTGTATTACACGTTAAAACGATAAAATTTGGTTTGAGTAAATTTTGTTTTTCAACATCATCTAGTAGGTAAGGCATTGGACTTTCTTGTTCCCTATCTAAAATATAAGCCGTTCGATCAGGAACTGTCGCATGATTAAATAATACATAATTTAAATATTCCTGATCTTTTGAGGCTTTGGTTCGATGATTGATTAGACGGACAAAACTCTCTGTGGCCATCGTTCCCATTCCGCCCAAAATACTAAAAAAGTTTTCCATGAATCAACCTTCTTTCACATGAAAGTATTTTTTAAATCGAGGAATGTAATTTCTAAACATATACTTCATCAATAACCAGCGTTTGAGCGAACGATCTTTCTCATAAAAAACAGTCGTTCCATAACGATTTTCTTTAATCATTTTTTCTGCAACTTTTTTGTCTTCATTTGCTTTTGCATAAGTTAAAAAGACCTTGTTAGGTACACCCATCCATAATTTTGCTTGATCCGATTGGCTCGTCCCATAGGTAGTCCCTGTGAATGGAACTTCAAATACACGGTCTTCTGTCACAAATTTTGCTAAATTCAAGCCATTAAGAGTGACAAAGAAACTGCTTCTTCCCTGACGAAGGTTGATTTCAAAAAGTTTGTATTCACCATCTCTTGGATCGTATTTCATATCAAAATTCGCAAAACCAGTATAGGAAATATCTTCTAAAAATCGTTTAATCGTTTGATAGATCTTTTCATTATAATCTGGCATGATCACCACATAATTACCAATCGAAGCTGGTGTTGGATCTTCTAGTAATGGGTGACCTAAACACATCATTCTTACTTGATGGTTTTCATCGACATAAGCATTTAACACACGCATATTACTATCATCCCCAGGAATGAAATCTTGGACGATCATTTCACTTGTATAACCTGCTTCGTAAATACGACCTAAGATCAAGTCAAATTCTTCACGATTATCGATAATAAACGCTTTTTTTCGACCTTCAAATTGGACAGATAAGTATTCCACGCTGTTTGCCGGCTTTAATGCCACTGGAAAGTCAAATGGTAACTCTTGATTCAAATGCCCATCAACTAACATTTCTTTTCTAACAATCAACGTTTTAGGATAAGGTAACTGGTATTCCTCGCAAACTTCATAAAAACTAACCTTATTAATCAGACGTTTAAATAACGAATAATCGATGTAAGGACAAATAAAATACTTTGAGAGTTCTTCTTTATGCTGTGAAATCAGTTCTGCATAGCCATCTCCACATGCGATCAAGAGATACTTCTTCGTTTGATCTGAATATTTCTCTCTTGCTAAACGTAACATGGACTCAATAAAGACCGGATCTTTATCAAAGCCAGGAATTACGTCAACTTTGACGATTTTGCTATAGCGAGTTGGTGCCAACTGATTTGATGCATACGCCTGGCAAACTTTGCCATACGCTTCATGAAATGAACGTGCCATTCCATAGACATTCATGTCGCTACCCAATAAAATAGGAATAAATTCTTCGTTTACATTACTGTTCATCATTATCTCTCACTTACTCATAATCTCTAGTTTTCTTTTTCAACTACACAAGGAATATCATACCATAAAGAAAAAAGCAATCAAAGGAATCTCCTCCGATTGCTCAATTCTTTTTTGAACGGATTGAACTTATAGGAAGTTTTTATCTATACCAATTAGTGTAGAAAGAACTACCATGTTTCGTATTTTAGTCTATACTAGTCAATAAAACAAGAATAGATACTTGATTTTAATTTTTTTTTAACTATCCAGTTGGTTTTCACCATTCATGATTTTTTTTAAGTATCGACCAGTATAACTCTCTTTCACCTCAATGATTTCTTCAGGTGTACCAGTGGCTAAAATCGTACCGCCACCTTCCCCGCCTTCTGGTCCAAGATCAATAATATGATCAGCGGTTTTAATAACATCAAGGTTATGCTCAATCACTAATACCGTATTCCCTGCATCTACTAAACGTTGCAAGACATCAAGTAGCCGGGCAATATCATCTGTATGCAAACCAGTCGTTGGTTCATCCAAAATATAAAAGTTCTTACCATTCGCTATTTTGTGTAATTCACTAGCGAGTTTCATCCGCTGTGCTTCCCCACCAGATAATGTTGTAGCTGGTTGCCCCATCGTAACGTAGCCTAGACCAACATCGACAATGGTTTGAAGTTTTCGATGAATCTTAGGGATTGGTTGGAAAAATTCAACGGCATCTTCAACCGTCATTTCTAAAATATCTGCAATACTTTTTCCTTTATAATGAACTTCTAGCGTTTCAGAATTATATCGCTTCCCATGACAAACTTCACAAGGAACGTAAACGTCAGGTAGAAAGTGCATTTCAATCTTAATAATTCCATCGCCTCGGCAGGCTTCACAACGTCCACCTTTAACGTTGAAACTAAAACGGCCTTTTTTATACCCACGCATTTTAGCTTCATTTGTTTGTGCAAATAAATCTCTGATATCATCAAATACACTAGTATATGTCGCAGGATTGCTTCGTGGTGTGCGCCCAATCGGACTTTGATCGATATCAATGATTTTTTCAATACTTTCATAACCGGAAATTGATTTGAATTTACCAGGTTTTGCTGAATTACGGTTGATTTTTTGTGCAAGAGCTCGTTTTAGGATACTATTGACCAATGTACTCTTACCTGAACCAGACACACCAGTCACCGCAACAAATTCACCTAAAGGAAATTCCACTGAAATATTTTTCAAATTATTTTCCGTTGCCCCAGTGATTTTGATGGCTTTTCCATTCCCTTTTCGGCGTTCAGTTGGAACTGGGATACTCTTTTTACCGGATAGATATTGTCCAGTCAAAGAGTCTTCATCAGCAGCAACTTCCGCTGGCGTGCCAGCTGAAACGATTTCTCCTCCTTGATGCCCCGCACCAGGGCCTACATCAATCAAATAATCTGCCGCACGCATCGTATCTTCATCATGCTCGACCACAACCAGGGTGTTCCCTAGATCACGCATTTTCTTCAATGAACCGATCAAACGGTCGTTATCTCTTTGATGGAGTCCGATAGAAGGCTCATCTAAAATATAAAGAACCCCTGAGAGATTCGAGCCAATTTGAGTGGCCAAACGGATCCGCTGTGCTTCTCCTCCTGAAAGAGTTCCTGATGCACGACTCAGCGTTAAATAATCGAGACCAACATTTTCTAAAAATGAAAGTCGATCATTCACTTCTTTTAAAATCGGTTTAGCTATTACTTTTTCTTGGTCTGAAAGGGTCAAATTTGAAAAGAAGTTGACCGCTTTTTGGATAGACAACTCGTTCGTTTGTCCAATATTCGTCCCATTGATTTGAACGGATAAAGCTTGAGGATTCAAACGATACCCATGACAAGTTTGACAAGTCAATTCAGTCATATATTGTCTCATTTGCTCTCTTGTGAAATCACTGTTTGTATCATGGTACCGACGCTTAATGTTTTTCAATACCCCTTCAAAAGTTGTTTCAACATCACGAACACCACCGAAATCATTCTCATAGTGGAAATGGAACAGCTCGTCTGTCCCATTGAGCACGATTTCCTGATGTTCAAGTGGCAACTCTTCAAAAGGCGTCTCCATATCAATCCCATAACTTTCACAGGCTTGAGCCAGCATCTGTGGATAGTATTGTGAACTGATTGGATTCCAAGGGACGATCGCTCCTTGACTCAACGTCTTCGTACGATCAGGTATCACTAAATCTTGGTCCACTTCTAATTTGACACCAAGACCATCACAATCAGGACAAGCACCAAATGGCGCATTGAAAGAAAACAGTCTTGGTTCCAATTCACCAACAGTAAAGCCACAATAAGGACAAGCGTAATGCTCGCTAAACAGCATTTCCTCTTCTCCGATGACATCAATCAAAACATAGCCTTCTGCTAAACGCAAGGCAGCTTCGATTGAATCAAACAAACGTGAACGGATTCCTTCTTTTATGATGACACGGTCTATGACAATTGCGATATCATGCTTTTTATTTTTTTCTAATTCTGGTACTTCACTTAAGTCATAGATTTCTCCATCCACTCGAACACGTACGTATCCTTCTTTTTGAATACGTTCAAAAACTTTTTTATGTTGGCCTTTTTTCTTGACAATGATCGGCGCAAGAACTTGAATTTTAGTTCGTTCAGGTAATTCTAAAACTTTATCAGCCATTTGATCAATAGATTGGCTGGTGATCTCAATGTGATCATTCGGACAGATAGGATGCCCCACACGTGCGAACAGCAATCGGAGATAATCATTGATTTCTGTGACAGTTCCTACTGTTGAACGAGGGTTTTTACTAGTTGTTTTTTGATCAATTGAAATTGCTGGACTTAGCCCATCAATACTATCAACATCCGGTTTATCCATTTGCCCTAAAAATTGCCGTGCATAAGCAGAAAGACTTTCGACATATCTTCTTTGTCCTTCTGCATATAATGTATCGAATGCTAACGAACTTTTCCCAGAACCAGATAATCCAGTAACCACCACAAATTTATCTCGCGGAATTGTCACATTGATGTTTTTTAAATTGTGGGCTCTTGCACCATGGATAATTATTTTATCATTTGCCATATAATCCCCCTACTCTGACGCCTTTAGTTCAAGAATCATATCCCGTACATTTGCGGCTGTCTCGAAATCTAATGCTTTAGCAGCATCTTTCATTTCTTTTTCTAATTTCATTAATAATGTAGCTTTTTCTTCTCTTGTCATTTCTTCATAGGATACTTGAACCGTTTCTTTTGCATCATCTTCGGATTCTTTCGTGATGGAAATCAAATCACGGATCTCTTTGATGATCGTTTTCGGCACGATACCATGCTCTTGATTATATTGTTCTTGGATACTACGTCGTCTAGCAGTTTCATCGATAGCCTTGCGCATCGAATCAGTCACTTTGTCCGCATACATAATCACTTTTCCTTCTGCATTCCGTGCTGCACGTCCAATCGTCTGTACTAAAGAACGTTCGCTCCGTAAAAAGCCTTCTTTATCTGCATCCAAAATCGCTACTAGCGAAACTTCCGGTACATCAAGTCCTTCACGTAACAAGTTGATTCCTACAAGTACATCGAATTCACCTAAACGAAGATCACGAATGATTTCAGTACGTTCTAATGTTTTGATATCACTATGCAGATATTTGACTTTGATTCCTAATTCTTTAAAATAATCAGTCAAATCTTCAGACATTTTCTTTGTCAATGTAGTTACAAACACGCGCTGATCTTTTTCAACTCGTTCATTGATTTCTCCTACCAGATCATCAATTTGCCCCATGATCGGCCGCACTTCGATGATTGGATCTAGTAGCCCAGTTGGTCGGATGATCTGTTGAATCACTGTATCCGTTTGTTCATACTCATATGGACCAGGCGTAGCAGATACATAAACGATTTGATTCACGTGCTTTTCAAACTCTTCTAATCGTAACGGACGATTGTCTAATGCCGATGGTAAACGAAAACCATAATCGACTAACATCTGTTTTCTTGCGCGGTCACCATTGTACATTCCCCGAATTTGCGGCATTGTCACATGCGATTCATCAATAATCATTAATGAATCTTCGGGAAAGAAATCAAGTAATGTGTATGGTGGCTCACCTTCTTTTCGACCATCCATGTGTCGCGAATAATTTTCGATTCCAGATGTATAACCCATCTCTAACATCATTTCAATATCATAGTTCGTTCGTTGTTCTAGCCGTTGAGCCTCTAACAATTTATTCTCATTCCGCAAAACTGTCAAACGTTGTTCCAGTTCTGCTTTGATGTTTGCAACCGCATGTTCCATGTGTTCATCATTTGTAACAAAGTGAGTCGCTGGAAATATCGCCACATGCTCAGTTTCTCCCAAGACCTCACCAGTCAACGCATTGACTTCACGAATCCTTTCGACCTCATCACCAAAAAATTCAACACGCAACGCACGTTCATCCCGACTGGCTGGGAAAATCTCCACAACGTCCCCACGTACTCGAAAACGACCACGTTGAAAATCAATATCGTTGCGCTCAAATTGGATACTAACTAAATCACGAATCAATTGATTACGATCAAGCTCAGCTCCTTGTCTAATTGAAACGACTTGTTTTTGATACTCAAAAGGCGAACCCAAACCAAAGATGCAAGAAACAGAAGCAATCACGATCACGTCATTTCGTTCTAATAACGAACTGGTTGCCGAATGTCGTAATTTATCAATTTCATCATTGACACTAGAATCCTTTTCAATGTAAGTATCACTTGAAGGGACATAAGCTTCAGGTTGATAATAATCGTAATAAGATACAAAATATTCAACTGCATTATTGGGGAAAAATTCTTTGAACTCCCCATATAATTGTCCAGCTAATGTTTTATTGTGGGCAATAATCAATGTTGGCTTATTCACTTTTTCAATCAAATTCGAAACGGTGTACGTCTTCCCTGTACCAGTTGCTCCTAAAAGTATCTGAGCTTTTTTTCCACCAACTACCCCATCAACTAACTGTGTAATGGCTTCGGGTTGATCTCCTGCTGGTTGATATTTTGACACCAACTCAAAGTGTCGGGAGGTATCTCTTTCTATCATATTTCATCCTCCTTTTCATTCTTTCCTCTTCATTTTACGACCACAAAAAAGAAAAGGAAAGCAAAGGCATTCCTTGTTGATTTATTATACCACACCGAACATACTTTCGCTACTTTTGAGTTTTTTCTTTTCTACTATATTATATAAATTCATACATGTATTATGTAGTAAATTAAGCAGCAAAATTATATATCAATAATGTCCCTTAAGTAATTATTTATCTTACGTCAGATTCCTCTCTACATTTATTATGTTACATTTTATAACATAGATTGTTACAAAATGACATTTTTTTTATTTTTTTCAGCAACTCAGCTTGTATCTATTATTAGTTTTCGCATATAATAGGAAAATATGAAAAGTTATTGAAATTTTAGGAGGTTAATTATGAAAAAAAAGCATTTGCTTCATACGATTATTTTCATAATGACAGGACTTGTCACATTTGCGCTTAGCAATCCTGTACAAGCTGACGATAAAACTACTGCTGACTCAAGTACGAGCGAGACGATGCAAAAAATAGAACCTAAGAAAGAGACGTATGTCATTGCCAGCGATTCAGCTTTTGCACCTTTCGAGTTTCAAAACGCTGAAGGCAAATACGAGGGAATTGATGTTGGATTAATGGAGGCAATCTCCAAACTGCAAGGATTTAACCTACGTATGGATTATCGTGGTTTCTCTGCTGCGCTACAAGCGTTAGAATCTGGTCAAGCAGATGGAATGATCGCAGGAATGACTGTGACTGATGAACGAAAAAAAAGCTATGATTTCTCAGATCCTTATTTTGAAAGCGGGATTCAAATCGCTGTCAAAAAAGGAGACAATTCAATCAAGTCCTATGAAGACCTAAAAGGAAAAACAGTAGGTGCCAAAGTTGGAACTGAAAGTGCTGATTTCTTAAATGCCCACGAAGACCAGTACGGCTATACCATCAAGTACTTCGATTCTGCAGATCAGTTATATGACGGATTGAGAGTTGGCGCAATTGACGCCATGATGGACGACTACCCTGTTATCGGCTATGCAATTAAAAACAATCAACAATTAGAAACACCGATTGCTAAAGAATCTGGTGGTAAATACGCTTTTGCTGTGAAAAAAGGCCAAAATCCTGAACTATTACAAATGTTCAACGAAGGTCTAAAAGAATTAAAACGAACTGGCGAATACGATAAAATCATCAACAAATATATCTCAACAGATAATACGCCTACTAAAGCCAGCAAAGATGAATCTACACTAACTGGTCTATTACAAAACAACTACAAAGTTTTACTAAAAGGTTTATGGCAAACGATCTTATTAACTTTAATTTCATTCGCCTTGGCATTAGTTGTTGGTGTTATCTTTGGTTTATTCAGCGTAGCGCCAATCAGAGCCCTACGAACAATTGCAAGTATTTATGTCGATGTCATCCGCGGTATTCCAATGATGGTTCTTGCATTCTTCATCTTCTTTGGATTACCAGGTATCGTCGGATTTACTATTCCCGACTTCATTGCCGGGATTATCACACTAACTTTGAACGCCAGCGCTTATATCGCAGAAATCGTTCGTGGTGGGATCAAAGCTGTGCCAGTTGGTCAAATGGAAGCTTCTCGCAGTTTAGGACTTTCATATAATCGAACCATGCAAAAAATCATCTTACCACAAGCAATCAAGATCATGTTGCCATCTTTCGTGAACCAATTCGTTATTTCATTGAAAGATACAACAATCATCTCAGCGATCGGTGTGGTAGAGTTACTTCAAACTGGTAAAATTATCGTTGCACGTACGACACAAAGTACGTACGTCTATCTAATTATTGCTATCATGTATTTGATCCTCATTACTATTCTGACAAAATTAGCAAAAGTTTTAGAAAAGAAGGTGAAATAAGATGGCTGAAAAAATTCTAGTTGAACATCTTGTAAAAAAATACGGTGAAAATACCGTTTTAAATGATATCAATGTTTCAATCAACGAAGGTGACGTTGTTTGTATCATCGGTCCTTCCGGTTCAGGAAAAAGTACCTTCCTACGTTGTTTAAACCGTTTAGAAGAGCCTTCAGACGGCGAAATCATCATTGATGGGGCCCACTTAATGGACAAAAACACCGATATCAATTTGGTAAGACAACACATCGGAATGGTATTCCAACATTTTAATTTATTTCCACATCTTTCAGTGCTAGAAAACATTACATTAGCACCAATGGATTTGAAAAAAGAATCAAAAGAAGCCGCTGAAAAGAAAGCAATCAAATTGCTACAAACCGTCGGCCTTGAAGATAAAAAAGACATGTATCCAGAAATGCTTTCTGGTGGACAAAAGCAACGGGTCGCTATCGCTCGTGCTCTAGCGATGAATCCTGATATCATGCTCTTCGACGAACCAACTTCTGCACTAGACCCGGAAATGGTCGGAGATGTCTTGAACGTCATGAAAAAATTAGCTAAGCAAGGGATGACGATGGTTATCGTTACACACGAAATGGGCTTTGCTAAAGAAGTTGCCAATCGTGTCATGTTTATTGATGGAGGGAATTTCCTAGAAGATGGCACACCACAACAAATCTTTGAAAATCCACAAAATGAACGAACAAAAGATTTCCTAGATAAAGTACTAGATATTTAACCTTAAGATGATGAAATTGTTAAAGACCGTTGCAAAAGGATGCCTATCCCTTGCAACGGTCTTTATTTTAAAAACATTTATAAAATTGACAAAAAAAACACTTACTTCCTTTTTCTCCTCTTCTTTCGCCCCTGCTTTAATTATTTGTTTGCCACTTTCTCCTGTCTAAATAAAAAAAGCAAATCAATAAGAGGCTGGCGATTCTCCAGCAATTAGATGTTGGTCTAACTGCCAGAGACACTAACTGAATTTATTGATTTGCTTTTCTTTTATTTTCTTTTCTTACCGCCAAAGGCATCTTTCACTTTATCAAAGAAGCCATCTTCTTGTTGTTCTTCTACTTTGATGCCGCCAGCTTCAGCAAAAGCACGCAATGCTTCACGTTGCTGTTCATTTAAGTTCTTCGGCGTGATCAACTTCACTTTCACATGTTGATCCCCAGTAGCTCCTCCACGAAGTTTAGGCGCTCCTTTGCCACGTAAACGGAAATTCGTTCCTGTTTGCGTACCTGCCGGAATTTTAAGTTTGACATCTCCATGAACGGTTGGCACTTTTACTTCATCACCTAAAGCAGCTTGTACAAAACTCAATGGCAATTCGTAATAGATCTCTGAACCATCACGATCGAAAATATCACTTTCTTCCACACGGAATACAACATATAGATCACCAAATGGTCCGCCGTTTTCTCCAGCTTCACCTTGACCTGCCAGACGCATTTGTTGTCCTTCTTCTACACCTGCTGGTACATTCACTTTAACAGAATGTGCTTTCTTTTCGTGACCAGAACCATGACAAGTTGGACAAGGATCTTTGATTTCTTTACCAGTACCATGACAAACGTCACAAGTTTGACGACTCATCACACGGCCAAGTGGCGTTTGACGTTCCACATTGATTGTTCCTGATCCATGACACTTATGACAAGTTGTTGGTTGTGTTCCAGGTTTCGCACCATTTCCATGACAAGTATGACAAATTTCTTCTCGGTTATACTTGATTTCTTTTTCTACGCCAAAAATCGCTTCTTCAAAAGAAAGATCGATCGTATACTGTAAATCCGCACCCTGTCTTGGCGCATTAGGGTCTACCGTACGACCGCCACCGCCAAAGAATGAATCAAAGATATCTTCGAAACCACCAAAGCCGCCTCCTGAAAAGCCGCCAAAACCACCAAAACCTCCGCCGGCTCCACCAGCGCCGTAGTTTGGATCGGTACCTGCATGTCCGTATTGATCATAAGCCGCCCGTTTTTGCGGGTCACTTAAAATTTCATAAGCTTCTGACACTTCTTTGAATTTCTCTTCTGCATCAGCTTCTTTATTGATATCTGGATGATATTTTTTTGATAGCTTTCGATAAGCTTTTTTGATTTCATCTTCAGAAGCCCCTTTTGAGAGCCCTAAGACTTCATAATAATCACGTTTTGTTGCCATAGGCTTTCCTCCTATTGGTTCTCATCATTTCCACGTCGCTTGTTATCATATCATACTTTTACGAAAACAAAAACTGCTACTTTCAAGTATTTAAAAAAGGAAGCTAGTTTAAGGCTCATACCTAAGTCAAGTTTTCCAAATTGAAGAAAGAATGTTCCTCAAATCTTATCTTATGACCAGATCGAACTACCTCAAAGCAACAGCTATTGTCCAAGAAATTCTCCCATTGTTCTTATGACTTCTGTTATTCAACAGGCATAATCATGCACATCAAATCTCCAAACAATAAGGTCTCTATTTTGCGCATCATTCTTGAAAGCGAACGCCTACTAACCTTTTAGACCACTCTAAATGTAGCACTATCGGAAAATAATCCGAAGAATCTCGAAAATATGAGAATCTATTTTCGCATTCTTCGGATTATTTCTTAGAGCTGATCTCTTTTGCTAAACCTTCTTTCAAGCATTAACACTAAAAACGAATGGTAAAGTAAATTGTTGTATAAACTTCGATTCACTCGTCTTTTAGATCCTGCTTAATATTGTTTAACAACGTATTCAAAAGGTTGTATTGTATGATAACAGTCCCAACTAGAGAAGGGGAAAACCTTCTCTACTGAAACTTGTCATTTCTACTAAACAGCTAACGATTATTTAATGAGATTATTTTTTGTCGTCTCCGTCGACTTCTTCAAAGTCAGCGTCTACTACATCATCTGCACCTGTTTGCGCTGCTTCTGGATTTTCTTGTGCTTGTTGTTGCGCAGCTTGTTCATACAATTTAACTGTCAAATTTTGCACGATTTCATTCAATGCATCACGTTTTGTTTTCATTTCTTCGATATTGTTTGCTTCAACAGCAGCTTTCAATTCATCGCGAGCTTCTTCCGCTTTTTTCACTTCTTCTGCGTCAACTTTACCTTCTAATTCTTTGAGTGTTTTGTCAACTGAGAATAGTAAAGCATCAATATCGTTACGTAAATCCACTTCTTCTTTACGTGCTTTATCTGCTTCTGCATTCGCTTCTGCATCTTTTACCATGCGTTCGATTTCATCATCAGTTAGACCTGAAGAAGATTTAATCGTGATTTTTTGTTCTTTTTGTGTACCTAGGTCTTTAGCAGAAACATTCACGATACCATTTTTATCAATGTCAAAAGTAACTTCGATTTGTGGCACACCACGTGGTGCTGCAGGAATATCTGTTAATTGGAATCTTCCTAACGTTTTGTTGTCAGCAGCCATCGGACGTTCACCTTGCAAGACATGGATATCTACAGCAGGTTGATTATCTGCAGCCGTTGAGAACACTTGTGATTTACTTGTAGGGATCGTTGTGTTTCGATCAATTAATTTAGTAAAGACGCCACCCATTGTTTCAATACCTAGTGATAACGGAGTAACATCAAGTAACACAACGTCTTTGACATCACCTGTGATAACCCCACCTTGGATAGCAGCACCCATCGCTACTACTTCATCTGGGTTTACAGATTTGTTTGGTTCTTTTCCAGTTTCTTTTCTTACTGCTTCAACAACTGCAGGAATACGTGTTGAACCACCAACTAAGATAACTTCATCAATTTCAGATTGTGATAAACCAGCATCTTTCAAGGCTTGTCGTACTGGAATTTTTGTACGCTCTACTAAATCAGCGGTTAATTCATCAAATTTCGCACGAGTCAATGTCATTTCTAAGTGAAGAGGACCTGCTTCGCCAGCTGTGATGAACGGTAAGCTGATTTGTGTGCTTGATACTCCAGATAAATCTTTTTTCGCTTTTTCTGCAGCATCTTTCAAACGTTGCAATGCCATTTTATCTTGTGATAAATCAATGCCGTTTTCTTTTTTGAACTCAGCTACCATGTAATCAATGATTTTGTTATCGAAGTCATCCCCACCTAGATGGTTATCTCCAGCTGTTGATAGTACATCAAATACGCCATCACCTAATTCAAGGATAGATACGTCGAACGTACCACCACCAAGGTCAAATACTAGGATTTTTTCATCACGATCTGTTTTATCCAAGCCATAAGCAAGCGCTGCAGCAGTTGGTTCATTTACAATACGTTCAACTTCTAAGCCAGCAATTTTACCAGCATCTTTTGTTGCTTGACGTTGTGCATCATTGAAGTAAGCAGGTACAGTAATAACTGCTTTTTCAACTTTTTCACCTAGATAGTCTTCAGCGAATCCTTTGATATATTGAAGGATCATTGCAGAGATTTCTTGTGGTGTATATGATTTTCCTTCTACTTCTACTTTATAGCCTGGTTCACCGATATGGCGTTTGATCGATGAAATCGTATTTGGGTTCGTTACTGCTTGACGTTTAGCAACTTCACCCACTTGAATTTCCCCATTTTTAAATGAGACAACAGAAGGAGTTGTACGGTTACCTTCTGGATTTGCAATAATTTTTGCTTCGTTTCCTTCTAAAACAGCTACTGCTGAATTGGTTGTACCTAAGTCAATACCGATAATTTTACTCATAATTAACGTCTCCTTATCTTAGTTAATTTTATATCATGACATTATTGCGCAACAATAACCATTGTTGGTCTTAATACGCGGTCATGTAATTTGTAACCTTCTTGTAGTACTTCGACGATTGTGTCAGCTGGAAGTTCCTCAGTCGCTGGCACGGTTTGTACAGCTTGATGGAGGTTCGGATCAAAAGCCTCTCCTTTTGCTGGGATTTTTTCGATTCCTTCTTCTTTAAGTGCTTGTTTCAAGCTTTCTAGTACCATTTCGACACCTTTTTTCAAACTTGCACCCTGATCATCAGCCACATCTGTAGCCAAAGCACGCTCTAAGTTATCAATTGAAGGTAATAATTTTTTAGCAAGATCTTGTGAACGATATTTTTGTAATTGTTCACGCTCATTTTTACTTCGATTTGCAATATTTGCAATCTCAGCTCGAGCACGTAAATATTTATCTTCCAACTCTTCCATTTCAGCCTTTAAATTTAAACGCTCAAATTCTTCAGCTTCTACGTCAGAGACACCTGAGTCTTCCGTCGCTTCCGTATCGATTTCCGTATCTTCTTGAATATCCGCTACGTCTTTTTCTAACTCTTCTTTTTTTTCTTTCACAAGACACACTCCTTTTCGTTAATCAGTCAGTGATTCGTTTTCATGCTAAGATCCAGTCAAATCAATTGATCGATAATAATCAGCAAGCTTGTTCGCTAATTCTTGACGATAGACATCTACCAGACCCAGCATTTTTGAATAAGGCATACTGGTTGGTCCCAACAAGGCTATTGTACCTCGACCGTGTCCAGCAATCTCGTAACTTGCTTGGATCATGCTCATATTTTGTAAAAGCTCATTTCCTAATTCAGATCCAATTTTGATGTGGATGTTACTATCCGTTGGGACGATCATTTGGGTTAATTCATAAGTATCTGTCATAAACGAAAACATCGATTTGAATTGCTCCAGATCTTGGTGGAGTTCATAATCTAGTAGATTCATTTGTCCACTTACATAAATTTTGTCTTCAAACGCATGTCCGAGTATCGTATCAAAAAGATTTGATATCCCTTCAGTTGTCTGAAAATATCTATGCAAAATCATTGGAATCTCTGTCCGCAATTTATGATAGACAGTCATCAATGGATCTCCCACCAATCGTTCATTGACAATGCGAACAATTTTTTCTAAATCTTGGCTTCCTAGATTTTCAGGAAGTGTAAAAACTTGGCTTTCTACATTTCCTTTATCGGTTACTACAATCGCAATCACTTGACGACTATTTAAAGGAACGATACGAAAACCAGTCAAACGGCGGTCTTTAATTTCTGGGCCTAACGAGAAGGTTGTGTAACTAGTCAGCTCGGATAAAATCTCAGCAGATTGTTGAATAATCTCGTTAATTTCATGAAATTCTTTGCTTAAAGACAGCCGAATCTGCTGCAGATCATCATTGGTTACACGAGCAGGTTTTAGCAAATGATCCACATAATGCCGATAACCTAATGCTGAAGGAATCCTTCCTGATGAAGAATGAGTTTTAAGTAACAACCCAGCATCTTCTAAGGCTTTCATGTCATTACGGATCGTTGCTGAGCTTGCCTTGACTCCATCTTCCATTAAGGTTTTGGAGCCAACGGGTATACCGCTACTCGTATAGTTTTGGATGATCAGACGTAAAATCTCACTTTGTCTTTGTGTTAACATCTTCTTCACCTCTCATTAGCACTCATATCTTCTAAGTGCTAACCCATTTACTAATATAGCAAGAAGCGCATAGTGTGTCAAGAAAAAGAACACCACTTTTAGCACTCTCATTTAACGAGTGCTAAAAGCGGCATTCTCTGATAAATACATTGATAGATCAACACGAAAGATAAATAGGTTTCTTAATACCTTCCATTATTTAATCGATCTATAAAGAAATTTAAAGGTTTTATTGACCTCTCACAACTATTTTTCAAGCAAGAAACGTTCAAATACTTCATTTCCTAGAAAAGTTCCTTTTGGCGTTAAATAAATTCGATCGGATTCATTGACCAATAATCCTTCTTTTTCTAAATCTGTCAAAACCTTTGAATAAAGCGATTCGATTGTTTGCTGATAACGTTCGTAAAAATGTCGTTTGGAAATTCCTATCTTTTTCCTTAACCCAAGAAACATTTCTTCCTCGATTTGATTTTCTCTTAAAAGTACTTCAGTTTCCAAAACAGGGAGTTCTCCTGCTCTTAATGGACGTAAATAATGTTGAATCGGTCCCTTATTACGGTATCGTTTATTCCCAAGATATCCACTTGCACCTGCGCCAAAGCCAAAATAATGATCATTGTTCCAATACATCAAATTGTGTTTTGATTCATGCCCCTCCAACCCAAAATTACTGATCTCATATTGATGACGCCCCTTTTTTTCCATTGCTTGTATGGTTTCTTCAAACATCCGCGTTTCGGTTTCTTGATCAGGCAGTTCTAAACGCCCTTGCCGCACCCAATTCATAAACATCGTTTTATTTTCTAAAATCAATGAATACAATGAATAATGGGGCAAATCAAGTGCAAGTGCTTGATTCAATGTCTCTCGGTAGCCCTCTAACGTTTGTCCAGGTAACGCATAAATCAGATCAATACTCACATTCGTAAAGTTTTCTTCTTCTAAAAAACGCATTGTTTGGTAAACATCCTCTGCGGTATGTTTCCGCCCAATTTTTTTCAGCAACCGATTATCAAAAGTTTGCACCCCCATTGATAAACGATTCACTCCATAATTTTTCATGACCTGAAGCTTTTCTTTCGTTAGATCTCCAGGATTCGCTTCAACCGTAAATTCTTTTCCTTCCTTAAAAGGCAATATTTCCCTAGCGCCTGCTAACAAACGATCCAATTGCACTGCAGTCAAAGACGTAGGGGTCCCACCACCAACATACAGTGTTTCTAATTCTTTTACAGGATGTTGTTCAAGTGTGATTTCTATTTCTTTTAGAAGCATCTCGACATATTCATCTACGGGTTGACCTTCTAAAAATACTTTATTAAAGTCACAGTAATAACAGATATGCTCACAAAACGGGATATGGATATACGCAGAAACCTTTTGTTCTGCGGGATTGGTTGTTTCATTCATTCAACTAAATTCTCCTTACGTCGAAAAGTCGTACCTGTTTTCGACCACTCTTATAAAAGCATACTAACCGTATTTTCCAAACAAATCCACTAAAAAATCCAAGAATCGACTTCTTGGACTAGTTTTTCTTTGGTTGTGTTGGTTACTTGGTTATAAATTTCTAAAGTTGTTTTCATGTTGGAATGACCCACTCGTTCCATGATCGCTTTAATTGGAACGCCTGCTTCTGCCAAGAGAGAAATATGTGTGTAGCGAAAAGTATGCGTAGTCACATGTTTATTAGAATAATTGAAATGGAAATAACATGAGAAAAGAAGTAGCTATAATTAAATACGCAATTTTTTTCATTTTTCACCTCTGTTACGCAAAAAAAGAAGACTGATTTCCTCATCAATCTTCTTTCTTTTTTATAAAACACTTAATTATAAATTTTTAGTTCATCATATGATCATTAATTGTGTCGACAACACTTCTTTTTAATTGATCAAAATCTTCTGAATCATGCGTAGCTATCTTGACAACAAAATCAATGGCTTCGTTTTGTTTAAAGGATACTTTGACCTGATTTAACCGTAAAAAGACATCCATCGCCATAAAAGCGGTACGTTTATTTGCATTTTGAAAGGGGTGTTTCTTAATAAGATTGATTCCTAAGATGGCTGCTTTTTCTTCAATCGTTTCGTACAACTCTTGACCAAATATTTCCTGACGCGGCTGGTTTACAGCCATAGCTAATGCACTTGCGTCTCTTACACCGGTCATTTCACCTGGTGTTTGCCAGCTGATTAAGTGGACATTCATTTTAATGATATCTTTTTCTGTCAGGTAGTTGATCAATGGTTTGCCAACTCCTTGTACATCTGTTCATAGTCATGAAATGAATCATTAATCAATTGGTCTATTTTTAAGTCGTGTGAAGATTTTGGCTCTTTTTTACTGATGGCTTCAATTAACTTTTCTTCATCTACATAAACAAAATCATTTTCTTTTACACCGATTTTTTCCAATACTTCTTTTGACAAAGTCAAAACGATTGAATTTCCACTTTTTCTAATTTTTCTTTCCTTGATTTCCATCTTAAACGCCTCCTTAAGTTATACCGTATATACAGTATAGCTTAAACCAGGGCGTATATCAATTGAAGGAATTTTTTGTGTTCTCTTTCTCATTTTCTTGTTCTGCGATTAAACTAAATAAAAGTTTTTCTGATTCTTCCAAACTTCTAAAATCTGGTTCTAATTGTTCCATTCGATTCATAGGTAGCACATACTTCGTTAGTAATTCTTGATCTTGTTCTTGATCAAAATAAGCTTTTCCTGCTTGGGTTAATGCAAGTTCTTCCAAGTTATCCACGGTCACATTTAGATTATTCATCTCTTCAGGATTCTGTGGTTCATCAAACTCCTCTTTCTCATCTAGTGGTAGCTCTTGTTCGAGAGTTAGCTTATCTGATTCTGCCAATGAACGATCTTCTGGATTTTCTATAGGAATTTCCGTTTACATATCTATAAAGATAATTTGATAAAACCTTCTTCTTAGATTTCTTCTTTATTTTTGTACTTAGCTAATTGACCCACCTGTTTGGATAGTTGATCAAAATTAGTTGTCACTACATTTGCTCGAATTACTTCAATAGTTGAAGCCAATCACTAGCAAACAAACGCCAGTAAAAACCACTTTATTCGCTTTTTGTTGTGACAATTTTTTCACTTTCGGAAGTTTCTCTTTTTTCTCCTTTTTCTTGATCTTTTTTAAATTCATAGTTCCTCTTGATTTCTTATTTTTAGGCAAAAAAATAGACCTAGTTATGCTTGGATTTCCAAGGAAATAACTAGGTCTATATGCTATAATAGTTGAGACAGTAAAGTTTATGCGGTGGCTAATCCCAATAGAAATGGGGTGATGCCTATGTTGATTTGTGGCTTGATCCCTAGAAAGGAATAAGCTTGTCTGTTTTTGAAGCGCTAATGTTTGCAATAGCTTTTGCAACGTTAGTTCTGACAATCAGCAATCACAAAAACGACAAAAAATAACCGCAATTTAAACTTAGGCAGTTTGAACGGTTATTTTTTGTAACTATTATTAAACTGAGCCACCGTCTTAAACGGTGCTGTCAAAAGGGAACTGTTGACGCAGTTCCTTTTTTCATGTTTATTATAGCATACCCTTTCTCTTTTGTTCAATTGTTTCATTATTTTATATTTAAATATCCATAAAGCGTAAAAGTTACTTTATTTGACAATGACTTTCCGATCCTAATACTCGAACCTAGAACTTTACAAAAATGTATGAGCTCCTCCGTTACTATGAAGATATTCCCTATCTTGGAAAATCTCACGCATTTTCTAATATGATTCTAGAAGACGCCTATTTACCAGAAGACCATGAAAAAGAACTTCGAACAAATATTGATACAACCCAGTCTTTTTATAGCGAACGCTCGCATAATACAATACCTATAAAAGTATAGAAGGTTTAACGAAGTTGCTAATTTTTCTTTATATGTGATTCAGTTTATACTCTCTCTCCGCAACAATCTTAATTAGTTTATCTTTATCATCTGGCAACTCAAGTTCATGAATTCTAGCGTGACAGTTTGGACATAATGCAATACAATTTTCAATTACATCTTTCCCCCCTTCTGATAAATACTCTATGTGATGACAATGCAAATAAGGTACACCGTCTTTTATAAATGGTGCTTTTTCTTGACAGAGTTGGCAGATGCCTTTTGCAAGTCGCTTAACGTATTCGGATATGAAAACATTTCGTTTATATACTTTTGTTTTTGAAAATAAAAACTCTTCTTTATTACCATATTTAACAGCCATTTTTTTGTTATAACTGCTAATTTTTCTTGCCTCCTCTTCTATTTTAATATTAGACAAATTACGAACATATCTAATTTGATTCTCTTCATGACTGTATATCTCTTTATCTTCTATCAATTGCTTTTGATTTATTAAAGCTAAAGGAAATTTATATACTTTCCTCATTTTACCGCTATTATCTTGCTCATTATCAGTATATATTTTTCCTGCTAAATATACTTCTCCTAAATATGTGTGTTCTTTTGGTTTAAAGGTTTCAAATAGATGAAGCTTTACAAAATTAGATTTTGAATTAGCTAAAACTTTATTTTGAGCTTTATCTAATAGTTGGTCACCATTCAAACCCATACCTGTGTATTGTAAAATACCATTTAACCATTTATCTTTATAAACATTGCCTCCTGTTTGATCACTAAAGAGTACAAGAGTATTAGTTTTATGGGATCTTCTCATTCCGCCTTGCATAGAACATTTAAATTTCTCTGCAACTTCTTTATTAGTAAAAACTTCACCCACTTCTATATTACCCAATATTTTTTTTGACCATTCTTCTCTCCATGAAATCACTTTGGCAAAATCAAACATTTCTTCATCTTTTGGCATACCATGTCTAACTAAATAATTTAATACTTCTGTAGTTATATCTAATTTTTTAAGTAAATCTTTTTTAGTAATTAGTGTTGTTCCCATAACAATGTATCTCCTAATGGCATCAATATAATTATGATCAAAAAAATTCAAAAGTTTAATAAAAAATATCTTATTGTTCAAGATATCTATAACATATTAAAACATCTTTATTATACATCGTCTACGTTTACTTTTACTAGCCATATTTCTGAAAGATTACTTTGTAGATATATACTATTAACTAAACATTATAAATAAAAAATCATTTTAAAAAAACAAGATATTTGTATCCACAGATAATTTTTCTTCTGCAAAATTAATCATTTTCTTTATACTGTTCAAAAAATCTAAAAGCAAAAAAGTCATATCAAATTTCAGATATGACTTGAATATTTATTATTTAAAATTTTAAATCTTGTATTACTTAAACTCTCCTTACCCCGACACTTTATTTCAGTAAATTATTTCTTATTTTTCTTTACAACAACTATCTGCCCGATAATCAAAATCAACGTTACTCCAAAGCCGCTTCTTAGAAAGTCTCGATTCAGTAAATATTCGATAAAAATACCTATTAAACTGGCTACTAACGCCACAATGATAATACTAGCGTATGGATGGTTTTTCGTATACTTTTTCCAGTTTTTATACAAGAAAACTCACTCCTCTATATTATTCCGGCTATAGCTATTCCAGCATCATTATAGCTAGTTCTCGTAGGAAACCAGCCTAACCTTTTTTAATTCTATCTTATTTTCTTGAAAATGCTGTATTAAGCGCTGATTCTAAAGTTGCTCAACGTAAATCAGAGATAATCTTATAGTATTTTTTCATGATGTTCTACCATAGTTTTTTATAGTTAATGTTTTAAAAAACGTCTTATGATTATTTCATATCCCCACCCAATGAGCATAAGTATGCCTATTCGTAAATAAATAGGAAACTGACAAATAAGATATGTGTTAACTAATTCAAAAATGATTAATAAGATTAAAATAGAAATAAATGACCAACTTTTAGTGATATACTTCATCTAATATCCCTCTCTTTATGAATTTATTCCGCGCACTCTAGCCTTAGTCGTATTCCAGATATTTACTAATAAGTTGACCCCATATCATTGTGAGGATGAGTTTGAGCTTTAGATTGAATATAACCTATCTCTAAAATGACGGTTTTACTATTTTGGAACAGATTAGGTGCTGTTTATTTTTCTATTGATTGAGTGAGACACATAAATACCGATTTTCAACGTTTGGTCTTATTTATTTTGATTGTCTTCATATATTCTAATTCTTTTTTTACATGAACAAGCATATAATAATCTTCAACATAAAGGCTTTTTACTAATATAAATAAATTATTCGATTTAAAAATCCCAAAAATGAATGTCAGTGGAAAAAGACTGATTAGAAAAGTACTAAAATTTATACTGCCTTTCTCAAAAAAATTTTGGATAAGATAGATCGTGATAGGAAAACACAAAGCTACGATAAAGTTTTGGTAAATACTTAACATACTGGTTCCGTGGTTTTCTTTCTTTTTGATCAAGTATTCCACATCAAAAATCAATTGATTGATACTTCGTTCGTCGAGCATTCTTTCGGCTTTTCGTTTATATAAATAATTATGGTATTTTTTAGGACGACCATGCTTTGTTCGATATCTTTTATAGTAACAGAATAACAGAAACGCAGTCGCCACGATGAATTGGTAAAAGATTGTTTCAATATTATTATAAGCATGAGTATTTCCAGTTAAATATAAAAAACTACTGCCCAAAATAACTAGAATAAATAACGTATTAATCCATAGGCTAAGAACATATAAAAACAGATAAAAGGGTTTGATTACCCACATGTTTCTGAATGAACTTGCTTCTCGATAGATATCCGTATAAAATTTCATTGCTTCAATTTGCTTTACTTTGAGTATTTTTGTCATTTATCCATTCTAGAGTCCTTTCTTAATCACTTGTTTGAACTGTTTATTCTTTCTATTGAAAAATTGACGGGGAATTATTCCCAAGTATGGCTGCATCACATATTTTTTGTGGATTTTTTAAACTATAACGCTGTCTTAGCGTCCATAGTATTGACTAGCATTCAATCGAAGTATCACTGTATTAGTATATGTAGAGATTTTGGAAAAAGAATCGCTGACTAATGTAATCATTCCGTTGTGTTGAACTTTTCTGTATGACCACAATGTAAGGAACATGCTTTAAATAGATGGCCGGTTTTTCCATTCCGACAATTAATTATGATTCCTTCGCTACATTTGGGGCATATTTTTATACCCATTGGCAAAGAATTTAAAAGCTGAAATTTTAGCATCGTATCTGGTATGATTTGATTTAATAATTGTAATAACCCGTAGCGATCATACCACTCGATTTCTTTTGCTTTTTCATTTTGTTCAATTTCTTCATAGACCTGTTGATAAAAAAATGAAGTGGTGATAAACATTTTTTTATCCCAATTTTTATTTGAAATTCCTGAAAAATTAGTGATATCTTTACGTCCAATCAGTGTCGGTGTGGGTTTTGCGTTTAAGCGATTGGATTTTGCTTGTACCGCGATCCGCTTTTTTTCTTTCGTCAAAATTAAATCGACACCCCCATCTCCCACATACTTACGATGATCTTTGACATAACTTTTCTTCGTTATCTCAACCCCGTATCCTGCTAATCGGAAAGCTGCTGCTAAAAATTGCTCAAAATGTTCTCCTTGCCTCACTCGATCATCTTGGCTACTACCGAAATCTTTATCCATGTCACTTAAAAAGTCGATTACGATCTTCTCATCTTTCTTTTGCACAAAAGACGTTTTTCTTATTTCTAAGTATTGTTTGGAAACCACTTCTTGAGCGCTGCTTTCCAGTTGATTGGCTTCTTTGAATTTTTGTAAGAATTTAAAAACCATTATTTTCTCCTCTCGCTTATCGTTCTGACAATTACATTGTAAATCAATAACAAGAGTATTAATTTGTTATATAATAAAAATTTTTAAATAATTTTTATTAAAAGAATCAATCCGTTGATACTTCGCTTACTAGAACTATTGTGAAGATTATAGTTTTTTTTCGGCGTTCTCGTTGATTATCATTGATTTGAACTATCGTTTACTGGGTATCATTCCTCTACTATGCTCAAAGAAACTTTATCAAAAAGGCTCGATTATATTTTAAGGAAAGATAACTTGTGTCCGAGTCACACAAAGGATTTTTCCTATTTGGAAAGATCGAATTGTTACTTGTTCTTGTGTTGATCAAAAATTTAGATCTACAACAAACATCCGAAGAACCTCGAAAATAACTTACATCATTTTCAGGTTCTTCGGATGAACTTGGTTATAGTAGTGGATGGCTATCTTGCTTTGCAAGGTTTACTCTAAAAAATAACCATTCAGAGTTTTTAGTCAATTACTTAAAACAACTGCGTGTATTGACTCGCTAATCTATGACCCTTGATTTGCTTATTGGTAATAGGGTTGGCGTTTGTTTGAATCGAAGTGTCGTTGATATTGTGAGATTCTGTGATCGCTTTTGCTAGTGCCATTTCTGCTTCAACAACTTCTCTATGGGTTACTTGATCATTGCCCATTGCAGTGGTCTCACGATTGACTTTAGCTAGTACTGTTTTTGCTTCAATCAACGCTTGTTTGAGTTGGTCATTTTTAGCAGAAAGTTTTTCACCTTCATTGATTCGTTCGCATAGCATGGTAGTGTCTGTTAACTCCATCGTTGTTTTGATTGCCTTACCTGATTTAAATTCAAATTGCAATCCTGCTGAACCAACCTCTTTAGAAGTTAAAAAAGTCGACGAGATATTCATTACTTGACCATCAAATTGATAATCGACTCCTTCGTTTAAGCTTCCTAAAACATTCCCTTCAGAGCCAATGTAGCGGATACTGGTAAATTCATCATCGGCTACATCAACTAAAAATTGAATTTGGTTATTGCTATCTTGCCGCATCGCAGGATTTTGATCATAAACAAAAACATGAGGTGATATGCTAGCTTCAGATCCGATTTGACTGTTTGATGAATAAACTTGAATTTCCGTCATACTTGGAGTGTAATATTCTGTCGGTTTTTGACTCGTGATCAATAACCGTAGCTTTGCTGATTCGATTTCCCCAAAATCATTTAACGTTAAGTCGTGACCCATACCATCATCTCGCTTGGTAAAGGTTTCCCACTCTCCATCTCTAGTCAACTTTTGTAGTTCAAAGGATTGAATACGTAAATTGGTACCTGAATCAGAAAATTCATCAAGATAAACTTCGTCAAATTTAGTGTTTTTTTCAAAATCAATTTCAATTTTAATAGGATAACCTTCAGTCATTAGCTCTGGATCTGGGGCTGCCCATCGAGTGGTTGTATCGTGATCAACTAAGTTATCTGCACTATAATAGTAGTTATTGTGTGGATGTGTATAATTGGCAGTGATGGGTTTCTTGTAAGCTAAGTTTTCTTTTTCTCGATCCTTTTCTATCTCAATTGGCTGATCATCGATCGGGTTTTCCACTTTTTCTCCTTGGATATATTCATGGATTCCGATATCTGGTGCTGTACCATAATACAATTGTGTTTCAAAAAAGTCAGTTGTTCCTAAACTACGATGGTAACGTCCGGCATCAATCAGTGGTGAAGTTTCTTTTAATTTAAAAATAGCTGCTGAGTTGCTAATATTTTGAACTCCGTTGCCTTGTTTATAATTTAAAGGATTGCCCACAAATTGCGGATTCGCCGTTATTTTTTTAGGATCATTTGGTTCTTGTGGTGAGTGTTCCCCGCCTGTTTCAAAAAACGCGTTATTAGAAAAAACTGCATGATTTAATGCCCCGTCCTTACGGTACCATTTTGTTGGTGTAGTAGTTGAAGTATTATAAAAAACATTGTTCATAAAATAAACTTTATCTTTAAAAACTTCATCGTGGAACCAATCCATTTTTTCTGCATCATAGACAAAAATGTTATTGGTAATAAACGTAGGCGAATAATTAGTTGATAACATATTTTTCATGATCACGCCATTATCATTGACACTTAAATTGTAACGTGCGATGGAATTAGAGCTGTTGCCCATATAAGCCATCCACCCAGCCGCATTATCATGAGAATAATTATACTGGTACGTTACATTAAAATTAGTATACTCTAAATCCCAAGGAGTTCCATCATACTCATCCCAAGGTCCATCATATACTTCATTGTATTGCATGACGGTATCTGCTCCAGCCCATAGATATAACCCGCAGGAAACAGCATGATACCTTTGTAAAAATCCATTTACTTCATTATATTCGACTACCATATCTTTTGTATTTGCAAGTTGAATGGCCCCTTGACCGATATCTTCACAATAGTTATTAGTTATTTTGACATCTCGACTATACAAATCTCGATTTCTGACCCAAAGTTGCTCCCAGCCTTCATGAAATTTACCTGTTTCATCGTATTCTCCTGATTCATAATCCCGATCGTAGAACCAATTAAAAGCAAATTCAATCGCATGAAGTTCGGTCTTTTTAAATGAATTATTTTCAATAACGATATCTTTAAAATAATACTGCCCTTCGTCATATTCCTTATAACTTTTTTCTCCGAATACTTGAAAAACGATCCCACCATAATGGATCTGTTGCCAATCAGTCGGACCATCGATATCGTGGATATAACAATTAGTGATCTTGATGCCGTGCATGATCCGATTGGTTTCTTCCGGAGCGAACTTATCCGCATTGATTGAGACAGAAATCCCATCTCTCACTACTGACTTAATCTTAGCAGATACATTAATGTCTTCGTTGAAATCATCATCATTGGAAAGCTCTAAATTATGGATTTCCCAGTACTGCTGATTGCGAAGAACGACCGCTCCAGTCAAACCAACTTTGTCTTTATCTTTTTTGAACGTACCTGCGACGTAGTTCACAGGATTTTCAACATTTCCATTAGTGGCGATATAAGGTCGACCTAAATCAGCATCACCATAACAATCGATGGTAATTGGCTTTCCTTCTTCACCAGAACCCTTTGGCCATAATTGTTGATCTTGCCATTCTTCTCCATTTTTTAAAAGAATGCGATCGCCTGCTTGAAAAGTCACTTTATTCGCTCTTGTGACATTTTGCCAAGGTTGTTCTTTTGAGTTCCCTGTATTTTCATCGTTACCTAAAGTGGCATCAATATAGTAATCTGTACCGCCATAAGGATTTGTGCTATTTCCTGGTAAGGGAAGATACTCTTCTTGAATGACTTTTTGTTCATTTACCAACGATTTGATTTCTTTTGCTAACCCTTCTACCGGCAAAAGCAATGGGACAAGTAAACATACCAAACAAAGCAACACTTTAAATTTTTTTGTTTTCATTTGTTACTCCCTTCTTCTAAATAACCTGGAGAATCGCTTCTTTTAATCGTCGTTCGCTTTTAGTCGTACGACTCGAAGAAATGACGGATTGGACATATGCCTCAAATTTTTCATTGATGATCGTTTGTTTGATTTTTTCATAATTTTTTTCCAATGCTTCGTCTTCATTAACAATTATTTCCTCTAATCGATAAAAATAAACATTGGCTCCGTTATCAATCAGAGCAGAACATGAACCTACTTGTAAATCAGCAATCTTATTCATTTTTTCTTGCTGATAAGCGTTTAAACTTTGCACCTCAGCCAATGAAATATATTCTTCATTCTGCTTTGCTTCTGGAGTATGTTTTAACCACTCCTCTGGTGATGGATATTCGCTATTTTGAAATAATGAATACTCTTTTGAATCTTTGGGTAAACTTACTTTTGTTAAGCGATAATTTGTACCAGCTCGCAACCACTCCTCTTTGTTGGTTTGAAAACGTGTATAAACATCCTGATCAGAACAAAACAGTGGGCCATTCTTTTGTGACAGCTTTTTGATCAGACTTGTTTTCGTTTCAGCCAAAAGATGACCATAAAACTCATTCAATCCAAATCGTGATAGACCGTAGACGATTTCGCCTTTGGAAATTTTCTCCTCTCTCTGTTTATTTTCATCTGCCATCGTATTCACGATTTCAGCATATGAAGTAAAATCTCCGATCCCCTCCTTTTTTGCAATAAAAAAAATGGCTTTATCCCAAATCGCACGCTCCCAAGAAGCCGTTTGTAATTCTTCGATTGCTTTTTTATTTTCAGCTAACGATCCAGTGATTTGCTCATTTTTATATCGATTCTTAACGTTTGCCAGATGATTTTTAATTTGCATGTGAAATTCAGTTTGCGTGATAGTCAAATCTTCAAACTTACCTACGTTTTGATTTCTATTCATTACGTTTCCTCCTAAAAATAAGAGAATACATATACCAAAAAAGAACCCACCTATTTTTTTCATCTCTTTTTACCTCACTTAAAATGTGTCATAAAAGAAATCTTCATCCACTTTTGATTGATCCCCTATCAATTGTTTCATCGTCTGCTTTTCCAACTGACTTTTAATGAAAGTTGTCCATCGGAAATTAATAAAAAACCTATAATTAAAAATAACAACCTCATTATTTTTCAGTGGAGATTTATCAAAAAAACACACTCATTTCAGATAAAAAAGCACAACACAAAAATTGTTTGTGCTTTTTAACCTATTCCTGAATATTAAAATACCTTTCCATCTTTAGATTTAGCTAACAACTATTTTTTCTTGGAATTAGTGAGTCATTTCCTTTCTTGCTTAGCATTCCACAATCAATTACCTTCACTCATCCACCATAGCTGATCACTTAGTAACTGAAACAGTTCTTCTATTTTATTCATAAGAGATCAGTGCTTGGATGGATGAATGCTTTTAGTTTTGTAAAAATAGATTTTAAACGGTTAGTTATTTGTTCACCAATAGTGCATAAAGTCCTGATAAAGTAGGATACTCTCTGTAAGCAACAAACTCTAGCTTGATTTGTGTGGTGGTGATTTTCTCAAAATCAATGATACGTTTATATCCAATTGATTCAATCTTCGCCAAAGGTTGATAGCCTTCTTCTGTCAAATAGGAAATATTGCATCCCTCTACTCGTTGACTAACTGAAATGTCTTCTTGCAAAATCAATGTATTGAGCGTTTTTGCAGTTTGCCAAGACAATGTCATCATTGGGGTGGAATCATCTGCAGCTGGTTTCCAACTGCTTTTCTTTTGTTCTTTTTGTATTTGAAATTCGACTGGATCTACTACTTCACAGGAAGAAGAAAAAACTAATTCGCCTTGTAACTCAGGTTGATTTGTTTTGATTTCTTCAATCATCCTTCCTAGTTCTGCTAACACCTTTTTATCAGGATCCGCTAGCTGGCCTGCTGGTGTTGGTGGAAGGTTTAATAAGAAAGTACCATTTCCGCCTACAGAACGTCGATAGAGTTCAAATAATTCGTTACTACTTCGCACTTTCTGATCTTCATTTTGATGATAAAACCAACCTGGGCGAATCGAAGTATTCACTTCGGCTGGGTACCAAACTAACTGACCAGTATAATTTTCCAACGCAGTACGACTACCTAAATCTTCGTCAACGCTAGAGACTTTCTGAGAAAACAAACCATCATCAACTTGCTGTGAATCCTTGGCAATTTTTTCAGCATTTCTCAATGTGACTGGAACCACACTCCACTCGTTTTTTCTTGTTTGACCCGCTTCGTTGCCAACCCAGCGAACATCTGGTCCACAAACAGCAATCACTGCCTGTGGTTGTAGACGACGGATCACCTCATAATAACGATCCCAATCGTAAACCTGTTGTTTGCCATTATCCCCTTCACCGTTGGCACCATCAAACCAGACTTCAAAAATTTCTCCATACTGTGTTAATAATTCAGTTAATTGATTGACATAAAAATCATCATAGCTTTTTCCTTCACCGTATGTGGCTTCAGTTCGATCCCATGGAGATAAATAGATGCCAAACTTCAAACCTGTTTGGCGACAGGCATCAGCAAATTCTTTAACCACATCTCCTTGTCCATCTTTCCACAGACTTGAGGCAACGGTATGTTTCGAATAAGCACTTGGCCAAAGACAAAAACCATCATGATGTTTACAAGTTAAAATCGCACCTTTCATACCGGCTGACTTCATGGTTTTTGCCCATTCCAAACAGTTTAATTCTTTCGGATCAAACAGGTTGGGATCTTCGTGACCCAATCCCCATTCTCTGTCCGTCATGGTATTCATGCCAAAATGGATAAATCCATAAAATTCCATTGCTTGCCAAGTCATTTGACGCTGGCTTGGGTAAACTTGTACTGCTTTACTAATATCCATGTTTGTCCCCTGTTATTTAAATTTTCTATTGTAGTTCCATAATTGTAGTAGAACTCCTGCTAAACCGAGTAACTCAATAAATAAAAAGTGATAGCCAATCGTTCGTTGTCCATAAATAACTAAAGACACACAAAAGAAGAAAAATAGCAGATTCCCAATAATATTTAGTATAGTTTTTGCCGATTCAGTCATCTAGTTCACTCCAAATCATTTCATAAGGTTGTAAAGTCATCTGTTCCACCTGTGCGTTGCTTAAGTAGATGTTCGTTGTTTGAACTTCAGCAGAATTGTTGATCACACAATAACGTTGTACTTCTGGGAATAAAGAGACTTCGCAATAAATGTTTTCTGCATAGCCATTATAAATTTCGTCTTCTTTATTCGCTGCATAATACAAGCAGCGCATGAGTAGTCGAGCATTTTGAAAATCAAATGGTAAACCAGCTAAATAGACACTACGACCTTTTCCAAATTCATGACAAGCTAAATGGACTTCTTCTTCGCTGTATTCTAAAATTTTAGTTTCTTCGGACAATGCATAGACACTCTTGACCGTTTCACCGAATTTGAATGCTGGTATAGACTCTGTAATAAAATGGTTCGATGTGACTTGTTTAAAATATTTATCACTTGAAAGTGACAAGCCTCGTTCTTTCTCTACCCCTAACACATGAGCCAACTGGAAAAAGCGTCCTTGATGTGGATAACTAGCTGGTTCGCCTATTCCGATGAAGCCTCCACCTTGTGCGCCCCATTCTGTAATGATTTGTAGTAATGCCGTTTCGGTCCAAATCTTTCCTCCAGAAAAAGCTGTATCTGTTAAACCAGCGTTGATGATCACATCAATACTCGGATCAATTCCATGATTTAAAATATCCTCAAAGCTGATAAAACTTACATCCACATTCATTCCACTCAAGGATTCTAACACGCCATAATAAGAATAGGCTTCTTTACTGTAAAGCGCATGTGCAACAGTGAAAGCTTGCCATGTTCGTAATTTCCCCCAATGATTTAAAATAGCTACTTTTAACCCAGAATATGGTCGAGTGTGGTTCATCTGTGTATGAATCATTCGAAATTCTTCGGTAATCATCGCTACGGTATCGATGAATTTAGGAAACTTATTTGCTAAACTTAAATATCCGCCATACCCCATGCGTTGAATCGGACTACGCAAGATTGCTCTTCTTGCTTGAACCCAATTAGTCATTGCTTCAATCGATGGATCATTTCCTTCATAAAATGTATCAGGGAAGAAATAAGGTAAAAAACGACCTTCTGTATAATCCACGTGTGGGATATCTGAGATCATCCGTAGTGTCGTACCGTCACCCACACTACCAACCACTGCATCAAGTTTCATTTTTTCTGCTAAAGGTCCATAGGGCTCCGCCCCGATCCATTGATCCCCTAAAAACATCATGGCTTCTTTTCCTGCTTCGTGAACCATTTCTGTTAGTTCTGCCACAAAATCCACGACGAATGCTTGAACCAACGACATATAATCTTTATAACGTTGATTCGGAATACGAAACGAAGAATTATAATATCCTTCATCAACAAAATCCTCAGCTGTGAGGGAATACCCATAGGTTTCTTCAAAGCGAGCAAGCATTTTAGGTGAAACACTTGCACCATAGCCAAACCAATCGACAAACTTCTCTTTTCCTTGATGATTGAATACTAATGAAAATTGATAAAAGAACGTGGTGAACCTGACGACATCAACCTCTGGATTATCTTTAAGCCAACTTTTCATTGTATCTAAAATAAATTGGTGGGAATGAGGCTGAAGTGCATCAAATGGAATCTCGTGTTCCTTATCTCCCCAATCATTGGTTAAATGATTGTACATTTCTACTGGATCCCAAATGATATATGCTAAAAATGAAACGGTATATTCATGCCATGGGGTGGTTTCTTTGATCATCACACGATGCTGTTCTTGATCAATTGTCCATAAACTAGCATCGATCACCTCGCCAGTTGTCCGGTCAATTACTTCCCAATATTTTTTAGGATTATCCCGATAATTAGGAACCAATTGGTCCGGATAGTAAGTTTTCATAAAGGCTATCGTTAAAGAAGTCTCTTTTGATAAGATTCGGTCCGACATTAAATAAATTTGCGGACACTCTTCCATATGTTCTTGTATAAAATCGTTATGTGCGCGGGTAGGAAAATACGCATTATAGATTTTTAAACCACTGTTTTTTATTTATTTGTCTAATTTTGTACCGTCGCTATCACGGATGGCATCAGCCTTCCATTTTTTAGCTACCGCCATTGTTTCATCATAATAATTTTCTTCGCTGGGTAATGTCACTCGTCCCTTTTCCATGTCGTTTTCCTCCTTGTTATTCTTTGGATCCGCCTTGAGCCATTCCTTCGAGCATTTGTTTTTGAATGAAGGCATATAAAATCAAAGCTGGTATCATGACAATGACCATCCCCGCATAAAGCCGACCATAGTTTGCAGCTGCTTTTTGTGCGGTCATCAAATTCAGTAAACCAACTTGCAATGTGCGTTTTTCGCCTGGAATTAATGTCAATGAAATAATATAATCATTCCAGTAGGATAAAAAATTAAATAGGATAACTGTGATTACTGATGGTTTTGCCATCGGGATAAAGATTTTTACCATAATTTGAAAACTTGTCGCACCATCAATCATCGCAGCTTCTTCATAAGTAGCTGAAATGGTTTTGAAATACCCTTGTAGCAGATAAATCGTAAATGGAACCGTCGTTGATGCGTAAGTAAGTGCTAAAATAAAAAGATTGTCAATAAAAAAACCATTAGGTAACCACTCAATCAATGCTCGATCGCCATTGACCAACATTAGAAAAATTGGTACTACAATATAGTTCACATTGATGAATAAACCAGCCATGAAGAAAGTTTGTAAAAACTTCTGTGCTTTAAATTTAAAGCGTGAAATGACATAAGCCGCTGGCAATGAGATCACTAAATTGATTCCTAAGGCGAGAATCGTAACGAAGACAGAATTCAAAAAATAATTTCCCATATTCGCTTCTTGAAACGCATCGATGAAATTTTGGAAATTCAGTCCTTTCGGAAGGGTCCAAGGATTGCTATAAAATTCACTTTTGTCTTTTAAAGAGGCTAAGAACACCCAAACGACTGGAACAAACACCGAAAGTGCAATTAATCCTACTAAAACAATCGTTAAAAATCTTAATATCCTGGTATTTCTATGTTGTTTGCTCATCTCCATGATCGAATTCCTCTCATCTTTAATATTGCAAAACGTCGCGATCTGTAATTTTACTTACAATCAAAGAAAGAATGAATGAAAATAAGAAGATCACAACACCTATCGCCATACCATACCCATAAGAAGAATTAGTATAGGCTTGTTTGTACATATAACTTAATAAAACTTCTGATGAGCCATCGGGACCACCACCAGTCATTGCTTTAACCAATACAAAACTTAAGTTGATCGAGCTGATAATATAAAAAGTCAATGTGTTCCGAACGTTTTGCCAGATCAAAGGGAGAGTAATTTCAAAAAATTGCTTAAAGGGTGGTGCTCCATCTAAAGCAGCCGATTCGTAAAGACTTGTTGGAATACTAGCCATACTTGCTGCATACATGACCATATAATAACCAACGGATTGCCAAACCATTGCTATAGCAATACTGTAGATAATGATTTTCTGGTCTCCTAACCACATCTGTTTCCAATGATCGAGGTGAAAAAGACCTAAAATACTATTGAGTAACCCATGGTTCTGATCATAAATAGCGGAAAAGATCGCTGCAATTACAACGATAGATAAAATATTCGGTATATAAATGATAAATCGATAAATCGACTTGCCTTTAAGCTGATGACCAGACATAATCGTTGCTAATAAAAGAGCGAATGCCATGGTGATCGCAGTAACGATTACTAGTAATAACACGGTATTTTGAAAAGCTCGAATAAAATTGTTGTCTCTCAATAAAATGTTGAAATTATCTAGCCCCACAAATTGTTTGACCGCCGAAAAACCACTCCATTTGAATAAAGACATTTGAAAAATATTAAACGTTGGAATAATCATAAAGACTATATATGCGATCAAAGCAGGCATCACACACAAGGTGACAAAAATCGTATTGTTTCTTTTACGAGAAGGTTTCTTTCGTTCCACTTCCTTTTCCTCCTTTTAATATAGGGTCAGGCATTTTTTACCTGACCCTTGTTTTCCTCGCAAATCAGTCTTTCGCAGCCCGCAATTTTTCACTTGCTTCATTCAATTCACTTTGCCATTGTTTCAATGTTTTATCACCAGAGATGATACTGTTTGCTGAATCAAATAGAATTTCCTTGATGTTCACACCTTCTACTGGTTTTGTACTCGCAAAACCACCAACCAAAGCTTCCACACCCTCTTGTTGATAGATTTCGTAAAATGCTTTAGTTTCTCCTTCAATTTTCTCTTCAATCCCTTTAATTGGTTGGATAGCATTTGATTCTAAGAAAATTTTGGCAGCTTCATCAGAGTAAAGATAGGCCATGAACTGTTTAGCTAAATCTGTATTCTTTCCTTCTTTAGGTACCCAAACGGATTCGACTGATGTTGTCAAGTAACGCTTACCTCCTTCTTCTACTGAAGGTAGTGGCATCAGCCCCCAAGTAAAGCCATCTGCGCGAGGGGCATCTGCCATTTCGCCAACAATCCACGTACCATTTGGCATAAACATATTATTATCATCTAAAATCGATTGTTGATTTTTAGTAAAATCTTGCTCATTTGCATGTCCAACAGTCGCTTTATCAGTATATTGTGTTAATAATTTTTCCGTATATTTTAAAACTTCTGTGGCCTTTTCTGTCTTCCAAATATCTTTTTTATAAGTCATCACATCGTTATAAAAGTCTGTTCCGCCCACACCTGCTAGGATAGAAAAGAAATAAGAATCCATGTAACCTGCGGTTGGATAAGTAAAGAGATTGATGTCTTTCTTCTTAGCTTCATCCCCAAGTTTAAATAATTCCTCAAACGTTGTAGGTACTTCCCAATTGTTTTGACTTAACAAGTTTTGGTCATACACTAATCCAGTAGGAGCGTAATACATTGGCATTAAATAAGTTTGATCGTCCCCATATGGATTGGTATTCAGATTGCCGACAATGCCATCAATCAATTTGTCTTTTACTTTGACGTCTTCAGTAGGTACCGTCATTTCTAATACATCTGTTACATCTTCCAAAGCGTTATCTTTGATCAACGATTCAGTTAATCCCGCTGAACGTCCTTGACCTAATACTACTAAATCTGGAAATTTCCCAGCTTTCATATTGGGTGTGATTTCATCTTCTAAGCTTTTACTGATTGTCAAATTTACCTTTACTCCTGGATTGGCTTTTTCAAATGCCGAAATAACTTCGCTATACATCTCACGACCATAGCCACCTTCTAATGCTGCAATCGTTAATTCTTGATTCGTTTTCCCATTTACTTCTTCCCCATCAACGTTGCTTTTGTTTGATTTTCCACATGCTGTTAAACCTAGTGTTAGTGTACTTAAAAAAATTAGCGAAGTTACCATACCTTTTTTCATTTGTGTTCCCCCCACATTTTTAATATAATTTGATTATAAATGGAATGTAAGCGGTTGTATTTTGTTTTTTTGCTATTATTTTTATAAATATTGTTTTTTTCTTCAATATTTATAAAACCAACAAAGGAGTAGGCTTTCTATGACAGTCCAAAATCTAGACATGATCCAACAAAACAATTTAGAAATTATGTATGTCCATCGTTCAGAACGTAACAATAGCAATTGGCTTCACTTTAAACATGCACATCCTTTTGCTGAATTATTTTATATCACAAGTGGTAAAGGATTATTTATCATTGGTGAGGAAGAAGTCGAAGTGTCCGAAACTGACTTGATTTACATCGCACCGAATTCTGAACATACCGAACTGTCTAAATATGATACGCCAATGGAATACTTTGTCATTGGGTTAAGTGGGTTTACCATAAAAAATAAGACGCACTTCACTCTCCCCTATTTAGTCATTCAAGATACAAAACGTGAATACCCTTTTTATTTTTACAAGTGTTTTGAAGAACATACCCAAAATTATGAACATCATGATCAAATCATCAAAAATCTCATCTCATCGTTTTTACTGATCTTACAACGAGAGAACCAATTAATGATCGCTACTGAAATCCCAGAGATTAATCTTAAGAGTACTGTTCTTATCAAACATTATATCGATGTCAATTTTAAAGAAGATCCCTCGTTAGAAGATTTGGCTAAACAGTTCCATATGAGTAAATATTATTTAAGCCATCAATTCAAAAAAGATTATGGGATTTCACCGATCAAATATTGGAACACTATTCGTTTGGAAAACGTCAAAGAACTATTGCTATCTTCTAATTTTTCCATTGCAGAAATTTCAGAAATGCTTAGTTATACCTCCCAATCCTATTTAACTCAAGTTTTCAAAAAAAGTACGGGTATCAGTCCCGCACAGTATCGGAAAAACCATTGGCGTTGAGCTATGAAAGAAGCATCATTAAAAAACCTACAAATAGCTCAGAAAAATTTTGAAAGATAAGCTTTGTTCTTATACATAATGCCGCTAAAACAATGATTCACTTACTATAGATGCTATTTTTCTATAAAACAATACATAAACTAGCCCCTCGCTCAATCAAGTCAGCGAAGGACTAGTTTTTTAGTAGATTTTTGATTGTAAAGTACCCTTAGTTCAAATCTTTCTTCAATAAATCTACCTGTCTACTATTTTAGGTTTATTTCTTCATTGTCGCTATGCCCATTGTTTGTGGAATTTTTAGGATTTCAATGATTGGCAGAAGCATTAGTGCTCCTAAAACCGCAAAACCTAAGCTATAAGCCAGTGGGATCGACAATTGGATTTCCAATAAATGGATCACCAATGTAATAAATGATACGCCTAACCCTTGAGCTAAAGACTGGACAACTGTATTCAATGTATTGGCGCTATTGCGTTCTTGTGGTGGAATTTCTGATAAACTTAATCCCATAAACGCTGTGAGTGCAAGCGAGCGTCCGATTCCTGAAGCAAAAGCTAGTAACATGATAATCGCTGGAAACGTAGTTGATTCAATGAAAAACAAACAGAAAGAACTACTCAAAATCATGAGGAATGATGCAATCAATGCCCCTTTGTAGTTAAGTGAGCGAATAATCGATGTCGTGAAGGGTTTGATCCCAATATTTCCAATAAAAATGAAAATAACATAACTTCCTGCAACGACTGCTGACCAATGAAAAATATTTTGTAAATAGATCGTCAACAAGTATGGCATCGCTCCGACAGATAACCATAGGATTGCACCACTAGTTTGGCCGATTCTAAAAGAAGTCTTTGATAGGGCTTTTAATGAAAATAAGGGTTGTTCGACTTTATTTAAATGTTGATATGTGAACAAAAGAAATATTATTCCACTCACGATACACACAATTCCTGCTATCTCAAATGAAAGACCGTCTCGTGAAGATAATTCTGCACCGACTACCAGTAAGGTGGATGCCGTTGCCATTTCCAAAAAACCGAGCCAATCAAATTTATTTTTGATCAGGTCATGGTCTGACGGAATCAATGAATATCCTAGGATCAAGATCGACATACCGATTGGCAAATTGATCAAAAAAATCCAATGCCAACTTAAATAGGTAATGATTGCTCCACCCATTATAGGAGCGATCGCAGGTGCGATTAATGCTGGCCAAACAAGATAACTCGTCATTTTTAATAGTTGATCGACTGGCGTTTTTTCAAAAACGATCAATCGTGCAGTAGGTGTCATCAACGCTCCAGAGAAACCTTGTAACATTCGCATTCCTAAAAGAACCCCAAAACTAGGCGCAAGGGCGCTCCCTAATGAACTAATGGTGAATAGGAAAACAGCCAGAAGCCAGATTTTTTTCTTACCAAAATAATTGGCTAACCAGCCACTCATTGGGATAAAAATCGCCACTGTAACTAAATAGGCACTGATTAAAAGTGAGATTTGCGACATACTTGTTGAAAAAGTGGTCGCCATTTTGGGTAAAGCTGTTGTAACGATCGTACCATCTAATATTTCCATAAATAAACTCATTGCCATTACTAAGGCAATTTTGATTTGTTGAGACATGTTCTTCCTCCAAATATCATCCTTAATATATCTTTTAGATATATATATTTTTTGTATAAAAGAGACTGTAACTAATAAAAAGTTACAGTATCGTTGCTTTTTTATGACGTTTTAAAATCGACCTGATGTTAAGAACTGTCACGTTTTGTTCTACACCATGATCATGCTTATTCTTCCACATAAGGCAGTTCTGATAGAAAATCTTCTGCCCACTGGATTGCTAACTGGGCTTTTCCAAGTAATAATTCTAATTTTTTAGTCGCATACCAATGATCAATTTTTTTTACTTCGTCTAATTTTTTTAAATAGCCCTTGATTTCGTCAACCGTGACTTGTTTTTCACGTATGTAGACCATTAACAATTCTTTTTGTTCGTCTAATGAGAGATGTTGCATCGAATCGAGTTTGATTAAATAAATTTCTTCTGTATGAGCGCCACTGGGAACGTCTTGTTTCATTAATTCAAAAAATCGTTGACGTCCTTTATCAGTAATACTGGCAGTCTTTTGTGTACGGCCTTCTTCATTAACAGTAATAGTGATTAAGCCATTTTTTGCCAACTTGTCTAACAATGGGTATAAAACACCAAAACTGACTTTGCGATTTTTGCCTAAAGAAGCCTGCATTGCATTTCTTAAGTGATAACCATTTTGTGGTGATTCCATCAATTCTCCTAGAACAAACAGTTCATTCATCATGTTTCTTCCTCCTTATCTATCTTTTAGATACAAGAATAATATATCTAAAAGATGCATAAGTCAATCACTTTCTTTATTTAAGGTAACTAAGCAAACCCAGTTTGCGATTCACATTCTTTCTGTTCTTAGTTCACCATTAAATAACTATTTTTATATATAATTAATATTAAAAAACATTTATCCAAAACAAAAAATACATAATTAAATAACTTTAATAAAGGAACTCTAAGAACCATTACATGGTATAATGGGAAAAAATTTAGTAGGTGTTAAAATGAGAATGTTAGGAAACTTGATTTGGTTTATTTTTGGAGGCTGTATCGGTGGGATTGGTTGGTTTTTAGCAGGAGTCATTTGGTGTATAACGATCATTGGTATTCCAATCGGGTTACAATGTTTTAAGCTGGCAACTCTTAGCTTTTTCCCATTTGGTAAAGAAGTGATTTATAGCGATAGTGGGACTTCTTTAATTATCAATATCATCTGGTTGATTATCAGTGGACTCCCATTAGCGATTGCCCATGTGATTAGTGGTCTTATACTCTATATTACGATCATTGGTATTCCATTTGGTAAACAGTCGTTTAAATTAGCTAAATTAGCGTTGATGCCTTTTGGTACGAGAATCGTTCTAACCAGATCTTATTATTGATCAGATAGTTAAGAACCTGGTAACAATTTCTAGATCTAAAAAAGCCGAAGAATGTCAAAAAAGAAACAATTTTTGAAATCTTCGGCTTTTTTGTTTGGACAACTTTTAAGAAACACCAGGATCAATTATTGAAGACAACATCAACTATAGATTCACCTCTTTGATCACTGATTGTTCATATTGTTTCGTGCCAGATGATTTGCTGTTGTGCAGCTAATGGTTCTTTAATCATTGTTAAGACTTCCTCTTCAGTCAAAGCATCAGGGTAGTCACTCCAGATAGCAAAATAGGCACCTTGTACTTTTTTCATTTGTTCGTTTGTTAATCGTTGATTTTCAGGAAATTGATCAATCGTCCAGTGGTCTTGAATCTTTTGAGCTGTAGGATATTTATAACTGGCACCTTCTCCTAAAACAAAATAGAAAAATTGATCGTTGACATTGATCAATTGATGGTCACGAGTGAGAAATTCCCCCACAGTCGCCATTGTTGCTTGATGTTTCGTCCAATACGTAATTTGAATAGAAGGTTTTAATTTACTTTTCATGAGCAGTCCTTTTTTATAGACACCATCATTCCAAATTCTAGCTTTTTTACCTAATGTTTCGACATAGTCTGCTAACTCATTGATGTAGTCGATGAAAACATCATACTGACGAGTTGGGTCGTGGTATTCAGCGATTGCTTGTGCTTTTAGTGCCGGATATTTATCCAACTCTGAAAATTCAATGTATTCGTCAGCCCCTAAATGGAAATAATCGGAACGATGAAATAACTCTGCATATTCTTTTATCATCTTTTTGATCATGGCGACCGCATCTTTTTTGGTGATATCAAGGGCTCGATTAGTCGGAAAAATCAAAGAATCTTCGCCTTCTCGCTCCATTTGCCATTGTGGATAGATTGCCAACAACCGTTGCAAATGGCCAGGACTATCAAACTCTGGAATCACAGAGATCCCCTTTTGCTCCGCATAATCAATTAATTTCGTCATTTCCTGTTTCGTCAAAAATTTTTCTGATGTGATTTCTGGAATTGTTTCGCATTCCAGCCGAAATCCTTCATTATCAGAAAAGTGAAGTTGCAAAGCATTCATTTTCAATGAAGCCATGTAGTCTACAAGTTTTTTCAGAAAATCTATTGAATAAAATTTACGTCCAATATCTAAAATCACGCCACGCTCTTTTAAAGAAGGTGCTTTTGTAACAGATATTGGCTTGTTTGATTCATTCATCAAGTAGCATCCACTCCTTATTCTGCCATTAGTTGCCAACAACCAATGCCCTCTATCGTTTTTCCTGGTACTAAAGTTTCTGATCCCATTACCTGATTTTTTTCAGACAGTTCTTGAATGGTAAAGTTTCTATAATCCAATCCTACCTCAGACAGCAATAAAGATGAAGCGTTTTCTTTATAAAAAAAGTAATAATCGCCATTTTTCTGGGTCACATACCAGCCTTCAGGGGAATCAAACGGTACTGCTCTTGTCTCATAGATTCCTTCGCCATATTTTTCCAACCAATCGCCTAGTCTTTCTAAAATCGCTACCGCTTCTGTAGGTAACTCTCCATTTGGTTTCGGTCCGATGCCTAGTAGTAGATTTCCTCCTTTTGCAACGATCTGGACGAATGATAGAATAACTTCTGCTACTTCTTTATATTCATCATTTGGCCAATAGCCCCAATTTTTGGTTAATGGGATATTGCTTTCCCATACTTTGACTGGTGGTTGTTCAGGTATTTTTCTTTCTGGTGTCACATAGTTCTCATAGGCCCCGCCAATGGTTCGATCGACAATCAAGAGATCTGGCTGAGAATGCCTGACTTCACTCGCTATTCTTTCCATATCGAGTTGTTCATTGCCCTGATTCACCCAGCCTCCATCTAACCATAAGATATCAAGTTGGCCATAATTTTGGCTAATTTCAGTGAGTTGATTCGTAACAAACCGATCATATTTCTGCCAGACTTCAGGCAACTCTTTTGGGTCATAATTTGCGTATCGCCCAGTCGCTTCTCTTTCTGGCAACCAATAATAAGAGCTATGCCAATCTGGTTTTGAATAATAAGCACCTGTCGCTAGTCCTTCCTTTCTAAAAGCGGTGACAACTGCCTTAAAAATGTCTGCTTGAGGCGCTTTATGGTAGGGACATGTCGCTGCAGTTACTTTATAATCCGAATACTTTGTATCATACATTGTAAAGCCGTCATGATGTTTTGTTGTAAAAATCATGTAGCGAAAACCAGCTTGTCGGCACAGCTTTGCCCACTTAGTTGGTTCAAACTTATAAGGATTGAAACTATGGATCAACCCCCAATAATCTTCTCGTAATTCGACCATGTTCGTGCGCCAAGGTATTTTTCTTGCCCAGCTGTCTTCTTGTGACAATTGCCAAGACTCTACAATACCGGGAATACTATACAGCCCCCAATGAAAGATCACGCCCAGTTTTTGATCTTGAAACCAATCGAGTTTTTTTTGGATATTAGCGGGTAACTCTTGGTAATGATCTGTTTCGCTTTGATGGTTTTCGACAATGTCTTTTCGCAGCTTACGGTCTTCGTTTTCCTGTTCAACTGCGGATACACCATGTGCTTTTTTCATGATCATCAACCTTTCTAAATAATTGAATACTTTGTTTAAAGGTAACTGTTTCAACTGTCAAATGAACTTCTCTTGGCAATACTTCTTTAAACGTTTCATCTAAATAGTATAACTGTTCTTTTGTTAGGATAATTTCAATCATTCGTTCTTCCAATGGGGTTAGATGTACTTTTTTAAATGCGAGCAATTCTTTTTCTCGTGGGGGAATAAAACCTTGTTGTTTTTTCCCGTAAATTTGAATCGTCTCTGCTCCACTATGATTACCTGTGTTTTTCAATCGACAAGAAACCTTAATCGAATGATCTTGATGATCGGTAAAGAGTACATCGGTCAATTCAAACGATGTATAGCTTAAGCCATAGCCAAAACGATAGATTGGCTTTTTAGGATAATCGGTATACGTTTCTTTAAATTGAGTATTTCGATAGTTATAATAAACGGGTAATTGACCTGAATGCTCGGGAATCGTAAACGCTAATCTACCATTCGGATTTTTTCCAAAAAGAACATTCGCGATCGCTTTTCCTCCGTATTGTCCTGGATAGCCAGCGAAAAGAATCGCTGAAACATATGGTTCAATCGCTGAGATACTATGAGGTCGGCCTTCAATCAAAACGGCAATGACTGGTTTTCCATGTTTTGCTAATTCCTTGACTAGTTTAATTTGGCATTCCGGTAGTTCGATCGAGGCTAGGTCAATGTTTTCTCCACTAGTCATTTCTTGTGATCCCTGTAATGCAGCGCCATTTTTAGCAAAAGCCGTTGAAAAATCTCTGGCACTGGACCCACCTAAAGTCACGACAATGACATCTGCATTTTCAGCTACTTGATTTGCTTCGTCTAGTCCTTGAGGTAGATCAGTTGTGATCTGACAGCCTTGAGCAAAAGCCAATTGGGTAGTTGAATTTGCCGTGTGCTCTTCGATCCCCTGCAATAGATTGCAACATGATGCTATTTTTTTAAAAGGCGTGTAATCACCTAATAGATGATAGATATTATTCGCAAGAGGTCCTACAACTCCAATTTGATTTAATTTCTCTTTTTTCAAAGGTAATATATTGTCATTTTTCAACAATACTAGACTGTCTTCTGCCAAAGCTGTACACAACGTTTCTTTTTGTGCCGAAGTAAAAGAAACTTTCGGTGAACTTTGGCTAGAGAAAAGACCTAATTCGCTTTTCAACTCAAGAATTCTTAAAACAGAACGATCAATCACTTCTTCACTTACCAGCCCAATAGCCACTGCTTGTTCTAGATAAGGAAACACCTCGTCCCATAAGCTAAGATCAACTCCACTAGAGATGGCTTTGGCTGCAGCCATTGATGGATCGCCACAAGTTTCTGCCACTCGATCTAATGCACAACCATCGGCCATGACGATTCCAGAAAACCCGTATTCTTCTCGTAAAATTTCTTGTAACAAATGGGGATTCGTGTGACAAAATACCCCATCAATATCGTTATACGCTGCCATACAGCCTTTTGCGCCAGCTTTAATTCCTGCTCGAATAGCGGGTAAATGGATTTCCCTTAACTCACGCTCTCCGATTGCCACTGGACCAGAATTATGTCCTCCCATGACGTTTCCTTGACCAGCCAAATGTTTTAACACAGCTTTAATTTTTTGTTCTTTTTGTAAACCAGTTACAGCTGCTTGGGTAAAGGCCGCTGTTAGATACGGATCTTCACTAAAACATTCTTCTGTTCTGCCCCAGCGTGGATCTCTTAATAGATCTAAAGTCGAAATCAGTCCAAGATGAGCTCCTTTTTCTTGTAACTCAGCAGCCACGACTTCCTGCAATTGTTGATAAAGTTCGGGATTCCAACTACATCCCACTGAAAAATTCGTTGGCAGTGTGGTGGCTTCTAAGGCTTGATGCCCATGGGGACATTCTTCGGATAATAAGACCGGGATTTTTAAACGGGTTTCTTTTTTCATGTATTGTTGAATCATTTGACTGACTTCTTGTGCCTCACTGGTTGTTAAACCAGTCAGCTCATTTCTTTCAGACCAAGGATCGGCACGAAATACCCCATAAATGACACCGACTGTGCCATATTTTTTCACTTCATTTTTGAAATAGTCCGTCAAAAAAAGCTTTCCATCTTTTTTTTCGTAGACTTGCCAGCCATACAATCGTTGATTCAATTGTCCAACTTTTTCTTTTAGTGTCATTTTTTGCAACAATTTTTGCAAATCACCCATCGTTCTGCTCCTTTAATTGGATTTTGAAGGTATGGATCTCGTAAGGTTTGAACACCACTGTTACCTCATGCTCACTGTCTAAAGCGACTGTTTCAATTGGATTTTCTAATAGATCGCAAATCTGTACATGTTGAATTGGCTGAGAAAATTTTAAGACCGTTGTTGTTTGGCGATTTTCAAATTCATAAGCTCGTAAAATGATGGACTCATCTTTTTCAGCTTTCTTTAAGGTTTCCATACAAATGTTTCGTTCTTGACAGGTCACCCACGAACCTTCTGGTAAAGTTTTCTGTTCTTGACGAACAGCCAAACAAGGGATATTTAATTGACGAGCTTCTTCTTGGGTCTTCGCTTCCTTCCACGTTTGAGCATGGCAATAAAGCGAGTAGGTGAACTGATGATTTCCTTGATCTGCTGTTTCATAAGGATCTGTGGCGGATTTGATCAATGAGACTCCTAAATGTTGGTATTGAGCATCAAAGCCATACTTTGAATCTGTCAATAATGAAATCCCATAGCCATCATCGGATAGATCGACCCATTTATGTCCACATACTTCAAACTTTGCTTTGTCCCACGAAGTATTTTTATGCGCCGGTCGTTGTAGATTGCCAAACTGGATATCATAAGTTGCTTGATAGGCATTGACAGGCACTGGAAACTCTGCTCGAAGGAGACTATGATTTTGCTGCCAATCAACCTTCGTTTCAAAATCGATTCGTGCTTTTCCGTGAATCAAATGGATGTATTGCGTAATAGTCGAATCATAAAACTTTCTAACGATTTTCAATGTATCCCGAATCGGACCTTGATCAACAATCAATGCTTCTTGAATATCGGTAATGATTGTTGGTTTATTTTTATAGTAAAAATCAATGTCCCATGCATCATAATTTAAAGGCAGATCTTCGTAAACCAGTAGTTCGTTCACTGCTTTCTTACCAGCGATTTCTCGTTGGTTCTTTTTATCGAATGCACTGATCATACGATAGTGTTCGTCGAATAAAAGACTAAAGTCTTGTGTCTCGTATTGTTTAGTTAAAGGAGTGGTTTCCGTTTTAGTCGTGACTTCACGATCTGATTTTACAATAGTGTAATAACTCCCACCGAGAGCAGGTAAATGATCGAATCGTCCTAAGAATTGTCCATCATACGTTTTTTGGCTGACAATCGACTGACCTTGATGTTCCAGACATTCTCCTGATTCCAGTGGTAATGGAACGATGACTTGTTCACTTACTCCGCTAGGGTTGAACAGATAAAGAAACTGTCCTGCATCGTGACTTGGCAACACTGTGTCAATTAATTGGTTCATTTCAGTGAAAAGTTCGTGATAATCAATATCTGTCTGATCATAAACTTCTTTGATTCCGCTTCCTGGAAGAATATCATGGAATTGATTTAACAATAATTGTTTCCATGATTTTTCCAACATTTCAGCTGGATATTTTTCTCGGGCAAAGATACTATATAATTTTTCAACTGTCTGTAATAACGTTTCACCAAATCGATTGTTGCGCTTGTTTTTCCCGATTGAGGTGTATGTTCCTCGATGGTATTCAAAATACAGTTCTCCGAGCCACTCTTTTTCCTGATGCTTGACCATTTTTTTGGAGAGTTCTTCAAAAAAATCAATCGCTGTGCTTTCAATGACTTGGGGCATACTTGGCAAACCTTTTTTCATGCGTTTCAACGTTTCCAACATGTCTCGTGTTGGTCCTCCGCCACCGTCTCCATAACCGTAAGCGATCAGAATACTGTCATTGACATCCTTATCTAAGTAGCGTTCCCAACTTCCTTTCACCGTATAAGGATCGAGTAGTCCATTGTAAGTCGTATAATAAGGTGTCGGGCTATAACCGTCACTGATTGTCGTAATAAAATGAGTTAGCGCTCGGCTACCATCGATTCCTTGCCAAAAAAAGCTGTCATAAGGGATCTGATTGAATTGATTCCAAGAAAGTTTTGTTGTCATGAAATAGGGCGTGTTTGTTTTTTTCAAAATTTGCGGTAAAGCTGCAGAATAACCAAAAACATCTGGTAACCACAAAATTTGACTTTCTTGACCAAACTCTTCGCGTATAAATTGTTTCCCATAAAGAAATTGACGGACCAATGATTCACCTGAAGCAAGATTACAATCTGCTTCTACCCACATAGCCCCTTCTGGAATCCACTTGCCTGCAACAATTTTTTCTTTGATTTTCTCATATAGTTGCGGATAGGTATCTTTGATCAATTGATACATTTGTGGTTGACTCTGAATGAAAGTCAGTTCATCATATTCCTCCATTAATTTCAATACAGTCGAAAAACTACGTTCTCCCTTTTCAACCGCCTGCATCACTGTCCATAACCAAGCCAAATCGATATGTGTATGACCAACAACCAAGGCACGAGGAGCATTTTTTACTAAGCCTGTTTGATAAAATGCACGTTCTAAGTGTTCTTTTGCTTTCATTAATCCTTGATAATATTCTGAGCTATAAGGTTTATAAAAATTCAATTGATCAACTACTTGTCCTAATTCTCTTTCATAATAGATATAATTCGAGTCATGCTCGTTTAGCGATCGCCAACTATCCAATATCACGAACAAATCGTAATAGAGTTCATAAGTCAAAGGATCGATCAACCTTAGCTCAACCGTCAAAGGATATTTTTTTTCCTCCCGACCTGAAAAAACCTCGATTTGCAATGGAATCCGATCTCTTGAAGCATATTCTTTGGGTAACCGCAAAGTCGTATGGTTAACATCTAATCCTTGGATCAGCTGATCATCAAAATACACTTTTATTTGTGGGTTTGTCGTTGAATCCCATTCAGTTAGTGAAGAAAAGATTGCTAAATCGACTGTTTGATTTTGAAATTCATTTGGTAAACAGAGTTCTCCTGCAATTGTATAGTACTGATTTTTTTCGCCAAAATAAGCACCTCTTTCAAATTCTTTTGTCCCCGTTTCAGAATGAAAAACTAAATTCTCAACAGGTATCGCAGTTTTGATCATGTTCTTTTTTAACTCTATGATGATTCGTTGCACACGTTCAAATTCTAGTAATTTTTTCACACTATTCCTCTTTTCTAGTGAAAAGCCAGGAAACAACTAAAAAAATTGAGCTCCTGGCTTGTACTATCTGTATTATTTTTGTTCTTTTTTCCAACTATCATATTGTGTTTGCATTTCCGTGATAATTTCATCTAGTCCAGCCGCATTCATTTTTTTCTTCATATTATTCAAATTCTCTTGTGTTTCAACTGAGCCAGTGTTGATCAATGCTTTAAATTCTTCTTGTACGTTATTCAAAGCAGCAAGTTGCGTTGTCACAGCTTTCGTGTCAAAGTTGAATCCAAGTGCTGGGGATGCTTCTGCTTGCTCATTATAAGATTTCAACACTTCCCATTCGTCTGTTGGTGCACCTTCTTGGTGATAAAGATTGAAGTAATTCCCAAACATATAAAATGGCATCGTATAATTGCTATGAGCATCTAACCATTTGATTGTCTTCTCCCCAGTTTTTTCATAATGTGTTCCTTCAATACCATAGGATAAGAGATTCATCAATTTTTCGTCGGTATTTACAGCTTCTAATAGCTTCATCGCTTCTTTTGGATGTTTCGAGTTCGCACTGATCACCGTACCGCCACCCATTGCTGAAGCATTCGTCACAATTGAATCTACCATAGGCGTTACCACTACATCTTTTTTCACTTGGTCTTTGACTGTTGCTGTATCAAGTGGTCCCATCACGGTTGAAGTAACAAACCATTCTTTCCCAACAATATCGGTTTGTTTTGCCAGTGCTGCATCTTTATTGACATAGCCTTTTTTCATAAAATCTCTCACTTTTTCAACCCGTTCAACGTATGGTTTCTCAAAATAATAATTGACGATCTTCCCTTCATCTCCTTCAAGGTTGATCCCAACGGATGTTGATAATTCATCGAATTTATAAGGGTTTCGGTAACCTTCAGACATGTACCAAGGATTGATTCCTTCTTTTTCCTTGATCGTTTTGAGCCATGGTTCAAGTTCATCATAGGTTTTGATTGATTCGTACGGAACATCATATTTATCAACTAGTTCTTTATTAAAGACAAAATATTCCGTAGCAGCGATTTCTTTTTGCGCTGGTACCCCATATATCTTTCCATCAATGGTGGAACCTTTCCAAAAATTCTCGTAGATTTCAGCTTTTAATCCTTGGTTTTCATTATCAAGTAATTCTGTGATATCGTACAATGCGCCCTTTCGAGCATTGGTTAAATAATTAAATCCTCCTAGCCAAGAAGCAGTAAATGCGAGATCAAAGCTTTCACCGGCATTGACCAGTGCGCTCATCTTTTGGTCATATTCACCCCAGTCAATTTGATTAAGAGACACTGTGACATTATATTTGTCCTTTGTATACTTATTGACCGCCTCATTCACTTTTGCCACATCTTTTTGTGGAATACCCGTTATGTACCAAGTAAGATCCACCGTACCAGACTCACTCGCATTACTGGTTTTGTTACTTGAACATCCTGTTAAAAGACCTCCTGCTAATAATGCAGCTCCTAGCAATACAAATTTTTTCATTATTTTTCCTCCTATACTATTCTTTCACTGCGCCAACAGTTAAACCACCAATAAAATATTTTTGAAAAAAAGGATATGCAATCAAGATCGGTAAAGTAGCTACTACTACCACCGCCATTTTGATCGTTTCAGTGGGTAAAGCACCGGTTTGGGTCATCCCCATTTTTCCAGCATTGTTTGCAATAAATTCAATATTATTCTCCATTTTCATCAACAAATACTGTAACGGTACCAATTGATTATTATCGGTATAAAGTAATGCTGAAAACCAATCATTCCAATAGCCTAAGGTTAAAAATAAGGCAATGGTTGCGATACCTGGTAATGATAACGGAAGTACGATTTTAAAATAAATCAACCACTCACTGGCACCATCGATATATGCTGATTCAATCAATGCTTCTGGGACAGACATTTGATAAAACGTTTTCAAAACCATGATTGAAAACGTGGACATACACAAAGGTAAAATCAATGCCCAGATAGAGTTCCTCAACCCTAAAACATTCACAACCACAATGTAATTACCAATCATCCCACCGCTAAACAACATGGGTATCAAAGAATACCTTGATAAAAACCCTCGATAAGCGTAAGTCTTTCGAGAAAGGGTATACGCAAATGTCGACATTAAAAACACACCGATGACGGTCCCAATGATCGTAATGAAAATCGTTGTACCGAAAGCGGAAAAAATCGCTCCTTCTTCAAAAATTGCTTGAAACGCTGCTAGGCTCCATTTTTCAGGTAGCAGTCGGTACCCGTTTCGTTGGATCGATTCTGAATCAGTAAAGGCGATAATACAAACTAAAATAAAAGGAACAGCAGTTAAAAAGGTCAATATCCCTAAACCCAGACTAATCAAAAGGTTATTTTTTTTACTGATTCGTCCAAATCGGTTCAAAGATTCACCTAGTGTTTTTTTTGCTTCCACTCTTTTTTCCTCCCTTAAAAGATTCCTTGTGTTTTATCGATTTTTTTGACGATCATGTTGGTTCCTAACACTAAAAAGAAGCCAACTACTGACTGCAACAGTCCACCAGCAGCCGATAAACCGATATCTCCCATAGACGACAATCCGCGATAGATATAAGTGTCAATGGTTTGTGTCACATTGATAAGCGCCCCTGAATCTTTTGGCACTTGATAAAACAATCCGAAGTCTGTCCGAAAGATCCCCCCTACTGCTAAAATCGTCAACATAATGATCACAGGTTTCAACATAGGAATCGTGACATACCAGATTTGTTGGAATTTTGTTGCTCCATCAAGATTAGCTGCTTCGTAATAAGATTTATCAAACCCGCATATTGCGGCTAAAAAAATAATCATATTGTAGCCCATCGTTTTCCACATTTGTACAACGACTAAAATATAAGGCCAATACTTTGCTTGCATATAAAATTGGATCGGCTCTTTCCCAATACTTATCAAAAACTGATTGATAAACCCATTTGTCGGGTCCAAAAATGCAAATACGATATAACTGACAACGACCATCGAAAGAAAGTAAGGAATAAACATGACACTTTGATACAATTTTGATAGTCGCTTACTGAAAATTTCATTTAACAATAATGCAAGGATCAATGGCACGATGATTCCCATAACAATGAACAGCACATTATAACCAACCGTGTTGCGAATAATCAGGCTAGCATTCCCACTTTTAAAAATAAATTCAAAGTTTTTAAAAGCGACCCAATCACTCTTCATAAAACTCTCAAAAAAATTACCACTTAATCGAAAATCTTTAAACGCCACTAAAATCGCAAAAAGTGGAAAATAGGAAAATATCGCAAACCAAATAATTCCTGGTAAAGAAAGGAAAAATAAAGGTCGGTTTTTTTTAAATGTTTTTAACACACGATTTTCCTGCTTCTTTTTGACAAATGTTGCTGCTAAATTTTCTTCCATCCTGTTCAACTCCTTATCTACGTTTATCATAAAGTAAATAAAGCGCTTTCTCAATTTGCGATTTTATAGATTTATTGGCAAAATTATAGACAATATTTTTTGTATGTAATAAAGACACAAAAAAGAAGAGTCTGGAATATCACTCTTCTCGAAAAATGATTCATGATTTCATTATTGGTTTTGCTACGCCTTTCTTAGTCATAAAAAATGATAAAAGAATGATTTTTCATTTTAGGTTCAACGGCTCTCTTTCGTTTTCGAACTTGCGTGCTTTATTGGGGGTTATTCCGTATTCTTTTTTATAATGACGATAAAATAAACTGATATCATCATATCCTAAGGCTTTTGCGATCACAGTAATTCTTTCCGTACTCTCTTTGATTCGCTGATTGGCTTCTCTCATACGAATTTTTTTATCATATTCACTAAAACTCATATTCAATTCTTTTAAAAAAAGCTGTCCAAGATAGGCTGGATTCATATGAAATCGCTCAGCTAATGATTTTAAAGAGTAGCGTTTCGTGAAATCCTGATTGACTAGATATAAGATTTGGTCAATCACTGGAGAATGACTTTTTGTGGTACAACTTATTTCAGTCAGTTTTGAACAGATCGTACCTATCTTTTTCTTAAAAACTGATTTGTCTGCTATCTTTAATGCGTAGATCAATGGTTGTAACTCTTGATAAGCTTGTTCTTGTTTTTCCAGAGTAGCAATCCCTTTGTGAAGTGCGATCAGCAAGTAATGACATACTAACGACTGAATCGGATGGTCTTTCCATTGATCAATATTGGCAATAGCTAATTGTTGGAATGCTTCAATCGATTGGTTTTCAAGATAAGCTAAACTTTTAAAATAAATTTTCTGCGTTAGTTGGTATTCGTTGATCAATGTAGTTTTAGGAAATAGATCAATGACTAATGGGTTTTCCAAGATATTTTTACTTTCCATAAATGGTTCAATACTTCGATAAGAATGCGTGATCTCAATTAATGAATGGCAGCCACTACCGATGACCGCAAATAAATCAAATGTCTCACATAAATATTGAATACTTAACCGATAATGTTGTTCTTCTTTAGGAGAAAAAAACAAAAGAAGTTTATTCGGTTCCAATAAAAGGCTATAAGGTTGGACGAATAATACCGATAACTGCTCAGAAACACGTTCAAAAAGTTTATCATTATAAAAAGCACCTTCTAGGTAAGTGATGGTATAATTTTGCCAATCCGTGATTGGTTCAAGGATGTCCTGCCATTTTGCTAATTCCGTTGACGAAATTTCTTGATGCAGCAATTTCCGCAACAAATTGACACGAAACACATCAATCTGTTGATTGTTCTTCAAATGCTGAAAGAGTTTTTCTTCTTTTATTTCTCTTGTCAACTTCCCAAAAGTAGTGGCTAACTCAATAGGATCGACTGGTTTTAAAAGATAATCACTGCTTCCAATGAGAATGGCTTGTTTCAGATAACTAAAATCATCATAACTACTGATAAAGATGATTTTTATTTGTTTTTGTACACAACGTGCCTTTTTAGCAAGTGCCAATCCATCAATATCAGGCATTCTGATATCTGTTAATAAAATATCAATAGCTACCTCATTTAGGATTTTCAATGCTTCAATACCGGAAGTTGTTTTAAATGTCGTGAAATTTTTTGTGTTACCGGTTGTTTTTTTTAGCAGTTTCTCAATTCCTTCTGTGATTAACGGTTCATCATCAACTAGTAAAACATTCACACGATCTCCCCTCCTCTTTTTTTAGGCATGGTGATTTGAAATTTCACATAATCTTCTTGCGTAGTAAATGTTACGCCATACTGATGACCAAAGCGTTGTTTGATTCGATAATCTACCCCAAATAAGCCAGTAGGGGCAGTCATCTCCAGATCATGGCTGTTTTGAGCAAGTTGTTTTTGGATTCTTTGTTTTTCTACTTTTGGAATTGGCTTTCCGTTATTTACTACTTCAATGTACAACCGATCATCCTTTTCAAAACAATGGATCTCGATGAAGTTATCTTGGCGTTGCGAATCAATCCCGTGATGAATAAAATTTTCGATGATTGGTTGGATCGTAAATTTCTCAATCAGCAAAGATTCAAGACTTGGATCACAAACGATATCATAAAATAGTGCATCTTCAAAACGTATTTCAAAAAGACTAAGATAAGCATCACAATATTCCAATTCTTCCGCTAAACAAATGACATCTTTCCCCTTGATCAATTTACGGTATAATGTTGCAGCATTTAAGAGCATTCCTGCCACTGCGTGATCTTCATTTAGTTCTGCTTTCATTCGAATTGCTTCTAACGTATTGTAAAGAAAGTGTGGATTGATCTGGGACCGAATACTTTGGATCTGATAATCCTTTTGTTTAATCTTACTTTTATAAACTTGATGAATCTGGTCATTTAACTGATACGCTAATTCATCAATACTAGAAGAGATCAAAAAAATCGCATCATCACTTTTATAGTCGTCTGATTGAGCGAACTTTTCAGGGTCAAAATTCCCTGTTTTTACTTTGGTAATTTTTTGAGTTAGTTGAGAGAGTCTTCCCTCTATTTTTTGCAAATACTGAAATAGAAATGGGAAAAAACCTAAAAACACAAGGATGGCAAAAAAAGAGTAGACAGTATAGATCAAAGAATATTCTGTAAAAACATTGGCATACTTTGTCGTGGCTGTAACCACGTAATGTTCTGCTTGACGTTGGTCTAGAACATATTTTGGTTTTATCTCCGGTGGAATAGGGTTGTTTTTGTAGAAAACTTGAATATTGCCGTTGTTTCTTAACACTTGATAATGAATCTTTTCAAATAATGGAGAAATATCATAATAAAAATAGACATCTGCTGCGTAACTTAAATCTGTTTCTTTATGTAATTCTTTGTGAAATCCAATCAGATTTCTATTCTTATTTATCTTAAAAATTTGCTTTTTTGTCTTTTCGATATCGTTTGGGTCTGCTAGATGAAATTCATCCACTTTTTTCATCGTGGTTGTCTGATCTTTTTGAAAGACTACGCTACGTTTCGTCTGCGCATGATAAATAACTACAGTTGACAAATAATCATTCATTTTAAAGGACTGATTAACAAAATTTTGGGTTCCATTATACTTTGAACCGGCATGTTTCATGTAAGTAGTCGTTTTGTATTCGTAGTATTCTGCGAGTGATAAATTAGTAATTTGCCTCAAATCTTCCAAATCAGGTTGTTCCGCATACAAAAGCGCCAACATATTATCTGTTGCATTTTTCATCATCATAATTTCTGTATAAAAATTTAAGTTGATTTCCTTTAGATTTTCATCTCTTTTTTGATGGAAAGAAACTGTGATGAGATAAATAATAAAGAATAATACTAATAAACTAACACTCATCCACAACATGTAACGATAAAAAGCGTGTTTCAAAAGGTTATGTTTAATCCTCGTCATGCTTTTAGTCATTTCTCTGATCCAATCCCTTAATACTCGCTATCCGAGTTTGTAAAAATGGTGCATAAAAAGTTAAAAACAAGTAGCAGTAGCCACTAAAACCGACAAAAAAGAAGATAGCTGGCGAGCGTGGAAACAATAAAAGAACAAATAACAGATAGGCAATCGTAAAAAGCTGTAATTGCCATTTCTGGAAAGATAAAATCATCGCATTCAACAACGTTTTTAAAAAGGTGTTTTGGAAAAGGATCGTTTCCATGATAGCAAAAGGAAGGATCAACATCCCGTAGACCGCTAAAATAGCATAAATAATGACAAATATAGAAAAAATTGGAGAAAGTTCAACCATAAAAAAGAGAAATCCTATTGAAGCAATCAAACTGATGAGCAAATAGACAGGTAAACTATCCCAAGAACATGCCTTAGCGATGCTCCGCCAAAAAAATCGGAGATTGCTTTCCTGTTTCTTAATAATAAACTGATACAGCGATTCAAATAGTGCGATCAATGAAATAGCAAACAGAATCATAAAGAGACCCATTAAGATTAGATATAAAGTAACTCCTTGATAAATCATCAAATAAAGGTAACTAAACAGCGGTAAATTTACAACAATAAAAAAAAGATTGTTTATGACTACATAAATGATCTGTGATGCTACATCATATATTTTTTCTTCCCTTGTCATTTGAATACCCTCCCTAACCAATGTACTATTTTACGTATCTACCTTAACATAAAAGCGTTTTCTTGTAACGGCTATTTCAATTAATTTTTCTCTTTGCTCATTCTTTCTTTTCTTCATATGACCAACTAATATAGGATGTTCTTTCTTTTTACGAACAAAACCGTACGCATTGATTCAACTTTTAAAAAGGTATCCCAGCTTTTGTCTGTAGACTATTTCCAGATGATTTTTAGACTTCTAAAATAACCGTTTTCTCTCTGACTCTTTCGTTCAAATTTTACTTCAACATCTATATTTCCTTTCAATTATTTAAATATTAAATAAAAAAAGTCTAATAATTTATTCTTTTATTCTCTTTATCCACACATTGATTCTTGCTATACTAAGAACGATTGAAAGTTGGAGGTGATGTGTGTGAAAGTGTACTATATTGAAGATAATGTATTCCATCAAGAAGAATTTCGTAAACAATATAATCGTAGTGCTAATTTAGCAGCAATTTCGTTAACCATCCCCTTGCCTTCTCAATTAGAAAAATTCTATGCTGACCTTGATTTTATGCCTATCCAAGACTCAGATATTTTTATTGTTGATATTGAATTGAACCGTTTTCATTCTGGGATTGATTTTAGCAAAAAAATTCGTCAGAGAAATCATTCTTGTTACATCCTGTTTTTGACGAATGACACAACTAAAGGGATGGAGATTATCAATCAAAATATTCGAGCAGATAAATACTATAGTAAAAAAGACATCATGGAAGCTGTAAATGGCTTGGAAGAATTATTGTTCAACCATTCGAATTTGCAACAAGGACAAAGTAAACTCATTAAAATCGAATCACTTTCTAAAATCTATTTAATCGACCCTAAAGAAGTCAATTACTTAAGTAAGATCACAGGTTCTCGTTCGACTATTGAATTTTTCTGTCAAACAGAATTTTTTTTGATTCATGGGAAAATTGAAGAACTAAAACAGACGTTTCAAAACTTTCATTTTTTCAATGATTTGAAGAGTTACTCCATCAATCCAGCTAACATTAAATTAGTAGATAAAAAAAACAATGAAATTGTGTTTAAAAATGATGATACCTTGATCCTTAGCCGTCGAAGCATAAAAAAATTAGTGGATTTTATGGAACATCTGAAAAATGAAAATCATTTAGTTCATTAGTCCCATACGTACAACAAAAAGCCACTTGCCTATTCAGTAAATAGGCAAGTGGCTTTTTTTTAATGGACTGTTTCTTTTTTCAAAGTTAAGATACAGTAAAAACGTTGCTCTTGTTTGTCATACTTTAAATTCAATGCAAGATTCTCATTCTCTTCTACGATTTTTTTGACACTGTATAACCCAATTCCCTTACTACTTTTCTGACTGGTTGTTCCTTTTTGAAACAATTCAGTTAGATTTTTTCCAGTGTTTTTGCTGGGATTACTAAATTCAAAATAAAAACAATCCCACAAATGTTCAACGATGATCGTGATTTCTTTTTTTTCTTTCGCCATCGTTTGATCATAATGAACAAACGCATTTTCGATAATATTTGTAAATAAGCGAATCATGTCATAGGAATTCATTGAAAGCTTGGGTATGATATGATTAACTTGGATTTTATAAGGTATCCGAAGCTCTTCTGCCCGCTTAACAAATTTGACAAAAACTCCTTGCAACAGTGGATCATAAATTTTTTGTAACTTCATGTGTAAAGCATCGTTGAGTTGCGTTTCAAAAAACTCTTTTTCTTCCCCTACGATGGCCTCTATTTCGTTATGAATTTGTTTATTCTGTACAAGATCTTCCATCACACCAACATAATTTTTATAATCATGACGAAATTCTTCTAGCTTTTGATAATATTCTTCATTTTTTTTCATGCTTTCCAAATAGATTTGATAGTATTCTTCCTTTTTTTCATTCAATAAAATCAAAAGCATAAGTAGTCCATAAAAGGAATTACTAGCAACTAAAATAAAAGAGGTTAAAAGGAAATCCAATGAATCCATCGAAAAAAGCAAATGATACCACAAAAGTGACATGAACATACATATAATCAAAAATGTCGAAAACAGACGATTTTTTTTATATGCGTATAGATAATTACTAATTCGAAACTTTTTATCTAATTCTTTCATTACAATTAGGATTGCCACTAAAAGCAAAATTTCTAGGATCGCATTCGCTAACAAGTCATAATTTTCTAAAAATCGTGGCACTTCAATTGTCAAAAAAACAGAAATGCCGATAAAATTTACACAAAAAGTATTTAATAAAAAAACAATAAATAGATTTCTTGTTTCCTGAAAAATATATTTTCCATTATAAAAATAAAGTAAAACCAAAAATACTGGCGTCCATTCAATCAGCCATATATTAAGTAGCGTTAATCCCAAACGAATGAAGCAATCCATAAAAATCCTTTTTTTTGCAAATAAAATGAGACCTATCAGTGCAAAATTAAGATGAACCACTATAATATAAATAATCACTTCCATTAACCCATCCCCCTAAGCAAACCAGTTTATCATTTTCAAACATACCACTTTTTCATTAATTGGTGCCTCCCCTTTTGACAACCAATAACATTACTGTTATAAGATAACATGAATAATAAAAAATACTAGAAAAATCGCAAGCATATTTAGAATATTTGAAAAATTTAATTTTTATTTAACCACCTTAGAGCTTAACTGTAAAACTGAATCTCACGTTACCTTAACCTTCTCGATTAGATGGAAATCCAAGTTTCATTTATTCATCTTTTTTTAGTAGCATAGAACTATCCAAACTATTTCAATCAATGAACAGTCTTCTTTGATCAGCATTTGCACCATCCTTAATAAAACAATACAAAAAAATAAGCCAAAGATAGCTTAAATACAAAAAGTAATTTTGGCTATCTTTGGCTTATTTCGCTAATTTCAATATTAAAAATCTGGATTTCAATCATTTGAATATCCCTGTTAACCAGCTCCACTATATTTTATCAATAAAAGTAACTAAGGGGCATTGACAATTGTCCATTCCACCTGTGATGAATATTCCCCAGCATATCCACCGGGTTGAACATTTAGATAAAAATAGTTTTCTGAATTTTGTAGAATGCTGTAATTCCGGACTTTATTATTAGTTGTTACTTCAGTCATAGGAAGTGTGATCGGATGTTCTTTTTCGATGACTTGTGCCGTATCACCATTTTGATAAAAAAGAGTGGCTGGTAATACTTGTTTACCATCTTTAAACTCTTCAGTTTGTGACACATTAAGTTTCCAATTCATCGGTTTTCCAGTTGTATCTTCTACTAAAAGATTGGCTGCCTGTGTCAAATTTGTTTGAATCGTATGACTAGCAACGGGGATTGCCATGAAAGTCAGAAGATCTGGTACGTTTACAAATCTCACAACCCCCGCTTCTTTGATCACCTTAAATGTTTCAATATTTGATTGTTGTTGTTTTTCATTTTTAACATAAACTTCAAATTGATTTTCTCCTGCTGCTAAGTCTGCAAGTGTGAAATTCTTTGAAAAATCAACCATATTTCCAGGTTGTGTATTCGCAATCGAATCTGAATCATTCAGCTTTTTTTCAACACCATTTAACTTATAATAAATATTGATCCACGAACCACTATCGGCTTTCCACTTGCCACTCAAGGTAAACCCTTGATCCCCCGGGTAAAGAACGAGCGTTTGATTAGCAAGATTATTTGCCAGTTCAATCGTAGGAGGTGAAGCAGGTTTGGTCATTCTTAAGACCGTTGAATCTTGTGCTGACTCACCATTACTTTTTTGAATCATCAAAGTCACATTATTCACTTCTGAAACTGATGGTAGCTGACTCAGGTCAACAGGTACACGAAATGTGCCATCACTCTTGAAGCAAGACAATAGTTCATCAGTGTTCATTATCATCCCATTGATTGTTAAGTAAGCTGTGAGATCGTTCAAAGGACCACTCCATTTACCTGTTAGCGTGATCTGCTCGGAATCTAATTCTAGATTTTTGCTCGTATCATCAAAAGATAAGGCTAACTTTTCTGATTGAAAGCTTGGCATTTCAGCAGATAAAAAATGAGTAAATCCAATATCTTTTTTCATACTATCCCAAACAGATGCACGCAAGACAAATTTATCCTTAGTGACTGCTTTTTCTGTGACTTTGGCACGATAGGTGATCGTCATTGAATCACCCGTTTTTTCCAATAATCGATAAACCGAGTAATTGTCACTATAAGGACCATCAGAGATACCGTCTGAAGCGAGCGGCAATATTTCTGTAATCCGCCCATCATAGGACTTGGAATCTCCAAATTCTGTATGTCCATAAAAGTTATAAGCCGTTATGATGTCATAGGCAACTTCCTTAGATGGAGCCATCAAATTTCCGTTACCTGTTACACCACCATGTTTATAAACAAGTTCGGGTTCTCCTAATAATTCCAACCCTTGCTCTTTATCAGGAAAAACCGTCACTAACGTTGATTGCTTATACTCTTCTTCAAGGTTTGTATCATCTTTTTTTCTAAAACTGTTGTAACTGTTATCGTATCCCCAATCGCTGTATAATTTGGATTCCCATCTTTTACATAGGTGATTTTAGCATGGATATGTCCACCATAGATGTCAGCTTCTGATTGTCCATCAGGCCATGAATCCGCAACAACTGACTTAGTAGAGAAGGCTAGCTGAAAGAGACTGAACAAAGCAAAATAGGCGACTAGAAATACTAATTTTTTATTCACTTTTTGCTTTTTCATTTCCTTCCTCACCTACCTTTTTGTTGGAACAGTTTGTAACTTAAGAACACAATGATCCCTAATAGTAAGCCGCCTATCCCAATAATCATCGGCAGATAAGATACTTCTGCTTTTTCTTCTGTAATTGCTTCATCATTGATTTTTTTGGCATTTTCTGGTTTGATCGTAAATGTTTTTGCTAAATGCCATTTCTTTTGATTATTTTCTGTTGTCGCATCCACTGTTAACATATAAGTTCCCGGATCGATTTTCTTCTTGTTGACACTGATCGGAAAATCAAAGTTCGTATTGGGTGCGATCGACATATGATCTTTGTTTGCTGTATACAACACTTTTGATGAGCCTTTTTTAGTGATCGTCGCTTCCGTATGAACTTGACTGATGATCGTTGATGTAGGATTTTGTAAATGTGCAAAAATCGTTGCATACGAATTTTGTAACCCAGTTCTTACAGAAATTAATTTCAAATCTGGTGAGACAGGTTTACTGTTGTTCCTAAGCTCAACCCCAATAACATAAGCATACTTATTTCGAATCGCTGTTCCAGAAACTTTTTCACTTTGGTTCTCTTTTTTCGTTACATGGATACCTCCTAAAAGAATCCCGTCAAATGATTCTTTTGGCATTTTCAATTGAAAGTGCACGTCTTTTGCTTCTCCAGCTGGAATTGTTACTTCCTTTGCATCAGTGGTTAAGCAATCACTGACTTGGTATTTGGCAGAGGCATCCTTTTTAACTGTTCGTTGATTATAATCGATCACACCGTTTGTGTTGGTCGCTGCATTGTTGATCTCTATTTCAAAGACACTTTCTTTTTCTCCGACATTGGATAAATGAATGGATAGGTCGCGCGTTTCATTTGGTGCTTCAGTTAAATCAAAATAAGATACATCTTTATTTGTTTGTTCTTCAGGTATATTTGCACTTACACTATATGCAGATTCAGCTGAATCTGCATATGAGGTAAGCGAATTGACACCAAGGATTCCCCAAAATCCGATGATGCCTGTGACTAAACAAATAAAACGATGATGACGTTTATGCATCATTGTGCATCAGTTGGACCTGCAGTAAGGGTCCAAGTAATCGTTGCGGTATACTCTTTTGCTTGAGCAGAACCAACAGGAACAGTCAATTGAACATTTGTATTGTTTCCTTCTTCTCCTTCAAATACATCTAACCAAGTTCCCTGACCATTCAGACTTTTTGCCGTCATAACTGGTTGAGCTTCATGATTGTTAAAAGTGAAATCAAAAGCATCAGGTTTGCCGCTGATGTTATCAGAAGTCGTTCGAGTATCTCCATTCGCAAATGATAGGATTGCTCCTTTTAATTCAGTGCTGTCAGCTGCTGAAAATTTTGAAGCAGTCGCAGTTAGTGACCAGCCACCAGCTACTCCTCGTTTATCTGTAATTTGAACAAATGGTTTTGCATTTGCTGCGACATAGACTTTTTTATTTTGTGAAATTTCTTGTGTACCAAAACTGATATTGGACACATAGTCAATTGAAAGTGGTCCTTGATCGCCAGTTCCATGATTGTTAGGATCATCTGGATCTACTTCGTCTGGTTTGTCGATTGGATCATCTGGATTATCTGGATTCACTGGTTTATTGGAATGGGTATCATTCCCTTCGAATGTGATCTTTGCTGTTGAAGTTGCTGAATCACTCATTTCTTCTGCATAGATGGTCATACTCATGGTATTAATGGCTAACACACTTAATAATGTAGTTGCTAGAATATTTTTTTTCATGTTTCTTCTCCTTTAGATTAAGCTGGTGCGTCTGTTAATGTCCAAACAAGTGTGGCAGAATAAGTTCCTGCCAAGTTACCAGAAGGTACTTTTAATGAAACAGCTTCTGCTGACATCTGATCTTCCCAAGTCCCTAGACCGGTTGTTGCGGCAGAAAACATAATATTTTGCGCATCTTTATTTACTGTTACCGTTGCCGTTTCAGCTGCCGGAGATTGATTCTCTGTCACCGTTTTTGCTGTCCCTGCTGGCAAGCTTAGTTCAGCCCCAGCTAACGCAACACCATTTTCAGTATAAAATCCTGCTTTTTCACTATCATAGCTAACTTGTAAGTTCCAACCTGCACCATTTCCTCGTAGATCAGATATTTGTGTTTCAACAAATTCATCTGAATTCCCAGCTGTATAGTTTTTTGTTTCACTAGCGATTTTTTGTGTACCGAAGTCAATATTTGAGATATAGTCAATACGTAAAGCACCGGTGTTTCCTGTGGGAATATACGTACCTGGTACATCTGGTGGATCAATTGGATCCGTTGGTTCATCCGTTTCATCTTGTTTCTCTAACCCAACTTTAGCGATACTTGTGCCATGAGTATCATCGGCTATTTCTGCATAAACGGTTGTTGCCTTCGCACTAATAACGAATGTGCTAAATAGTGCGATTGTTAAAACTACTTTTTTCATTTTTTTCCTTCTTTCCTTTTCTCAGTAAGAGGAAACCTCCTGTTGCTGTTACAATGAGTCCACCACAGATCATCAAAGAACTACTCTGCTGATCAATTGTTTTTGGGAGCTTTCTTTGCATCATTCTTTTTGTCTGCCCGTCTTTCTCTTTTGCCAGATCTTCTGATGATGCATTTGAAGGATTTGGTACAAAGCGGATCCCCGCTGTGCTTTGTACAGATTCAGCGTAGACAATCATTGTTCGCGTATATGCCTCAATGGTCAAAAAAATAAGGAACAAAAAGAAAACAATCGTCATCTTTCTCATCCACTTACCCTCACCTTTCTCTTTACAGCAAATGTAACAAAACCTCCTTTTTTTAATCTTCGCTCAATTGGGTAAATCCTATTTTACTTATATTCATTCTAAAAAAAGGCGTTTGAAACCGTTTAACCTTGCAATTTTTGCTTTTTTTGTCTTAAAAGATGAATCGAACGACTGACTGATAACAAATCGGTGTGATAGATCAAATTTCAAAATTGTTGTAGAGACAGTCAAATAAATACTTTGCTAACAATAGTTGGCTGTTTCTAACAATCTCAAAGAATATTCCACCACATTTTTCAAGCCATTAAGTATTCGTTTCACTATTTATTATGTAGACACTTAACTACGCTTCTGTCCTTAACGAAGACTCTTACAGCAATAAAAATTGACCGTAATTAAGAAGAAAGAAAAAAATCAATGGTGAACGTTTCACCCAAATCTATTGACAGAAAATTCAATTTTTTACTTTTTTTGTCTTGACACTGTCCATCATTGCTTCTATAATGAACAAAAATCATTGATAGAGAGAGTAACGAATAATAAGCATTTTAGAGAGCGATTGGTTGGTGGAAAATCGTAGGTCTATTATTTGTGAAAGTAACTCTGGAGATGCACAAGTGACGTTAGAAGTTTGTGCCGGCGATCCCCGTTATCGGATAATGCGCTTCACTATTAGTGAGTCGCTAAGAGATTGTTTATTCATAAACAAAAAAAAACGGTGGTACCGCAATGTCAATTGCCCGTTGGAATAATTATTCCAACGGGCTTTTTGTGTTTTTTCACCAAAGAAAGGAAAAGATTTATGCAAATTTTTAGACAAAGACGAGTCAGACGTTTAGCTTCATTTCATTTATGTTAACTAAACGATTAAGGAGTTATTTATGATGGAAAAATTATCAACAAAGAAATTATTTTTATTAGCTTCACTCATTTTCGGAATGCTTTTTGGAGCAGGTAACCTTATTTTCCCTGCTCATTTAGGTCAACTTGCAGGTAGTCATTGGTTATCTGCTGGGATTGGTTTTTTGATCTCCTCTACTTTATTACCTTTAGCTGCACTGATTGCCTTAAGTAAAACACGCTCAAGCGGGTTGTACGATTTTGCTAAACCAGTGGCTGCGTGGTATGGTACCTTATTTCTTATTATGAACCATATGGCCTTAGGACCTTTATTCGCCACTCCCAGAACTGCTGCATTAGGATATCAATTTAGTTTAGGAATGATTTTACCAGAAAAGTATACAACGATTGGCTTATTTATCTTTTCGGTTATTTTCTTTGGCTTAGCCTATTATTTATCAACTCGTGAATCAAATTTATTAAAAATCATTGGAAAATATTTAAACCCATTATTTTTAATTTTACTATTCGCTGTGTTTATCGTCGCTTTGATTCTTCCCTTAGGGCCATTGGATGCCAAGCCTGTACTGGATTACCAACAAGCAGCAACTACCAACGGCTTTATCGAAGGATATAATACAATGGACGCATTAGCCTCATTAGCTTTTGGAATTACGATCATTCGTGCGCTTCAAGGAATGGGGATTCATGATGAAGATCAGATTGCTAAAAATACTGTAAAATCTGGTCTATTAACGATGGTTTTATGTGGTGGTATCTATTTGGGGATTATTGCATTAGGTACGATGTCTTTAAATCGCTTTGGTATCTCCGAAAACGGAGGGATTGCATTAACTCAAATCGTCCAATCCTATTTTGGTAAAGTGGGATTGATTTTTATGGCCTTGATGACGCTGTTAGCAGTTTTCACTTCTGCGATGGGATTGATTGCCTCATTTGCCCAAGATTTCTCTGTCCGCTTCCCTAAGATCGGCTATAAAGGATGGCTACGAATCACTACATTACTTTCTTTTATTACCGCAAACTTTGGACTTGACACCATTATTGCTTGGACCATGCCATTTTTAATGATTCTTTATCCTCTTTCCATGGCAATGATCATCCCAGCACTTTGCTCTGCCTTTTTCCAAAATCGCAGAATCGTTTATCAATTGACGACAATCTTTACAGCCATACCTGCTTTATTTGATGGTATCAAAGCATTACCTATTCAAAATCATTTGACAACAAATTTAACCAATTGGTATGTTCATACGATTCCATTTGCTTCCAGTGGTGTTGGTTTTATCCTGCCAGCAATCAGTGGCTTTATCATAGGCGTACTGTATTGTTTAATTTTTAAACAAAGAACTGAGTTAGACCCTTCTCTATCTAATTGAGTCTTGTAACGGACAAAGAGAAGTTTTACCGAAATATGACGCTTCATTTGATAATTTGAGTGAAGCCAGAAGAAAGAAGCAAAAAAGAACAATGTTGATTATCTTTTGATAAACGCATTGTTCTTTTGCTAGTTTTCATTGATTGACCTGATCTTGTAAGAGAATTTGATTGTTGATCAGATCTGAGATAAACTCTGTGATATATTTTTCTTTTTCTTCATTAGAATAGTCACCAGAATCAGCAAATCGTATTAATACTTTTTCTTTTACATGACTAAGTGCTACATTTGTTTTTAATAATTCAAATATATAGATCGATACTTCATTATCTAAAAGATAGATTTCATCATTCAAGGAAAGATAGAGGTCGTTCCCTAATTTCTCATAGGCCAATTCGCCGTTCAGTCTCACCTAATCACGCTCCTTCAGGTCATTTCTGTCTGTTTCCAGATACGATACATTTGATTTTTTATTAACTCTTGCAATAATTGACATTCAGAGCGATCCACTCCATGAATATCATTGGTATGATAATAATGTTGCGCACGACAACCACCACCGCATAAATAGCGAAAAGAACAAGTTTGACAACCAGATAAATGATGGATATTTTGAGATTCAAGCAATTCTATCTCTTTATGGTTATAAATATCAGCTAATTTGTTTTTTCTGATATTACCTAATTTATAGTCATCTGTCTCCAATAATTTACATGCAAAAATATCCCCAACTGGATTGATAACGAACTCTCCCAAACCCAAACCACAAGATTCTTTAATTGTAAATGGCTTTAAAAATGCAGATCGTTGAGCACTTTTTTCTTTGCACTCGATTTCTTTTCTTTCTTCAAAAGATAATGAAATATCTGCCATACTACCTCTTCCTAATTCGCTAAATCCACCTAATTTATAGGCGATTCCATTCTCTTTAAAAAACTCAATCGTTTGATCAACTGATTTTAAGTTATAGTTGGTAACGGTTGCATTAACGTAAATATTATGGAAACCGATATCTAAAAGATTACGGATACCTCTCATTGCTATTTCATAACAACCTCTACCACGGTTCTTGTCATTTTCTTCTTTATCAATCGAATCCAAGCTGATGGTCATTGATTCGCATCGATCTGCCAAGAATTGTGCATTCCTTTTTTTCCAATCAAGGTTCCATTAGTGATCAAACCAACCGATAAGCCTAGTTGATAAGCATAATCGATATATTTTAAAGAATCATGATTCAGTCCTATTTCTCCACCAGTAAAAATGACTTTTTTTACACCACAGTCTTTTAATTGATCTAATAGTTGGAACCATTCAATAAAAGACAATTGATCCGGATAGTTCTTGGTCATATCTGCTTCTGCGTAACAATACACACATTTTAAATTACATTGATGTGTCAACGCCAAATAAGCGGTTTCAGGAATGGTGACTTCATTTTTTTTTACTTTTAATGGCTCGTCTAATAGAAGCTGAAAGATTTTTAGTTTTTTTTGCGTAGACTCGGATAACGCTGAATACTTTCGTAGCTTCACCAACTCTAACTCTTCTTTAGAAATCACTAGCCAGCTGCTTCTTAGAACATTATGGAGAATCATTTCATCAAGAAAAGGATACGCGTATAAATTTTCCTTGATTTTCATAGATCACTCACCTCTTTTATTAGCATAACAAACGAATAATAACATTTTGACTATATTAAATAGGAAAATAAAGTCGCCTTTTTAACAGGGGAGTTTTGTAGGGCAACTTTATTTTCCAATTAAAAATGGACATCGGAAGACTAGATTAAGAACCGTTACCAATCAATAACCCACAAGAACATGGGGACAAAACATTGCCAGAGATTTTTTTTAGTACAGGTTTCGTAAACATAACAAGTCTCCTTTCTGAACTTTTAGGAAAAAGCACGATAATATTCATTTTTTTTCCTAAATATAGTATAAACTTTGAATGAAAATATTGTCAATGACGGTTCGAGAGAAAAATTATTAAAACCTTAGTTATAAAATAAAAAAAATTAAACAATTTATGCGTTTCTTTTATATAACGCTAAAATTTCTAAGACACGTTGATTTGTTCTTCTGACTTATTTGATTGGATTCATTGCTATCTATAAGTAAATTTGTTTTTATTTTATTTCATCACCTCAAATTTCCATAGTGATCATAAATTTCCATTAAGTTATTTTAAATAACGATTTTTTAAGTTTAAATTTGAAAAACACTGCTTTATCTGTTTATTTTATTCTAAACATAACGATTATTTAACGAACAAATCTATTTTTTTCATAAGAATTTTAGTATAATTACAATCTATAAAGTATATTTAATTCCTCATCAATCTGAAACTAACTTTTGGGTCATAAGGACTTTATTTTAATTCGATACCACGGTGTTTAAATAGTGGTTTAATTTTTAGGAGGGATATATTGAAAGGTTATTATTCAGTACAAGAATTAGCCGACCAACTTGGTGTGACAACTCGTTCAATTCGAAACTATCTGCACGAAGGGAAATTAAAGGGAACAAAAGTTGGAGGAAAATGGAAGTTTTCTGAACAAAATTTGTTTGATTTCCTTTACGGTGACAAGGAAAATCTAATGATCCAAAAAGATTATCAAGTGACGCTTGATGTCCCTGTCACATTAAAATTATCTCTTGTAACAGATGATTTTCACGAAATGGATGCCTTTAAAGAGGAACTTTTTAATTATCATTCAGAGGTTTATGCTAATAAAAATGATCGATTGATCCAATACACGCATTTCAAAGAAAATGAATATGATATCTTAATTGGTGGTAACTTTAATTATGTCACTAATTTCGGGTCATGGATCTATGAACAACTACAAAAACAAACATCCATTTCACTAAAAAAGAATTAGTTTTTTATTTTGAAAGAGAGACTGTGAAAGAAACGATCTGCTCTGATGACAATAAGCCTGAATTTTTTGAAACAGCTTCCCATGTTTCAAAAAATTCAGGCTTATTTCAAGAACTGGATGCATAAGCACCGTGCATAAGAGATTGCGAAAAGAGCGTTTGACCTGAATACTCACCAAGTAAAAACTAAGACGAATAAACGTAGGAGCAATCAAGATAAAAATCTCGAAACAGCTCCCCATGTTTTGTGGATTTTTTTCTTATTGGCAAAGGTCAGCTCTTTGAATGTCGTTTACTGTTTTTTTAGATTCTGAATTTATTATTTCCCATATTTCTTGTTTCTATAATAATGGTAAGTAGCTTTAACCCTTACCACCTTGAAAGGATGGATATAGTTTCATGCCACCATCTACAAATAAAGTAATTCCTGTCACATAACTGGATTCATTAGAAGCGAGCCAAGCAACAGCGGCGGCGACTTCCTCGGGTTTACCCACTCGTTCCATTGGTATCATGCTTTCTAGAATTTCTTTTTCTTTTGGATCTTCAAATTTTTCTGCATTAATCGGAGTTTTGATCGCCCCTGGTCCAATACTGTTGATTCGAATATTTTCTGGTGCGTACTCCATGGCTACTGTTTCTGTAAACAGCTTGACACCGCCTTTTGATGCTGCGTAATGAGCAAATGTCGGCCAAGGGATTTGTTCGTGAACGGAGGACATATTGATAATATTACCTTTGATCTGATGAGTTTTAAAATAATTCAACGCTGTTTTTGTCCCTAAAAATACGCCTGTTAGGTTCACCTTTAACACTTTCTCCCAATCTTCTAATTCCAGCTCATGGGTTGGTTTTTGCGTTTCCATACCAGCATTATTGACCCAGATATCTAAACTTCCGAATGTTTCGATTGCTGCTTTGAGCAGACGATCCATCCCTTCTTCTGTACTGACATCCGCTTCGACAGCTACTGCTTTGCCACCATTTTTTTCGATCTCGGCTACTGCTTCTTGTGCCCCTTCTTCATCCGAATGATAGTTGACAACCACACACATTTTTTCTTTACCAAAGCGTTCACAGATTGCTTTACCGATCCCTTTTGATCCTCCAGTTACTACTGCCACCTTATTTGTTAGATCTTTATACATATACTTTCCACCCTTCTTTTTCACCTACTGCATACTTCCTATATCAAGTGTACAATAGCACCCTGTCTTTTAGGCAAACGATACGCTTATTCGATCGATTTACTTTTTTCTATAATAAAAGAGTCAGCAAGCTACTTGCTGACTCGAATGATTTCACCAAAAAAGGCTTTTTTATTGTCTTCAGTTAAATTCAATACTTTTATTTAAAATAGTCCGCTGTCGCTTTTTCATCTGCTTTCAGTTGTTCAATCAACGATTCAACGTTTGGAAATTTCACTTGGTTTCTCAAAAAATGATGCCAACGGACTTTTACATGCTCTCCATAGATATCTTGAGCAAAATTTAAAATATATAATTCAACGGTAAGTTCACGATCATCACCAAAGGTATCATTATGACCGATTGATCCCATTGCTTGATACCACGTTTCACCAACTTTGATCTCTGAAACATAGACACCTTCTTTTGGAAGATGAACAGTACTTTTAACTTTGATGTTAGCTGTTGGGAATCCTAGCAGGCGGCCACGAGCATCGCCATGGACTACCACCCCTTCGACCTCGTAAGCAGCCCCCAATAAACGCGTTACTTCATTTATTTCTCCTGCGTTTAATAATTCACGTATCCGTGTCGAACTAATCTTCTCGCCACTGTCTTCTTCTTTTGGTACAGTGATGATTTCAAATCGATTTTTTGCATAACTTGGTAAGTGCGCTACATCTGCAATTTCTTTAGGTCCGTAAGTATAGTCAAAACCAGAAACAGCATATTTTGCATGAAGTCCTACGATATATTGATCAACAAATTCTTGTGGAGCTAAATGAGCAAACGATGACGTAAAATCGATTTCGTATAAATAATCAACACCTAATAAGGCCATTTTTTCTTCTTTTTGTTCCAGAGTAGTCAAATATTTTACTTGACTTGGATTTATTTTTTTGAAGACGATTGAAGGATGTTGGTTGAAAGTCATCAAAGCTAATTTCAATCCTTCTTTTTTAGCAATTTCTTTTCCCCGATTGATAACACGTTGATGGCCTAGATGTACCCCGTCAAAAAAGCCTAAAACAAGTACAACGTCTTCTGGTGGGATCTGATCTGCTTGATAAGGATGTCTAATTTTGATAATTTTCATTTTTATACCTCATTCCTCAACACTTTGCTTGGTTTTAATTTATTTTTTTCTTTTGGATTTGGCTGGTAAATACTTACTACTTTGTCTTGGTAAAAAAGTGCGATCTCTTCTGTCGGCATTTCTGCTAAGTTAAATACCTGATAATCTAAGCGCATACCATTTTTAACTTTTTCCCAAACACGATCACTAATGTCTACTCTCTTAAAACGAGCAACACCAGCTTCTAGTGGCAATAAATGTTCTTCAAAGGTTCCTGCAAGCATATAATCTGCTACTTGCTGTAAAGTGATTGCCTGCTCCTTCTTCATTCCTCCACTAGCTGTTCGAGTTAGATCGGACATGTGAGCAGGATAGCCTAATTTTTTCCCAGTATCAACAGCAAGCGTTCGTACATAAGTCCCTTTCCCGCATACTACCTCAAAACGCCAAGATAGCAACCCCTTCTCTTGGTCCCAATGCACGTCATTTGTTCTTTCAAAACGTTCAATCTGCGCTTTACGCACGGGACGTGTAACTGTTTCATTGTTTCTGGCATACTCATAAAGACGTTTGCCGTTCACTTTGACAGCTGAATACATCGGTGGTATCTGAGTGATTTCCCCGATAAAACTTTTCATCGTTTCATCAATTTCTTCATCACTGATTAATCGATCAACTGTTTTACTTTCGACGACCTCACCAGATTTGTCTTCTGTCGTTGTACTAAATCCTAATGTAATCTCTCCTTGGTATACTTTTCCTGCATCGCTTAAATATTCGATAACTTTAGTCGCTTTTCCAAGGCAAATCGGTAACACACCATCAACATCAGGGTCTAACGTACCACCATGACCAATTTTTTTCATATGTAAGATTTTTCTTAATTTAAATACACAATCATGACTTGTCATGCCACGTTCTTTCCACAAAGGTAATAATCCGTCCATGTTTTTTCTCCCTATCCAATAAAATATCAACTTTGTCATTATAACACATCCCACAATAATGTGACGATTTTACCTTTTTTCGCTACGTTTTTATTATTTGGCAACAAACTTGTAATAAAACTTCACAAACCTGTAAATACAATTCATGTTATTCTCTTAGACAAAGGCAAGCTTGAATCCTTCATTTGCAGCCTTTGATTAAAACGAGTCGCAGCTTTTAAGGAATAAATGATCCTAGTCTTCCCCAAAACAAAAAACTGAGGATCATATACGAATCTCGAAAAGAGTCTGAAGTATAAATCTAACTCTTAATAAATGGTGTCCAAGAAGCCACTTCTTAAAAATAAGAGAGAATTTTTCAAAATAAGAAAAGCTATTTTAAAAGATTCTCTCTTATTCGTTTGGAGTTGACCGCTTCTTTCACAACCTGTTCGAGACACGTACAAATTGTTCATTTTTTTCTCATGTATTCTGTACAGTAAAATTATGGTACTGTGCGTTTGTCATTTTAAACTACTTGCATTGTGTAGTTTGAACTTTTTTTCTAAAAAATTGGATGATGGTGTAACTGCGGTATCTCTGCTTTATAAAAAGCTAAAACTAAAAAAACTACTAAAAAAGAGCTATAACCCCACTTCTTAAGGTTTATAGCTCTTTTTGTTTTAATCTTTATTTAAATTACGAAGCAACTCATCAATGTGGTTACCATACCCCACTGACTCATCTAATTCAAAAGTTAATTCAGGCGTTTTATAGATGCTTAAGTTGTGTCCTAATTCACGGCGAATCAGTCCACTTGCTTTTGCTAGGCCTTCCTGTGCTTTTTTCTTATCTGAAGCTAAGTCAGATAAAATACTATAATAGATGGTTGCTTGTTGTAGATCTCCCGTAACGTGGACATCAGTGATTGTCACGTTTTCTACACGAGGATCACGAACTTTTTTGCGTAAAATATCATTTACTTCTTTTAAAATTTCTTGACCGACTCGGCGGTCTCGATAGTTTGCCATATTGAGCGGCCTCCTAAAATTAATTTGTTTTGATTTCTTCCATAATGAAGCCTTCGATGACGTCATCGACTTTGATGTCATTGAATTTTTCGATCATTGCACCACATTCATAACCCATTTTAACTTCTTTTACATCGTCTTTGAAACGTTTCAAGCTAGCTAGTTGTCCTTCGTAAATGACGATACCATCACGGATCACGCGAACGCCACTATCACGTCGAATGTATCCTTCTGTGACATAAGCCCCAGCGATCGTTCCAACTTTTGATACTTTGAATGTTTCTCGAACGATCATTTGACCAGTGATTTTTTCTTCAAACTCTGGATCTAGCATCCCTTTCATCGCCGTTTCGATTTCTTCGATTGCTTTATAAATGATTCGGTGTAAACGAATGTCCACTTCTTCATTATCCGCTTGAATTTTAGCTTGTGGTGTAGGACGAACATTGAACCCAATGATGATCGCATTACTTGCTGCTGCCAGGGTTACATCACTTTCATTGATGGCACCAACTGCAGAATGGACGATTTTCACACGTACGCCTTCTACATCGATCTTTTGCAATGAAGCAGCCAATGCTTCTGCAGAACCTTGTACATCAGCTTTAATGATAACATTTACTTCTTTTAATTCGCCTTCTTTTAAGCTTTCAAACAAGTTGTCCAATGTTACCCGACTAGTGATCGCACGATGTTCTAACAACGCACGTTTGGCACGTTCTTCACCGGCTGCACGAGCAGTTTTTTCATCTTCAAAGACAACAAAGCGGTCACCTGCTTGTGGCACATCGTTTAACCCAGTGATCTCAACTGGTGTTGCTGGTCCAGCAGATTTTTCACGACGACCTAAGTCGTTGACCATCACACGCACACGTCCATAGGTATTTCCTACTACAATTGGGTCACCTACGTTTAAAGTCCCTTGTTGAACAAGTAATGTTGTAACAGGTCCTTTTCCTTTGTCTAGACGTGCTTCAATTACTGTACCAATTGCTCGTTGTTTAGGATCTGCTTTTAGATCCTCTACTTCCGCAACCAGCAAGATCATTTCTAGCAATTCGTCAATATTTTGACCAAATTTAGCAGAGATTTCAACGAAAATCGTTTCTCCACCCCAAGCTTCTGGAATCAATTCATATTCACTTAATTCTTGCATCACGTGTTGAGGATTTGCCCCTGGTTTATCAATCTTATTAACAGCAACGATAATTGGTACGCCAGCTGCTTTCGCATGGTTGATTGCTTCGACTGTTTGTGGCATAACACCGTCATCTGCTGCTACAACTAAGATCGTGATATCAGTGATGCTTGCTCCTCGCGCACGCATACTTGTAAATGCAGCATGCCCAGGTGTGTCTAAGAATGTGATTGGTTTGCCATCGATATCGATTTGGTAGGCACCGATATGTTGTGTAATCCCACCAGCTTCGCCACTTGTTACTCGTGAATGACGTAATGTATCAAGTAATGTTGTTTTCCCGTGGTCGACGTGTCCCATGATTGTTACAACTGGTGGACGAGAAACCAATGTATCAGGATTTAATTCTTCTGGTTCAAAGAATTTGTCGATATCTGCGATATCTACTTGGATTTTTTCTTGTGGTTCCATCCCATAATCTGTTGCTAAGAGTTCAATCGTATCTTTATCTAGTGCTTGGTTTTGGTTGACCATTACGCCAAGCATAAATAATTTTTTGATGATCTCTGCTGGTTCACGATGGATTTTCTTCGCAATATCCGCAACGTTCATGCCTTCAGTATACTCTAATACTTCTGGTAACTCACGGAATTTACGTGGTGGTACAGCAGGTTTATTGGAAGTTTGTTGTTTTCCTTTTTTCCCTTTTTTGTTAAAACGATTGCGGTTGTTATTGTTAAATTTACCACGATTATTATTGTTGTTACGGTTTTGGTTACCACCTTGGTTTGATCCTTGGCGATTTTGGTTTCCGCCTTGTGTTGATCCTTGGCGGTTTTGATTGCCACTTTGTGTTGCTCCTTGACGGTTTTGGTTATTTCCGCCTCCATTATTACTTCGGTTTTGGTTTGTTGATTGGTTTTTTCCTTGATTCACTTGACCGCTCCCTTGACCGCGATCTTGATAGTTGCGGTTATTTTTTTGTTGTTTCGTTTTTGTTTCTTGTTTCTTTTGTTCATTCGGCTGGTTTGTGGCTGGCTTTTGGCTGGCTTGCTGTGCTGGTTTTTTATTCGTCTGTGGTTTTTTGAACGCTTGTTGCAACTTCTTTTCATCACCAGTTGTGATTGCTCCCATGTGATTCTTCACATTAATCCCAAGTTGCTGCGCCTTTTCCACAACGTCTTTACTAGGCTGATTTAATTCTTTTGCTAGTTCATAAATTCGTTTGTTGCTCATGCAATCACCTTCCTAACCTTCAATTAGCTCCTTGGTTTTCTTCGCAAAACCGTTATCTACGATTCCAAATACTTTGCGAGGCTTCCCAATCATCTGCGTGATTTCAGCTTCGGAAAATAGTTCAAAGCAAGGAACTTCATAATATGAACTCTTATCTTTCACTTTTTTCTTCGTATTCTCACTCGCATCATTTGCTACAAACACGATCTTTGCTTTCTGTTTACGAATGTCTGCAATGGTCAACTCCTCGCCGGTAATCAACTTACCAGCGCGCATCGCTAACCCAATGAGATTCATGGCTTTTTGCCGATTTCCTTCATTCATTTACCGAATAGCTCTTTTCGTGCTTTTTGATGGGTTACATAATCGAGTAACTCTTGGTAGAATTCATCTGTCAAAGTCGTTTCTAACGCCCGATCAAGAATCTTCTTATCCCAAGCTTGTTGTACCTCAGCTGGCTCAAGTGAGACATACGCACCACGGCCTGGCATTTTCCCAGTGGGATCAATCGATACTTCCCCTTCTTTGGAACGGGTAATTCGAATCATCTCTTTTTTGGGTTTCATTTCACCTGAAACCACAGATTTGCGTAAAGGAATCTTCCTTTGTTTCATCTCTTCGCCTCCTAAGCTAATTGTTAAGCATCTTGATCCGTATTTTCAACTGTTTCATCGTTGAAAGCAATCGTTTCATATTCATCATCTGTATAATCAGATTGAACGATCGCTTCATCATGAGCGACTTCTTCAGAAGCTACTTCTTGATCTTGCGCTTGTTTTTCATAATATTCAGCCATATCTGATTCTGACTTGATATCGATTTTGTGATTTGTTAGTTTGGCAGCCAAACGTGCATTTTGTCCACGTTTACCAATCGCTAAGGATAATTGGTAATCTGGAACGACAACGGTACAAGCTTTAGGATTTTCTTCATCAAAAATCACATCGATCACTTGCGCTGGATTCAGAGCATTCGTGATAAATACCGCTGGATCTTCGTTCCACTCAACGATATCCATGTTTTCACCCTTTAATTCATTCACGATCGCTTGCACACGCTGGCCTTTTGGTCCAACACAAGTTCCAACTGCATCAATATTTTCATCATTTGAACGAACGGCTACTTTTGAGCGATCGCCCGCTTCTCTAGCAATGCTTACGATTTCAACGATCCCATCGTAAACTTCTGGCACTTCTTGTTCGAATAAACGGCGTAATAGATCTGGATGGCTACGGCTAACGAAGACTTGTGGACCTTTTGACGTATTTTCTACACGAGAAACGTACACTTTGATACGATCATGCGGTTGATAAAATTCATTAGGCATTTGATCTTGTTTCGATAAAACTGCTTCGATCTTTCCAAGATTTACATAGATATATCGTTTATCTTGACGTTCAACGATACCTTGCATAATGTCTTTTTCATACGCGCTGAACTCATTGTAAATGATGGTTCTTTCTGCTTCTCTGACACGTTGTAAAATAACTTGTTTTGCTGTTTGTGCAGCAATTCGTCCAAAGTCTTTTGGTGTCACTTCAAAACGGATGGTATCACCAATCTCATATGCCGGATTAATCAAAAGCGCATCTTTTAATGATACTTCTAATTGTGAATCCATTACTTCTTCAGTAACTTCTTTCACAGCATAGACGTGAATTTTCCCTTTCTTTTGATCAAATTCAACTTCAACATTTTGAGCTTGACCATAATGGCGTTTGTATGCAGAAACTAAAGCAGCTTCTAAAGCGTCGATCACGATTTCTTTTGAAATCCCTTTTTCAGCTTCTAATGCATCTAATGCGTTTAGCATTTCTTTACTCATTTTTCTGTTTCCTCTCCGTGATTAAAATTGGATCGCTAAGCGAGCTTTGGCAATATTTTTTCGGTCAAGAATTAATTCTTTTTCCCGTGTTTTTATGCGTATTTTCAATATCAGCTGTTCAGCATCAACTGATTGGAGAAATCCTTCATATTGTTTTTCTCCATCAACTGGTTGATAAAGAGAAACATGGATATATTCTCCAAGCGCTTTTTCGTAATCTTTCTCTTTTTTTAATGGGCGTTCTGCCCCTGGAGATGATACCTCTAGAAAATAAGCTTGTGGGATAGGATCTGGATCTGCTGCATCAAGTTTTTCGCTAAGTTTTTCGCTAACCCATGCACATTCTTCGATATCGATTCCGCCATCTTTGTCAATGAATACTCGTAAGAACCAACTTTTGCCTTCCTTCACAAATTCTACTTCGACAAGTTCAAAATTTTGTTCCTCTAAAATCGGAGTCACCATTGCTGTGACTGTTTCAACGACGCTACTCAAAAAGTTCGCCTCCTTAAAATTGCTTCCGTAATTCCATTAAAAAGAGTGAGCGAAAATTCCGCTCACTCACAGTTAGTATCATTACCTATAAATAACTATACCATATTTCATTTAAAATGACAAGCTTCCACGCTAACCCTTGATTAGAACATATCAAACAAGGAAAGTTGGTTTTCATCTGGAAGGTCTTTCAATACCCCGTTGTCGTTCATATACTCAATCAACGTTTTAGAAACTTTTCCTCGTGTAGCAAGATCTTCTTTTGATAAGAATGGTCCATCTTTTCGTGCTTCAACGATTTGTTTTGCAACGTTTGTTCCTAAACTTGGGACAGCTCTAAATGGTGCGATCAATGTGTCTCCTTCGATCACGAAGTTCACGGCATCTGATTTATATAGATCGATCATGCCAAAATGGAAGCCTCTTTCCAACATTTCATTCGCTAATTCAAGGACGGTCAACTGATTTTTCTCTTTGACTGAGGCATCCAAACCTTTATCTGTGATTTCTTTCATCGCTTGTTTTACCGCATCTTTCCCTTTACACATAGCCACAAGATTAAAATCATCCGCTCGAACTGAGAAATAGGCACAATAGTATAAAATAGGGAAATAGACTTTAAAATAAGCTACACGTAAGGCCATCAAAACATAAGCCGCTGCATGGGCTTTTGGGAACATATATTTGATTTTAGAACAAGAATCAATGTACCAATCAGGAACATTGTTTTCTTTCATGGCGGATAGATAGGTTTCTCGTAATTCATCAGGGATCTTGTTCCATAGCCCTTTACGAACGGTTTCCATAATCTTAAAAGCCATCCCACTATCTAATCCAGCATGGATCAAGTAAACCATGATATCATCCCGACAACCAATTACTTCAGCCAAAGTTGCATCCCCACGTTTGATCAATTCTTCTGCATTGCCTAACCACACATCGGTCCCATGTGATAATCCGGAAATCTGTAAGAGTTCAGCAAAAGTCGTTGGATGTGTTTCTTCCAACATTCCCCGAACAAAGCGTGTCCCAAACTCTGGGATACCTAGTGTCCCTGTTTTAGAATAAATCTGTTCACTGGTAACGTTCAAGACATCTGGACCGGCAAAAATTCTCATTACTTCTGGATCGTCAGTTGGGATCGTTTGTGGATCGATTCCCGATAAATCCTGCAACATACGGATTACTGTCGGATCATCATGTCCCAGAATATCAAGCTTCAGTACATTATCATGGATAGAATGGAAATCAAAATGCGTTGTTTTCCATTCTGAATTTTGATCATCTGCTGGATATTGGATCGGTGTAAAATCATATACGTCCATGTAATCGGGAATAACGATGATCCCCCCTGGATGTTGTCCAGTCGTTCGCTTCACGCCAGTCGCACCTTTGGCTAATCGATCAACTTCAGCACTGCGAAATTGTAAATTATGATCTCGCTCATAACCTTTAACAAAGCCATAAGCTGTTTTATCGGCAACTGTACCGATTGTTCCTGCTCGATAAACATATTCTTCCCCAAACAAAACTTTCGTATAGTTGTGCGCTTCTGCTTGGTAATCACCTGAAAAGTTCAAATCGATATCTGGTACTTTGTCTCCATGGAACCCTAAGAACGTTTCAAAAGGAATATCATGGCCATCTTTATTTAATCGTGCGCCACATTTCGGACATTTTTTTTCAGGCATATCAAACCCCGAACCGTAAGTACCATCTTCAAAGAATTCTGAATACTGGCAATCAGGACAATAATAGTGAGGGGCTAATGGATTTACTTCAGTGATCCCAGTCATCGTTGCAACAAAACTAGAACCAACTGATCCACGTGAACCAACTAAATAACCATCTTCGTTACTTTTATGCACCAGTTTTTGCGCAATCAAATAGATCACAGAAAACCCATTCCCGTTGATCGAATTCAATTCTTTTTCTAATCGTTTTTCAATGATTTCTGGTAATGGATCACCGTACAACTGTTTAGCTCTGGTATAACTCAAATCAGAAATCTCTTCTTCAGATCCAGGAATTTTTGGCGTATACAAATCATCTTTCACCGGAATGACCTCTTCACAAAGGTCAGCAATCTTATTCGTATTGTCAACGACGATTTCTTTCGCTAGATCTTTTCCTAAAAAGTTAAAAGCAGTCAACATCTCATCTGTTGTTCTAAAATGCACATCAGGCAAACTATGTCGGTTCAACGGATTAGCCCCACCCATTGAATTAATCAAAATCTTCCGATAGATTGCATCTTCTTCATTAAGGTAATGAACATTCCCAGTAGCAACGACGATTTTGTCCAATGACTTTCCGATTTCAACTAGATTTTTGATGATTTCTTCTAAATCATGTTCATTTTTGACTAGTTCTTGCTCAAGCAATGGTGCATAGACCGCTTTTGGCATCACTTCAATATAATCATAAAACTTTGCTCGATTTCTAGCTTCTTCAATTCCTTTTTGCATCATTGCTTCGAAAATCTCACCTTTATCACAAGCAGAGCCAATGAAAAGATTCTCACGTAATTTCTTCAGTTGTGAACGAGGAATACGTGGGACACGTTCAAAATATTCCACATTCGACATCGAGATTAATTTGAATAAATCTTTTAATCCAGCTTGATTTTTCGCTAAGATCGTCACATGAAATGGCCTTGCTCGTTTATACGAATCGCCTTCTCCCACATGAGCATTGAGTTGATCATGGTAGAGCATCTCATGGTTTTCCATTGCTTCTTTAACGAAAATCCATGCTAAATGACCTGTCGCTTCAGCATCGTAAATCGCTCGGTGATGCTGTTCAAGACTGACACCAAATTTTTTAGATAACACACCTAGACCAAATCGTTTAAATTGAGGATACAGATATCTGGCTAATTCCAGCGTATCGATGACTGGATTCGTCGCCTCTGGAATTCCATATTTTGCATAACTTGTATTCAAGAATCCCATATCAAACGCGGCATTATGGGCGACCAGAATCGAATCTTTTGAAAACTCGAGAAACAGACGTAGGACTTCTTCTTCTGATTTAGATCCTCGTACCATTTCATCTGTGATCCCAGTTAGATCAATCGTTGTGCGGGAAAGTGGGTGTCCAGGATCAATAAATTCATCAAAGCTTTCAATGACATTCCCTTTATACATCTTGACCGCAGCTAATTCGATGATCGTATCATAAACAGCAGATAGTCCAGTGGTTTCCACGTCAAATACGACATATGTTCCTTCATTCAAAGAAACATGTTCATCATTGTAAGCAATCGGCACACCATCATCTACAACATTGGCTTCAACCCCATAAAGAATTTTTACGCCTGCTTTTTTACCGGCACTATGCGCTTCAGGAAATGCTTGTGCCCCTCCATGATCCGTGATTGCAATCGCTTTGTGTCCCCATTTTCCAGCTTGAGCCACAAGGTCAGAGATACTATTGGTTGCATCCATCGTACTCATATTACTATGAACATGTAATTCCACTCGTTTCTCATCGTCAGGAGCATAGTCTTTACGAGGTGCATGCTTCACCTCAATGATATCTTGTGCATTCATCACCAGGTCTCGCACAAATGTATCTTCTTGGATACTTCCTCTAACTTTTAACCAGCTTCCTACGCTGATTGCATCAAAGATTTGTTCATCTTTTTCATTATTTGAAAATTTCTTAACAATAAAAGAAGAAGTATAATCGGTGATTTTTAACGTTAGGATCTTACGTTTTGAACGTAGCTCACGCACTTCTTTATCAAATACATAGCCTTCCAAGGTCACACGACGTTCTTCTTCAACGATATTGATCATTGGTATTGTCGGTTCATCTGCTGGAATATTACGACCTAACTGGATCGGTCCATCTAGTACAGGAAGTTGCTCTTTTCTTTCTTTTTTCTTTTGTTCATGGACAATCAAACTTTCCGCAGCTTGCTTCATGAACGCTTCTGCTTGTTCTTGCTTCCGCTCTTCAAACAGTTTTAGCACACGTTCTGCTTGTTCTTCATCAATTTCAGGTTCGATACGAAATTTAGGGAACCCGTAGCTGACAAACAGCGTTTCAACTAAAGGTAGATATTGTTGCTTTAAATAATTAATCGCGCCATTGCTATCGACTGGCAAGACAATTTTCTTTTCCTTCAATATAGGGACTTGTGTTTTTAAAACTTGTTGAGCCAACGGCGTATCGCATTGTTGGCTTTCTAAAGCTTGTGCCCAATAATCTTGTAATAATTTTTCATCAAACTGCTGATCATCAGCTTTGATAGTTAATCTGATCTGTGCAATATCTTTAAATGCCAGTGTCAAATTTTGGAGCAATGATCGATAAAGCATGATCGGTAAAATTTGAGTAAAGTGTAGGGTAAACTCCCACAATCTTGATTTGCGGTGAACCACTACACGCTCCATTTCGCCAGCAGAGATTAGTGGATGATTTTTTTCCACTTCTTCTAGTTGGATTTGTTCCAACAATTTTTCAAATAACTCTCGTTTTTCTGACAAAACCATACGCCCTTTCTGACGAGGACAAATCAATGCTATTTCATTTGAACCTCTTCTTCTTTCAGTACTATTTAGTATACCCGTTTTTACATGGATTTACATTAAAAAAACGACAAAGAATTTTCTTTCTCGTTCTAAATCGTTGATTACTTAGCTAAATGAATCCTCACAACGTAAGCTGATTGGTACTCCTTGCTCTTGCAACGTAGTAACATGCAGTTCGCCCCAATCACATAACGCATCTAACACACTACTTAATGTTTGACCATATTCACTTAAGGAATAAACAACTTTTGGTGGAACCTGATGATATGAGGTTCGTACAACAATACCGTCTGCTTCTAATTCACGCAATTGTTGAGTCAACATCTTTTGGCTAAGATTAGGAATTTTTCGTTTTAAGTCGCTGGGACGAAGCGGACTGTGACGCAGGTTGCATAAAATAATCGGTTTCCATTTCCCACCGATAACATCCATCGTGGCTTCTACACCAATATTATACGTTTTTTCAATCATATTTCCCTCCTAAAATCCTTTTACTATCCAATAGTTACTTTTTAGACACTATAGCACAATAAAGTAGGTACTATCTATTAGAGCCTATCTAGTATACATTATATCTATTGAAAATTAAAGGAGGAGTATAGATGATCCATTCATTGAATGATCGAATCATGTTAAATAACCAAATAGAAATTCCAGGGATAGGACTTGGTGTCTTTCAAATCCCTGATACCCAAACTGCTGAAGTAGTCAAAGAAGGCATTGTAAAGGGCTATCGGTTGATTGATACTGCTCAAATATATGATAATGAAATTGGTACAGGAATCGGAATCAAAGAAGGGCTGAAAGCTGCTGGAATTTCTCGAGAAGAACTATTCGTAACCTCCAAAGTCTGGAACGATCATTTAACCTATGACGAAACGATCCAAGCTTTTGAAACCAGTTTAGCACGTCTAGGACTAGACTATCTAGATCTTTATTTAATCCATTGGCCTGGCGAAGATGCATTTTTAGAGTCATGGCGTGCTTTGGAACAATTATATCAAGCGGGGAAAATCAAAGCGATTGGTGTTAGCAATTTTCAAATCACTCATTTAGAAAAATTATTGACACATGCGAATGTCATTCCCGTTCTCAACCAAGTGGAACTACATCCAAAGTTATCTCAAATTGAACTACGCAATTTCTGCGCAAAACATGCAATAAAGATCCAAGCGTGGTCCCCTTTGATGCAAGGGAAACTATTGAATCACCCAACTATAGTAGAGATTGCTGAAGCGCATCATATTACTCCAGCCCAAGTAATCTTACGTTGGGATGTCCAACAAGAAATCTTATTAGTGGTCAAGTCAGTTAAGCCCGAACGAATGAAAAGTAATGCTGACATTTTTGATTTCGTTCTTTCTGAAGATGAAATGACGGTTTTGAATGCTCTGAACGATCATTTTCGGGTAGGACCAAATCCTGATACATTCGATTTTAAATAAAGGAGGAAGATGTAAGATGGAACTAGGTTTATCTCATAAGGTTGCGTTAGTCACTGGCTCAACAAAAGGCATCGGAAAGGCCATTGCGATCGAATTGGCAAAAGAAGGTGCAGATGTCATCATCAATGGTCGTCACGCACCGCTTGTTGATCAAGTGGTCACTGAATTAAAAGAAAAATTCCCCCAAACTAATCCTCAGCGTGCGCCATTTGATTTAGCAGATCCAGAAGCACGGCAAGAACTGTTTACGCAATTTCCTACAATAGATATTTTGATCAATAATATGGGGATTTTTGAACCGATGGATTATCTAGCTATCACAGATGATATTTGGGAACATTTTTTCCAAGTCAATGTTCTTGCTGGAAATGCATTAGCCAAAAATTATTTACCTAAAATGTTGAAGCAAGATTTTGGTCGTATCCTTTTTATTGCCAGTGAAGAAGCAGTGATGCCTTCAGGTGAAATGGCTCAATACAGTATGACCAAAACGATGAATCTTTCTTTAGCAAAAAGTTTATCCAAATTGACTGTTGGCTCTCAAGTGACCGTCAACACGATCATGCCTGGCTCCACCTTGACAGAGGGCCGTTCAAGAAATGTTAACAACAATGTACGCAGACAGCCAATTGCCTGAATCTGAATGGGAACAAGATTTTATGAAAAATCATCGTCCACTCTCACAGATCCAACGCTTGATTCGACCAGAAGAAATCGGGCGTTTTGTTGCATTTGTTTCTAGCCCCTATGCAACTTCTTTTTCTGGCGCTGCCTTGCGACTTGATGGAGGATTGGTGCCAACAATTTATTAAGAACGATTTTGTAACACAAATCAATTTCTTCTTATTAAAGAGCCAGTATGATTTTTCATTCGAACAAATGTGAGAAACAAAAAACGAAGGATACCGAGCCAAAACTTGCCTCAGTCTCATTAGAAAAAAGACAAGCCCAACTATTTGTTAGGCTTGTCTTTCATTTCAAGCAAGAATTTTCTTTCTTAACTGTATTTTATTGATTTAAAAGAATGGGTAACGTATTTGCTAGCTCTTCTTTGCGAACTTCAACCATTTCCCCAGTTTTCTTAATTTTGACTTCAACGATACCATCCACCGCTTTTTTACCTACTGTAATTCTAATTGGACAGCCAATTAAATCGGAATCTGCAAATTTCACACCTGCACGCTCATTACGATCGTCAACGAGTACTTGATAACCAGCAGCCAACATCGTTTGTTCGACTTCTTCGGTTAAGTTCGTTTGGTTTTCGTCTTTTAGATTCATTTGAACAACATGTAAATCAAAAGGCGCGATTCCTTTAGGCCAGTTAATGCCATTTTCATCTGAATTTTGTTCAACGATTGCTGAAAGCAGACGACTTACGCCAATTCCGTAACAACCCATAATGACAAATTTTTCACGTCCATTTTCATCTAATACGGTTGCGCCCATTGATTCACTATAGCGTGTGCCTAATTTAAAGATATGTCCGATTTCGATTCCACGTGTAAATGCCAATACACCATTATTATCAGGTGATGGATCTCCTTCTTGAACAAAGCGAAGGTCTTCATATGAGATCACTTCAAAATCTCGTTCTGGGTTGACATTCACATAATGGAACCCAGTTTCATTCGCTCCAGTAATAGCGTTCGCTAAGTCTTGGACATGACGATCAGCGTAGACTTTTACTTCTTCTGCTACACCGATTGGACCAACAGAGCCGAAATCTGCTCCTAGGTATTTTTGAGCATCTTCTTCTGTTGCTTCTTCTAAGAAATCAACCGCTAAAAAGTTTTTCAGTTTCACATCATTGACATCGTGGTCCCCACGTACTAATACCAATACTGGGTTTTCGTCTGCCATAAATAAAACAGATTTGATGATTTTTTGTGGTTCAGTTTCAAAGAAGTTCGCTACTTCTTCAATCGTTTTTACATCTGGTGTCGCAATTTTTTCTAATTCAAGTTGTGTTTCATGTGATTTTTTAGGGACATAATAACTTGTCGCCATTTCTAAGTTAGCGGCATAATCGCTTTCTGTTGAGTAACAGATCGTATCTTCACCGATTTCTGAGATCGCCATGAATTCTTTTGAATCTTTACCACCCATTGCGCCACCATCACCAATGATTGCTCGGAAATCTAACCCACAACGTTTGAAAATCTCAGTATATGCTTTTTCATAATCTTTATACGCTTCATCTAAACTTTCTTCTGATGAATGGAAAGAGTAAGCATCTTTCATAATAAATTCTCTGCCACGTAATAACCCAAACCGTGGACGTTTTTCATCACGATATTTTGTCTGGATTTGGTAAAGGTTCAACGGCAATTTTTTATAGGAATTGACTTCATTGCGAATCAATTCAGTAAATGTTTCTTCATGAGTTGGACCTAAGATCATTTTGCGATCATTACGATCATTGAGACGATATAAATTTGGGCCGTAAGTTTCATAACGACCAGATTCTTCCCACAATTCCGCAGGTAAGAGAGCTGGCATCAACATTTCGACAGCGCCAATCTTTTCAAATTCTTCACGCATGATCGTTTTTAATTTTTCCAATACACGATTAGCAAGAGGCAAATAAGAATAAATACCAGCTGAAACTTGGCGAATATACCCTGCTCTTAATAAAATTTGATGACTTAGTACTTCTGCATCATTTGGAACTTCTCGTAATGTTGGAATCAACATTTTTGATTGTCTCATTCTATATACTCCTTCATTTCTCATATAATCATTTATCGTTTGTAATTATACCCTATTTATAAACTTTTTCTAGAAAAAGAATCGTTGGATATCATTCCATGTGACTAATACCATTAAAAGCATCAATAAACCGAAGCCTGCTAATGTGATAAAGCCTTCTTTTTCTTGGCTGATTGGTTTTCCACGAATCCCTTCCACGACGTTCAAGACAAGCTTTCCTCCGTCAAGCGCTGGAATTGGTAATAAGTTAACGATTCCCAAATTCATCGAAAGAATGGCCATCAAGCTAATGACCGTTAATATTCCTTGATCTGCAGCTTCTGAAGATAATTGGAACATCATTACAGGACCGCCCAATTTATTTAAACTAAAGTTTGTAAATAATGAGCCTAGTGCTTTAAAAATTTCTAATGAACTACTGAAAGCTTGTTGTGTTCCTCCAATGATTTTGTCAAAAAATCCCGTTTTCATTGGTGCTTTGATTCCTAATTGCCCATATTTTTTTCCATTCGATTCTACCACGCCTGGTGTTACTGAAAGGGTTTGTTTCTGACCATTGCGCTCGACTTCAACATTGAGTTTTTTCCCAGGATTCTCGGTGATCGTAGCCGTTAGATCTCCCCAAGAATGAATGGCATTTCCATTGATCTCCAAGATTTTATCATTTTCTTTTAAACCAGCAGTTTGTGCTGCACCATTAGGTAAGACTTCGCCAATTTGATTCGTGTTAGTGACTTGAACTCCGCCATGCATAAAAGCAAGCAGAATAAATAACAAAATAGCTAACAAGAAATTATTCATTGGTCCTGCGAAATTCGTCAACATCCGTTGCCATAATTTGGCTGATTGGAACTGCACGTCTTTTGGAGCGATTCGAAGTTCTGTGCCATCGGCTTCAATGATTGAAGCATCATGCGCGACAGAATAAGTCACTTCTTGTTCTTCCTCGCCATTGACATAGCCAGTAATCGTTAATTCTTCTTCAAGATCATAACGAATCAATTCCATGGGGATACTATTTGTAAGCTGTACTTTTTTACTTAAATTGATTTTCTCTACGATACCATCAGAATTTAATAAAAGAGATAACGGCATTCCCGGAGCCATCTCTGTTTCATCGTCCCCGTTTCCTGCCATCCTCACATAACCTCCGATTGGCAATAAACGTAGTGTATAGGTAGTTCCGTCCTTAGCTTGATGCCCATAAATTTTGGGTCCCATACCAATTGCAAACTCTCGAACGAGAATTCCTGATCGTTTCGCAAAGAAGAAGTGTCCAAATTCATGAACAATGACCAAAATGCCAAAAACAATAATAAATGTAATAATTGTTTTCATTTTACATTCTCCTTTACTTTTTTTTAGGTTAAATAAAACATCTTAATTTTACCATATTAATAGCTATTCACCAATAGCCCTAGTTTTTTTAAAGAAAAGAGGTGGCGCTGGAAATAATCAATTTTTAGAAATAAGCCGAATAATCCAAAACTATTTTTCTTCTGGATTATTCGGCTTATTTTCTGAACGAACAACTTCTAAGACACCACGTATTCTTTTTTGAGTAAGATGTGAACATAAAGCTCGCATATTGATTTGAAAAAAGATAATGCTTCATTCCCATACCCATATTTAGTTAACAACTCATTGGCATACTATTAAACTATTGTTATTTATAAATGAGTAGACGATTAGGCAAGTGCTCATTCAAGTCTTTGATGATCACTAAATCAATCCAAATAAATGCATGATTGGAAAGACAAAAAGCAAACTATCAAAACGATCTAGTATCCCGCCATGCCCTGGTAAGATATTCCCAGAATCTTTGACATCGTAGTGACGTTTGATCGAAGATTCAACGAGATCACCAAATTGTCCCACGATCGATAAGAGCATCGTTACAAGGAGCATGAAGAACAGCCCATGTCCAAATAATTCTTTGGCTGGATAGAACAAGAAGTACAACAAAGCAACGACTAATGCACTAGCAATACCACCTAATGCTCCTTCGATTGTTTTATTCGGTGAAACATCTGGACTTAACTTATGTTTTCCGTATTGTCTTCCAACCATATAAGCACCGATATCAGTTGCCCAAACGACAAATAATCCAAAGAGCAAGACTGCCAAACCTTCTGTTCTTGCATTGACGAAATTTTGAAATCCAATACCTACATATAAACTAGTAATTACCGGGAACCCCGCTTCATCAATCGTATAGGTATTCTTTGAAATAACTGATGTCCCTAACAAGATCATGACGATCAAGTAAAAGAGCATAAACGTGCTTGTCTTCTCCGGTAAAAAGAAAAACCAACGTTCTTTTGGTAGAACTAAAATAACTGCTCCAATCGCTGATAATATTCCTTCAAAACTTAACAACGTCAAGCCCTTCATACGGAATAACTCATAGACACCGACGACTGCTAACAAAGCTGCTACAAATTCGATTGTGATTCCACCGATCCATATAATTGGTATAAATAGGACCAGGGCAATAGCAGCTGTGATCACTCGTTGCTTCATGACTGATCTCCTTCTTTCTCTGTTTTCTTCACGCCACCGAAACGACGGTCTCTGTTTTGAAATGCTGCGATTGCTTCTTCTAGATGCGCCCCATCAAAATCAGGCCACAAAGCTTTTGTGAAATACAATTCGCTGTATGCAAGTTGCCAAAGCAAGAAGTTACTAATTCTTTCTTCCCCACTTGTTCGAATAACCAATTCAGGATCCCGCCATTCGGTTGGCAAAAAACCAGTCATGAGATGATCTGCAATCAGTTCTTCGTCAATAGCTTCAATCGCAGTTTCTTCATTTTTGACTTCTTCAGCAATTTTTTTGACTGCTGTCACAATCTCTGCTCTGCTTCCATAATTCAAAGCAAAGTTAAGGATCATTCCAGTATTATCTTTTGTTTGCTCAATTGCTCGACGAACAGCATCTTGTGTATGTTCAGGTAATACTTCTTCATAGCCCATAACACGAACCTGAACGTTTTCTTTGATCAATTCTGGAACAAATGTATCAAAAAAATCCACTGGAAGTTGCATCAAAAAACGGACTTCATCTTTTGGTCGTTTCCAATTTTCTGTTGAAAAAGCATAGAGGGTTAAAACTTTCACACCTAAACGAGAAGCTTGTTTGGTTACTTTTTTAACTGTCTCCATCCCTTCTTTATGTCCAGCAACTCGAGGTAAACGTCGATTTTGGGCCCAACGACCATTTCCGTCCATAATGATTGCGATATGCTGAGGAATGGGACCTTCAGCCGCAAAATGAAAATCACTTTTTTCTTGAATATACTTGTTTTTTTGCGGAAAAAAACGTAACATTCTTTTTCCTCCTATACTTAAAAGTTACCACTATCTTTAGTATTATATCAATTTATCACGTGATTTCCTATGCTGGATTACTTTTTTTAGTTATTTCTACGACTTTTTTCTTATTTTTTAACTTTTGCTATAAAAAAAGCCTAGGACAAGAAATCGTCCAAGGCTTTTTAGTAGGTGTAAAAATACATAAACGGCATTGATAAAAGACTGATTCTACCAAGCTTTATGATTAAACTTCCAGTAATTCTTGTTCTTTGTCACTAGCGATTTTATCTACTTCTTTGATGCTTTCATCGGTTAGTTTTTGTACTTCTTTTTCTAATCCACGTAGATCATCTTCTGTGATATCGCCATTTTTTTGTTGTTTTTTGTATTCATCAATTGCATCACGACGAATGTTACGAACAGCGATTTTCGCATTTTCTGCTTCTTTTTTTACATCTTTTGCTAATTCTTTACGACGTTCTTCAGTTAATTGAGGAATAATTAAACGAATGACATTCCCATCATTGGTTGGACTGATTCCAATATCACTTGCCATAATTGCTTTTTCAACATCTTGTAAAATGCTCTTATCAAATGGAGTGATCATTAAAACACGTGCTTCCGGGATTTGGATTGAAGCCATTTGGTTCAAAGGTGTTGGTGCACCATAATAATTAACTGTGATTCGATCAAGTAAACTTGCATTGGCACGTCCTGCACGAATTTGTCCAAGCTCACGTTGTAAATTTTGTGCTGCTTTTTGCATCTTTTCTTTTGCTTCTGTCATAATTGCATCTGCCATTTTTTATTTCCCCCTTACAGTTGTTCCGATATTTTCGCCTAAGATTGCACGACGGATATTTCCATGTTCATTTAAATTAAAGACAAGCAATGGGATGTCATTGTCCATGCTTAGTGAGCTAGCGGTAGAGTCCATTACCTGCAACCCTTTTGCAATCACTTCTAAATGAGTCAATTCTTCAAATTTCACAGCATTTGAATCTAATTTTGGATCAGCTGAATAAACACCATCAACATTGTTTTTAGCCATTAAAATAACATCAGCGCCAATCTCAGCTGCGCGTAATGCTGCAGTGGTGTCTGTTGAAAAGTATGGATTCCCAGTTCCACCTGCAAAAATCACGATTCGGCCTTTTTCTAAATGACGTTCTGCTTTTCTGCGAATATATGGTTCAGCAATTTGTCGCATTTCGATTGATGTTTGGACACGTGTTGGCACACCAACATTTTCCAAAGTATCTTGCAACGCTAAAGCATTCATTACAGTTGCCAGCATCCCCATGTAATCAGCTTGAGCACGTTCCATTCCCATCTGAGCACCGATTTGTCCGCGCCAAATATTGCCGCCGCCTACCACGATTGCCATTTCAACGCCTAATTCGTGTACTTCTTTGATTTCTTGGATGATTTCTTTAATAACAGGCGGTTTGATTCCAAAGCCTTCATTCCCAGCTAAAGCTTCTCCACTTAATTTTAAGACAACACGCTGATATTTCGGTGTGACCATGTTCATTCCTCCAATATTTTCTATTGCTATTTTACCATATTCAGGTAATTTAGCCACTAAAAGTCTAACTATTTGTACCTATGCCTAAAAAAAAGAGCTGTGACATACGTCGCTGCTCCTTTTTAATTCCAAATAAGCATACTATCTAATGTTGATCCAACATTTAAAAAGTGACTCGCAAAATGAATCAACATTAGATAACATATACTCAATTTTCAGAATTATTTTTTCACTTGGTTCATAACTTCTTCAACAAAGTTGTCTTCGCGTTTTTCGATTCCTTCGCCAACTTCAAAGCGTACAAAAGTTTTCACTGTAGCACCTTTAGAAGCAACATATTTTTCAACAGTCATATCAGGATCTTTAACGAATGGTTGGTCAACCAAAGCGATTTCTGCTTTAAATTTCTTCAAGCGTCCTTCTACCATTTTTTCAACGATATTAGCAGGCTTACCTTCGTTTAAAGCTTGTTCTGTAAGAACAGTTTTTTCATGTTCTAATTCAGCTTCAGGAATTTGAGTTTCGTTTACATAGCGAGGATTGATTGCAGCTACGTGCATAGCAACGTCTCTTGCTACAGATTCATCAGTTGTTTCATCTAAAACAGTCAATACAGCGATACGTCCGCCCATGTGTAAGTAACCACCGAAAGCAGCGTTATCTTCTTTTTCAACTACTTCAAAACGACGGAAGCTGATTTTTTCTCCGATTACTTGTGTTGCTTCGATCAAGTCAGATTCGATCGTACCTTTTTCTGTTTTGATCTTCATTGCAGCTTCCATGTCTGCAGGTTTGTTTTCTGCAACAAGTTCAGCGATTTCTTTCACTAGATCTTGGAACATTTCGTTTTTAGAAACAAAGTCTGTTTCTGAGTTAACTTCAACGATTGCTGCAGTATTTCCTTTGATTGCTACTGAAGCTAATCCTTCAGCTGCAATACGATCATTTTTCTTAGCTGCTTTAGCCATTCCTTTTTCACGTAAAAGATCTACTGCTTTTTCCATATCGCCTTCTACTTCAACTAATGCTTTTTTCGCATCCATCATACCTACGCCTGTCATTTCGCGTAGTTCTTTTACCATTTTAGCTGTTACGTCTGCCATTATTGTATCCTCCTATAGTTTCTTTTTAAAAAAAGCTGTTTCAAAGGAGAGTGAGGCTTGTCGCCTAGCCTTTGAAACAGCTCCATCATTTAAAAATTATTCTGCTGAAGTGTTGTCGCCTTCTACAACGTCAACGATTTCTTCGATTGAAGTAGCATTGTTTTCTACTACAAAGTCTTCTTCAACTACTTGGTCTTCCCCTTGGTTACCTTCGATAAATGCATCAGCCATTTTTGAAGTAATCAATTTAACGGCACGGATTGCATCGTCATTTGAAGGGATAACTACGTCGATTTCGTCTGGGTCGCAGTTTGTATCAACCATAGCTACGATTGGGATATTTAATTTATGCGCTTCTTGAACAGCAATGCGCTCTTTACGTGGGTCAACGATGTACATTACATCTGGAATTCTTGGCATATCAGCGATACCACCCAAGAATTTTTCAAGACGTTCACGTTGTTTGTTCAAACCAGCAACTTCTTTTTTAGGTAGAACTTCAAAAGTTCCATCTTCTTCCATTGCATTGATTTGTTTCAAACGGCTGATACGTTTTTGGATTGTATCCCAGTTAGTCAATGTTCCACCTAACCAACGATGGTTTACAAAGTATTGTCCAGCACGTGTTGCTTCATCTTTGATTGCTTCTTGTGCTTGTTTTTTCGTACCTACGAATAAAGCTACGCCGCCTTCTTCTGCAACGCTCTTCATGTAGTCATAAGCTGCATCTACTAACTTAACAGTTTTTTGTAAGTCGATGATGTAGATTCCGTTTCTTTCTGTGAAGATATATTTCTTCATTTTTGGGTTCCAGCGACGAGTTTGGTGACCAAAATGTACGCCGGCTTCTAGTAATTGTTTCATTGAAATTACTGCCATTTTTGTTTCCTCCGATTTGGTTTTTATTTTTCCTCTTCCTGTCTTTTACCTCGCTGACAAACTTTTTCAAGCACCTATCAACGATCCAACAGGAATGTGGATTTATTGATACAAAAAGCATCTTCAAACATTATACAAGTAACCTACCTGTATAGCAATAGCTAAAGAGACATTCTTGCTCAACATTCAATATTTTACCTGACTTGCTAGTAAATATCAAGAGAAATCTCTAGTTGCCTCTGCATTTATTCTCATCTTTTATGCTTTACTCTCTCATTAACAAATGATCATAATTCCTAGAGTTATCTCATAAATCAGAATAATATTGGGCAACTCGATTTTTTTTTGATATGATACATGTGAAATCTTTCGTAAAGGAGAAAGAATATGCGTAAATCTGAGCGACATTTACTTATTAAACAAGTGATCGGGGAATTTACGATCCGTACACAAGAAGAACTCTTGGCCAAACTGGAGGATTATGGTGTGACAGCGACACAAGCTACGATTTCCAGAGATATTCGTGACTTAAAAATCGTAAAAGTACCAGATGAAAATGGCGTTTCCCATTTTGTTCTTTTTCAAGGAAAAAAAGGACTCGAAGCAAAAACAGATGATGAAAAACGGTTAGTCCAAATGATCGAAGACATCGTGTTAAAAGTGGAACGGGTCCATTTTCTGACGGTCGTCCATACCTTACCAGACAACGCACATCTTTTCGCTGCCGTTTTAGACGATATCAAACCACCTCATATCGTCAGTACGATTGCCGGGTTCGATACAACCATTATCATTTCCAAAGATGAAGAAGAAGCAAAATTGGTGGAAGCCTTCTTACATGCTCCCAAAGAAACAACACTTTTTTAAGCCAACTAAATTTAATCAACGCAACATGAATCAATGAATGGATGATATCTGTCCCAATCACTTCTATATAAAATAAACCGCCCCTCACGAAAGCTACTATTATAAGTAAGCCTTTCGTAAGGGACGGTTTATTTGTGTACGTTACTTTTCTTACATTTTATCTGGTGCGTGTAAGCCAAGCAAACGTAAATCTTCTTTTAACAAGACTGTTACAGCATAAACTAATGCTAAACGCGCTTCTTTTTGGTCATCTTCAACTAAAATTTTAGTATGTGCATAATATTTATTAAATGCTTGAGCTAACTTGATTGCATGTTTCGCAATAATAGACGGTTCGTATTTTTCACCTGCTTGTAAAACAGTTTCTGGGTATTTTTGAATCAATTTTACAACTTCCCAGCTGTTTTCATCATTCAAGGCGTATTCTTGATCTGTCGATGGCGTAAAGTCGGCTTTTGCTAACAAGCTGACAGCACGAGCATGTGTATATTGTACATAAGGTCCTGTTTCACCTTCGAAACGTACAACTTCTTCTAAATTAAAGTCAAATGTATTTAGGCGATCGTTTTTTAAATCATGGAAGATAACTGCGCCAACACCGACTTGTTTAGCTACCACATCTTTATTTTCTAAATCAGGATTTTTCTCACTGATCTGTTCTTTAGCAGAGTCAATGGCTTCATTTAGCACTTCTTCAAGTAAAACAATTTTCCCTTTACGTGTTGATAGTTTTTTACCACCTTGAGTAATCAATCCGAATGGGATGTGATGCATATCATCTGACCAATCAAAGCCTAATTCTTTAAGAACAGCTTTCAATTGTTTGAAGTGATAACTTTGTTCGTTTCCGACAACATACAATGATTGTTTAAAATCATAGGTGCGTTTGCGGTAAAGAGCTGCTGCTAAATCACGAGTGATATAAAGTGTTGCACCATCTGATTTCTTGATCAACGCTGGGTTCAAATCATAAGCTGATAAGTCAACGATTTCAGCACCTTTATCTGCTTGCAATAAATGTTTTTCTTCTAAAAGTTCTACGATTTCATCCATTTTATCGTTATAGAAAGCTTCACCATTTAAAGAATCAAAACGAACTTCTAATAGATCGTAGATTTTATTGAACTCTTTCATAGATTCGTCGCGGAACCATTGCCATAATTCAATGGCTTCTTTGTCGCCTTCTTCCAAACGTTTAAACCATGAACGTGCTTCATCATTCAATTCTGGTTCTGTTTCAGCCACTTCATGGAATTGAACATACAGACGCAACAATTCATTGATTGGTTCAGAACGTACTGCTTCTTCTGAACCCCATTTTTTATAAGCCACAATCAGTTTCCCAAACTGTGTGCCCCAATCTCCTAAATGATTGATACGAATCGGGTTGTAGCCTAATTTTTCCATGATAAATCCGATGGAGTTCCCGATAACTGTAGAACGCAAATGCCCCATTGAAATCGGCTTTGCAATATTAGGAGAAGACATATCGATTGGTACGTTTCCGTTATTTCCGATGGAGCTGTCGCCATAATGTTCTTTTTCTTTCACGACAGAAGCCAAAACTTCTTTACTGATCATCGCTTTATTCATAAAGAAGTTTAAGTAAGGACCAACCACTTCGATTTTTTCAAAGTTTGTTGAATCGATTTTTTCTGCTAGGTCAGCTGCAATTTGTTGAGGGGCTTTTCGATAGATTTTCGCTAATGAAAAGGCAGGAAAGGCTACATCCCCATGGTCTGCAGATTTTGGATTTTCTAATAGTTTTTCTACTTGTTCCATTGTAAGATCGTCTTTGACAACGTCATAGATCGCTTTTGATACAATATCTTTGTTATTCATTTACATTCCTCCTATAAATACTTTTGTTTGCTGAAAACAAAAAAATCTCTAGTGATCATAGATAACTATGATCACTAGAGACGAGATATCCCGCGGTACCACTCCAGTTGTCCTATTTGCTAGGACCAGCTTCATCTGATATCGGTTGATAGCCGTCTGTCTTAGACAGAGTTCTCCAAGTGCGCTTCATTGTATCCTCTCGTTTGGCTTTCACCACACCCAAACTCGCTTTGATCAAGTAAATACAATTACTCTCTTGTTCAACAAACTATGAAATTATTATATTAATTGAATTATAGCAGAAAAAAAAACTGCTGGCTAGGGATTTCTTATAAAAAATGTCCAGAAGGTCTAAAGGAGAAGAAATACCAACTGGACACTTTTTAACATAGTTCATTTCCTAAGAAAAAGAATTCTTAGTTATCCGCTACGATGATCGTTCCTTCTTCAGATGCGAGAAGGTTCTCGATATTTTCTAAAGAAGTAATAATCGCTTTAGCTTTTGGTTTTGCCTCAACAAAGGCAATTGCCGCTTCGACTTTTGGCAGCATACTTCCTGGTGCAAATTGATTTTCATCAATGTATTGCTTCATTTCTGAAACTGAAACAGTTTCTAGTTTCTTTTGATCTGGTTTTTGATAATTTACATAAACATTATCTACTCCAGTTAAAACGATCAATAGATCTGCATCGATAATTTCCGCTAATTTTTCAGAAGCAAAATCTTTATCGATGACCGCTTCTCTACCTTCTAAGCCAGTTGCCGTTTCCACAACAGGAATTCCGCCACCACCAACAGAGACTGTAATCACGCCTTGTTCTACTAGCGTTTCAATCACTCGTGCTTCTTTAATTGAAATTGGTTTAGGAGAAGCCACTACTTTACGCCAGCCACGACCAGCATCTTCTTTAAAGGTTACTGTTGAATCAGCTTTCATTTGTTCATTGGCTTCTTCTTCGGTATAGAATGGTCCTACTGGTTTGCTTGGGTTTTTAAATGATGGATCGTTTTCATCAACGATGACTTGCGTAACAAGTGAAACCACATCTTTATCGATGCCTTTTTCTTTCAATACTTCACCCATTGCATTTTGTAACCAATACCCAATTGATCCTTCTGTCATTGCAACACAAGTATCTAAAGGCATCGCTGGTGTCTTTTCTGAGTCAGCTGCTTGTTGTTGGATCAGCAAATTTCCTACTTGTGGTCCATTCCCGTGAGAAATGATCAACTCATCCCCTTGTTCAATGAATTTTACTAAGTATTTTGCTGTTTCCATCAATGCCTCTTGTTGTGCTTTTGCACTTGCATCTGTTGATAAAATCGCATTACCACCTAATGCGACAACTACTTTACGATTTGCCATATTTGTCTTCCTTTCTCCAGAGAGTTCTGAATTTTCTCAATGACAAAACAAGCCAGCCCATGATGAGGTCCATTAAAGCTGACTCGTTTTGTTCTTGAGATGAATGTGATTAACCGTTACACACGAGGAATAAACAAGTTACCAAGTGTTGCTGCCATGATCGCTTTGATTGAATGCATGCGGTTTTCTGCTTGGTCGAATTGACGTGCATATTTACTGCGGAAGACTTCATCAGTAACTTCCATCTCAGTAATGCCGAAGCGTTCTTTCATTTGTTCACCATAGATTGTGTTAGTATCATGGAATGCTGGTAAGCAATGTAAGAAAATCAAACGGTCAGTATTGTGCGTTTTTTCGATCATTTCCATGTTGATTTGGTAAGGTTTCAACAATTTGATTCGTTCTTCAAATTTATCTTCTTCACCCATTGATACCCAAACATCTGAATAAAGTACGTCAGCACCGTCAACACCTTTATCCACGTCATCAGTGATCATTAATTGTGCACCAGATTTAGCAGCAAATTCTTCTGCCATTTTAACGATTTCTTCTTCTGGTTGTAATTCTTTTGGTGCTACGATACGCATGTTTGCACCTAAAATAGCCCCAGTCACAAGTAAAGAGTTCGCCATGTTGTTACGTCCGTCACCACAATATGCCACTGTGATTCCTTCAACTGTTCCAAAGTTTTCTTGGATTGTTAAGAAATCTGCGATCATTTGTGTTGGATGCCATTCATCTGTTAAACCATTCCATACTGGAACACCAGAAAATTCTGCTAGTTCTTCCACCATTTTTTGGCTAAAGCCGCGGAACTCAATTCCGTCAAACATTCGACCTAATACTTTAGCTGTATCTTCTGTTGATTCTTTTTTACCTAATTGGATATCATTGGCACCTAGATATTCAGGATGCGCACCTAAATCGATTGCTGCAGTTGTAAAAGCTGCACGTGTACGAGTAGACGTTTTTTCAAATAAAAGTGCAATGTTTTTACCTTCTAAGTAGTGATGTGGAATGCCACGTTTTTTCAAATCTTTTAAGTGCTCAGAAAAATCGATTAGATATTGTAATTCTTCTTTTGTAAAATCTTTTTCTGCTAATAAACTTCTTCCTTGAAATACTGACTCTTTCATAACTAAAATTCTCCTTTAGGTTGTTTGTTTTTGTTTTAAAGAGGAAATCTAGTGGCAGCTGACAGTTAGACTGCCACTAGCATTCATATTATTTTAAATCTTCACGTACTAATGGTTGGCTCATGCAACGTGGACCACCACGACCGCGTGACAACTCACTTGAATTGATTTCCAATACTTTGATGCCATAGCTACGTAATAATTCATTGGATACATAGTTACGGTTGTACGTTACGACAACACCTGGTGCGATTGCCAGAGTATTAGAACCATCATTCCATTGTTCACGAGGAGCAACGATCGCATCGCCATTACCAGTTGGGATCAAGACTAAATCATCTAAACCTAACGCAGCTTTTAATGACGCTTGTAAGTCATCAGAATGGGCGATCTTGATGTCATCGCCTGCTTGTTCGATCGTAAAGACATCCATTTTTCCTTCTTTACTTTGGATTGCTGGATGGATCGTGAATTTATCATGATCAACCATTGTAAACACAGTATCTAAATGCATCATTGCTCGATTGTTAGGAATCTTGATTGCTAGGACTTTTTCAAAGCCTGCATGTTTAGCAAATAAATTACGTGCTAATTTTTCGATTGCTTTAGCGCTTGTTCGTTGTGAGATACCTACAGCGACGACTTTGTCACTTAGGATTAATTCATCTCCACCTTCGATGTGATCAGGGTTTTCACGATCTAACCATACTTCAACCCCTTTGTTCGCAAAACGTGGGTGATGTTTCAAGATGTATTCAGTAAACATTGATTCACGACGACGTGCTTCAAATGTCATCATGTTAACAGTCATCCCATTTCCCATTGATGCAGAAGGATCACGTGTAAAGTAAAGGTTTGGCATTGGGTCCATATAGAATGGATAGTCGTCATCTGAAGAAAGATCATACAGACTGTTTGAACGAACTGAAATATCTTTCGTGCGGACACCCGCCATAATTTTATCTACCATTTCTTGGGTTTCCATTGATAGAAGGAACTCATGAAGACCATCTCTTACAGCAGAAGATGCAATGTGGGATTCGTCTAACATTTTATTTAAAAATTGTTCTTTGACATTGCCGGCATCAATTGCTTCTGCAGCTAATTTTTCTAGATATAAAGTTTCGACGCCTTCATCTTGCAATGTCTTTGCAAAATAGTCATGCTCTTCTTGTGCGATTGGCAGATATGGAATATCATCAAACAACAGACGGTCCATAATATCTGGTGTTAAATTTTCCACTTCTTGTCCAGGTCGTTTCAATAAAACTGTCTTTAACTTCCCTATCTCAGAGAAAACGTGAATAGGTTTATCCATGTTGTGTTGCCTCCTTCGTTTTGATTACATACATAGAATACCGCCTTTTTGTAACCACTTTCATAATTTCTTCTCATCTAAAACGAGAGCAATTTCACATTATTAGAAGACAATTAAATAAATAAACGTTTTTACATTTTTTATTAACTTTTATCACTTTTTTTATACTGAAAACTCTCTCAAAAAAATATTTATTCATTAAAAAATTATTTTTGAATATTTTCTTTTTCGATATTTCACAAGGTTGATAGCGCTTGCTTTATGTAATAATTGTGTTTTTTATACAAAAATACCAATCATTAAAAAGAATTATGCAATCTATCCGTATAAATTATTCATAATAACAAAAAAGACTGATCACAAAGAATAAAATTGCTTTTTTAACCATGATTTTTCTTCTAGGTTAAAACTTTACATTTAAGCCAAAACCAGTCACAATATAGTATGTAGCTGAAAGTAAGGAGTGGGAGTTTTATGCGTATAAATAGAATTGATTATCATTTTTCAAAGTTACGCTATCAACCTGATTTTGAAAACTTTACTGACGAGGAATTTGAGCTCATTAAAGAGCATACGATCCTTCGTTCTTATAAAAAAGGACAAATTTTATTTGATGAAGGAGATGAACGACAACGTCTCTACATTTTAACATCAGGATTGGTTCGTCTAGAACGATATGATGAAAGTGCTACTTATTATTATTATGATTATGTCAATCCAAATAACCTTTTCCCAATGTCTGGTATTTTTGAAGAAGGAATTTATTCATACACTGCTCAAGCAATGACAGACATCGAAACTTTCTCTTTCCCAGTATCTTGTTATGAAAAAATTGCGAAAAACAATCCAAAACAATTACTCTATATGATCCATAAAATCTCAAAAGTAGTAGCGATGCACGAACTGCGGATACAGATCGGTTTAACTTCTAGCGCTTTTGATCGAGTGAAACAAAACTTATTCATTTTAAAAGAAGAGCTTGGCATACCAACCACAGATGGCCATGTCGAAATTCCATACCCTATCACACTAAAAGAATTAGCGGTTAATAGTGGGACAACGAGAGAGACTGCTGGACAAGTAATCAAACAGTTAAAAGATTCTGGTTTATTAGATTACCAAAAGAAACGGTTTACTTTTTGTAAAACTGCTGTGACGCCTGCTTTAAGAGAATAAAAAAGCATACTAAGATGAGGCTGTCCTTATCTTAGTATGTTTTATTTTTTGTCTAAGCCTGATTTATTTGTAAAGGAAACAAAGAAACCTATTCATCCTTGTTTGCGGTGCTGATGCCAAAATAGGAGGTGTCTAGGAATCATTATCGCTATTAGTGGTTTCAAGACATACAGATAATGAACTTTAGCAACCTGTAATTCTTTGAAATTACGATATTTCAACCGACTTTCCCCAAGGCGATTTTTCCAGGAAATTTTTTTATAATACTCTTTATCTTGATAGTAATAAACTAAGTTTTCTTGTAAATTATAACCTTTGTGTCCCTTCGCATATAACCGCATATATAGGTCATAATCTTGTCCTCTAACAGTATCTTTTGAAACTCGATAACCCGCTACAGATTCTAAGATGTGTTTTCTAAACATAGCCGATGGATTGATGAACGGACTCGTTTTCAAGAGATCTTTTATTTCAGGTCGTTCTTTGACCACCCGTTCACCATAGACACCCTCTTGGTCCCATAAATAGGCATTACTGCCAACAAAACCAAATTCTGGATGAGCCTCCAAAAACGCTACTTGCTTTGCCATACGTTCCACGTGACAATAATCATCGTCATCTAGTTGCATAATGTAGTTCCCCCGTGCATGTTTGATTGCCTGGTTGCGAGTATAAGCACTTTTAGAATTTCTAGCGTTTTGATAGATTCTGATACGTTGATCTTGTTTTTTTAATTTCGTTAAAAGTTCCCAAGTATGATCTGTTGATCGATCATCGACAATAATGATTTCAAAATCTTGATAGCTTTGTCTTAGTACAGAATTGACTGCTCGCTCAATCGATTTTTCTGCATTGAAAGTGGGGATAATCACACTAATCATTTGACTGCTCCTTTTTTCCATTTACTAGAGATCCCTGTTCTTTCACAACGAGTAAACCTACTAAGATCCATAGTAATCGTGAATTTTGTAAAGAAATACTAAAAGAAAAAATAATATTCGCTAATATTAAGAGACACAGCAACCATTTTTTCAGCATTAATTTTCTGACAAACTGACCAAATACCAACAACATTCCCATCATCGTTGGGACTATTCCCCATTCAACAGCTATTTGTAAAAAAGTATTATGAGCAATCGTCGGGCTTCCACTAACTGATAAAGCAACTGAAGAGTAGTCAACGAAACCGATACCCATGAAATGAGTCCGCGTTAACAAAAGTTGTGCTGTTTTCCAAGCTTCTGTTCTACCGGAACCTCCAGCAACGATTGCGCCATAAAAATTAGTGAAGACTCCCTCAAATCGGACAAATTGCGGAATGGAAAGAAAACGTACAATTAAATTACTTACATAATCAGCAAAAAGAAAATGCGTACCGATAATCAATACACTCGCTGTCATGATTGTCATTACAAGATGTTTGACGTTGATATTTTTCCTAAATAATTTTTGAATTAGAAATAACAAATTGATTACTAAAAACGCTACAACCCCTGTTTTGGAAGCAGATAACAAAATACAGAATGTATAACCCATGAATGCAATCAGGTTCTTCCACTTACCTTTAAATGGTCTTAAGTACCAGATACAGTAGCCACATGTTTGAAGATAAGCAAAATAGTTAGGATCATTCATGAATCCTTTCAAACGTAGATCACCGAACAAAACAAATGATTTCAAACTTGCTGGAGCTACTAGAAAAATGAACATACTAAGACAGCCAAAAAAAGTGTTCCGACTTTTACCCCAGATAAAAAATCTTTTTTCAACTCTGGATTTATATGAAGGATCGAGATCGTTAGAATCAAATAAAGGAGATTGACGAAAAATTTTTGTCCCGTCATGATGACTGAAAAAAGCGAAACAGAAGTATCCACCCATGAACTTAACAATATCGTGGACAATAACCGCCAACAAATAACCCCAATAAAAAATAGTACTAATTGTTTACTGAACACCACTTTTTTCATTAGTAGAAGGTAGCCAACTAATAGCACCATAAATACATCACTTATTGACATATTGATCCCGAAAAAAACACGCGAAATACAGAGTGTAAATCCCAATAAGTAAAATAACCTTCCTAAAATTTTTTGGTTGCTTTTCGTTAATTCATCAATTGATGAGTACCCATGTGCTTCAATTGTTTTCATTTTCTATCTCCCCGTGCGCCTTTAACAGCAAAAATTCACTGATTGATTTATTTTTCCAACCATCATTTCTATCTTTCCTTCATTCATTAGAAGCATTTGCAAACGCTATAACTTTCTTAGCTGCTTCGCTTTCATCTTCTGGTAACTGTTCAATTAGCTGGGTGACTTCTTTTAAAGAAAAGCCTTTAATGTCCCCAACAAAAATCTTCTCAAAAATTTGCGTTTCTTTCTTTTCTTTTTCTAATAGCAATTCTTCATATAATTTTTCCCCAGGACGTATCCCTGTTTCAACAATCTCGATATCTTCTTCTGTATAACCACTCAAATGGATCATATTCTTAGCTAGATCCACGATCTTGATCGGCTTATCCATATCCAAAACAAAAATTTCTCCTCCCTTAGCCAATGCACCTGATTGAATAACTAATCTGCTCGCTTCAGGGATCGTCATGAAGTAGCGGGTCATCCGAAAATCGGTGACAGTGATCGGCCCCCCTCTTAAAATCTGTTCTTTAAACAGTGGAATAACACTCCCTCTAGAGCCAAGTACATTCCCGAAACGGACAGCCGAAAACTTGGTCTCACCAGATTGGTTCAGACTTGTGATTAACATTTCTGCGATTCTTTTTGTTGCTCCCATCACATTTGGCGGGCGATTTGCTTTATCAGAAGAAATCATCACAAAGTTCTTAACATGATTTTTTTTAGCTGCTTCCGCCACATTTTTTGTTCCGTTAATATTATTCTTAATTGCTTCTGTGGGATTATATTCCATCAGCGGAACGTGCTTATGTGCGGCTGCATGATAAACAATCGTGGGATGGTATTTTTCCATCAAATAAAAGATGCGTTCTCTATCTTGAATATCAGCAATGATTGGTAGAATCTCTACTTTCCTCTGAGGATCTAATGTAGTTAATTCTCGATGAATCGAATAAATCGAATTTTCTCCATGTCCAAGTAAAATCAACTTTGCTGGTTCAAATGCCAAAACTTGCCGACAAATCTCTGAACCAATCGAGCCCCCAGCCCCAGTTACTAAAATCGTTTGTCCTTCTAATTGATGGCTGATACTTTCTAGGTCAAGGGAAACTTCCTCTCTTCCTAATAGATCGATCACATCTACTTCTTTTAATTGCGAAACATTGATTTTTCCGGTAGCTACTTCTTCAAAAGAGGGAACCATATTTACCTTGATATTCTTATTTTCAATGGATTGAACAAGCTGTTGGATCTTCTTTTTTGGTAACGAAGGAATCGCTATCGTAACCATATTGATACGGAATGTCTGGATCAATTGATTTATTTCACGGGTATTTCCCAGTACTTTTTTACCTAAAAGATAAGTTCCCCATTTGTTACAATCATCATCGACAAAGCCCACAACTTCAATATTATTCACAATTTGAGAACCTAAAAAACTTTGATACAGTAATTGTCCACCCTCTCCAGCACCAATGATCAAGATTCGTACTTTTTTTTCATTCGAACGACCATTTTTATTTTTCAATTCAACCCAGACCCGCCAGCCTAACCGACTACTAGCAATCAATAAAAGTGCCATTATGTAAGAAAAAACAACTAATCGCAAACTAATCTGGTACATGAGCTCCTGGTTAAACAAGTAAAACAAAGGAAAAATTGAAAATAACATAAAAGTGAGTGCCGCAAAGATCCCTAACAACTCATTAAGATTCGTATAACGATTGATTCTTGTAAATACTTTAAAGATCCCACCATAGAACAGATAACAAACAACTGATGAAATGAGTGTTATTGCCAAATAATCTCTATTGATGATAACAAATGGAACCATAAATATAAAACTGATGTAATTAGCAAGTATGATCAGAAAACTATCGAGTAGCACCAAACTAATCGCTTTGATTTTTCTAGTTGGTTTAATCAATAAATCACCTTCTTTAGTACTTGATATGCACGATCTTGATCAACATTTTCTTTCAATCATTTTAACACACCATCTACTACCTCAATAATAGTAGTTGATATCTTTCGACTTCTTTACTCCATTATAGACAATCCCTAAGATATTTGCCTGAGCGATCGTCAATAGTTCCTTTGCTTTGAACAATTCTTGCTTTAGCGTTTTTCGTTCTCTCACGACAATGATTGTACCATCTGTTTTTGAAGCTAGTATCTGTGCATCCGTCACAGGCACAACAGGTGGTAAATCAAAAATAATCAAATCAAAATTTACGCTTAATTCATCAATGATTTCATTCATTCGGCTTGACTCGAGTAATTCAGAAGGATTGGGAGGTTTTGGTCCACTGGTCATTGTCCACAAATGTGCAATATTTGTTTCATGAATGAATACGAAAGCTGATTCATTTCTTTTTTTTAACAGGTTAGTTAGTCCGTCACTGTTCGAGGTTGAACGAAATGTACTTTCTACACTTGGCTTTCTTAAATCTGCATCAATTAGGAGTGTTTTCTTCCCGCTATTTGCAAAAACAATCGCTAGATTCGCTGAAACAGTTGACTTCCCTTCCTCTGGACCTGCTGAAGTAACGACGATTGTCTTTATATCCTGATCAAATGAGCTAAATTGGATATTTGATCGAACCGTTCGATACTGTTCAGAGATCATGGACGATTGTTTACTAGCACTAATCAGAGGAACACCCTTTTTTTTCATATTATTTTTCACGTATTAGTCTCCTCATCTATTTTCGTGTGAACCGATTTTCTCTGCTTAGATGTGTACGCGCTCGTTGTCTATGTGTATGCGTTCCTTGTCGAGAGTATGTTGTGAGTTGAATCGATTGCCCACTTTCAATTTCCTTATTACTCATTTCACTAATTATCCCTAAGACTGGATACCCCATCGTTGCGAGAAAATGCTCATCCTTTACTGTTTTATCCAATATTTCTAACAAGACAGCCATCCCGATCCCTAGAAGTAAACCTAAAAATGCACCAAGAAAAAGATTCAACCGTTTATTGGGTGAAACCGGTAGCTGATTTGCTTGCGCAATTGATGTGATCGTTACTTTATTTACGTCTAAAACTTCTTTTACTTTTTCTTCAAAAGTATAAGCAAGAACATTTGCTATATTCGCAGCTTTTTCAGCTTCATCTGACATCACCTTGATATGGAACATTTGTGAATCTGAAGATTGAATAATCTGAATATTCTTTCTCAATTGATCTTTCGTTAAGTAATAAGCAAATTTATTTTCTAAGTATTCGGTTGCTTCATTAAGTACGATATCTCCTAAAATCATGTCTTTATATGTATTAATCAAGAGTACATTTGCATGTACTTCTGATTGTAAATTATGGTTGACGATTTCGTTTTTCGATTGAACGATCAATTCAGCCGATGAACTGTATGTTGGTGTAATAACAAAATAAGTTATTCCAGTCGCAACGGCGAAACCGCCGATCAATGTACAAATAATCAACAGTATCCGCTTTTTTAACCAGCTTAGAATCTCATTCAAATTAATAACCGCTTCCATCTTTTCGCCCCTTTCTATTCTATTTTTCACGTCGAACTATTTTCTTTCTGAAAAACTCACTTACACCAAATAGGAACAAGCTCAACAGGATACTGAAAAGACCAAATTTCATAAACATAAAGAGAAAATTTTTCAAATAAGTCGTTAAAAATAAGTATAGAGCTTCAGAATGAATACCCAATCGTTCAATCAATCGAGTTACATACAAATAGGTCGGCAAAGCCCCTACCATTAATCCAGCTCCACCGATCACATAAGCAAGGTAACGGATAATTAAATGAAAGAAAGGTTTGTTAAGCGAAATGATTGCGGAAAATAAGATTCCAAAAAAAGCGACTGCAAAAATGAGCAACAGGTTAAGGGTGGATGTATAAGCCATTATTTTTTTGCCGTATAACGCAAAATAAGGGATTTCGATATCACGCCGAACTGTTTCAATACTCACTTTTTTTAGTTTATTTACTGTGGTTTCAAATTCTGCATTTCTTGGGTAATTCTTTTCTTTTCCATAACTTTCTAATTGGCTTTGGACTGTCTCTTCTATTTGCTTCTCCCCTTCTAATTGAAAGGTTGAGCCAGCATAGATACTATGAATATATTGTTTGATATTATCATTTACTAAGCTTTCTGAAACTGTCTGATTCAACCATTTTTGGGAGATATTGGCACCTCTTCCTACATCAGCAATTGTGTGATTGATCTCTTTAGTGATCGTTTCCCCATAATGTGAGGATTCCACTGCACGGATCATAAAATTTTGATTGAATAAAGTAATCTTAAGAATGCCCAAGACAAAAATTGCAAATAAACTAAGCGAACAGATAAAAGCAAGAATCATTTTTGGCACTTTTCGCCATTGTTTTCTTTTTTTCATAACTATTTTTACCAAATGTAAGAAAAGACCATAAAATTTCACAAACTCATTGCAGCTTAAATTGCCCCACTTCGAAATTTTTTATCCACTAACTTCATTTTTAGTGAGCCAAACAAGCGATTATTCGATTGATCATTTGATTCTTTTTTGGTAAATCCACCTCTTTTCAAAGCGTTTTGCTTAACATATTAGTAGCGCAATTTTTCAATTCATTATTTATCTGGTTGGATCATTGGCCCCTTAATGAGATCGCCTAGAATAAATAATCTTTGATCCGTCATTCCAATACTATCGACTGGATAACAAGTATACAAAATCAGTTTTCCTTGCTGTTTTTGAACTAGAAGTTGACTAATCAATTTCGCATTTTTATCTAAAATCTTTGTTTCGTATACTTGGTAAACATACTCACCATAACTAGTGGAAATGTTAATCTTATCCGTAATTTTGACAGCACTTAATTTTCCAAATTCACTACTATTATGCCCACCAATCAATGTAGTCCCATGTTCACCTGGATACACAGACCCCATGTATTGTCCAGCACCTTCTCGTAAAATATCATCTGAGTCTCCATAATATAAGGGCACATTCAAATTTACAGAAGCAACATCAACCTGTCCATCTTGATACCCGCTTCTTGGATAATCGATTTTACTGGAGGGAATGTTCTCTCCTTCCAACTCAATTGTTTTCCGTTTTTCTTCTAACTCACTAGTTGACATACCTTTAGCTGATGGTTGTGTCTTTTTTTCATATTTTGGAATATCCGAAAGCAGAAACAATCGTAAGGAAGAAGTCGTAAACTGAATGACAGGTCGCCCAATAATATACATTAGCGAATAACCCATGATCAAAAAAAAGATAGGGGTAAAAATCATTCCGCCTATTCTTTTTAATTTTTTCTTTTTTTTATGCAAGTTTGACTTTCTTTCCTACGATGAATGCACCTGTCGCAGTCATCATTAAACATCCAATTGCAAGAATGCTTGAGATAGGGAATGTTCCCGTTTGTTTAATCGGTTGTTTCGAGTTGAACACTGCTGAAATCGAGCCATCAGAGTTTTGTGTGCCTAGCTCAACATACCCCTTATTCCAACTTAAAACGACTAATCCTAAAGCATCCGCTGTTGATGAAATCAATTGCTGAATTTCCAAAATCGTTTCCCTAGGGATAATTTTTATTAAATCATTTATCGTATGAACCGATGACAAATCAATGTCTAAATTAGTCAGTTTTTGCTTCACATTTTGGATATTTTTTACTGCTGTATCCACTTGTGACTTGGATAAATCATTTTGTTTTAAATAATTTTCAGTTTGTGTAATATATGTTTGAGGCATTTGAAATTCTTTGCCTTGAATTAAAATAGGTTGAGTCAATTCTTGGATGATCATTTGCTCATCTTGCGAAATCGCCCCGGCAGCATCAACATAAGACGTAAAAAAGAAACTACATAAAATTAAAACCATACTCTGTAACACATATTTCATCTTCTAACTCTCCTTTTCCTATCAAAATAATTAAACAACCATTAAAAAATAACACATAAAAGCATTTCTACCATCCATATTAGCATATGTTATTTCTTAAGACAATTAAATAAATGCCTTCAAAACAAATAACCATCGTAATAAAATCACTACTCGCAAAATAACAATTACTATTTAAAAATAGTTATTATAATAAGCGATTTTACTGAGAACATAGTATTTACGTCATTTATATTCTTAATCTCTAATCCGTATTATCGCGAGATCTCTTATTAATATAACGATTTGAACAATAGAACAAAAATTTCCAAATTTAGAAATTTTAAGTCAAAAAAGCTTGGAACAAATAAAAGATTGTCCCAAGCTCTTTGATAGATGTAAAAATAAAAATGATATTCTAACTTTCATATTTCATTAATTAATCGATTTCACTTACTACAAAGTAAGTTTTTCTCAACCGCTCTTGCCATGTATACGAAAATAAGGTGAATTTTACTCATTTCCTCCTTGATTCAATACCAAACTAGGTTTCGCATTTAAACGAAGATCAGCGAAATTGGCTTGTTTCAACTCTACATGCGCAGCTGCTCCAATCATTGCTGCATTATCACCACAAAGTTTTAATGGAGGGATCAGCAGTTCAATTTCTGGATGTTCTTTTTTCAATGCCTCTTCGAGCGTTTCACGCAATCCTTGATTGGCTGCAACTCCACCTGCTACAATCAATTGTTTGACTGGGTATTCGTTACAAGCACGAAGGGTTTTATTGACTAAAACGTCCACAACGCTCGCTTGAAAACTAGCAGCTAAATTATTTGTATCAAGAGTTTCTCCACGTTGTTGGGCGTTGTGTACTAAATTGATAAAGGCGCTTTTTAAACCACTAAAGCTAAAATCATAATTACTTTCATGGATCATAGCTCTTGGAAAATGGTAGGTATCTTCACCACGATGCGCTAACTGATCGATTTCTTTTCCGCTTGGATAACTCAAACCTAAGACACGACCAACTTTGTCATAAGCTTCTCCAGCGGCATCGTCTCTCGTTTCACCGATGATTTGATAGTTCCCGTCTTCCTTCATATAGACCAGCTCTGTATGTCCACCACTGACAAGCAATGCTAGTAGCGGAAATTCAAAAGGCTTTTGAAAGCGTGCAGCGTAAATATGACCTGCCATATGGTTCACAGGTATCAAAGGCAAATTGTTCGCCCAAGCAAAAGCTTTAGCGGCAGAAATCCCAATCAGTAACGAACCAACTAAACCAGGACCATAAGTAACCGCTACAGCACTCAGTTGTTCAACAGAAGTGCCTGCCTCCGCCAAAGCGTCTTCGATACATAAAGTGATTTGCTCTACATGATGGCGACTTGCTACCTCTGGAACAACACCGCCAAATCTTTTATGGCTGTTAATCTGTGAAGCAATGACATTGGCTAAAATCTCATCACCATTTTTCACAACTGCGACACTCGTTTCATCGCAACTTGATTCAATTGCCAGAATCAATTCTTCTTTCATTTCATCGTCTCCGTTTTTAACTTTGTACTCATAATGATCGCATCTTCTACTGGATCATGATAATAAGATTTTCGTTTCCCTAGTTCTCTAAATTTCTCTGATTGGTAAAGATGACGAGCTGCTAGGTTAGACGTTCGTACTTCTAAATAAACATTATATGTTCCTGCTTGTTTTTCTCGGTCTAATAAAAAGCGTAATAACTGACGTGCATACCCTTTTTTTTGCAGTTTTTTTGCCACAGCAATATTCGTGATCTCCGTCTCATCGATAACTTTCGAATAGCCAATGAATCCTTGGAGTAGCGAATTTTCCACCAATAAGTAATATTGCGTATGTGGTTGTTGGATATCCATTAAAAATTGGTCTTTGGTCCAAGGAGAACCATGTTCATATGCTTCCTCACAAAGCGCCCATAAACAAGACGCTAACTGTTCATCTTCAAAGTCATTCTTAGTATAAATCAATTGTACCTCTCATTTTTCTAAATATTTGATCATTTCTAATCCATCTTCATTTGTTTGGGTATAATACCCTTTTTTTACTTTGTTCGATTGAAATCCTAATTTCCGATAGAGTCTTTGGGCATCTTGATTACTCATTCTCACCTCTAAAGAGAGTGTGTCACAGCGATTCATTATAGCAAATTTTTCAATTTCGTCAATTAACAATGTACCAATGTTTCTTCGTTGGTACACAGGAATAACCGCAATATTTGTAATATGGCAATCCAAGCCAAAAATTCTCGCACCTATAAATCCAATTAACTGTTCACCGTCTAGTATTCCTAAATATAAATTTTGAAAAGGTGAATTTAATTCAGAAAGGAAGGCACTTTTTGTCCATGGTAATTCGCCATTGTATACCTGGCGTTCAATCGATAATAAATCTTTGATATCTCGAGGTATCAGCTCTTTTATTCGATAGCTTTTCCCTTGATTTTCAATTATCTTAGTAGCAAATTCTTTTTTTTCATAGAATAAACTTCTAGCATATGCTTTAAATTTTTTCAACATATCTTTCGTCTCCAGGAGTGTGGGTTTCCAACCACTTTTCCTCTGCTTCTACTTTTTTCAAATAACGTGGTACAAAATTGGTTAAATCTCTTACTGGTTCACGATTGGCCCCTAATGTTGCAATCGTACAGCCATTAGGAAGATCCCATTCAAGCACCTTATTTATTTCTGCTTCATGTAATACTTCCTTTATTTCATTCGTAAATTTTTGCGTATCTGTTCCGACAAATAAGATAGGTTCATCGAACTGAGACAGTTGCTTAAGCAGTTCTTCAATTGAAATATGTACATCTTCAAGAACTGTTTCTAATTTTCCATTTTGTCTTCGGTACACACCAGCATAAACATTTTTTCTTCTTGCATCAAATAAAGGCACGATCAACCCATTTACGTTCCGGCAATTAGCAGCAATTGCTTGTAAACTTGAAATCCCCACAAGTTCTTTACCCAATGTATATGCAAGTGTTTTTGCAGTAGTTACACCGATTCTTAGACCGGTGTATGAACCTGGTCCATCGGAAACAGCAATTCGATCGATAGCGGTTGGTGTTAATCCGAGTGCTGAGAATAACTGATCGATAGCCGGCATCAAACTAACGCTATGATTTTTCTGTTTATTGATTTGGATTTGTCCTAAGACAGTATCATCTTCAATCACGCCGATCGCTAAAGTTTGATTAGCGGTGTCTATCCCTAATGTAATCATTTTGATGCATCCTTTCTACTAACTTCTATCGTTTTATATTGTAGCATACTTCTTGCTAAGAAAAAGACAATTCATTTCAGAAAAAAAGAAAAAAAGTTGCAATCATTCGCAACTTTCTCTTGATTTGTTCTTTAGTTTTTTGTAGACTCACGCAAGATAAGATCCGTTTCTACAATGATTTTTCTCGAAACAGGTGCTTTTTCATTCATCATTTGTAAAACGGTCTCTACCGCCAGTTCCCCCATCCATTCCGTGTGAACTTTGACTGTCGAAAGAGCTGGGGAAACATATTTTGCTACACTAATGTCATTGAATCCGATCAATGAGATATCCTCAGGTACTTTTAGACCTTTTTCGTTAATTGCCTTCAATGCACCGATCGCTAGTGTGTCATTTGCTGCAAACAGCGCCTCAAACGAATACTGTCCACTATCTAAGTATTCTTTGACTTTCCGATAGCCAGATTCAACTGAAAAATCTGCTTCAATGATCGTTGTAGTCAATCCTTTACCAGCCATGATTTGTTGGTAGGCAGCAATCCTTGGGTCATCAATCCGTTGATGTCCTTTTTTGGTGTATTCCCTACCAGCAAGCATTGCAATCGTTTTTTTATCTTGGTTAAAAAAATAATCAATCACTTTTTGGATACTTGTTTGAAAATCAACGATTAATGAATTAATGTTATAGGGTGTTCCATCAAAATCAACTAATAACAGATTGCTTTGTGTCTGCTTCAATTCAATCAACTGCTGCTCATCGAATTTTCCTAGAGCAATCGTTCCATTTGTCGGTCTATCACTGATAGCGTCCCACGTTTCCTTTAGCAAAGTCACATTTGATTCCTCTGCCTTTTTCTCTATTCCCAAACGAATAGCAAGATAATAGAGATCCTCTAATTCTTCTTGATCATTGTACCATTGGATCAAACGCAACGACTTTTGATTCAACGATGTGTTTCTATGATGCTTCGTGTAATTCAACTCTTCAGCAGCCTCAAAAATTTTTCTTTTCGTTGCTAGGCTAACTGATAACTCCTGATCATCATTTAAGACTCTTGACACAGTAGCAGGAGAAACCCCTGCCAACTTTGCAATATCTTTAATCGTTGCCACTTGTTTCTCCTCCTATCTATTCCACTCGGGCATCCTTCTTAAAGCGTTGCAGTAAAGCGTTGGAAAGCTTCTTGACCTTTTATATCGCGTTTGAATACCCCTGAATCTTCCAACACACGAGCAAAAACTTTACCAATAGCTTGCTGAACGATCTCTGTTACTGTTTCAGTTGTCACATTTGGATGGTCGGCTTTCAAGCCCTTCGCCCATTCCATGTGATACTCAGCTATCTTATTTTCTTGTCCAAGCAAATACTTTTCTACTTCTGCCATTTCTGATTTTAAACGAGGTGGTAAAACAGCTAATCCCATGACTTCGATCAAACCGATATTTTCTTTTTTAATATGCTGGATATCTCGGTGAGGATGGAAAATCCCTTCTGGATGTTCGTCAGAGACATTGTTATCTCGTAACACTAAATCGAGTTCAAAATAATTTTCGCGTTTTCTAGCAATTGGTGTAATCGTATGATGGGGCGTACCATCTTTAGAAAATGCCGTCACTGCTACCGCGGGATCTGAATATTGATGCCATTTTTCTAAAATACTATTAGCAGCTTCCACTAGGATTTCTTTCCCCGTCGCTTGCAGACGAATGACAGACATCGGCCATTTGACAACACCTGCGATTACTTGAGGATAATCCGATAATTTGATTAATCGTTCGATTGGAGCTTTAGCCATTGGAAATTCATGGCGCCCTGCTTGGTAATGATCATGTGACAGAATCGATCCTCCAACAATTGGCAGATCTGCGTTTGAACCAACAAAGTAGTGTGGTAAAACCTCTGTGATTTTTAATAAACGTGAAAATGTTTCTTTCGTAATCTTCATAGGACGATGCTCTTCTGACAAGATGATCGAATGTTCATTGTAATAAGCATATGGAGAATACTGAAATCCCCAACTTTCCCCATCAAGATTCATTCTGATGATTCGATGATTGGTGCGAGCTGGATAATTTAAACGTCCTTTATAGCCTTCATTGTTCATACAAAGCATACACTCAGGATAATCAACTTTTTTGGCATGTTTTTCGGCAGCAATTTGCTTAGGATCTTTTTCAGGCTTGGATAAGTTGATCGTAATCTCTAATTCGCCATATTCTGAAGGATACGTATATCTGATATTTTTCGCAATCGCTCTGGTTTTGATATAATCATTTCTTTTACTCAATTGATAAAAGTAGTCTGTTGCTTCTTCTGGATTTGTTGCGTAATGTTGTGCAAAAAACGCATTGACTACTGATGGTGGTGGTGTTAAAAAATCCATTAATTGTGCTTCAAAGATTTCGATTTCAGCTGGTAAATCAGTAACCACTTCATTTTTTTTGGCTTGTTCGACTAACCGATCAAGTAACACCACCGATTCTTCTGAAACAGGGCGCACTTCAGTGTTTTCCAAAGCCTCTTCGCCGATCATTCCCAAAATTCGATTTTGCAAATAAATTCGATCCATTTCCATCCAGCCACCAGCTTCAATTGCTAGTGTCGTAAAATCACAAATCGTTTGACTGATTGTCATCTTCTCTCTACTCCTCATAACCATGGGGATGACTCACATGCCAATCCCAGGCTGTTTTAATGATTTCTTTTACATCTGTGTAAGCTGGTCGCCAACCTAAGATTTCTTCAGCTTTAGCACTGGAAGCGACCAACCGGCTTGGATCTCCGGCTCTACGTGGTGCCACCTTAGCTGGAATTTCTCGATTTGTTACTTCTCTAGCCGCTTCAAGCATTTCTTTGACGGAGTAGCCTTGATTGCTCCCTAGATTAAAGAAGTTACTTTCATTCCCCGCGCTTAAATATTCTAAAGCTAAGATATGGGCATCAGCTAAATCTTCCACTTGAACATAATCTCGGATGCATGTTCCATCGGGTGTATCGTAATCATCACCGTAAATCGCCAAAGAATCACGTTGACCTAGAGCTACTTGGAGAATAATAGGAACTAAATGCGTTTCTGGTGTGTGATCTTCCCCAATCGATGCATCTGCTTTTGCACCTGCTACATTGAAATAACGCAATGCTACATATCGCATGCCATAGGCTTGGTCACACCATTTCATCATTTTTTCCATCATCAATTTGCTTTCACCGTACGGATTTTTTGGATTCGTAGGAGTTGCTTCGGTAATTGGTGATTCTGTAGGTTCACCATAAGTGGCTGCTGTAGATGAAAAGACAATATTCTTCACATGATATTCATGCATCACTTCTAACAATATTTGCATACCATAGACATTGTTATTAAAATACTTCAATGGTTTCTCAACAGACTCTCCCACTAATGAACTAGCTGCAAAATGAAGGACTCCTTCGATCGTTTCTTTTTCAAAAACAGACTGTAAAAAAGATTTATCCCGAATGTCACCTTTGTAAAATTGTGCTTTAGGATGAATTGCTGCTTGATGCCCCGTTAATAAATTATCCACTACTACCACTTGATAGTTTTGATTGATCAACCGATCAACAGCATGTGAACCGATATAACCTGCGCCACCCAATACCAAGATTGCCATGAAAACACTCCTTTTTTTACAAAAGCAGCAAAAAGTACGTTTTGAATCGTTTGAAACTATGACTCTTTTGTTTCTGTTGCCTTTGCTATTTATTTAGTAAATTTATAATAAAACATTTAGTAAATATTTTCAAGGAAAATTTGTAAAGGTTTCCAATAAATAGACGTCAGACTAGCCTTTTTTTTCAATTTGTTACATAATAGAAGCAACAACTAATAAACGAGGTGGATTTAATGAAAAAATTTGTATCTGGAATTTTAGTCGGTAGTCTTGCAACAGCGGCACTTGTTGCTGGATTGGTAGCTTCAGTTAAAAAAACAGTAATCGATCCCATTGATGAAAAAGAAACAATGATCGAAGAAAATCGTAAAAAAGCGATGCGTAAACGTGTAGCTCGCTAATCTTTAAACGATTCAAGAAAATCATCCCTTTTATAGCCCAAAGAATCATTATTAATTAGTAAAACACAACCGATCTTAAAAGTTAGATGAATGATCTAGCCTTTAGAGTCGGTTGTGTTTTTTGCTTCAATTGGTTGTCCTTCCAAGAATCAGCTGTGCCACTTTATCGATTTGCCTCAAATTCCAAGCATCGGTATATGGTCGTGAGACTGTAGCTGTCAACCAATCCACACCTTCGACCGGAATCCCTAAACAATATAAATTTTCTTCTAGCTCTCCCTGTTTGTTCCAGACTTGATTGGTGCTTAGTTTGATATCAATTGCACCAGTTTCATACACGCCAGTCGTGTCCTGATAAGTAAAAGGACGAATCAGCTGATGTTTTTTCAAGCTATTTAATGCTGGATTCTTTGTCTGTGTCAAATCAGTCTGCGGGAGTCGGGCTTCAATCAAGTAGCGACTTTCAATCCGTTTTCCCTCGTTTTCTACGATAAAGAAACCGGCTTCTGTTTTGATTTCCAGCGGCGGGGAAACGATTGTGAAAATACCCGCATCAATCAGAGCGGCTAATTCTCTTGTCCGAACAACTGGCGGACCGATCGTGAGAAAAGCATTGAGCTTAGTAAACCAACCCCATAATACTTCTCTATATTCTTTGGCAGTGAAGATGCCCCATTCAATGACCAGATGGACAGGATCACGCCAATCTTTTAACGCATCAAAAGCTGAAGCAAGCGCCCCAGTACAATTTCCTTTCATTGATTCATTGATTTGATAATCAATAAACCTTCGACTTTCTTTTTGAAAGTCGTGCTTCTCATGATAGATAGGCGTTTCAAAAAAATCCCACTCCCATTGATAAGGCTGTAATTCAGGAAATTGTTTTTGCCAATCACTTTGATCACGTGTTAAAAAGATTTGTTCAAATAATACTGGTGAAATAGCTAGATGTTTTTCCTCAATTAATTTCTTATAATAAAAAAGTTCGACATCTTTTTTTAGCAAGTCGAAAAACAGTTTCCCAGTTAATTGTTGATTTTGATAAAGCTTTGCTAAATTTTCTTTGGTGATCAATTTAGGAACAGCCATTGCTCCTCCCCGTTTTTCATTTTTTCCTCGAGGAAAATAGGGCAACCCTTTTCTAGACCCGCAGTATACGATCGGCTCACGTCCAGACGGCAAATATACCAATTTCTCTCCTTGTTTTTCAAACTTACCTCCTCTATTCTCGGTAAGTAAACCTACATAATCAAAAAAACTTAGACCTAATCCTCTAAGAATCACTGTGGCTTTTGGCGGAATAGTTTCTACGGAAACATCAGCTGGATTTGCTGGCGGTTGGTAGAACAATTGCTCTTTTTCAGCATAGTCATAAAACCTTTTCTCGTCTTTGGATACTTTATTTTCCCAATGTCCCGTAGTCATCACTAACTGATCTACTACTAAATGCTGTTCGTTTGTTTTCAAGTAAAAACCTGTCTTTATCTTATCAATCTCTTTCACTAAGGATCGAACGATAGTGAATGAATGCGGTGCTAATTTTTTTAATTGTTCATAAAACCACTGTTGGTACAAGCCATAAAAACATCTGGTAGCTGGTTCATTGGCACGTAAGCGCTCGGCTTCTGCCAAAAAAAATTCTTTATTCACAAACTGTTGCTTTTCGATATACTTTTTCGCCTCTGTTTGGCTCCATTGATATAAATTAGGCCCCGGTGAAATCTCTCCGCCACTTGTTAATGTTTCATCTGTAAAAAGCGTAACTTGCTGAGAGACTGAGTTCATCAATAACTCTGTTGGTTGATCGAGCCGCCAGACTCGACCACCAGGCCCCTCAGGATCGAATAAACAGATCTGGATATGTTGGTTTTCCCGATTGTTTCGGATCAATCGTTCTACCATGCTTAGTCCTCTGGGGCCTGCCCCAACAATGCCAATAATCATCGATTCAGCTTCCTTTCCATCAACGCTTTTAGCACCACGGCTTGATTTTGCTGTTCATTCTTTGCACCATAAACTAAGGTCACGATTGGATAGTTTTGACAGAGTTCAGCTAACTGCTTGACTGCCAATTGCTTTTCTTGATCTGTCATTAACTCTTCTAGGTATTTTTCTTCAAAAACAGGAAAACGCTCAGGAAGATGTCCAAAGAATTTTCTCAACTCAGTACTTGGTGCAATCTCCTTTAACCATAGATCAATCTGTGCTTTTTCCTTTGATATCCCTCTTGGCCATATTCGATCAACTAAAATTCTAAAGCCATCACCCTTTTCGCGCGCACTGTACACTCTTTTCAGTTTGATCATTCTCTCCACTTCTTTCATTGCTTATACATTGATCATAGCATAAATGATTAGATTCTCCTTTGATTATGTCATAGCAAAAAATCGTGGCTTGATTTCTGTTAGTACTCCCTAAATGCTAAGTTTCAATTTTGCACGATTTATGGATACTTGCTAGTGATTCCTATCTCCCTTTTCGAGAGGGACAGGGTATAGGCGTTGGTTATTCTTATGACAATCATCATTAGTTTCGCTCGATTGTCGTCTCAATATTTTTTTTAAAGGTACCCCACCCTTATCCATTTCAATTCCTTGACAATTTGTTATATTCTCTGGTTTATCTGTGTTACTCTTTCTGAAAATGTTTAACGATTGACCCCACTTCTTAATCCTTTTCCTAAACGTTAGCTTTTCTGTGGTCAACTTACTTGTTTTTTGTTCTTGAATGTTTTCTGGTTTTGAACTATCTTTTTGTTCGACCGATTGATCTTCTATTATTATTTGTGGAGAATCTATTGCGCTTTCTATATTTTCTATAACCACAGAATTGGTTATAGAGACTTTACTTTGGCTTGGACCATCATGGCTGATTAAGCGTTTTATGTTATAATCCTTTACGACCTGCTGATATAATTGGGCAGAAAGATCTAGTGAGTATAATACTCTCCCAAGTTCAGATTGCTCTACCTTCTTATTTATAATCTTAGACACAACCGATTCAACGATCTCCTCATATGTCTTTCCTTTTAATTTACCAGCTAGTGAAACCTCAATCGTTCCAACAAGTTTATCAAGTTCCTTTTTTCTTTTTTCTGTTATTTCTTCTTTTTTTACTACTCCTGCAGGTTGTTGCTCAGTGAAAGTTTCATTAGATATTTCTGGCATTTTCTTTTCTCCCCCATTGTTTGATTTATCATTGAATCATCATACATGACGTACGCAATGGAGATAGAACTTTTATTTCTGGAAAGAATAAAATTTAGTATTTTATCTTGTGCGATCTAATGAATTCTTTTTATTCCCGTTGCCTAATCGAATAATCAGTCATGCAATTTTCTAAAAAGTATCTGTTACTTTATATACAAAAACTTCTGATAAATTGGCTCTATCATTTGTGGAACTGATGAATGTATCAATCCCAAAAAGTAAGACCAAAATCTAACTTCTGGTGGTTACTACAGAATCAAAGTTGATTCTTCAGCCCCATTTTCCTTCCAAATGAAATAACAAAAAATCTGAGACAGAATGAGGTTCATTCTGACCCAGATTTGACTTTACACAACTCATCAGGATTGACCGATAATTTGACGTCATGACGTTCTATACTTTTTTACTTTTAATCTTGCCAGACCAGCCATCATATCCACCTTTTAAGATATAGATATCTTGGTAGCCAGATTTTCTTAACTTATTCGCTGTACGAATACTTAAGCTTTTCTTTTGGTCGTAGATATACACCGGTTGATCTTTTCGGATAGATCCTAATGAATCTTTTAAAACAGTATAAGGGATATTTCTTGCCCCTAAAATATGTCCTGCATCAAACACGTCTTTTTCACGAACATCAATGACTTGTGCCTTACGCATCCCATCACGAAATTCTTCTTCTTCCAGTGTTTTTGCAGAACGTTTTGCCATTACTCGTAGATAAACTTCCCAAAACACAATAGCAAGAATAATCAATAGCAAAATGATGTTAATTACCCATAAAACCATGTCATTCCTCCACGTTATTCCGCAAATTTCAAGGCTAATGAAGCAGCACCGATCACGCCAGCTTCATTTCCTAATTCTGCTAATTTGATTTTTGTTGATTGTTGTACTTGAGGGAACGTAAATTGGTTGAAATATTTTTCAACACGACTACGTAAAAATTCCCCGGCAGCAGATACTCCGCCGCCTAAAACAATACTTGATGGGTTCATAGTGTTCCCTAGATTACCGCAAGCTAATCCTAAGTAGAAACAAACACGATCAACGACCATCAGACCAAATGGATCGTCTGCTTGTGCCATTTCAAAAATATCTTTACTTGTTACTTCTTCTCCATTGTCAAGCATTGCTTTTAATTTTGAATCTCCGGCATACTCTTCTGCTAAGAAACGTGCTAAGCGAACTACACCTGTTGCACTTGAAACTGTTTCTAAGCACCCTCTTTTACCGCATGTACATTCAAAACCTTCTGGGTCCACTGTAATGTGTCCAATCTCGCCACCTGCACCAGCAACGCCGTGGATCAAGTTCCCAGCAGCAACGATTCCGCCACCGACACCCGTTCCTAAGGTAACAAAAATAACGTCAGGATCATTTTCCCCTGCACCTTTCCAGCGCTCACCTAAAGCAGCAACGTTCGCATCGTTATCAATAGCAAATTTGATTCCAGTTCCTTCTTCAATTTGTTTTTTTACGTATTGAAGTTCAGTCCAATTTAAATTGTAGGCTCCAATCACTGTACCTGCTTCACTATCGACACTTCCTGGTGTTCCCATACCGATTCCGATGAAATTTTCAGCATTCATGTTATATAATTTGATACGATGATTTACTGACTCGATAATTTCCGGAATAATATGTTTACCGTCATCCAATATATTGGTATCGATGCTCCATTTTTGTTGAATCTCTCCTTCTGGTGTTAGAATTGCAAATTTTGCTGTTGTTCCACCTAAATCAATCCCAATAATTTTTTTGTCCATTACAAGTTTCCTTTCTTTCGGCTTTCTTCCACTCGGTGCTCTCGTTTTAGTATGCGCCACGCTGTCATGTATGTATCATGATCGATCAAACGACTGTCATGAAGATTCTTCAATTCAATCGTCATTAATTCAATATCATAGATACGTGACCCAACATAGACAAAGATGCCAAATCGTTTGAGCAGTTGTTGCACGTCATATAAGCTCTCCATCTCAAAGCACTTCCTTCACATTATACAAGTAATCCGTAGTTTTTTAAACCCAATAAAACACATATTATCAAAAGAAATCCAAAAACAAGCGTAGATAGGATTTTTTGATGAATCGAGTAATTGGTCACTTTCTGTGGTAGGCCGATGATATTTCCTATAAGCAAGCCACCAACAATCCCACCGAGATGCCCCCAGATATCGACTGAGGTATCCGTCAAACCAAATACAAAACTGATAACAATAAACAACATGTAATGACGAATCAATTGGCGAACCTGAGAGTTATTTTTGAAATGAAATCCAAGAATGAATAACGCACCAAACAAACCAAACAAAGAAGTACTTGCTCCACCAGATAGAACGCCAAGATCGTTGAATGCAAAACTCGCCGCATTCCCAAGGATACCACTAAACAAATAGATCAAGAAAAAACGCCAATGGCCGTAGAGTGTTTCAATTTGGTCTCCCATAAAATATAAAATCAAAGAATTCATGACAAAATGCACCAGTCCAAAGTGAATGAAAATCGGTGTAATAAGCCGCCACCATTCATTTCCAACTACAATAGACGGCCCAAACATGCCTAAATATGCTGGAATATTTAAAAATGGAAAGAACTCCATCATTGCAAACACGATGGTTTGTATCGCTAAAAACAAATAAGTCAAAATTGGTCTTCTTAGCCAAGCGTTTAATTTTAATTTCTGTTGATAATTCATGTAACCCTCCTTATTATTTATCGATAAACAAGTGTTGCACTTTTTTATCAAAACTTTCTGGTACCCATTGATTGTTTATTTGTTCTTGAAAAACCAGACTACATGTCTGGTTCGGATAATTGGCTAGATAGCGATCATAGTAGCCTCCACCAAAACCAATCCGATAACCATTTTGATGATAAACAATCCCTGGAACGATCAGCAAATCGATAGCGTCCGGTGAAAAAGAATGATCAGATAATGGCTCCAGTACGCCAAAAGCGGTGCGTTCAAATCGGGTATCCGGATCAATTTTAAAAAAACACATTTGACGTTCAGGCAATGTCTTAGGAACAAGTATGGTTTTACCCTCTTTCCATGCCTTTTCAATAATTGGGGTCGTAGCCACTTCTATCTCATTTGCCATCGTCAAACCAACCACTTTTGCTTGCTGCCATTCATTACTTTGAAAGAGTTGTTGGTAAATTTTTTGCTCTTTTTGCTGCTTCTGTTCACTTCTAGCAATCTTTTGTAAATTTTCAATGCCAATTTTTCTAAGTTTTTCTTTAATATGACTCAACCGTATCAACCCACCTCTCGTTAAAATGGTAGCGGAAAATAGTAAAAATAGCAATTTAACTTTTTAAATAAAAAGAGTTTTATAAACAGAATTTAAGACATCACTCTCACTCTTTATTCTAAAAACGAGTAAACGGTGTTCACGCATCAGCTCCTTGAAGTAAGCCTGAATTTTTCAAAACATGAGAAGCTGTTAAAAAAATTCTTTCTTATTGTCATTGGAGCTTTCCGATGCCTTCACGACCTCTGATTCACTCTTTTCATTTGAATAGACAGAATAATCGTAGTCTCAAAATAACGAGAAACTACTTTGGGAAACACTGCTTACTCAACACAATCGTTTCTTCCCCGTATTTATTTTCTAAGCAATCGTTTGTTTGGAAAATAATAAATATAAGAAATATGGAGCTCCTAGGACCGCAATTAAAATCCCAGTAGGAATCTCACCACTTGGTAGAATCACTCGTGTAAGAACATCTGCAATCGTTACAAAAAATGCCCCAAATAATCCACTCAAGATCAAGGACAGTTGATTTTCTCTTCTGACGACAAATTTAGCCAAATGAGGAGCTAACAAACCGACAAAAGATAAGCTGCCAGCTACCGCAACGCTTCCGCAGGCTAAAGCAACAGCGAGTATCAATAGGATTTTTTGACTTTTCTGCACGTCTAATCCTAGACTTTGCGCTCTTTCTTGACCAAAAGATAATAAACCAATTCGTCGACTGTAAATCAGCACGAAAGGAAGCAAAATGACTGCCCAAGGTAACAATGAGAAAACATATGGCCAACTAGCTCCCCAAAGTGAACCTGCTAACCATGCATTAACAAAACCATAGTTTTCTTTCGACAATTTAATCGTAAATAAAAGCATCAATGCCGACAATCCAGCATTGACTGCAATTCCTGATAGTAAAAGCCGGTTCATCCCTAAAAAACTATTTCTCGTATAAGCAAACAAGTACACAAGTAAAGCTGCAAGCAAGCCGCCTAGAAAAGCCACGATCAATAGTAAAAACGGAAAAGTTTGGTTGGCATAAAAGCCCAAATAAATCATAACGAAAAAACCTGCTCCAGCGTTAATGCCCAATATGCCAGCATCAGCTAGTCTATTTCTGGTAACTCCCTGCAAGATAAAGCCTGAAATACCTAAACACATACCAGCAAGAAGACTGATTAATAGACGAGGGGCACGAAATTCATAAACAATCAACTCTTGGATTGCCGAACCCTTCCCTTGAAACACCTCAGCTAATTGATCAAATGGAATAAATGGTGTGCCAATCATTAAACTTGCAACTATACTAACAACTAATAAAACAAATAAAACAACTAGTGATCGGTAACTTCTTTTCATCCTTGTTCCCTCCTTACTTGGAGTAGTAAAAACGGTACACCGATCAAGGAAATAATTAAGCCGAATGGCGTTTCAAATGGCGGATTGATCATTCGTGCAACATAATCCGCCAACATCACTAATCCTCCACCTACTAAAAAAGAGGCTGGTAAAACATACCGATAATCGGAACCAATGATTCCCCGGACGATTGGTGGAACCATCAATCCAATAAATGAAACTGGTCCAACTAACGACACCGCCATTGCAGCTAACCCCGCCACTAATACAAATGCAAAAAATCTGATCCGCCCAGGGTTGCCTCCTAATGCCAAGGCATGTGACTCACTTAAGTTGACCAACGAGATGGAGCGACCTAACAAAAAGGAGCCACTAACTGTCAACAGGTAAATTGGAGCCAAAATTTCCAATTGATGCCAAGTGACATTCGCAGCGCCTCCCACGAACCAAAACGCCAAGTCTTGTTGCAAATTGAATAGTTGTGTCAGCGCTTGACTAATAGCTGTAAAAAAAGTACTGATCGCAACACCTGCTAAAATCAATTGAAGTGGATTCATCCCCATTTTTGAAAAACGTAAGAAACCAAAAACAAATAACGTAACTACCAACGAACCAAGTAATGACAGTAAAAAAACAGAAAAAGCAGAAGCTTGTGGCCAAAACGCAAAACAAAGAGCCATTGCAAGTGATGCTCCTGCATTAATTCCTAATAACCCTGAATCAGCTAAAGGATTCCGTGTCACACCTTGCATCAATGCGCCACTAAGAGCAAAACAGCTTCCGACTAAGAAAGCCCCAAGCACTCGAGGCAACCGAATCGTTCGGATAATCAACTGCGATTGAACTGAGTCGTCAAATTTAAAAATCGCTTGCCACAAATTAGAAAAGTCGACAACCGCCGCTCCATTGGCTAACGCAAAGAAAAATATACTAACTACTCCTAGCAACAATAGGGAAAGAATCATTCGTTTCCTCTTTGTCTTCATTGTTCATCCTCCTTACGATCATTGATTAAATCGTAAGACAAAACAACGGGTTTATTCGTTTCAGGCAATTCGATGATCTGCGCTTCAATTTCATAGATTTCCCTCATCCATGACGTTGTGATTACTTCATCAGGTGTGCCTTGAACCACTATTTGTCCTGCTTTCATTCCAATTAAATAGTCAGAAAAGCGAGAAGCGTGATTGATGTCATGGATCGACATTAAAATGGTTGTCTGTTTGATATGATTGATCTCTTTCAGTAAATGTAAGATTTCCAATTGATGCGCAGGATCTAAAAAAGTGGTTGGCTCATCTAAAATCAAAATATCCGCTTCTTGGGCTAAAGCCATCGCAATCCAAACTCGTTGCGCTTGTCCACCTGATAGACTCGAAAGCTCCCTTTCTTTCAACTTAGTTAGTTGTGTCGCTTCCAACGCCCATTGGATAGCATGTAGATCTTCTTCATTTAATCCACTAAAAAATTTTTGATAAGGATAACGACCATAAGAGACCACCTCTTCGACAGTCATGCCTAAAGGGTGTTCACTACTTTGGGCTAACAGTGCAATTTTTTGCGCTAACATCTTAGGACTATATGTAGAAATTTCAGATCCATCTACGATAATCTTTCCTTCTTTGACAGGTAACAGTCGAGTAAAACTTTTTAATAAAGTTGATTTACCACTGCCATTAGGACCAATCAAACTTGTCACTTTTCCTTCTGGTATCTTGATAGACATTTTTTCAATCACTTGTTTATTTAAGTAACCCGTTGTAATATCAACAGCTTCAATCGTCGTCAAATTTTTCATCCTTTCCCTGAAAATCATTCTCAATTATGAAGCTCCTTCACAAATTCGTCAAGTTTTACTCTAAATGGCTCTTTCCCGAAAATAGTTGACATGACCACTATTGTCAGGAATAATATCAATTGAGAATGATTATCAATGAAAATCCCTTCAGGAGGAAAAAATGAAACTAAAAAAGAATATCTTTACCATTGGGGCCACAGTGTTGCTGCTTAGTTTACTTAGCGCCTGCTCTTCTTCAAATAATTCATCCAATTCAACTGACACAGCAGGTAATGAAACAACTGCAAAAACTCACCTAGTGACTGATGCCTTGGGTCATAAAGTCGAGATCCCTAATCAACCAAAACGAATCATCGGGAGTTACCTCGAAGACTATCTTATCGCTTTAGGTGAAAAACCTGTTGCTCAATGGACAGTTGGTAGTGGATCGATTCAACATTATTTACAAAAAGAATTAAAAGATGTTCCCACGATCTCTTATGATCTTCCGTATGAAAAAGTCTTAAGTTATGAACCCGATCTTTTATTGATCTCTTCTTCGGCTACAGTTGAAGGAGGTAAATACGAGCAATACAGCAAAATTGCGCCAACCTATGTCGTAAAAAATGGGAATGATGTCACTTGGGAAACCCAACTAAAAGATATCGGAAAAGCATTAAATAAAGAACAAGCAGCAGAAAAAATCATTACTGATTACCAAAAAAAGGTGAAAGCCACTAGACAAGAACTCGCAGATAAAATCAACGGCAAAACGGCTGCTGTTTTATGGGTGACGAATAACTCAGCATTTATGGTTAGTGAAACACGTTCAAGTGGAAGAATCATTTACGGTGATCTTAAATTTGGTGTGCCAAATCTAGTTACTGAAATCTCTAAAAGTGCAACTTCAGATTGGTCAGCTGTCTCTGCAGAAAAATTAGCAGAATTAGATGCAGACTATCTCATCTTAGTCAACAGTGATGAAAAAGCTGCGATGTTTAATGAAGCAACTTGGCAAAATTTAAAAGCGGTCAAAGAAAATCATGTCTTAGAATTTGGTCCTGAATCTAGTTGGCTCTATAATGGTCCAATAGCTAGTCAAAATATGATCAATGATATCAAAAATAATTTGAAATAAATCATCTGAACAAGAATAGACGTTCACCTTCCTTTCTTTACAAATTGGAGTGAACGTCTTTTTTTATTTAACTATGTGCTAAACCACTTTGCTCATTTTTTGCCATTTCTGAAATCGATGAGGGTATTGATTTTCTTGGTTGACAATTCCTTCATGTTCTTCCACTAATTCAAAACCTGTAAAATCGATTTCTCCAATAAATGTATCCCCCTCAAACTCTGCATCAATTAATGTTCGCCAGATGATTTTTGTTTCTGGTAACAAAGCTTGAAAAATTCGACTTCCTCCTGACACATAGATATCTTCAGGTATATCTTTTGCATATGCCAAAAGTTCATCAATCGAATGAAGGACTTCCGCATTTTTTTCTACTTTAAAATCTTTTTGAGTAGTTAACACAATGATATGCCGATAAGGAAGAGACAATTTGCCCATGCCTTCATATGTCTTTCTTCCCATCACTAATATTTTATCCATCGTATGTTCCCGAAAAAAACGCATATCGTTTGGTAACCTCCAAGGAAGCAGGCCATCTTTTCCAATCAAACCATTCTTGTCTTGTGCCCACATTGAAATAAACATGTGTTTCATCCTCTCAAACTGAATTTGAACAAACGATTTCAATCATACAAGAAAAACGACCCTGTTACAAGAAAAAGAGTCGCTTGTCAGGTTTATGGTTTCATTCAACCTTCACTATTAAAAAAAGTCTAGCTTCCTAAAAAGGATTCTAGACTTACGCTGAACTAATTATTTAGTTTCACGGTGTAAAGTAACTTTACGTTCGCGTGGGCAATATTTTTGTTTTTCCAAACGATCAGGGTTGTTACGTTTGTTTTTGCTTGTTAGGTAGTTACGTTCTTTACAAGAAGTACACTCTAAAGTAATGTTTACGCGCATGTTTTTCCCTCCCATTTTTTACTAGAATCCTCTAAGATGACTCTCAGACTTGATTATCTTACCATGATTTCCACTAGATTGCTAGCCTTTTTACAAAATTTGTTAAGTAAAACTACTTGACGAAAGTGATCTAAATAACTACTTGCTAAACAAAATCTTTTCCTTTTCCAACTATTGCGCTTACACTTGAAGTATAAATAATTTTTGAGGAGGAAGATTTTATGCCTTGGAATATGAAAGATTATCCGCCTGCAATGAAAAATTTAGAAGAGTTAACACGAAAGAAAGCAATCGATATCGGTAACGCCTTGCTTGCAGAAGGCTATCCTGATGATCGTGCTATTCCGATTGCTATCAAACAAGCCAAAGAATGGTCAGAAGATGCTACTTCTACTGAAAAAAAAGAGTTTTCTCAAGAAAAAAATCCAACAAAGCATGATTCTCACGACACAAATCCAAGAGCTTCTAAATTATTGACAGCCAACGTGATCGTAAAATTTGAAGAAGATAAGTGGATGGTCCAATCAGAGGGAGCTAAAAAAGCAAGTAATCATTTTGATACGAAAGAAAAAGCGATTGAAAAAGGGAAAGAAATTGCTCAAAACAAAAACACATCATTAATTATCTACAAAAAAGACGGAACGAAAGAAAGAGAAATAAACTATTAATAAAAAACAACTCCTCCACAATAAAGGAGGAGTTGTTCACTGTTAAAAAGGAATAAAATCAATCCGCTCGAAGCGGGATGTTCTTTTGCTTCGCTAACTGATTACTTTTTAGACTGTTACATAATCGATTGCTTCAGCCTTAGGGATTTCTTCGTCAACGAAGAAAACTTTATACCAAGTTAAAAAGCTGAAAATCGTCCAAATTTTTCGTTGTTCTTCATGACGCCCTTCATGATGGTCATTTAACAACTTCATAATTTTTTCTTGATCAAAGAATTCTTTGGCAAAATCAGCCTCAAATAATTCTTTGACTTGTTGATAGCCATGGTCTTCTTTCAACCAAGCTTTGATTGGTACTGGGAAACCAAGTTTTACACGGTTAGACCATTCTTCTGGCAAATGTTTATTTGCTGCTTGTCGGAAAATATCTTTGGTATTATTTTGATTTAACAGATACTTACTTGGGATCTGTTCTGCCAATCTCATCACTTCGATGTCAAGTAACGGTACGCGTACTTCAAGTGAGCTAGCCATTGATAATTTATCCGCTTTTAATAAAATATCTTTTGGCATCCATTGATGAAGGTCAACGTATTGCATTTTGTTCACTTCATCTTCGATTTTTTCAGTTTTAGCATAATGGACTGCCATAATCTCCTGAACGGAAGGAGCCTTTTGGTATTCTTGTGTTAAAATATCTGACGCTTCGTTTTCTTCAAACACTCGGGCATGACCAATAAAATATTCTTTCGCAGGAGCTAAAGATTCATATAAATGGATTCTACCGTGGAAGTTTTTCATCTTGCCAATTTTTCGTCCCAAGTTATAACGTGTTCCTTTTGGTAGTTTCTTCAACCCTTGAGCAATGACACGAATAACTTTTGAATTCGTATGGAACCCATAAGTTTGGTATCCCGCAAATAGTTCATCTGCCCCTTCACCTGATTGGACAACTCGAACACTTTGCGAAGCCAAGTTTGCTAAGAAATAAAGTGGGACACATGAAGGATTCGAATCTGGCTCATCTAAATGGTATTGAATCAAAGGAAAAGCTTTAAATGACATATCTCCATCGATGACAGCTGCTGTATTATCTAAGTCCAAAAGTTCTGTTAACTTTCTAGCTTCAATAGCTTCATTATATGTTTTATCATCAAACCCAATTGAAAAAGAATGATCAGGTTTTAATACAGAAGTCACATAGCTTGAATCTACCCCACTAGATAAGAATGAGCCAACTTCTACATCGCTGATCGTATGTGCTTTAATCGATGATTCAACTGTTTCATCAATCTTATCGATCCATTCTTTCCGTGAATAGTTTTGTTTTTCTTCAAAATTAGCATCCCAATATTGATGAATCGCTAACTTATTATCTTTGTAAGTGAAATAATGACCTTCTGGCAAACGGTGAACCCCTTTAAAAAAGGTTTCTCCATTTAATGGTGAATATTGAAATGTCATATAAGGTTTCAAGGCTTCTTTATTCAATTCTTTATGAAAATCTGGATGTGGTAAAAAGCTTTTGATTTCTGATCCGAACATAAATGTGCCGTTCATTTCCGCATAATAATATGGTTTGATTCCAAAATGATCCCGAGCACCAAATAATTCATTGCGTTTATTGTCCCAGATTGCAAAGGCAAACATACCCCGAACCTTTTGTAATAGATCAGTTCCCCATTCTTCATAACCATGCAACAATACTTCTGTATCCGCATGTGTTTGAAAAATATGTCCAGCTGCAATCAGCTCTTCTCTAAGAGGTTGGTAATTATAGATTTCCCCATTAAAAATGATGACTTTTGTTCGATCTTCATTATAGATAGGTTGTTTTCCACCCTCTAAGTCGATAATACTTAATCTTCTAAATCCTAAAGCAACATGCTGGTCAATATAATCACCCGAACTATTCGGTCCCCGATGAACGATTCGATCCATCATGTCGTTTACGATTGCTTTTTTATTGTCTTTGTCGTTAATAAATCCTACAATTCCACACATTTTATTTTTCACATCCTAGATAATAATTACTATTACTTTGTTTCGTCCATAAGCATCTTATCATAGAGGCTATTAAATCTTGAAATAATAGCTCTCTTACAGTTTCGTCACATGAAATAACAGTGAATATTTTTGAGTTCTACTATAAAAAAAGTAGTCCTATTAATTAATTTAACATGTTTTGACTAAGGAAGCTATTTTGTTTAGCAAAGACTTGAAAAATATTCATTATTATTTAATCATCTCTATCATTTAACCAATCAAAAGATAGTCCTTACTAAATAATCCGCTCTAATTAAGTTACGAGCGATTTCCAATAAGACTTGTTTGATTTTACTCTTAAACCTTCTTGTCGTGAAAGAAATTCAGTTGGAACAATCTCGTTTAAAAACAAGAATATATTTTCCACTTACAAATAAACCTAACTAGATCTGACCTCATCTCGCCTAGTATCTGGTTTATATTTTCATTTCTATTTCTTCGAACATAGCTGAGAAGACTTTGTTCGTTTACTTATCTCTAAAACTATATTTTTTTTGATTCATTCATGTTATTATTATGAAGGATCTTTATTGGAAAGGGTAATGTTATGAAAGTATCAATTGTGGTTCCATGCTATAACGAAGAAAAAACAGTTCCTCTTTTTTTTAACGAGGTCGAAAAATTTAAGGGAATACATGAATTTGAATATTTGTTTATTGATGATGGTTCAAGAGATAATACATTACAAGCAATCAAAGCATTAGCTAATGACCATGAATATGTACGCTTTATTTCCTTTTCTCGAAATTTTGGGAAAGAAGCTGCTTTATATGCCGGTTTACAAGCTTCTACTGGCGACCTTGTCTCTGTAATGGATGTTGATCTACAAGATCCACCTGATCTATTACCAGAAATGATTGAAACAATTATGCAGTCTGATATTGATTGCGTCGGTACTCGTCGTTCGACTCGTGACGGTGAACCACCGATCCGTAGTTTTTTTGCTAAGAAATTTTATCAGCTAATCAATAAAATCAGTGATACTGAAATGGTTGACGGAGCGAGAGATTTCCGTTTAATGACTCGCCAAATGGTTGATGCTATCTTGGAATTAACTGAATACAACCGCTTTTCGAAAGGCTTGTTCAGTTGGGTTGGTTTTAAAACCAAGTATATTTCCTTTGAAAACCGTGAACGAGTAGCTGGTGAAACCTCTTGGTCTTTTTGGAAATTATTTAATTACTCTATTGATGGAATCGTCAACTTTTCAGATGCACCATTAACAATTGCTTCATTCGTGGGGGCATTATCATGTATTGGTTCAGGTCTTGCTATTTTATTTATTATTTTACGTGCCCTGTTGTATGGTGATCCTACAGCTGGTTGGCCTTCCATGGTCTCTATTTTCTTGTTTATCGGAGGTATCCAATTATTGTGTCTTGGAATAATTGGCAAATACATTGGAAAAATCTTTTTAGAAACCAAACAACGTCCAGTGTATATTATCAGAGAGACTGAAAAAATTAATCCAAAAAACTATCAAAGCGAGAAATAAAAAAACTCAAGTTGTAACGATCTCAATAGTTAGTGATCTAACTGTTGGATTTCCTACAACTTGAGTCTTTTTTTATTTTCATCTATTTATGATGGTCAAAACAATGGTCCCAATCCCCAGCATAGTCAAACTAAATTGTACGAGTTCTGCTTTTTGCGGATTCCAGGTTTTCAACAATTCTTTTACCAGCATTAACACTAAAATTCCTACAACAATATATAAAATATAATAAGTTCTCATTCCTGAAGCCCAGATCGTAGGAGAAAATCCCATAATTATTCTTGAACAAGCGCCCATCATCATTAACAACATAAGAAAAGATGCTGTTTTTTTATTTTCAAAACTTAAGTAAATCCCTAGGAGCAAACAAGCCAATAAACCTAAAACAAGTAAAGTCGCTAGCCATGATCCAGGATGAGTAAGTGATAGATTCGTTCCAGTATCGGTAAATAGCTTTGTTAAGTGATTGCTATCCCATATTTGTGCACGACTATTGCCACGAATGTGTATAAAACTTTCACCCATCGTATTCCCTAGATAGATAATCAGATTCAAGAAAAAAGGTATAGCAGATAATAAGCGGCCATAATAATTTTTGCACTTGTTATAAGAAAGTAAAAAAACAAATAAGAACAAAATTAAGAACAATACATTTGTATCTAGAAAAAAAGGCTTTCCAAAAGAAGAAATACCCAAATCCAATTTAGTAATAAACCCAAATTGATCATATTGAGGAAACCACTTACTAATTTCTTGAGATGTCCTGATGGCATTCCCCGGTGTTGTCAACGAAAATAGTAACTCAATAAAACTTATGAGCAATGGGAGAATCAATAAGCGATGATATGCTCTTTTATATAATAAATAGCCAGTTATAATGGCCGTTAAAGTAAAAAAGCACGCATTCACTTGTTCTTGGTTAGCAGCAAATATCAGGAAAGGCAAACTAAACCAATAAATACTAGGAGTGATAGCTCTTCCTTTCAAGCGTTGGAAGAATGGGAAAAAAGCGAATAAGCAAAATGAAACGGACCATTGATAATTCAAAGTTGTCGACTCCCAGCCTGTTTCCCCCATCACGGTAAGTGGGACTAAGCAGTAGACAGATGTAACTAGCAACACGTTCTTACCATCCAATTTTTCAAAAACATACTTACAAATCATCAGGACCGTGCCCAACATGATGATTGAATTGACAAATTTCCACAGCAGAAAATGTTTAGAAAAAAACATCATAAACAGCTCTATGATAATTCTCGAACTCCAAGTTTTATAATGTTCGATCGAAGCTCCTAAATACCCTAGTTGGTCTAATCTATTTGAGTAAACTAAATCGTCTGCTCTAAATGATGGCATATATAGATTGAAAAATAAAAAACCAAGCCAAATAACTAAAAGCAAAAAAAATAATTCTTTATTAATTCTTTTTTTATTCCAGTACATTATTAAACTCCTTTTTATAATTTATCCCAGCAATTATAACACAGAGGCATCTGTTTCCTATATTTTTTTCATCCTTTTATTTTTAAATAATGAACAAACTGGTCACTTTATCAAAAATAAACATAACGATTAACAGGTTTCATTCATTGGTTTTCCAAAGCGTTTGATCAACCATATTCGGCTAAAAAAGTATTCATTACTTGTTAATAAAACTTTACAAGAAAAATAAGTACTCCAAACAAATAACACCGCATAATTTTTGAAACATTCATAAATCCCCCCTTCTAAATGATATCGTTCATGAAGAGACAAAAGTTACAATAACTATCGATAGGCATCTGACGGAAATTCGGAATACAAAAAGAGGTTATGAAAACATTGGGTAGCTCCAATGACAATAAGCTTCTGCTTAAACACTATTGATTCATTTTTTGAGTAAAGTGTGGGTTTAATGTCGCACCATCAGAATAGTCTTTCGGGGGAGTCAAAAAATAATTCAGATTAAAAAACACAACAAAAAAGACACGACCTAAATCGTGTCTAACCGTTGGTATATAAGGAAGGTACAGGATTTGAACCTGCGCGCCGGTATTAGCCGGTTCGCCGGATTTCGAGTCCGGTGCATTACCACTCTGCCAACCTTCCATACCTATTATTTTTAAACTTTTTTTAGTAAAAAGTCAAGCCTATTTCCCGATAGAAATCAAAAACCGGCATATTTATTTTATGTGAAGACAAAAAAACACAAGAATCATTTTCTGCTCCTTCTTAAATAGTGCCCAATGTGAAGTAAGAAAGAGTATTGGAATGAACCTTGTGTTATCACACTTCATAAGTAGATCTAACTAATTGTTTCAGGATTTTCTAAAGAAAGAATAGAATCAATCGTTCGCTTGATGAACGAAATAATTTGTTCTTCAGTTGGGTGCATGATGTTTGAAGACATTAAAGATGCGATTCCGGTAACTGCAACCCAGGTTCCAGTGTGTAATGCATCAACGTATTCATCTGACAACTGGTTGTATCGATGATCTTGTTTGACGATTTCACGGAAATAGTTATAAGAAAAATCATGCATTTTTTGTCCATCGCCATGTTCGTCGATATATAATGCCATGTAAAGACTATGATGTTTTTTTGCAAAGTAGATATAGTTTAATCCTAGGTCAATAATTTTATCTCCAGTACGTTCAACTGGAAAAACATTTTCTTTGAGTTGTTCAAAAATTGAGTCTAATAAAGTATTTTTTAGATCCTCCATGTTTTTGAACTCTAAATAAATAGGTTGTGTGGATATACCCATTTTTTTAGCAATATTTCTCGCAGTAAACCCTTTAAAACCTTCCTTTGCAACAACATCATAAGCAGCTTTTAGAATTTGATCTTTAGTATAGACTTTTCTTCTCATTAAAACTCCCCCACTTCTTACTGCAGTATATGTTGTTTTATTGTAACCGATATACACAGTTTTTGGCAAATAATTTACTCAAAACGTTATATTTTAAGTTTTTTTCTTATTTATTTTTAACAATGATACAATATTATTTAAGAATAAACAAAAATACTGTTTCCCCTTACAAAAATTGATTTTTCTGTAACTGTTAGTTGACCAAAAGATTTCTTTCACGTTATAGTTAAAGAAAACGACAAAGAAGGTATGTAATGGTTAATAAAAACGACGTTATTTATATTCACCCCATCAAAAAAAAGCCATCTCAAAAAAATAAGTATTTTTATTTAACATTTACTGGCTTGTTTTTTCTAATAATCGGACTTGTTTCTGGACATCCGGTTGAAACTATTGAGGGGCTCAACAATATCCTTACTTCTCCTAGTAATCTGATGACCGATTATTTGGCAATAGGTGGTTTTGGAAGCGCATTTATCAATGTTGGTATCCTGACTTTGTTGTCCGTACTTCTTTGCTATCATCATAAAGTCTATCTAAATGGACTAATCTTTGCTTCTGTATTAACCGTCACAGGCTTTTCTTTTTTTGGAAAAAATCTGTATAACTCTCTTTCCATTATTTTGGGTGTCTATCTCTATGCACGTTTTGTACATAAACCATTTTCACAGTATATTATGGTTGGCTTATTTGCTAGTGCCTTGTCACCTGTAGTTAGTTATATCACTTTCGGTATGAACTTACCATCGGGCTTAGGTATTTTATTTGGTAATCTGACTGGTATACTCGTTGGTTTTTTACTCCCTCCTTTGGCATCGCATACCCTTATTTTTCATCGCGGATTCAATTTGTATAATATTGGTTTTACTTCTGGATTGATCGCCATGGTCGTGGCTGGTATCCTTCGGTTATTTGATTTTCCAATTGAAGTTCAATCGTTCGTTTCAACAGGCTACCATCAAGAACTTACATTAGTCATTTTTCTTTTTTTTAGTTTAACTACGCTATTTGGTCTTTTTATTAATTCATGGAAGCTCACTGGTTTACATGACATTTTTCAAACTTCAGGAAAAGTAACTACTGATTTTATGGCGATCTCAAGTATCGGTGCCACCTTACTAAACATGGGGTTAGTAGGGCTGATGCTTTCCATCTATGTTCTTCTTATTGGTGGTGAATTCAACGGCCCGATTATTGGTGCAATCCTATCTTCAGTTGGATTCAGTGCCTTTGGTTGTCATCTAAAGAACAGTTTCCCCATACTTATAGGGATTTATCTTGCTTCATATCTGGCTACTATCCATGATGCCTCTCAAACAACAATGATCGTAGCAGCGATATTTGGTACTGCACTTGCTCCTATTAGTGGTTTTTATGGTAGTATTTTTGGTATTTTGGCTGGATTTTTGCATATTGTCTTAGTCCATAACGTCAGTGCATTACATGGCGGATTAAGCCTATATAATAGTGGATTCTCAACTGGATTCGTTGCAGGTTTTCTTGTACCGATCTTAGACAGCCTGACTGTTGGCAGAAAGGAAAAGGATGGCATTGGAAAAAGAATTATCAAAAAGAATCATTAGTGAATTTTTAACCTATCTTTATTCTCACGAGATCACTGAAATAAGGATTGGGCTAGAATCAGCACCCGAAGGATTATATATTGAAATTCAAGGAACTTGTTATTCTCCTCCTTCTGATTTGCATGAGTTAGCGGAAATGCTCAATGAACCAAGAAATCCTACTATGGATCTATATTACCAAGAGCTTGGAAATGTTTTTCTGGATCAATCAGATTTCCGATTACTTGGAAGTCTGATTGATGATGTGGAACTCATGTACGAACTTCCCATCTTAAATATAAAAGTATTTAGACGAATCCTTTGATTCAACAGGCTTAGTGAAAAGACAAAATGAGGCACTGATTTTCACTCCCCTGAGATATTCCCTTTAGCTTTCATATAGTTATGGCGTTCAGAGTATTCTATCCACGTAAATAAGCTAGAAACGCATAAGAGGTAAAGCAAAAACTTCTTCTTTTAGTATCCTCAGCTTATTTTAAAGATTTAATACTTGAACGCCGATTTTTCATTTAATAGAGGATATTTTTTCCTAAAACTACAGGCACAAAAATAATACTTCAAATACATCTCTAGTTGGATGTTTTTGAATCGTTTTTAAATTATACTTATTACAACTTACAAAATTGTTTGATAACTGTCATTTAAAATAGTGGCACAAAGAGTCACTAATAAAGTACATTAGTAATATAAGAAAACGTATCAAAGGAGTTGATAGACGTTGAACATTGCAGCATCACGGAAATTGATCAATTTTATATCTATCATTGGATTAGTAATTTCGATAGGCTTAACGATTTATTTTATCAATTTGGGTGTATTTAAAGATTTAAATTCTTTAAGAGGATTAGTTGGAGATTCAATTATCTTAGGTCCTATCATTTTCATCTTAATCCAAATCCTGCAAGTTGTTATTCCAATCATTCCTGGAGGGATAAGTACAGCAGCCGGTGTATTAATTTTTGGACCTTATGCTGGTTTTCTTTATAATTATGTAGGGATTTGTATCGGTTCGATCATCATCTTTTTACTTGGTCGACGGTATGGTAAACCATTTATTTTATCTATGGTCAGTGACAAGACGTATAACAAGTATGTTGGTTGGCTCGATAACCAGAATCGCTTTGAAAAGTTATTTGCTTTAGCAATTTTTCTACCAGTGGCCCCTGATGATGCGCTTTGTTTAATGGCTGGTCTAACAAATATTTCTGTAAAAAAATATACTTGGATCATTTTATTGGCGAAACCCCTCTCGATTTTCTTATACAGCATGGCTTTGATTTATGGTGGACATTTCTTAAGTGGATTACTAGGATAGTTTATGATAAGTGGGCGTACTGCGTTAAGTATTTGCGCAATCTGTCCACTTATTTTTACGTTATAATATTTATGGTAGGTGATTGAATGTTAATTTATTTAAAAAGAAGTTTAGGAAATGCTTGGGACTTTCTTAAAGGAACTCAAGCATATTTTCGTGATGTTTTGATTATGCATTTATTTATTTTATTTATTTGTTTACCCTTATTGAATAGTACGACCAGATTCATCTTGAATCGAGGAGCCATTGATTATATATCTAGTGATAATATCTCTACGATCCTTTCACAGCACCCAGGTGTCTTATTGTCTTTGACTGCTGTCTTATTAACTATCTTACTCCTAGTTTATTTTGAGTTTACTTTTTTATTGATGAGTGTTTACTTTATTAAGAAACAAACACCTATCTCGTTGAAACAGTTACTTCAAGCAACGTTTCGTCAATTAAAAAAAATACGCCCATTGACTTTTCTTTTTTTCTTAGCTTATTTCGTACTTATTTTACCGATTAGTGGGTTAAGTTTTAATTCTGATTTACTATCTAAAGTTAAAATCCCAGCTTTTATCATGGATTTTATTTTTACTAATCGTTGGATCGTGGTTAGCAGCTTCATTCTGTTTTATATCTTTTTAGCTTACATTGGTATCCGTCTCATTTTTGCCTTACCAGAAATGATTCTACGTGATCGACTATTTAAACAAGCGGTTAAAGAAAGTTGGTATTTAACCAAATCACGTTTTTTTGCAATCCTTGGACAGTTCATCATTATTGGTGGTAGTATTTTACTCATTTCATTTGCCGGCTATTTAATTGTGCTCCTCTCACAAATAATTGTAGAACAATTTTTCCCTAATTATTCATTGATTAGCGCTGTTTTTGCAATGACGATTCTTCAAGCTATCCTTTTATTCAACATCGTTATGTCAACAGTCGGAATTTTTTACATTATTATTGATTTCATGGATGATGAAGGTTTTCTTCCTGAGACTCCTAACTGGTTTCGTTTAGAATCTCCTAACAAACGTTTTTCTGTTCTTAAAAATACAAGCTTAGTTTTATTTGCTGTATTTTTTGGTGTAGGTGTTTGTCTCTACAATATGGATTATTTGACTTCTGCTTCTCAAACGAAACCTGTAACGATTTCTCATCGTGGTGTCAGTGGAGGTAACAGTGCCCAAAATACTTTAGCTGCTTTAGAAAAAACAAGTCGTACCTACCATCCTGATTATGTGGAGATGGATGTACAAGAAACCAAAGATGGTCAATTCGTTGTCATGCATGATTTTAACTTAAAAAAATTAACAGGGATAAATAAAGCACCACAAGATCTAACCTTGAAAGAATTAGAAAAGTTAAAAGTAACTGAAAACGGTGCGAAAGAACCTGTCGTTTCCTTTGATACTTATTTAAAGAGAGCCAATGAATTAAATCAAAAACTTTTAATCGAAATCAAAAATTCAAAAAATGATTCTAAAGATATCGTTGATCGCTTTGTCAAAAAATATGAAGAAAACATTTTAACTCATCAGCATATTCTACAAAGTCTTACGTATCAGACGGTATCTGATCTGAAAAATGCCAATCCTAATTTTTATGTAGGCTACATCCTACCATTCAATATTGTTGGACCACCAGTTACTCCGGCCGACTTTTTGACGATGGAGTATAGTACGATCAATCGGAATTTTATTGATTCAGCTCATCAAGATGGTAAAAAAGTGTATGTCTGGACGGTTAACGACTCAGATGGAATCAGTCGTATGATGTTTTATGGCGTTGATGGGATCATTACTGATCAAATGACTATCTTAAATGAAAATATCAAAGCAATGGATGAAGAGATCACCTATTCAGATAAATTATTGAATTTCGTTTTAGGTGTTGGTTAAAAAAAGAGCCCCATGGATTGAATCCATGGGGTTCTTTTTCAATTACTTTATCTTTCTCTCGCGCTTTTCACCGCACGAACCACTGCTAAGATTGCCGGAATAGCAGAAATAACTGCTAAGATAATGCCCATTTTACCTGAACTCTTTCTTTTTTGCATGTTTTTTCGCTCCCTTCTCTCTCCTCTAATTATAGAGAAGTTTACGATATTTCTCAAAAAAAGTGTTTATGAAACCAAAGCAGATTCTGCTACTGTATAAATTTCGTCCAGTTTAACTAGTAGACGAAACTTACTATCGTAAACAGCCAACCGATCTCTCTGATCATAGCTTTCTACAAAAATAACAGCCGTATTAGTATATGTACGTTCCACGCAACCAATCACTTCATAGTTCACTCCAATCGGTTTGCATATGTATGACTTGCCTATTTCTAATTTTAACATCTCTCAATTCCCTCCTTTATTTTGTTAATCTTTAATTTATAATAACAAAAAAAAGATGATTTGAAAACGATTTATTGAATTTTTTTATATTTTTTCTTAGAATTACACGATTTCAATCTAGTTCCCCCTTTTTCTCACATAACTAATACCAAGATATAATTGTAATTTATAAGTGACAGATTTGTTTGAAACTGTTAGCCTTTTGTTCGTGTAAACCTCCGAAAAAGCATCTAAACTATTCTGTGAGGAGGGAATTTCATGATTGTTATTCAAGCTACTGTATTTATCCTGTTATTGATTGGATTGCTTATTGGACTCACAGAAAATTAAGAATCCCTTGTTGACATAGCAATTAATTGCGAAAAAAAAATAAGGGTGCTACACTAATTACAGGAAGGAAAATTTAACAGAAAATTCCAACCACAATTTACATTAATAAAAAAAGAGGTGACTTACATGACATTTACTAAAACAAATATTGAATACCGAGTTGCATTTGATACTGTATCCAATCAATTTATGGCAATTGATGCTACAAATGAAAACAACGTAGCATTTGGTATCACGATTGAACAAGCTGTCCGTGCATTAAATGAATCCAAATAAGGAGTGAATCATTTCTAATGACCGAAAACAACTCGGGATCGAAAAAAGAATAAAGACGTTTGCAACTAATACAGTTAGCAAACGTCTTTTATTATTTATTCAATTTGAGTTTGTGCTTTATTTTCCCCCATGAAATTTTGCTGATTCCCAGAAAGATTAGAACCATCGCAATTTGCATGATTGGTACTCCTGCCCCCGTATACACACTTAGAAAATAATCTTTTTGCTCTGGCGAGTAGGAACAAAACCATGAAACCCCAAATAAAAATAAAAACTGGGTCAATATCAAACCACTAGTAATGACTAGTGCAGAACAATAAAAACCACGATCTTTTTTAGCATAGATTGAACCTAAGATCAAAAATAAAAATCCTAAAATCGCTAAACATAGAACAACACCACTTGTCTTTTGATAAATCGCAATCATAATATTAGAGATTTTCGCTGTTTTTGATAAAACTAAAATTGGCGGTTGTGGATCTTCACTATTAATCCAATTATTCAATAAAGGAACCCGCAAAAAGTTTTGCGCTGCTTCTACATCCGCATGGGTTCCAAAACTGTAATTCCCTCCTTGATGAAAATCTTTGTAAAATAAATTGTCACTATAAGCTGTCCTAAAAAAATCTAAGAGTACTGGAATATCCTCGGCAATCTTCCCATCTCCTGTACTCATTAAGTAAACTTCACGTTTCTTCTTCAAATCTCCCTTACGATAAGCAGCCCTTAACTCTTGATTGACTTGTTTCCAAAAATCATTGGTTTCTTTTGCGTTATTTTGATAGTAGCCAGACTCATTCAACACATCTCGCAGTGCCCAAAAAATAATGTCTCCCTTTAATTCCTTTACTTTTCCTGCCTGAGTCCAAGCATGTGTCGTATATAATTCTTTGATTCTAGCAGCTTCTTTAGCAAAAGCAGGTGACACAGCTAATGCTTTATTTAACGCTTCATGAGAAACCCAAATCCTACTGTTCTCTTTGTTTATGTTCGTTCCATCATCTATTCGAATCAAGTTCTTCATCAATTGAGCAAACTCTCCGCTCGTACGATCATTGACTACTGCAAGATGATAGACTTCTTCATTTTTATGCTTAATCATTTGGTTTGTCACGATAAAGCTGATCATAGGAAGAAAAAACAAACTGAGCTTGATCAGTTTTCTTCGATCAAAGGTAATTTGTGAAAGAAACTTTTCAACAGTTTTCGTTGGTCTAAAATCCACTCCTAATAAAATCTGAACAAAACTAATGATTAAGGCTGCCAGAACAAACGGCAACAACCAGAGTGAATCTTCGCGAATATACCAGTAAAATGGAAAGATTAGAGACAACAAGAAAAACCAAGGTAAAATAGTTTTTGTTGCACGATATTTACGATAATAAATAGCTAATAAACAAGCAACGATAATTACGACAGATGGAATTACAATGGCGTTTCGATAAATACGTGTCGAATATTCATGGGTAAAACCGATTGGTGAAAATAAAAAAAAGACATAGATAAAAAACAAGATACTATTCTTTTTAACGATCGGCTTTACACTCAGTGTAATCAGCACGCTAGCTAAAATATTAAACCCACCTAATAATAGCGAGTATGGTAGCTGAATTTTATTGGCAAAAGCTAAAAATAAGCTATAAGAAATACCTTTTGATAAAGTTTTAGCATTGTACTCTCCTAACCACTGCCCGTCCACTAAGTTACGGGCATAATGAATAAAAAGCTGGTCATCATAGCTAGCTGTCATATCGATGCTGTAAGTCGCTTTGTAATAGAGATAAAGACGTATTAGTGTAAGAATTAGAGCGATACCACAAATAAAATAAAGTTGTTTTTGCCTAACATACTGAAGCATTTCCTTTACTCTATCCATGTACCCTAACCTTTCCTCCGCCTTTCTTCTTGATACTAATCATATTTGATAATTTATTTTTTACCAATTCACTCAACTCCTTATTCAATAAGCCTCTAATAAGTATAGCAAAAATTCATTTCATTGATATTAACCTTAAAAGATTCTTATTAACTTGTTTGATTGCTTTTTTAGCAGGTTCTAAGCGTTAAAAACAAGAATTATACTGTACTAACTTAATGACTGATCTTTTCCACTTTGTAACTATCGTAATCTGCTGTTGTGCAAATCATTTCCTTTATATATCTATTTTTATCAATAGGTGATTAAAAATTCACATTTTTTATTTTGTAATTTAATTTTTAGATAAAAAACAACTTTGTATATCTTTAGACAAGTATTACAGAATGATATATTTTTTTATTAGGAGGTTTATTCCTTTCATTCCTACATGGAAGGAAAATATTTTTATTTTTGGAGGAAAAAAATGGGAACTTTTTTAGTGTTAGTAGGTTTAATTGGTATTTGTTGGGGGTTAGTAGGACTAATTCGATCATTTTTCAAAAAAGGGAATAAAAAACGAAACTTTATTATTATAGGAACAGCATTTATTCTTATGATTTTCGGAGCGTCTATCTCTCCTACCAGTCATTCCGATAGTTCAAAAGCAAGCACACAATCTGAAAAAAAGATCGAAACAAAAAGCTGAACGTAAAGAAAAAGAAAAACAAAAACTTGAAGCTGAGCGTAAGAAACAAGAAGAAGAAAAACAAAAACTTGAGGCTGAGCGCAAAAAACAAGAAGAAGAAAAACAGAAACTTGAGGCTGAGCGCAAAAAACAAGAAGAAGAAAAACAGAAAATTGAAGCTGAGCGTAAAGCACAAGAAGAACGTCAAAAACAAGCTGAAAATGAAGCAACAACAGCACTATCACAAGCTGAAGCTCATCCAACTAGAGAAAACTATAACTCAGCAGCTACTTTAATCCAGGCTATTCCAAACGGCAATCAACACTTGTCTGCTCGACTAGCTACAGTAGATGCAACGATCAAAGCCAATGAAGCAGCTGAAGCAGAACGACAACGGCAAGCTGCGGCCGCACAAGAACAAGCCAATCAAGTTGCAGCAGCACAAACACCGCAACAAAACAACGAACAAACGGTTTATATTGCTCCAGATCATGGTACAAAATATCATTTAAATCCGAACTGTTCGGGACTTAACAATGCAAATTCTGTCGTAGCTATCTCGCTGCAAGAGGCCCAAGCACGTGGATATACGTTGTGTAAGCGTGGTTAATCTAAAATAATAAAATGAACTGTGACAGCAATGTCTAGCTCTGATAACTAAGCCGGAGAATCCGAAAATAGTCTCTACTATTTTGGACTCTCCGGCTTATTTCAAGGGGTTGATGCTTGAATACCGTGAATCAGAGGTTGTGAAAAGAGCGTTTTGACCTGAGCGCTCACCAAGTAAAAACTGCGACGAATAATCGCAGGAGCATTAAGAATGAAAATCTCGAAACAGCTCCTCATGTTTTGAGATTTTTTGACTTATCGCCGAAGGTCAGCTCTTTGAACACCGTTTAGAGCAAGAGGTTGTGAAAACATCGGGGAGCTCCGATGACAATAAGAAAAAATTTTTTGAAATAGTTTCTCATATTTTGAAAAATTTAGGCTTATTTCAAGGAGTTGATGCTTGAACACCGTTTATCCATTTTCAAAGCACAATGTAAGATTTGTCTCCCTAATTTATTTTTTATTGTGAACATTTCCGGTGTCCGGTCTCTCCTAACTTTACTTAAGCATGGTCATACAAAAAAACAGAAAATTTTTACAGCCATTCCTCTGATATTAATAGTCGGATATTAGCTTAAATACCATAAATTTTTTTGCGTTTCTCCTTTACAAAAAGAACGTTTGTTCGTATAATGCTATTAAAGAATATTTACGGATTGGCATCCTCGAAATCGCTCATAAGGGAGAGTCCACAATGATTAAGAAATATGGCACAGTAACAAAAATAAAAATACTACAAATTGGGGCTCGTCCCTTGATAAGATTTAGCTTGAATGATACGAACTGTTTAACCGCTGGTCATGGTTTAAACTTTCTTGCTGAAGTAGATGAAGGAATGAAATTAGTAATCAGTGGCTATTATAATCAAAGAAACCAATTGGTCGTCAAAGAATATCATGTGCTCGGTCCCACGAAAATACTGATTGATTTTAAAAAAATCAAGAAAGAATTTATTGGTAAAAAATAAAAATTAGTTTTGAAGTATATAACTCCCGTCTAAAAAAATCAGAACTTTTTTGTAAAAGAAAAAAGGTATCCATCTGTCTCAGCGAGTAGGTTTGGATACCTTTTTAAATCAGCAAAATTAAGTTCATTTTTTATTTATATATAAATGCTGTTCTAGGATTACTTATTGTTCCCGTCTCTTTGGTACCTTTCTATCTTTAAACGGATGATATGGTTAATTGCTTACTTGATTAAAGTCAGAAATGATATCATTCAACTCCGTTTGAAGTGTCGAAACAATCAAATGAAAATTTTCTTCATCCGTTTTATCATATGGGGATGTTTTTGTTACATAAAGCAGCTTCTCGTTTTCTATTTTCATTAGAACCTGTGTTGCGGTTTGTACTTTGTTTTGATAATTAAACGCAGACATTCCACTTTGAATAATCGTTATGATTGCGGAAGCAATCGAAACGACTAATAACAAAGACTTATGATCAGATGCCTCGTGAATTAAGATAGGGATAGCAGCAGATAATACGATTTTTATAATATTCCCTATGCCAATGATTCTATTATACGATTGAATATCTTTTTTTAATTTATTAATTGTAGAATCAATCGATTCAATAAACGCTTTTTGATCCATATCATTTCTCCATTCACTTTATTAAAATTTGGTCGTAAAACTATTATAATTGGATTTACCTATGTTTCAGCTAATTACAAATCAAAACAAACGGCTATTAAATAACAATCATTATTTTATCAAAATAATGATATATTTGTCAATGATAGTATTCGTGCACGGATAAAAGCTATTGAAAAGATCTGAACAAAGATTTAATCATTACAGACGACATAAAAATTACATTTGATGTTTGCTCACAATCTCTGACCAACCGAGCAAAGTAAGCTTGATTGATTTAAAAAATTTATACTGTGAATACTATTGCCCACAGAATTGTCAAACGTGCCCATCTCTCCCCTAACTGTCTATAATGGTAGATATGTGTAAGCAGTGCCTAACCGAAAAGTTGGCATGAAGCATGAAGATATAAGTCATAAAGATATCTCTATTATTCAACTATATGATCAAGTGTCATATGAAAGTATTGAACGAACTTCGATAAGTCCAATGACTATATCAATAATCAACAACGAAAATTTTCTGGACAAAATATTTCTCTGCCAACAAACCAAAAAAGGATGGCTATAATTAGCCATCCTTTTTTATAAATACCTCAATGAGTATCATTTTTCATTTTAAAGGCAAATTGTTTGGATAATTATTTTTAATAATTACCTAAAACTCCTTATCTTAAAGACGTTCGTTCAATTCTTTGGCAAGGTCTTCAAAGCCTGGTTTGCCTAGAAGTGCGAACATGTTTTTCTTGTATCATGTGTACATTTATTACTTTTTTTCTCTTTTGTACCGTTAGAAAACGCTGAAATATCAGTATTTTATCTATCTCCTGCTTTTTCCATCTTTTCTGGTTTTTAATATCACTATCACCAAAACTATCACTAGTTTTTCTATTATTTTTACTTTTTTATATGCATATTGAAACCGGAGTTAGAACAATTAATATAAGAACGAAAAAAACTCAGCCAAGAATGATTGGTTGAGGTCTTTAGCTACTCAAAGTCAGATTTGAATCTTTCGGTTTTAAATTTAGCAAAGGATTTAATGAAATCATTGATTTAATCTCTAAAGGCACAATTTCACATCTCATATTATTTTTCCTTATTTGTAAAATTTTTTCTAGGTATTCTCTACATATATACCTCCGATTTGTAAGTAACGTTAATGGTATAGAGATACCACTTAAGACAAATAACCGATCACAATCCACCAGAACTGGCATGCGAAATGGCGATTTAATTCTAGAAGTCTCTTTATTTGGTAAAATTTCAAATCTATTTAAAGGTGGAAGACCTTTTTTAATATGTTTTAGTCTTTTTGAAGTACAAACAAAAAGACCTTTCCCCGTTTCCTGTCGTTCAGCAAAAATATAAATATGTACTTCCCCTCCATTTTGAGAGGAGATATTTTTGTAGAATATTCAAATAAAAATTATTTAGCAACAAAATACTATTTTGTTAAAGAAATTTAAACTAAAAAATACATCTATTTTCCTGTATGTTCAGTCACGATTTCTTGTGATCTATTTGCTGTGTCTTCTACATCGCTTTTGGCTTTTTCCAGTTTTTCAATATAATTATTCAAATTACTGTTTTCTGATTGCTCTTTTTCTAGTTTTTGTTGAGTACTTTGCAATTGGTTTTTAATAGTATTTTTTTCATTTGACAATTGATTAATTTGTTGATTTAAACTATTAACAGTATTTTGAGCATCATTAAATTTATTTTGTTCTGTTTGTAAACGATTATTCCAATCAGTGTTTAATTGATTTATTTCAGCTATTTTTTGATTTATTTCATCAATTTTAGCATTGATTTCATTTTGTTTACCTTGCAATTCAGCATTTTTTCCTGATAATTGATTCTCTAAATTTGTTTTATCTATAGTTAATTGATTTTTCTCATTTTCCAAAGTCAACACTTTTTGTTTATATTCTTCAACGTTAGCCTTTACTTGCTCAAGTTCTTGATTATTTGAAGATAATCGTGAATTTAAACTACTAATATTTTGCTCTTTATTTTCTAGTGCTTTATCTAATGACTCCAAATTATGATTGATTTGTTCAATATTATCTTCTCCACCCCATAACAAAATATCATCGGCAAAGTTTTTCCCTGCGATCCCTGCTAACACTAATCCACCTATAATTAATCCACTTACTACAATTTTCTTATTCATATCACCATTCTCCTTAACACAAACTGAACAAATTATAGTTAATGATTTCACAATCAGTCAATTTAAATATGTATTTTTTTATTTTATTTTTATAAATCTTTTTCTTAATTCGGATAAAGTCAGATGTAACTGCATACAAACATTATTTTTAAAACATTGTATTAATTAATTTAAAATTAGATACAGTTATTAAATTCACATAAAAAAGTCTACTCTTTCGGATAGACCAAAACATCTAACACATTTATTTTACCAATTTAAGAGATTATATATTCTATATTTTTGAAATAAAAAAATACCCGAAGGTGTATAAAAAATGGTTTAGTTATAGATAAATTAACTTAAGAGTACTGTTACTACAAGTGTTCTTCTCACTCTAAAGGAAAAACTATCCTATCAAATAAAATAAGCACATTATTTTCTTATAAAAGCGGAGTCTTTTGCGGAAATATTTTTTATATCTGTTACATATCTTTCAACTTTCATATGCAAATCATATTTTTCTCTAAGTTTAGTAATATGAGCCATCATCGGAGATTCATGATGTTTGTCTAGTGCATCTTGATCTGTCCAACTATCAATTAGAAGAATTGTGTCCTCATCATTCATTGAAAAAAAGTATTCATATTTAATATTGCCTTTTTCTGCACGGATATCTTCTACAACTCCAGTTGAAACCATCTCTTTTGCAAATTTTTTCGCATTTCCATTTGTACCACTATAATAAATGTTCACAGTAATAGCCATTTCTTTACCTCCTTGTATATTTATCTATCCTTATATACCCTGTAGGACTCGAACCTACGACAGGACGGTTATGAGCCGTCTGCTCTGACCATTAGCAATAGAAGATAGCTTATTAATTAATCTCTATTCTTCCAATAAAAACTACTTTAAAATCCCTGCTGCGAAAACGAGAATGAAGAAAGATGTATATTTGATATCGTGACGAATGTGTCAGACGCACGGAGCGGTCATCGGCGTTATGACTATATAAAGTATACTTTCGTTGATCCAGAAAGGTATAAAGATTAAAGTAGGCTACCTAAAAAGGTAGCCCGGAACGGATTTTATCACCATACTTATAAAAGGAGATATTTTTAAGTTAGTATTAAGATTGTGTAATATGATGATATCTATATTTTATAGTATCAGTGCTATAAAACCAAAAATAAGTCACTAATTAACTACCACTCCAATTATAAGTCTTTTTCCCATTATTTTTTATAGTTATATGGTATGCTTTTTAATGGCTTCAAATATAAAAGAGTTTAAAGCGTAATACACTTATGGGGAAGTGGTTTGGGGTGCGCTTTAAACTCTTCTTTATTATTATCTCACAGCATGCTTAAAAGGTCTATGGATTAAGTTATGTAAAAAAGTGCCTCTTTAAACGTCCTAAAATCCAAACAAGGATAGCATAATATACACTATCGTTGATCCAGAAAACAGGTAAATAAATTTTGCAAAAGCAATAAGTTAAAAACATTACAAAAAAGACAAGGATATCACATCAAGAAAAAATGTTTTGAAAATATCTTTGCCTTTTTTGTATTATATCTATATTAAATAATCAATCACAACACATTAACTAATTTATATATTTAATTTGTTGTTTTTCTATAATTGGATAACTAATTAACTTATGACTATCTAAGTCTTCTTTATTCATATCAATTGCAGTAATTTGACTGTCTTCATATGTTCGATAATAATAGATTCCTTTGTCAACATTGCAACAAGAAGAATAAATTGTATATTCATATTTTCCATCACCAACATCACACAAACCTTTTTGTTGTTCTACTGAACCTAAGATATGGAAAAATTGACTAATACTTTCTGACTCTGAATCTCCAGATACAGAATTCAGCTTCGTAAAAGTCGCTTTAACAAAACGAGATACTGAGGATAAATCTCCAGGCAAGCCTATCCCTCCCATACCGCGGCTATAGGCATTCAAACTTATTTGATTTGAAAAATTATTTTTAGGAGTTTCACTCGATAAGACACGATAATTGTTTAAATTAAATAATTGATAGTCAAATGAAGGATTATTGGTAAGAACGCCCACAGGGTTATCATATATATGAAGTCCATCTTTCATACTTTCAATGACAATTGATTTTTCTTTATCAGCTAATAGCCAATGTAAAGGGGATAAAGGAAGTTCATCACTATAATTTATATTTGCTAAATTGATATTTTTTAACAATTTTTTAGCTTCTCCTACTGTTGAGCATTGTCCTAAAATCCAAGGAATAAATTCAAAAGGAGATACATTGTCTTTCCCTTCTTGTATTTCTTTATAATCAGCATACCCAGAAAAATTTAGCCCAGCCATACTCAATCCTTTTTCATTTGTCGCATCGTAATAAAGAGGGTAGTCAGCTATACCAGCGGCAATACCAATCATTGCATAATGAGTATCCAAATCATTTACCTTTCGAAAATTCAACTTATAATTTCTTGGAGTAATAGTGACTACTTCATTGTAAGATATTTCATAATCAAAATTCCTTCCAAAATAATGATCACTTGTTACATAAGTAATAGACGTACACATAGTTTATTCCTCCTAAATATTTTTCTGTCCACGTTCATATTACTCCAAAGTTTTCCTCATTCCAAAAGAAAAGCACAGAATACACAAAGAAGCGTTTTTATTTGTATAAACTATATCAAAGTTCTATACTTAAATTATCAAATAAAAAGGACGTGAAGATAAATGTCAAATTTAGAAAACAAAGAAGAAAAAGTTGTAAACAAAATTGTTTCTGTTGTCAATAAACTGGATAAAGAGTTAGACGAACTTGATACGCTATCTGAAAATCCAGAAAAAAAACATAACCTAAAAAAATGGTTAGTTGAACGAAAGGCTATTCATGAAATTAAAAAAGTTCTTCATGAAGCTGATAAATATGAAAAATATGATGAAAAAGAACTTGATAAAGAATTTAAAGAAATCAATGACTTATTACTCTGATCTATTAAACGACTCATTATGAGTCGTTTTTTTATACAAAGAAACTATCTGGAGGTAATCCAAATATAAATATTGATTGTAGTACAAAAAAGAAGCGTCCGAAGACGCTTCGCTGTTTAAATGCGTAAAAAGATTGGGAAATTGATTCATCAGCTATTACGACTATTATTATAATCTCATCCTATAAAAAATCAATACTAAAAAACTATTCTTTCGAGTAGCTCTGAACAGATGTCATCATAACTTATGAAGGAAATAGACATAAGATTGTGTATAAAAAAATAACCGCCCGAAGGTGGCTGAAGAAAGCTTTTATTTACATAAATACTCTTCTAAATAATTTTAACACAGAACTAACTTAATTACTATATGTACCCTGTAGGACTCAACCTACGACCGGACGGTTATGAGCCGTCTGCTCTAACCAATTGAGCTAAAGGTACGAGAAGCCATCACAACTACTGCAAACAAAAAGAATGGACATAGACTAGATAATAATGGTTTTCATTCTTTGTTGTGATGGCACATTAATTATTACACATTTAATAGCAAAAAACTAGATTGTACTTATTCTTTGTAAAATATATTATTTTATGCTATTATTTCCAAGTCATAAAAAGAAAAAAGCTTCAGATACTTATCTTTTTGGGGAAAGACTCTAGGGTGAGGGAGTATCTGAAGCTTTTTTCTATGTTTATTATCTCACATAGTTATTTTTTAGTCTATTATTTGCTTAATTTTTTATATTATAATAATTTTATTTGCTCCTTAATTAGTAACGAACTACTCTAAATTGCTAGCAATAATTACGGTATCTAGCTTAAAATAAAAAAACACCTCAAATGAGGTGTTTAAAGTTCAACATTATTTTACAATATTTACTGCTTGAGGGCCACGTTGACCTTCTTCAATATCATAAGTAACTGCTTGGCCTTCATCTAAAGACTTGAAGCCTTCTCCCTGGATCGCTGAGAAATGTGCAAATACGTCATTTCCATCTTCTCCAGTGATAAATCCAAAACCTTTGTCTGAGTTAAACCATTTTACTGTACCGTTATTCATATATATTTCCTCCTGATACGTATATAATACGTGTTTTGTTGCAATTAATATTACTTTGTAAAAGGAGTTTTTATAGTGTGAATATATCGCTCAGATTACGTTTCAAATTAGATTACTTGTTTAGTATAACACGAATGTAATGGTAACACAAGGATAACACGATTTAATATAAAGAACTATATTTAAGCATTTAGAAGAGTTAATTGCAGAACGAAAATACAAATACAATACTGATTAAAATTAAATAAAAAAACCACCTTTTGGAGGTGGCCCACAAGGGACGGCGTACTTACATTACGCTTAATAATTATTATCGTATTCCTTGTGTCGGCAGTGCGAAATTAATTCGCCTGTAAGTTAATCATAAAGTAACTATCTGCTAAATGCAATAGTTATGCTTAAAAAAATTTAGCTTATTTTTTAAGGCAACCTCATACAAGAATGTTCCGGTATATTTCTCATTTCTCTGTTATCAATCTTGAACGATGTCCATAATCTGTTTGCCAATATATCACTAGCTTGTATCAAATAATTATGTTTAGAATCGCAATAAGACACATTTATTTCTAACTTACCTTTCCAAATAGGTTCATAAAATACACCATAATTAAAATTATGAACACCATTTTTTAGTTCTTCATATACTGATTCCTCAAAATTATAATAGCCATTACTTGCAGTGGCTTGCTCATCCACACAGATACATAGCTTTAAGTCGTCCTCTGGATTCAATAATCCTCTATTTATCAGCAACTTAATTTTTTCTTTGACCAGTCTTTTTAATACATAATCTTTATATCTGTGTATTGATTTTTTATGATCTAAAATATTTGACTGTACCCTTTTGATATCAACTGTTAATCCCATACTATGTTCGTTTTTTAAAACCCTGTATAATTCGTATTTTTCACTTTTATCTAAATAACAAGCTTTTAATTCTTCTCTGTTACCTCGTTTGGTTTGGATTCGTTGAACCACTTTTTTATATTTTCTTTTTGCAATTTATTTATTATCCTTGCCAATGAATGCGTATCCAGCGTAGACAAAAAATCTATTAGGTGCATTCCTATGCAAGACGCCTGAATCATCAAAAAATAAATGTAATTCTTCCAACAGCCGCTTCTCCGATCATTTGTTATAAATATATGTTAATTTTACATCTTAGCCGTCTTTATAACAATAACTAAAATTGCAGATGTAGCCTAATTATATGTACTGCCCCTCAACGAGGGGCCATTTTTTATCGTTGCGGAATATTTAAATACCAGCGTTTATCATGAAAATCTTGTGCTCCGCCTTTAGTGTTCCCTTCTGGATCATTCGTTGCCCGCATCATTACATAGACTTTCTTATTAGGAAAATTACGCATATTGAAAGATACATGATAACCAACATTTCCAGAAGTATTATAAGCTTGGTTTACATCTGGTCTATAAATTCCATCAGCTCTTACTCGAGCTAATTCTTTTCCAGTATTGTAATCCATAATGAAAATATACTCGTATTTATAGTTAGCAATATGCCATCCTGCTACATGCAAGTTTGCGTTTTCGATTTCTCCGAACTGATCAATGTGGGCGTAATTTGTTCCATCTGTCAGCGTAGGATTTGCAGCACCTGCTCTAGTTGGATCAATGACTGGTTTATCATCTGAAGTAGTTGGATTTTCATCGGTAAATCCATGAGCTAAATCATATGCTAATTTTTCTTTACTTACGCCCATTTCAGAAAGATAACCGTAAGGATCTGTATGATCGCCCCAGATATTTTGTGTTACCCATAAATGCGATTTGATTCCTGGTTGGTTATAAGGAGTGTCTAATGTTAATGGAATACCATATTTCATTGCTGAATCTCTTGCCAATTCAACGTATACTTTATAGTTCTTTTCAAAAGTTGCTTTATCATGTGTGTGTTGTAACTCAATCTGCACAGGACTATTGGCATTAGCATACGAACCAGCACCGTACTGTACATAACCAGGTTGACCGACTTGATAAACAATTCCGCCGTCTCCCACAATATAAGCAGTGTAAGCGCTAGTCCATGAACGTTGCATATACTGCGCTTCATTTCGTCCTGTTGCTGTTTCGTTAGCCGTCTCATGCAGTAAAATGTACTGATTATTTGCTACTTGTGAGCTACCTTCATTTACACCTAAATTAAATTCATTGTTAATAGTGTAGGCAAAAGCATTCGAAGGCAATAAAAAAAGAGCCGTTAACAGGCTCAATGATAAAATGATTTTCTTCTTCATTTGTTTCCTCCTATTTTTTCAAATTATAAGCAGACACACCAGTGATAACGCCTAAAAATGTTGCTACTGCATTGATAGTGAGTACTGTCATGTCTGTTCCATTCCATCCATATGCTTTCCCTAATGTGGCTACTAATACAGATAAAGCAGGCAATACCGTAAGTACTGTCCATTTAATAATTTGATAATATTTATCGGGTAAAATCATTACTTCTCGCCTCCTTTCATTTCCTGAATATCGTGTTCTGCTTCATTCATCCGTCCTTCTAATAGAAAAGTACGTTCAACAATATGGTTATGCTTCTCAACTTTTTTCTCCAATTGCTCAATTCGATAAATGGTCAGTTTATTTGAAAAAACAATGCCTGCAAACGTACCAACTAACGTTCCTGCAATACTTAAAGCAGAAATAATCGCATCAATACTCATCGTTCACCAACTTTCCAACAAAAAAGCATACTCCAGGGAGCATGCCTTAACTTTCTTTATTAATAATTTTGTCTGCTTCTTCCTCTGTAATGCACAACGGAACAAATTGTCGAACTTGATCTGCAGTAAAGCAATTCCAGTCATACATCATTTTGATATCTTCATAGGAATACATATTATTCTCCCCCTTCATTTTTCGATGATTGAAGTTGATCTTTCAATAAATCGATTTCTTTACTGTTTTGAATAGTTGTAAGCATCGTTTTTGAATTGATTTGTGCTAACGAATCAGCTCTTTTTGTTAATTCTTCATTCGCTTGTTTCAATATTTTATTATCATCTTGTAACCCTTCAGATAAATTTTCTAGCAGAGCTAGTTTTTTAGAAAAATCTTGTGTGACAACTTCTTCCCATTTCCGTTCACTCGGATTCCAAAATTGACGATCTAACGGAATATCTGGTAATGGTGGTACCAAGGTATACGGCACTCCTTCTGGAAAATCATCTGGCATGTTTTCCCATACCTTGCAACCTACCGGATAAAGATATTCATACATTGTTTTCATCATTCATTCCCCCTATTAATTTGGCCACGCATCATTTGTAAAATAGCTGACGGTTCCAGAACACTCTTGATTTTCTGGTAAATTTGTAGTAGAAACCATCACAGCAATTCCCGAAGCATTCGCATAAACAGATAATGCAGGATTTCGATTGGTTTTATTCGCCAAAGTTCCACCCCAATCCTTTAGCGAAGTTGGAGTATATCCTTTTGGAAAAGCCATTAAGTTTTTCCATCCAGCAAAATTTGCTGATTTATTTGTAATCGCAAAATTAGCCACTACACTTCGTCCACATCGTTCAAATCTGACTGAACTTTCATTGGTAAAATCTGTTGTATTCGTTGTTTTTACTGTTTTTGAAACAAAACGATCTAAAATTACTGGTACATCATTCACTGTTGGTGTTTGTAAAAAGTTTTTAAAACCATCAACAGACTGATTACCAGATGTTTGTACTAATGCTTCAGCTCCATCAATTGCTCTAAAATGAGTTTTTAAATATTTAGGCACACCATTTTCTTTTAATTGCACAATATCAGACATTAAACTTCGCCTACTTTCTCAAATGTAATATTTGCTATTCCATCTAATTTTGCTTTATCTTCTTTGGACATTAACCCATTAGCGGCCGTCGTAGCTACAGATGTCGTTGTAGCATTTGTTCCAGGATCTCCCTTATCTCCTTTTGGTAATACAAAATTGAATCTAGCCGCAGATGAGGTTCCTACATTTGTAACAGAAGCAGTAGATCCACTAGTAACTGTACCTACAGTAATAGTTGCAGCTTGCCCAGGATCTCCTTTATCCCCTTTAATAGTTTCAGGTTTGCCTTCCACAGCATTCCAATGAGTTTGTGGAAAAACCTGTACACCGCTTTGTTTTACCTTTACGATATCTGTCATTCTCTATACCTCCCCAATTTTTTCAAAAGTAAAATTTGGAATTCTCTCGTTTGTATAGGTTTTAGCTTGATCAACTGCTTCTTGAAATTTTTGGTCGACATATAATTGATTAACACCGCCAGATTCACTTCCGCCTGTAGAACTAATAGTTCCATCTTCTGCAATTGATATATTTACTCCCGCTTTTAAAACTTTTAGGGATTCTAGTTTTTCTTTTAATTCTTCCGTAAAATTAAAATCTGTTTGCTTAATTGCAGATAAAATACCTTCTTCAGTGATTTCTAAGTGTTCACCAACTTTTATGCCCCCTAATTGTTCATTAGTAGCAATTGGTAAAAGATATGTTCCACTTTCACCATTTACAATCTTTTGAAACATTTCGGCAGTTAAAATACCATCAGTATCTTCGCTTGCGTAAGGTAGTTTGGTAATCGCATTTTCTAATCCTAAATCAGCCTTCGTTAGAATGACTGCTCCAGATTTACCGTTAACCGAAAGAACTTTTGACTGTCCCGAGGTAATGTTTTCTAATCCTAAGACTGCAGAAACATGAGTAATTGGCATAAATTGACGTTGAACGCCTGTGTCGTCTGTTTCCATCATACGTTTAATCTGCACCAATTGATTCACCTTCTTCCTGAACAACAACTGATTTTCTTGTTAATTCTATAGTCATATTGTCATAAAGTACGACTTGTACTTGATCACCTAATTGAATTGTTTTTCCAGTGTAGTATTTAAATGCGCCATTTTTTAATTCATTGGAAGGGACGATATCTTTTTTCTTACCATTTATTTCAATACCAATTTTTTTTGCATCAAATACTTTGCATGTACCAGTAATCCAATCTGTTTTTCCAACAATATATGGATTAATAGTCAAAATCTTATCTATTACTACTTCCTCCAGAGTAAATACACGCTGTTCTTTATCATCAATTGTGGCTACAATTAACGCTCCTTCGGATATATTATTTTCAATACTTTCCACTTTTTCTATCTCATGATTCCTAGAAAATAAATCATCTTGTAGAATATCCACTACTTCAATTTCAGCATACTCGATAGTAAATAAGCTTGTTCGTAGTTTTTGATACAAATAATTCATATCGGCAAGCAAACGTTCTGAAATTGAATTGTGTCGTTTTCCTTGAATATCTACTCTCGCATCCATTAATTCCGCAAGCATTGTTCCACCAGGATCAATCGTCTTTAAAATATCCTTGATTGATTCAAACCATGCCAAATAGTCTGATTCTTGTCCTTCTCTCCAATCTTGGAAACTGTGTTCCTGTTCTTGTCTCCAACGTTCAAATTCTTCTTTCCTTTCATTCATCCAGTCCGTAAAATCGCCTTTATTTTCATTAATAAAGTCCGTCATATCCGCAATTAAATCTTCGATTGATTGCCAATAAGAACCCATTTCTCCTTCTGTTTTTGAAACAGCATTAATGACAAAATAAGAGAAGTCTTGAGTTGTTCCAATCAAGTCTTCTCCTTTAAATATAATGAAATTGGCTGTTTGTCGATGTAAACACTGCATGGAATATTTATCAAAAATATAGTTAATTTTCCCTTTTTTAGCATCCACAATTTTTGTTTCTAATTGGACTGGATATTTCCCACCTACAACTGATTCAAAATATACCTTACATTCTGATAAATCGTAGGGAAGACCATTTTCAACTATAGTCGCTTCCATAACCTCTGTATTCTTATTGCCTTGTCGAACTTGAATCATCCCCACATAATTATATGGTTCTGTTGTACTTAAAACGACATTCCATTTACTCATAGAATCACCACCTTAAAATTGGATATAATTTCTTGGATTCTCAAAATCAACAACTGGCTGTGGCCAATAATTTTTCATAATTTGAAAATGTAGATGTTCTCCTGTAGATGGACCAGTTGTTCCCATCAAGCCTATTTGAGCGCCTTTCTGGACTTTTTGTCCAACAGAAACATCAATACGAGACAAATGAGCATAACCTGTCCACTTCCCATTATTATGTTTAATAACCACGTAATTACCATACCAGTCATAATAATTAGCACCAGCCTGAACAACTTCCCCATCTAATGCTGCAAAAATAGGTGTATTAGGATTTCCATTTACAAGATCAATTCCATTATGGAATTCTTGTTCATTATTTATTGGACTAGTTCTCCATCCACATTCTGAAGTAACTCTCACAGGTTTTTGAATCGGACAAATAAAATTTCCTCCAGGTTCTGGACTAGTTAATCCATGTAATTTGTTATACCAAGATTGGGCATAATTTTGGCGTTCTGGATGTGCAGAAGCTGGGCGTTCGAAGTTCATTTCAAAAACATACGCTGCACTTTTGGCATCATTGATCGATTTAAATCCTAATACTGTGGTTGGATTTACTTTTCCGAGCCATTGACCGTTGAACATACACCAATCTAATAATTTTACTTGGGCTTCAATACTTCGATAATCTTCTTGAATCCCTGCGGTGTTCATCAAACGCTGAACATACTCTCGTCCGTTCCAAGTTGGTGATCCGACTAACGGATAAGCAGAACCATCCCATTGAACAATCCCATAAGCTGGACCACCAAGTTGTTCTGTATCAGGGTTCATACTTGCTCCAACCTCCCCCTGAATATTTCCTAGAATACCTGCAGCTGCATATTCAGAATAACCACGAGCTTTCAATATTGTCCAAATTTTCCATGCTCTTTTTTCAGCTTCCGTCGTCAATTGAGGAGGGATAGTTCCAGGATCACTTCCTCCACTGTTGTTCCCTGTGATTTCTTTTCCGTTGACTGTGAGTTTGCCTTGTACATCTAAGTCTCCAAAATAAATTGCTTTACCATTTCCTAATAAAACTAATCCTTTACCAACTTTAGGAGAAATCAAAATATATTTGCCGTCTCCATTTGTACGAATAACTAAAGAATTATCTTCAATAGGTGTGGGAGTAGAAGCTCCAGGAAAAGGATTACCAGCAGAATCAGTTGTTCCAATCGTTCCAATTGAACTATTAGAATTCCAAAACTCCATTCCTTTTTTGGTTAACTCCATTATTTTCTTTTTGTTATTCCAAATTTGAAGTAGTCCATTAACTAATTTCAATACATCTCCAGTTTTATTAAAAGAGTTTTGAAAGATATCTGCCTTTATTAATCCTGTTTGAATAAAATTAGCATTGAATATACTATCCAATGTCCAAGCGGAATTAAAAGGACCATTCCAACCATTTTTAGAAAAGGCAATTCCATTTTTGTTCATTCTTAATACTTCTTTTGCCTTGTTTAAATCAGGACTATCCATTATAAAAATATTTGAAGGTTTTTCTTTTGGCCATAAAACTACATAACCGCCTGCATTTCCTTGACCTGCAATCATAGAGGACACATAATCATTAAAACTACTCATATAATTATTCGTAGCATAATCTTTTAATTTATCTTGAATAGTTACAGCTTGTTGTTGATAAAAAGCAACTTGAGTATCCCCAGCTTCCAATTTCAAAACCTTTTCAGATAATGAATCATATTGAACACCACTAACTTTCGATTCAAAATATAGTTTATATTTTCGATGATATATTTTAAACGTATCAAATAACCCATAATTTCTTATCTTAGCGAATTCTTTTCCTTCTTCTGTGTCCGTTAATTTATCGAACTCAACGGTAATAGAAATCTTCGGTTTATCACAGCCTGGATTAATTGTTTTGAAATAATTCTTAGCTATTTTATTTAAACTATTAACATCTTTAACTCCCTGTTCTTCTGTGAATTGAACGTGTTCTGTATATACATCAGAATAATTATTAATATATTCGCTATCTACTGGCGATCCATAAATTCGGCTAGTTGTACCTGTATCACTTTGAGGATCAGCATAAGGAATAATTCTTGTTTTCACGCCTGTCCAATCTAACTTAACTTTTAATCCAGATAAATCTTTTCCATATCGGATTGTTCCAATATTGTCACGGCCTCTTCGTTTTAATAAGGATAGCTTAAATGGCTCACGTTTAATTTCTCCGCCCCAATACTGAAGTAAAGAACCTTGTTCGCCAGCAATACAATTTAAAACATTTCTTGCTTCAAAAGTTGTACTTGATACAGTTGTAATATCAGAATATAGGCGTATATCTGATTTTTTATCCATATTGTTTTCAATAATTGCCATTGCTTCTCGACCAGTTTTAGAGTCTACTTCAGCAAAAGTAACTGCTCGTCTTCCAAGCCGATTTGTACGACTCTGGGCATAAATAGTTACAGTATCTAAAAAAGTATCGATATCTTTATCATCAATAAAAAAGATATGATACTCTTCTTGGTCATTTGGTTTTGCTTTTATTTGATAGTCATTTTCAAAATATTCATCAAATCGAGTGCCTAATGGATACTCCAACTCTAATTCATATTTTCCATTTGCTACTTCATATATTTCACATTTTGTAGTGTCCTTCAAAATCCCTAAACCATTCGTAGAAAAATCTGTCTCGGTAGGACTATATATTCTTGGTATCATACTTTTCTCCACCACCTTGGTATTATCTCAAACGAATGTATGTTATTCGTCCATTTGATTTCATTTTTTCCAGGATATAGAAATGGAAAATCTAAAAATAAAGTGACATGATCTTGATGTTCTAAATTGCCATCTAGCTTTCGATAAGACTCTTCTAGTTTAGAATCTATATATAATTCTCTATCTAATAGTTTCAAATCATATTTGTCATTATTAATATAAAAAGAAGCATCTCCAGAACCACTCAATTTAATAAGCGGTTTTGAAGCATACTTCTCTGGATTAAATAACTCGAAAGCTTTTATCTGTTCAATAGCAAAACGACCACTATAATTTTCTTTGAATGGTCGAAGACTAACTGTAAATTCAAATGGAACTATATTCCCTGTTTTTCTTGTTCCTTTAAATTCTGGTGCCTCGGTTACTATAGCTTGATAGATATATTGTTGATCGTAATAAAGAATAAAATCACTGTAAGAGTTCATATCTAACCATTCAGTAATTCGATCTTCCCATTCCTGCACTAGATCAATCGATGGTGCTTTGTAATAACATTCAATTTTTCTAGTAACGTTTTTGTAATAGGCTTTATCGATAATAATTGAGTCATTGCCTTCACGTTCTCTCAATTCAATTACACGACTAGCTGAAACAGAGGCAGGCCTATTTTGAATATATACGTTAAACTCAGAAGAATAATGTTGATTGATAATGAATTGTCCTCTTTTAAGTTGCATATAATGTTCCTCCTACTGCACCAGCATCTCGTTTCATTTGTCTTGTCAATTCTGTTTTAATTTTTGTGGTAATCTTCCGAACCATTGAATCAGGTAAATCTCCATAAACATTTAAGTGTAAATGAATTTCTTTTGTTTCACTAGCAGATATATTTTGCTTTGTTTGTGTAACTGGTAGGTGCCTTATTCCATTTACTACAGGTTGAACAGACGGTGTTTTTACTAAATTTGTCATGGTTTGATCTAGCTTACTTTGCTCTTTGTCAATACCAACAATAATACCTTGAACAATATTTTTACCAACCATATCACGCATCCATCTTGATGGAGAATGAATATCTAAAGCTCCTTTAATCCAATTTTTGATATTACCTGCAATACCTTTAATAGTCTTTTTCAATGCATTCCATTTTTCTACTACACCATTGATAAGTCCATCAATGATATTCTTACCGATTTCGAATAAATTGATTTCCCTTAATGAATCAAAAATTTCTTTCACCCGATTAATTGCTTTTGAAACACCATTTTTTAGATTAGTCCATGCATTTTCAGCGGAGTTAACAATTCCAGTAACAATATTCCAGAAAGATTCCTTGATGTTATTCCAAGTATTGATCATGGAATTCTTTATAGAAATCCATGTATTGTATGCTATATCTTTAATGTTCTGCCAAGTATCTTTGAAGAACTGTTTAATATTGTTCCAAGTAGTAATAGCATTATATTTTAAATCAATCCAAGTTTGAATAATCCCGAATTTTAATTCAATCCATTTTTGAATAGCAAAATACTTAATGTCAATCCAAAGATTAATAAAAAAGTATTTTACATTAATCCAAATTGATTTAGCTTGACTTACTACTTCATTCCAAATATTTATCAAAGTAAGTTTGAAACCTGTCCAAATATTAAACGCAGCAAAATAAATATTTGTAATGTAACTAACAAAAATATTTTTTATAGACTCCCAAATATTTAGAGCACTTTCTTTAATATTATTCCATACACCAATCATGTTGTTTTTTGTTTCTTCCCATCCACCAGAAATCATGGAGGTAATAAACAAAACTGGCGTAAGTATAACATTTTTTAAAATCTCAAAAACATTTTTACCAATCTCAACTAGATTATTCCATAAGGTCTCTAAATAAAAAGTGACATGCAAGAATGCGTTCTTTAAACCTGTAATCAATGGACCAGCAACTTCCATGATAGAACCTTTAATTTCATTCCATTTTTCAGTTGCTGAATCTTTTATGCTCTGCCAAATATCAGAAAACCATTGCTTTGTATTTGACCATGCGTTTTTTACACTATCAACCGCATTCATAGATGTTTCTACTGTTTTATCAAATAAACCTGTTGCTCCATTTTTAATGCCTTGCCAAGTATTTGAAAACCATTCCTTTATTCCAGACCAAGCATCCTTGACACTCTCAACAGCATTTGATGCCATTTCTTTAGCAGAATTCCAAGTATCAATTCCCCAATCTTTTATATTCTTTAATACACCAAGTACGGAATCTTTTACATCATTCCAAACGGATATAACTTTGTTTCTAACCTCTTCGTTGGTTGCCATAAAATAGCCAAATACAGCAATCGCTCCAACAACGGCTCCAACAATCAAAACAAACGGATTTGCGGCGGCTATAGCCCCCATAATTTTTATTGAATTTCCAACACCGATTATGGCATTCTTAAAATTATTGAAGCTTTTTATAATTGCTGGTATTCCTTTAAGTTGAAACATAAATGCCCCAAAAGCGGTAGCTGCTGGAACAAGAAATGGCAGCATAAATTTCAAAGCAGAACCAAATTTTTGAACTGCATTAAATAAATCACCTAAAAATGATACTGCTGTAGGAATATTTGCAGCAATTACTTTCAAAAAAGATTCCATGGAACTTCCAACTTTATCAATAATCCCCTTAAATCCACCTAAATCAGCATCCACTAGGGCTTTATTTAATCCTTCTATTACTTCGCCAACACCACGAGTAACAGCTGTTTTGGCATTCTGGATAGAGGTTTTAATCCCTTTAGTTGAATCTTTTGCAATTTGATTTAATGATTTAAGTCCTCCGCCACCTTTAGTATCCATTTCTATTAATTGATTTTGGAACTCTTCAACAGAAATCTTACCTTGAGACAACCCTTCTTTAAGCTCTCCCATTGTAATTCCCATCTTTTTAGCGATAGCAGATAGAGTAGGACCAAGTTGAGCATTAATCATTGAATTCCAAGTTTGTGCGTCTACTTTTCCATTTGAGAAACTTTGAGATAGCTGAATAACAGCTTCATTTACTTGATCAGTTGAACCACCAAACCCGAGAATCCCATCATTTAATGCTTTAAATATTTGAGTCGAACGAGTCAAGTTCCCAGTAGAAGAAGCAAGAAGTTGTACATGACTTATCGCATCATTCAAAGCGGTAGGAAGTCCTTGAATACCTTGAGATAAAAGCCCATTTTTTCCGATATTCTTCATAATTTCAGAGTTGCTGAATCCCATATTTTGGAAATTTCGTAGAGCATTATTCATCGTATCTACTCGATCAATTGCTCCACTTACGGAACCTTTAATTAGATCAAAACCAGCTCCAACAATTCTAGTCACTCCACTGGCTAGAAAGCTACCAGCAAATATTTTCCAAATACTACCTAATGAACTGCCACTTTTTCTACTCGTTCTTTCGATAGTTCCATCAAAAGAACCTAGCTTTTTGATAGCATTATTCATACCAGCAGTAAAACCTGATTCATCTAATATCATCTTCAGAATTAGGTCATCGTTATTCAAAGTATCACCTCCTAAAATTGGGTGAAGTTATCGTAGTACTCAACATCTTCATGCTCTTTTACTGCATCTCGAAAAGCAAAAAGACGCATTAACTCATCAAAGTCAGTACGTTCAATTTCTGGTAACGTCCAACCTGCTTCGAGTAATTGCGTCTTTAAATCTAATTCTCGATAAGTAATCGAATGTTTAAAAGAAGGATATTTGAGAGCTTCGCTTACTTTTTTTTCGTCTCCGTATAAGTTTCATCAAATCCTGCGGTAACAGATTTTAATAACTTTCCTGTCAATGGAGCAATTTCTCGAGCATCAATCCCTTGACGATAATCTTCACCAGTAAATTGTCCTTCAAACAAAGTATCTGCAATAAATGAATAAGCTTGACTTAAAGCTTCTGACACTGATTTTTTGTCTACAGCATTTTGCATTACTTCCATCACTTCTGCCGCTTCTTCTACAACTGGACCTGGTAGAAATTCAGCAGATTTGAATTGCACTTGTTTATATTTCCCATCTTCATTTTTTTTCATTAATTTAATTGTCGTTTGATATTTAGACATTATTTTGTACCTCCTGCTAGTTCTTCTTGTTCAGCTTCTTCAACTGGTATTGCTACTTTTGTAAACCAGTTTTCAATCATTGTTTGATCAACGTCTTCATCATCTTCATCAACTGAGTACATATATCCAAGTCCTGGTACATCTACAAATGAACCCTTCCAAGTTGGATGAGTAAAACTTACTTTACTTCCTTCAATAGTTGAAGTTTCATCTGAATCTAAAGCAAACTGACCTTTATAAAAGACTGTATAACGATATTTTCCATTCGACTTTTTACGCCGATATGCAAAAGCCCCATCTTGGGCAATATCTTCTCCAGAGCGCAACGCACCACCTTTGACAAGTTTTCCTCCAGTGATTGCTGTTAAAACTTTATGACTATACCCATTTGCTTCTAATTCAACTTCTGCACCACCAAACGCAGTGAATTGATCTTGAACAACTGAATCACCATAGTCTTGTGTTGTTTCGTAATTAGCTGTAGGTTTGATACTAACTGCTGTTCCCATCGTCATTGCAGTATCATATACTGGAAGTTCTCCTGTCTCATCTTTCAAAGGAAACCAAGTAGGTTTTTCAACAGAAATAATTCCAGTTTTACTTCTTTTTTCTCCCATTTATTTTTCACTCCATTCAATATATTGTGGAAATCCTAATGTAAAGCGAATGTGTTGAACACCATCTGTTTCATCAGGTAAATAGTTTTCTGGAAATAGTGTTTGACTATCAATTGTAATCGTATTAAAAAAAGCCCCACAGCGTGAGACTAATTCATTCACTAATTTTTTATCGGATTTATTATCAATCAATGCAATATTAATTAAGAAAGAAACATTTTGAACATCAATCCCTACATTTTCAGTCCCAGATTCCATTACTGATAAAACAAAGTAAAAATCTTTAGTTGACTGCATAACTGAATCAAGATATATTGCCCCATCTGGATATATTTCTTTTAATTTACTACTGATTTCAGCAATGACTTTATCTTTCATGTTATTTTCCTTTCTTAATGATTTTTATTGCCATTTGTTTAAATCTTCTAGGAATATAAGACATATTTGCAAGATTCGTTGCACGGGTCAACATAAACCGTCCTTTGACAAAGCCACCATTTTTAGTCCTGTGTCCTTCTTCCACATACTTAAAGTAATGTTCATTATTTATAACTGCTCCAACAATACGACCAGTTGAAAGCTTCCTAGCTTTTACTACTCGATAACCACGTCTTAAATCACCTGATTTTACAGGAGTTAAAGGTTTAGCTAGGCTAACAACTTTATTCATCGAATCGTTTACAAAAGATATTCCTTCTTTTTGAGCAATTACAGTCATATTTTTAAAATTTTCAATGATCTTTTCTGCATTAGATTCATATTTGAGATCACCCATTTTTTTCACTTCCTATCAAATTTACTTCACAATGACTAGGATAGTAAAAAGGCTTAGTAGCAAATAAAGAAAAAATTAAGCCACTAGCCTTTTGAGTTATTGTTATTCGATCTCCTTTTTTTAGTTTAATCTTAGGATGAACAAATAATTTATATGTGTCAGTCGAAACATTTACCATCTCTCCATCTTCTATGACTGCTAGTCCATCGATTTGACCTTGTGAAAGAGCGCAAGGGATAGGATTATCATATACTTTTTTGTAATCTTGAATAGTAATATTTGTATTAGAATCTTCAATGTCCGTTAGTCTTTCGATAATACAACTATCTTCATAAGTAGTTTCTAAAATATCTGCTTCATTCATTAAAAAAACTCCAATCCTCCACAACCAATAACTCTTCGTATCAAATCACCATATCCTAGAAGCAACTCACTAACAGCATTTGTTGTTGAAGCATAACTAATCGTTGTATCACCACGTCTAACTGAAGATACTGTTTTTTCTGATTCATTTTTTATTATTTTATACAACACTTCACTAATCACGCTTTTTAACTTTTCCCATGAAATATCATTTTTACAAGTGTTGTATGATTCAATTTCTAGCAAAATTATTTCTAATAAATTAGTTATGCGTTCTTCACTCAAATCTGGAAAATCTTCTTTTGTAGACTCAATGATTTCCGTTTTTAGCGATTCATCCATCAGATCACTTCCTAAATTTCATTAACATCAATTGCATCTTCCAAAATTGCAATTGCTTCTTTATCATCTATAGAAATGATAAATTCGTTATTTGAATCTGCTGTGATAAATCTACGAGTTTTAGGATGAACAAACCCAACAAAATTTTTAGTTTTACCTACTCTATATTTCACGACTTCATCTTTTTTAGTTTCATCTTTTTTTACCACTGTAATTCCTCCTATCAAAAAAGGGAGTACTAACTCCCATTTATTCAGACTTTAAATTTAAAATTGCCCCAGAGTTTGAAGCGTTGTATTCAAGAGAGTATTCACCTACAAGACCGATACGTCTTGAATCAGTTGTTTTTGCAAGTTCTTCTGCTCTCCATTCACGTAATGGACGTAGTTTCACATAATTAGTATCGATTGCGGCAATTGTTCCTTTTGGCAATGATGGTTCTAGTAAAGCAATACCTGTACCGTAATTAGACACGATATTTCCAATTTGCAATCCAAAAGTTACTCTTTCCCCGAACTGAACAATTTTTGTTGATTTTCCATCTAACTCATCAGTCATTAACTCCTGCATATCTGGAGAAATCAAGCATAATTTTTCTCCCATATAACCTTTTTCATACATCAATTTAAATAAACCATCGATATCTTTTCTTGTTACTGCACCCGCAGTAGCTGTTTCTGCCTTATTTGCTGAATTGATCAAGTTCAAAATTCCATTCATTCGACGACCTTTAGAACCATTTTCATCAGCTTTTACACCAGTAATCAATTTTCTGTTCAAGTCAATTTTCATTTCCATACCACGTAGTGCTACTTGATTAGTTAACTCGTTTCCGACACCATTCACATTAATAGCATCTAATGTACCAGATACAGAGGTTGATTTTCTAAAAATTTCTGTATAGTTGTTAAACCAATTTCGACCCGATTCAGCATCTTGATAATCTCCGCCCTCAAGCTTTTCAGAAGAATCATCGTTGTTGATGTCATATTCACGCCATTTAATTTCTGTTGAATTTGCTTGCTCTGTCTTTCCAGCACCAAGTAAATAGCTTAAAAAAGGTGTATTTGGTACTTGCATAGCATTAATCGCTGGTGAAATATCCAAATACTCTAAATTATTTAAAGATGTTTTTTTCATAATTGTCACTCTCCTAATTAAATTGTTGTAGCATTTCGCCTAACTTACCCATTGGATCATCAATATTTTCTTGTTTATTATTAGTTGTTTGTTGCTGTTTTTTCGTACCAAACGCTGTCTGCATTTCTAGACTTTTAATTTCTTCGGAATGTTTCTCTTTAATAGATTCCAAAACGTTAGTAAAACCTTCCACAGCTTTTTTAGTGAATTCTGTATCAGAACTAACAAGATTATTTAACATAAATTGAGAAATAGAATCTTTTAACTCTCCATCTAGTTCTAGCCCAGCAATTTGTTCAGCAACAAATGCTTTGTTGTCACTTGTCACACGTAAAGCCTTCTCAGCTTCGAATTCAGCTTGTAATTTCTCTAGTTGTATTTGTTCAGGTGACTTGTTTTTCTTGGATTCCTCATATTCCTTGATAGTATCCTGTTTAATTTTATCTAGGTTATTTTGTTTCCAAGCTTCCAATTGCTTGTCAGCAACACTTTGAGATTGTGACTGAAGAAATTTTTGAGCTTCTTCATTAGATTCCGCAAAAGTTTTGAAATCCTCAAAAGAAAACTGTGGATCGTCACCTTCGGCAAAGTATTGCAAATTCATTGGTATTAATGATTTGTTTTTCACGCTTATTCTCCTTTCGCCCCACGATTCGTTTTCACGCCCCGCATTGCTTTGAGTTTTAATAGTTGCGCCCCACCATTCAACCAAGCCCAGTATTGCGCTAGTTTAAGGTGATTTCGCACCAAGAAAAAGATAACTTATTAATTAAGTTATCTCAGACTGTAGACAAAAAGGAGTGGCTTAATTGCCAACTCCTTTTTGTTAGTATTTGTAGAAATTTGAAATAAAAAGCCTATTTACTAGACTTTCCTTCTTTGTAGTCAGTTCTAACAACAATACATCCCGTCTTTTCATACCAATTAACTGTTTCTTTTAAATTTGGTAATGTATGAGATAATAATTGAATCGTTAAATTAACGGTATTCTTATTAACTGGAGTATTCTCTTGATAATTAACAGTTTGATCGCCAATAACCACGTAGGCATAATTACCATTCCACTGATCTCTCAAGCCATTAGGATGATTCTCAGACTCAATAGCTGTTTTGTAGGCTTCTGCAATATCAGCTTTTACATTAATTGTTAGTACTGCTTCATGAAAATCTTTCATTCTACTTCCTCCGTTTCAAATTAATTCCAAAAGAATCATGTGCAAACTCATCTAATAAATCGCCAAATAATCGGTCATATTCTTCATCAATATCCTTTCCTAATTTTGGTAAATTAGGAACATCCGTACATCTGCAACGACTGTGAAAAGGTGCTCGATTCTCACCTATGACAGTATCTTTCAGTTTATAGGGATTCTTACTTGCCTTTCCTCCACAAATTCGGCAAACTCTCTCATCCTTTGCAGTTAAAACGTTGTATTCCTCAATACCTGTTTCTAAATATGATTTTTCAATACCATCTTGAGCAAATTTTGCATACTCCGTTCGAACAAGATTTTCTATCGCTTTGTTATACTTTGATTCTTCTAACTTAAACATGTCACAAATTTCTGAGTCTGTTCGCATGGTATTTAGTGCGTGTATAACACCTTCTCCACTAGCAACACTTTTTACAATAGCATTGGAGAGTTTCTGTTCGAGCGATGAAATATTTCCCCAAAGCCTCCTAGAAAAGGTTTTACCCGACCAAGGATAGTTTAGATAACTCTCTAATTCCACTTGGGATAAATAATTCGGCAAATCAACATTCAGCAATTGCGATAACACATTTGCATTTGAAGCATATGAACGTTGCAATATCTCTTCCAATCGATCTGAAAAATACTTGTTCACGTCTACATCTATTGCATGGTATGCAAGGATTTTAAAGATATCAGAACGTATCTGTAGCAAACGATTAACCTTTGCATAATCAAAAGATGGAAAAAATTCATCGATAAACTCTTTGTATTTTGAATCGTACATTTTGAGAGATTTGTAATTTTTTTCCACATATTCACGATATTTTTTTTGATCACTTTTGCTGTAAAACTCCATCATTTCAGCATAAGTAATATCATGTAAGTCTGCTTGAGATAATAGTTCTGCTTGTATCTCTTTCAGCGCTTCAGGAAATACACTAGCTAATTTTTTAAGTGTCTGATTTTCTTGTTTGAGCCTTGCTTGATCCTCCAGTTCTCGACGTTTGGTCCAATACTTCGTTTCTATCGTCATTATTGCCACCTCCGCCAAAATTGTATTCACTATCTGGATAAGCATTTCCACTTTCCAACTCCATTATTTCATTTTCATAATCAACATCTGTCACAAAGGGAATTTGTCTTTGAATGGTTCGTTTGGATACATAAGGTGCAAGCTTAGGTAAAGCTTCAGCTAAATAACTTAGATCAGTTGGCAAAGATCTAGAGAAAGTAAAAATAATTTTTTCTGGCTCAATTTCTACTTTGTCATGAAACTTAAGAAAAGCAGCAATTGTTTCTGCGCATTCTTTCAGTCCTTCTCTAAAATATTGTTCTTTAGTATTTGTTTTTGCTTCTAGGCTAATGATTTGCCACTTACGAGCTTCTCCAGAACTGTTTGATTTAAACACCTCATCGTTAAAATCGATTGCTTTACAAATGGTGTAAAATTGTTTTTTCAATAGATCCATATGATATTCATTGAAATCTTTCGCTAAATCTTTGGTGACATATTCTGCTTTTGCTGTAGGGTCTTTTAAGTTAATAATCCCTAGCTGATTCATCATTTCTTTAGCAGTGTCTTTGCTCATTGTCGTACCAGTAACAAGCATGTACGCAAGCTTAAATTGTTCGATTTCGTTTTGTTGATCAGACAAAGCACGATCAATCGCATCTCCAATTTCCTCAGCTACTTCAAAATCACAATAACGATTTGTATTGTTTTTAAATTCGGACAAATTAATCACTTCTAAAGGATTTTTTGTTTCATCGATTTTTTTGAATGTTCCGTTAGTAATAAAATCTAAATCACCATAACAAGCATATGTCGTAATTTCATTTCTAGTTATAACTTTCATTTCTTGGAAAAACTTTTTCTGATAAGAGTCATACTTTTCTTTAATATAGATTCCAGCATTTCCATATCTTTCAGCTCTCCAAGGCTCAATATTGCTTGCTCTTAACTCCCAACCATCATCTCCTTCCACAGGCTCTAACAATCGGAAAGCTACTCCACATGCACCTTGGAAAGTGGCTGTCTCAGGGTCAAGCATTGCAAATCTCATGGAATCAAGATTGCTTGTTAATTTGTTAAAAGCTTCTGGAACTGTTGGAAGCTCTGTATCATTTTTTAAGAATTTATCTTTTAATCTTTGAATGAGTGTTCTTTTTTGTTCCGATACATCGTAATCCCATTTAATAGGTATACCAGTAAAATGATTGACTGCTTGATCTACGACAATCGAATACATACCAGCATGAAGTTTATTATTAACCTTTACAATATCAGTGTTAGGCTTTGGTCTATTGTCTATTTCATTCTTTTCGCTAGTATAAGCTAGATATTTTCTTTCGCGATCAGCAAAAAATGGTTTCATATCTTCTATAAAACCATTCGGATCAAACATTCCATCTTCAATTTGTGTTGCATATTTAACACGTAGCTTCTTATATCTCTCTAAAGATAATACTGTACTAATCAAAAACTCACCTCCTAAAATTGAATAAATTGATAGTGATTTGGTGACTCATAAAACGCTAAAGCCAGTGCGTCAGCAATATCGGGACTACCAATATTTCGCTTTTTCATATCATCTTTACTTTCTAAACGAATACGACTTCTACTCGTCATTTTGAATTTACGTGTACTCAGTTCTTTAATCAACGATCCATCATCAGGCAATTCAATAATCGGTTGTTCACCGTTAAGATTTGCTGTCATATTTTCTTCTAACATTTCCTTGATATTTCCCCATAGTTGAGTACCTAAATTATCGTAAAAATCGTCTTCTGATGTTGCACCATTATTCACTCCAAACACCTCAAAAGGATAATGATTATCTTCTATCAGTTCTTCTAGGCGATCGGTTACACCACCTCCGACACCCGTGTCATCGACTTTAATCATCACTTTATCAATACTTGGATACTGACTCATTAGATTCTTGGCCATATTGATGACATATCCTGTTGTTTCCATGGTGCTTCGTTTTGAATACTTCTCATACTCCAATGCCCTGGTAGCAATTCTAGGGAAAAGAATCGTAGAATCATCACCATATCGAGCTACATCGACACCAATATGTGCAACCGTTGTTTTATTGACTAAAGAATCACTAATTTGTTTTTCTGTAGCCAATTCAACCGTTTCAAGACTGATAAATGAATCCAACGCACCTTTGGGAAATTCTCCAAAAATACGGACACGAGCAACATCACTTTCTTTTCCATATTTTTTAAGAATCATTTCTATGTTGTCTTTGTTTGTGCGTTTACTATCGTAACTAGATACTTTATGGACTCTGTACTTATCACGGTCTGAATTGTGAGAATCGTAAAAGACACCTTCAATATTATTTGGGTTTCCACACATCAATAGCTTATTATCAAAACCTGATAGCGTACCAAGAATAGCTTCCATAATTGGATCAGACACACCAGAAGCTTCATCTACCACAATCAGCATATGGTCCTCATGAAAACCTTGCATATTTTCTGGTTTCGTTGCTGTTCTAGCTGTAGCAAACCAACGCTCTGAATCACCAACCATATAAATTTTGGTCTTTGTCCACTTCAGTAAGTTTTTGATCAAGCTATCATTTAGCCATTTAGCTACTTCTGCCCAAAGCACATCGTAAAGTTGTTTCATGGTTGGCGCTGTAGCAATCACTTTTGCGTATGGTCGACAAGTTAAAAACCAAAGTATTGCTCCTGCTTCCAATGCTGTTTTTCCAACACCTTGTCCAGAACGAACTGAAACCTTTGGAAATTCAGCCAAATCATTCAAAACACTTTCCTGCCATTCATCAGGATCCAAGCCCAATATATCTTGGCAAAAAGCTACTGGCTTATCATAGTAATAATCAATCGCAGCACCTATATCAGCAAAAGGAATAAAATCATTACTCATTCTCTCTCACCGCCCGTTTATTTGCTGCATTCAAAACTGCTTGCTTCCATTCTTCCACTTCTTCGCCAGAATTATTACCGCCAATATCTGCTATTTCAGCTTGAATTTTCTCGGTTTGTGCTTTCATTAAATCAGTCTTGTAATCTGTTATATATAGTTCATTCATTTGCTTAATGGCTTTAGATAACTGATTGCTAATCCGAGTTAATGAATCTTCAATTGAAAGAATGTCATCTATTTTTCGATAAGTCTTTCTTGAAATCTGTACGTCTTGCATAACCTCACGCTTGATTTCTAGCTTTTTACCATCCTTTTCGATTGGTGTTTTAATCTTTCGCAGTTGTTGCAGGCGATCAATCTCTTCATCGTTTAAACCTGACTCGGCTTCTTTTATCCGTTTCATCATTCGCAGCTGTCTTATCTTCAGCAATCGTATTTCCTCAGACAAAACAAAAGAAGGATCATTATTCAAATTAGAATAGATGTCCTTCTCTTCATCGCTTAATGTTTTGTAAAATATAGTTTCATACTCGCCAGTTTTCAAAGCGTTCTTGTTCCCTACTGGAGGTGATGCTCGGCTATTGCCTTTATTCCCTTTTGCATTCTGATTACCAAAAGGAGCGCCACCTTGATTGGTAACGTTACTTTTGCCATTGGTAACGTTACTTTTCAATTCATCGCTCCATTTGTCTTGCGATTTCCATTTTCTAATTTGAGAATCTGAAACATTTAATTCAGATGCAATTTCTTTTAACTGCTTTTCTCCGTTAGATTCTAACCAAATTTTCTTGGCTTCATCACGCCTTGGATCTCGTTTTCTTGCCATTCAATACACACCACCTCGCATTCTTTTTAGGTTGAGTTTTGTTTTCTATTTTCCTTGTTTAGCTTTATCCCATTCTAATTTTAGATATAAAGATATAACTGACGAAAAATCTTCTATAGCTTTTTGATAGTTTTTTAAACTGTTTTCACGTTCATTTATTATCTTTCTATATTTTATAATACTAGATTCTCTTGCTTTATAATCGAATTTTTCCCCTACTAAATTATCTATAGGTGTATTTATTATTGTTTCAATTTCTGAATCGCCTTTTGACAATGAATAAAAGAAATTTTTTTCAATATCATCGTTCAAAAATTTATTATAATTCTTTATCTCCATAATAATCTTTTTGTAATTGTCTTCTTTATATAATTCAACTAAACACTCAATGTATCTTTTTATATATGAATGTTTATCAATATTATTATTTTCTTTAAAAACTATTTCTGCAGCTGATTTAGAAATAATTATTTTGTTTTCCTCAACATATATTTCTGAACTCAATTTTTTATTCATTTTCGAATTAAAATATAACTTTAATAGCTCAGATACCTCTTCTATTTCCAACCATTGTTCATAAAAAACTGTTTCTTCTTTTTGTAATGAAAGTAATAAAGAAATAAGTTCTGATGTTTTATCTCTGACTCCACCTATCCATTTTATTCTTGCTGTTGCTTTTAAATTAGCATCTATTTGTTGTTTAGCTATTTTCCTTTGTGTCCGTACATTCATAATTACACCTATAAACACAAGAAAAGCAGATAAAGCTGAAACAATAGCTGAAACACCTGACCAAATAAGCTCTCCATTTGAATCAATGAGAATATTTGATAACATTTTATACCTCCGTTAGTTTTATTTTAATTATCTACTAACTATCGATATCTTTCAACATCAGATCAGCTTCAATTAATATCTTTAAATCAGAAAATTAATTAATTCAATTTGCATTCTAATCCCTCAAATTCTTGTTAATATTATTTTGAATGTTTGCTTCATCAAAGAAACCATGACCGCAATAAACAAGCTTGTATTTATCAACTTCTTTTGGTGTAGCTTCTCGTGCCATTTCAATGATTGAATACTTCTTTTTGATTTGTACCGATTGAACTACTCTAATTGGATCATTATCATTTGGTTGTGGATATCTATTCGATAATGATACGTACCAGTAGTTTCTCATTATGTAACCTCCTTATTGATTAGCAGCAAAAGTTCGCATTGTAAACTCCATTGCCTGTTCTTCATTAAATCCTTGCATAACAAGCTGGTCATAGAAATACTTGGCTTGCTTTGCGATTAATGTTAGCCCTTTTTGCATTTCATAAAATGTTGCCTCTGCAGTTTGATTTGATTCATTCAATTTAAATAACTCGCTTAATTGTTTTTCATTCATAAATAAAGCTCCTTTCAAAATAAAAAGACCACTCGTTGAGTGGTCTCAATGTAATCCATGTTAAAATTAGCAATTAAAAAACGTTTAATCTACAAAATAGGTATCCTTAAAATACGGCCGATGATAAACTTCAAATGAATAGCTTTTATAAACTTCTTGTTCACTTAGTTCTCTGGAATATTTCAACGCATTTTCTTCGCTTTCAAAAATCCCAATGTGCTCATTATGTTCACCAAATGCCATTAATTCGTAAGCTATTCTTTTTTCACTATCATCATCATATCTTTTTTCGTATTTACCTACACCCATCGAATTCACTCCTTCTTTCTTTTGAAATAATTATAACATATTACGTATAAAAAAAGAGAACTCTGCGAACATTGCTAACAACTATAGACGTTCTTTATTAATATATCTCTCTACTAAAGTCACTGGCAAAGAATCGAACCTTGTAGGTTGCATCTAAAAAATAGATGAGCTTTCACCATTCAGCCACAGCGACATAATAATAGACAGCAACCTTGCTGAAATAGATAACTAACGAAGAATTTCAGGAGTTTTTACACATCCTTTAGTTTATTTTTGGTTGCTGTCTATCTGTTAAAGAAGAGCTGTTTGTTGACTGAAACAAAATAAACGATGTTCTTTTTATTTTTGTTTTTGTGAGTAGTCTTCAAAAACTCTCTGTAAAACAATTCAATCAGTCGAAAATAATGACAGTTAAAGTAGTTTGACTTTTCACGCTGATTGATTGTTTTGTGTCGTTTTATTTAATCTTTCGACACTATCATAATATCACTGGTAAATGGATAAAAACCGCCATCATTCCGCCAAAAAAACGCCAAATTATTTATAAGCAATTTTTTCCCCATGCCTATATGCTTCTGCAAACTCTATTAGAGCTTCCGACTTCATCCGTTGTATGCTTCTTTCTGAATAACCTACTTCACGACTAATCCTGTAATTTGAGAAACTGTCTGGCACACAGAAACTGTAGTAGAGTATCTGGCGACTAATTAGACTAAGCGCCATCAAAGCCCTCAAAATCGCGTCTCTTTCTGCTTCAGCATCTGCTAATTGGATCATGGCATCTTCTGCTTTGTTTCCGTGACTAGGAAGCTTAGGCATATCTGTTATAACTGGTGACTTAATATCTATCAAAGAGCGACCTGCTATGCGCTCTAAACGTCTAAAATTCTTTAAAACATTTCTGGCATTATCTCTTGTTTGTTTGAAATCTACTTCTCGTAATAAATTCATCAAGCAAAATCGCTCCTTTTATGGTATAATGAGATAAACTTTCAAACAATTTCCATTTTATGTAGCGACAGCCATTTACTGGCTGTCCTTTTTTATGTTCTTCTTTTTCTTATTCATATATTTTTCATTAGCCGTTCCATTCTGAATTGCCTTTTTTTCCAAACAGCGTTTTTTCTTCTTGATTTTCGATTTCGTCTTTCCCATTATTTCTTATTCCCCTCTTGGATGATTACTAACATAGAAACGAAAAGCACAATAAAGATAAAAGGATAGATCATTCTTTTTCCTCCATGTTTCGTTGTAAATTTTTCCCAAAAGAAACGAATGCATTTCCAATATTTTCTGTTATTTGACCAAAAGCCTTCGTTAATTCTCTAGTAAGTCTTACTGCTTCTTCTGCAGAGATGCCATATTCATTCTTAAACTTTGCTCTTGCTACATTTAGTTCTTGTTTCTTGAGCTTTGCTACTCTACGATGCCGATCATTCATTTAACAATCACATCCTTTCTCAAATTTCCTCTTCATTTGAGCAATATTTTCTTTGGTTTCTTTAAGAACTGATTTTTCTTGATTGATGTCTTTCTCAGAAGCACCTTCACGTTGAATATACATTTCTATAGCATGCTTGATGATGTGCTGGCGTTTATATTCTTTCATTCCGCTTCCTCCTGTTCCAATCCCCATTGAGCGAATGCTGCTAGGACTTCGATTTCTTGTTTACTGTCAAGTTGATGGTAGGCTAAGTTTGTATTTTCATCTGCTAATTCTGCTAATTCATAAATTGCAAGCATTGGAATTTCTGTTACTTTTCAACCACTCCAGCACGATTTTCTGGTTGTCGTTGAGTTGTGGTTGCTGACTTGCTACCTCATATATTTTTTCAAAAAGGAAAAAAGAACTTAAAAATTCAATAATGTCTGAACCTAAAATTACAAACGGCTTAGTAAAAATGACTCCTTTTGGTAAAAACTTTTGTGCTACTTGTCTTTAGACAGGTAGTTTTTTATTTGTTTTGTTTCCTCCTCGAAAAAAATTTCTATCCATTTATTAAACATTCTCATGTGCCATTTCAACATGAGAAAAGAAACAATAAAAGAAGTTATTGAAGAGACTAAAACGACTATTATCAATCCACTCATCCTTCCGCCACCTCCTCATATAATTCGAATTTACTAGATGGCCAACTCAAACGCTGTTTATCGTCGTCAATCAAAACGATTCTGCCAGGCATCGAAGCATCTTGAACTATATAATATTCGTTGTCCAAGAAGTATAATGACACGCCTGATCCTATTTTAGTCACTACTTTGTCACTCTTTTTGAAACCCATCATTCTACCTCCTCCTTTTCATTTATTGACGATAATAACAAAATAGATAACATGAAAATATTTGACCACAACGCAAGATTGTGATATTTTTTACATAGTTTTATTTATATGGGAGTGACGAAATGCCATTTATAGTCTTTTTCTTTATATCATTATTAACAATATATATTCCTTTACCAACATTATTAATGTATTTCCATAGACTCTCAGAAAAACATGACACTATAGTCACTATAGATAAACATATATTGGTTATACTTGTCTTATTAGATTATTATATTAGCTACTATTTTCTTAAAAACTGTAAGATTAAAAAGAGATACTACTTTTATTTAATTGGATTAAATTTGATTGAATGGGGAATACATTTAAGCTTGTACTTAAAATTCAACGCTACAGCATTAACTATAGTTTTAATTTTCCAAACGATCCTTTTAATTTGCATGTTTACCTTCCCATTATCTGGTAAATTCAGAAATTACATATTTAATCAAAATTGATCCTACAATTTCACGAGGTAGCTAGATACTCTTCATAAATACTAACCAGTGTGTTTTAGCTCTCTTATTTCCATATAATGGCACATAATCAATTGCATTCAATATTTCTGATAGCTTGATTTGATCCTCGTTCCATTTAAATACAAGAGTTCCATTTGGCTTTAATACTCTGAAACATTCTTTGAATCCTAATGCTAAATCTTCTTTCCAAGTTTCGGGATTTAATTTTCCATACTTTTTGACCAACCAGCTATTCTCGCCTGCTTTAAGCAAGTGTGGCGGATCAAATACTACATGATAAAATGATTCATCTTCAAATGGCATATCTCTGAAATCTCCAATGACATTAGGATTGATATCAACGACATGTCCGCTATTTAGTTCTTCGTATTGTTTCCGAATGTCCATAAAAATTACGTTTGGATTCTGTTTATCAAACCAAAACATTCGACTACCACAACATGCATCTAATATTTTAGTCAATTACTCTACCTCTAATAACTCTTTATTCTCGTATATATTCCCGATAACTTCATAGTCAGTGTGAAATACTGGATCATAATAAATTCGATATTCTAAGTCCAAGTCTACTAGCTTACAAATTAAGCCAGAATGACACCCAGAGGCTTGAACAACAGCTTTTTCATGATCTAAGTGATTAAAACCATCACTTACACTGAAAAGTACTATATCCCCCTCAAAAATCTCTACACCGTTCTTATCTTTCAGTCCTGTGGATTGCATGAGGATATATTTATCTGGAGACATTTCAGCATGAGTGATCAACCTTCCTGCTTGTCCATATTTCATTTCTTGCCCAAATTTTTTACCTTTAAACGGTGGTACCACGCTCGAAACTTCGGTATCATTCGCTGTCCTCCTACTTCTTCTCAGTCACCGTAAACGGCACAATACTTTCTGGCATGTAATTTACTTCGTATTTGTATTCATTGACCTTCGCGCCTTCTAAATCTTCAACCACATACATGTTCCAACTAGTCATGTTCACAAGATGTCTTTTGTACTGTTTCTTTCCTGTTTCAACTAGAATAACGAGTTTATTTTTATCTTCCGTATCAACATCTGTCGTAGACTGTCTTTACATATCATACAAATAGATAAATCCATGGTGTCTCATGTTCTGAGTCACATCAAAAGCATTCAACCTCTTGGTTAACTTCTGGAATGAATTTCTTTTTTCTGCTCATTTTCAAACCTTCCTAACCTTTCTTTTAAAAACGCTCTTCCTTGAACGTCTTGCCATATTTTTTAGCTAATATCAACGGCACTTGATAACGATGGCAGAACAGTTTCGCTTTGATTTTAAAATCTTTTGTCTGCATTCCTTTGACATCTACAACTTTCACAAGCTTACCGTTTTTATAAAACGTGAAGTCAGGAATATACTCGATTTTACGGTACTTCTTGCCTTCCAATTCAAATTTTGGCAATAGTTCAAATTTTTCCTGAAGCTTTACTTTCCAGCCGTTTGCTTCCGCTTGCCATACTGCCAGATCATAGTACTCTGCTTCTGCTACAGAATCGAATTTGATCTCACGATGAACCGTTTTTCGATTGCGATATTTGTTCATGCTGTCGCTCCTTTTACTGGTTTTAATCGTTTATCGGTTGTTTGAGAAAAGACCATCGTAAATCCATCAGAATTGACAAATATTCTTGATGTTGTCCTCATACCGTAAGCCTTTTTCAACTCTTCCCCAAGCAAGTTCGTTGTGATAATCGTTGCTAAGTTCTGTCGTGCATCCAAGAACGAATTCAACGTGTTTATGCCAAATGCTCGACTATCTGAAGTATCTTTTCCTAGCTCTGAACCGATATCATCAATGACGACTAAATCCGCCGTTTTGATATCTGCAATCAACGATCCCTCAATCGTTTTTCTAAGTTCAGGATTGTTGTACGAAAACTTGATTTGATCCAGCATTTCCTGTAACCCGATAAACAAGATTTTCTTGTCGTAGTTTGATCGCCTCAAAACTTCCCAAGCCGCTGCCATCGCTAGGTGACTTTTACCTGTTCCCTGTTTGCCAGTTAAAACAAGATGACTTGGATTTCCTAACAAGACTGAATTAACAAAGCGTTTGGTTACTTCAACCGCTTGTCTTGTTTCTTGATCAACGATTTGATAATTCTGCAATGTACAATCAAACAACGCTTTATTAGGCACGACAGAACCACCTTTGAAAAAATTGATAGCTCTTGCTTTCAGACTTTCGTTGTACATTTGCTCTGTTTGTAAGTCTTCCTGAACTCGCAATGCTTTATACCCACATTGCATACAAGTTGGTTTACAACGATCTGAGCCATCAGGATTCTTCGTACGCCATCCATACAAGGGCTGTCCGCATTCAGGACATTCGCCACGTTGGACAAGCACTTTCTGTATTAGTTTTTCCATGATTTCTCCAACGGTTTCCATGCCTACGCCTCCTCTCAAATAGGCAACTCATCTGTGCTAAATTTCTCGTATTCAAGCGTTTTATTTGCATTTCTAGGTGATTTTGAATAATGACCTTGCAAATACTTTCTCACTTTCTCAACGGTGTCTAGTTGCTTGTTTTCCCAGTTTTTTAGCACTCTATCGAGATAGTTATAATTTTTAGCACCATTTTTTAGCATTTCTTCAATCGCCATGATGACAATTTCATCTTGTCCTTGAAAATCATTTACCCAAAAACGAATAGATTCTAAAACCATTGGTGCTTCTGCTGGATTCACTTGATTTAGCCAATAGCTCTCTGCGATATTTTCTGAATGAATATCTATACTAGATCTAGAAGAAGATACTCTTGTTTCATTTACTTTACTTTTATTTCCTTTACTTTGGGGATTAATGTCAGCATTATCTCTTTCATCTTGTGTATTAATGTTTGCGTTAATTACATACTTAGTTGGTTTTGGTGATTTTCGTCTTTTTGTCGCTTCAAAGTAGGTGGCTTGGATATTCTCACTCGTAAGCACCTCGACCGAGTCAAACAGTTGTTTATCAAAAAAACCCCATTTGACTAAGCGGTTCACTATTTGATTGAGCATTTCCTTACTTACTCCTGGCAGGCGTTTTAAAAGAGTAGCTTGCGTTAAATCATTCCACAAAATGAAATATCCTTTTTTATATATCGCACAAAGCAGTTTGATTACCGCAATTTCTCCTTTAAGTCCAAATTCCCCAGCAATAGCCTCTATTTTTTCATCTTCGAAAACATCAACATCAAGAGGAAAATAATCAAGACCTTCTTTTGTTGGTCTTGCCACACTATCACCTCCTTAGATAAGCGAGGGGAAACTCCCTCGCTATAGTGGTGGGTTCATATCATCGAACAATGAATCCTGTTGTTCATCTGTATTTGCTGTTTCTTCGTATTCATCAAACGCTGATGACACGTCTTCCACTTTTTCTGCTTCTTTACGTTCTGATTCAATTGGTTCTGCATCATTTAAAGTAACTTCTTCTACAAGATCATTATTTTCATCAAATCGAAAAACTCTTTCATCAGAAGTAACCGCATTTTGCATTTCTACAGATAAAATCCCCCATTTAGCTAACATGTTACGTAAGACGGTTTTTATCGCCATCGCATCATAATTCTCTTTCCACGCTCCAGTTAGCTTTGTTTTATCAAACCCTTTGGCATGTTTAATACGATGAGCTTCCACTTCTTGCTTTGTCCAATAAACAGTTTTTTTAAACCCATTTAGTAATTCAAAAAATCCAACATAACCGATGACTCGATCAGATTGTTTCGCATTGTAGTCAAACTGAAACTCTTCTGTCAGAGGATTCCATTCAATTAATTGCCCTTCATAAATTTCTATTGCATTAAGTGCTTTGTATTGTCCAGAACGTTGTGCTAACTGAATATAGCCTTTGTATCCTAGGATGAATTGGGCTTCGTTATGCGTAATCCAATCTTTTCCTACCTTTTCTTTCCGATTAAATGGAACAATATAGGCATATCCTAAATTTTTATCTATTGGTAAATCCATCGTTGCTGCTTTTAAAGCAGAAGCGATGATTGTCATCGGCTCTGCTTTAGATAAATAATCATCGCCACCAACTAACGTTAAAAGAGAACCCATAAAAGCATCTGATTTTTCGTGTAAAATATCATTGAATTTCTTTTTCATAGCTGGCTGACTCATCAATGTTTTAAAACCTAATTTTGAAACATCCACTGCTTGATTGTTTTTTTCTGTTAGTTGATTCTTTAAATCTTTACTTGTTGCCATATCACTGAATCTCCTTTATCACTAATCTATTTGAAGTTGATAAACTGTAAATTTCCTCATCTTTCATCACATATGGATATTTCTCTGCTATTTTCTTCAAGTTTTTTCGTTTAGAAACGACTGATTTTAAACAAATAATCCGATTAGGTGTGATACCTGTAGAGGCATTCTTTATTCCAAGTTCCTGGATAATTTGATTGTCGATTTGTCGAATACTCTTCTCTAGTTCCTTCTTATTTTTGAGTAACTCTTCTTTTTGATCGAGTAGAACATCATAATCAGCATGAAGCATAATTTCAGTTGAATCTAATTCCGAATAACGCTCTTTTAGAAAATCTGATGTTGCTTTACTTCCATCGATCAGTGGCTCTTTTCCGCCGATAATGTTCGTTTCCCAAAAATCAACTAACCGTTCTGTGATGATGTCAATCAGTTCTTGATCTCGTTCAACTCGTTTCCATATAAATCTTTGACCACCAATCAAAACAGCGATATAACAATAATCCTTGTTCAAAACATTCATGTAATGTTGCACTTGACACAAATAACTAAGTGGCACTTCTTCTCCTTCCCATTCTTTGCTAAAAAATTGATTCGCTGTTTTACATTCAAGAATGGCATTTTCTCCTACTACATCACGATCGATATTTGCTCTTAAGAAGGGATGTAACGGATGTTCAAACACTTGGTTTCTTCTACGGACCTTTTTGCCTGTTCGTTCTTGAAATTCTTTGGCAACAACTTCTTCTAAAACATTGCCCCAATAAGCTGGTTCGCTCTCTGAATCTTTTAATTCAATTTGACCCGTTTTCTCAAGCCATAATTGATAAGGGGATTTGTATTTATTCAATCCAAGTACTGTTGCGACATCAGAACCACCAATACCTCTTTTGCGGTCTTCGAGCCATTCTTGATGGCTCATGTCTAAAGTTGATTTACTCATCTTAATCCTCCTCAGTTTGTGGTCTTCCCCAATCTGGAGTATTTAGGTATTGATCTAACGATGAGGCAAAGTCATTCATTAAACATCATCTCCTTTGTAGCCTTACATGCAGGACAATCGCAATCATTAGTTCGTATACTTTCTTTAAACTTATCGTTCATTAGTGTTAGTACAATTGTTTGCAAAGCAAATGTTCCACCAAATACAACAGTTGCTTCATCTACACTTGGATCAATCGCCCCAAGAGTGATGGCTACATCACTTTCGTTACACTCATGTATTAGTTCTTCAATTAAATTTTTAATTTTTGGATTCATATGGTAAAATCTCCTTAGTTATGTTTTTTTATGTTACCGATTAGCGACGGCCATCGCTGGTCGGTCTTTTTTGTGTGGGCATTTTGAAACTTTCTCTTACAGCAGTAACAACTACTAAAGTTCCCCAATAAATCAGCGCATATGCCGGGTTGATACTTGTCAGTATGATTGCTACAAGACACATAAGCAAAGCGCTTTTGACAGTCATTTTAAAAACCGTTCTCATTGCTTCACATTCCTTTCTAATTAGTATTGCGTTCTTCCCATTCCTTCACTAACTCGAAGTCATACTGCAAAACACCTCGAACCCTTCGAGAAGGTAACGGATCATTTTTTGAATTCGTCCATTTAGAAATAGTAGCTAATGAGACACCGAAATATTCAGCAATATCTTTAGCTTTCTTCCAAACTCTTTCTTTTGGTTGCTTTTTTTGAACTAAAGGGACCACTCTTTCCATTTGTGAAATCTTCATTTTAATTCTCCTTTCATGTATCCTTGACTGATCCAATAAGTTAAACGCTGTTCGCTTAGTTGACGAATATCAATTCCAAGAATTTCGCATAGTACACAGATCAGAGTCACTTCAATCATGATCTCGTCTAAAAATTCATATGCATATGAAATGATTTGCTGACGATCCTCAGCGGTTAAATAATCCTCATTTTTGAGAAGAATTTTCTCAACTTCTTTTTTCTTTTGTTTTCGCTCATCGGATTCTATCATTTGAAGCTTATCTAGTGACGAGGGGTCTCTTCTATAAACATCTCCATCAATTGATTTAAATAATCCAAAAAATTTATGGATTACATGGAGAGTAAAATCTGAATCTCGAAAATGATCAGTTAAAGCTTGAGCATTTTCTAACGTCACAGGCTTAGTATTATGTGGCGTTGTCCAATCACTCAATGACTGTTGAGATACATTAACTTGCTTTGCTATTTCTTTCTTCGTTTTGCCACTCTTATTTATCACCTTGATTAATGATTCTCGAATGACAGCTGATTGTTTTAACAGTTTAAACACCTCAATTTCTTATTCGCCCATATATCAATACGAGTAATTTTTTTGTACTATTCATTTAAAGAATCAAACGAAAGCTGCTTCGTCTAATTCACGTTCAAGCTCTTTTTGAACTTCTTCAACTAAACGATTAAGTTGATCATCTGTAGCACACTTGATGACGTGAACTAGTCTAGCTTTTGCATCAAGTACGATGTTTATTTTTTCTCGGCGTGACATAAAAAGCACTCCTTTTTTAGTTAACTAATATTTGGTAAACAATTGAAACAATAATAGAAAGTAATATTGACAAAACTATCGTACAAAATTTACCTTCAAGAAAATCTTTATTGTTCTTTTTTATTTGATCGTCTCGTTATGTGTCATTTTGTTACTTTGATAGTTAAAAAAAATAGTCCAATCAAAGGATAAAACAGTAGCAATTTTCATAGCTACATATGGACTAGGACTTCTCTTGCCACTCTCAATCATACTATAATAAGAACGCTGAATTCCTGATCTTTTAGCTACTTTTTCTTGAGTTAGATTTTGTTGCTCTCTTTTTTCAATTAGCCATTTCCTCATCATATACCTCCTATTTATGTGTCATTTCGTTACAAACACATTATAAGTAACATATGGTTACTTGTCAACGGAATAAGTAACAAAAAGTTACTTGTTTTTCGATTCATTTATACGTAACAGCATGTTACCCTTTATATAGAAAGTGGGTGTCTAAATGTTTCCAGAAAAAATCAAAGAATTGAGGCTTTCAAAGAAAATGACACAACAAGAAGTTGCTGATAAGTTAGGAATTACTCGCCCTGCTTATACAGCCTATGAAAGTGGAAAGAGAGAGCCTGACTTTTCTATTCTTCAATCTTTAGCTAATATTTTTGATGTTACTACTGATTATTTATTAGGAAGAAATAAAACGCCAAAATGGGCCGATGAAAATGATTTAATTGAGTTAGATAAAATGCTCGATTCCAACGTTAACATGGCTTATGGTGGTGAAACATTAACAGATGAAGAGAAACAACGGGTAAAAGATGTTTTAACTGGTCTATTTTGGGAATTTAGAAAAGAAGACAAAAGTAAAGAGAAGTGATTTTCTATGGAGATGGACGTAATTAGTCTAGTCGGTAGACTAAAACAAAAATATAATTCTGCTAATCCCTTTACTATTTGTGAAAAAATGGATATTCAAATTAGATACGTTCCCTTTTTGAATAACCCAAAGGGGCAATTTCAAGAATTATTAGGACGCTCAATTATTCTTCTAAATCACGAACTGAAGTATTCTGAAGAACGGTTCTATATTTGCGCTCACGAACTTGGTCACGCTATATTTCATCGTGGGTTATCTAGCTATTACGTATCAACAAAAACATCCAGAAGTAAATCAGAGAGCGAAGCGAATTGCTTTGCCGCTAATCTCATTGTTTCTCTTTATAAAGAAGACAACGATAAATACCCTAGAAAAGTCGAGGAATTAACAAATTTGTATGGGCTTCCTGAAAGCGTGTATAGATTTTTAATTTAAATGGTAATAACCAAAGATTAGCCTTAGGGCTTTTCTTTTTAAACGCAAAAGAACATAAGTTCGTATAAAAACTCTATTGATACGAAGATTTTCTAAATTTTCGTTCAAATAACATCCCTCCCCTAAAATATTCTTATTATTAGGACTGAAATACGAAAGGAATGATGTCAGTGGCCTCCATTAAAAAATATTACTTAAAGAAATCAAAAGAATATCGTTATGAAGTATATATATCAAATGGAATTAATCCTGGTACTAAGCTACAGAAAAAGATTCATAAAAAAGGGTTTAAAAGTCACGAAGAAGCAGAAAAATTCGCAAAAATTGTTGAAGGACAAATAGCTTCTGAAGAATATATACAAAATAATCCTAAGAAATTAACTATAGAAAAATTCATGGACGATTGGATTAATAACTATAAAATGAATGTTAAAGAAGGAACAAGAATAGTTCATAGGGCAAATATAAAAATGTACATCAATCCATATATTGGAAAATATAAACTAGATAAATATACTAGAGCTGATCATCAAAGATTCATCAATCAGTTACTTACTAAAAAGGGCTTAGGTAGAACTAAGGAAGGTCTCTCAGTAACAACAGCCAAAAGTATCAATGCCACTCTTAGCAATGCTTTCAAAAAAGCTATTCAGTTAGGATATATAAAGAATAACCCTACTAGTTTTGTTGAGTTTCCAAGAAATCTATCTGATAAAAAGAAAGTTAAATATTATACTTTTGATCAATCTGAACTATTTCTCGAATTTGCCAAAAAAGAGAAATCATTTATATGGTATCCCTTTTTTCTTATTATATTTGATCAAGGATTGCGAAAATCAGAAGCTTTAGGGCTACAATGGGCTGATATTGATTTTTCTCAGAATACACTTAATATCAATCGTGAACGACTTGGGGCTGCTGAAAAAGGACCTAACAAAGGTTTAATTATTACAGATGACACAAAAACCCCATCTGGTACACGATCATTGCCTATGACAAAACGAGTAAAGAAAGCCTTATTGACTTTAAGAAATCAAGTAATAAAAGAATTTGGTTTTTTACCTGAAACAGATGACCACGAAGCATTTATTTTTATAAATACTTACGGTAAAAATAAAGGTATTCCAATAAGAGATCGAACCGTTAACGGTGCTTCTCATAGAATTGAAAAACATGCCAATCTCCCCCACATAACTGTGCATGATGGTAGACATACTTTTGCAGCTAGAACGAGACAAGCAGGAATACCTTTAGAAGATATCAAAGATTTTTTAGGTCATAAAGATGTTTCTACTACACAAGTCTATGCCCATATTTCTCCCGAAGTGAAAAAAAGATCAATGAATCAACTAGAAAACTATATAGAAGAGCAAATAAAAAAGCACTCAAATTGAGTGCTTTTTTTAAGTTCACTATCACTAAAACTATCACTAATTTTATTTAGAAGCGAACATGTTTCTATCACTGATTTTTTAAATCTAGCGAAAAACCCTTATCTTACAGGCGTTCGTTCAATTCTTTCGCAAGGTCTTCAAAGCCTGGTTTGCCTAGAAGTGCGAACATGTTTTTCTTATATGCTTCAACACCAGGTTGATCAAATGGGTTAATTCCATTTAAGTAGCCTGAAATACCTACAGCAATTTCAAAGAAGTACATTGTATAACCTAATGTGTAAGCATCCATTTCTGGAATTTTAACTAATAAGTTTGGTACGTCGCCATCTGTATGAGCCAATAAAGTTCCTTCAAAAGCTTTTGTATTGACGAAATCTACTTCTTTTCCTTCCAAGTAACCTAAACCATCTAGGTCTTCAGCTTGTTCTGGAATTGTAATTGATTTACGTGGTTTTTCAACTTTAACGATCGTTTCAAAGATGTTACGGCGTCCTTCTTGAATATATTGACCTAGTGAATGTAAGTCAGTTGAGAAGTTCGCACTTGAAGGGTAGATTCCTTTTTGGTCTTTACCTTCTGATTCACCGTATAATTGTTTCCACCATTCAGAGAAATATTGCATTCCTGGTTCATAGTTGATCAATAATTCAGTTACTTTCCCTTTACGGTAAAGGATGTTACGCATTGCTGCATATTGATAAGCTTCGTTTTCTTCTAGTTTATCACTTGAATAAGCTTTGCTTGCATCTGCAGCTCCTTGCATCAACGCATCGATATCTGCTCCACTAACAGCGATTGGTAGTAATCCTACTGCTGTTAAAACAGAGAAACGTCCACCGATGTCATCAGGAATCACGAATGTTTCCCAACCTTCTGCGTCGGCTTCTACTTTAACTGCACCTTTTGCTTTATCAGTTGTTGCATAAATACGTTTATTCGCTTCTTCTTGACCATATTTTTTAACAAGTAATTCTTTGAAGACACGGAATGCGATAGCTGGTTCAGTCGTTGTACCTGATTTTGAAATCACGTTTACTGAGAAGTCACGATCTCCGATTACTTCAATCAAATCAGCGATATAAGTTGAGCTGATTGAGTTTCCTGCAAAGAAAATTTGTGGTGCTTTACGTTGTTCACCATCTAATAAATTGAAGAAAGTGTGGTTTAAGAAATCGATTGCTGCACGAGCGCCTAGGTAAGAACCACCAATTCCGATAACTACTAAAACTTCAGAATCAGATTGGATTTTTTTCGCTGCTTCTTTGATACGAGCAAATTCTTTTTTGTCGTAATTAGTAGGTAGATCGATCCAACCACGGAAATCACTTCCTGCGCCTGTACCTTCACGTAATACTTTATCTGCCATTGATACTTGGCTTTGCATGTAACCTAACTCATGTTCATTAACAAATGGTGCTACTTTTGAATAATCAAAATGAATATGTGCCATTTTTTATTCCTCCTTTAAAAGATCAATATACAGCTTATACTTTACGTTTTTTTTTACAATTTTTCAAGCAAATAAATGAATTGAAGCTAATATTTACAAGAAAATTTCAAACACTAAACTAATCCTTGCGCATACATCACTTTCGCTACTTTTTCAAAACCTGCAACATTTGCTCCTAGCAATAGATTTTTTTCATTGCCATAAGCTGCTGCCGTTTGGCGACACGTTTGATAAATATTTTTCATGATTTCATCTAATTGGCGATCCACTTGTTCACTTTCCCAAGACAATCGTTGAGCATTTTGACTCATTTCTAATGCTGAGACAGCGACACCGCCGGCATTAGCTGCTTTCCCAGGACAATACCACACATTGGCTTTTTCAAAAACATTGACAGCTTCAAGAGTACATGGCATGTTTGCGCCTTCTGCGATGATTTTCACTCCACATTCAACCAAGTTGTTAGCAAGCGTTTCGTCTATCTCGTTTTGAGTAGCGCAAGGAAGCGCGATATCTGCAGTTTCTTTCAAAGTCCAGACAGATTGACCAGCATGATAGACAGCAGAATCACGTTTTTCTGCATAAGCGGTCAACCGTTCCCTTTTTTCTTCTTTGACTTCTTTTAATAGTGCCAGGTCGATTCCTTCTGGATCATAGATAAACCCACTGGAATCAGAACATGTGATGACTTTCCCACCTAATTCTTGAACTTTTTCAATGGCATAGATGGCAACGTTTCCGCTACCAGATACCAGAACTGTTTTTCCTTCAAAAGAGTCTTTTTCTGCTTGTAAAAGATGTTTGACATAATAAACCAATCCGTATCCAGTTGCTTCCGTACGAATCTTACTTCCCCAAAAATCTAATGGTTTTCCAGTAAGGACACCGGCATCATATTGTTTTAATCGTTTATATTCTCCAAACAAATAACCGATTTCTCTGGCACCGACTCCAATATCTCCAGCAGGTACATCGATGGATGGACCGATATGCTTGGATAGCTCCAGCATGAAACTTTGACAAAAACGCATGATTTCATCGTCTGATTTTCCTTTTGGATCAAAGTCACTTCCGCCTTTTCCTCCACCGATTGGTAGACCAGTTAGACTATTTTTGAAAATTTGTTCAAAAGCTAGAAATTTAAGAATACTTAAATTCACACTCGGATGGAATCTCAACCCACCTTTATAAGGGCCGATTGCTGAATTGTACTGAATGCGGTATCCACGATTGACTTGCCAGTTTCCTTCGTCATCTTGCCACGGCACGCGAAATTGAATGATTCTTTCTGGTTCTGACAACAATCCTAAAATATTTCGTTTGATGTATTCAGGATGTTTTTCTAAAAATTGAGTAGCTGAAGGCATAAATTCATCAATGGCTTGTAAAAATTCGACTTGTCCTGTGTCTTTTTGATGAATATTATTTTGAATTCGTTGGACGTATTCTGTTGCGTTTGTCATTGTTTCACACTCCTTTTATAATCTTCTTTTATTTTAGCCTATTTTTATTAGATGCTCAAAACATTTCCTGCTTTCTTTTCATAAATATGCTACACTTTCTCTGAGGTGAGGAAATGGAAACAACCTATGATGTGATTGTAGTCGGTGCTGGAACTAGTGGTATGATGGCTGCAATTAGTGCGGCTGAATATGGCGCAAAGGTTCTCTTAATTGAAAAAAATAAAAAAGCTGGAAAAAAATTATTAATGACAGGTGGCGGAAGATGTAATGTCACGAATAACCGTCCAGTTGATGATTTGATTGCTCATATTCCTGGAAATGGCAAATTTTTATACAGTACATTTTCCCAATGGAATAATTTTGATATCATGGAATTTTTCGAATCTCAAGGTGTTCATCTAAAAGAAGAAGATCATGGTCGGATGTTCCCTGTGACGAATAAGTCAAAAACGATTATCGAAGCCTTGATCCATCGTTTAAATGAATTAAATGTTACGATGCTCTTTGGCACCCGAGTCGAAAAATTAGTGCATAGCGACGGAAAAATCTATGGTGTACGAACGGAATTTGAAGAATTTCAATCCTCTTGTGTCGTATTAACTACTGGGGGGCGAACCTATCCGTCGACTGGTTCTACAGGTGATGGCTATAAAATCGTTAAAAAAGTCGGTCACACTGTCACACCCTTGTATGCAACAGAATCTCCACTGGTTTCTGAAGAAACTTTTATCAAGGATAAAACCTTGCAAGGATTATCTTTACAAGATATTTCTTTAAGCGTATTAAACAAGAAAGGTAAAGTCATCACCGAACATGTTATGGACTTGCTTTTCACTCATTTTGGGATTTCTGGACCTGCGGCATTGAGATGTTCAAGTTTCATCAATCAAGAGTTGCAAACGACTGGAGAACCTGTCACGGTCGTCTTAGACTGTTTTCCGAATCGTTCGCTTCAAGAATTGATCAACGAATTGACTGCTAAAAGCCACCAATCGAAGAAAACATTGAGTAATGCTTGGCATGGCTTTTTACCTGAACGCTTGCTTCTCTTTTTCCTTGAAAAAAGTGGATTAACGGAACAAACTGGTAGTCAAACGACAGAAAAAGAGATCCAACAATTTGCGGAGCTTTGCAAAAGTTTTTCTTTCAAAATAACCAAAACTTTTGCCATCGAAAAGTCTTTTGTGACTGGTGGTGGCGTTTCACTAAAAGAGATCAATCCAAAAACATTAGAAAGCAAATTGGTCAATGGATTATTTTTTGCTGGTGAATTGTTAGATGTTAATGGGTATACTGGTGGTTTCAATATTACTGCGGCTTTTGCGACTGGACATGTAGCAGGAATGAATGCCGCTTTTCTTAGCTGATTAAATGAAAACAGTAACGAAGGGAGTAGAAGATGTCTTACTCTTTTCGTTACTGTTTTTTCTTTTTTTGTTGATAAACTGATGAATTTCCGGCTGCATCACAGTACAAGATCAGCAAAAGTCCCTTTAGTTAAATCACAAATGGCTTGAGGTGCTAGCTCCATTTGGTGTCCTCTTTTTCCTGCTGATACAATGATCGTTTCTTGTGATTGTGCTGTTTGTTCTAAATAAGTAGGAAATAATTTCTTCATCCCAATTGGCGAGCAGCCGCCACGAATATAACCAGTGGTAGCTTCTAAGTCTTTCAGATGTAACATTTCTACTTTTTTGTTTCCAGATACTCTTGCTAATTTTTTTAGATCTAACTCTCGATTACCAGGAATGACCGCTACGATCGTTCCTGTTTTGTTTCCAACCGCTACGAGTGTTTTATAAATGCGGTGTTCACTTTCAGAAAGTTGCTCAGCGACAGAAGATGCACTTAAATGTGCTTCATCCCAAGCATACTCATGTTCAGTATACTTGATTTTCTTTTGTTCTACTAAGCGGATCGCATTTGTTTTCACTTGTTTTTTCTTTGCCAACATTTTCACCTTCAAATTAGATTGTTTCAATTTAATAATTTGATTATTGATTTTAGTTCCTTTACAGTGATTTGTCCAGGTGCTGATGCTTTTTCAGAGGTTAACGCACCAAAGGTCATGACCGAACCAGTCAAATTTCCCGATAAGCGCGAAATCATTCCGAGCTGTCCCATTGACATTGTAATCAGAGGCATGGACACAAACGCTCCTGCCCGTCTCGTTAGCTCCATCAAACGTAACACATCTCGTTCGTTATGGGGCATTACCGCTATTTTACCGATATCTGCACCAAGATGTTCCATCATATTCAATTGATACAATAAGACTGGATCAGCTGGGGTCTCTTTAAAATTATGACTGCTGATAATCATCGGGATGTTGCGCTGTTTGATTTCTGCTAACAACTCTTTTTCAAGGCTTTCAATTTTGTCTAATTCTAAATCAACCATATCGACTAAACCAGAGCGGATCATCTGTAGGTACAACTCGTGATATGCTCGGATCGTTATATCTCGTTTGCCACCTTCTGCTATTGTTCTAAAAGTGAAAAGCACCGGTAACCCGTCGAGCATCTCATGGATCAGTACCAACGTTTCTGTGACTTTTTCATATTGAAAGACATCTTCATAATAATCAATTCGCCACTCCACTAAATCAGCACCAGCTTCTTTGGCTAAAATCGCTTCTCGCAAAAGTTCTTCACGAGTGTCTCCGATCATTGGCGCACAAATTTTAGGATGTCCTTTTCCTAAGTTTAGTCCTTTCACTTGCACCATCTGTCCTCCCCCCTTATTTCCTAATTTGATAGATAAATACTTTTAAATAATCCCCTTCTGGAAAGGCTTCAATGGTTTGGAAATCTTGTGGTAATCGAAAACGAGTGGTTTCTTCATATTCAACATTGGCTAGCATTAGTTCATTTTCGATCATTTTTTTGAACTGATCGGTACTCACGTTAGCTGCGTTCGTTGAAGCGATAAGCGTTCCCTCGTCCGATAAAATAGCCAAGCTATCTTTAACCAATTCGCCATAATCTTTGGCTACTCGGAACACTTTCTTTTTGTTTCTCGCAAAACTTGGAGGGTCAAGCACAATGAGATCATAAGTCAGCTGCTTTCTTTTAGCATATTTAAAATAGGCAAAAACATCCATCACAATGATTTTTTGTGTCTGAAGATCCAAACCGTTGATTTCAAATTGTTCCTGTGTTTTTTTCAAACTTCGCTTTGCTAAGTCAACACTCGTGGTCTCCAAAGCACCACCCATTGCTGCCGCAACTGAAAAAGCCCCAGTATAGCTAAACATATTCAAAACAGACTTTCCTAGACCAAGTCCATCGATCAAAGCTCCTCGGACTTCTTTTTGATCTAAAAAGATGCCTGTCATCAGCCCTTCATTCAAATAAGTGGCGTAAGAGACGCCATTTTCTTTGATGATTAAAGGTTCAGGAGCTGTTTCTCCATAAACATACTGACTTTCAGGAAATTCATTTGTTTCAAAACGGATTTTTTCGTAAGCACCCTTTATCTCAGGATAAACTTGTTGAAACGCTGAGAAGAGCAAATGGCGGTAAGTATAAAGAGTTTCATTATACCAAGAAAATACTGCATAGTGTTCATAATAATCAATGATCAGACCACCGATGCCATCCCCTTCTCCGTTAAATAAACGAAATGCTGTTGTTTGTTCATCTATGAAAAAAGCTTGTCTTTTTGCTTTAGCTTCAGAAAACTTTTTCTCAAAAAATGCCTGGTCAAACGTTTCATTTTGTTGACTTAAAACCCAACCGATTCCTTTGTTTTGTTTACCTAAATAGCCCTTAGCTAAGAAATTATCTTGTTGATCAACCAATTCGATCCACTGCGTGGTTTCATTGTACGACTGGACCAAATCTTCCTTTTGAATCAATGGATAACCGTTCTTGATACGATTTCCTGCTTTTTTCTTAATTTGTACTTTCATTGACTCACCTACTTTACCTTTATCATTAATCAGTATACCAAATATTACGCAGGCTGTCTTAGTGCTAGCGTTCACAAAAGAATAAGAAATCCTTAATCACCGGTGTAAGCGTTTGGTTTCGATTGACACTGGATTTGCGTACTAGTAAAATAGGATGGAATATGTAGTTTGAGCAATCATAACTTCATAACACTCTGTAAATGAGAAGAGTGGGGAAAGGGAGATTACATTGAGACGAATAAAAACACCCGCCTTTTTGAATAAAAGGCTCGGATTTTTTTCTTTATTAGCTGTTTTACTTTGGCTAAAAACAATTTTTGCCTATTTGTTTGATTTCAATTTAGGCATCGAAAGTGGCATACAATACTTTATACTGTTTATCAATCCGATCGCTACCACGTTGTTGTTAATGGGGATTGCGTTATATGTGAGACGGACGAAGGCGTCTTATATTACAATGATGGTCATTTATTTCCTATTGACTTTACTAGTGTTCTCTAACGTAACTTATTATCGTGAGTTTACGGATTTTATTACGATCAATACCATCTTGGGAGCAGGAAAAGTAGCTAGCGGACTTGGAGAAAGTGCTATTCGCTTATTTAGACCATATGACGTCCTTTATTGGATCGACTTTATCATTGTCGCTGCATTATTGATAACCAAAAAAATCAAAATGGATCCACAACCGATTCGTGCACGAATGGCTTTTGCGATCTCGACTTTGTCAGTCATGATTTTTTCTGGAAATTTATTTTTAGCAGAAGCCGATCGCCCAGAGTTATTGACTCGTACTTTTTCTAGAGATTATTTAGTCAAATATTTAGGTATCAATGCGTTTACCGTCTATGATGGTATCCAGACTTACCAAACGAACCAAGTACGAGCAGAAGCAAGTCCTAATGATCTGAAAGAAGTAGAAAGTTATATCAAAGATCACTATGCTGAACCAAATGATGAAACATTTGGTATTGCTAAAGGAAAAAATGTGATTTATATCCATTTAGAAAGTTTCCAACAATTCTTGATCGACTATAAACTAAAAGATGCCAATGGTGTAGAACATGAAGTAACGCCATTTCTGAATAGTTTATATCATAGTAACAGTACATTTAGCTTTGACAATTTCTTCCATCAAGTTAAAGCAGGTAAAACCAGTGATGCTGAAACCTTATTTGAAAATTCACTATTTGGTTTAAATCAAGGATCGTTATTCACTCAATTAGGTGGAAAGAATACCTTCCAAGCTGCTCCTGATATTTTGAGTCAGACACAAGGTTATACGAGTGCCGCCTTCCATGGTAACGCTGGTACATTCTGGAATCGTAATGAGACCTATAAAAAATTAGGTTACAACTATTTCTTTGATGCTTCTTATTATGATGTCAATGACGACAATTCATTCCAATATGGATTGCATGATAAGCCGTTCTTCCAACAATCAGTACAATATTTAGAACATTTACAACAACCTTTTTATTCTAAATTTATTGCGGTATCTAATCATTATCCTTATTCTAAGTTTACAAACGAAGAAGCAGGCTTCCCGCTAGCTACGACAAATGATGAAACGATCAACGGATACTTTGCAACAGCGAATTATCTCGATACAGCAGTTGAAGAATTTTTCAACTATTTGAAAGCTAGTGGTCTTTATGATAATTCTGTCATCGTCCTTTATGGTGATCACTACGGAATTTCTAACTCTAGAAATAAATCGTTAGCGGAACTAGTGGGTAAAACAAGTGATACATGGACCAACTTTGACAATGCACAAATGCAACGAGTTCCCTACATGATCCATCTACCTGGACAAACAAACGGTGGAATCAATCATACCTATGGCGGACAAGTGGATGCATTACCTACTCTACTCCATCTGTTAGGAGTAGATACCAAAAATTACAATCAGCTAGGACAAGATCTCTTTTCTAAGCAACATGATCAACTTGTTACTTTCCGTGATGGTGATTTTATTACTCCTAAATACACTTATTATGGTGGAACGATTTACGATAACAAAACTGGACAAGCCATTACAGAACCGACTCAAGAAGTTCAAAATGAGATTGATGCATTGAAAGAAAAAGCGAATAAACAGCTAGCTGTTTCTGATCAAATCAACAATGGTGACTTACTCCGCTTTTCTACAGATACTGGGTTAGACCCAATTGAAGCAAGTCAATTTGATTACAAAAACGGCATGAAACAGTTGCTTGAAAAAGAAAAAGAACTAGGTGACAAATCAACAAGTGTCTTTAGTCAAAACAATAACCAATCAACAAAAGATCTATATGAAACCAAAACTTACCAACAAATAAATGGAACACAGACGAGTGATTCAGTTCCTTCTTCTGAATCTGATAAATAGCTAGCCTTTCTTTCAAAAGGATTACGTGCCCATAGAAGTAATGATTATAAAAGCTAAGAATGACGAAAACCAATTCTTGTTTTTCGTTAATTCTTAGCTTTTTTCATGCACTTTAATTTGAGTTACTCTGGCGTTTTTCTAGAAAATAGAGCTTAAATTCACGTATTAGAACCATCCATGAACATTGGATTTTATTCACAAAATATAGCGGAACAGTTGATTTATCGTCATTTTCGTTTATTAAAAAATAGGGATTTCCTGATTTTACTATATGAATTTCATACTTTATTCATATTCATTTTCTATAATTTAAAATGAGGTGAAAGTGATGAGAATACTCCGCTATTCAGTTGCAAGAATGCGTTATTATAAAAAACAGACACTTTTTAGTTGCTTATTTACAAGTGTCACTGCTTTTTTATTGATGCTTGTGTGTAACTTATATCATTTACAATCAACACTTTATGCACAAATTGAAGATCGTCTTAGTTTCTTGGACACGACGTCCTTAAAAGTACACTTTCCGTCTTTTCTATCAGTGAAACAATTTTATGTCGAGCTGATCTTGTTGTTACTGTTCTTGTTTGTTGGCGCATTTATCTTTTTCTTTCAGCGAACATTAAAACAAGACCAACGTGAATTGATCAACTGGCGTTTAGCTGGTTTATCGAAAACTAGAATTTTTCTTTTGATCATCTGGCAAATGCTCTTACCATTACTGATCTGTTGCACACTCTTATTTATTGGAATTGTGCTTTTTCAAAACATTTATCAAGCACTGTTACAACATCTTAATTTTTGGAGTCTAAGATTATTTGAATTACCTGACACCCATTCACTTATATCGACTACTCGACCATTAGCCATACCGATGGATCAACAAACTTTTTTTAAAATTGATTTTGTAAACGATGCTTTTTTCTTCGATACGTTTAAGAGTTTCCTACAAACGGTTGGCCTTCTTATCTCCATCAGTCTATGCATTAGTCTCTTACAATTTACGATTTTCTATCAACGTTTAAAAAAAGGTAAGGTGATCTTTCATGAATACATGTAAGCCAATAATGTCTTTAGGAGAATTAGCTGTTATTCTTTGCCCAAAAGCAAAACAAGAAGAACTATTAACAGCGCTAAAAGAGCAAGCGATTGTATCGAGTCCCAAACAATTACTTATCGTCCAAAAAGATTGGCCTCTCTTCCCTTATTTAAAAACCAAAGATCAAGTACTACTGAATTTATCTGAAAATAAAAAAGAACGTTTATCTTTTCAAGAAATGCTCAAGATTGATCCAGCACTTCTTAACAGAGAACCTGATCAACTTTCTCTTTTTGATAAAATCAAACTTCAATTGTTGCATGCGTTACTTGCTAAAAAAGACAAACTCATCATTGAAGAAGTGCTGGACGAACTTAAAGTAATTGAAGCACAAGAAATTCTTGATCTATTTGATTATCTAGTCAAAAACAAAAAAATCGCCATTCTATTACTGACTCATGATGAAACCATTGCTCATAGTCAGTATGTCGACCAAATCTATGATGAACGATAAAAAGAGGTCGTGGAAAGAGCAACTCGACCTATGTAATAAGGATGAAACTCACAGCTTCCTATGTTTTGAGAGTTTCATCCTTATTGCCGAAGATCAGCTCTTTGAACACTATTTAGCTCCTCTCTTAATTGTTGAGGAGTTGTTTCTTGAACGCCGTTTATTCGTTTTTAGAGATACTAAAAGAGACTGAACCAAGTTTTGGATCAGTCTCTTTGTTTATTTTATTTCTACATCTGGTAATTTAACTGTAAATGTTGTTCCTGTCCCCAATTCGCTTTCTACTTCCAGCTTTCCTTTATGAAGCCGAACTAACTGTTGAACGATTGGAAGTCCTAGACCTGATTCCCCGTATTTTGTATTTTTTCTTGAGGGATCAACTTTATAATAACGGTCCCAAATACTCTTCATTTGTTGTTCAGTCATTCCGATACCTGTATCCTTAATTCGGATAATCGTTTCTAGATAACCTTTTTCTAAAGAGATCGTGATCGTTCCATTTTCTGTAAATTGAATCGCATTTTGGATGATATTCACCATGATTTGCACAAATCGGTCATAGTCTGCATACACTTCCACATCGTCTTCTGCTTGTAAAACTAAAACATTCCCTGCAGCTTCTGCTTTTGTTTCAAGCTGTGCCACAATATTTTTCAATGTTTCTGTACCATTGAATCTTTTAATAACCATACTGATTTGATTGGTTCTGATTTTTTCATAGTCTAGATTTTCGTTAACTAAGCGTATCAGTCGTTCTGTTTCATTTTTCATCAAGTTGATCGCATTTTCTCTTTGGTCTTCAGGAATTGCATTATATTTTAGACCTTCAAGTAATCCGTTGATTGTGGTTAGCGGCGTACGCATTTCGTGAGAAGCATCTGCCATAAATTGTCTTCGGCGATTTTCTTGCTCTTCGATTTCAGCCTGAGATTCTTTTAAAGAATTCGTCATTTTGTTGAAGTCATCCGCTAATTCATCAAATTCATCTTTATCATGAACTGGCAATTGGACATCAAAATTTCCATTCGTGACTTCTTTCGTTGCATTACGTAAACGATTGATCCTTTTAACCTGAAAAGCAGCAAACGCATAACTCGCTAATATAGCAACAATACTTGAAAAAATAAAACCTTTAAACAGATTCAATGTGACCGATCGAACACTATTATCGATATTTTTAGCCGGTTGACTAACAACCAAGCCACCATAAAATTCATGATTTAAATTAAAAGGTACTAAGGCATAAGACGTCGCTTGATTTTGTCCTAGTATATTTTTGTTGGAGGTAAATTTTACTTGTCTTCCATGACGCAGATTATCCCATTGTTCCGCTTTAATCGTAAAGTTCAATACCACATTATCAGTAGGATAAATGACCCGTTCGTTCTTATCGATAAAAATAAAATTGACATTTTGTTCTGATAAGACTTGTTCCGTTAATAATAATGCATTTTGAAACGCTTGATCTTGGCTTAATTGAGGAAACGTGTCTGTGTATGTCTGTGTTGTCTTCTCGACAGATTCTGCATAGCCAAAAAGTTGTTGGTAATTATTTTCTTCAATGGTTTGCTTAGTCAGTTGCGTAAAAGAAACACCTACGATCAAAATGATCATCGCGATCATACCGCAAAAGGCTAATAACTGCTGGTAAAGATAGCGCATTAGGCCACACCAGAATCATCAAATTTATAACCTACGCCCCAAACCGTTTGAATGACTTGTGGTCCAACCTTTTCGATTTTTTGTCGAAGCTTTTTGATATGCGCATCAACCGTTCGTTCATCACCAAAGTATTGATAATCCCACACTAATTCCAGTAATTGTTCCCGAGAAAATACTTGACGTGGTTTTTTAGCTAGTGTAAATAATAGATCAAACTCTTTCGGTGTCAAACCTTCGATTGGTGCTTTATTTAAATAAGCTTCACGTGTTTTTGTATTCATCTTAAAGTGATCTGTTTCGATATCGAAGTGATCGTCCGAGTTGTTTGTTTCTTCTTTTACCTCTACCAATTCACTACGACGGTGTAAAGCTTTCATTCGGGCAATCAAAGTTAGTGGGCTAAAAGGTTTGGTCACATAGTCATCTGCGCCCATCTCTAATCCAATAACCTGGTCACTTTCAGAATCACGAGCTGTTAACATAATGATCGGAACTGTACTAGAGACTTTCCGAATTTCTCTACCAACAAGCATACCATCCATCGTTGGCAAGTTCAGGTCTAAAGTGATCATGTCCCAGTAATTCGGTCTTTCTAAAAAAGCATCTAGACCTTCTTTTCCGTCATATTTAAAAGTTGCTTCCCATCCTTCATTCAAAAAAAACATCTGCATCATTTCAGATACGGATTGATTATCTTCTATCATTAAAATATTCATTTTTTATTTCCTCCAATACTATCATCGAGTTCTTGTAATTTTTTTTCAGTTAAGATAAAAATCGGCATAATTGGAAAAACTAAAACCAACATCTCGATTATAAAATAGTTTGTCTGTCCAGTTAATTTTAGTAAATAGCCGATCAAGGCCATCAATAAACCGAAAATAAAAAAATATTTTCCACTTGTTTTTTGTGCTAACCGCCAGTGAACATCGGATTTTGTGGCTCGCGGTGAGTGGTAACCATAAAAAGGCAGATTCCCTTTAGAAGGGATAAAAAGAAACAAGCAACCTAGGATAGTCAAAAATACTCCGACAACTAAAAAAATCATATGATCCCTCCTAAATCTCTCTTTCTAGTATACTCTAAAAATTAACTTGAACCAATATATTCGGTAATTCTTCACGAAAGGTTTGTCTTTTGTTCATTCTTTGTTAAGATAGGGGTAATCGAATAAAAAAGGGGTTTTTTTTGTGTCAAATTATCGTGCAATTACTTTTTTTGATCTTGATGGAACACTGTTAGATGCTCAATCAAAAATCACACCAGAAGTGGCCGAAGCAATGCAAGCACTACAGGCAAATAACGTCCTGCCAGTCATAGCAACTGGACGAACTGAAGCTGAAATCAAACATATCATGTCAGATGCTGGTATTTCCTCTGCAGTTACGATGAATGGTTCTTACATCAGCGTGGATGGTCAAGAAGTTCATTCTGAAATAATCGCAACCGAAGACTGTCAAAAGATGCTCGAACATGTCCAAATACAAGGGCACCAGCTCTCATTTTATAACCATCAACATATTTGGTGTACCGCACACACACAAACGATGATTGATGCCTATAACTTTATCCATTCAAATGTACCAGAAATCAATCCGCAAGCTTATTTGGATCATCCAATCAATATGTTACTTATCCTCTCTCAATCTGGGGATGAATATTATCATGAACAATTTCCTGATCTGACTTTTTATCGAAATGGTCCTTACTCGATTGACACGGTCAAAAAAGGAATCTCGAAAGGTGCAGGAGTGAAACGTTTAAAACAAGAATTAAACCTTGTTGATGTGCCTACATTTGGATTTGGTGATGGACCAAATGACTTTGCACTGTTAGAGGCATGCGACAACAAGATCGCGATGGGCAATGCTTATAATGATCTCAAAGAACTATCCACTTTTATTACAAAGAAAAACACTGAGGGCGGAATCGTTCATGCGCTCAAACATTTTGACTTGATTTGATTTTTAATCGAAAAACGATGAAATTCTGCTGATAAGGATGCTAGCTAGTAGAAAGGTGATTCATCTAGCCAATATCAGGTGAATGTTGAAAGCTTTTTAACTAGATACGATGTATATTTCCGAGTAACTGAGAGATGATTTTTTACAGTATTAGCTATTGAGAATCATCTCTTGATACTTCGGACGATTTGCTTTTTCCGTGATCGTTCCTCATTGAAAAAATTCAATTTTGTGCTATAATATAAATTGTATGAAAAATACACGTAACCCTTGTTTATAACGGGGACGTTACGGATTCGACAGGCACAGTTTGAGCTTGAATTGCGTTTCGTAGGTTACGTCTACGTTAAAACGTTACAGTTAAATATAACTGCTAAAAACGAAAACAACTCTTACGCTTTAGCTGCCTAAAAACAGTTAGCGTAGATCCTCTCGGCATCGCCCATGTGCTCGAGTAAGGGTCTCAAATTTAGTGGGATACGTGACAACTTTCCGTCTGTAAGTTGTTAAAGAGATCATCAGACTAGCAATACAGAATGCCTGTCACTCGGCAAGCTGTAAAGCGAAACCACAAATGAGTTGACTATGAACGTAGATTTTTAAGTGGCGATGTGTTTGGACGCGGGTTCGACTCCCGCCGTCTCCATTGTGAGATTTCGGTAGATTTCACTAAATGCCTAAATCCTTATTTTAAAAGGATTTAGGCATTTTTTATTTTCGGTAGTTTTCGTTAAATGAAATTTATTCAAGCTTATTTTCAAGTCCGAAAGATTCATCTCTCACGCTGACTTTTCATTGGACCCCACTCAACTATTTTTTGATTCATACTAAATTATATGGAAACAAAAAGACACGACCTAAATCGTGTCCGAACATTCATATATGAAAAGAAAAATACTTAAATCTACTATTCTGTTTTTTCTTCTAGTCGAATACTGTTTACTCCCCAATATGCAGCAACGCTTCTATTTCTCTCGTTATTCTTATCCATAGTAATATCACCATCATTGTGAACTGGATAAATTGTTTGTGTCTTATAATTTAATGGTGGAACAACTATATCCATTTCACCACTCTTCATTTGCTTTTTAATGGATTCAGTTTGGCGACTATAACTTACATAATTTTTATAGATGTCTGCAGTTCCATTGAAAAACAATAATAAAAAACTAACTAGTAAATAACTGAAAATCATAGAAAAAACAACTTTATTGCTTCTATCAAAATTTGTTAATAATTCAAAAAGACTAATTACTATAGATATGAAAAGAAAAATAACTCCTCCAAAATAAGATCTAGACCAAGATAATGCAGTTGGAGAAATTGCAAGCACTCCTATTGTCAATATACCTCCCACGAAAAATAACGAACTTAGAATATTACTAAGTGTAAAACTACTATTTAAGTATGATAAAACAAGCAAAGCTAATCCTATCGTTAGAGGGAACATGGCATTATCCTGTAACGCATGACTGATTGCAGGGATTGCATCAAGAATTTTCCAAACAGTTGAAAGCGTACTTCTATGAAAATAAGTCGCTCTGATATCGTTCCCAGGTGCCATAACCATAAAAAGAAAACCTATAATATTTCCAACAATACCTGCGATCATCCATTTTTCAATTTTTTTCTTCTTATAAAAATAGGAAAGAACAGTATATGCTATAACAATGAACAACGTTCCTCCGGAGGTATTTTCGTTACACCAACCAGCTACTATACCTAAAAGAAGCATGCCTATTGTTTTAAAAAGACTATTATTTTGTTCTTCAGATTCTGCTATATATCGATGATAAACCAGAATAAAAGATAACATAATCACCATTGCAGTGAGATAATTTACAGAACCAGCCAACCATAAGTAAACATTATTGAAAGCTGGGGTAAATGTCCACATTAATGCAAAGATGATAAACGCTTTTAGATAAACATTCTTAGTAGTTCGCTCTTTTACTATGGAAGAAAACATAATAATTTGATAAACCAATAGGGAAAATATGCAAGAATTATACACATTAAAATATATTTTTGGAAGTTTAGTAAAAAAACGAAAAATAATATGGACTACCGATCTCCCAGTCCAAGTCATATATTGTTGATACTCATCAAACAAAATTGTTTTTATGCTTGAGGTCTTTACAAAATAGTAATAATCGTCGTGTACCAAAGGAGACATACTATTTAAAAGAAGCATAAAACCAAAAATACAAAATAAAACAATAAATAAATGTCTGTTGCTCTTAATTTTTTTAATCATACCACCCAATTAACTCCTCTTTATCTCAAAATATAACTTAGTATAACACAGATTTAATAGTGGTTGTGCCAAATTAAGAGATACAGAATTAATATCCTAACCAATCATTTATCCTACTGCTCAAATCAAGTAGCGCTATCCTTCAAATGACTTTCAACAGCTAAATGTTCTGTTTCCCCGACTCTCTTCTCATTTTTACTACAGTGCATTTGATTGTCTCTACGTCGCTCATAACATTTATTGATTTGTCGATAATACCTTGATGCTTCTCCTGTACATTATTCTGACTCATTACAAATCATCAGTACGATGAACAGAACTACAAAATGCTTTGTTTAGAATTTGAAAATACAACATCCAATATATTTTCATTGCATACAATCCTTCATCGTTTTAAATAACACAATTCCTTAAATGGATATAGTAAAAACTATATCTGCTACAAAAATTTTACTAGTCGTTTGATAAAGTAATAAACGACATGCTGGGAATGTCAATGCACTATCTCTTGTACCCTCTCAATAAAAAAACTTACTTCATCGATTAATGATTTAGCAAGTTTTTTTATTGTTCTAGAAAGTTGACCAGAATTCGAACTGTTGATAAAAGTTGACTCTATACTTTTGATGTTAGTAAGATTCACCGCTATCAAAACATATACACAACAATTTTTTATTCAATTACTTGGAAAATCTAGTCCTATTTTTTCCATAGCACAGAAAAAGATTACGTTACTGCTAGTCGTATAAAGATTGCTCTGGTGATTCACCTACACTTTTGAGGAATAGCTACTAATAGTATATCGTTGGTAATGCTAAAAATTTCACTGCATTTTATGATTATCTCATCAATCGTCAATTTCAAAAATATCATCATCTAATTGATTGAAAGACGTTTTGCTTCCCAAATCCAGTTCGTCTAGTACATCTTTAGCCACATTGAAGAAACAATAAGTTCCCAAAAAAAGTAGCAGAAAAAATGGAACAGTGACTTTGCGACTTTTAATTACGCCATACATCAAGAGTAAGAATGCGGAAATAAAAAAGATAAACATAAATATTAGAAACATACATACCCCTCCTCATTTAATAATTGATTATAAAAGATAGGAACTGGCCTACTACCAAAGAAAATCAACGATGTGTAAAACCAACTCCTCAACGATAGACCTCGACTTTCTAACTAAAAGATATTTTGAAACTTGTTTACGTCATTTCAGCGCTCACTACATCATTTAATACCTTTTTATTTTCCAATAGTTTAACCAAAAATATACAAATTTTTTTCCTTTTTTTATAATTATTTCTTTGAATGAATCATTTTTTTGTTTTCAGAAATTGAAATACGCTGTACATTATCTTCTCAAGTTTGGTTTGGATTGGTCACTGAGCAAGATCAATTCTCTCTCTTCAATTTCTGATTGTCATGAAATCAGATAAGCTTTAAACTTAACTTAGAGATATTCACAACGAGAAACATGTTTCATCTTTGAATGGTTGCGTTATTTCTGATAAGAGAAGAATAATTTGATCCTGAACGAAAGGAGCCCACGTTTTCAATCTTTATAAATTATCTAAAAAGCGGGAGATTATTTATCTAATTTAAGCACTCGCAACTCTTTATTTGCTTATAGGGCAAGTCTTCTTCTCTTGAACACTAAAGAAAATAGAAAGGAGGAAAGCAAGTGAAAAAAAAGAGCGTTCGTTTATTGGTTTTATTCACATTGTTGTTACTTAGCGCATGTGGATGTCAAAGGAAAAAAGACGAGCAAGCAAATCGTTTAGTTAAGGATCTAAAAGCAAATACATGGGTAATTGAAGGGACGGACTCTACTGATGATCCCAAAATGACCCTTACCTTTTCTAACCGTAAAGCTAGTTTTAACTTAGATTTTTCAAGTATCGATTACTCTGTAGACGATGAATCCAATAGTGTACATATGAAGAAATTTATCAAACAATTCAGTAAGCATATAAAAGAAGAGTTTCGTTATACGATTAAAGGAGATATAATGACTTGGAAGGAACTTTGGTCTAAAAGTGACATCATGTCTTACAAAGTCAGTAAGAAGAATGAAACGATTATTCTCACTCCTTTAAGCGAGGAAGAAACTACGGAGACAAAAAATCTCGTGCTTATCCCTTACAAAAAAATACCAAGTAATGAAAGATAAAATTTTATTATCTAGTCTCATTATAAAATTGAATGATTCTGAACATTTTCCTATACTAACGATTGAATCTAAGCATTCCCTGCTGACTGATACATATAAAGCGCATAATTTGAACAATAAGCAACCTTGAATTAGTTAGATTTTGGTTATTTCTCAGTCATTATGACAAAGTTTACTCACATAGATCAATAAATAATTGACGGTTTTATCCGATCCCGAAAACATGAGTATCCTGTCGGCTATCACTGCCAGTAAATAGGAAGCGAGAACAAAAACACAGGCCCCCGGAAGTATCTAGATACTTCTGGAGGTCTGTGTTTTTTTAGTTATTTTTCATTGAATGATTTTTAATCTTGTTTTATTCTATTTTTTCTCTTTAATATGTAACTGATCCCCATTACCGTTACTAAAAGTGCCATTCCTAAACTGCGCAATAAGCGATTTTGTTGCTCTCCTGTTTTTGGTAAAGTAGCTTTTCCAGATACGGTGGTTTTGGTCGTACCTGTAGAATTATTTTTTGTGGTGCTACCATTTTTTGAAGTTGACGTTTGATTTGATTCTTTCTTTTCGGTACTTTCTTTATTTTTATTCGTTTCAGTTGTGGTATCCACTTTACTTTGATCTTGTTTGTTGTCGTCATTCTCAGTTGGTTTATTTGGTTTATTTGTTTGATCCGTCTTTTCTTGGCGTGTAATTTCTGAGATGACTGATTTTTCTCCGGCTTCATTTTCTGTATAGTATTGAACTGTTTCCCCATTTGCTACAGCTTTAGATAAATAAATCGTCGTCGGTTCTTCTACTTTTACATCTACTAAACGAGAAGAATTGACCTTTTCTTGTTTGGCTTTTCCGATGATTTCCCCGTTCAAAACAACGTACATCGTTGTTCCTCCTGGAATAACCGCCGTCATTTGTTTTCCTTCTGTACCATAAATGAAAGCAACGTTTTCTGCTAACGCTACTGTTGTTTTGATTTTCTTATAGATAAACGTGATCGTGTTTGTTCCCTTTTCAATCATGATTTCTTGTATCGCTAACTTTGGATTAACTAGTTCATATCCTTTGATTAGCAACGCTTCTTCTTTGTGAAGCTTCCCAATCTCTAAATCAGTTATTACTTTTTTCTCCGCAATTGATTGACCTTGCTCATCGATATATCGGACAGTCAGATCGGCTTTTTCATTTTCTGACGGTGATGTTTCTTTGGCTTTATATATAAATGTAATGGTGTTGCCATCACTTTGTACTTCTATCGTTTGGACTTTGGCACTCAGCAATTCGTATCCTTCGATAAGTAACGCTTCTTCCGTATATGTAGAGCCGACTTCTAAGTCTTGGATTATTTTATCATTAGCAATCGATTGACCATGCTCATCAATATATTTCACAGTCAAATCGGCTTTTTCATTTTCTGGCGGCGTTGTTTCCTTAGTTTCATATATAAATGTAATGATATTGCCTTCGCTTTGTATTTCTATCGTTTGGACTTTGGTACTCAGCAATTCGTATCCTTCGATAAGTAACGCTTCTTCTGTATGTGTAGAGCCGACTTCCAGGTCACTTATTATTTTATCTTCAGCAATCGATTCCCCCTTCTCATTAATATACTTAACAGTTACAGCTGCTTTTTCTTTAGTCACTGGATTTTCATCATAACGGAAAGTAATGATATTGCTATTTGGATCCTCGGAAACATTGATTGTATAAGTTTCAGGCCCTACGATCGTGTAGCCATCAATCACCAGTGCATTTCCTATGTATTCTGTTCCAATCTCTAAATCATTAATTACCGTAGGTTCGGCAATCGGTTGACCAGTTTCATTATGTAAATACTGCACAGTGACTGATGAGAAGCTTTCTTCAGGACTATCTTCAATTTTTTTATAATAAAAATTGTGATACATCTCTGGCGTTTCCATATAAATAATCACTCTATCTGGAGAGATCAATTCATACCCTTCTACAATTTCAGCGAATAAGGTTACATTGTTTCCGACAAAACCGAATTCCTCTGAAAACCAAAGTGCTTTTTGTGTATCTACATCTACCCCAATGACAGATACCCGTCCTATTTCCGGTTCAGGCATGGATAGGTCCAATGTTCCTGAATCATGTGGTGGTTGCACCTCATCAATTATTTCGATTTCACTTACTGCGTTGGATGCTGCCAATACGTTAGGTGCTAGCAACCCCACTACAGTGGTCATCAGCAATGCTGAGTTCATAATTGTTTTCATTTTTTTTATTTTTTTATTTTGCTTTCTTTTCGTCATTTAATTTATCTGCTCCCCCAGTTATATTTGAAATTTCGCTAACCTAGCTTTTTCTTACTTTATTCTAAGGTTGGTTACTTTTATTTATGTACTTGAATCCGATTATCCTCCTCCTTAAAAAACGTTATTTAAAATAAACAATAGTAGTTTAACCTACATATTAATGTTACCTGTAACATATAAGATTCGCAAGATTATTTTATTATTAAAACAAGGTTTTCTGTGTGTTAAAATAAAAAAATATCTAGTTAAGAAATTAAAATTATGATTTTTACATTCTTAAAAAAATTCACAAACGTTATTTAAAATCCTATTCTGTTTATTTAGTAAAAATGATTGATTAACAAAAAAAGCCCGTCACGGTAAATGATTAATCATTTTACCATGACGAACTGGAAATTATTTAGTTACATTTTATAAAATAGATTTAACACATAACTTCTTTAATCAAAAAATTAGTTTACTGTTTGAGAAACATTTATTTCTGTCTTCTTACTACTATACTGACTCATATTTTTAAATAATTGTTGAAGTAACGGACTTTGATTGTGTCCTTCAATCGCTGCTTGATCACGCCAATTTTCAACCATGACAAATTCATTTTCAATATCGATTGATTCGTACAATTGATAGCTTAAGCACCCGTCTTCTTTTCTTGTACTTGCAACAAGTTCATTGACTTCCGCAAGAAATTCATTTCTTTTTTCTGGTTTGATTGAAAATTTTGCATTGATAACGATCATTTTTCCACACTCGCTTTATTTAAAAGTTGTAATTTTTTCTGGAGCCAATCGAACAGATTCATACCCTTCTTCTACTGCTTTCCCAACAGATAAGATCATCACTGGAACATAACGTTCTTTGTCGAGATCAAAAGCTTCAGCCAATTGGTCTGCTTCAAATCCCCCGATTGGATTTGTTTCATAGCCGTGACTACGAGCAACTAGCATGAATTGCATTGCAGCTAAACTAGCATCAATTTTCACAACGTCATTCATTTGTTCACGTGTAAAGTTTTGGTAATAAGGAAGGATCGCAGCAAGTTGTTGGTCTCGGACTTCTGCCGGCATCTTACCTTCTGCTACTGCTTGATCATAGATTTCTTCCCCATATTCGTAGCAGTTCATGTCCCCAAAGATCATAACCATTGCAGATGAAGTATCATTTTGTCTCGTATTAAAACGGATCAATGGTTTCAATTTTGCTTTTGCTTCTTCACTTTCTGCCACCACAAAACGCCATGGTTGCATATTAACTGAAGATGGTGCTGTTGTTGTTTCTTGTATCATTTCTAACATTTCTTCATGAGAAATCTTAACCGTTTCATCATATACACGAACGGATTTTCTTCCAAATACAACACTTGAAAAATCATTGTTTACTAATTCTTTGCTCATTTCTCTCTCTTCTTTCTCCTAATGTAGTTAATAAAGTTTATTCAATAATTTTGTTAGTTCGGTGATTTCTTCATCGGTCAACGAAATGCACAAAGAGTCAGCGGACTGTTGATGATTATTTTCACACTTAGCCAGTTCTCGTTTGGCTGTATCCGTCAGTAGAACAAATACTTCACGATTATTCGCTGGATTGCGTTTTCGTGAAACATAGCCTTTTTCTTCCAATATCTTCAAATGTCTAGAGATAGCTGCATTGTCTATTTTCAGATCTGTTTGAATTTGATTTTGTAAGCATTTGCCTTTTTCCCATAAAAACATCAGCATTTCATATCTCGTCAAACTGAATCCAGTTTCTTTCTCGAACAAAGCTGATCCTTCTTGACTGATAATTTTGATTTTATAGAGTAACTGACTGAGTTTTCTTAAATCCATCTCCATCCTCCTTCCGTTGACTTGTCAATTATTGACTTATCAATAATATAAATGTTTTAGTGAGACTTGTAAAGCATAAAAGTTTGAATAACAAAAAAAAGAGAAAGCTATTCCTCTTTCTCTTTTAAACTATTTTTTATTTATGAGACAAGCGCTGGTTCATAAATTTTTGAAGAAGTTTCAAAAATGGCTTCTATAGTAGTTAAATCATATACATCCGTATATTTCGCAACCACTTTCCCACATTTTTCTAATATTTCTTCATGATCACTTTCTTGGTATTTTTCCACACATAACACGATACAATTTTCTAATTTATTAATGACTTCACCTACTACTACATGCTTTAAACCGATTGGCTTACACGCATATTTTTGTCCCAAAATGATTTCTACGTTATTCATATCTCATCCACCTTTAATCGTTCTAACATTTTATAAAATGATAATAACATTAAAATTAGATTATGAAAACCAAAAACCATTATAATTTTAGAAAAAAATCAAAAGAACGACTATTTCGAGCGTTCTTTTGATTTCACTTGTTAAAGTTATTGAATTTTTTAAGAAATAACATCTAAAGGCACGATATCAATAAGCATTTCTACGTATTTCTCAAGATATTCTTGATCAATATGATCGTATCCGCCTGTTACACCACAATCAATATCTAGAACGCCAATCAGATGTCCTTCTTTGATCATGGGCACAACGATTTCAGATTGAGCTGCAGAATCACAAGAAATATAGTTTTCATGTTTCTTAACGTCATCAACGATCAATGTAGTTTTTGTTTGTGCTGACTCACCACAAACCCCTTTTCCCATTGTGATCCTAGTACAAGAAACACGACCTTGAAATGGACCCAAAATCAATTCTTCGCCATTATATAGGTAATAACCTGCAAAAACTGTTTCTGGTAATGTCTCGTTCAACAGAGCAGAAGAATTCGCTAAATTTGCTAGCCAATGATCTTCTGCCTCTAATAATCCTTTTTGCTGTAATAATAAAATTTGATAGGCATCTTCTTTTTGCTTTTCTGTCCACAACATCTCAACCACTCCTTCTATGAAAAAATTATAGCTTAGAAATGATTTGCTGACTAGTCATTGAGAAAAAACTGACCTTACTAGACAGAAAGACGGGAAAAGAACATCCTTCAAATATAAAATACTTTCATTATTAATTTTTAGCACGGACTCATTAGAAAATTATTCTGCTTGCTGGATCTCTTGTTCCAAGTTTGCATAATCTATTGTCGTTCCAATAAACGTTGGATCATCGCTGGGAAAATGTTGAACAAGTGTTTCGATTTTACTGATTTCGACAGTGCCTTTTGTTAGCTCAAAATCAATGACATGCCCTCCGAATTGTTTAGCTTCATCGATATAGTGCAAATGAAATCCAGCAGCTGCTACTCCTTGAAACAGTTCTGGCGTATAAAATCCAACTAACGTTCCTTGACTATTTGTTTCATGAAATTCAGGTTGAGACTCTGATATTTTTGCTAATCTTCGGTAAGGCTTTTCTTGTTTTGGCATAATACGTGTGTGGACTGTTTTAAAAAGCCCAGTAATTTTTATCGCTAAGAATAAGTTGTTTCCTGCTTGACTGGCTAAAATTGATTGTTTTAATTCTTCGCCTTTTGTTTGATTTTTGACTTCAAAACGTTCATCTGTAATGAATGGGGTGATTGCTGCATAAGGAGTGGTTTCTTTTCCTGTCAGCTTAACAACTACTCCATCGGAACGTCCTTGATAAGCTTCACCATCTAGGAAGATGACTTCCCCATCTAATCCATGTAGCGTTCCCAAACCTAAAGTCCCGTGTTTGAGTATCTGTTCAATCGTCTCAGTACCATCCATTAGTCCTGCCATCAATGCTCCTAGTGTTCCATGTTGAAAAAGTATTCTTTCACTCATCTTAGCATCTCCTTAATAGAATTGATCTGGTAAAATCGTTTCACCAAGTTTTTCATTGTCACGGTAATCGATTGGAATATCGATGATAACTGGACCTTGCGTTTTAAATCCTTCTTCTATTGCTTGTTCCAACTCAGCGACAGAGGTCACACGAAGCCCCTTAGCACCAAAAGCTTCCGCATATTTTACAAAATCAACCGGGCCAAAATCCACACCGGAAGCTCGTTGATATTTCATGATTTCTTGAAATTCTACCATATTGTAACGACCATCGTTCCAAATCAAATGAATGATCTTCAAATTTTTACGAACAGCTGTTTCTAGATCTTGAGCAGAAAATAAGAAACCACCATCACCAGATACCGAAATGATTTGTGTCTTAGGACGTACTAATGCAGCGGAGATTGCCCATGGCAAAGCAACGCCTAGTGTCTGCATCCCATTGCTAAATAATAGATGTCTTGCTTCATAACTTCTAAAATGACGTGCCATCCAAATGTAGTGACTACCTACATCTACAGTAACAGTCATCTCATCTGTCACTTTATTTTGGAGTGTATTAATGACTTCTAGAGGATGTAAAATTCCTTCGCGGTCTTTTGTTGGCACAATATCACGCTCAGTTAATTTATTTTGCAAAAAGGCTAAGTATTCTTTCGCATCACGTGACACTTGATGCGGTGTTAAAGAATCCGTCAACAGATCCAATGTTTCAGAGATATCCCCGATTAATTCTCTTTCTGGCTGCATGTAAGAATCAATCTCAGCTGGTGTTTCATCAATAACGATTACTCGAGCATCTTTTTCAGCATTCCAGTTTCTTGCTTCATATTCGATTGGATCATACCCAATCGCAATCACTAGATCACTTCGTTTCAATAACATATCTCCTGGTTGATTTCTAAACAAACCGACTCTGCCAAAAAAATAGTTTTCTAATTTTCTAGAAATCACACCAGCAGCTTGGAAAGTTTCTACCACCGGCAAGCCTGTTTTTGCTACTAATCTACGGATCGCTGCTGTTTCTTTTTTACTTGAACCTCGCATCCCGATTAATAAAACAGGTAATTTCGCTTCTTGAATACGTTCCGCTAAATAATCGATATCGCCAGCAGAAGCAGAACCTAATTGTGGATCTTTTAGAGGTTTGATGACTTCATTTTTTACAGTCGCATCTACCACATCTTGTGGGATACTAATAAAGCTTGCTCCTTTTTTCGAACTTTTAGCCATTCGATAAGCATTGGCAATCACTTCTGAAATTGTTTCTGGATCTTGAATTTCTGCACTATATTTAGTGATTGGCTGAAATAAAGCAGCATTGTCCATGCTTTGATGAGTTAATTTAAGTAGATCGCTTCGTTTGACTTGTCCTGCAATTGCAAGAACCGGATCACCTTCAGCCGTAGCGGTCACTAGCCCAGTTGCTAAATTACTAGCTCCAGGACCACTAGTAGCAATGACGACGCCTGGCTCGCCTGTGATCCGTCCAATTGCTTGAGCCATAAAAGCGGCATTTTGTTCATGTCTCGTAACGATTAATTCTGGTCCTTGATCTTCTAACTCATTAAACACCCCATCGATTTTTGCTCCTGGAATCCCAAAAACATATTCGACTTGGTGATTCGCTAAACTTTCTACTACAGCTCTAGAACCTTGTTTCATTTCATCATCCATTACAATATTACTCCCTTTTCATTAAACATTCTCTCGAAAAACGCTTTTTTATTAGTACAGTTTTACAAACTGTTTCACAAAAAGAGTGTAACACAAATTTTTTCATTTGTGTAGTAATATGAAAAATAAGCTGTAGTTTCAGAAAAATTCATGAAACTACAGCTTATTTGATTAGCGATACGATTTTCCCCAAATAGCTAACCCAAGCAATCTCTCATCGATTTGCGCAACTTCAGGCAGTAGCCCCCATAAACAATAACCATTTTTTTCAAATAAACGTTGACTCGCTTGATTACTATCGAAGATAAAGGCTAGCACGGTCTCAATACCTAAGCCAGGGAGCTGTTTTTCTACAAAGTCCATAGCATACTGCCCAATGCCTCTATGTTGATAGGTCTCATCAATATAAATACTGATTTCTACCGTTTGATCATATGCTGGTCGTCCATAAAAATCACTCAAACTGATCCAGCCAATGATTTCCCCTGCTTCTTGCATGATCCATAGCGGACGTTTCTTAGGATCATGGACTTCAAACCAAGCCACTTTATCTTCCATCGTTATGGGCGCTACATCGGCAGTTGATTGTTTCGTTAAAATCGATTGATTGTAAATCTCCACGATGCGAGGTAAATCTTCTTTAGCTGCTATAGAATAACGGATCATATAGTACACACCTTTTTTTGTTTAAAAACTATTATACCAGTTCAAATTTTTAAGACAAGAATCTACTGATAGGATCACTAATCAAAACAAACACGTTTTTAGCAAATGGCAGTTTTTACTTATTTTTATTACGTTTGTATTGATGAATGATTTTTAACGCTCTTTTTTTCGTTTTGATATTGGGGCTCTTTAGCCGACGATAAGCACTCGCTAAGTCTTGTTTTTCCATTGCTTTCTCCCTTTTTCAAGTCTATTTTTATCAAATAAACCGTTCACGAACTCAAATAGTAATGATTACGATTTATACAAACAATATAACTTCACCCAAAAAATTTGTCAATAAAAAATAAAATGAAATAACGATTATTTTATAATGTAAACAGCAAACAAAGATGGTATTATAAAGTAACAAAAAATTATCAAGGTGAGAAAATGAATAACACTCAATTAACGCTATATATATCCCTGGTCAAATTCCTCGGACAAGCTTTAGGGGAAAACTATGAAGTGGTTCTTCATCATCTGGAAGAAGGTCATTTTCATATCGCTGCCATTGAAAACAATCATATAAGTGGACGAGATATCCATTCTCCTGTTACTGGTTTCGCTTTAGAAATGGTGCGCTCAAAGAAATATCTTAAACAAGATTATTTAGTCAACTATGATGCACAAACAATCAACGGGAAAAAATTAAGAGGTGCCACTTTTTTTATACGCAATGATCAGCAGAAGATAGTCGGATTACTTTGCATTAATCAAGATATCAGCAAATATCAGTCACTCTCAAAGGAGATACTCGCATTAGCTGGCTTATCAACAGAAAAACAACCACTTGCAGTGTTTGATACAAATCACCTCCCCGAATCCGTTGAGATCTTGGAAGAAACCATTGAAGGGATTATCTACTCTATCGTCCCCTCCGATCTCTTGGACAAACAGACTCCTTTAAATAAAGAGTTGAAAATTAAAATCATTCGCCAATTAAATGAAAAAGGAATCTTCCAAATCAAAGGCGCTGTTTCACAAGTGGCTAAGATTCTCAACATATCAGATCCCAGCGTTTATCGTTACCTGAAGATTGCTGAAGGAGAAAAGTAAAGAGATTGCGAAAGCATCGGTTACCTCCAATGACAATAAGCAAGCATTTTTTTAACAGCTTCTCAGACATGATGGGCTTTGAAACTAAAGACGGCACTCCTCTTCACTAAGGAGTGCCGTCTTATTTCTTGGTTGTTTCACTTTTGAAACAGGCGAAAGCTATAGTAAAAACGATCTAATCAGCGAGTTGGTATCAACTCATTACCTAGATATCATTTGATCACTAATTGAACACATAACTTTTCCCATTGTCTATTACTCTTCTTCATTTTTTTTATTCAATGGTGCCAAAAACGCTTGTTTATCAAATGTTCCTTCCCACTTATCTACCATAATCGCAGAAACCATTGAGCCTGCGACGTTCAACATGGTACGTCCCATATCAACAATCGGATCGATACCAAATATCGCTCCAATACTTGTGATCGTGTGTCCAAACCCTAAGCCATTAAGAGTAACTGTCGCAGCAACGGTCGCCGTACCAGGTACACCAGCAATTCCGATGGATCCTACCGTAACGACAACGACCACCAAGAAATAAAAGGATAGATCCATTTCTGCGCCAACAGCTGATCCCATTAAAACACCAAGCATAGCAGGGAATACACCAGCACATCCATTCATACCAATCGAAGTTCCTAAAGTAGCAACAAAATTTGCCGTTTCTTGAGACACACCTAGATCTTCTTCCAGATTTTTCAAAGTATAAGGTAAAGTTCCTACACTTGAACGGGAAGAAAAAGCAAACAATAGTGTCGTAAATGCTTTTTTGTAAAAAACAATTGGATTCACACCCATGAATAGTAATAAAATGACATAAACGATCAACATCAAAAGAACGCCAGTATATAGAGCTGCAATAAATCCGATCATTCCCATAATTGCTTGAATCCCTCTAGAAATAATTGTATTACTTACTAAAGCAACAACCCCATACGGCATCAACTTGATCACGTTAGTTAAAACGGAAATGACGGTTACTTTTAATGAGTCCAACAACGTAACAAAAGGTGCCACTTGATCCGGTTTTTTGACTTGTAAGAAGCGAATAGCTCCAGCAAACATAGCCGCTATGATCACAACCGATACAATACTCCCATTATCCCCCATCACACTAACTATATTGTTAGGTATCAGTTTCAAGAAAAATTCCGGGAAACTTTGCGAAGCAATATTACTAATACTTTCTGCTTTGTCTGCTGCCAAGTCTCCAGCAAACTCTGCACCGTTAAGCCGATAGAGTTTGACAACCGCAATCCCCAATGCCGCAGAGATAGCCGTAGTCCCTAGTAATGTTGCAAAAGTTTTTCCCGTCAAATATTTTAACCGTTCTCCTTTGACATCAATCACTACTTTGATGATCGATAAGAACACGACAGGAATAGCTAGCAACTGGATCATCTTCAAGAATCCTGAACCAACTAAGGCATACCAGGCATTGATTTCCGTTCGAGCAAATTCGGTATAAATTTCGCTATCGGAACCAATCAAATCAATGACAACCCCTAAAAGCAAACCAAGAATAAGAGCATAAATCATTCGTTTTGAGAAATTAATCCGTTTGTCTTTGAGGTACTTCATTACCCCGAGGGATAGAATCAGCAAAGCGATTCCTCCCGCAGTATAATAATTACTTACTTTCAGAAATTGAGTAAAAAAAGGTGCATCGATCAATTTATTCATCCCCTTTATTTTGCAGTATTTGCTACAACATTTAGTGCTTCCCACGTAGAAGAAAAAGGTGGTGCATAAGCAAAATCAACAAATCCTAATTCTTCAGTCGTTATTTGAGCGTGTATCGCAACAGCTAAGCCAGTCGCACGAAGAACTGTTTCATTTTTCCCGAATAGTTGGGCGCCATACAACACTTTTGTTTGTCGGTCATAAACCAGTTTGATCATGATTTTTTCTTGAGTTCCATAATAATTCGAGTGATTCATTGTCTCAATACAAGTCGTTTTGATATCTAATCCTTTTTCTCTTGCCATTTTTTCAGTGATACCAGTCGCTGCTGCCTCATACTCTCCTACTTTGATCGCACTGCTGCCTAATGTCCCTGAATATTCCTGCATCTGTACACCGCTAAGATTGATCCCAACGATCCGTCCCATTTTATTCGCTGTAGTCGCTAAAGGAAGGTAAATATCCCCTAAGATTCGATGGGGAATCGAAGCACAGTCACCTGCCGCAAATACATCTTTTTGAGACGTTCTCCCATATGTATCGATTTTAATTGCACCATTTCCTAACAATTCCAATTGATCATTCAAAAAGCTGGTATTAGGAACAAATCCAGCAGCAACGATCACCGCATCCGCCTGATAACTTCCTCTATTCGTTTTGACAGCTACCACTTGTTCATGATTTTTTTCGATCTCTAGAACAGACTCCTCCAAGGAAACCCTTACATTTTCTTCTTCAATAGCTTCTTTAATTTTAGTAGAAAATTCCGGATCAAATGAACGATTCATCAAGTGAGGAGCCATCTCGATCAAATGAATATTTTTTCCTGCTTTCGTTAACTGATCAGCTACTTCAATGCCAATAAATCCACCACCCAGGATGACAATATTTTGATAATTTGATAATTCTTGCTGTAGTCGTTTGACTTCATTAAGTTTTGTAATCGTATATACACCACTGGAATCAATACCAGCAATGTTAGGAACAAACGGCTTTGCACCGACAGCCAGCATCAGACGATCATAAGTTTCATGACTCACTTCATTTGTACTTAAATTTTTTACAGCTAACGTTTTAGTGGCAAATTCGATTGATTCTACTCGATGGCGCAACAATAATTTAATTCCTAAACGTTCGATTTGTTCAGGCGTTCGAGCAAACATCTCTTGTTCATCATTAAATTCTTCACCTAAATAATAAGGAAGCCCACAAGCGCCGAAAGAGATATAATCCTCTTGTTCAATCACGATGATTTCTGCATCTGGATTGACTCTCTTTGCTTTGGCCGCTGCGCTCATTCCTGCAGCAATTCCACCAATGATTATTATTTTCATTCTTTCTTCCTCTTTTCTTATGCTTTAGATAAAACCCATTCGATTTCTATTAAAGCATCTTTTGGTAAGGCAACGACTTGAAAAGCTGATCGTGCTGGGAAACGTTCACCAAAGTGTTCTGCGTACACTTGATTAAATGCTTCAAAATGATTCATATCAGTTAGAAAACAAGTCGTTTTAACCACTTGATTCATGGTCAAGTCTAGCTCCTCCAACACTTGTGATATATTGATCATGATTTGGTTCGCTTGTGCTTTAATCTCTTCAGAAACGATTTCACCAGTGGTTGGATCGATTGGTAACTGTCCAGAAACAAAGATCAAATCTCCCGCCACGCGATATTTTTCATACGGTAATTTGTTGCTACTCATTCTTTTCCTCCTTTAATAATTTTTTATCATAGAATACAATTACACTAAAAAATTATCATATATTTTTAAGGCAGTCAACCACTTTCAGAGTTTTTAAAAACCGCAAAAATTCTTTTATTTAAAATAAAATTATAAAAACTAATGTTATTTAAAATCTAACGCAAGCAATTAATTCCATTGATAATTTTTTATCAAGAAAGCGTTGACATAACGGAAATGAATGTGTTATTTTTGAGATACATGAAGTAGGTTTGGAGGAAACCCATATGAATATCAATACAAAAATTCTACACGATTACCCAGTCATCGACCCAGTTACAGGCGCATCGTCGATACCTAAATATCAAACTTCCACGTTTCATCAAAAAAATGTCTTCACTCACACAGGTTTTAGTTACACTCGTTTTGGTAACCCTACTGTCGAAGCGGCGGAAAAATGTATTGCTTCATTAGAAAACGCGCAGTTCGGTTTAGCCTTTTCATCAGGAATGGCTGCTATTAACGCTGTCCTGTTCCTTTTATCCAAAGGAGATCATTTAGTACTAGGTAAAAATATTTATGGTGGAACCTTCCAAAGCATCCATCTTTTCTTAGCTCGTTTCGGGATCGATTGCACTTTTGTTGATGAAACGGATATTGATTCTTGGCAAAAAGCGATTAAAAAAGAAACAAAAATGTTTTACATTGAAACTCCTTCCAATCCATTATTAACAATCACTGATATAAAGAAAGTGACTGAATTGGCTAACGAGTATCAGATCTTAACAGTTGCAGATAATACATTTATGACACCCATTTCACAACATCCTTTAGATTTAGGTGTTGATATCGTGATACATAGTGCAACAAAGTTTATCAATGGACATAGTGACGTTGTTGCAGGTTTGGTCGCTACAAATAACGAGGAGCTGTATCAGCAATTAAAGGAACATCAAAAAGCACTGGGCGGGATTTTAGGTCCTGAAGATGCTTGGCTACTATTGCGCGGCGTTAAAACGCTGGGGTTAAGAATGGAAAAATCAGTTCGAAACGCTAGTGAATTAGCTAACTTTCTTGTCAATCATCCGAAAGTAACAAACGTTTATTATCCTGGTCTTGAACAGCATGCTGGACATTCGATCCATCAAAAACAATGCGAAGACTGTGGTGCTATTTTGTCATTTGAAGTAGATTCAGTTAAGCAAATTGAAACCTTATTCACACACTGTCGTGTACCAATCGTAGCTGTCAGTCTCGGAGGTGTGGAATCCATCCTTTCTTATCCTTGGGCGATGTCTCATGCCAGTATGCCTGAAAAGGATCGATTAGCGATGGGTGTCACTGAAACTTTAGTTCGGCTTTCATGCGGGATCGAAGATGTAGAAGATTTGATCGCTGATCTTGATGATGCGTTAAATGCTATGTAGTTTCACTCACTATCTGATATTCATGGTGAGTTCTATCATCGAAAATAAGCCGGATAGTCCCAAAATAGTTCCTCCTATTTGGGATTATCCGGCTTATTTCTTAGAGTTAGACACTTCCGACACGCCTTCTTTTTCATCAAAATTTTTTATTTCATCATTGGTAAAAATTTCAGAACTGTTGTATTTGGGCTATAAAAGTTCTCTTAACCAACTGTTGGCTAACATGGACTAATATCTTATTGTTCTAATAAATACCGATCGTAATTCTCGATTTTCTTATGTAATCGTGTTAAACACTCTTGCATCTCATCGATCTTTTGAATCAAATGCTGTCTTTCTGTCATCAATAATTGCTTCCTAGCAGCAATTGTCTGGTCTCCTTGCTTACACAATTTATTGTATTCGATCAACGACTCAATGGATAAACCAGCATTTCTCATACAAATTGTAAAATCTACCCAGTTGAGGTCTTCTTCTGTATAATCACGGATTCCGCCTTTCGTGCGATGTACAGGCGGAATGAGACCAATTTTCTCATAATAACGCAATGTATCGGGCGAGATCCCTTTCGCTTCGCTCACTTGTTTGATGTTCATAGTTGATATCCCCTTTTTTCTGCTCCATCTCGTTCATAATTGACTAGCCTAACATTTATCTGCTTGGCCAAAACCAATAAACGAATGAAGATTTATGCATGATCATCGTCGCATTTGAAACAACGTACAAAAAATGATCTAGTCTTTCGGCTTTCACTATAAGGGATTTTTCTCAAAAAAGCTAGCAGACCTCAAAGAAATTCGTAGAAGTAACGAACCATACAGCTCCTGTTACTCCTACGAATTTTCTCTTATCATTCACTCGTACATCAAGATGTGGATTTTATTCTTTGTACACGAAATGCTTGATTCTTTGCTAAATAAAAAGGGCGTAAGTATGCAACCGTATTGGAAAGCGGTAAAATGTCTTTACTTAAATCAATGTTTAGCACTTCTTTCAAATACGTTTGACGAATCATAATGCGTTGCCATAATTCTGGATACTTTTCTTTGATTTTTCCTTGCAGTGCCTCATCAGCTAATACCACACATTCTTCCGCACTAACACCTGTATAACCCGGAACTGAAGGAATGATATCTAGTTGAAAAATCATCCCATTTTCAAGTATTTCTTGCGACTCTTGATAAATAGGTGAAGCTAACCACTCTTCATCTGCTGTCAAGTGACCAGGATTTAAATGCCAATGGAACTGTTTTTTTGGTAAAACAGTCTCAACTAGTTGATAAACTTCTTCGCCTCTCATCCCCACTTTGATTGTTTCTAACCAATGAACAATTGCTTGAAAATAAGGTTTAGCCACTTTTTCTAAATAATCCGCTTGCTCTGATGGAAGTTGTTTTTCATGTTCGATGACAAACCCGGTTCTGCTAGATAGACCACCTTTAAACCCAGTAGTTAAAGACAACGCATCCCCAAGTTTAATTGTTTTATCGGTTGGGTAAAGATTAGCATATTCGAAACGTTGCCCTGTCGCAGCAATTGTCACTACCGTGTTCGGTTGTCCTTTTCCATTTAACAATGCTCCAATTTCAGACTCTTTTACACCTACTTCAATCTTGTTTAGTGCTTGTAACATGCAACTAGAAGCTAGATTGGCACCAAATTCATAATGAGCGATCTCATTGGCATTATTTGTTCTCCGTATTCCTTTTTCCCCGATCAACAGCGAACTAGCATTTAGTAGTTCAGTCGTTTCACCTTTTGCTTTTTCGATTGCTTCAATAATAAAGTGAGGAACATCGAATAGCTTGGTCGCTTCTTTCTTCCGTGTAGTAAACATTTTCCAACCAACTACCCCGATTTTTTTCTTTTCAACGAACCCTAACGAGGTAAATAATTGTTCTAAAGGTTGTTCGTGATCCATTGGTTGATTCGGCAATGAAAAAGGTGGATAATGAACCAAATCTGATTGGATTCGTGCATGTTTACATAGTTTCAGATTTTCATTTCCCAAAATCAAGGTACTTTTTCCACTATTTTCCATAACAAATAATCCTTCTTCAAACCGTGGAATAAATCCCGTAAAATATTCAAAATTGCTACCATGCTCACGATCTGCATAAATGATTAGTGTGTCAATCGCTTCTTCTCTCATCCTTTGTATCATTCGTTTTTTTCTCATCTCAATCGTTTCATCTGTTAAGAAAACCGGTGAGACATCTGCAAATGTTTTCGGCTCAGTCAACACATCTAAAATTATATTTTTCTTTTCCATACTTACTCCTTTATTGATCTAATATAAGACATTCCACCTGATTATTTATCAAAGCTTGTTGCAACTGCTTGCTGGGAGGTTGATCTGTTACTAGAAAATCAATCTCTTTTAAATCACAAACCTTAAAAAAACCGGTTTTATCCATTTTTGTATGATCTGCTAAAGCAACCACCGTTTTTGCCTGTTTGACCATTTGGCGTTTGACAAGTCCTTCTTCTTCTGTATGGATGAATATCCCCTCAGAAGATAAAGCAAAAACACCTAAAAATGTATAGTCTACACTGTATTGTTTTAATTTCTCAATAGTATCTGCGCCATGTAAAAAAAGTTGTGTTTTGTGCAATTTTCCCGGCAATAGCGTAATCGTAGTTGCTGACCTTTTTGCCAACAGCATCGCATGAGTCAAAGAATTAGTGATAGCTGTCAAAGGTTTCATCCCTATTTGATTGATCACACTTTCTACAGTAGTGGAGGAATCGAAAATAACCGATGAATTGTCTTTAATGATAGCTGCAGCGGTTTTTCCTAACTGAAGTTTCACTCCATTTAATTTAGTTGAACGTTGCTCATAATCAAAAATAGTTGCTTCTCTTTCTAATAAAATCGCTCCGCCGTGTGTTCTGCGAACTATATTTTTTTCTTCTAACTTCATTAAATCACGCCTGATCGTGTCTTTAGATACTTCCAGCTGTTCTGCTAAGTCATCAATCGCAGCATTTTGTTTTTCTTTCATGATTTTGATTATTTTTTTCAAACGAATTTCCCTCAGCATGAAACCGCCTCCCTTAAGTCACTTTACTACAGTTTGCAACACTTTGCAATATTTTGCAATTTATCGCATTTTGTCGCAAAAAAATCGCCAAATGCAATCAAATGATTTGTGCTATAATAAGCAGACAACGATGATTCCGTTACTGATATGAAAAAATCTTATATAGGAAAGTAGATGAATCTATGAAAATCGTTCCTCCAAAAATTTCTCCCACATTACCACTTAAGCCCTTTTCTACAATCTATTCCGAAGAGGAACCAATGCTTGAAATGTGCAAAGTAGTCAATGACGAAGCAATCGAAGCATTTTTCGATCGTCCACGTTTTTACAATATGGAATTTGATCACTGTCAATTTACAAATAGCGATTTTAGTCAGGTCGAGTTCGTAGATGTTCGCTTTACAAATTGTGATCTTTCCAACGTCAATATGACAAAAGCCTCTATCCACCGAGTAGAATTTATCAATTGCAAACTACTTGGGACAACCTTTCAAGAATCAACGATTAAAAACGTTACTTTTAAAGATTGTCTAATCAATCTAGCTGCTTTTGGCTATGCTAAAATGGAGAATAATCAATTTTGCCATTGTTCATTGGAAAACGCCGATCTTTATCATTGTCACTTCAAAGGAATCATTTTTGACAATTGTGAATTGAACGAAGCGAATTTTCAGCAAACCTCTTTAAAAGGCATTGATTTAAGCTCCTCTAATTTTGAAACATTAGGCATTACGATCAATGAATTAAAAGGTTGCCAGGTCTCAACCTACCAGGCCTTAAAATTCTCAACATTGTTAGGACTAATTATAAAAGAGTAAGTGAATAACCTAGGTTTAATTCCCTAGAAGTAATACGATGAACACCATAAAAAGGTCATGAAAGATACAGTAAGCTCTGGTTTGTTCGGAGCTATTTGTTTCTTTCATGACCTTTTTGAACTATCTTTCTTGGATCTAATACTTATTAAACAGACTTCACTGTTTCATCTTTATGTTTACGAGCGGTAATCACGTAAACGATAACCAACACCAATTTCAGTAATGATATATTCAGGCTTCAACGTATTTGTTTCAATTTTTTTGCGGATATTTGACATATTGACTCGCAAAATTTGGGAATCTTCGCTGTATGGTCCCCATACTTGGGTCATTAATGTTTGGTAAGTGACTACTTTACCAATCTGCTCAAATAAACATTTAAGTAATCGATATTCATTTTTTGTTAAATGGATTTCTTGGTCATTTTTATAAACCAACTGCTTATCAAAATCGATTTTCAATGCATTATTTACTACGATCAACGTCTGTTCTTCTTTGGTTTTCTTATGACGTAAAGCTGTTCTTATACGAGCTAGAAGTTCGTTAGTCCCGAAAGGTTTGGTGACGTAATCATCTGCTCCTAAATCAAGGGCGGCTACTTTTTCATTTTCGTCCTTTCGTGCAGAGATCACCACGATCGGAAGATCCATCCGTTTCCTCAATATTTTCAAGAGATCCATTCCATCAATATCCGGTAAACCTAGATCAAGTAAAATGACATCAAATGTTTCTGCCTGTAAAGCAGTTAAAGCTTCCATCCCATTTGCTGCTACCGTTAATCTATATTGTTCTCGCTCAAAAACCACTTCCATGAAGTCGGTAATATTGGGATCATCTTCAATCAATAAGATCATCTTATTCATAAAAAACTCCTTACTTTAAATAGATTCGGACAATCGTTTCCCCATTATCGGCAATCATCTCCATTTGTCCGTTATGAGCACGAATGATCGTGTTGACAATACTTAACCCAATTCCCAATCCGTTTTTAGAATCAACAGGCACCTCATTTGGTTGAGTCAGATTATTTTGGATTTTTTGAAATTGTTCGATAGGAATCTCACCCTTATTTCTAATCTCAATCCTCGTTTCTTCTCCATTTTGGCTCACAGTCAATCGTACAGGTTGCTGTTTTTCACCGTGTCTCAAAGCATTCTCAATCAAATTGAACAAAGCTTGTTCAATTAAAATAGGATCTGCTTGGATGAATAGCATGTTTTCTGGTAATACGACATCTAATTGGCTATCTGGATACACTTTTTTCAAATGACTATACACAGCTTCGATAATTTCTTCAATCGGTTCCGCTGATTTATTCACTTTCATTGTATTCATATTGATCCGTGTAATCGATAATAAATTTTCCACCATCCGAATCAACCATTGGGACTCATCTTGAATATCTTGCAATAATTTTTGTTGGGTTTCTTTCGACACACTTTTTTCATTGTTTAACGTCTCCGCAATCCCTGAAATTGCCGTTAATGGTGTCCGCAAATCATGCGAGACCGCTCGGAGCAAATTGCTGCGGACTCTTTCTCGTTCATTCTCAAGTTCGATTTGCTCTTTCTCATTTTTCAATTGATTTTGTTCCAGAATCGTTGCCAGTTGTGTAATGAGCAACTTTAAATAGTTTAGTTGATCGTTTTGTAGGTCGTGGGAATGACTTCGTTCCATTCCTAAAACAGCTACGACTTTTCCATTAGTAAGGATCGGCAAATAGAATCCTTTTGCTCCTCCGAGGGTATCGGTTCCATTTCCTGCTTCCTGTTGATTTTTTGCTGTCCAAACAGCTACTGCAATTTCTTCACTGATGTTAAGTCTTGATTTTTTCCGATCGACACGATGCACACTTTTCACTTGTCCTTCAGAATCAAAGAGAACCACTTCCCGATCTAACAAACGTGAAAGATACGTCGCAGTAATATCAAAAATTTGTTGTTGATCTTGTGCCAACACATATTGTTTATTCAATTCATAAAGAATTTCCATTTGATGCTCTTTTTCCATAGAATAAACTGCTTGTTTTTTTAACCGCACCATTAAGTTACTAATCATCAGAGCAACTAAAAACATGATCAAAAGAGTGAACGGATAGCCTTGTTTATAGACTGTCAATGAATAAAGCGGCTCAACAAAAAACCAATTGAACGATAGTACACTAAGGATTGATGCTAAAGCGCTCCAAAAATAACCGGAAGTCATCCGAGCGACTAATAAGACAAAAAAGAGATAGATCAACATCAGATTTTGATCACCGACGTTCAAATACTGCATCAACTCAGTAATTAAAGTGGCACAAAAAACAGCACCTAATGCATACCCTAGATCTTTCCCGCCGCCTTCAATGATTTTTCTTGTATGAAATAAAAAAGATGGTCTAGTTTCTTGAAATGGGATCAAATGGATCTCTGTATCATTCAATCGCTTCAGCAATCGGTTTTCAAACGATTCTAAAAATAATCGTTCATACCATGGTTGTCGTAGATTCTTTCCCATGATAATATCTGTAATACCAGTCATTTTAGCGTATTCAACGATCGTTTCAAAGCTTCCTTCTTCTTCCATACTGATCACTTCTCCACCAAGTTTGTCGGCAAGAGGTAAATTTGTTGGCGTGTCTTCATGTGAACGAATCTGAATAACGACCCATTGCGCACCTAAGCCCTGCGCTAATCTTGCAGTCCAACGAATACACTTTTCTGCCATTTTAGGAAAATCGTCATTAACAATAGTCAACAACTTGCTTTGGATTCGATTGGTTTGACTACTAACTTGATTGATATGGTCGGAAGCTCTTTGGATCGCTAAACCTCTCAGATGATTCAACTTTTGTGGGGTAAAAAAATTTTTTAAGGCTCGTTTTGCATTTTCGTTGGTATAGATCTTTCCTTCTTCTAACCGTAAGATCAATTCTTCCGGCTCAACATCGATCACTTTCAAAGATGCTTGTTGAAAGAAAGTGTCTGGCACGGTTTCTTTTACTTCCACACCTGTTACATTAACAACAACATCATTCAAACTTTCGATATGTTGCACATTAATCGTTGTAAAAACGTTGATTCCAGCATTCAGTAACTCTGCCACGTCTTGGTAACGTTTCTTATTTCTTGATCCATGCGCATTGGTGTGCGCTAATTCATCGATCAAAACTACTTCTGGCTTTCGCTTGATCAAGCGATCAATATCAGGTTCAAATAAAGTGATTGATTTGTAATTGATTTCTTTAGGTGGGATCTGAGGCATACCTTCGAGTAGTTGATTCGTTTCTGGTCGATCATGAGGCTCAATATAGCCAATCACGACATCTTTACCTAAGGCAAATAATTCTCTAGCTTCTAAGAGCATCGCATACGTTTTCCCGACACCAGCCGCAAAACCAAAGAATACTCTTAATTTACCTTTCTTCCCTTGCTGTCTTTGCATAAAATCTTCTGATACACTCGATAACGACATCCTTTCCCCCTCCAACTTATCCTTTATGTAAGTCTGAGCCATTTTCCGATTGGCTAAAACCAATCAAGAAAATGGCTAGAACCGATTATGAATCAGACATCTGATCTAACGAAAGATTCAATTGTAATACATTAACGTATTTGCGATCTGAAAACCAATCCTTATGGCTGTTTTTTTCTATTATAGCATAGATATCCGCTTCTTTAAGACCTCGCTCTTGAGCGATTTTTGGCACTTGAAAATTGGCTGCTTCCACACTGATATCTGGGTCTACACCACTTGCCGAAGCAGTCACTAGATCCACCGGAACTTCTTTTTGATCTAGATTTTCTTGAAGCTGTTTTTTCGTTCTCTGTTCCACACGTGAAGCCTGTTCCTTGGATACCGGTGACAGTTGGCTAACTTTTTCATTCCGTCCAGAAAAATAGCGAGTTGATTCAAAAGGTTGCCCAATCAACTTCGAACCTATGACTTTCCCATCATTGGTAACTTGACTGCCATTAGCTTGTTCATTGAAAAATAGTTGACCGACCCCGGTAACTAGTAATGTATACCCCCCTCCGAAAACAAGTAAACTTAACAATAAAAAACGAATACTTCCCATAACTGTTTTTCGCATCACTTTTCTCCTTTACAAAATCACGAATGATAAAATGACATCAATCAGTTTGATAAAAATAAATGGTGCAATGACACCTCCTAATCCATAGACAAGTAGATTATGTCGCAGGATTTGACTAGCTGGTTTTTCCTGGTAAGCAACACCTTTCAACGCTAATGGGATCAATGCCACAATCACCACCGCGTTATAAATGACCGCAGATAAAATAGCTGTTAAAGGCGTACTAAGTCCCATGATGTTCAATTGATCTAATTGTGGATAGATGCTATAGAACAAGACTGGGATCACCGCAAAATATTTAGCAACATCATTGGCAATACTAAAGGTCGTTAACGCTCCACGAGTCATCAATAGTTGTTTGCCGATTTGAACTACTTGCAGGAGTTTCGTAGGACTTGAATCTAAGTCGATCATGTTCCCTGCTTCTTTGGCAGCCTGGGTTCCTGTATTCATTGCCATCGCTACATCAGCTTGTGCTAATGCCGGAGCATCATTCGTTCCATCACCCGTCATTGCTACAAGGTGACCTTTTTCTTGGTACTCACGGATTAATTCCATTTTGTTTTCTGGTGTTGCTTCTGCCAAAAAATCATCAACGCCCGCTTCTGCCGCAATCGCTGCAGCCGTCAAAGGATTATCCCCTGTGATCATGATCGTTTTGATCCCCATTTTCCGCATATCTGCAAATTTTTCTTTCACACCATTTTTTACAATGTCTTTGAGATAAACAACACCTAAAACTTGGTAATTTTTGACAACTACTAATGGGGTTCCCCCTGCACGTGCGATTTGAGCCACTAATTGATCGCATTCTTCAGGATAGGTATGTCCATTTGCTTCCACGTATTTTTTCATAGTGTCAGCCGCACCTTTACGAATTTCGTCCCCGCGATAATCGATCCCGCTCATTCTTGTTTTGGCACTAAAATCAATAAATTTCACCTCAGATTGCTGAAATTCACGTTCCCGTAGATTGAATCGTTCTTTGGCTAAAATCACAATGCTTCTGCCTTCCGCTGTTTCATCTGCCAAAGAGGAAAGTTGGGCAGCATCCGCCAGTTCTCGTTCACTCACTTGATGAACTGGTAAAAATTCACTTGCACGTCGATTGCCCAGCGTAATCGTTCCAGTTTTATCCAATAATAAGACATCGACGTCTCCTGCCGCTTCGATTGCTCGACCACTCATGGCAATGACATTTTCTTTTGTCAATCGACTCATACCAGCAATACCGATCGAAGAGATCAACGCACCAATTGTCGTGGGTGCTAAACAAATCAATAACGCAATCACAATGATTAAAGAAAGCGGGCCACCTTTTCCTGCCAGCAGACTACTAAAGTGAGTAAACGGGATCAGCGTAATCGAAACTGTTAAGAAAATGATCGTCAAAGTGATCAAAAAGATTTGCAGTCCGATTTCATTGGGTGTTTTTTTTCGTTGGGTGCCTTCCACCATCGCAATCATTTTATCTAAAAATGATTGCCCGTTTTCGGAAGTGACCCGTATCACTAAATAATCAGAGACGACTGTCGTTCCTCCTGTCACAGCGCTTCGATCCCCTCCGGATTCCCGAATGACTGGTGCTGATTCTCCAGTAATGGCACTTTCATCGACGGAGGCAGCCCCTTCAATAACGTCCCCGTCTGCTGGGATTTGTTCACCTGCCTGGACATAAACCAGATCGCCTTTTTTCAAATCAGAAGAACGGATCTCAATAAAGTTTTTTTCTTGCACATCTTCTAAACAGGTGATCTTATAGGTCATTACTTCTTTCTTCGCTTGCTTCAAACTATCCGCTTGTGCCTTCCCACGACCTTCAGCAACGGCTTCAGCAAAATTGGCAAATAATAGAGTCAACCATAAGAAAACCGTAATCGCAAGACTAAACCATAATGGTACATCCATCGGGTAAAAACACAAAATGGTTGTCAAAATCGCGCCTAAATAGACAACAAACATGACTGGATTTCTTAATTGCTGTCGTGGGTCCAACTTCTTGAACGATTGACCCACAGCCCATAAATAGATTTTTTTCATTTTTCTCACTCACTTTACTGTAAAATACTCAGCAATTGGTCCTAAGGCTAATGCTGGTAAGAAACTCAAGGCGCCGATCACTAAAATGACAATAATCAACATCGTAACAAACGTTGGACTGACGGTTGATAATGTCCCTGGACTCAACGCTGCTTTTTTCTTATTCCCCATATTTTCTGCTAGGAATAAAATCGCAACGATCGGTAGATATCTGGACAGCAGCATCAAGAAACTGCCTAAATAGTTAATAAACGGCGTATCTGCTAATAGACCTCCAAATGAACTCCCATTATTATTCGCTAAGGAAGTTGCACCATATAATAATTCACTAAATCCATGAGGTCCTTCATTAGTTAACCAAGTGAAGACTTCACTGTGGCTGATCAAGGCCATAGCTCCAAAGAGGGTCAACATTAAAGGAGTCAAAATAACTAAACTAGCCATCTTGATGTCAAACGCTTCAATTTTTTTCCCTAAATATTCGGGCGTACGACCAACTAATAAACCAGCAATAAAAACGGCTAACAAAAGAAAAGCAAGCATGCCGTATAATCCACTACCAATCCCACCAAAAATAATCTCTCCTAATTGCATCAAAAAGAGTGGGATCGCTCCACCTAATGGCGTAAAACTATCTAGCATCGCATTGACCGAACCATTAGAAGCAGCAGTCGTGCTGACAGCCCATAAACTTGACCATCCTACACCGAAACGAACTTCTTTTCCTTCCATGTTGGCCGAACCTAACACTTGAATAAAGTTTGGTCCATAATATTCACTAACTGTTACCCCGATAAACGCTAATAGAACAAAAGTGGTTGCAACGATCAAGATCGTCCGCCCTTGTTTCCATTCTTTTACCCAAAAACCTAGTGTAAAAATCAATGCAGCAGGAATAAGCAAAATGGCAATATTTTCCAAAAAATTCGCTAAAATCGTTGGATTCTCAAAAGGATAAGCTGAATTTGCTCCAAAAAAACCACCACCGTTCGTTCCTAACTGCTTGATAGCTACTTGGCTTGCTACTGGTCCTAGATACAACCACAAATCTTTTCCTTCTAATCCTTGATAAGCTAGCCCTGATTGAAACGTTTGGATCGTTCCTTGAGAGATCAATAAGATAGCTAAAACGATGGAAAGCGGCAATAAGATATAGACTAGACCTCTGGTTAAATCTTGCCAAAAATTCCCTAGCCGTTTATTTTTCACTTGAGTCAAACCTCTTAATAAGGCAATCAAAACTGCTAAACCAACACCTGCAGATACAAAATTTTGAACTGTTAAGCCAAACATTTGCGAAAAATTCGATAAGGTAGTTTCCCCAGCATAGGCTTGCCAATTAGTATTCGTTACAAAGCTAACTGCCGTATTGAGGGCTAATGGGAAAGAAAGATTTTTAACTGTATTCCCTCCCGGCAACCATTCTTGTGTCATTAACAGACCAATCAGTAAAATGAGCGAAAAAAGGCTTAATGACAATACACTAAAAATGTAGCGTTTCGCCGTCATTTCTTTCTGACTGACTGGTCCGATTATTTTATAAAATAGTTTTTCAACGGGTTGCAAAAATCGTACGCCTTTAGGTATGTTATTTTGCATGATTTGTTTAATATACCACCCAAGAGGTAACGCTAGAATTAGTAACACAAATAAAAAAAACAATCCTTGATAAATGATACTACTCATAACTCTTCCCCCTTAAATAAAAACCAGAAAAGATAAATCATTAATAAAGCACTAATCAAACCAAATATAATCATCATTTTTCCTCTCTCCTTTATGATTTGATCATACAAAAAAAGATATAAAGATAGTGTGAAACTTTAAATCGTTTCTTTACACTATCTTTATATCTCTTGATTATTTATTCTTGTCTATTTTTCTCCATTATAAAAATAGAAGAAGCGTTTCAAAAAATGTTCATCCTATTATAAAGCTTACCGCTACGTTTATACCCGTTGTTACCCTCCGAACAAATGGTATTCATAGCCTTTTTTATAACGCTACTGGTGTTGCAGTTTCTTGCAGCACTTGGTTGAGTTGTTGGATTTTTTTACTTCCTTCTTCGTTCATCCACGTCATTGCCGCTTCTTTTCCGTGTTTGACAAAAGTTTCTACCCCAGCACTCCACGTTGCCCGACCACAAAGAACCCCATTGAAGGTCGATCCTGCTGCCTTGGCAAAACGTAGTGTTTCATAAAATAATTCTGCTTCGACACCGGCACTTAAAAAGATATAAGGCAAATGGGTAGCAGCAGCTTGTTCTTGGAAAAATTTCGCTGCTTCTTCTTTCGTATGTACGAAATCTGTTTGACTATATCCTTCTACATATTGCATGTTGACAGGAACTTCCACTTTCAAGACATCGACATTGAATCGCTCTTCAGAAAACTTCTCCATCATTTTTATGACTTTGCCAGGTTTTTTCATCGCATATTCTTTTGATTGACTATCAGAAATGTTTTGATCATATGAAACTAATTCTAAAAAGAATGGTAAATTTTCTGCCTGACATTCTGAGCCGATCCGTTCGATAAATACCTGTTTTCGCTCATTGATTTCGTCACTTTCATCAACATCATAATAAAGTAAGAATTTACAAGCATCTGCACCTGCCTCTTTTAGATTCTTAACTGAACAAGTAGGTAAAAGATCAGGAAGTCTTCCAGGAACGGTACTATCATATCCCGTTTTTTCATAGGCAAGAAGTAAGCCAGCTTCTTGCGCTTTCGCTTTCGCTGCAGGCAAGCCATACTCTGGGTCTAACAAAATCGCTGACGCATCTTTTGTTAGTTGCGAAGACACGATCATCTTAAATTCTTCCAGCTCTTTAGCACTTGCTTCTTCTCCTTTTGCTTTGGTAAGCATTTTACGTAATGCACCTCGTTGATCAATTGCTAAAGCGGCAAAGATTTGTTCTTTATTCCAGAGTTTTTTTAAATGTTTCATTTTTCCATCCATTGCTTCTATGTCACGCTCCTTTTTAGTCTTCGTATTCGCCCATTTCCCATTTTTTAAGAAATTTTGCAAAAAATTCCGGCTTCTCTTGCGAAGCATTTGTGCTTTCACACTGGTTGATTTTTTCGATCAACTGTTTGTTTTTATCTGTTTCTTGATATTCTGCCTGAATAAAGGCTTCGATGACATCACAAATCAAAAATTCTCCTGTGATTCTGGCACCAAAACCAATGACGTTCGCATTTAGTTGCTCTTTTGCATAGATGGCACTGGTCATATCACGAACCAACGCACCTCTTACTCCAGGTACTTTATTGACTGCATTGGTAATCCCGACACCTGTTCCACATAAACATACGCCTAAATCAACTTCTTTTTTAACTACTGCTTCTCCAATTTTTTTCCCATATATCGGGTAATGTGTGCGGGTAAAATCATAGGTCCCTACATCCACTACTTCATGCCCTTTTGATTTCAAAAAATCCGCAACTGCTATTTTTGTATCTGTTACGATGTGGTCACATCCAATTGCTATTCTCATTATCTGCTCCTTTCTTAACCCATTTCATTTAACATATCTACACGAATCTGATGACGACCACCACTATAAGATGCGGTCAAAAATCCCTTAACGATATTTAACGCAAGCTCTTTACCAACAATCGCTGCGCCTAAGGTAATCATTCGGGCATCATTATGATCTCTAGTCATATAAGCACTTCTTTCATCCGACACTTCAGCTGCCACGATTCCTTTTATTTTTGTTGCGACCATAAAGCTCCCTGCACCATAACCATCAATAGCGATCCCTAGACTTTCCGGGTGTTCTTTTAAATCTGTTGTGATAGCTAATGTAGATGCAATAAAATCTTCTGCTGGTTGAATACTTTTATCTTCTACTTCAAATCCCTCTTGCACGAGCTTATCTTTTAACCATTCTTTTAATTCCATTCCGTCGCTATCCGCACCAATGACTACTCGCATACTCATTTTTCCTCCTGTTTAGTTTTCTCATTTCTCGCTAGTTTCATTTTTAATCGGTTGATCCAATACTTTTTCTTTGCTGATTTTTTGGTACCAATAAGCACTCTTTTTAGGAAATCGTTGCTGCGTATCAAAATCTACGTAAAATAATCCATAACGTTTATTGTAACCATTCGTCCAAGAAAACATATCCATCAACGACCAAATAAAGTATCCCTCAATTCTCACACCTTGGTCGATCGCCCGTAAAATAGCGGCTAGATGAAGACGAACATAATCGATCCGCTCCTCATCATTGATTTGTCCCGCTTCAAAATGATCCTTACTCCCTAAACCATTTTCTGTTACATAAATTTTTCCATAGTTCGGATAATTCTGTTTGATCAAGAGAAGCATATCTTCCAACCCTTGTGGATAGATCGGCCAATCCCAGTCAGTCGTTGGGATTACAGGATTTGTTACCCTTTCTCCTACACCTTGCAAGGCAAAGATACTACTTCCTTTTTCACCAGTTCCGTTATGTTGGATTTTTGATGTTCCTGTATAGCCTTTTAAAAAATGACTCGCATAATAATTGACTCCTAAAAAATCAATCATTTTTGCTGCTTCTTTTAGATGATCAAAATCTTCTATTTTGAGTTCAAGCTGCGCCCCATTTGCAGATAAGATCTCATTGATCACACGCATCGTTTCTGCTGAGTATTCCCCTTTAAACGTCGCATCCAATAGAAATTGATTCGCCAAGATATGTTCTTTCTTCGCTGACAGGCTATCTTCTCTCTGATCAGTTATCCCGTACTTTGATTCTAAAATATGAACGATCCCGATCTCACCTTGGTAATTAGCTTCCTTGTATTTTTTGACTACGCGAGCGTGGGCAACCATCATGTTGTGCATCGATTGGATCGCTTTACCCAGCTCATATTGATTGTTCGGCGGAAAATGACCGATGATGTATTGACCGGCAACCACTGACCAGGGTTCATTGATCGTGATCCAATGTTTCACTTTGTCCCCGTATTCTTCAAAACAAAATTGCGCAAAGTCAACATAATCATCCACCATATTTGCAGACAACCAATCACCATCTTTAAATTGCTTCTCTGGTGTATCAAAATGGTGCAAAGTCACAAACGGCGTGACTCCATTTTTGATACAAGAATCGATCAAACGATGATAAAATTGGACACCGATCGGATCGACCTTCTCTCTCCCACTAGGAAAGATCCTAGACCAGGCAATCGAAATCCGAATGCCATTGATGCCAAACTGATGACATGCTTGTAAGTCTTCTGCATAACGATTATAGAAATCACTTGCTTGACTAGGGTCAAACGTCCCTGTCTTTTTAAGGTAATCATCCCAATAATTTTTCCCACGGTTTCCTATTGAAAGGGCACCCTCAGCTTGATAAGCGGCCGTTGCCGCTCCAAAAATAAAATGTTCTGGAAATTTATTCATCGCATCCTCCACATCATGTTAGATTTTCAAAAACAAAGTTGACCGCATCAGTAGGTGCTTTTGCAAGTTTGACGTACTCGATTCCCGTAGTAGAAACAGTTTGTGTTTTATGGTCCTTCGCACTTTCTCTCAGTTCCTCAAGCATCGAAGCCATTTGCGGAGCTAAGATAATCAAGTCAAACTCGCCAATCTGATCTTTATGTTGCCCATAAGCCATTGCCGTCGCATCCACACCGATACTCAATTCCTTCGCACCCTTTTTAATTGCATTGGCTAACATCGAACTAGTTGCTCCATTGGCACAAAGTACAAGAACATTAGTCTGATCATTCTTTTGTTTAGCAAATGCCGGTGAAACGACTGCTGATTTGACAGTTGTACTTTCCAACTGATCCCCGTGCCCTATTTCTTTTTCTTTCACTAATAATTCATTGTCATAGGCTTTGAAAAATGGATAGTAAATCGCAAAATCAACAGTTAATAAAACAATCATCAAAACGATCGATAGTCCAGCAAAACCTGTCCCTAAGATCAACCCTACTGGTCCAGGAGTTGTCCATGGCAGATTGTAGATGAATCCATTCATATCTAACACCTCAACAAAAAATTTAAAGATCCAGACATTGAGGATTGGTGCAAGAATAAAAGGAATAAAAAAGATAGGATTCAATACGATTGGTGCACCAAACAGCATGGGTTCATTCACACCAAACAAAACGGGAATCGCTGAGGCACGTCCCATTGTTTTTAACTGCTTTGACTTTGCTAGAAAAGCAAACATCAACGTAATGACCAATGTCGCACCCGTCCCACCTAGTGTGGCAACAAAGTATTGTAAGCCTTGAGATAAAATTTTCGGTGCATGTTCCCCACTTTGAAACAGTTGAAAATTCATCTCTACATTTGTTATGTAGATGGCAGCAACAGCTGGCTCAACAATAGAGGGACCGTGGATACCGACAAACCAGAAAAACGCCATTGCCCCAAAAATGAGTGCTAACCCAAAATAGCCATCGGCCGCTGAGAAAATTGGTTGGAACAGTTCAATCAATTTTTCTGAAAACCCACTACCGACAAGGTTACGAAAACCCAAATCAAATCCCCAAAAAAAGACGGTCGACAGTGTAATCGGGATCAAATCCTTAAATGTCTGTGAGATATTACCAGGAACTTCCTCTGGCATTTTCACTGTCAAATTCTTGCTAACACAGAATCGATAGATATTAGGAACAATAAAACCAACAATGAACGCTGTCATCAATCCTTTGGTCCCCATGTAATCAGAAGCAAATCCACCTTCTAACGAATCAACCCCAACAATCAAGAAACCAATAAAAGCAGCGATCATGGTTGAAGTACTATTGATTTGATTCGTTTTTGGCAATTTAGTATTAAAGTTTTCTGTCAAACTCTTGGTCACTGTAGCAGCCATTAAGATCCCTAATATCCCCATGGACCCGTTATACGCTTTCATTAGAATGGATTCTATTTCTTCTCCCCAATGAAAATTGAATGCGTTGGGAACATATGCTACCAATAAAAAAAAGCTTGAAAAAAGAATGACAGGGATAAGACTGATAAAACCATCCCTAATTGCTCTTAAATAAGAATTATTAGAAATTTTCTCAAAAAACGGTTTCATTTTTTCGATACGTTTGATCATTGCATTCATACCCAGGCTCCTCTATGATTTTTTATAAATATTAAAGAGATGTTGAATGACATCTTTCAATAGCAACGTGGTCATTAGATGATCTTGGGCGTGAACCATAATAAACCCTACTTCAATTGTTTCACCACTCGCTTCAGCAGCTAACATTTTAGTTTGAGAATTGTGCGCTTCAACCAAACTCTGATTGGCTTCTTCAACTAATCCATTGGCTTCTTCAAATTCCCCCTTCTCTGCTTTAGCTAACGCTTCGATCAATTTCGATCTTGCTTCACCAGCAAAAGCTACCACTTCAAATCCAATCATTGCTACTGTTTCTTTATCCATTTTTCTTCCTCCATTCTCTTACAAGAACATTATATTTGTTCCAGTTTATGTTTGTTTGTGTTCGTTTTTGTCCTTTACAAACAAATAGTAACCGAATGTTTTTAACATGTCAATCTATTTTCTTATACAAACCTTTAATATTTGACAACCTCCTTTGAATGTTTTATGTTTATTTCAAACAAAAAAATAAGAACCACGAAATATCAGGGAGTTTATATCATGTTAAAAGAAGAACGACAAAAATACTTATTAGCACAACTAGAGAAGAACGGCATCGTGAAAGTGGCCGATATTGTTCAAGAATTGAAAGTAGCTGATATGACTGTTCGTAGAGATTTGCAAGAATTGGAGGATAAGGGGTTAATCATTCGCATTCATGGTGGTGCCAAACTATTAAATCCTAAAACTTCCGTGATCGAACTAAGTCATCGGGAAAAAAAGGATCTTCATTTGTCAGAAAAAATAGAAATTGCCACAATCATTGCGAATCATATCCACGAAGGCGATACTGTCTTTTTAGGACCTGGAACAACGATTGAATTAGCTTATGATTTCTTGACGATTAACCACGCTAAAATCATTACCAATTCGATCCATGTGTTTAACAAATTCAAAAGTGATCCTCGATTTGAGATCATCCTGATCGGCGGCTCCTATCGAAATAAGACCGGCGCTTTCGTTGGGACGATCGCCAATGATTTTATTGCAAATATCCATGTAAAAAAAAGTTTCATCGGGGTAAATGGATTAGATAAAACATCCGTTTTCACTTCAAATGAAGATGAAGGATTGACTCAACGTTACGCATTGAACAGCGCTGAAACACGATATATCGTAGCAGATCATCATAAACTTGATAAAAAAGATTTCTATGGCTTTTATCCACTCCAAGAAGTCGACTATTTGATTACCGATTCTGCTATATCCGATAGTCAAAAAGAAACTTTTGGCAAACATGTTCAATTATTAATTGATTAAAACTCTTTTAAGTAGTTAAAGAAACGAAAAATTAAAGGAAGACAGCGCCCAAATGGCCCTTTCATCGGGCCAATCCAAACGCTGCCTTTTTCGTTTTCTTCATTCCCTTGATCAATCAAGGCTCTTTATGTATTTCGATTAGAATCAATATTTCATATGCTTTCTTTGATACACTAATTTTTTTCAAGAAATTTTATCCTTTATCATGATCCAGCTCAATTTTTCCGTTATCGATCTAGCTCATTCGCTAATATTGTTTCAACAATCAACTGAACCACTAAGTCAAAACCTTCTGTCTGGATTGGCACATCCGTTTGTTGCCTAAGCTTCACAATCTCTATCTTTCTCAACGGAACAGCTGCTTTATTTTCTGTAAGAGCTCTGTTCACCGCACTGCTCAAGCCACCAATAACTGCATAATTTTCGATAGTGACCACTTGTGTTTTCCCTTTCAACTCGTTAAGGATCAACTGTTTATCGATTGGTTTGATCGTAAACATATCAATGACTTCGCAACTAATTTGACAGGACTTTAACCGCTTAGCAACATTGAGGGCTTCGTAAACTAATCTGCCAGCGACAATAATTAAAATATCTGTTCCATGCCATACAATATTTCCTTTGCCTAATTGAAAAGTCGTTTCTTTTTTATAGATATTAGGTATCCTTTTATTTTCTCCGCGTACATAGTGAATACCGCTCAATTGGCTAAATTCTTTGATGATCCATGCCATTTGCACCTCATCTGTTGCTTCACAAATAATTGAATTTGGGATCATTGTCATCAACGCTAAATCTTCCCCTAGTTCATTGACGCGTTCCTTTCCATTTCGATTAGAAGCGAAATATTCCCCAAAAATATTGATGGTATTTCCACCGTATCCTTCGGAAATAAATAATTGATCAAAAATTTTTCGAATCGCATGAGAATCAAAAAGATGGATAAAAGGTTGGTAGCCAGCTAAACTTAACCCCGCTGCAATACCTACCATGTTCTCTTCATCCACAGGCATGTTGAGATATCTCTTTGGGTGTTCATTTTTTAAATCAACCCAATTACTAAATGATTCAAACTTATTTTCTAACGCAACGATATTGTGGTTTTTTTTCATTAATTCATTTAATGTATCAACTATGCAAGTACGAAGTTCTTTCCTTACAGATAACGAGTTACTTAACTGAACCATTTAGCTCATCCTTTCAAGCTTTTCTTGTAATTTCAAAATCGTTTTTTCTATCTCTTGATGGAATGTTTTAGGAATTTTTTTACTTGAATCCTCATGATCGTCCATTGTTAAGTCTGATAGCACTCGCTCTGGATAACTTTCTAAAACAATACAGAAGGCTTGTGTCGTCCTCATTTTATACTCTTCAATCGCCTCATTGATTGCTTTGATATTTGTCCCATCAACGAGCAACGTATAAAACCCAGCCTTCTCTGCTTTTCTTTTCAATAGATAAGATTTCTCATACCTTTTGCTTAACTGTTCTCGTTTTCTATAACCACTATCAATAATTACCAAGCAATGATCTAATTTAAAATGAGCAATACACTGAAATACTTGCCAGCAACGTTCATCTTTTAATTCGTCTTCATCCATCACTAAATAAACATCATTTTCCTTATTTGCTATTTTTAATCCCATCGCAAGACCTGCAGCTATTGCAACACCGTTATTTAAGTCCCCGATTGTCACATCGATTCCAGGAGTCTTTGAACGATCTAACTTTTTAGGGAGTCTGTCCCCTTGATGACTCATCGTCCATAGCCACTTCTTATCAAAATACCCTAGATTAGATAAAGTACTATATAATTCCAATACCGCATGACTTTTAGCTAAAACTAATTGATCACGATTTCCCCAATCTGGTTTTTTCGGGTCAATCTTCATCTGTTTACCGTATAAAACAGCTAACAATTTGATCATAGAAAAAGAACAATCCATTGATTCTTCTCCTCTTTGTTTAACACTTATCAAAATATCTAGTTGAATGTTTAATGCTAATTTTTCCAATTGAGTCACTTGTTTATGATCAATAGCCATAACGATTCCTCCTATAAATGAATTAGAGAATAATTCATGATGCCATACAGATTTTTCACATGATATGTATACTTGCTCTTTTATGATCTGATCAAAATAAGATGATACTCCTTAATCTACAACCTCACTGGACACTTCCCTCCTTTTGAACTGAGTGTAAAGCCATTTTATGTCATCTTATGTCCCCTTTTCCTTCCCTACCCCTTCATATATAACATAAGTACACATCTCATAATATATTCAGTATATTCATTTATAAAATAAAAAAATAGAAAATATTTAATAAGATAAATTTGTTATAATAAAAACAAAAAGTCTGTTATCATAAAAAAATATTACAACAAAAAAATTACATTAGCAATATTAAGAATAAAGATACACATAATAAACGAGATACACCTTCCTATTAAAAACGTTATTTTAAAATAACAATAAAAAATATTTATCTTATTCCATTACCAAACTACCTCACTGAAACCGGAGTAAATTGTTTTGTTAAAAATGAAAATGACTCACCCTATAAAAACTCTTTCGGTATTTCCCATCTGAATATTCCGATCCCTCTTCAATCTCACTGCTCCTAATTATTTTAGACTTTTTGATTTCCGGCTGTACTAGGACATACTGGTGCGTTGGTTTACTCATTGAATCTTCTATTTTCAAAATAATTTGCAGTTGTTCGTATAGCTAAATGAAATTTCTTGCTAATGTTCATTCAATCGTTGCTTGAACAATTAGTAAAAACATAGAAAAACAATCAGGTATCTAATTGACATTCCGTCGTTTTCATTTACGTGGAAAACAGGATCCATTAATTAAGCACCTTCGCACTCATGGTACTTAATTGAAGAAAATTCGTGAAAGATTGTGCCTAGAACAGAAAAAATAAGCCTGACTTTGACGTAATGAATCAAAATCAGGCTTACTTTCTTTTTAGGTTAATGATTGTTTCAGACCTTTCATTTTACAAAAGAATACGCTACGCTCTCAACTACTATCCCAGTTACTAATCAATGTGTGATAGTTAAACAATTCGTGCACAATACTGAAAATGGCTTCTGTTTTTTTGAACAAAGCGATGAGCTATTTATAGCCAGTAGATCTATGGGAACAAATAAACGAACACCAAGCGTTTTTTGTGTTTCTCTTGAAGTCGTGAAAAGAGTGTCTTGACCTGAGCGCTCACCAAGTAAAAACTGCGATGAGTAATCGCAGGAGCATTAAGGATGAAAATCTCGAAACAGCTCCCCATGTTTTGAGATTTTTTGACTTATCGCCGAAGGTCAGCTCTTTGAACACCGTGAATCAGAGGTCGTGAAAACATCGGGTAGCTCTGATGACAATAAGAAAGAATTTTTTGAAACAGCTTCTCATGTTTTGAAAAATTCAGGCTTATTTCAAGGAGCTGATGTTTGAACACCGTTTATTCGTTTTTAGAGATACTAGAAGATACTGAGAGAACTTTTTTCCCAGTCCCGATGCTTATCTGAACAATCCCATTGAATGAATAACTCTATGATTTCTAGATAAAAGATTTTCAAACAAAAATACAAGTTTTTCCACTCATTTTTTGCTATACCAATCGATCAATATCATACTCAAACCCATTTTGATTGCTTAACTGTTTATAGAACTCACCACTTTTCTTGATCGTCCGTTTTTGGGTTGGCAGATCAAGAGAAATTAGTCCATAACGGTTCTTATATGCATTGATCCAGGACCAGCAGTCAATAAAGGTCCAAAGATGATACCCTTTGATATTACAGCCGTCATTGATTGCTTTCCAAAGATAAGCGAGGTGATCTTGGATATATTCGATCCGGTAATCATCAATCACTTGCCCACTTTCATCCATAAAGCGTTCCTCATCTGCTACGCCCATCCCATTTTCAGAGATAAAGGATTCGATATTCCCATAGTTTTCTTTGATATCCATGCATAAATCATGGATACCTTTTTCATAAATTTCCCAACCACGATATTCATTCATCCGACGTCCCGGCATCACATGATTCTCAAAAAACCAATCCGGTAAGAACGGACCCTCTTGATTGATTGCAGTTAAACGAGCCTTCACACGACGTGGTTCATAATAGTTCAATCCTAAGATTTGTGCCGTGTTCTCTTTGATACAACGCAGGTCTTCCTTGGTATAATCCGTTGGCAATTGATTATATTCACGTAAAAGGTTAATTAATTTTTTTGGATAAACACCCTTGACCATTGGATCTAAAAAGCTGCGAACATAAAAAAGATCCGCAATTTCAGCTGCCTTCACATCAGCGGGGGTTTGACTCCTTGGAAACGTCGGGCTTAAATTCAAGATAACACCTATTTTACTGTTCAAATTCAACTCTTTGTGTGCTGCAATTGCTTTCGCGTGAGCCAAAATAGTAAAGTGAGCCGCTTGCGCTCCTCGTTTGAAATCAATCAAATTTGGATAATGGAAGTCTTCCAAATATGACCCTAAGATCGGCCCCAACGGTTCATTGAAAGTGAACCAGTGGTAGACGAGATCGCCAAACTCCTTGAAACAAGTAACTGCAAATTGCACATATGCATCGACAACTTCCCGTGATTCCCAACCGCCTTTATCCTGTTGGGCTGCTGGCATATCAAAATGATAAAGATTGGCGAATACTTTAATACCATTGTTATTCATCTCAGTAAATAAATCCCGATAAAATTTAACCGCTTTTGGATTTACCTCCCCTACTCCATCATTTGGGAACATCCGCGCCCAAGAGATCGAGACCCGAAAGGAATTATGTCCGGTTTGCTTCATCAGTTGAACGTCTTCTTTATAACGATGAATGTGATCTGTCGTAATTTCTGAACTAATCCTTTGATAAAAACGGTATGGTTGTTCTTTGTACCAACGTTCCCAAACCGTTTCGGCTTTTCCAGTTTCACCACGACCTTCTGCTTGCTCAGCTGACCAAGCAGAACCCCACCAAAAGTTTTCTGGAAATGTTAATTGTTGTTTGTTCATTGTATCCTCCTAAAATGACATTCTCTTGAGTACTACTCCATCATAACACCGCTTCCAATAAATTGGAATATTTTTTTATTAAAAAATATATACTTTTTATAAATGTTAATTGTTTTACCCTTTAAAGATTGCTAAAATTAAAGAAAGGTATATAATTATTTATATCTTTACACGGTAACTATAGGAGGGAAAAAATGAAGAAGAATGCGAAATATATGGAAGTTTATTCTGATGTAAAAAAGAAAATTGAAAACGGTACTTACGCGATCGGTGAAAAATTACCAACTGGTTCCGAATTGGCAAAACAATATCATACGAGTAAATTGACAGTAAAAAAAGGATTAGACATGTTAGTTTCTGAAGGAGTTTTACATAGTCGAAGTGGATTTGGAACCGAAGTTTTGCGCAAACCGATCCATAATTCGAAAGTTTTCGGTCCAAGCGAAGGTTTTATGAGCGTAGTTGGCGAAGAACATGTAGACTCTGAAATTCATATGTTTTCAATTGAATTACCGTCAAAAAAAATAGCAGAGCGATTACAGATTAACGACAAGGAATACATTTATAATATTGTTCGCAGTCGTTTTGTCGATCAACAACCCTATTCATTGGAACAAACTTTTATGCCGCTATCAATTATTCCTGGTTTGGAACCTAAACACTTGAAAAAATCGGTTTATTCCTATATTCGCAATGAACTGCAGTTAGAGATCAATGCTTCTCACGTTTGGATGAAGGGCGTACTGGCAACCGAGTTTGATGCAACTATATTAGGAATTGATGCGGGAGACTTTATGATTGAAGTTGAAAAAAGTGTTTCTTTGGCAAACGGGACTCCTTTTGAATACTCCATTACAAGGCATTTGTATCAAGATTTTGTTTTTGAAGCCGTTTTTGTTGAAAAATGATTGAAAGAGCTGAGGAAATCAGCTCTTTTTTTTGCCCTTTTTCATTAAAGTATATAATTTTAAAAAAAGTTATTTACTTTTATCAAATTTCGTTCTATTATTGAACTACGGTAAGTGCTTACAAATAAAAAACAAGGAGAATATACCATGAAGAAAACAAATAAGAAGGAACAGGTGTTTGAACGATTTGGTATGATCGCATCGAAGCTAGGAAATCAAATTCATATGCGTACATTACGCGATGCATTTGCAACATTCATGCCATTTATGATGTTAGCTGGATTCGTGACTTTGATTAATTACGTTATCTTAGAACCAACTGGTTTTATGGGTAAAATTGTTAAACCCGAAACATTAATGAAAGTTCAAGAAATTGGCATGTCGATCGCCAATGGAACATTGAGTATTACGACGCTATTAGTTGTAGCTGCAGTTTCTTATCATATGTGTGTTAGCAGAAATTATACAAATCATATCGCAGCGGTTTTAGTTTCGATCTCAACTTTCATCGTTTTAACACCAATGAAAATGATGTTCACTCCGGAAAATACAAAAAAAGCGATTGAAGTAACCGGAGTTATTCCAGGTTCCCATACAGGTGCATCAGGAATGTTTGTCGGAATCTTTGTTGGATTAGTAGCTACTGAGCTATTCATTAAATTATCTACAAATGAAAAATTGCAAATCAAACTATCTGGAAATATCCCGCCCGCAGTGTTGAAGTCATTCAATGTATTGATCCCGATCATGATTACTGTTACTGGTTTTGCGATTCTATCTTTCGCTGTCAATCAGTTATTCAACATGGACGTAAATGGCTTGATCACTAAAGCGATCACGGGACCTTTAAGTCACATCACAACTGGTTTACCTGGCTTTATCTTAATCACATCAATCGCCAATTTATTCTTTGGTTTTGGAATTCATCAAGCTGTAATTTCAGGTTCTTTACTTGATCCGTTCTTATTACAAAACATGCAAGAAAATATGGCAGCTTATGCAAACCATGAACACATCCCACATATTATCAACATGGCTTTCAAGGATACTTTTGCTGTTATGGGTGGTTCAGGAAATACGATCGCCTTATTGATTGCGATTTTCATCTTCAGTCGTCGAAAAGATTATAAAGACTTTGCTAAACTATCGGTAACACCAGCGATGTTTAATATCAGTGAGCCGATCATCTTTGGATTACCGATCGTATTTAACTTGAGTCTAATTATTCCGTTTGTGTTAGCACCAATCTTCTCGTTAGTAACTGCCTACTTTGCGACTGCAGCCGGCTTAATCAATCATGTGGTAGTTCAGATACCGTGGACCACACCACCAGTTATTTCAGGATTCCTTGCGACAGGTGGGGATTGGCGAGCAGCAGTACTGCAAGTTCTAATCATTGCGGTTAGCGTATTTATCTATCTACCATTCCTACGAATTGATGAACACGTAACGGCAAAAATGGCTCAAAAGGAAGCTGAAATCACTAATCAATAATTGACACCTCCGCTCCTAAAAAAGTGGCCTTTCTCGTTTAGTAAATATGTAAAAAAACGTCCTCAATTCTCTTAACAACCGACATTTGGGATCATCGTTGCATTTTGAATAAGTTGAAATTATGAGACTGATGAATCAGAACAGATTCTTCAGTCTCATTTTCAGTTAACTTGCCAATGACAAAACGATTGTTAGTAAAAACATTCAAAAAAAGTTCTTATTATTCAAGGACTGTCGCAATTTATATTTTTAGACACTCTCTAGCAGGATTTTTTTCTGATCTCTTTAATACGCATAGCGTTTGCGTGTAGTACATATAAACTTGATAAGCTGATTACGTTCACCTACCAGATCTGTCGCCCCTTTGGTATGAATAGGACTGTCATCGTGTCATCTGATTGACGTATATTTAAGATATACCAAAGTGACTCGACTTTTTGCTCCTTGTTTGCCACTCTTGCAAATCTATAATGTCAAACAATCTAGACTTACTGCTTATAAAAATAATCAAAAAAAGAACCCTTGAAAATCAAGGGTTCTTCCACTATCAGATAACGATAGATTAACGACGGATTTCTTTGATACGAGCAGCTTTTCCGTGTAATGCACGTAAGTAGTACAATTTTGCACGACGTACTTTACCGTAGCGAACGACTTCGATCTTTGCAACACGTGGTGTATGCAATGGGAATGTACGTTCAACACCTACTCCGTTAGAAACTTTACGTACTGTATAAGTTTCGCTGATTCCAGCTCCGCGGCGTTTGATTACAACACCTTCAAATAACTGGATACGTTCACGTGTACCTTCGACAACTTTCGCATGAACACGTACAGTGTCACCAGGGCGGAAAGCTGGGATGTCAGAACGTAGTTGTTCTTTTGTTAATTCTTCGATTAATGGATTCATTGATCTTTTCTCCTTATTCCAAACATTCTTATGAGTTTTCCCTCACAGCGGAACATCGTAATAGTTAAGTGCTTTTGCACTCACCATAAGATACTATCATACTATCAATTTAGTGTAAAGAGTCATATTGATATTTCTTATTCTATTTCGTCTGATTCTTCTTTTTTGACTTCTTCTAACAATTTCATCATTTGTGGAGTCATTGATAATTGTTCCAATAAGTCAGGTCGGCGTTGATAGGTTCTTCTTAAGGATTCTTTCAGTTGCCATTCTTCAATCAATTTATGGTTTCCATTTGTTAAAACTTCTGGGACTTTCATCCCGTTAAATTCTGCTGGCCGTGTATATTGAGGATGTTCCAATAATCCCGTTGAATAAGAATCTGTTTGAGCGGATGTTTGATTTCCTAAAACGTCCGGTAATAAGCGCACCGTTGCATCGATCATCACCATTGCGCCGAGTTCGCCACCAGTCAAGACATAATCACCTAAAGAGACTTCATCCGTAACTAGCGAACGGATTCGTTCATCATAGCCTTCGTAATGTCCACAAATAAATACTAAATGTTCTTCATTCGAAAATTCTTCCGCCATCGCTTGATCAAATCGTTTACCAGCTGGATCCAATAAAATCACACGTTTTTTTGTTTCAGGATTTGCTTGTTCAATTGCTTTGATATTGTCATAGATAGGTTGGACTTTTAACAACATCCCTGCCCCGCCACCATATGGATAGTCATCGACCGTTTGGTGTTTATTATCGGAATAGTCTCTAAAATTAGAAACATTGATCTCTAACAATCCTTTATTGACCGCTTTACCGATGATCGATTCACCCATTGGTCCTTCAAACATTCGTGGGAAGAGTGTTAAGACATCAATTTTCATCATCGATCAATCCTTCTGGAATCTCGACGTAAATGACCCCATTTTCTAAATCAACTGTTTTAACCACTGAGTCAATATAAGGAAGCAAAACATCCTTTTTCTTTGGTCGTTGGACTACCCAAACATCGTTAGCACCTGGTGAAAGAATTTCTTTGATTTTACCTAATTCATTTCCATTTTCCTCAACGACCTTTGCTCCAATGATCTCATGATAATAAAATTCATTTTCTGGCAACTCGATCGTTTCTTCTTTTGAAACTTTTAAAATACCGTCTCGATATTTTTCAACATCGTTGATTGAAGGATGCCCTTCAAAACTTAACAAGTCAAAATTTTTATGTTTACGATGACTTTTGACGGTTAATTCAATTGGCACTTTCTTCTCTTGAAACAAGGTAAGTACAGCACCTTTTTTATATCGTTCTTCTGGAAAATCTGTGGTAGAAATGACGCGCACTTCTCCTTTGATCCCTTGAGTATTTACGATTTTTCCAACATTTAAATATTCAGTCAACTTGTATCCCCTTTTCCTTTTCACACATGTTTCAACCAAACAATGGATTTTAAATGGCTGAACGTGTTTTTGACGTATCTGCCTTATTTTAGCATGTGTGCATATGCAATTCTACTTTCTTTTCGCTTTTCTATATCATTTTCCAATCATTTATTGGTTCATAGAAACAGCCATTTTCAATGCGGAAAGAGTATCTTTGTGGGTAACAGTATAAACATTTTTAGGCTCTTGCCAGCTTACTTGTGTAGCTTGTTGGGAAGAATCATTCATTTCAACCGTAATTTTCCCGTACTTCTCAGGAGCAGGCAAACTTGCTTTTTCTAAGTAAGCAACGATTTCTTTGGCTAACGGTACAGGATCCTGTCCTTCAATATTACTTGCCCGGACACGAATACTCCAATTTCCTTCTTGCCATTCTAGAATACTAGATCCCGCTGCTCCTTGTTGATAGCCAGTAATATTGTAGCCCAAATCGACTTGTCGGCCGTTTGTATCAACCGTAACTGGTTGCAAGGCATCAATTGCTTCTTGACTAGAAGCAAAGCCATACTGGTAAAGATAAGAAGCCATCGGGGTTTCTTGGTTTAACTCTTTGGCATTTAAGACGTAGGCTTTGGGTAGGTCATAGTATAAGATCGAAAAGCCCTGTTTGGTTTCGGCAGCAGCGATGTTTAATTTCCCTGTTGTAATCGGAATCTCTTGTGGCATCGGTGTCGTTGGGTATTTTTCTTTCAGTTCTTCAAATGCGGTTTGTGCTTGTTTATTCTGTGTAGATGTTTCTGTTTTTGTAGTCGCCGTTTCCGTTGTATTTCCAGACATCTCAGAGCTTTCACTCTTTTTGGTTGTTGATTGAGTATCTGTTTCTTTGGAAGTACTATGACTCGTTGAATGAGTCGCTGGTGTCACCGTATCAGTTGTTTCAGTAGAATTATTTGTCCCTTGACAGGCACTTAAAAGTAAAAGAGCTGGTATCAATAATGCAACTTTTTTCATAGGTATCTACTCCTTTCTATACTTTAAGGATACGCTTTCTATACTCATTTGCCAAGTAGTCCCCTCAAAAAGAAAAAAGCTGTCTCGTCAAGACGAAACAGCTTTTTTTATTCCTTATGATCGATGATATTTAAACGCACTTTTTTCGGTGCATTTGTTCGTACCCCGTAAACGATCGTACGAATTGCTTTCGCAACACGCCCTTGTTTACCGATGATACGACCAATATCTTCAGGAGCCACAGTTAGGTTATATTCATAGAAGTCTTTTGACTCAGTGACTTCTAACTGGACTTGTTCAGGATAAGTGACTAACGGACGAACGATTGTTAAGACTAATTCGCTTAAATCTTTCATATCCGATCACCTTATTTCTTTGAGAATTTAGCTTCGTGGTGTTTTTGCATAACGCCTTCTCTTGAAAGGATGTTACGTACAGTATCAGAAGGTTGCGCACCTTTAGATAACCAGTTAAGAACTAAATCTTCTTTTAAAACTACTTCTGCAGGGTCTTTCAAAGGATTGTAAGTACCTACAGTTTCGATGAAACGTCCATCACGAGGAGAACGTGAATCAGCTACGACGATACGGTAAAAAGGACTCTTTTTAGAACCCATACGTTTTAAACGGATTTTAACTGCCATTATATATTTCCACCTCCATTGTTTTATTCACAAGTTGTAGTGTAACAGTTTTTTTTTACCCTGTAAAGCTTTTTTTCTTTACAGCTAATAAAAAATTTTTTCAACTCTCTTTTTTATTGAAAAAAAGAATTCCTGTCACTAAAAAGGCAGCAATCATCAAACCTGTTACCACTAAAGAAAAAGAATAGTTACTCGAATCAATCCTTTCCCCTAATGCGTTCGAAACTGTCGTTAAATAAAAAGGAGAATACTCAGCAACTTTTGTAAACATAGATAACAGATAACAGCCAGCCACACAAAACCCTCCACAAGCTAGCACAAAATAGCCAGAAGAAATAAAGGAGGACAACCATAGAAATAAAGTATATAACCACACACCCCATAAATAATAATAAAAACTTCTTGTCCCTAATTGAACAACCAGCTCATTATCCCAATAAATAGCAGTATAAAAGTAAGTAATGAAGGAACAACCCCAAAAACCAACTGCCCAAAAAAACTGTCCCATGATCCATTTAGTAAAATAAATTTTCCAGCGAACCATCCCTTTGGTTAAAAGATTAATCAATGTTCCTTTTTGATATTCATTCGTCAAGGTCGAGCTAAACAATAACAAAAACAATAAAAGAAACATAGGCATGTTTTTATAAAATTGTCCCCAAGAAGTCAGCGCATCTACATTGACTTCCCCGATTTTCATACCAGATGCTGCTAAATTTTCTGACATCGATTGAACGATGTAGGGTGTTAATTTGGCTATCAGTGGATTCATGATCCCAAAAATGATCGTTAATGAAAGCAACAGTAATAATCTACCTGTACGCCAATTTTCCTTCCATTCTTTTTTTGAAAACGCGAGTAATTGCTTCATTTGTCCACCACTTCCATAAAAATTTGTTCTAAGGAAGGTTCTAAACGATGAATCGATTGAATCGGTAATTTGTGATCAACAATTAAAGATAGTGCACGAAGTAAGTCTTCGTTAGTTCTGCCAGGATAAATAAGGGTTTCATTTTTCATGATTGCTCCCGGCAAAAGCGATAAAAATTCTTGAGAATGTTTCACAGTTGAAAATTGGATTTCAAATCCTTCATTTTTAGGATGGGTTTTCAATTCTGCTACCGTGCCCGATAAAACGATTTCTCCTTCATTTAAGAAAGCCACTTCATCACAAATTTGTTCCACGTCTGATAGAATATGTGTGGAAAAAAGGATCGTTGTTTGCTCTTTGACACGTAATAAGATATCCAAAATTTCTTTACGCCCCAATGGATCCAACGCCGAAGTCGGCTCATCACAAATAAACAGTTTTGGTTCATTCAGTAACCCCTGGGCAATCCCCAAACGTTGCTTCATCCCTCTTGAAAAAGTCCTAATCCTTTTTTTCTCGTGAGCCAATCCAACTAACGCTAATAACTCTTGCGTTTTTTGTTGGATTTTATGTTTAGGCATCTCGGTGATTTCCCCGCATAATTGCAAATACTCTTCGGCGGTAAGGTAGTCATAAAACATCGGAATATCTGGCAAATAGCCGATCCAGCGATTCGTTTTTGTTTGACCATAGTGAACTGTTTCATCATTAACCTTGATTGTTCCAGCATCTTTTTTTAGCAACCCCAAAATCAATTTCATCGTTGTCGTTTTCCCTGCACCATTTTTTCCAATAAACCCAAAGATCGTCTTTTCCTTGACGGTAAGGGAAAGATGGTCCAACACTTTTTTTTCACCAAAAGATTTTGATACATCGATTAGTTCAAGGATCGCCATTATGCCTCCTCCTTACCGAACACGAAATACAAGATTGGACCAACAAATTGAAATCCTATGAGAATTACTATGATCCAGAGTGTTCGACTGCCAAATCGATAATGCGTATGAGTCAAAATATGATAAAGGGCATAAAAAAATAACCCAAGTTGTATGATCACTAACGGGATCAAAAATGGTAAAAACTCGTTAATATGCATTTGTTCCACCTACCAATTTCATCTTTTTATTTGATGCTGCGTTACCCCAAGTCATGCGATGATGTGTACCGATGTTTCAATGAGAAACATTCTTTATCAAAAGTTCATGTACTACACTCTTTTCTAAAAAAATCACACAAACTCCTTTAGACAAGACTTCTATTCACTAATTATAGAAGATCCATGTCAAGTGAAGCAAATATATATACGTAATAACTACTATAAGTAGTCGAAAAAAGTAGTTAAGTTAGTCGCTATGTTCCTCAAGTGTTTTTATTTGCTGAGTTTACTTATTTTTTGTAAGATAAATATAGAAAGTTTGAAGGAGGAATTGTTTTATGACTAAAAAAATTGGATTTTTTGTAGGTAGTTTGCGTAAGGATTCGTACAATAGAAAAGTAGCAGAGGCTTTCGCTAACTTGCTACCTGAAGGATATGAAGGTGTTTTTGTAAAGATCGATGATCTGCCTTTTTATAACGAAGATCTTGAAACTCCAGAGAATGCTCCTGCTGAATGGAGTCGTTTCCGTGATGAGGTCAAGGAATTAGCAGGTGTTGTTTTTGTTTCTCCAGAATACAATCGTTCGGTTCCTGCTGTACTTAAAAATGCGCTAGATGTAGGCTCTCGCCCTTACGGTCAAAGCGCATGGGACGGCAAACCTGGGTTAGTTGTCACTGCTTCCCCTGGCGGTATCGGTGGATTTGGCGCGAACCATCACCTACGTCAATCACTTGTATTCTTAAATGTTCCTACCTTACAACAACCTGAAGCTTATATTGGCAATATTGCAAATTTAGTTGATGAAGAAGGTCATATTGTGGAAGGAACACTCAGCTTCTTCCAAACGATTCTAGATGCTTATCTTGATTTTTTAAATAAATTAACTAAGTAAAAATTAGCTTTGATAAGCGATGGGTCGAATCAAATAGATCATATATGAAGGAAACAATCGAAAAAAGGTTGTGACCTGTCTAGCTCTGAAAAACAAGCCGAAGAATCCGAAAATAGCTTCTCCTATTTTTGGAATTCTTCGGCTTGTTTTCCTATTTATGGTCAAAGTACTATCACTACTAGAATCTGTCATACTAGCATAGCCCCCGCGATCTAATTATTTACTTATTTGTTCAGTTTTGAGCTGAGTAAATTGTTTCATTCTATTTTCTATCTCATTATAGGCCTTATTTCCATGAAGTACTTTGACAATTTTACCACCTTCCATAAAGATGACTGCTGGCACGCTAACCACACCAAGTTCATTATAAAACTTTTTAAAATTAGATACTTCTTCTTCATTTCCAGTAGTATTCAGGTAATTGATTATCAGACCTTCTTTACTTAAAAATGAACTTAATTTTGGCTTAAAAATGATACATTCTGGACAATTGTCTCTTCCCACATAAATAACTGTATCTTCATTACTTTTAATTAATTCCTTGATTTCATTTATAGATGTTTCCTTAAACGGTTCTTTATTTAATACAATACTATTCATTAAGAGAACTTGTAGCAAAATGGCAAACAATGAAATTATTAAATATATCATTTTCTTATAGCGTTTTGTATATGTAATTCCTAATATTACAAAAGTGAAACAAAAATAAAATAATAGAATTTGTATCCCAAAATTCTGATTAAAATTAAATTCAATTGCGTTTCCTAAATCATTCGTATTCCCTATGACAGTAAATAAATTATAAGGTGCGTGAAAATTTGTTCCATAAAAAAAACTGATCAAGCAAATAGGGATAATTGACATGATTAACATCAAAAATGTAATAAAAAATGATATACCGCTACATTTTAAAAGATCAACGAATATTTTTCTCATAGACTTTCCTTCTCCCATCTAAAATTAATAATAGAAATAGTTACTAATATACCGATTAATAATAATAGTACTATCAGAAAGAGTTGCATGGAAAATGAAAAAACGCTAAATTTATTTATCAAATAAGAGATTGGAAATAATCCCACAGTTCCTAAAAAAATTAGACTTATTTGTGAAGATGGATTATTTTTATTATATGGAAATGCTATTCCTAAAATGAAGCAACAGATAGTAGATACAGTAAAAATACTTAATGAAATAAATAATTCTTTCCAACTATCTAAAGACGCTACTACACATGTAGTAAGGAATAGAATTACACCAATAAAATAGGCACTTAATAGTTTGGATAAAATATAAGTGTATTTTCCAATCCCTAAAAATTTATAGAAAGTTAACATTTTATTATCTATACCGTAACAAGGAAAAGGAAGAGTAGCGATTAATAATGCGTTAAATTTTAATAATAAAAATGGTGGTATAGAAGTTTCAGAAATAAAAATAAAAATATTCAATCCATACAAAATAAATAAAAGCAGGCTAGTGTTTTCTGAACGTAATAATAATTTAACATCTTTGAAAAAAAGACTTAAATATCTATTCATTGGACTTTGCAAACTCCATAATATTTTCGAGTGATATTCATCGTTTCTTTCAACTCCTGAAAGTAATGTAAAACTGAAAATACATATAATAATACTTATAATTTGACTTGAAATTATCAATATATTGTTCACTATAAAGCTATCCCCTATAAATAATTTACCTACCAAACCACCATTCCAAATCAAAAGATGATTTGGAAATAGATCGTAGTTTACTAGAAACATATGCATATTTGTAATCGTATTGAATCCTACTCTAGCCATAATAACTGTTTGAATTAACAAAACAAAACTTTTTATATAAGGTATTTTAATTCTACTCCCCATAAAATAAAGGCAATTATAACTGATGTGTGATATGGTAGTAATGAATAACGACTGGGAAAAAAATAGCGCTGATATAATGATAGGTATATGAATTGATACATCATGCTGTATTAAATGAGGAACTATAATAATAGAAAACATTAAAAAAGGAATTACTATTTCTATTATTAATTGAAAAGAATAATAACCGATATACTTGATATGGGGTTTCAAGTCCAAACTGTCTAAAACTTTTAATATTTTAGAATTATTTGGATCAATAAATTTTAAAATGACAAATAAAAAGAACGTAATAACAGATAGAGAAATTAAATATGTTAAAACTGCTGAATATAGTATTTTTGAATCTCCATTTAAAAATAGTACAATCACATCTTTAGTTAAAACATTAGCCAAAAAAGTTGATATACCGATCATACTCAAAACAAAAATATAAGAAAAAATTTTTTTGGCAGTCGTATCTATTAACTGTTTTAATTTATTTCTGTATACTGTTATAATCATTAAAAAAATTATTAAGAATTTTTTCAAGTCTGTCACCTCGTTCCTTCAAAAAAGCTACTTCTAAGAAAATATCCTCTATTTTTTCTTTCCTATAATTTAATTTCAACATATCAGGCATACCGCTTTCTAGTATTTTTCCATTACTAATTATTGATATACTGTCACAAATTTCTTCTACAAAAAGTAAATCATGACTAGTAATTAAAATTATTTTCCCTTGTCTTTTTAATTCATAAATGATTCTTTTTATTATATATATAGCTTCTACATCTAGTCCTCTACACGGCTCATCTAAAATTAGAACCTGAAAATCTCTCATAATTGTTGATATGATTTGTAACTTTTTTTTCATTCCATGCGAATATGAACTTATTAAATCATGAATATCTTCCTTCAAATCAAAAATTTCTAGTAATTGTGCAATTCTTTTATCTGTTACACCTATTGACAATTTTTTTATAAATAAGAGATATTCAATACCAGTTAATTCTTCAATCAATATAATCTCATCTGATACATAAGCTATTTCTTTATTTATTCTGTAGTTTTCTAAAGGTTGATTGCATAATGAAATGTTACCACTATCCTTTTTTACAATACCTAGGATAGTGTTTATCAAGGTGGTTTTTCCAGATCCATTAGGTCCAGCTAAGCAAAGAATCTCTCCATGTTTAATTTCAAATGAAGCCCACTTTAGACCTTTTTGAGACTTCTTGTATATCTTTCTCAGTCCTTCAATTTTTAACATATACCCTCCCAAAAATAATTATTAATTAACGCAAATAAAAACAAAAAGGAGTGATATATAATATACAGCTGTATATAGTTCCTCCTTTTTGAAAATGTATGTCCCAAGATATGAATAATGTTTTTAACTTGATTTAATTAATTATTTACATCCTAACCTAACTGAGCCGTTACCATTTACATATGACCACGATCCTGTAAAGTTTTTACCTTTAGTCAAACAGTACAAGACTGCTGCTCCAACAATAGTAATAGCAAGTAAAAGTAAAATTGCTATTGCTACTACATACCAAACTACTTTATCTTCTGTTAATGATATATTTTGTTCCACTATTTTTGGTGTTGAATAATTCATTTAACACTCACCTTTCTTTTTGCTATTATAAGAACATTAAGTCTAATGACTTAACAACTCTTTTACTATTTCATAACCATCACCAAATATCGGTAACAAATTGATTATGTGAAATAAGAATATAACTGCGGGAATCCTTACCCACAACTCTTTGGATAACAAATAAAGTATAATTCCCAGTAAAACAGTAAATACTGCTCCAGAAGCTCGAACTTTTATACTTAAACTTTTCCTTAATTTGCCTCTAATTATAGAAAAAGTGAATCTTCTTAATACTAAATAACCTGAAAAATTTTTCATAATTGATCTATACACGATTAAATGTACTGTTTCATGTATAACTAAACTAATTAACAAATTTAAATATATATATAACGGTAGTAACAATAATAAAAAATTAGCATTCCAAATTTTAATATAATTTTTAAGTAAATATACAACAATCAACTCCGCTATAATTATGAATGCTATCGGAAAAATGTTTTCTTTAAACACATATTTAAAAATCTCACAAAAATTCCCAAATTTATTTTTCCCCTGAATATCATAGCGGATTCTTGTATCATTTTTTAAATTTTGATATTTCCATAATAGGATACCTATAAATGATGCCCTCTCGATTGGAAAAAAATTTAATATTCCTTTTTGATTCATTGAAATTAAAAATAACTTAATATCGGTATATAATGTATCTAATGACGTGGTGGGAAATATACTTTTCATCCATTGAATTAAATCTAAAAAAAAGATATTTTTACTATTAATCAATTTATTACAAATAATTTTCCCAATATTATCTAGCTCAATCCTTAACTCAGGTATTTTATCATCAGATAAATAATTTCCTTCTATTGTTATTGAAGATGGTATTTCAATTTTAAAATCATCAAATCTAGTTAAATTATTTTTGTAAAAGGTTTTTCTAAAAAAATACTTATCCAATCAAATCTCCTTAATTTATCATTTTATAGAAAGTAAAGTAATCGTTTACTTTTATATATGTAAATCGTATACCCTTGTATTATTTTAGTAAAGGGGAAAATTTCCCCACACAACACCTTTTAAATACAATATGTTACCTATATAATTCAAAGTGAAGCGCTTTATATTAAGGGGTGATTTGTATTTTCTATGCAAGGTGGTTAAAACGAAAAAGATTAAAGGCAAATTATACTCAAACATTTGTTGCAAATTATCTCAATGTAAGTCGAGAAACCGTTTCTTGTTGGGAAAGAGGAAAAGGAAGACCTAATTACGAATGTTTGCGCAATATTTTTAATCTTTATCGTTGTAGTGATAAAGAAATCGCTCAATTTATTAACATGAGAGACGATTAAGACTTAAGTTAGTTATAATATACATCATACTAACTTAAGTCTTAATCGCCTTCTCTCTTGATTTAATCAAACTATTTTTAAACAATAATACTTGCCATCACAACATAATCTTTCCCATCATATTCCACGATTACTTACATAATGCAATTCAATGAACTCTCCAAAATAATTAGTATCAACTAGTTTCAATCGTTCTTCGTATGCGCCTTCTTGAAACAATCGAATACCTTCTCCTAAAAGCACAGGTGCGATTTGGATCCACCATTCATCAATTAAATGATTTTCGATCAAAGGTTTCAATAAATTCCCACCACCAACGACCCAGACTGTTTGGTTAGAATGTTCTTTTATGTTTTTCACGAATGAAACAGGATCTTCATGAACAACTGTTGCATCATTTAATACCAGCTCTTTATTAGAAGAAAATACAAAATTCTTTTTTTCAGGATACAGATGGTCAGTTGCTAACAATTTTTTTGCTTCCTGATAAGTTTTTCTTCCCATAATCGTTTGATCAATTGTTTGATAAAAAGCCTCGTAAGTTGTTTTTTCTCCAGTTGGTGTGTCAAATAACCACTGTAAACTATCCTCTTTTGTTGCTAAGTAGCCATCTAAACTAATGGCACCATAAAAGACGATTTTCCCCATCATATTCACTCTCCTTTTCCCATCTGGCTGACTTCTTGTTTGCGAAAGCAATGATCTAAATGGTCATTGACAATTCCCACAGCTTCTAAAAAAGCATATATCGTTGTGCTTCCGATGAATTTAAATCCGCGTTGTTTTAGATCTTTGGCGATTTGATCAGATAACGGGCTCGTTGTTGGTACCTCATTTTGTTCTTTATACGAGTGATTGATCACTTGATGATCCGAAAATGACCACAAATAATCCGCAAAACTACCAAATTCATGTTGGATTTTTTGGACACCCTGAGCATTGGCTACCGCTGCTTCAATTTTACGACGGTTACGAATGATCCCTTTATTTTCCATCAACTCATTGATTTTTGCTTCTGTATATTCGGCTACTTTACCGATCGAAAAAAAGTCATAAGCTTCATCAAAGGAGGCACTTTTATTCAAAATCGTTTGCCAGCTTAATCCCGCTTGATTGATATCTAACATCAATTTACGAAAAAGTAATTGATCATCATATTCTGGAACACCCCAAACTGTGTCATGATAATGTTTCATACTTGCTGTTTGCTCACCCCAAGGACATCTTCGTTTCATTCTCTTCACCTCTTAGCTTTATTGTACCATTCCTTTGTTTCTCTATCTAAAAAGAGGAACGCTATGGCAGGTAGTTTTTGAATTGGGTTTATCTATTATGCAAAAAAAAGAATCGCAAAGCCAGCAGAAGCTAACTCAACGATTCTTTCGATGGATGAAACGGTAAACAAAATTCTACTATTATAATAGAAGTACGATAGACGTACGATAGAAGCTTTATTTCCGTTTTTTCTTTTTCTTTTTGTTTTTCTTGATCATGCGATTCATCGCCATTTTTCCAAGTTTTCCTTTGACACCTGTGCCAAACATTTGGTCCATTCCAGGAATATTCATATCTCCCTTAGACATTTGTTGCATCATTTTGCGTGATTCTTTAAATTGCTTAATCATGCGGTTAACTTCAACCACACTGTTACCAGAACCTGCGGCAATCCTTCTGCGACGACTTGGATTCAATAAATCAGGGTTTTCTCTTTCTGCAGGTGTCATTGAGTAAACCATTGCTTTTTTACGTTCGACATCTTTAGGATCTACTTTGACATTTTCAATCCCTGGTACTTGGTTCATCCCAGGAATCATTTTGATCAGATCCTCTAACGGTCCCATCCCCATCACTTGATCCAACTGTTCAATGAAATCATTGAAATCAAATGAATTTTCCCGCATTTTTTTCGCTAATTCTTCTGCTTTTTTCTCGTCATAGTCTTGTTGCGCTTTTTCGATCAACGTCAACATATCGCCCATACCAAGAATACGGCTTGCCATACGGTCTGGGTGGAAAACTTCAAGATCTGTTAATTTTTCCCCTGACCCGATGAATTTGATTGGTGCGCCAGTCACAGAACGGATCGAAAGTGCTGCACCACCACGTGTATCACCATCTAATTTAGTAATAACTACCCCAGTGATCCCTAGTTGTTGGTTAAAACTATCTGCCACATTGACAGCATCTTGACCGGTCATCGCATCGACAACCAACAAGATTTCATTCGGTTGTGTTAATTCTTTGATTTGTTTCAATTCATCCATCAGGGTTTCATCGATATGCAGACGCCCCGCCGTATCGATCAGAACATAATCATTTTTCTTTTCTTTTGCTAATTCCATCCCTTGACGAACGATCTCAACTGGACTAACATCTGTTCCCATATCAAAAACAGGGACATCTAATTGTTGCCCTAGAACTTTCAATTGATCGATCGCAGCTGGACGATACACGTCACCTGCGATTAGTAAAGGACGTGCATTTTCATTTTTCTTTAAATAGTTGGCTAGTTTACCAGTAAACGTCGTCTTACCTGCCCCTTGCAAACCTGCCATCATGATGACTGTTGGAATTTTTGGTGATTTATTCAATTCAACAGTTTCTGCCCCTAAAGTGATCGTCAATTCTTCATCAACGATCTTAACGATTTGTTGTGCAGGTGTTAAACTTTCTAATACTTCTACACCAATCGCCCGTTCTCGAACACGCTTCGTAAAGTCTTTTACTACTTGTAAGTTTACATCGGCTTCTAGTAATGCAAGGCGGATCTCCCGCATCATTTCTTTGACGTCAGCTTCTGAAACTTTCCCTTTTTTTCTTAACTTGCTCATTGCCTGTTGAAGGCGCTCCGTTAAATTTTCAAATGCCATGATTTCTTCATTCCTTTATTCTTCAATTTCTTGGATCTGTTTCACATAATCAAGGAGAACTTCATCTTTAGGATAAGTTTCCTTTACATAAGTTTTCATTTTTTCTAATAACTGTTCCCGAACAATATAATTAGAGAAAAGATGGAGTTTCTTTTCATAATCTTCTAAAATCTTACTGGTTCGTTTGATATTATCGTATACTGCTTGGCGACTTACTTCATACTCTTCTGCTATTTCTCCTAATGAAAAATCGTCTGCGTAATACAACTCCATATAATTCATCTGTTTTTCGGTTAAAAGCGTAGAATAAAATTCAAAAAGTGCGTTCATTCGGTTCGTTTTCTCGATTTCCATTCTGTTCACCTCGCAATTTCAACCATTCTTCATCAGAGAGTACGGTCATCTTTTGTTGGATAAAATAAGCAGTTGCCACACCAGTTCCAGACTTCAAGGTTCCTGAAAAACTCCCATCATAAATAAGAGAGGAACCACAAGAAGGACTTTTCGCTTTTAATATCACTAAATCTATTTCTTGCTCTTTTAATTTTTGATAAGCATGGATTGCCCCTTCTTGGTAGGCTTTTGTGACGTCTTCACCATTTGTAGTGATCACTTTTGCCTGACCATTCCAAACGTCAAATCCATCGCCACCAACGATTTCTGCTGGGGCTCTAGGAGTTGAAAGACCGCCCATTACTTCAGGACAAACCATGATCGCTTTACCTTCAGCGACCAGTTTCTTTAATTCCGGCACAGCTTTTTCTTGTCCATCATACCGACATAAGACACCGCCTAAACAAGCGCTAATTCCGATCAATTGCCACTCACTCCTTTATCCAACAAAGTGCCTTCCTATTATACCATTTATTTAGTTGGTAAAATAGTCCTTCTACTGGATTCTATGCTAAAATAAGAAATGTCTATTCATGACACTTAATTAAAAAAACCAGGCATTAGTTGATAGCTGTTTTTAAATAAACAAAAAGAATGAACGCAAGAAAAGGGAGAAGTTATGAAAAAAGTATTAGTGGTAGATGATGAACCTTCAATCGTCACATTGTTGACATTCAATCTGGAAAAAGAAGGGTATCAAGTAACAAGTGCTTTAGACGGACAAAAAGGACTGGAATTAGCACTGGAAGAACCTTTTGATTTTATGATTTTAGATGTGATGCTGCCTTCTATAGATGGTATGGCAATCACCCAAAAGTTAAGACAAGAAAAAATTGATACTCCAATTTTAATGCTAACAGCCAAAGATGACCAGGTCGATCGGATCATCGGTTTGGAAATTGGTGCTGATGATTATTTAACAAAGCCTTTCAGCCCTAGAGAAGTACTTGCTCGAATGAAAGCTATTTTTCGCCGCATCGAACCACGCCATGTCCAACAAGAAGAAGCAGAACCTGCTTACCTAACGATTGGACAGATCAAAGCAGATTTAACGAATTTCCAAGTAACCGTAGAGGAACGACCAATCGAATTAACGCCAAAAGAATTTGAACTGCTCGTTTATTTTATGAAACGAAAAGATCGTGTAATTGATCGTGATACGCTGCTAAATCGCATCTGGAATTTTGATTTTGCAGGTCAAAGTCGAATCGTTGATGTCCATGTCAGTCACTTAAGAGAAAAAATCGAAAGAGACCCTAAACATCCAAAATATTTAGTGACAGTTCGCGGTTTTGGCTATAAATTTCAGGAACCAAAACGATGAATTGGAAAAAAATTTCTGAGCGTGTCTTCTTTTTCATTCTCTTAGTGGGACTGTTTTTCGGTGGCTGGCAAATGATTTCTCAATATTTCAAACAACAAATCATCGAGCAACAAGAAAGCTATCTTTCAAAAAAAGGGCAATTGCTGATCCAGCAATTGACTATTGATGATTTATCTTCGAAGCATAATCAATCAGTTTTAACAGACTTTGTTCATCAATCAAATGAACGACTAACCTTATTAGCTCCAAATGGTACAATCCTATTCGATACGACCGATCACTCACTACGAGGGCAGCGAAATACTCGTCCAGAAATCAAAGCAGTCCTTGATGGCGGCTCACTAGGTACTTCTTTAAGAATGAGCAGTACGTTAAAGGAAGAACTATTATATGTAGCACTACCGATCAAGAAGAATGGGCAGTTGGAAGCCATTATTCGAATCGCAGAACCAACAAATGGCTTTTTGCCAAGAACAGAAAATTTTCGTCGTTGGGTCTTTTTCTTCTTTTTGGTTTTCTTCGTTGTTTTGTCCAGTATGAGCTATTATTTGGTTTATCAACGTAACCGTCCCTTGAAAACCGTGCTGCCCGTCTTAAAGAAAATGGTCAAAAACCCTGATAAAACCGAGACCATCATGCAAACTTCTGATCAATGGGAAGAACTTTACCAAACGATCAATGCTTTGAGTGAACAAATGAGTAAAGTCTATCGTGCCTATACGACCACTGAAGAACAATTGTATACTCTACTGAATGAATTAATGATTGGTGTCTTTTTGATCGATTCAGAGTCACATCTGCGACTATTGAATCCAAAAATGCAGGCACATTTAGGGGTACATGATTATCAGCCTAATCAACGGTATACTGAGATCATTCAAGAGCCAAAATTAATCCAATTGATTCATCAAGTTACGCCAAATGAACCATTGATCCATCAAGAAATTACTATTTCAGAGGGACAACAAACATTAGACATCAGCTTACGTTACTTCAATAGTTCTGAAGAGACTGGGCAGATTCTAGGCGTGGCTTATGATCTCACAAAAGTAAGACGATTAGAAAAACTGCAAAAAGACTTCGTAGGAAATGTTTCTCATGAACTTAAAACACCGGTTACTTCATTGATCGGATTTACTGAAACACTGCTGGATGGAGCCAAAGATGACCCAAAAATATTGAATGAGTTCCTATTGATCATGCAAAAAGATGCGATTCGTTTAGATAAGCTGATCCGAGAAATCATTCAGTTATCAAAAGATGAAGAAACGGCACACGAAACGCAAACCATCCATTTAGCAACTTACTTTGAACAAATCATTCAAAGTTACCAACCAATGATCGAAAAGAAACACTTAACCCTGGAAATGCAACAGAAAGAAAAATCATTTACAACTCAAACTGAACTCTTATACCCGATCATCAAAAATCTGATCGAAAATGCAATCCAATATTCTAAAGAATCAGAGAAAATAATCATCCGTTACGAGGTTGACAACCAATTGACATTCTCTGTCCAAGACTTTGGTATTGGGATTGATCGTGAAGATCAAGAAAGGATCTTTGAGCGCTTCTATCGAGTGGATAAAGCACGTAGTCGACACTCAGGTGGTACTGGTCTAGGTCTGGCTATTGTGAAAGATTACGTCAATCTCTTGGGTGGTACGATCAAAGTGGAAAGTCATCCAGGAATGGGGTCGACTTTTACCGTCACCATCCCTCCAGCATGATCACCTTTAAATCTTCAAAAAATGAATGAACAAGTGAAATAGCGGAACAGAAAAAATAGGCGGTTGGCATAACCGCCTATTTTTGTTTTGTCTATCTGTTAATCGTGTTTATTGTCTACTGAAAACAGCACTTTGAGCCAGAACCAAGCAGACCGTTTTTTCTTTCCATCTTTCAATTGGCTGTAATTTTCAATCATTCGCGTATACTGCCGGAAAATCGAGTCCGCCGCAAAAAATAGAATCAAAAGCAACAGAATCGAAACGGGTGAAATAGCGGAGATAGAAAATAATTTATGCAGAAAGACGACTGAAAATAAGATACCTGCTGCACAAAATAAAATGATCCGCCCTCTGAATTGGTTCAATGGGTGACAAATTTTATAGAGTACGAGAAAACCAACCGCTGTCAGTAGCATCGTTGAAGCAGTGGAAACATCTGTCTTGTTCAAATGCAAGATGACACCGCCTACCACTAAAGTCCCCACGACAGTCATATCTGTTAGCCCACCAGGAATGGCTTTTTCTAAGACATTCACCATAAACTTTCCTTCAATTCGATTTTTGTTTTCTTCAAGAGCAAGTAAAAACGATGGCAAACCAATCGTAAACAGACTAATCAATGTAATTTGAGAAGGCTCCAACGGATAAGTCAGTGCGAACAAGACAGAAAAGACGGAAAGTAAGAAAGAAAAAATATTTTTTACTAAAAACAAACTAGCAGATCGTTCAATATTATTAACAACTCGCCGACCTTCTGCTACGATCTCAGGCATTCTAGAAAAATCAGAATCTAATAAAGCAACTTGCGCAGCTTGGATCGTTGCTTCGTTGCCAGAAGCCATAGCGATACTACAATCAGCTTCTTTCATTGCTAAAATATCATTGACACCATCACCAGTCATCGCAACTGTATTTTTTTGTTTAAGAAGCTGAACGAACTGCATTTTTTGTTCAGGCTTAACCCGTCCAAATACGGTGTATTTTTCCACTGCTGAGAGATAATCTTCCTCAGCAAGTTGAGAAACATCAATATATTGGTCTGCATTAGCAATGCCCGCCTGTAATGCGACAGTTGAAACGGTCTGCGGATTATCCCCTGAAATCACTTTGATTGCTACCCCTTGTTCCTTAAAATAAGCAAATGTGTCAGGGGCTTCTTTTCGAATTGGGTTGGCAATCAAAAGATAAGCAAGCGGAATCACTTCTGCTTCTAAAAGTGCTTCGCTCAATATTCCTTGGTAACTACCGAAAACCAACACACGATAGCCCTGATCAGCATATTGACTAAATTCATTTTTAACTGTTTCGAAACGTTCACGTAAAACCATTTCTGGCGCTCCTAATACATAGACCCCATCCGCAAATGTTACGCTACTGAATTTTTGTACCGACGAAAAAGGCAAGATAGATAAAGGTTCTTGATCTGTAGGCTTATTAAAGTACGTTTTGATTGCTTGCATCGTCGCATTGTCATTTGCCATAGCTTTAGCATAATCTGAAATGAGTTCTTGAATCCTAGTTGCCTGTTGCTCCGCCTGCTCATTTTTAGCAATCACTAGTTTTTGTACAGACATCTGATTTTCAGTAATAGTTCCCGTTTTATCTACACATAGTACATTAACCCTTGCTAAAGTCTCTATGCTTTTCATATCATGTAATAATACTCGTTGCTTAGCTAAACGAGCGGCACTCATTGCTAGAGCGATCGTTGTCAATAAGTACAAGCCTTCTGGTATCATCCCGATTAAAGCTGCTTCCATGGCTACCACACTTTCTTTGATCGTGTTGCCATTAAAAAAGTAACTTTGTGAAAACAAGGTGATACCGATGGGAATAATAATGATCCCGATCCATTTGATTAATTTATTCAGCGAAGCAATCATTTCTGATTGTTCGCCTCCTCCCATTTTTTTTGCTTTTGCTGTTAATTGGGAGATGTAAGAGTCATAGCCAACCTTGTCTAATCGTGCATAAGCCTTACCAGAAACGACAAAGCTCCCTGACATCAAATAATCATCTACTTCTTTCACGATCTCATCTGCTTCACCTGTCAAAAGTGCTTCATTGACTTGTAATTTACCGTCTAAGACATAACCGTCTGCTGGAATCTGTTGACCCGTTTCGAGCAAGATGACATCATCTAAAACTAATTCCTCCATATCGATCTTATTGGCTACGCCGTTTCTTACGACTGTAACTTTTGCTGCATTCAGTACACTCAAATTATCTAATATCTTTTTTGAGCGAATCTCTTGATAGATAGCAATTCCCGTGTTTGCAAGAATCACTGGCAAAAAAGTCAAATTTTTATAGGAACTAACTAGACATAATAAAACTGCTAAGACGATAAAAATCAAATTAAAATAAGTAAATATATTTTGCAAAACGATTTGTTTGTTCGTTTTAAATGATGGGTCGATCGTTTCATTTGTTGCTTGAGCATGCACTCGTTCTGCAACTTGCTCATCTGTTAGCCCCTCTCGATAATCGGGAGCATATCTTGTAATATTTTTAACTGAAGTTTGATCTTTTTCAACTTCCGTTTGATGACTAAATATTCTCATTTACCGTTTACCTCGATTATTAGTATTATATTTACCTTAATACATTTGTAAAAAAAAAGCCTATGAAATGACTAATAAATATCTTTCATTACTGTCATATTCATTTGCAGGAAATAGCTAAAAAAAAAGCATGCCTGTTAAAGGCACACTTTTAGGGGTAGCAGATTTGAATACATGATTGCTTATTTTAAGTTTCCTTCAGCATCACGTTCTACTTTCATCGCAGTAATTGGTAAGTAACCGAGTTCTTTCACCGGTCCTTGTTGGATTTCGTCTGTCATCATATAATCTAAAAATTTTTGAACTTCTGGGGAAGGCTCACCTTTTGTATACATGTGTTCATAAGACCAAATTTTCCAACTGTTGTCAGCAACATTTTCTTCTTTTGGTTCTACACCATCAATACTTAAAGCCTGTGTTTTATCATCCAAATAAGAAAAAGCAAGGTAGCTGATTGCGCCAGGAGTTTGGCTAACAATTTGTCGAACAGTTCCTGATGAATCCTGTTCTTGTGATTGTACTGGAGTAGCACCATCTAATCCCCACTTTTCAAAAGTAGCTCGTGTACCACTACCATTTGCCCGATTGATGACATTGATTTTTTCATCTTTCCCACCTAGTTCTTGCCAATTGGTAATTTTTCCAGTGAATATATCAATTAATTCCTGTTTTGTAATATTTTTGACGTTCGTGTCTTTATTGACGATTGGCGCCATACCTACCACCGCAACTTTATGATCCTTTATTTTACTTGCATCTACGCCTTCTTTTTCCTCAGCAAAGACATCGGAGTTTCCGATCGTCACTGCCCCAGACTCGACCTGACTTAACCCAGTACCACTTCCGCCACCTTGGACAGAGATTTGATAGTTGGGATTTTTTTGGACAAAACTTTCTTGTGCTGCATCGACTAGAGGTTGGAGCGCAGTAGATCCGACAGCCACGATTTTGACTTGATCGCCAGAAGTTGCAGAATTATTTTGTGCTGCGGAGCCATCCGTGCTACCAGAACCGGAACCACAGCCAGCTAACATAAGACCTAAAACACCTAAAGAAAATAATACTTTTTTCATTGATATACCCCTTTCTTATTTACAAGTAAATTGTAACAATCCACTGTAAATCCTGCATATTGAAGGTGTAAATATCCAGTTAATTTATGTAAAGTTATCGTAAATCGAAGCCAAATAAAAAGGCTTCGTACTTTTTGATGTTGGTGAAATTCACCGACAAATTTTTTATGATGTAAAAATAGAGAGAAGAGCCCCCCTGAAATCCTTTAAACCATGATCCGTCACGTAAAACTATTTTAACCAAAAAAAAACACAGAAAGAAGTTTTCTTCTTTCTGTCCAAATGATTCTAGACTTTCTCTTTACCAACGTCATTTGACAAAAAGCCCAAAAATAAAGGTTAATTTATATCAAAACTAACCTTGAATCCTTTTCTTTCTTCTCTATCTACGATATACTATAATTAAATAAAGGAGCTATGCGCTAACATAGCCCTTAATGTCTAGTCCGTTCAAAGCGGATGGCATTTTTTAACAAGTTTAGAGCCTGTCTACTCTGCCAAAAGTTGAGACGGCTCTATTTTTTTTGTTCTTTTTTGAACTTTAACCATGCTAAAATCGAATCACTAGCTTTCGCTATTGCAGTAATTATTACTGCTGCTGTTCCGATAATAGCAATGATTTGATCCAATGAGAACAAATCAGGCATTTCCTTTCTAAAGAGTACGTCCAACAAGCTAATAAGCCCATAGGCATCACGCCCCCTCAATTGGATTTGCCAAACCGCCACAAACTTTCTACAATCATCATTTGACAAAAAGCCCTATTCAAGTAATAGAATAGCAATTGGGATTAATGATTCTACTATGATTGAAGAAGTAGCAATATGCTATATTTAATGTCATGCAGAACAACACTTCGCAAACAAAGTTACTTTTCAAATTTAGATAAATGGGTTATAATAAAAATGAAAGGGCATGCTGTAACATGCCCAGTGTAGTCCGTTCAAAGCGGATGGCATATATACAAAGCTTTAGAGCCTGTCTACTTCGCCAAAAGTTGAGACGGCTCTATTTTTTTTGTTCTTTTTTGAACTTTAACCAAGCTAAAATCGAATCGCTAGCTTTCGCTACGGCAGTAATTACTACTGCTGCTGCTCCGATAATAGCAATGATTTGATCCAATGAGAACAAATCAGGCATTTCCTTTCTAAAGAGTACGTCCGATAAGCTAATAAGCCCATAGGCACCACGCTCCTTCAATTGGATTTGCCAAACCGCCACAAACTTTCTACAATAATATTATATCATAGAATGAAGATCTTTAGCTTGCCTAAAAAGGCTATTTGAATTTTTTAAATAGGTTGATTATTATACGAAAAGAGATATTTCCTTTGCGGAATATGTAATACATTCAGTTATTTATTCTTTTATATTTCGATTTGATTTTCTTCATTATATTCTTCTTCAGGCAACATTGCTTCATTCATATCTTCATCCATTGATTGCGTATCTAACTTCTTACTTAGTGAATACTCCATTTCTATGTTTATTCTAGTTTGTTCTACCACTTTTTCTTTGAGTTCTTCCTTTTGTGGGAAACGAAGCTGTTTTTTCGCTATTTCTAACTTCTCTTCTATTTCCTTAAGTTGTTCTTGCTTTCCTGCCATCCTTTCAGGTATTTTTGTTCAGTGCTTTTAAAACGTCGAATCATGCCAATGCCTATTTTGGGATCAAGTAGTGTGATATAAAAAAGGTTTCCTCTTTCTGGCCAAATGATTCTAAGATTCTCTTCTTCAACATCATTTGACAAAGAGCAAAAAAACACTGTTCGCTACTATCATTTGCTCACAATGTTTACTTTTTATTGAACCTATTTATTAACTTCGCCGGACAGTTTTTCTTCTATTCTTAATTTTGCTATAGAATAAAAAATGACTGCTAATAAAAACGAAAGAATCGCTAGATAAAAACTTGGTTTAATGGTCAAAAAGTACATCGAAGTTTCCCCTGTATCTTTCAATCCGCTTTCACTTAAGCCATTCGGTCCAACAATGATTCGTGGCAGAATAGAAAAAAAGGAAGTAAAAACCAACATACAAGAAAAATGAATCAAATGCCAATTATAACTATTCATAAATTTATTTGTCAAAATCAAGCTCATACTCACTAAAAAATAGAATAGTGTTAAAATCGGAAAATTTTTCGATACTACAATCCCAGTACCATGAATTAGCCCCAAAATTTCTGCTCCCTGAACAACGGCATTCACCCAAGTAAACGGCAACAGCAGAATTGGAAAAAACCAAAAAAATAAATACAATTGTTCAAGTTTTATTTTCTTTTTCATCACTTTACTCCTACGCGATTTTTTCTTTCACCTACTATAAGCGTTTTCTCTAAAAAAATTAGGGGGAAAATCTTTTTTTTTAGAGATAAGGCTATGAGAGTTTATTCATTTAATCTACAAATTTCAAAAAAGTGTTTGATTATTAGCTGGTTGATTTTAGAATGAAAGTAGAAGAAATCGGATTCACCTGATTGGGGGAACACACCATGAAAAATCATGGAAAAAAATTAATTTTGCTCTTACTTTTCATTCCGTATGTGTACTTCTCTTTACTACTAGATTATCGGTATCATTCTGTTTTTGGCTTGATTTTTTTGATTTTTCTGTCTTTTTACGCTGGCTTTAGCTTCCAGAAAAAGCAACAGTTACTCTTTCTCTTCTTTATTAATATTAGTTCAACATTCATTTCTTATTTGATTTGTCACTATTACTCTGATTGGCATTTCTTTTACCAGCCATTCAAACCAACCCAACTGATTTTACTGCTTTCGGTTTTGTATTTGATCCCTCAAATTCTTGGGGCTTTTTGGGCAAGAATTTTCACTCGTTAAATCAGTGAATCGAAAAAATATGACTAGCAAAGGATCGGTAACCACCCAATTTTTATAGAAAATCAGCTATGATTTCTCATTGATCCTTGTAAAAAAGTCTGAAAAATCATAGCACCGAAAGAAGCAAAAAATAAAAATTTACGCTATTCATTAAAGTTCATGCAGATAAATTTTTTTTATAATAATTTTATCAAATAATTGTGATTGACTGTCTTGTTCACCAATAATCTCAGCAATTACTGTACGACTGTTTGGTTTTCTACGTAACTGATAATTGATCTTTCCAGTTGCGGTCAATTCGTTTAACATATCGACCACTCCTCCAAAGCCCGTCTTTTTCGTAATGAAACCTAGTGTAACCATTCGTTCATCTAAATTTTTAGCAGAAATCGTTATACCAGTAATCAAATAACGTTTCAGTGTTTGTACCAACTCATCTAGACCATCAGAAGTCGAAACGACAGCAGCTGTTTGGTCAGTGTAGTTTCCAAGTAGTTCATTACTTTCTATAGGTGCCTGTACTTCTTCATTTGCCTTCTGACGTAAATCTGCTAATTCTTGTAACAGTGTTTCATATTGCTCTTGTGTCAACATCACTCCTGCAACTTTTTCACGATTAAATATATATACACCGGTTTCAGCTTTTCTTGCCTGATCAAATACATCCATCGGTGATCGTTTTACTTCAGTGATTGAAGATGTAGGAACTTCTAATTTCTTTAAATCCAAAAGACATCCTCCTTTACTCATCTTCTTTATTATAACACACCCTTTTCATATGATAAAAATCAATTTTTCGTATCAATCCAATAATCAATATCTGATAGTAGACGATCTACCCCAAAAGAAGGTTGGTAGAAATAAGTCTTTTGATGTTTACTATTATTTAATGGAAAAAAATGGTCCGTAATAATCAATTGTGCATAACTTGGAGGGATTGATCGAGTACAAACATGTATGGAGGTCCGTTTTCGATGTCGCAAGGTCTTATCCAGAACAGAAGCTAGGCGGCGCGCTTCCTCATGATCGTAACGAAAAAAAAAGACGATTTTTACTTCTGGTGGATAGATTTCCAGGTATCCTCTTTCTTGCAAAACTTTAAGTAAAAGTAGGCCCCATTCATACGATGGATATGTAAGTGCTTGTTGTAAAGCCATCCGGTATTGATAAAGTTTTTCATTAACATTCGGCACCAAACGCAAGCTTTCCTGATACTCATGAAATTCCTCTTTGACTACTCTTTCGTGTAGTCCAATTGAGTAACGGAGCCACTCTTGATAGATAACTCGCGTAATCGTTGTTTTATTCGTACTTTCAAATTCACTAGCCAACCAAAACAACGAATCCAATTTCTCTGTTAAGGTCATTAATTTTCGGTAGATTTTCGTTTCTTCAATTTTTTTCCAGTATTTTTCGATAATGATGTTGCAACTTAAACGAACGATACAGCGGTAATTTTTTTCGCGGACAGATAAACGTTGTTCGTGTCGGAATAACAACTCTGGAAAAAGTTCAAAAAAAAGCGTGCGATGTTCGTCTAATATTTTGATTTCGGCATTTTGGTCACGTGTCTCCAACAAATGGATAAATAATTCGGAAAAAGACTGTTCTGTATCCCCAATAAAAAAGAGGGGAAAATCTTTAAGAAAACAGAAAAAAAGATAGCGTATCTTTCTTTCAGAACCATAAAGTTGTTGTTTTCGATAAGAAAAAGACAAATGATATTCACCCAGCCATTTTCTTAGACGCTCTTGTGAGGAGCGATCATACTCTTGTTGATACTCCGTGTTCAAAATCAAATCCTTCAATAAGCAAAAGGACGAAGAGTGGATCAGAAAATCAAATAACAAATAGGGCTCACTGTAGCCTTTATTATAAATCAGCTTTACGCTTTTTTTATGTTGAATCAGTTGGATCGGAAAATCTCCTTCTTCTAATCTTTTTAAATATCGATCGATCGTTTTTACATCAACTAATAGTTTTTCTGCTAGATCCGTTTTTTTCCACGATAAATCTTTCATTTGATGGATCAATATAAATAGATTTTGTACATTTTTTGACAATAATCTTTGCCACTTCATTGGCGTTCCCTCACTTATTTTTTACTGTGTGTTTCAGGAGTACGATCAACTATAGATTAATACATCTCCCTATATATAAATTACGAAAAAAAACATTTTTTCTTCTTTAATTCAAACGAAATTCATTAAATTCTAATTTAACAGATCGAAAAAGTTAACTACTGCTATTTTTTTCTTACCGTCACACATTGAACTGTGCAAAATTTCGTACAATGGGAACAACTATGGTTACTGATTATTTCTTGAATACCTCTCTCAACCTCTCTCCTGCCATTTTTTCTTTTCATTTTGTCTACATAAATAAAAAAGACAATCTTTAACGACCTTTGCTAAATTTGATTCGCTGAAAAATAGCTGCTTACCAGTTTTCATTTGAATAAATTTGCTTGTGTTTGTCCTTAAAGATTGTCTTTTTTCTATTCTTACACTCACTCGTTAATCAAGTAACGTTAACAACTTATTTTAAAGTTAGGGCGTTGAGCGCAACGACCACTGTACTTAGTGACATCAAGACTGCTCCCACTGCTGGGCTTAAAATAAGTCCGATCGGTGCTAAGATTCCTGCTGCTAAAGGAATAGCAATAATATTATAACCAGCGCCCCACCAAAGATTTTGGATCATTTTTCTTCTCGTTTCTTTTGCTAATTCTAAGAAATGCAAGATATCTTTGGGGTCACTGTTCGTTAAGACAACATCTGCAGAATCAATCGCAATATCAGTTCCTGCTCCGATTGCCATACCTATCGTCGCCCGTGCTAAGCTTGGCGCATCATTGATGCCGTCACCAACCATGATCACTTTTTTTCCTTGATCAAGATATCTTTGAACGATCGCCTCTTTGTCATCTGGCAGTAGACCGCCGTAATATTCATTGATTCCAAGATATTCCGCTACTGCTTGGGCTGCTTTGGGGTTATCCCCAGTCAACATGACTGGGATAATATTTTTTTCTTTGATCGCTTGGATAAACTCTTTTGCTTCTGGTTTAATGACATCTCCTAGAGCAATCACAGCCACTAATTTATCTGAAACTACTAAAAAGCTGACAGTGTTTCCTTGAGCTTCATAGTTTTTTAATCGTTCAGGGTCGATTTTTAGTCCTAAACGTTTTGCTTCTTTTTCATTAATAATTTTAACATCTTTGTCTTCCACAGTTGCTTCTAAACCAACACCTGCTAAATTTTTTTGTTCCTGTGCTTGATAAGGAGTAATCTTTTTTTCTTTTAAATAATTCATTATCCCAATCGCTAAAGGATGATTTGCATGTGCTTCTAAAGCACCAATATATTTCAAGATTTCTTCTTCTTGATAAGCTTCATCTAAAATCTCAATACCAGTTACAGTAAATTTTCCTTGGGTCAACGTGCCTGTTTTATCTAACATGATCACATCTAGATCATTGGCTTGTTCCATCGCATTCCGATTTTTCAAAAGCAACCCATTTTTAGCTGCGATCGAAGTCGAACGAGCAACGACTAATGGAATCGCAAGTCCCAGTGCATGCGGACAAGCAATGATGAACACGGTGACCATTCGTTCTAGTGCATCTGGTAGATTTGCTAGGAAGAGCCAAGCAATAAAGGCGATGATCCCAACTACTAAAGCCACATAAAATAACCATTTTGCTACTTTATCTGATAGAAACTCTAATTTAGATTTTTCTCCTTGGGCTTTTCGTACCATCTCCATTACTTTTGCAAGGTAACCATTTTCGCCAGTACCTGTTACAGTAATTTCAATTGTTCCGTCGCCATTAATTGATCCACCAATGACCGAATCGCCCACTTGCTTTTTAACCCCTTTGGATTCACCCGTAACAGCAGATTCATCAACAATGGTATGTCCTTTGTCGATCGTCCCATCCGTTGGCATCTTGTCTCCAGCACGAACAATTAGACGATCACCTTCATGGACTTCTTTTAAAGAGACGGTTTCTTCAGTCCCGTCTTTTTTCAATCGTTTTACCGATTCAGGTAATAATTCTGCTAATTTTTGTAAAGCATCGCTGGCATTAGAGACTGCATTCATTTCGATCCAATGTCCCAATAACATGATTACGATTAACGTTGCTAATTCCCAGAAAAAATCCATGACATGTGTATGGGGGTTGATGAGGTTGGCTATAAAAGAATACACACTATAAACATATGCGACGGTAATCCCCATAGCAATCAGTGTCATCATTGCTGGACTTTTTTGTTTCAATTCCATTTTGGCTCCGCTTAAGAATGGTTGTCCGCCATAAATAAATAAAATCGTTGCCAGAACCAACACCACCCAATTAGAACTAGGAAACGTTACTTGAAAAGGAAAGGACATCCCCATCATCGGTGAAAAAAGAATAATCGGAATCGCTAAAATCAGAGAAAGCCAAAATTTTTGCTTAAAGTTCCCCATGTGCATAGAATGATCCATTCCACCCATATTTTCATGACCCATGTGGCTATGATTCATTCCACTCATATCTTCATGATCCATATGGCTATGATCCATTCCGCTCATGTGTCCATGGTCCATCTGTTGGTGCCGTTCCATGTGTCCATGCGTATGGTGTTGATCCATATTTTCCATTTTTCCATGTTCCTGTAAATTATTCTTGGTATTCGTTTGTTCTACAGTTATTTTTTCCTCAGGATTCTTTCCAATAGCGCCCTTTTTATTTGTTTCATTCTCAGGATCTATTCCATTATTCATCTTTTTCCTTCCTTTCCTCTGAAACGATTTATTTGATCGTTTTTCGATTTAAGCTTAAAGAATTCAATAATACACTGATTGAACTAAAGGCCATTGCGCCACCAGCAATGATTGGGTTTAAAAAACCAAAGGCAGCAAAAGGAATCCCGATCGTATTATAAATGAATGCCCAAAACAAATTTTGTTTGATTTTTTTTAATGTGGCAGCTGATAAAGAAATCATTTGATTGATAGAAGCTAAATGACTATTCATTAATGTCACATCGGCTGTTTCCATCGCAATATCGGTTCCACTTCCCATTGCAATTCCAACATCTGCTAAAGCTAGCGCTGGGGCATCATTGATTCCATCACCGACCATGCCAACTTTCTTTCCAGCTTTCTGTAGTTTTTCTACATAGTTGGCTTTTTCTTCAGGTAAAACTTCTGCAAAGATATGGTCAGAATCGATTCCTACTTGTTTGCCGATTGCTTGAGCGGCTCGTTGATTATCTCCCGTAACCATAAACACATCTACACCTTTTTGTTGTAGTTGCTCGATTGCTTGTTTTGCATCTTCTTTGATTTGATCAGCAACGGCAATCATTCCAAGAACCTGTTCTTCGTTGGCTAAAAACATCACTGTTTTCCCTGCCTGTTCTAATTCTAACGCCTGTTCTTGAAATTCATCAAATGAAAGGTTCATTTCAGCTAGTCTCTTTCTAGTCCCAGCAAAATAATGAACACCGTTGATCGTTCCACTGATTCCTGCACCAGGATGAGCAACAAAATCAGTGATTGGCTGAGTTTTTGCACCGACTTTTGCACCATAAGCAACAATAGCTTTTCCTAAAGGATGTTCAGAAGCATGTTCAAGGGAATAGAAAAGGGAAATGATCTCTTTGGGACCGATGACATCTGTTACTTCTGGTCGGCCTTGTGTAATCGTTCCAGTTTTATCCAAAATAATACTATTTAGATGAGCGGCTCCTTCTAACGCTTCGCCACCTTTGATCAATATCCCATTATGAGCACCGACTCCTGTTCCTACCATGATGGCAGTTGGTGTTGCTAAACCAAGCGCACAGGGGCAAGCAATGACCAAAACGGACACACTATGAAGTAATGCTAACTGCCAATCCTTTGTGAGCCATCCTGTAACTAATAGTGTCACCAATGCTAAAAACAAAACGATCGGTACGAAAATTCCTGAAATCTTGTCAGCAATTTGTTGGATCGGTGCTTTACTTCCTTGAGCATCTTCCACCATTTGGATGATTTGTGCCAACACCGTATCTTTTCCTATCTGAGAAACTTGTATTTGGATCAATCCATTGGTATTGATCGTTCCACCAAAAACCATATCTTTTTCTTTTTTCTCAACAGGTACACTTTCTCCTGTCAACATGCTTTCATCCAATGCACTAGCACCAGCAATGATCCGTCCATCTGTAGGTACTTGTTCACCAGGACGAATCACTAAGATGTCATCGATCATGACCTCATCAATTGCAATCGTCTCTTCTTTGCCATCTCTTAAAACTTGTGCTGTTTTTGTCTGAAGGGACATCAACTGTTTGATGGCATCGCCTGTTTTACTTTTTGCTGTATGTTCTAAATACTTTCCAAGTAAAATCAAGGTAATGATCATACTGCTACTTTCAAAATAAAGATCATGGGAATGGCTAGGGAAAAAACCATTATAAATGCTTAATGCGAAGGCTGCAGATGTTCCAATCGCAACTAAGACATCCATATTCGGCGCCTTAGTTTTTAATGCATGATAGGCTCCTTTATAAAAGCGCCAACCTACATAAAATTGCACAGGCAAAGCAAAGAGCAACTGCACAAGAGGCAGATGGAAGAACGACACAATTGGTCCATGACTTCCAAGCATCATGGCAATCATTGCTAACATCAAGGGTAAAGTCAAGATCGCACTAAAGATAAGATCAAACTTCATTTTTCTTAAATAGGTTTGTTTCTCCTCAGCAATTTTTTGTTTATGCGCTTCGTCATATAAAATTGCCCCATAGCCGATATTTTCGACACTTTTGATCAATCTTTCTGTAGTAGTGTCGGTATATTTCACACTTGCCTTTTCAGTGGCTAAATTGACAGTAGCAGACATGACACCAGGTTGTTCATTTAGTTCTTTTTCGATTCGAGCAGAACAATTCGCACATGTCATTCCAGTAATGACAAATGTGTCCATTTTGGTATTCGTTGCCATCAAATCACCTCTGCTTGATAGCCTAATTCATTGATTGCTTGACAAATCTCTGTCGCTTGAACATTTGCTTCATCAAATTTCACAACGGCTTTTTCTTTTTTCAGCTGAACTTTTACTTTTTTGACACCACTGATTCTTCCGACCGCTTCTTCAATCCGAGCCACACAATGGTTGCAACTCATCCCTTTAACTGAAAATTCTTGTTTCATTCTTGTTTCCTCCTTATTACTGTTTCTTACATTCACATTGGCCAGGTATACAATTACATTCAATCGTTTCGACTGGCTCTTTTTTATTGAGTTGTTTCATGATCTGCTGAATATCTTCTTGGGTCAATGTCGCTTCTTCAACCAAATCAGCAATCGTCGCACCGACTCTTTTTGCACAAATATGTGAAAAGAGATTTTCAGTAGCACTTCGAACGGTTTCCATCTCGGAAACAGCTGGATGATAAATAAATTTCTTTCCCTCTTGTTCAGTCCAAAGCGCTTCTTTTTTCACCAAACGCCCTAGAAGGGTTTTAACAGTTGCTACTTTCCAATCCATCGAATCAGCTAATATCTGAGTGATTTGTTGGGCATTTGCTTGACCTAAAGTCCAGATAACTCGCATGACTTCCCATTCAGAATCACTGATTTTAATTAATACTCTCTTTTCTTCCATTAGTTTTTCACCTCCATCGATTACATTTGTAAACTTAACTTCGATAATAGATTACAACTGTAATCGAAAATTGTCAAACAATGGGCTTATTTTTTTTCAACTGGTCAATATACTTTTGTCGATCACGTTTATTATCTAAAATGAGTAACTTATTTTTTACTTGCAATGTATCGATCAGTTGGAAGATTCGAGGTTCATTCTTTCGCTTAAAACGCCAAACAAAACACAAAAAATCCAAGTATTCTTTATCCAACTTTTCAGTAAAGTCATTAGGCATGTCAGGTCTGGTCGCACGATCTCGCTTTCTTTTTAAAGTTCGTTTGATGACACGAGCCATTGCAAGATACGTTGGCACTCGTAATAAGATGATTTGATCTGCTTCTTGCAGTCTCTTCCTAGCAGTAGCAAGATAGTTTCCTTCGATGATCCAGTTCTCATGTTTAGCCATAAAGTTTTCTTGCTCTAGTTGAAACCAAACTTGTGCCTTTTCACTATAATCTGTACCATGCCATAAAAAATCTAAGGGTAAAAGAGGAATCTTTGCCGTTTCTTGAATAGTTCTTGCCAGTGTCGATTTTCCAGAGCCACTTTGTCCTAAAATTACTATCTTCATCTTATTCCTACTCCACTCAAAACTTTTTCTTTTTTTATTTATGATAACATGAGGCACAAAAAAAGAGAGAAACGATCGTTTCTCTCTCAACTCATTATGTTTCAATCAATGTTTCTTTTACATTTTTATTTTTATCACGACGGGCAATCGCTGGTAAGATCATTCCCAACATGATCAAAATAATTGGTGTAACGACATTTGAGATCAACTGGAACCACCAAGCTTTAGGATCAGCCGCATACTCGACTTTGGGAACCATTCCCAGAATACAAGCAAAAGCGGTAAAGGCAAAACACCAAGCACCGAAAATAAAACCAACCTTTGGATTCTTCACGAATTTATACTCAGAAGTAAATTTCTTGTAAGCTTTATTCAACATCATATACGCTAAGAATACCCATAAATAACGCATAGGCATTACTACTGAATTTAGATTAGTCAACCATTTCACTAATTCGTTCATGTCTTTGATTCCAAAAATGGGTAGTAAAATGATGATGCTAACTAAAATCCCAGTCAATAAATAGCCATTGACGAGTGTTCCTTTATTGCTTCGTTTACGTAACCATGAAGGAACAAATTCTGGATCTGCATCTGCTAATAAAATTTTCAGTGGTGCATCGATTGAGAAGGCTAATGCGGAAATTTGACCAACCATATTTGTCAAAGCATAGATGATCATCAACGAATTACCAATGCCATAATAGTTGCCTAGGATTTGGAAAGCACTGTACGCACCATTTGCCATTAAGTCTTTCGGAATATTGTCACTCGCAAATAACATTCCCATTGCTACAGAACCTAAAACCGCACAAACACCAACCATCGCAGCCAAGAAAATCATTCCTTTTGGAAATTCTTTGGCTGGATTTCTTGTGGAATTAACATAAGGAGAGATTTTTTCTGCCCCACCTACTGCAAATACAAGCATCGAAACGGTCGTAAAATAGCTAAAGTCAAATGTCGGGATGTATGTTTTGACCTGATTCATTCCTGTAGTAGCAAATTCCATATCAGTAGTAATAAATGGAGCTGTTACTGCCATCAAAATAAATAAAAGTGACATGACAAACATCGCAGTTCCTGCTAATCCACCAATGACCTTCAATGTGGATAATCCTTTTGTAGAAAGATACAAGAAGGCTAAGAAAATTACTAAGGAAATCACTGCTACCATTTGAACAGTCATTGTGTTAACAATATTTCCATTTCCTTGAACTGCCCATCCAGCAGCAATCAAAATTGCCTGAGGTTTTTGTGCAAGATAAGGAATGTGGACGACCCAATAAGTCCATGCAGCATAGTATGCCAACCGTTTATTTGATGTCGTATTTTCGACCCAAGAGCTGACGCCACCTTTACTGTCTTTAAATGCGGAACCAAGTTGCCCTACGATCAAGGCATAAGGGATAAAATAAATAGCAAGAATCAATAGCCAAGAAGTAACAACTGAAATTCCTTGTTGCGCATAGTTGTTTACTACATTCCCCATGCCCCAAACCATGTTGAAAGCAATGAGTGCTACGGTAAACCAACGTAGTTGTTTATCGTTCATCTGTTTTCTCCTTTTAAATTTTTTTAAATAAAATATTTATCTATTCATAATCATAAACAAATTCTTATCTATTTACAATAGTTCGTTATTTTATGTGTGTATATTTTTAATTTTCCCACACTGTTTTTCCATCTTTTTATCATTTAACACAAGATAACACCTTGTATAAATTAGTTAATCCCTTTCAAACTGAAGGATGTAAAAGAATTTTCAAAAAATTAGATCAAACAGTTATTTTAATATGCTTACTTTCTAATCAAAAAACAACAATAGGTAGTACAATTCAAAAATCGTCGCTTTTACATAAAAAAAGAAATTCCCCTTTCATCCGAACAGTCATCAAGCTGACGAATAAAGGAAAATTTCTTTTCTATTGATCAATAACAAACAAAATACACCTATAGAACTTCATTTTAAACACGCATATAAATAGTTTGGTTAAAGATTTTCACTTATTTTCTGATAATCCTACTCCGTAGGCAAGAAAAGTTCACTTTAACGATGCTTGTGTTTAGATCAACAGTCGATCTTTAGAGTTTTAAACATCTCATTGCGTTTAAGACTGCTAGTACAGTGACACCTACATCAGCAAATACGGCATCTCCCATTGTGGCAATCCCGAATGCGCCTAAAATTAAGACAACACTTTTGATCCCGATCGCAAAGATAATATTTTGTTTAACGATTTTCAACGTTTTTCTTGATAAGCGAATAGCATCTGCGATTTTTCCAGGTTCATCATTCATGATCACTACATCAGCCGCTTCGATTGCTGCATCACTTCCAAGACCTCCCATCGCTATTCCGACATCAGCTCTAGCTAACACAGGTGCATCATTGATTCCGTCACCAACAAACGCAGTCTTTTGCGATGCGTTCGTGAGGATTTGCTCTAATTTAGCCACTTTGTCTTGCGGTAAGAGCTCGCTATAGACCGTGTCGATTCCTAATTCATTTCCAATATGTGTCGCAATTGCTTGTGCGTCCCCGGTAAGCATCACAGTTTGTTTAACTCCAAGTTTTTTTAGTTTTTGTAAAGCTGCTTTTGCATCTTCTTTGATGGAATCTGCAATCACTATGCTTCCAACATACTGTTGATCAATTGCCACATATACTAAGGTACCAACTGCTTGATTGACTGGAAAGGCTATATTGTATCGAGTGAAAAGTTTATGATTTCCTACTAAGACTACTTTCCCATCCACAACTGCCTTGATTCCTTCGCCTAAAACTTCTTCCATTTGATCCGTGGGTAATAATGCTCCTTCATAATCAGCTAAAATCGCTTGTGCAATCGGATGTGTCGAATATTGTTCTACACTTGCAACATATTGCATGAATAAAGGTTCAACCATAGTAGTTTCAATTGATTGAACAGAAAAATCACCTTTTGTCAGAGTTCCTGTTTTGTCAAAAACCATGGTGTCTGTATGAGCTAATAATTCAAGGTAATTACTACCCTTCACTAATACACCCATTTTACTAGCTCCACCAATCCCTCCAAAAAAGCTTAAAGGTACCGAAATTACTAAAGCACAAGGACACGAAATCACTAAGAACGTCAAAGCTCGGTAAATCCATTCATCAAATCCTGTATTTGGTAACACAAGTGGTGGTAAAATGGCTAATAAAACAGCTAATACTACTACCACTGGCGTGTAGTAACGAGCAAATTTAGTGATGAAATTTTCTGCTGGTGCCTTTTTACTACTTGCATTTTCTACTAATTCGAGCAATTTACTAATGGTTGAGTTTTGATAATTTTTTTCTACTTCAACAACTAATGGTTGATTGATATTGATAAAACCACTTAATACTGACTCTCCTTCAAAAACTTCTTTTGGAACCGATTCTCCCGTTAATGCAGAAGTGTCAACTAATGACTGCCCACTGATGACTTTCCCATCTAATGGTACTCGTTCTCCTGGTTTGACAAAAACATGCTCCCCAATCATTACTCTTTCTGGCTGGGTTGTCACCAATCCAGCTTCTGTTTCAACATGAGCCACTTCTGGTCGAATCTCCATCAATGCACGTATCGATTTTCTTGATTGGTTGACTGCAAAGCCTTGGAAATATTCACCTACTTGATAAAACAACATGACCGCTACTGCCTCTGGATATTCACCAATCAACATCGCACCGATCGTTGCGATTGCCATCAAAAAATTTTCATCAAACAATTGACCTCTCGTAATGTTTAATGCAGCTTGTTTAATAACATCAAAACCAATAAATAAATAGACAAGTAAAAATCCAATAAAACGAATCGGTTCAGCTGGAGCCCAAATAAACAAGCCTAATAAGCCAACAGCTGATAGGACAATACGAATCAGATCCTTTTTTTCTTCATTTAATATCGAAGTCACTTCTTCCATCTCTTTTACCTCAACTTCTGGTTCTAATTCCTTGATCACTTTTCTAGTTTCAGTTTCGATTTCACCTATCTTATCCTGATCTGCGTCAATCGTTAATTTACCTACAGCAAAGTTAACATTTGCTTGCTTTACCCCATTGATTTCGTTGATTCTTTTTTCGATTTTCATTGCACAGTTTGCGCAATCCAATCCTTCTAATCGATAGCTTTTCATGCTCTGACCTCCTCACTTTAAACATGAACGTTTATTCATGTATAATTATATATGAGTGGTCACTCATTTGTCAAACTAATACTTCTTCTATTTTTTATCAATCAAAAAAGCATTACGTTTACAATAAAAAAAGCGACTCATAAAGTGAAAACCATATCATCCATTGTAAGAGTACAGGAGTGTCACAAATAAAAAAGAACTGAACAACGGAATCTACACTTGTCCTTACCCGAACTAATCCATACCTAATAGCTATCTTATCAGCAATAAAAAAAATAAGCATTTCTCCTATTTGATTAAAACTCCCCCACTAGCCAAACGAGTGAGGGAGTTTTTTTATTGTTGTCGTATCTCTTCATCCTAAGCGATATCTATTTTACTGGGATTATTCCACTTCTATAGTCGCTAGTAGTTGTTGGAAACTATTCGTAGTACTTGTTCCTGGTCGATTACCTACTAATTTAACTGAAATGATATCGCCAGCAACCACGCCTTTACTGTAAGTCACCCGAACAGTCTCATTCATTTTTTTGACTGATGAATAGTAAACTTTTCCTTTATAAGTTTCCGCGATATATGCATCATTTTTATAAAGTACGATTCGATTGTCTTGCTCAAATATTTCTCGATCAATATCCATCACTACTTTATTTCCAACTACTTGAATATCTTTCACGATCTGATCATATTCAGTCGCTGCTGATTCCAATTTTTTCTCGACTACATAGGTTTCTAACAATACTTTACCTGCAGAGCTTTGACCAGGTGATCCAGGTGCTAAATAAACTTCAATTTTTTCACCTTTGTTGCCTTCAAACCCACGACGTATCTTTACTAGTTCGTCTGTTATATCTTTATAAGAATAGTATGCTTTACCATTATACGTTTCAAAATAATAGTTACCATCCAAATAAACCATCAGGCGTTGTTTGCTATTAAATTGTTCTGGCGTTAAGTTTAAGTAGATATATGGTTGGTGACTTTCTACTCCAACAGATAACAAAGTATTTTGGGATATGTCATCTTCTGATTGGATATCGATATTTTTAAAAGTTGCCCAACCATTTCCCGTAGAAGAAAAACGGATAATATATGTATTGTCTTTTTCTGGTGTCGTAAAAGTAAACGAATGTCTTTCCCATTGTTCATTATTATGTGCCGATTCTTGTAAAGAAACAAATTCTTCTCCGTGATTCAATGTACCAAACTCGACTTTACCCGGAAAATTTTTACTTCCCGCAGCGTCATAAGAAAATGTGTAGGTCGTGTTGGGTTGTAATTTCACATATTGATGGATATTTTCGCCCAACATTGCTTTCACATAAGAAACCCCATTTTCAGTTACCAGTGTTGGATTGTTCGATTCTGGGTTTGACACGATCCAATGATCCAAACCAGCGCTAAAATCCCCGTTACTGATAATCGAGTCCTCAACCACTTCTTTCAAGTTATCACTGATAGTAATAGCTTCCTTACCTATGGTTGTTGCATGTACGCCTATAGAAGTTCCTAAAGACAGACAGGCAATGCTTGCGACAAACAGCTTGTTCATGTTATTTTTCATTCTATTTTCCCCCACTAATTGATTTCTGCTGTTACGATTAGGTAACGAGACTCATTCTATATTATCTCTGGAGATACTCTTTTATTTGCCTTGAATTTTCATGAACATTTTATTTTAAAGATCCTTTTTTACACAAAAAAAGAAATAAATCGCCAAATCCCCATTTTTCATCTCTCTATTTAGCAATCCTGCTAATGTTTACTAATTTTTTGGAATTGTCCATAATTTTTTTTTCCAAAAAAAGAAATTATCATTGCCGATAGCAGCTATTTCATTAGTACAATCCTTATAACGAGTAAGGAGGTTCCAACCAAGATGAAAGCGATATTATCCAAAAAACATTATATCCAATTAATTATTTTAGAAACATATTTAGCAAATGGACAAGTGACCGTTCAACAACTAGAAGAAACAACCCAAGCAACCAAGCAAACGATTCTTAAACAATTGAATGAGCTGGAAAATCGTGGCTTTTTTCAAGTGGAAAAGAAAAAAGATCATTTATTGCTGAGAAAAAATAAACCAATCAGCTATAGTGAAGTATACAGTTATATTTATCAAGATTCTGTACAGATTCAATTTATTTCTCTGGTTTTTTCTTGTCCGTTTATAACAACTTCGGAAATTTTAAAAAAACTAAAAATCAGTAAATCTCAATTTCGCCGTATCAAAAAACAAGTAGCTGATTTTTTGAACTGCCATGATATTTGTCTGACTGACTCTCCTTTCTACTTTACAGGAGATTCATCTAAACTACATCAGTTTTTTTATGTCTTTTTTTCAGAAAAATATCACGCTAATACTCAATATATTCTTCCGAAAGAACAATTAATTCTTGATCAACTGTTGCAAGGATTTACCGAATTGCCCAACTTCTCTACTTCTCGAGAACAACAACGATTAAGTAGCTGGATCTGGGTGATTATTAAGCTTAGTGTCCATATCCAAAAATCAACGACTTATTATAAATCAGCGGATAAAAATGCAATATCCTCAGCAACTTTACCATTTGATGATTCACGAATCGTCATTGATTATGCACACTTCAAAGAAGTATTCAAGCTTTCATATACGGGTGATGTCCAATCAAATCTCTTAACATTTCAGTCAATGATGAAAGAACCAAAGCTTTCACTAGAAATGCAAGGGAAAAAGCAATCCTTGATTCAGTTGACAACTGAACTCTACCAGCTATTTGGAGAAAATAAAGAAATTGAGCTCCATTATTCGATCGATCAATCACTAACTTTGTCTGGAAAAATCAAATATTTGTTAAATGATCAAAAAAAAAGATTTGTGATTGAATTTTTTAAGCAAAATGGGCGCTTTTCTGCCCATACTGCTAACCGACTGTTACAAAAATTGATCACTTTCAGAAATGAAATAAATGATGATCCTTTATTTTATGAATGGCTCTATCTTACAATTATCTATGATAAACACTTAAAGGAACTTATTAGAAAAAATCAACAGAAGAAAAAAATTGGTCTTGCTTTTACCTACGACCAAGTACATAGTGAATTACTGATTACGCTTCTTAAAACGAAATTGAATGAGTACGCAGTTTTTGAAATCATTGATGTCCAAGATTCTGTAATGAACGATCAAAATGCAGATTCCATCGATTACTGGATTTCTAATATTCCAATAGCTCCTCAGAAAAACTGGCTACTTTTAGACAATTATCCTTCGCTAAAAGAGATTCGTACCTTAGAATTGCTTCTTCAGCAATCAACGATCCAACCATTAATCGAAGCTTTAAAAAAGCCATTACCAACTGACTAAGTTATAAAAAAACTGCAGAAAGTTAACCTCCTAAGAGGCCACTTTCTGCAGTTTTTTGTGGTTGAACCAGCTATTTCATTTTTATGGATAGATACGGTTCAACAAACGTGGGAATGGAATTGCTTCACGCACATGGTCGATACCTGCGATCCAAGTAACTGTTCGCTCTAAGCCCAATCCAAATCCAGAATGTGGCACTGAACCATATTTACGCAAATCAAGATACCAAGAATATTCATTTTCGTCTAAACCATGATTTTTGATCTGTTCTAATAAGAATTCATAATCCGTTGCCCGTTCACTACCACCAATGATCTCACCGTATCCTTCTGGTGCGATCATATCGGCACAGATCACTACATCTTCACGAGTTGGATGTGGTTTCATATAGAAAGGTTTGATTGCTTTTGGATAATTCAAGATAAATACGGGTTGTTCAAATGAATTGGCAATGAATGTCTCATGCGGAGAACCAAAATCATCGCCCCACTCAATATCATCAAACCCATTTTTCTTCAATAATTCAATCGCATCATCATAAGAGATACGTGGGAATGGTAACTTCGTATAAGTTTTCAATACTTCTTTGTCTCGTTCCAAGACATCTAATGCGTAATCACAGTGATCCAATACATTTTGTACTAAGAAAGCAACATATTGTTCTTGGACCTCTAGACTTTCTTCTTGATGTGTAAATGCCATCTCAGGTTCAATCATCCAAAATTCGATCAAATGACGACGTGTTTTTGATTTTTCTGCACGGAATGTTGGACCAAAGGAGAATACTTTACCAAAAGCCATCGCTGCAGCTTCCATATATAATTGACCACTTTGTGATAAGTACGCTTTTTGGTCAAAATAGTTCGTTTCAAATAAGTCAGTCGTTCCTTCTGGTGCAGAACCAGTTAAAATTGGAGGATCGATTTTGACAAAGTTATGGTTATTAAAGAACTCATATGTTGCACGAATAATTTCATTTCTGATTTGCATGATTGCATGTTGTCTGGAAGAACGTAACCATAAATGACGGTGATCCATCAAAAAATCAGTTCCATGTTCTTTAGGTGTGATGGGATAATCATGACTTTCACTGACAACTTCGATTGTCTTAATCCCGATTTCGTAGCCAAATTTTGAACGGCTATCTTCACGGATTTCTCCGGTCAAGATGATTGATGTTTCTTGGTGAAGATTTTTCGCTAATTGAAATACTTCTTCTGGAACTTCACTTTTCACAACTACTCCTTGAAAATAAGCTGTTCCATCTCTTAGTTGTAGAAAAGCAATTTTTCCGCTTGAACGTTTATTTGCTACCCAAGCGCCAATCTTTACTGTTTCTCCTACATGATTTTTCGAATCAATGATTTGAATTGTTTCCACTTATGACTCTCCTTCGCTCTACCTTAATTATTAGGATTATATTTGACTTTTACTCTCAATAAATTGCGCAATACGTCGGACTGCTTCTTCCAAAGTTCCAAGATCCGTTGCATAACTTAATCGCACATTTTCTGGCGCACCAAACCCTTCACCAGTTACTAAAGCAACACCCGTTTCCTCTAATAGATCTTCTACCCACTTCGTGACATTCTCATAACCGCACATAGCCAACGTTTCTTTTACATTCGGAAACAAATAAAAAGCACCTTGTGGTTTATTAAGTGTCACTCCAGGTAAGTTTGAAACAAGTGGATATAAGATATTTAGGCGTTCTTCAAATGCCAGGCGCATTTCTTCCACTGGATCTTGCTCACCAGTCAACGCTTCAATCGCAGCATATTGGCTGACTGCTGTTGAATTACTTGTTGATTGAGAAGCAATTGCAATCATCCCATCGATGATTTCTTGGTTCCCCAAAGCATAGCCGATTCTCCATCCCGTCATTGCATAAGTTTTTGAGACCCCATTGATGATGATCGTTTGCTTACGAATAGCTTCAGAGATTGTTGCAATTGGAGTAAACTCATTGCCATTATAAACTAAACGTCCATAAATATCATCTGCAACTATCAAAATATCATGTTTGACAGCCCACTCTCCGATTGCTTGCAGCTCTTTTTGATCATAGATCATTCCTGTCGGATTCGAAGGAGAATTGATGATCAATGCTTTCGTTTTAGGGGTTCGTGATGCTTCTAGCTGGGAAACAGTTATTTTAAATCCATTGTTTTCCTCGCCTTTAACAAATACTGGTCGACCTTCTGCTAATTTTACTTGCTCTCCATAACTTACCCAATAAGGTACTGGGATGATCACTTCATCTTCAGGATCTAAAATCGTCTGAAAAAGGGCATATAACGCAAATTTTGCACCATCCGTTACAATTGTTTGAGAAGGTTCATAGGTGATCCCATAGTACTCCTTGATATAATCGACAATTGCTTGGCGTAGTTCAGGAATCCCTGCGCTCGGCGTATAGTAACTTGCTTTGCCGTTTCTAATTGCCTGAACCGCCACTTCTTGGATATTTTCGGGCGTTGCAAAGTCAGGTTCTCCGACCGTTAGACTTAAGATATCTTTTCCTTGTGCTTTCAAAGCTTTTGCTTTTGCTGCTGCAGCAAGCGTCACAGAAGGTTCTAATTGTTGTACTCTTTTTGACAGCTTCATCCTACTCATCCTTTACAAATTATATTCCAGTGATAGTTTTTATTTCTTTCCCTGACTCGAAAGAAAGCAAATAATAATTGAATTGATCCTTTGAATTTTTTCCAACAACTTCCCAGACAGCTTGATTATCGTACATTCCTAGTGAAGCTTTTTCGATTTTGATTTCTGGATGAGCTTGAGCAATTTTTTCTTTTGCTTCTTGTTCAGTTATCCCATCTTTTTGAGCTAATACTTTGACCTTTTCGCCCGATTTAGGAATAATGACCGCAATTTCTTGCCCTTTATCGTTTTTACCAGTCAAAGAAAAGTAAGTATGATTCCGAGTAAACCAATAAAAGTGATCTGCTTCTTCAAGTCCTGCGTATTTTTTAGCAATCTCAATTGCTTCTTGTTTGGCTTGCATCCTTGGGCGGCTCGCACGTAAATAAAAAATCGAACTAAATACGATGATCGCTAATAAAGCGATAATCAACCCTAGTAATACATGATTAATTGTTTTTTCTTTCGGAGATTCTTGCTTTTGTTTTGATTGTTTCTTCAAGGATCGTCGCTCCTTTTATATTCGCTAAGTTTTATTATAGCAGATTTTTCATGCGAAAATAGATTGTCTGAAGAAGTTTATTCTTCGTTTTTCTTTAAGAATTTTGGGATATCTTTGCAAATATCGTCCAATGTTTCTTCTTTGATCGTAATATTCTTCGGTAAGGCCTGCAAGATCCGATTACTGTATTTCGCAGACAGTAATCGACGATCCAGAATCAATAAAACGCCTCGATCTTCTTCACCACGAATCAATCTTCCTAAGGCTTGTCTCAATTTTAAAGCAGCTTTAGGGATCGATTCTTGATAGAATGGGTTGATTCCTTCTGATTCAAGGTAGGTATTCCTTGCCTTCACCATCGGTCGTAACGGATTGTCAAAAGGTAAGCGGGTAACCACGACAATCTGTAAAGCATCCCCCGGTAAATCCACACCTTCCCAAAAACTATCAGCTCCAAATAAAACACTCATTTCAGACAGCATGAATCGTTTCAACAATTTCTGTCGGCTACCGCCGATCCCTTGGGCTAAGATTTCCCGTCCTTGCTCTAACATGGATAAATGAATCGTCTGATAAACTTTTTGTAAAATATCATGTGACGTAAACAAAACCAAGATTGGCCGCTTTTCTTGTAAGATCAATTGAGACAACGTCTGAGACAAATAGTCCACGTATTGTTGCTGATCAACTTGACTAATTGACGGTGCTTCTTTGGGTACATAGATACGGGCTTGTTTTTCGTAATCATAAGGAGATGCGATCACTTTCAATGGTGTACCTTCAATTCCTAAACGTTTCGCAAGATACTGGCGATTCGGTCCCACTTTAAGCGTGCCGCCAATATATAAAATATGCGTGTAGCGCGGATACCAAACTGTTCTTTTCAGTGAGGCTGCCTTGAAATCGTGAAGATGAAAAATCGTTTGTTGCGCCGTTTTGTTGGGAACAAACCAATGGATCAAATTTTCATGCCAATCTTCCAGCCACTGTTCCATCAAAGTTGCTTGCTTTTCCATTTGATCGAATAATTGATAAAGAGTGGCTAAATCAATGCGCATTTGTTTCGTCCAGCTTTCTTGAATGATTGTCAAACTTAAGCGCATTTGGTCTTGTAGTTGTTTGATTTCACGATAAAACACATGGAGATGGTCAATTGCAAGGCTCGACTCAAATGGTAACTGCGAAAGCATTTCTTGAGTAATCATCATTTCTTCTGGATACTGACCGTTTGTTTGCTTTGCCGCAAATTGATTCAGTCCTTCTGCCAGAAAAATTTGCGCTTCGTTAAGTGCGTTTAACTCCTCTTGGTAAATCTCTAACCAACGTTGAACTTCGTGGTTTTCTGGTAAATACGCTTTGATCCGGTCAAACAAATGATCCGATTCGTTAAACTGTTGGATTTGTTTGAAAAAATACGCAATACTTAAGCGGCGATCATTGACTTTCTCTGCAATATCAGGCAAATGATGCGCCTCATCGATCAATAAATATGGACTCTCTGGTAACAATGGTCGCTTTCTTTGGGTTTCTTGGACTAAAAAAGCATGATTCACAATCAAAAAATTGCTTTGCTGGATCTTTCTCTCTAAAAAACGAACAAAATCTTGTGCATAAAACGGTTGATTTTTAGCTAAAAATGAAGTCCCCCGATGGGCAATCTCACTAAAGAGAAGATGATTCAAGTTTGTCAAATGCAATTCGTCTAAATCACCGGTTTTCGTTTGAGTCAACCAAACAAGGATTGCCATTTGGTAAAGTAAATATTGTTTTTGTTCTTTTGGCGCTTCAAGGGTCGCTTTGAACCTTTGCAAATCGATATAATGGCGATAACTTTTAATCACTGTTGCTTGAATCGGTTGATCCAACAATTGATTTAACAATGGGATATCTTTCTCCAAGATCTGCTGCTGGAGTACCAGTGAGACAGTACTGATGATCGCCGGCTTTTCAGGAGTGGCTAAATAACTGAGTGGGAGTAGATACCCGATTGTTTTTCCCATTCCAGTAGCGGCTTCAATCATCAAATCTTTGGACTCATCTTTGGTAAAATGGTCGTATACTGCATTCATCAAGCGATTTTGTTCCTTACGATACATCAATGTTTTCCCAAATATTTTTTCTTTAGCTTGTTTCTTTCTAGGATAAACTTGCTCGTTGTAATGAATGCTGGTATAAAGATCTACTTCTTTTTTTTGCAAAGCTAACCCATCGATTATCTCTAATTCTTCGTTTAACGGCTGAGGTTGTTCTCTCATCTCTTCCATCACACTTTGAATAAATCGACTTGTATCCATTCCAGTTTGCCCACTTAATGCATAAATGGCTTCTAATGTGACTAACGGTAAACGGCGCATCCGTTCTTCAATCAATAGAAGAAGTTGGGCAGTCACTTCGGCATCACTATCAGCTTGGTGTGGGTTTTCATGAATAAAGCCTAGACTCTCTGACAGATCAGCCAATCGAAAGCTTGGCTCACTTGGCAAGAAGATTTGAGCTAATTCAACAGTATCGATGCCAGGAATCTTTAATCCCGGTGTTTGGCACCTTAATAGCTCCTGATTAAGAAAGTTATAATCAAAATAAATATTATGAGCAACAAAAATCGTATCCGCCAACAGATTATAGATGGTTGCGGCCACATCTTCAAAATAAGGTGCTTGTTGGACACGACGATTGGTAATTCCTGTCAGATGTTGGATTTGTTTGGAAATCTTGCGTCCGGGATTAATATCAATCGAAAAACGAGAAGTGATTCGACCACCTTCAATCATGACACATCCAAATTGGATAATGCGATCTTCTTTTGGATTTGTCCCAGTCGTTTCAATATCGACAACTGCATAAGTTTTTGATTTCAAATTTACTTCCTCTTCTCTTGCCTTTAAATGTTCTCTTGCGATTATACTACAATCACCAGAAAATTTCTTAATCTCTCTTTCCATTTGTGAAAAAAACCTTTATATTATTGGTTCACTTTCTAAATCATCTGATCACCTTACCTACCGGCTGATTACTCAACTACCTATTGATGCAGAATCAATTCCACTTATCTGAAGAACGTATTTAACTTTGTGATTGATCCAAAACAAAAAAGCTCGACAACTACAAAGTAGTTATCGAGCTTTTATTCAAATCAATTAATTAAGCTTTAACAACGTTAGTTGCTTGAGGGCCACGTTGACCTTCTTCAACGTCAAAGTTTACTGTTTGACCTTCTTCAAGAGTTTTGAATCCGTCGCCTTGGATAGCTGAGAAATGAACGAATACATCGTTACCGTTTTCTGCTGTAATGAATCCAAAACCTTTTTCTGAGTTAAACCATTTTACTGTACCTGTTTCCATAATAAAAATCCTCCTTGTGTTTCAACACATATTTTGCAATTACTTGAATGGTGTATATCTGGAAGATGTTTATTTGAAACATGCCACAGATTACCGAACAAAAACTACACTCTTAATATATCATATCGGTTACAAAATAGCCACTATTTTCCCTTCTTTTTTTCCTTTTCATCTGGTGTTTCCTGACAAAAACGAGAAAAAGAGTGATATCTCTGTATTCCGTCCTAACAAATATGGAATCGTTTCCTTATAATTCAGACTTTCTCTAACGATTTTTTTTGATAAGATTCCCCATAAGAACGATAGTTGATAGTAAAATAACACCGGTTGAATTAATTTTTTCTACTTTTTATTTTTTTACTATAAAAAAAAACTGAGGAAAAAAAATTTCCCCAGTCTTGTTCTATCATTTCTTTATTCAACATTCAAAAACTCATGGCACTCTATTAGTAACGAAGGATTGCTACTAAACTTTTCTCATCTGGTGCCTCTTTTTGTTCAAGAATGACTACTTGTCCTCCGTTCATGATGACATTATCTGCCAATTCATTTAAAACTTGACGGCGATCATACTCTGTTTCTGGATCTTCTCCAAATCCATCCACTAAGTTAGACGTAGCAATAAACAAGTGAGAAATTTTCCCTTCTTTAGCAGCTGGAACGATATCCACTAGTTGATCGATAAATTTTTTATCTAACAAACGATTATACCCTTCTGCTTCTTTCGCAGCTAATTCCTCAGAGAGTTTTTTAGCTCCTGCTTCGATTTCTTTTAACGATAATTGTGCAGGTGAGGCAGAGATCGCCACATCAGAACAATAGTACGGATTTTTAGCAATTTTTTTGAACATCGTTTGGTTTTCCGGTAATGCAAAGAGATAAATTGGGCGTTTTTCAGGATTGTCAAAGGTATCCTTAAGATAATCATCAACTGCTTGATAATAATTGACCCAGTCGATCTCTACTTCCTCATCTTTTGGATTGACACCATGAAACGTAGCTCCCTCACTACCATTTGAAGTATAGTTTAATCCGCCACCTGTTAACTCCGAACCTAAAGCTGTTACTACATCTTTCGGTGCATCTTCCGGTAATTTTACTTCAGTTACCTGCTTATTGTTTACTTCGTACAACTTCATTGAATCACGATTCAATCCTAGTAGATAATAAGCGTAGTTAAAGTGACTATTTTTGATAATCGCTAGAAGATATGGCAGATCACTCACATAATATTGGTCATCTACAGGAATACCTAAGCGATGGATATACGTATGTTCTGGAGATAAGATGACAGCCACGCTTGTTGTAGCGCTTCGCCAAAATGAAGCATCTTCTAACAAACTAGTGATTTTTTCTTGGAACAAGGACCAGTCATGTTCAGCATATTTTTTTTCAAACCGTTTTTTTGCTTCTTTCGCAAAATTTTTGAACTTGATTTGATCTTTTTCTACATCTTGATGTGCGACATGGGTGTTCAACATAATCGTGACGAATGGGCCTGTAGCACCTTCTGAAGTCAGCTGTGACAATAATTCTTTCGCCATTTTTGTCATAATCGTATCCCTCCTAAAAAAAGTCATTCCTTTACTATAAGTAAAGTCTACCACAACAAATTTTTTCGAGATAATAAAACGAATTTTAATAAAACGACTTATTTCTATTTTTGTTTTATTTAATTAATTTCATAATTATTTCATACTTTACTCAATCATTCCTTTCATTTCTTAAAAAGAAATTCAATTCTTTTTGCTACACTAAGAGAAAATAAATGAATGAATGAGGTGATCACATGCACATATTCATGATCTTCAGTTTATTAACCCTAACTGCTGTTACTATTTTTGTTGCTTCTCGATTGAATGAGCCAGAAGTGCAACCGGTAAAAATTCGTAGTAAAGATCAAGAGAAGTAACCACTTTTCTCCTTTTTCTATAAATATCTTTTATTATGTTTTTATCAGAAATATTGAAACTACTCTATCTCTTTGATAAAATTTTAATTTATAGGAAAACTATTAGAAAACAAGGAGAAAAAAATGCCTCAAAAAAAATTACGATTGTTCATGTTATTAACAAGTTTGATCTTGTGCCTCACTGCGATTTTACCAATCACAGCAGTTCACGCTGACGAATCATTCAAAGTCAATGCAAAAGCCGCTTTTGCTGTTGATGCAGAAAGTGGTAAGATCCTTTATGATCAAGATGGAGAAAAACCAATGGGAATTGCTTCAATCACCAAAATAATTGGTCTTTATATCGTTCTTGATCAAGTAAAAGAAGGAAAACTGACTTGGGATGAAAAAGTGCCAATTTCAGATTATGCTGAAAAATTGAGCGTTGTTCCTGACTTGTCAAACGTACCTTTGCACAAAGAGAACAGCTATACGGTCAAAGAACTTTTTGATTCAGCCTTTATTCAATCTGCTAACGCCTCAATGGTAGCTTTAGCCGAAAAAATAGCTGGCAGTGAAACAAAGTTTCTTGAATTGATGAAAAAACAATTAAAAGATTGGGGTATTAACGACGCAACGATTGTGAACGCCTCTGGATTAAATAATTCCTATCTCGGTGAGAATCGTCCTGAAGGTACCTCGGAAACAGAAGAAAACCAAATGTCAGCCAAAGATGTTGCGATTGTTGCCAGACACTTGATCTTAGATTTCCCTGAGGTATTAAAAGTGACAAATACTACTAATGAAACATTCGGCGAAGGGACTCAGTCACCTGTCGAAATGGTGAATTGGAATTGGATGCTTTCTGGGTTTGTTAACTACAAAGAAGGCGTAGATGGTTTAAAAACTGGTACAACTGAATTTGCTGGTGCTTGTTTTGTTGGAACGATCAATAAAGAGGGTAGACGAGTCATTACGGTTGTTTTAAATGCCGATGACCATGCTACAAATCCAAGTGCCCGCTTCAACGAAACCGGACGTTTAATGGATTACTGCTATGATAATTGGTCAATTAAAGAACTTGGAAAGTCCAATGCAAGTATTCCAGATTTAAAAAACTTAGCAGTGAAAGATGGCAAAGAAACTTCAGTAGCTGTTGCCTTAAAAAATCCTGTAAAAGTTTGGGTAAGAAATGGTATGGATACTGGTAAATTAAAAATTACTCCTACCCTTGATAAAAAAGTCGTAACGAATGATCAAGTAGCAGCCCCCGTCAATAAAGGTATGAAGGTAGGGACAGCAACGATTACCTTAGCCGATGATTCACTGGGCTATTTGGAAGACAATAAAGAACCAACCACAGATATTATTACTGCTAAATCAGTTGAAAAAGCAAATATCTTTGTGATTGGTTGGCGACATGTTACTGATTTTTTTAGTAATTTGTTCTAATCCAGCTAAAATACCAACAAGTAGAACGTAGAATTTTAAGTACACCTCTTAAGTCAGAATGTCATTGTCTAACTTAGGAGGTGTACTTTTATCTAACAATCCCTGCTACATGCCTCAAGTTTTCCTTTTTTTAGTTTTTAATTTTTCAGAACAGCTTTTTTCTCTAATTTTAGCTATAATAGTAAAGGTTGTGTCAATTTTATTGATTTTATCTTTCAATCAATCGTTTTTGCGTAAATTGGTATCAACCTAAACAAAACACGTTTTATTTCGTGTTCATTAAACGAAAGGAGTTAATTCTATGAATTTGACAAGAGACCTGACTTTCTTGGTTCTCTATGTTTTAGGGTTTACCGGTATTCTTTATTGGCGCCGTCGTCAAAGTGATCCTGCTCTGTTCTTTTATTGTGGATCTTGGACATTTATGATGATGGTCACTTACTTCATTGTTTTGGAAATTTTTTATTCCACCTTTTACTTTTTGATCCCACTTGTTTTTTTCAGTATTTTTGCATTCTCCTATTTTACTGAAAAACGCAAACTATTGAACGGGGTATTGTTCAATTTCTTTTTAATTAGTTTTGGCGGCTACTTAGTCACCTTGCTGCTTGAAACACAAAATATTTTTATTGGTGGTTTATTTGCAATAATTGCTATCCCCGTTTTGTTGATCTTGTTATTTGGCGTTTACATTTTGATCGTCTTTTTATTTTGGAACGGGTTATTAGTTTTAAAAAGAGAATCTCGCTCATTAGCCAATCTCTTAACTTTATTATTAGCAATCTTTTTGACGTTATATACTATATTTCAAATCTTCTTTATCCAATATTTCCCACAATGGTTCAATGTATTATTCACGGCTGTCCCATTGATTCTGTTTTATCTTTTTGTGGTTTTCTATAACTTTATAACCGTTTCTTTTTTGTATCAGTTCAACCGTCCACGATACAACCAAAATTACATTATCGTTTTAGGGGCTGGTCTACTAAATGGCGAAACGGTATCTCCTCTTTTAGCAAAAAGAATCGACAAAGCGATCGCCTTTTATTGGGCACAAAGTAAAGCAACCTTGAACCCGCCTATTCTATTGATGTCTGGTGGTCAAGGATCAGATGAAAAAGTGCCGGAAGCAATTGCGATGAAGCAATATGCTTTAGCTAAAGGCATTCCTGAGAGAGATATCTTGGTGGAAGCCAATTCAAAGACAACTTTAGAAAATATGCGTTTTTCTAAAGAACTCATGGATCAACAAACTGGTGGGCCATATCGAGCGATTTTCACTTCTAATAATTACCACATCTTCCGTGCAGGTCTTTATGCAAAGCAAGCTGGTTTAAAAGCGGATGGAATCGGAGCGAAAACTGCCTTTTACTACTTGCCGAATGCATTTTTGCGAGAATATATCGCCATCTTGGTTCTGCACAAAAAAAGACACTTGATCGTTGGTGGCTTAATCGTGCTATTTACCGTATTATTCGCAGCTTTGAGCATCTTTATTTAAATAAGGCATTTGGGTGCCCCCCAAATGCCTTTTACTTTTTGTAATCTTTCCTTTTGCAACAACTATTTTCGTGTTTTCGTTCTCCCCTTAGATCGCTCAGACTGTTTCTGACTTCCCATCATTGGCAGGAAAAGAATTCCCTTTTTCACTACTACTTTTTGTGCTGAATAAATTCCACTATTACCAGAACACATGAAGCTCACCAGACAGATCATAAAGAAATAACTGGCTGCTTGTCCACCGAACAATTCGATTCCCATAACAAAACAAGCAATGGGTGTATTTGTTGCTCCTGAAAAGACGCCAATGAATCCCAAGGCTGCTAAAAAAGGAATGGATACATGTAAGATTGGTGCTAGAGCAGCACCTAATGTCGCTCCGATTTCAAATAAAGGAGTTACCTCTCCACCTTGATAACCAGCACCTAAAGACAAGACAGTAAATCCAAGCTTTCCAAGAAAATCATAGAAATGGGCGGTACCATTAAAGGCATCAGTTAACAAAGGCAAACTGAGCCCCAAATATCTTTGGGTTTGCAATAAGAGCGCTGCGATGACGACCACAGCTCCGCCAATAAAATTACGTAGAACTGGACTAGCCATTCTTTTGGCATACCAAGTTTTCAAAAAAACAATCGAACGACTAAATACCCAACCAATAAGACCAAAAGCAATGCCTGCAACGAATAATTTAAAGAAAAGAGATACATCCCAACTTGGAATCGTCCCCATAGGGTAATGGATATGTTTCACCCCAAAGCTTTCAGTCACAAAGTTAGCAAACAGTGCTGCAAAAAAACTTGGAAATAAGGCTTCTGTTCTAACTTTTCCAATTGCTAAAACTTCTAACCCAAATAGTGTTCCAGCCAGAGGCGTACCAAAAACGGAACTAAAACCAGCACTGATCCCGCTGATCACCAATAACTCCCGTTCCACTTTATTTAACCGAAAGAGACGAGCTAAATTTTCTGCTAAAGCGCCTCCCATTTGCACAGCTGTTCCTTCTCGTCCGACAGAACCACCAAATAAATGGGTGGTAATCGTTCCAAATAACGTTAAAGGAATCAGGCGTAAAGGAATTTTTTCTTCCCCACCATTTCCTTGATCAATCACTAAGTTATTTCCTCTACCAGAATTTCCTCCGTACTTACTATATAAAAAAGCAAAAATTCCACCACTTACTGGTAAAAGAAACAACAACCAGGGTGAAGCAAGGCGTATATTAGTAACCCATGTTAAACTATTGAGAAAAAAGGCTGATAAACTCCCCATAAAGATTCCCAATAACAATGTGATTAATAGCCACTTGACCATGTATACGACGACCCTAATTGGATCAGGTAATCGATTTTCCATCTCTTTTCCTCCTCAAAAAAACGCCTACTAAAAAAAGGGGTATCCCGATTCTTAGTAGGCGTCATTAGTTATCTTAAGATTAACGTTTAAAGGCGAACACCATCACCTATTCACTTCATCAATTAAAATAGCATATATTTATGAAAAATACAATGAAATTATCCTTATTTTTTTACAATCTCAGTAAATTCATAAAAAGGAGTCAATTGGACTAAATTGTGGTTACAATGCTCACTATCATGGCAAATATAGTTTCCTTTTTTCGTATAGGTGCCATCTGAATTCGATTTTGTTGTTGCTAAAAAGAGTGACACACTCGAAGTTTTTTTACAAATCGTACAAATCCCTTTCGTAATGGTCGGGGACAAAGTCCCACGAATACCGTTTAACTTCCCTGATTCATCATAATAAACAAGAAATTTTTTCTGGGTACCAGGATCATTCCATCCAATATAGGTGTGTTCTCTTAAATCCAAATGATTCCAATCAGGTTGTTTTAGCTTTTTCACTTTTCGGAATAATTTTTCGATTTGAGCTTTCGAAGGTTGCTCAAAAGGTTGAACTGATTCTTTTAATTCTTCTAATAAGCGTTCAGCAGTTTCTTTGGTCAAAGAAGTATCTAAGATGTTTTCTAAGAAAAGGTTCATCCTTTGTGAGGGTTCTACTAGTTCCTCTATTCTCTCCACAGCTAATGCTTGGACCGTTTCGATCGTTTTAGAATCGTTTACTGAATGATAGACTGATATTAATTGTTCGACTTCTCTTTTAATAAAATAATATTGATAAGGTTTAATTGTTTTTTCCATGACTTTGAGTCCTTTCTTCTTTCAAGTGAATGTACTTTGAAGAAAAGAACTTCAACAAAGTACGTTAGTTAAAGCTTTTCCACTCTTTTAAATAAGATCCATATGGCATCTTATCATCACCCCCTTTAATTTTGTTTCAACAACTTGTTCTTGATACAAAGTAAACAGTAAAAATCATGGTTCGTCAATAAAAAAAAACCTGAGAAATTTTATGAAATTTCTCAGGAAGAATTCTTAATTACATCGTATTAAATCGATTGTTCTTTGCCGAAATATCTTTGCCATTTTTGTTTCATCGAAGCAGTCATTGGCTGCGCTGCTTCTTTCACAGCACAATATTTGTCGACAAACGTCACAATATAGCTTTCTTTATACTTAGGCGGTGCGATCGTAGCGCCCCACATATGTTTTAAGATGATATCACGCTCTAAATCGGATAGGTCAGTAATTTTTTCTGCATTTTTCACTGCGATCCTTGGATGGATATAAGCATGCGTTCCTTCATCAAATTTTGTTGTACGCCAATCATAGTAGAAAAGATCATGCAAAAGACCTGCACGTGCGGTCGCTTTTGCATTACCGCCCCATTTTTTGGCTAATTTATAACTATAGTAAGAAACACTAAGAGAATGCTCTAATCGAGTGGAGTGGACATGTTGTGTATAATTGGCTAATTTCTTCACTGCATCTGTTGCTAATAGATCTTCTACATAAGACATATATTCTTCGTCTTCACGCCATTTTTCTGTCATAATTATTGATCTGCCACCTTTTTTGAATTTCATTTTCCTTTGAAATTGATCCTAGTATACCATTAGTGTTCGGAATATTCTAGTGAGGTTCCATCAAAATGTAGAAAGCTTAATAGTTCCTTAATCATAAAGAGAAATGGTAAAGTACGATGCCTGCTGCCACTCCTACATTTAATGATTCAGCATTTCCGCGAATCGGAATATAGATATTTTTATCCGTCAAGGAAAGAATTTCGGGCCGCACGCCTTGCCCTTCATTCCCCATGACAATTGCATACTTCTCAGGAACAGTTACCTGTTCTAATGAACGAGCATCCTCGTTCAATTCCGTTCCATAGATATTAAAATTGTGTTCCTTTAAAAGCGGGATCATTTGCTCAAGGTCTGTTTGAAGTATTGGTAGATGGTAATTGCTCCCCTGCATACTTCTTAACACTTTTGTACTATAAATGTCAGCTGATCCTTTTCCTAAAACGACACCAGATAGTCCAAAAGCATCTGCCGTACGAATCATTGTTCCAACATTCCCAGGATCTTGGACATTATCTAACAATAACCATCCTCCAGTTAATTCGGGCATGTTTACTTTTTCGTAGAGCATAACGGCTAAGATACCTTGGGGTGTTGGCAAATCTGATACCACAGCCATGACTTCATTCGTTACCAAGGTACAAGGGATGTCTAAATGGTTTTTAAGCCACTCCTCCCACTCTTCTAACCCTTTTTCTGTGATTAAGATTTCTTTTACTTTGGCATGAGAAGCAACTGCCTCTTCAACCAAATGGAATCCTTCGAGTAGATACTCGCCTGTTTCTTCCCGGTATTTTTTCTTATGTAGTTTTTTCAATTCTTTGATTCTTGGATTTTTTGCTGATTGGATTTCTTTCACATTTTTCACCTCACTTAATTATAGCATGAATTCGAACCTTGAACTTGTTACAACATCAAAAAATCGGTATCATTAATTTAAAAAGCAAGGAAAGAAAGGTGGATATGATGAAAAAAATCAAGATGAACGTTCAAGGACGTGTCCAAGGTGTTGGCTTTCGTTATATGACAAAAATCGTTGCCGATCAATTAGGGATCACAGGCACAGTTAAAAACGAAGAAGATGGTTCGGTGACAATCGAAGCATGTGGCGATGAGGAAACGATCAAAAGATTCATTGAAGAAGTAAAGGATTCTCCAAGTCCTAGTGGTCGCGTACAATACGTTGACTTGCAAGATAATCCGATGATGGAAGAACGAAAAAAATTTGATGTGATCGGCTAATTTACTGATTCTGAATGGACGAAACACGCAAAAGGTAGTTCTATTTACACTATGAGAAGGCTCACATGACTTTAAGAAAGTTTGACGATAAAGGACTTTTTTAAAGAAACAACGTGCCTTCTCTCTTCTAATCGTCCCTCACTCGTTTGATCGTTTTTGCTTCTGTTTAACCGATGGCTTTTCTCCCTTTCCTTTTTGTGGTTTGACAAATAACTTTTTTATTTTTTTAAGACCATATAAGTAGGAATCTATGAATTTTCTATAAAGTAGATTGAATTGTGTGTGCTTTTTTAGTATAGTTAATTTTGTGTAAAAATTATAAAAGAGGAAGTATTTTATGAATAAATGGAAAAATTGGGTATTGGGTTCTGGCCTTGTCACAGTCATGCTTTTCTTATCTGGTTGTGTTCGTCTGGATTCAAATGGTAACCCTGACACATCAGGTATCGTGTACCGAGTATTAGTCCATCCAATGGGACAAGCGATTACATATTTAGTGGAGAACTTCAACTGGTCCTATGGTTGGGCTGTTATTTTAATGACAGTCATCGTTCGTATCATCATTTTGCCATTAGGTATTAGTCAATCGAAAAAGACAATGATCCAATCTGAAAAAATGCAAGCATTGAAGCCGCAAGTCGAAGCCGCTCAACAAAAACTAAAAACGGCGACTACTCGTGAAGAACAAATGGCTGCACAAGCTGAAATGCAACAAGTTTATCGTGAAAATGGGTTAAGTATGACTGGCGGGATTGGCTGCTTGCCTCTCTTGATCCAAATGCCGATCTTTTCAGCCCTTTATTTCACAGCTCGTTATACAGAAGGCATTCGTGAATCCTCTTTCTATGGGATCGACTTAGGACACCCTAGTTTTGTATTAGTTGCGATTGCTGGTGCTGCTTATTTACTTCAAGGATATATTTCAACAATCGGTATCCCTGAAGAACAAAAGAAAACAATGCGTACGATGCTTATTGTTTCGCCTGCGATGATCGTTTTCATGTCGATCAGTGCGCCAGCTGGAGTCACACTTTATTGGGTAGTTGGTGGTATCTTTAGTTGTTTGCAAACCTTCATTACAAATGTCATCATGAAGCCTAAATTAAAAGCTCAAGTGGCAGAAGAGTTAAAACAAAATCCACCGAAGCAAGTCGTAACACCTCGTAAAGACGTGACACCTGCGGATAGCGAACAACCAGTGAAGAAACAAGTCAAAGCACCTAAAAACCAAACAGGTCGAAACGCTGGAAAACAACAAAAACGGAAATAACTAAGCATTTCGTTTATTTCTCAAAATAGCTAAAATAAAAAAGGAAGAGAGAACGCCTCTCCTCCTTTTTTATTTTGTCCTCTGATCATTGACTATTCTTCGCTATATTGCCGAATCAATGGTTCGGATTGAATGAAAATCAGTGTAAACATTTTTCTTTTCACTAGCAGCAACCACTTTCAAGGTCTTTGACCTGTTGTTTGTCATCATTAGATTTTCTTTTTGATCCTCAATAAATCAACTAGTGGATTGACTTTGGTTATCGTTGTGATTGCGAGATAGATCGGACAAGCAATGACGAATTGGATCAGATTGGTTCGGATATTACTCGTTAAATGACCTGTTAAAAACCTGGTGATCAAACACATGATCAATCCAGCAATTATAAACATCCCGATTTTTCTGAGAGAAAAGGTAAACGTCGTCTGTTTCAGAAAAGCTCTTGTTCTTACAACTGTAACAAAACTTTCGGCGAGAATAGTTGAAAATACGACGCCCAAAAAGCCAATAGACGGCAATAGTATGAGATTTGCCACAAGATTGATGATAGCTCCAATGATTACTGAACGATTATACTCTTTAACCTGACCGATTGGCATTAGATATTGTCTAGAAATCGCCATGCCTAAAGGAACGATCACAATCAAAACCGTAAAATAAGGAATAATTTGAGTGATGTAGCTAAATTTTTCGCCAAAAAACCAAGGAACGAGCTTGTCATAAACTGTCAACATCCCAAACATGATTGGAATCGAAAAAAACAATTGTAAATGAATCGTTTTTTCCATCGTGCGAACGATTTTCTCCATATTTTTTTTTGCAAAAAAACTTGTCATATGGGGAAGTAAGACGATGTCTAAGGTAGTTATGATCGTGATGAATACGGTATTCAATTGCAGAGAATTGGTAAAATAGCCCACTGCAACACTTCCTAATGTGAAACCTAAAAGTGTCTTATTCAAATTGGTATACAACATGATCGCAATTTGAGGAATAAAATAATCAAAAGAGCCCTTAAAATGACTAAGACTTTTCTTTAAATCAACTTTCGTCAAATGAATGTATTTAGGAATAAAGAACCAGACACTCACTTGTGAACAAACTAAACCTAGTCCTTGAATCAAGGTATACTTTAACGTGTCGTCTTCGTTTTTAATCAAGAAAAGAATGAGAAAAAACGTGACTAGTTGGACTACTAAATTAGCTATACTAGTTTTCTTAAAATCTTCAATTCCCATAAAAAACCAAGATACGTCAAATAATACGGCAAAAATCGCCAAGGATTGGACAAACAAATACGAACGATTATTTAATAAAGAGGCAACAATAAAGTAAGCGACTATGACAATTAAGCTCGCTAATGCCTTAAAAAGCAGAATTTCCCAAAAAACTTCTGATAACGCTTCTTTCTTACGGTTGTAAGTCAAAGTTATTTCCCGGTTCCCGTACATCGTTACCCCTAGCCCCGCAAACAAAACAAAATATTGGACAATTGAAAACGTATAATTATAAAGACCGATCCCACTTGGCCCTAAAGCATTAGAAACGATTGGAATGGTAATAATCGGAAGAATGATTTTCGTCAGTTGAAACAAGCTCTGATAAAAAAAATTTTTGGCTATATTTTTCATTTATTCATCCCGTCTAAAAATATCTCTCGTATAGACTTTTTCGATCACATCTTTTAATTGATGGTCCATCCGATTTGAGACGATCACATCCGATAGTTGTTTGAATCGCGCAAGATCCGAAACGACAGGCGCATGATGAAATTCTTCAACAGGTAACGTTGGCTCATAGACAACCACCGAAACTCCTTGTTCCTGGATTCGTTTCATGACTCCTTGAATCGATGAATAACGGAAATTGTCTGAATCGGCTTTCATCGTTAACCGATAGATTCCCACAGTCTTAGGCTTTTGGGCTAAAATTTGTTCTGCAATAAAATCTTTTCTGGTTGTATTTGCTTCAACGATCGCTTGGATAAGATTGTTAGGCACATCGGTATAATTTGCTTTCAACTGTTTCGTATCTTTTGGCAAACAATACCCTCCATAACCAAATGATGGATTATTGTAATGAGAGCCGATACGTGGGTCCAGTCCGACGCCTTCAATGATTTGTTTCGTATTTAAGCCTCGTATCTCCGCATAACTATCCAATTCATTGAAGTAAGCCACACGCAACGCCAGATACGTATTTGAGAATAACTTGATTGCTTCCGCTTCTGTTGAATGAGTCAATAAAACTGGGACATTTTCTGCTTGCGTATTCTTTTTGAACATATTCGCAATCTCTGTCCCTCTATCTGAACATTCTCCTACAACAATGCGGGAAGGATAAAGATTATCGTACAATGCTTTACCTTCACGTAAAAATTCTGGTGAAAAAACAATATTTTCTGTTTGATATTTTTTCTTTAATTCGGCCGTATACCCTACTGGTACCGTGGACTTAATGATAAATTTTGCTTCTGGACGAATGGCGAGAGCTTGTTCAATGATGCTCTCAATCGATGAGGTATTAAAATAATTTTTCTTTTCATCGTAATCAGTGGGTGTGGCAATAATCAAATAATCACCAAAAAGAACCGCTTCTCGGAAATCCTTAATAAATTCGATTGCTAGGTCTTCTCTTTGAAGAAAATTATGTACTTCACGGTCTTCAATTGGTGACTCCTTCTTTTGTAGTCGTTCGATCTTTTCTGCTACGATGTCATAAGCTTTGACATTCTCATGCTGGCTAAGTAATAACGCATTGGCTAGCCCTACATAGCCTAGGCCGAAAATTGATACGTTCAATTGGTTTCACCTCTATAATTAGTTTTATTAACATAAAAAACACAAACTAGAACGTTATTGGTCGTTCTTCGTTTCATTCGCTTTATAAAAAACAAAGCCATTTACTTTTCCTTTGAACCCAGGCTCATTTCGTCAGTCACTCTTACAAATAATCAAAACATTCTTGAGGTTAAGAGCTTTTCACCTCATTTTCCCTGTTTAAGTGCTTTTTTTATTTTGTGAAATTCCTTTAGTTATAAAGTTTCATAAAGTTCTGCTACTTGATTGAGGATTACATTTTCGCTGAATTGTTGGATATGAGCAGCAGCGTTCTCGGAATATTTTGTAACAGGTAACGTTCCAGAAAAAAAATCTTGAAGAATATTCACTAGTTCTTCTGACTCTTTGACATCAAACAATTTTCCTGTGTTCTCATCATAGATCAGATCTTTATTGCCTCGTATATTTGAAGCGACTACCGGTAAACCAACGCTCATAGCCTCCATGATCGATACGGGCAATCCTTCTCTTAAAGAAGGAAAGAGAAATAGATCACTCATTTTCATGATCTCAATAATATCCTTACGATATCCGAGTAAACTGACTTTCTTTTCCAAACCTAAAAATTTAATTTTTTGTTCCAGCGTTTGTTTTAAAGGCCCCGTTCCACAAATAAAATAGTGGAAATCTTGATCTTTAAATGAAGCGAGTGCATGAATCACCAGTTCGTGGTTTTTGTTTTTATTCAATTCACCGACTGAAAGGAGTACTTTGGTTGTTGGCTGAGCTAGTGAAAGTACCTTACTTTTTAGCCGTTTATCAACCAAGGTTTTCTCGAACTTTTCGACTTGGATTCCAACCCCCTGAATCAAATGAGTTTGTGTTGCTTTAAATTTTTGTGAAGCAAGCAAATAATCTTCCTGATTAATGGTAATAAGCTTACTTGTATAACGAGATAAGTATTTTTCAACTGGGTAATAGACGAACCAATTAAGCATTGGAGCTCCTTGATAAAAGTGAAACCCGTGTGCCGTATAGTAGATAGGAATATTGATCCGCTTGCAAGCAAGTCTTGTCACCATCGAAGCAACTGGCGTATGCGTATGTACGATATCGATATTCTCTTCTTTGATCAGCTGTTTGATTTTCTTATAGGCTAAAAGATTGCTTTTAGCTAATGGATTCCTATTGAATGGTATTTGAAACACAGGTATTTTTTTATCAGAAAAATAAGATGCCAACGGTTGTTCAAGCGCACATGCCACACTCACTTCATGTCCATTTTTGATTAGTTGATCAATATGTGGGATTAAAAAAGCATTGAGTGTATTGGAGATCGTCGTCACATATAAAATTTTCAGTATGGTTCATTCCCTTCAAATTTTTCACTTGTTGGTCCAAAATTTGAGCTAATCCCTTCTTGTTTGAACACTTTAAGGACTGTTTGTAACAAGATCCAAACATCTTTGCCAAACGAATAACTTTCAACGTACAAACAATCATACGTAAACTTTTCTTCCCAACTGATCGCATTTCTACCACTGACTTGGGCCAATCCGGTCAAACCTGGGCGAATGTTGTGGCGTTTTCGTTGCTCTTCATTATAAAGTGTCAAATATTCTACCAATAATGGACGAGGACCAACAAAAGACATTTCGCCTTTAAAGATATTCCAAAGCTCTGGCAGCTCGTCAAGGCTAGTCGCTCTAAGTAGTTTGCCGAATTTTGTTAGACGAACTTCATCTGGAAGATACGCGCCATGTTGATCTTTCTCGTCTGTCATCGTGCGAAACTTGTACATAAAAAATAATCGTTCATTCTTCCCTGGTCTTGTTTGCTTAAAAATAACCGGTGAACCTAGTTTAAATCGAACACACCCTGCAAGTATGAGCATCAGTGGTGCAAGCAAAAGCAATAAAAGACCTGAGAAAAAAAGATCGAACCCACGCTTTCCAAAAAGTCGATAAAAGGTTGGTTTACTCATAACGCATCACTCGCTTGATCGTTGCAACGACTCTATTTAACTCTTCATCCGTCATTTTAGTATCTGAGGGAAGACAAACTCCAGAAGAAAAAAGCGATTCTGCAACTTCGTCGCCAATAAAATCAAAAGAGTCAAAAACAGGCTGTAAGTGCATCGGTTTCCAGACAGGACGTGCTTCGATCTGTTCTTTTTCCAATTCTTCAATCAAATAAGATGGATCTATTCCTTCTAAGCGAATGACACTCAACCAATAGTTAGGTTCGTTCCAAGAGTTTTCCGGCATAAATTGTATATTAGGAAACTCGGACAATTCTTCTTGATAAAATTGATAGATGGCACGCTTCTTTTGGATTCTTTCATTTAATACTTTTAATTGACCACGTCCGATTCCTGCTAATATATTGCTCATACGATAGTTATAACCGATTTCTAAATGTTGATAATAACGTTCATTTTCACGAGATTGAGTGGCCCAAAATTTGACTTTTTCGATTTTTGATTGATCGTCAGAGATTAATGCTCCCCCACCTGAAGTTGTGATGATCTTATTTCCATTGAAGGAATAAATCCCATAGTCTCCAAACGTTCCTGTATATTTACCTTGGTAAGTCGTTCCTAATGATTCGGCAGCATCTTCAATCAACGTCACTTGATATTCTTGACAGATCTGCATGATTTCAGCTAAGTTTGCAGCTAATCCATATAAGTGAACGACGATCACCGCTTTCGCTTTTGGATATTTTTCTAAAGCTGCGCGTAAATGAACAGGACTCATATTCCAAGTTTCGGCATCACTATCCACAAAAATTGGGACGGCTCCTTGATAAAGAATCGGGTTGACCGTAGCTGCAAAAGTCAAGGATTGACAAATCACTTGATCTCCTTTCGTGACACCTGCTGCCTTTAATGCTAAATGAATCGCTGCCGTACCTGAAGAAAGCGCAGCAACATGCTTGGCTCCCACATGATCTGCCAGTTCTTGCTCAAAACCATCGACGTTGGCACCTAAAGGAGCAATCCAATTCGTATCAAAGGCTTCTTTGACAAACGCTTGTTCATAGCCTGCTTCACTCATATGGGGCGAAGCTAATAATATTCGCTTTTTTCTCACATCAACTCCACCTTTCAATTATCTTTGCTGGTACCCCCCACCCATTTTGAATGATGAGGGATATCTCTGATGACAACACTGCCAGCCCCAATAATGTTGCCATCACCAATCGAACATTCTTGAATAATCTTTGTACCGACACCTAGTTCATTTTTATCTCCTAAAGTGACTGCTCCCGAAATATTGACATTAGGAAAAATGGCATTGTAACTACCTATAATGGAGTCATGACCGATTGTTGAACCAATATTGATCATATTGAAGTCACCGATTGAAATATCTGCAGTATAGGTCGTGTAAGGCATCAATATGTTCCCAATGCCCAGTTGAACATTTAAGCCAATCAATGCGCTAGGGGCAAACAAATTTGGAAAAAGCAAGTGAGGGTTTTGTCGTAACTGTTCATAGATGTTTTCTTTGACCGTCGGAGCCGCAATCCCAAGAAAAACTGCCATTGGTGTTTTGACTTGAAGCAAGTCAGCAATTTTGCCAATCACAGGTTTTCCTAGAACATCGCTTTGCTCACTTTTACGATCATCGACAAAACCGACCCACTGATACTCATTTTGTTGTTGGAGCAAAAAAGCAATTTCTTTACCAAACCCACCTGCTCCTACTATTATTGCATCCACTCGCTTTCTCCTCTCGTTTCTTTTTTTGATGGTCAAACGTTTTTTTACATGCGATTTGAATAACGTATCCCTATGCAATTTTTGATCGCAGGAATCGTATAATCCAGCACATAAAGCAATGATTTTACTACTTTACTAATAGTACGTTCAGCTTAAAACAGCTAGTTTCTATTGATTAGAAGCATTGGCAAAACGAATCACTTCTCTTGCTAATTGTTTCTCATCTTTTGGCAAATGACGGATAAAATCCATCACTTTTTGATTTGAATAACCTTTGATGTTTCCGACAAAAATTTTTTCATAGACAGCTTCATCGTTTCTCTCTTTATCCAACAGTAGTTCTTCATATAGTTTTTCCCCAGGACGGATACCCGTTTCAAGAATCTCAATTTCGTCTTCACGATAGCCACTCAGGCGAATCATATTTTTGGCAAGGTTGACGATTTTGACTGGTTCACCCATATCTAAAATAAAAATCTCTCCACCTTTAGCCAAGACTCCTGATTGAATGACCAATCGACTTGCTTCAGGAATTGTCATAAAGTAACGTGTCATCCGAAAATCAGTAATCGTGACTGGTCCACCTTGCGCAATTTGTTCACGAAAGACAGGAATCACACTTCCTCGTGAACCTAATACATTTCCAAAGCGAACAGCGGAAAATGTTGTTCCATTTTTTTCGTTCAATCCTGTTACAATCATTTCTGCAATCCGCTTTGTCGCTCCCATCACATTAGGTGGATGATTCGCTTTATCTGTTGAGACCATCACAAAATTTTTGACTTTCGCTTGTTTGGCTGCTTCCGCAACATTTTTTGTTCCAAGAATATTATTTTTTACTGCTTCTTTGGGATTTACTTCCATGAGAGGAACATGCTTATGTGCTGCAGCATGATAAACGATATCTGGGCGATAGTTTTGCATGATCTCATTGATTTTGTCACGATCTTGAATATCTGCAATGAGCGGGACGATTTTTGTCTGCTGATTTTGCTGATTCATGCGGAGTTCCCGATCGATCAAATAAATCGAATTTTCCCCATGTCCTACTAGTAATAATTGTGCTGGGGAAAACTGGATAATCTGCCGACAAATCTCTGAGCCGATCGAGCCACCCGCACCAGTCACAAGAATGGTTTTCCCTGTCAAATGACCTTTGATCGATTCAATGTCCAATTCAACTTCATCTCTTTCTAGTAAATCAACTACGTCAATTTTTTTTAATTTTGTGACACTGACTTTTCCAGAAGCGATTTCTTCCATTGAAGGCATCGTGTTTACTTTGACATGCAAGGATTCTACCATTTGAAAGATATTCCTGATTTTTGTTTTGGATAAGGAAGGAATGGCGATGGTAACGATTTGTACATCATGTTTCTTGATTAGTGCAGGGAGGTCTTTGATCATACCGATCACTTTTTTTCCTGAAAGATATGTATTTTGCTTATTAGGATCATCATCAACAAAACCAATGACATAGGTGTCACTTGCTGTTTTTGATCCAAGTAAGATATTTGCCAAAATTCTACCGCCTTCACCAGCACCTACGATGATCGTCTTCTTGGCAGTGGCTCTAGGTTGTAGCTTTGTCTGCTTTTTCTCAATGTAAAGACGCCACTCCAGACGGCTTCCCATGATTAAAAGCAAAGACAAAATATAGGTAAAGATCGTTAGACGTAACATATACTGATGATTGATAAAAAACAAGACAAAAAGATTTGAAATCATAGTGATCGACAAAGAAACAAAAATCGCCCTGATTTCTTCTAAATTCATATAGCGATTGATCCTTGTAAAGACTTTAAATAAACTCCCATAAAACAAATAGAAACCTATTGAAACGCCTGTAGAGATGAACATAAAATCCGTTGATACTTCTGCGAATGGCTTCATGAATCTAATTGTAGCAATGTTTGCCAAAAACAACAATAAGCTATCAACTCCTATCAAAATAGCAATCTTTCTTTTTCTTGTGACTTCAAACACCTTTACTCCCCCTAAAATAACCCAAACTTCTTCTTTTTTATCGCTTGATAAGTTGGATAATGAATCTGCTCCCCATTGATTAAATCTTTGGCGACTTGTTTCATTTGCTCAACTTTTTCGTTATTGAAGTCTTTAGCGATTTGTTCATAACATTCTTTTAAACAAAAAGAACGTCGCTCAACACCGTGAGCATCCGAAGCAATCATTTGTACAAGATTGTACTTGACCATTTTTTTTGCTGTTTTTTGGATTTCTTTGCCAAAGCGCCCCAGATAACTTGGCGCTGTCAGCTGTGTCAAACACCCCATTTCTAGATAAGGCAACAAACGATTCGGATCTTTTGCAAAATAAGTATTACGCTCAGGATGCACGATTACTGGTATTTTTCCTAGTTTCAACAGTTCAAAAAAAAGGTTCTTTGCATATAACGGTACTTCTAATGTAGGAAATTCAATCAACAGATAAGTATCATTTAAATCTGTAAAAAGAAGTTCATCTCGGTGAAGCGCTTCAAGCAATTCTCCAGTAATACGAACTTCTTGACCTTCTAATAACACCAACGGTAAATTTCTTTTATCCAGCTCTTTTTGTAAAGTGGCGACTAGGGGAATGACTTTTTTCTTTTGATTACAATACTTGCCATTGTTATGGTGCGGTGTACATAAAATATGAGTAATCCCTTGTTCAACCGCTTTTTCAGCCATTGCCAGGCTTTCTTCCAGGTTTTGCGCACCATCGTCAACTGCTGGTAATAGATGACAATGTAAATCGATCATTCCCTTTACCTCCTCTTTATCATTCATAATAATAACTTGTATCTTTGCTTTGTTCGACTCCGTTATAAACAATTCCCAGTACCTTTGCCTGAGCCATCTCTAATAATTTTTTGGCTTTCACAACTGCTTCTTTTCGTGAAGTCTTTTCACGTACTACCAGAAGCGTACCATCTGCCTTTGATGACAAGATTTGAGCATCTGTCACAGTTACAATCGGAGGCAAATCAAACATCACGATATCATAGAGCTGACTTGCTTCTACCATTAGTTGATCCATTCTTTTCGAGCTTAACAGCTCTGATGGATTAGGAGGAATCGGTCCACTTGGTAATACCGATAATTCCTTGATTGCCGTTTTTTGGATCCCTTTACTGATCGTTTCAGTTGAACTGAGTAGATTACTTAACCCATAATGATTATTTATTTGAAATGCTTTGTAAATAACTGGTTTTCGCATGTCAGCATCAACTAATAACACTTTCTGACCAGCTTTTGCAAAGACAACAGCCAGATTTGCAGCCGTGGTCGATTTCCCTTCACCTGGTCCAGATGACGTGACCACGATCGTTTTGACTTGTTGATCATTGATTGAAACAAATTGGATATTGGTTCGAATCGTTCGGTAGTGCTCAGCCGCTGCTGATGAAGGATTAGTTAAAGTAATCAAACGAATCGGTTGAAGTAGTGTTTCTTTTTGTTTTATGACGCGTCGCATGTTTTCCCTCCTACACTCTCGAACGAGCTCTACGAGAAGCTCTCGCTTGTTCACCAGTTTCATCGTTTATTGTCACCGGTGCGTTGTTGTTTTTGTCATTTCTATTGAAATCTTTGGCAGTCATTTCTGGTACCGTCCCTAAAATTGGAAACCCTATGACCTCCGAAAGATATTTTTCATCTTTCACAGTCTGGTCGAACAATTCCAATAACAGAGCTATCCCCATGCCAATCATCAGACCTAAAATAAGGCCAAGGGCAATATTTATTTTTTTATTTGGTGACACCGATGTTCCGTCCGCAACCGCTTCAGAAATGATCGATATTTTATCGACATTCATCACATCTTTTGCTTTCGTTTGAAACACCTCAGCTGTGGTATTCGCAATTTTCTGAGCATTATCTGGAATCGAACTAATCGCTTGGATAGAAAACATTTGTGAATTTTCGGATTGATTCACTGTGATTGCTTGTTTGATTTCTCCAACCGTCATTGCTAGCTGATCTTGCGTTTCTAATTGATCTTTCACTTCACTTAAAACTAAGTCACTAATGATCATATCTTTGTAGGTGTTAATCATTTGTAAATTCGTATTCACATCATTGACATTCGTAATATTTGACTGAGGCAACGTGACAATCAATTGGGCTTGTGAACTAAACTTGGGTGTTAAAATAAAGAATGTAACGAAACTTGCTACCGCCAAACCAACTAACGTTGAAATAAATAAGGTCAACAAACGCTTACGAAATACTCCGATGATCTCTTTTATACTAATTGTCTCTTCCATTTCTCTCCACTTTCCTGTTACTTTCCTAAATTCATTTTTCTTTTAACACATGACATCCTGCTGATGTTACTTGTTCTCATAAAATATACTCATTTCAGTGAAGCTTCGTGAGACTTTCATCCTATGAACATACTTAGATAAACCCGTGGTGCTAGTTAATTTTTTCCTAGAGGAAAATGTCTAAACGTGTTGGTAAATCAACAAAAAAACGCATATAGTAGTCTCAAAACTCCCAAGAAATGAGGACTACATATGCGTTCATCAAAATATACTGAACATTATACAGATACTTTTATAACATTCAAGGAAATTATGAGAACTGTTTCTAACATATACCACAATTGTGTACCAGATAAGATTAAAAACCGAAGAAATACTGATCAACTGAAGCAACGCGATACAGTGATTATTGCTTGTGTTATATGGGGCATAATTAATGGCTATACTAGCCAAAGAGCCACGTATAGAGCGGTTTGTTCCGTCTTATTTCCTAATGGTGACTTTCCTAGTAGGAGTCGATTCACTCGCTTAAGTTCAAACTTAGCTTACACTATCAAGATTATTCGATACTTTTTTATCAAGAAGCTCACCAAAGGTGAACTAGTCGGAATTATAGATAGTTTTCCTAGTCCATTATGTAAACCAGTTAGAAATAGACAAGCAAAACTATTGAATCAAATAGCCAAAGTTGGCTATAACTCAACAAAAAAATCTTATTTTTATGGTCTTAAAATTCATATGATCGTTACTAAGACTGGCTTTCCGATTACTTACTCAATCACGAATCCAGGTGTCCATGACGTGAAAGTGTTAGAGACTTTATCGGAAGAAGCGAATCTTCCCAATATCCTAGGGGACAAAGGATATATTAGCCATAAAATCCATGAAAAGCTTGCCCTTAAGGGCATTACTATATCCGTTCCTCCACGTAAAAACATGGATAAATCAGAAAAACTAGACCACAGCTTACTTGGAAAACAAAGAAAAACAGTTGAGACTGTTTTTTCTTCCTTAGAAAAATTAGGTTGTCAAAATTTCAACTCACGTTCTGTTAAAGGGCTAGAGAGTAGATTTGAAAGCATATTACTGGCTTACAGTGTTCTATTAAGTCGAGCACAACGACGTTTTGGAGGAACTTTGAGATATTCTTTAGGATATTAAAATTAACTAGCACCACGGGTTTAGATAATAAAATGACATCGATTTCTAAAAAAATTTTTAGTTTATCATTCAGATGATAATTATTATCATCTAGAGTAAGATACTGGATCCCATCGTTTTAAAAACTTTTTATTCCCAAAAAAATAAATCGTTACTTTATCTAATCGCTTCCAAATCACGGGAAATTTTCTAATTTCATTAGACAAGTAAAGAATTTCTACCTGAGACCCTATTTACTATTATCCCATTCATAACAAGCTTTTCTTGTTATGAATAACAATTTTTCTATATTAATTATACCTAACTTTCATTTTTAAATAAAGGATGATTTAAAAATAACAAAAACTATGCATTTCACTCAATAGCACTGACCGATTGTTCTCTTTTTACCAAAAAATGTCATATTGTTCTGATTCGTGAAAGAAAAGTCGCTTATTGCTAGATAGCATGAATAAAAACGATATACACTACATAAAAAGAGTCTGAGGTATTAAGACCTTAAGCTTACTTTTTACACTAAAATGAGTAATTGCTATGAAAGCATCCACTCTGATACTTTCACAATCTTATCGACGGCGTTCAAAGATCTGCACTTCGGTAATCAGTCAAAAAATAAGCCGAAGCATTTAAAAATAGAAGAAACTATTTTCGGATGCTTCGGCTTATATCTCAGAGCTAGACTTGTCATAACGCTTGTTTCAAATCAAGTTGGCAAAGGGCTACCTGATTTATTTAGTGATAATCTGATCTAAGCTTGCTATTGATAGTGCCATTTCAGCAATTTGTTTCAGCTGTGCCAAACGATTGTTACGGACAGCAGGATCGTCTACCATGACCATGGTTTGGTCAAAATACGTTTCGATCAATGGACGTAAAGCAACAAGTTGATCATAATCTTCTTTCAGCGTTTGTGTACCAAATTGTTTTTTCATTTCTGCTACCGCTTGATAAAGTGCTGTTTCAGCTTCATTTTCAAATAACGCAGGATTAATCTCTGTTGTCGTTGTTTCTTGCGCTTTCTTCGCTAAATTAACCACTCGAGTCAATGCTTCCATCGATGGCTTAAACTCTTCCTCATCTAAACGTTCTTTAAACAGTTGAGCTGCTGCAAAAACTTTTGTCAAATCGCTTTGTTTTGCATTTAAAACTGCATCAATCACATCGTGTCGGATTTGTTTTGTAGTTAGTAACTGACGGAAACGTCCTTTGATAAAATCAATGACTGCCTGTTGTCCATCCGATAACTGGACGCCAAAACGTTCTTGATCTTCATTGATTGCCTGGTCGATTTCACGTTGTAAACGAACCAATGGAAATGCCCAATTTTTTGCTTCGATGATGCGGACAATCCCATACGCTTGACGACGAAGAGCATACGGATCATTTGACCCACTTGGGATCATTCCAACTGTAAAGAAAGAGAAGATACTATCTAATTTGTCTGCAATCGCTAATACTGCACCAATTTTGGTTTCTGGTAAGTCACCTTCACTTGAAATTGGCAGATAGTGTTCCTTGATAGCTGTTGCTACAGCTGATGTTTCGCCGTGTAATCGCGCATATTTTTCACCCATGATCCCTTGAAGCTCTGGAAACTCACCTACCATGTTGGTCACTAAATCAAATTTATAGATTTCAGCAGCACGTTGTAAATCCGTTAACTCTTCTGGTGATAAGCCGACAGATTTACCTAAAATACGAGCAATAACTTGTACTCGTTGCATTTTTTCGTAGATGCTTCCAATTTTTTCATGGAAAGTCACTGATTTTAATTTATCAACAAAAGTATCGATTTCAATCTTTTTATCTTCATTGTAGAAAAACTCTGCATCTTCTAAACGAGCAGTCAATACTTTTTGATTTCCACGGATCACGTTTTCTAGTTTGACACGATCCCCATTTCGAGCAGAAATAAAATGTGGCAAGAGTAATCCTTGGTCATTTCTTACTTCAAAATAACGTTGGTGCTCCTTCATTGAAGTAACCAATACTTCTTCAGGGACAGACAGATATTTTTCTTCAAAATCGCCAGCAAAAACTGTGGGATATTCGACTAAATTATTCACTTCTTCTAATAACTTTTCGTCTAAATCGATCGTCCAATGGTTTTTCTCTGCTAATTCTGTTGCTTGTTGGACAATCATTTCTTTTCTTTTATGTGGCGCAGCTATCACGAATTGTTCTTGTAATTTTTCTTCATACTCATTGGCATGAGCGAAACGAACTGTTTCTCCTAAGAAACGATGACCACGTGATGTGCGATCTGTTGTAACATCTAAAATCTCGAAAGGAATCACTTCATCATCTAGTAAAGCAACAATCCAATGAATAGGACGAATATATTCGAAGTCAAAATTTGCCCAATGCATCGTAACAGGAAATGTCAAACTTTTGATGACATCTGCAAGTCCAGTCAATACTTCTTTCGCTGGTTGTCCATGTGTATATTTGGTTACGTACACATACTCTACACCCTTCAGCTCTTTAAAGGTAATATCGTCAGTCGTCAAACCTTGACCACGTACAAACCCTTCTGCGGCTTTCGTCCAATTTCCATCTGAATCCAATGCGATTTTTTTAGCCGGACCCTTTAATTCTTCTTCGCTATCTGCTTGACGTTCTGGGATATTGGTTACTTTGATCGCTAAACGTCTTGGCGTTGAAAAAGTTTCGATTGTATCATAAGACAATTGGTGTTCATCTAAAAACTTTGCTGTTTTTTGTTCCAGTTGTTTCATGCTTGGTGTAACTACATGGGCAGGCATTTCTTCCAACCCGATTTCTAAAAGTAACTCTTTTGCCATGTTATTCAGCCTCCTTAACCGTTTCTGGATTTGCTGTGTTTTTATTCAATAAAGGAAATCCTAATTTTTCACGCTCTGCCACAAAAATCTTTGCAACAGATTTTGCCATATTTCTGATACGTGACAGATAACCAGCACGTTCTGTGACAGAAACTGCCCCACGAGCATCTAATAGATTGAATGTATGGCTGCATTTTAAAATGTAATCATAGGCAGGATGAACTAAGTTTTCATCAATGCATCGTTTGGCTTCTTTTTCAAAACGATCAAAATTACTTAATAATAGTTTTTGATCACTGACTTCAAATGAATACTTGGAGTGTTCGTATTCAGGCTGTTTGAAAATCTCCCCATATTTTACGCCATCTGACCATTCAAGATCATAGACACTTTCTACTTCTTGGATGTAGGATGCCAAGCGCTCCAAACCATAAGTAATTTCAGATGTCACTGGTTTACATGGCAGACCGCCGACTTGTTGGAAATACGTGAATTGTGTAATTTCCATTCCATCGAGCCAAACTTCCCAACCAACACCGGCACAGCCCATCGAAGGGTTTTCCCAGTTATCTTCGACAAACCGAATGTCGTGTTCCAAAGGATCGATCCCCAATAAACGTAAACTTTCTAAATAAAGTTCTTGGATATTTTCAGGTGATGGTTTCATCACTACTTGGAACTGATGATGTTGATACAGACGGTTCGGATTTTCCCCATAACGACCGTCGGCTGGGCGACGAGAAGGCTCTACGTATGCTGCATTCCAAGGCTCTGGTCCAATTGCTCGTAAAAAGGTATATGGGCTCATTGTACCTGCCCCCTTTTCTGTATCATAGGCTTGCATCAACATGCACCCATTTGATGACCAAAATTTTTGTAACGTCAAGATCATGTCTTGTACAGATAATTTTTTGCTCATTTAAAATGACTCCTTCCACTTCTAAATAGTTTGCTGAGAATTTGAAACAACAAAAAGTCCCTATGCTTGTCTAAACAAACATAGGGACGAATAACTTCGCGGTTCCACCCTACTTCCGAAAATTTCGGCAGCTTCATTGTCAGTACTCCCAAGTGCCTCTTCAAAAACCGACAGCATTCGGCTCACACCCTCCCGAACTCGCTTTTGCTACGTATTTTTTACTGATCTTGTTCAACGTACTTTATTCTTTTATTTAGCCAATCAATTTTTTGTACAAAACTCTCATTTATCTAGGTTCCATAATAGACGTATAGTTAGGCTTTTGTCAAATAGTTTTGAATGTTGGTTGAACATTCTACTCATTTTTTTGGTTTTCAGAAGCACTTTCTCCTTCCGGATCAGGTTTTTTTAGGACATGTTCCCATGATTTCATTTGATCAATGAACTTTTTACTTTTTAGATGAATCCCTACGTATTCTTCGTATAACTGGTCAATCAGTTGCCTGATCGTTGCTTTAGTTTCGTCTTTTAAATTGATCCCTGTGATCTTATCATAAGAAATAGCAGAGAACATACGCACGAAATAAACAGCTCTTGGATCTGCATGATAACGACGGTGATCCATTGACCAATGTTCTTCGCACAGCACGCCTCCATATTTGGAAGAATAATCAAATTTACCTTGCGTTTTGCCACACACCACACAATGTGTCCAAATCGGTGCAATCCCAAAGCGTTGCAATAATTGTACCTCAAAGATGTTAGTGATGATTTCCGCGTCGTCCCCCTGATCCATCCGTTGCAATGCTGCTTGTGTAAATTGAAAAAGATGGGGATCATATTGATGGTCTTCGATCGCTGCATCCACTAAGTTTAACAAATACGTGCCGTAACCACTTAAAAAAATGTCTTCTTGAATTTTTCTAAAGGAGTGAACATCTTTTACGCTGGTTATAAACGAAAGTCCTTCACTTTTAAACGTACCAATGTAGATTCCTTCAGTAAAAGGGAGCAGTGCAGGGGCTAATGGTTGGTTTTGCCGGTGAATTCCTTTGACATAAAACATCAGTTTCCCCGCAGACTCAGTAAAAATTTTCACTAATTTGTCTTTTTCTTTATAATTTCGACTGGACAATATGATCCCTTTTGATTCAGCTAGCTGGCTCATTTTTTTCGCCCCCCTTTTAGAAAAAGAATAAGGAAAAGAAAAATCATTCACTGAATCATTTTCCTTTCCCACTTATTCTACTCATTTTCTTGTCTTCTGACTTTTACACGCGGTTTCGTCTATCGAATAATCACGTTCAACTCATTTTTATCTACTTAAAGTTAATATTCCTCTTTGCGGTAACCAAAATCTTGTAAATAAACTCTTTTATCGCGCCAATCTTTTTGAACTTTAACCCATAGTTCTAGAAATACTTTGTCACCAAGCAAATTTTCAATATCTTTTCTTGCTTTCGTCCCAATTTCTTTTAGCATTTTACCACCTTTACCGATGATAATCCCTTTTTGACTATCACGTTCAACGATAATGGTTGCTTGAATTTGGATTTTATCATTTTCATTGCGTTTCATTGAGTCAACAACAACAGCCACTGAATGTGGGACTTCATCTCTAGTCAAAAACAGGACTTTTTCACGAATCAATTCCGAAACGATAAAGTATTCTGGATGATCCGTTACTTGATCATCCGGGAAGTATTGAGGACCTTCTGGCATCTCAGCGATCAACACTTCCATTAGACGGTCCACATTGTTCCCTTCGGTAGCCGAAATCGGTACAACTTGTGCAAAAGGCATTTGTGCCGAATAATCTTCGATGATTCCTAATAATTCATCTGGATGAACTTTATCGATTTTATTGATAATCAAATAAACAGGTGATTGAACATTTTTTAATCGTTCAATAATAAAATCATCCCCACGTCCACGTTTTTGATCCGCACTGATCATAAATAAGACAGCATCCACTTCTCTTAGTGCACTGTAGGCTGATTCTACCATAAAATCACCCAAACGATGTTTTGGTTTATGGATTCCCGGAGTGTCGATAAAAATCAACTGTGCTTCTGGTGTCGTATAAACGCCTTGGATCTTATTTCTGGTCGTTTGTGCCTTGTCACTCATGATAGCAATTTTTTGCCCAACGATTCGATTTAATAGTGTTGATTTGCCAACATTTGGTCGTCCCACAATAGCGACAAAACCTGATTTATGTTCTAACATATTATTCTCCTTTTAATTAAAAAACATTTGATAGATTTTAGGTACAAATAAAATGAGACCGACGATCACTGCAAAACAAGCGGTGACTAACACTGCTCCTGCCGCCATATCTTTGATTTTTTTCCCAATTGGATGGAAATGAAAATCGGTAAACATATCCACTACATTCTCAAAAACAGTATTTAAAATCTCAACGATCCACACTAGAAAAACTGCTAAAACTAACCACAGCCATTCTAGTTGATTCAGTTGAAATACAACTCCCATAAAAAACGCCAGCAACCCAAAACCTACATGTTTTTTCATATTACGTTCCTCATCAAAGACTGTTTTAACCCCTTGAAGAGCAAATTCTACTGACATAGCGAAGTGCTTATTTTTCTCAACCTTTTTCTCGCACTCTTTATCTTTTAAGTCCATAAGCATCTAAAATCTCTTTCTGTAAACCAAACATCTCTGCTTCATCTTCGGGTGTCATGTGATCATAACCATTGATGTGCAAAAAGCCATGCACTGCCAAAAATCCCAACTCTCGATCATACGAATGACCATATTCTTCCGCTTGTTCCTGGGCACGCTCAATTGAGATCATGATATCTCCTAATACTCGTGGTAAAGGATTATCGCCTTCTTCAAAAATCACGGGAATTTCGTCTTCCCCTTCGTCTTCTAATGCAAAACTAATCACATCTGTTGGGGCATCTTTGCCACGGTAGACACGGTTGATTTCTTGGATTGCTGCATTGTCCATAAAAGTAACAGACATTTCTGTTTCCTCGGATAATTTCAAATGAGCCGCTGCAAATTGCAGAAGGTCCTCGATCTCCTTGATTTTTTCTGTTGAAACTTTCTGTGTTTCATCCATAAATGTGATGTCCATATTTATCGCTTCTTTCTTACTTATTGCTGATATTTTTTGTTTTAGCCGTTTTCTTTTTCTACTTTCATCGTTTCCGCTTCCGATTTCATTTTAGGATATTTGATCCGTGAATGGAAGGTACTACTTAACCCACTGATTAAAGATTTTTCCACTTTGCGAATTTCTTTTAATGTTAAACCACTATCATCAAGTTGACCATCAGAGATTCGTTCTTCAATCAAATTATGGACAAATTTTTCGATTTTTTCACCTGTTGGATGATCCATTGCCCGTACTGCCGCTTCACAACTATCTGCAATATTCACGATGCCGGCTTCTCGGGTCTGTGGTTTGGGACCAGGATAACGAAATTGTTCTTCGGTGACTTCAGGATTTCTTTCTTTTGCCTTGATATAGAAATACTTCATCAATGTTGTTCCATGATGCTGTCGGCAAATATCGATTACCATTTGCGGCATGCCATATTCCTCTAAAATTTTCGCTCCATCGGTCACATGACCAAAAATGATCTGTTTACTATCTTCAGGTAATAAGAAATTATGTGGATTTTCAGCACCAGAAGGCAAGTTTTCTACAAAAAAGCTAGCATGTTTGATTTTACCAATATCGTGGTAGTAACAAGCTACACGTGTCAATAATGACCGCCCATTGATCTCAGCCACAGCGTTTGCGCTTAAATTGGCGACCATCATACTGTGATGATAAGTTCCTGGTGCTTCTTCCAATAGCTGTTTTAACAATGGATGGTTAGGATTACTTAACTCATTCAAGACGATCACACTATCATCGTTGACCATCAATTCGATATACGGATGTAATCCCATCGTTAACAGATACGACAGCAAAGCCCCCATAAAGCCACAAATCAGTGTTAACCAAGTTGTTCCATTACTAAAGCTCATACCTTGATAAACGATCAACACAACATCCATCATCAACGGAAAAATAATGACCCACATCATAGCTGAAAACCATTGTTCTGACACTCGTTGGCGTTTTAAAACCGTCGCTAATAAACCTGAAAAAAGATAAGCCATCAAGATAACGGTCAAAAAGTTGGTCCCAATCGAGCCATAAAAAATAAACAATGCAGATACGGCTTGGAACAAGGCAGCCATGATTCCTGCCCTCCGGTTCAAAAAGAAATTTAAAACTAAAGGAACAAAAGCTGCAGGATAAAACAGCGGGATAAAAGCTGCTTGTTCCGTTTGGAATAGTTGGAAAAATTTCATTAATAACACACTGATGGACATAGCCGTAACGTAAAAGAGAACATACTCTGTTCGTTTTCCGGCTTCATGGTACTGCATTGAGTTGTAAACTAAAACAGCAATTTGCAATAAGACTGCTAAGATCATTGCTACTAAAGGAAAAATTGACGTTGTTTGACTGGTCAATCCTAATAATTCAAGCTTTTTCATTGCATCTGCATCGATTTGATTTCCTTCACGAACAATGATTTCGCCTTGATAGATCATGACCGGTTGAACCGCACTCCTTGCTGATTGTTTCAATTCCTCTGTTTTCTTTTCATTTAAGACATCATTTACGACGATTCCTTGATCGACAAGATAATGGATCGTTTGTTGTTGGTCAGGTGTCACGTTCAAATATTGGATCTGTTCTTCCGCCTGTTGCTTGAAGGTTTCTAAATCACTTTCTCGAACTTGTTTTTTCATTTGTTCATTGATCAATCGAAGACTTTCATCTCGGACTGTCGCAATTTGACTATCTGACATACTAAAGATTTTTGTGTAAAAATTAGTCGGTAATTTTTGATAAAATGCCACGTTTTCAGCATTGGCATTTTCAAAACTTTTCTTTAAAGCTGCAATTCGTTCGTCGATAGTTGGCTTAGGAACATTTTCATCTTCTTTTGCTTTATCTACTTTTTCTTTATACGCTTTATTGATCGAATCATTTGTTTTATTGATCAATTCAAAAAGCTGCTTGATGCGACTACTTTGTTCACTAGCTAAATCTTGTTGATACGTATATTCTGGCGTAACAGCTTCCGCTGCTAATTTTCTTTTTTGTTCGGTTTCTTCTGTATTCTCAATCGTTTTATTCGCACGGATACTTTCTTCTGCCACTTGTCCTTCTCTGAAGTCATTGGCTTTTTGCTTGACACTACTAAACGTGACGCCACAAACGATCACAAAAAACAAAAGCAATAAGAAAGGCATTGCCGCCTTTCCTAATTTTGCTTGCAGTTGTTGGAGTATTTTATTCAACATTGCTTATCCCCCTAAGCCTTACTCTTGATGAAGATCTGCCTTTTCATAAGCTTTGATGATTTCGGCTACAACAGGATGACGAACGACGTCACTTGCTTCAAAATTGACAAAAGCAATTTTTTTGATTTGTTTCAATGTACGTTCTGCATGGATCAAACCACTCATCGTCCCTTTAGGTAAGTCAATCTGACTTGTATCGCCGTTTACGATCATTTTTGATTGATACCCCAAACGAGTCAAGAACATTTTCATCTGTGCCACTGTTGTATTTTGAGCTTCATCTAGTATTACAAAAGCATCGTCAAGTGTTCGCCCACGCATATAAGCTAATGGCGCAATTTCGATGATCCCACGCTCCATCAAACGATTGGTATGATCTAAACCAAATATTTGATACAGTGCATCATACACTGGACGTAAATAAGGATCAACCTTTTCTTTCAGATCACCCGGTAAGAAACCAAGATTTTCTCCTGCTTCCACCGCTGGACGAGTCAAAATGATTTTTTGGACTTCGCCTTTTTTCAACGCAGCAATTGCTAAAACGACAGCTAGAAATGTTTTACCTGTTCCAGCAGGACCGACACCAAATACGATGTCATGTTTAGCAACTGCCTCGACATATTGTTTTTGTCCACTATTTTTCACTCGAATCGGTTTACCATTGCGGTCTTTGACGATTTCTTCTTCATACATTTCAATGAAGTAATCCAATGTCCCTTTTTGCCCCATTTTTAAGGCAGTAACAACATCAGGTGTACTGACATGTATCCCCCGCTTGATCAATTCTTGTAAGGTACGTATCACCGATTGTGCTAACGAAAGCCCCGGCTCTTCTCCAATAATCTGGATCATTTCGCCTCTCGTATGAATCGTTGTTTCAGTCATTTCTTCAATTAATTTTACATGTTTGTCATGCGAGCCTAACAACATACTGATATCGTCAGCAGCTGTTAATCTAATTTCTAAAGAACTGGATGCTTCTGTCAAAAATAGACATCTCCTTTACTTCAATTCATTCCTTCCTATTTTACCATATTCATAAAAAACTATATAGCAAATAAAAAAGGTTGTCTCACTCCTTATTCGTTTCATTCATTTTAACCTAAAATTACTTTGCTGAACTTCCATGATTTACTTTATGTTATTCCATGATTGAGAGATTCCTGCCTATCAATAAATAGCTTTTACTTAATAGATAAGGCAAAGAACCAATCTAACCAAGCCTAGATCTATCGAGTGAGGAAGAGAGATAGAAGAGGGATATGTATGATTGCATGGGTAACAAGGCGTACCGATTGATGTTGCCTTGGCGCTCACCTTGAGGAAATTGGGACATGCATGAAAAAAAATCTAAAAAAAATAAGTCTGATTTTGACGTTGTGGATCAAAATCAGGCTTATTTTCTTTTTAAGAGAGGGCGGTTGTCCCAAACTCTTTAAATGATAAGTTTAAGATTGTAATAGCTCTTTCACAATCGCATTCACTTGGTTCCCATCTGCTTTTCCTTTGACTTTCGGCATGATCGCACCCATGACTTTGCCAAATTCTTTGACAGAAGAAGCTCCAGTTTGTGTAATCGCTTCTTGAACAAGTTGACGAATATCATCCTCAGAAAGTTGTTCTGGCATGTATTTTTCAACAATTACTATTTCACTTTTCACTTTTTCAGCTAAATCGTCACGTCCAGCTTCTTCGAACTCATGTAAAGAATCACGCCGTTGTTTCATTTCACGAGACAACACTGTTAATTCTTCATCTTCAGTCAAGTCGTGACCTTCTTTGATTTGCTCGTTTTGAATGGATGACTTAATCATACGTATGACTTGTAAAGATTCTTTATCTTTTGCTTTCATCGCTGTTTTCATGTCATCGTTCAATCTACTTAGTAGTGACACACTACCAACTCCAATTCATAAAGGAACTAGTTTTTTTGCGTTTTTTTGCGTTTTTTCGCTGCTTTTCTAGCTGCTTCAGATTTTTTCTTACGTTTTACGCTTGGTTTTTCGTAGAATTCACGTTTACGAGATTCTTGTAAAGTACCCGCTTTTGACACGGAACGTTTGAAGCGACGAAGAGCATCGTCAATTGATTCGTTTTTACGAATGACTGTTTTTGACATGTTAATTCCCTCCCTCCGAGCTTAAAAAGTAACCGTAATTGTTATTGAAATTATAATCCAAAAAACAAGACTGTTCTATAAAACATTATATCTAATGCTGATTTGACCGTCAAGGGAATCTTTGGATTTTTTAAAATAATGATATGTTATTTTATTATAAAACAACTACTGACAGTTTTCACATCGACCGAAAATTTCAAACCGATGCCCTTCGATCGTACAACCTGATAATTGATTTTCAAAATAGTCCATTGGACACATATGGATTTCTTTTGTCATCCCACAAACGGTACAAATAAAATGATGATGGTGACCGATCTCTCCCTGGCAACAATGAAAGCGAAACTTCATTTCGCCATTCAAATCGGTTTCTTCTAATAAGTCTAACTCAGAGAAATCATGGAGATTACGATAAATCGTATCATAACTCACTCCTTTAAATTCCTCATTCATAAAATCAAATACTTCTTTTGCTGACACATAACGATTTCTTTTGACCAAATAAGTCAATAATGCTTCTCGCTTTTTCGTGTATTTAAATCCGTTATTTTTCAAAATTTCTAACGATTGTTCGATTAATGTTTGGTTTTTCAAGTCTTCCCCTCCAAATCAAAATGATTACGAAGTACATATTCCACAGTATGGTATACTAAAGATAAAAAAAATGCAAGTGAGGTTTTTTATTTATGGCTTTTGATTCTACTGAGATCGTTACTTTTTTTGTCATTTCTGATTCAGCTGGTGAAACAGCAACAAAACTCGCACAGGCAACCATGGCACAATATCCTACAGTTGAATTTAATTTATTTCGTCGAACGTTTGTCACTGACCAAGACACCCTCGAACAAGCCTTACAAGATGCGTTAGCAGAAAAAGCGTTAGTTCTTCATACCTTGATCAACCAAGAGCTGATTGATTATACCCGAAGTTTTTGCGAAGAAAACAACTTATTTAGTTTTGACGTGATGACTCCACCGATCGAAGAAATCCAACGATTAACAGGAATTCAACCCACTCGTCAACCTGGAGCCCTACATTTATTGAATGAAAATTATTTTAAACGAATCAAGGCAATGGAATTTGCTGTAAAATACGATGATGGGAAAGATCCAAGAGGCTTCTTAGAAGCAGACGTGGTGTTGCTAGGAGTTTCCAGAACGTCAAAGACACCATTAAGTCTTTTTTTAGCGAATAAAAACTTAAAAGTGGCGAATCTTCCACTCATTCCTCAAGCCCATATCCCAAAACAACTTTGGGAGATCGATCCTAAAAAAATTGTTGGTTTAACCAATAATCCCGATATTTTAAATAATATTCGAAAAGAACGGATGCGTTCCTATGGATTAAATCCTGATACGGCTTATTCTGATATCGAAAAAATACGAGCAGAATTAGATTTTGCTAATGATTTGTATGAAAAATTAGGTTGCGTTGTGATCAATGTTGCTTCTCTCTCAATTGAAGAAACGGCTTCGTTGATCCTAAATGCCTTAGATTTAGAGGACCACAGTTATTATGGCACGGATACTTCAGGAGAAAAATAAAGAACAAATAATTGTATCCAGTAAGCAGCTATAACAAACAACCAGAACCAAACGCATAACTAGTTGAAAAAAAGCCAGCTGAAACGTGTCTGCTGGCTTTTTTTCAGTATAATCTATTTACATTCCCTTAGAAATGCCTCATTCTTATTTTACTGATGTTCCACATGTTTCAAGGTTTGTTCCAAGATATCCAACACGTGAAAATCATCTAAACTATATAAGATTGCTTTGCCTTCACGATGCGATTTTACCACATGGTTTTCCCTTAATAAACGTAGTTGGTGGGAAACAGCGGATTGTTCCATTTCCACCGCTTGGCTGATGGCCGTCACATTTTGTTCTCCATCTTTTAAATACATCAATATTTTCAATCGGGTAGGATCACTTAAGACTTTAAATAATTGACTCACTTTTTCTATTTCGTTTTTTGGTGTGTCTGTCAACCGATTCACCTCCATAAAAAAAGACTGACTTCTAAAGTTTACCACTTTTTCCATCAGTCTCAATTATTTTATTCTTCTGTCATTGATTTGATGATTGCTTCATAGGTATCGATCTTTTCTTGTGCCTCTTGTGCGGAATTGCCTTTTACACCGATATAGAATTTGATTTTTGGCTCTGTTCCTGAAGGACGGATCGCTACCCAACCATGTTCTTCTAATACATATTTTAATACGTCAGATGGAGGTGTCGTTAATTTTTCCACTCGTCCAGCTGAATCTGTTTTCGTTAATTCTTTGAAATCTTCTGTTTGAAGAACTTTTGCTCCAGCAAATTCTGATGGGGCATGGTCACGGAATTTCTTCATCAAAGCAGCGATTTTGGCTGAACCTTCTTGACCACTCATCGTGACTGAGATTGTTTTTTCAGCAAAATAACCATATTTTTCAAAAATCATTTGTAAGCCGTCATAAAGTGTCTTCCCTTGTTTTTTATAAAAAGCAGCCACTTCGGCTAACAATAAGAGTGCTTGGATTGCATCTTTATCACGTACAAATGGTTTGACCAAGTAACCATAGCTTTCTTCAAAACCAAACATAAATGTATGAGAATGATCTTTTTCAAATTGATGGATTTTTTCTGCAATAAATTTAAAGCCTGTTAAGACATTGATCATCGTAGCGCCATAGCTTTCAGCGATGGCTGCAGGAAGTTCACTTGATACGATTGACTTAAGTACGGCTGCATTTTCAGGTAAAGTCCCTCGTGATTGATGTGCTTCTAAAATATATTGAATCATTAACGCACCGATTTGATTACCGGTCAAAACTTTATAAGAGCCATCAGGTTGGCGAACTGCTGCTCCTAAGCGATCCGCATCAGGATCAGTTGCAATCAATAAATCAGCGCCTTCTTTTTCACCTAAACGAATCGCATACTCAAATGCTGAATGTTCTTCAGGGTTTGGTGATTGAACCGTTGTAAAGTCAGGATCAGCTACAGCTTGTTCAGGTACAAGCATAAATTGTTCGAAACCAGCTTGTTGTAATGCTCTTTCTCCTAGCATTTTTCCTGTACCATGAAGGGGTGTAAACACCAATTTTAAGTCTTTCCCCATTGTTTGGACTAATTCTTGATCAATCGTGACTGCTTTGATTTCTTCCAAATATGCTTTATCGACTTCTTCACCAATGATCGTAATCAATCCACTAGTTTCTACTTCGTCATCAGCTAAAACAGCGACTTTTAAAGGATTACTTACTTCACGTACATATTTTGTCAATGCATCCGCATCAGCGGGTGGCATTTGTCCGCCATCTTCTCCGTAAACTTTATAGCCATTGTAAGCTGCTGGGTTATGAGAAGCTGTCACCATGATTCCCGCAAACGTATTCAAATGACGAACAGCGAAAGAAAGCTCAGGTGTTGGACGTAGACTCTCAAAGACAAAAGAAGGAATATCGTGTTGTGCCAAAGTCTTCGCTGCTTCCATCGCAAATTCAGGCGATTGATGGCGTGAATCATAAGCAATCGCTACGCCGCGACGTTTTGTTTCTTCTCCTTGTGTATCCATAAAACGTGCCAGCCCTTCTGTTGCTTGTCTGACCGTATAAATATTCATTCGATTGATCCCAGGACCTAAAATTCCCCGCATTCCTGCTGTTCCAAATTCTAAAGGAGCATAAAAAGCATCTTCCAGCTTTTCAGGGTCCTGACTAAGATCAGTTAATTGTTTTTTTAAATTTTCTTCTAAATTTTCTTCATTGGCCCATTGTTGGTATACTTGTTCCCAAGACATGAAGCGAACACCTCTTTCTAAAATATCTACCTCTTTCAGTATAGCATTCTCTTTTTAGATAGAAAAGTCAGAAGGAAAAATAAGCGCAGATGGGTTCTTCTTTTCTTTCACCAAGATCAAGATTATTCCTACTGTTCTTACAATATCAAACAAGATTTTTCTTGTTTCTGAAATTGCACTGAACCGTTACGATTATCTGGTTGAGTTTTTTTATTTTTTAGAATATCAAATAATTTTCTTTTTTTATTTGTTTGCTCTTCTTTCTTTTGCAAAGTTCCAAGATTATTCCAACTCTTCGGCTGATATGTTTGCCAAACTTCTGGTTCCTGTTCCCAAGGTGCTTTTACCCTCTGTCCTCCTTTCATAAAAATAACTTTCTTGCTCAATTCCTTCCTATTGCGATAAACGTAGCGAAGCTCAGTTGATGTTTTCTTTTTGCCGTTGCAATTGTCTTTAGATAAAACCTCACTCATATTTAACCCATCTAAACAAAAATGGATCTTTAAATTTGGATTTAGTTTTGCACTATTCAAGCCAATTTTGCATCCTCTACGTATATGCCTTATGGAGAGGAAAGTGCGCATAACAGAAAAAATAAGTTCGATTTTGACAATAAACATCAAAATCGAACTTATTTTCTTTTTGAGAAAGAACTATTGTCCCACTCTCTCTTTAGTAGTATAAAAATGAATAGTATTCAAGAAGCTCTTCATCTCTTTTGATCACTTTACGCTTGTGTTGTTTCTTCTAATGCTTCTAAATATTTATAAACTTGTTGACCAGCAATGCCTCCATCACCGACTGCTGTCGTGATTTGTCGTAAATCTTTTTCACGAACATCCCCAATAGCGAACACACCAGGCATAGTCGTACGCATGTCTTGATCTGTTGGAATCCAACCAGCTGCATTAGTTAAACCAGCTTTTTTAAATGGTTCAGTCAACGGATCTAATCCTACGTAAATAAACACGCCATCTGCTGCTAAATCAATGGTTTCATTCGTTTTCACATTATGCGCTTTAACCCCAGTGACCACCATGTCATTACCAACGATTTCATCTGTGACAGTGTCCCAGACAAATGAAATCTTTTCGTTAGCGAATGCGCGATCTTGGATGATTTTTTGCGCACGTAATTCGTCTCTTCGATGAACAATCACGACTTCAGAAGCAAATTGCGTTAGGTAGATGGCTTCTTCTACCGCAGAATCGCCACCGCCGATCACGACTAAGCGTTTGTTTCGGAAAAAAGCACCGTCACATACGGCACAATAGGAAACACCTCGGCCAGCGTATTCTTCTTCTCCAGGAACACCTAACTTACGATGGATACAACCCGTTGCGATAATCACTGTTTTGGCTTCATAAGATTGATCTTCACAGATCACTTCTTTGTAATTTCCATGATCTTTGATGTCTTGCACAATTCCATAGACATTTTCTGTTCCAAATTTAGTGACACCTTCATACATTTTATATGCAAGGTCAGGTCCCATGATGGAATCAAATCCAGGGTAATTTTCAACTTCAGCGGTGTTATTCATTTGTCCACCCGGTGCGCCTTGTTCAATCATAGCAACTGAAAGATTTGAACGTGACGCATATAACGCAGCAGTCATTCCAGCAGGTCCAGCACCAATCACGATAACATCATACATATGTACATTCCTCCATTATAAAAATCAAGTAAGCTTACTTTACAGCCTATAGAAAAAAAAGTCTATTGTTCTGCTTACTCTTTCCTCGAATAGATTTATTATACTCGAAAAATTAGTTTAAAAACAATAGACTTTTATTTAATTCACTATTCGTTACTTAAATCTTCTCCATTTGTTGCAATGACTTTTTTATACCAGTTGAACGATTTTTTCTTCGAGCGTTCCAATGTCCCATTTCCTTCGTTGTCACGGTCAACGTAGATGAACCCATAGCGTTTCTTCATTTCGCCAGTCCCAGCAGAGACAAGATCGATACAGCCCCAAGTCGTGTAGCCCAGGAGATCCACACCATCGAGCTCAACCGCATCTTTCATTGCTTGGATATGTTGTGCTAAATAATCGATCCGATAGTCGTCTTCTACATAGCCATTTTCATCTGGTGTATCAATCGCACCTAATCCATTTTCGACGATGAACAATGGCTTTTGGTAACGATCATAAAGATCATTCATCGTGATACGTAACCCCAATGGATCAATTTGCCAGCCCCATTCACTGGCTGAAAGATAAGGATTTTTAGCCGATTCAAAAATATTACCGGCCGTTTGCTCTAATACTTTTGGATCAGTAGTAGCTACCCGGGAAGAGTAATAGGAGAATGAAATAAAATCAACGGTATGTTCTTTTAATATTTCTAAGTCAGTTGGTTCCATCTCGATTTTGATTCCATTACGTGCCATTTCTTTTAAGGCATAGGCGGGATAACTTCCCCTTGACTGGACATCAATAAAGAAATAGTTTTCCCGGTCCGCCTTTCTTGACGCCCAGACATCTTCAGGTTTACAAGTGTAAGGATAATTTGCGCCAGCTGCTAACATACAGCCAACTTTATTTTCTGGATCCACTTCATGAGCGATCTTTGTAGCGATTGCACTAGCAACTAGTTCATGATGGGCTGCCTGGTATTTGATTTGTTCCACATCGTCCCCTTCTTCAAAATACAATCCAGCGCCCATAAATGGAGCATGTAAAATCATATTGATTTCGTTGAAGGTCAACCAGTATTTCACTAGTCCTTTGTAACGATTAAAAATGACATGGCAAAGTCTTTCATAAAACTCTATCAACTTTCGAGAACGCCAAGCACCATATTCTTTGACTAAATGCATCGGACAATCAAAATGAGTGATCGTCACTAACGGTTCGATTCCATATTTTTGACATTCTTTAAAGACATCTTCATAGAACTTCAACCCTTCTTCATTTGGTTCCTTTTCATCACCTTTTGGAAAAATACGACTCCACCCAATGGATAAGCGATAAGTTTTAAATCCCATTTCCGCAAAAAGTGCAATATCCTCTTTGTAACGATGGTACATATCAATGGCTGTTTTTGCTGGATAAAAATGTTCCTCATCAAAGTCAAACATTTTTTGTTTCCCAGTGATCACTGAAAAACGATCTTTACCAATCGGAACAACATCAACATTAGCTAAACCACGTCCACCTTCAGCGTAGCCTCCTTCACATTGATTGGCAGCCGTTGCGCCACCCCATAAAAAGTCTTTCCTAAATGCCATCCTACTTCCTCCATTATTGTTTTTGATAAGTTTTTGTCAGGTTGTTTGCTATTTCATCTTGTACTTCGATCCCCTCTTCTTTTAAGCGGTGGATCGTTTCCTTAAATTGTGGTAAATACGCTTCGTGAGCAACAAACAATTCATCCATGATCCGTTTCGCTGTTTCACCCGACCGTACTAAGGGATTGATCGTAAATGCTTGAAGCGCTGTGCCATAATTACCCGTCACTGCCGCTTCGATCGTCAATAATTCCATATTTTTCATGACTTGAAGCCAGCCACGTTCAGCTGGTGGCAAAGAACCGAAAGCAACGTTGCGTGCCCCTTGTGCCCCGACATACGCTGTGACCTCCACGACACAATCAGCAGGCAGATCAGGAACAGCGCCGTCATTTTTTGTTGAAACAACGATTTGGGTTTCTTTATTGGCATAGATCGAAGCGATCGTTTCACAGGCAGCATCTGAATAATAAGCACCCCCACGTTGTTGTAACTGTTCTGGTTTATGGTCTAGTTCTGGGTCCTGATACAACTCAAATAATTCTGCTTCCGTTTTTTTAACTTGTTCTGCTCTTGTACCAATTGTTTGATATTCTTCTAAAGCATGGTTCAACATTTCTTCTTCACGATAATAATAGCGATGGTAGCCACAAGGAATCATTTGCATTTGTTGTAATTGTTCCTTGAAAAACGGCACATCGAATATATTTTTTGGTAAGCCATTATTTTCAGCATAAAGTCGGTCGATTAGCTCATTCGTTCGATCGTTTCCATGTGAATCTGCTACTTTATGCCAATGAAAGTGATTGAGTCCAGCAAATTTATAAATCAAGTTTTCTTTGGTTTCTCCCAGCATTTCTGGCTCTGTCATCATTGCCATAACTGGTACATTACAAAGCCCAATTACCTTTTCCCATTTCCCGTAGCGAACGACAGCTTCTGTAACCATTCCACTAGGATTGGCAAAATTGATCAGCCAAGCATCGGGACATAGTCTTTTCATATCTTCTACGATTGAAAGAATGACCGGAATGGTACGAAACGCTTTGAACATCCCACCAGCTCCATTGGTTTCTTGTCCAAGCATGCCATAATATGCAGGGATTCGTTCATCTTTCACTCTGGCATCTAATTGACCTACCCGAAACTGAGTTGTTACAAAATCAGCATCCCGCAGTGCTTCTTCTCGATCCAACGTCGCATAGATCTTAACATCATAAGGCGAAGCATCCCACATTCGTTGAGACATTTCACTGACGATTCTTAGTTTTTCTTGACCCTCTGCTACATCCACTAACCAGATTTCTTTAATCGGTAATTCTTCATATCGTTTAATAAACCCTTCCATCAATTCAGGGGTATAGCTACTTCCGCCACCAATTGTTGCAATCTTCACTTTTCGTTCCATGAGCTTTCTCCTTTTTTGTTTTTACAACTATATTATGTTTTTTGTAAACGAAAACAACAAGTTAACTTTATTCTTTTGCATTTCCATTTACAAAAATTCATTATATAGCCGATTATTTTGTAAAAATCTTGTATAAGAACAACGAACGATTGACGAATCAATAAATAGCGCTTACAATATTTTTACACAAAAAATTAAAAACATGTAAAAGAGGATCGTCATGCTATTAAAAGAAAAACTAAAAAAAATTGCTTTTTCTCCCGCAGAAACAGAAGTGATCCATTTTATTCAAAGCCATGAACATCAACTCAAAGAAGCAACAATTCAACAAATTGCGAAGGCATGTTATGTCCATCCTTCTACGTTGATTCGGATTGCCAAAAAGGCTGGGTTCAACGGTTGGGTCCACTTTAAGGAAGCTTTTTTGGCGGAAAACGAGTATTTGGAAGGAAATTTTCAAGAAGTTGATGCCAACCTCCCCTTTCTAGAAAACGATGGAATCATGTCTATTGCGAACAAAGTCGCTACACTGGAACGAATGACGATTGAAGATACACTCTCATTGCTTCACCACGATGACTTACAACGAGCAAAACAGCTTTTATTGAAAGCAAAAAAAATCGTCCTTTTTTCTAGTAATTCGAATACTTTGATCTCGCAGGCTTTTATGTTGAAAATGAAGCGAATCAAACGAGACGTAACGATCGTGACGACTTCAGGCGAATCCTACTACGAAGCCTACAACTGTACGCCTGATACTTGTGCCATCTTAATTTCTTATACCGGCGAAAATAAAATGATGTTACGAACAGCCAAGATTTTGCAAGAAATCAATGTGCCGATTTTAACATTGACGAGTATTGGTGATTCCACTCTTTCTACTTTCAGCTCAGCAATCCTTCGTATCACTACCAGAGAACGATTGTATTCCAAAATCAGTAATTTTACGATCAATACTTCAATTTGTTACTTACTAGACGTACTATACAGCTGTATCTTTGCAGAGGAATATCAAAAAAACCTCAACCATTTAATCAAAATCGGACAAAAAGTAGACGATCGCCCAATCAGCTCCTCTATTATGGAAGAGCCTCCTGCAATTAAGGAATAAATTATCTCACACTTTTCAGCTTCTTATGCATTTTCTCTTTTCACCATCTAGCTTGTTAAGTTAGTCGTGTCCAAAAAGAAAAACCTAAAAAATTTACCATGACAACATGGATATTTTTTAGGTTTTATTTGCTTAAATTTCATGTTGTTTTTCGTAGTTGTTAGCAGTTGGACTAGGCTCAGTAGCGCCTATTAGTCCACGTTCTCTTGCCTGACTAAAACTTGCTCCCCCCCTCACTCTCTTTGTTTCTTTGTTTTGATTCAATTGATGAGAGTTGTTCCATTTTGGCAGCCACTACTTTTTTGAGCTCTTCTACGGATACTTTTGGATCATCAATCTTGTCGGCCATTAAGTCTACCAAAACTGCTTTTTGTTTTTCATTAAGTTCTGACAGACGATAAAATGTCTCCGCTAAGAAATGATCACTAAATAGTTATTTTATATCTGTTTGTTTATTTCAAACGCTATTGTTCAAGGTACTCTACTTCTGATACTCAATAAAATTGTCTTTATTAAAAAAACAGAGAAAAAGAAGATGATTTCCTCTTTTTCTCTGTCTGATTACTTCTATTTGGAACAACTATTCACTTTGAAGTTTATACATATCAGCATACAGTCCTTCTTTTACTAGCAACTCCTGGTGGGTTCCTTGTTCAACGATTTTTCCTTTATCCAAGACAAGAATGAGTTCTGCATCTTTGATTGTTGACAAGCGGTGCGCAATCGCAATAGTGGTTCTTCCTTGACGCATCTTTGCTAATCCTTCTTGGATCAACCCTTCTGTCTCGGTATCAATATTGGCAGTTGCTTCATCTAAAACCAAGATTTTAGGATCAGTAACAATGGTTCGTGCGAATGTGATCAATTGTCGTTGTCCACTAGAATAACTTGCGCCTCGCTCAATCACTTTTGAATGATACCCATTTGGTAATTCATTAATAAAGCGATCGGCTTGGACAAATTCAGCCGCTGCACGTATCTGTTCATCTGTGATCGCTGGGTCCATCATACGTATATTTCCTGCAATATCCCCATAGAATAGAAAAGCATCTTGGAGAACTAACCCCATTTTTTTACGAAGTTCAGCAATCGGATATTCCCGAATATCACACCCGTCAATTAAAATCTGCCCTTCATAAAATTCATAAAAACGCATCAATACATTGATGATCGAACTTTTCCCACTGCCAGTATGACCGACTAATGCGACAGTTTCACCAGGATTGGCAACAAAAGAAATGTTGTTCAGCACTTTATTTTTTCCATCATAGGAAAAGCTGACATTACGAAATTCGATTTTCCCTTCAGTGATGGTTTTGTTTGCTCCTTCATGTTGCTGTGGTGCGTATTCTTCTGTGTCCATGATTTTTAAGATTCTGCTACCAGCGACGATCCCGTCAGTGAATATACTTAAGAAATCCATCATTTGAGACATCGGATTGAAGAACCCTTGGACATATGTGGTGAAAGCATAGATCAGTCCAACTTCCACTGGTGATTTTAAGGCATCTAAACCAAAAAGCGTCAGTACCCAAGCAATGGCTAATGCATATAAAAAGCTGATAATCGGGCTCAATAACAGCGAATTGGTTTTGATCATAGCGTATCGTGTATTGAGATAATCCGTATTGACCGCTTCAAATTCGTTTGCTAACCGTTTTTCCTGCCGGAATTGCTGGATGATCCGCATCCCTGAAATGGATTCATTTAATTTAGTATTCAACTGACTTAACTTTTCTCGCATATTACGATAAATCCGAGAACTAAATTTTTGATAATACCAGATCACGACTCCTAGAACAGGTAAAAAAAGCAACAGCCATAAAGCAATGCGTCCGTTGATTTGAAACATTGCAATAAAGGAGGAAACTACTGCGAAAATGCCTGTCAATACCATCAGAAAAACATACCAAAATTCAAAAAGCGTTTCGGTGTCATTCGTGACTCTTGAGACAGTCGAGCCGGCTGGTGTCTGGTCAAAATATCTCATTCCCAATGTATGCAATTTTTCAAATAATTTTATACGGATATATTGATAGGTTTTAAGCGAAGCATTGGAATACAAATACCATTGGAAAAACCAGATGATACTTTTGACGATGACCCCAAATAAATACAAGCCTGCAAAAAATAAAATCACTTGTGTCGTAGCAGATTGTTTGGCTAAATATTCATCCATAAAGGTTTGAATGATTCGAGGTAATAGGACATTGATTACTGACAATCCCAAAGCAAACAGGATGGCAATGATGAAAGTCGCTTTAAAGGGTTTAGCAAAATGCAACAAGCGTTTAATGATTTGCTTTTGCTCTCGCAATGGAATGGATTTTGACCATTCGGATTGATAGTTATCTTCCATCATTTTCTCCCCTTTCAATTTTGGCTTCTAACTGTTGTTTTTCCCACATTTGTTTGTACCAACCACCTAAAGCCAATAGCTCGGCGTGACGGCCACGTTCAATGATCTGTCCTTTGTCAATGACGATGATTTCATCAGCATGCATCACACTGCTTAGTCGATGAGCGGCAATGATCGTGGTTTTACTTTGACGAATTTCTTTTAAATTCCGCAAAATTCTTTCTTCTGTTTTAGCATCCACTGCCGACAACGCATCGTCAAGGATTAATAACTCTGGATTTTGGATCAATGCTCTGGCAATCGAGATCCGCTGTTTTTGTCCACCAGATAAGGAAACACCCCGCTCACCAACTAATGTTTCATACCCCTTCGGTAATTCTTTGATCTCTTGGTTGATTGATGCTAACGACGCAGCAGCTTCCACTTCTTCGTTAGATAACTTAGGATCAGAAAAACGGATATTCTCACGAATCGTCATTGAAAACAAAAAATGATCTTGTGGTACATAGCCAATAGAATGTAAAAGAGCATCTAAGGAATATTCTTTGATCGAACGACCACCAAATTTGATTTGTCCTTGATAGTCATCATATTCACGCATCAGCAACTTCATGATCGTGGTTTTTCCAGCACCAGTTTTACCAACAATTCCTAATGTATCCCCTTCTTTAATTGCAAACTTGATTTGTTCCAAGGCGGGTAATTCTTCTTTGGGATAATGGAATTGCGCGATCTCTACATTTAATTCTCCTTTTGCGGGTGTCTTCACTGCACCAAGTTGTTCGACGATATGGGTCTTCTCATGTAAGAGTTCATTCACTCGGTCATAAGAAGCATTTCCTCTTTCCAGAACATTGAACAACCGACCAATAGCAAACATCGGCCAAACCAACATTCCAATGTAACTGATGAAGGAAACCATTTGTCCAATCGTGATCGTGCCATCTAGCACATATTTACCACCCAAGATGATCGTTAAAACATAAGATAACCCAATGATCAGCGTGATAAACGGATCAAACAAAGCATCTAAAAAGTTGACACGTTTATTCTTGGTGATTGCCTGTTCGATTTTTTCTTGAAAATCTGCCAGATCTTCCTGCTCTTGCCCAAAAGTTTTGATTACTTTAATCCCAGTAATACTTTCTTGCGTTTTGTCGTTGATACTGGAAAAAGCTTCTTGTGATTCTCGAAAAGCATCATGTAGTTTTGATCCTAATATCCTTGAAGTAACAGCTAATAGCGGCAAAGGGATCAAAGCAAGTAAAGTCAAGCGCCAGTCAATGAAAAGGATCATGGCAATGATTGTGGTTCCCCCAGTAATGACCGAATCAGCAAATGTCAAGATGCCTGCTCCTGCCACATTTTGAATCGCATTTAAATCATTGGTCGCATGTGCCATTAAGTCACCTGTACGATATTTTTGGTAAAACATACTATCCATACGAGTGAAATGGATAAACAAACGCTGACGTAATTCCTTCTCTAACCTCGCTGCACTTCCCCAAATATTCACCCGCCAAATGAAACGAAAGAGATACTGTAAAATGGCAGATCCGATTAATACAGCGATCCAAAAGACGATAAATCGCATGGAGAGATTCTTATCTGCAATCTCATCGATGATGATCCCGATTACTTTAGGCGGAACTAACTGAACCAAGGCAACACATAATAAAGAAAAAACGCCGATCACATAGTGCTTCTTTTCTTGTTTAAAAAACCAACCCAACTTCCTAAAAATAGACATATTTTTCCTCCTTTTTAACTCCCATCAACCTCTTTTTCTCTTGAAAATTTAGTCAGTGTCACTCATTTTTCTCACTAACTACACAACCTTGTTTTTAATCGCTTCCATAAATTCATCTAACAAAAAAAGCGAGCTGAAATCAATCAGCCCGCTATGATTTGTCCAATGAAAACCTTATTTTTTCCCTTGGTTTTTCATTTGTTGCATCATCTGACGAATTTTCTTTTCAGATGGTTTTTGCCCCATTGACATCATCATTGATCGTAACATGTCCTCATTAACGGGAGGATTTTTTTCTAAATAATCTTTCATATATTTACGCGCAAAAAAGAATCCACCGATTGCGCCGATTAATAAAGCAATAACTGCGATAAGTACGACTATTCCTGTTTTTACCATATAAATCTCTCCTTTCTATTTCCGAATTGCTCTCAATGACTTATTTTACTAAAGTTTTCCCAAAAAAGAAAGGCGTTTTCTTTAGTTTTGGCTAAAAAGTTTATTTTACTGCTTTCCTATAACTTCGCCAAAAAGAAGCTTAACCATATATTTTTTTTAGGCAAACCGAATAAATTGCTTTCAATTTTTTTGATGCAGGTGTAGAATGGTGTCGTGAAGAAAATGAGAGGTGATTTTTTTGAGTAATCAATTCCATAAACAAAAATTGATTGAACACACCAACGGCTTATCTTTAGCTGAAGTGAACGGGACAGTCAAAGTTCCTAAAGGGAAAAGTTTTTTTAAAACATTATTAGCTTATTCAGGTCCTGGCGCACTCGTTGCGGTAGGTTATATGGACCCAGGAAACTGGTCGACTTCTATTACAGGAGGTCAAAACTTTCAATATTTACTGATGTCAGTCATTCTTTTATCCAGCTTAGTCGCTATGCTTTTGCAATATATGGCAGCAAAACTAGGCATCGTTAGTCAAATGGATTTAGCCCAAGCCATCCGAGCCCGTACAAGTAAAACACTTGGTGTGATTTTGTGGGTGTTAACTGAATTGGCAATCATGGCAACCGATATTGCAGAAGTAATTGGGGCTGCCATTGCCCTTTATTTACTTTTTGATATTCCATTAGTAATTGCTGTATTTATTACTGTTTTTGATGTTTTTGTTTTATTGATGTTAACTAAGATTGGCTTTCGTAAAATTGAAGCGATCGTCGTTTGTTTGATCTTTGTCATTTTATTCGTTTTTGTCTACCAAGTGGCTTTGTCAAATCCCGACTGGAAACATTTATTTGCTGGCTTTGTTCCTAATAGCAAAACGTTTGCTGATTCACCGATGATTGGTGGTGAGACACCATTGACAGGTGCATTAGGAATCATTGGCGCAACTGTCATGCCTCATAATTTGTATCTCCATTCTGCAGTCTCACAAACGAGAGAAATCGATCGGAAAGACCCAACCGATATCGCTCGAGCTGTTCGTTTTACAACTTGGGATTCTAATATTCAATTGACTATGGCTTTTTTAGTCAATGCTTTACTTTTGATCATGGGCGTTGCAGTATTTAAAAATGGTTCTGTGCAAGACCCATCATTTTTTGGGCTTTACGAAGCATTGTCTAATCCTTCTGTTATGAGCAATGATGTATTGACCACTGTAGCAAAATCTGGCATTTTATCTACATTATTTGCTGTTGCCCTTTTAGCTTCTGGACAAAATTCTACGATTACTGGAACACTGACAGGACAAGTGATCATGGAAGGCTTTATCCACATGCGTATGCCGATTTGGTTACGTCGTTTGGTCACACGTCTCTTGTCTGTCATCCCTGTTTTACTCTGTGTCCTCTTTACCAGCACGAAAGGAACGATCGAAGAACATACTGCTTTGAATCATTTGATGAACGAATCTCAAGTATTCCTTGCATTTGCGCTTCCTTTTTCAATGATTCCATTATTGATGATGACAAATAGTGAAGTAGAGATGGGGAAACAATTTAAAAATAATCTATTCGTTAAATCTTTAGGCTGGATCTCCGTAATCAGTCTGACATTCTTGAATTTACGAGGGTTGCCTGGACAAATCGAAAGTTTCTTTGGTGATCAAGCAACTACCAATGAATTGATGTGGGCAGACAATGTGGCCTACTTGATTATCTTTGCTGTCTTAGCCTTATTGTGTTGGACGATCGTCGACTTGTATAAAGGGAACAAAAGATACGCAGAACGTTTGCAACAACTAACCGTCCAAGAAAATAACTAATAAAAAGATTAGATGATAAAAAAGTTGTTCCTTAAGTGTCCAACTTTAAAAAATAAGCCAAAGAATCCCGAAATAGTTACTCAGGGAAATTCTTCGGCTTATTTTAATTCGTATAACTACATTCAACAGCTTTGATGTCCATTTGTTGAAATGTCTTCGTGAAGAGATAAATCACGTTTTTTTCTACTAATATCAGTAGGTTTTGCACAAATCCTACAATCAAAACTTTAAGGTTTCATTTGTTTATTCATTCACTGCTGCTAATAATTCTGGGAAAGCTTCTGGATCAAAGTGTTTTTCTTTTAACATAGCAATTTCTTTTCCATATGGTGCATAGGCCGTTTTTTTCTCTTTCCCTACATAAGGGGTTTCTAAGATTTTGGCAATATCTGAAAACATCGGTTCATGTACGATTTCTTTCAGTGCATCAAAACCGATCGTCCCGAAACCAATATTAGCATGACGATCCTTATGTGACCCTTGAGGATTCTTCGAGTCATTGATGTGTAACACTTTCAATCGATCCAAGCCGATTACTTTATCAAATTCTGTCATTACACCTGAAAAATCATGACACACGTCATAGCCTGCATCGTTCGTATGACAAGTATCAAATGTCACAGACAGTTTTTCATTCAAAGTCACGCCATCAATGATCTGCGCTAATTCTTCAAATGTCCGACCGACTTCCGTCCCTTTACCAGCCATTGTCTCTAAAGCAATTTGTGCAGTCTGTTCTTTCGTCAAAACTTCATTCAATCCTTCAATGATTTTGGCGATACCAGCTGCGGCACCTGCACCGACATGGGCACCTGGATGCAAAGTGATCTGTGTTGCTCCTAAAGCCTCCGCTCGGACGATCTCTTCTCTTAAAAATTGAACCGCAAAAGGAAACATCTCCGGTTTAATCGTATTTCCCAAATTAATAATATAAGGTGCATGAACCACTATATCAGATAATCCATGTTCCTTCATATACGCTTTCCCCGCTTCGATATTCATGTCTTCAATTGCTTTACGTCTAGTATTTTGCGGTGCTCCAGTATAAATCATAAAGGTTGAAGCACCGTAACTTGCAGCTTCTTCTGCTGCCCCTAATAGCATTTTTTTCCCACTCATGCTTACGTGTGACCCTAATAACATAAAATTCTTCCTCTCCATGAAAAGTGAATCAATGATCGAAATCCTTATCAAGCCATATTCCATTCATTGATAATCACTCTAAATAAGCTAATCTTTTTCTATTTTAACTGAACATATAGGGAAAGAAAAGTTTACGACTCGAAAACGGTCTAATGCTTTAAGTTTCTCGTTCACTCTATCATTCAGAAAAAGAAAGTTGAAATAATCCTTATAAAAATCACCATATCTGTTTTTTTGCTCCATTATTTGCTATAATTAGCGAAATAAAACTATTAGTTGAGGTGAACCCTTTTGCCACGTAAAGATACTCGGAAAAAGCAACATCGAAGGAAAAAGCAAAAATGGTTGGGATTAAACATCGCTTTTGGTGTCTTCCAATCACTGACTACTTTTATCGTCGTCCTTCTTCTGCTACTGGCAGCCCTTGGTGTTGGTATCGGAGCTGGTTATTTTGCCTATCTTGTTGAAGATACCGAAATACCATCCAAAGCAACCCTGCAATCAGAGCTTGGCAACATTACAGAAACATCTAAACTTGTTTATGCTGACAATTCTGAAATATCAAAGATCCAAACTGATTTAATGCGGACAGCCGTTCCTTCAGATCAAATTTCGCCTTTATTGAAAACTGCAATCATTAGTACTGAAGATGAGTATTTTGAGCGACATAACGGCTATGTACCAAAAGCTGTTTTGCGTGCTTTATTTTCTGAAGCAACTGGTATCGGTTCTTCCGGTGGTTCCACGTTGACTCAACAGTTAGTCAAACAACAAATCTTAACTGATGAAACAACATTCAAGCGAAAAGCAAATGAAATTTTATTAGCAGCACAAGTCGAGAAACACTTTTCCAAAAATGAAATTATTTCTATGTATCTAAATGTTTCTCCATTTGGTCGAAACAATAAAGGACAAAATATCGCTGGTGTACAAGAAGCAGCGAAAGGAATCTTTGGTGTTAATGCCAAAGATGTCAACTTACCACAAGCTGCCTTTATCGCAGGTTTGCCACAAAGTCCGATCACTTATAGTCCTTATACAAATACTGGGAGTTTAAAAGAAGACCTTTCAGCAGGATTGAATCGAAAAGATGTGGTTCTATTCAGCATGTATCGTGAAAATAAAATCACAAAACAACAATATGAAGAAGCGAAAGCTTATGATCTCACGAAAGATTTCTTACCACAACAGATTGCTGAACAAAGTGATCGTGAGTTTCTATATTATACCGTTATGGGTGAAGCCACAGAGATCATCACTAAACAATTAGCTGAAAAAGATGATGCAGATTTATCTGATAGTTCAGTCTATGATGCCTACTATCAAAAAGCACAACAAACGATCCAAAACAAAGGTTATACGATCCATTCAACGATCGATAAAAATGTTTATGCGGCAATGCAAGAAGCAGCAAAAAGTTATGGACATCTATTAGACGATGGCAAAGCCACACAAGTTGAGACAGGAAATGTCTTGATGGATAATAAAACTGGTCGTATCTATGGTTTTGTTGGTGGTAGAAATTATCTACAAAACCAAAATAATCATGCTTTTGACACCCAAAGACAAGCTGGGTCTTCGATTAAACCAGTACTCGTGTATGGTCCAGCCATCGATATGGGGCTTGTAGGATCAGAATCACGCGTTTCTGATTACGCAACTACCTGGCAAGAAGGAAGTAACGCAGGAGAAAAAATCGTCAATGCAACGAATGAAGGTTCTAATACCTTCCAAACGATTCGAGAGTCTTTGGAATGGTCTAACAATATCCCTGCCTATCATTTATATCAGGATGTTTTAGAAAATGGTGGTTCTAAACAATATGCTTATGAAAATTACTTGGCAAAAATGAATTATCCAACCAACGATAATTGGGGCGTTGAGTCTGCACCTTTGGGAACCGTTGATGTAACGACTTTGGAACAAACCAATGGCTTCCAAGCTTTAGCTAATGGCGGGGTCTATCAAGAAGGTTATTTGATTGATTCAATTACTGATAACTCAGGAAAAGTCATCTACAAACATGAGGAAAAACCTGTAAGAGTGTATTCTGAAGCTACAGCATCAATTATGAATGATATGATGCGTAGTGTAATCACTGCGAAAATCACGACACCTTTTAAAGATGATATTACTGCTTTAAATCATGAACTGGGACAAGCGGATTGGATCGGCAAAACAGGTTCAACAAATGACTACCGTGATTCTTGGCTGATTGTTTCAACGCCATCTATTACGATCAGTAGTTGGGCAGGTCACGATGACAACACTGGAATGGACTCAAGAGCCCGATTACGTTCTTCTAGCTATTTAGCCAATCTCATTAATCAAGTATACCAAGCAAATCCAGCGATGTTCGGGACAAAGGATAAATTTGAATTATCTTCTGATGTCTCCAAGAAAAAAGTAGCATCCTTTACAGGACAACTTCCTGGTAAAGTTACTGTTGATAAGAAAACCATCGAAACACCAAGTCAGACAGTTGAATCGCTTTGGGCAAAAAATGGTCCAAAAAAATCAACATTCAAGTTTGGTGTCGGTGGAACGGATGAAAACTATAAAAACTATTGGGGAACTGCTTCATCCTTTGCTCGAGAGCATCCAGCAAAAAAAGAAAATGATAAAGAAAATGAATAATTCAGAGTCTATCATCTTTAATATTGATGAAAACGAACTGACATTATTTGACAAAGGACCTAAAAAACAGTCGCCAATTATGGCGACTGTTTTTATCTTGTTAATTTTTCAGTAGCGCCCATACGCTTTTTTTCTTGCTGTTTGACTAAGTTCATTGCTTTATTCCTTTTTTGATCCACTGTTTGCTGTTGATGAGTATTTTTATCTGTAGTCGGTGAATATTTAGAATGATTTAGATCATTGGTAGCAGGTTTGCTTTTTTCTTTTTCATGTGTGACTGGTTCCCATACCCCAATTTCAAACCACAGCGGGTTCGTTTCACTTGATTTCTTTAGGTTATCTGACTGTTGGTCATTTCCATTGATATTCATCGAGGGCTCAGCTTTTTCTAAATATAGGCTGGTTCCTTCTTTGAATTTAGGAGCAGTCAAGTTTTTAAAGGTGCTAGGGTTAAAACTATTTAGATCATTGGTAGCAGGTTTGCTTTTTTCTTTTTCATGTATGACTGGTTCCCATACCCCAATTTCAAACCACAGCAGGTTCGTTTCACTTGATTTCTTTAGGTTATCTGACTGTTGGTCATTTCCATTGATATTCATCGAGGGTTCAGCTTTTTCTAAATATAGGCTGGTTCCTTCTTTGAATTTAGGAGCAGTCATGTTTTTAAAGGTGCTAGGGTTAAAACTATTTAGATCATTGGTAGCAGGTTTGCTTTTTTCTTTTTCATGTATGACTGGTTCCCATACCCCAATTTCAAACCACAGCGGGTTCGTTTCACTTGATTTCTTTAGGTTATCTGACTGTTGGTCATTTCCATCGATATTCATCGAGGGCTCAGCTTTTTCTAAAGGTAAGCTTGCATCATCTTTGTCTTTTCCTTTAAAGTCACCTGATTGCCGGTTATCCCCTTCTTTGACAGTCATCACTTGCTTACTTTCGATTTCCCTACAATAATCGCTATTGTTTTCTCTATTTGGCTCTTCAGGACTTTGCATTTTACTTTCATCTTTATTCCAATTGGTTCTTTCGCTACTGTTCGTTTGTACTTCTATCCATACTTGTGGGTCATGCTGTTTTTGTTTCTCTTCTTCCAAACGTATGCTGTCAACCGATTTTTGATTACGTTCCTTTGAAGCTTCACGTCTTTTTCTCCATTTGTTGACAGGATCTAATAACTCAATAGATTGATTGTTTTGAAATTGGAAGACTGTATCATTTTCCATGCTTTTTTTCAAAATATCGTTAAAATTGTCTCTAAACCGTCCATATATTTGACTTACTTTCCTACTAATGCTAACTAAAATAGCATCGATTTTACTGTTAGACAATTCACTTTTTTTCAAAGTAGAAAGATATTCAAAAGAATAACTTTCCGTATGTAAACCTATATGTTTTGCTAAGATATAACCAATCGCTTCTGATTTAAAATATTCTAATTGGTCTGGATAATCGGTACTAGTCCCTCTTGTCTTATGTATGGCTGAACGCATAAAGTTACTCAATGTTTGTTTATCATTCATCCCTGATTGAATCTCGATTGGCATACTTGTAAATTGGTTAATACTTTGGAACAAAATTTGGTAGAGAGATGAATCAACTGTTTGATTCCCTACATAGTATGCTGGTCTGGGTATTTCTTGCTTTTCCGCTAATTCACTAACATCGAAAACCTGTACTAGAAAAGAGGCTGTTAGTTTACTTTTTGTTTCTTTGTCGAAACGTACTTCTGTATGGTCTCTATAAAGTGCGTCTGGACCCAGTTTTAATTTTTTTTCTAGCTTCTTCCATTCCCGAGCCTCGAGAGCTAATTGGACATCTGGTTTTTGGGCGATCAGGTTTTGGGTTATTTTTGAGTGTTGCCAAGGAAGATGCGCTGTAACAGATAAAAACTTAATAAAATTATCCTCTTCTAGAAAAGTTGAAAGTTTTTTTTTTCGATACGTTTCAATCCCTTCCCTATCCCCCCGTTTATTCAAGCTTTGTATACTTTTATCGTCTATTCCCTCATTAAACCTAAGATTTAGTATATATTCAACTCCTTCTGGAAATAAGTCAATTGAGTTAACCAACTTATTACCACGTTCATTAATATGATGTGCCATACTTACAAAATAATAAAATTTTTCTATGATCTTTTCTTTATTTTCTTCTATAAACGGACGATATAATTCCATTCCCGGATCCTTAGTTACTATTACCAGTGAAGAATCAAGATACAAGGAATGATTAAAAACAAAACCTGGAGTACAGCGACGATTGTTCTTGTACTTCTCTTCCATTACTGGCAATGGATATACAAACTCTGTAAAAATTTTCTCTGTAAAAGATTTAATAGGAATATACCAATTTCTCCTATTTCTTTCCAATGCAAGATATGTCCTATTTAAATTTTCTAATGTTATTTCTTTGTACTTTGAAGTTTTTAACTCATCGTAAACATCAGGAAGCAGTTTCACAAAATAAATATCTGACATTTATAACTTCTCCTTACAATTTAGATTTTCTCTTCTGATAGAGATTCCATTTCATTATACGGAATAAAAAGCTAAAATTTGTCCAAGTTTTTACAAAAAAAATAAATAGTTGTTCTTGTTAACTAGCTAAAAGCTTCAACGAATGTTTACTTATTTCAATCACTAAATCTTTTTTAGAAGTTAAAACGAGAGTGGGACAATAGTTCTTTCTCAATCGTTGGCGATTTGGAAATTATAACCTGGTTTGCGCTGTCCATTTCGCATATAACCGTCTTTCATCCACATAAAGGTGGTAACAGTTAATGTTCTACATTTCGTGGTAAAGTTGTTTGGCTGATGGTATAATTTTTAAACATAAAGCACACTCCTTTGATTTTTGTTTAAGCACTTTAATCATACAAGGTTGTGCTTTTTATGTACCTTAAAATCAAAAAAATGGGGAAATAATCAGATTTTTTTCTGACTATTGTCCCACTCTCGTTTTTATCTGGTTATGGTTTTAAAGAAGCTTTTTTATCTTGCCACTGTTCTACGCCCGGATACTCCATTTTTTTTCTGCCGATTGTTTGTATTTGCTTTTTCCTGAGCTATTCTTTGCCATTGCGGAATGAATTTATCTGTAGTCAATGAATTTAGACTGTTAGTATCTACTTTTACTAAAGTGCTTTTGTTGCTTTTGTTGCTTTTTTTACTTCCTTTTTTTGTAACTGTTTCCCAAGTCATTTCTTCCGGCTCATTTTGATCCATTTGATGATCTGTCTGCTGATCTTTTCCATTAATAGTCGTCGAAAGTTTAGATTCAGTTCGGTTGGTATCCTCAGCTTTTTTCAAAGATAGGCTTTCACCTTCTTTGGCTTTCATGTCAAACAAGCTTGCAAAGGTTCTAGGGGTAGAAGATTCTTGATGCTCTGTCTGCGGGTTAATTCTATTAATAGTCGTCGAATGTTCAGCTTCATTTCGATTGGTATCCTCAGCTTTACTCAAAGGTAGACTTGCACCTTCTTTGGCTTTAAGGATAATCGATCCTTCAAAAGTTCTAAGTTTAGAACTCTTTAAATCATTGGTAACAACATTTTCTGAAGTACTTGTGTTACTTCCTTTACTTGTGTCTTTTTCCAAAGTTCCTTTCTCAAACCATTGTTGATTCGCTTCTCCGTATTTCACTAGATTATCTAGCTGATTGTTTCTTTCTGTGCTTGAGTTCTCTTTCCAAGATCTCTCTTTAACTTCTTGTTGCTTAGTACCATTTGATCCTTTAATATGAACTGTCTGTTGCTCATTTCCCTTAATATCCATCGAGAGTTCAGTTTTTTTTATGCTGGCACCCTCAGCTTTTTCCAAAGATATTTTGACTTCAGGTCTAATCAATCCTTTAGAGTCGCCTGATAGCTGGTGGTTCCCTTCTTTGACTTTCCTCACGTGTTTACTTTCGATTTCCCACCAATACTCGCTATTATTTTCGCTATTTTGCCCTTCAGAATTTTGTATTTTACTCTCATATATATTCGGATGGATTCTTTTACTCTTTTTAGTTTTAACTTCTGTCCAAGTTTGTGGATCACGCTGCTGTTTTTCTCCTACTTTCAAACGTTTGTCGCTAAACTTTTTTTTACTATTTTCAATCAAAGCTTCACGTCTTTTTTTCCCTTTATTGACGGGGTCTAATATCTCTATAGATTGATTGTTTTGAAGTTGGGTAACTTTATTCTTTTCGTTACTTTTATTCAAAATAATATTAAATTTTTCTCTAAAGTCATTATATGTTTTATTTACTTCTGAACTAATGCTCTCTAAAATATTATCTATTGTAGTTTCAGACAATTTATTCTGCCTCAAAGTAGAAAGATATTCAAAAGAATAACTCTCCGTAGATAATCCTAAATGTTTTGCTAAGGTATAACCGACCGCTTCTGATTTAAAATATTCTAAATGGTCTTGATCACCGATACTAGTCCATCTTCTCTTATGTATGGCTGAACGCAATAAGATACTCAATTTTTCTTTATCATTCATTCCCGATTGTATCTCGATTGACCTACTTGTAAGTCCTCTGATACTTTGGAATAAAATTTTATAGAGAAATGAATCAACTGTTTGATCTCCTACGTAGTAAGCAGGTCTAGGTATTTCTTGATTTTCCTTTAATTCACTAACATCAAAAACCTGTACTTGAAAATAATCTGTTGGTTTAGAGTTTGTTTTTTTTTTGAAAACTTCTCCTGTATATGCTCTAAGGAGGGATTCCGGACACAGATTTAGTTTTTTTTCAAGTTTCTTCCATTCCCAAGCCTGAAGAGCCAATTGGACGTCTGGTTTTTGGGCGATCAAGATTTGGATTATGCTTGAATCTTGCCAAGGAAGATGAGATTTAACAGATAAAAACTTAATAAAATAATCTTCTTCTAGAAAATTTGGAAGTTGTTTTTCTCGATATGCTTCAATCCCTTTTATATCACCTCGTTTGCTCAAATTTTGTATACTTTTATCACTTATTCCCTCATTAAACTTAAGATTGCATATTTCCTCTATTTCTTTTAGAAATAATTCAAGCGTTCCGGTCTTTTTATCGTATACACAATGATTATAATATCCTCTTAGATAATGATAAAAAGCGTCCTTAATTTTTTCCAAATTTTTTTCTATAAACGGTAGGTATAAATCAGCTATCTCTTCACTTTTTATCTTTACTTCTATTACATCTGAAGAGGAAAGATTTAAGGACTGATAGAAAACTAATCCCGGAGAAACAAGATGAGGGTCCTCCTCCAATATTGGCAAAAAAAATACAGAATCTGGATGTTTTGTACTTGTATGAGCTTTAAAAGGAATATACCAATTTCTTTCATTTTGTTCGAACGCAAGATACATTCTTGTTTCTTTATTTAATATCCTATTTTTAGTTTCCTTTGAAGTTATTAAATCATTGTAAACTTCAGGGCGTAGTTTTACAAAATAAAAATCTGACATTTATAACTTCTCCTTACAATTTAAATTTTCTCTTCTGATAGAGATTCCATTTCATTATACGGAATAAAAAGCTAAAATTTGTCCAAGTTTTTACAAAAAAATAAATAGTTGTTCTTGTTAACGAGCTAAAAGCTTCAACGAATGTTTACTTATTTCAATCACTGAATCTTTTTAGAGGTTAAAAACACTCCACTAGCATCATCTAGTGGAGTGTTAATCACTTATTATTTCGTCGATCCTTTTTCTTCAATTCCATAAGGTAAGATAATTGTTTTTTCTTCAACTTCTTCTTTATTCATCATTTTTGTTAATAGACGCATTGAAACGGCACCTAAATCATACAATGGTTGTGTGATACTTGTTAGGCGTGGACGTGCAACTTCTGTTAACAATGAGTTATTACTTGTAATGATCTCAAATTCTTCCGGTACTTTCACACCTTTATCTAAAAGACCATCTAAAATACCGATAGCTAATTCATCATCTGAAACATAAACAGCTGTTGCGCCACTGTTATGAATGCGATCAACTAGGGTTAATCCGTCTTTAAAGTTATACTCTGCTTCAAAGATCAAACCTTCGCTGTAAGGTAAATTATTTTCTTTAAGTGCTTCTTTATATCCTTTCAAGCGATTTTGACCATTGATTGGATCAATCAATGCCCCACTGACAAAGGCAATTTTTTTATTGCCATTCTTAGCTAATTTATTGACAGCATCCTTAGTTGCTGAAGTGTAATCGATATTCACACTTCCAACTTGTTCATCAGGGTCAATTGAGCCAGCCAATACTACAGGAGTCTTAGATCGAGAAAACTCACCACGGATTTCATCAGTGATATGATGTCCCATGAAGATCACGCCATCTACTTGTTTTGCTAGCAAGTTATTTAATACATTCACTTCTTTTTGATCATTGCCGTCTGAATTTGCTAAAATGATGTTGTATTTGTACATTGTAGCAACATCATCGATCCCACGTGCTAAAGAAGCAAAAAACATATTGCTGACATCTGGAATGATTACCCCTACTGTCGTTGTCTTCTTACTTGCTAGCCCACGTGCAACAGCATTCGGACGATAGTCCAATCGATCAATGACTTCTAATACTTTTTTTCTAGTCGCAGGTTTGACATTCGGATTCCCGTTAACGACACGTGAAACAGTAGCCATCGAAACATTTGCCTCTCTCGCTACATCATAAATAGTAATTGTTTGCTTTTCCATTCTTGCTCTCCTGTTCATTTTTATATGTTTTCTGAAAATACGCTTTACATTTCTAAAACAGGATAACAAATAATACTCAAAATTGCAACCGTTTTACTACCGCTTTCATGAAAATAATTCATTTTTTCACTTTTATACGTTGGTCTTTGAAACATTAAGTGGTACAATTATCTAATAATTCAATAAATTAGAAAGAAGGATGCCAAAATGAATAACGTAAAAATCAACGAATTACGTAAATGGATGGCTCAAAATCAAGTGGATCTTGCCTATATTAGTGATCCAGGACACATCGCTTATTTTTCAGGATACGAAAGTGAACCCCATGAACGTGTCTTAGCACTATTTATCCCACTTGAACAGGATCCTTTTTTATTCACTCCGGCTTTAGAAGTTGAAGATGCACAAAACAGTGCATGGTCTTTTGATGTTCGTGGCTATTTAGACAGCGAAAATCCTTGGGAAATCATTGGGAAAGAAATTCGTCACCGTTATGGTCAGCCTGGAAATATCGGAATCGAAAAAAATGCGTTAACCGTTGATCGTTTCGATGCCATTTCAGATGTTCTAACTGGTTCTGACAACTTTACTGATTTAACAGCAATCATTCAACGTCTCCAATTAATCAAAACACTGGAAGAAAAAGACCAATTACTTGCTGCTGGTAAATGGGCAGATGTTGCCTTTGAAATCGGCTTTAAGGCAGTAAAAGAAGGTGTTACTGAGCAAGCAATCATTGCAGAAATCGAATATCAACTAAAAAAACAAGGTGTTTCGCAAATGTCGTTTGACACGCTTGTTTTAGCTGGTAAAAACGCAGCAAGCCCCCACGGTGCTCCAGGCAGCACAAAAATTTCGCCTAATGAACTTGTTTTGTTTGATTTAGGTGTTGTTTGGGATGGTTATTGCAGCGATGCTACTCGAACTGTAGCCTATAAAAAACCAACTGAATTTCAGGAAAAAATTTATCAAATCACACTTGAGGCACAATTAGCTGCCCAAGCAGCTGTACGTCCCGGCGTAACGGCTGCCGAACTAGATCAAATTGCAAGAAATGTAATCAATAGCTATGGCTATGGCGAATACTTCAATCATCGTCTAGGTCACGGAATCGGAACCACTGTCCATGAATTTCCTTCCCTTGTAGCAGGTAATGATTTAGTCATCGAAGAAGGCATGTGCTTCTCCCTTGAACCAGGAATCTATATCCCTGATCAAGTAGGTGTTCGAATCGAAGACTGTGTCTATGTGACAAAAGACGGCTGTATTCCATTTACAACTACGCCAAAAGAATTATTGGTTATTGAGTAAGGTTGTGAGAAGAGCGACTTGATCTGAGCGCTCACCAAGTAAAAACTGCGACGAGTAATCGCAGGAGCAGTAAGGATGAAAATCTCGAAACAGCTTCCCATGTTTTGAGATTTTTTGACTTATCGCCGAAGATCAGCTCTTTGAACACCGTGAATCAGAGGTTGTGAAAGAAGCGGGGAGCTCCGATGACAATAAGAAAGAATTTTTTAAAATAGCTTCTCTTATTTTAGAAAATTATCGTTTATTGTTGAGGAGTTGCTTCTTGAACACCGTTTATCACTTCTACATCTATTAATGAGTCTAAGGGCGACTGTTAGTCCTAGACTCATTTTTTTCTTATCTTCAACCTCACTAATTGTTGTTGACCCATTCATACCAAAGAGCTCTGGTTACCATTAGATTTTACGAATTCTTCTGATCATTCTGGTTCTTTTATAGTGTCTTCACTCTCATGGTGATAAGTATGCTATCAAGTGATTACGCAAATTAGACCTTTACATTATGTATTATTCTAGTAATTATCCAAACAAAAAAATATCAAAGCTAGGAAACTTTGCTAGCTTTGATATTCATCACTTGTTCCGTTCGATTAACCAAAATCGAGATAGCATCTATTGATTATTTACAAAAAATAGAAATTGCCTATTTTCCATTGTCAGTAAATGTATCTTTTAAATCTTCTTTTTTAGCTTTTACGTCTTCTTTAGCCATATCTGCCATTGCTTGCGCATCTTTTGCGACTGGTTTTGCTTCAGCAATGCCTTCTTTGACTGTTTGTCCAGCTTCACCTGCAGCATCTTTCGCATTGATCATCATATCTTCAGATGCATCTTTAACTGTTTCATTCATTTGTCCGACTGGCTTTTTAAGCTCATCTGCTGATTTCTTGAAGCGATGAGAAAGATCTTCTGATTGTTCTTTTAATGTTAATAAAATGTCTTCAGACTCATCTTCGACATCATTTGCAGAATGATTGACTTTATTTTTCACGTTACCAGCTAAGTCACCAGCTTGTTGGGATAGATCTTGCGCTTTTTCTTTTGCGATGTCTGTTAATGTCGCTGATTTTTCTTTTGCCATATCCGTGTAGTCTGAAGCCATATCAAGTAAATCATCTGCTTGTGCAGCAAGTTCATCGCGTAGTTCTTTTCCTGACTTTGGTGCTAATAATAATGCTGCGACTGCCGCTGCTGTCCCACCAATAACTGCTCCTAGTAAAAATCCACCTTTTTTTGCCATAATTAAATTCCTCCAGTCTTTTCTGTATGTTTTTTATTTTTGAAAAACTTTAAAGCTGTGCCACCAACTTTTCCAGCCACGGTAGCTTTAGCTGTTGTACGCCCAATCCCACCAACTTTGGTTACGATATTTTTACTTGATGTATTCAATTCTGACACGCTTTCACTTAAATCCGCGATAGCTGTAAATAATGGATCAATCGTTTCTACTTTCCCATTGATGTCTAAAAGCAATTCATTACTTTTGACTAGTAAACCTTCCACCTGCCTTGACAAAAGATCGACATCTTTGGTGACGACTTCAATTGTCGTATTTGCTTCTGCCACTGTTTGATCCACTTTTTCTAATGTTTTTGATAATTGTAACAATACTCTTATGATAAAAACAACGAGGACTGCAAATGCGATGGCCGCAATCAGCCCAGCAATTTCTCCGCCTGTCATACTCGAACTCCCTTCTGATACTCTTTCTATAAGCATAGCATTTTCGCATTTTTTAAACAAATAAAAAATAGCAAAGCTTCAACTACTTTTTTTGGATAAGAGCAGTTGAAGCTTTCATTGCTAAAAAATTTATTTTTTCAGCTCATCTTTTGATTCAATTTTTTTGTTGTCTTTTTTTGGTACCATCGTTTGATCAGCTTCTAATTGTTTCCCTAGCTCTTTGATATATTCTTTTAATGGTTCGCCGACTTCTGGATGAGTCAAGCCGTATTCGATACTGGTTTTCATGAAACCAAACTTGTCACCAACATCATAGCGTTTGCCTGTAAAGTTACGAGCAAATACTCGTTGTGTTTTATTCAATGTATCAATCGCATCTGTCAGTTGGATCTCATTCCCAGCACCTGGTTGTTGTTCTGCCAAAACATCAAAGATTTCAGGAGTTAATAAATAGCGTCCAATAATAGCTAAATTACTTGGTGCTTTACTTGGGTCTGGTTTTTCAACGAAGTTTTTAACATTGAACAATCCTTCTTCTAATTCTTCACCAGGATTAATAATTCCGTATTTAGACGTATCTTTTTGTGGCACTTCCATCACTGCGATTGTTGATGCATGTGTCCGCTCATAGTCATCAATCAATTGTTGTGTCAAAGGTACTTCATCTTCCATGATATCATCACCTAACATCACAACAAAAGGTTCATTACCGATAAAAGCACGGGCTTGTAATACAGCATGTCCTAACCCTTTTGGATGAGATTGACGAATGAAGTGTAGATTTACATCAGTTGTTTCTTCAACCAACTTCAATAATTCTGTTTTCCCTTTTTCACTCAAATTCGTTTCTAACTCGATATTTGAATCAAAATGGTCTTCGATTGGTCGTTTTGCTTTCCCAGTGACGATCAAAATGTCTTCGATCCCTGATTTAAGTGCTTCTTCTACGATAAATTGAATCGTTGGTTTGTCAACGATTGGAAGCATTTCTTTTGCCATCGCTTTTGTTGCAGGTAAAAATCTTGTTCCTAAACCTGCTGCTGGAATAACTGCCTTTTTTACTTTCATTTGTCATCTCTCCTCTAAAAAATTAATCGTGAAAATTCATTTTCTTTTTTTCCATCTCGCAACATGATTTCTCTTGCCGCAATTTGTACATTTTTATTTTCATAAAGTACTTCATAAATTGTTTGAGTGATTGGCATGTCTACACCTACTTGCTGAGCAAGTTCTTTTGCGGCTTTTGTCGTATGGACACCTTCCACAACCATCCCCATATTTTCCAATACTTCTGACAGTTCATGCCCTTTACCTAACAAATTGCCCGCTCGCCAATTTCGCGAATGGATACTAGTACAAGTAACGATCAAATCGCCCACACCACTAAGACCAATAAAAGTCAATGGGTTGGCACCCATGGCAACACCTAAACGACTGATTTCAGCTAAACCTCTAGTCATAATAGCAGCTTTTGCATTATCCCCAAAACCTAATCCGTGGATTGCTCCTGCACCAAGAGCAATAATATTTTTCAATGCAGCCCCCATTTCAACCCCAATCACATCAGGGTTGGTATAAATCCTAAAATAATGATTCATGAATAACCTTTGGACAAAGGAAGCTGTTTTTTGATCTGTGCTAGCAGCTGTGATCGTAGTAATGTCATGATTTGCTACTTCTTCTGCGTGACTCGGACCAGATAAAACAGCAATGGATTGACGTTTGTCACTCGGGATCTCTTCTAAAAGAATTTCTGAGATTCGTTTGTGTGTCTCCTGTTCTAGACCCTTGCTTGCATGGATGATTACAGGCTTGGTATTCAATTTAGTGACCACCTCTTGTGCTACAGAGCGAATGGCTCGTGTCGGAATCACGAATAACAAGGCATCAATATCTTGAACTGCCTGTTTCAACTCACTAAAACCACGGATTGACGTTGACAAATGATAGTCGGGTAAATATTTTTGATTGGTGTGTTGTTGGTTGATCTCGTCTATTTGCGATTGACGATGTCCCCATAGGCGAACATCATGTCCATTTTCAGCAAGAACTTGCGCAAGAGCTGTCCCCCATGAGCCAGCTCCTAAGACTGCCACCCTATATTTCATTTTACCACTCCTGCTATTTTTTTCATTTTTTTAGCTCTGTAAATTAGATAATCATTTGATTTTTACCAAAAGTGCGATCGTAATCTGGTAGATTTCCTTTTTTTCTACGCCAGATAAACAGAATAATTGTTCCAACGAATAAAAAGGCTGACAACAATTGGGAGATCCGAATAACACCTAAGAAGTATAAACTATCTGTCCGTAATCCTTCGATAAAAAAGCGCCCGAAGCTGTACCACATCACATAAACAAGTAAAACTTCTCCTTTTTTCAGTAAATGCTTTTTGTTTCTTAAAAATAGGAGTAGGATAAAGCCAATCAAACTCCAAACGGATTCATATAAAAAGGTAGGTTGACGATAAAAACCTTCAATGTACATATTATCAATTATGAATCTTGGGATATGCAGATTTTCTAAAAAAACTCTCGTCGTGACAGGGCCATATGCTTCATGATTCATAAAATTTCCCCAGCGCCCAATTGCTTGAGCGAGTAGGACACTTGGTGCTGCTATGTCTAAAAATGTCCACATGGAAATAAAGTGGTATTTGGTAAAGAAGTATAAAGTAATGGCACCTGCGATCAATCCACCATAAATAGCTAACCCGCCAGAACGGATATTGAATATTTGAATAGGATCAGCTATATATTGTGGTAAATCAAATAAAATATAGTACAACCGTGCGCCAATAATTGAAAGTGGCAATCCCCACAACATAAAATCAGTGACATCCTCAGATTTTAAGCCAACTCGTACGGCTTCACGGCTACTTAGCCACATGGCAATAATTATTCCCGATACAATGATCAAAGCATACCAATAGATTGGTATTCCTAAAAGATTGAACGCTACCCGATCGATTTGCGCTATCATGTTTCCACTCCTTGCTATTGTGCCCCTGAATTTTCTTCGATCAGACGACTTAATCTTTCTTCAAACGTTTTTGTTGCATCAAATCCCATCGTTTTTGCTCGGAAATTCATTGCAGCTACTTCGATGATGATGGCCACGTTTCGTCCAGTTTTGACAGGTATTTTGATTTGTGGAATCCCCACTTCTGCAATTTCCACAGAAGTATCTTCAGAACCTAGTCGATCATATTTTTTGTCCTTCGCCCAGGCTTCTAAATAAACGGCTAACTGCACTTGCATTGAACCACGGACAGCACTTGCTCCAAACAAGTTCATGACATCAATGATTCCGATCCCTCTGATCTCTATCAAATGTTCTAAGATTTTTGGTGGTTCACCAATGACTGTCAGTTCATCTTGTTGATAAACATCTACTCGGTCATCGGCAATCAGGCGATGACCACGTTTGATTAATTCTAATGCGGTTTCACTCTTACCAATTCCGCTATCCCCTTGAATGAGTACACCTAACCCATAAACATCGACTAGCACACCATGAACGCTCGTTCTAGGAGCTAAACGACCATCTAAATAACTAGATAATTCTCCAAGCAAACGGGATGTGGAGATTGGTGAACGTAAGACAGCCATACCGTATTCGTTGGCCGCTTGAATCATTTCTTCAGAAGCTGGAAGCCCCCGAGAAATAATGAATGCTGGCATATCCTCACTGCACAATCTTCTCATGATCATCAGTCTTTCTTCCGGCATCATCCGTTCAGCAAAGCTAATCTCTTTGCTCCCAAATAATTGTAAACGATCATGTGAATAATAATTAAAATAACCGGTCAATTCTAAACCAGGTCTTGAGATGTCACCAGTTACGATAACACGCTCCAAACTCTTTTCATCACCAGTCACTATTTCTAATGATAATTTTTCTACTAATTGGCTTACTTTCACAACTTCTGCCATTCGTGCTACCTCATTTCTATTAGAGTGTTCCTTCCCATTTTATCATTGTCTGACAAAAAGTACTACCAAATAAAAAAAACGTTTTTATTTTAAATTCACTTTTTTTATAAAACAAAGCAAAAAGGTACAACCAGGGAATTTAAGACATTTCCCATGGATGTACCCTTTTAGTCATTATCGATTGTTCACGTTTACCTTCTACTATTGTGTTCACTGACAATCATATTCACCACTGACATAATCACAGCAATCAAAAAAGCTGAACCAAAGGAAGCAAAATTAAAATTAGATGCTCCAACAAAAAAGGAAGTCATCTTCAAGATTGCCGCATTGATGACAAATGTGAACAAGCCCAGTGTCACTAAAGTGAATGGTAGTGATAAAATTGTTAGAATAGGTTTAATGAACATATTCAAGATGGACAATACGAAACTTGCTAAAATAGCTGTCCAAATACTATCTACATAAATCATCGTCGGAAAAATCACTGCCAGAGAGATGAACGTCAACGTATTCACGATGAGGCGCTGAAGATAAGACATTAGAAGTCACTCCATTCGTCATCATTGACCTTTTCCGCCTCTTTACGTTTTTTTGTTTGTTCATGATGATAATTATTATTTTGATAATATTGGTTTTCATGCCCATAACGAGTCTGTTTGTTTCGTCCAGAAGGGATGAGCAAAGCCAATAAAATATATAAGATAACTGGACTTCCAAATGCCACTAAGCTTAGGAATACATAGATCACACGAACTACCGTTGGATCAATTCCAAGATATTCTGCAATCCCAGCTAATGTACCAGTCAAAACAATATTTTTATTTGATTTTGTCAATTTTCTTTTCATTTTACTTTCACCTCTGTTCTATTCATTTTAATGGAAGAAAAAGAGTGTGACAATAGATAAACTGTTCATTCTCACTACACTTTTTCTCCAAAGATTTTTGCTTTTCCTCGTTAAAGGAACGAATGACCAAGTATCATCGTTTAATAGTGAACGTACATCCCACTTATCAATCCTGCTTTCGATTGTTAGAATAAGCTAACTCACCGGTTGATTACTTTATTGATCCGTATCTTTTAAATAAATACTACCAGTCGTAGTCGATAATTGGATTCTAGCTACCTCATTTTCAGAGAGACGACGGAACTGTAGCAATTGATTGGTCCGTTCTTTTTTTTCACGGATTACTTCATAATCAGTCAGGCGGCTGTTGATGCTGCCTAAACTTGTTTTCGCATTACCTTCCATGCCAATTCCTGTTGGTAAAGCTACTTTGACATTGCCATTGACTGAACTTGCTTCAATTTTTTTCAAATGTTCTTCTTTCATTGTCAACCGTACATCCCCATTAACGAGAGAAACGGAAAGATTTTCAGGGGTTGTTCCTACAGTGACCGTACCATTCACTGTTTCGATGATCGAATCTAAGATTGCACCTGATTGAACATCGATATTCCCATTAACGCCTTCAATTTCAAGCATGGTTGCTTGTAATTTTTGAATGACGATATTTCCATTTGTCGATTTGGTGTACACATCTTTACCTTCTAAGTCGTTAATCGTAATATTCCCATTTAACAATTTGATTGCTGTATGGTCATATACTCGTTTTGGTAAATAAAAGACTAGATCCGCACGTACACGTTTATTTGGAATTTGGAATGAGACATGCTCATCATTAACTTCAATTTGACTACGTTCTAAGAATGCCTCGAATGGTTCTGCATTCATTTTACCGTATAATTTGATTTTTGCTTCAACTTTCACATCTTCACTTTCCCAAGTTTTCAATGTGACATTTCCGTTTGCAGCTTTGATATCAAGAATACTTGCTGCAGGTGCTTCATAATAAAATTCGTGTTCAAATTTTGTCGTTGCGATACCTGGTACACGGAGATTGACATCTTTCCATTCCATGTTTTCATTAACTGTTTCCGATACCGTTTGGAATGTCTTCCGCAAAAACTTGCCTAGCTGAGAACCAGCTTCAGACATTTTTTCTCCAACTTGGTTCAATGTATCGTTGGCTTGTTCTTTCCAGTCATCTGGTAACTCAAATTTATCAGCAATTGTTTCTTTCTTTTCTGTCCATTGGTTTTTGCGAATATCTTTTAATTCTGCTTCTAGTTTCAATTGTTCTTCTGTTAATTGTTCACTCGCAGCTTCTAATTCCTTGATCTCAGATTCAAGAGTCTTTCTTTGGAGAAGCTCATCTTCTGTTAGTTCATCCAATTCTTCTTTGGTATTCAGCTGCATCAATGTTTCCTGTTTGTCATTGCGTGCCGCTTTATTTTGTGCTAACTTTTCATTCACTTCGTCTAAATGAGCCGACGTTTGATTGGCTTGTGTTGCTAACTCATCTAAGATACGTTCCAAATTTTCTTGATCTTCTTTTTCGTTTTGTTTCGGATCGGCATTAAAATGGATTTCTTCTGATGTGCCATTTTCCAATTCATCGATCAATTGAGTTGCTTGATCTTTTTCTTTATGACTAGCAGTTACTTTATCTGCTTCTTTTGCGATTTGCTTTTCATCTTTCTCAGTTGCCATGCTTTCTAATAAATCTAAGCCCTCTTCAGTGGAAAGGATCCCTTTTTTAACTAAGTCTAAAATACGTTCTCTTTCTTTCATGGAAATTGCCTCCTTAAGCAAATATAGTTTGCAAGCTTTTCCTTACATTCATATTATGCACGGAATGGAAGAAAAAGTCATAGGACTTAAGTTGTAACTTTTTCTCCAACTTGAGTTACTGAACGATTTACTTCCCATTGAACCAGCCAATAATGCTTTAAAAACAATATTTCTTTCCCTTTTTATGGCAAGAAATATTGTTTTCTAATTTTTTATGAATTATGTATGAATATTATGGATATTAAAAAAGCAATTGGATAAATGACCATAAATAGCGTATAACACGAAACAGGATAACTAGTAAAAATATATTTCCGACAATAAAACGTCCCATATTACCAATGCTTTCTTTTAAATTACTAAATGTAAACCGACGCAAAAAACGTGGCATTGAATGATAGCCGTTTCGCTTCAAACGAAACTTTTCTTCATAGGTTAGTTCAAGCATATCATAATAAACAATTTGAAGTGGTTCACGCGGAAAAAAGGACTTGGAGAATCCAACCATCAATGTATATTGTTTATTCCTTGACGGCAAATTACGCATACCAGTTTTGTTAATCCTGACACTCTTGTCTTCAAGATCATTATAGCTATACTCTGCTTCTTGGATCTTAACGATTTTTGCTTCTGGTTGATTTATCTCTAGATATTTTTGATAGACCTCTGGAAATTTTTGTTTTTGCAGATAAAGATAAATACCTCCCCCAGCAATGATTATCATCAGTAAAACATTATAAAGCAAATGTTCCTGAAAGATGCCTGTATAAGCCAGAACAATCACGAGTACGAATGCTAAGATTAGAATTCGCTTCCAATAATAACTTTGATACATTCTTTTGATTGTCCGCTCATAATAAGCAAAATCTTGCTCAACAAATTTCATCTTCTTTCACTCCTTTTCATCTCTATGCTCTTATTATAATTGAACGAGTTGAAAAAACAAAGACTAGTCGCTGAATTTCGATTATACAAATGACAATTAGTCTTGACCTTTTTCTCTCAGAGAAGTCAGCAATATTCACTCTAAGTCTTCAAGTTACAAAAAAACCGAAGAATTCCTAGGATATTTCCTATTTTGGAATTTTTCGGCTTATTTCTTATAACTCACACGTTGATCGTTACTTTCCAATCTTCAAGAGTTAGAAAATTTCGTTATGATTTGAGTTTAATTCGGTGATTTTTCCTGTAGCTAGATACACGATCCATTCACAAATATTCGTTACATAATCGCCAATCCGTTCTAAGTAGCTGGCAACATTTAGATAATCTGTCCCACTGATGACTGTTTCTGGATCAGACTGCATATTTTTGATCGTTGCATTGTAGATGCGATTGAAATAATCATTGACCCGTTGATCCATATTTGCGATCGTTCGAGCATCTTTTTCATCCGTTTTGACGTAAGCAACCAACACATTGTCCACCATTTTTTTGACATAATCAGACATATCAGAGATTTCTTTTTCGATCTCTGGGATTCTGGTTTGACCTTTCACACGGATCGTTGATTTGGCAACTGAAACCGCATGATCTGCCATTCGTTCCAAATCAGAACTAGCTTTCATCACGGTAATAATCATCCGTAAGTCTGTAGTCACTGGTTGTTGCAAAGCAATCATTTCAAAACTTTTTTTCTCTAAACGTGTTTCCATGTCGTTGATTTTAATATCATTTTCGATCACTTCTTGTGCAAGTGCTTTATCATGTTTGATATAAGAACGAACTGATTTATGCACTGCACTACTTACCATCATCCCCATCTCATAAAATTGATTATGAAGGTTAAGTAGTTCTTCTTCAAACTGTGTACGTAACATTTCGTTTCCTCCTTATCCAAATCGCCCTGAGATATAGTCTTCCGTTTCTTGTTTTTCTGGAGTCATAAAGATTTTTTTCGTATCATTGAACTCAATTAAATTCCCATCTAAGAAAAAGGCTGTTTTATCAGAAATCCGTGAAGCTTGTGACATATTATGCGTAACTATAATCATAGTATATCTTTCCTTTAATTCCAAGAGCATGCTTTCAATTTTCCCAGTAGAAACAGGATCAAGCGCACTAGTTGGCTCATCTAACAAAATAATTTCTGGATTGACGGCTAACACTCTTGCAATGCATACCCGTTGTTGTTGACCACCTGATAAGGATAAGGCACTTTTATGCAGTTTGTCTTTGACATCATCCCACACAGATGCAGCCTTTAAACTTTCTTCGACTACTTGATCAAGGACTTTTTTATCTTTTTCGCCTTTTAGTTTTAACCCATAGATCACATTTTCGTAAATCGAAAAGGGAAAAGGATTTGGTTGTTGGAAGACCATTCCAATTTCTTTACGCAATTCAACAATGTCCGTTTTAGGGCCATAGATATCTTTTCCTTTATACAGGACACTTCCAGTGATCGTCACACTCGGTATCAAATCATTCATTCGATTCAATGAGCGTAGATAAGTTGATTTACCACAGCCAGAAGGACCAATCATCGCTGTGATTTCGCCTTGATTGAAGCTTAGATCGATTCCTTTTAACGCTTCTTTTTTTCCATAATATAAGTGAAGATCTTTTGATGAGATAATTTCTTTTGTCATAACGAATCCTCCGTCTTACCCAAAATGACCCGATACATAATCTTCGGTCGCTTTAATTTTTGGTCTAGTAAATATCTTATTCGTTTTATCGTATTCGATCGCTTTTCCTAAGTAGAAAAAGGCAGTATAGTCACTGATACGAGCTGCTTGTTGCATGTTATGGGTCACAATGATGATCGTGTAATCATCTTTTAGATTCACTAATGTTTCTTCCACTGTCCCAGTAGAAATCGGATCAAGTGCGCTGGCTGGTTCATCTAATAACAAGATATCCGGTTTCATCGCAATCGCACGTGCAATACATAAACGTTGTTGTTGACCACCTGACAAGGCTAAAGCACTTTTATCCAGGCTATCTTTTACTTGATCCCATAATGCGGCTTGTTTCAAGCTGGTCTCAACGATCTCATCTAATTTCTTCTTGTTCTTTTCGCCATGTTGCTTCAATGCAAACGTGATATTTTCATAGATTGATTTACTAAATGGATTTGGTCGTTGGAAAACCATTCCGATTCGCTTACGCATCTCATAGACATCAATTTGTGGTGCATTGATATCGACATCTTTGTACATGATTTTACCAGTCACCTTAGTATTTGCGATCCCATCATTCATCCGATTCAACGAACGTAAATAAGTAGACTTACCACAGCCAGAAGGACCGATCAAAGCTGTGATCTTATTCTTTTCAAATTCCAGATCAACACCTTTGATCGCTTCGTTGTCACCGTACCAAACATGAAGATCATCTGTATAAAGGGCAATTTCTTTTTCTTGACCCATTGTGATGATATTTCTTTCATTCCAATTATATTCTTTCATCTTACTTCTTCTCCTTAAGCTGAAGTCATTTTCCGGTATAAACGTTTACCAATCGCACGAGCACCAAAATTGAATAGTAATACTGCGATAATTAAGACCGCAGATGCTCCAGCAGATACTGATACGCCATCTGGCATCGTTCCTTCCGTATTGATTTTCCAAATATGAACAGCTAGTGTTTCAGCTTGACGGAAAATACTGATTGGACTAGAGACACTCAATGGATTCCAGTTTGAGAAATCAAGTGCAGGCGCGCTTTGCCCAGCTGTATAGATCAAAGCTGCTGCTTCCCCAAAAATTCTCCCTGAGCTTAAAATGACTCCTGTTAAAATCCCTGGAGTTGCCTCAGGTACAACTACACGAATCACTGTTTCCCAACGTGACAAACCTAATGCAAGCCCTGCCTCACGCTGTGTGTAATGCACCGCTTGTAAAGATTCTTCTACCGTTCTCGTCAATAGAGGTAAGTTAAAAACTGTTAAAGCTAGTGCCCCAGAGATAATGGAGAAGCCATACTGGAATTGGATAACAAAAACTAAAAAGCCAAACAAACCAACGACTACAGATGGTAATGAGCTTAATATTTCAATTGAAGTACGGATAACATCAGTCAACCAGTTTTTACCAGCATATTCAGAAAGGTAAATACCGGCTCCTAAAGAAAGCGGAAAACTGATGATCATCGTGATCAATAATAAATAAATCGAGTTAAATAATTGGATACCGATTCCGCCACCTACTTGATAGGCTTTTGATGGTTCAGTTAAAAATGACCAAGAGATATGAGGAATTCCTCGAACTAAAATATATAAAAGTAACGCAGCTAAGATCAATACAATAATTCCCGATATTGCATAAAGGACTCCTGTTGCGATTTTATCAGAGCGTTTTGCGTTCATTATTTCAATGCCCCTTTCTTACCAATCATTCGGATCACGATATTAAAGATTAATGACATCAATAGCAAGATCAAAGCTAATGACCATAACACGTTGTTTTCAATTGTTCCCATGATCGTATTTCCGATCCCCATTGTTAAAATCGATGTCAATGTTGAAGCAGGAGTTGTTAATCCTGTTGGCATCAAGGCAGCATTCCCGATGACCATTTGGATCGCTAATGCTTCACCAAATGCACGTGCCATACCAAATACAACGGCTGTCAAGATTCCCGGTACAGCAGCTCGTAAAACGACTTTATAGATCGTTTGCCAACGTGTAGCTCCTAAAGCTAATGATGCTTCACGATAATGACGCGGCACAGCTTTTAAGGCATCGACTGTCATAGTCGTCACAGTTGGTAAGATCATGACAAACAAAACAAATGTCCCAGCTAAAATACCAAAACCAGTTCCGCCAAAAATGTTTCGGATAAATGGTACGATGACTGATAATCCAATAAAACCATAAACAACAGATGGAATACCAACTAATAGTTCAATGACTGGTTGCAAGATTTTTGTGCCATTTTTTGGAGATATCTCTGTCATGAAGACCGCTGCACCGATGGCAAAAGGTGTCGCAATGATTGCAGATAAAAAAGTAACGATAAACGAACCAGCGATCATTGGTAATGCCCCGACCATCGGTTTACCATCCGCACCAATTTGTCCAGGATTCCAATTCGTTCCAAACAAGAAATCAAATACGTTGATCTTATCAACGAAAAAGGTCGCTAATCCTTTACTTGCAACAAAATAAAAAATGGCTACTACTACTAGAACGATCAAGGCGATACATAAGAAGCTGATGAATTTACCACGCTGCTCCATTTTTGAACGTTTTGATTTTGTTAATAATACTTTTTTCACATCTTCCACAGATGATTCCCCCCCAGTAAGGTTTAACATACTTATACAGTGTACAAAGCGAACATCAATTTGAGTTTAATAACATGTAAAATTTATGCGAAGTTTGTAAAGATTGTGTAAAGATGATTATTTTACAATATTTCCTTCCCAATCACGTTCTACTTGCATACGTGAAACCGGAATATAACCTAATTCACCTACGATATTATTTTGAACTTCTTCTGATAGCATGTAGTTTAAAAACTCTTTCGTTAACTGTTTTGGTTGATTTTTTGTATACATATGTTCATAAGCCCAAATGATCCATTTATTGGTCGTAACGTTGTCATCGGTTGGCTCTACACCATCAATACTCAAAGTAGCCACATCGTTGGTTACATATGAGAAAGCGACATAACTAATTGCTCCTGGAGTATCTGCAACGATTTGTCGCACCATTCCGCTTGAATCTTGTTCTTGCGCACGAATCGCCGTTTCTCCATCAAGGACCCATTTTTCAAAAGTACTACGTGTCCCACTTCCTGATGCACGATTTAAAATAACCACTGGTTGGTCTTTCCCGCCAAGTTCTTTCCAGTTGGTGATTTCACCCGTAAATAACTTCCGTAAGTTTTCCATTGAGATGTCTTTAACGCCCACTTCCTTGTTAACGATCGGTGTGATCCCAACTACAGCCACCCGATGATCAACTAAAGCAGATGCATCAATTCCAGATTTTTCCTCCGCAAATAAATCAGAATTCCCGATATCTACTGCTCCAGATTGGACTTGAGATAATCCAGTTCCACTTCCTCCTCCTTGGACATTGATGAATTTCCCAGGGTTTGCAGCCTGAAAAGATTCAGCGACTGTTTCAACTAATGGTTGCAATGCGGAAGACCCGACAGCTGTAATGGATTCTCCTCGATCGATCCATTTTGAACAACCTGATAAAAGAATAGTTAATCCTATTATTGGTAAAAGTAATTTTAATTTTTTCATTTAGAAATCTCCTTCAGTCCTAAAGTAAGTTCATTTTAACATTTAACAAAATACTTGAAAACGAATTAAAATTATAAAATAACAAAAATAATGATTATTAATAAAAAAACACTATCTCATTAGGTTATTCTATGCTATACTGGCTTTGAAATGTGTCTCTTTATCAAACATTATCTAACTTATTTCTTGCTTTCCCCAAAAACAAGAAGTACCCCAAAGTTAGTTTTGTTCCTGTGAGACGCTTTCTCCATTTCTGACAGTTTACAGAAATGGCCCCGACAGAAAAAGGACATGAGCTGACGTCTTAGACGCCTCCCTCATGTCCTTTTTGATTAGCTGGAAGTAGCAATTATAATAATGGCGAGATCAATCGTGCCAAACCTTCTTTTAATTTGATGATAAATCCTCGATTTTCATAGCGTTCTTTGGTTAACAGTTGTGACTTTCTTGAATCAGCAAAGAAAGCTTTTCTTACGTGAGTCGCCATTCCTTCATCATAGATCAACGCATTCACTTCAAAGTCTAATTTGAATGAACGGACATCAATATTTGCTGAACCAATTGAAACTATTCCACTGTCAATGATCATGGTCTTAGCATGGATAAACCCATTTTCATAGGTTTCGATCACTGCACCATATTCGATTAGTTCTGCTGCAAAAGAATAAGTTGCCCAATAGACTAACGGATGATCAGGTTTATTGGGAATCTGAATCTGAACTTTGACACCAGAAAGCAAGGCTAATTTCAATGCTTCATGAATGGATTCATCTGGGATATAGTAAGGCGTTTGAATCAATATTTCTTTTTTTGCTAATGAAATCATTTTTAAATAAGTCAATTTGATTTGTTCATGCTCAGAATCTGGGCCACTTGTGACGATTTGAAGTGCTAAAGTGCCTACAGAATCAATTTTTGGGAAAAATTTTGGTGCATAGCTGACTTCTTTCACGTGCTGCGAGTTCCAATCCATCAAGAAACGATTTTGTAGCGTATAAACTGCTTCCCCATAGATTCGCAAATGATTGTCTCGCCAATAACCAAACTTTGAAACTTCTCCTAAATATTCGTTTCCTACATTAAATCCACCAGTATAACCAATTTTCCCATCAATGACAACGATTTTCCGATGGTTTCGATAATTGATTCGTGGATTGATATAAGGGACAAATAGTGGAAAGAAAAAAGCGACTTCACCACCAGCTACCTGTAATTCGTGGAAAAATTTTGCATTTACTTGGGTAGACCCCCAAGCATCTAATAATACACGGACTTTAACCCCTCTTTGAGCTGCTTCAGTCAGCGCGTCACGCACTTCCTTACCCAGAGCATCGCCCCGATAAATATAATATTGTAGATGGATATGATCTTTTGCCTGCTTAATGTCTTCAATCAATGCATCAAATTTTTCTCGTCCATCCGTAAATAAAGTCACTTTATTTCCAGTTGTGTACAATGTACTTTCAAACACTGTCAGCATATAGATTAGTTGCTTGACATCAACTTGTCCTGTTGGTGGATGCGGATAAAGTCCTCGCATCAAGGCTTGTTTGTCTTCTTCAATTTCCAAGTTCTTCCCGATTTTCCCTTGGATCTTCAAATCAAAGATCTTGTCTTGTGAAATACCTCTGCCAAAAAAGATATATAAAAGAAAACCGACAATCGGAATAAACATTAATACTAACAACCATGCCCATGTCTGAGCGGTTTCTTTTCGTTCACGAAAAACAATGACAATTGATAATAAGATATTCGCAATTAAGATGATCGTAAAAAAATTATCAACAACTACTCTCATGGCTCACCTCTTCACTTTTACACCTACTTAAGAATAGCCGAGATGTTTTTTAAAGTAAAGTGAAAGTATCAGACAGATAATGATCTCAATGAATTAAAATACCTACTGCTGAACCAATATGACCTCCTATTGATCATTACTTGATATTATTTTTTTATTTTATATTATGAGGTAAAAAAAATCATAGCGTTTTACAAAATGGTCACTCTTATCATAACTAAAAAAGCAGACAGAAAAATGAATTTCTGTCTGCTGATTCATTGAATCATCCATTTAAACTTTAAAGTTGTTGGATCTTCTTGAAACAACTCGTTCCATCCTTTCATATGGTGAAACGATGGAAATGAATTAAAACTTCAAGAATCTTCTCATCGAAATAATTGATCCTAATGAACCGATAATGATTCCGATCCCAGCCATCAAAGCGTTGATTTTCCACACGATATCCTGTGGTTGGATCAAGGAATAGTGGGAGCGCAATAATGAAGGGTTAAGCATTCGGAATACTTCTTGGTACCCAAATGTAATCAGCAATACCGGAATAATTGCACCGATCAAACCAATCCAGCCACCTTCTAAAAAGAATGGCCAACGAATGTAGCCGTTTTTGGCACCAACTAATCGCATGATTTGAATTTCTTTTTGGCGAGATAAGATCGTGATTCTGATTGTATTTGAAATCAAAAACATTGCAATAAACAATAATAATGCTGCTGCAGCTAAGCCCCATGTTCGAACGGTTCCTGCAAGCTTAAGAATTTTATCTGAAGACGTTCCACCGTAATCCGCGCGAGAAACATTCGCTAATTTTCCGGCTTCTTGAGATACTTGTTTCGTATAAGAAGGTTCTGACGTTTGAACGACATAAACATCATATAACGGGTTGTTATCTCCTTCAAATAAACTCCATGAATTCCCCATAGCATCCTGGATCTTTTTCAACTCTTGGTCTTTACTTGAGAATTTGACACTTTTGACGTGATCAATCTCTTTTAATTGTTTTTCAAGAGTCTTCATATCTTTTTCATTCGTGCCAATATCAACGAAAACAGAAACATCTACGTTACCTTCGATATCTTCGGCTAGTTTCGTTGCATTCATAATCACAGCCATGAACACCCCAACTAATGTTAATGTGATCGTCACGGCACTCACTGAAGCGACAGTCATCCAGCCGTTACGCTTTAAACTCTTGATACTCTCTAATAAATGTCGGAAAAAGGTTCTAATCATCGTATCCATATTCCCCTTCCGCTTGGTCACGTATGATTCGTCCATTTTCGATGGCGATCACTCGATGACGAATTGTATTCACGATCGTACTGTTATGGGTTGCCATAACGACCGTTGTCCCTTGAGCATTGATTCGGTCCAATAACTTCATGATCTCCCAAGAATTCTCCGGATCTAGATTTCCTGTAGGTTCGTCAGCAATCAATACTTTCGGCGTATTTACGATTGCACGGGCAATCGATACCCGTTGCTGTTCCCCACCAGATAGCTCACTTGGAAAAACACGCACTTTATGTTTCAATCCAACAAGATCTAACACTTCCATCACACGTTTTTTGATATCTCGTGGTTTTCTACCGATTACTTGCATCGCATAAGCGACATTTTCGTAAACTGTTTTTCTCGGCAACAGTTTGTAGTCTTGGAAAACTACCCCGATTTCTCTGCGTAAGTAAGGAACATCTTTGTTTTTGATTGCCATTAAATCATGACCAGCAACATTTAAGGTTCCTTTTGACGCTTTTTCTTCTCGATACATCAATTTGATGAATGTAGATTTCCCAGCCCCTGATGGACCAACTACATAAACGAACTCTCCTTGATCGATAACAACCGATAAATTTCGGATTGCAGTCGTACCATTTGAGTACTTTTTCATGACATCCTTCATTTCAATCATGGCGTTCTCTCCATATCTTTTCTCAGTCTCTCACCATTATAGCATGGTAATGTTTCATCTTGCTTTCAAAATCTTACAATTTTATTTCAATTAAAGTCAACTATTTAGAGGTGCATTTTTAAATATCCGTCAATAAATAAGTCTAAATCGCCATCCATTACAGCTTGAACATTACCAGTTTCTACGTTTGTCCGGTGATCTTTTACCATTGAATATGGATGGAAGACATAGGAACGAATTTGTGAACCCCAACCAATTTCTTTTTGCTCCCCACGCAATGCTGCAGCTTCTTGTTCTTTCTTTTCAACCTCAAGTTGATACAATTTCGCTTTCAACATGCTCATTGCTTGTTCTCGGTTTTTTAATTGTGAACGCTGCGCTTGACTAGCTACGACCGTTCCTGTTGGAAGATGAGTGATCCGAACGGCAGACTCTGTTTTATTGATATGTTGTCCTCCAGCACCGCTTGCTCGGTACGTATCGATCTTCAAGTCATCTGGGTTGATCGCAACATCAATCGTTTCATCTAGTTCTGGCATCACATCGACCGAACAAAACGAAGTGTGGCGCCGTTTGGCTGAATCAAATGGGGAGATCCGAACAAGACGGTGGACACCTTTTTCCGATTTTAAATAGCCATATGCATTATGCCCTTTGATCAGTAAAGTCACACTTTTTATTCCTGCTTCATCCCCTGCTTGGTAATCCAATGTTTCCACTTGGTAGCCATGTTGTTCTGCCCAACGTGTATACATGCGTAACAACATACTTCCCCAGTCTTGGGATTCTGTACCCCCTGCTCCAGGATGAAGTTCGACGATTGCATGGTTGCGATCATATGGACCATCTAAAAGCATGGCTAATTCATACGTCTTCATTTTTTCGTCTAATAGTTGGATTCTATCTTCTGCTTCTTGTTGCATTTGTGCATCTGGTTCTTCTTGCAACATTTCTACCATTAGGGCTAACTCTTCTAATTCTTCAGCTAACGCATTGAATTGATCATACGTTTCTTTATTTGTGTTGTTTTCATTGATCACTTTTTGTGCTGCTTCGCTATCATCCCAAAAACCAGGCTCTGCCATTTTGGCTTCAGCTTCAGCGATGTCTTCTTCCAACCGATCTAAGTCAAAGAGACCTCCTGAAACTTGTGACCTTTTCTTCCATCTCAGCTAATAAGTTACGGATTTCTGAAATCTCCATAAACTTCCCTCTTTCTATCTACATTATTTTATGTTTTATTCAACCACTTTAGTTTAACAGAAACGCTTCATAACAGAAAGAAGGTGAGTCGATTCTTAATCAAAAAGAACCGATCTCACCAATCTTATCTGCTAGCTGTCAAAAATTAGTTCTCATCTTTTCCATGACAGTTTTTATATTTTTTCCCGCTACCACATGGACAAGGATCATTTCTGCCTACTTTGTTCACGTGAACCGGTTGTTTTTTGGCACTTGTGTTGCTATTTTCTTTTGCATCACCGGTAGTTGGTTGAACTGCTTCGCCGGTTGACACTTGCTCCCGTTGAACATTTTGACGAATCTCAGCTTTCATAAAGAGACGAGTCACTTCATATTCGATCGCTCCAACCATCTCTTCAAACATCTTGTATCCTTCTGTTTGATACTCAACCAATGGATTGTTTTGTCCATATGCTCTAAGACCGATTGATTGGCGTAATTGATCCATAGCATCGATATGATCGGTCCATTTCGAATCCACTACTCGTAGAATGACTACTTTTTCAAATTCTAGTAATTGTTCAGGTCCGTTGAGCTGGTTAGCTTTCGTATTAAATACTTCTTGTGCTAACTCATTTAAATATTCTTTGATCTGTTGCGGTTCTTTCCCTTTAAGATCATCGATCGAGATACTGTCTTCATGGACTAATGTACTACCCGCAAAATCAACGATTCCTTCAAGGTTCCAGTTGTCTTTTTCTAGTTGTGTGTGCGCATCTACTACCCGACTGATCGTACGTTTGATCATATTCATCATTGGTTTAGACAAACTTGTTTCTTCCATGATGACTTCTTGACGTTGTTTGTAGATAACTTCGCGTTGTTCTCGCATTACGTCATCGTATTGTAAGACATTTTTACGAGTATCGTAGTTATTTCCTTCGACACGTTTTTGTGCTGATTCCACTTGTTTTGTCAGCATCTTACTTTGGATCACTGCATCCTCTTCACCGATTTTCATGCGATCTAAGAATGCTTTGATCCGTTCAGAACCAAATCGTTTCATCAGATCATCTTCCAATGAAAGATAGAATTGAGACATCCCTGGGTCTCCTTGACGTCCAGCCCTACCACGTAATTGGTTATCGATACGACGTGATTCATGACGTTCTGTCCCGATAACAGCTAGTCCGCCTAGTTCTCTGACACCAAGTCCCAACTTGATATCTGTACCACGTCCAGCCATATTCGTTGCAATCGTCACCGCACCTTTTTGACCAGCATTCATGATGATTTCCGCTTCTTTGAAGTGGTTTTTTGCATTCAATACTTCATGTGGGATACGTTCACGATTCAACATATCAGACAATAATTCTGAAGTTTCTACTGCTACCGTTCCGACAAGAACAGGTTGTCCTTTGCGGTAACGTTCTTTGATGTCTTGCACCACCGCTTGGAACTTGCTAGTCAATGTTGGATATAACAAATCAGGTCGGTCGTCACGAATGACTGGACGATTTGTTGGGATTTGACAAACTTGAATATTATAGATTTCCCGAAACTCTTCTTCTTCTGTTTTTGCTGTACCAGTCATACCTGACAGTTTCTTATACATTCGGAAATAGTTCTGGAACGTGATTGTCGCCATCGTTTTCGTTTCGTCTTCGATCTCTACGCCTTCTTTTGCTTCAATCGCCTGATGTAATCCATCAGAGTAGCGGCGTCCATCCATGATACGACCAGTAAATTGGTCAACGATCAAGACTTTTCCATCTTGGACCACATAATCAATATCCAAGATCATGATATAGTTGGCACGCAACGCTTGATCCAGATGGTGGGTTAAGGCAGTATTTTCAATATCATATAGATTTTCTAAGCCAAATGTTTCTTCGGCTTTCTCGATCCCCGCTTCAGTCAAGCTGATTGTTTTCGATTGCACATCGATTTTATAATCTTCTTCTTCTTTCAAACGTTTCACAAAATTATCTGTTCTTGTATATAAAGCCGTTGATTTTTCAGCTTGACCTGAAATAATCAACGGTGTTCTTGCTTCATCGATCAAGATCGAATCGACTTCATCGACAATCGCATAATTCAATGGTCTTTGAACCATTTGATGACGATAAACGACCATGTTGTCTCTTAGATAGTCGAAACCTAATTCATTATTGGTACTATAGGTAATATCACAATTGTAAGCATCTCGTTTTTCGTCCGCTGATTTTGAATTGATATTCAAGCCAACTGTTAAACCTAAAAAGTTGTATAATTCGCCCATTTCAGAGGAGTCACGAGTAGCCAGGTATTCATTGACAGTAACGACGTGAACGCCTTCTCCCGTCAATGCATTCAAATAAACCGGCATTGTTGCTGTTAAAGTTTTCCCTTCACCAGTACGCATCTCTGGGATATTTCCATCGTGAAGAACGATCCCCCCCATCAATTGTACATGGTAAGGATAAAGTCCCAACACTCGTTTGGCAGCTTCACGAACTACCGCAAAGGCTTCCGGTAATAATTGATCTAAAGTTTCCCCATTTTGATAGCGAGCTTTAAACTCAGCTGTTTTTGCTTGTAATTGTTCATCTGTTAATGCTGCCATTTCGTCAGCATGATCTTCTACTTTTTTAGCAATACGATCTAAACGTTTTAGTTCTTTTTTATCATTTTCGATAATCGAACGAATAAAATTGGCCATGCGTTGTATAATCTCCTTTTTACATATATTATCCAGATTATGTAGATTCTAGTTTCTATTTTATCATTAGTTCTAGATAATTGAAATATCTTAACACAATTAATGTAATATATTCACAATTAATTCACAATTTCTGACGTAGACAAAAAAGAAGCTGTGGCAAACCGTGAAGGGTTTGCCACAAGCTTTTTACTGCTTTTTCTAATTGTTATTTATCAGTCGGTTTCAATCAAACCGTATTTGCCATCTTTACGACGGTAAACGATACTTGTACCATTGGTTTCTGCATCTTCAAAAATAAAGAAATTATGACCAAGCATGTTCATTTGTAGAACAGCCTCTTCACTGTCCATTGGTTTCAGTGATAAACGTTTCGTGCGGACAATGTCTAATTCAGAATCATTTTCATGATCAGCATCGTCAGCTTCGTTATTGAATAATACCGCTGCATCGGCTGTGTTCATACCGGTTTCGCGAGATTTACGGTTAATTTTTGTTTTGAATTTGCGGATTTGTCGTTCCAATTTGTCAACTACCAAATCAATACTTGCATAAAGATCAGGTGATGTTTCTTCGGCACGCAATACAAGATAAGGTAATGGAATAGTTACTTCCACTTTCGCTGTTTTTTCAGTATAAACTTTTAAATTTACATGTGCTGTAGCATCGGGTGCATCACTGAAATAGCGTTCAAGTTTTCCTACTTTTTTCTCAACGTAGTCACGAATCGCTTCAGTTACTTCGATATTTTCACCGCGTACATTGTATCTAAACATAAAAATTACCCCTTTCGTCTACCACAATCAAGAAGGAGAAGGACCACTCTTTCCCTCTTCTTACTACCATTATATCGAACTCTAATCCATTTGCAAACTAAATCGCTATCAAGGACATTCGTTTTTCATTTATTTATCGAGCTAGCGAAAAGGTGCGGATTTTTTCAGGAGCATGTGGCAATAAACAAGAAGCAGCATGGAAAAGGGTTTGCCCCGTCGTATAGACATCGTCTACCAACAATACTTTTTTCCCTTTGATGATCGTTGGAACAACAGCTAATTTGAAAGGTTGGGTAGTTTTTAAACGTTCCTGACGTGTTTTTTGGGATTGTGGAAGTGAATGATCAGAGCGAGTCAGCAGTTGACTATAAGGTATTTTAGCTACTCTCAACATTTCAATGACCTGATTAAACCCACGTTCTTTTAAACGAGCAGTTGCTAGTGGGATTGGACAGATTTGATAATCGCTAAATTCTTGTTGGATTATTTGCAACTGTTTAGCAAATGTACCTGCCAGTCGGACATCTCCCATAAATTTATAGCGCTTTAACCATTCTTTGAAGGCTGAATCATAGTAAAAACAAGCATGATGACTGAAATCATAATTGGGATAGTCGTTTTTCCAGGCAATACAATCTTCACAATACGTAATATCACCAGGCAGTTCTTTCTGGCAAGTTCGACAGCTTTGCTGTTTATTTATCGGACGAAACAAATTTGAACAGTCCTCACAAATTTGAGGAAGAATCTTTCCCAACCCAACAATCTCGCTGATTTTCAAATTTCGGATGACTTGTTTTTGACAATAACTACAACGATTCATGTGTTTTTTCTCCTCTAGGCTCACTATTTTTCATAGCAAGCTGCTTTTTTCCCTGACGATTCATTTCTTTGATCTCACGACAGGCTAATTTGATAGCTTTTGTCAGTTCTTCATAGAAAAAATAGACTTGGCTATTGGTAAAATCTCCCTTTCGATCGGCTCGACCAGCGATTTGTACAAGGGAAGATTTAGTAAAAACACGGTGATCAGCGCCTAAGACGATCACTGACACATTTGCAAATGTTACCCCACGTTCCAAAATCATTGTAGTAAGTAACACATCATATTGTTGCTTTCTCATTTGCTGAACTTTTTCTGAACGGTTTGGATCTTTTGCGGATGCATCGGTAATACGGTACATGGGTAAACAACGCTTTAACAGTGAGGCTAATCGATTCATTAAGGCAATCGACGGACAAAATAATAAGACATGATTTTGTTGGAGCAGCATCTTTAGACACTTCAAAAGTGGTCGAAGTTTTTTTTCTTTCAAACATTTATTCGGCCAGTCATTCCAAAAAAACAAATGTGGTTCAGGCAATAACCGTTGATGGAAGCGAAGTGGCAATTGATGGATCAAAAAGGTTGAACGGATTTTTTTCAGTAGCTGCTCATTAGGTGTCGCACTTAAATAGATAAATGTTCCTTTTGGTTTAATTGCAGTTTCAACAGCATAAGCTAACCCAGGATCTCCTGCAAAAGGGAACGCATCCACCTCATCGACGACTAACAGATCAAACGCCTGATAAAAACGATACAGCTGATGCGTAGTCGCAATCACGAATGGACTAAAGCGATAGGCTTCTTTCTTTTTTCCATGAAGCAGGACAATGTCTTCTTCTGGAAAAACGCCACAAAAACGTAGGTAAAGTTCGTTGCACACATCAACCCTAGGTGAAACTAATGCGACTCGTCCACCTTTTTCTAACGTTTTTATGACCTTTTCATAAAGCATCTCAGTCTTTCCCGCTCCTGTCACAGCCCAAATCATGTGCTGTTTTCCCGAGACATCAGTGACCAAGTTCGTAGAAATCGCTTGTTGAGTTGGCGTTAACTTTCCTGTCCAAGTAAAACAGACATTTCTTTTCGGCAACTCAGGTTGTTCAAATAAAAATAATTCTTGTGTGTTGTCACAACGACCTAAAAAAAGACAAACAGGACAAAAGAGGATTGGTTGCTTTTGCTCTGATTTACCTATTTTTGTTCGCATGCTGCATCGATTACATGTTAACCAATTTCCTTGTAGATGAATGGCAGCTAGTTTCTGATAGCGAATCTGTTGAAAACTCTCTGTCCATTCTCTCAAGTCTCTCGTAAGTAATCGTCTACCATATAAACTGCATAAACTACTTTTTTCCATATGATCCCCTAAAAGAAGATACGCTACATCAGTCCATTCTTCAAAAAATTTGAGAAGAAATGGTTATTTGAAACGGTTGGTATAAAAAATAAGCCAAAAAATCCTTGAATAGGCGCCCTATTCGCTGGATTTTTCGGCTTATTTCCGATTTGAACATCTTAGTATGCTCTGTCCTTTATTTGTTTTCAATTAAATGGATGGCTTGTTGTAATACTTTTTCGCCATTCATCAAACCATAATCTGCCATATTGATAATATCTAATGGGATTCCTTTTGGCTCTAGACGTTTTTCAAAATCAGCTTTCATGAAGCGGACTTGTGGTCCCAACAGCAAAACATCAACTTCTTTAGAAGCTAGCTGATTATCGGCATCAGAAGCTGATACGGCAAAAATATCCGTATCAATTCCTTGTTCTTCAGCAGCTTTTTGCATTTTTGTTACAAGTAAACTGGTACTCATCCCAGCAGAACATACGAGCATGATTGTTTTTTTAGTCATTTTACTCTCTCCATTCTTTTAACTTTTGCAAACGATTTCTTTTTTGCTTGTGTGATTATTATACAAAAAAGCAAGATAATGTCAACGTTTTCTTATCAGTCGAATAGCCAACTCGATTTAACTAATTGATTGAACACAACATATTCTTTTTTTAAATTGATCGCCACAACCTCGTAGCCAGCATTGATCCAGCCATATGCTCCTTTTTCTGGGTGCTTATAATCATTTGCCCACCAATCAGTGCTTTGTCTAGCTGATTTAGGGAGCCCATAACTTGGAAAAAGAAGTTCGTCGATCTGTGTAAATGTTAAAGTAACCTGTGATCCCCCGTTATTTTTTAAATATTGGGTGATGGCGTCATATTTTTTTATGCGTTCTTTCATCCCCATCTCACCTTTCTTTCTTCTATTATCCCATAGACTCTCTTCATTACTCAAGTATTATAAGTGTTGAAACTAAAGGAATAATTCATTATACTTTGACTATTATCAACTACTTGTAAGGAGGAAGCATCACGCTGAATAGTTATAGAACCATCCAAGCAGACGGTCAAGCAGAAATCGAAGTCAAAAAATCTCGTTTTATTTGCTCTATGAAACGAATTGAAACGGAAGCAGAAGCTAAAGCGTTTATTCAGGCAATGAAAAAAGAGCATTGGAAAGCAAACCATAACTGTAGTGCTTTCGTTCTCGGTGAAAAAAATGAAATTCAACGCAGTAGTGATGACGGTGAGCCTAGTGGTACGGCAGGTGTCCCAATGCTGGAAGTACTAAAAAAAAATGAATTGATCAATGTGGTCGCTGTCGTCACACGCTATTTTGGTGGGACAAAATTGGGTACCGGTGGTTTGATTCGTGCCTATACACAGGCTGTTTCTCACGCACTAATTGAAATCGGGATCGTTGAAGGAACACAACAGCAAGAAATAGCTGTCCATATCACCTACCCGCAATTAGGTAAATTAGAAAATATGCTTGAGTTGAAACATATTCCTATAAAAGAAACGATCTACACAGACAAAGTCACGGTTCACTGTTTGATTGTAGAAACAGAAGTTACTGCATTTAAAACAGCAGTCGTTGAATTATTGAATGGACAGGTGGAATTTACAGATGGTCCAATTTCCTATCATGAACAACTGGTAGAAGCTGACCAGTGATTACTCTATCCGCTGATCTCGAAATCAAAAAAGAAGAGCCTAGGACAAAACTTGTCTCAGGCTCTTCTTTATTTGGACTGTTTCGTGTCCCTCTTTTATTTCTCTAAATAAAATTCAAAACGATTCCCTACATATTGCGTACGAACATATTCAAATGGGGTACCGTCATCAAAATAAGAAGTTTGGCGTAAACGTAACACAGCATCTCCTTTTTTTACTTCTAAATATTCTGCAATTTTTTCTGAAGCAAGAATGGCTGTGATTGTTTGATTAGCTGCCCCGATCTTATGCCCACTTTTCTCTTCGAGTACCCGATAAAGAGAATTGGTAATTTCAGATTTACTATAGTCTGCAATAATCTTTTGCGGGATACTGGCTACTTCAAAACAGATTGGTATATCATCAGCATAACGAATTCGTTCCATACGAAGAATCGTTTCGTCTTTTTCCAGTTGCAGCTTCTCCATTTCACTAGAACTTGGGGAAGTTAAAAAATAAGAGATTGTCCGACTAGAGGGTACTCGATTCTGTGATTCCATAATTTCAGTAAAACTGGTCGCACCCGACATCTTTTCTTGGACTTTTTCTCTTGCTACATATGTACCTGAGCCAATTTTTCTTTCCAAAATCCCTTCATCAGCCAGGTTTTGAATGGCTTGACGTAAAGTCATTCGACTAACATTGAATTTCACTGCCAATTCTCTTTCAGAAGGAAGGCGATCACCGATTTTCCAAATACCTTGTTCGATTTCACTTTTGATCTGATCATGGATTTGTATATAGACTGGTAGTTGATTCGACATAACGTATATCCGCCCTTTCATTTCCTTTATTATAACTGGTATATACCTGGTTCACAACTGAAAAGGAAAAAGTTTCTTTTGCTCGACTAATTGTCGATCAATCATTTGCCAACCCGTTTATTTTATCCGAAAGTTTATGTAAGTAAATGTGTGTCCTTCCTCTTTAATCCAAGTGGAAGGATTGAAAATCATTTTTTAAAATAACAAAATCTCCAAAAGACAGCAAAATCACTGTTTTTTAGAGATTGTGTTATTCTTAACGGTTTTTTGAAAGCCATTTTTTTGTGTGATTGGTTGGACGCTTTGATTTCACTTGTATCGCTTTTTCTGATTTTTTCGGTAACCGGACTTCTACCTGATACTTTTCCGACTTAATCAAATCATAGATTTTCTCTGCGGTCTCATCTACTTTTTCTTTCCACTTCATTTTACTGCCCCCTTTTTTTGATCTATCTACTATTCACTCTAGCCTATTTCATGATAATCTTCAAGAAACAAGCTGTTTTCACACAAAAAAAGAGTGATCTTAATAGATCACTCCGTACTACTGGGGTAGCTGGATTCGAACCAACGCATGAGGGAGTCAAAGTCCCTTGCCTTACCGCTTGGCTATACCCCAATGAAATGGAGGAGAGTGGATTCGAACCACTGAACCCTAAGGAACGGATTTACAGTCCGTCGCGTTTAGCCACTTCGCTACTCCTCCGAAAGGTTTGTATCAACCTGACTTAGTTATAATACCTAATTTTCCAGATTTTTGCAACCCCTTATTGAAAATTTTTTTGATATTTTTTTATTCGTGTAGATTCCAGTGACGAATAACTGTTTCTATCGCGTTTTCAAGACTCTTTTCTTTCCCAAAATCTTCTTCACCAAAAAAAATTTCAAATTCTTTTGGTCCATAAGCCAAAATTTCCCCAATCATTTTTTTACCAATAAATAACTGAGTCACATCATAAGTTGTTCCTTTGATTTGTTTTTTGACTTCTTCGATACGTACTTCAATATCTTTATTTTTTTTTGACATCTTTTTCCACCTCCATGATAGTTTATCATATTCATTCATGGAATGCCTACCATATGTCTAAAAGTTTTGTTCAACGCTATGCATCATTGAACTAAACCTTCACGTTGAGCGGTGAAATTGGCAGCTGCTCCAATCAAGTTTGCATCATTTCGATAATCACATAATAAAATTTTAGGATCAAAGTCATTTAGTTCTAAATCAGTAGTTAATTGTTTCATTCGTTGATTGATTTCTGTTAATAACCCTGCTTTTGCAGAGATCCCCCCACCAATCACGATGACTTCAGGATCAATCGAAAATTGGATACTAAACAAACCTTTTGTTAAATAATTATAAAAATTATCTACCTCTTCTTTTGCTAGTTCATCCCCTTGTTCTGCTCGTTCAAAGACTTCTTTTCCGCTATAAGTCGTACGTGAAACTCCCAAACGGTCACAGTAACGCCAAGCCATTTGAACTGCTGTACCAAGCTTACTAAATGTTTGATTGCCTTCTAAGAACATCAAGCCAAATTCTCCCCCGTACAAATGAGCGCCTTTATTTAGTTGTCCTTGGGTAAAGATTGCCCCACCTACTCCAGTCCCAAGTACAACAAATGCTACATGTTGATATTCTTTCGCTGCGCCTTCATAATACTCAGCCATTCCAGCACAATTAGCATCATTTTCGATCGTCACTGGTAAATGGAAGAGTTCTTCCAGTTCATGAAAAATATTGAATCCGTGGATATAAGGAATGGCACTAATCCCTTCAATCAGCTGTTTCTCCTGATTCACTACTCCAGGTGCGCTGATTGCTACGCCTTCAATCGCCTTCTGTTTTACAAACGTTTGGAATACCCGTTTTAAATTCGCTTTCATTTCTTCCCATGTCTTAGGAGTCGGAAATTGGCTGGTGTCTTCAAGCGCTTGTCCATTCCAATAGCCATATTTTACTGCGGAACCACCAAAATCAAAAACTAAAATACCCATCATTTATTTGTCTCCTTTTCTCATACTGTTTTTATTTTAAGTCAAGCCACAGTATTTTGAAAGCCTTTTTATGGATGAGTTCAAATTTTCTTTGCTAGAGTTACTTGGTCTCGTAAACGTTGGCCATTTTCATAGATTGGCTGTTTATAATTTTTGACAAAATAATCTTTTTCTCTAGAAATTTCCAGGAAGCCGATTTTTTTATACAGTTGTAAAGCTGCTAATGACGTACTCCCCGTCCGAATAATGACTTGTTGTTGGGTGGTTTTTAACTTTTTCATTTCTTTTAGTGTATGGGTAAGCAACGCGTAGCCGATTCCTTGACCTTGAACTTTTGGAGCTACAGCTAAATTCATTATTTCAAACACTAATTTATTTGTGAGAAAAACGATCACTCCCTGAATGTCGTTTTCTGCTTTCCATATAAAACCAGACCCTTGATCAATGTATCGTTGGACGTTTTCCTCTTCAGGATCTGCATCCAACAATAATGACCAAGGTAAAGTTGATTGCTCTAGTTTGACAATTCTTTTTTCTTCAGAATGCTCGGTCTTACCTGACTGTTTATTTTTCATCATAATTAGGCATCTCTTTATCTTTCTTATTACGTGTCAATTGGCAATTTAAAGGCACGTAATCGATTCCGCCCTTTACGAATGGATGGCAACGCAAAATGCGTGCTGTCCCCATCAGCGTTCCTTTAAATGCACCGTGTACTTGAATCGCACGTATCATATAGTTTGAACAAGTAGGATAGTACCGACAGCTAGGTGGAAAAGCAGGAGAAATAAACCGTTGATAAAAACGGACAATAGCCACTAAGATTTTTTTCATCTCATCACCTCATTATTAAAGCTTTGCTCCTCATTCTCCTATTCATGACAAACGACTGTTCAAAGGAGCAATAATCTGCCAAACAGTGGAATGACTCACAATAAAAAAGGACTTCTCAAAAGCGAAAATTCGTTTTAAGAAATCCTTTGTTTGCTTACACTATCATTTTCACAAAACTCTTTATCTGAAAAAATCCTGGATGTGCAGCCACAAACTTGGTTGAAAAACCTTAAACGGATTTCCACCACCGATAACCCCGTATCCAATCATTGTTCCAGCTATAAATAAAAGAATCAGTAATAGTATGACAACTAAAATCTTCACCAATGTGATTAAAATATACCGTTGGCTACTCATTTTATCACGTCCTTAAACAGTGACTTGAGCTGTTTTATCAGCGGGCGTTTGATCGATTGCCACACGTTCCACATCTGCACCTAAGTTTTGCAATTTAATATGGAATTGATAATAACCACGATCTAAGTATTTAAGATTGCGAACGCGTGTTATGCCATTTGCTTTTAAACCAGCAAGTACTAATGCTGCAGCAGCTCGTAAATCTGTTGCATAAACTTCAGCACCTTGTAATTCATGATTCCCGTCCATAATCGCTACGTTTCCATCAATCTTCACATGGGCGTTCATACGGCGCATTTCTTCTAAATGTTGGAAGCGATTCTCAAAAACTGTTTCAGTCACCATGCTCGTTCCCTCAGCGACTAACTGAATAGCAGTCATTTGGGCTTGCATGTCTGTCGGAAAACCAGGATGAGGCATTGTTTTGACGTCAGTTGGTAAAATATGTTTTGGACCAACAACTCGAATGCCGCCTTCTTCTTCAGTGATCGTTGCACCCATTTCAATTAATTTAGAAATCAACGGACGATTATGTTCTGAGATTGCATCTGCGATCAAGACATTTCCTTCAGTCATCGCTGCTGCTACCATAAAGGTACCTGCTTCGATCCGGTCTTGAACAATTGCGTGTTTCACTGCATGCAGATGATCGACTCCTTCGATACGCATCGTTTCCGTACCAGCACCATAGATATTTGCGCCCATTTTATTTAAAATATTTGCAAGATCTACAATTTCAGGTTCTCGAGCGACGTTTTCGATGATCGTTGTTCCTTTAGCTTTTACTGCTGCCATCATGATATTTTGAGTGGCTCCAACACTTGGAAAATCTAAATAGATCGTGTTACCGATCAATTCATCCGCAATAGCTTCGATGTAGCCATTTTTTTGAATGATTTTCGCACCCAATGCTTGGAATCCTTTAAGATGTAAATCAATTGGACGTTTCCCAATCGCACATCCCCCTGGCATGGCAACTTTTGCATGACCATTTCTAGCAAGTAATGGTCCCATTACAACGATAGAAGCACGCATTTGACTCACATATTCATATGGCGCTTCGATTTCTAATTGTCTTGACGCATCAAGCGTTACTTGATTATTGTCTTCATCAAACACTACATCTACGTTTAAATGACGAATCACTTGATTCATAGTGAAGACGTCAGAAAGAATTGGAACGTTGTCTAAAACGGTTGTTCCTTCTTCAGCCAACAAACTAGCAGCTAAAATAGGTAGAACAGCATTTTTAGCTCCTTCGATTTTTACTGTTCCATTCAATTGTTTGCCACCTTTGACGATGATCTCTTCCATGTTGTTCCCCCCAAAAAATTCCAATGAGCTATAAAGACTCAAAATCTTTTCTATTATATCATTTCTTTTATTAAAATAGTACCTTTTTTTATAGTACCTTTTTTTTACTGCAGGCTAACGAAAAGATTTCGACACAATGCAATAATTTCTAAGAAGAAATTACTGGCAGTATATCCTAAAAAAATAGAGAAGAATACAATCGCCATTCGAATTTGCGTATCATGCATTTTTTTAAAAAACATCTCAATTCGCAGTGACCGCAACGACCAGAAAGCCAGATAAATAAAAGCTAAATGACTCACGATTCGAATAATTGCATCAATTCCGTATACTTGCATAGTGACGTCCCTTCAAAATTATACTTTTTTTAATAACTAACAAAATGATGATACCATAAATTGGAAAAATAGAGAAATTATTGGTTGTAAAAAGATGGAATTTGTTGGCTAAACGAGACAAGAATTTTCAAGAACTTTACATTCAAATGATGACTCTGTTTTAATACCTTATTTTTATAAACTATTTTAACTACTATTTCACATGCATCTTTGATGAAAGTTGTTCCTTTTTTGCTTATGTACTCATATCATTATGATAGTATTTACCATTGTTAATTAAACGATTATTTAATATAAATATATGCTCTCTTTTATAGTGTAAGAACAAATAATCCTTTGTTTAATTTCTTGATGATCGTACAATCAAGTCTATTTCTTTTTTTTGCCATCTTCTTTGCTTGTACTTTAAGGTCAGCTAAGTTATTTGTTATTGTTTCATTTAAATTCTTTTATCTACATATTCGTTGGTTGATTGTTTCTGGTTTCACTTGATTCTCTTGAGAGGGTGGTTGTTCTGCTACTTTTAGCTCAAATAAATTATTTTTTATTTCACTTAGATACTTTTGTCTACATATTCGTTGGTTGATTGTTTCTGGTTTCACTTGATTCTCTTGAAAGGGTGGTTGTTCATTCAACGCTTGCCAACTTTTTGGTTTATAACTTTCCCATTCATTTGGAGATGTTTTCCAAGGTGCAGGCACTTCATATCCATCTTCAAAAAAATGTACCTTTCCTTCAAAATCTTTCCAATTGCGAAAGAGATAGCGAAGTTCTTTAGGAGTGAAAGCCTTTTTATCTTTTTTTTCTATAATACGTTTCATATCTAAATCATCAATACAATAATAAATGGTTACATTTTCATTATCTCTTGCACTGTCTAATCCAATTTTACAACCTCTAACAATCAGCTGTCCTGTATATTTGCGATTTTTCTCACATAGGTGTCCTATATTTTTTTTCGTAGCTTTATGTAGCCCAGGATTAAAATTGATTACTTTATTTTTTTCAGTATCTTGTGTGCGTTGAAAATAGTAAGACCATAAAGGCCACCAATCTTTAAATGGTGAAATATATTTTTTCCAATTTATTGAAAAATCTTTTAAGTATTCAAGATTCATCGGATTTTTTGGGTGATCATATGTAATAGATGAAAAATGATTATTGTACTCTCTGATATCACAGGGACCTTGTCCTTCAGTAACACTTGAATGGAATCCTTTTTTTCTAATTTTTTCAATCTGTTTCTGTAAGTTTTCCGCTTTTGGTGATAAGCCATAAAATAGAATTATTTCCTGTTTCATCGTTCATTTTCCTTCCCATAAGTTTATTTATTTTTAGTTTTCAAGGTAAATAATAGCAGCAATAATCGTCCTCCTTTGAACTTTTTTCTTTTGTCCTAGTCCGATTTAACAAAAAAAATAGTCATACTACGAAAATTAAAACACTCAACGTTCTTCCATAGCGGGAGATTGATTGTTTCTAATCGGTTGGTTTTTTAACTGAGTTCTCTGATCCATAATTGTCTTGTTTTTTTGTTCTGCTGTTTCAAACTCAGCTTTTCTAGCGAGATTTAATTTTATTCGTTCCTTCAAATAAGCAATGTTTTGATCAGTACTAGGATTAAAAAATTGATTTGTTTGATCAGTAGGAATCGATTTATCTTGTATTATTGCATCATAAAATGGCTTTTGGATTTTCTCATTTAGTTGCGGGTGAAACATATAAATTGGTGGGAGATATTGCTGATAATTTAACTGTCCTATTCGCTTGATGACATCAATTTGGCTACATGGTATTTTCTTTAATATTTCATTTATGTTTATTACGCCGTGTTTATCTATCTGTTCTTTTAATTCAGTATCCAGCCTTGACAATTTATATTGCATTGGCATAGTCCATCCAGAATATGTCAAAAGAATCCTATCTATTGAAGTTTCCTTCTGAGAACCATTCAGATGAGATGCGTGTGCTTGTTCTAGGAGAACTTTTAAGTGATTCTTAGCTAAAATTGTAATATCATTGTTGTTCAATCGTACCATTTGTTTAATATTTTCAAATGATAAATTTTTCCTTCCGTGAAATACTTCCGTTAATAATTGCCGTGCTTTTTCTTCAGACTCTACTTTTATTTTATTATTCTCAGCAGTTACATCTATATTATTCTCAATTAAAATGTTTTTTACAGTTTGACAACTCATCTCATGTTTTTTAGCTAATCGCAAAAAAAATAGTTTATGTCTTTGCTCCAACAAACACTTCACTGATTCAACAAGCGCTTGTTCCTTCTTACTTTGAGTGCTTGTCTGCCCATTCTCCAATGGTTGTTGTGTTGAACACCTGAACTCGCTATTACTTTCTATTGGCACGTTTGTATCTTGTACAAATTCCTTAGTTTCATATAAAGACTCTTGGGCTTTGGTAGACAGCGTTGTTGATTGGGAAGTGTTTCTGATCCCCAACATTTCTTCTATTTCTAGTAACCGTTCGACATCTAATGAGTACTCCAAATGATTTTCCAGTTCGTTCTCTGGAGCAACTTTTTGTTTCTTATACGGGGGAACTTGTACTTTGTTATTCTGTTCTGACACTGCATGACTATCTTGGTTTTGTGTCATTTTCAGTTCATTTTCGTTAATAATGTTTTGCAACGTTCTCTTTCTTTGAATTGTTTCCGATCGCGAGTGTTGTTGCTCAGCAAGATTACCTGTATTATTTTCCGATAGAGGTGGACCAAAATGATGTCTGTTAGATGGAAACTCCTCTTTTTCTTGTTTTTCTGATTCAAGGCTCTTCTTTAAAAGATAGTCCCTAAATTCTTGTAATTGTTTATGTAACGAAACTGTTTGATCATCCGTAAGATTGCCTACTATTTCTGAGTAAGATAGCGATTTTTGTTGCGTATGTGTTTCTTTTTTTGTGTCTACTGAGGAAAACCGTTGAATTTTTTTTGGCATTATGATACCTCCTTTTTTACTGCAATTAGTTTACCATAGTATCATAATGATGAAAGTTCCATATTTTTATGTAACAAAGAAGTAATTGTTCTTTACTTTTTATGTTTAGAATATAACTACCAATAAAAAAAACGATAAAAAAATCCAAAATTCTAAGGAATCTCCTTAAGAATCTTGGATTTTTTAAGGCCTACTTGTTAGGTCCTCATTCGTTGCTTTTAAGAATGTTTTGAAACCTTGATTCGGTTGATCGCACGATGCAAAGCAACTGTCGCACGTTTCAATTCATTCGTATCTTCTTTTTCTTTTGCTTCTGCGATTTGTCGCTCAGCACGTTGTTTGGCTCTTTCTGCCCGAGAAACGTCAATATCTCTTTCACGTTCTGCACTATCGGCAACGATTGAAACAACATTGTCACGAACTTCCATGATTCCGCCATTGACAGCAATCCAATCGACGTGGGTATCAGAGTCTGTTCTCTTCACACGGACTTCATCAATTGTTAATGGAACAATGATCGGCGCATGTTTAGGTAAAATACCAAGTTCCCCCGCTGTAGTACGTGCTACTACGATCGCTGCATGGTGATCATAGACCAAACCGTCAGGAGTCACCACATTCACAGTTAAATATTGATCCATGGGGCACCCCTTTCTAGTAGCCTAGTTTTTTCGCTTTTTCTACGACGTCTTCTATTCTACCAACACTTCGGAATGCTTCTTCAGGAAGATCATCGTATTTACCTTCTAAGATTTCACGGAAACCCTTGACTGTTTCTTCAACTGGTACATAAGAACCAGGAAGACCTGTAAATTGTTCCGCTACGTTAAAGTTTTGTGACAAGAAGAATTGAACTCTACGTGCACGTGAAACTAAAACTTTTTCTTGATCAGATAATTCATCCATCCCTAAGATCGCAATGATATCTTGTAATTCACGGTAACGTTGTAAGACATGTTGGACTTCAGTCGCTACTTTATAATGTTCTTCACCAACGATTTCAGGTGCCAAAGCACTTGAAGATGAAGCCAATGGGTCCACGGCTGGATAGATCCCTTGTTCTGTCAATTTACGCTCTAAGTTTGTTGTAGCATCTAAGTGGGCAAATGCTGTTGCTGGCGCTGGGTCAGTATAGTCATCGGCTGGTACATAGATTGCTTGGATCGAAGTGATCGAACCTTTTTTCGTTGATGTGATACGTTCTTGTAATTGACCCATTTCAGTTGCTAACGTTGGTTGGTAACCAACGGCAGAAGGCATACGACCTAAAAGGGCAGATACTTCTGAACCAGCTTGAGTGAAACGGAAAATATTATCAATAAACAATAGCACGTCTTGACCTTCTACATCACGGAAGTATTCAGCGATCGTCAAACCAGTCAAAGCTACCCGCATCCGAGCACCTGGTGGTTCGTTCATTTGTCCGAACACCATCGCTGTTTTTTCGATAACGCCTGAATCTTTCATTTCATAGTAAAGGTCATTTCCTTCACGAGTACGTTCCCCAACACCGGTAAATACAGAAATACCACCATGTTCTTGGGCAATATTATGGATCAATTCTTGGATCAATACCGTTTTACCTACACCGGCACCACCGAATAATCCAACTTTCCCACCTTTTAAGTAAGGTGCTAACAAATCGATAACTTTGATCCCAGTTTCAAGGATCTCCGTACTAGTACTTAATTCATCAAAGCTTGGTGCTTTTTTATGAATCTCACTACGTTCTGCATCTTCTGGGAAAGATGATCCTAAATCGATCGTATCTCCTAAAACGTTGAATACACGTCCTAGTGTATCTTTCCCTACTGGAACAGAAATGGCTTTACCAGTATCGATAACTTCCATACCACGTTGTAAACCATCTGTTGATTCCATGGCAATGGTACGGATCACTCCGTCCCCTAATTCTAATGCTGTTTCAAGAACAACTTTTGATTTTTTCTCATCATTTTTATAAACAACTAATGCGTTGTTGATATCTGGTAAGGATTGGTCTAAAGAAAATTCCACGTCGACAACGGGACCGATTACTTGAACAATCTTGCCTGAACTCATCTTTTTTCCTCCAATCTCAATACTATTCTAGCGCCGAAGCTCCGGCAACAATTTCGGTAATTTCTTGGGTAATAGCCCCTTGTCTTGCACGGTTATAAGATACCGTCAAATCATCAATGATCGTTGCAGCATTATCCGTTGCTGTCTTCATGGCAGTCATGCCGGCAGCGTGTTCTGCTGTCTTCGCATCAACGATTGCACCATAGATTAAGCTTTCCGCATATTGAGGCAATAACTGCGCCAAGATTTCTTCTTTTGAAGGTTCAAAAATGTATTCTTGGTCAAAAGTAGTTGCTTCTTCTGGATCTAAATCTGAAATTGGCAGCATTTTTTCTACACGAAATTGGCTAGTTAGTGAATTGATATGATGATTGTAGCATACGTACAATTCATCAAATACTTCATTTTGATACATCGTTGTTGCCATACCTACGATTTTACGCACTTCATCAAAACTTGGTTGGTCCGATAAATTACGTAATTCGTAAGCCAAATTAATTCCTCTAGCCTTGAAGAAATCTGCACCTGTACCTCCGATTGCGATCATCACATAATCGTCAGGAGATTTATGGTCTTCTTCTAAAATAGACATTGTTTGCTTTAAAATCGAACTGTTATAGCCACCAACTAAACCACCATCAGCGGTAATCACGATATACCCCGTTTTCTTTACCGGACGGCTGATTAACATACTATTGTAATTGATATCTCCACGAGGATTATCAGAAGCAATATCATTTAGTTGAGTAGCTGTCAAATGAGTGACGATTTCTCTGACTTTATTTGCATAAATCTGAAACTTCTGAGAAGAAGCTTCAGATTTTGTCAGTTTAGAAGCGGACACCATTTGCATTGCTCGAGTGATTTGACTCGTTTTCTTCGTTGAAGCAATCCGAGTCTTGATTTCATTTAATGAAGCGCCCATTCATCTCACCTCACTATGCATTTTGAATGGATTTCAATTTGTCTTCTGTTGAAGAAGTGTTTCCTTTTGTCGCTAAGAAAATATCTTTGTATTCTTGGATCGCTTGATTCAATCGTTCTTCTTCTGGAAGATCTTTCGTTGTACGGATCGTTTCAAAGATATCTGCATGATTCGTATCTAGATATTCAAATAATTCATGTTCAAAATCTAAGATGCTGTCAACTGGAATACTATCTAAGAATCCATGTGTCAAAGCATATAAGATAACTACTTGTTTTTCAACAGCTAGTGGTGCATGAAGTTTTTGTTTCAAGATCTCAACTGTACGACGTCCACGATTCAATTTCGCTTGAGTCGCAGCATCTAAATCAGAACCAAATTGGGTAAATGCTTCTAATTCACGGTAACTTGCTAAGTCAAGACGTAATGTTCCTGCCACTTTTTTCATTGCTTTGATTTGAGCAGAACCACCTACACGGGAAACGGATAACCCAGCATCAACGGCTGGACGAGTTCCAGCGTAGAACAAGTCACTTTCTAAGAAGATTTGTCCGTCAGTGATTGAAATAACGTTTGTTGGAATATAAGCAGAGATATCTCCAGCTTGTGTTTCAACAAATGGTAAAGCAGTCATTGAACCGCCACCTAAATCATCACTTAGTTTTGCCGCACGTTCTAGTAAACGTGAGTGCAAGTAGAAAACATCCCCTGGATAAGCTTCACGACCTGGAGGACGGCGTAATAGCAATGAAAGTTCACGATAAGCAACAGCTTGTTTTGATAAGTCATCAAAGATAATCAATACATGTTTGCCGTTGTACATGAATTCTTCACCCATTGCAGTTCCTGCATAAGGCGCAATATAAAGTAATGGCGCAGGTTGTGATGCACCCGCATTGACTACGATCGTGTAATCCATTGCTCCATATTTTTTCAAAGTTTCTACTTGTGTACGCACAGTAGAATCCTTTTGACCGATCGCCACATAGATACAGATCATATCTTGACCTTTTTGGTTAAGGATCGTATCGATTGCGATAGATGTTTTACCCGTTTTACGGTCACCAATAACTAATTCACGTTGGCCACGTCCGATTGGAACTAAAGCATCGATGGCTTTTAGACCTGTTTGCATTGGTTCATTGACAGATTTACGTTGCATAACGCCTGGTGCCATCGCTTCGACTGGTCGAGCTTTATCTGTAACGATTTCTCCTAACCCATCGATTGGTTGACCTAGCGGATTAACGACACGTCCGATCAAGGCGTCCCCAACTGGAACTTCCATGATTTTACCTGTTCGTTTTACTTTGTCTCCTTCACGAATGGATTCGAAATCACCAAGGATAATGATACCTACATCATTTGATTCTAAGTTTTGCGCCATTCCGTATGAGCCGTTTGAAAATTCAAGCAACTCACCACTCATCGCATTTTCTAAACCGTGTGCGCGAGCAATCCCGTCACCGACATAAGTCACGGTACCGATTTCTTCGACTGAAAGCACGTTTTGATAATTTTCAATTTGTTCTTTGATCAAGGCACTAATTTCTTCTGCTTTGATAGCCATTCGATTCACCTACCTCTTTGTACTATCTATTTAATTGATTACGCATTTTTTCTAATTGCGTGCGAATGCTTCCGTCGATCACTCGATGGTTGGCTTCAACAATTGCCCCACCAATAATAGAAGAATCAACGATTTGCTTCAATTCAACTGTTTGATAGTCCATTGTTTTTGCAACATTCATTTCTAGTTTTTGTAATTGTTCATCAGAAAGTGGTACTGCTGTTTTTACACTACCTAAAAGTAGTCCTTTGTAATCGTTGTAGCGATGTTCGTATTCATCGATCATAAACGATAATTCAGACATCCGATTATAACTATAGACCACTTCTAAAAAGTTTTTCACGATACCGTCAAACCCACTGACAAGTTTATCCATAATGATTCGTTTTTCGTGAGGTTCTAAGCGGACGTCACTAAGTACGTTGCCTAATCCAGATACTTCACTATAGATTTGGCGTAAGCTTAGTAATTCTTGGTAAATTTCTTCTGCGCTATTTGAATCGATCGCCAGTTCAAATAGTGCTTTACCGTAGCGTCTGCCGACAGTATATTTATCTAGTTTCATTTGAAGAACCTAGACCTTCGATATATTGATTGATTAAAGATTCATGCATTTCTGGAGACAATTCTTTGTTCAAGATTTTAGCCGCGATTTGAAGAGAAAGATCTGCTACATCATCTTTTACAGAGTTTAAAGCTGTATCACGTTCTAACATGATATCAGTTTGCGCTTTGCTTTTTAGACGTGCAACTTCTTCTTGCGTTTCCTTCAAAATATTTTGACGGCTTAATTCTCCACTTTCTTTCGCATTTTTAATGATATCAGCTGCATCAGAGCGAGACGCTAACAATTGTTGTTCGCGTTCTTGTTCCATTTTTGCTGAATTGATGCGAGATTTTTCGGCAGAATCTAAATCATTGGCGATCTTATCTTCACGTTTTTTCAAAATATCGCTGATTGGTCCCCAAGCAAAATGTTTCAATAGAAACATTAGTATCAAAAATGAGCCGCTGACAACGATGATATTACCTAACATCGGATTACCAACTTCTGCAATTGCCAATTGATTCAGCATAGGCTAGCCTTCCTTTCTTTAAGGTGTATCTCATGGATGATGAAGGAATCCTGATTTCAATGATTGAAACAGCCTCCTCAACGCCTTTTGTTCTAGTATTATGATGAAACAACTCAATTATTTTGAAAATAACCAGGTTGTTTTTTTTCAGTTTTCGACAATTAAAAGAGGATTAGTGACAGTTGTCCTATCCTCAAACAGTTAATTGATTAAACAGCAAAGACTAGAATCAAGGCAATAACCACACCTAGAATAGGAACAGCTTCAACTAAGGCTACCCCGATGAACATTGTTGTACGTAATTGACCAGACATTTCAGGTTGGCGTGCCATTGATTCGATTGTTTTAGAGATTACTTGACCATTACCATAACCAGCTCCGATAGCTGCTCCCATGATTGCGATTGCTGCTGCGATATAATTCATAATTTATTTCCTCCTAAATATAGATAAATAGTAGTTTGTTAAAAACGATGTTACTCTTCTACTTCAATCTTATGGCTCATATATACCATCGATAAAGTGACAAAGACAAATGCTTGGATGCTTCCGATAAACAATGAGAATGCGATCCAGACCATCTCTAAAGGAATTGCTAACGGTAATGAGAACCAACCTAAATTATTCATCATATTGGCAATCAAGGTAAGTAAAACTTCCCCCGCGTAGATATTCCCGTAAAGACGCAAAGCAAGTGTTAATAGGTTCGTAAATTCTTCGATCAGCTTCATTGGAAACATGAAACTATATGGTTTCAAGAACGAATTTACAAAATACCCTTTAAATCCAAGCTTTTTCACCCCGAATAAATGAGTAAGTGTGATCATTATAAATGCCAAAGTTAAAGTAACAAACGGGTCTGCTGTCGGACTTTTCCAAAGTGTTGTTTCGCTAGGTAAGACGATTTTCGTTATTAAACCTATATTATTTGCCACGAAGACAAACAAGAACAATGTAAAAGCCAACAAATGAAAATTATTCAATTCTTTTCTAGGCAGATTATCTGTTACGATCCCTCGGGTAAAGTCAATGACCCATTCCAGCGCATTTTGTTTCCCCGTTGGTTTCATCTTAAGATTTCTTGTAAAGAAGTAAACTAAGAAGAAGACAATCAAACAGGTCAATAACACCATCATACAAACAGTACCATCAAACCAAACCGGTCCAATATGGAACGTTAGCGAGCGTTCATCCAATCCATTTCACCTCTTTTCCCTGAATTTCACATAAAATCAAATTCATGTGTACATCTGGTTTTTCTAAATCGTTTTCTAACCAAACGGTATCATACCACCATGAAACAGAAAATTCAAAACATTTTCATGAAAATCAGACAATTTTTTATTTCAGTCAAAAAAGTTTGCTTTTTCCTAAAAATCATCGTGGCGTTTTACAAGAAAAAACCTGTGATATCATGCTTTATCAGATTAAATGCTAACAAATTTTATCATTAAGTAAACCTAAAAGCACCGAATATGCGAAAAAGGATAATGAAATTATCTAGAGAAATTTTTTAATGTTCGATCAATTTGACGATCCACATCTTTTCGTTTTAGATCTTCTCGCTTGTCATAAGATTTCTTCCCTTTCGCAAGACCAATCAAAACTTTGGCATACCCATCACGAATATATACTTTTAAGGGTACGATCGTGACCCCGGTATTCTTTGTTTCAGTCTCTAGCCGTGAAATCTGTTTTTTGTGTAATAGTAACTTTCTTGTTCGTAACGGATCATGGTTAAAAATATTGCCTTGTTCATAGGGACTGATATGAACATTATGCAAAAATGCTTCACCGTTTCGAATACGGACAAATCCATCTTTCAAATTGATTCGGCTGTTTCGGATCGATTTGATTTCTGTTCCTTGCAGCACCATTCCTGCTTCCATCGTATCGATAATCGAATAATCATGGCGAGCCTTTTTATTTTGGGCGATTAACTTTCCGTCGCCTTTTGGCATATGACATTCCTCCAAACTGGTATTCATAGTGATTATTGGTTATTTTTTCTTTTTCTTCTTAATTCCCTTATAAAAAGGTTTTTTCCCTTTTTTATTAGATGGTCCTTTTCCTTTTTTCCGCTCATTTGAATAGGAATTTTTCTTTCCATTCCGTTCAGTATGAGATTTTGATGAACGCTTTTGATGACGATTAGAAGGACGATTTTTGTTTGACGTTTTTGGACGTTCTAATGGAACGATTTCTTCTGCATCAATCAATTCAAAGTCGATTGCACGTTCTTCCGGGTCTGCTTTGATGACTTTTACCCGCACTTTTTGACCGATTTTAAAAGTTAACCCTGTTCGTTCGCCTACTAATGCTAAATGATTCTCAATAAAGTGGAAATAGTCTTGTTTCAACTCATTGATATGAATCAACCCTTCAATCGTATTGGGTAATTCGATAAACAACCCAAATTTAACAACTGAACTGATGATCCCTTCAAATTCCTCTCCTACTTTATCCATCATGTATTCAGCTTTCTTCATTGCATCTACTTCACGCTCTGCCTCGACCGCACGACGTTCCATCTTTGAACTATGCTCCGCAATTTCGGGTAGCTCATTTTCCCAATAAGTTTGATTTGCTTCACTTGGGTCTTGTCCATACGAGCGAATTAAGCGATGGACGATCAAATCTGGATAACGTCTGATAGGCGAAGTGAAATGCGTATAATATTCCGCAGCTAATCCATAGTGCCCAAAATTATCTTCTGAATAACGTGCTTGTTGCATACTTCTCAACAGCATCGTATTGATAACAGCTGATTCCGGTTTGTCTTCGACGTTTTCAATGACTTTTTGAAGATCTTTAGGTGTGATTGTTCCTTTTGTTCCACGAACGACGATTCCTAGTGCAGAAGCAAAATCAAAGAAACGTTGCATCTTTTCTTCTTTAGGTTGCTCGTGAATCCGATAAATGAATGGAAAGTTGCGTTTATTAAAATGTTCCGCCACCGTTTCATTTGCCGCCAACATGAAAGATTCGATCAACCGTTCGCCTACGCCACGGCTTCGCAATAAGATATCAGTTGGTTGTCCATCTGGTTCTACGAGTATTTTTGCTTCACGGTCTTCAAAAGAAATCGCTCCTCGACGAATCCGCATTTCTTCTAAAATCTGATGTAGCTCTTGCATCTCTTGAAACATCGGCACTAATTGCTTATACCGTTCCATTACCTGCTCATCTTGTTCTTCTAAAATCTGATTGACCGCTGTATAGGTCATTCGTTCCGTCGTTTGGATGACACTTGGAAAAATATCATGAGATACCACCTGACCATTTGGATCAATCTCCATCTCACAACTCATTGTTAGTCTTGGTACGTGAGGGTTCAATGAACAAATCCCGTTTGATAATCTTTGTGGGATCATTGGAATGACACGGTCGGTTAAATACACACTCGTTCCTCGTTCGTAAGCTTCACGATCTAACTGGCTTCCTTCGGTCACATAATTGGAAACATCTGCAATGTGTACACCTAAGAAATAATTACCGTTGGCTAATTTTTTCACAGTAACAGCATCATCCAAATCTTTGGCATCTTCTCCGTCAATCGTCACGATCAATTGTTCCCGTAAGTCTCTCCGGCCAACTAGGTCTTTTTCATTGATCGTATCTGGCACTTGATCAGCTTCTGCCAAGACATCATCTGGAAATTTTGTCGGAATCCCGTTTGAGACAACAATCGATAGGATATCCATTCCAGGATCATTTTTATGGCCGATGACTTGTTTGACAATACCTTCTAAACTGGTCGCGTAGTTTTTCTCAGGATAATGGGTCAGCTCAACCATTACGATACTCCCATCAACTGGTCGAATCCCTTCAGCTGCTGCATAAACTTTAAACTGATTCAATTTTTTGTCTTTTGGGATAACCACCCCATAAAGATCCGTTTCATTTATCTCGTCGTCTGTGTAAGCCACGAATTCTCCAGCTAACTGCGTAGTTGCTCGTTTGCGGATCTCAACTACTTTACCTTCTGCTCCACGATCCATCGCAGTATCGGCCGTTTTTATGATATCGATCGCTACCGTATCGCCATCCATGGCATACCCAGTTGCTTCTTTAGGAATATAGATATCATCTTCTTCTGGATCAATCGTCACAAAGCCGAAGCCTCTTTCATTGGCCCGAAACGTTCCTTCGATCAATACTGGTTTTAATGGCAGCTTCACTTTTCCTTTTTTGGTAAAGACCACACTTTGTTCTCGTTCCATTTGAGCGATCGTCTGAACGAGTAGCTTGAAATCTTCACTTTTTTGCAAGCCCAATCCTTGGGCGATTTCTTCCATTGAAAAGCTTTTTTTGCGCTCGCTCTCAATAAAAAAAATAATTTTTTCTTTCAATGTTTCTTTTGTCATTTTCATTCCTCATTCCAAGGTAAATTCTCTAGAAACTCCAACACATCTTTTTCCAGTAATTTTCTAGACTCTCCAACGGTGATCACATGTTTGCTGTTGGGATACCATTGAAGGGTCACTCTTTTATCGGCTAATTTTTTTGCTGTTTCGTAGACTCCAGCTGGATCAATCATTTCATCTTGACCGGCTTGGGCTAAAAAAACAGGTGCTTGGATGTTACTAAGTTTTCCTTCTGTAATTGCTGCTTGGTTTTGTATCTCTGCTAATTGCTGATAAACATTTGGTCGAAGCGCAGCGACAGTTTCTTCGATTTCCTGTTCAGATTCCCCTGCAAGTTTTAGCACATAACGTTCATATCGCTCAAAATTTTCTGGCACATGATTTTCAACTGGTGAAATCGGCGAGCAGAAACATCCGCCACCAATGATCTCTGGCTGTTCTGCTAATGCTCGAACAGCGAAGATTCCTCCCATTGATAATCCAAAAACAGCAACTTGGGAAAAACCTTCTGCTTTTAAAAAGTGGATGGCTTGTTTCGTATCTTCCCACCATGTTTCCGTTTTTTGCGCTAAAATGTCTTGTGGAGCTAGCGTTCCATGTCCAGTAAACAATGGAGCATAGACAGTATATTCTGACTTTTCCAAATATCGAGCCAGCATGCGCACATCATTCGGACTTCCAGAATAGGCATGTAAGAGTAGCACAGCTCTCTTACTATGTTTTGCATAAAGGGGTTTTGGTAGACTTTTCATTAGGTTCACCTCGTTCTTCTCATTTTAACATAGATTGGCGATCCCTTAGGACAAAACCGCTCTTTTGGCAAATAAAAAAGAGCCGCGACGTCAATCACTGCTCTGCATGAAAGGAATTCTTTTTTCGCTCATTCAAATCAACTACTTAAAAAATTAAGCCGAAATTTTTTGAACGAAAAAACGATTCATAATTATTTCGACTAATCGTTAAATCAACTTTTTATTTAGAAGATAAAAAGGCTAGTACAAATAATAAAATCATCCAAATGGCACCCATTACCGCTGTCGAACGTTGCATGACTGCTTCAAAACCACGTGCTTTTTGTTTACCGAATAATTGATCCGCTCCGCCAGTAAATGCACTTGCTGCACTGTTTTGTTTACTTGGTTGCATCATGATTGCAATGACCATTACAATCGATAACACGATCACGATTCCTAAAATTACATTATACATTAAGCAGCCTCCTTTCCGTAAAATATCATCTATTTTACTTTATCATATAAAAAAAACTCTGACAACCTTCTCTTGCGAATGGGGCTCCAATTTTAGATAACATTTAGTATTAGTACTTATTCATGGGCAAAGACTGAAAAGACGAAAAAACCGAAAGAATAACACCGCTGATAGCCGGTTGCTACAATTTCGGTTTCTCTAATTTAAAAAAAGTTCATTTAGCGGATAGATCCACTTTTTGTCATTTCATTCATTGACGATCGTACGAAAACGAGTCGATTATTTACGAAGCACATCTTGATATTCAGGTTTTCTTTCAAATTCTTTCTTCGCATATGGACACAATGGAATAATTTTTTTACCTTCTCTTCGAGCTAGTTCTACGCCATTAAGCACTAATTTTTCTGCTAATTTTTGTCCACGATACTCTGGTTCTACAAATGTATGATCAATGATCATGATGTCTGGTCCTGCATCAGACCAAGTCATTTCCCCGATTTCTTTTGCTTCATCATTCAATAATACGAAACGATTTTTTTCTTCTTTGATTTCCATTTTCGCCACTCCCCGTATTGACCAAATAATTTGTTCTCCTTGATTCTAACAGTCTAGTTCTCAGCAAACAATTATTTATACTCGGAATAACCTGATTATCTCCAATCGATTCGCTGTTCGATAAATGAGAAAACAACCGTCCAATATTTGGTGGGATTTTTCACGGCTGCTTCTAAATGTTGAGCTTCTGGGATCAGAAAAAGATCATTTTCACCAGCTGTCGCATTTTGGATCGTATAAGCGGCACTGACTGGAACGAACTGATCCTCTTCCCCATGAATGATCAATACTGGCAGGTGATTACTGCCCAACTGACGGGTTGCTGACGCCTGTTTCAAAGAATAACCAGCATATTTCTTTGCATAGCGATTTGCATGGCGCATGATCATTTTTTTAGGAAGAAAGGTTAGTTTGCTCAACATGTAGCGAAACTCCGCATAGACGGAAACAAACCCGCTATCCAGGATAAACCCACGAACTGCAGGAGGTAGTTTTTCCCCACTAGCCATCATGATAGCAGAGGCACCCATTGAACTCCCATGTAAAATAATGTTAGCATCTGGCTGCAGCTGTAAAATATAGTTGATCCAGATAATCAAGTCTAAACGATCCAACCAACCCATTCCGATGATTTCTCCTTCACTCTTACCGTGAGCACGCAAATCAGGAATCAAGACGTTAAACCCTGCTTCTGCATATTTCTTTCCAATATAAGACATATCTGTTTTCCCATCACTTCGATAGTCATGGACACAAACAACCCATTTTTTGTTGGGAGAGGAACTTTGAAAGATTCGTCCTAACAGTTTTAACCCATCATGACTTTTGACTTCGATTTCTTTGCCTTTATTCCAAAAGCCCTCAGCTTCTGTTTCCGCAAGTTGCCGCTGCTTTTCCACGATCGTAAAAGCCGATGGGTCCATCAACTGATGACCTGTTTTCTCATACCAATCATATCCTCTTTGTAAACCCGATTGAATTAATTTTTGCGCATAGTAAGAAGAAAGTCCACGATAAATGACTGCGCCTAAAATGAGAACTATAAGAATAAGATACATGACAATCACTTATCTTCCCCGCTTTCCTTAAATATTTTTTCTATTATCAATCCGTATAGCCTTCTATTCCATTGTACCATTTTCTAAAAAAACTGCTCAAGTTTTCACCCTAGGCTTCATTGAAATTTAAAACCAATCAAATAGGAATAAAAAATAAGATAACATTTACATTTTATTTAAAAGCCAGTATACTGATTCCGTGCATTTTAATCAAGGAGTATCCTTGGACTGGTTCGGAAACTTCCCAGAATAAAAAACTAAGTATCTCTACAGAAAGGAGATTGGAAATAATGCGAAAAGTAATTATTGACTGCGATCCTGGAATCGATGACACTTTAGCATTGATGTTAGCCATTAAGTCCCCCGAAATCGAGGTGGTTGCGATCACGACGGTCTGCGGTAATGTACCTGTGACGATCGGTAGCCAAAATGTTTTCAAATGTTTGAAACGTTGCGGACGCTTAGACATCCCCGTCTATCAAGGGCAAACACAACCGTTGAAACAGCCGTTTATTAGCGCACAAGACACTCATGGGATGGACGGATTAGGCGAGACAAACTTTGCTCAAGTACAAGAAAAACAAATAGAAGAAAAATCAGCAGTCGATTTTTTGGCGGAATACTTTTCTAAAGAAACAAACACCTCGATCATTGCACTTGGCCCTTTGACCAATATTGCTCGTGCTTTGATGAAAAATCCACATTTAGGGAAACATTTCGAGCGATTTATTTCAATGGGTGGCACCTACAAAAGCCACGGAAACTGTTCACCAGTTGCTGAGTACAATTATTGGTGCGATCCTGATGCAGCTGCCTTTGTGTTTGAAAATTTAGGGAACACGATTGAAATGGTCGGTTTAGATGTTACGAGAGAAATCGTTTTGACACCTACCTTATTAGAATATTGTTGTCAGCTCAATCCTGAAGAAGGAGAATTTCTAAAAGCGATCACTCGTTTTTATTTTGATTTTCACTGGCAACAAGAAAGAATCCTAGGGTGCGTCATCAATGATCCTCTGGCCGTTGCCTACTTTATCGACGAAAGCATTTGTCAGGGATTTACTAGTTATACCGCTGTTGAAACGCAAGGAATCAGCCGCGGGCAAACACTAGTCGATCGCTTTGATTTTTGGCAAAAAGCACCAAACAGCACCATTATGACAGAAGTTGATACTCATCTATTTTTTCGGAAGTTTTTGACCGTTCTTTTAAATGCACAAGAAGAAACGATTAAAAAAGATCTGGAAAGATTAAAGATGGGATGAAAAACATGCGCAAAAAAAGAATCACCACACAGACGATTACGATCGTCGCTTTATGTATCGGAATCAATTATATCGGCGGAACCATTGCATTATGGCTACGATTACCGATCTATCTTGATTCGATCGGTACCATATTCGCTGGGACTTTGTTAGGTCCAGTATTTGGGTTACTCACTGGCTTGGCCAGCGGGGTATTAAGTGGTGTTACCACCGATATCTTCTCGTTGTATTATTCACCTGTTCAAATGGTAACAGGTTTACTTGCTGGAGTGATTTTCCATCAACGATTCACTCGCAGTAAGAACCGCTGGACCTTAGTTTTCTGGGCACTTGTCTTATCACTGCCTGGAACCATCCTTTCTTCCCTAATCACTGTAAAACTCTTTGGGGGAGTCACTTCTTCTGGTTCAAGCATGATCGTTCAGTTCCTCCATGGAATTGGGTTCAATCAAACAATGAGCGTGATTCTCGTTCAAGCGGGAACCGATTACCTCGACCGCCTGCTCTCAGTAGTCGTCGTCACCCTTGTCGTCTTGGCATTGCCGAAAAGGGTTGTGAACAGAGCGATTTGAGCTGCGTAGTTGTGATGAGCTGGAGTAAATACACGTGCGAATAGAAGTCGGTTACTTCAATTAGTAAATCAAAAAAAACGCAAAACATGAAAATTTGTTTTGCGTTTTTTTGATTTAATTGAAGGATCTACTTTGTACTTTTTTGTATTTTGAACCAAAATAGGCTGTTATGCTAAATAAGACAAGATGATTGCTTGATATGTGTCAATCATATCCAAGTAATTATCGATTTCTACATATTCGTCTATTTGATGAGGCAAGTTTACGACTCCGGGACCGAATACCACAAAATCGAAGGAGTGAGCGGATTTAGTAAATTCAGCTGCATCTGTCGTTGCTGCTGCACCTACTAGGGGCAATGGTTGCTTGAACTGTTTTTGAATATGGTGGATCAACGAAGAATCAGGATTTGCTTTCACAGGAATCTTATTGTAGTCGATCGTCAATTCTAAGTGATAGTTCGTTCCTTCATTCAATTCATCCACGATCTTTTGTAATAAATCAATGATTTGATCGTTTGGAAATTCAGGGATTGAGCGGATATTTCCTTGTAATTGCGCCTGACTTGGAATACTGTTGACTTGATTTCCTCCGTTGATCACTGTAACGTTATGAATCGTTTTTCCTAATGCTGAATTTTGAAAATCATTCGCTAAAGCATCCATTTGCTCATTTGCACGCGTAATAAATTCATTTAAATGGTTGATCGCATTGTAGCCTTCTTGAGGCATTGAGCTGTGGGCTTCTTTACCATGAGAAACAACGGTGTAGTTTATTGAACCCATGTGAGTATACATCAAATTGTAATTGGTTGGTTCACCAATGATCAATCCGTCTAAATCGTCGACATAACCTGCTTTTGTCAGTTGTTCACTACCTAATTCTCCTACTTCTTCCCCTACTGTCGCTAATAATTTGATTGTCCCGTTAAACGGTTTCCCAGACTCTTTCAATTCAATCATCGCAATCACCATAGCGGCTAGCCCGCTTTTCATATCGGTAGCACCACGTCCATACAAACGATTACCTTTTATTTCTGCTGCAAAAGGCGGATAGGTCCAATTCGATTCGTCTCCTGCAGACACAACATCCATGTGACCAGACAAACCTAATACTCTTCCTTGACCATTGTGATACGTCGCCACCAAGTTATCACGCCCCTCAGTGTGAGAAATGATTTCTCCTTGGATTCCATGTTGATTCAATAATTGATTTAAGTAGGCGGCTACTTCCCCTTCGTTCCCATTCACTGACTTGATTCGGATCAGTTCTTGTAAAATAGCTATTTTTTCTTCATTTCCCATCCTGTCTCACACTCCTGCTGTTTCTTTCTATTTTACTGAAACAGTGTATCATTTTCAATCATTCATCCATTCTCAGTCGATTAGTTAGCAGCAGCCATTGACACTCCTATGTCTAAAGACACCGAAGCACCCCAAAATAGAAAAAGCTATTTCGGGATGCTTCGGCAATTCGTTATTGAGCTGTTGTAGATCGAAAACAGTTTTCAATGAACCGCTCCGTCTGCTCATAACATTTTTTTGATTCTGGCAATGTATAATTAAATTGATATTCATGACTGATTTCTTTTTTCTGGTCTTTATAAAATAGTTCGTCTACAGGGACGTCTAACTCTTTTAATTTATTTGCGAAAGCAATCCCTTGATCTTGGAAAGAGTACGCATTTCCATCTGTGATATACGTAGGCGGAAAGTCTTTTGAAACTTGATCAACTAAACTAGCTTGATATAAGCGTTCGTCTGTTTGCCAATCTTTCGTTCCAATCAAAGACCAAGCTACCGTTTTAACGAAGAAATGCATCAATCGATCACTCGATTGCTGTTTTGCCGTTTGTTGCAAATCAACTGGTCCACAGTAAGAAATGGCTCCTTTGATCGCTGTTGGATCAATCATTTGTTTCATCTTCATTTCTTTTGCATACTGTTGATTTGTTTGGATAGTGACATACTGTAAGGCAATCTGAGCGCCTGCACTATCGCCACCAAAAATCAGCTTTGAAAGATCCAACTTCTGATTGTTCTCTTTTTTTAATTGTTGGACTAATTCATTGACTTGGACTACTTGATTGGGATACTGAGAGCTAGGTGCCGGTTCATAGTTCATAGCAACAACTGCGATGTGCGTATCTGAAGCTAATCTTGTTGCAAATTCTTTTACACCTGCTTTATCCCCGCTCACATAGCCTCCACCGTGAACCCAGATCAACGTGGGTAAAGGTCCCTCACTGCCTTTAGGATAATAGATATCGTAGTTGTTTTTTTTGAATTGTGATTGATAAGAACGATCAGTGAGCGAACTGGTGGAATCTTTTGCTTGTTCATACGTTTCTTTATCTGTGATCGTTACAGCATCGCTAAACAGATGTCGGATCACATAAGCACCCGGTCTCGGTGAAACTTGAAAAGCAATCACGACCAATAAAATGGTACTGAGAAGCAAAATACCGAACCATTTGAACCCCTTTAAAATTTTTGCTTTCATACACTTTCCCCATTATTCTTTTTTTTCCTTTTATCATAATATCTTAGCAATAATTAAATCGTTTGTAAACGTGACAAAAAACGATTATGTAATTCAGTTTTTGTTAGGATAATCTCTAAATTTTTTCTGCAAAAAAAGACCTTTCTCCTATCTTCAAGATAAGAGAAAGGTACTTTTTAATAACTTTAGAATGAAGTAGACCAGCACAGCTATATAATCGACGCTCTGCTATCGTCGTACTTATTTGATCGTCCTAAAATTATTTGTTTTTTAAGTTGTAGAAAGATTTCAAACCTTTGTATTCAGCAACTTCGCCTAATTGGTCTTCGATACGTAGTAATTGGTTGTATTTAGCAATACGGTCAGTACGTGATAGAGAACCAGTTTTGATTTGACCAGCGTTTGTTGCAACAGCAATATCAGAGATTGTTGAATCTTCTGTTTCACCTGAACGGTGAGAAACAACTGCTGTGTAGCCAGCTTCTTTAGCCATTTCGATTGCTTCAAAAGTTTCTGTCAAAGTACCGATTTGGTTAACTTTGATTAGGATTGAGTTAGCGATTCCTTTTTCAATACCTTCAGATAATTTTTGAGTGTTTGTTACGAACAAGTCGTCACCAACTAATTGAACTTTGTCGCCTAATACGTCAGTTAATTTCTTGAATCCGTCCCAGTCGTTTTCGTCTAATCCGTCTTCGATTGAGATGATTGGATATTTAGAAACTAATTCTTCGTAGAATTTGATCATTTCGTCAGTTGTTTTTTCGCCTTCGCCTGAATCAGCTAATACGTAAACACCTTTTTCTTTGTCGTAGAATTCTGAAGAAGCAGCATCCATAGCAAGAACAACGTCTTTACCAGGTACATAGCCAGCTTTTTCGATTGCTTCGATGATTACTTCAAAACCTTCTTCGTTTGAACCAAGGTTAGGAGCGAATCCACCTTCGTCACCAACAGAAGTAGCTAATCCACGAGATTTCAAGATTGCTGCTAATGCGTGGAATACTTCAGCACCCATACGTAGAGCTTCTTTGAATGTTGGAGCGCCAACAGGCATGATCATGAATTCTTGGAAGTCGATTGAGTTATCCGCATGTGATCCACCGTTGATGATGTTCATCATTGGAGTTGGTAAAACTTTTGTATTGAATCCGCCTAGGTAGTGGTATAAAGGTACTTCTAGGTAGTCAGCAGCTGCACGAGCAACAGCGATAGATACACCTAAAATTGCGTTCGCACCTAATTTACCTTTGTTAGGAGTTCCGTCTAAAGCGATCATAGCTTTATCGATTGCCATTTGGTCACGTACATCGTAGCCAATGATTGCTTCAGCAATGATGTTGTTTACGTTGTCAACAGCTTTAGTTACACCTTTACCGCCATAACGAGCTTTGTCTCCATCACGTAATTCAACGGCTTCGTATTCACCAGTTGAAGCACCTGAAGGAACCATTCCACGGCCAAAAGCTCCGCTTTCTGTGTATACTTCTACTTCGATTGTTGGGTTACCGCGTGAGTCTAAGATCTCGCGAGCGTAAACATCAGTAATAATTGACATGTTTTGTCTCTCCTTTGAGTTTGTTTTTTCCTAAGGGATTTCCCTCATATACGATTTTAGTTAATTTTAGGCGTTAGTGCAAACATTTCTTGCATTTTTCGCAAATTTTCACTAATTATTTTACAGCGTCTAATAATGCTAAGAATGAATCAGCTTGTAAGCTTGCGCCACCAACTAATGCTCCGTCAACATTTTCTTTCGCCATATATTCAGCAATGTTTTCTGGTTTTACAGAACCACCGTATTGGATACGTACTGCATCAGATACTTCTTTGCCGTATAATTTTTCAACTGTTTGACGTACAACGCCACAGATTTCGTCAGCAATTTGTGCATCAGCTGATTTACCAGTACCGATTGCCCAAATTGGTTCGTAAGCAATAACCATGTTGCTTACTTGGCCATCTGTCAATCCTTCAAGACCAGCAGTGATTTGTCCTTCGATCCATTCAGCTGTTTTTCCAGCTTCGTAAGTTTCTAAAGATTCACCACAGCAAAGAATTGGGATCATGCCGTTTGCAAAGATAGCTTTCGCTTTTTTGTTGATGTCTTCATCTGTTTCATGGAAGTATTCACGACGTTCTGAATGTCCGATGATCACATAGTCCACACCTAAGTCTGCTAAAGCAGCTGGTGAAGTTTCACCTGTGAATGCACCTGAGTTTTCCCAGTAGCAGTTTTGTGCTGAGATTTTTAATTCTGTTCCTTCAGCTGAAGCCATTAGTTCTTGTAAGAACAAAGCAGGTGATCCGATAACAGAATCAACTTTTTCATTTGAAGGGATGTTGTTTTTTACTGCTTCAGCAAATTCTTTTGCTTCAGATGCAGTTTTGTTCATTTTCCAGTTACCAGCGATAATTGGTTTACGCATGACAGTATGCACTCCTTTAAAATTATGAGTCGTGGAACTCTCCTCCACGTATAAAAAGAAAAAGCTGCTTTTTGGTTAAGTTTATTTGAGTTTGAATCAATTCACCGTTGCAAAAAGCAGCTGTCTTCATCTAAATCAGATACAACGAACGATGCTTATTTATCGTTGATTGCAGCTAAACCAGGTAGTTCTTTACCTTCTAGTAATTCTAAGCTTGCGCCGCCACCTGTTGAGATATGTGTGAATTTGTCAGCAAAACCTAATTGTTCTGCAGCAGCTGCTGAGTCACCACCACCGATGATTGTTGTTGCATCTTCAAGGTTAGCGATTGCTTCACAAACACCGATTGTACCTTTAGCAAAGTTACTCATTTCGAACACACCCATTGGTCCGTTCCAAACAACTGTTTTTGCACCTTGTAATGTATCAGCAAATAATTTCACTGATGCAGGGCCGATGTCTAAAGCCATCAATCCTTCAGGGATATCGCCTTCGATTACTTGTGTTTCAACATCGTTTGAGAACTCTGGAGCACAAACGTTATCGATTGGCAAGACTAATTTGTCGCCAGCTTTTTCGATCAATTCTTTTGCTAATTCAACTTTATCAGCTTCTACTAAAGAGTTACCGATTTTGATTCCTTTAGCTTCGTAGAATGTGTAAGTCATTCCGCCGCCGATCAAGATTTTGTCTGCTTTAGGAATCAAGTTTTCGATTACACCGATTTTATCAGAAACTTTTGCGCCACCTAAGATTGCGATCATAGGGCGTTTTGGTTCTTCAACGGCTTCACCGATAAATTTGATTTCTTTTTCCATCAAGAATCCAGCAACTGTTGGGATACCAGTTGAAGCAATTCCGACGTTTGAAGCATGCGCACGGTGAGCTGTACCGAAAGCATCATTGACAAATACATCACCTAATGAAGCCCAGTATTTACCTAGGTCTGCATCATTTTTGCTTTCTTTTTTGCCATCAATGTCTTCAAAACGAGTGTTTTCAAAAACAACCACGTCGCCATCTTTCATGCCATTGATTGCTGCTTCTAATTCTGCACCACGAGTTTCAGGAACGAAAGTTACTTCTTTTCCTAATAGTTCGCCTAAACGTTTTGCAACTGGAGCTAAAGATTTACCTTCTTTATCTTCTTCCGTTTTTACACGTCCTAAGTGAGAGAAAAGAATTGCTTTTCCGCCTTGTTCTAATACGTAGTTGATTGTTGGTAATGCTGCTTTGATACGTGTGTCATCTGTGATCACGCCATCTTTCAAAGGAACATTAAAGTCAACACGGACAAGAACTTTTTTATCTTTTAAATCAATATCTTTCACTGTTTTCTTAGCCATTTTATTTCCTCCTAAATAAACTTACTATCAAAAAAAGCGGAAGAAGCGCGATTGCTTCCCCGCTTTTAAGTGTACATGCTTATAAATTACACTTGTACGTTTGGTCTATCTTATAAGTTAGCGAAGTATTCTAAAGTACGTACTAATTGTGCAGTGTAAGACATTTCGTTGTCATACCAAGCAACAGTTTTAACTAATTGTTTGTCGCCAACAGTCATTACTTTAGTTTGTGTAGCGTCAAATAATGAACCGAAAGTCATACCAACGATATCAGAAGAAACGATTTCGTCTGTGTTGTATCCGTAAGATTCGTTTGAAGCTTCTTTCATTGCTGCGTTGATTTCGTCAACAGTTACTTCTTTTTCAAGAACTGTAACTAATTCAGTTAATGAACCTGTTGGTACAGGAACACGTTGAGCAGCTCCGTCTAATTTACCGTTCAATTCAGGGATTACTAAACCGATAGCTTTAGCAGCACCTGTTGAGTTAGGAACGATGTTTGCAGCAGCAGCGCGTGCACGGCGGAAGTCACCTTTAGGATGAGGTCCGTCTAGAGTCATTTGGTCACCTGTGTAAGCGTGGATAGTTGTCATTAATCCTTCAACAACACCAAATTTGTCGTTTAATGTTTTAGCCATAGGAGCTAAACAGTTAGTAGTACATGAAGCACCTGAGATAACTGTTTCTTTACCAGTTAATGTTTCGTGGTTTGTGTTATAAACGATTGTTGGAACGTCATTTCCACCAGGAGCTGAGATAACAACACGTTTAGCACCAGCTGTTAAATGTTTTTCAGCAGCTGCTTTTGAAGTGAAGAAACCAGTACATTCTAGAACGATGTCAACACCTAGTTCGCCCCAAGGTAATTCTTCAGGGTTACGGTTAGCTAAAACTTTAACTTCTTTTCCGTTAACGTTGAATGAACCTTCGTGAACTTCAACTGTTCCGTTGAAACGTCCTTGAGTTGTGTCATATTTTAACAAGTGTGCTAACATTTTAGCATCTGTTAAGTCGTTGATTGCTACTACTTCGATTCCATCTACATCTTGGATACGACGGAATGCTAGACGTCCGATACGTCCAAAACCATTAATACCTACTTTAACTGTCATTTAAGATTTCCTCCTTATGAAAATCAAAAAAATATTTATTTTAAAGGGATACCCCTTTTAAAATCTCTTTTGCTGCAGCTTCATCAGTGATGAGCCACGTTTGTTTTGGTGCATTTTTCATATAGGCGCGAATCGCTTTTGCTTTTGACTTGCCCCCAGCAATCGCAAGAATGATGGGTACATTTGCCAAATCTTTCAATTCGATTCCGATGCGAGGAACTTTATATACGACTTCGCCATTTTCATTGAAAAAATAGCCGAAAGATTCCGCCACCGCATTCGCCTGTTTCAGCATGACTAATTCCTTTTCAGTCATTTTTCGACGTGCTGCCATATGGAGTGCGCGTCCAATACTATGAATAACACAATTTGCCTGACTAATCAAGTTTAACACTTCTTGAATAGAGGGTTCATTGAGCAAGGAATTGTACGTTGCTAAACTTAATTGTTCTGGAACATACAATGCACGATGATTTCCACTTGCTTTTGTAGCCATTCTAGCACTTACGGAATTTGCTTGTACAGTCACAGCCTCTCCGATACCGCCACGAGCTGGCACAAATAGATTATGTCGCTGATTGTTTTCCAAATTTGTCAGTTGTTCAGCTACTACAGCCATCGTTGTTCCGCCCATTACAGCAATGATATTATTGCCCTCCGGTAGTAACAAATCTAAAGCTTCATTTAATGCTTCACCAAAAGCATCCGCCACTTTAGGCTGTTCTTCACTGTTTCCTGATACCACGATACAACGTTGATTCCCAAAATACTCAGCCAGTTTTTTTTCTGTCTGATGCATTCCTAAAAGTTGATCCATGAAGTTCTCAAGACTTTGATAAACTTCTTCTCCTTTTTTGGTCAAAGTCATACCGCTTTTAGAGGTGTTGATCAAATCTAACTGTTTCAATAGATCTGTTTCTGTTCGTAATACGCGTTCTGTGATGCCCATACTCTCTGATAAACTACGACGACCTATTGGCTGCATCCAATAAATATTACGTAAAATTTTATATCTTTCCTGTAAAACCTCGATAATATCCGGTGCAACAGATTCAATCATTTTCAATTCATCAAGCATAGCGATCTCCTTAGTTGGACGATATTTGTCCAATGTAGACTCAAAACGACCCATGTACGATAAAAAAAGAAAAGCGACTTTCCTACTACTAAGTATTAAAAAGGAAAATCTCAACCTCACGAATGTAAGTCTAACAGTTTTACCCGTTTTTTTCAATAAAAAAAGACTAGAAAAAACTTTTCATTTTTTTCTAGTCGAGATTCACATTATCTATCATAACGTTTTCTTTTCGATGAACTTGGGATTCCCAGCAGGTCACGATATTTTGCAACCGTCCTTCTTGAAATCAATATTTCATCTTTTTTTAATAATTCTACGATCTTTTGATCAGAAAGTGGTTTGATTTTGTCTTCTTGATCTACAAGTTCTTGGATTTTCTTTTGTGCAGTATCAGCTGAGAGATCAGTCTCAGTATCTGTCCCACTTTGCTGTAGTCTAGTTGTAAAGAATTTCTTAAGCTCGAAAACCCCAAATTCAGTTTCCAGGTATTTTCCATTGACGGCACGGCTGACAGTGGATTCATGTACTTCCAACTCTTTTGCCACTTCTTTTAATGTCAGCGGTTTAATTGGTCGTTCTTTATTTGTGAAAAAGGCTTGTTGATGGGAAACAATGATTTGAGCCACCCGTAAAATCGTATCCCCTCGTTGTAGAATCGTTTTTTTCAACCAGTCAAATTCTTGTTTCCGTTCTTTCAAGTACGCTTGCGTTTCTTTGTCTGCTTTTTTAAGCATCTGATTAAAATAATGTTCTTGGAAACGAACATCTGGTTGATTTCCTCGTCTAGAAAGGACAGACACTTTTTGGTCCTTATCAACCATCACTTTGACATCAGGAATGATATATAATTCACTGCTTCGATCAAAAATCCGGCCAGGGCTTGGGCTAAGTGTTTGGATGTAATCAAAGATTCGTTGTACTTCACTAAGTTCGATTGAAAAGCGTTGAGCGATCTCTTTCCATTTGCGATCAACCAGCAACTCAAAACACTCTTCCAAAACGATATACGCTAACTCTGGTGCAAAGTCATCTCTTTCCGTTTGTAACATCAAACACTCTTGTAAACTTCGTGCCCCCACACCTGCTGGTTCAAGTTGTTGGACCAGCGTCAGTGCATCAAGGATCTCAATCGAAGTTGCATTTGTTTGTTCTTGTGCCTCTTTTAAATCAATCGTCAAAAATCCATTTAAATCAATGTACTCGACTAAATAAAGAACTAACTGACGTAAGAAGGTCTGCCGATAGTTCAAATGGATCTGTTCGATCAATGATTCAAATAAGGAAACACTGGTATCGGGAATTTGATTTAAGTAGTTGGTTTCTTCATTATCATTGGCTGATCTGATCTTCTGATAGTCAGATTGCCATTCTGGTTCCACTACTTCTATCAATGGATTTTCTAATGCTTGATTTTCAACAAATGCCAAGAGCTCTTCACTGTTATATTGCAATACCTGGATGGACTGTTGCAGATGTTGTGTCATGGCTAATTTTTGTGTTTGCTGTTGTTTTTGTGAAAAGTTTTGTTGAAATTTCATTTTTTTGTCCATTCCCCTTGTAATTTTTTTTTAGTTTCGTTACAATTGTGTCTGTACTTGCGTCCTTAGTGTAGTGGATATCACGTAAGATTCCGGTTCTTGAGACGGGGGTTCGATTCCCTCAGGACGCGTCTATTGCTATCTTAGCATATTTGGGAATGTTTTGCTTTCTAAATTTAAAAGATAAAAAGCTGATCCGCATGTATGGATCAGCTTTTTTCGTTATTTTTTGTGTAAACTAAGTTTTACGAGCCACCCATATCTCTCCCATCACTTTTCTTTAACCATTCACTATTATTCAGCAATGGTTAGCGATCGCTGTCCACTTCCTTACCCGCCTGCAAATCAAAAAGTGATTCGGTGTTCACTATAACTGTATTGGTAATGGCTCCCGGCATCCTTTGTAGTAAACCTTAGATCTAGCGCACTGTCTACACCACTCGTTGATCCGTTTTTCCATGAAGTCGTACCTTGATTAAAGAAGTCACCATTCACGATATAATAGATACGATTGGCTTCTTCTAAGTTGACATAGACAGTTCCCGAAAAAGCTTTTGCCACTTCCTGGTCTTCTCTAACCAAATTTATTGCTATTATTCGTTTAATCGCTCTAAAATGACCACTTTCACTCGTTTCACAATAAAACCGCATCGTTGGCTTGTACGTCTTATTCACCGTCACAGTCTGCGACAGTACTCGAAAGGTTGCTCTATTTCGAGTAACTGTGTGAACAATTTTGTCCGAAGATTCGAGTTTTTGCCTTGCTTTTGTTGATGAAAGCTGAAGATCGTTTGTGAGTTGCTCAATCATTTGATCATAAGTCATTACTTTGGAAAATGTTGCATGTGTTCCTACATTAGACTTGCTTGTAGTTGCCGCTATTTCTTGGGGATGAGAAACCAACAATAGAAGTATAGAGCTAACAAACAACGTCATGAGTATCTTTACTTTGTTCATACATCACCACTTTTCTTCAATTAAGAATAAATCGCTTACAATAAATAGTTTATTGGACGATCCATTGAGATTCAAGTCTATTTTTCACTCTACTTTTTAATAAAGAGAAGGAATAAATCAATAAAGAGAAGGAGCAAGTTGGCAAACGATGAAATTCAGTTAGCTAATTGATCGAATCTTTCTACCCAAACATTGATCAAAGCCTTACGTGTTGCTCATCTCCCCTGATCCTGCTTGTGGCAAACTATTCTTTGCAACCTTCTTCACACAAAAAGCCAATCAAAACATACGTAATGATTGGCTTTTTTCCGTCATCTATCGAAACAGCTTTTCAACTTAAGAAAAGTCATTATGCTCCGTTTATTCACTTTTGATTCAAAAGATCATTTCTTGTTCTGAGGAAGTTCGTTCTTCCCCTTTCGCTAACTGTGTCACGATTGTTGCCATATTTTTATAGGATTGATTTAGTCCGATCCCACCTTTTTTTGGCATTTTAACGATGGGGATCACTTGCTGATATTTTGCTACAGCAGGATTTTCAACAGACATTGCAGCGGCAGCAGGAATGCCTTCTTTGTTAAAAGCTTCGACTAACCCGCCTGCCATCTCTCCAAAATTAGGATAATGCATAGCTGGTCCACATAATATCGCATCTGCTCCAAACTTTTTGGCGAATCCGATAAATTTTTGTTTGACTTCTTCTGGATGACTTGAATAATAACGATCACCGCAGTATAAAGTAGCAATAATCTCTGCCTTTTTTTCTTTAAACAATGGCGCTAATGTTTCTCCCGGTCCTAGAGCTGTTTTTTTTCCACCTGGAGGCAATTGTGCTTGTTCGTCACTTCCCATACCTGCGGTCACATGGTTGAGGATCAAAATGATTTTTTTCATGCTCCTACTCCTTTTTATAAGGTATCAAAATCAAAGTCATCAAAATTGATTTCTTCTGCTGTTGATTCTTCTGCCTCAAGCTCTTCTTTCAGATATTGATTGTCTAATACTTTGATGAATGGATAATAAACTGCCATTCCTAATAAAATAAGTAATCCCTGAAGGACAGAAGCTTGCCAACCACTGACTAAAAAGCCTGAAATGATCGGTGGCGTTGTCCATGGAAGTTGAATCCCATTGGTGTAAGCAACTAGCCCTAGGTCCATACAAAAATAAGCAATAATGATATTGATTGTGGGTACTAAAGCAAATGGGATCAAAATGATTGGATTTAATACGATCGGTAAACCAAAGATGATCGGTTCATTGATCCCGAAAATTCCTGGTACAAGTGATAATTGTGAAAGTTTTTTCACTCGCTGACTCTTACATACAAGAATCATAATCAAAATCAATGATAAGGTAGAACCGCCCCCACCAAATGTTGCAAACATATCTTGAAATTGACCTGTAATGATATTAGGAATTTCATGTCCGTCTTTGAACGCATTTAGATTTTCAATCGATAAAGCACGAAGAACTGGATTGAAAACTGCACCTACGACACTTGAACCGTTGATTCCGAAAAACCAGAAAAAATGTAAAAATAAGTACGCAATGATCATAGCACCTAAGGTATTCCCTAAACTTAACAATGGTGTTTGTAAGAATTTAAACAGGATTTCTTGTAAATTCCCATATGTGGTTAAACTCGCTACCCAATTCGCCACCATAAAGAACGTTAAGATGACGAAACTTGGAATCAATGCTTCAAACGATTTAACAACAGTAGGCGGCACGCCATCTGGCATTTTGATTGTCCACCCTGTACGAATCAAGGCAACGAACATACGAGTCGCTACTAAAGCAACTACCATCCCTAAAAATAAACCACTTGATCCCATCCAACGTAAAGGAAGACTTCCGACTTCAAATACTTCAGTCGAACCTTCTGGCGTAAATAATGTGGTAAAAGGCGTTACGATAAAGAATGAAACTAAAGAAATAATTGCTGCTTGCATCGCATCCACTTTAAATTGCTTTGCTAAACTATAACCGATGCCCCCAACTGCTAAAATCGTCATGATATCAAAACTGGCAGTAGCAGGCTTATTCAACATGACTGCCCAATTTTCCCCTAAAAAACCAGCCATCCATTCATTCCAATTTGGTATTGGAAAGTTGGTCAATACTAGAAACAATGACCCCACGATCAATAACGGTGTAGAAAGTAAAAAGCCATCTCGTATAGCAATCAAATATTTATTTTCTCCAACCGTTTTTGCCATTGGTGTCAAAACTTTTTCTAACCAATTCAAAAATTTTTGCATCTTTTTTCCCCCGATCTTTTTGTTGACTCCGACTGTTTCCGTTTACAAAAACTCATTTTCTACTTTCTTTGATCATTTTCAGGACATCTTTCATCGCACGTTCGCCATCCATCATGCCATATGCTTCTGTGGCAATTGTGCCTACAGGAATGCCTAACGGCTCAAACGTTTTTTTCATTTTGTCACTTAAATGACGAACTTGTGGTCCTAATAAGATGGCTACCGGTTTCTCTTGTTCAACTTTTTCCTCTGCATGGATTGCTGGGAACGCATGGATTTCTAGTGGCATCTGATGTTTTGTGACTACTTCCATCATTTTATTGACCATAATACTCGTTGACATACCTGCTTCACAGAATAAATAGATTTTTTTTGTTGCCATTTTTTTCTCCTCCTTATATATACATATGCTGATTATCAGCTAAATGACTTCGATACTGGGATCAAACTGGGGCTTTGATGCGTTTTTCATAAGCATCCAGCCATTCTTTGGTGATTGGTTCAATGATCGTTGTCTGATCAACTCCTGGATTAGCTAAGTAGATAGCTGGTTGCTCCTTTTCAGTTGCAACAGTAAACGTAAATTCGACATTGGTCGCAACTCCCCATTCACCTGCTTTATTCATAGCAACTAATGAAAAAGCACCTGCTTTTCCATACCGTTCTTTTAATAAATCAGTAAAAGAATACACAGCTTGATCACAGGCTTTTTGTGGAGTGACTCCTTCTCCCATCAAGCGAACAATTTCATAAGCTAGACAGCCTTTCATTAAATCTTCTCCTAGACCAGTTGCTGTCGCACCACCGATTTGACTGTCGACGTAAAAACCAGAACCTGATAAAGGGGAATCTCCCACACGACCTTGCTTTTTCATAAATAATCCAGAACTAGACGTTCCTGCAGCCATGCCGGTGTGTTGATCCAAAGAAACCACGCCCACCGTATCGTGTCCGTCATAGGGACTTAGATTCGTTTTCGCCACTTCTGCCACTCGTTTTTGCCAAATTTTTTTAGCTCTTGGCGTTAGCATGTTTTTCCGTTCGAATCCTGCTAGCATTGCATATTCAGTGGCTCCTTGTCCTACGCGAAAACTATTGAATTTTTCATTACTTAATTTTCTGGCAACTGATATTGGATTCGCAATATCTACGATCCCAGCCACTGCCCCAATTTTGAACGTATCCCCATCCATAAAAGCCGCATCCATTTCTACAATGCCTCGTTCGTTTGGCAAGCCACCATAGCCAACTGATTTGTAAAATGGATAGTCTTCTACACATTTGATTGACGTTTCCACGGCATCTCCGCACGTTCCTTCCTGTTCTAATAATTTTTTGGCAGCTAACACACCATCATGTGCCATACGCCACGTTGCGATAATTCCCCACATGTTTACCCCTCCTATATATAGCGCTTACATCTATTTTATTTAGTATATACTATTATGTCTATACTAAAAAGAGACTTTTCTTAAAATCTAATTGATTTATAAGAGAAGTCTCTGATAATCTTTTTTTTAAAAAATATATAACTGTTTATTCGATCAATGCTTGAATGCTTCGTAGGTATATCTCTAAATTCATGCGCAGATCTGTTACTTCCATATACTCATTTTTGTTATGCGCAATCCCTTTTTGCCCTGGAAAAGAGGGACCAAATGCTAATACATTAGGAATCTTTCTGGCATAAGTAGCACCCGTTGTCGTCACTGGCGTAGGGTCGTTCCCAGTAATCTCGCCATAAATTTGAGATAGTTTTTTGATTTCAGGCGAATCTTTTTTCTGACAGATTCCTGGAATACTGCGATTGATTGTAAAAGTCGCTTTCTCGGGCAACTGTTTAGCCAACCCACTCACGACTTCCTCTTCTGTGACTGAAACAGGGTAACGAAAAGCAACTTCTAAATCTAACCCGTTAGTGTTTTTTTGCAAATTCACAGGTGTAAGAATCAACCTGCCTGAATCTTCATCAGACAAAGCAAGATCGATTCCTTCTCCATAATGTTTATTGTGGAAAGCTTGCCAGATCCAATCAAAATAAGCTCGTATTTGTTCTGGAACAGCTGAATCTGCTTTGATTTTTTCGGCAAGCAGCGTAATCGCATTCTCTCCTAATTCTGGGGCATTACTTGGAGAACGTTTTCCTTCCACATCAAATTTTTTCTCATTAATCGAAACACTCAGCTGGTCTGGCACATGATCTCGATATTGATCCCCTGTAAAATCACTGATTTGAATAACTTCTTCTTTAACTAATGGGAAATGAATCGTTAGGTTGACTACTCCTCTTTCTCCGTAAACAACTGGATATTTACAATCTGGCGTAAAACCAAATGATGGCGGAACTTCAGCCTGTAAATAATGAGCCACATCAGACATCCCACTTTCTTCGTCAGTCCCAAAAATAATGCGGATCGTTTTTTTAGGAACCGCTCCCATTTTTTTCAACAGGATCAGAGCATAAAAACAACTAATGATCGGCCCTTTATTATCTAAAATCCCTCGTCCATAAAAGCGTCCATCTTTTTCGCTTAAATCAAAGGGTGGAAAATCCCATCCTGATCCTGCTGGAACCACATCTAAATGACCAATGATCCCAATATAGTCCTCATCATCTTCTCCCCATTGGACGTATCCGATCGCATCATCAATCACTTTAGTCTTAAACCCTACTTCTTTTCCTTTTTTGAGTACAAGGTCCAACACTTCTCGAGGTGCTTTCCCAAACGGAGCATGATCTTCCGGCTTCCCTTTCACACTTGGTACTTTCATAACTGTTTGAAGAAACTCAAGAAATTCTTCCCAATGATCATCAATCATCGACTTGCTTTTTTTCAATTTATTCACTCCTTTTTTGACGAATCAACGTATTTTTAAATGTATATTTATCTGCACGATAAAACGAGCAGTCATATAAGATCGGTTTGGCTGCTGGCGAATATGTCATTGAATGGACAAACAACATCGGTTCATCCACAGCTACTTGCAAGAGTTTTGCCACGTCAGCCGTCGCTTTCACTGCTTCGATTTCTTGGTGAGAATAAGCGATCTCCACGTTTTTTTCGATCACTTGATAGAGTGACCCACTTAATTCTTCTTGAGAGACTTCTCCCAGATAACGTTTTAAAATATAAAGATTTTCAACCGTCATTGGTTCGTCATCAAAATAACGTAATCGTCTCAAATGAACGATTGGCTCAGAAATCGATTCACCAAAAGCTTGTTTAACATTCGTTGGTAGTTGTTCAGTAACTTCGCATTCTAAGACTTGCGTTTTTGTCTTTTTCCCTTGGATTCGAGCAGTTTCGGTAAAGCTTTGCAGTCCTCCAGAGCCACTTTGGATCTTAGGTTGTTTCATGACATACGTGCCTTTACTTTTTTCTTTGATCAACTTATTTTGGCTGATCAATAATTCGATTGCTTTACGAACAGTTAAACGACTACATTGAAACTCGTCTGCTAAATCATATTCTGAAGGTAATTTTTGACTAGAAACGTAAATTCCTTCCATGATTCGCTTCTCAATTTCATTCGCAATTTCTTGAAATTTTGGTTGTTTTTTCACGAGATTCCTCCTAAAATATTCTCCAAACTTTCTGCTAGCTTTATTTATTAGCAGAACCAACAATAATGAGAAAATATTTTTATCCAACAATAAGTATATACTAAAAAGTATATACTTTCACATCATTTACGATATTTGCACAAAAAATTCTAGGACGAAATTTGGATAGTTCTCTAAAATAAAAGGGACTGAAACAAAACTTGCTTCAGTCTCTTCTAGTATCTCTAAAAACGAATAAATGATGTTCAAAGAGCTGACCTCTTGTTCACGGTGAGAAAAAAGTAGCATCTTCAAAAAATTTGTGAAGCACCAAGTAGGTAACAATCAACAGCAAAAACCAGTGTTTGCGTTTCTTGTCAATTTTCGGAAATTCCTTCTTATTTCTTGATGCGAAATACTTTTGTCTCAATCTCTCTTAAACAGCTATTTATCCAACAATGGCTGTCCTAGACATTTTGTATATATTATAACCATGTATAATTGAACTATTTGAAGTATTTTTCCAAAATCAAATCAACTCTTATGATAGCGCAAAGGATCAGTTATTTATTTTTTAGGTTGAGCTTACTCATTTAAGTAATCTGGAGAAGCTAAAAGTGAACGTGTCACTTCTTTAGGTATCACAAAGGTTGGTGTGCCCATATAGCCAGGTGCGATCGAAAATTGATCGTAAACTAAGACTAGCTCGTGATTTTTATTGATATAAAAAGATGTGTCTTTAGTAACTAATGGCGTTTTTTTGATTAGTCCATCTTTAAAATCATCATCTGTCCAATAATACTGATCAGGGTTTTCTTTGCTATTTTTTTGCATTTGCTCTTTGACTTCATTTGTCAAAACGGAAAGATACTGATCATCTTTGAATAAAAGTGGTAAAGATAGGACTACTCCGTTTTTTTTATCAATCGTATCATAACGCTTTTCCGTATAGCTGTCTGCGGCAGTTTGTGTCATCTTTCGTTCAATCACTAAAAAACGCGGATCATCCAACAGTTTCTGATAATCTCCCGTAACTTGAAAATGATTTGTTTTAAAGTCTTGGTACTGTACTTTTGCTTTTTCAAAGTTTTCTTGTCCTTCACGAAAGTACTTTTTGTTCAGTCCAGCAATCGTCTGACTATTTTCTTTATCTTTTGTACTGATTTGCGGCACTCGGATCTCGATTGCTTCATCAGACAGTGTTTTCCCTAAAATTAATTTCACGACTGGGCCAATCAAGGGTAAATCTTCAGCAAAACTACGAATTTGATTGTTAAAAAAAATACTGCTGAACATCATCGCAATAATAGCAAAAGATAGAATAAGTCCTTTCACTTGTTTTTTTCGTTTCACTCGTTGGTTAAACCTTTGTTCTTCTAGTGAGTAGCGCTTGATCATCTCATTTTTGATACCACGAGGGATTTCTTGTTGTTGATAGACTTGTTTCAGTTGTTCTAATTCTTTCTGAGCTGAGTACATCCGTCTTTCTCTCCTTTATTGTGATTTTTACTGTAAGATTTTTCTTAGCTGATTTAACGTACGATACATTTTGGTTTTGACGGTGTTTTCATTCAAATCAAGAATCTCTGCAATTTCTTTTAAACGAAAGCCTTCAAAAAAATGTAGAATCAAAATTTCCTTTTCGGGGCTATCAATTCCTTCAATGATTCCATGTAAATCAGTCAATGAATCGTCCATTGTATGAGCGAGTTGAATCGTTTCTTCTTCCAATGTTTCCGATTGATTTCGTTTTTGCTTACGCCAAGCATCGATCGCTGTTCGTATCAAAATACGATAAAACCAAGCTGAAAATCGTTCAATCTCTTTCCCTTGTTCAATAGCAGCTAACGCTTTATGAAAACTGTCTTGCATTACGTCCAATGCTTCTTCTTTGTCATGAACATAATTCATTGTGATCCGAAACATTTTCTCATATTCCTCTTGGATCAATTCACTTAATAAATTCTTGGATTTTTCGATTTGCTTCTTTTTCTTGTAACGATTAAAAATCAGACCCATCTCCTTTCCCTCTCACTTACTATGACGATCAAACAAATCAAAAAGTTTCAATTTTTTTAATTTATGTAAAAAAACAATACAAAAAAACTGCAGATCCCTTATTGGGGGATCTGCAGCTATGAAGCCGAAAGTCTATTCTTCGGTGAACTCTTCGTCCTCGTAGTCTTCGTCTTCATCGTCAATGATGCTTAGATCTTCTTCGATGTTGCCTGGTAATTCTTCTTCATCGTCACTTGTGTCGTCTGCACCGATTTCTTGCAGGTCAGAGTTATAAGCAGCGATTTCTTCATCATCGTCATCATCATCTTCAAAAAGATCATCGTCATCTTCGTCAGACAAGTCAGTATCTTCTGGGTCATCATCATTATAATCGATCGCATCTTCATCATCGTTGATAAAGGCATTGACTTTTTTACGTTTGCGTCGACGAGGTGTATCTTCATCTTCTTCGTCAATTCCATGGTTTACTTCTTCATCGATCGAATCGATCGCATACCATGAACGCAAGCCCCAACGATTGTCACCTAATGAAATAAAGCTACCATCAATATTTAAGTCAGTATAAAATTGTGCCAGTGAATCACGAATCTCACTGTCTGATTTTCCAAGATAGGTTTGGATTTGGTTGGCTAAATCAGAAAAATCCATCACATCGCCACGTTGTTCTAAGATCGCATGTGCTACTTCGATCATTGATAATTCGTTTTTGTTTGCACCTTCAAATACACTAATTTCCAATCAGGACACGTCCTTTCACAGTCTACTCCTTATCATACAAAATCATACGTAAAAAATCAAACGTTTCTTTGCGATTTAAGCAGTAAAATCTAAAGTTAAATAATATTCCCCTAATTTTTCTGGTCCCATTAGCAAGTCGTATTCAATCATTACTTTCCCAGCAGTTGGTCGGTCTTTCAAACTAACATGTAATTCTTTGGTATACGTTTCAATTTGAAGCATGCCATAAGGTGTCCGATACGTTGTTTCCAAACGTTCACGATACCCGAATTTTAGTCGCATCCGTGTTTCTCCCGCACGAATCAATTGAACCTGTCCATCGGGCATCAATTTGATCGTTACAGGGATTTCTTCTGCTGTATTTTCCTGAATTTCCTGGTATCGTATGTATAACGTATCCCCAATTTTGACCATTTGACCTTTCAGATCAAAGAAAAAGTCTTGATGTTCCCCATTTTGCATGACTTTCGTCCGTAATTTGATTGAAATGGGTGTTCCTTGCGATTGTGCCATTTTACCTTCTCCTTTACTTCATATAGGTACATTGTTCCTAGTTTTCGTCTATTTGTCAAACAACTCGTCATCGAAGAGGTTGTGAAAGCATCGGGGAGCTCCGATGACAATAAGAAAGAATTTTTTAAAATAGCTTCTCATATTTTGAAAAATTCAGGCTTATTTCAAGGAGCTGATGCTTGAACACCGTTTATTCGTTTTTAGAGCTACCAGAAGAGACTGAGCCAAGTTTTGTCCCAGACTCAATAAATTCTTTTTTTAGAGTATGTTAGAGTATAGTATAATAATGAGAGAAACTCCCATGAAACGATGACAAACGTGAATCATTGGAATATCAATCGATGATTAATTATATAAAGGAGCGAATGTAATGAATCCAACAATTATTTTGGATCAAAAAATTTATCAAAAAAATGATTTTACCCCTTTTGCTCTGACGGATATCTTAACCGAGTATTCAAAAAAAAACAACCAAAACTTTCTCCATTTTTGGCAATATGAACAAACGGTGATCTTAGGAATGAAAGATACTCGAACGCCCTACTTCCATGAAGGCATTCAGGAGCTAAGAAAAGCAGGCTATCAGCCAATCGTTCGTAACGCTGGGGGATTAGGGATCATTTCTGATCAAGGGGTTTTAAATATCTCATTGATTTTCCCTCAAAACGAACAGGAGAAGATATCGATTGATGCTGCCTATGAAAAAATGCTCACATTGACTCGTCTGGCTTTTCCAACCGTATCAATCGAAGCTTTTGAAGTGACTCATTCTTATTGTCCTGGTACGTATGACCTGAGTATCAACGGTAAAAAGTTTGCGGGGATCGCCCAACGTCGCATAAAAAACGGGATTTCTGTGATGATGTATGTTAGTGTAAATGGCGCACAACAAACCAGAGGTCAAGCGATGAAACGATTCTATCAAGAAGCGTTGAAAGAGGATTTCGGCACGGATGGTTACCCGGCGGTCGTTCCTGAAAGTATGGCAACCTTAGCTGATTTACTTGAAACGCCTTTAACCATTGAGGATGTAAAACAACAATTCCAATTGGCACTCACACAACTCTATGGAGAGAGTCGTTCAGTTGATGCGCTATGTTGGAAAGAGGCACATGTCACTTCTGAACAGTGGACGGATCAAATCAATCGAATGGAAGAACGAAATAAATTAAAGGAGCTTGCTGATGACTATTCCTTATAAATATCAATTATTACCGATCGAAAAGGTCTTTCGTGACCCGGTCCATAACTATATCCATGTCCAACACCAAGTCATTTTAGACTTGATCAATTCAAAAGAAGTCCAACGATTGCGCCGTATCAAACAGTTAGGCACTTCTTCCTTTACTTTTCACGGCGCTGAACATAGTCGGTTCACTCATTCATTAGGGGTCTATGAAATTTCAAGACGGATCTGTGATATCTTTTCCCGCAATTTCCCTCAAGAAAAAATTGGCGCTGACGGTTGGGATGATCGAGAACGTTTGGTTACATTGTGCGCAGCATTGCTTCACGATGTTGGTCACGGTCCTTATTCTCATACATTTGAGCATATTTTCCATACGAATCATGAAGCGATCACTGTAGAGATCATTACTTCTCCTGAAACGGAAGTTTATCAAATTTTGAATCGTGTGGAAGAAGGATTTCCAGAAAAAGTCGCCAGTGTGATCCAAAAAACATATCCTAATCCCCAAGTCGTCCAAATGATTTCTAGCCAGATCGATGCTGATCGAATGGATTACTTGTTGCGAGATGCCTATTACACTGGGACAGAATACGGTACGTTTGATTTAACACGAATTTTACGTGTCATTCGTCCCTATAAAGGCGGGATCGCCTTTTCGATGAATGGGATGCACGCAGTCGAAGATTATATTGTGAGCCGCTATCAAATGTACGTTCAAGTTTATTTCCACCCTGTGTCTCGTGGCATGGAAGTAATTTTAGAACACTTGTTACATCGGGCGCATGAGTTGTATCGAGAAGATCCCAATGTGTTTGAATCCCATTCTCAACTACTCTTACCGTTTCTTGACGAAAACTTTACACTGGATGAGTATTTAAAATTAGACGATGGCGTTTTAGGAACTTATTTTACCCAATGGACGGAATTTTCTGATCCAATCTTAAGTGATTTAGCTAAACGTTTCTTATACCGTAAACCGTTAAAATCGGCGACTTTTTCTGGGGATCGCTCTTCTTCCTTGATCAAGGAAATGACTGCTCTTGTGGAAAAAGTTGGCTACAATCCTGTCTACTATACTGCCATCAATTCCAGTTATGATTTGCCTTATGATTTTTATCGCCCCGAAGAAGGACGCCATCGAACACAAATCGAAATCTTGCGAAATGATGGAACTTTGGTAGAATTATCAGAGGTGAGCCAACTTGTGGCTGCTCTTGCTGGACAAGAACAAGGAGATGAACGATTTTTCTTTCCAAAAGAAATGGTTGATCCGTCTTTAAGAAATCACTACGATCTATTTGACGAAACCTATCAAGAATTTGCAAGCCATATCCGCAATGGTTCACTGATTACCCAAACAAACTAAAACACACGATCACTGGAGGAAATTATGTCTATCAAGTTAGTCGCCATCGACATCGATGGAACCTTATTAAATGAGAAAAGAGAAATTACAGCAGACGTCAAAGAAGCGATTGCTCAGGCTGTTGCTAAAGGAGTAGCCATCGTCTTGTGTACCGGCAGACCGTTGCCTGGTGTACAGGAACAGTTGAATGAACTCGATTTATTCCAAGAAAATGACTACGTGATCACCTACAATGGCGCACTTGTCCAACAAACAAAATCAGGAAAAATCATCGCACGTCATGGTTTGACACATGAAGATTATTTAGAAATCGAAGTGATGGCTCGTCGAGTTGGCAGTCATCTACATTCCATTGATGATCAGGCGATTTACACCTCTAATCGTGATATCAGTGCGTATACGATTCATGAAGCCAGCTTAGTTCATATGCCGTTGAAATACCGCACACCTGAAGAAATGACACCAGATATCAATTTGGTTAAAATGATGATGATCGACGAACCTGATATCTTAGATGCTGCGATTGCTCGTTTACCACAAACATTCCGTGAAAAATACACGACAGTGAAAAGTGCGCCTTATTACTTTGAAGTATTAAACAAAGAAGCAAGTAAAGGCGCAGCCGTTGCGAACTTAGCGCAACATCTTGGAATCGATCAGGATGAGATCATGGCGATTGGTGACAACGAAAATGACTTATCGATGATTGAATATGCTGGCTTAGGCGTTGCGATGGGTAATGCTGTTCCGCTAGTTAAAGAAGCTGCCAACGTGGTCACTAAAACAAATGAAGAACATGGCGTGGCAGAAGCGATCAAAACGTATGTTTTATCATAATAAAAATAACACTTGCTACTAAATAAAAATCCAAAACCAGTTCGTCACTGACTGTACGCTGGTTTTGGATTTTTTCTTGATTTAATTGTTTTAATTGTTTTAATTGTTCAATAACCATTTTTCAACCGCCCACTTGTGGCTACCTCGTTTTAATTTTTCAATGGCTTCTTGTGGTGTGACCCACCAAATAGTATTCGTCTTTTCAGTTGGTTCTGCCACTTGTTGCCAGCCGTTTGCCACGTAAAAGTAGCCTGGGTTATAGTAATAGGTCTGACGGTAATTGGAATAAAAATACTCATCCGCTTCCCCTAGATAAGTCGCAATTTCTGCGACGATCCCCATTTCCTCAAGGAGTTCTCTCTTAAGAGCTGCTTCTTTTGTTTCCATCGCTTCGATCTCTCCACCAGGTAAAAAATAAGCACCATTTGGAGCTTCAATCAAAGCTAGTTTGTTCTTTTCTTCCACGATGATATAGGCAGCATATCGTGGGGAATACTGGACCCCTGCTTCTTTTTCACCAAATACTGGTTTATCCATCATTTTGTCCACCTTAAGCTTATTTACTTTTTATTTTACATGAGAGTTTTCTCATAAACAAGCGCAAATCTTCTATTGCTCTTTCTTTTTTTGTTATGATGAAAAAAAAGGAAAGGAAGTAGTTATTTATGAAAATGGCTCATACTTGCGTTCGAGTGAAAGATCTTGACGCTTCATTAGAATTTTACCAAAAAGCGTTTGGCTTTGAAGAAAGTCGTCGCCGTGATTTTCCAGAAAACAAATTCACCCTTGTTTATTTAACTTTACCAGGAGATGACTACGAACTAGAATTAACTTATAACTATGATCATGAAGGCTATGATCTAGGGAATGGCTATGGACACATTGCTATTGCTGCGGATGATTTAGAAGCACTTCACGAAAAACACCAAGCAGAAGGATTCAATGTGACAGACCTAAAAGGACTTCCAGGAACAGCTCCTTCTTATTATTTCGTTGTTGACCCTGACGGATATAAAATCGAAGTTATTCGGGGATAAGGTTGTAAAAAAAAAACGCTCAAAACAGCTTCTCTTGTTTTGAGCGTTTCTTTTTTATTATCATCAGAACTCCCCGATACCTTCACAACTACCCAAGCATAATGCTTTCTTCTGGGTATTTGTAATTGGCTTCTGCCCTGTTTGCTTTTACTAGTAGTGAAAAAACGACTGTCATGATTCCTACTCGACCGATATACATCAAAGAAATAATGACTAGTTTTCCGATCAATGTCAAATCCGGGGTCAACCCCATCGTCAATCCAACTGTCCCAAAAGCGGAAAAGACTTCAAACGCAATATATTCGATTCCTGACGTTTTAGGAATCGTCTCCGTCACAGATAGGACCATGATCGCAACAACACATAAAGAGAGAGTTACAAAGAAAAGAGTCAATGCACGTAGCACGGCTGCTTGGCGAATGGTTCGACCGAAGGCTTCTGCTCGTGTCTTTCCTTTAAACATGGCATGCATTTGGATCAATAAAATTCCTAATGTCGTAGTTTTCAGTCCTCCAGCTGTCGAACCAGAAGTTCCTCCGATGTACATCAAAAACATCGTTAAAATCAATCCTGCATGACTCATCTGTAAATAATCAATAGAGTAATAGCCTGCTGTTCTTGGTGTCACACTCATAAAAAATGTATTCGCTAATCTTTCTGTAAACGTACCTTTAACTAAAGTCAGTCCATTTCTTTCAGTGATGAAAAATAAAATAAATCCACCAATTAATAAGAGTGCAGTTACAGATAAGGCGACTTTTGAATGTAGTGTGATTTTTTTGACCCGATGATAACTTAGAATATCACGCCAGACAATAAAACCTAATCCACCTGCAATGATCAACGCTGAAATGACCATGATTAGGTAAACATTTGTTTGATCCGCGAGTAAACTGTCTCCTAATAAATCAAATCCTGCATTACAAAAACTAGAAACGGCATGAAAGATACTAAACCAGATACCTTTAGCCCAACCAAATTCAGGAATAAAAACTACACTCAAAGCAACCGCCCCGATTACTTGGATCACCACCGCAAATTTTAAGATATAGATCATTAACTTAATTACACCCGACATCTCTTCAAGGTTTAAGGCTTCCTTTAGCACAATCCGCATACTAAAACTGATTTTTTTCTTCGCAATAGCAAAAAAGAGGATCGGGATCATCATAAAGCCTAACCCACCGATTTCAATCAAGGTCATGATCAAAAACTGTCCTGCACTATTCCAATGCTCCGCAGTATTCAGTGTCGTCAAACCAGTCACACAAACAGCTGAGGTTGCAGTGAATAAGGCATCAATAAAATGGGTGCTTTCTCCGCTGCGGCTAAAAAATGGTAACGTCAGTAAGCTACCTCCAAACAGGATCAAGATAAAAAACCCAGCAGCAATTAGCTGGACAGGTGATAATCGTTTTCTTACTCTTTTTTTCATGATAGTCATTCCTTATGCTTAATTTTTATCTAAGATCTCAGAACGACATTTTGTTCTGCGATCATAAATAGATACAAAATGAATCATTGGCGTGAAGCAACTCCTCAACAATAAGCGATGATTTTCTAAAATAGGAGAAGCTATTTTAAAAAATCCTCTCTTATTCGCTCGGAGCTGACCGCTTCTTTCACGACCTCTTTCCATTATAAGCAAACGAGCGCAAGAAGAAAAATAAATGACTACTTTTTCTTCCTACGCTAAATTCAATTTGTTTCGATCATGAAAAAAAGCCATTAGAATGCTGAATTGGATCAGCCTTACTCTTCTGTTCCCATATTTTTCACTTTGATCAGGCGAGTTACTTCTGCTCGTTCGTTTTCTTCCAGCTTCATTTTAATATAATAAATCGTTTCTTCCAATTGAGGAATCGTCATATATTCTAACGCATTGACCCTTCTTCTGGTTTTCTCGATCTCTTCAGCCATGAGTTGACATGTTTTTTCAACTTCTGCCAGCTTCAAAAGCTTTGGTAAGAGCTGCGTAAAACCATCGATCGAACGATCCAACTCTGCATTAGAATGAAGATAGCCATACTCTAACGGTGTCTCATTCAATGTTTCATCGTATTGAAAATTCATGAGGGGAACTTTGACACTCATAATATTTTTCTCAACTACAGAAAGTGAGACGTTTTCCGCTGGTAATGCTAAAAGTTCGTCAATAAAAGCTTCTTCGACTGTTGACTTTGCTAAGACAAAATCTTTCATTGCTGTTTGGGTTTCTTTTTCTATTGCTTGGCGTAACTCATTATTTTTACGGATCAGTAAAATAAATTGACGCATCAATTCATCTTGTTTATCCTTTAAAAGTTTGTGTCCCCTTGTCGCTGTCGTTAATTGTTTCTTTAAACGAGTTAGCTCCATTCTCGTAGGATTGACGTTTAATCGCATAAGGAACTCACTTCCCTTCTGGCAAATACTTATCCAGTAAATCATCCTTGATTCGTTTTAACTCGGTTCTTGGAAGCATCGCCAACAGTTCCCAACCTAAGTCAAGCGTTTCTGTGATCGTCCGATTGGTGTAAAATCCTTGGTTGACATATTCGTTTTCAAATCGTTCCGCAAATTTTGCATAGATTTTATCAATATCTGACAAGGCAGATTCACCTAAAACGACAGCTAATTCCTTCGCTTGTTTTCCTTGCGCATAGGCGGCAAACAATTGGTTCATCGTTGCTGCGTGGTCTTCTCTCGTTTTACCGGCACCTGTTCCTTTGTCCTTCAACCGTGAAAGAGAAGGCAAGACATCGATCGGTGGTTGAATCCCACTCTTATAAAGCTCTCTCGTTAAAATGATCTGACCTTCTGTGATATAGCCAGTCAAATCGGGAATCGGATGAGTCTTATCATCTTCTGGCATCGTCAAAATCGGAATTTGAGTTACAGAACCTTTCAATCCTCTAATCCGTCCAGCCCGTTCAAATAAGGTGGCTAAGTTTGTGTAAAGATAGCCTGGATAACCACGACGACCAGGAACTTCTCGACGTGCGGCCGAAATTTCTCTGAGCGCTTCTGCATAGTTGGTCATATCGGTCATGATGACTAAGACGTGCATGCCTTTTTCATAAGCTAAATATTCAGCGGCCGTCAATGCCATTCTTGGTGTGGCGATTCGTTCGATTGCTGGATCATTAGCTAAATTCATAAACATAACGGAGCGGTCAATCGCACCTGTTTGTCTAAAGTCTTCCATAAAAAATTCGGCTTCTTCAAAAGTAATACCGATGGCAGCAAAAACCACAGCAAAATCATCGGAAGAATCCAAAACAGTTGCTTGGCGAGCAATTTGGGCAGCCAACTCTTTGTGTGGTAAACCTGAGCCAGAAAAAACCGGCAATTTTTGCCCACGAACTAATGTATTCAAATGATCGATTGCTGAAATCCCTGTTTGGATAAATTCATCGGGATAATCTCTGGCAATTGGATTGATTACTTCGCCATTGATATCTAAATATTTTTCTGGCAAGATTTCAGGTCCATTGTCTTTTGGTCGACCAAGACCATCAAAAACCCGACCGATCATGTCTTCTGATACCCCTAATTGTAAAGGGTGTCCTAAAAAACGTACGGAAGAATTTTTTAGATTGATTCCACTGGTCCCTTCAAAGATCTGAACCATCGCTTTGTCTTCTTGGACTTCTAGTACTTGTCCACGACGAATCTCGCCGTTTTGCATTCGAACTTCAATCAATTCTTCATATTTGACTCCCGAAACTTTTTCGACTGCCATCAAAGGGCCGACCACTTCTTTGATTGTACGATATTCTTTAATCATCGGTCATCCCTCCTTCTGAAACAATCAATTGGATCGTTTCTTTGATTTCTTCATTTATACTACTAATTTTGGCCAACTCTTCTTCTGGAATATACTTGCTCCGACTAATGCGTTCTCTGACCGCTACTGTACCTTCCATGATTTCATTGAAGTACGCTCCCAACGATAAGGCTTTTCGTGCTTCTTTCCCAAAAGTCAAAATAACTTTCAACATGTTGAATTGTTTTTCTCTTGAAGTAAACGTATCTACATCATCAAAAGCATTTTGTTGTAAATAGTCTTCTCGAATCGATTTTGCTACTTCAAGGGTCAAGCGATCGTTATCAGAAAGCGAATCGATCCCTACCAAGCGCACGATTTCATTTAATTGTTCTTCTTCTTGCAAGATCCGCATGCCTTCAGTTACCATATCAGACCAATCCTGTTGTAAGATTTGATCCATATATCTGCCAACTTCTGTTGAATATAATGAGTAACTTTGGATCCAGTTAATCGATGGAAAATGTCTTTTTTGAGCAAGACTAGAATCTAATCCCCAGAAAACCTTTACCACTCGTAAGGTATTTTGAGTCACTGGTTCAGAGATATCTCCACCAGAAGGAGAAACCGCACTGATGGCAGTGATACTGCCCTCACGTTGGTCAGAGCCTAGAGCAATGACACGTCCTGAACGTTCATAGTATTCAGCTAGACGAGAGCCCAGATAAGCGGGATAACCTTCATCACCAGGCATTTCTTCTAAACGTCCGCTCATTTCACGCAGTGCTTCTGCCCAACGAGAAGTGGAATCTGCCATGATTGCTACATCATACCCCATGTCGCGGAAGTACTCAGCAATCGTGATTCCCGTATAAATAGAAGCTTCTCGAGCAGCTACTGGCATGTTCGATGTATTAGCGATCAACACAGTTCGTTCCATCAAAGACTCGCCCGTATTTGGATCGATCAGTTCAGGAAATTCATTGACGACATCCGTCATTTCATTTCCTCGTTCCCCACAACCAACGTAAACCACTAGATCTACGTCCGACCACTTAGCAATCTGGTGTTGCACAACTGTCTTCCCTGCACCAAACGGACCTGGAACGGCTGCCGCTCCTCCTTTAGTTACTGGGAAAAACGTGTCAATGACCCTTTGACCGGTGATCATCGGTACATCTGGATTTAATTTTTGTTTGATTGGTCGACCACGACGTACTGGCCATTTTTGCATCATCGTCAGCTCTTTTAAGCCTTGTTCCGTTTCGATCACACAAATCGGATCATCGATCGTAAATGATCCAGATTCAATTTTTTGTACAGTTCCTTTGATACCATTAGGGACCATGATTTTGTGCTGAATGATCTTCGTTTCATCCACGTACCCAATAATGTCTCCAGCACTTACTTCTGTTCCTTCTTCGATTGTCGCTTCAAACCACCATTGTTTCTCATGATCTAAAGCTGGTAATTGGACCCCACGTCCTAAGAAGTTACTTTGAGTCACTTCCATAAATGTATCCAGTGGTCTTTGAATCCCGTCAAACATTTGTGAAATGATTCCTGGTCCTAGCTCAACAGATAGTGCTTCCCCAGTTGAACGAACAGGTTCCCCGGGACCAATTCCTGAAGTTTCTTCATATACTTGAATAGACGCCACATCTTGACGCATCTCAATGATTTCGCCGATGACTCCTAAATCTCCCACTAAACACATGTCTTGAATACTTGCTTCTGACATATTTTCTGCCATAACGAGAGGACCGGAGACTTTTATGATTTTTCCAATTTGCAAATGACTATCTCCTTTTCCTATTATAAAATATTTTGTCCAACAGCTTTTTCCACACTATTTTGGATCTCTTCTAAACCGATACCAAGGGTTCCTTGATGACTAGGAATCAAAATGATCGCAGGTGTCAATTGTCCTTTATAGCGCTCAATCGTTTCAGGGACCAGATTTGCACATTGTTCGGTGATATAGATCACACCATATTCATTCTTAGCCATCTCATCGATTGTTTTTCTTATTTCAGTCTTTGTCGTACCATGCTGTACATCAAAGCCAAATAATCGAAAAGGCGAGACAGAATCCTTGTCACCTACTACTCCAATTTTATAAGTCATAGACCTGTCTCATCCTTTCTTTTAGTTGTTCCAGTGAAAAGTGATTTCGTTTGCCAATGATCAAAAGGCGCAGATTTTTACTTTCGACTTCTTTTGCGTTCAAAAAAGCTAGTAATGGTAACGGGCCAAACGCTTGTGTCTGTGCTACTTGATAAAAAGAACTTAAATAATCATCTTTCAATTGTTCCAAGCTGACTAGATCAATCTGTTCTTCATGGATGACTTGCTTTAATAGCTCACTGTAATCTGTTGTCAGTAAAAACTGAGTAAAAGATGCCATTTCCCCACGAACAAAGGAAAGCAATGTGTCTTTCGGAATACTTCCTGAACTTGAAATAACTGTTGTCATAAAACCTGCAGAACGATGCTGCAAGATCCCTCTTGCTGTCGTGGTGATATTCGTTAAATCGATAAAAGCAATGATCTCTTCTAATAGTTCAGGGTAACCAAGCTGTTCCCCTAAGCGACGTTGCTCGGTTAGAAAACAACGGTCATAAATCACATCGATCCCTTGTAAAATAGTCGATTCTTCGCAGTATTCATGAACTTCTCGAATATAATCCATGAGACTGTCTGGCAATTCCACCGACACTTGCGTGTGAATCGCATCTTTCAACACTTCCAGCGAATAAAATCCATCATGGATGTAAAGGTGATCAAGGTTTTGCCCTGTGATCTCAGCCTTTGTCAATACTTTCAAATTATGGAAAGTGTAACGCATCGTATAGATCCAAACGATTTCCGGTTCTGGTGCAGATTCTTTCAACCACTGGAATAATTTGCTGCGTTCCTGAGAGAGATTGGCTTCAAAATCCTTGTCAAAGCCGTCATAGATATACGGCTGATAGATCGTGGATTGTAAGATTTCTCCAAGTGAATCGATCGAATCGGTTTGGATCATTTGCTCAAACGTGTCTTTTGAAATCAACTCTAATTCTCTACCACGTATCAAGGGATTTAATTCATGATACTCCATTTAACAATCCCTCCTTAGTCAAATAATTCTTTGGCAATTTCAGCACTCATCGTCTCTTGAATTTCCTTGATCAAGTGACTAAATAAAAAGTTATATTGGATACCAGCATCATCAATGATCAACCCTGCTTGTGCTTTTTCAGTAAAGTCTTCCCGTATTAATTCAAAAGGAAGTTCTTCATTCCATTCAGCGATGACCGCAGGTGTTAAGATATCCGCTGATTTTTCTCCTGGGATCAAGCGAGCTGTGCCATTGATCGGTAATGTTTGGATCATTTGCTTCATCAATGCAAGTTGTTCTTCTTTTGGTTCATTTTCTAACTGAAGCGTTGCTTCCGTGAATAAACGCTGTAAAACTTCTTGTTTCACATTTAAGATTTCTTGTTTCACTTGCATTTTTTGCTTGTTTCTCAACTGGCGATAACTTCGTTCAATTTCTTCCAGTTTACTTGCTTTTTCTTTCTGAAAATCTGCTTCGATCTGCCACTTTTTCACTTCAAATTTTTGATCGATTTCTTTGCGCTTCATTTCTTCGAATGATGCACGTTCGAGTTGTGCTGTTTCATTTATTTGAGTGATGATTTTATCAATCGCATCCACCGTCATTCCTCCTTATAAGCTAGGCTATTACGCATTTAAGACCAGTAAGAAAGAAATAACGAAACCTAAGATGGCATATGTTTCAACCATCGCAGCAAAAATGATCCCTTTCGTTGCATGCTCAGGTTTTTTCGCTAGAATTTGAATACCAGCTGCTGCAACCTTCCCTTGAGCGATCCCTGAGAATAAACCAGTAAAGGCAATCGGTAAGGAAGCTCCTAAGAAGTTCAATCCTTGAACGACAGACATATCACTGCCTAAGTTGATAAAAATCAAGAAGGCGATAACGAAACCGTATAATCCTTGGGTACCTGGAAGTAATTGTAAAATTAACGCTTGTCCAAATTTTTCTGGTTGACTGGTCGTCAATGCAGCTGCCGCTTCCCCAGTCATTCCAACGCCTTTAGCAGACCCGATTCCTGAAAAAATCGTTGCTGTTGCCATCGCTAATACTGCAAATACCATTCCACCATTTTGAGTAATCAAATAATCCATCATTGTATCAAATTCCTCCAATATTTCTATTTTTTCTTATGATTGATGTTGACGTATTTCTCCACCGTTTTTAGTGGTTTGAAGGAACGCCCTCCTCCAGTGTAAAACTTTCCAAAAAATTCTACATATTGTAATCTTGCGCCATGTACATAGGCACTCAAAAGTGTTAAGAACATATTCAAAGCCTGTAGGACAATGATCAATAAAATTCCGACACTAAAACGAGCAGCTGGAGGCATAAAAGCAACTAACATGTTGAAAGCTGCGGCAATACTTCCTCCAGAGATTCCCAGTGCCATTAGTCGTGTATAGCTGACTAAGTCTCCGATATAGCCAGTTAGACCATATAAATTATACGCACCTTTGGCGATCCCCTTGGCTTTTGAAGAAGATTGGAAAACAGGAATGATCAAAATACATACGGCTGAAAGAACAGCTAATGCACCACCTAAATAAACAAAGGCGTTGTTTTTAAGGATCATCGTTCCCAATAAAATCAGAATGATACCAAGCAAGATCCCTTGCCAAGCAAACCCATCATTCACGGCATCGACATATGCTTTTCGTTTGATATGTTCCTTAGCAGCAATAAATAGTCCGACTAAAATTTGGATCAAACCAAAAATTACGGATAAAATCAAGATCGTGTTGACATCATCTGTAGTAGACAAAATCGGAAATGGTAAATGAATACCAAAAATTTCTTTAGGCAATGCCGCCCCAAAAAATGAGCTGTAGATAAATCCCCAGATGATCGAAGGGATTGCTAGAATCTCAAAGAATTTTGCAAAACGTTGCATTCCCCGTGGCAATACCACTAATTTTTGGAGTAAAAATGCCCCTAAAAACATCAGTAACCCATACCCGATATCCGCCACCATCATGCCAAAAAAGACGAGGTAAAACGGCATCATCCAAGGCGTTGGATCAACTTCTTCATACTTTGGTAAACTATACATCTCCGTTAACATCTCAAAAGGAGCGACGATCGGGTGATTTTTTAGTTTGGTCGGTACTTCTTCAGCAATTTCATTGTCCGTTGGCTCGTCAAAGGTCAAATAGACTTCTTCACTTGCTAAGACATTTTGTAGCATGTGGATCAATTCTTGTTTTTCTTCATGATCCACCCAGCCTTGAATCAGAATCAGATAAGGAGTATGAATGATCCGGTCCTTGATTGCTTCTCGTTCAGAGCGAGCCAAGAAGATTTCTTCCGTCCATTCGAAATCTTTGATATACCCACTACAAGCTCCAATGGCTGAAGAGAGTTTCTTTTGTTGGTCCTTGATTTCCTGTAAACTTTGTTTTGCAGCAACTAACTGTTGCTGTGGTGTCCCCTCATACAGATAGTCTTCTTTAACAAATCCATAACGACTGGCGATTTCTTCCATGCGTGACTCGTCAGCTCGTAAAACAATGTAGGCAAAGTAAGTCGTTGTTGGTGAAGAGTTGATTTCTTCTAAATAGGCTTCGTTTATCTCAGCAACTTCAGCTTTAAAAGATTCAGCATTTTTAGCATTGACCGTCCCAATGACTAGCTTGGTCATTTGACTATCAAATGCTTTAGGCGCCAAATCCAGATTTTGCCAATTGAGCAACCAATTCTCTTGGTCTTCCAATTGTTGGCGTTCGTCTACCAGTTGCTCCCATTGTTCCTTCAAAAGTAAGACTTCTTCCAGCTTTTTCGAAAAAGCTTCTTCTGAATAATTTTTTTCCAAAGTATCTAACGAAAGTTCACGCCTTTTTAAGTGTTGTTTTTTCTGACTTTTTTCGCCATGATGTTCGATAAATTGGATAGCTGTACGAATATCCGTTAATTTATAGGATAATTTCGCCAGTTCCTTGTCCTTATCGATCATCTCTGGTTCAGGAAAAAACGTCTCTACCCATTGATTGTTTTCAGATTCTTGGAACAGATCACGGATTTCTACTGCATGAAGTCCTTGAACTGCTTGCAACAAGATTTCACGATTTTTCTTATCTGAAATGAGAGTCACTTTTTCCATTTTAGTGACAGCCATTTTTTTGTTTCATCCTTTCAATGATCTCATTTGTTAAGTTCTTTTTCTTCGCTATTTCCTCTTCTTCTTTTTCTAAATATGTTTTTTCTATTTCAAGAACTTTTTGACGAAATTGTTCTAAAATCAATTCCAGTTTGTGCTGTTCGTCTTCAGTTACTTCCTCTTCATTTTTTCTTTTTTCTTTCATTAGCTTGGTTAATCGTTCTTGGAATTCTTTATTCAAATCGATTAATTCGTTATTTTTTAATTGTTCATATTGAGCAAGTTCTGCTTTGACCTGCTCTTCTTTTTTCTGATTATTCTCTTCTGCTTCTTTGATTCTTGTCAAAATTCGTGCCATTTCTGTCACAATCACTTCCCCCTTTCGATTAAAAAAGGACACATGCTCTCGTTACATTGAAAGTATGTGCCCTTTAGTTGACTAATGATGCTGAGCCCTTCAATATGTTCTTCTCACCCCTTGAAGAACGCGATCCTTGAAGCATTATGCCCAACCATTTTATTCGTGATTTAATTCTATTGTACCAAAATGACGAAAAAATTCAATAAGAACACCATATTTTTCCTCGGTAACTCTGTTTTTTTATAAGAAATTCTCATAAAAAAATTTTTTCTTCATATGTATTCCCAAACTAGATCTATTTCAAATAGTTTTAAATTTTTTTTATTCTTGATAGAATAGAACGAATAGACGATTTGGAGGAATGTTTATGTTACCCATTATTGGAATTGCTGGAAATCAGTTGATCCGAGCGACAGATACTTTTCAAGGAAATCAAGTAACCTATACTCCCCAAGGCTTTGTCAATGCTGTACAGCAGGCGAATGGTTTACCGATCGTTTTACCGATCTCATCCTCTAAGACTGCTTCTGCTTATATTGACCAAATCGATAAACTGATCTTAGCCGGTGGACAGGATATTTCCCCACAACTGTATCATGAACCTCCCCATCCAAAACTTTTAGAAACCAATCTTCAAAGAGACCTCTTTGAAGCGGCACTTATCAGCGAGGCACTCAAACAAAACAAACCAATTTTTGCTGTTTGTCGTGGAATGCAACTCTTAAATGTCGTGCTTGGGGGTAGTTTGTATCAAGATTTAACCACTTATCCTAAGTGGTCAGTCAAACATGAACAGCATCCAACCGCCCCACAATTTGCTACTCATGAAGTAAAGATTTTACCCGATACTCTTTTACATCAGCTACTACCTGATATTTATTTAGTAAACTCTTATCATCATCAGGCGTTGAAAGAGCTGGCACCTTCATTAAAAGCCACAGCCTTTTCACCTGATGGTCTAGTGGAAGGGATTGAAAGTCTCGATAAGGATGTTCGATTATTTGGTGTACAATGGCATCCAGAGCTGACACATTCAAGCAATCCCACTGATCAAGGATTATTTGATTTTTTTGTTCAAGAATTTTAGTCCTGAAGTGATTGGGCAACGATTTTTTTCCTTTAGAATATCCTAAAAAATGCTGGCGTTATTTCGTAGATCAACCGAAATAACGCCAGCATTTAGTTTTTCATTTACCATTTTGTTGTGCCGATACTGCTTTTAATAGTCAGTCGGTTAGGATTTCTTACGTTCATTTCTCATAATTGAAAGTGACTGTTTCAATGAACTCCATAAGCCACCTTCACTATAAACAAGAACATTTGATTTATACATGTTCGCTGAGAAGAACATTAGCAGGAATGTGACAATGATTAACACTACAAGTGAAATCAATACACTAGTCATCCCAACTGTCTCATTCGCCAAACGAATCGGCATAATATAAGAAGAAAGGAACGGAATATAGGACGTGATCCGAATCACGATATTGTTTGGATCAGATGCGCCTAAGATCAACCCAAGCATATAGCCACCTAAAGAAAGATAAGTAACTGGTAAAATCGCTTTTGCTGTATCTTCTGCTTTGTTGACTAATGATCCACATAAAGCCGCTAAAACGGAGAAGATCAAGATACCAAAGAACATAAACAACAATGCGTACCATAAAAATGGTCCGATGATCTTATCTAGTGAAATATTCTCTATGATACTTTTTACAAAATCCATATGTTTAAATTGTTGGAATCCCACAGTCAAGATCACACCGTATAGAGCCATCTGCGTTAAAGCAACTAACAAGACACCAGTCAATTTACCATAAAAATGTTTTTGAGCTGTCGTACTTGATAAAATGACTTCCATGATTCGAGTTCCCTTTTCAGAAGCAATTTCTTGCGCGATGATTTGTGAATAAGTCAGGATAATGATAAATAAGATAATGGTTGCTGCATAACTAATCGCATATTGTACGCCAGAATTATCTTCTCCAACTTTCATTTTGTTATTACTATCAAAACTTACTTTTTGTCTAGTCAAACTTGCTGGTTGACTAAGACTAGCTACTTCTTCAGGAGAAAGTCCCAGTTGGCTAGCTCGCAATAGTGATTGCAATCCAGTTAATTGCTGTTGGATCAACAATTGTGTACTTTGTCCTAACGAATTTTCACTGTAAAGTTGACCTTTTAGCTGATCGTTTTCGACTGTGACGACTAAATAGGCATCAATTTTTTCATCGGCTAATTCTTTTTGAGCTTGTGTTTGCGAATCAACCGCTTGAAAGCTGAACTCATCGGTTTTTACTTGTTCAAGCTGTTGCGTTACTTGTTGATTTTCGGACAATACACCAATTTTATTAATCTCACTGTTTTGCTGAGCAAAATTGCCTGCTAAATAAACGATCCCTATCATAATGAATGGCACTAAGATCATAATCAAGAAAGAGATAGATTTGACATTTTTTAAATAAACATCTTTTGTAATGATCCAAAATTTACGCATCAATCTCACCTGCTTTCATTTTGAATATCTCTTCTAAGGTAGGCGGTTGTTGATTGAACATTGGAATATAGCCAAATTGTGTTGCTCGGGTAAAGATTTCTTTTCCTACATCAGGATCGTTTAAAGTGATTTCAAGCGTTTGATCTTCATGAGTGACGACTTTTTCGACCCCTTCGATCATTGCAACTTCCTCCTGGGACAAGCCAGATTCTAAGAATAACTTTGTACGTCCAAAAGAATTTCTGATTTCATGGACTTTCCCGCTTAACACCATTTTTCCATTACGTAACATAATTAAATGATCACAGATTTTTTCAACATTATCCATATTGTGACTGGAGAAAATAACACATGAGCCATGTTCTTTTAACTCAATGATCCCGTCTTTCAGCAATTCTGCATTGACTGGGTCAAGCCCACTAAACGGCTCGTCCAATATGATTAATTTAGGTTCATGGATCAACGTAGCAATCAATTGGACTTTTTGTTGATTTCCTTTAGATAATGATTTTACTTTATCGGTTTTCTTTCCTTTTACTTGGAACTTTTCCATCCAAAAATCGATTTTTGGTTCGATCTCTTTTCTTTTTTTGCCTCTCAATTCAGCAAAATACAACAATTGCTCTTGAATCGTTACTTTCGGATACAACCCACGTTCTTCAGGAAGATAGCCAATAATGTCATAGTCTTTTTCTCCCAAAGGTTGTCCATTCCATAAAACTTCTCCTTGATCCTGTGTCAAAAAATCTAAGATCAATCGAAAAGTTGTGGTTTTTCCTGCCCCGTTTTGTCCGATCAGCCCCATAATCTTTCCATCAGGTATTTGAAAAGACACATGATCAACAGCGGTATAGTCTCCAAACGTCTTAACCAAATCTTTCACTTCTAACATCGTCTCACTCCTTCGTCTCCATTTCTTCTACCATATTCAGATAGTTCAGACAACTTAAATCGCATACAAATGCAAAAAAATGAAATAGTCCAGAGATTCTTTATCAATTAAAGGTCCAAAGTCTATTGAAAAATGAATAGTTTAAAAAGAAAACCATTCTTTCCCACTTTTTCATTGAAACAACGACCATTTTGACATTTATTCAATCTAGGTTGGCTATAATCATTTCCAATAGTCATCATAGCGCTTCCCGCCTCGTCGAACTAAAACGAATTCTACATCATTTGTTATACAAAAAATCATAGGACACTTTACGTAGTTTGTAAAGTGTCCTATGCTAGTTCTCATGCAATTTATCAAAAACATTTTGAGCAACATTTTTTGGTAGCCCAATTTGTTGGAGTTCTTCCATCGTCGCTGCCGTAACATTTTTCAACGATTTAAATTCTTTTAGAAGTAATTTTTTTCTTTTCGGTCCTAATCCTTCAATTTCATCCAGCTTAGAAGCAAAACTATTTTTACTTCGTAGTTGTCTATGGAATGTGATCGCAAACCGATGGACCTCATCTTGGACCCGTTGAAGTAAAAAGAACTCGGGCGAATTTCTTTCCAATGGAACCACCGAAAGTTCATTTCCAAAAAGGAGTTCATTCGTTTTATGCTTATCATTTTTAGCCATACCAGCCACTGGTATGTCGATCCCAAGTTGATTTTCTAAAACATCTTTGGCGACATCCACTTGCCCTTTCCCACCATCGATCAAAATCAAATCAGGTAAAGGAAGCCCTTCTCGAATGACACGAGAATATCTTCGATAGATCACTTCTCGCATCGAAGCATAATCATCTGGTCCTGTGACCGTTTTGATTTTATATTTGCGGTATTCTTTTTTTGCTGGCTTTCCATCGATGAATACCACCATTGCCGCTACTGGATTGGTTCCCATGATATTCGAATTATCGAAGGATTCAATCCGAACAGGTGTAGGAATATTCATGGCATTCCCTAAACGTTCCACTGCCCCAATCGTTCGTTCTTGCTTTCTAGCAATCAAATCAAATCGTTCATTCAATGCAACCGTAGCATTTTTATTCGCAAGTTCTACTAATTTTTTCTTTTCACCACGTTTAGGTTGTAAAACTTTTGTGGACAACAATGCCTCCACACTCGGTTGATCGATCGTGTTAGGAATCAAGACTTCTTTAGGAATAAAATGTTCATTTTCTTGATAAAACTGCCCGATATAAGTCAGAAAATCCTCTTCTGCTTCATTATAAAAAGGAAACATCGAAACATCCCGTTCAATCAATTTCCCTTGTCTCACAAAGAATACTTGGACACACATCCAGCCTTTGTCAATGGCATAACCAAAAACATCTCGATCCACCAGATCTGTATTGGTCATTTTTTGACGTGTCATAATCGTTTCAATGGCTCGTATCTGATCGCGGTATTCTGCCGCTTTTTCAAATTCCATCTTTTCAGCAGCATGGACCATTTTTTGGTGGATTTCTGATTCAACTTTTTCATAGCCACCATTTAAAAAGCTTTTAACTTCATCAACGATTTTCGTGTAAACTTGTGGATCAACATCAAAATAATAAGGACAAAGGCATTGTCCTAAGTGATAATACAAACACGGTTCTTTCGTTTGGCTAGGTTTACACTTGCGTAACGGAAACAACCGATCAAGGATTTTTTTGGTTTCGTTGGCTGCGCCAACATCTGGATATGGTCCAAAATAAACTGCTTTGTCTTTTAACACTTTACGTGTAATGACTAAACGTGGGTACTTTTCGTTTGTGATTTTCAAAAAAGGATACGTTTTATCATCTTTCAACATGATATTGTATTTAGGATCATTTTTCTTGATCAAATTGATTTCTAAAAGTAAAGCTTCGATATTGGATTCTGTAACGATATATTCAAAGTCTTCGATCTCACTAACTAATCGTTCGGTTTTGGTATTATGACTACCTGTAAAGTAGGAACGGACTCTATTTTTGAGAATCTTTGCTTTCCCAACATAGATGATGGTGCCATTTTTATCTTTCATCAAGTAGCAGCCAGGTTGATCAGGAAGTAAGGCTAATTTATTTTTGATACGTTCGTTCATGAAATACTTCCTTTCAAATTTCATTGAATTAATTATAACATGTCTGTCAAAAAGAATCGTAATCGGCTCATTTGTTTCCTAGACTTGTTTGAGGGTTTAGATAAACTAGAGAAAGGTTTTACTGAAATTTGTGCTAAGGACAAAAAAACCGAGATATCAATCCATTGATTGATATCTCAGTAACATTCCAGATGTTTATAAATATTGATCGATCATTTGACGTAATTGCTCTTTCGAATGTACACCAACCGCTTTTTCAACGACTTGCCCATCTTTTTTCAACAATAATGTTGGAATACTCATAATCCCAAATTGTTGAGGCGTTTGTGGGTTTTCATCTACATCCATTTTTACGATTCGGAATTCATCTTCATCGTATTCTTCTGACAGCTGATCTAAAATTGGTGCTTGCATGCGACAAGGTCCACACCAAGTTGCCCAAAAGTCGATTAATACTAAGCCTTTATCTGTTTCTTCGTTAAATGTCGTATCTGTAACTACTTGTGACATATCAAAGACCTCCATTTTTTAGTCTAGAGTCATTATAGCACCTTTCTTGATTCGAGACGAGCCTTCTGCTTACATTTAGTAAGTTTTATTTAAATTTAACGATCGTCGCCCCATTACCGCCTTGGTTAGCAGGAGCAAATTCAAAACTTTTGACACTTCGATGATTTTTCAAGTAGTCGGTGATTCCTTGACGCAAAGCTCCGGTCCCTTTTCCATGTACGATCGTTACTTGGGGATAGCCAGCAAGGATCGCTGAATCAAGGTATTGGTCAACCTCACTCAACGCTTCTTCATAGCGTTTGCCACGAAGATCTAGTTGGTTCGACACGTGACTAGCTGATTCAGAACGTACAGCATGAATGACCCGCTGTTTTGGTTCCTTTTGTGGTGCAACGGGCGTTAATTCACTTTCAGAAACATTCATTTTTAAAATCCCGATTTCCACTTGCCATTGCTCCCCGTTTTTACGTAACAAGGTTCCTCTTTGACCATAAGTTGTCACTAAAACTTCGTCGCCTGGTTTCAATGTTTTTTGTTCTTTGGCTTTTTTCAACACTTTATTTTTTTTCAGTTGTTCTTCTTGATGCAAGTTTGCCAATTTGGTTTTCGCATCAATCAATTGGTGCTCTTTTACATTTCCTTGTCCTACTTGTTGTTGCATTTTACGAATATCTGCAATGATTTTTTCCGCATTTTCTTGTGCTTCAGAAACTAATTCATTCGCTTTTTTCTTGGCTTTTTCGATTTCTTTTTCTCGTTCTTCAAAGAAATAGCGATACGCCTCTTTTAAGTTTTCATATAACTCTTGTGCTTCATCAACGTAGTGGCGCATTTCTAAATACTCCGTTTCAGCCATTTTTCGTCGATTTTCTAAATCAGCGATCATTTCATTTAAATCTTGGCTTTCGTCATTCATCAATTGTTTGGCTTCATTGATGACTGATTGATCTAATCCTAAGCGGCTAGAGATTTCAAATGCGTTACTTCGCCCTGGTACACCAATCAACAGACGATACGTTGGACTAAGTGTATCAACGTCAAATTCCATACTTGCATTGATTGTATTCGCCCGATTGTATCCATAAACTTTTAGTTCTGGATAGTGTGTCGTAGCCATCACATAAGCCGATTTTTTCCCAAGATCGTCTAAAATAGCAATCGCTAAAGCTGCCCCTTCTTGGGGATCTGTTCCTGCACCTAATTCATCAAACAAGACTAAACTTTTTTCATTCACATGTGCTAAGATATCAACGGTGTTTGTCATATGGGAAGAAAATGTTGAGAGACTTTGCTCGATGGATTGTTCATCACCAATGTCAGCAAATACTTCCTCAAAAATACCGATTTGACTTTCTTCATCTACAGGGATCGGTAAACCCGATTGCCCCATCAATTGTAACAATCCTAAAGTTTTTAAAGTGATCGTCTTTCCTCCAGTATTTGGACCAGTAATCACGATCGCTTGGTACTCTTTCCCAATACTGATATCATTAGCCACCACTTTTTCTTGATCAATCAACGGATGTCTTGCTTGTTTTAAAATGACATGATTTTCTACACTGATTGCAGGAACGATGGCTTTCAGTTCTTTCCCAAAACGTGCTTTGGCGTTCATCAAATCTAGTTTACCGATCACGTATGCGTTATGAATGATTTCATGTCGATGAGGAACCAGTTCAGCAGAAAGTTCACTTAAAATACGTTGGATCTCATTACGCTCTGCAATTTGATACTGTCTCAAGCGATTATTTAATTCAACGATCTGCTTTGGTTCAACAAATAATGTTTGCCCAGAAGCACTTTGATCATGGACTACCCCACCAAAGACACCCCGGTATTCTTGCTTGACAGGAATCACATAGCGATCATTTCGCATGGTAATAATCGTATCACTTAAGTATTTGGCGTTTTTCCCCCGAACAATGCCATCTAGTTGTTCTCTCACCGTTTGTTCACTTCGACGAATATTTTGACGAATGATTTTTAATTCAGGGGAAGCATCATCTGTTACTCGCCCATCTTCATCGATCGACTCTTTTAAACGTCGATTCAATTCGGGGATCGTCACCAATTGTTCTGCCCAGAAATAAAGACGTAAAAATTCAATTTCGCTATCTGCTAAATCAGCAAAGAATCGTTTTAATTCACTTGTAGTCGATAAAACACGCGCAACTTGCGCTAATTCGAGTCCATTCAAATCAGCACCGATCTCAATTCGTTTCATATGAGGTCGAATGTTCTCTAACTTAGGAATAGGGATTCCCCCACGTAACCTTTGAACTTTTAAGCCATCTTCTGTTTCTGCTAACCAATCTGTTAATTTCTCTTGTTGGTTGATTGGCACTAACTTTGCGAGTTCTTCTGTTCCTTGCGCGGTTACCACAAACTGACGAACAAGCTGTTTCACTTTTTCAAATTCTAATGTTTCTAGGATTCGATTATTCACGTTATCACCCTAACTTTCACTAAAAGAAGTTGTCACATTTCGCATTGACTCATTGGTCTTTGCTGTCCTGTCACAACTTCGTTTTTTTTCTTTCACTACTTACTGTTACACTTTTACAAAAAATTTTTGATTAGTTTATCACATTCGTTATCCATAAATCATGGATTTTATTGGTTAGAAATGGTGTCTGCTCTACGATAAAGCGGGCAAGACTATTTCCACTAAATTGTTTTTGAACGATATCTACTGGCACAAAAGTCAATAAACTCAAGAGCAAAAATATCGTGACATAGGCAACGATTAAAGATAAGATGCCTCCCGCAAGCCAATCGACTTGTTTTAGGATCGGAATATAGGTCAAGCTATGAACAAAAATCCCGATAAAACGAGTAAGCAATCCTCCAATAAATAAAATCAGCAAAAAGGCGACTCCTGCATAAAAAGCTTCATCTAATCTGAAAGAAAATGTCTGATCAAAAAAGACCATTTGGGAATTAGATGTTACCGCAGGATAAGGAATATATAATTCCAGACGACTTGCTAGATCCTTATAAAAGTGCTGTGCTGCCATAAAAGACAAGATATAACCGATCGTATAAACGACCTGCATAGAGAATCCTCGTCGCGCACCTGAAAAAAATGCAAGCAGCAAGATAAATAAAATCAAAAGACTTAACATGTCTTGTTCCTTTCTCTTTCATCAATTTGAAGATTTTTGTTTGATTTGACCTTTTCTTTTTTCATTTAAAATTTGTTGGGCTTCCACATGATTCTTGATTTCTCGATCTGCTTGTCCGTTTTCTTTCAACACTTCTCGTGCTTCGTTTTCAATCGCTTCAATTCTTTTGATTCGATTTTCCATTTCCACAAATTTGATCATTTTTTTCTTTAAATCTGCTACTTCTTTTTCAAGTTCGAGATTTCTTTCTTGCTTCTTCAATTGATCCGAGAGCGCATTGACAGCCATTAAGATCGCTGCTTGTTCATTATCGATTTGCGGAGACAAATCCTTCAATTCTTTTAGTTGTTCATTGATCAAATTTGTCACGATATCCATATGGTGCTTTGTTTCACGTCCAATAATCGTGTAAGTTTGGTCGGCAATCACTGCTTTATAGCGTGTTTTTTCGTGCGCCATCCGAATCATTTCCCCCTATTGATAAAATTATTATCTAGTGTACCATGAAATTAATGATTTAACAGTTGTACACAAATTTTCTTATATTTACCTTATCATTATATGATAAACTTTGAAAAAATGCTATGTCTCGTCCCCAACTGAACGACAAGGAACTATTGAGGGATCTTTCATCTAACAAGCATCTAAATTTATTAATTTAACTAAAATGGAGGTACATAATGAGTAATATTATCATCAAAGTAACGACTGCCCAAATGGAAAAAATGAAACAAGCTTATCTTTCTTATCTTTTACCTAAAAAAATTCCTTATACCGTATTTGCTGCTAAAAAAAATGGCACGACCATCACTGCATACACCTCAGGAAAAGTCATGTTCCAAGGTGCAAATGCCGAAAAAGAAGCAAGTCAATGGGGAAAGGCAGCTTCAGCAAAACCCAAAGCTGGAAAAACAGCTGCATCTTTGCCTAAGAACATCGAATCTTTATCTGTATTAGGAAGTGATGAAGTGGGAAATGGGAGTTACTTCGGTCCATTGACAGTTTGTGCTACTTACGTGGCCAAGGAGCAACTAACACAACTAAAAAAACTAGGCGTTCGTGATTCAAAAGAATTAAAAGATCCTCAAATCATTCAATTGGCTAGTATCTTGAAGAAGACGATCCCTTATCAACTTTTAGTACTCGATCCTAAAAAATATAACGAGATCCAACCGAAATACAATGCTGTGCGTATGAAAGTTGCTTTGCATAATCAAGCGATCCATTTACTGCTGAAAAAAATTGCTCCTGTCAAACCAGAGGCAATCTTGATCGATCAGTTTACACCAGAAAGCAATTATAAAAAGTATGTCCGTTTGGAAAAAAATCAAGTGCAAGAAAAACTCTATTTTGTGACCAAAGGAGAACAATACCACTTAGCGGTAGCTGCGGCATCGATCATCAGCCGAGCAAGTTTTCTAGAAGAATTAGCTAAAGAATCAGCAGAGATCGGTCTAGAGTTACCTTCTGGCGCTGGAACAAAGTCGGATCGAATAGCTGCAAAAATCATTGAACAAGGTGGCGTTGATTTGTTAGCAAATTATGCAAAATTACATTTTGCGAATACTGAAAAAGCAAAAAAAATGAGTTTATGATATCCCTTTAACGCTTTATTCTAAAGATAATAAACGTTGTTTCAGAAATCATTCTGTAGGTATGAAGTGTTGAAGCAGTGGATAAAAGCCCTCTTAAAACAGGCGGTACCACTCGTTTACCCTTAAGAGTACAGCTTGGTCTTTTAGATAGCATAAAAACTCCCATCACAGTAGAATAGAACTTTTTTCCACTGCGATGGGAGCCAATTAATTAGTCCCAAACGTTAAAACTTAGTATGTTTTACCCATTAATAACCAGCAATTTAATCAATCAACTCCCAAGGTCCCCATTGTTCAGTACCTGGTTCTTCCCCGCTTGTCCACCATTTCGCTTGATAGTTTTGCCCTTTATGAGACACCTTATCACCAGCTTTGTAAACATTTGTAGCACTCCATGCTTCATATTTTGATGAAGATGTGCTATCTAGTGTTGTTACACTCAAAGGTTGACTGTGTTCTGAAACATTACCAGAATGATCAAACGCTTTTACAGTATAAATGTACGTTGAACCAGCCATTAAATATTTGTCAATATAATTGGTAGTAGCTGTTTGACCAACTTGTTGTCCATCACGATAAACATAATATCCTGCTACTCCTTTATTATCCGTCGAAGCGGTCCAATTCAACGTCACGCTTGTCTCTGTCACATTTGAAGCTGTCAGATCAGTCGGAATAGATGGTGCTTCTTTATCTTCTGGATCTGGTGTTGGCGTTGGTGTTGGATTAGTTGAATCCTCTCCATAAATCGTTTGTTGCGAGATATCTATACCGGCTTTGGTAATTCTTTGTGCTAGATTTATAGAAGCAATATGATCAACGGATACATCAGTTGCATTTGATTTTAATCTAAACACATATGTCTCCCCTGGTTTAAGCTCTTTTCCTTCATAAACCCCACTTAAATCGATCGTCACCGTTCCATTTGAGGTTGAAACCTCGCCTGCTTTGTAATCACCACTACTAAGAATTTCATTTGAATTCAACGCTAAAGTGTATCGTGGTAATTTAATTGTCTTGTGAGAAGATTCAATAGCTGATAAAACGTCCGAATTTTCATTTAGTGTTTCTTTATTTTTGATGACTAATTCATACCCTTTTGAACTGTTTTCAGAATAAGTAGAAATCCCTACCTCGACATTTAGATCACTTGATACAATTTTATGCTCTGGAAGTTTTTCTGTACCAAACAACCCATTTTTGATTGCTTTGGTCAGTTCATCTCTTTTCGTACTCGTTGTTGGCTTATCTTGCGATTGCATCCAAGAGATTACACCACCTAATTCATGCTCTTTCACATATTGCGTTTTGTAATTAATTGATTTTACATTGTCATAGGTAAAGAACTCTTTTGAAACTTCGCTGTATAAAAATGGTGCTTTGGCTGTATCATCCCAATATTCTTTTAAAGTCGGGATTTTAGTTTTTAATTCATCAATGTTTCGGTAGGACCAAACTCCACCTGCTCGGCCACCATCCCCAAGTGCCAGAGAATGTTCATTGTCCGCACCATATGTCGGCGTTTGGTCTGCATCTTTATTGCTTTTTTCAGCAGGTTGGAATAATCCAGGAGTATTTGGGTCTGTCCCTTTAGCTACTTCATTCCACCCACGAGTATAGAAAGCTGCACCAATAACGATTTTTTCTGAAGGAGCCCCATGTTCTTTCAAAAAGCGAACGGTCTGATCAACGGATAATCCATTTGCATAGTTCGGGTCGTTAGGATTACCATAAAGCGCAGTATGATGACCACTTGTTGCACTCCAAGCACCATTCATGTCATAAGTCATCATATTCGCAAAGTCAACTACTTCAAATAGTTGTTTGATGTCAATTCCCTTGTCCAACATTCCTTGGGACGCAGGTAATGCTACAGAAAGTTCATAAGTCTTACCTAATTCCACTCCTTGTTTATCGATCGCCGCTCGAATATCTTTTAATAGTAAAATATAATTTTCTTTATCCTCTGGTTTTGCGTTAGGTGTTCCTTCATCATTTTTGTTGTCGACACGATCAGGCTCACGAACATCTGCTGGATATTCCCAATCAATATCAACGAAATCCATGTTGGTATATTTTAAGAATTTAGTAATGTTTTCCATTAATTTTTTTCGTTTCGCAGGACTAGCTGCAACTTCAGAAAAATCACCCGATTTTGACCAACCACCTAATGACACGCCAATTTTTAAGTTTTTATTTTGTCCACGCAAATTTTGAAGCGCATTCAACAACCCAGAAGCAGCATTTCCCCATCCGACTTCTGCTTCACCTGCTGGCACGCCTACAGCGGCTTCTTTATCTGTAAATTTCAACTCACCATTACTATCAAAATCTAAAAAGGCATAATTTAAATGCGTCAATTGGTCTGCGGCAATATCTTTAGGATAAAATTCTTGTTCTCCTCCCCAAATCGACCAATCACCATAATACATCACATTACGATAAGACGCTTTTTTTGTAATTTCCTGAGCTTCTTCTGCATGCACATGTTCTTTGTGGCTGAATAATGGCGTTGTCAGAGAAATAACAGAAGAAAATAACATCGCTGCCAAACTAATTTTTTTTAACTTTTTCATTTTTAACCCTTCCCCTCTTTTTCTATACGAACTCCCCTAATGAAACTTATTACCCATAAAATAAATCAGTTATTTTTAATAAACCAACCTCCTAAAAAACAAAAAAATGATAACCCTTACAAAACAAGGTTAACATTATCTTATCAAAGCATCAAATGATTTGATATTTTTGTATTGCATATTAACATTTATATATTTATAGTTATCTAAAATAACTAATTAATATCCCTATTCTCTTTTCTCTTTTTCATCTTTTTTTACTGCTTTATTTAAAATAACTATTATTTTTTATTTTTATATTTATAAAAGAACAAAAAAAGCATTTCGCCAAAATAAATTGGACAAAATGCTGCGAATCTTTTTATGTATGATTTGTTCATTTTTGAATGTATCCTCTTAGAGTTGGATCTTCCTGATTCTTTTCGTTTCATCATTAACATTTAACTGAAAACTTTTTCAACGAAATTGACGATCATATTTAATCTGCGATTCCTGCTCTCTAAAACAATTTAATGTACGTAAGTATCGTTTAGCCGATTTTAAATGTTCAGCTAGTGGTTTTTTTTCTCCAAGATAAGTATAATAATTAGCTAACACGACTCTTTTTACCTCGTCTTTAGTGATGGTCTCTAATTTTAGCTTTTTGATGGTTTCTTTTGCAATTTTGACTGGCATTTTTTGTAAGAAAAAGTAATTGACCAGCGCATGTATATGCCCCCCCTTGGATCGGTTCTCTTTGATTAACTCATCACAACGTTTCCTTATGTCCCTTTTCCCTTTGTTGATCTCATCTGCTGAGAGTTTACCATCAAAAATCGGTTGAAATAATGGAATCTCATAACGATCACTTAATCGATTACTGATTCTTCTACTTGCACCTATGGAAATCAATGTATTTTCTATTTCTTTCCTTTGCCAGAGCCAATCATCCTTTTTTTGTACGATATGATCACAATACTTCTCAATGATGCTCACCTTTAATGCATCTGAAGAAACCGGCAAAGGAAAATCAAACGCATCAATCACATGGAGTGTTTCCTTTAGTGGTCTCTCTGTAAATAATAGAAAATGAACAATAGCCTTCATTCCTTTTTCATTACCTAAATCCTTTAAAAAAGAGTGACAACGATTCAACTGTCCAGATAAACGTCCAGCTTTTGGGAATAACTCTTCATTTACATGGTTATTGATCAACGTGACTAATTCTTGATTCGCTCCCCTTAAGGCAAGGGCATTTTCACTTGATTTTTTCCACTCAATGAGCCCTAATTTATTAAAAGATGCTTGGCACTCCTTAACAAGTCTTACTTCTTCTTTGATAGTCAAATAACTATTATCAAGAACAACATTTACTTTTGAAGGGATTTTTGTAAAAATTTCCTCAAGAATATCTGGAGGCAGCTCTTGAAGCACAAGATAATTCCGTGTTGCCAATGGCTCAAAATGTTCACAACGTTGGACTACTTCGTCAATGAGTTTTTGAGACGACTTCATCTTCAAAGAAGGAAGCAAGGTGACATTTAGTATCTTACTCAATTGATCGATCTGCGTTCGAGTCATTCCTCGTAAAACAAGATATTCCTCACATTGTTTCTTTCCAACAGTTCCCTCAGATCCTATCAACATCGATTGGCACTTGTACACTTCCTCGAATTGTTTCTGTAAATAAAATTTATTGATAGTTTTAGGAAACCTTAGATCTCTAAAAATTTTATCAACATACTTGGGCGCTGTATTTTGTAACAATAAGTATTTTTGAATCGCTACAAAGCCTTTTTTTGGCCCTAAGTCTTCTAAAAAAGAATTGCACCGATCAACTAATGTGCTAATTGCCCCTCTTTTAGTCATATCTATCATTGGGAATATTGATTGATCGATGTATTCATTCATTTGATGAAGCTGTTGTAAACTAGGATAAGTTAAAATAAAATAATTCTCGAATTTTTTTCTGCCCATTTCTGATCCTAATTCTCGAACAAATTGGCTATATTTTATATATCTAGTTAAACAAAAATGGAAATTTTTTCGATCCTCATCATTCATAGAATCTTTTATTCGCTCTATGACTTCGATATTGATTGCAGGAGGGAAATCTTCCAACATAAGGTAATTATTGACTGATTTAACTCCATTTACTTTGTTTGGATACCAGTAATTTAAAAAACTTTGGCAATATTTGACTGCTTTAGTTATTTTCTCCTCCTTTGATAAAGGTTCATCTTTCAAGGAAGGCAATAAATTGATGTTTAAAATTTCTCCTATCCGATTGAAAAATTTACGATCTACTCCTTGTAGAACTAGCCGATTTTCTACTTCTGTTGCCCCCATATTATTATAATAGAGCGTTGTAACGAGAAGGTCTTTATACTCTTTTTGATTGATTGTCTTGGGTAATTGAACTTCATTAAGTATATCCTTCGCTCTGTCTGCTGTTGTATTTTGCAACAATAAATAATATTGAACAGCTAATAATCCTTCTGTCTCACCGAAATCCTTTAAAAAAACATTACATCTTTTGGCCGTCAAAGTAATTTGTTTAGAGGATCTGGAATTCTCCCATGTAGGAAACAAAAATTCTCCAATTGTTGCACTTATTTTGTTGTATTCAGATCGAGGAAGTTCATTTAAAATGAGTTGATTTTCAATTGCTTTTATCCCTTCATTTGTGCCATATTTGACCAATGTTTCATTGAACTTTTTATGTAATTGTTTTTTCTTTTCTATCTTTTTAAAAAATCCATGTCTGTTAACAGTTCCCTTAAAAACTAGTCCTTCAACAATTTCTTTAGTCAATTCTGGACTCAGGTCATGTAGCACAAGATAATTTGTAATAGCTTTTTTTCCTATCGCACTATTAAAAACATTTAGCAGCGATTGACAGTATTGAGTGGCTTCGTTAACTATCTCTTGCTGGGTTTTATCCTTAAATATTGGTAAGAAATCCATCTTCTTGATTTGACTGACTGTCTCTATAGACTTTCGATTTGCACCTTCCACTAATAAATGGTGTTCGATACTTCGTTTTTCATCTATCTCTTTGATTTTCTCTAATAAATAGCAAACATAACTATCCCTATCTAAATAGAACAAAGTTCTTTTCATTTCTCTTTCCCTTCTCGTTTATTCATTGAGCTTAAGTATAAAGTGGAAAATAGGGAGAAACGTTCCTTTTTTTTCAAAAAAAAAAATTTATTGAAATCCCCTAATAGAAAAGCCGCTTCAACTAACGAATGAATCCCATCCGCAACATCAACACAAAAAAACGGCGTGCAAGTGTTCGTTCTTTGAAATGGATCTGATGTTTTGGAGACAGCAAATAGTGTCTCCAAAGCATCAGATCCATCCAATCGAACGGAGCTTACACAACCGTTATTCGTCTCAAGCTAAACAATAACCCCATTTAAGTATAGATCGATCAAAGTCGCCACATCAAAAGGCTGTTCCTCTGAATGACCAGATTCAGTAATATAAGGGGCTAGCAAAAGGAAAAAATGTTTCGCTGCCAGTTCCTGTGTGACGTTTTTTCGTAATAGTTGTTGATGATTGGCAAAAATCTTTTCAAAAGGTTCCCGATAATTCTTTTTCCATAAACAAAACAAATGATTTCTTGTTTCAGCTGAAAGATTGAGCTTCAAATCATGCAGCATCATAAACAAATCAATGAGATGGGTTTCGATAAGATATTCAGCCATCTTAGTCAACGTTTGTTGAAAATCATCGGCACCCGTTGCGGCGATCTTCCTCAAATCGTCCCCTACTGTTTTCAAATGTTGTTCCAGAACTGCCTGGTAAAGTTTTTCTTTGTCACTAAAGTAATGATAAAGATTGGGTTGGGTAATCCCGGCGTTCTTAGCAATTTCACGAGTAGACGTACCGAGATAGCCTTTTGACATAAACAAATGATTGGCTTCATGTAAAATCTTTTTTTGCGTGTCTTTGTTATAGCGATGAACCACATACACACCTTCTTTTTATGCTTATTCTGTTTTTTCTTGAAAAACACCGTCTTCCATCATAAACACTTTATCACATTTGTCAATCAGGCGTGTATCATGAGTGACCATAATGATGGCTTTATTTTTTTCTTTCGATTCTTTCGCTAAAATATCTACGACTTCTCTTGCTTTTTCTGAATCTAAACTGGCTGTTGGTTCATCTGCTAAAATAATGGACGGATCGTTGTAAAGCGCTCTAGCGATGGCGACTCTTTGCCGTTCTCCTCCTGATAATTCTTCTGGATATTTGTTGACCAATTCGGCAACACCTAACTGTTCAAATAGTTCATTCGCTTCTTTCTGACGATTCTCATGTTTGACTTTATCCACTAATATCAATTGCTTTTTGACCGATAAAAATGGAACCAAATTAGACGCTTGTAAAATAAATCCGATTTCCTTAAAACGTAATTTTACCCGCTGATTCTCAGGTTGAGCACTAAACTCTTGCCCATTGATCAAAACAGACCCTTTACTAGGTGTTTGTAAGCCACCTGCAATAGTCAAGAAAGTACTTTTTCCTGAACCAGAAGGACCGATGATCGCAACAAATTCGCCTTTATCTACACTGACATTGGTTTTTTTCAGTGCGTGGACGATTTGATCACCATCTTTGAAATTCTTTTCGACATCTTTAAATTCGATTGCTTTCATTTTTTTCATCTCCTAACCAATTGCCTTCAACGGATCGATTTTTACAATTGCTCGTACCGAAAACAGCGCACCTAAAATGGCGACCACTAACATCAAAACACTGATAACTCCGAAAAATAACCAATTACTTTGAAAAGGTACGGTATCTGGTAAAAGGAACGAGGTCCCCACTGTTCCCAATAAACCAAGACCAATCCCAAAGAAAGAGAGTAAGAAGGTTTGTGCCACTACCGAGCGAGCGATAAACCCACCCGTTATTCCTTGCGCCTTCAAAACACCAAAAATATTGATCTTTTGCATGGTCAACACGTAAATGAAAATCCCAATTACAATCGCTGCAATCACGATCAAAAAGCCGATCATAAAACCAAAAGTGAGTACTTGCGCACTATAACCAGGTAATTCATTGATAAATTTAGAAATACTGATTTTTTCAAGATCATTTGGTAAATCATCTATCTTCCCTCTAACTACCACTGCATTGATTCGAGCATTCTCACTTGTATCTGTTTTTTCAAAACGAATCTCTTGGTAAGCATCAAGTGTTGTATATAAAACCGGCGATACATTGAACTTCGCATTTTCGGTAAATCCAGTTAATCGAAAAGTTTTGTCACTACCAGAAAGTTTAACTGTATCGCCAATTCCTAGACCATACTCTTCTTTTAAGCTAATATCACCCACTGCTTCATCATTCCCAACAAAGGCCTTACCTTCAACAATATTAGGTATGATAAATTGATCTGGATCAATACCAAAAAAACTCACATTGATTTTTCCTGCCTCATCGTTGTCTCTACTGGTTACGACACCTGGTGTTTGTGCTAAGTAAGCCACCTTATCCCCTTTTACTTCTTGCGCTGTCTTTTTCGTGATCATTGACATCCCTAGGTTCGTATTGGCATCTTTTGACAGTACAATATAGTCTGCCTCCCACTTATCGACAGCCGTTCGGTTATCTTGTGCCAGTCCATACGCTAAACCGGTTAAAAAAAAGACCAAATATGCAATTAAAAACATCACCCCAGCAACCAACGCATAGCGTAATTTTGAATGTATGATTTCATTTAATGCTAAAAACATCTAACTCCTCCTTTAAAAGTTTATCAAACAATAATACAAGTTTATCACTTGATAAATTTTTAGAGGAATAATCTGCTCACAAAAAAACGGTAAGGCTAAATAAGTTTGCCTTACCGTTTGATTATCGCTATAAAACTGGTTAATATCTTGTTGAAATATTCTTTCCTAAAACAAGCACAGTCATTCAAAAATGCTATCCAAAATCACTATCTGTTCCTGCTGTTTTGCTACTTAATCCCTATTGATAAACCGATTTTTTGTCTTAACACATGAAACGATTTTCTCTCAATTTTGCGTTTTTGATGTCTTCAACAGTTTGAGTTCCAGCTAATTGCATGACCATTTCAAGTTCTGTTTTGAAAAAATCAAATACTTGTTTGATTCCTGTACTTCCTCCTAAAGAAAGTCCATAAATGGCTGGTCTACCAATGGCGACTAAATCAGCTCCTGAAGCAATCGCTTTAAAGACATGTTGCCCTCGTCTAACACCGCTATCAAATACGATCGGTACACGTTTATCCACAGCTTCAGCTACATAGCGTAATGAATCAAAAGAAGCTGGACCACCATCTAACTGTCTACCACCATGATTGGAGACCCAAATCCCTTGTGCACCAGCATCAAGAGAACGATACACATCATCTTCTGATTGTACCCCTTTGACATAAACTGGCAACTCTGAATGGGTCGTAATAAATTCGATATCTTTTGGACTTAATTTTTGTTTAGACGATTTATAGACTGCATCCATCGTTTGACCGACTCCCGATTGGTAAGCTTGAACGATTGGCATGGGCAACGGAAAAGTAAAACCATTTCGCCGATCTGTTTCACGATTTCCGCCAACTGTTGCATCAGCTGTTAAAACAACCGCCTTTGCTCCGTTTCTTTTTGCCATTTCCAAGATATCCAAGTTGATCCCATCGTCCTTACTCATATAAAACTGAAACCATTGAGGAGCTTCAGGACCACCAGCTGCTCTAATTTCTTCCAAGGTACAAGAAGCGTAAGAACTAGCTGTATAGATCGTTCCAAATTCTGATACTCCTTTAGCCGAAGCTTTTTCAGCTTGTTCATGGGCTAATCCATGCGCTGCTACTGGTGCCATAATGATTGGTGCGGCTAATGTTTCATCAGAAAAATAGGTCGTTGTATCAGGTAATTCCACATCTTTCAAAACATGAGGGATAACCAATTGATGATTAAAGGCTTTTTGATTTTCTCGATAAGTAAACAAATCCCCTGCACCACTACTGATATAGCCATATCCACCACTAGGGATTACTTGAGTAGCTGCTAATTCCAGATCTTCCATATTGATGAAATCAATCATCCCTTCATGTGTACCAGCTTGATAAACTTTTTCCATAATAAAGCCTTCTTTCTCTCGAATTAAGAACCATGAATTTTATGATAGCGTTTGCATTATTATCGTACCTCTCAAAAATGATACAGGCAAATAATCTGTTTGAACTCTAGCAGAAAAGTAGTAGTAAAATAATAGAGAGATTTTCTAGGAAAGCTTCAATATTATGGTTGAAAAGAAGAGACTAAGCCAAAACCTGCCTCAGCCTCTTCTAGTATCTCTAAAAACAGGCTTACTTCTATCCTCTGGAAAATGCCCTAGAAGAAAAAGGTATAGATTGTCAGAGGGAACTCCTGCTTCATTTGCGATGCTTATTTTTCTGGAATATAAGCTTCTCCTTGAGCGAATAGCACTGCTTCTCCACCAATCATGATCCTCTCCCCTCGTAACTCACAATCAAGGTAGCCACCTCTTGGTGAAAGCTGATGGGCAATCATTTTTTTCTTACTTAATTTATTTGCCCAATAAGGAATAAGATTGGAATGAGCAGAACCGCAAACGGGATCTTCATTGATCGTTAATTTCGGGAAAAATGTACGAGAAACAAAATCTTCCTTCTGACCACGTGCGGTTACGATCACGCCAACGCCCAAATCAAAATTTTTAATAGCTGAAAAGTTTGGTTGCAACTGTTTTACGGTTTCTTCATCTGTCAGTTCAAAAAATAAATCTCGCGCTAAATAAGCAGCTTTGATTTTTGCACCGATCGCTTTTTCGTATTCAGGTAAAATTGCTACTTTTTTAGGCATGATACTTGGAAAATCCATATAGTAAGTTTCTTGTTGTTTTGTCACAAGAAGTTCGCCACTTTGACTAGTAAATTTGATTGTTTCTTCCTCTACCCCATAATAATTGAACAAAACAAACGCTGTTGCTAAAGTAGCATGTCCACATAAGTCGATTTCACGATCCGGAGTAAACCAACGTAACTCATAGTGTTCCTCCTTTTTGACAGTAAATGCTGTTTCAGATAAGTTATTCTCAATAGCAATTTTTTGCATCACCGTATCTGGTAACCACTTCTCTAAAACGTAGACTGCTGCTGGATTCCCTTTAAACACTTCTTGTGTGAATGCATCAACAACATAATAACTTAACTTCATTTTATTCAGACTCCTTAACTTTTTGATAAATATATTCTGCACAACATAGATCTTCAATCGCTAAGCCAACGGCATCAAAAATCGTGATTGTTTCTTGTTGGTCTTTTAATAATCTTTTTCCTGAAACCAATTCACTTAACGAGCCTGAGATCGCTGATTCTGATAATTCTCCTTCAGCAATCGGAATCAGTAGATCTCCACTTTCTTTCATTGCAGCTTCATAATCATCGACATAGATGGCACTGCTTTTCATCAACTCACTAGTGATTTCACGTGTATCTGGTGTAAACGTACCAATAGCATTGATATGCGTACCAGGAGTAAGCCATTCTTTTTTCAAAAACGCCTCTTTACTAGGTGTTAGCGTACAAATGATCTCAGCTTGTTCCACTGTTTCTGCGAGTGTTTCTCCACTTGAAAATTCAATTTTCGGGTATGCTGTTTGCATTTCCTCAATAAATTGTTGACTTCTTTCTTTACTCAAGTCATAGACAGATACTTTATTGATTGAACGTATAGCACAGATCGCATTCAAATGCGAGCTTGCTTGTTGTCCAGCCCCGATTAAAGCTAATGATGCAGCTTCTTTTTTCGCCAATATATCAGTGGCTAAAGCGGAAACTGCAGCGGTACGAATCCAAGTGACTGCATTCGCGTTGATTAGCGCTACAGGTACACCGTTTTTAGAATCAAATAATAGAATTTCCCCCAAATGTGAAGATAGTCCTTGTAAATGATTATCAGGAAATGCAGTAATGATTTTTGCACCAAAATAACGATCTTTACCAAGATAAGCAGGCATCATCGCAAAAACATTTTTGTTTTTACCATCTGGCAAAATCTCTACCATACGTGTATTTTGACTAATTTTTCCTTCGCCATAATCGCTAAAACACTGACGCATTACTTCAATTGCCTCTTGAAAATCTAATCGTGATACTGCTTCTTCAAAATCGATTTTTCTCATAAAAATCTCCCCCTCACGTCCATATATTATCATTGAATTATATACATTCAATAGTATAATTGTATGGAATACAATTTTAGAGGTGAATAAAATGCCCATAAATTCTTATGAAGATTATCCGATCACTTGGCGACCTGATAAAACAAAATTAACACGCCCCATCTATAAATCTCTGATCCAACAGCTAGAAGAAGATATTCTTACAAGTAAGTTACAAAAAAATACCCAACTTCCTTCTCAGAGAGAATTAGCCGACTATTTAGATATCAATTTTACAACTGTCGGTCAGGCCTATAAATATGGTATTGAGAAAGGTCTCTTGTACACCAATATTGGAAGTGGTACATTCGTTTCCCCTAATGCTTTTACTTCAATCACGATTTCAACTAATCAAGTAGCTGAGCATGTGATTGATTTTGGATTAGTTAGTTCTTTTGAAGACTGCAACCATCTTGTCCTGCCTTTTATCCATTCAGTCAGTCTCAACCCCAATATCGTGGGTTTATTGAATTATCGTGACCCTATGGGAACCAATTTTCAATTAAAGACGGCAGTCGAGTGGTTACAGACTCAAGGGGTTCAAACAACGATTCATCATACCGCAATCGTTTCTGGTGTTCAAAATGGTCTTGCTGTGACACTTGCCGCCTTTTTTTCTCCTGGAGATCGAATCGCTATTGATCGATATACCTATTCCAATTTTATTGAGTTAGCGCATTTGTATCACTTAGAAGTAGTTCCGATCGATTTCGACCAAGAAGGAATGAAACCTGAATTATTGCTACAAGAGTGTCATAAAAAGAAAATAAAAGGGATTTATCTGATGCCTTCTTGTAATAACCCCATCGGTTTTCAACTGTCTCTCCAACGGCGTAATGAATTGAAAGCTATTATTTCCAAAGAAAAGTTATTAGTTATTGAAGACGATATTCATTCTTTTTTAACGACCCATTTTCAACAACAAGTTTTGCCACCGTTTCAACAGCTGCTACCTGACCAAACCATTTACTTGTCAGGAATGACCAAATTCATTTGCTCAGGTCTTCGTGTAGCCTATCTTGTATTACCAGAACGTTTAAGAGAACGAATTGAACGAGCAATCTTTAATATAAACGTCAAAACATCTGGTCTAGATGCAGAAATCATCACTCAAATCTTGCACTCACCAGAAACAATCCAGAAAATCTTAACAACAAAATTAAAACGAACAGCCGAAGCAAATGACTGCTTTGATGCGTATTTTGATTTACCTCGTCCTTCGAATCCTTATCCTTATTATCGAAATATTCCGATCCGAGCCGATATTTCTCCCTTAGATGTAGAACAACATTTTTTGAACAAAGGGATAAGAATCTATCACTCGAATCGCTTCACTAGTCAACAACAAGCTGATCCTTTTATCCGAATCGCCTTATCATCCAATCATTTGGAGATTTTAAAGAAAGGATTACGGATCATTAAAGAAGAAATCGATGCTTATTTATGATTTTTTAGTTTCTATTCTTAGGTATACTCAAAAAATCATTCAATCACTGGCAAACAAAAGAAGATCCATCACTCCTTTGATTTAGAACGTCTTCTCTTGTTATTGCGGTTCATCATTGAATCGATCATTTATTCGTAGTAAAAAAGTTTAGCACAACTTCATGCTCAACTTTTTTACTTCCTTAAGTAAGCCCTTCGAATTGATTCGCCGTTCTTTCGATCACTTGGATAGCTGTCTTGACCCATGTTCCTTTAGAAACGTGACTTAAATGACTTGCATAACTTGTAGTCAGCTGTTTCAACGTTTGTTTCTTCTGTTGAAGTGTTTGTTTGGTCAAGTTTTTTCTATTTTGCGATGTGGCATGACTTGGTGTTGCAACAATAAGCCGAATGAGTTGTTTTTCCAATGTTTTTTGTAATTCTTCAAACATGTTTTTCTCCCGTTTCGTTTTTATTAGTTGTTAGATTCTTTCTCTAAAGTGGAATACTTCTCTACTAATGGACATTTAATGCGACATTCGATCATTCTTTTCTCTCTGCGAAAAATCACTTCTGCCTCTTCTTTGCTATCATTTAACAAACGATAGAACTGTTTTCTGTGGGGGGAAACATCAAAAAACGAAAAATCATGGAATTGGTTTGCTACTTGATCTAAGTAATAATCAAATTTACTTTTTTCTTTCTTTAGTTGGTCGAGTTGATTTTCTAATTGTTTTTTTTCTGAATATAACTGTTTTTCCATAGGTTGAGACTGTCCTTCACCTTTTTTTCCATAACCCCTCCATTTTATGAAAGATATTGGGACAATGTTTTATCTGTCCTCACCTGTTCTTCAACGGTGGTTACTATCTGTTTCAGCAGCGTATCTAATTCATATTGGACCTTTTGCAATAGGGTTAGTTGTTGTTCATAGGTAGCCACTGGTTGACGGACTAGTGTGTACTCTGTCACCTGATTTTCTGCCAGAATAGTCATTTTTTCGGTATCATTCAAATGTTCACCCCAGCGGTTCGTATCCCGTTTCGTTTGGCTCCAAAGAAGATTAGCCTGTTCAATCTCCTTGTTTAGCCACTTGACTACTGTGTCTATCTCAGATTGAATCGCTTGTTTGTATCCCAAGGTAATCGTTCTCGCTTGCATCGCATCTAAAAAAATCTCTTGTGAAGAAGAAATTCCTTTACCGCTGTGACTAAATTGATGATGAATCTCAGCGAGCCGATCCAACTCTTTGCTTGTCTGATGTTTTGCTAATTGGATAATCCCTTTAGACTGTGTCACTAGGTTCCCATCTTGATCAAATAAATAACCGCCCAACATATGCTGTTTGCCCAACTTCACTTTTTTAGATGTCACTTCAATTACTGTGCCCACTTGTTTTTTTGTCAGTGAATACCCGATCGGTACTAAATCTCTTGTGTCAATAAAATTGAAAATCTTTCCTTCATTCGTTAATTTATCTGCCGCTGCTTGTTGTCTGGGATTTAAAATACTGTAAATGTTGGGGCCTTGGTAGAGATATACTCCCTCTAGCCGATCATGAAAAGCAGTCGGCAAATCTGAAATAGCATATTGTCCATTCATTGAACCTAAAGAATGGCCATATACTGAAACTTTGGCATTGGGATACATTTGCATGGTTTCTTGTAATGTATGGGCAGCAGACTTTAATTGCGGCATCGCAGTTGCTCCTCCTGAATTGATCACTTGGACAGCCGTAGGAAGATTGTTTACTCCCCAATCTCGCCATACATCTCCAGGATTTACCAGTATTTTATTGATCCCTATCGAGCCTTGATAAAGGATAGTTATCTGTTTCACTTCTTTTGGCTTTTGCACTTTTGGATTTCCGTCGGTAATGATAAAACTTTTTTCTCCACTTTTTTTGTTATCTATTATCTTTGATACATAACCATATGTTTGACGATTCACTGAAATTTTTTTGTTCACTTCGAGATTCATATAGCTTTGGCTTATCATTCTTATTCTCTCTTCATCAGTCATCCTCATGACTGATCCGCTCTCTCAATCAGCCTATCTAGTTTTTCTGAGAGAACTAATCCATCATTCACTAATTGGTTCCTGCGCTCATTGACTACCAATCCTAATGTTAACTCTTTATCTTGATTAATGATCAATTCAACGTTGATTCCTCCTAAACGATTAGGTTCAATACTTTCGTAATCAATTTCATACGAATGGACGATTCCTTCAGCTGCTAATGCTTTGGGATCTAACCGTTTTAACTCAGATTCGATCAGTTGCGCTACTCGGTCACTCTTAATCATATTGACCATTTCTTCATTAAGCTGCTTTTGTTTCATGTACACAATCCCTCCGATTATGATTATTGCTATCCCTAAAATTTTCATTAAACGATACAACATTTTTTGTTTTTTCATAAATCCTCTTCCTGTTTTCTATCTATTTGACCAACACGTTCGTCATTCTCTTTTCATAATAGAGATACGCAAGTACTTGAAGATTTTTGTCAGATAAACCCAATTTTTTTGTTGATCTGGTTTCTTTTACGATTCATGCTTTTGGTTTGATGGATTATCCAAGAACACTCATGACTTTCATCATGGGTAGTTCCTGCTCAATTAGAAGAATGTAAACAAAAAAACATAGATTTGGAACAAACCTTGTTCCAGATCTATGTTTTTCTTATCGATTAAAGTAAGAAAAAAATTATTGTCTTCGTTTCTTAAGAAAATAGTTGCATCAAAAATCCTGAAATGATCAAGACGATTGCACCGCCTAAACGATTTCCCATTTGCGCAAAAGCAATTAGTTCCATTCGATTAGCCGCAGATAATACTGCTACGTTCCCTGTACCACCCATTGAGTTGTTACACAATCCAGCTGTAATGGTTGATTCAACTGGGTACAAACCGAACAAACGTCCCACGAATCCTGAAGTGAGCGAGATTGCTACAACACTTGTCAAACATAAAACAACGAATTGCCAAGTTAACGCTGAAGCTAAGACATTTAGATTCAATAGCGCAATCCCTATTCCTGCAAGGACAGCTGCTGTTAAATTCTTAACGATCAGATTATTGAACATAATTGCTGCATCCTCATAATAATCAGGTAAGAGATTTGTAATTTTACAAATCACGACAATGATAATCATGAATGCATACGCATGGATTTTTGGCACAAAGTAGTTGCCGATTTGTCCTAAAATAAAGAATGTCAATGACACCATTAGACCTACACCTAATTGGGGGATCGATGGTTTCACATTCCGTGGTTTACCGTCACCAAGATCGCCTTTTGCCATAAGTTTGCCTTCACCATTCAATTTAGGCATTGATTTTCCTGCACGAGCAACCAAAGCTGCTCCAATGATGGCTAAGACATTAGTCATTGCTGTAGCTGGGAGTAATTGAGAAATAATAGAGGAAGCATTCGTTCCTAAGACGTTCGCATAAATCGTAGATAATGGAACTGCGCCAGCTCCAACTCCTCCAGCCATTGCTGGTAAAGAGATATACAGTACGGAACGTCCAAACCCATTACCAATTAACATTCCAACTAGACCAACAGCAAAAAACGAGACAATCATTGAAATAAGTGCTACTGGAATGAAACGTACCGATGCTTTCATTAGTAAATTACGGTTCATCCCTAAAATACTCCCAGTGATTAAAGCTGCGATATAAAAATCTAAGAAACCCATGTTACTTACAAAATTTTCAGTAGCTTTCACCACGTATTCTGGTAATATACCAAAAGTCGCAATTGCAGCTGAGGCAAAGATCGCAAATACGGAACCTCCACCTAGATAACTTCTAACGATTGGGATTTTTGTACCAATAAAATGAAATAAATTCCCGAATATCACTAGAACAGCGATTGGACCAATCATATTCGTTGGTAATTTCCCAAGTGCCATTGCAACGATCAGGACTAATACCATAACCAAATAGATAGGAAGACTTACTCCAGTAATCTTAGTTGTCCAAAATCCTTCTTTTGTTTTTTCTTCAACTTTTGTAGTTGATTCTTCTCTTTGTGTCATTCATACAGATCCTTTCTGAATAAAAAAGCACGGTGAAAGGCTGAGGTACGTTGAAAAATAGTTCAATATCTGATTTTTATAGCTTCTTCATCAGGTGATTCCCATTTTTCACCTCGTTGCATCTAATCAGCTGCTTTCCTTTCACCGATTAACGTACTCTGTGTATGATTGTGCTCAACTAATCCTTCATTCACTTTGTTTTAAAAATTTGGTCAAGCTTATTTGTCTAACTCTTGGTATTCTGGTACCCATTTAGCAGATTCCACTGCTGCTTTGATATCAGTGATTTCTTCACGATTCAATTTTTGAGAAACAACAGATTTCGCTACTGTTTCTGCAATTGTTTGAGAAAATTCAGTGATCTTCGCAACTGGAGGTAAAATTGCTGCGCCTGGTTTTGTAACATCAACGATTCCACCTAATGCACGACTTGCTTGAGAAATGATCTCAGCATTCACACGTGTAGCCGTTGAAGCAATCAAACCAAGTCCTAACCCTGGATACATCAACGCATTGTTTGCTTGTCCGATTTGATAAGTTACTCCTTGGTATTCCACGTCTGCTGCCGGAATCCCAGTTCCTACTAATGCTTTCCCATCAGTCCATTCAATTAAATCTTTGGCTTTCGCTTCCGCTAATTTCGTTGGATTAGACAATGGCATGATGATTGGACGTGGTGTATGGCTTGCCATTTCCTTAACGATTTCTTCCGTAAACGCACCTGGTTGAGTCGATGTCCCAATCATGATTGTTGGATGAATTTCTTTTACGACCGCTTCTAAAGTTGTTAGTTCAGCAGAATTAGTAAATTCAGATCGTTTTCGAGCAAAAGGAATTTGTCCTGGAGTCAAACCTTCTGTATCTTCAAATAATAACCCTTGTTTGTCTACTTGATAAAAGTGTTTTCGAGCTTCTTCTTCTGATACACCTTGACGAATCATTTCGTCTAATAGAATATTGGCAATACCTACGCCCGCAGTACCGGCTCCAAAAGTCAAAATAGTTTGGTCTTTCAATGATTCTCCAGAAATATTCAGTCCACCTAGTACACCAGCAAGAACAACAATCCCTGTTCCTTGGATATCATCATTGAAAGTAGTGATTTTATCTTCATATTTTTCTAAGATCGTTGCAGCATTTCCTCGTCCAAAATCTTCCCAATGCAGTAATAGTTCTGGGAAAAGATCCGTTGCTGCATCAACGAATTGATCGATAAATTCATAATATTTTTGTCCTGTCACACGACGATGGCGATTTCCTAAATACAATGGATTATTTAGTAATTCTTCATTATTTGTTCCTGCATCGATTGATACAGGTAATACTTGGGCAGGGTTGATTCCAGCAGCTGCTGTATAAACCATCAATTTACCGATCGCAATATCTACACCATTGACTCCCCAGTCACCCATACCTAAGATTCCTTCTGCATCAGTCACCACGATCAAGCGAATGTCTCGACCGTCCGCAGCATTTTGTAAACTTGCTTTGATATTTTCTGGTTCATCAATTGAAAGAAACGCAGCATCTTGCGGTTTTAAGAAAATTTCATTGTATTGTTCGATTGAATCCGCAACGACTGGATCATAAACAACTGGCATAAACTCAACTAAATGTTGTCCCATTAATTTATAGAAAAGTGTCCGGTTTGTATTGAATAAATTCATTAAGAAGATTCGTTTTTCAAGATCACTTTGTTTACTCAAATATTGTCCGTATGCTTGAATCGATTGTTCCTCTAACGTTTGGACTGTGCTTGGCAACATACCTGTAATCCCATATTTCGCACGTTCTTCTTTCGTAAAAGCTGTTCCTTTATTTAAAAATGGATTATTTAATAAGTTTAATCCTGTCAACATAGCTAATTCCTCCTAGGTTTTAGTAACAAGGGAAGTATAGGCGTGAGAAAAGAATATAGTCAAAACTAATACCTACCATAAATTTTATTTATATGTCACTTTTCCTTATAAACTATATTTTTATGAGCATTGCATTTGTATGACACTCTCGTTGAATACAATGACTCGCTTTCTGGCTTCATGACCAAATGAAGGAACGACCAACTACCGCGATTCACTTTCTTATTGTGTTGGTTAAAAAAATAAGATAAGATGAGAAAAATCTTTTGATTGGGGAAAACAAATGAAAGCATCTATCACAAGACAGCTACAACCTGATACCAAGCAAACGATCCGTGAATTGAAAGAACAGATCGAACAGCAGCGTCACTGCCAGTTTAAACTAGCTCCTGATTTTGCTGAACAAACGAACGACCAGATCCGCCATGTCCTTTGTTTTAAAGAAGAGACACTTATTGCCTATGCTTTTTTAAGTTTTTATGATGAGAGCGAACTAGAAGTGACAATGATCGTGCATGAAAATTTGGCTTGTTTACAACAACTACTTGATGAAATAATGCGATTCGCTCAAACCATCGGTCGAACAACGATTCTTTACATCACTGATCCACGTGACCTTTTTTTGAAAAATTACTTTGAGTCGAAAAAAGAATTGAACAAACAGTTTACTGAGTATCGGTTGATTCTTCAGCCAAACAAATTTAAACAGCTAGATTCTCCTTATCGACCACAAAAAGCTACTCTAAAGGAATCTTCCCTAATTGCCCAACTCCAATTAGGAGAAATTGGGGCAACGGTTCCTCCATTGTCATCTGAAGATTTAGAGAAAACAGTTGTTTTTCATAAAGAAAATCAACTGATTGCTTGTGCCCGAATCGAAGAGGATCTATCTTCCTATGGTATCTACGGCTTAGTCGTAGCACCGGCTTTTCGTGGTCAAGGGTTAGGTAAACTTTGCTTGAACCGTTTGATCCAAGAATTATTAATCAAAGAAGAAAAAGAAATTTATTTAGAAGTCGACGCAACCAATCAAATTGCATATGATTTATATGTAAACATGGGCTTTGAAAAGAAAAGTACATTTGATTACTATGTTTGCCAACTGACTAAATATTGAAAGCTGTCACTCCAAAATATCACTAGAAATAAAACAGTTTTTCAGTTAAGAAATGCTCTATATAGAATGGCTTTATACGTTTTGATGTTGGTGAAGTTCACCAACATTTTTTATAGGCTCTCCCTCAATAATATCTGACAAGGAACCAAGATTCACTAACTCTTCAGCTAATCGTATTACCATTTCCTTGTGTTCTTCATTTGACCAACTATACGAAATAAACACCTTTTTTGTTTTAATATTTTCCAATAGTATTTTCCCTATGAATATGTAATTAATACTATATATGTAGCACAACTTACTCTTTCTATACCTAATGTAGATTATCTATAAAGGATAAAAATAAAAAACTTCTGCCCTCATAAAAAAACAGAAGCTTTTAAACTTTTATAAAAACAAGTACTTCCTAATTTCCTATAAAAGAAACAACAAAAAGAGAGACAGCAAAAATAAGACTATAAAGACCTAATTTTCTTTCATTCTCATACGCTTTTTCATCTAAGTCTAAAGGGAATGAACAAACGTTCAATGGATTATCTGGATGTTTTTCTAAATAATCATTCCAAAAACTATTTCGTTCTTTCAAACTAGGTTGTGTCAATATAAAAATAGAAATCAAACAGAAAGTAAGAGACAATAACACAAACGATAGATTTACATCTTTTGTAAATAATGCAATTATAAACATCGCTATCATCCCTATAAATGAACCGATTAGAGCAGTCATTTGAAGGTTATGTTTAAAACCACTATTAAGGTATAGCTGTTGGTAGTTAAATATTTTTATTTGACGATATTTGAGATCTTTCTTTGTGAGTTTTGGAAAACTCTTCTTTATATATTGTTTTTTCCTAAAGTTCAATCTATGCTGTACTATAGTAAATTTCATTATCATAATAAAACTAACAATCATAGTAATTAACATAGCCAGAGAAAAAATAGAAAAAATTAATTTAATGAATGCCATTTGTTCACCTCAATATTCTTATAAAAAAAAAATTATAACAAATATTAACTATGTAAACATTAATCTATAATAATTTTTTCTTTTTTGTTTATTAAGTCCAATTAATAACGGCATCTTTTACAGCTATTAAAGAAAATCTTTACAGTAATAACATCAAGTTACTATTGTAAAGATTTTCATCTTATTTCTTAAATACTCATCACTTCTAAGATGTACCCAAATGCTGTAGCTAGTACACTAACTATTGTAGCTAGAGTGACCCCTGATAATATAGCAAGACCAAATACCGCCCCTATTACTAACATAGCAAGATAATTTTCCTTAATAAATTCCCATAATTTTCCAAAAACAATCTTGGTCAAAACAAAACACAAAAAAGCTGAACCCTTATCCATCAAGGGTTCAGCCGTCGTTTTAAGACTATTCTTCTTCTTCAGCCATGAACGTGTTGAATACTTCTTCAATCATGTCCCATTCTGCATCAGTTTCGATTTGTTCTAGTTCGCCTTCTGTGCCGTCTTCATTTTCGACATAAGCATAGGCTTGTAACTCAACATCTTCATCTTCTGGTACACCAGCTGGATAAAGCAATACGTAGTTACGGCCAAATTCTTCTTGTCCATCAACTGTTAATAAGATTTCATATAATGTTTCGTTTCCTTGATCATCTACTAAGGTGATATGCTCGTGCCCTTCGTGATCGTGGTCATGTGTGTGGTTATGTTCTGTCATAAGTCTCCCTCTTTTCATTGAAATTAAAATAATTTTTTTCCTGAACCGTCTAAATAATTTTGTAAAATCATGACAGCAGCTAATTTATCAATCACTTTTTTTCTTTTAGCTCTTGATGTATTGGCTTGCTCAACTAACATTCGTTCAGCTTGAACTGTGGTTAGTCGTTCATCTTGATATTCAACTGGTAACGAGAATAATTCTTTAATTTTTTCTCCATAAGCCATTGAGCTTTCTGCTCTTGGTCCAATTGTATTATTCATATTTTTAGGTAAGCCTACGACAAATCGGTCTACTTCGTATTGATCGACTAGTTCTTTCAAACGGTCAAAGCCAAACTCTTCCGCCTCTTCATCAATACGAATGATCTCTACTCCTTGAGCGGTCCAACCAAATGGATCGCTAACAGCAATACCAACTGTTTTTGAGCCCACATCTAAGCCCATTACTCTCATATACTTACCCCATGGTTTGTTAGATAATCTTTAACAATTACTTCCATGATTTCATCGCGTTCGTGACGACGTATCAAGTTTCTTGCATCACGATAACGAGGAATGTAGGCCGGGTCTCCAGAAAGCAAGTAGCCAACAATCTGATTAATTGGATTGTAGCCTTTTTCTTCTAAAGCCCGATAAACGATCGCTAATGTCTCACTTACTTCTTTTTTACGACTATCGTCAAAACCAAAACGTACGGTTTCATCTGTAAAACCCATGATTCTACACCTCTTTCCCGCAAGGTATTCATTTACCTTCTACACTTTTATTTTACTCGAATTACCTTAAAACTACAAATAAATCTTAAAAAACTTCCGGTTAAATTAATAAACAGACTTCTCATTACTTTAACATATTTGTGATCAAATGTTCAGTTACTTGATCGTATCTTAACCAAAGTATACGCTATATTTAAATAAATATAAGCTTTTTCGATAATTCTTCAAAAAGTTCATACTTTTTTCGTATACTATCAAATGTCATTAGCTATTTTTTTCTCGCCTGTCCGGTATCATAGTTGATTTCATAACCCTCTTGAACGTTATAAATAAACACATTAAATTTTATTTTTTTATCTTCAATACTTTCTGCTTCTAATTGCACTCCTCTGGCAACTAATTCATTCCCCTTAAAATGTGGAGTGACACGATAACGAACGTGATGATTGGTTTCTTTGATATAAGCGGCAATATCATTTTCATGGACTAGCATATACGGCGCATTTAATGAACGAGTACCTGTCATCAAATTTTTGATGTTGTTGTTTTGTCCAGTCAATTGATAACCAATCAAATGGCTACGATTATAAAGCCATTGGCCATCGCTTAATTTTTTTTGTTTCCAACCAGTTGGATCAATATACAACGGCTCGCGTTTTTCTTTTGGAAAAAGGTCTTTTCCCAATAACGCATTGGCCGCACCTACACGGTTCAATCGATCAATATTTGAATAGCTTTGCCATGTTCCTTTAGCTAAGCTCAAATCTTCTTCAGTGAAATCCGGACGATTCTGATTGATCTCAATTTCTTGATGCTTCCCATCATATTCTGGTACGTCTGCTACTTTTGACGCTTGTGGGGTTGAGTCAAATAACCCAGTAATTTGTTGAACGATATCTGAATTTTTTTGTGTTGATAGTCCTAGTGCCCCTGCTAAAACAGCAACAACCACACCCATAATGGCTTTTGTTGATTTTTTCTGCATTTCTTTACTCCTTTTCTAAACAACTATTCTAAACTTTAACATACGTTCCCCTTTTTTAAAATATTTAAACTTATTTTATTCCATTTATTTCTACCTTTAATTCTCTATACTAAGTAAAAATTGATCTCTTCTTAAAAAGAATACGTCATAAAAAATCATTGATCTTAAAACAGTATGTTTTCACTTAATCAAGCAAAAAATACCTTGTGACTCAAAAACAAAAAACAGTATTGATCAAACAAAATGTGATCAATACTGTTTCTCTTCATTCTTATCGTTCGTTTAAGCGGGTGACGGGAATCGAACCCGCGACATCAGCTTGGGAAGCTGGGATTTTACCACTAAACTACACCCGCATCTTACAAAAATCAGTATACGCCTCTTTCATTTCATACTCAAGTATTTATTTATTTCTCTTTTATTTAGTCATTTGTAGTAAAATAAAAGCAACAAATGAACTATTGGAGAAAATATTATGACAGAAAAAGAGTTGGATTTATTACTTGATACTTGTTTATTAGCTGGCAAAATCATGATGGAAAGCAATGCTGAGATGTACCGAGTAGAAGACACAATGAGCCGAATCGCTCTTGCTTCTGGCAATTATCGCCTGGTCAGCTATGTTACTCAAACGGGTTTGTTTATTGGTCTTGACCGTACGTCAACCATTAGAATGGAACAAATCACCAATCGCTCCATTAATCTGGAAAAAGTTGTCAATGTCAATAATCTTTCTAGAAAATATGTTGCTGGTGAGTTAACTTTGAATGATCTCTACATTGCCTTACAAGCCATTGAAAAAGATCGGTCATTTTTCCCAGTATGGCTTCAAATTTTAAGTGCTGCGGTGATTAGCGGAACGATCATGGTATTATTTGGTGGAGAAATGAGTGATCTACCAATCACTTTGATGATCGGCGGTATCGGCTATGCGATTTACTTATATAGTTTAAAATTTTTTCGGATCAAATTTTTGTCAGAGTTCTTATCTTCCTTGTTAATTGGTCTTACAGCTATTCTCAGCGTTCGTGTCGGATTAGGTGCCAATCAGGATTTGATCATCATCGGTTGTGTCATGCCCCTTGTTCCTGGAGTACAGATTACAAATGCTATTCGGGATTTACTAGCTGGACACTATGTTTCTGGAGTTTCTCGTGGTACAGAGGCCATGATGACTGCCACAATGATCGGATTTGCGATTGCCTTTATCTTCCAACTTTTTTATTGAGAAAGGAACATGATGATGTGGAATCTATTTATTCAATTTTCTTTTAGCTTTTTAGCCACAGCGGCTTTTGCGATCATCACCAACGTTCCTAGACGTGCCTTGATTTGTTGCGGGCTCTCTGGTGCCTTTGGCTGGATGATCTATTGGGTATGTGTGGACTTAGGTGGTACGCCGGCTTTTGGTTCGTTACTGGGTTCTTTAGGTGTTGCATTTATCAGTGATCTTTTTTCTAAACGATTAAAAATGCCTGTAACCATCTTTAATATCCCTGGCATGGTACCACTAGTTCCTGGAGGTCTGGCTTATCAAGCAGTGAGAAATCTAGTAACTGGCTCGTATCAGGCAGCTGCAAGTTATACAGTTCAAGCGATCATGATTGCTGGTGCTATTGCTTTAGGACTCGTTTTATCAGAAGTCTTCAACCACAATATCCGAAACTTCAAATTAAAACGAGAAGCCATTTTTTTGAAACGAAAAAAAAGAACATCTAAAAACGTTCATAAATGAAAAAGTAACGGCGAAAATAATCGTGCCATGAATAAAAAAACAAAGTATCTAGAAAATAGGCAAGCTACAAGCTATTTTCAAGTACTTTGGTTTTTTATTGTCACATCAGTTATTTTTGTCACTAATAATTTTAGTCTTTGCTTTAAAATGACCGATACACATATTGATTTTTGGGCGCCTCGATTTTGGTTAGAGTATTGACCTCTACAACTGGAATGTCCCGTTTGAAGGGTTCATAGTAGTCAGATTGGATGGTGCCTTCTACTTTATACCACTCATCGTTTTTGACATTCGTTCCTTCCGGCATATGTGTCAATAGACCGAATACACCTGAGTCAGCAACGCAATGGATGATTCCAAAACGGAATAAGAAATTATCTTCTTTTTCCCCATCTGGCGTTTTATACACAAAGCCTTCATAAGAGATTTTTTTCCCAATAAATTCACTTGGGTAATTATAAATCAATTCCATGACTTCCAAGTAATTCTCATCAGTGATCTTAATAAGCTGTTTGTCATCATATTTTTCTTTTAATTTTTTCATCTGATCCAAATAGTCAGACTTGTTAAAATAAATGCTCGTATCAGGCTTTAAATATTGTGTCTGCATTTCAGGGTCTCCAACCGACTCCTTACTTATTGGAAAATTGAATCCTTTTGCTTCCACAATCGTCGTATCTAAACTGACTGTTGGAAATAAAGTACCGACAATAACAGGTAAAGCCAACAGAACATAAGCGATCACTCGTTGTGAGGGTTTGGTTAACCCGTGATCGTGATCATGATCGTGGTGATGGTGTACTTCTTCATCTACCTGTTTTTTCCCTTTTACTGAATCACTCTTGACCCAAATATACAATTGGACCAATGCAAGTAAAGCAGATAAAATCATCGATAAAATAGCCAAATAACGATAATGAACATTGATGTACTGATCTAATTTCCCAGATACTTGTAAATACATCATTAGCTCAAAATAACCAGATAATATCAAAAATCGTATCATACTGCTCCTCCTAGATAAATAATGTAAAACCAATCACACTAACGGCTATCAAACCAATGAGCATCAAAATAAAGCGACCATTAAAATAGCGTTTCATCATCAAAAGGTTTTTGATATCCACCATTGGTCCAAATACTAAGAATGCCACCACAGGAGCTGTACCAAAAAGGCTGAGTAAGGATGACCCGATGAACGCATCTGCTTCCGAGCATAGGGACATCGTAAAAGCTAGAAGAAGCATGATAATAATTGCTAGTAGTTTGGTTGAGCCCAGTGTCAACATGACACGAGTTGGCAAGTAAGTTTGCATACTAGCGGCAATCAGACCACCGACAATCAGATAACGACCCGTATCAAAAAATTCATCGATCGAATGTGTGAGGACATGACCTGTTTGCTGACTAAGTTGCTTGATTCTCCCAATTTTGACCTCCTCGTGTTTATTGGTACCATGGGTGTGGTCATGATGATGGTTATGATCGATTGTTTGTTGGATCTTCGTTTTCAATACACTTTCTTTTTGAAAATAAGCGAGCCAGATACCAATGATCAACGCTACCACAAAGCTTCCAACCATTCGCCAACCGGCCATTTTCCAAGAGTTCCCAAATGCAATAAAAGTAGAAAAAATGACGATTGGATTGATAATAGGTGCTGTTAACATAAATGCAAAAGCGGTATGCACAGGAACTCCTTTTTTGACAAACTGATGAACGATCGGTACGATCCCACATTCACAGGATGGAAAGAAAAATCCTAAAACAGAACCAGTCAAAATGGATAAAAAGCGATTATCTGGTAACCAGCGTTTGACTCGCTCAGGTGTTAAAAAGACTTGTAGTGCCCCAGAGATGAGACAGCCTAATAGAACAAATGGTAAAGCTTCAATAACGATTGATAGAAAAATCGTACTCATCTGCAATACCGAATTTGGTATAAAAGAAAACATTTTTTCGCTCCTTACTATAAACATCATTTGCCAGAATAATATACGCTTTTCGCTAAAAAAAAACAAGGTTACTTCTATTTCTTACCTAACTCTTATCTTTTATTTGATAAAAATAAGACAAGTTAGTTGACTTTTTTTCTTATTGTGATTAAATTGGTTCACGAAATCTTTCACAACATTTATTGTGAAAGGTTGTTTTGATTAGGAAGGACGTTTTTTATATGAAAAAAACCACGAATCTATCAGAAGTACATCAGTCATTAGCACAAGATGAAACGGTAGTTCTTTACTTATCTATGCCAAATTGCAGCGTATGTCATGCTGTTCTTCCTCGTTTGAAGAAATTATTGGATCAGTATGATTTTCCTAGTTTTCATTTAGATGCTGTGGAAACATCTGAAGTAGCTAGCGCCTTTCAAATATTGACTGCTCCTGTTATTTTGATCTACCATAAAAATAAAGAAGTCGAACGACAAGCACGCTTTATCAATTTTGCGAAACTAGAAACGCTGCTGGATCAGTTAAATAACTCTGATGAAACGATCAGCTATGAAGAATTGTTTCAGTAATCGTCGTCTTAACCTATACTATAGCTATATGAAGACAATTAATGCGCGCTAACCTTTAGATAGGATAAAATACTTCTTAGGTTTGCTTAAGTTACCTTCATCTTACTATGGCGAAATTTTGGAAATTCGTTCTAGTATTTTTTTCACTATGGTTTATTTAGCCATGTAGTTGACATTACGTAAAAAACACCATAGAGGTTGAACTTCATTCAATCTCCATGGTGTTTTATTATTTGAAATCTGCGGGTAACATTGCACCGCACTAATTTCATAGTACTTCTCGCACTCGCTCTAGATTTTGAGATTTCGTGTATATTGATCTGGGTTTCTCACTTGCAAACTCTCAACAACTAGCTGATTACGTCGATTCAAGTGTCCTGTAACAGCAATGTTATATTTTCTTTCTTCCATCATCATCAACTTATCCGCAATCTCGACATTTGCAACAATACAATTAAGTGGCTGATGAATGGTTTCCAATGTAAACCGAACAAGCAATGGTTGCGTCTTTATAACTCTGATCTTATCAAGTAAACCTACATATGTTTTCACATTGATCACCTCGATAATCGTTAGAAAAAGTCTCAAATCAGTTCAATTTTTGATTGATAGCAAATGGTCATTATCAAGAAAGAAACGTTCTTTCCTATGCAATTCGGACATAACTTTCCTTCAAAAAATATCTTTTTCGATACAACTAGTCCAAGTCGTGAAATTGTCGATATACTTCTTGCTTTTTGAGTCCGTTTTTTACAGCAACAGCTTTAATAGCTGCATTTGTTTTTTCCCCAAGAGCAATCAACTGTTCGACTTGTTCTTTCAATGATCCTTCAATTTGTGTTTGTGGCTCTTCACTTCCAGTATTTCCTTCAACCAATAAACAGCATTCTCCCTTTACAGGGTGTTCTTCAATGTAGTCTAATAACTCTTCAATACTTCCACGTAAATATTCTTCATGGATTTTTGTTAATTCTCGACACAAAACAACTTGACGGTTACCAAAAACAGTCAACATATTCGTTAAAGTTGCACTGATCCGATAAGGAGATTCGTAAAAAATCAATGTAGCTGTGTATTCTTTCAATGTTTCTAACGTTGTTTGTTGTTCTTTTTTCTTTCTTCCTAAAAAACCATAAAATAAAAATGGCTGAGGTAACAAGCCTGAAGCAATCAACGCAGTCATCCCAGCAGTTGGTCCTGGAATAGCGACTACTGGAATCCCCGCTTGGATGCAAGCAAGTACCAGCTCATGTCCTGGATCGCTAATAGAAGGCATCCCAGCATCACTTACCTGTGCAATCGAGCGACCAGACATCAACTCAGCGATCAATTGCGGAATTCGTTCCTTATAGTTGTGTTCATGTAAACTTTTTTGCGGTGTCTGAATCTCAAAATGATTCAGTAATTTTTGGGTATTTCGTGTATCCTCACTGGCAATCAAGTCTACTTCTTGTAATATCCGTACACTACGATAAGTCATATCTTCTAAATTGCCAATCGGAGTCGGTACTAAATAAAGCGAGCCAGTTTCATGATGTCCTTTAAAACTTTTTTGATTAAGCATGATTTATTCTCCTGTGTAAGAGGTCGTGAAAAGAGCGGTTTGACCTGAGAAATAGTGAAGAAAACTGAAAAATAGCTTCTCATATTTTGCAGTTTTTTGAACTATTATCAAAGGTCAGCTCTTTGAACGCCGTGTAAGAGGTCGTGAAAGAAGCGGTTAACTCCGAGCAAATAAGAGAGGATTTTTTAAAATAGCTTCCCATATTTTAGAAAATCATCGCTTATTGCTGAGGAGTTGCTTCTTGAACGCCGTGTAAAGGTCGTGAAAAGCATGGGCTGCTTCAAGAATTAAGAACGAAAAATTGAAAATAGCTTTTCATATTTTTAATTTTTTGAGCTTAACTCCGCAGAAGCAATGCTTTGAACGCCATATAAGAGGTCGTGAACAACACGGCCTCCTTTAAGAATTAAGGGCGAAACATTGAAAAATAGCATTTCTTATTTTTTATTTTCGGACTTAATTCCGTAGAAGTGATACTGTGAGTGCCGTTTATTAATCGCTAAAGATAAGCAATATCAGGCTTGTTTCAAATCTCTTTGTTTACCGTCCGCTTTCTCGATAGATGACTTCTAAACAAAAGGCACAAGGTTCGTCATTCTCACGTCTTGAGCCATAGAGATCATAACAAACATGAAAGCCTTCTTCATAAATCTTTTCTAAGTTCATACGAGATTTTGAAAGTTCTTGTTTCACATTATCTGCTGGTGTTTGTACTTGATTTAATTCCCGTAAATGCTCTCTTAAACGTTGATTTTCCATTTCCAACGTTGTATTTTTTTCAACGATCTCATGTAATGCTTGCTTCATTTCCACCAATTCAGTTAATGTATTTCTTAGCTCTGATTCTAATTGGTTCAAGCCATCATATAATGATCTCTTATCCATTTATCTCACCTACCTGGATGAAGTTTTTCAATTCATCCCATTCATATTCGATTGGATTTTCCCGACCTGTTAATCGAACATTTACTAGTCGATTAAGTAAGTTCAAGCCGACAACTTTCCCTTTACCATCAGGAGTGTTAACCACTGTTCCAAAATCTGGAAGTGCTTTTTTTGCTAATTCATATTCTTCATTTTCATATTGCAAGCAACACATCAAACGTCCACACAACCCAGATATCTTAGTCGGGTTTAAGGACAAATTTTGATTTTTTGCCATTTTGATTGAAACTGGGACAAAATCTCCTAAAAATGAAGCACAGCATAAAGGCCGTCCACATGGGCCAATTCCACCTAGCAATTTTGCTTCATCTCGTACTCCGATTTGTTGAAGTTCAATCCTAGTACGAAACACGGCAGCTAAGTCTTTGACTAATTCCCGAAAATCAATTCGTCCATCTGCTGTGAATGAAAAAATGAGTTTACTACGATCTAACGTATATTCTACATGAATGATCTTCATTTCTAACCCATGTTTTTTGACTTTTTCTTTCGCAATCAGCTTGGCTTGTTCTGCATCTTCTTTATTTTTTTGTTCTTTTTCGAGTTCTGCTTGTGTCGCTTTATGCAAAATTGAACTGATTTGCTCAGGCAATTCTTCCGGATCAAGTTCTGCTTTAGGAATGGCGACAGTTGCAATATGTAAGTTTTTTTGAGTTTCAACGATTACTTTCTCGTTGTATTCATACGTTAATTGACCAGGTTTAAAATAATAGATAGGACCTGCTTCTTTATAACGGACACCTACTACTTCGACCATTTCCATCCCCCTTGACCCTCATTTTTCCTGCTGTCTCAGCCAGTAATTGTTTGTAAAACAAACTGTTCCGCTACTGCTTGGAAGCTGACATTGCTTCTTAATTTCTGTTCCGCTAATAAAATACGCTCAATCGTCTGATTAATACGTGTTACTTTTCTAAGATTTTCTGCTATTAAAGCTTGTTGTAAAGCTTCTTGATAATAAAACATTAAGATTGATAAACCAGTAAATTGTTGCGATTTTTCTTTAAAAGTCTTTATTAACTTTTTTTGAACATAAATGAATGCTTGTGTATCATTTTTTTGCAAATACACAAACCACTGTTGAATCGAATCCTTAGCATCATTAAACCATTCATTTTGCGATATTTCAACTGCTTTTGTGAAACTGTTCGTCAAGAATGTCAAAAGTTTCGCTTTTTCTAAAGGAATCTGTGCTTGTTGTAATTTATAAATCAACGCATCTTTAGCCAGCTCCTGAAAATGCAAGATTTGGCAGCGTGATTGAATCGTTGGTAGGATTCGCCCAATCGAATCTGTTTCTAAGATCGCTAGAAAATCGCCTGGTGGTTCTTCTAAAAACTTAAGCAAACTATTTGCTGCACTTGCATTCATCTTTTCTGCTTCTTGAATAAGGAAAACTTTCTTCCGAGATTCATAACCACTACGACTAAATTCGGTTTGCAAACGTCTAATTTGATCGACTTTGATCGTTTGCCCTTCTGGTACGATCGTTAAAACGTCTGGATGTTCTTGGTTTTGGATTCGTTGACAATTATTGCATACTCCACAAGGAAGTTGTTCCTGCAGATTCGTACAAAACAGGTGTTGTGCTAACCAAATCCCCATTTCGTGTTTTCCCGTTCCTTTTTCGCCTTCAAAAAGATAAGCATGAGCGAGGCGCCCATGCTCAAAACTTCGTTGAAGCTGTTGATACACGATAGGTTGCATTTGATCCAGCGTAAATTCTTGATCCATGGCGCCTCCTAAAATTGATGAAATCCTTCAACTGGTAACACAAAGACGGTTGCTCCACCGACTTCAACTTCTACTGGATAAGGAACTCCACCGTCCATAGAGATATCCAACGTGACAGGTGTTGAAACAAATTGTTTTCTTGATTCACAAGTTTTTTTGATGATTTCTAATGCTTCTTCTACACGTTCGTCTTCAATCCCAACAATAAATGTACTGTTGCCAGCTTTCAAAAAGCCACCAGTTGAAGATAATTTTGTTGCACGGATATTGGCATCAATCAATTCATTGGATAAACGATTACTGTCTTTGTCTTGAATAATTGCTAAAATAATTTTCATATACAGTCACCTTCCTAGTTTTCAAAAAATTGTGGGTATTGTTCAACAATGGCTCTGTAACTTGTTTGAAGTACCTCTTCAAAGCTCTTTCTTGCATCAATTTTATAAATACGTTCAGGATTCTCTTCAGCTATTTTTAAATACGCATGACGTACTCGTTGATGAAATTCCAATCCTTCTGAATCTAATCGATCGATTTGACCTCTTCGGTTCTCTTTAATGCGATGCAATCCAGTATCTGAATCAATATCGAGATAAAGGGTAAAGTCAGGTGTCGTACCTTCTGTAGCAAATTCATTCAAGCGGGCAATCTCAGAAACACCAATTCTACGTCCCGCCCCTTGATAAGCCAATGAGCTGTCTACAAATCGATCACATAAAACAATGCTTCCTTCTGATAAAGCAGGTAGGACTTTCTCGACCAAATGCTGTCTTCTAGCCGCAGCATATAGCAAAGCTTCTGTCCGTTCATCCATCCGATCATTTTTAGGATCAAGGATAACTGCCCGAATCTCTTCGGCAATCGGGATCCCACCTGGTTCTCTTGTTTGAATGATCTTTGTTTTTGCTACTTTTTTCAAAAGAGGGAATAACTCATTTAGAATACTGGTTTTCCCAGCTCCATCTGGTCCCTCGATCGTAATAAATAGTCCGTTCACATTTTTGCCCCCATCTCTTGCGTTACTTCTTTATTGTAGCCGAAATTCTTTTTTATAGAAAATTTATAACTCGCGTCTGCCTTCTACCGCTTTTAACAGGGTCACTTCATCAGCATATTCGATATCCGAACCAACGGATAAGCCGTGAGCCAATCGAGTGACTTTGATACCAGCCGGTTTGATCAATCGTGAAAGATACATGGCAGTAGCTTCTCCTTCAGTGGTTGCATTTGTTGCAATGATCACTTCTTTCACTTGATCATCATGTAGGCGTTCAAGTAACGAAGAAATGTTGATATCTTCAGGTCCAGTCCCTTCCATTGGAGAAAGAACCCCATGTAGAACATGATAAAGCCCACGATATTCCCGCATTTTTTCTAACGCCATCACGTCTTTTGGTTCTTCGACAACTAAGATAACCCCCCGGTCTCTTGAAGGATCTTTACAAATCTCACATGGGTCTTCTTCTGTGATGTTGCCGCAAACACTACAAAAATGAAGATCTCGTTTGACACTTAACAACGATTTAGCAAATTCATTCACGATTTCATCTTTCATATCGATCGTGTAGAAAGCTAATCTTGTGGCTGTTTTCTGACCGATCCCTGGCAGTCTCATGTAACTATCGATCAATTTAGCAATTGGTTCTGGATATTGCATTTTCATTACCCCTTTAGGAAAAATTAGAAGGGTAACCCCTTAGTGTATTTTCCCATTGTTTTTTCAGATTCTGCATCGATTTTTGTCAAAGCATCATTGACAGCCATCATCAACAGGTCTTGCAACATTTCTGTATCTTCAGGATCCACGACACCTTCACTGATTTGGATGTCTTTCATCCGACGATCACCTGTAAAAATAACTTTCACTAACTCATTGGTTGCTACACCAGTAAATTCTGTTTCGTTCAATTGTTCTTGTGCTTGAACCATCTCTTTTTGCATTTTTTGGACTTGTTTCATCATCCCTTGCATGTTTCCCATTCCGCGCATCATAATTGATCATTCTCCTTTTTTTATTTAATCATCAATGATTGTCACAACATCTGTGCCAAAGATTTCTTCGGCTTTCGTGACGATCGTTTCTTCACTTGGTGCTTGTTGAGGGATCAGTTCGATCTCTTCATCTGAATCTTCCGGAGCAAAAGAATCATCATTACTCCCGTCTTTTGCTTGGACTAAATAGTCTTTGCGGATCGTTGGCCAGCTTTCTCTCGTGATATAGACTGAATCTGGTGCATAGTCTTTGATCATTCGACTTAAATTATTATGGATCGCCAACTGTAATTCTTCGTCGTTAGCAGCTCGTTGACAAACGATTTCGTAATCAAACGCAATGACTAACCCAGTAGGACTAGCCGCAACTGGTTCACTTGCTTTAAGCATCGCTCGTTGTGTCACAGACAAACTCATCAACAAATCGTCCCAGACTTCTTTGACTTCATTCAAATGCTTTCTGGTCGCTTCTCTTAGAACCTGATACACTCGTTCAGTTGGTATCCGATACGTACTTGCTTGTTTCTTTTGAACAGGAGCTTGTGTTTGCTTGGCAGTAGTTGAAGGGGTTCCCCCATTCGTTTTGATCTCATTGATCGCTTTTTTCAGCTCTTTGATCTCTGCTTGTAGCTGATTAATTAACTGACTGTCTACTTCACTTGCTTGGTTACTACTTGAAGGAGCAGCTGAACCAGAAGCTTGAGCTAGCTTGACGGTTGCTACTTCCAGATAGATCGTAGCACTATTAGTAAAACGAATCTCATTTTGTGTTTCACTCAAAATATGGATCATCTGAAAAAGTCGAGGTGCAGGTACTTCTTTTGCTAGTTCGACAAATGGTTCTCGAAGTGAAGTTGTTCGTTCTGCTACGAGATTTGGTGCTTGTTGGTACATCAGTAAGTCACGACAATACTGTAAAAGATCTTCTAAAAAGCGCCGTGCTTCCTTACCAGCAGCTAAGATATCTGTTAATGATTCTAACGCTTTGGGCACTTCATTATTCACACAAGCGCCTAAAAATTCATCCATCATCTCGTTGGTTAGACTACCGGTAACTTGCATCGCATCATCCACAGTTACGATCCCATTACTAAAAGAAATCGCTTGGTCCATGATACTTAGCGCATCACGCATCCCGCCTTCTGCTGCTCGAGCAATAACCCCTAGTGCTGGTTCTTCATATTGTACGTCTGATTGCTTTAAAATGTATGCCAAATGCTCAACGATATCTGCTGCATTGATTCGTTTGAAATCAAAGCGTTGTGTTCTGGAAATGATCGTTGCTGGTATCTTATGTGGCTCGGTTGTTGCTAAAATAAAAATAACATTTTCTTTAGGTTCTTCTAAAGTTTTCAACAATGCATTGAACGCTCCGGTAGAAAGCATATGCACTTCATCTATGATATAGATTTTATAAGTTGCTTTTGTCGGTGCGTAGTTCGCTCGATCTCGAATAAAACGTATTTCTTCGACTCCGTTATTACTTGCTGCGTCGATTTCAATCACGTCTTCTTGTGTTCCCGCTGTAATCGACTGACACATTTCACAATGATTACAAGGTTCTCCATCTTGACTATTCGGACAGTTGATAGCTTTTGCAAAAATTTTAGCTGCACTCGTTTTACCAGTTCCTCGTGGTCCTGTAAATAGATAAGCATGAGAAGTTTTATGGGAAACGATAGCATTTTTCAACGTCTGTGTCACCGCTTTTTGCCCGACAATGTCTTCGAAACGCTGTGAACGCCAGACACGATAGAGTGCTTGATATGCCATGAAGATCCCCCTTTTTTGAAAAATTCACTATCTTTTATTATACGTGATTTTACTAAAAAAAACTACTATAGTTATGAGAAGAATCATGATTTGTCGTTTGTAGTTACTTGTGTATTCCCCGATTCTTTCAAATAAATACTCACAAACAGCTTTCTCGATCTTCCTTGTTTTTTGCAACTGAAAGAAAATCAGCTAAACAGCTAATATCCATCTTCCGTCTGAGAGTTTTTCATTGCTCCTATGGTATAATAGAGTCATTCATTTAACAATCAACATTCATAAAGGGAGGAATTTTTTATGGGTCTTATCAAAGCAGCAACAAGCATGATCGGCGGTGGATTAGCAGATCAATGGATCGAAGTAATCGAACCAGCGGATATGAGCGATACAACAGTTATGACAAAAGGTGTGAAAGTACGTAAAGATGATAAACGTGGCTCCAATCGTAAAGGAACAGAGGATGTTCTAACTGACGGAACCGTTGTCCATGTCTATCCGAATATGATGATGCTCCTTGTAGATGGTGGTAAAATCATTGATTATACTGCCGAAGAAGGCTACTATACGATCAAAAATGACTCTGCTCCTTCCATGTTCAATGGTTCATTGAAAGGTGCGATCGCAGAAACTTTTGAACGTTTTAAATTCGGTGGCGTGACACCTCAAAAGCAACAAGTCTTTTATATCAATCTTCAAGAAATCAAAGGAATCAAGTTTGGTACCAGTGCGCCACTGAACTATTTTGACAATTTTTACAATGCTGAATTGTTCTTACGAGCTCATGGTACTTATTCGATCCATATTACTGATCCAATTTTGTTTTATACCAACGCTATTCCTAAAAACAAAACGCAAGTAGAAATCTCAGATATTAATGAGCAGTATCTGGCAGAATTTTTAACAGCTCTTCAAGCTGCGATTAACCAAATGTCTGCTGATGGTCAGCGCATTTCTTATGTTCCATCAAAAAGCTTAGAATTAAGTAAATACATGGGCAATGTTTTAGATGAATCTTGGAATGAATTACGTGGTATGGAAATCGTTTCTGTCGCAGTAGCAAGTATTTCTTACACAGATGATTCAGTGAAATTGATCAATATGCGTAATGAAGGTGCGATGTTGGGAGATCCAAGTGTCCGTGAAGGCTATGTTCAAGGTTCGATTGCTCGTGGGATGGAAGCAGCTGGTAAAAATGATGCCGGCGCGATGACTGGCTTTATGGGCATGGGAATGGGAATGAATGCTAATGGTTCTTACCTTTCACAAGCAGCACAAAATAACCAGGAACAAATCAAACAACAAGCTGAAAAACAAAACCAACAAACTGCTCAAGGGAGCAATGATACTTGGACATGTCCAGTCTGCGGAACTGAAAATACGGGAAAATTCTGTTCTAACTGTGGGGCAGCCAAGCCAGTTGCAAATGTCCAACCAAAGTTACAAATGAAATGTAGTGAATGTAACGAAGTGGTCGATCTTTCAAATGGTATCCCTAAGTTTTGTCCAAATTGTGGAAAACCATTCAAAGGAATCCCACTCGACTAAGTTTTAGAAAGGTGTGGATAGAATGGACGTTCTTACACATAAATGCCCAAACTGTGGGGGTCCTCTCACGTTTGATCCAAAAGATCAAAAATTCCACTGTGACTATTGTTTAAATGTTTACACTGAGGAAGAAGTCAGTCAGTACGAACAAGAACAAAAAGCAGCCCGAGGGATTCACTCAGAAGATCAACCGCCCTCCCAACAAGATTCTGAAAAAGATTTTACTTTTACTGCAGATGAACAGTTGGAGCAGATGGATGAAGCAGAACGAAAAGCGTTTGAAGAAGCTGGTGGTTTTTCTGATCCTAGCGATCAAGCAACACCAGCTGAATCAGTGGAAGAAGAAACAGAAGCAACGATGGAACTATTTCTTTGTCCAAGCTGTGGAGCAGAGATCGTGACCGATGTAACAACGGCTGCTACTTACTGCTACTATTGTCACAATCCAGTTGTTTTATCCGGACGGTTAAGTGGAAAATTACTGCCAAATAAAGTCTTACCATTTGCAGTCGAAAAAGAAGAGGCGGTCGAAAAATTCTTAGCTTGGACAAAGAAAAAATGGTTTGTACCCAAAGAATTTTTCAACAAAGACCAAATCGACAAACTAACTGGCGTTTATTTTCCTTATTGGACAACGGATGCAACCGTTGACGGCTCTATGCAAGCGACCGGAACAGTGATTCGTATTTGGCGAGTGGGTGACATCGAGTATACAGAAACCAAACAGTTTGCTGTTCATCGAGAAGGCTCACTTTCCTTTAAAGAACTAGTAAAAAATGCGTTGTCCAAGAATACCCAACAAAAAATGGTGGAAGCAGTCCAACCGTTTCCTTTGAACAAGGCAATTGACTTCAAAAGTCAGTATCTGGCAGGGTTTCAAGCAGAAAAACGAGATATCGAATATGAAGCAATCAAATCACAAGTGCAAGATGAACTGCAAGATTACTCCGAGAAATTGTTACGTGACACCGCAAATGGTTATACCACATTGACCAATGTTCGGACTTCGACAGATATCACTAGTGAGAATAATGAATATGTTCTTTTACCGGTATGGTTAGTCACTTATCGCAGTAGTGATGCCAATAAGAAAGTCTATTATTACGCCATGAATGGTCAAACAGGTAAAGTCAGTGGTGTTTTACCCATCAGTCATAAAAAACTGGGCTTGACGGCTTTTGGAATCTTTGCTGTATTGGCGATCCTCTTTATGATTGGAGGATACTTGATATGAAAAAAAGAATTTTACTTTTCTTTCTAGTCCTATTCGGTTTCTTTTGGAGTTCTTCCGTTGACGCTGCTACACCCGCAGTGAACGATGAAGCTGGTTTGTTCACGCAAGAGCAGATCCAATCTTTAGAGCAACAAATCCAGCCTATCAATGAGAAGATCAAAGGACAAATCTTTATCGTAACGACGACTTCCAACTCAGACGAACCTCGAACGTTTGCAGATGATTACTTAAGAAATGCGATCGGTAATGATCAAAATGGGGCTGTTCTGTTGTTAGATATGGGACAACGTGAGATTTACATTTCAACTTCTGGTAATATGATCGATTATCTTGATGATGCTCGGATCAATGACATGTTAGATGATGTCTACGACCAAATGACGAATTCGGCTTATTTTGCAGCAGCTCAAGCCTATTTGACTAAAACTTCAGAATATGTAGAAGCTGGAGTTCCTGGAGGACATTATCAAATTGATGAAGAGACTGGTAAGATCACGCGGTATAAAGTGTTGACGACGACTGAAATAGTGATTTCTATCATCTTAGCCCTGGCATTGAGCCTCGTATTCTACTTTGTAACAGTTTCGAGGTATCAGTTGAAATCAGGAACTTATAAATACCCATTTAGAGAAAAATCAAACGTAAAATTAACAGATAAAACAGATCGCTTAACCAACTCCTTTGTCACTACACGCAGGATTCCAAAAAGCCCACCTCCTGGCAGCGGCGGTGGCGGAAGTACGACTCATTCCAGCGGTGGTGGGACATTCGGTGGTGGTGGTCGAAGCTTTTAAAGCACCACAATAGGAACAATCATCCATAAATTAAGATGCTTCCTTCATGCATTGTCGTCAGCTAAAGCTGATACAACTACATGAAGGAAGCATCTTATATTTTCCACTGATCCTGTTTAAAAGATAATATTGTCTTCCAATAAATCCATATTGGTGATAATGATCCGATGATCTTTAACGGTGATTATCCCATTTTCTTTCAGTTGTTTTAAGATCCTACTCACGCTGCTAGCGGTAGAGATTCCGCAAAACTTGGCGATTTCTTCATTAGTGATCACAAAATCGATCATCATACCTTCCTCGGTCCGAACCCCAAATAAATCATATAACTCGTAAAGTTGCGTACATACAGCACCTAATTTCCCATTTAAAAGCATTTGTTGCATTTTTTTCATGGAATACAGTAAACGATAACGATAATATTCTTTTACATAATGTTGCATCTTTGGATCTTCATTGATATGTTCCCAAAATTTCACTCGATTGATTCGATAAAATTCTGCATATTCAGATTCAATCCGAATATTGTACGGCGAATCAATAAACTGCGAATATTCATCTTTTAAAAGTGAAACAATCTCTAGATCTTTAATATACCTCAAGTTGAACTCACGACCATCATTTGAGATGACACTTGCTTTGACCGTGCCTTCTTTTAAAATATACGTGTAACAATCCTCCACTCCTTCAAAAGTTAGATACTTATGATATCTTTTTCGTACAATTGGAAATTGATTTTTCTCTAAATATTCCTTTAGCACTCTGCTGTCCAATCATGCTCCCCCATCCAAACATTTATCTAAAAAAATAATACAAGATTTCTAAGTATTTTAAAGCCCAAAGGTATTTTACTAATGATATTAACATTTGTTAAGTACCATTTTAAATTATGTCTGTGATTTTTTTCTTCTTTTCGTTTCGTTATACTGCGAATGTAAAAAAAAATGAAAGAATTGAGGAAAAAAATATGAACTACTGGATGAAAACAATTATTAATCGACTTGAAACAGCTTATCAAACAAGATTTGACATGAAAGCTTCTTTGGTTTTCTTAAATGATGCTTACCAAAATTCAATTGAATTGATCAAAGCAGTTGATGAAAAACCATCGAACGAATTAGAAGAATTTTTAGAATTATTTATGACGACTCGAGACTTGTTCATTCGTCAATTGGTCGATCGCTACCCATCAAATTACCACGATGTTGAAGTACAAATCCAAAAATTAAAAGCTTATTCAGATTAAGGGGTAAACACAAAGCAAATGGAAAAAAAATTATTCAATAAACATTTTATCGGAATCACTCTTATTAATTTCATTGTCTATTTAATTTATTATTTACTGATGGTCATTATTGCCGTTATTGCTCAAGATGATTTACATGCTAGTATGAGCCAAGCAGGTTTTGCTTCTGGTATCTACATCATAGGTACACTATTGGCTCGTTTATTTATGGGTAAACAACTTGAATTATTTGGGCGCAAGTTTACTTTGCGTGGTGGAGCTATTTTTTATTTACTCTCTACTTTAGCCTATCTTTTCACCCCAACGATCGGCGTATTATATCTGGTACGTTTTTTAAATGGGTTTGGCTACGGGACCGTTTCGACAGCAACTAATGCGATCGTCACTGCCTATATTCCTGAATCAAAAAAAGGAGAAGGAATCAATTATTATGGTTTAAGTACTAGTTTAGCCGCTGCTATCGGACCCTTTTTAGGAATGATCTTGCTTAATCTGACTGATTTTCATTTTATTATTTGGTTTTCTATCGTTTTAGTTTTTCTTGTAACGATTGCCTGTCTGATGTTCCCAGTCAAAAACATTGATTTATCTGATACTCAAAGAAAATCACTACAATCTTGGAGTATCCATGGATTCATTGAGAAAAAAGCATTGTTCATTACAGGAATCGCCTTTTTAATGGGTCTTTCTTATTCAAGTGTTTTGTCCTTCTTGTCTTCTTATACGAAAGTCATTCATTTAGTCGCTGCAGGCTCCTTTTTCTTTGTGGTCTATGCGTTAGTTATCACCTTCACTCGCCCATTGACGGGACGTATTTTTGATGCTAAAGGTGAACAGTATGTCATGTATCCTAGCTATTTGTTCTTGACTGCTGGCTTGTTTCTACTAAGTGCGACAACGAACAGCATCTCCTTACTTATTTCAGGCGCACTCGTTGGTTTAGGTTACGGGACTTTCATGTCAAACGGACAAGCAGTTTGTTTGAAAATCGTCAAAGAACACCGTATCAGTATCGCTCTTTCAACTTACTTCATCGGATTAGATCTAGGTCTAGGTGTTGGCCCCTACTTGATGGGAATATTGAAATCTTATACGTCATTTAGAGGATTATACATTGTTTCTGGTATCATTCCTTTGATCTGTACAGTTCTCTATATCATTTATAATAAAAAAAAGAGCCACTCAGCAAAACTTGAATGGAATTAGTGATGAACTGAAACTGATTCAAGAAACGAATAAAAGGTGTTGAAGTATTCACCTCTAGCAAAATATTGGCCGAAGAGGGACTGAGACAAAAGTTGTCTCAGTCCCTTCTAGTATCTCTAAAAACGAATAAACGGTGATACAAAAGTAGCATCTTCGGAAATAAGCCGAAATTTACCAAAAATTTGAGAAGCAATTTTCGGAAATTCCTTCTTATTTCTTGATGCTGAACACTTTTGTCTCAACCTCTCTTCGGCTTATTTTCATGATTAGATACTTCTGTCAAAACTCCTTTTTGTTCAGAAACAATCACTCAACTTTTATTCTGCTAACCCATAAACTTCTAGTTCATAAAGACGGACAGCTGTATCTGCGCCTTGAGTTGGTTGATCGATGATGACTCTCACAAATCGGGCAGTCGTTGCTGCAAAGGTATTTAGCGTTGAACCTTGCGTATTATTAGTTGTTCGCGAAACTTCTTGGAAATTTTCTCCGTCTGCACTCACTTCTATAGTATAAGCTTTGGTATTCATGCCTACACTTTCTCCTCCTGCAGAAGCGTGGGCCATGCGCACTTCACTGATCAATTTAGCTGTTCCTAAATCAACCGTGATGGTATGTGGGGCACTCCCTACAGCACACCATTTTGTTCCAAGATCACCATCGACAGCAAACTTTGGTGCCTCTGATTCATTCACATATGAAGAGGCTTCTGCTTTGGCACCTTTAGATAATAAACTCAGACCAGCTTGGGCATTCTTGGTAACCGTAACGATCCCTTTCATTTCAGTTGTCGTTTCTCCTGCTTCATTGATCGCTGTCAATTCTACATCGTAGCTTCCTTCTTTTGAATAAGTGACACGAGGCTGTTCTTCCGTACTTGACTCTACATCAGCACCTTTGAATGTCCACTTTAAACTTTGGGTATTTCGTGAAGAGGTGTTCGTAAAAGTGATCGGTTCTCCTGGCGCTACCAAAGTTTTTGAGACAGTAAAGGAAGCACGTGGTAACTGAACAGGTGGCCAGTCAAAACTGTTTGGTCTGGAAGGTTCACCCTTGTTGCCATAGATATCAACTGGCACAACTTCGATAGCTGTAGCTGTTGCATTTTGACGTTCTAAGCCATTGATAAAATAATTCTCAGCAGGTGTGGCTCCGATAAAGACACGTGTTCCATCGTCTAGAACTCGGTAAATTTCATAGTATTTGATGCGATCTGCTTGTGGACTAGTCCAAGATAATCTGATCCCGGCAAACATTGCTTCTTCGTCAAATGACAAATCATCGAGCGTAACATCATTGACCGCTGTTGGACTCAGCACCTTTTTAGGTGTCGCAGAAATTTGACCTAAGAATAACTCATAATTCTCACTTGCTTTTGCTGAGGTTACCTCATAGGCAATCGACGTTACTTCTTTTCCAGTTGCTTTATTCAAAGGATAAGAAACCGTTGTCCAGTCATTCCCTATTTTTTTATTGCCATTAAACGTTTCAAATGTACCATCAGCAAAACCTAACACTAGTTTCAACGTGGTTCGATCAGATGCTTTGGCTGTCGTCGTAAATGACATGTTTTTCTCGACTTTGACTTTTGTTTGATACAGTTTGATCTTACTTGTTACTTTTTCCGCAAGTTTTCCTTTAAAAGCCAAGGAACTCCCACCATTAAAAGCAGTAGTATAGTCCACACTACCAGCTAATTTATTGCCAGCTCCTTCTTCGATAATATAGCGGTAAGTCGGCATGATATCTTGGAGACTTCGATTATTCCATTCATTTGTTGAAACTTGTTGCCCATTGCTAAAATAGCTGTAACCATTTCCAACATTGAAATTGGTGATAAAAGGCCATTGCGTAATAGCGGTTTGTTCAACCGAAAAAGTAGAGATTCCAGGCCAACTTGTGCCGGTTGGTAGTGTACTTTTAGTAGGATCCCCTTGTTCATTGATCCAGAATTTTTCTTCTTTTTGTTGGTAGTCCATTGGGTCATTGGAAGAAGAATAGGTCCAACTTGGGACGTAAAGCCCTAGTGAAGTATAGGGTATTCCCTTCTTATCCGTAAACAAATCCCATCTGACCGGTGTATCGTACCCTTTTTCTTGGACATCGATTCCCGCAAATAAATCATAGGGATCAATGGCTAAACTTTCTGCTTTTTCTTTTGATTTACGCAATAGATCTTGGCCTGCTAAGCTAGAGGTATTCCACCAAAAATTCAAAAACATGCTATCTGCTACTGGATTCAAATCAGCATCCACTAAATAATCTTGGTTTTGATCAGTCAACGCATTCTGCCAATCCATTTTCCCATCACTTGTCATGGAATCGTACCACATAACCTCTAACGCTCCAGCTGATTTTTGTTTAAATTCCCCAATCAGTTCTTTCATTAAATCAGCGTGCTTTTTCGTTAGATTGGTTTCTGTCTCTTGATTGATGAACCATCCATCAAACCCATATCTTTGGGCGACTTCGATCATCTTGTCCACGATTGGAAAATGACCTTGATCATCTTTTTCTAAAAAAGTATTCAACCATTCGATTTTTCCGCCATGGGCCCCTTGTGGAAAAAAGATCGTACCTAAAACAGGCACACCATTTTTATGCGCCGCATCGGTAACATCTGGGCTTGGCGGAACAATAATACCTTCGCCAGCTGAGCCTCCCCAATAAACCAATTGATCAATATATTGCCAATTCGAAAAAACATTTGCATCAAACTGATTGCTCCCTCTTGGTGCATTTCCACTAGTGCTATTATTCATGATCGAAAGTGCGACAACCTTCATCTTTTCGTTTTGGGTAGTATTCGATTTTAATAAGTGCGATTTCTCCACTCGTGCGGCTAAAGGCTCAACACTAACATTGTATTTCGCATCTGTATCCTGATCAAACGTCCATTTAAGCAATTCATCAGGGAACCAGTAAGAGGACTCCGGTTGATTATCCATCGAAACCCTTACCTCGGGATTTGTGGCATCTACTTGTGCATAAACGACCGGTTCTTTCAGAGCAATTCCCATCATCACCGTTACCAACAATCCAGCTAAAGTACCTTCTAACTTCTTCATCGCTACCTCCTATGATTTGTTCTTATCTAATCGCTTGCTGCAACTGTTCACTCGTTACTCCTTTCTCAATTATTATCTCCCACAATTTATGATAGCGCTTACCAAAAAGGGTGTACATGAACAAACTATAGCTTTCTTGATACAAATTATAGGTGTTATCAATGAATGAATTTTATGAGAACATTCACTTTTATTGGTCTTTCTGATTAATAAAAACACTCTGTGTGGTGTTCATGGATTTTTTTCAATTGTTCGTTCGTTAATTTCTGACTGGTCACTAAATAATCGATTTCATGACTAGCAATTGCTTGATGAATGAAGCGTTGTTCTAATTTATCTTGTGTAGCTAACACCATCAACTGATTGGCTTGTTTACGAAACGCTCTTTTTACTAACGCTTCTCCTTCATGCGTTTCGGTCACTCCTTGATTAAAATCAAATCCTCGACAGCTGATGATTGCAAGGTCAGCAGCATAAGTCAAAATATCATTATACGCTTTTGCTCCGTTGATCGTTGCTCGTTTTTGAACGATTTTACCACCGACGATCGATACTTTTGCTGAAGTAAATTCACTTAGCATCGCAGCAGTAATGACCCCATTCGTAATGATTTGCAGCCCTTCAAATCGCCCTAAATTTCGAACTAAATGCAAACTAGTTGTACTAGAGTCTAAAAATAAAACCATATCATCTTTGATCAAATTAGCTGCAATATCCGCAATATAACGTTTTTCACTTTCTTCCTCTAAATGGGTGATTTTCATCATATATGGTACATCGATTTTCTGATTATCTACTAACATAGCCCCACCGCGGACTCTTCGGATCAGACCACTTTGTTCTAAGACAACAAGATCTCGTTTCACTGTCGCTTCACTGTAATTTACTAAATCGATCAATTCAGTAATCCTGGCAAATTGGTTGATTTTCAAATGATTGACAATCGTTTGTTGTCGCTCTTCTACGTCACTTAACATCTTCCCCACTCCTTTCTCTTTCGCTTTATTTTACCATAAACAAAGATGCCTCCACCTACATCCAAAAACAGAATCGAGTGGTTAGAATGAAAATGCTTCGCTATAGGACATCAGCCGAAACAACTAAAATTAGCGATTCATTGGCTTATTCCTAGAAATACTGAGCATTTTTTCATGACCACTCGATTTCGATTTCATTGGAGACTGAGTCAAAACTTGTCTCGGTCTCTTTTAGTATCTCTAAAACGAATAAACGGTGAGAAATTCGTCTTATTTATAACACTTGGCTTGATCGATCGTGTTTAAGATCGTCATTTTATGTTTCACTACTTCCTGTACTTTTTGATTCGCATAAGGGTAGATCATATTCGGTTCATACATTTCCGGGTTTTCATTTAAGATTTCTCTTAAAGCATCGAAAAAGACACTTTTTAGATCCGAACTAAGGTTGACCTTAGCTACACCATATTTAACTGCTTCGCTTACTTCTTTATCCGGATTTCCTGAACCACCATGCAAAACAAACGGCAAATCGATGGTCTCATTCAATTCTTTCAATAACTCGATATTCAGTTTTGGTGTTTTATCTTTAGGATATAAGCCATGTGCTGTTCCAATAGCGATAGCTAATGTATCAATATTCGTTTCTTCAACAAACTGTTTTGCTTGTTCAGGATCTGTGTAAATAATATTAGCTGCCCCACCTTCTGCTGACCCATTATTCCCAATCGTACCAATTTCTGCTTCGACTGACACATCTACCTCGTGAGCTAGAGCCACCACTTCTTTAGTTATCTTTATATTATCGTCAAAGGATTGCAAGGAGGCATCAATCATAACCGAGGTATAGCCATTGCGGATAGCTCGTAACACATCACTTACTTTACCGCCATGGTCAAGATGGATCACTACAGGTACTTTACTTTTATGCGCATAAGCTCGAACAGCAGCAACAAATTCATCATTCAAGTAAGCAATCTCATCGGGATGGATCTCTAAAATCACTGGTGCATTTAACCGTTCTACTTCTTCCATGATTGCCTTTAACATATCATAACTACAAATATTAAAAGCAGGAACAGCAAATTGATTGTCTTTAGCTACTTTCAATAACTCTTTCATTGTATATAACATTATACTTCCACCTCATTTATTATTTTTTCTTGCTTCACTATTTTTTCTTCATTTCCGACTTGTTCTTCGCTTGATTTCTTTAATAATCCAAGTGAAAGAGCCGTAACTACTGTCCCAGCACCAATCGCTAGCAAATACATGGGTAGGTGATTGATCACGTTAGGTATCAGCATGACCCAAATCCCACCATGAGGAGCAATGGATGTGACACCGGCAGCCATTGAGATACCCGCTGCAGTAGCAGAGCCGAGAATCAAGCTCGGAATGACTCGAATCGGATCTGAAACTGCGAAGGGAATCGCTCCTTCTGTAATATAAGAAGCACCAAGCACCCAACAGGATTGACCAGAAGTCCGTTCTTCTTTCGTAAATTTTTTCTTGAACAACAGTGTGGCTAAAGCTATCCCCAGTGGTGGGGTCATTCCAGCTGCCATACATGCTGCGATCGGTGCATTGACTCCGGCAGACATCAAACCAATGGAAAAAGTTGAGATCGATTTATTGATCGGCCCTCCCATATCAGCTGCCATCATCACGCCGATGATCAAGCCAAACATTAACCCAGAAGTATTGCCTAAACTATTCAACCAATTGGTTAATACTTCTAATAACCACGAAATGGGTTGTTCGATCACGAAAACCATTGCTAAACCAATGATCAAGATAGATACTAGCGGAACAACGATCAATTGATACATCGCTAAGATACCTTTTTTTACAGGAATTTTATTTGCCAGAAAATCTGTCACATATCCTGCTAACAGCCCCCCGATCATCCCCCCAAGAAATCCAGAACCACCAGTAGATGCCAGTAGTCCTGCCACGATCCCAGGTGCAAAGCCAGCTTTCCCCGCAATAGAGGTCGCAATCCCTGCCCCTAAAGCTGGCACCATCATAGCAAAAGCGGTGTCTCCGCCAATTCTAGAAAATGCGGCAGCTAGGACATTATAGTCAGCTGATTCAGGATCCGCTGCAGTGATCCCAAAAGCAAAACTTAATGCGATAATAATTCCGCCCGCAATAACAAACGGTAACATATAGTTCACACCACTCATAAAATGGTTATAAAGTGTGGCTTTTTGTTTCGTGGCTTTTGTTTGTTCAACTGATTGAGCAATTTCTAACGTATTGATCCCTTTTAATGCTTCATCAATTACCAATTCTGGTTCTTTAATTGCTCGACTCGTTGAAACTTTTTTGATTCTTTTACCCGTAAAACGTTGCATATCAATTTCTTTATCAACTGCTAGAATAATCGCATCTGCTTCAGCAATCTCTTTTGTAGTTAACCTATTTTCCGTTTTGATTCCTTGCGTTTCAAACTTTGCATCATGGCCTAGTTTTTTAGCAGTCCCTTCTAATTTCTCAGCGGACATATACGTATGCGCAATTCCCGTAGGACATGCGGTTACACCAATTATTTTCATCGTTATTCTCCCCTATCTGCTTATTCAATAACGGTCTCAGTTGATGCGTGTGACATTATTCGATGATTCATTTAACGAATTGCTTTTTCTTCATTTTTTAAAACGGTCATAATTTCTGAGGCTGAATTTGCTTCTTTGATTTGTTTTCTAAAGTTTGGATCAATTAATCGCCTTGACAACGCACTGAGAATCTCAAGATGACTGTCAGCAGCGTTTGCAGGAACCACGATTGCAAAAGTATATGCAATTGGCTCCCCATCTAAGCCAAGATATCCTGTAATCTGGCTGCTACGAACAAAACAAATGGTTGGTGTAATGACAGCCTTGCTTTTAGCATGTGGGATACCAAATCCAGCTTCAATCCCTGTAGGCACTTCCTCTTCTCTTTTGAATAATGCTTTGATTATTTTTTTTGCACTTTTTACTCTATGTGTGGTTTCAAGTGTAGTACCGATACATTCAAATAATGATTTTTTTGATCGAATTGAGTCATCGAAAAGAATCAATCCTTCTGAAATCAGTTGACTAATCTCCACTCCATATAGCCTCCTTTCACTATTTGTTAACGCTTTCTAATAACTGTGGCAAGTATAGCATCCCTAATTCAGCCATTCAATGCTTTGAACGAATAACGAAAAATGGATCAAAATTTTAAAAAATCAGTCAAAAAAATGATCGATAGTGATCATCAAAATAAGAGGTTCATGTGTTTCAGGCCTTACTTATATAAAAAAACACAACGTATTTTGACCGTTACAATCAAAATACGTTGTGTTTATTGATGATCAATCAATTCTTTCCCAGTCAATCGTTTCTCCAGGAACTTTATCGGTATTCCACCATTTTGCACGATATTTTACACCTTTATACATGACAATATCTCCAGCAACATACACTTTATCTTTATCCCAAGTTTCAATTGAAGGATCTTCCGTGTTGCCATTGTTATTATCATCATCGGTGATATTTCCTACATCACCTTTCATTTCATCACGATATTCCCAGATTTTCTTCGTTAATTTTGGTAGTCTTGCTAATTCTTTTTTAGTATCAGCAGTAACTTCGATAGCCCATTTTTCAAAAAATGGCGTTAGATTTTTGTTACTGATCTTTGAAGCAGATAAGATAAAATGTTGTCGCTTGTCTTGTTCTGTCCATAGCTGTGGACTTTCTTCACGGTATAACTGATGTAGTTTAGGATAGAAGTCGCTGCCAAATGCTAATTCCAGCTGCCAAAACATTCCTAGTCGAACAAATTCATCTTGTTTATCAAAATTTTTCGATTGACTTCGATTCAAATAATTGAAAATATCCGTATATACGCGATCTTCTTCTAAACGACTACGCTGCCCTAATGCTTTTTGTACCCGCATCGAAAAGATATTCACGGTCACTTCGGTCATATCCTCCCAACCCATATCATCAATTTGATAGGTATGACCTAATTCATGCCAAATCCCCCACTGTGAGGAACCGTCTGGATCTAACAAGACTCTCATTCCATCTGCATAATTAAAACCAGTATGTTGTTCATACGCGTACATATAATCTTCTCTGGCACTCGTTTCACGCATATGTTGAACTAAGCCAGTTGGTTGACGATGGATTGTAGCGCTATTATCTAGTCCGGCTGTTTGATCGTGAAGATCAATTACTTTTTCTTTCGTTGTTAAAATTTTAGTTGGGTCCTTCACATAATTAATTGTTTTGTCGGATCCTGTAACCAAAACTCGATCACTGACCAATTCATAAGCAGGTGCATTTGGATGATTTCTTACTTCATTCTGCCAATCTTTATTGGTCATTTTTCCTAGAATAAAACGTGGAATTGTAATACCACCACGTATTTCAATTCTCGTTTTTTGTTGCGTAATGCGAGTGGATTCATTTTGGATATGGATCACACCTTCTTGAGTACCGGAAATGACGTTTCTTCCTCTATTTAGTCGTTTCCCTTTCGTTGCCCCTTCGAGATAATCTTTCAGACTAGCCCTGGTAATCGTATACGTCGGTAGTTGTTGCGCCGTTTCATCTACATAAATTTCGATCGTATCATTTTTACGTTTATAGATCCCTGTAGATTGATTGCTACTAGGACCAAACCAATTACCGATTTCTTCCCGATAACTCTCAACATCCTCACTTTGATAAGCATTCAAGACCGTTGAAACGTTTTCATTACTTCGCTCTGAAAGAACGACTTCCGTCCCAATAGTCGGTTCATTTACTGTTGCCTCAACATTTAGGTCATTTGATAAAATAACCATACTGAACAGTAAAGACCCCAAAATCATTGCTTTCTTCTTACTCATATTAGCACCCCTTAATGTTATTTTTTCTTTATAATATAACATTAACATGCATTATTTTATAAATGTTGTCGTTTTTTTCCAACAGAAGGAAATAATGAAAATCAGACTTTTAAATAATATGGTATGATAAATTTTTAGTGACCATTTTTTGATTATCAGAAACAGAAAACACAAAAAAACAGACTACCCTTATCAGATAGTCTGCTAAACATCGTATGAACAATGTTTTGATTATTCTGCAGCGTTTGCGTCTTTGAGACCGTATTTTTTGTTGAAACGGTCCACACGTCCGTCTGCTTGTGTGAATTTTTGACGTCCAGTATAGAATGGATGTGAGTCAGAAGTAACTTCGACACGGATGACTGGGTATGTATTACCGTCTTCCCATTCAACTGTTTCTTGTGAAGTTTTTGTTGAACCTGACAAGAATTTAAAGCCAGTTGTTGAATCCAAGAACACTACTGGATGGTAATCTGGATGGATGTTTTCTTTCATGCGTTTTCGCTCCTTTGCCCTGACCCATTTGCTGAACCAGAGTTGATTTGTCGATATACAACAGTAACATCTTAACATGTTTCTAACAACGTTGCAATTATCTTTTTAGATTTCTTGTCTGATTTTTTTTACCGAACGAGACATCTTGGAATTCTTTGAAAAATTGTTGATTGTTTTTGGTTTTTCTTAAAAAACGGATCAATTGTTCGGTGTATTCCAATGAATCGCCGACCATATTCTTTCGTAACTTCCAAATTTCTTCTAATTGATCTTCTGGCATTAGAAGCTCTTCTTTTCTCGTACCAGATTTCTTGATATCAATGGCAGGGAAGATACGACGCTCAGATAGTTCACGAGACAGTTGAAGTTCTAAATTCCCTGTTCCTTTAAACTCTTCATAGATCACATCATCCATTCGGCTACCCGTATCGACTAAGGCAGTTGCTAAGATCGTCAAGCTTCCACCTTCTTCGATATTTCTAGCTGCTCCGAAGAATTTTTTTGGTTTATATAGTGCGGCTGGATCGATTCCCCCGCTCAATGTACGACCACTTGGCGGTACGACTAAATTGTAAGCTCTAGCTAATCGGGTAATACTGTCCATCAAGATCACGACATCTCGTTTATCTTCGACTAAACGCATCGCTCTTTCCAGAACCAACTCAGATACCCTTGTATGATTTTGTGGTTGTAAATCGAAAGTAGATGAAACGACATCTCCTTTGACACTGCGTTCCAAATCCGTGACTTCTTCTGGGCGTTCATCGATCAGAAGAACGATCAGTTCTACTTCTGGATGATTTTCAGTGATTCCATTGGCGATTTCCTTTAACACAGAAGTTTTTCCGGCTTTAGGAGGTGCTACGATCAAGCCACGTTGACCAAAACCTACCGGTGAGAAGATATCGATCATTCTTGTTGCTAGTCTTTGAGAGGTTGTTTCTAACCTAAGCTGTTCTTGAGGATACAGAGGTGTCAAAGCTGGAAAATGCGGACGTTCTTTGGCTTCTTCTGGGTCTTTTCCATTTACACTTTCCACGTGCATCAACCCATAATAACGTTCTGACTCTTTAGGTGGGCGAGCCTTTCCTGCTACTTTATCTCCATTTCGCAAACTAAACCGTCTTATTTGTGAAGCAGAGATATAGATATCTTCTACACTTGGCCCATAATTGATTGGTCGTAAAAAACCATACCCATCTTGTCCAACGATATCTAAGATTCCTTCCATATAATAAAACCCTTGTTTTTCTGCTTGCGCCCGAATCACAGCTAAAGATAATTCTTTTTTATTCATTTTGCTATAATAAGGAATCTTAAATTCTTTTGCGTAACTGTAGACCTCTTTTAATGTCTTATTTTCCAGTTCCGCCATCGTTAAATAATCACTCATTCAGCTTCCACTTCCTCCACCATTTGGATTTCAGCACCTAATGCCGTCAATTTTTCAATAATATGATCATAACCACGTAAAATATATTCTACGTTATAAATAGTAGTTGTTCCTTCAGCCATGAGACCTGCAATAACTAAACAAGCACCTGCTCGAAGGTCAGAAGCGACTACCTCTGTTCCATGAAGTTTATTTGGTCCATTTGTAATGATCAAATTCCCTTCCACTGATATATCAGCACCCATACGTGCTAATTCAGGCACATGATTCACACGTTTAGCATAGATCGTATCTGTGATTTCAGCTGTTCCTTTGGTCATTAATAAGAGGGGAGTCAATGGTTGTTGTAAGTCTGTTGCAAACCCAGGATATGGATAAGTCATCACATTCACCGCTTTTAACTCTTTAGACGGAAACACTTCAATCTCATCTTCTCTAATTGTCATGTTTACGCCCATTTCTTGAAGTTTAGCAATAAAACTTTCTAAATGTTCGTAAATCACATTTTTGATCTTAACACCATTTCCTGCTGCTGCAGCAAGCGCTAGATAAGTCCCTGCTTCGATTCGATCAGGGATCATGAAATGGCGACAACCATGGAGTTTGTCTACACCTTCGATCCGGATCACATCCGTCCCTGCTCCTCGCACTTTGGCACCCATATTATTTAACAAAGTAGCAACATCGATGATCTCTGGTTCACGAGCGGCATTTTCGATTACTGTCTGACCTTTCGCTTTAATAGCAGCCAGCATCACATTAATCGTTGCACCGACTGAAACGACATCCATGAAAATCCGATTTCCCTGTAATCCCTGTTGGTCGGTCCGTAAATACATTGCACCATGTTCATTGTTGACTGAAGCACCTAATGCTTCGAAACCCTTGACATGTAAATCAATTGGTCGTGGTCCTAAGTAGCAACCACCTGGCAAACCAACCACTGCCTCACCAAATTTTCCAAGCAGTGCCCCCATAAAATAATAGGAAGCCCGTAGACTATTGATCTTACCACTTGGCATGGGCACAGAGACGATACCGCGGGGATCAATTTCTAAAATGTTTTGTGAAAAATGGATTTTTGCTCCCATGATTTCTAAAATTTCGATTAGTGAATGAACATCCTGAATATCAGGTACGCCTTCTAAAATAACCGGAGAATCTGCTAAAATCGCTGCAGGAATCAAAGCCACTGCACTATTTTTAGCCCCACTGATCGTTACTTCACCAGTTAACGGACGATTTCCTTCAATTATGATTTTTTTCATTGATTTCCACCTTGTTATTGTTCAATTTTATTACACATGCTTGTATTTTATCATAGATGAAATAAAGAAACGAGTTCCCAATTTTTTTTATTTCCTCAAAAATCAAAGGTCTATTCTGAAAAAAGATGGACAAATGTTTATCAAAGTGAACGATTATCAATTTGCGAAAAAAAAAACCGCAAAACAGGTTGAACCTGTTTTACGGCATTCTTAATCGATTAATTAAGCTTTGTTAGCTGAACCGAACCAATCAATGTGTTCTTCTGCATCTTTAATGATTGCAGCTTTACCTGGTGCTAACAATTTACGAGGGTCAAAACCTTTTCCTTCTTTATCTTTGCCAGCTTCGATATATTCACGAGTAGCTTTAGCAAATGATAATTGGAATTCAGTATTTACGTTTACTTTAGAAACACCCATTGAAATTGCTTTTTGGATTTGTTCTTGAGGAATACCTGATCCACCATGTAATACTAAAGGCATATCTGGACCTACAGCATCAGCGATTGCTTGTAAATGATCAAATGCTAAACCATTCCAGTTTTCTGGATATTGACCATGGATGTTACCGATACCACATGCTAGGTAGTCGATTCCTGTAGCAACCATTTGTTTACATTCTTCGATATCTGCTAATTCACCGTTACCGATGATTCCATCTTCTTCTCCGCCGATTGAACCAACTTCACATTCAACAGAAATTCCTTTAGCGTGAGCTTTTTCTACAACTTCTTTCGCTAATTTCAAGTTTTCTTCAAATGGTAAGTGAGAACCGTCAAACATAACTGAAGTATAGCCTACTTCGATACATTCCATAGCTGCATCATAGTCACCATGGTCTAAGTGGATGGCAACAGGAACAGTGATGTTCATTGATTCAACTAAGTCACAAATAATATCTTTAGCAACTTTGTAGCCGCCCATGTATTTAGCCGCACCCATTGAAGTTTGGATAAGTACTGGTGCTTGTTTTGCTTCAGCTGCTTCAAGGATTGCTTGAGTCCATTCTAAGTTATTTGTATTGAATCCGCCGACAGCGTAACCGCCTTTACGAGCAGCTTTTAAAAATTCAGCTCCTGATACTACTGGCATAATAAATTCCTCCTAAGTTTTGTAAAACTAAATTTGTTAAGACTATCCTTAACCAACGAACCTATTTTACCAAACATTTTCAGAGTTTTCTACTAAAATCAATGAAAATGAAAATTTTCAAGAACTTTTTTGCAAAAAATAAGGTTTTCAGTTGGCTGATTTAGTCAAAAATGGCTAGTTTATCGTTTTTTATTGTTCAAACAATAACAATTTATTTATAACTGTTTTCTCTAAATTCATCTGAAACATTAAAAGCGTATTTGTCCCGCTTATTTTCCTTCACGTTCAGACAAAGCAGCTCCGACAAATCCTTTGATCAATTTTTGTGGGCGATTTGGTCTTGAGATCAATTCTGGATGGAATTGACAACCAACAAAGAATTTTTTCTCTGTTAATTCCACGATTTCCACTAAACGATTATCAGGAGAAACACCTGAGAATACTAATCCTTTTTCTTCAAATAATTGACGGTATTTATTGTTGAATTCATAACGATGACGGTGACGTTCTTGTACTACATCGGCTCCGTCATAAGCTTCGGCTGTTTTCGTTCCTTTTTTAATTTTACATGGGTAAAGACCTAGACGTAACGTTCCACCTAAGTTTTCGATATTTTCTTGGTCTGCCATCAAATCAATGATATTATTTGTTGTTTCTGGTGTAGTTTCTGCTGAAGCAGCATCTTCCAAACCAACCACATTACGAGCGAACTCAACACACGCCATTTGCATGCCTAAACAAATCCCTAAGAAAGGCACATCATTTTCACGAGCGTAACGGATCGCTTCAATTTTTCCTTCGACCCCACGATCGCCAAAGCCACCAGGTACTAAGATACCATCTGCATCTTTCAAATATTCTGCAACATTTTCTTTGGTTAGATCTTGAGCCTTGATCCAGTCAAGTTCGATATCCGCATCAAAAGCAAAGCCTGAATGTTTCAACGCTTCAACAACTGAGATATAAGCATCTGGTAATTCTACATATTTACCTACTAAAGCAATTCGGACTTTTTTCTTCAGATTCAATACTTTTTCTTCTAATTGTTTCCATTCTTCCATATCAGCTTCTGGCGTTTCTAGTTTCAAATGTTCACAAACAATGCGATCCATCCCTTGTTTTTGTAAAAGCAATGGAATAGAGTAAAGTGTGTCCACATCTGGTGACTCAATCACTGCTTCGGGTTCTACGTCACAAAATTGTGCTAATTTATTTTTCACATTTTGTGAAACAGGTTGCTCTGTTCGAACCACCAAGATATTAGGTTGGATGCCTAAACCACGTAATTCTTTCACGCTATGTTGAGTTGGTTTAGTTTTCATTTCTCCAGCAGCTTTTAGGTAAGGAATCAATGTGGTGTGGATATACATCACGTTATCAGCACCAACATCCGCCTTCATTTGGCGTAGTGCTTCTAGAAATGGTAAAGATTCGATATCGCCGACTGTTCCGCCAACTTCAGTGATGATCACGTCTGAATCAGTCATTTTTGCCGCACGCATGATTTTCTCTTTGATTTCATTAGTGATATGAGGGATGACTTGAACAGTTGCTCCTAAGTATTCCCCTTTTCGTTCTTTACGAAGTACTTCTGAATAAATTTTCCCTGTAGTAACATTGGAGTATTTGTTCAAATTGATATCGATAAAACGTTCATAATGGCCTAGATCCAAATCAGTTTCTGCTCCGTCGTCTGTTACAAAAACTTCTCCGTGTTGGTACGGACTCATTGTTCCCGGGTCTACGTTGATGTAGGGATCAAATTTTTGGATGGTTACTTTTAAGCCACGATTTTTCAACAAACGACCTAAAGAAGCTGCAACGATTCCTTTACCAATCGATGAAACTACGCCGCCCGTTACAAAAATGTATTTTGTCATAAGTTCAAAAACTCCTTCTTCTTTTATCTGCAGGAAAAGTCCCAGAAAATGAACAAAGCTCCCTATTCTAGTTAGAATAGGGAGCAAAATTTCTGTGAACTTCTGACCCTTTAAAAGGGTGCCCAATGAGTATACTACAAGCAAATTTGAAGAAAGTCAAGCCTCTAATTTAACGTTGCAGATGTCGTTAATCATAAGAATAATCCAACGTCATTGATAAATGAAAACAGGTAGTTCACTCTCTAATAAAAAACTGCACGAAAAATGGTACACTCATTCTTTTAGTAAGAACGATTAGCCATACGACTTCTTTACTCATTCACTAGACTATCTTTGATGATCTCTAGAAGATTTTTGTCCTTGTTTTTCAGATGTGTTTGTACTTCTCGTTCCTGCAGCATTGAATTTTTCTGTCCTATTTTTTAACGGTAACAATTTTTCTACATCTAATTGTTTCCAGTTTTCTTGTCTTCTTTTCTTCAAATCCTCCACTTTTTTCATTACCTGTTCCTGTTGTTCGGGGGTCAAATTAGAAATTTCAGCTTGAAAACCTGATTTATCTTCAGCTTTAGTTCCCACCTTGCCTACACTTTCTTTAACCAACTCTCTAAATTCTCTTTTATATAATTCAAGGTTTGAAAGTTCCTGTGGATTGCCATGCACAAGATCTGTTTGTGGATGCTGTAACATATTGAATTCAGCATAGTTAGTCAGCAGTTCTACAGCATGGCGGTTAACCTGCCAACGTTCATTTACGTTTTCCACGCTCAAACCGAGATTATGTATAATTTCCCTATATTCATTCTGCCTAAGAGGCAAAACACGTCTTGAAGTACCTTCTATTGTTATACTATGTCGTGTATCTAAATTCGCTTCTAATATAGATACAACCTCGTGTTGTGCAAGTGGAATAACTGGGTCATTCATTTGCTCACGAAGTACTGAAGTGATATCCTGTATCAGGGTAACAGGACGGCGTATTCTCAACTCCTCTATTTTTATTGAAAGTCCAACATCCCTACTTGCTTTCATACCCTCAATTCTTTTCTTTTGAGATTCTTTAATTTCATTACGAGTATCAGGATGGAGGTCAAACAAGTCCACGAAAGAACCAATATCATTAGGTTTCATCTTAAACGTTTCTATTACAAATCCTATATCCTCACTTAAATCAGCCTCATTAACTTTGTAAGGTAACTCTGAATACATTTTTTTAAGACTTTCTGCAACCTCTGTGAACGTCCTTGAAGAATCTGTCATCGACTGTTGCACCATTTCGTTAATTTTTTGCTTTCGTTCTTCTTTTAAAAACTTGATTTTACGTCGAGGTTCTCGTTCAATCTCCGTTTTTCTAAGTGTTTCACGAAAATTTTCTTTATTTGCTAGTTCTAGCTTATCAATAGTTGAATTTATTTCATCTGGTGTAAAATAGTTTTTTTCAAAGAAGATGTATAATGCCTCACTTATCTCAGACTCGTCTATCGGTCGAATAGCATTAATTTCCGGATCATGAATCAATTGATTGATAGATACAACAACTGTATCTATCCTCTTTGAGCGATCAGACAATGAATGGACTTCCTCACTTTGTTTGTTTAAATTTCTATGAACAGCTATAAGTTTTTCTTCTCTTAATAAATATTTTTTTTTCACTTGATGTTTTTCCATTGAATTAATTTGTGATTTTCTAACCTTTTCACGCTTATGATCATTTAGATTAAGACGATCTACTACGTAATTGATTTCATCTTTAGAATAAGTACGTAGGTCTAATACAAATATATTTTCTTCATCTTCCTCTAATTCTTTATTCATATCTTTGATTATTTGATCTAATTCAACTTCATTCATAAATTTATGCCTCCTTTATAATATAATAATAAGGCAATAACTTTAATTTGAGCACTCCTAATTTTCCTCCCAGAAGAAATAAATGTGCTCAAATTAAAAAGATTCAATTATTTATCATCATATACAATCTTCAATGAACTCATTTTTTACTTGTGCGTATCAACCAGGAGTGCAATAATCACTGTAAAACAAGAATATTCTTAGGAAAATTCTACACACAAAAAAAATGAAAAAAATTTTTTATACTATAGAATAGGTGTGTTATTCATATTTTGCAAATAATTTTCTTTCCATTAAAATTTTTAAAAAAATTTCAATCAGAAATAGCTGTATACTACTCGTAGAGAATGATTTCATTACACAATCCAACCAGTTATTTGTGATTCAGAATAACTTAACATCATCCGTTTCTCATTCTCGTACTCCTGAAGTGTATTCTTCAGGAGTTTTTTGTTGTCCCACCACATAAGTTACTCACCAAACAATGCGCGAACAAAATAAGCCAAAATTTCCTAAAATAAGTCTTCAGCGACTAAGAAATCAGTTAAAACAAACTGTCTTTCTTTTCAGTCGTACTCATTTTTCGTAAAATTTTGGCTTATTGTCCTGTTTATCAAGCATAAGAAGGTTGTGAAAAGAGCGGTTTGCCCTGAGTATTAAGGATGAAAATCTCGAAACAGCTTTTCATGTTTTGAAAAATTCAGGCTTATTTCAAGGAGCTGATGCTAAAAACCCATTTACTCGTTTTTAGAATGAGGTGAGATTGATCTCTCCAACTCCAATTATTCGTATTCTAATGGGCAACGATAATCAATATAATTCCAAGTATTGTTCTCTTTCCCATTCTGAAACAGTTTGTCTAAAGGCTGCCCATTCTAAGCGTTTTGCTTCGACAAAGTTCGAAAAGATATGTTGTCCCAAAGCATCGATCATCACTTTGTCTTTTCTTAATTCTTTGATTGCATTATGGATCGTTGAAGGAAGATCTTGAATGTGGGCTTCTTCTCGTTCTTCTTCGTTCATCACATAAATATTTCGGTCCACCGCTGCTGGTGGTGTGATTTCATTACGAACGCCATCTAATCCAGCTTGTAATAAAACAGCCATTGCTAGATATGGGTTAGCAGATGGATCAACTGAACGCAATTCCAAACGTGTGGATAAGCCACGTGATTCTGGAACACGGACTAATGGTGAACGATTACGACCGCTCCATGCCACATATACTGGTGCTTCATAGCCAGGAACTAAACGTTTATATGAGTTGACCGTAGGATTGCAAACCGCTGTATAGGCACGAGCATGTTTCAATAGCCCACCTAGGAAATGATACGCTGTTTGGCTAAGTTCTAAATCGCCATCTTTGTCATAAAAGACATTTCCTTCATCATTGAACAAGGACATATTACAGTGCATCCCCGAACCATTGATCCCGAATAATGGTTTAGGCATGAACGTTGCGTGTAACCCATGTTTACGAGCAATTGTTTTAACGACTAGTTTGAATGTTTGAATATTGTCACAAGCATCCACAACGTCTGCATATTTAAAATCAATCTCATGTTGCCCAGGAGCTACTTCGTGGTGAGAAGCTTCTACTTCAAACCCAAGGCTTTCTAATTCTAAAACAATATCACGACGACAGTTCTCACCTAAATCTGTTGGTGCAAAATCAAAATATCCACCTTTATCGTTTAACGTGGTCGTGATTCCACCATCTTCATCTAACTTAAATAAGAAGAATTCTGGTTCTGGACCTAAGTTGAAAGAGGTAAATCCAAGGTTGCGCATATCTTTTAATGCACGTTTCAAATTCCCGCGTGGATCACCTGCAAAAGGTGTGCCATCTGGGTTATAGATATCACAAATCAAACGAGCTACTTTGCCATGATCACTTTCCCAAGGGAAGATCATCCATGTTGAAAGATCAGGATACAAATACATATCGCTTTCTTCAATCCGAACAAAACCTTCGATCGAAGAACCATCAAACATCATTTTGTTTTCAAGTACTTTATCGATTTGACTAACGGGTACTTCGACATTTTTGATCGTTCCTAAGATATCTGTGAACATTAATCTTAAAAATCGAACGTTCTCTTCTTCAATGATTCGTTTAATTTCATCACCAGTTATTTGTTTCTTTACCATGGTATCCCTCTTTCTTTTTCTTTATATTATTCAGTCAAAGAATTGTCGTTGCATTCCTTGCGACTGATAATGCCCAGTTTTACTTAGCCCACCTTGCGCCAATATCTCATCACGAAAAATTTGTCGAACGTCATGATCAGTTAGCGGTTTTTTGCTCTTTTCTTCCTGTTTTTTGGCTTGAGCCATTTCGTAAACTCGTTTGATACCAGCCATATTTAATCCATCAGAAAGATAATCTTTGATCTCTAACAACAAGTCAATATCGTTTAATGAATACATTCGACGATTTCCTTCGCTTCTTTCAGGATGAACAAAATCTTGTTCTTCATAATAACGAATTTGTCGTGCGGATAAATCAGTCAGTTTCATTACTGTACCAATTGGAAATACAGACATTGAACGGCGCAATTCCTTTTCTCCCATCAGACGTCCCCTTTCGTTTAACAAGTTGGGTAAAGTATACCAATCAAAAAAACTACTGTCAACCGCTTATGTCAGGTTTTCTAACATGAGAGTTGGTTTTTTTACAAAAAAACTTGAGCAACGATTCATTGCTCAAGTTTTCTAACTTTTAAAAAAAGAGAAAATACATAGGTCACTCTGATAAGAAAGAGACAACGACCATTTAACTATTCAGCCATTTAGAAGTTGACTTTGCAAATCCTTTTACTTCATATCCATTTTTTTCTTCTACAAAATGCTCTTTCAAAACGAGGGTTTGTCTTCGTAAAGCACTTAACGTTTGCCCATCCTGACTGGGTACAAAGAGCGTGTATGGCACCATCAATTCCAACAACTGCTGTTTGATCGCTTGTACTAGCTTTTCTTCCCCATCGGTACTTTGCGCCGATATCAATACATTTGGAAAGAGTGAGGGAGTAAATAAGGCTGGATCAATTTGATCCGCTTTGTTATAGACTGTTAATACAGGCATCTCTTCCATCTTTAGTTCCGCCATCAACTGTAATACAGTCTGCTCCTGCAAAATACGATCTGGCGAACTTGCATCAACTACATGTAACAATAGATCCATTGATTGACTTTCTTCCAATGTTGAATGGAACGCATCAATTAATTGTGTCGGAAGATCTTGAATAAATCCAACCGTATCAGTAACAGTAATCTCAAATCCTTCTGCAAATCGCCATTTCTTTGTTAAGGGATCCAAAGTAGCAAATAACTGATCTTTAGAATACGTATCCGCTTGCGTAAGCAAATTAAGAATGGTTGACTTCCCCGCATTGGTATACCCAATCAAACCAATTTGAAAGATTTCACTAGACTGTCTTTTCTGGCGGTTTCTCGCTCGATGCGCTTCTACAGCCTTCAACTCACGTTTTACCCCTAATATTTTATTACGGATATGACGTCGATCCGTTTCCAACTTGGTTTCCCCAGGTCCTCTCGTTCCGATTCCACCACCTAATCGAGACAATGACTTTCCTTGTCCAGCTAAGCGTGGTAAAAGGTATTCTAATTGAGCTAGCTCTACTTGCAGCTTTCCTTCTTTCGAACGGGCTCTCATGGCAAAAATATCTAAAATCAACTGGACTCGGTCAATGATAGGGATTCCTACTGCTTCTGAGACTAGCTGACTCTGCCGAGGGGTCATTTCATGGTTAAAGATAATCAGATCCGCTTCATGAGCATCCGCTTGTTGGATCAATTCTTGTAATTTACCTTTACCGATAATGGTTTGACGATCGACTTGCGGTCGTTTTTGCGTCAATGTAAATACAACTTCCCCAGAAGCTGTATTGGTCAGCTTGCTTAATTCTGCCATCGACTCTGTGAAGTATCGTTGATTCTGTTCTGTCTCAACGCCTACGATGATCACTTTTTCTTTTTTATTTGTCATCTTTTTCCTCCAACCACGTTCTGATCAATTGATCAATTTGCTCCATACTACTGGACTCTGCTAATAAGTCAAACCAATGTGCATCAAGACGATTACGAAACCATGTTAATTGTCGCTTTGCATACCGTCTCGAGTTCATCTTCAACTGCTCCACAACGTTTTCTAAAGATTCTTCTCCCTTAAAATACGGATAAAATTCTTTGTATCCAATACCTTGACTCGCTTGGACTTCACCAAGTTCATACACAAAACGTGCTTCTTCTAATAAGCCTTCCTCTAACATACTATCTACACGTTGATTGATGCGCTGGTATAACAAGGCTCTCTCGGTATTAAGACCAATCATACAATAATCATAAAGACGTGCGGGTTCCTCTTGCGGTGTTGTGATACTGTAGCCAGTCACTTCAAATACTTCTAAAGCTCGAATCACTTTTCGTTGGTTATTCCAATGAATTTTTTCCGCTGCTAGCGGATCTTTTGTTTTCAAACACTCCCAAAGTTCTTTTTTACTGAGTGTTTCAGCTAATTCTTCATATTTTTTTCGTACTGCTGTGACGCTTTCCTCTTTTGCACCCAATTGAAAATCATAAAGTAAAGATTGAATATACAACCCTGTTCCGCCAACGATCATCGGCAAACGACCACGTTCTGTGATTTCTGTGATCAATTTTCGTCCAGCTTTTTGAAAATCTGCTACGGAATAAGTTTCATTCGGTTCGATGACATCAATCAAATGATGAGGGATACCTTCCATTTCTGACGTTTTTATTTTAGCCGTCCCGATATCTAATTTTTTGTACACTTGCAGTGAATCCCCACTAATAATTTCACCGTGAAATTTTTTAGCCAATTCCACGCTAAGCGCTGTTTTCCCTACCGCTGTAGGTCCAACGATTACTAATACTTTTTCCATTATCATCCTACTTTTTCATTGTTTGTTTTATCCAAAATGCTTTTTGGGGAAAGTCTGTGATTATTGCATCTAGTTGTTGATCGAAACATCGTGTCATCTGCTGGTCGTCGTTGATGGTCCAGCATCTGATAGCTTTGGGGAATGTCTCCATGGATGGCAAATGCTCCAAGTACCAGTCACCTCTAGGATGAATCCCTTCTATCCAAGGAGTATCTTCAGCTAACTGTACTTTCTTTTGTGACGTACTTAAAAGAAGATCCAGCTGTGCTTGAGGATCAATTTTTACTACTCGTTCCAATGTATGAAAGTTAAAACTGCAGTACGCATGTCGAAAAGGCCATTCCACTGCTTTTAATTGTTGAACTACTTTTTCTTCGATGCCAGCATACTCATATTTATCTGTTTTGATCTCGATCATTACCGTTCCACGATAATTCATTTCCCAAAAAAGATGCAAGACCTCTTTCAAAGTTGGCACTTTTGTTGCCTGAAACTCTGTATTGAACCACTTTCCTGCATTCAACTTTTTTATCTCTGCTAATGTTTTTTCCCGTACCAATCCTTTGCCATCCGTCGTCCGATCCACTTCCTCATCATGAATCACCACGATCTGCTCATCTTTCGTCAAATGAACATCTAGTTCAATCCCATCTGCACCTATTCGAACCGCTTCGGCAAACGCAGGCAATGTATTCTCTGGATGGGTACCACTACTTCCACGATGTGCAAAAATCTGAACCATTTCATCACCACTTTCAGTCTCTTTGATTGTACCATAGGAAAAAGGCTGTGAAAAAGTCGTAATACTTCAAATGGTTAAGAATGAGGTTGACTTGTCATTCTAAAAAATGAGTAAACGGTATTCAATAAAGAACTACTCAGCAATAAGCGATGATTTTCTAAAATATGAAAAGCTATAAAAGTCCTCTCTCATTCGCTTAAAGCTGTTCTTCGACGATCAGTCAAAAATCTCAAAATATGGGGAGCTGTTTCGAGATTTTCATTCTTCATACTCAGGGCAAACTGCTGTTTTCACAATCTCTCATTCATAGTGTTTCATCTATCGAAAAATAAGCCGAAAAAACCAAAAATATAAGGAACTACTTTTGGATTCTTCGGCTTATTTCTAAAAGCTAGACAATTCTGTCACAACCTTGACTTTACAAATTATAAAAGTTTTTTGATCCTCTTCGATCTCAACTCAAAAAACAATTAGCTCCACACATTATCATTTGAGAAAAAGCCAATGGGTTGTCGCGTGACACTTTTTAATTGCGCTTTTTTTTCATTGATCATTTCCGTCAGATTATCCGTGAAGTTTTCTAAGATCACACGTCCACCTTTATAAGCATAACCGCCTATTTTCATCGTTTCGTCAGGAGAAAGAACGACTTTACGGTGCGCAATGTTTTTAAACAACTCCTCTAAGATGTAATTTGGAAGATAAAAATTATTTTGTGCAGCAAATGACTGTAAATAAGCAAAATCATCAATAGTGATATAACAATCATCAAATGCATCAAAGCTGACATATTCATCTAACAGTGTTGCTCTTTTTTGCAAGATTTCATTGATTTTTTTATTTAGTTGATTCAAAGTCTCAATCTCTTTGACTTTTAATTCTAACTCCCGTCTTCGTTGCTCTTTGTTTTCAAGATGGCGCATCTGAACAACCATCCCGATATATACTAAAATAGCTCCTAATAAAACGCCAATTAAGCCTACGATGCCAACTACCAATTAGTGTTCCTCCTTGCTGTATTCTTCTATTTCATCATAACATAAACGTGCAAGCACAGACTATTTTCTAAAATTTTTTTATTTGACCTTTATTGACCAAGAATGTATACTACTTTTTAGGTAGAAGAAATGAATTTGTGTTACACTATTTGTAAAGAACTTAAGGAGGAACCAAATTATGAATTTAATCCCTACAGTTATTGAGCAATCCTCTCGTGGCGAACGAGCTTATGATATTTATTCACGCTTATTAAAAGACCGTATTATCATGTTAAGTGGTCAAGTGACAGATGATCTTGCAAACTCGATTATTGCCCAATTGCTTTTCCTAGATGCACAAGATTCTGAAAAAGACATTTATCTTTATATCAACTCTCCTGGCGGTTCGGTTACTGCTGGAATGGCGATTTATGATACGATGAATTTTGTTAAAGCAGATGTCCAAACCATTGTGATGGGTATGGCTGCTTCTATGGGTAGTTTCTTACTGACAGCAGGTAAAAAAGGCAAACGTTTTGCTTTACCAAATGCTGAAATCATGATCCATCAACCACTTGGCGGCGCACAAGGTCAAGCGACAGAAATCGAAATCGCAGCTCGTCACATTTTACAAACACGAGAACGCTTGAACAAAATTTTAGCAGAACGTACTGGTCAACCTCTTGAAGTGATCGAAAAAGATACCGACCGTGATAATTACATGACTGCTGAACAAGCAAAAGCATACGGTTTGATTGATGAAGTGATGGAAAACAGTGCTGGATTAAACTAATATCATTTGTAAACTAAAAGGACGATGGGACTGCTCGATTGAGCGGCTCATCGTCCTTTTTTCAGTTGGAACGAAAGCTCGTTTTTTCAATGCTGTTCTTTAAACTTTCCTTCGTTATATTGTTCTCCAAGTTCAACGTAATGTTGAATATTTTGGCGATTCTTTTCAATCTCTTCTTCCGTTAAAGGACGAATGACTTTAGCTGGCCGACCAAACGCTAATACGTTGGGCGGAATGACCTTTCCTTCGGTCACTAAAGAACCAGCACCAATCAAACTATTTTCACCGATCACTGCATGGTTCAAAATAGTTGATCCCATACCAATCAACGCGCCCTTTTCGATGGTGCAACCATGAAGCATACATTGATGTCCTACCGTTACATTTTCAGCAATTTCAACTGGTGCATCATGGTCCACATGAATAACAGTACCATCTTGAATATTCGTTCTTGCTCCAACTTTAACCGTATTGCTATCCCCACGAATCACCGCTTGATACCAAACTGTGACCGATTCTGCGAGCTCTACATCGCCAACAACAGTTGCATTCGGTGCAATAAATTTTTGACTCATTTTTACACATCTCCTTTTTTGGCTTATTTCCAATTATAGCAGAAGATGGATTTCTCCTTCAAAAAGACTGGCAGCTATTATTTCATAGTCCCTTCAAGCACACCTACTCTCTAGGGACTGAGACAAAAGTTGTCTCAGTCTCTTCTAGTATCTCTAAAAACGAATAAACGGCGTTCAAGAAGCAACTCCTCAACAATAAGCGATGATTTTCTAAAATATGAGGAGCTATTTTAAAAAATCCTCTCTTATTCGCTCGGAGTTGAACGCTTCTTTCACAGCCTCTTGCTTTAAACGGTGTTCAAACATCAGCTCCTTGAAATAAGCCTGAATTTTTCAAAACATGAGAAGCTGTTTCAAAAAATTCTTTCTTATTGTCATCAGAGCTACCCGATGTTTTCACGACCTCTGATTCACGGTGAGACAAAAGTAGCATCTTCGGAAAATTTGCCGAAATTTACCAAAAATTTGAGAAGCACCAAGTAGGTAACAATCAACATCAAAAACTAGTTTTTGTGTTTCTTGTCAATTTTCGGAAATTCCTTCTTATTTCTTGATGCTGAACACTTTTGTCTCAACCTCTCGTTTTTACACAACTAAAGAGCTCAGAACAATCTTTCGTGTTCCAAGCTCTTTCCTTTTATCTATATGCTATCTAAACTGGTAGCTAAATTTTATCCATTTACTTTAGAAATATTGATTGAGCCGATATAGCCAGCTTTATAGTTTTCCACATTGATTAGTGGGCTTGTTTCTCCTTTATTTACTTTAAAAGTAGTTGTAAGTCGATAGTATCCTTTTTCTTCTAACACCCCATCTCTCATCAATGTGGTGTTAAGGAGTTCACGGCTATCTTTAGACGAAGTATCTTCCTTCAATGCCACTTTTACATAATGGTCACTCAACATATCGACCACTGGTTTCACATAAACGGTTACTCGATAAGTTGCATTTTCTTCTAAAGCTTCACTACCGTTAAAGATTTTATATACACTCGCATGCTGATCAGCAAAGAAAGTATAGTCACCAACTAAAGCATTCACAGGGTCTTTCACTAGTTCAATGTCATCTCCTGAGAACATTTTCCATCCAGCAGTTTGTCCGTCAGGCCAAGTATCATTGATTTTCACCGTTACATTAATCGTTTTTCTAGCCACTTCATTTACACTATTTTTCACTTCATAAGTGACTTGGTATTTTCCAGGAATAGAGGAATCAACGTTGTTTTCTACCACTTTGATTTTGTCTGTGATGTCTCCGTCAACACGATCATAAGCACTTAGATTGATTCGTTTGTCAAATGGATCAAATAACTCATCGTGCAAAATTTCAATATCATTTGCATGTAACTCTGGTTTTTCAAAAACAGCTGCAAATTGATTGATTCTGACAGTATGCGTATTGAAGTGTTCTCCTGTTGCAGCTCCAATCGTAAAAGTATATTTCTTTGATTTATCGATGTTTGGATTTTTCAATTCCCAATGTTGCCCATCATAATCTGCAGTAATAAGTTGTTGCTTGCTATTCCATTTTAACGTTAATTTTTTAAAAGTATTTGGCGTGAATTTAATTTGTTGCATAGGAGCTAAAGCGGTTAAAAATCCGCTGTTGGCATCTGTTGAAACAAAGCCTCCATGAGCACCAACCATTTGAGCATGGTTGAAAGAAGTATCCGCATCATCTCTATCTGGCGCTTTAGAATAGGTATCCAATTCAAATCCAATTCCCTTTTTCAGGCCTCTGATACCTAGACCACCACCATTAGCTCCAATGTCGCCAATTGCTCCTTGGTGGAAAGCCACACCTACCCCATCAGCACCATTTACATTATCACCTAAATTGACATCCATATCCAACAAGAAATCATAGTTCATATCAAGGGAGACGATTCCAGATATTGTTCCTTTTTGAAATTGTTTCGATTGAGTAAGACGAGCTGTATGGGAATCAAGTTGGACGGCACTTCCATTAAATGCGACGATGTCTTTCAAATCAAAATTATTTTGATCCACATTTTGGGAGATAGCAATATTTTTATTGACTAAAACATTACTAGTTTCTGCATTTACTGACAATCCAACAACACTTACCCCAATTAATCCAATAGTTCCTGCACATACTTTTTTATAAAAGGTCTTTTTGTTCATAATAAATAACACTCCCATTCATATAGTTATTTTTTATACACTATCCTTTTCCGTTTTATCTGCATTTCACCATCTCTTTTCATTCTTTTAGTAAACAATTACGCGTAAAATTCATTTACTAGCAAGCATCCAGTAGTAGAAGCATTTTTGAATGCTATTTCGCCTCCCTTGATCTTTTTTCTACTACAAAATTATCGTAACGCTCAGATCCTATTATTTTTATTTTGTATAGTAGTCCAACAAATAAAAAAAGAGGTGAGACAAAAATGTTTAGCTTTAATAAATAAGAAGGGATTTCTGAAAATTAACAAGAAGTATAAACACTCGTTTTTTGCTTTTGATCGTTACCTACTTGGTGCTTCTTATTTCTTGATGCTACTTTTGTCTCACTGTTTATTCGATTTTTAGAGATACTAAAAGAGACTGAGGAAAGTTTTTCCTCAGTCTCTCTATTCTAAAATTCTTTCTTATTTGCTCGGAGCTGATCGCTTCTTTCACGACCTCATGGTTTAAACGGTGTTCAAAGAGCTGACCTTCGGCGATAAGTCAAAAAATCTCAAAACATGGAGAGCTGTTTCGAGATTTTCATCCTTAACGCTCAGGTCAAAACGCTCTTTTCACAACCTCTTGGTTTAAACGGTGTTCAAGAAGCAACTCCTTGAAATAAGCCTGAATTTTTCAAAACATGAGAAGCTGTTTCAAAAAATTCTTTCTTATTGTCATCGGAGCTACCCGCTTCTTTCACAACCTCTTGGTTTAATCGGTATCAAGCATCAGCAACATCTTCAGCAAATTGGCTATTGTACAGTTTTTCATAGAATCCGCCTTGAGCTAACAGCCCTTCATGCGTTCCTTTTTCGATAATTTGTCCTTGATCCATCACTAAGATCAAATCCGCATCACGAATTGTTGAAAGGCGATGAGCAATAACAAAACTTGTTCGTCCTTCCATTACACGATCCATTGCTTTTTGGATCAATGCTTCTAAACGAGTATCGACAGAACTAGTAGCTTCATCAAGTATCAAGATTTTAGGATCAGAAACTACGGCTCTGGCAATAGTCAATAATTGCTTTTGCCCTAACGAAACATTGTCACCTTCAGCGTTGATTTCCATTTCGTACCCATCAGGCATTGTCCGAATAAAATGATCAACGTTAGCTGTTTTTGCTGCGTCAACGACTTCATAATCCGTCGCATCTAATTTACCAAAACGAATATTATCAGCGATTGTCCCTTCATAGAGCCAAGCATCTTGAAGAACCATCCCAAATAATGAGCGGACATCACTACGACTCATCGTTTTAGTATCAATACCATCGATTTTTATTGCCCCATGACTCACATCATAAAAACGCATCAATAAATTAATCAGAGTGGTTTTCCCTGCACCGGTTGGTCCGACTACCGCAACTGTTTGACCAGCTTTTACTTCAAAGTTCAAATCTTGAATCAACGGTTTTTTAGGGTCATAAGCAAAATCAACATGTTCAAATGAAACATTTCCTGCTACTGTTTCTGGTAAAGTGACATCCACTTTATTTTCTTTTTCTTCTGGTTCATCTAAAATCTCAAAGACACGTCTGGTAGCCGCAGATGCACTTTGCAATACAGAAGATAACTGTGTGATATTCCCCATTGGCTGGCTGATTTGCCAAATATATTGGATAAATGCTTGTAATTGCCCCACAACGATGACACCCGTAATGACGTAAAAACTTCCCAATACAGCCATACCGATATAAGTAGCATATGCGGTCAACTGAACTAAGGGCATCATCAATCCAGATATAAAGGCTGCTCTAAATCCATAATGTTTCAATCGATGATTGACTTGTTTGAATCCTTCAAACGTTTTTTGCTCACGTCCATAAACTTTTAACACACTAAAACCAGTCATATTTTCTTGGACATAACCATTTAAATCCCCTAACGAATTTTGCATTTCTTGGAAATATTTTTGCGAAGCATTGATCACACGTTTTGAAATCCAGATAGATGCAGGAATCATGATCATCGAGATCAACGCCATCAATGGCTGGATATAAAACATCATCGCTGCTGCCAGTGTTATCCCTAAAATAGCATTCACCACACCGATAAACGCTTGCTGTAACGCCCCGCTGACTGCGTCTACGTCATTCGTCACCCGAGATAAGATATTTCCTTGTTGATTTTTATCAAAATAAGAAACAGGCAATCGATTGATTTTTTCTTCAATATCTCTTCGCAAATCTTGCATTGCACTTTGCACGACATTCGTCATCAAAACACCTGAAAGTAATTGCGAAACACAATAACCAACGCCCACGATCGTGATCCAAATCAAACAATTGAAAATATAAGAAAAATTAATCGCTTCGTTGTTTGCAATATTGTGACTGATCTCAGTAGTTGGCAATCCGACAACGTAGGGTAAAGCAACGTTGAAAATCACCGTCAAAACAGTAAACAACAGCACAAAGAAAAATGTTAACTGATAAGGTTTGATGTATCGAGCTAATCGTTTTAAGGAAGATAATGTTTGTTTCATGCTAATTCCTCCTTCGATAATTGCGAAGCTGCGATATCATAATAGATTGGACAGTTTTCTAATAATTCACGGTGTGTCCCGATACCTACGACTTCTCCCTCATTCAAGACGATGATTTTATCAGCATGCATGATCGTACCCACTCGCTGCGCCACGATTAACACCGTTGATTCGGTCGTTTCTTTTTTCAAGCGAGCTCGAAGTTTTGCATCCGTTTGATAATCAAGTGCCGAGAAGCTGTCATCAAAAATATAGATTTCCGGACGTCGAATAATAGCTCTGGCAATCGCTAAACGCTGCTTTTGTCCTCCAGAGAAATTAGCTCCACCTTCGGAAAGAAGTTCATCATACCCATCCGTTTTCTTCGAAATGAAGTCCGTTGCTTGTGCGATTTCAGCTGCTCGCTCCATCTCCTCTTGCGTAGCATCTTCTTTTCCATATCTTAAATTATCTGCGATCGTCCCAGTAAATAACAATGCTTTTTGAGGAATAAAGCCAATTTTATCTCTTAATTTACTCAAGCGATAGTCCCTGACATCTACGCCATCAATAAGGATTTCCCCATCACTTACATCGTAAAATCGAGGAATCAATTGAATCAACGTTGACTTCCCGCTACCTGTACTACCGATGAATGCAACTGTCTCTCCTGGCGAAGCAGTAAAACTCACATTACGGATCACGGGTTCTTGTGAATGTCCAGGGTAAGCAAATGTCACATTCTTAAACTCAATATATCCTTTGGTTTTTGTTTCAGATACACCATTTGGATCTTCTTTGATCGACGGTGAGGCATCTAATGCTTCTTGGATACGCCCTGCTGAAACAGCTGCCCGTGGATACATCATAAAGACACTTGCAAACAGCATGAAGGAGAATAATGCATGGAAAATATATTCAATAAATGCAATCAGATCCCCCACTTGAAGAGAACCAGCATCGATTTGAACTGCTCCGCTCCAAATAATCAAGACCATTACAATGTTAAACAGGAAGTAGAATCCAGGCTGTGCAACGGCCATTAAACGAAACAAGCTTTTCGAGCTTTTTGTATAGTTATCATTAACTTTCGCAAATCGTTTTTCTTCAAATTTTTCATTAACGAATGCCCGGATAACACGTAATCCTGAAAGATTTTCACGTAAAATACTATTAATCTTATCCAAATTTTTCTGTTGTTTTTTTGATAACGGTTCAGAAAATTTCGCAATCGCAACCACTGAAAGTAGTAAAAACGGTAGCGCTCCGATCACATAATAACTCAATGAAACACTGGTCCGCATAACCATATAAAGACTGACAACAAACATCATCGGTGTCATAAATCCGATCCGTAAGATATTTTGTAAGAACAGCATAATTTGATAAGCGTCGTTCGTCGTACGCGTGATCAACGAAGCAACCCCCAATGTTTCATATTCTTGGTGAGAATAACTCTGGATTTTCTTGAATAGATCGTCACGAATATCCGCAACGATGTTCGTCGTGATCCGTGAACCAAAATATCCTAATAGAATATTCATAATGATCCCAACCACAGTAATCACGACCATCAAGATCCCTTGTTGTTTTACATAACCAAAATCGTTGTTACGAATCCCGACATCAATCATACGAGCTAAAATCGTTGGTAAGCCTAACTCAATTAAAATAAAACCAAATACGCAGATGAAATTTAATAACAAATATTTCTTATAGCGCATGGTATAGTGCCACATCAACTTCAAACTCTCATCTCCTTTTAATTAGAATAAATTTAGCTATTAATAAAAATAATAGCACACTCCTATAGTATATAGAACACCTCTCTCATCAAAAATTTTTTTTATTACATTTAAATGATAAAAAACATTTTTCCTTTCCACCTTGTTGATTTCTATACTTATCCACTTTTTTATGCTAAAATAGCAATTAACTATTGTATGAATTCATACAGAAGGTACGGTTGAAAAAATTTCCGAACAGAGAAGCAAAACGAGGCTTGTCTCTTTGATTAGAATCGCTCATTTTAATCAAAGCATATCAAAAAACAGGTGGCTTGACCCCTCGTTTTGTGTTGTCTAAAAAATCAACTAGCTAAATTACTGCGACATGCAGATAAAGGAGACATAAACATGATTTACAAAGTATATTATCAAGAATCAAAAATCCGTAATCCTAAACGGGAAGAAACAAAATCACTTTACATTGAAGCAAATAGTGATGTTGACGCACGTCAACAAGTGGAAGAAAATACCCCATACAACATTGAATTCGTTCAACTTCTAGAAGGCAGTCATCTAGAATACGAAAAAGAAAATGCTGAATTCACATTAGTGGAGTTTTAAAATGAAACTTTCCATCAAAAATAATGAGACAGGCGTCTTTGCTATTGGTGGATTAGGTGAAATCGGGAAAAACACGTATGGGGTACAATTCCAAGATGAGATTATTATCATTGATGCTGGAATCAAGTTTCCAGAAGATGATCTGCTTGGGATTGACTACGTAATTCCTGACTACAACTATATCGTTCAAAATATACACAAAGTGAAAGCACTGGTGATCACGCATGGACACGAAGACCATATCGGTGGCATTCCTTATTTGTTGAAACAAGCGAATATCCCTATTTATGCTGGGCCATTAGCGCTTGCACTGATTACCAATAAGTTGGATGAACACGGATTGCTTAGAGATGCACAATTGCATGAAATCAATGAAGATACCGTGATTCGTTTCAGAAAAACATCGGTCAGCTTTTTTAGAACAACCCATAGTATCCCTGATGCGTTGGGTGTCGTTGTAAAAACACCTTCTGGTAATATCGTTGCAACAGGTGACTTTAAATTTGATTTCACCCCAGTCGGTGAACCTGCTAACCTGCACAAAATGGCACGGATCGGTGAAGAAGGCGTACTCTGCTTGCTATCAGACAGTACAAATGCTGAGATCCCAACATTTACAAAATCAGAAAAAACGATTGGTCTTTCGATCCTAAAGATTTTTGAGAAAATCGAAGGTCGGATCATTTTTGCCAGCTTCGCTTCAAACATTTTCCGTCTACAACAAGCAGCAGATGCAGCGGTTGCTACCGGCAGAAAAATTGCTGTTTTTGGACGCAGTATGGAAAATGCGATCGTTAACGGCCAACGTTTAGGCTATATCAAAGTCCCAGAAGGAACCTTCGTTGATGCACATGAAATCAATCGATTACCTGCGAATGAAACGATGATCTTATGTACTGGTTCTCAAGGTGAACCGATGGCTGCTTTAAGTCGTATTGCTAATGGTACCCATCGCCAAATCCAGATCCAACCAGATGATACCGTCATTTTCTCAAGCTCACCAATTCCTGGGAATACTACCAGCGTCAACCATTTGATCAATTTATTATCTGAAGCTGGTGCAGAAGTCATTCATGGGAAAATCAACAATATCCATACTTCTGGACACGGTGGTCAAGAAGAACAAAAGCTGATGCTTCGTTTGATGAAGCCTAAATACTTTGTCCCAGTCCACGGAGAATTCAGAATGTTGAAGATCCATGCTTCCCTTGCTCAAGATACTGGTGTACCTGCTGAAAATTGCTTTATTATGGAAAATGGAGATGTGTTGGCTTTGACTAGCGAAACCGCTCGTCCAGCCGGACATTTTATTGCCGGTGACGTCTATATCGACGGTAGCGGGATCGGTGATATTGGTAATGTTGTTTTGAGAGACCGTCATTTGTTATCTGAAGAAGGACTAGTTCTGGCAGTTGCTACTGTCGACATCAAAAAGAAAGAAATTTTAGCGGGACCTGATATTTTATCACGTGGCTTTGTTTATATGCGTGAATCAGGTGAGATGATCAATGAGGCGCAACGCATCCTTTTCCATGCATTGCGTGAAGTGTTAAATGCTCCTGATTGCTCTGAACATAAACTGAAAGAAGCCATGACAGGCGCTTTACAACCTTTCTTATTTGAACGAACAGAAAGACATCCAATGATCCTTCCAATGGTGATGACACCTGATGAAGAAAAATAAATGAAAAACTTATAATGGCTGCATGCGCCGACTACCTACATAGATGGGTAAAGTTCGGCGCAGTTGTCCATTATAAGTTTTTTTGTAACAAAAAAGAGCGTAATCACTTACGCTCTTAACATGTTTAAATAGGTGAACAACACTTATTTAGTTTACTCGCTCTACTTAAGCTTTTTCAACATTAGCAGCTTGTGGGCCACGATCTGATTCTTCAACATCAAAAGTCACTGCTTGACCTTCTTCTAAAGTTTTGAATCCGTCACCTTGGATAGCTGAAAAGTGAACAAATACATCGCTTCCGTCTTCACGTGAAATAAAACCAAATCCTTTTTCAGCGTTGAACCATTTAACTGTTCCGTTTTCCATTAATAATACCCTCCTCGTGCCTAAGCACTTAATTGATTGTAACATTGCTCGCGTACGATAGAGGTGCAACAGATGTTTCAACTTCTATTCCCAAACAAAATTACAATATAATTGTACACTTGGTTCTTTTTTTTTGCAAGAAAGCTACTTCCACTTATTCAATTTATTCCTCTTCCATCAATCCCTCCTCTCTCAGACTAAAATACTGTTTGCATCCAATGATCAAATGATCTAAGACATCGATTCCCATCATCTCCCCACATTTTTGAACTCTTTTAGTAAAAAGCAAATCTTGTTTAGATGGAAGAACATTCCCCGATGGATGATTATGAACTAAAATAATTCTCGCTGCAGAATATCGAACAGCATAATGGAACACTTCTCTTGGATGTGCGATCGTTTGATCCAGGGAACCAATAAATAGCGTTTTTTTCAACAATACTTGATTCTTAGTATCCAAATAAATACAAATCAAATGTTCTTGTTTGTGATCCTTTAATTCTATGATCAATTGATGCGCTAATTCATAGCTGGCATGGATCGTGGGTTGTACCGCTACATGCTGTGTTTGGATTCTTTTTCCTAGCTCGATCAGTGCTTTGATTTCAAGAGCCTTAACCTGACCAATTCCTCGTATTTTTTCCAGCTCAGACAGCGTTGCCTGTCTTAACAGTGCAAGTCCACCAAATGTTTTCAACAAATTACCTGCTAGTTCCAAGACATTATAGGGATGCTGTCCCGTGCGTAATAAAATAGCAAGTAATTCTTGATCAGAGAGTGCTTTCTCTCCGTAAAGCAACATTCGCTCCCTTGGAAGTGAGGTTGCTGGCACAGCATCCAGCAAATTTTTTTCCATAAAATCCCCCCTTTCTTCTTCTCACTAATAAGATACGAAAAAAGGGGGGAGCTATTTTTATTTTTTTAGATATCCTGGTACTTCGTGTAGAGAAGATAAAACTGCTAACGTTTTTTGTTGCAATTCTTCTGAAGGAGCCAACAAATCTGGAATCATAATCACTGGGATCTCCGCACTTGCTGCTGCAAGTATCCCGTTTTTAGAATCTTCCAGAACCAATGTTTCTTGTTTTTTCGTTCCTAGATATTCATGGGCAAGCAAAAAGATTTCTGGATCAGGTTTAGCACGTTTGACATTTTCTGCTGAAACAATCGTTTCAAAATAGTTTGTCAGTTGGTTCTTTTCCAACAATAGCTCAATAATATGACGTTGGTTACTAGAAGCGACAACTTTAGGAATTCGGTGTTCTTCTAAAAAATCCAGTAATTCGATTACTCCTGGTTTTAATTGCACTGCACCTAAGGAAAACCGTCTGATCGTTTCTTCATAAGCATCATTAATGAATTTTTGGACATTATTTTTCCCAAAACTTGCAAAGATCTGATGATAATTTGCCCAAACCTCTTCATCTGATACACCTAGATATTTCAAATACAATTCTTTGTCGTAAGGAAAGCCCATTTGATCAGCAACCATTTGCGAGGCTTCATAGTAGACGATTTCTGTGTCGAAGAGTAACCCGTCCATGTCAAAAATGACAGCTTTATAATTCATTTTTTCCTCCTAACTGTAACAATAGTGTTCGTACTTCAGAAATAAAGTAAAGAGAACCTGTAACCACTAAGACATCTTCATTGGTCATTTTTTCTAATATTTCAGCTAAACCAAATTGCCATAATGAAACAATTGAAACTGTTTCATCTACAAGATCAGTCACGGTGCTTAAATCCAATGCTTTCGGGTGTTCAAACGTCGTTAAATACAAATGCGCATTAGGAACTGCTTTTAATTGGGTTAGCATTGCTTCTACATCTTTTGTACTTAGTGCAGAAAATAAAATATTGATCCGATAATCTTTGAACTCTTTCTTCAAATTTTGAACCAAACGGCTGACTGCATGTGTATTATGAGCGCCATCTAAAATAACAAAAGGTTCTTCACTCAATTTTTCCATTCGTCCAGGCCAGTGCGCTTTTTTCAGCCCTTTGCGAATTTCTTTTTCACTAAATGGTATACCTGTCATCTTGCAGTAAACTTGGTATAGTTCAATTGCCATACCAGCATTTTCTGTCTGATGTTGTCCAATCATGCCAATCGTAAGCGAGGTCATTTTTCCATGCTCATTATGAAATGAAAATACTTCTCCCCATTGCTCAGCTGGATGTTGATAAGTAACTTGATAGTTTTCGCCAAAAATATGAAGGGGGGCATTTCTTAGTCTAGCCTGTTTTTTGATTACTTCTAAAGCTCTTTCTTCGATATTTCCCGTAACGACAGGCACCCCTTGCTTGATTATTCCTGCTTTTTGGGCAGCGATTTCTTCAATTGTTTCTCCTAAAATATCCGTATGATCCAAGCCAATCGTGGTGATTCCTGTAAGTAATGGTATGGCAACATTCGTTGAGTCTAGTAAACCGCCTAACCCAACTTCAATAATAGCAACGTCGACTTTTTGACACAAAAAATAATCAAATGCCATTGCTGTCAGCGTTTCAAACTCAGTGATTCCGGCAACTGCTTCAAATCGATCCAAATGTTCAACAAGTGGTCGGTATTTTTGTACAAGCTTGATTAAGTCTTGATCTGGAATTTCTTGTCCATTGATCGAGATTCGTTCATTAAAAGATTCAATATACGGCGAAGTAAATGTCCCCACTGTCAGACCTGCTTCTTCTAGTAGACATCTCAGATACGTAACCGTCGAACCTTTTCCGTTGGTTCCTGCGATATGGATCGTTTTCACCTGTTTTTCAGGATGCCCGACTATCTCTAATAATGCCTCCACTCGATCTAGTCCCGGACGAGAGCCAAATGGCAAGCGGCTATGGATCCAGGCGATTGCTTCTTCTATTTTCATCAACGTTTCCCCCATTCCATATTTATTATAGCAAAAAGCAACCGGAAACACAGGAAAAGACGTAGTGTATGTAAAAGAAGAAGAAATACTGAATAGCCCATTCTGATTCTACTTATTTGTGCTGACGTCTTGCTTTTTACTTAAAAAAAGAGCGGAAATGTTTTTCAACTACTTTCCGCTCTCTTTTGCATTTGTACGATTGTTCGAATGTCAGATTACTGGATTGTTCTTAAGCTGCGGATTCTTTCTGTAACTGCTGCTTGTTTGTCCAAATAATCTTTTTCTTTTGCCCGCTCTGCTTCAACCACTTCTGCTGGCGCATTGGCAACAAAGCGTTCATTGCCTAATTTTCCTTGTACTCGTTTCACTTCATCTGTCCATTTCGCTAGTTCTTTTTCTAACCGTTTGATTTCTTCTTCGATATTGATCAAACCTGCTAATGGTAAGAAAATTTCTGCCCCTGTCAATACAGCTGACATTGCTAGATCAGGCGCAACGATTTCACTTGAGATCGTTAGCTCTTCTGGATTACAGAAACGCTCGATATAGCTGGTATTTTCTGTTAAGAATTGACCGATTTTCGGATCATTGATCTTAATCATTAATGTAATTGGTTTTGATAATGGTGTATTCACTTCAGAACGAATGTTACGTACGGAACGAATTAGTTCTTTGAGTACTTCCATCCCTTTTGAAGCTGTTTCATCATTAAATTCCGGATGAACCACCGGATAATCAGCAACTACTAAAGAAGTACCTTGATGTGGGATGTGTTGCCAAATTTCTTCAGTAACAAATGGCATAATTGGATGCAATAGACGCAAAATTTGATCTAACGTATGCACCAAAATACTTTGTGTTGTTTGTTTTGAGACAGCATCATCACCATACAAGACTTCTTTACTCATCTCGATATACCAGTCACAAAAATCATCCCAAATAAAGTTATACAACTGACGCCCAGCTTCCCCAAATTCAAAATGATCAAAGAGTTCAGTAACCTTAGCGATCGTTTCATTTAGACGTGTCAAGATCCAGCGGTCTGCCACAGTTTTCTCGCCAGTTAGCGTAATATCTTCAACTGTCATGCCTTCACTGTTCATAATAACAAAACGTGAAGCATTCCAAATTTTATTAATGAAATTCCAAGCTGCATCCATTTTTTCATAGCTGAAACGGACATCTTGACCAGGTGCTGAACCGTTTGATAAGAACCAACGTAAGGCATCAGCGCCATATTTTTCAATCACTTCCATTGGGTCAATGCCGTTTCCAAGAGATTTACTCATCTTACGTCCTTGCTCGTCCCGAATCAACCCATGAATCAAAACATTTTCAAACGGACGACGATCTGTAAATTCTAAGCTTTGGAAAATCATTCGACTAACCCAGAAGAAGATAATGTCGTAGCCAGTTACTAATGTGCTTGTTGGGAAATAGCGTTGATAATCAGCACTATTTTCATCTGGCCATCCCATCGTTGAAAAAGGCCATAATGCTGAACTAAACCAAGTATCTAATACATCTGGATCTTGTACCCACTCTTCACTATTTTCTGGAGCTTCCATCCCTACATACATTTCACCCGTTTCTTTATGGTACCAAGCCGGGATTTGGTGTCCCCACCACAATTGACGAGAGATAACCCAATCGTGAACATTTTCCATCCAACGTAAAAATGTTTGATTAAAACGTGGTGGGAAAAATTCAACTGCATCATCAGTCTCTTGATTTTTCATTGCTTTCTCAGCTAATGGAGCCATTTTAACAAACCATTGTGTGGACAAGCGTGGTTCAATGACTACTCCCGTACGTTCTGAATGCCCAACATTATGGATCATTTTTTCAATTTTGATCAATCGTCCGATTTCCTTCAAATCAGAGACAATCGCTTTACGTGCTTCGAAACGATCCATACCTGCATATTTTCCAGCTAAGTCATTCATCGTTCCATTTTCGTTCATCACATTTACACGCGGCAGATCATGACGGTTACCTACCTCAAAGTCATTTGGATCATGCGCAGGTGTAATTTTCACTACGCCTGTTCCAAATTCCATATCAACATACGTATCTGCAATAATCGGAATTTCTTTATTTACTAATGGTAAAATTACTTTTTTGCCGATCAACGCTTGATAACGCTCGTCTTCTGGGTGTACAGCAATCGCTGTGTCACCTAGCATAGTTTCTGGACGAGTCGTTGCAATTTCCACTACACCCGAACCATCAGCCAGTTCATAGCTCATGTGGTAGAAAGCACCTTCAATCTCTTTGTGGATCACTTCGATATCCGATAAAGCAGTGCGTGCTTGTGGGTCCCAGTTAATGATGTATTCACCACGGTAAATCAAGCCTTTTTCATAAAGTGTCACGAATACTTTACGAACAGCTTCTGACAAGCCATCGTCTAGTGTAAAACGTTCACGACTATAATCGAGAGATAAGCCCATCTTTGCCCATTGTTCACGGATATGGCTTGCATACTCTTCTTTCCATTCCCATACTTGATCCACAAATTTTTCACGTCCTAAGTCATAACGCGAAATTCCTTGTTGACGAAGCTTTTCTTCTACTTTTGCCTGTGTAGCGATCCCTGCATGGTCCATCCCAGGTAACCACAAGGTATCAAAGCCTTGCATCCGTTTTTGACGAATCAGCATGTCTTGTAAAGTCGTATCCCAGGCATGTCCTAAGTGAAGTTTTCCTGTAACATTTGGTGGGGGGATTACGATTGAATAGGGTTTTGCTTTCTGATCGCCACTTGGTTTGAACAAATCTTGTTCCAACCATTTTTCATAACGGCCAGCTTCAACTTCTTGCGGATTGTATTTTGTTGATAGATTTTTTTCTTCCGTCATACTGATGTCCTCCTTAAAAATAAAAAAAGTCCTAAAATACTTTCGTATTTTAGGACGTATTGATTTACGCGGTACCACCTAATTTGTAGCAGTTTCCTACTACCTCTCATGTGAGTTAACGATCACGACTCGTTTATCTCTAGGTTTTATCGGTTTGCTGTACACGATAAAGGGTTCAAGATAAAAACTCCCAAGCTACCTTCACTAGTCTCTCCTAAGAACGTCTCACCATCTCGTTCTCTCTCTAAAAGGCTGTAACTAGTTACTCCTCTTGATCAACGTTATGCCTCATTTTACAATGGTTCAATTTTAAAGTCAATAAAAGACGGTAAGAATCGTATTTCCCTAAATAGTACCTCTTCAGGCTTATGATTCGCCTATTATAAATAATTGACTAAACAATAAGCAGTAGTGACAATGTTTGCTTATTCAGAACGTGACTGTTCAAATTAATTTTTTAACTCTCTTACAGAAGACTGATTTTTTCCTGCTTCCTTCATCTCATTTAGATTATTAGCCTTATTTGTAGACTGATTCATTCGCTCCTCTAGTGTTTGAATTTTTATTACAGGGTGACTATTGGGCGTTTGAGGTGATTTATTTGTTAGAGATTGATCCCTGATTTCCTTGGGAATTGGTATTGATTGAATACCAGCGGACTTCTCCTGATTTAGACTATCAGCCACATTTGTAGACTGATTCATTTGCTCCTCGAATGTTTGATTTTTTATTACAAGGGGCGTTTTGGTTTGTTTATCTGTTATAGAGTGATTACTGATTCCGAGAGGTGTTAATGTTGGTTCAATACCTGTAGACTTTTCTTTATGTTGCTCCTTTTTTCTCTCTGGTTCCTTTACTGAATTACTTATTAGAGACTGATTACTTGTTCCCTGAGGCATTGGAGTTGGTTCAACATCTATATTCAGTTCTTTAAGTTGCTTCATTTCCTGTCTATGTGAGTGTAATTTCTCGAAACTCTCAACTAGTCTTTTAATTTTCCCTCGATTCTGTTGGTGTTCTGAGTCTTTATTAAGATACCCTGCCGTGTATTTAGGATTTATATTTTTAAATACACCAGATGAATATACCAAGAAAGACAAAACAACCTGGGAACAACAATGCTCATCCTTGATTAGTAATTCTTCAATCTGTCGATTCACATCAGACACTAATAGGTTATTCGGACTTACGTAAGTATTTATAAACTGCTTAATCTTATCGCTTTCCTGTTGCCACCACTCCCTTTCGAATGGAGTCAGCACCTGATTAAGATTCTTAAAATATTTATTATTGTTACCCTCAACTTCATTAATCGTTACCTTCTTAAGATCAACAGAAACTAAAGGAATTTGTTTGCTACACTCGTCAATGACACTTTTTAATTTGGGATATGTATGTATAAAATGTTGTATCTTTTCTTTTTGATTAAGGATATTTGAAAATTGCTCCTCTATACTAAGTCGATCATCTCTAAATTCGTACACCTCAATCACACTATATTTCATTTGTTTTTTAATTTCTTCTTTTTTATTATTTAAATCTTTTTGAAACGTCTCAATTACTTTATTGACTCTGACTTGTTTTGTATTTTTTTTATTTTTTATCTTCAATAAACTATTTTTAATCTTATTTATTACAACTTGGGATTCCCTTTGCCGCTTTTTTTCATCCATTGATAAACATTTTTCCGTCCAATTGATGACATCCGATTCAGTAAAATCGATATTACTCGAGGAAAGTTCTTTTTTTATTGGTTGGAGAAAGCCCTCGGCTTTTGAGATATCCTTGATTTCCTTTAATAATCCTTTTCCGTCATCCCCAAATCTTTTTTTAAAATCAGTTACATCACTTGAATTTCCCCATTCTCTACTCATTACAGAATAAATGACTGTTGATAAAGTTTCTCCCTCCTTTTTTTGTTGGAGTGCTTCTTCGATTTTTGGAAGTAGTTCTTTTTTTGTCTGATAATTTTGTAATAGATTTAATGCTTTTTCCCTATCCGAACGATTCGAACAATCAATTCCTTCTTCACTTAGTGTATGATTAATCGTTTCCAGTATTATAGGAAAAAGGTAATCTACTTTTTGTTTTTTTAAATCTTTTCTTACTTCCCCCACTATATCAAGACTTTTTATTTTATCAGTAGGGGCAAGTATTATAGTTTGTGCTTTTTCTCCCATTTCCATGCTTATTGCGGATATTCTTAAGATCACTTCTTTTTCATTCAAAATTTTGTTTGTTTGAATCTTATCCTCTTCATTTAAATAAGTGCTTAATTGATTATTGACTTGTTCAAAGTTTTTTTCCGTCCAGTTTGGGTAATTAACTTTTAACTGAAGCATAATCGTTGCAATCTGCTCGGGTTTTAATTGTTTGAGATAGTCATTGTTCTCCAGTTTATTATCAATTGATCGAAGTCCATTCATGTGTCGCTGATTTTCGATTTCACTCAGATCTTTTTTCATCATTTCCGATAAGGAACTATTTTTTTTTGCTTCTGTCTCCTTTAATTCTTCTTTAAATGCTTGAACTGTTTCAAATTTGTGCCATTGATTTTCACCAAAAACAAGTCTCCCTAAATAGGATAACTGTTTTTTTGACTCTGGAGAATTCAATAATCTATAGAATCTATCAAATCGGTCTATTTTTGCCCCACTATTCAATAAATCTTCTAATTGATCCCCTAAATCTGATCGATTTTCTTTTTTTAGTTTTTCGATGATACTTTTTTTATAAAATTCTAAACGGTCCGTTTCTTTGAAGGAAGTATTGACATGTTGTCTAACAGACTCTTTTACTAATGTGGACTGAGCCTCAACATAAATTTGTGTCATCAACTCAACTGTTCCTTGTTCTTCTCCTCTTAATATTTCATCATACTTTACAGCCAACTCTGGGGTTACTTCTTTAGCAATCAAATAAACGAGCTCTTGATCAAGGATTCTTTTTTTTGTGATTATGGTACTTTCTTTTATATTTATTTTTTTAAAATATGGAATGCTATTACCAATAAACGGCGAATCACTATGATTTGTAGCTATAGAAATATATGTTTTTTTTTCAGCTTCTGATAAATTCTTTCTTTGGAGAAGTTTAGAAATTATTTTATCTTCTCTCAAAAAGTCAAAAAACCATTTATACTCATTATTCTTAGGAGATCTATTCATCGTTTCAAAAAATCCATCAATTACGATTTCTCTACATCCTTCTTCATAATCTAGCTCCATATTGACTAATTGTTGATATTTTACACTGCCCTCGTTTAATAGTTCAAATGTACGAGCTAAAATATCCTCTTTGACTTTAGCTGAGTCCATGCCATATTGTAATTCTATACATATCTCTTTAATTTGTTTCTCGATTACATCTGTCAATAATTCCATTTTATTAATCCTAATCAAAACTTTCTCATGAAAAAATTTCTCGCCATCCATAGATAAACTATTAGTTAAAGATGTTAATAAGTTTAGCTGTTCTGTCAGATTTCTAGTTGGAACCATTAGAAGATCAAAAAGATGAATCTGATTTATTACATTATCAGAATTTTGTTGAAAATAGAGACAAGATTCCACGATCTCTCTCGTTATTACTCTCTCTTGTTGCAGCATTATTATCAGCTCATCAAGAGTGTCAAATCTGTTAATTGCCGTCCCCCCTCTTAATGTATCCAGTAATTGCTGATAGTCTGCAGTTATTTTGTAAGGGAATTTATTCAACACTGCTTTCATTTGGTGGTATCCTTCACTTGTTTTGTCCGAAAACCGCTCCATTTCCATAAGAATTGTATTTTTTACCTTCTCTTGATTCATTTTTACCATCCTTTACATTTTTTTCGTTATAGCATCCGTGGCTTGTCTGTTTTGCTAGACATTCATATCTAGCCTAAATCATAAGAATTAAGGATTGTTCCTTTTATGTACATTCAATCAAATCTTAAACTTCATTAGTATTTTTTACTCCAACTTGTTTCATAACCGCCTCCTTCAGATTAACTTTTTTCTTACAACAGTGATTCTATCCATTGCATTCATCTTTATTACTGTCATTCACTCCTAAAAAAAGGTTTCTTCTTTCAAAAAAACCAGTTATTTTATAATCCCTGCACACGATGATACAATGAACTGAAAGCTATTATATCAGTATTATGATTGTAAACAAACAAAAATAGATATAAACATGCGTTATAAAAAAACGCTTAGAAACATTGGCTCTAAGCGCTAAAACTATGGATTGTCATAAAAAAACTTCTGAATATTTTTCGTTAAAAAATATAAGCGTTTGCAATTCTGTCGTCAAATCAATGTATTGAATATTCACATGTTTGGGTACGATCACTCGGTCAGGAGCAAAGTTTAAGATCGCTGATACGCCACCTTTCACAATTTCATCGATTGCTGACTGGGAGTGTTTACTTGGAACCGTTGAAATCGCAACTGTTACTTTTTCTTTTTTGACGATTTCGCCAAACTGTTCGATTGGATAAATGAATTGACCATCGATTTCTTGGTTGACGATTTTAGGGTCATTGTCAAATACACAGACGATATTCAAATTTTCATTTCTTCTAAAATTATTGTGCTTTAAAGCTTTCCCTAGATTCCCATACCCAACTAAGGCAATTCGTTTTTCCTCTTCCGTCTTTAAGATCCGATCAAATACTTCGATCAGATAAGACACTTCATAACCATAGCCACTGCGCCCCAACTCCCCTAAATATGAAAAATCTCTACGGATCGACGCAGAAGGTACTTGGGTGATTTGACTAAATTCATTTGATTTAATCCGCTTCACACCTGAATCATTGAGCATTTTTAAATAACGTAAATATAAAGGTAGTCTTTTAGCTGTTGCTTTTGGTAAAACCGCTATTTTTTCTCCCATCTTTAAACTCCTTTGTTAATTTCTTCACATAGTCAGTTTATCATTTATCCTCTCTTAGAGCAACAGTAGGGAACATAAAAAAGAGTCTGGGATTGACTCCAGACTCTTAAATAAGTGTAAGAACAAATAAAAAGTAATGTTTTTAAAGTCTGTTTTATTAAACATAAAAAAACGGTTCAATCTACTTTCTTATTCTTATCAAAGCTCCACGATAATTTCAAGACTCTTATAACAAATCAGCAAATTCTTCTACTTGTTCAGCTTCGGTAGCTGTATGGATCGTTTCCATTTTTAAACCAGAAAGAGCTCGTTCGATCATTTCTTCGATTGGTAAACGTTCTTCGTATTGATGAACTTTATCAAGTCGTGGTCGGGTCTTTGGTTGAGGTGGGGCAAAAATCGTACAGCAATCTTCAAATGGTTGGACTGAAAGCTCAAAGGTATCGATTTGTTCAGCTACTTCAATGATTTCTAATTTATCCATCGTAGCAACTGGACGAATGATAGGCGTATTCGTTACTTCATTGATAGCAACCATGCTTTGTAAGGTCTGCGAAGCTACTTGTCCTAAAGACTCCCCATTAAGGATAATCAACCCATGGCGTAATCGGCGGATCTCATCCGTTAATCGCAGCATCATCCGTCGAGTAATCGTCATCCAGTACCCTTGCGGAATGTTTTTCTTGATTTCTTCTTGGATCTCAGTAAACGGTACCTCGATAAACTCGATTTTACCGACATAAGGAGTCAATTTTGCTGTTAAATCTTTTGCTTTTTGTAATGCTTGCTCACTCGTGTAAGGTGGACTAGCAAAGTGGACCGCTTCAATTTCGACACCACGCTTCATGGCAAAATAACCAGCCACAGGTGAATCGATTCCACCAGACAACATCAACATGCCTTTACCACTCGTTCCCACTGGCAATCCGCCTGCTCCTTTAATCGTTTCATAGGATAGGTAAGCAGCATCTCGACGGATTTCTACCCGTAGTGGAATATCTGGTTTGCGCATTTGTGCTTCTATATCAGGGAAGATATCTACCACCGCATTTCCTAACGTTTGATTTAATTCATTACTTGTTAATTCAAAGTCGTGGTCACTACGTTTCGCAATAATTTTAAAGGTTTCTTTTCCTGTATAGACTTCTTTCATGATAGCTTGAACTGCATCTTTTAACTTTTGAACATCTTTTTCGATTCGAATACTTGGTGAGAAATTTTGGATACCGAAAATTTTAGCCAATTTAGGTATAACTAATGCACTATCAGCACCATTTAACAGTAGGTGCATCCGGTCACGATCAGCATGGATCTTGATTTCGGGAAAATCACTCAATGCTTGACGAACATTTTGAGCAAGTTGCATAATAAAACTTTTACGGTTTTTTCCTTTTGTTGACAGTTCACCATAGCGGACCATGATTTCACTATATTTCACAAAAACACTCCTTATTGATTAATTGATGGTTGAAAATTTCTTATATAATTGTTTAAAAATGATCATAAATTGTTCTACTTCTGCCATAGAATTACTTTCATCTAAACTAATGCGAACAGCTGACGTAGCTAAATCATCAGGCACATGCATGGCATGCAACGTGCTACTTGCAAGGTGTTTACGAGAAGAACAAGCACTAGTTGTAGAAATAAATATTTGTTTTTCTTCTAACGCATGAACAAGGACTTCTCCTCGAATCCCTTTGAGTGAAAAACATAAGATATGTGGTGCATAATCTTCTCCCTCTGAAAAAATAGTCACTTTTTCATAGGCTTTCAAAGCGTTGATCAATGCCTCTTTTAAATGTTTGGTGTGATCTGGCTTTTGAAGTTTTCGATCCAGTGCAATTCGTAAGGCTTTCGCCATTGCGACAATCGCAGGAACATTTTCTGTTCCACTTCGTTGATTTTTTTCTTGGCCACCACCATTAAGAAGCGGTGCTAAACGTCGTCCCTTCTTCCAATAAATAAAACCTATACCCCGTGGTCCATGAAATTTATGAGCTGAAAACGTCGCAAAATCAACTCTTTCGGTCAGCCATTCAGATAAAGAAACTTTTCCGATTGCTTGCACAGCATCCACATGAAAATGGATTTTAGGGTATTCTTTTAGCAACTCACTGATTTCTAAAATTGGTTGGATTGATCCAATTTCGTTATTGACTGCCATGATTGAAACCAATACCGTGTCTTTACGAATTAGTTTCTTCAATTCATCAACAATGACAAATCCTTGATTATTTACTGGCGCTATACTAACTTCTACCCCTAGAGATTTAAGTTGTTCAGCTGTTTCACTTACAGCAGGATGTTCTATCCCAGAGATGATCATGTGGTTTCCATATTCACGTTTTTCAATCATCGTCCCTTTAAGTACCCAATTATCGCCTTCTGTCCCACCAGAAGTAAAATAAATTTCATCTGGAGTAACAGTTATCAGCTCAGCAATTTGTTTTCTAGCTTGTTGTAACAAACGGTTTGCTTGATTGCCTAAATCATGCAAACTTGACGGATTCCCAATAATCCGCTGACTTGTCTTTATATAGGCATCTAAACTTTGCGGAAAGATTGGGGTTGTCGCACTATTATCAAAATATATCATAAGAAACCCCTCTTTTTTGAAATTCTTTACTATTATAACGGTTGTCCCAATTGCTTTCAAGAGGAGGTTGTTTTTTCAGAAAGTTTCGTGTAATTGAACACGCAAAAAGACAACACTTGGTGGATTGACCAGTGTTGCCTTTTTAGTTAGTTTTATTAAACTAAATCAGGATTCTTAAAATAAAAATCTTCAATTCGCTTGAAAGCACCAGGTTCAACACGTTCGAGTGCTGTACCGATCTCATCCAGAGCTTCTTGATAATGATGTTCCTTATTGAATAAGTAATAACTTTTATCAATTGCTTCTCTGATTTCTTCATGTGTGTGGCGATAACGATTTGCATACTGTAGCATTTGTTCTGTCAGTGCTGCAGCATCCACTAAATCATGCGTTTTCTTATCAAGTAAGTCTAAATCTTCTTCACATAACGTAACTAAGCGATTGACTTCTTCCATATTGACTCTGATTTTATTTAGCACGATACTTAGCTCTTCAATCCGATCAGTTGCCACAAAGAAAAATTCTAAATAATCATTTGGTAGACCAGGCAAACGTTGTTGTTCCACAAAACGTTTCAAATTACGCAATTTAAATTCGAAAGTATCGATTTTTTCTTGCGCTTCTTTTTCACCTTTTCTTAACTCGTGTAGTGAGTCATCGATTTCAACTTGTTGGTTTTCGATATCTTCTAAAACTTTGAATACTTTTTTATAGAAAGTCCGTACTTCAGAATATGGTAGCAAGTGTTGCTGGATTTGTGGTTTCATCTGTTCGTTTTGACGTTCGATTTCTTCCACTTCTGTTTGGAATCCGCGTACTCGACCAATTTCATTATGATTCAACGCATAACTTTGAGCAGTATGATCTAACTCAATCAATAATTGACGATTGTTTTTTGTGGCATGTTTGATGTATTGTTCAATGGTTGCTTGATTGGTTGTGACATAATTTTGGGCTTCCATTTCCCGCTCTAGAATGTCGTAGAGCGAATCAATCATACTAGCAGTTTCACGATTCTCGAATTCAACCGTTTCAACTTCTGTTTTTTCAAGATTTGCTAATGAACTTTCAATACGATGGCTTACTTTTTCAATCTCACCAACAAGATCTTCTTCTGGGAAAACATATTGTTCCTGCATCAATTTTTCATAAGTTTGCTGGATTTCTTCCAGTTGTTCTGGGAAAGTAGTGTTCAAATCTTCAAATAGCGGCGGAACTTTTTTCATCAAAGCTTCAACTTCATACGTATGTTTTTCTGCTTTATCCAAAACTTCTCGAGCTTCAACAGGATCACCTGAAGTATTCAATGCAACAAATTGCGTGAATTCATTTTCGATCATCTTGACTTGCTTTTGTAATTCAGGAAACGCAGGACCGTATTCTTGCTCATCTTCTCTGATTGTTTCTTTCAGTTCTTCATAGACATCCAAAGCTTGCTGAACCGCTAGTGAATTACGTTCTTCTGTTTCACGTAACTCTTTTAGTCCATCACGAATCTCAGAAACTTTCTTTTCCATTTGGTCCATGGTTTTTTCTGCTTCGATCACAGCTTTTTTACCTTTTAAAAATCGGAAACTCTCATTAAGATTTTCTACTTCAAAAATTTGACTTTCTAACTCAGCAAACGAGGAAGTGGATATGTCATTCCATTTTTGACTCCATTCACGAAAGGTATTTTGGCTTTGCCCCACCAGATGCATTTTTTTAACATCATCGACTTCTTCAATCACAGGCAAGTCGAATAATTCTTCCTTGCGCTTTTCCAAGGCGTCCAATCGATCTTGGTTTTTTTTCTTCATATAGTAACTAACCAAAAAGACGACTAGGGCGACTATAATGATTGCTATGACGATTCCGATGATAACATTATTTCCCATTTAAGGTACCTCCGTTTTCAATATGCATCTATTTTTTATGCTTAGTTAAATAATTTGTGTGCATAAAACAATAAATACGTCTTCCGTGCAAAAGACATCTATTGTAAATTATAACACACAATTTTTAAGCATTCACTAACTTCATCGAAAATCTTTTATTCCTACCTAGAAAATAGCATAACCAGTATGAAACGCCGGTTTATTTTGGTTTGTTTCGTCCATTCAAGACTGTTTCTTTCGAGTCGCTTGGGCGATTTGCCGTTGAATTTCTTTGGCGATCTTAGGTTCAGGGGCACACTGCTCTTCCCAGTTATCAGGTTTTAATACCTTATTCGTGACCGGATGATAATGTGGTTTACCATCTGGGAATAATTTCCCCATGTTTGCTTGGTGAACGATCTCAAATATCTTCGTAGGATCAACACCCAATAATGAAAAAGAACCATAAGTAAAATATAAAAGATCGGTTAAAGCATCGACTTGCTCGATCAAAGGTGCTTGTCCCCATTCTTTTTTAGTCAACATTTTTTGTTCTGCTTTCTCTAATGCTTCGTGAAGAGCTGTTACTCCTTCGTGTAATTGTTCCTGATCTCCCTGACAATTGGCCGCAATCAATTCGACTAATTCTTCAATTTTAAATTCTGCACGATAAATGGCTGCTTGTTTCGAAAATGCAGTCGGTACATCAGGTGAACGAGGGTCAAAAATTTTATGAAACTCTTCTACTTGTTGAAAGGGTGTTTTCTCAGACATCTTTTTCTACCTTCTTTTCTTACTTCTCTTAACATTTTTACTGAAGTCTAGTCTATCAACTGTTTTAGTAAATCAAACCATAATGCTTCAGTCCTTGATAAATTCCGTCTTTTTCATTGGTATCCGTCACATAATCAGCAGCTTGCTTAACTTCTTTTTGAGCATTCCCCATAGCAACCCCGATTCCGACACCTTCCAGCATCTCAATGTCGTTATAATGATCACCAAATGCCATGATCTCGGTCATTTCGATCCCCATGTCTTTGGCAAAGGCTGCAATTCCTGAAAGCTTTGAGCCACCTTTTGGAATGATATCAACGGTATACGCATTGGACCGTTGAAAGCTGCACTCCGGAAACCGCTCTTCTAATTTTTCTTGTTCTGATTCCTGACTCAATAAAATACATTGGTAAATTGGCTCATCAAGAATCTCCAGTGCTTCATATCGCTTTTTCTGCCGATGTGGGCTAAAAATTTGCAGTCCTTTTTTCATCAATCGAACGGGAAATTTTTTTGGTAATAAACTAACTAAACGTTTGATTAAAATCGACTGTCCTAATAGCATCGTGGTCGAACCAGCTAGTTGATCTCTTCCACCAAAAATGATCTGGCGATGGTTCTTATCAGCATATTCCACGATCTTACTTAAAACGACTTGATCAAATGGTTGATCTACAATCGTTCGTTCGGCAGTAAATACCAATTGTCCATTATAGACAACATACATATCTAATTCCAATTCATCAATCACTTCTTTGATTTTAACTGGACTCCGCCCAGTTGCTACACCACACAATATCCCATTTTTTCTAGCATAGCTAATCGCACGTTTAGTCGAAGCAAGTGCTTTTGAACGGTCGTTGACTAATGTGCCATCAATATCAAAAAAAATTGCTTTGATCATTCAACGCTCCCTCTCTAAAATAAATCCATTTGTTGTGGGTTTAAGCCTTCCGGTTTTATTTTTAATATTTTTTGTAAAGCTAACGCATTTTCTGCAGCATCTCCACCAGAATTGTTGTTAAAGATAACTCCGATTTCTTTCGTTTTTGAGCTAACAGAGTCAATAGCAGTTGCTAGTTCTCTCAGTTCCTGCTCAGAATAGCGATAAAGAGTTCTTTTTTTACGCCAATCTTTATCATTGGCCTGCCAACCTTGAGCATTTCTTCCGTGAAACCTGAAAAGAGCAAAGTCTGGATTCGTGATGAATGGGTCAAAAGGAACTGTTGTGTTTAACAACTGTGGTTCATCAATTACTGCCAAAGAAAATTCTGCTCGAGTCATGAAGCTTCTCGTGCGCTCAACGAATTCCTCACTGTACCACGAAAAGTCCCGAAGTTCGATTGCTACCGGATAGCCAGCAAACCATTTTCGAAGCTTACGTAGGTATTGTACACTTTCCTTGGTGCATTTAAAGGAAGCTGGAAATTGGACTAAAAAACAAAAAAGCTTGTTCGCATCACTCATTGGTTTCATTACTTCCAGAAATTTAGCAATCATTTCTTCTTCTGTTTGATAATATTTTTCCCAGTCTCCTTGACCACTAATCCCTTGATACGCCTTAACAACAAAACGAAAATCATTTGGAACCTCTTGCACCCATTTTTCTACCGAAGTTCGTCTTGGGATTCCATAGTAAGCTGTATCAAGCTCCACTAATGGCAAATATCTAGCATACTCATAAAGTGTGTTATTCTTTTTTCCAGTCAATTTATCATGTTCTTTAAATGAGGTTAATCCGATTCGTATCATTTCAAGCCACCTTTGCTTTTCCATCCAAAAATCAACTATGTATAGTGAGATTTACTACTCATTGCTCAATGCCACGGATAGCAAAACTCTTTCATATAGTATACAATAAGCGTTAAAGCCTATGCAAAATTATATGTAAGGAAGTCCGAAAAAAAATGAAAAAAATTCTAATTTTACACACTGGCGGAACGATTGCCATGAGAGAAAATCTTTTAACTGGTGGAGTGAGTCCTGATGTTGTGAATCCTTTGCTAGATGCTGAAATTGAAATTCCAGAAGATGTTGATTTAGTAATAGAAGATATCTTTAATCTTCCTTCACCTCATATCATGCCTAAACATATGTTGATTTTAAAAAATCGGATTAATGAAGCCTATCATTTGGGGTTTGACGGTGTTGTAATCACTCATGGAACAGATACGTTAGAAGAAACCGCCTTTTTCTTAGACACGACGATTGGAGATAAACTGCCGATCGTACTAACTGGCGCTATGCGATCCAGCAACGAATTAGGGAGCGATGGGCTGTACAATTTCGAGAGTGCTATTCGAGTCGCTAGTTGTAAGGAAGCAAATGGAAAAGGTGTATTGGTCGTAATGAACGATGAGATCCACTCCGCGCGTTACGTGACCAAAACCCACACGACAAATGTTGCCACTTTTCGTACACCCACATTAGGTCCAATTGGTCTAGTAACAAAACATCGGATCTTATTTATGCAAGAATTACTAGAAACTACACGCTTAGATATCACTTCAGTCAATGGTACGATCCCAATCGTTAAGGCTTATGCGGGGATGCAAGGTGATCTATTAGAAGCTATCGCCCATACCAAAGTAGATGGCCTAGTGATCGAAGCTTTAGGAGCTGGCAATTTACCACCACAAGCTGTAACAGCTTTGAAAAAATTATTAGTACAAAAAATCCCAGTGGTCTTAGTTTCCCGGTGTTTTAATGGGATAGCAGAACCTGTTTATGACTACGAGGGTGGCGGAAAAGAACTAGCAAACATGGGGATTATTTTTTGTAATAGCATCAATAGCCAAAAAGCTCGCATCAAACTACTAATTGCCTTGAATCACGGGTTAAAAGATCAATCATTGATTTCGTTTATTACTCAATAAGTTATAGCTAAATCACATACAAAAATTCCTGACATTAAAATTCCGTTCTAAAAAAATCCAGTGTTTGTTTAGCAATTGAACCAATTTTGCGCATTCTTTTTTCAATCATGGAAGGTTATCGATCCTTACCTATTACTGGATATCCAAAAGTCTTATTTCCATGTTAGAATGTCCAAAAGTATGAACACCTAAAGAATTCTTTATTATTCAGCACTTCGGCAATCAATCAAAAAAGAGGTTGAGACAAAAGTGTTCAGCATCAAGAAATAAGAAGGAATTTCCGAAAATTGCTTCTCAAATTTTTGGTAAATTTCGGCTTATTTCCGAAGATGCTACTTTTGTCTCACCGTGAACAAGAGGTCGTGAAAAGAGTGTTTTGACCTGAGCGTTAAGGATGGAAATCTCGAAACAGCTTCCCATGTTTTGAGATTTTTTGACTTATCGCCGAAGGTCAGCTCTTTGAACACCGTTTATCCGTTTTTAGAGATACTAGAAGAGACTGAGACAACTTTTGTCTCAGTCCCTTTTTTCCCTTGTTGTTCCTGCTTATTTCCCAGAGCTAGACACTTCTGCGACAACCTCTTTCCGATTGGAACATCGTTTGCTATTAGCAGTTTATTTATTTTTCCAAGTGATATTTGCTTCACAATAGAGTTGTTCTTGCATTCTGATTTCATGTCTTGTTTTCACACCATGTTCCATCTCTACTTGTTCATAATGACTTTCAATTTCATTTCCATATTCCACTTCTTTGTCAAAACGGATCAAAACTTTTTCTGGTACATGTGTCGTCAAGAAATCATAGCCTAAGACATCAATAATCCAGTTGAAATACATGGCATTGTTCACATGTTGGTTACTATCGATATCATAGAAACGCACGCGATAAGGTAACATCGTGCCCGATTCGATCTTTTCTATTTTTTCTTGCCGTTTGATTTTTTTGATTTTTTCGCTTTCAAACGGTGCAATAATTTCTTCATTGACGCTACTCATTTTCCGATTCACAAAATCCATTAATACAAAAACTGATTCTATTTTTACCAGTTCTGTACCTTCTTCATCATGAATCCAAAAATTACGATAACAAAAGAATTTATTGTACTCCATGGCTTGTGTTGTTATAGAAATCGTCTCTCCTACTTTAGGCAAACGAGTGATTGTCATTGAATAATTGGTAATGACCCAAGTCAGTCCAAAACTATTGACAAATTTACTGCCACGATCAAGCGCATCACTTTGATCTTCTGATGTCTTGATCACGATTCCTAACATTGATGGAAATGTCATGGTCTGATTAATGTCACATTCATAATATGAAACTTCATGTTTTTTTGTATATCTCTTTGCCAAAAAAACACCCTCCTCTTATCTTTTCGCTAATAATTGATCCACTTGTGAACCATAACTTTCCCCAAACATATTTAGATGGGCTAACAAATAATATAACTGGTAAATCGGCAATCGTTTTTCCCAATTTTTTTCCAAAGGATAGACCATTTGATAACTTTGTAAAAACTCTGGACGAAACCCACCAAATAGCTGGCTCATAGCTATGTCCTGCTCACGATCACCGTAAGAAACGGCTGGATCAACGAAGACTGGTTCTCCTTGCTGATCAAAGAACACATTACCACTCCACAAGTCGCCATGCAAGAGGCTAGGGACAATCTTTTTATCACTAAAGTTTTCTAACACGTATTGCTTAAAAGAAATAAATGTTTCTTGGCGGTTTTGATTCCAATGGTTGTTTTTTTGTGCCAAAGCAATTTGACTTTCTAGACGATTTTTGAAGAAGAAAAGCCACCAATCTTCTTCCACATGATTGAATTGCGGAACGGTCCCTAAATAGTTATCCTTTCGATACCCAAATTGAGGAGCGGTTACCTTGTGCAAATTCGCCAAAGAAACGGCTAGATCTTTTTGATCTCCTTTGCCAGGTTCGATCCATTCCATCAAAAGATAGGCACCATCTTTTTGTTCACCCAGCATGTAAGTTTCAGGTACTCGAACGTAGGGAGCTAGTTCTTTTAACCCATCCACTTCCGCTTCAAAAAAAGACTTTCCAATATTAGGATGAAGCTTTAAGAAATATGATTTATTTTGCTCTTCAATTCGATACGTTTGATTAACGTCCCCACCAGTGATAGGTATCACTTTGCCTTCTAATTGGATTTCTGCTAACACCGACTGAATATTCATCTCTACTCCTCCTTACATGCTTTTCCAACCTATTTGTTAGCTATCATTATATCACAGAGAATCTAAAACAAAGAAAATGAGTCTAGTAACTCTTTGTTCAACAGTAAAAGTCCATTGCTCATATTTATAGACAAAAAAAGAGAGGCTTCTTTCAAAATTAGCAATCCTACTAATTTCGAAGACTAACCTCGTCTTTCTTTCAATCCCTCATTTACTTTCTTTTTCAGTAATCTGAGACACCAATTCGTCTATTTTCTTCATACTTTGAGTAGAATTAGTTTTTTAAGCCAATGCGCCCATTGGATCCCAAGGAGCTAAAACGATTGGTTCTTCATTGAAGGCTTGGAGTTGCTCTTTCGACAACAAATCTTTGCGAACAACGATTTGATACGTGTATTCGTTCATCCAATCGTCACTCATTACAAAAAATCCTTTATTGCCGACTTTTTCTCCCCAGCTATTTTCGACTTTCCATTTCGTTGATTTCCCATCAACAAGATCGACTCCCGTCAATACCATCGCGTGGGTCATTAAGCTTTCACCATAATCTAAACGTTGTGCTTTAGTCATCGTAAAATCTACATCGAATAAGTCATCCATGTCGTAAACATCCAGTGCCATGACCCCACTATCTCTAGTTGAAGATTGTCCGACATCACAACCAAACCAAACAGACTCTCCTTGTTCCAGTTGGGCAACAGCCAACTGTTTAAACGTTGACATATCTACGTTCAAATAACGAACTTCTTTCCCGCCAACCACATTACCTAACATTTCTACAGTGTAAGAACGATCAAAAGGTTTGTCTTTTGTCGGTGCATTGATGATGCTAACGTAATCATCTAGTTTTACGCCAATATATTTATCATAAAAGAGTTGAGGTGTAAGCTGTTGGTCAATATGATAATTGTTTTCTTCGTCACGGTATTCAAAATCAAATTCTTTTGGTGGTGTTCCTAAGGAGATGGCTAAAAATTGATAGATTCCTTCTAGCATTTCCTCTTTTTTTGCTTGAATCGCTTCAGCAGTTTCACCACCGGCAATCATTTCACGTAAGACCGTCGCATCTTTACGCAACAATTTATTCAAGTAATTATTTAAATCTCGTGAATTTGAACTATTTGCACTTTCTGGCATAACAGATTTAGGAACTACACCATATTTCTGGAAGAGGGAAACGATCATATCCCATTGTCCGCCATCTTGTTGTGGGGTTGTTAATAAAAAGGCTACTTTTCGGCTATCTAAGGCATCATTCCCTGTTGCGATAATATTTTCATAAAAATAATTAGCTTTTTCATATTTGTCCCAGAAAAATGTATAGTTTTGTGATAATTCAAATTCTTTCAAATGGAATTGATTGAGCAATTTATGTCGGAAAGTATTTAATGCTGCAAACATCCAGCAACGACCAGATTGTTTCTGATTTGAAACCTTTCCCGTTGATAAATCAATTGAAAAAACCGGTGTATTAGACACATGGGCAGCCACATTTTCAGCAGAAGCGGTGATCCCATTTTTTACTACCGCTCTTTGTAGAGCTTGTTGCTTGTTGTTTTCTTCAAAACCTTTTGCAAATTTTTTCGTCATTTCAGGTGTAATAGCTTTCATCCAATCATCCTTCCAATCAAAAATATATCTTTAATTCTACCCTTAAGTGGTTTGAAATACAACGACTCACTTTTAATCGTTACAACAAATCGACTGAATCCCCCTCACGACAACCCTTTTTTGTTATTCTCAAAAGTTTTTGAG
>NZ_CP172886.1:2212500-2435000 GCF_050530445.1 Enterococcus sp. DIV1639a
CACCCCAATCATCTATCCCACCTTAGGCGGCTGGCTCCAAAAGGTTACCTCACCGACTTCGGGTGTTACAAACTCTCGTGGTGTGACGGGCGGTGTGTACAAGGCCCGGGAACGTATTCACCGCGGCGTGCTGATCCGCGATTACTAGCGATTCCGGCTTCATGTAGGCGAGTTGCAGCCTACAATCCGAACTGAGAGAAGCTTTAAGAGATTAGCTTAGCCTCGCGACTTTGCGACTCGTTGTACTTCCCATTGTAGCACGTGTGTAGCCCAGGTCATAAGGGGCATGATGATTTGACGTCATCCCCACCTTCCTCCGGTTTGTCACCGGCAGTCTTGCTAGAGTGCCCAACTAAATGATGGCAACTAACAATAAGGGTTGCGCTCGTTGCGGGACTTAACCCAACATCTCACGACACGAGCTGACGACAACCATGCACCACCTGTCACTTTGCCCCCGAAGGGGAAGCTCTATCTCTAGAGTGGTCAAAGGATGTCAAGACCTGGTAAGGTTCTTCGCGTTGCTTCGAATTAAACCACATGCTCCACCGCTTGTGCGGGCCCCCGTCAATTCCTTTGAGTTTCAACCTTGCGGTCGTACTCCCCAGGCGGAGTGCTTAATGCGTTAGCTGCAGCACTGAAGGGCGGAAACCCTCCAACACTTAGCACTCATCGTTTACGGCGTGGACTACCAGGGTATCTAATCCTGTTTGCTCCCCACGCTTTCGAGCCTCAGCGTCAGTTACAGACCAGAGAGCCGCCTTCGCCACTGGTGTTCCTCCATATATCTACGCATTTCACCGCTACACATGGAATTCCACTCTCCTCTTCTGCACTCAAGTCTCCCAGTTTCCAATGACCCTCCCCGGTTGAGCCGGGGGCTTTCACATCAGACTTAAGAAACCGCCTGCGCTCGCTTTACGCCCAATAAATCCGGACAACGCTTGCCACCTACGTATTACCGCGGCTGCTGGCACGTAGTTAGCCGTGGCTTTCTGGTTAGATACCGTCAAGGGATGAACAGTTACTCTCATCCTTGTTCTTCTCTAACAACAGAGTTTTACGATCCGAAAACCTTCTTCACTCACGCGGCGTTGCTCGGTCAGACTTTCGTCCATTGCCGAAGATTCCCTACTGCTGCCTCCCGTAGGAGTTTGGGCCGTGTCTCAGTCCCAATGTGGCCGATCACCCTCTCAGGTCGGCTATGCATCGTCGCCTTGGTGAGCCGTTACCTCACCAACTAGCTAATGCACCGCGGGTCCATCCATCAGCGACACCCGAAAGCGCCTTTCAAATCAAAACCATGCGGTTTCGATTGTTATACGGTATTAGCACCTGTTTCCAAGTGTTATCCCCTTCTGATGGGCAGGTTACCCACGTGTTACTCACCCGTTCGCCACTCCTCTTTTTCCGGTGGAGCAAGCTCCGGTGGAAAAAGAAGCGTTCGACTTGCATGTATTAGGCACGCCGCCAGCGTTCGTCCTGAGCCAGGATCAAACTCTCATAAAAAGTTCGAACAATCTTGCGATTGTTAAGCTCAATTGTTTGCTAGCATATTGCTTGCTTGTTAAAAATGTTTGTTGTCTTGAATCAATCAAGACGCCCTACACATTTGGTTTGTCTTTGCTTTGTTCAGTTTTCAAAGGTCTACTTGATTAAAAGCTAATCAGTTGAGATTGCCGTAGCAACTTTTATATCATATCAGAGTGACGTTTGTTTGTCAACTCTTTTTTAAAAGTTTTTTTCGACTTCATTTTTTAGAAGTGTTTCAGCAACTCATTTATCATAACTCGTCGTTTGTTATTTGTCAACAACTTTTTTGAAGTTTTTTTCGATAGAATCAAGCTTCGTAAGCTGTCGTTTTTTAACGACTTAGTTATCTTATCATGTGTTTTTAGAAACGTCAAGAACTTTTCTGCTATTTTTTTAGAAAGTTTCATTACGCTGTTTCTTAAATCAACGTTAATAAATTTATCACGTAAACCAAGGTACGTCAACAAGCATTTTCACTTAATTTTTCAAAAGAATATTCAAGCAAAAGATCATCATTCGCTTTTACTTCAAAAGAAGCATAAAAAAGTTTGCATTATCGAATATAATCCATGATAAACTGAACGTTTCATCCTTTAAAGAGGACCGGTTACCATAAAAAAAGAAACTTGAATTTTTTTCAAGTTTCTTTTGGTGTCTAATTCTACATTAAAAGAAAGGAACTCCTTCCACTTCGTAAGTGCCAAGGACAGAGCGCATTTGATCTGGGTCTTCCCAAAGATAGCCTTTACCTAAGTCTTCACTTTGACTTTTTTGCTCAGTTTCAAAAACAAACAATGGAACATTTTCGTGATTAATATGTGTATTGGTCAACTCCATCAAATTAATTTTGCTAACATCAATATGAACGATTTCTTTTAAAAAGCTAAGTATGTTTGCTAACCCCGTCTTTTCTTCTGAAAGCTCTGCTAATGCAAACTCCAGCTTGTCATCAATTGAATGGACTAAAAATTTTTTTGATCCATCCTCCAAATGCAACATGATTGTACCAGCTACTTTTTTGCTTGCCAAAATTTCCACCTCGATCAACTTGTTCTGTGGTTTACATAAAAATTCTAGCACATTTTCAGAAAAAATACACTTTTTATTTCTTATTTTCTTTCTGTTCTAGTTCTTTTAGTGCTTCGTCCACCCATTTTGGTAGTTGTTCCGCAATCGTGGCAAACCCGATCTTTTTATTTTTATTCGTAAAATATCTTTTCCTTCGATAAGGAATAACAGGGCTCTTCTTCTCCAACGTACGTAACGACAAACTAATTTTTTTTGAATATTCATCAATATCAATGATTTGAACAGTTACTGGTTGACCAACTTTTAACAATGTGTGAATACTTTTCGTGTAACCTGATTGTACTTCTGATACGTGAATCAAGCCTTGTGTTTCCTCGTCTAAAGACACAAATGCACCATAAGGCTGTATTCCAGTTATTTTTCCTTTAATTATTTGTCCAATTTTATATGTCATGTACTTCCCTCTCTTTGCATTTATCATTATACTGTAAATGATTTAAAAAAAGAAGTTTTGAAAATACTCAATAGAAAAAGGGGTCCTTTAGATGAGTGAATTTGACAAGAAAGTTTCAAGAAGACATACCGATAGCGTAAAATGGGATTCAATTAAAGAAACCTATCAAAGAGACGACTTATTGCCTTTATGGGTTGCAGACATGGATTTTTTATCACCTGCTGGAGTAAAAAAAGCTTTTGAAAATTATGTTTCTCAAGGTCTTTTTGGTTACTCTACCGTTTCAGAAAAATTATATCACGCAGTCATCAATTGGGAAAAACAACAGCATCAGGTATCTTTAACAAAAGAACACATTGTCTTTACTAGCGGTGTTTTATCTAGTTTAGCTGTTGCAATTCAAACTTTTACTGAACTAGGTGACAGTGTGCTGATCCATGACCCCGTTTACCCACCTTTTTCTGCAATCGTCGAGAGCAATCACCGTCAGCTTATACGGAGTCAATTAATTGAACAAAACAATAAATTCATGATGGACTTTCAAGATATGGAAAAAAAGATCGTTGAACAACAAGTAAAAGTGGTAATCCTTTGTAATCCCCACAATCCAGGGGGGCGTGTTTGGACTAAAGAAGAATTATCACAACTAAGCGAACTATGTTTGAAACACCAAGTGCTGCTTTTTAGTGATGAAATTCATCAAGACTTAGTTTTTTCAACGAACCATTTTAACTCGATGTTAACGATTGATGAAACACTAAGTCAGTCTTTAATCACGTTTACTTCGGCAACCAAGACCTTTAATTTAGCAGCGATTAAAAACTCAATGGTGTTTATAAAAAATCCTAAATTAAAAGAACAATTTGAACAGCGGTTACTAATGAATCAGCAACAAGATATAAATACTTTTGGTCTAATCGGTACACAAGCTGCTTACGAAACGGGTAGAGAATGGCTTAGTCAACTGCTTCCTTATATAGAAAAAAACGCGGCCACTGCCACTTCTTTTTTTGAAAAACATTTACCTCAACTAGGTGTGATGACGATTGAAGGAACGTATTTGATGTGGTTAGATTTTTCTGCTTATGAAGCGAATGACGAGTTGCTAGAACAAACATTGATTACCAAAGGAAAAGTTGTTTTAAATCCTGGCATCTCATTTGGTCCTGCCGGTCATGCTCATATGCGATTGAATTTAGCTTGTCCGGAAGAAACACTACTAGATGGATTGATGCGGATAAAAAAAGCCTTCACATAAAAAACAAAAGCACTTTTGACGACTTTTAAACGAGGTTCTATTCTAATTAGAAATAAAATAAACCAACTGGGTCAATGATTGAAACCAGTTGGTTTATTTTGTGATTAGTTAATAATTAAAATGTCTTACTATTGCGAGTGATTATTCTGATACTTCAACTTTCTCGATCACTACATCATGTACTGGACGATCTTGTGGACCACGTTGTACGTTAGCAATTTCATCTACGGTAGTCATGCCATCAATCACATGACCAAATACAGTATGACGGAAATCTAGCCAAGGTGTCCCACCACCTTTGTATGCTTCGATGATTTCAGCCGGGAAGCCTGCACCTTCTAATTGATCTAGCATATTCGCTGGTACATTTTCATTATTCACGATAAAGAACTGGCTACCGTTTGTATTTGGTCCAGAGTTAGCCATCGATAACGCCCCACGTAAGTTGAACAACTCACGACTAAATTCATCTTCAAAACTTTCACCATAGATGCTTTCGCCACCCATACCTGTACCAGTTGGATCGCCACCTTGAATCATAAAATCAGGGATGACACGGTGGAAAATTACTCCGTCGTAATATCCTTTTTTAGCAAGTTCAATAAAATTTTTAACTGTTTTAGGCGCTAATTCTGGGAATAATTGGACCGTAATGTCACCACGGTTTGTTTTTATTACTGCCTTTGGTCCTTTTTCATTTTCTAAGCTTAATTGTGGGAATACCATATCTTTTTCCTCCTAAAAATTATTCCTTCATTGGTAATAATAACATATTCTCTCTATTCGCTGTTACATGAAACTTAAGAAAACAAAAAGACTCATCCTTATGTAAAAATGATTATATACTTTTTATCAAATGATAGATACTTTTCTGCGTTTCTCTGACTTAAAAAATAATCCACGAGTATTTTTAAATATGTGAACCAGTAGATTTCACGAGAGATCGTTTTCGCTTCTGCCCCAACCTCCTTAAGAATTAGAAATAAATCATTTGTTTGAGAAGTATTCTCAATTAAATTCTGCTATAGTGTGGGTATGAGGAGGAAGTTTTCTATGGAAATCTATGATATTACAATTATCGGTGCAGGACCAGTAGGGATGTTTGCAGCGTTTTACGCAGGTATGCGTCAAGCAAAAACTAAGATCATTGACAGTTTACCTCAACTAGGTGGGCAATTAGCAACGCTTTACCCAGAAAAATATATTTATGATATTCCCGGCTATCCCGCCGTGAAAGCCAGTGACTTAGTAGCAAATCTGGAAAAACAGTTAACCACATTCAATCACTCTTTTCATTTGAATGAGGAAGTTCTTTCTATTACTAAAGAAGATGAAATAATTGAGATCACAACTACTAAAGGAATCCACTATTCAAAAGCAGTCATTTTGACTTTAGGAAGCGGTTCTTTTCAACCTAGAAAATTAAATGTACCAGAAGCAACAACTTATGAGCATCACGGTCTCGATTATTTTGTGAACGATTTAATGAAATATGCTGGTAAAAAAGTAGCAATTGCAGGTGGTGGTGATTCAGCAATTGATTGGGCGTTGATGCTAGAACCGATTGCGAGTGAAGTTTATCTTATCCATCGCCGGCCAGAATTTAGAGCTCATGAGCATAGTGTAAACTTATTGAAAGCTTCATCAGTCAATCTTTTAACTCCCTATCTCATTGATGAATTATCTGGAGAAAATGGGGAATTGACTGCTGTTCGCTTAAAACGGGTAAAAAGCGAGGAAACAATTGAGTTACTGATTGATTCATTGATTGTTAATTATGGGTTCACCTCAAATCTAGAACATCTTTCAACATGGGGACTTGAAAGTACCAGAAATGCAATTTCAGTAAACTCAGATATGTCAACCTCGATACCAGGCGTTTATGCTGCTGGAGATATCTGTTCTTACAAAGGAAAAGTAAAATTGATCGCTACTGGATTTGGCGAAGCACCTACAGCTGTCAATAATGCGTTACACTTTATTAACCCTAAAGAACGCACACAACCTGGACATAGTACCAGTTTATATGATAAAAAAGTTCCTCCGAAATAGGATAGCTTGTGTGATTTTTGACCATTTTGTCCAAAGCAGAGGAGACAACATTTGTTTCTTGCTTTTTTATTTGGTAGGCTAACAATATAGTTGATTCACAGAAGCAAAAGGAGGAAGAAAATGGTTATCAAAACTGAAACGCTAGAAGAAAAAGCACGTGAATTGCTCAATGAGCGTGGAGTAACCCTTGAAGACATTGCTGAGCTAGTGATGTTTTTACAAAAAGATTACATTACTGATCTTACTTTAGCAGATTGTATCCAAAGTGTTCACGCTGTCTTAACCAAACGTGAAGTCCATAACGCAATCATAACTGGGGTTCAATTAGATATTTTAGCAGAAGAAAATAAGTTGATGTCACCGCTCCAACATATCATTGAAGATGATGAAGGACTGTATGGGATCGATGAAATACTAGCCTTATCAATTGTAAATGTCTATGGGACAATCGGTTTCACTAATTATGGCTATATCGATAAAGTAAAGCCTGGTATTTTACAAAAATTAAATAGCCATGACGGAAAAAATGTGCATACTTTCTTGGATGACATCGTGGGTGCAATCGCTGCCTCTGCTGCCAGTCGTCTTGCTCACCAAGAGCCAGAAAAACGCAGTCGTTTGACTCAATAAGAGGTTGTGAAAGAAGCGATCAGCTCCGAGCGAATAAGAGAGGATTTTTTAAAATAGCTTCTCATATTTTAGAAAATCATCGCTTATTGCTGAGGAGTTGCTTCTTGAACACCGTGAACCAGAGGTTGTGAAAACATCGTATAGCTCCGATGACAATAAGAAAGAATTTTTTAAAATAGCTTCTCATATTTTGAAAAATTCAGGCTTATTTCAAGGAGCTGATGTTTGAACACCGTTTAGAGAAAGAGGTTGTGAAAAGAGCGTTTTGTCCTGAGTATTAAGGATGAAAATCTCGAAACAGCTTTTCATGTTTTGAGATTTTTTGACTTAATACCGAAGGGCAGCTCTTTGAACACCGTGAATCAGAGGTTGTGAAAACATCGCATAGCTCCGATGACAATAAGAAAGAATTTTTTAAAATAGCTTCTCATATTTTGAAAAATTCAGGCTTATTTCAAGGAGCTGATGTTTGAACACCGTTTAAAGCAAAAACCCGAGACAATCTCCTTGTCTCGGGCTTTTTTTATTCTGTTGAAACAAAATAGGCATTATGATTTGTTCTATTCTATGTTTGATTTTAACTTCTTTTTAGCTCTCTTTTTCCAATGATCACAAAAAAAGCAAAAAAGAGTTCAATTAAAATAAAAAATAAAATAAAACTATGCATAAAAAATTGTTCTGGTAAGACGTTAATGATTGGATCGGTTGTCGGATCAAACAGCCAATCGTCGTTGTTAAAAAATGTTTCATGGAATAAGATAAAAAAGCGATCAAATCCTACCAACATAAAAAAGCCAAAAACAATCGGTACGAGCATTCCAATCTTAAACGGTTGAACTAAACGCCAAAAACGCTTATGACGTTTCAGATAAAAAAGATAGTAGATACTAGGTATCAACGTCAGCAGCAGCACAAAATAGTTAAGTAAAAAAAGTTTTTTGACTTCATAAAAATGATGTGCTCCACTTGCAGAAATAGGAAAATTTTGCAGACTTAACTCCTTCTGAAAAGGATTATTTAAATAAGCCATTAATTGATCAAAATTTTTCAATAAAGTTTCTTGATCAAGCGTAGTATGATCCAATATGTTCAGATATTTGATGTCTAGTTCATAGAGAAAGCGAAAATTGATTGTTATCGCGATCGCCAGACTGATCAGCATGAAGAATAGACAAACCAAACCCGCATATTCTCCCCACACCCATTTTGTTTTTCTCATTCTAGAAACTCCACTCATCTAACGAACGGAGAACGTGTGTAGCAGGTACCGGTAATAAAGGTACATCCTCAGCTTTCGTAAATCCTGAGAGCACCAACAACGTATCAATCCCATTTCGAATCCCTGCTTGGATGTCTGTTTCATAGTTGTCTCCAACCATGATGACATCTGCTTTCGTTAAACCTAATTTTTCTACCGCCTTATCCATAATGATCGCTTCTGGTTTGCCAATATAAATCGGTGGCGTCTGTGTAGCTGTCTCCACAAACGAAATAACCGATCCTGCACCTGGCAGCAACCCACGCTCAGTTGGAATATTTTTATCTGGATTTGTTCCAATAAATGTTGCTCCTTTTTGGATCGCAAGAGTCGCTTTGACTACTTTTTCATACGTCAGATAATTATCTAGACCGACCACTACATAATCGGGATTTTCTTCATCCCAGATAAATCCTGCTTCTAAAATCAAATCGATCAAACCAGCTTCACCTATGGCATAAAACGTGTTTCCTTTCCCGGCAGCGTGCATAAAATCGATCGTTGCTAAAGAAGCTGTATAAACAGTTTCTGGGCTAACGTGTATATCAAATTCATCTGCCAAGCGATTGGCTACTGCCTGCGGACTTTTTGTGGTGTTATTCGTAACAAACAGAAAAGGCTGTTTTTTTGCCTGAAGAGCCTCCACAAAACGTTTCCCAGCAGGTATAGGTTCAGTCCCCCGATAAATCGTTCCATCTAAATCAATCAAATATCCTTTATAATCCATCTTTACTCTTCCCTTTGTCTTATCGTAAAATTAGTGTTGGCTTTTGGTTTAGTTGATGTTTTTTCAGTCTTTTTTTGTTCTGTTTTTCTTTTTTTGATGACCGGTTTTTTGTGATTTGAAGAAACGGGTCCTTTTTTCTCATCAATGTACGCACGATGTTGGTTTTGATTTTTCTTTTTTCTTCGGCGAGGAGTATTTTTTTCCTTCTTACCTCCGATTTGTTCAATCACAAAATAAGCGCAACCAAAATTACAATACTCATACAAATAATCTTCCAAAGCATCAATTCGTTGGTCGGGATGAGCACGTCTGTTATCTACTCGGAAAAATCCTTTTAATCTTAATTGTTCATAGCCCCAATCACCAACGATATAGTCATAACGCGACAAGACTTCACTATATCTTTCGCCAAGTTTTTCTGGATTGAACCCCTCTCGATGATCCTTTACTAGGCGATAGTGCTGTTCGCCAATCAAAAAATTCTTCTCATCGATGAAAGTAATGATTTCTCCCTTTACTTTCTCCGGTTTGGGTTCTTCGATAATTTCTTCTAACACGGCGGTGATTTCTTCTGTCACCGTATGGTCCTCGACATTTTTCGCTGTCTGTTTTTCTTTTGTTTTAGCTTCAACGGCGTGTTGCTCTTTTTGTTTTGCCGACATGCTTTCACCACCTATCATTCCTATTATACCTTGTTTTTATTTTATTGGATAGTGAGCATTTAAGTATTCCCCTACTACGCTACGAATAAATTCCGGAAATAAAAATTCATTTTCACCAGCAATCTCAATCGTTGGAAAGAAAGGTACAAACATAAAATGATCCACTGTTGTAAATGTATATCGACGCTCGTTATCTATCGGCTGATTCAGCCAGTGAACTTGATGATTCACTGCATCATAAGAGATCCCACTATAAACTACTTGTCCAAAAATTTTTCCCCGAAATCCCATACCTCTGATTGGGTAATTGCGTAAAAAGGCACGATTTTTTTCGATTTCTAATACCAATCGAATCAAATCACTTCCTTTAAGTGTGACATTCAGTAAATGCATTGGATGAGGCAATGCCGTATGCAGTTGATCCTGATTGATCAGCCCTGCTGGTAATCCAGTTAAAAACAACCCACTATTTAGCATTGCGCCTTGTGTTTGCCCACGATACTTGACTGCTTCTAACGCCTCATAGATAAAAGAATGTTCCGAAAAAATATCTACTGATAAATCATAAGGTAACTTGGCTACTTTTTTTGCCGCTAATAGTTCGTGCCCTTTAGTTAAATAATCTTGGCTTTCCTGCTCATCTTCAATAAACGTCGTCATCGTTTCTGTTGGGATAGCCCGAGCTGATTTTTGGATGATGTTTTTATGCTCATCAACGGTGAGGTGAACCTCTCCAACGTATTGTCCATATTTTCCCGCTGCTGCAAGCTGAACACCATTAACGATTTGACCATCAATCAGCAAATGATGCGTATGTGAGCCTAAGATTACATCGATTGACGGAAGTTCTTGGGCAATCTGACGATCGTCTTGGATACCTAGATGGCTCATCAATACCAAGATGTCTACTTTTGGTCTTAGTTCTTCCACCAATTCAGGCAAAATATCATAAGGGTTTCTGATATCCCAACCATTTGGACTATATGTTAAGGGAAAAGGAGCCGTCAAAGCCAGTAAGCCGATTTTAGTCTGTTGAGGAGTTTCAATGATCTTGTACTTTTTTGCCCATTTCGGCGGTTGCAACAGATGTTTATCAAACAAATTATCCAATAAAATATCAAAGTTTGCCTGATCATAAAGATGATTCAATTGATCCTTGGCATTTCCCACGCCTTCATTATTACCTATCGTCACAGCATCATAGCCTACGTTATTCATTAGTTCAACATTTGCTTGTCCATCGGTTGCTTCTGATAGCGGGTGCCAGCGATCAACAAAGTCACCTAAATCAACAGTGATGGTCGTGGTATTTTCTTTTTTTTCGTTTTCACGCTTTTTTTGCTCAATAAACCTTCTGATTTTAGGCCAGTTTTCTAGATGCGAGTGTAAATCATTCGTATGTAATAGAACTATTTTTTCCATCTTATTCTTTCGCCTCACTTTTCTTTATCATACCATAGGCTTTTTCTTTGTTCACTTTGAAAGATTTTAAAGAAAATCAAATTCCTCCGCTGTGAATAGACTCCATTCTAAACGTTAGCTTTGTGGATAATATCGGATCAAAGTAATAATCAGTCTATCTCTAGCTAGCGATTCGGGGTAGAAAAGTGATGAAAAAATACGTTACAGCAAAACATGATCAATAGACATAATTCTATTGGCATTGCCCATTCATTCGTCAGCTAACTTTCAATCAAATCGACAGAAATAAGCCGTAAAATTTCCAATATACGCAGGACGAATGTCGGAATTCTTCGGCTTATTTCTTAAAACTAACTCTTCTATTCCTACTTCTTCAGCAATAATCAAGTAGCAATCAGTTTCTCATTTTTCTCTTTTCAGCCAACTAATTGAAGTTTTTTTAATCAAAAAATTGATTAGATGCAGCTATGCTGATTTGTAGACGATCCAATGGTTCGCCAAACATCCCTGCCCAGCCATCATAGCCAGCGATAGAGGTGCCATCATCACAACATACTCCTAGCCAACCAGCTCGGGCGGTCGTTTGGGAACGGTAGTAGGCTTGCGATAATGTCTTACCTGTAGGTGTTGTATAGTAAAGTTGCACGCCATCGATGGCTTCACCAGGATTTCCTGCACATCCATTGACCATATCATTTGGATCACCTTTGCTGACCCAATCTAACCAACCACTTTTTACCGTATGGACTCGATAACGAATCGTTCCCGCATCTACTTTGATATAAAGCATGTCATGTTGATTATTTGGCAATCCTGAAAAACCATTGGAATCGACATCATTGAAATTGGTAATTTCTCCTAACCAACTTCCGCCCAACACACGTAACCCATAGTGAACATTGGTAGAAAAACTTCCCCCATTATTTACCCCTGGTGAATAAGTAAATAAAGGATTGGATTTCGCAATCCCGATTTGCAGACGGTCTAGCGGTTCGCCAAACATCCCTGCCCAACCATCGTAACCGACGATCGATGTTCCATCATCGCAACAAGTTTGTAACCAGTCAGCACGAGCGGTCGTTTGTGAACGGTAATATGCTTGTGAATAAGTTTCTCCAGCAGGTGTTGTGTAATAGATTTGTACACCATCAATCGCTTCTCCAGGATTCCCTGCACATCCATTGACCATATCATTTGGATCACCTTTACTAACCCAATCTAACCAACCGCTTGTCATCGTGTGTACTCGATAACGTAATGTTCCTTTATCAACCTTGATGTATAGCATATCGTGTTGATGATTCGGTAATCCTGAAAAACCATTAGAATCTGAATTGTTAAAGTTAGTGATTTCTCCTAACCAAGCTCCCCCCAACACTCGTAAACTATAATGAACATTTGTCGAAAATGAAGGTGGCGTTGGGTCATTAGTTATTCCTGTTGAACTTGATTGATTAAAACCGCCAGAAAAACGCCAAACTTCATAATAATGAAACCCATTTGCAACGATATAATTTTTATCAAAACGTAATTCTTGAATCGCAGTATTTTTTTCTCCTTGCGTATAGTAACAAGTTGAAGTGATGTTTTTACCACCACCAGTAATCACACCTGTATGTCCAATCGCACCACCTGAATCAGCCATCGAGGACCCACCAGAAAGTAAAACAATATCCTCATCTTTCAGCTGAGAGAGATTGGAAGCGTTTGAATTTCCGACTAAAACTAATACATAACCACATCTTTGGAGATAACCACCAAGGGTAACCGTATTATATAAATAGCTATAAGGAATTCCAGAGCTGTCTTTGACTGCTTGAGTAATACTTCCAGAACAATCTGCCGTTCCATCTGTACCGTTTCTTGAGCCAGTCATGGAATAGGTTATCTGTCCACGATGTTTATTGAACCAATCCACGACTTTTGTTCGGTTTAATTGTTGGTACCAGTATCTAGCTTGTTGCGCTCTTGCTGGTTGGTTTGCATTTGCCGGTCTTTCATAATATTGAATGAAAATATTCGCCAGTTCTTCTGGAGATTTGTTACTTGTCTTAAATTGTTGAAACGTCATAGATATATTATAAAATTGTTGATTGTTTGCTACCTCCCACTCAATACGTTTGCATTGAGAAATGACGTCTTTGTAATTTAATCCATTCGCATTTGCCCAATTGATATATTTAGATGCTGGTGTCCATTGCACTAGTCCGTATCCACCAGACATATTTCCGACAATGTCGCTCTCCCATCGGTCGGCAATAATGCCACTTTCTGATTGCATGTTCCCTAATAATCCAGCAACTGCGGTTTTTGACCAACCTTGACTGACCAAGTAATCCCAAATTGTTTTTGCTGTTTCAAATTGTCCCATAATAGTTGTTCGCTCCTTACTTTCAATCATTTTTTCATATTAGTTGCGCCTTTAAATGTACACAGCTTATTACTTACTGTTATCTTTCATCCTCCTAAAAAATTATTTTGATCATTTGATTCGAATCACATAGATATGTGAGCTATTTTAGTGATTTGTGACAGAAAAAATAAAATCTTTCACTTTTTTCTAAAAAGCTGTGCCTAGGTTGCTTTGTTAGTAAATAAAAAAGTCATTGTCACGTAGTATCTCGGTAAATTCACTTTGATCCTTCCTAATCGTTCTCTGTTTCGTTATTGTTTTGGTTTCATTTTGTCTTGAATTGATTTTAAAATCCCCTCAAAATAAGTCGTTACTTCTGACTCAGCAATATTGGTCAAAATGCTCCCAATCTCAGTGAAAATCAGGCAAGTCGTAAAAACCTTTACTAACGTAAATTCAAAATGAACGCCGTTTTGGATCAACACAAAATCAACGACTCCCGTCAGGATCAATAACACAAAATGACTGAGTTTTTTCCAAAGTCCTCGCCAACTTAGCGTTGAATACCAAACATGATTGACTTTTGCTTTAAGCCAACCTGTTATGAGATCTAATAGAACCACTAGAAAAAAACTGTGAATTAATGCTTGATCACTAGCAAAGACTTTCGTTAATGCCGTCATACTAACACCTCCTTTTAAACGTAATGACTGCGAAAGAAATGCCCTCCATAACAGACATTAGTTTGCAGTTTTGAGTCCCTTGCTCTTGGCTTTCATCATTTGTTTGATACACTATTCTTCTTTTTACATTGTCAGACCTTCCTTTCACTACTTTGCTAAAGATTTTTGTTTCCATTTAGATATGTTGGAAAATAATAAAATTTGTGACAAAAAAAAAAGGGACTGGGACAAAAGTTGTCTCAGTCTCTTCTAGTATCTCTAAAAACGAATAAACGGTGTTCAAACATCAGCTCCTTGAAATAAGCCTGAATTTTTCAAAACATGAGAAGCTGTTTCAAAAAATTCTTTCTTATTGTCATCAGAGCTACCCGATGTTTTCACGACCTCTGATTCACGGCGTTCAAGAAGCAACTCCTCAACAATAAGCGATGATTTTCTAAAATATGAGGAGCTATTTAAAAAAATCATCGCTTATTCGCTCGGAGCTGAACGCTTCTTTCACAGCCTCTTGCTCACGGTGAGACAAAAGTAGCATCTTCGGAAAATTTGCCGAAATTTACCAAAAATTTGAGAATCACCAAGTAGGTAACAATCAACATCAAAAACTAGTTTTTGTGTTTCTTGTCAATTTTCGGAAATTCCTTCTTATTTCTTGATGCTGAACACTTTTGTCTCAACCTCTTTCAACTTTTCACTGTTCTTAAGCCAACTTATTCGTTCACTATTAAATTTAGAGCTGTCATTTTATCAAGTTCTCTGCTTATTCAAAAAAAGAATTTTACAAAATATTCGTTGTGAATATTTGTAAAATCCATATTTTGGACTAAAGTTAAATTTTATTCCAGGCTTTTTTCTTGTCATTTATTTTAATTATTTTTTACTTCTTCTGCTTTCTTTAAAATCGCATGTGTCAATGTTTCAGAAAAATTGATCTTCAATTCTTTGCCTAATTTATCTGCCCACTTAGGAATAGACACATTTTTACGTTCTCTCTTTTCCATGTCCAGATACTCTTTTATATTAACTGAAACAAGCGTGACAAATGAATCCTCTTTATTGTATGTATTCGTCTGCTCAAAAGGGAAATAGTTTTCTACATTAATATTGTTTACACTTGAGCTAGACGGCAATTTATTTTCTTCCTCAATATAATAAGACAATTGTAGCCCAAGATAGTCACTAGCCATCTGCATACCGTCGTTTATATCATTTGCTTGTGTTCCGTTTCCATCAATATCAGGAAAATGTATAAAATAGTATGGTTCTTTATCATCGGTCATTAAATAAAAAACAGATGGATACGTTAATACCATCAATATGTACCTCTTTCGATTATTTATTTTTAGGTCATTGGTATGAAACTGTATCTTTCTACCAATAACAATTATACTCTCTATAGCTATTTACTTCTCTATAAAATACAAATAAAGTACCTAAAAAACTAAAGAGGCACTGGTTCATTATACAAAAAAAACGTAACAAGTAGTAAAGTACTACCTATCACGCTTTTAAGATTCGTTTTAATCAGACACATGGCGGATCCTGCTTAGTGCTGCTTCCTTCCAGATCTGACACGCTTCACAAGCCCGCCATTGTCCTAGCCTTTCGGCAAATAATAGTATACCTGATTTTTTTTTATTTGGCTAGCCTTTTTTTAATTTCTTTTTTCTTAAGCGCAACTCTCTAAAAAAATCCGTTAAAAGTTGGCCACATTCCGTTTCCAAAACGCCTCCTACTACATGGGCTTGGTGGTTAAAGCGTTCATCTGTCAACAAATTCATTAATGTTCCCGCTGTTCCACCCTTTGGATCATACGCACCGAAGTATACTTCTTTGACTCGAGATAAAATCATCGCACCGCTACACATAGGACAAGGCTCGAGTGTCACATATAATTGGGCTTCTTCTAAACGCCAACTTCCAACATTTTGACAAGCTTCACGGATCGCAATCATTTCCGCATGCGTGGTTGCGTCTTGCGTGGTTTCTCTTAAATTGTAGCCTCTTCCAATGATTTCATCATTTAAAACAACAATCGCTCCAATTGGTACTTCTGCTAATTGTTGGGCTTTCTGAGCTTCTTCAATGGCTAACCGCATCCATTTTTCATGTTTTTCATTATCGATTTCCTTCATTTCCAATCGATCCCCTACTTTTCATTTTCTTGCTTAACTTTAGCATAAGACAAAAAGGTTGTAACTAGCTTTTTGTCTTATGGTAAAATAAAACATGAGGTGACTTTGATGGACTTGACAAAACTGATAACACTTTATCCTAATGCACAGAAAAAAAATTCCCCTGCTTCCGATAAAGGAATTCTCTCTTTAGCAATTGATGATTATTTTTTATGGATCGATCAATCGACGATTTCGACACAAGAAACAAATATTTTGAAAGCGTTATTCCCTGTAGCTACTGTCGAAGATAATCATCCGTGGTATCATTATCTATTTGAAAATAAACCGCTAGTAGCAGAAGAAAGCTTTCGCATGATTCAATTTCACATTGATCCAAGAGGAGAATTTCTTAAGCGCCAATGGCAAGAAACAATCGGTGAAATGTTTTTCCACTTAGAAGATTTTTTCTTTTATACAGAAACCGATGCTGTACTGATTGAAAAAAAATGTCCTAGTTATCTAGAAATTTCTGAGCTAAGAGGTATTTTTCTTTCATTAGATGCAGACTTTGAAATTACTACCCAAGTATTTATTGGCTCATTTCATTTACCTTCTCCCAATTTTTCAGAATTGTTTTTTGAAGAGCGGAAAATATTTTTTGAAGAAAAAAAGCACTTTGCTTTACATGGTGGCGCAATCTCATTATCAGAGGTGGCTTTACATCATTATACAAAAGGAACAATGAACAACAATCAGTTAATTGCAAGTTATCAGGAGATGGTCAAACGGACAGAAATGGAAGAGATCATTTCAGTGTTATGGAAAAATTTAGGTAATATTAGTTCGACAGCTAAATCACTCTTTCTTCATCGAAATACATTGAAATACAAAATCGAAAAATTCCAAGAACAAACTGGGTTCAACTTAAAAGAAGCAAATGATTTACTGTTTTGTCATTTGCTCTTACTGCAAGAACAAACACATTGAACACAAAAAGCGAAAGTATTCGTTCATGAGACAAACCAATACTGTTTGTCCCATTTTCTAATACTTTCGCTCTTTTTGTACTTTTAACTTTACTTTTTTTGTTGCATCACATGATTTTATCAACGTAATGGAGTAAACGGTCTTTCACATCTTCCGTTGATCCTTTTAGAGAATCTCCGTAGACAGAAATTTTCTTTTTGCCTGACTTGATCTTCGCCAGGATTCCCATCAAAGAATCTAAATCACTATCCGATAAATGTTCAACGATATCTAGTAGCTTTTCGTTTCCATCAAATGTCTCATTAACGAACTTTTTTACTTTTGCCCGGTTCGTCAAATGATGGATTTTTTCAATGACTTTTCCCGAAACAACTACTGCTGTCGCTACGCTTGCTGCTGCTGCGACACCTAATCCAATTGTTACTTTTGTTGATGTTTTCATCATTATCAGCTCCTTTTATCTATATTAATCATAGCATAGATAAAAAGATAAACGAACTATTTACCCTTTTTCACTTTCAAAATCGCCGAAAGATAAAACGCTACCACCAATTTTTCTAATCATCTATATGAAAGGACGCTTCAGCATCGTTTCATCCATTTACTTAGGGGAATATTCAATATTTGTTAATACTTCAGGCAAGTTCTCTTCCAACTCAGCCAATTTATTCCAAATCAATGTCATTGTTTCAAAAAATTCATGAGAAGATCGATCTGAGTTCAAACTGCCTAATGCATTGAGCCAAAGTAATTCTAATAAGTAAGGCTCTTTGATCCCAGTATGTTCTTTGACATATTCTGAAAACGCACGTTTAAATAAGGAAGCCATATCTAACTCAGACTTAATCACTACTCCACGAATACTTTCATGGATTGAAAAGAACTCTTTTAGTAGATGGACGATACTGAAGAAATCATCAATGACATATTCTGATAAATAGCGATCAAAACGGATCGTTATTTCTTCAAGTATTTTTTCTTTTAATATACGTATTGATTTAAAGTGGGCATAAATCGGATAAGTGGAACAGCCACAAAAAGAAGCTAAACTCCTAGCTGTTATCTTTGATAAGCCATTTTCTTCAGCATATACCATACTTTTAAAGAGTAAATACTCTTTGCTAAAATTTGTTACTCTACTCATACAATTCTTCCTTTCTCACTTTTGATCATTTTTTTTAAAAAGACATTATTTTTAGTCATCTCTAAATTAAAGGCATTATTATTTAGAGGACAGTACTAACCCCCCATTAAAAATAACAACATAACATCAAAAAAATATATTTAGGTACAATTTCAACAAGAAGCTTATTTTATTAATAACTTTCTTCAGTACTCAAAACCCAACATAACAAAATCAGCTAAATAACAATGTTTTTGTTATATAAATTGATTATTTAATCTGTTATAACTTGACAAAATGAGCGAAAAAAACAACAATAGAATAAACGATTGTTATATACCATTTAAATAACAACATGTACATACAACAACTACTACTATGTGAGAATAACATACATTAAAAACTCTTTCCACTCACAGTTTATGTCCTCCCATGGACAAAAAATAAAAGGAAAAGGAGCAACTTATGTTAACGGACGCAAAAAAGAAAGAATTGTTAGTATTCTATACCATTGTTCAAACCAATAAATGTTCCTTACGTGAATTATCTCAGGTTCTATCAATCCCTAAGAGAACGATCAAAGAAATCATCCGCAAATTAAACGGGACTATTTTTCAACAACTAAGTATCCCTAGATTCATTTACTCAACTGCCAAAGGCGAATTGAAATTAGATTCACAACATAAAGATGAAAAAATGGCGATCTTTCATTATATAAAATTGTTTTTCCTACGCGAATCAAATCGTTTTAATTTTTTATTGTTACTTTTTGATTCGCCACACAGTCGTGTTTCAAAAAAAATATTATTGGAAAAGTTGTACATATCTCCTTCTTATTTAGAAAAACTAACTAATCAATTAAACAAATCACTTAAAAAGTTCCATCTGCAAATCATCTCTCGCCAAAATTGTTACATTTTGAAAGGCGATGAATTATCGATTAGAATTTATATGTATTTCTTTTTTTCTGATGCTTTTCAGGGGATTGATTGGCCTTTGACAAATATGAAACTTTCCCAAGTAAAGCATACTCATTTATCCAATGAGCTTTTGATGACCAAGAAAACATCAAAGATACAAGAAAAAGTTTACTTATTAGTGGCAATCTTTTTAATGCGATCTGCTCATCATCAATTACCAGATGCTAGCCTCTTAGAAAGCTATGAAACAATGAAAATTTTAACTTCTACAAAAGATTTTAGCGGCGAATTGAAAAAACAATTGTCCCAATCATTGCCTGAAAGTCTTGTTCAAAATGAAGTACTATACTTTAATTTTTTACTTTGCTATTTTTTTCCTAACCTCATTCCCGAACAACAAAAAACACTCTTTGGCTATGAGTTTTCTAAAAGTAATCATTCGCTTTGTCGACAAGTTTCTTTTCTGATCAAAAAAATAGCTGAATCATTCCCTTCGATATCTGCTGGTGAAAAGAAGTATTATTACCATTATTTGATTATGATGCTGACGACGTTTATTTTTTTATTCCAAGAAAAAATCGATTACTTCCATGCACTTTATTATCCTTCTGAAAATATGAAAATCGATGCCTCGGATCAACGATTAAAAAAAATACAAATGATCATCGCTGACACGTTTACTTCTCAACCAAGCCAAAATTTACTGCACGAACATCTTAGTCGCCTGATCTATACACTTTTAAAATCGGAAGAAAATAAAAAATTAGCGATACATCTACAGATAAGCAAGGTCTTTTCAGGAAACTACCACATCGAAAAATTATTAAAAAATATTTTTAATCATCAGTTTTTACAAATCACCGAAAACCCTGAAGAAGCTGATTTAATCGTCACTGATTGGTTCGATACCCAACAACAAACGGCAGATATCTTTTATCTTGACCCTGAACGTGAAGATGAACTTTGGCTCCATTTATTCCATCTGATACAAAGACTCCACCAAAAATAATCCTTTTGTTTCCTTAAGCTGGGAAATAGCTGAAACAAGCCAAAAAAGTATAGGACAACCTGTTGTCCTATACTTAACTATTATCTTGATAGACAGCCCTATCTTATTCAACTCTTCGCGTTTGAACCAGGTCAAAGCGGTTTAACGATAATTACTTACGATTTTTCATTGCTAGTAAGGACCTTAATAATGTCCCATGTACTAGTCTCTACGATTACCACCGAATAATAAGATCAAACGAAGCAATTGTAAGAAAGTGGCAAGTGCTGCAGCTACGTATGTCAATGCTGCGGCAAAGAGTACGTGTCTAGCCATTGGTACTTCTTCTGCTGTCAGAAGACCACCTTCGCTTAGAATCTGAATGGCTCGTCTGGATGCATTAAATTCGACTGGTAATGTAACTAGCTGAAACAAAAGCGCAAGTGAAAAAGCAAAAATACCGATGTTGATCAATGTATCATTCCAGCTCAGTAAAACACCAATCAAAATCAATGGAAATGAAATCATCGAACCAAAATTAGCCACTGGAACCAGTGCGGCACGAATCTTTAGCGGCGCATAACCAACAGCATCTTGTACCGCATGCCCACATTCATGGGCAGCAACACCAATTGCAGCTACCGAAGTAGACTGTGCCGTTGCTTGTGATAAGCTCAACATTTTATTTCCTGAATTATAATTATCGGTCAAATCTCCTGCAATTTGTTGGACACCGACATCATTAATTTGTTGACTTTGTAAAATGTATTGCGCTGCTTGAGTACCCGTCACGTTATTCTTACTTCTGATTTTGTCATATTTACGAAAAGTACTGTTCACATAAGCTGAGGCAATACCGGAAATAACTAATCCGATGATCACTAACAAAAATGTAGGATCAAAAAAGCCATACATGCCATATCCATACATGATAAATCCACTCCTTTTTATTTTAACTTATTTTACCATGAGTGATCTAAAAAGAAGGTGAAAATACCTTGAGTGTATTAGAGTTTTTTAACAAATTCTGATTTTAATTTCATCGGTCCAAATCCATCGACTTTACAATCAATGTTATGGTCGCCTTCCACTAGACGAATATTTTTCACTTTTGTTCCTTGTTTGATGGCACCAGATGCACCTTTCACTTTTAAATCTTTGATCACTGTCACACTATCGCCTTCTGCCAAAGGATTACCATTAGCATCAAGAACGATCAAGCCATCTACTTGGTCCTGTTCTTCATTTGTCCATTCATTTGCACATTCAGGACAAATAAATAATCCTCGATCTTCGTAAGTGTATTCAGAGCCACATTGTGGGCAGTTTGGTAATGTCATCTTCTTTCTCCTTTAAAAATAGCGTTGAGCATTATTGTAACGGATAACGTGTCTTTTGAAAAGAGAGACTTGTGATTTTTAAAACAAAGTTTAGTAAAAATCATTTTTACAACGAACAACTCTCTCTTCTAAAATAGTTACTATCTTTGATACGCATGACAAATCTCTTTGATTTCGTCATAAATTTCTGCCACTTCCGCTAAATCTTTCGCACTTGCGCCACTTGCGAGCGGGTGGCCACCACCATGATGCTTTTTCGCTAATTCATTAATGATCGGGCCTTTCGAACGTAACCGTACACGGTAATATCCTTCAGGTTGTTGCACAAAGATTCCCCAAGCTAATACCTCATCAATGACACCAGGCAAGGAAACAACAGCTGCTGTTTCAGAATCATCAATTCCGTATTGCGAAAGGAGTTCTTGTGATAAAATCACTTTTCCTGCGCCATTTTCATCAACCTGGATATTTTGGTATAAATAACCTGAAAGTTTAGCAACTTTCATCGGCATTTGTTCAATTTCACGATTCAATGCACTGGCATCAAAAGGATAACGTCTTAAATCTGCTGCAATTTCCAACGTCCTGGCGGTTGTAGCTGGATATAGGAAGCGTCCTGTATCTCCTACAATCCCAGCATAAAGCAAACGCGCTGCACTGGTATTCAACGTTAACTCATTTGGAAACATGAGGGCAAACTCCGTAATCATCTCACTACAACTGCTGGCTTTCGTATCGACCCAGACCAGATCACCATACGGTTCATCATTTGGATGATGATCAATTTTTATTAATTTCTCACCTAACTTAAAACGATCATCACTGATTCTAGGTGCATTTGCTGTATCAGTGACGATGACCAAAGCTCCTTCATACACTTGATCATCAACTATTTGCATTTCTGCTAAAAAGCGCAAGCCCTCCACAGTTTCCCCGACTTGGTAAATTTCTTTTTGAGGAAACGTTGCTCTTAAAATCTCTGCTAAACCTACTTGAGAACCTAAAGCATCTGGGTCAGGACGTTGATGTCGATGGATGATGATTCGATCATATTTTTTTATTTCTGATAAAATTTCAGATTGGACAGTCATTATTTCCCTGCTTTCTATGAACGTTCCATTACTTGGCAAACAACGATTGCCTTGGAAACGATCGTATTTTCGATATATACTTCAATGTCTAGTTTGGCTGATCTCCGACCAATTTCAAGCACTCTTGGACGAATATCCAATTCGCTTTCAAGTTGGATTAAACGTAGATAATGGAGACTCATCTGTTCGATCATGATATTTCTGCGTTGATTTAATACCATGGTTTTTTGTGCAACATCAGAAAGGATCTCACTTAATACACCAAATGAAATCGTACCGACCCCATTGACCATTTGAGGGGTAACCATAAATTTAAACTTTGGATTTGCCAAAAGATTCCCGTCTCGGTCTCGATCGATCGTTTGGATTCCTCCTGAGATTTGGTCAGAGATCGTATCTGCAATTTGCGGTTGTCGCTGAACTAACTGCATGGCTTTCATCACATCTTGCCGAGTAATTAGCCCTTCAAGTGTCAAATCATCCGAAACGACTGGCATGACTTCTAAACCATCCCAAATCATTTGATGGCTGACAGAAGCAACACTCATGGTTTTTTTCACACTGATCGGGTCTTTTGTCATGACCCGCTCAATTACTTGTGTATCTGCTTTACCAAGTACATCTTTAGCAGTAATAATTCCCATCAAGCGCATGTGACGGTTCACTACTGGAAATCGTGAATGGTGCGTTTCCTCTGATAGTTTTTGATAATCGGCGATCGTATCTGTTTGTAGCAGGTAGTGTGTCTTTTCTGCTGACATATAGATATCACTGACAAGCATAATGTCTTTTTTAATCAATTGATCACTCAAAGCACGGTTGATCATCGTTGCTACGGTAAAGGTATCATAAGTCGTACGAAGAATCGGCATCGCTAATTCGTCTGCTAAGCGAGCAATCTCGGGGGTAGTGTCAAATCCACCAGTAATCAGCACGGCGGCTCCATCTTCTAAAGCTAATTTTTGAACTTCCGAGCGGTTACCGACGATCATCAGTGATCCTGGTGTGATATAGCGTTCCATCGCATGTTTCGTCATCGCACCGATCACAAATTTATTCAATACTTTGTCTAATCCTGTTGCGCCTCCCAATACATCTCCTTCAATGATCCTGACGACTTCCCCAAACGTCAGTCGTTCAATATGTTTTTTCAATTTCCGCTCAATCCGGATTGTTCCGACACGTTGGATCGTTGAAACTAATCCGATATTTTCAGCATCCTTGATGGCACGATAGGCCGTTCCTTCACTTACGTTTAATTCTTTTGCTATACTTCTGACTGAAATACGATTTCCAACCGGTAAGCTTTCGATATATTCTAAAATCAAGTCATGTTTCGTCGCCATATCTTTAACCTACACTTCCAGCGTTTCAGAAACGCTCATTATTTTTCCTTCGTTCCCTGCCAACTTCTCAATAAATAGTTGAGGATCTTGTTGGATAACAGGAAATGTATTGTAATGGATAGGAACGACTAGCTTAGCGCCAATCCGTTTTGCTGCTCTCGCTGCATCTTCTGGTCCCATTGTAAAATTATCACCAATTGGTAAAAAGGCAACGTCAATGGTAAATTGTTCGGCAAGTAAAGCCAAATCACTAAAATCAGCGGTATCTCCTGCGTGATAGATCGTTTTTCCTTCTGCTTGGATCACAATCCCACTAGGTTCGCCCATATAAAGCGGTGTGCCAGCTACCTCATAACTTGAGCTGTGCTGGGCAGGAACAAATTTTACGATCCCAAATGGAAATTCATATTTTCCACCAATATTCATCCCATGTCCTTTGGCACCTAACTGTTCCGCATAATTTGTAATCTCAACAATGCTGATAATCGTTGCATCATTTTGTTTAGCAATCGGCACCATGTCTCCTACATGATCGTTGTGCCCATGAGTAACTAAAACCCAGTCTACTTCTACCTTATCCACTGTTAAATCTGTTAACGGATTGCCTGTAATAAACGGGTCGATAATCAAGCGTTCACCATTTTTCATTTCGATCGACACACATGAATGTCCGTGATAAGTAATTTTCACTTTTCTCACTCCTTTTACTTTCTTTCATACATTAAATAAACCGATTTCATTTAGAGAATAATCCTAAATAATAGTACAGTACATACGTAATCATTGTAACAGATAATACAGTTTGTACCAAGTGGCAAATCAGCTCAAACCACTCTAAGTACGCTACTCCACTAACTCTGCATACGTAAAAGGAACTATTTTTTCGAAGTCTGTTCTAGCGATCTTAATGTTTCTGCCAATTTCGCCACTTGACATGACCAACATTTGCTTTTCTTTGAAAGATGCATCAACTAAAAAAAGATAATCTGGGTGTTTACGATAAATGCCGATCGGTGTATTTGCACCATGAGGATAACCAGTAGATGCCATCACAAAATCCATTCCGGGAAAACCGACTTTGTGATCACCAGAAATTTTCCTGGTTTTTTTGTAATCTAAATGTTCCGACAATGGAACAACGGCAATGATTACACCTGTTTTATCCCCTTTCAAAACTAATGTTTTACAAACACTGTTTTGATCAATCTGTTTTCGCTTGAGTATTTTTTGAAAATCATTCAATTCTGTCTGATTAAATGTCAGAGCTTCGTAAGAAATTCTTTCTTTTTCTAAATATTCTTCTACTTTTGTTTTCATCTACTATCTTCCTTCCATTTCCTTCTCTTTTATTTTACAAAAAAATAGAAAAAAAAGAACGAGCAAGAACTTTGGTTCAACTGATACAAAAAATGGTATGGAAAAGTCGCCTCTTTAAAAGATTACGACCTTTTCCATACCATTATTGTTTCAATTATTTTTTGCCTCTACGTTGTGTTGCTTCCATGATCACTGGTAAAATCACTGGACGACGTTTTGTTTGTTCAAATAGGTAGCGTCCTAATTGATCTCGAATGTCTTGTTTTAATTTACTCCACTCAAAGTCGTTACTTTCCAAGTGTTTTTCCACGATTTCTTCGATCATCGTCCCACTTTCTTTCATCAAATCACGACTAGCTTTGACATAAACGAAACCCCGAGATGTGATTTGTGGTTTTGAGACGATTTTCTTTTCACGGCGACTAATAGTAACTACAGCTACAAAGATACCATCTTCTGACAAGATTTTACGGTCACGTAACACAATATTACCAATATCACCAATTCCTAAACCATCGATCATCACATTTTCAGCACTGATCGTTCCAGCGACACTCATCCGTTTATTTTTATATTCCAACACATCACCACGTCCTGTGATGTAAATGTTTTTGTAAGGGATCCCGACGGCATGAGCTAAATCAGCATGAGCAGCTAATTCACGATATTCACCTTGAACAGGAATAAAATAAGTTGGTCTCATCAAATTAAGCATCAACTGAAGATCATTAGGATTCGCATGTCCAGACACTCGCATGTTCTCAGAGATCAATTTGACCGTACCACCTGCACGATAAATGATATCCTCTGTTTTAGCTACCATCGTTTCCATCGCAATACTTGGAGTAGTTGTGATATAGACTAAGTCGCCTTCTTCGATTTTGATATTACGGTGGGTTTTATTGGCCATTTTTTGCAACGACTTAATTGGTTCACCCATCCGTCCAGTTTCTAAAATGATGATTTCTTCTGGTTTGTATTTCTTCATGTCCTTCAAGGTCACAAGCAAATCTTCACTCGGAAGTTGTAGTTTTTCCAGACGCATTGCTGTTCGGATGATCCGTTCAAAATCTTGCCCTGTCAATACTACTTTTCTTTGTGCCTTTTCGGCTGCATCCAAGACTTGTTGAACCCGCTGTAGATTACTTGCCACACAAGCAACGATGATTCTACCTTCCCAATACTTGATCGTATCGAAGACTTCATCCGCAATCTGCAGCTCTGATGCTACAGGAACTGAGTTTTCAGCGTTCGCTGATTCACTAAGTAATGCCAATACGCCTTCTTTACCGATTTCTGCCAAACGAGCATAATCAGTTTGATACATTGGAATAGCTGTCTGATCGAATTTAAAATCGCCTGTGTAGACAATGCTGCCCTCTTTGGTTTTCAAGTTGATCCCGACTGAGTCTGGAATCGTGTGGGTGGTTCGGAAAAAGCTGACGATCGTCTCGCCAAAATCAATCTCCGTGTGTTCATCGACTACATGGAAATCTTTGAAACCTTTTGCTGCATCATTTCGTCCCACACTCAATTTAGCAAGCTCGATCGTTAACTCGGTTCCAAATACTGGTACAGAGAGCTTAGAAAGTAAATAAGGTAACGCTCCGATCGCATCTGCATGTCCATGTGTCAAAAAGACTCCCGCTACCCGATCAATGTTTTCTTCCAGATACGTAAAGTCAGGAATGACTACATCAATACCTAACAATTCGTTTTCAGGATATTTTAAACCACAGTCTAAAACAAAAATATCTTCTCCCACTTCAGCGATGTACATATTTTTTCCATTTTCACGTACGCCGCCTAAAGGGATAATTTTAATGGTACTCACAAATTTCACCTCTTCTTATGATGCCCAAGTTTAAAGACATCGATTCTCTTCTTTAACTAAATAGATGATTCATCTCAATGAGCAACTCACAAAATTTTAGCTGACTTCTTCTATTGCTTAGCAAGAAAAAGCAGCTGATTGACAGTCCTCTTGTTTATCTTCTGCCATTTTTGAATAAGTTTCATTAAAGCGATGAATCGATTATTTTTAACACAAAAGTCGAAAACAATGGATTCGACTACTCCCCATCATTATACAACAAATTAGATAAATCGCTAGCATCTGCTATTTTCAAGAAAAAAAGCATGGTTTTATAACGCACAACCAATCTTGCCTCAAGTCGTTGATTAAAACAGTCTCAATTTAACAAACTGTCTACTTTTATCCGTTCTTCTGTTACAAACATACTCCGTCTATTTTACCATATTTTTAGGAATAACTATAGTAGGATTTTCGATCTCAATAAAAGCTTTCTTACTACAAATCACTTCAAAGCTCTATTAAGTTCATTGACTTATAATTATACTTATCATAATTCGAGAGAATACATCGATAGATTTGCTGGAACGCATACTAAAAAAAGACGGTAGAATTGGTATCGTGGCGCACCTCAAAAGTTCGTTTACTAACTATAAGAGGTGCAAAACACAATAAACCAAATCTATCGTCTTTTACAATCAATCTTCCTTAAGAACTCGCTTTGGACAAAACCAGAGGATCATTCTCAAAGTTTTGACCAAACTTCTCTTTTGGAGAAACTATTTTTTATCATCTTTTTTGGAGAATTTTTCTTTGACATCTTCAAAGCCTTCTTTGATATCATCGCCTAAATTACGAGCTTTTTCTTTGATATCAGCACCAAGTGATTGTGCTTTTCCTTCAGCTTCTTTGCTTTTATCATCTGTTGCTTTACCGTAAGCTTCTTTTCCTTTACCAACTACTTTGTCTTTTGCATCTTCAGAACGTCCTTTTAAATCTGCCATCTTAATTCCTCCCTTAAATTTCTCATTTCTAACTATCTAACTATTATCAGGGTATCATCAACTTGAAAAACAGACAAACAGTATGCTCTTAGATCGTTTTTTCAAAGGTTCCCCACACTTTAACTTCTTTGTTTTCAACCATTACTTGTCCTTTGGCGATCACTGTTTCGATGGCTAAGGTTTCTTTGTCAAGTATACATAGATCAGCATCGTTCCCTACTTTGATTGTTCCTTTTCGCTCTAGCTTTAACACACGAGCGGGATTGACTGTGATTGCTCGCAAGGCTACTTCAAGTGGAATCTCTTCTTTTTCTACCGCTTCTTTGATACCTACCAGTAGTGATTTTGCGCTTCCGACACCCATACCAAGAAAGTGATTTTTTTCATCAAAGTAAGGTAAACTTCCTTGTCCATCAGATGACATTGTAAAATGATCAAGGGAAACGCCAGCTTCGATCAATTGTTTTAAAGCTTTACTAAAGCGGACTTCCCCATCTGTTCGTTCCCAAAAATCAGGATCTTCGCTCGCTGTGAAGTCAATTGTCCCACCTTTTTTCGCAAACTCGATACAAGCTGTTAAAAGTTCTGGCGTGCGGTTGGCATGGGTAGGTAAAAATTGCGTAATCGGAATCTCGGTTTCCTCAACTACCCTTGTTAATAACTCTAGTTTACGTTTTCCTCCACCTAAATGGACATTGACGATACCAGCTTTACCAGACAACATACCTCCTACTCGGGCATCAGCAGTTGCTCGAGAAAATTCTTCAAATGTAGGCTGAGATGATCGATGGTCAGAAACAGCAATTTCGCCAATTCCGATGATTTTATCAATTGTCAAAAAATCTTTGATGATTGAATCCGTAACGGTTTTGATTGGTAATCGATAAGAACCTTCATAGACGTAAGTTGAGATCCCTTCTGCTTCTAAGCCTTTTGCCTTACTGATAAGTGCAGTCATGTCACGACCTTCACCATCTGTTCCCAAACACCCAACAACTGTTGTTACACCCGCTGTCGTCAATTGACTTAAAGTTACTTCTGGCGTACGATTTTGAAAACCGCCCTCTCCACCTCCACCTAAAAGGTGAAAATGGCAATCAATAAAGCCCGGTGTCAACACTTTCCCACTACCGGAAATTTCTTCCACTTCTAACTCAGCATAGCCACCGCTCAACGCTTCTTCAAGCGCAATAATTTTATCCCCGGCAATCAATACATCCATGACCCCTAAATAATCTGGTGCATAAACCTCAATTTGACGAATGATTTTCATTTGACTTCATCCTTTCTCATACCGATATTTTGGTTTTCTTTGTTTCAAAAGTAACTATTTTTATTATAAAAAAGCCGAAGAATAATGAAAATAAGACAAACTATTTTCAGTCTCTTCGGCTTGCTTTCTATAAGTCAACTTTTTGGCTAGTAAGTTTGAAAAAGCATCGAGTTCCTCTGTCATCAGAAAAAACACGATTCGTGTATTCTTCACTAGCCTTAACTTTATTGCTTCGCTATTGTAAGCCGATTGCTATCGCAATCATGATAAAGATAGTACCTAGGACAAAAAAGAATCCTTGCATTTTGATTTGGAATCTTGCCCATTTTGCCCACTCGATACGTGCAACACCTAAGACACCAATCAAACTAGCTGATACAGGGGTAAAGGCATCCATAAATCCAGCGCCTAATTGATAAGCTAATACAGCTACTTGACGAGAGACCCCTACTAAGTCAGCAAGTGGTGCCATGATTGGCATCGTTAACGCCGCTTGACCAGAATTGGATGTCACGACTAAATTAAACAGGCTTTGGAAAATATACATTGCCCACGCTCCGATAGCCGCTGGTACTCCTGCTAAAGCTGTACCGATACCATGTAGAATGGTGTTTAAAGCAGAAGGAACAGAAGCATCTGAGCCACCTAATACTAATAAGATCCCTTTTGCCATCCCTACAACGATTGCTGTTCCAGCTAGATCAGCAGCACCCGATTGGAAAGAAGAGGCAATATCATTGATCCGCATGCCATCCAATTTGAAGATTACTGCAATGATCCCTGCGACTAATCCCATAACAAAAAATTGTGAAGCAATTTCTGGGATATAATACCCTTCTTGCGTAACACCCCAAACGATCCAAACCAATACGATGAGCATTTCAAGTAAAATCAATTTGTGTCCCAACATAAACGCTTTTTTCTCGTCGGTTGTTTTTTTCAAATGACTTCTGAAATAATCATCTGATTTATACGTCAATGAGCTTTCAGGGTTTTTACGGATTTTCTCCCCATAAATCATCAAATAGCCAGCAGATAACGCTGTGATAACGACCCACATGATCAATCGGAACGTCGCACCCGATAACACTGGAATGCCAGCGATCCCTTGAGCAACTGCTACACTAAACGGACTCATCCAGGAAGTCGCATTTCCGACTTGAGAGGCGACATACGTGACTGTTACTGCAACGATCGAGTCATAACCAAGAGCTATCACAAATGGGACCATCACCATAGAAAAAGGAATGACTTCCTCTGCCATGCCGAATGTCGCGCCACCGAATGAAAAAGCAAAAAATAATAGCGGTAAGGCTAAACGCTCCAGTCCCCTTGTCTTACTGATGAAAGCATAGATCCCTGCATCAATTGCCCCGGTGCGCATGATAATTCCAAAAGCACCACCAACAACTAAAATAAGTGCAGCGATTCCGACAGCCGATCCATACTTGTCTCCTGAAACTAACCCTTCAAAGACAAAATTCAAAAATCCGAAACCACCAAAATCATCGGTCCCCCATACTCGAGCCGTTTTATGGAGTTTTTTTGAAGTATCATAAATGCGTTCGCCAAATTGATCATAAAGTACATCATCTGTTAAAGAGATTTCATCTAACTTTTCTTGCGTTAATTTCTTTTCACCTTCAGAAATCACTTCTTCTAACCCTTTTTCAGGGACTTTTAATTTCTCTCTTTCCGTCGGATCATTTTGTAACTTCTCTAATTGATCAAATACATAGGAGCGATCCAAGGCATAAGCATAACGAAATGAATCTTGGCGTAATACAGTTCGCGTACTTGTTTCTCCATTTGCATCTTGGTATTCGATATCTTGTGTACTAAATTTTCCTGCTGGTACAATAAATGTCAGCAACCAAGCAAGGATGACCACTCCAAAAATGATGACATAAGTATGGGGTGTCGTCATTTTTGTGAGATCCCGTTTGGATTTCCCCGAAGACACTTGCTTCTTCACTATGAAGTCTTCCTTTCTATCTTTAAATTTTTATGAATAAAACAATCAATATCAGATTAGATTATACAGCAAAAAAACGCTAAACACATTAATTATCTATTAAAGCAATCTTTTTTATTTTTGTTAAAAGCAACCAAAAAAAGTTAAATAATTCTCTTGTATTTTGTGATGCAAGGATATAATCAATTAGTTTCATATGATATCTTTACTTGTTTTATTATTTATGAAGAAAAACCAATTATATTTTATCATTTTTAAAATATGCATATTTTTTCAACATTCGATATAAATAGAATTTTTTATTCATTATTTATCCGAAAAAAAACGAATAAAAAAACAGATAGTCTATAAGAAAAAATAGCTGCTTCAGACTTTTTTTAATCTATAAACAATCTTCATTGCAATAATCATAACTAATGTACTATAATTGCAATGTAAAGAGTTTTGGGGAAGACTCTTTCATCAACGTGTATTAAGAGACAAAAAAGAATTCAAGTGAATTCTTTTTTGTCTCTTCTTTGTGATATTTTGCTTGTTTTAACTATTGAAAAAAGAGGTTACCTTGCTCTACTTTTTACACTAACACTTAGAAATCGCCGAATGTTCCTAGTTTTATTCAAAAGTGTCCCTTTTTCATCTACTTCAAGGCAATGTTTCCATTCATTCTATTTTTACGTTCCCTAACGAATCAGCTGGCAGACTGTAAAATATAGGGTTTGCTGCAATAGTAATATGGTAGCGATAGAGGAACTATCACAAAGAGCAAGCTCAACTTCTGACAATGATAAAGCGGTATCATTCATTTGTGCATGGTTATCCAATACTAGGTCAGCAAATTCAAACAGTCGCAACCCATTACTGTGTTGTGATTTGATACTTCGCGAGAGATCAAATCCAGTAACAATAATCAGTAAATGACCATTTGACTTGATCCATTGAGCTAACTCCACAATACTTGGATCCCTGCCTTCATTGGAAAGAAGTAGAAAAATATCTGCTTGTTTGACAGAGAGCTGATCAATGATCGCTTTTCCCGTTCCTTCCAAAGTTTCATATATCCCATTTGCCGGATTTTCAATTAACTTGCCCGGTATCATTTCAGGTAAATGCTCCCAAAACTCAAATGCTATCCCGCTTAGTGTACGACTAGCAAAGATTTGTAAACGTCCACCTAATGAAACTTGACGAGCAATTAAAGAAGCAGCTTGAACCATCAAGGGTTCTTCGATTCTTAATTTCTTTTCTAGTTGCTGATAATAATCAAAATAGCGTAAACTCATTTATTTCTTCACCTTTAATTTCACAACAAAAACAGCAAGTGCGCTAAAGCATAAAAAAAGAAATCAGTTAAGACGTATCAACCTTTTACTTGAAAATGAAAGATAAAAAAAGGCATTGAGCATACTGCCCAATACCTTGACATAGTAAATAAACGAGCTACCGACCATCGAAAAACCGACACAAGGGTAGAAATCTCCCCAGAAATTAGGTACAATAAATACGGTCGATGCCTTGCATTGACTATGGCAAATGATCGGTCAGGGTGTATACGTGTGACTGGTCATTCCCTGATAGTTAGTTGCCGCTAACTATTAGGGAGCCTTTTTTTATTCTGCTGTTTCTATCTTCAATCATTTTAAGTAATCTATCAGACAAGTGCAAGTCCGAAAAAATAAAAAAACCATGGTCTGTTTTCTTGACATATAAATCAACTTTTTTAACTGAACAAGAATCCTATCACGATAGGATTCTTGTTTTTAGATTTATTTTTTAACAATGATAACAGCCAATATCTACTTAAATAAATAAATTTGCCGTCCACAATTAAACATGTCATGATCATTTTTTTGTTTAGCCTACCAAGATGACTCTCCCCTACTGCTTTTCGCTAACTCCCATTCCTTAAATGGCATACTCAGACCCTAAAACCAGACAAAAAAGCAACCGCTCATCCAAATAAAATGGATTTAACCAGCGATTGCTTTGTTCTAACGAAAAACTCAAGCGAGCAATAACCGTAGTTGCAAGCTACATGGATCAACTTTCTTAACTCACTGCTTTTAGCGTTTATCTGATCGTTTTGTTCTGCGATGAGAAGCCGTGTGTCTGCCTTTTTTGCCGATATGAACGCCTCTAAAGAAATAAGGGATAAAGATGATGAAATAACCTATGATAAATATCAAAGCAAAAATCATAGCTTCCCACGCACCTAAAGCAAGTTCAAGCATAACACTTAAAATAGAAATTGTTGCTAAATACCAGATAAAAATCAATAATTTCTCTTTTTTTCTAGCCATTTGAATGAAAACATATCCACAAATTAGCACCAATGGAGTCAAAAACAACCAGTTATTTCCTTCCATCAGCCATTTCAATCCATCAAGAAGTGTTTGACCGATTGTAATCAATTTTCCCATACAAAGCTACACACCTTTTCTGTATTTAAAAGTCAATTTTGCCATAACTCTTTTATATTACTACATAATAAGAAAAATGACGTTTATTTTAATAGCTAACAAAAAGTATTTTACTAAAATTTAAGCAACGAACTAGATAAGACCAAGTAAAAGTACCTTAGTTTAGAAATTATAACTCTTTACTAAGTTGTATCAGATACTCTTTAAGGGCAGCGCCGATTTCTGGATGTTGTAACCCATAATCAATATTGGTTCGCATGTAACCATATTTATCACCAACATCATATCGTCTCCCTTTAAAATTTCTTGCATAGACTTTTTGATGGCGATTTAATGTATCAATCGCATCCGTTAATTGTATTTCATTGCCCGCACCTGGTGTTTGCGTTTCGAGTATTGGAAAAATGTCTGGTGTTAATAAATAGCGTCCAATAATGGCAAGGTTACTAGGCGCCTCTTGAGGAGTAGGTTTTTCTACCATTTTTCTTACTCGATATAACCCAGTTTTTTCTTCCTCTCCAGGATCAATGATTCCATATTTTCCTGTATCTTCTGGCAAAACTTCCATCACTGCAATCGTTGATGAATGAGTTTCCTCGAAGTCCATCATTAGCTGTTTTGTCAAAGGGACTTGATCCACCATCAAGTCGTCCCCTAACATGACAACAAATGGTTCATCTCCTACAAATGCTTTGGCCTGAAGAACTGCATGCCCTAATCCTTTAGGGTAAGATTGTCGGATAAAATGAAGATTAACAGCTTCCGTTTCCTTGATGGTACTTAATAAATCGAGTTTTCCCTTCTCACGCAGATTTAATTCCAATTCAAGGTTAGCATCAAAATGATCTTCGATAGGACGTTTTTCTTTCCCAGTAACAATTAAAATATCTTCAATCCCAGATTTTAACGCTTCTTCAACAATGAATTGGATCGTTGGTTTGTCAACAATAGGAAGCATTTCTTTAGCCATTGCTTTTGTCGCAGGTAAAAAACGCGTGCCTAAACCACCTGCAGGTATGATTGCTTTCTTAACTTTCATACACCCCGTCCTTTCATTTCAATATAAGCCCTTAGCTTAATGAAAATTCATTCTCTATTTTACCATCTCGCAACATGATTTCTTTGGCTGCTTGTTTGATGTCTTCTCCATTATATAATACATTGTAGATTGTCTGTGTGATCGGCATCTCTACCCCTAGTTGTTCCGCTAATTCAACCGCAGCTTTAGTGGTAGAGACTCCTTCAACCACCATTCCCATATTCTCAAGTACTTCTTCTAATTTATGTCCTTGACCAAGCAAATTTCCTGCTCGCCAGTTACGAGAATGAACACTTGTACAAGTCACGATCAAGTCACCTACACCACTCAAGCCAATAAATGTCAATGGATTGGCACCCATTGCCACTCCTAGACGGCTAATCTCCGCTAATCCTCGAGTCATGATCGCCGCTTTTGCATCATCACCAAAACCTAATCCATGGATGGCACCAGCACCGATAGCAATGATATTTTTTAAAGCCGCACCCGTTTCAACTCCGATGACATCATTATTCGTATAAATTCTAAAATAATCATTCATGAACAGATCTTGCACATAGATTGCCGCTTGCTGATCAATGCTTGCAGCAGTAATGGTCGTAATATCATGAACAGCAACTTCTTCCGCGTGGCTTGGTCCAGAAAGCACGACGATTGCCTTTCTTTTTTCCTCTGGAATCTCTTCAGCAATAACTTCAGAAATGCGTTTATGTGTTCCTTGCTCTAACCCTTTACTTGCATGAATGATGATTGGTTTAGTATTCATTTTCTCAATCAATTCTTGAGCAACTGAACGAATGGCTTTCGTTGGTACAACGAATAAAACCGCATCGACATCCTTCACTGCTTCTGCTAATTCTTTATAACCGATAATCGTTTCGGAAATTTTTAGGTTAGGTAAAAATTGTTTATTTGTATGATACTGATTAATTTCATCGATTTGTTCAGGAACATTTCCCCAAATACGAACATCATGTCCGTTTTCTGCTAAGGTTTGCGCTAAAGCAGTCCCCCAAGAGCCTGGGCCTAAAACTGCAATTTTTTGTTTCATTGATATTCCTCCAAATAGTTGATAGTAACTATTATAGTATAGATACTCTAAATGTTGAAAACTATTTTTCCCGTTTTAACAGTTTGTTTAACACTTGACATTGTTGTATTAAGATACATTTTAATTTTATGTCATTCAAAGCGTTATAATTATCATATAAATAATCATTGAATCAACTAGAAAGGGGGGCTAGAATATGTGGTCTGTTACACCGCCATTTTAATTAATGTTTCAGTTATTTTTATTCCAGCGATATGGGTTGCATCGTTTGTCCCATCACTTTTGTACGATCGTTACTAAATGATAAAAGAAGAAAACACCAGAATTCAGATTGAACTGTGTGTTTTCTTCTTTTGTTTATTCTCTCATCCTGAACAACTGAAAATAACTATTTAGATCAGAGCATGTAAAATGGTTGCGTGGCTTATCTTTTTTTGATTCTGACAATTTTATGTAAAAAAATCAGAGTGCGCTTTATATGTGTATGTCCTCATTACATCCTCATTGTAATAGCCCTGACATACTGCACTCTGACTCTTTTTTTATTTTGTTAACTTTATTAACTGATCTTCAGCCATAATGCTAAAGCCACATCAGGTTCCCAACCGATTTGTCCCATGTGGATGTTACGACAACGGTAAAGATTTCCTTTATAGGTCACAATATCACCAATATTATATAATTTCCCAATTTTCCATTCTTCTGCTTGATTATCTGCTGTCGTTTTCGCTGTCACTTGTTGACTTTTCTTAGAAATACCAGAAGAATTGACTGCTGCGATTTGATAAGTGTATGTCGTATCAGACATTAATCCCTTGTCTATAAAATCTGGTGTCATCGTGGTTGTTAATAGAACGCCATTTCGATAGATTTCATAGCCGATGACCTCTTCTTTCGGATCATTTGCAGACCAACCGAGTGTCACAGAGTTTTGCGATACACCTTTTACTACTAGACCAGTTGGCATCGAAGGGGCTGGTAATTGTGAACCAGCTTGTGTTCTGATCGTTAATACGTCAGACGATGTTGAGCGATTTCCAGAAGTATCGACTGCTTCAACCGTAAATGAATAGGTTGTGTCTGGGGATAAATTGCTCACCGTATAATTGGTTGTGTTACTAGTGCCAATGAGTTGTTTGTTTTGATAAACATTATAATGAGAAACACGCACATTATCAGTAGAAGCTGACCAGCTTAATGAAATGCTTGATTGCGTTGCGGTTCCTTTTAAATTTTCTGGTTTAGAAGGTTTCTCAGTATCTGGTACTTGCTCTTTGAACAATCCTTGATAAGCATTCGCAAACGACTGATTATAGGCAATCCCAGCTTTATTTCTGCCCTCGTCCCAATTGACACTCCATGTCATGATTCCTTTTAATGGCGTTTGATCTTTTGTCATTTGTTCAAATACTTGGTAGACCTTTGAAGGATCTTTAACATAGCCATTCGCTGCGGCATCTTCGTTAGCTGGGATCCCTAGAGCTAGTTTACTTGCCGGAATTTGGATAAAGCCACCGCTTCCTTCATTAAATGATTTTGAAATCCCGTACAAAAATTCATACTTTTTATTGTCATTGTTTTGGGCAATCCATTCCGTCCCAACACTAATCCCATCGCCTGCTTGATTATACAATTGAGGGGCAATAAAGTCATATTCATTTTGTAAAGCTGTAATGTATGGTACATATGCCCCATTTGTTCTTAAGTATGGAAATTCAGGCGCCATTGAGATAATAAAATGTTTGTTTTCTTTCTTGTAATGCTCACGAACGATTTTTAATGCCGCCGGAATGACTGTTTGATTATCCCCAGCAGCCACCGCAGTTTGTTCCAAATCAATATCTAATCCATCAAAGCCATATACTTCTACTAACCGAATGATTTCATTCGCAAAAGCTTGTTCCTGGCCACGATGTAATTCAATATGTGAATCTGCTCCTCCTAGAGAAATAATGACTGCTCGCCCTTGCGCATTCAATGTTGCTACTTTTTCACGAAAGGCCTGATCCGTCATATTATAAGGTTTAAAAGTAGGAATCCCTTCTCCTTTCATAAACGAAACCGTCACTACATTGTAAAAAGGATTTATTTTGGCCAAATCAATGTCGGCTGGACGACCTCCTTGATAGCCTGCGCCTTGTTCCGCTTGCCAGTTATGATAGTATCCGACTGCAATTTGTTTATTCGCGAGGTCAGGCATCGTGTCTGCTGCATCAGCTGCAAAAACCGTCGTACCTCCACTTACTATTGCACTAAACACGCCTACAGAAAATAATACTAGTTTTTTCTTCATCAAACCGCCTCCATTATTCTTTATTACATAACATATTACACCACCAATTAAAACGATTACAATTATTTGCATAGTATTGCAACACCCAAATAATCGATTACGCACTTTTTCTTTAAAAGCGCGCAAAAATGACGTTTTATTTAAATTTTATTACATTTGTGATATATTTAAAAAAACATCTACAATATATATAAAAAAACACTAGGAGGATAAAGATATGACTAACCATTCGTCTCTGATTCGTAAGTTAAGAAAAGAACGTGGCTTAACACAAGAACAGTTGACACGAGGTATCTCACAACGAGGAACCCTTGCAGCGTTTGAATCAAGAGGAACAAAGATCAGTTTTGAACTATTAGTTAACTACCTTGAACGAATGAACATTACTTTAGAAGAGTATCAATTTCTTCTTAATAGCAATTCACTTACGAATAAACAAAAATTAACCAACTATCTCATCTCATCCAAAAAAATCACTCACGAACAAGAATTAGAACTACTAAACGAATACGAAAAAACAGGCAGCATCTACTATCGTTTGATTTATGCCCAACGAAAATTGATTATGAACTACCTCTACAACCATACTGATACCAATTTGAAAATAGAAGAAGAAATTTTTGTGATCAAAAATTATCTTGAAAAAATTGAAACCTGGGGACATTTTGAACTAACGATTTTTTCAAACTGTTTGTTTATTTTTGATGATCAATACATCATCCATCTCTTTCAAACCAGTGTATCAAAAATGAAAACGTACATAGACGCTACCTACTATTCAGAACTTTTCTCTAATTTTATTCTTAATGGTTTACGCCTCTCATTTAACCGTCATTCTGCGATTCTTAGAAAACTTTTTCTATGCGAACTGAAAAGATTAACGCAAAACCACAAACAGTCAATTGATCTTGCCCAGTATAAATTATTTGCGGCTTTGGATCGATTAGCAGATGGCGATCATTCAGCCATCCCGGAAATCGAAAAGGGTCTTCGTTTTTTTGAGTGGTTAGATTTGACTAATGCTAAAGAATATTTTAGTAATCTCAAAAATTCATTGATTGAAAGCAGTTTACAAAACAAAGCTAATTAACAATAACGAACCGGAAGATGTTATTTTTGTTGTAATGCTAGACAAACAATCTAAGCTTACTGTTCTCCTCGTTATACTAAATTCATGAAAAGAAAACCTTTTCATAAAAATCATTTTGGAGGAAAGTTATAATATGAAAAAAAGTTCTTTATTAGGGTTAGGTTTGGTTTTAGCAACGACAGGATTGACAACATTATCTTCCGTCAATGTTTCAGCACATGGTTATGTTATCTCGCCAATTAGCCGTGCCTATCAAGGTCAATTGGATAAAGAAAACATTGGCTATGATTTCGCAGTTCAAAAATATGGTCCGATCATTAATGAACCACAATCACTAGAAGCTCCTCAGGGATTCCCTAAAGGTGGACCAGCAGATGGAAAAATCGCTTCTGCAAATGGTGCAAGAGGATTTGAATTAGATAAGCAAACTTCTAGTCTATGGACGAAACAAAATTTAACAGGGGGAGCGACAAAATTCACTTGGAAGTATACGCAATCACACCCAACTAGTAAATGGCATTACTATATCACTAAACCAGGTTGGAACCAGAATAAACCACTTTCTCGCAATGAACTTCAATTGATCGGCGAAGTCCAAGGAAAAGGTGCGCAAGCTAGCACGAGTCCAACTCACACCATTACGATCCCAAATGACCGGATAGGTTATCATGTGATTTTAGCAGTTTGGGATGTAAGTGATACATCAAATGCCTTCTACAATGTCATTGATGCGAATATCCAACCTCGTAGTATCTTAAATGATTTAAATGAATCCATGTGATTCTCTTTAACTGAACAATCAATCATTCTTCATTTTCTTTACTGTTTATTGAAAACATTTGCTCAATCTTTCCCACGATGGGTAGTTCTAGTATTGCTAGGCTCAACATCGTGGGATCTTTTTCGTTTCACTTTTGCCACTCATCAATAATAAGAGCGTATCAGAAAGAAGTTATCTTTTATCGAATGCTTTTTCATGATAGCGAACTGAGCGAACTTTTTTAGGAACCATACTTTTTTTGTTGCAATAACAAACAATATTTAACCCTCTTCTCCTATCGTTTTATACTATTTTTGTGAAAAAATTTATTTCACATAATAAGCAATTGATGGAGGGAATCAAGATGAAAAAAAGTTTAGTCGTAGGATTAGGTCTCGTTTTAGCAACAACTGGTTTAACTGCCTTATCGACAGTTAATGTGGATGCTCACGGTTATGTGGAGAAACCTATCAGTCGTGCCTATCAAGGAGAATTAGACAGTAAGAAGAATTGGCATGCAGCTCTTGAAAAATACGGTGAAATAATTACTGAGCCACAATCACTAGAAGCACCTAAAGGATTCCCAAATGGTGGACCTGCAGATGGAAAAATTGCTTCCGCAAATGGTGTCAAAGGATTTGAATTAGACAAACAAACTGCTACTATTTGGACAAAACAAAACCTTTCAACTGGTCCAACGAAATTCACTTGGTCTTATACTGCCGCGCATAAAACAGCTAAATGGCATTACTATATCACGAAAAATAATTGGAATCCAAACAAACCATTATCCCGCGATGAATTTCAATTTATAGGTGAGGTAGACGGTCACGGGAAAGATGCCGACACAAATCTAACACACACGATCACTATTCCAGGTGATCATCTCGGTTATCATGTCATCTTAGCCGTTTGGGATGTGAATGATACTTCAAATGCCTTTTACAATGTGATTGATGCGAATATCCAACCTCGTAATCTCTTAACTGACTTATCAAACAATTCATAAAAATTCTTCTATCCACATATCAACACACAGATCAAATCGCTCACTTGATCCATGTCATAACCAAAAAACATACCAGTATGAACCGCTTATCTCACTGACAGACGATTCATATTGGTATGTTTTATTTTATTATTTTACGAAATCGTTCCTCTTAGAACTGATTGTGTCGCTTAATACTCAAATTGACGGTAATATCTTCTGATTTCTAAGGGGTGACAATTTAATTGCTCGATATGTGCATCGATTCGTTGTGTCACCGCATGCATCAGCAAATAAGAAAGGACACGTCCACGATAACTTTCGTCAATTCCTTCAATTGGATAGTCTTTTGTATCAATCAATGTATAATTTGCACAGATTTTTGGTAATAGGTTTGCGACTCTTTCTGCAAGTACACGTTGTTCATCTTCTCCTAAGAACAACGTCACTGGTGTCGTTTCTTCAATCACTTCTAGCGTACCATGTAAAAATTCAGCAGCGTGGATCGATTTAGAAGGCAACCAACTTTGCTCTTCCCAATAACACATCGCATAAGAATAGACAGCGCCCCATTGGTTCCCAGCACCGATAAAATAGTGCATCGAATCATGACGATGTTTTTCAGCAAACGCTAATCCAAAAGCATCTGCTTGTTTTTCGGCTTCGACTAAGCCAACTGCTAAGTGCTCTTCTAATTGTTGATAATAGGTTTCGTAGTCTTCAAATTCGCCATGATTATACATCAAACGATCTGCGACCATAAAGAATTTGATTTGTTCGGTTCCAGGTGCAGGATAAGTGATCGTATGGTCACAAAGTTCAGCGAGAATACTCTCTTTTGTATCAATAAACCCGATCAGTGTCGCACCCACTGTTTTGATTTCTTTGACCGCTTGCACGACTTCTTGCGTGGTACCAGTAACTGAAGACAAGACAACAATTGATTTTTCTGTTAGGCGTTTGTTGCCAGTTGTGTAATATTCTGCTGCATGTTGGACATAAACAGGTAGGTTACTTTTACCATTCATATAAGTCACAGCTTGCATCGCTGATGCGTAGGTTCCGCCGATTCCTAAATAATAAATTGCATCGAATCCCTCTCCCAATCCGTCAATGATTTGTTCCACTTGCGGACGTAAAGCTAGCGCCCCATTGATATCCTCGATTTGTTTTTGTTCATTGAATTTTAACATAGTCTCCACCTCTTAAATTTTACTTTTTAATACTTCATCAAAATCATCAAAAATTCTTTGACCTAAATCGATCCCTTTGGCAGTCGCAATTTTATAAGCCAAAACTTGGATCGGTACAACTAAAGCTAAAACAGAAAGATCTTCTTCGCTAGTGATTCCCAGACTAAGCTGATTCTCAGTCGTTTCTCCTTCAGTCGTTACAACAATGACCTGTCCAACATATTGTTTCATGTATTGTGCTAATCGCTGGGAACGTTTTTGACTATCACTATCGGTTTCCAAGAAGAATAGAATATGACCAGGATCGGCTTCTAAATACGGACCGTGCATGTATGCCTCTAATTCAAAGCCTTGGGAAGGTTCCCGAACAGTTTCCGTAAACTTGGTTTCAAACTCTTTCGCTGTTCCCCAATTCGGTCCATACCCGATCGCAATAAATCGTTTTGCTACACGAAAGAGTGCTTCATTTTTTTCAAAAAATTGTTCTGTTTGCGCAATGATCTGAGGAATTTTCATCACGATTTCTCTTAGTTGAACTAGTTTTTCTTCTTTTTGCGCTGCTGTTATTCTGTCTTTACTGGTTCCAATCGCTAGACCTAAGAGAATCAACTGAAGAACGGTTGCTGAATAGCCCTTGGTAACAAACCCCACTTTTTCCACGCCCATATTCAAGTCAATCACTTGATCCACTTCTTTGGTGATCGGACTTTGATCATCTCCAGTTAAAGCGATCGTCCGTCGTTTTGATGATCGGATCTTTTGGATGGCATCGACTGTCGAAGCACTTTTCCCACTTTGAGAAACAGCGATGACTGTATCAACTTCTTCTGACAATTTCCCATAATGATTAAAATGATAAGGTTCTTGGATATCCACAGTGATGTCTCCATAGCTTTCTAGTGCCGGCTTTGCAGCAAGACAAGCATTATACGAAGAACCTGTCGCCAGAATCAGAACGTGTTGCATGTTTTGATAAGACACATGAAGTGACGAATCATTCTTTTCAAGAATCGCTGATAAAGCTGTTTTTTCTTCATGAATATAATCAAGCATTGTGACCATCTTGTTCTCTCCTTTTCTAAAAGATACCGATCCATGAACCAGCAATCCCAAAAATAGCTAATCCAATCAAAATCATCAATGGTTTGACTTCTTTTTTCAATAAATAAAAGACTGCTCCAAAGGCACCTAAACTTAAAATATGAGGAACGATATCATCAAAAATACTTTGGATCGTGACGGCATTTTCACCTGTTCCGATTTTCAAAGGAATATTGATATCGATCATCGTCGCAGTCATCCCGCCAACTACCATCAATCCAATGATTGAAGCACCTAACGTTAAACTTTCCATCATTCCGTTTGCTTGGATTTTCTTTAAAAATCCAGTACCTAGTCGATAGCCCCAACTTGTTGCCAAGTAACGAAACAAAACATGAGGGATATTGAAAATCAAAAGGAATAAAATTGGTCCTAAAATATTTCCTTGTAGTGCTAGCGAAGTCCCAACACCCGTCGCAATCAAACGCAACGTTCCCCAAAAGAATGAATCGCCTAACCCTGCTAAAGGACCCATTAGTGAGGTCTTGATACTATCGATAGCTGTTACATCAAACTCTGGGTCATTTTTATTTTCTTCTTCCATTGCTGCATTGATCCCTAAGATCAGGGTCACGATATGTGGTGTCGTGTTAAAAAATTCCAAGTGTCGTTTAAGCGCTGCTGACATTTCTTCTTTAGTATGATAGAGCTTTTTCAAGATGGGAATGATGGCAAAGACATAGGCCATATTCATCTGTCTTTCATAGTTCCATGAAAATTCCATTTGAAATGAGCGCCAAAAGACCTGATTCAATTCTTTTTTGGTCACTTTGTGTTCTTCTTGATTAGAAGTCTTCATCCTCTTCTACCTCCCCTGCTGAAGTTTGAACGGATACTTGACGTACGTTCATGATATTGACGACAATGACGGCTAAGATCGCCCCAAAGATGGCAATACCTGTTACTGGAATCTCTAAGTAAGCTGCTACAGCAAAGCCTAAAAAGAAATAAGGTGCTACTTTTTTATTGATCAATAAACGTGCCAGCATGGCAAATCCAAGTGCTGGAATCAACCCAGTTGCAACGGTCAATCCGTTTTGCACAAAATCTGGTATTTTCGCTAAGAGATTCCCGATCGTTTGACTTCCGACTAAATAAGAAATCATGACTACCAGACCAAGCATCAATGACAAGCCGAAACCAGCTAATAAGTGCATGTGTTCGACCCCTTTATAATTCCCATCCTCCGCATAACGATCTGCTCTGTGGTTCATGATCGGAATCAATAGTCCTAAATAAACATTTTTTAAAATAAGGGTAAGTGTCGCAATTGGTAACCCTAATAGTAATGCTGTTTCTGTTCCTGCTCCTGCAGTAATGGCAAATGCAGTTCCTAAGATTCCACCGGTCACAACGTCTGGTGGAATCGATGCTCCAACTGAAAATGAGCCAATAAAAGCTAATTCCAAAGTTGCTCCCATAATAATACCTGTTTTTACATCTCCCAAAACAATCCCTGTAAATAATCCCGTTACGATCGGACGAGAAAGCAGGGAAGTTCCTAACGCATACTCTGATTGCGCAATAAAGGCAACCAGACCTAAAAGAATTGCTTGTAGGATCATCTTTTATTCTTCCTTTCTCATAAGACTTCCTTTGCTGCTATTTTTTTATCTGCTGGTACTTGACGAATTTCTACTTCTATCCCATCAGCGATCATTTGTTCCAACAATTTTTCTTCTTCAGGTAATACGTTGACCGCTTTACCTAGACTCCGCGTTCCTTCCTTTGCTTTAATCCCACCTAAATTGATTTGCTTGATCTGTGGACAAGCTTTTGCTAATTGATACGCATCTTTCACAGACTCTACTACGATAAATAGTTTATATTTATCCGTTACGCCACTTTGTAATGCAGCGATCGAATCTTCAATCGATTTGATCACTAGTTTCACTCCTTGTGGCTTTGCCAGCTTAATGGTTGTTTTGCGTATTTCATTGTTTGGCACATCATCATTTGCGATCAAAATACAATCTGCGCCAATTGACTGTGTCCAAGAAAAAGCGACTTGACCATGTAATAAACGATGATCGACTCTTGTTAAAATAATCATTTCCAATCCCTCCTAAAATTCTTCTTCTTCCATTTTTTTTTCGATACTTTCATTACAAAATTGGATCATTTCTTTTGAATCATTCAATACCTGATGGATCAATTCAACGATTGAATCAGCTGTCTCAATTTTTGTGGCAATCTCGATCAACAATGGCAGATTCAAACCAGCAATCAAGTAGATATTCGGTCGGTTAATGTACTGCAAAAATTCATTGTTTACACTGCCACCAAATAAGTCAGTGATGATGATCAACTCCTGCCCTTGATGATCGTTGATCAATTGCTGCACTGATTTTGCTAAATCAAACGTTTCAGTTCCATAGCAATCTAACGCTAGGATCGAATGCGTTTTACCAAAAATAAGTTCCAAAGAATCTAAAATCCCTGAAGCAAAACGTCCATGGGAGGCTAGAATAATTGTTCTTTCCATGTTTCCACCTCTTTCTTACTCTCACTACAAATAAAGCAAGATACGTGCCAACATAGTGGCGGTATCTTGCTTACGATTAAAATTCTTCTTCTGAGCCTATTTTATCCTCTACATTTTCGAGAATATCATAAATATAAGCGACTTCTGATGGTGGGATCGTGACACTATAATGTTCTTCGATGACACTAAATGCTTCTTTGATTCGATCCAAGGTTTCTTTTTGACACTGTAACAACTGTTCTTGACCATGGTAACTTTCAATCGGGATCTGCCTGATCAATCGTTCGATCAAACAACTGACATGGACAAAAAGGGCGATCTTTTGTGGCGTCGTGATGTTCTTATCAAAACGCATCTCCAATTCACGCATAAACAGCTCGATTTCTGTCATCACTTTTTCTGTATCAAGGATCGTCACCGACTCCAGTACTTTTTCTAATGAAAAATTTCGGACAAATTGCTGATCAAAGTTAGCTTGTTCTTTCAATGAAAAAATAGGAGCCAGCCATTGAACAAGTTCATCCATTTTCTCTCCTGAAATCAATGACTCTAACGAAAGATATGGCATCGTGTCGATTTGAGGATTCGTTGTCCCAATGATGCCAATCACATCGTACATCGAAAAAACCGATTCCGTTAATTTTCTTTGTGTTAATACTTGGTATTCATAAGGGATGATTTTAAGTGCGCTGTTTGCTGGTAAACTTTTTTCAAGTAGTTCACTCATATGGACAGCCGTTCCGATCCCCGTCATGCAAGTGATCAGTAATGCTTTTTGTTTATTTTTTTGAGGGTAAATGATCGTCCACTCTGCTTCCAAGGAGGCCACCGCTTCCTTGACGATTTCTTCCAGATCAGTCATTTTTTGCATTTTTTCTCCAATACTGATAACTAATGGTGTTGTCACATTATTCAAAATAACGATTGGGGCAAAGACCTGATCTTTGAATAGTTGATGGATTTCTTTTAGCGAGCCCATATCAACTAAAATGATCAGTCCATTAGAGATATCATGACGATTACTGTAATCGATCATTTCATCCGCAATTTGTTGGGGTGTCACATCTAAGGGCATATCAAAGGATTCAAACAGATCATTTCCCAACAGTCGATTAGCGACGTTTGCCATACTACTAGCGGTAGCATAACCATGAGCAGCAATGATTGCTTTAGGCACACTTTGTTCTTTTGTCCATTTCGTCCGTCTCAAATAGATCGTTAATAAAATATGATCTAATAAAGTAACTTCTAAATCTAACTTGGCTTGTGTCAATTCCAAGATCCGATGGGCGTAGTGATAGTTTGCTGGATACATTAGTTCTAACTGGCGGTCTAGTTCCTTGATCAATTGTTCGATTTCTCCATCTTCTGGTAACCACTTTACTGTGCTTCTTTGATAGAGATAATAACTTAGTGCATATACGCTGTTACCATCAAACTTGATCTGATAGGCACTTTCCATTTGTTTTAGCGTTTCTCGAATGGAGTGCAACCAGTAGACTAGTAGTTCATGTTTTTCTTGGCGACTCGTTTCAAAGAGTAAAAAATCAAATAAATAAACGACTTCTTCTTTTAATTTTTCCTCACAGTTACTTACTGTCGCGCTATTTTTCTTAAAGGTCAATAATAGTTGTTCAAAGCAGCGGATCATTCGCTCCTGTTCTGGTTGTCTTTTTTCAACCAAATGAGCTAATTCTTTTTTCTCAGTGATCCACACAGCTGATTGGGCTGGGCTGTCTTGATGGGGAACCTTCAAAAGATATCTTTGTAAATGTTGGAGTTTGATCGATAGGCTCTGTTCCTCTTTTTGTTCAGCGAATGCTTTGGCTACAGCTACTTTTACGCTATTTTTCAATTCACCGATGTTGCCTGAAAAACTTTGGTTCGTCAATAATGACAGCACTTGACCACTCACTTTCATTGGTCGCTCGATTTTTCTTTGTTCATTTAAGAAAAAAGAATAAATCAGCTCCAATCGTTCTTCTTTTCCACGAGCACGTAAAGAAGGCAGATCAATCTTAAAAGGAATCCGACGCATAAAAGTGGGCAGAAAATGTTTGGTGACTTCTTCAGTCGTAGCAAAGAAGAGCCGAACATCGACTTTTTTCCCCTGATTCGTTTCTCCCATTCGATAAATAATCCCTTGATCCAGATACGTAAACAATTTTTCTTGTCCTTCAGGGCTAAGTCGATGAACTTCATCTAAAAATAATAATCCCCCATCGGCTGCCTCAAAAGCGCCAACCTTATCTTGTGTCGCACCGGTGTATGCTCCACTGACATGTCCAAATAAATTACTCGTCAACAATTCTGGATTGTCGGCATATTGGGCACAATTCAACGTCACGAAAGGCGCATTTTCTGGTAAGAGATCATGTTCTAAACAGTATTGATAAACGATATTGACTAAGAAGCTTTTCCCTGTACCACTTTCTCCAGTTAATAGCACAGGGAGCCCACCATCTGGATAAAAAAGAGCTGTTTTGATTTGTTCAATGCTTTCTTTCAAGCTTGCTTCGTGACCGATCACTAAAGAAAAAAGATCTTTACTTCTTGAAAAAATAGGCTGTTCAGCCCTAATTTCTTCAGTTGAGGCATAATACGTTTTACTTAAAGCAAAAAATTGCTGTTCAAAAGCCATTTTATGAAAGTAATAGACCGGACGAGAATTGATCTTAACCAAAATGCCAGCTTCATTTAATTGATTAAGATAATGACTGACCGTATTACGTTTCACTTTAAAGTATGCTGCTAAATATTTCGCTGTAAAAACATCACTTAATTGTGCTAAATCGATAAATGCCGTTTGATTTTCTAAATAATCTTGGATTTCTTCTTTTAACATTCTCTCACCTCTTCTCCATCATAGGAAACGCATTCATTTTGTCAATAGCTATTTTTATCTAAAAAGAAGGAGAAACAAACGAGATTCGTCAATGACTTTTTTTGCTAATTCACTTCAAAGTTTCATTTATGAAAAGGCTTATTCACTTTTCATTCTAAATTTCATAAGATACAATGTGAGAGTACCTACTTATACATAGGAAAGTACTCGTTTAAGACAAAGGGTCATCAATGTAAAATAGACAGAAATTTCTTGCAACTGACTCCCCTTTCTCTTAAATCCGTGCCTACCGTTTAAGTAGCTAAGAAAGAAATTCGAGAAAATTTATTTGGCTTTTTCTTAGCTAATGGTAAATATATTTTAGGAGGAATCATATGATTCAGTTATTGCGTTATGCAAAAGATTACCGTAAACAAATCATTCTGGGTCCCGTTTTTAAATTCTTAGAAGCTGTCTTTGAATTGATTTTGCCATTATTGATGGCCTCATTGATTGATAACGGTCTAAAGATGAATGATCGTGGTGTGATCATCCAAATGGGGATCTGGATGGTCGTGATGTCAGTTGTTGGATTGATTTGTGCGATCATTTGTCAATATTATGCTTCAATAGCTTCACAAGGATTTGGTACTGAGCTTAGAAATCAACTAATCAAGAAAATCAATTCCTTTTCACATAGTGAATTAAATCATTTTGGTACAGATACATTGATCACTCGAATGACGAACGACATCAACCAACTCCAATTAGCATTAGCCATGGTAATCCGTTTATTGATCCGTGCGCCATTTCTAAGTATCGGTTCAGTCGTCATGGCCTTTGTGATTGACTGGGAAATCGGCTTGTTTTTCTTAGCTATCCTACCGATTTTTTCAATCATTTTATACTTTATCATCAAAAAAACAATTCCACTGTACCAAAAAGTCCAAGAAAAACTGGATCGTTTAAATGAAACGGTTAGTCAAAATCTAAGCGGTGTTCGTGTAATTCGGGCATTCTCCCGCACAAAAACAGAAATTGATACTTTTGATGAGGACACCGATGAATTAGCTAAAAACTATTTACGTGTTTCAAACATCTCAGCTCTCTTATCACCGGCTACCACATTGATCATGAATATCGGTATTATTTGTTTGTTGACTGTTGGTGGGATCAAAGTCAATATCGGACATTTGCAACAAGGTCAAGTCCTTGCGTTGATCAATTACATGAATCAAATGTTACTGGCATTGATCGTCGTATCTAACCTGGTCGTTATCTTTACCCGGGCCGAAGCTTCAGGTAATCGGGTCAAAGAAGTCCTAGAAACTGACATTACACTGACAGATGCAGAAGATGCCTTGACACCGAATTTCCAATCCGAAAATATCGTTCAATTTGAACATGTCGACTTTCGTTATACTGAAAAGTCAGGATTATCTTTACAAGACATTACTTTTGCTTTGAAACGAAACACGGTTTTGGGGATCATTGGACCAACCGGTAGCGGAAAAACAACCTTAACTCAATTGATTCCACGTTTCTATGACGTCAACGCAGGTTCCGTCGCTTTTGATGACGTGGATGTTCGCTCATGGAAACTTGATCCTTTAAGAAGCCAAATCTCACAAGTTCCTCAAACCGCTGTTCTATTCACTGGAACCATCCGTGAAAACCTTCAATGGGGAAAAGAAGATGCCACAGATGAAGAATGTTGGGAAGCTCTTAGAATTGCTCAAGCAGAAGAGTTTGTTCGACAACTTCCTAAAGGATTAGAAACAAAAGTAATGGAAAACGGAAAAAACTTTTCTGGCGGTCAAAAACAACGGCTAACGATTGCACGTGCGTTAATTGCCAAACCTGAATTATTGATTTTAGATGATTCTTTAAGCGCGTTAGATTATCAAACCGATCTTAACTTAAGAAAAGCATTACAAACCTCACTAGATACGACAGTCATTATTATTTCTCAACGAATCCGCTCGATTCAAGAAGCACATAAGATCCTCGTGATGGATCAAGGAAAGATCGTTGCGCAAGGGAAACATGAAGATTTATTGAAGGATTCCGTTGAGTATCGCGAAATCGTCGCATCACAGGAGGAAGAATAAGATGAAAACAAAAAAATTATCCTGGAAAACCCTCAAACGATTCGTTCCTTACCTTACAGCCTATTCAAAAGATATCTGGTTTGCGATCCTTTTAGGGATCATCAACGGGATCGCTACTGTGGTAATGACTTTACAGATTGGTCAAAGTATTGACCAAATGATCGGCGCAGGTCAAGTTCGATTTGCTCAATTGTTCCACCTCTTATTATTATTTGGCGGGATCGTATTGATCAACGTGATCAGTCAATGGCTGATCCAAGTCTTAAGTAATCGCTTGGCTTATCTTTCCGTAGCAAAATTAAGAAAAGATGCCTTTGCACGTTTGAATAAATTACCGCTTCGTTACTATGATCAAAATTCACACGGGAATATCGTTAGTCGTTTTACCAACGATATGGATAATATTTCCATTGCGATCTCTGCGGCGTTTAACCAAATGTTTGCCGGCGTGGCTATCATCGTCTTGTCTTTTATATTTATGTTACGCCTTAGCCCGTTATTGACACTCGTCGTGATTTGCTCCACACCGATCATTTTTCTTGTGAGTTGGATCGTTGCCCGTGCATCACAAAACGACTTTGACAATCAACAAAAGATTATCGGGAATATCTCTGGCTTTGTTACCGAACGGATCGGGAATCAGAAAATCGTCAAAGCCTTTCAACAAGAAGAAATGAATCAACGACAATTCCAAGCATTGAACACTGATCTTTATCAAAAAGGACAACGTGCCCAATTTTCTTCTTCTTTGACGAATCCGTCTTCTCGTTTTGTGGATCACTTGGCTTATCTTTCGATTGGATTAGTTGGTGGTTTACTAGCATTAAGAAGTGGCTCAGCCATTACAGTCGGTGTGATCTCTAGTTTCACGATCTATTCTAGTCAGTTTTCTAAACCGTTTATTGAACTTTCTGGAATCACGACACAGATCCAAACCGCTTTTTCTGGATTAGAACGTGCCTTTGAACTCATCGATCAACCCGAAGAAACACCAGATGAACCTAATGCTTATGCGTTGAATCCAGCAACAATCAAAGGTGAAGTAGCGTTCAATCATGTATCCTTTTCTTATGAACCAAGTCAACGATTGATCGAAAATTTCAGTTTTGTTGCTAAACCAGGGCAAACGATTGCGATTGTAGGTAAGACTGGTGCTGGTAAATCCACGTTAGTTAACCTGTTGATGCGTTTTTATGATGCGACAGGTGGAACCATTACGATCGACGGGTATGATATTCGAGATATCCAAAGAGATAGCTTGCGAAAAAGCTTTGGAATGGTTTTACAAGATACTTGGCTCTTTGACAGTACGTTAAAAGAAAATCTACAGTATGGCAATCCAGATGCTAGTGATGAAGAAATCAATCAAGCACTCAAAGCTTCGTATATGTATGAATTTGTGGAACGCTTGCCTGAAAAGTTAGCAACAAAAATCGGCGGACAAGGACTGAAAATCTCTGACGGACAAAGACAATTGTTAACGATCGCCCGTACAATGATCAGCAACCCTCCTATGTTGATCCTAGATGAAGCAACTAGTTCAGTCGATACTTTGACGGAAAAGAAAATTCAAGATGCCTTTTTAACAATGATGGAAGGCAAAACGAGCTTTGTGATTGCCCATCGTTTATCGACAATCAAAAATGCTGATCAAATCTTAGTCATGGAGCAAGGCGCCATCGTTGAGATGGGTACCCACGATGAATTACTACAAAAAGACGGGTACTACCATCAACTATATCAAGCGCAGTTTACTAAAAATAGTTAACTCAATCAAAAAGTAGTTGTAATAAATCAGTGTAACTGTCCCTCAAGAGCTAGTTTTTCACTAACTTTTGTGGGACAGTTATTATTTTATTAGAGAAAATCATTAAAAGAACCTATTCATTCACTCCTAAAACATGAACAACGTCTTTGCGACATGACTCACTTTATATGTAAATGGTTATCAAAACTATACTTCTTCATAAAAAAACAAAAGCAAAACATTTCATCCCTAGCTCATCTTTAAATAGCTTAGCTGCCCAAAACTTCCTTACTACCAACGGTTTTTATTCTATAATTGAAGGTAAAAGAGAAAGACCATAAAGTCTCTCATATTTTTTTAAAGCTAAAAGAAACTCCTCTTCAAGTTGAGTTGCACCAATTAACCTAATCCCCTTAAAAAAATCTGTTAATTGCTTAGGATTAGTTGTACGCTCGACCAAGCTATTCAGTAGCAAATCGTTAAACCTTTCGTGTACCTCTGTTTTTTGTGGTGTCACTAGTCTACCTCGAACCATCTTTAATTTTTCTAAATATTCTTTTGAATAGCCGCTTTCTTTTCTTTCTAGCATTAAAAGAAAGAGAACATGATACAACGTGCAAAGTGAAGAGAGAAAATTTTCGTTATCACCCATTCTTTCTACTTTCGAAGCTTGCATTTGAATAAATTCTGTTGTAAAAAGAAAAGCCAGTGAAGTAAATGTGACTATTTCAAAACGACCATATTCTGCTACTTTTTCTAGATGGTTCATGATCGCTTTGATATAAACCTTATCATGTAGGGTAAACTTTCTTTCATCATTCGGTAGTAAATGCCATTGATAGCCTTTAGCTATTAGATAATTCCGCTTATCAACAATGCTTTTTGTTTTTTTGATATCTAATTCTAAATTTCTTAATCGGTCGTCAATTGGTAACTTGACATCTTCCAATTGACTAAGTAGCTGATTTAACTTTTGTCTTGGATGATTTCCGTTTATTTTATTTAAATAAAATAAACATTCGTCTAACTCAATGTTCATCTTTTTTAAAAAAGCTAATAAAGGAATCAATGGAATCTGATTTTTACCACTTTCGTATTTTACTAAAGATTCTCTATAAGTTATTTTATGTGCTAACTCTTTTTGAGATAACCCCCTTTCCTTTCGAAATTTACGTAGTAATTCATGAATTTCCATTCGTCGTTCACTTCCTTTTTTAAATTCAATGTGACTATTGATACCATATAAAATAATTTACTCGTTTTCATTCTATACTATGGATACAAGCAATAAAAGCGCTTTAAATAATAGTAAAGGAGAAAATATCAGGAGATTTGTGAATATAGTTATTTGGTGATTATGTTTTATTCACTAAATTGTTATAAAGTGCTTATTTTTACTGCAAAGTACAAAAAAGAAATGTTATGTAAGAATTCACACGACTAAGAGTAACTATTTTTTACTTAAACTGGATCATCGAAAGGAATTAAAAAAATATGTAAAAAAACAAATTCATTATAAGTCTTATTGCTGTTATAACTCTAGCTTCCTTTATCATTCCTAACTTTTCTATGATTGTCAATGCAGAGATGATTCAAGAGACTGACTATGTGCCAATGACACAAACGATTAGTACCTATTTTGAAAGCAATCCAGTGACGGTTCCTGGTATAAATTCGAAAGAAGCTACATCAATCGTTAAAAATATGGTCATTTTGTCTGAAACAGCAAAAGAAATTAGCTCGAAAGAAAAAAACAAACTAATGGACGTATTTTCATCTAAACTTGACTCTACTATTCAATTACATGTTTCAGAAAAATATTTAACATTGGACAATGCTACAGCGTTACAAATTATAAGTGAAAATGGAGAAAATAAAGATTATTATTCATTGACTGTACCAATCACAAATGAACACTATAATCTATTCAGCAGTGTTACGGTAATCTTTGATATGATGTACAACATTAAGGGAGTCCAAGAATCTTTGATCACTCAATCAGAAGAAGATACTTTCGAGATTAGAACATTTTCCAATGGCGAAGAAATGACTCACCAAATTCTTGAAGATAAATTTATACCAAATAATGAATTGAAAAAACAGTTACAAGAAGTTCAAAGTGAGTTTCTTCATTTGAAGCAAGCCCGTGGAATGGCTGAAAAAGCAGCCTGTCTAGCAATTGTTTTAGGAATAAGCCGTGCAGTTGCTAACATCATTGCCCCTACATGTGCTGCTGCTTGTCTTGCAGTTCCATTAGTATGTGCTGCTTGTATAACAGGTTTTGTCGCTCTTGCTGGTGGTACCATCGGTGGAGTAGTCGCATGTTTTAAATTATAAACTGGTTGTGTTTATGATAAATATTAATCAAAAAAAATGTGTTTCATTTTAATTATTTTTAGTTTACCTACTATTTTATATGTCTATACTCAAATGGCAACATCTAAAGAAGGTTTATATGAAGTGGATAGTATTTCTTTAGAAAAAATAATGAATGGAAAGGATACTTTATTTGTTTATGTAGGGAGACCTACATGCCCCCAATGTAAAGAATTTGAGCCTATTTTGCGAAAAGTACTAAACAACCAGCACCAATCTATGGGATATTATAATACAGATAACGCTCGTAAAGAGAATGAGGATAAGTTGGAAATAATGGCTGACAGCTTAGGAATTAATTCTGTCCCGGCCATAATAAAAATTGTGGATGGGAAAGTTATTGATCGAATAATTGGCCTAAAAAATGAAAAAGCAATCAAGGAGTTTATCCTAAATGGCTAAAAAGAATTGGTACAAAGAATTGTTAAAGATATCACTGTGTATAAATATTATTATGACACTTTTCCCTAATTTTAGATCTGGAAGTGCTATTTTCTACTTCAATCTTCAAATTGGGCTTGCCTATTACTATCTTTCATTAACAAAGCCCTCTAAAAGTGTCACAATCCTTTTGACCATCATCAGTAGTATTCTAGGTGGTATGGCCATATATCATCTCTTTCAATCGTTGTTCACTATTTTATAGAAATAAACGTCTCCTTTCTTACAATAAATAAGCAAAAGAAGCAACCTTCTGGGATGGGAAGGTTGCTTCTTTGTTTTCTGAGTTGACTATTTTGCGTGAAGAGTCATACTTCTTAAAATCTTTTTGTATGGAATACTACGTCCGACGTAATACATCGCAATGGTTTGAATAGGAATCCAAACGACTGTTTTTAATAACCTTGGTGCCCAGACGATCCAACTAAATAATGGAACATGATACATCATCGCTAGCCACAAAGGAGTCAATAGCAAATTAATGATCAGCGTGACCGAAAGTGTAGCTAATAGCGAATTTTTCCAAGTAATCTCTTTTCGATAAAAAAAGAAACCATAAATTGCTCCTTCAATAAAGGCATTCAAAGTAAAACCAATGAAGAAAGCTGTTTTTGAAAATAACGCCATTCCTACTAAGTCAGCTAATACACCCCCAATTCCAGACCAAAACGGGCCAAATAAAATCCCCATGATCATTTGTGGAATAAATGTGACACTGATCTTCACAAAAGGGGTTTCGATCGATACCAAACGGGATAAAGTGACCATCAAAGCAATCAACAATCCCATGATAGCGATCATGCGTGCGTCTAACCGATTTTTCTTCATTTCTTAGCATCTCCTTTAAGAGCTGCTACATCCTACATGCAGCGAATGCGAAAATAAAACCGCGAACAACTTGTCCTTCGTCAAAGAGGCAACATCCCATCCTCTCAGCACTTAACGCTTTATTTTCTACTCTGTTTATTTTTGGGAAGTCATTCCCAGCAAAACTATAGCATAGATTACACACGACTGTAAATAAAAAACATACATTCCTGAATAAAAAGTAATTCATGTTCGTGAAAAATCACACATTCAACGAACATAAATGGACGATCAATAGTAAATAACGAATTTTATTCCAGAGACAACGGTCGATTCTCTAACTCATGAACTACAGTACGGAAATCCAGAAAGCCAGCTTCTAGTCCTCGCAACAGTACTTCTGCTGTTCCAATATTGGTCGCTAAAGGAATTTCGTAAACATCCGATAAGCGGATCAGTGCAGTCACATCCGGTTCATGAGGCTGTGCAGCCAACGGATCTCGCAGAAAAATCACGAGGTCTAATTGATCTTCTGAGATCATTGCACCAATTTGTTGGTCACCACCTAAAGGACCGGATTTAAAGCGATGGACTTTTAAGCCAGTTGCTTCGGTGATTTTACCACCTGTTGTCCCAGTTGCGAATAATTCATGTTTTTCCAGGATTGCCTTATAGGCGGTTGTCAACTTGATCATCAAGGGCTTTTTGCGGTCATGAGCAATTAAAGCAATTTTCATATTGATCATCCTTTCCTCTCTCAACATCTTGTTCCTACTCTATTTTACCTCAAGGTGTAGCATATTGCCCAAAAAGACAATCAATTCTTGTTCAAGTTGCCATTGAGCGTAGATAACGCTTTCATTTATACTTAATTCAACATTAAAACTAAACAGAAAGCGTGGAATGAATCATGGTAGAAATGGCACTGAAACATGTATACAAACAATATGACAACGCAGAAAATTATTCCGTAACGGATTTTAACTTAGCAATCGATGATCGTGAATTTATTGTCTTTGTTGGACCTTCTGGTTGTGGAAAATCAACTACATTAAGAATGATTGCTGGGCTAGAAGATATCTCGGAAGGAGAATTAAGCATCGGCGGTAAAGTGATGAACGATGTAGCACCAAAAGATCGTGATATCGCTATGGTATTCCAGAACTATGCGTTATACCCACACATGACTGTATTTGACAATATGGCTTTTGGGTTGAAGTTGAGAAAGTATGACAAAGCAGACATCAAAAAACGGGTAGAAAATGCTGCTGAAATTTTAGGGCTTACTGAATATTTGAAACGTAAACCTGCTGCTCTCTCAGGTGGCCAACGTCAACGGGTTGCTTTAGGACGTGCCATCGTTCGTGATGCAAAAGTTTTCTTGATGGATGAACCATTATCAAACTTAGATGCAAAATTACGGGTAGCGATGCGTGCTGAGATCGCCAAACTCCATCAACGTTTAGAAACAACAACCATCTATGTAACCCACGACCAAACAGAAGCAATGACGATGGCAGATCGTATCGTTATCATGAAAGATGGCTTTATCCAACAGATCGGTACGCCAAAAGAAGTGTATGACACACCAGTCAATATGTTCGTCGCAGGCTTTATCGGTTCACCCGCAATGAACTTCTTCAACGTTACTTTAAACAATGGAGTAATCAGTGACGGTCATGGCTTAAAATTAAAAATCCCTGAAGGAAAAAACAAAGTCTTAGTTGAAAAAGGCTATGAAGGGAAAGAAGTTGTTTTTGGTATTCGCCCTGAAGATATCCACAGTGAACAAGTGGTGTTAGAAGCACAACCCGAAGCAGTTGTTCATTCAGAAGTTGTTGTATCAGAATTGTTAGGTGCAGAAACCATGCTTTATACCCGAACAGGTACAACTGAATTTATTTCAAAAGTCGATGCACGTGACTTCCATAAACCAGGGGAAATGGTCGACTTAGCATTCAATATCAGCAAAGGACATTTCTTTGACAAATCAACTGAAGAAGTGATCGGATTGCCATAAAAATTAAAAAATCAGCTTTTGATGTAAATTTTGGCAGAAACTATGCCAAAAGCTAGAACTATAACAAATAAGCCGAAAATGCTGTGTTCATACACAGCACTTTCGGCTTATTCATTTTAAAGGAGTTATCTCTAGTTAAAGAGGAAAAACTGATTGATAATGGTACTTTTTTCAAGCCATTTTCTTGATTGATTTCGTTGAAGGTGTCTTCTGACTTACTTGCTTAGCTTTAGTGAAAACTGGAATATCAAAGTATTTGCTCAATGTTCCGGCTACAAAATAAGCAATATTGTAATCGACTAAACTATGGATCAACCCACCAATCCCCATTAGGATAAAGACTGTATAAAAATAGCCTTCAGAATAATAAGTTTCTGGCATGTTCCCTACAAAGAAAAAGACACTAACCACTAACATTTCCGCAATCGAATGAATGATACCTATCACAAAATTGAAACTTTGGAAGCGCCAGTTGGCTAAAGTAAATTGGCCATTTTTTAAAACGATTTCTGGTTTCTTTTGCAAATACCAAGAACCAATCACTGCAAAAATCAAATGAGATAATGCACGCAGCGCAATAATTACTGGTGTGGTCAAAAAGAAGCCAAATGTTGTACCCAAAGCAACGGTAATCGCAATTCCTGGTGAAAAAAACATCGCAATAAATATGGGTACATGAGAAGCCAAAGTAAAAGAAGCAGGTGGAATCATGATTTTTGGCATAACCATTGGAATAATGACCCCCATAGCTATCAACAAGGCAGAAATAGTCAGGGATCGTACTGATTTTTTTTTCATTTTTTTCTCTCCTAATGTGTCTTGACACATTTATGATGTCTTATTTTAACTTTAACAACAAGATGTGTCAAGACACATCAATCAGAAAAATGTTGAATGAGCCTTTTTCATGTATTCAATTATCCGACACCAGATAAAGTAAATTTTGAATGAAGCTTATACAAGAAATATGTTTTAAACTACAGTCTCTGCTAGCTACATCATCTCCTTCAATTTTTGTCTATATAGATGAAAGATAAATACAAAAAAGAAGTACGCCCTATGTACATGTCAACAACAATATTTCCTGGAACCCTATTTAGCCCCAGTATCATTCTAATTCCCTACCCTAAGGTATACACTAAAACAACGAGATACACTGGGCTCACCCTCTTGAAGTATAGTCCATTTTAATGGTTGCTGATTTTAATACAAAAATAAACCCGTCCACCCTCACTGAAGTTTATGACAGGTTTATTTTTGGTTGTTTTACTTCAATCAAAAAAATTTTTTTCTTTTTTATAAGGATAGCTCCACCAAAACAACAGTATGAACACGATAAAAAAAATTACTTTTAGATAGGCAGGAACATCCCTGAAATAAACTCTTACTGTTTTTCCAAAATCATCATTAATGAATAATCTAATGAAATTAGATACACAAAAAAATAGTGTCAGTCCCCAAAAAATCAGTCTCTTTGTTCCTTTCATTTTCTTACACTCATCCTATAAGAAAATGAAGCTAGCAGTCTTAACAGTCCAATGAGCTGCGGTTCTATTCCACCCATGATTCACTAACCAATTTTCTGCACCTTGTTCTAAATTATCTTGCCATTCGAATAAGTAATTAGTAACATCACTTACCGTTTTTTCACCTGTTTTAGCTACTAACCATTTGGCTATCTTTTTAATGACGGCAATTTTCCAGCGAGGAGTTGGTTGTCTATCGGACTCGTATTTTTCTTTTAATATTTGTAATTGCTCCACTTGGGATAAGTGAGCACCGGATACTAATCGTTCAAATTCTGCTTTCTTTTCATTTGATAAATCGTTGTAGTATTTGTCAAATTCGTTTGTGGCGGTAAAGTTTGTAGCTTTTTCTGAAGCAAATACATTGGAAACAGGGGCAATTGATCCGCCAACGGTAATCAATGTTAACCCCAAAACAATCGATTGGTTCATTTTGTTCATTACCTCACCCTTCTTTCTCCTTAGTAATCAAAATAAGTTCTAAAAATTCATCGTGTTCATTTATGATTATAGTATCGTTTTATTCTAAAAAAATTTATTTTCATAAGAAACTATTTTTCGGTCTAAACCGTTAGCCATTCTTAAATACATGAACGATTATGATCTTAAACTGAGATTACAGGAATCGGGTTACAGTAGTCATTTACTTATTTTTCAATTAGTGATGACCATCCAACTCATTTTATTGGACTTAGATAAACAAAACGCCTAAAAGCTAGCATGCTAGACTTTTAGGCGTTTTGCTTTCTTTATTGAATTAGATTAGAACTTAATTTTTCTCGCTCAGCTCTTCCATTGCATTACTTAATGCAGCAAATTCGGCTAATGAGAGGGTTTCTCCACGACGTTTAGGATCGATGTTAGCTTTTTCTAAACTAGTCGTTAACCAAGCTTTCGTTGCTTCATCTTTGCCATATGAAGATTGTAAGTTATTCCATAATGTTTTTCTTCGTTGCTGAAACGCTGCTTTTGTCAATCGGAAAAATGCCTTTTCATCAGTAACCGCTACAGCTGGTTGCTTTCTTCTGGTTAGTTTCAAGATAGCTGAATCGACATTCGGTTGCGGAACAAAAACAGTCTTAGGTACGATGAAAGCAACAGATGCTTCCATAAAATACTGTACAGCGATTGATAATGAGCCATATGCTTTTGTACCAGGCTTAGCAGAAATACGGTCAGCGACTTCTTTTTGCATCATCACAACCATTTCTTCTACTTGCAGATCTGATTCTAAGAAATGCATCATGATCGGTGTCGTAATATAATAAGGTAAATTTGCAACAACTTTGATCGGTAAAGCTTGTTCAAAATAGGTTGTTGCTGCCTGATCTAAATTAGTTTTTAAAATATCTTGATGAACAATAGTCACATTAGGATAAGGAGCTAACGTATCTTTTAACACAGGAATCAAGCGATCATCGATTTCAAAGGCAACAACTTGATTGGCATTACGTGCTAGTTGTTCCGTCAACGCTCCAATACCTGGACCAACTTCGATGACATTTGTTTGTTGATCGATTTCGCCAGTTTCCACGATTTTTCTTAAGATATTTGGCTCAGTCAAAAAATTTTGACCTAAACTTTTTTTAAATGAAAATCCATGTTTCAATAAGATTTCTTTTGTTCTAGAAGGTGTCGCAATATCACGCTGTTCACTCATGTTGTTCCTCCACTTTTTTCATTGCTTGGGCAAATTCTTCTGGTGTGATCCGAAACATTTTTAAACGCTTCTCCAGTTGTTTCCCATTGGTATAACCAATTCTTAATTCGTCCCCTAATTTTTCACGTTTTTCTTTTGCTTGCGCTCCCGCTATTAAACCATGAGAAATCAGCACTTGTCTAGTAATTTCCGTTTCGTCTTCCTCAAAAGATGGGGTGATTACTTTTTTCAATGCTTCTAAGATGGCCTCGTCACTAGCATGTTCAACGCCAAGACTTCCTTGTTTTTTGGGACGTGCTTGCTGACGAGGTAAGAAAGCATGTTTTGCCTGAGGAACGACTTCCATGATCGTCTTGCGGATTTTCTCGCCCGAAAAATCAGGATCAGTAAAGATGATTACACCACGTGTTTCCTGCGCATGTTCAATCTGCATGAGTATTTCATCATTGATCGCTGAACCAATCGTTTCGATCGTGTCGACGTCGACTACTTCTTGGAGTCTTCTAGTATCGTCTTTTCCCTCAACGACTACAATTTCTTGGATTTTTAATTTAGTCATTTTCAGCGATCCTAAATAGACGATGAGCATTTTTCCAAGTTTGGAGCGCCACTTCTTCTACCGGAAGATTACGTAATTCGGCAATTTTTTCAACTGTATAACGGGTATAACCTGGCTCGTTTCGTTTCCCACGATAAGGTACTGGAGCTAAGTAAGGCGCATCCGTTTCTACTAGCAATCGATCGAGTGGAACATGAGTGGCTGCTTCTTGAACATCTTGCGCTTTTTTGAAAGTCACGACCCCACTAAATGAAATGTGCATTCCTAAATCAAGAAATCGTTTGGCCCATTCAAAATCGCCACTAAAACTGTGCATGATTCCACCAATATCACGAATATCTTCTTCTTTTAAAATTTGATAAGTATCTGCTAACGCTTCCCTGGTATGGATACTGATCGGCAGATTCATTTCTTTCGCAATCGCAATTTGTCTACGAAAAACTTCAGCTTGCACTTCTTTCGGATCTTCCATCCAGTAATAATCTAAGCCGATTTCACCTAACGCTACCACTTTCGGCATCGTTAATTGCTCTTGTAATTTTTTCTCAACGTCTTTAGTATAACTTCCTGCTTCAGTAGGATGCCAACCAATAATACTATATATGTTTGAATAATCGTGACTAAGCTGTAATGATTTTTCGATCGTTGGGGTATCGAAACCTACTACCGCCATTTTTGTCACGCCCAACTCTTTGGCCCGTTCAATAGTTTCAGGAATATCATCATTAAATTGTTCCGCATTCAAATGGGTATGAGAATCAAATATCATTTTTTATCGCTCCTTTTCTTCATTACTTTAGCATATAAGTTGCTATGGCAGAAGTAGGAAAGACGAAAATCAGGTCAAATTTATTGAAATGCAAATTTCTAGTTGTAAATAAAAGGACTTAAGCAAGTTTCCTCTCTTAAGTCCTTTTACATGACTATTAAATTAACGCTCGACTTGTTTTTTCTTGTAATAATACACTGGGATACCTAGTAATGTGACAACGATCCCGATCATTGCCAAAGCTGTTTGAGTAAATAAAGTCATCCCTAAAATAAAGACAGCGCCAAAGATTGCAATCAATGGAATCACTGGATACAAAGGTACTTTGTATGGTCTTGGTAAGTCTGGTTGTTTTTTTCTTAAAACAAATACACCGATAAATATCAATAAGCTAAACAGCCACATAACAAAAATTAGCATATCAGTTAAAAAGTCGAATGAACCTAAACTCATCATAATGCACGCAATCACTAATTGAAAAAGTGCTGGAACATATGGCACTGTGAATTTTTTTGATAATTTCGTTAACTGTTTACTAAAAGGTAACTCACCTTCCAAAGCCATCGCATAAGGAATACGGATTCCGGTCAACGTGTACCCATTCAGTGCCCCATAAACAGAAATCAAGATACCGATCGTCACGATCTTTCCACCGATATTTCCAAAAATAACCGCTGATGCATCAGATGCTGCATTAAGGTTACCTGCAATCTGATCAATTGGCAGAGTTTTTAAGAAAACAAAGTTGATCAATAAGTAAACCACTGTTACAAAACTTAACCCTAAAATAATTGCTTTAGGTAAATCTTTTTCGGGACGTTTCATTTCCCCCGCCATTGCACCGACACCAAGCCAGCCATCATAAGCGAATAAAGTCGCTAACAAAGCACTACTCAAGCCTTCTGCAAAAGACACATCTTTCCCTGCTTCGAATGGGAATAGTTGGATCGTTCCACTACCTGGTGTCAACAGTCCCCAAATAACGATGACAGCTAATGGAATCAATTTGATAATCAGTGTCGCAGACTGGACAGTCGTACCCACTTTTGTTCCTAGTAAATTCAAACCAGTAACAGAAATAGCAGTAATAATCGCAATTAATAGAAGATAATCCGTAGATATTTGTAATAAGTTCGTCATTTGTGTCGCAAAAATAATCGAAAGCGCCGCAATATTCGCTGGAAAATAAATCAAGCTTTGGGACCAACCCAGTAAAAAGCTCGGTAATTTTCCATAAGCGGCTTCAATATATTTGACTGCACCACCCGTTTCTGGGATAGCAGTTGCTAACTCAGCTACCGTTAGACCAGCACAGATCGTTAAAAATCCTCCTAATAGCCATGCCAATAAGGTCAAACTAGTCGATTGTGTACTTGCCGTAACAGCCGCTGTTTTAAAGAAAACTCCTGCCCCAATTACAGTTCCCATAACAGTTGCTAATGCGCCAAATAAGTTGATCTCTCGTTTTAACTTGCCTTTCATTCACATTCCCCTTTTCCCCGCAGTTTTTAATATAATTTTCAGTATAACGGAGAATATTTTGTTTTACCATCATTTTTTTCAGTAAATTTATTGAAAGATACCACCTTAGACCTATGAATCCTCCATTCTCCTCACTTATAATTAATGTAGGTTAGATAAAGGAGGACCAATTATGGAATTTAATCGTTCTTACCCAAAACTGGCATCTTTCCTAAAGGATCATTTTGCCATTTCCAGAAAATCACAACAACAATCACTTTGGCATTGGTTCACGCTGATTTTGTTCGGGACATTTATTCTTGCTACTTTCACTCAACAGTTGCTTTTGTTGTTTAGCTTGATTCTGCTAGTTGCACTGATCAAAGGTCCCGGAATGATTCTATGGGGAGCCATTTATGCTTTTTTAATCAGCCTTTTTCCTCCTCTAGGTATCATTTTATCTGCGCTTTTCTTTCTATTGAATCTCAGTACTTTCACCAAAAATTGGCGAGTCACTTTAGTTGCTGGTTTCTTTTATTTTTACCCTGCAACGATCATGTCGTTAAGAACGCTCTCACATCTCGATAATCCTTGGTTCCTTTATAGCAGTTTATTCGCTGGGTTAGTGCTACTCCATTTGATGTTGCAAAAACTTTACCAACGCTATGGGATTGGCCGAACGATTTTTTGGTACATTGTATCGATACCTTTTACTCTTTTAAGTTTCTTGTTACCAACTCGTTTAAAAGAGCGATTCAAAAAAATCCCCTCAAAAAAATAGTGTCAATTTGTATAGCGACCACCTAAAGTTAGATTTTTTGGTCTAACTTTAGGTGGTCGCTTTAATGTATCTATTTCAAGCAAAACATACTAAGATTAATATTTACGTTTGTTACATTTAGTAAACTGAAGAATGCTATTTACACAGTAAACTCATCATACTCTAAAAAATAGGAATTCTTAAATTTGTTGTGAAAGAGAAATCATCTCAATTAACCCTTGCGCAGCTTCACTGCCTTTATTCCCTGCTTTCGTCCCTGCTCGTTCAATTGCTTGTTCAATGGATTCCGTGGTTAATACCCCGAACATCACTGGAATATTGGACTCCAGGTTAATATGTGCGACTCCTTTGGCTACCTCATTGGAAACCAATTCATAATGAGTAGTTGCACCTCTGATAACTGTCCCCAACGTAATCAACCCATCGTAACTGTCCTTTTTGCTGAGCTTTTTGGTAATAAAAGGAATTTCAAAAGCTCCTGGTACCCAATAAATATCAATTTGTTCTTCTTTCACACCGTGCCTTTTTAAATTATCCAAAGCTCCTTGTAATAATTTTTGATTGATAAATTCATTAAAACGCGCGACTACAATTCCGATTCGAAGATCCTTTGGAGAATAATTTCCTTCAAAAATTGTCATTTTCTTGCTCCTTTATTTTTATACTGATAAGTAATGGTGAAACTTATCTTTTTTTGTTTTTAAATAGGCTTGGTTTTCCTTTTTCGGAACGGTTTCAATTGGCACCCTATCGACAATCGTAATTCCATCTTGTTGTAACTCTATTACTTTATCGGGATTGTTTGTAAGTAAACGAATGGACGTTACACCAATTGATTTTAAAATTTCTGCTGCAAAGTGATAATCCCGTTCATCCGGAGCAAAGCCCAATTCAGTATTTGCTTCATAAGTATCCAATCCTTTTTCCTGCAATTGATACGCTTTTAACTTATTCCTCAATCCGATTCCGCGGCCTTCTTGACGAAGATAAAGAATAGCTCCAGTCCCCTCTTCCTCGATCATTCTCATCGCTTCATGTAACTGTTCCCCACAATCGCAACGCTGAGACCCGAAGACATCACCAGTTAGACATTCCGAATGAACTCGGACTAATGTAGGAAACTGACTATTTTGAATATCTCCCTTTGTTAACAATAGATGCTCCCGTTTTTCTCCGTCTTCATAAATAGTCAATTTGAAATCACCATAATCTGTTGGTAAATTTACGGTTATATGACTATTTTCTTCTAAATAATTTACCAACTCATCAATCGTAATTAAGGGTAATTGCCATTCTTCAGATAAACGGGTCAGATCTTTCATTCTTGCCATCGTTCCATCTTCTTTCAGAATCTCACAAATATAAGCAGCCTCTACACTATTAGCTAATTTGGCTAAATCAATTGCAGCTTCGGTGTGTCCTCGACGTATAAGCGTTCCGCCATCTACACTAATCAAAGGAAAAATATGTCCTGGTCTAAGAAAATCACTTGTTTTCGAATGAGGATCAGCCAATGCTTTAATGGAAGTAGCTCGATCAAATACTGAAATACCAGTCTTCGTATGTTTATGATCCACACTAATCGTAAAAGCTGTACCAAACACATCAGTATTATGAGTTGTCATTTCTTCTAAAGATAAGCGTTGCGCAATGTCATTAGAAATCGGCACACAGATTAATCCTCGACCAAATTTGGTCATGAAATTTACTGCCTCAGGTGTCACATATTCGGCTAAACCAACCAAATCTCCTTCTGATTCTCTATCTTCATCATCAGCTACAATGATTAATCCGCCCTTTTTCAAGGTCTTTATTGCTTCAGTAATATTCCTCATAATAAGTCCTTCTCCTTGTACATCTCAAATTTATTTCTCTGTGCCTTTACATATTTCCCAACGATATCCGTTTCTATATTCACAAGATGTCCTACACCTAAATTCCCCAGATTTGTTAAGGATTTAGAATGTGGAATCAGGCTAACAGAAAAGCTTGCTGTTGTTGTTTCCGTAACCGTTAAACTTACTCCATTAATTGCAATTGATCCTTGCGGAATGATTTCACCTGCATATTTGGTTGGATAAGCAAACGTCAAAATTAATGCGTTTTGATTCTCTATTTTCTTGATCAATCTTGTAACAGTATCAATATGTCCCGAAATAAAATGTCCTTCAAAGCGTTGTGTCATCAAAACTGCTCGTTCTAGATTTACCCTCTCTCCAACTTTTACGGTGGAGAAAGTAGTCCGTTTAAAAGTTTCAGGCATTATTTCAGCTTTAAAAAATGTGCTTGAAACCTCAATAGCAGTTAAACACACGCCATTGACTGCCATGCTATCTCCAATTTTGTAATCACTTAGTATACTGTTTGAAGCTTGGAAAGTGAGTTGGATCATTTGTTGGTTTCGTCTAATTTCTTTGACTTTTCCTTGCTCGGCGATTAATCCTGTGAACATTGCTTTCGTTTCCCCCTAACTCGAATGTCTTTTCCAAGCTGTTCAACTTCCAAAAATACTAATTGTTGTTCTTTAGAAACTAAACGTTCACTATGAAAGGACATCGGACTTTTTCCACCAAAAAGTTTGGGCGCAATATAACTGATGACTTCATCCCAGAGATTTTCTGCTAAAAAAGCATCATGAATTTTCGCTCCACCTTCTACATACAGCGACTGAACACCTCTTTTTTTCATGGTCTCAATAAAGAAGGTAAAAGAAAACTTAGGCGTATAAAAAATAGTTACATGGGGAAACAGTTCCTTTAGCTTAGGGTTTTCCGTAAATATCCAGACTGGATTTGTTGTCGTTTGAAAAAGATTGAGTTTAGGATTTTTAAGAACCCGCCCTCTACGATCCAAAACAATGCGCACTGGTGGAAAGTTAGTTACGATATCAGGCAACAAAATAGGGTTATCAACTAGAACGGTTTCGCTTCCCACTACGATTCCTTGATGTTCTCCTCGCTCTTTCCGTACTCTTGAGATTGCCTCTGTACCTGTTATTGAGTACCGCGAACCTTCCTTTAAACAAATCTTTCCATCTAGTGTAATAGCTTGTTTTAATGTGATATAGGGACGATCCCTTTCAAAAAAATGGTTATAAAAAGGGTTCAGTGCTCTACATTTCTCTTCTTCCACACCTACAATTACTTTGATCCCATGATTTTGTAAAAATTCTTTCCCTTTTCCTGCTACTAAAGGATTTGGGTCAAGTTGACCTATGACTACCGTTGAGATACCAGACTGAATAATAGCTTGCGTACAAGGCGGCTGTTTCCCTTGGTGGTTACAAGGTTCTAAGGTAACATATAGAGTTGAATTAAACAGTTCTTCGGGGGAATCACAATTTTGAATAGCATTTACTTCAGCGTGGGACTCGCCATATTGTAAATGGGCACCTAGTGAGAGTAGCTTTCCTTCTTTTACAATCGCTGCTCCAACTAATGGATTGGTAAAGGTATTTCTCTTTCCTTTTTTTGCCTCTTCAATCGCAGCCATCATGAAAGACTGGTGCATATCAATTCCCCCTTTCAACAAAAAAAGCCCTGCGAAATTAATCACAGGGCATAACTAAATAAACCTAAAGATAATCGATTTTAATACAAATAAAACCGATCTTCAGTCGATTTTTCTTCTCCCATCCAGACTTTAACTGTCGGTGCCAGATTCTCACTGGCTCAACCACAAAAATGTGGGTCACGGACTTCGAGTAAACTCGTCACCGTCGGTCGGGAATTACACCCTGCCCCGAAGAAATATTCAATTCGTTTAGAGTATATTCTTAAAACTTAATTGTGTCAACCTAAAAAATAGAGAGAAAATGGCGTATGGACGTCCTCGTTTATTTAATGCTAATCATATGATTAGAACAAGTATTACATATTTATAAAATAGTCTCCTAAAAATTGATTCATTTTACATAAATATCAGCTTTGTTATTTTCCGTCTTTTGAAATCGTTTACAAAAACTTGGTTATCTCGATTGTATGAAGTCACAATCTGTGACATCATGATAATAGTCATATTCCACAATTTCTGACTAATTGTACCTCTTTTTATGTTTAAATATAATTAAAAAGGAAAAAGAAATATAGGAGGTTTTTATGGAATTTGGAAAACTGTTAAAACAAGAAAGGAAGAAAATGAATTTGACCCAAGCGGATTTGGCTGAACAGTTAAATGTAAGTCGTTCAGCGATTTCAAATTGGGAAATTGGTAGAAATTATCCCGATATTCAAACAATTATTGATATATCTAATGTTTTAGGTGTATCTCTTGATTATCTTTTGAATGAAGATCAAAAAATAATGGAAGCCGTGGATAATGATTTAACAAAGAAAAAAAAGATAAAAAAGATCTCTGTTATTTTGGCTGGATTACTATTAGTGGCTATTGGGACTATCATTTTTCTTTTATATCCAAAAAAACCTACGATAAGTTTTGTTAAGGATGTTCTTCCAAAAAATTCTGAAATTTCCACCTTAAAGAAACATGAAATAAAGGAAGTTTTTCTTGAAGACCATCAATTAAAAATTATTTTACATATCACAGGAAATGAAGCTGGGTATTATGTAGAAAGTGGTGCTGACGAAATGACAGTTAGCCTCTATAAAACAAAAAATAAATCTTTGAAATCAAATAAATTTATCCCATACGATGGAGTGTTTACTATCGATTTAATCGAATACCCTCGCTTAAAAAATATTTATATCGCTTATTCTCCTAATTAATTTATTATTAATTTCGTCAGTTTAAAATCAAGTTAATAAGTCCTAATTTTGATAAATACTGTCAATAGTCATTCAAAAATGTCGGTGTGTCCAAAACGACATTCTTGAATGACTATCGACAATCTCATCTTTCAACTCCCACAATTTTAAAAATATAAAATTTTTTTCTTCTGCTTGATTGCTTACCATATTTAAACATTCAGTTTTTCCAGATCCCCAAGTTCCATTTAAAAAAAATGTCTTTTTTTCTTTAATTAATTTTGAAAACATTTTTACTGCTTCTGTAGTATCAATTTTTTCTAACTCTATTTGCTTTATGACAATCCCCTCCTAAGAAATAAATTTCCCAAGTGTATCTTTTTTAATATATTTCAGTTCATTAGAATTATATATAGTAAAAATAGTTTGCGATTCACATAGCTGCCAAATAAGAATTTAGCACAATTTGGTACTAATACTAACTAGCGATTTATTTCCTATTGCTCAACTTAGTTATGGTACTATACGTTCTAAAGTTACATTATTTATCAGCTTAATCTCTTCGTTTCTCAATTTTCAATTTTAATCATGCTTTTCATTAGGTGCTCAATTTCGTTGACTGTATCTGTAAATGAAATGGATTTCGCAAACGTGTTAACTGAACGATATTTTTCCCACTGTTCTTCCAAGTAGTCGTTTCCTCTGATCTTTTCCATTTCTCTTTCATAATAAAAAGACAAAGATTCGGTATCTCCACGTTTTGTGAATGTATTTCGAACACTTTTATATAACTCTTTCGTATCAATATTTTCTAATTTTGGTATGGTAAATAAGTCATAGTAATCTTTTACTCTCGAATTATCTGTACCAAAGCTGAACGTAGCACTTAGCTTTTCTGCAATAATTTGTTCTGTTGGATAAGCTGGAATCTCCACTTTTTTATCTTCAAACATTAATTGGTGATAGTGTGTATCTACTTCAGGATAAATAGAATCTCCTGTTGTCACGTCCATTTTAAACGGCACACGCACTTTCTCTAAATTAGCCACCAATTTAATTTGAAATCCAGGATAAAAATCGGCTTCTCTTGTTTCCTTCATTCCTTGAATAGAGAAAACAATACCTTCTTTCGTGGGCTTCCTAATCAAATCATTAAAAATATTCTTCAATTTTTCTTCAGTTAATTTGCTATTTCTAAATGTCGTGTCGATATCAATTGTTGTCCTTCTATCGATTCCATATTTTGATCCTAATAAAAAGCCACCTTTCAAAATGAAGTCATTTTTGTACTTTGATTCAGAAATTTGTTCAATTAAACGATCCATCATAAAATGCCGTTGTACTAACTGTGCATTTAGCCCTGTACTCTTTGCTAAATTTCTGGTTTTTGATGCAAATTGTGTCGGTGTCATCTTTTCCCTCCATTAATATAAGCTTTGCATGTGGTATTTCATTTCTTTTTCTACATGTAGTTTTGTCATATAATCTCTTAATTTGCTCGGATCTCTCAATGGATCTTCCATGTACTCTTTTAATGCTGCTAATTTCATTTCGTATTCAATTTCATATCTCGGATTCCAAATATCACAAAGTGTACGCTCTTTATCATACATAGTAATAGGATTCCCTTGGAAGGAAGTTCCCTCTACTTTTCCTAGCTCATAAACTTCTTTCTTCACGAAATGAAATTGTAACTGCTGCTCTTTTGTAATTGAACGATCAACATTGTATCCATGGGGAAAAGTTAAATGAATGAATTTCGGCATATTCGTAGAAAGCTGGTAAATATCTAAAGTCGTTTCATGAGAAAAGATTCCCCTGGAAAATCGTTGCTGAAGCCAAAATAAATCATCTATTCCATGACCATCCTCTACATAATAACCACGATCAACTTTGATCAATTTTCCTTTATTCACCAATCTTTGTACAGTAGTTGCTGCGATTCCAAATTTTCTGGCTTCCTTCATAGATAAATTTCCATCGCGAATAGCCAACAATTCTTTCAATTTATCTTGCATTTACTTACCTCTTCTTTCGTTACAAATACACTACTTAAATTATATCATGGTAGTTTAATTGTAACAAGATGAACTTTGATGTCGATGAAATTCGCCAACATCTTTTTTATGATGTAAAAGGGTAAAAAAGACACCTGGAATCCTTTAGAATTAATTTGACGAATCAATTCATAGGAGGACTCAAAATGGCTTATACTCAGCTTATCGAAGGACTTTAAATATTCTAAACCTAACTATCTATTTCGAGGTAAATGATTTAACAAAAAAATATAATGGCAAATTTAATTGATTGGCAAAGATACTCTTCAATACACGCCCGAAGAATATCCGCATTGTCATTTGTCGTCCCCTCTAGGATCATTTGTTAGAAGGAAAATTATTGCGACGATTTATGATTCGTCAGGATAAAACCAACCAAATAAAAAAGACAGAAAGAAGTATTTCTTCTTTCTGTCCAAATTATTCTAAGATTATTCTTTACCAACATCATTTGACTACACTACTTTTTATGATGATTGGCTTACCATTCACGCTTACTGATTATTGACCTAAATCATATGGATGTTCATCTTACCCAATTTCTGAACCATTTGGCATTGATTTTGGCGCTTCGACTACTTGTAACGTGCCATCTGGTGCTTCTGCAGAAAGAATCATCCCTTGACTGATTTGTCCACGCATCTTACGTGGTTTCAAATTCGCTACGATCACTAGTTTTTTGCCGATCAATTCACTTGGATCAGGATAAAATTCAGCGATACCTGATAAAATTTGGCGGTCTTGGTTATCTCCCGCATCTAAACGGAATTGCAATAGCTTATCTGCTCCTTCAACTTTTTGACAGTTGATGACTTCAGCTACTTTTAATTCCACTTTTTCAAATACATCAAATTTGATTTGTTTGTCTTTAGTTGAAACAAGCTCAGTTTCTTCGGGGTCCCATTTCACTGATTCTTCATTCGTTTGTGTTCCTTCAGACATTTTCGCTTGGATATAGCTAATTTCTTCTTCCATGTCCAACCGTGGGAAAATTGGTGTACCTTTAGCAACCACTTTTGTTCCAGAAGGAAATTCGCCAAAGTGCAAGCCTTGAAGATTCATCGTTTCTGGGTCTAGTCCTAATTGATTAAAGATTTTAATTGGCGTTTCTGTCATGATCGGTTGCAATAAGATCGCAGTGATCCGTAATGATTCTGCTAGATGGATCATTACACTCGCTAATTCTTTTTTCTTGTCCTCGTCTTTGACTAAAACCCATGGCTCTGTTTCATCGATATATTTATTTGCACGAGAAATCAAGACCCAAATTTCAGCTAATGCCGTATTGAACTCCATTTTTTCCATCGCATCATGATATCGTCCGACGACATTTGCAGCTGTTGTTGATAATTCACTATCAAAAGGCGTCACTAAAGAAGCATAGTCAGGAACGATCCCATCACAATATTTATTGATCATTGCAACGGTACGATTCAATAGGTTTCCAAGATCGTTCGCCAAGTCATAGTTGACCCGAGAAACAAAATCTTCTGGTGTAAATACGCCATCTGAACCAAATGGAACAGCACGAAGTAAATAGTAACGTAACGCATCGAGACCATAACGTTCAACTAGCATCTCTGGATAAACCATGTTTCCTTTTGACTTAGACATTTTTCCGTCTTTCATCAACAACCAACCGTGACCAAAGACTTTTTTCGGTAACGGTAAATCTAATGCCATCAACATGATTGGCCAATAGATCGTATGGAAACGGACAATTTCTTTTCCAACCATATGGACATCTGCCGGCCAATATTTTTGGAATAAGCTATCATCATCAGAGCCGTAACCTAATGCAGTAATATAGTTGGATAACGCATCGATCCAAACATAAACGACATGTTTAGGGTCGTCTTTCACAGGGATCCCCCAACTAAATGTTGTTCTGGAAACAGCAAGATCTTCTAACCCTGGTTTGATAAAGTTATTGATCATTTCTTTCTTACGAGATTCTGGTTGGATAAATTCAGGATGCTCTTGGTAATACTCTAAAAGACGATCAGCATATTTGCTCATACGGAAGAAATAAGATTCTTCTTTGACTAATTCGACTTCATGCCCACTTGGAGCTTTCCCACCGATTACATTTCCTTCTTCGTCTTTATAAACTTCTGCTAATTGTGTTTCAGTGAAAAATTCTTCATCCGAAACAGAATACCAGCCTTCATATTCGCCAAGATAAATATCGCCTTGTTCAACTAGACGATCAAAGATTTTTTGAACAGCCGCTTTATGATAATCATCCGTTGTTCGAATGAATTTGTCATAACTGATATCCAGCGTTTTCCAAAGTTTTTTCACATCCGCAGCCATCTTATCGACATAGGCTTGTGGTTCAACACCTAATTCTGCTGCTTTTTTTTCTATTTTTTGACCGTGTTCATCCACCCCAGTTAGATAAAACACATCAAAGCCCATCAATCGCTTATAACGTGCAACTGCATCACAGGCAATCGTTGTATACGAATTACCAATATGCAGTTTGCCACTTGGATAATAGATTGGCGTCGTAATATAAAAAGTTTCCTTTTCTGCCATGGGGCTCTTCCTCCTTTATCGCATGATGCGAATTCATTTCCTTGCTAGTATACCATAAATCAAAAAGACTGCGACGATTTTTTCGCTACCCTCTAACAAATGCCTTTCCTCTTTATTATTTTCCTAGTAAAACATGCTATAATAATTAATAGTGTGTGAGAAGAAACCTGGGAATCAGTAAGTTTCGTTTTTAGTAAGCAGCATGTTTACATGTAGGTTATCTCTCACAATGTCACGGAATCTTGTAGCAGTTCCGTTGTTTTATTTTGACGAAACATAGCTTCGACTTAATAGCTGCTTATAGGAAGAATACATCGTTCTCCCTTCTAAATAAACCTTTTTATAACAACCCAAAAGCAAGTGGATCTGAAATAGGTTGTTTATGTTTACGACTAATAGACAGTTCATTGTCCAAGAAAGGCTGAAATTTTATGCAAAAAAAACATCTTTATTTTACAATCAGTATTGCACTGCTTTCAGTGTTACACTGGCTGTTCAGCTATTTTTATATACGATTATATGGTTATTTTAACCTCCAAGGAAGCTTGAATCAGTTTCTTTTATTTACCCAAGTTTTTCGTTTTGTTCTCAATTTTTATATCATTTTTTGTGGGTATGTAACGCTTCGTGAAGAAAATAGAAAACTGTTACTAATCTATTTACTTTTCTTCTTCTTCAATTTACTCCTACCGTTTTTATTCCCTATCTAAGTATAGAAGTCTTTCTCCAAGGAAAACTTTGGTTTTTTTTTGGAGTCTGCTAAAATAAGATAAAAGTATATTTAAACAAGAACGTCATCAGGAGGTTAAAAGATGAAACAATTTGCTTCTAAAGAAGAGGAAAAGTTATATTATGAACATGAAGCAAGTGAAGCTGATTTTCTTGACTGGTATCAAAAGCAAGAACGCCCAGAATATGACAAACCTTCTTTGACTGTTGATATCGTGTTGATGTGTTACAACAAGGAAGAAGACCAGTTAAAAATTTTACTGATCCAAAGAAAAGGGCATCCCTACCGAAATTCATGGGCTTTACCAGGTGGTTTTGTCCAAAAGAATGAATCCACTGGTGAAAGTGTCTTACGTGAAACCAAAGAGGAAACGGGTGTCGTGATTTCTCAGGAAAATATTGAGCAGCTACACACCTTCAGCACACCGAACCGAGACCCTCGAGGCTGGGTCGTGACTGTCAGTTACTTGGCTTTTATTGGTGAAGAACCGTTGATTGCTGGTGACGATGCAGAAGAAGTCCGATGGTTTACCTTGACACGCCAAGGAAACAAAATCCATCTAACGAGTGATGAAGTTGCTATTTCTTTAGATTTACTGACAAGTGAATCTTCTGGCAAAGATACTTTAGCATTTGACCATAGTGAGATCATTACGAAAGCATTTAATCGAGTGACAAATAAAATGGAACATGAACCACAAGTCTTACAAGTATTAGGTAAAGATTTTACGATCACAGAAGCCCGAAAAGTATTTGCAAAGTTTTTAGGGATCGATTTTAAAATGATTGATCATTCAAATTTCAAAAAAGCGATGCTGCAATATTTTGATGAAATTGGTGAACGACCAGTAGGAATTGGTCGTCCATCCAAGATTTATCAGTTGAAGCCTGGAAACTATGAATAAGATGAAGATTTCAGAAAGCTGAAATACCAAAGATTTTTATTGGATTTTTCTGCAATCATTAATACCTGAGCAATCACCCATTAATGACCATCTGATGGATAAATACTTCTCATAAATAAGCCGAAGAATTACACAAAAGCAATGCTTTTGGTATTCTTCGGCTTATTTTAGAGGTTAGCCAGAAAGGTCATTACCTCCTTGTTTGGTTTATCATAATTAGTGAGCTTTTCTTGAGAAGAAAATTCCTAGAAACAAAAACAGCAAGTGTTTTTTATCAACAAGGCGATCCCTAGCGCTCCTACCAGTTCATTTATTCAAAAATCACTTGTTTCCCGATTTTTTCTAGTTCTAGACTTTTTTTAATCACTAAAGGATCGGTTTGTTCATTCATATTGATCAAAATCAACGTTTTGTTATACCAGTTTGCTTTATACCTCAACTTAGTCACTAATTTATACCAATCTTGAAGTGAGAAGTCTGACAAGAAAGTTTCATTAGGGACAGCTTCTACAAACAAATAGTCATAATAACGAATCAATTTGCCAGATAACTGTTCCAAATAATTTTCTTTTTGAAATTTTTGTTTTAAATAAAGATCCATTACTTTACGCTTTTGTTTTTGATAGTTCTTCGATCGTTCCAAACGAGCTTTTCGTTTCTGAGCTGCCCGTCCCTTAATCCCTAATTTTCTCTTAGCCAGCTGCATTTCTTTTTCAGTTTTTTTCAACAATGGTAATGGTACATCAACTGGAGAGGATGTCTCGATTAGTTTTTGCGGATCATAAGCCACACCGATCCAACGACGAGACTCTGTTATTTCTTTCGCTGAAACCTCACAGAGTAAAGAAACATAAAAAGCTTCATTATACCGTGAGGAGATCGTCGCTGAACGAATCTCTCCTTCGATCGGTCGATGGAGGTTTACCTGAATGAGTTCTTTCTGTTTTGGCAGTTTTAGATACTTATCTTTCAAATAAATTGTGCCTTTTTGATTATTTGTTGTATAAGACTGCCACATACTTTTTTTATTTTTCAATTTTGGAAAACTGGCACGTTTTTTAAAATAATTACGAAACGCACGATCTAGATTTAGTTGTGCATTCGCAAGCGCTAAGCTGTCTGCTTTTTTTAAAAAATCATATTGCTTTTTTAAAGAAGCAGGAGTCAGTGTATAATCGATGACACCTGTTTTAGCGTAGCTTTCCTGACGGGCTTTTAGTAAGTGGTTATACGTAAAACGAACACAGCCAAAATTTTGAACAAACCATTGCTTTTGTGAAGCCGTGGGATAAATTCGGAATTTAAAGGCTTTTAGCATCAGCACTTACCTCCTAAGACGTCACAAGTAAGCTCGCTTCTTTTTGCCGTTTCAATTTTTTTGCGTAATAAGCCACTTCTTGCTCTGTCGCATAGACAAAATGCTCTGGGGCAATTTCTCTTAATGTCCGTTTTTGCCCATCTTCTGGTTCTGGTTGATACTTGATTCTTTTCCGCTGTCTTTCATGATCGGGATCTGGTAGTGGAATTGCAGATAATAAACTTTCCGTATAAGGATGAACGCCATGATGGTAAATCTCATCACTTGTTCCCATTTCCAATAAACGACCGTTGTGCATGACACCGATCCGATCACTGATATGTTTGACCATGGATAAATCATGAGCAATGAATAAGTACGTTAGTTGTTGTTGTTTTTGCAGATCCTGTAATAAATTGACCACTTGTGCTTGAATCGATACGTCTAAAGCCGAAATCGGCTCATCACAAATAATAAAACGAGGGTTAACTGCTAAGGCACGTGCAATACCGATCCGTTGACGTTGTCCTCCTGAAAATTCATGAGGATAACGTGTACCATGGCTCGGATTCAATCCTACCGTTCGAAGAAGCTCATCTACTTTTTCTGAACGTTCTTCAGGAGACTTGACCAATCCATTGACATCGATCCCTTCTGCAATGATGTCACGAACTTTCATTCGGGGATTCAATGATGCATAAGGGTCTTGGAAGATCATCTGAACCTCACGGCGAAACTTAGCCATTTCTTGTTTTCCTTTTAGCTTGGTGACATCTTTTCCATCAAAGAAAATCTCGCCATCGGTCGGTTCATTTAAGCGAATGACTGTCCGCCCAGTGGTTGATTTACCACTACCTGATTCACCAACTAAGCCAAAGGTTTCCCCTTCATAAATATGAAAGCTAATATCATTGACTGCGTGAACTTCATTTTTCTTTCCAATATTGAAATATTGTTTTAGACCATTAACCTCTAGCAGTTTTTTTGGCATTCGTCATCCCTCCATTCGCTTTTTGCTTTTCTTCAAAAATCGCCCAACGACGTTTGATTTCTTCAGGTGGCTCTACTTTTGGTGCTTGAGGTGCTAAAAGCCAAGTTGCTGCTTGATGTGTTTTTGATAATTCAAAAAATGGTGGTTCTTCTTCTGCATCAATCTGCAAGGCATATTCATTCCGTGGATAAAAGGCATCGCCTTTAGGTGGATTCAATAAATCAGGTGGTGAACCTGGGATCGCATAAAGTCGTTCATTCGCACTATCTAAGGTCGGCATCGAACCTAACAAGCCCCAAGTGTAAGGATGTTGCGGATGATAAAAAATTTCTTCCGAGGTACCGACTTCAATGATCTTTCCGCCATACATCACCGCTACCCGATCCGCTACATTTGCTACTACACCTAAGTCATGTGTGATAAAGATAATCGAGGTATCGATTTTCGTTTGGATTTCTTTTAGCAGTTCTAAAATCTGGGCTTGAATCGTAACATCTAATGCTGTTGTTGGTTCATCAGCGATCAAGATCTCCGGGTAACAGATCAACGCAATCGCAATGACGATCCGTTGCCGTTGTCCTCCTGAAAATTGGTGAGGATAACTGTTGATCCGTTTTTCAGCCTCAGGAATCCCGACTAAGTTTAGTAATTCCAATGCTGCTTTTTGTCCTTCTTTTTTCGAAACTTTATTGTGTTTTCTCAAGGATTCAGCCACTTGTTTCCCAATCGTCATCGTAGGATCGAGAGAAGTCATTGGATCTTGGAAAATCATTGCGATTTCTTTCCCACGAATTTTTTGCATGGCTTTTTCTGATTGATCGACAATATTTTTTCCTTTGAATAAAATCTCGCCCGAATCGATCGTAGCATTACTTGATAACAATCTCATGATACTTCTGGTAGTGACTGATTTCCCACTACCAGATTCTCCAACAATTGCTAGAGTCTCGCCTTTGTTTAAATGAAAATTGACACCGCGGATCGCTCGGACTTTCCCAGCGTACGTATCAAATGAGATTTGCAAATTTTTAACTTCAAGAACTTTTGTCATATTCCTCACTCTTTCATTTTAGGGTCAAAGGCATCACGTAATCCGTCAGCTAGTAAATTGAAGCCGATCATGATAACAGACAACGTTGCCGCAGGGATCCATAATAGATATGGCAGGTACAAGAAAGTTTTATAGCCATCACTCAGCATTGTTCCCAATGAAGCAGATGGTGGCGTTAGCCCCAAACCAATGAAACTTAAAAAGGCTTCAAAGAAAATTGCCGATGGAATACTAAACATCATTTGAATAATGATTACACTGGAAATGTTCGGTAAAATGTGTTTGAAGGCAATTTTCAATTTCGATTCACCTAATGTCATACCAGCTAACACATATTCTTGATCTTTCAGTTTCAGGGTTTGCGCTCGAACGATACGAGCCATCGGAATCCAGTTCGTGATCGCCATTGCTGCCACGATGGAAAAAATACCTGGTTCAAAAACAACCAACATTAAAATCATGACTACCAGATTAGGAATCCCAGATAAGATCTCTAAGAAACGTTGCATTCCGTTGTCGATTCGTCCGCCTAGCAGACCAGAAATCAGCCCATAAGCAACACCGATCGTCACATCTAATAATGCAGCAATAAAAGCGATCAGTAAGGAAATTCGTGTTCCCATGAATAGACGACTTAATACATCACGTCCTAGACCATCCGTTCCTAAAAAGAAATTCACATTTGCTGGAACATTTGCTTGGGCATATTTATCGACTAACTCACCACCAACCATCGCTTTTCCATTCAATCCATCGATATTTAACCCTGGAATACGTGGGGGTAAATTGATGTAATCAATATTTTGTGCCGTTGGGTTGTGTGGCGAAACAAAGATCGTAACGATCGAGATCAAAATGATCACTGATAGTAAAATCATCGAAACGACTGCAGCTTTGTTTTTCTTTAAACGTCGCCAAGAATCTTGAATGAAATTTAGCGATGGAGCTGCAATTTGTTCTCGTTCTTCTTCAGTGTTTTTTTGTAGCGGAAGAAATTTATCTGCAGGAATATCTGCTATTGTTTCATAACGTTTTGGTATCAGTTCCATCTAGCTTCGACTCCCTTCTGAAACACGGATTCTTGGATCAACTAAACCATACAGCAGGTCAACGACTAAAATCACAAAGATCAACATAAATGAGTAAAGGATCGTTACTGCCATGATCGTTGGATAATCATTCGTCGTGATCGATTTAACGAATTGCTCACCAATACCGGGGATGGCAAAAATATTTTCAACTACTAACGAACCAGTCATCAAAGCAACTGCTAACGGTCCTAACAATGTCATTAACGGGATCAAACTATTACGAAGACCATGTTTAAAGGCGATCTCCCAACGGCTTAATCCTTTGGCTCTCGCTAATTCCACATAATCGCTGTGTAATACTTCGACCATTTCTGTTCGGATAAAACGAGCTGAATCGGCTAAAGGTGACATAGCCAATGCAATGGTTGGAAGGATCGTATAAATGAAGCCGTCCCATTTAGCAATCGGCAGTACATGCAAGCGGATCGCAAAAATATATTGTAATAAGACTGCAAAAACAAAGTTAGGGATCGAGCGACCCAAAATAGCAACCAACGTGGAAGAAGTGTCTGCCCAAGTGTTTTGCTTCATTGCTGAAATCGTTCCTAAGATCGTACCGATCACTGTTCCAAAAATAATCGCTTGTAGTCCTAGTTGTAATGAAGGTCCTACTCTACCAGCTAATAAATGAGCAACAGGCTGATTTTTAAATTGGAAAGAGATACCGAAATCTCCTTGAAGTAAATTTGACAAGTAAATACCATATTGGACGATCACAGGTTTATCCAGTCCAACTTGTTGATTCAACATAGCGATCGTTTCAGGACTCAAGCGCTCTTGGTTGGTATAAGGTGTTCCTGGTAATAATTGCATTAAGAAGAACGTGATTGTGGCAATCAACCAAAGCGTAATGGCCATAAAGAAGACACGTTTCAATACATATTTTAGATAACTATTCACTAATGTTTCCCCCTAGCTTTTGACTTCTGACAAATGTTTCGCTACATTATTAATGAATGAACCAAAGATAAAGGAGCAAACTGATGAAAAAGAAGTCTCTTCCCTACCTGATTGCTGGTGTCTTGATTCTCCTGATTATTGTAAAAAATAGTTTGAATCATCAACTAACACTCACTCAATTATCAAATGATTTATTTTTATGTGCGATGCCGTTTTTGATTATCGGCGGATTTTTATGGGTTTTTTCCTCGGGTTTCTTTGATCATTTTCAACGATCGATCTATTTAGCCCGAACAAGAAACCGCAAGAAAAAACCAGAATTTTCTTCACTCTCGTCTGCCAGCTATGGTATGTATACCTTTTGGCTGATCATTGCCGGAATCTTGCTTGCTCTTTCTATCGTGCTGGTGATTTTTTCGTTTCTATGATACGTAACCTTTAAAAAGTGGAGAGAGATTAAGACAACTGCCTTAATCTCTAGTCCGCTTTTTTTGTCTTAATGTTTGCCTATTCTTCTACATAAGTCCATTTGTAATCCCATGAAGCTCCTGCAGCGTGGTGGACAATTCCTTTGACTTTTTCATTGACTAAGTGTCCTTCTGCTTTTTGGTAAACTGGGATCACACCCATATCGTCTGACATGATTTTAGTTGCTTCTTGTAGATCCGCCCAACGTGCTTGCTCATCGCCCGCATCTTTATTCCCTGAGTCATCTACTACTTTGTCGTAGTCCGCATTACTCCATTGCCCACGGTTATAAGAGTTACCTGCAACAAATAGGTCCGTAAAGCTGCTTGGATCAGCATAGTCTGCTGCCCAACCGCCTAATACAGTATCAAAATCACCTGAAGATGAACGGTCTAAACGAACGGAGAATGGGACTGGTGTTGGTTTAACTTTTACGCCATCTAAATTTTCTTGGATTGAGTTTTGGATATACTCGATCACTTTTTTCGATGCATCATCATCTGAAGCCATCAAATTGAATTCAAGGGAATCAATGCCAAGTTCTTTTTTCGCTTTTTCCCAATATTCTTTTGCTTTGTCTTTATCGTAAGAAACAAGTTTGCCTGCTTCTTTCGCAAAATCTTCATTTGTTTCTGGATTTTTAGACATGTCCGCTGGGATCAAGCCAGTTGACACAACCGAGCCATCTCCTAGAACTTGTTTCACTAACGCATCACGATTGATTGAGTATGAAATAGCTTTTCTTAAGTTGACATTTTTAAATGGTGAATCAGCTTCACGTTGGTTCAACTCAATATAGCTCGTACGTGCTTCTTTGACTGACGTATATGCTGGATCATTCGCATTTTGTTGAGCGAGTTCCCCTGAAAGGATGACGTCATCTGCTTGTCCGTCTTTAAAGAGATTCAACGCTGTAGAAGATTCTTTGACCACGCTAACTTTGATTTCAGATAACTTCACTGCATCTTTATCCCAATAATTATCATTTTTCTTGTATGACCATTCAGTATCTGTCCCTGGTCCGTCAAAATCTGTTAAGGTAAACGGTCCATTGTATACTGCTTTATCGCTTGCTGAAGCGTAAGCATCACCGTTTTCTTCCACCACTGATTGTTTTTGCGGGAAGAATGATGGGAAAGCAAGTAAATATTGGAAGTATGGCGTTTGTTTCGTTAATGTGATTTCTAATTCATGATCGCCTACTGCTTTGATTCCTAATTCTGATTTATCTTTTTTGCCTGCTGTGATTTCTTCTGCATTCGCTACTGGAGCAAAAAGATACGCATATTCAGAAGCTGTGGCAGCATCCACTGTACGTTGCCAACCATAAACATAATCAGCCGCAACTACTGGATCACCATTGGACCATTTAGCGTCTTCACGCAATTTGATCTTGTAAGTCAACCCATCTTCACTAACTTCTGCCAGTTCACTCGCTCCTGCTGGTTGTGGTTTACTATCCTTATCTAAACGATAGATTCCCTCATACACATTATTTAATGCAGTGAAACTAATTGTATCCGTTGCTAAAGATAAATCTGCTGTTGGCATTTCTTGAGGTACGACTAAATTGAATACTCCGCCTCCATCTGTAGAGTTGCCACTCGCTGAATTACTACTTTTTGTATTTGCACTTCCGCCATAACAGCCTGCAAGTACCAGCCCACTCAAGGCTACAACACTAAATGCCCATTTCTTTTTCATTTCCCGTACCCCTTTTGTCGAAATTTTCAGAATAATTAGTTTTTTCTGAGTTGTTTAAGAGTTTAATGAATAATTATTAAAAAAGCAATACTTTTTTCTCGGTTTTTTTTTAAATAATGTCATTATAGTGAAATATTTATTGTTCTTTTCTGAAAATACACTTATTTTATAAGGTTTTATTTCTACTTGATAAAAAAATAAAATAATTTTCATCAAAAAAAAATAAATCGTAAAAACAGCTATAATGTTCGGATTTAGCTCATAAAAAGATTATAATTTTTTATTCTAACAAAAAAACACTAATACTAGAGAACAAAATGGATCGTTCATTTCTCTAATATTAGTGTCTTAATTTATTCCGTTGGCTCTCTTTTGGCCACTCGTTTTGCTAACCAAATATCAGGCTGGTTCCACCCATTCGCATCTGGGATCACACCGATGATCTGATAGCCAAGTTTCTCATAAAATGTATAGGGATGATGATTGATATTTTTGATTTCTTGTAACTTTGCAAAGGTATCTTCAAATAAATCCGTTTCAACTAAATTTGTTTGTCCTTCAACATCATCTGTCCCTAGATAGATGACCAGGCCACCATATGAAGCGACTTCTTTTTCCAGATAGGAAACCAATCGTGTCCCGATTTGTTGTTTGCGATGCGCGCTTGCTACTACCAAAGGATGTAACTCCCACCCTGTTTTGCCATATTGAGGGATCGCTCCAACAAAACCGACCAATTCCTCCCCTTCAATCGCCGATACAGCAATCCGTTCTGGAACCATCAACTGTTCGACTTCTTTCATCGGCTCTGTCCCATACTCATCAGGCCAAGTCAATCTTAAAAGATCTGCAAGCTGATCTCGCAAGACAATATTCTCACGATCAAACTCACTGATAATCATCGCTATCCCTCCCTTTTCTGCCTATTTTAGCAGTACTAGAAAGAAAAAAGAAAAGTTTATGCTTAAGGTCGTGAAAGAAGCGTTCAGCTCCGAGCAAATAAGAGAGGATTTTTTAAAATAGCTTCTCATATTTTAGAAAATCATCGCTTATTGCTGAGGAGTTGCTTCTTGAACGCCGTGAAGGAGGTCATAACAGAAACGATTTACTTTAAAATTTTGCTTTTTTAAATAGATAATAGAAAACGAAATATCAATTTTTATGTTTAACTCTCTCGAAATAAATAAAAATACATATAAGCATCTTATAATAAATAAATACCAGACCCAACATTTCAATACATTTCGTTATTTTTTATAATTATAATAAAGAAATATTGTATATAAAAGTTGACAAAAATTTAATTTAAAAATAAAAAAATTTAAAAAACAAATGATATAAATATTATATTTTAATAAAAATTAAATACTGATTTAATGTATAAATATGTATATTCTATTAAGATTATTACAACAAGTGCTTGTTACCAAAAAAATAGGAGAGTGATTATAGATGGAATTACATGTATCAAGAAATTCAAAATTTTTTTGTTTGGCAATGTCATTTTTGATGGTTTTAAGTCTACTGATTAGTACAGGTACAGTTGTTTATGCCAACGAGAGTACTTCCCCTGAAGAATTTCAAAAACAATTGAGTATGGATATCAAAAATAATCGATTACCCCTATTATCTGAGGATCAAAAGCAAATAGAAATCAACAAAATTGCTAAAGAGCTAGCGTTTATGTTTGAAAAAGCACCAATAAAAAATAGTGTTGGTGAAGTTATCGGAATTAATTTCACTAGAATTGAATCACAATTTCCTGAACAAATTAACTCAAATTCATATTATCTATTTAAGCAATTTTTCGAAAATGAACGCTCCATGCATGAAATCGATTCTATAAATGGAAGAGGCTTTACCGATTGTATGGGCAAGAGTATTAAAGAGTATGTAGGAGATACGATCTATATGAGTCTAACTGCTGGTGGATTATGGGCATTGATCCAGAAAAAAGCATGGCAAGAAATAGCTGCTCTTGTTTTTGAAGTAGCTGGTGCCGAATTTACCATCCCAGTAGTAGTTGCTGCTTTAGGCTTAATGAGTATCAAATGTTTGGTATAATGAATAATAGAAAGTTTCTGATATTTTTATCATTATCAATCATCTCAAGTCTCGCTGTCTTGAACGTGACAAAAGATATTCTGTATGCATTATCCTGTTTCGTTCTCTCATGGATATTGTATGGCATTGGGATGAACCGCAAGAACAAACAGTAATTTGAGGTTCTAAGAAAACTCAGCAAAAGACGACAAAGCATAAGGCTTTGTCGTCTTTGTTGTTTCTTCTCCATGGATGCTGGATATTAGCTAATGCTATTTAGTCGTTGCTTTTTCTTTTTTCATTTGTTTACTCCGTAATTGACCACACGCAGCGTCGATATCTGTACCGTGTTCTTTACGGATCACGCAATTGATGCCATTCTTTTTCAATACATCATAAAATTTCAGCACATCTGCTTTAGGACTGCGAGAGTATTGGTCATGTTCACTGACTGGATTATAAGGGATCAAATTCACATACGTTAATTTCTTTTTGTCTTTTAATAGATCCGCTAATTGTTGTGCATGCTCCGGACGATCATTGACTTGATTCAACATGATGTATTCAAACGTGATTCGTCGATTGGTTTTTTCAAGATATTCATCTACTGCAGCCATCAATTTCTCAATTGGGAAACTCCGATTGATCCGCATGATGGAGGTCCGAATCTCGTTATTTGGTGCATGTAATGAGATCGCTAAATTGACTTGCAACCCATTATCAGCAAATTCTTTGATCTTATTTGCCAAACCACTTGTTGAAACAGTAATGTGTCGTGCGCCAATTGCCAACCCTTTGGCATCATTGATGATGTGTAAGAAGTTCATGACATTATCATAATTGTCGAACGGTTCGCCAATGCCCATCACAACCACATGGGACACTCTTTCTCCTTCTTGTCGTTCATCAAAATAGTGTTGAACCATCATGATCTGTGCCACGATTTCTCCAGCTGTCAAATCTCGATTCTTTTTTAACAGACCACTTGCACAAAAAGTACAACCAATATTACAGCCGACTTGTGTCGTCACACATACAGATAATCCATATTCTTGTCTCATCAAGACTGTTTCGATCATATTTTTATCTGGTAATTCAAATAGATATTTGACTGTGCCATCCGTTGCTTCTTGAACCACTATTTGTTTTAACGGATTGATCACAAACTGATCCGTTAACTTTGTTATCAAGTTTTTTGACAAGTTGGTCATTTCGGAGAAGTCTTTGACACGCTTTTGATAAAGCCATTCCCACACTTGGGCGGCACGGAATTTTTTTTCGCCGTTTTCTAAAAACCAATTGGTTAATTCTTCGATTGTTAAACCATAAATGGATTGTTTTTCCAAAATCGTTTCCCTCTTTTTTTCAAAGTATCGCTACATACTATAACTGATTCTAACAACTAATGCAATAGTTCACAAAACAAAGATACCAAATCTTAGGCTGTTTATGAATGCTCCTCCTTTTTTAGCTATCGTTTTTTTGATTTTTATGAATAAGTGATCAATCTCATAAAAAAACCGAAGAACACCCAAAATTACTTTTGGCGTTTCTTCGGTTTCATTGTTAGAACTGACAAGCACATACGCACTTTTTCTATGTTTCGTGATCCGTTGGCATCATATCCATTGGTTCTTCGACTTGCTCAATGAAGACTTTTCTTGGCTTACTTCCTTCTGAAGGTCCTACTACGCCATGTGCTTCTAATTCATCGACTAAGCGTGCTGCCCGATTATAACCAATTCTAAATCTTCTTTGCAATAATGAAATACTTGCTGTCTGCATTTCAATGACAAGTGCTTTAGCTTCTTCAAATAATTCATCTTGTGGTTGTTCTGCGGTACCGCCTGATTCTACTTCATCAGAAGGCATCATTTTTTCTTCATAATGTGCTTCTTGTTGATCTGTTACAAAGTTGACCACTCGTTCTACTTCGTGGTCAGAAATAAACGCACCTTGAACCCGTATCGGTTTGTTTTCACCCATTGGCAAGAAGAGCATATCCCCACGTCCGAGAAGCTTTTCCGCACCATTGGAGTCAATGATCGTACGTGAGTCCGTTCCACTAGAGACTGCAAATGCCATACGAGAAGGAACATTTGCTTTGATGATCCCTGTGATAACATCCACACTTGGACGTTGGGTCGCTAAAATCATATGGATTCCCGCTGCCCGTGCCATTTGTGCCAAACGAATAATAGCATCTTCGACTTCATTGCTGGCAACCATCATCAAGTCAGCTAATTCATCCACGATCACCACGATAAATGGCAAGGTAGGATGTTTCGTTCCATTTTCCAAGTTTTTTTGTTGGACAAATTCATTATAACCAGTAATATTTCTAACACCAGTAGCAGCGAATTTTTCATAACGTTCTTCCATTTCTTGAACGACTTTCTGCAACGCTTGAGCAGCTTTTCTCGGGTTAGTCACAACTGGCGTCAAAAGATGAGGAATCCCATTGTACATGTTCAATTCCACCATTTTGGGGTCGATCATCATCAATTTGACTTCATGGGGTTTTGCTCGCATCAAAATGCTGGTAATGATCCCATTGATAGCTACCGATTTCCCACTACCTGTCGATCCGGCTACTAATAAGTGAGGCATTTTAGAAAGGTCTGCGGTTTGGACTCGCCCAGAAACATCTCTTCCTAATGGCACTTCTAACAGCTTATCTGGATGATTGGGTTGCGCTTCGATGATTTCTCTAAATGACACCATGCTGATCTTGCTATTCGGTACTTCGATTCCGATCAATGATTTACCTGGGATCGGTGCTTCCATCCGAACATCTTTAGCCGCTAATGCTAATGCAATGTCATCCGTTAAACTGACGATTTTACTTACTTTGACACCCACTGCTGGTTGGACTTCAAATTTTGTCACAGAGGGTCCTAAACTTGCTTTGACGACTTTCGCATCTACGCCAAAACTTTGAAAAGTTTGTTCCAAGACTCCGATATTTTTCTCGATTTTTTTATACTCGTCACTTTGATCCGTCGTTTTTACTGAATCGAGTAAATCGATTGACGGTAACTCATAATCTTGATTTTCCTGCTCTGCTTCGATTTCAAATTCTAATGCTGTCCCATCATCTTCTAAGCTCTCTGCTTCTAACGGTTCAGATGCAGTAGGCGTTGTGACCGTTGGCTCTGCTTTTGGCATATCCATTGTCGCAGATGGGACAGTTCCTTGAAAACTATCGATCGGTACAAAACTGAGTTGTTCGGGTTCATCATCTGCTATTTTTTCATAAGAAGGCGCAGACTTTGCTTGTTGTTCAGCGGAACGACGTTTTTCCAGCTCAGCAATCTCAGCTTCTGCCGCTTCTTTTGCTGCTAATTTTTTCTCTTCTCGTGCTTTCGCTCGTTGCTTTTGCCGTTCTTCTTTCGCCGCTTGTTTCTTCGCTTGCTTTGCAGGATCTCCTTCCAGCAGTTCTTGCATTCGTTCTCCCATCACTTGCAAGCTATTGACTAATTGATAGCCTTCGATATTGCTAAATAAAATTGCACCACTTATTAATAATAAAATGGCAACAAAGTAACTACCAGGTTGAGCAATCAAGAAATACGTAAAATTATAGAGTGCTGCTCCAACCATCCCACCACCAACATTACTGCTGACTCGAGCATGCTGGATGTCACTTGCTAACAGATCCCAAGTGGTTCCTAGAATGTTTGGTTCGCCACTATGGAGTTTTCCGAATAGATGGGCATGTAAAAAGAGAAGAATTCCTAAGTAAAAAAGAATGCCTCCAAACCACCGACGGCTTTTTCCGATTTTAAAATCGGTATTTTTTACAACGACCCAAAAACCTAAAATAGCTAATAATATACAGAGAAGCTGATAAGTGTTCCCTGCAATGATCCGAAAACCATTTGCCACTAAAATACCTAAAAAACCTAGTTTTAAAAAGCCAAATACGGCAAATAAGATCAATGCAAATCCGATACTGATCGCAAGAAGTTGTTCCTGCTGCTGTTGTTGCTTTTTCGTCTTTTTCTTTTTCTTTGCAGGACGTTTTTTCTTTGCCATTTTTATCCCTCATTTCATCAAGTTCCATTATACAAAAAAAAGCGAGGGAACAAAAGTTTTGTTTCTAAGTTTAAAGTTTTTCTTTTCGAACACTGTATTTATGCCAAATACTTTAAGAAACTTTTTCAAATAACCAATGGCTAGATCCTGCACCCCTATCGAGAAACTATGATAAAAAAACCGAAATTCCACAAAAACCAAGAAAGTTTTTGGGAATTTCGGTTCATTCAATTCATTTGGTTCATTCAGTGAACTCAATGAAGCTGGAAAGTTTTATCCTCACTGCTTCTATTTTTAGAAAAAAGCGATTACGCTTTATTTCCCTGAACGTTTACTATCAAAAAGGTCAGATCGTTGAGCCATTTTCTTTGATCACTTGTTGGTACCAATAATAACTATCTTTCTTGTAGCGATCCAATGATCCTGCTTGAGTTTCATCTTGATCGACATAAACAAATCCATAACGTTTTTGGTAGCCATTCAACCAACTTAACAGATCAGTGTAAGACCACGTACAATAGCCAAGGACTTCAGCACCATCTGAGATCGCTTCTTTAATCGCTTTGACATGACTTGAAAGGTAAGCAATACGATACTCATCGTGGATCTTTTTATCCTCTGTCAATTCATCGTATTCCCCTAAACCATTTTCAGTAATCAATACAGGCATCCGGTAGCGACTCGTAATCCTTCTTAAAGCGATCCTCAATCCTTCTGGGTCGATCTCCCAATCCCAATTCGTACGTTCAACGAAAGGATTGTCGACTTTTTTGTACATCCCTGGGACGCCTGTTTCTTCAGAAGATCCTTTTTTCCCAGTGGTATTCATTTTGCCAGCTCCTACACCATCCAACGGATTAAAGGCATTGGTCGCTGTTTGATAATAGTTGATCCCCAAGAAGTCTGGTTTAGCAGATTCAAGCAGTTCTGCGTCTCCTTCAACCATTTCAGGTGCCCAGCCACGTTCTTCTAAAAATTTCATAGCGGCGATCGGGTACTTGCCCCACATGTAGACATCCATCCAGTAATGAGCCATCAAATCTTCCGCATTTTCTGCAGCTAAAATATTTTTAGGATCGCTGTTGATCGGATAATTAGGTGTGTAAGCAAAACTTGGACCGATTTTACCTGGCATTCCTAATTCATGAAACTTATTGATCACTGCTGCATTTGCTAAGTTAGCAATATGGTTCACTTGATACATCCGTTTTGGATCAGTAACACCTGGTGGATGAGCAGCTAATAAATAGCCTAGTGAAGTAAAAATATTTTGTTCATTCAAGCTGATCCAATAATGGACTTTTCCTCGAAAAGCATTAAATAATGTTTCAGCATAATTAGTGAAATCTTCAATGATTTGGCGTGATTCCCAACCTGCATACTCATCTTGCAAGGCTTGTGGAAGATCCCAATGATACAATGTCAACATTGGTTCAATCCCGTTTTCAATCAACTCGTCGATCAGCTCTTCATAAAAAGCTAACCCTGCTTGATTGATTTCCCCACGACCATTAGGAAAAATGCGAGTCCAAGCAACTGAAAAACGATACGCTTTCAATCCTTGTTCTTTCATTAAAGCAATATCTTCTTTAAAGCGATGATAGTGATCAACCGCTAGATCGCCGTTTGTTCCTTTAAAAGTTTTCCCTGGAATACGGACAAAACGATCCCAGACCGATTCTCCTTTGCCGTCTTCTTGCCAGGCTCCTTCAACTTGATAAGCCGCTGAGGCTGATCCCCAAAGAAAGTCTTGGGGAAATTCAGTTAATTTTTGGTGTTCCATCAATCTCTTCCTTTCTTGCTTCAATCCTTACTAAAAAAGGATAACACGAAACCCCTTTCAATACAAAAGGAGAAATCAATCATTGAACAATTTTATGATCATTGGAATTTTTCAGACAAAAAATAAGCAAGAATTTTTTAAAATATGTGTTTCAAAAATTCTTGCTTATTCATTTGGCGCAGGTTAATTTCATAGGTTTTATCGTGTGAACTGAGAGACACTCAAATTACCACGCTTCTTTTTAAGATACTCAATGATGTTAGATTGCCTGTTTACTTCTGAACGGGTGTCACATCTTCACCAAACCATTTGTCTGAGATTTGTTGGAATTCTCCTGTTTTTTCTAATTCCGCAATCCCTTCATTGATTTTCTTCACTAATTCCTTGTCTTTCTTTCGGGCACCCACGACAAAATCTTCGCTTTGATAATCCCCTTTGATCATATTGAACTGATCCAACTCATTTTTTTGCTTCAAGTAATAACCAGCATATACTTTATCCATCAATAACCCATCGATCCGTCCACTCTTCAAATCGATCAATGCTTCATTAAAGCTATCATATAAAACAGCATCCTGATTTTTTACAATATCTTTTAATATTTTTGGTTGTTTGATAAAGGCATCATAACCAGAAGAACCATTTTGAGCTCCTAAGATTTTGTCCTTCATTTGAGCAAAGCTGGTGATCCCTGATTTTTTCGTAGTGATCAGGACTTGTTCGTTTTGCATATAAGGTTTTGAAAATTGGACTTTTTTGGCTCTTTCAGCTGTTTTAGTATACCCATTCCAAATGAGATCAATCGTCCCATTATTCAATTCAAACTCTTTCATGGACCAGTCAATGGGTTGGAAAACGACTTTGATGTCATATTCTCTAAAAACTGCTCTAGCAAGGTCAATATCAAAACCTGTTAGTTTTCCTTCTTTATCACGAAACCCCATCGGTACAAAGGTGTCATCTAACCCGATGATGATCTTTTTTTCTGATTGAATCGTTGACCAATTGTCTTTATCTGTCTTTTCATTCCTACAACCAGAAAGAAAGACGATCCCTGCAACTATCGCAAGTAGCAAACTGATTTTTTTCATCAAGTGTCCCTCCTTCTTACTTGTTTGGGATGACCTTCACGAGTTGATCTCCCACATTTTCCGCAAACACTAAATCATGGGTTACGATGATTTGTGTCACACCTTCTGCCTTCAATGAGACGATCAAGTTTTCTACTTGTTGTCGCAGCTCAGGGTCTAAGGCACTTGTCGGTTCATCATAAGCAAGAACTCGAGGATTCATTGCCAAGGCACGTGCGATCGCTACCCGTTGTTTTTGACCGCCAGATAATTGATAAGGATAGTTGTTGAGTAAATCACTGATCCCAAGTGAATCGGCTAATTCCTGTGCTTTTTTCGTATACGTTTCTTTCGATTGCTTTAACACCATTTTAGGCGCTAAAGTGATATTGTCAAAAATACTTAAGTGTGGAAACAGTTGAAAATCTTGGAAAACAACACCTACGACTTGCTCTTTCGTTTTCAATTCAAATGGGTCAAAGGCTACACCATCCAGATAAAATTCCCCACTGTCTGCTTTTTCCAATCCTGCTAAGATTCTCAAAAGTGTCGTTTTCCCTCCACCAGAAGGACCGACGATCGCCATGGTTTGACCATCTGGAATGACTAGATCTAACGCGTTGATTACTTTCTTTTCTCCAAATGCTTTACTTACTTTCTTTAATTCAATCATGTCCATTCCTCCTAGCGATAATAGTTTAATTTTCCTTCTACTTGTTTCATGATGATCGTTAAGATACCGGTTAGTGCCAGGTAGATGAAAGCCACACCTAGTAATGGTAGCAATGTTGCATCACGTTCCATCGCAATCTTCCCTGCTCGCATAACGTCTCCTAGTCCTAAGATATAGATCAATGAAGAGTCTTTCACTAAGTTAATCACTTCGTTCCCAACCGATGGTAAAACGATTTTTGTCACTTGTGGGATAATGATTTTTGTGACGGTTTGAAAAGGACTCAACTGTAACACTTGCGCAGCTTCATATTGTCCTTGGGGAATCGATTGAATCCCCCCACGAAAAATCTCAGCAAAATAAGCGGCATAATTTAAAACAAAAGCCAATAATGCTGCCTCAAAACGGTCAAAGACGATCCCGATCGTTGGCAATCCATAAAAAACAAAAATCAATTGTAGTAATAACGGTGTACCACGCATGACCCAGACATAGGTCTGCAAGATATAACGAATTGGTTTAAAATGTAAAGACAACCCTAATGCTAAAATGATCCCTAATGGCAATGAACCAATCAAGGTAAAAATAAATAATTTCAACGTTGTAAGAGCCCCTACTAATAGTTGTGGCATGACTTCCAGCAAATAATTCATTTCTTTCTTCCTCCTTTTAAATAAAAAAATCCCCTTGACTCTCGTCAAGAGGACGCATCACACGTGTTCCCACCTCTGTTTGTTTCTTTTTCACAAAAGAAACCTCACGCAGTCATTCCAGAAAATGAGGTAAAACAAAAGTAATTGTTGTTGGACATTTACTTCACACGAAAATAAAAAAAAACGTCCTTCGGTCAAATGACCAAAGGACGTAAATTACGTGGTTCCACCTTTTTTTGCTAGTCCCTCACGGAAACTAACCTTATCTGGTCATCAAGCAATGACCGCAGCTGTAACGGGCTTCCCGGATTTTCCTACTGTATTTCAGAAAATCGACTCCAAGATGTGTTTCACCATTAACTGCTATCTCTTTCCACCTGCCAGAGACTCTCTTCAAACATTTAATCGCTACTCTTCTTTTCGATGTCGTTGATTTTAACTTACGTGTAATTTACACGATTATTTTTCTTTTGTCAATTATTTTTTTATAATGAATGAAAGAAAAAGAAAGGAAGCGATCAATCGATGGTTTTGGCTACTGAAAAAGAAGCCTATCAATTACTTGATTTACTAGGCATTCCCTATCAAAAGGTGGATCATCCACCGATTACTTCTGTCAAAAATCTGCCATTTACACTACCAGGACCTCAAGTGAAGAATCTCGTATTAAAAGCAAAAAAAGGGAAACAAATTTATCTTGTTATCTTACCTGATGAAAAGCAGGCAAATTTGAAACAACTTGCAGAACAGCTGAATGAGAAGCGTTTGTCTTTTCTTTCAGAAGAACAGCTCCTTGATTTATTAGGGGTAGCTCCCGGTACTGTTACACCTTTTGCATTGATGCATGATCAAGAAAAAGCGATTCAAGTAGTCATTGACTCAGCCATTGATCAAACCTCTACCGTAGGATTTCATCCAAATGTCAACACAACAACATTGATCTTATCGTTTTTAGATTTCATCAAGATTTTAGAATACCTTGAACATCCACCTATCTACGAAGATTTATAAGCACGGCTATTTGTGATAAAAAGCCCAACATACAAAAAATGAGGTTCCTCCTAAAAATTGTACGTAAAAACAACAATTTATAAGAGGAACCTCATGACTTATGTCTCAGACTAAGCTTCTTTCACACTCTAAACCATGTTACATAAACAGCAATCACTTGAAACCAATCACCATTTTTTAACATACAATAGTGGTCTCAAAAACCATTGCTGATTTTCAACAAACGACACGCTATTTCTTCATTGCTGCTTTTAAAGCTGCAGCAAGTGGGCTTTCTTCCGGTTCTTCTGCTTGCGTGTACTTTTTCAATAAACGACGTTCTTCGTGCTTCGTCATTTTTTTCTTTTGCTCTTTTTTATCTAACATTTTTTCGGTCGTCCCATCATATTTACAACGGAAATAAGCGCCATTTTTGCCTTCGATGATCTCCATTTTCCGATGACATTGTGGACAACGATGGTTCGAGACTTTTGGATCTTTTCTTCTACGGTAATGACAATCTTGATTCGTGCAGACATAGATTTTGCCATCTCGAGTATTTTTTTCTCTAAGATTGGAGCCGCAGTCTGGACATTTTTTCTGTGTGATCGAGAAATCTTGGTAAGATTGTTTACTTGTTTTGATTTCTTGTACCAATCGTTTTGTTTCTTTTTCAATGCCCCTTAAAAATTGGCTGGCTTGTTTTTGCCCCGCTGCAATTGCTTCTAAGTCTTTCTCCCAGCTTTCTGTTAAATCAGGGGTCACTAAGGAAGGATTGACTAATTCCAATAATTGCTTTCCTTTTGGTGAGACTTGCAAGCCTTGCGGTGTTCGTTCCATCAATTCCGATTTGATCAACTTTTCAATGATTTCAGCACGAGTTGCCGGTGTTCCTAAACTATGTTTTTCCATAAGTCCTAGTAAACTCGCCTCTGTCAAAGGCTTAGGCGGTGCCGATAGTTCTTTCTTGATCGTAAATTCTGGTTGGATACGCATTCCCTCCACCCAGTCCACTTCATTGCTCTCCTTTTGACTGACATCTTTCCAGCCAGCTTGAAGGACTTGATTTTGATGGAATACAAATTGTTCTTTGCCAAATGTCACAGTCACTTTTGTTTGACTGATTTTGTGTGGCTCAGCGAATAAACCTAAGAATCGAGTAACAATCATTTGATAGATTTTTTGTTCTTCGTTGCTAAGTTTCTCATAGCGTGGACGATTTTCAGTTGGTAATAACGCATGGTGATCAGTGACTTTACTGTCTTGGAAGACTTTTGTTTGTCGAACAACTGCCCCATTTTTTAAATACTGTTTCACTTCTGGAGAAAAATCGCTGACCGCCTGTAAACGCTCTTTCATCGTACTTTTCATATCACTCGTCAGATATTTGCTATCTGTACGAGGGTACGTCACGATTTTATGCGTTTCATATAAACTTTGGACCAGTCCCAAAGTTTTTTTAGCAGAGTAGCCATAACGTTGGTTTGCTTCTCGCTGGATCTCCGTTAGATCATAAGGTAATGGTGCCGGCTCCACTTTTACTTTTTCTTGGATGGCTGTCACAGTCCCTTTATTTTTAGCTAACTCTTTCACTAATGATTGAGCTTCTTCATGAGATTTCAATGCGAACTGATTTTTTTGAACCATCTTTGCTTGTTGTTTTTGCACATCTAATAAAATTGAAAAATAGGTTTGTGGTCTAAATGTTTCAATTTTCCGTTCTTGTGTTCTAACCAATGCGAGTGTTGGAGTTTGAACTCGACCAGCAGATAGATTATCTTGATACTTCACAGTCAGCGCCCGTGTTACGTTCAATCCTACTAACCAGTCAGCTTTTGCCCTAGCTAGCGCCGAATAATAAAGTGCATCATAGTCTTTTGCGGGCTTCAATTGTTTGAATCCTGTCTTGATTGCTTTATCTGTTTGGGAAGAAATCCAAAGACGTTTCACTGGTTTATTGAAGCGGACATATTCCAAGATCCACCGAGCAACCAATTCCCCTTCTCTTCCGGCATCCGTAGCGATCACAGCCTCTGACACATCTTTACGTTGCGCCAATTGCTTGATTGTTTTTAATTGGTGACCTGTTTTAGGCAGTGGTTTGATTCCTAAATTTTTAGGAATCATCGGCAACGTTTCCATTTGCCAACTTTGCCATTCTTTATTGAGGTCTTCAGGCATTTTCAGCCCTAACAAATGACCAAGGGCCCAAGTAACAATCACCTTGGGTCCTTCGTAATAATTTTTGTGTTTTTGATTAGCACCAAGCACCTTGCTTAGGTCTTTCGCAACGCTTGGTTTTTCCGCTAGAATTAGTTGTTTCATAAAATTCCTTTCTGCTTTCTAAAGTGATTGGCTGATGATTTTTCAATAAGGCTAACCCTTTATATTGTTGAAGATCATCATCACATTCTTCACACCAGCGCTCGTCTCCGTCATTCCAGAAGGCACTTAGAAAGTTGCTTTTTGCATGGATATATTCGTATTTATTTTTGATTGCAAGCCATTTTTGTTCATAATTAACCTGTGCTTCTTCAAAAGAATCAAATGTTTCTTCTACTTCGATATCCTCTTCCCAATTCTCAAAGAACCACCAAGGCTCATTATCTCCGAACATTGTCACTACTTGATACATACTCGTGCTCCTTCTCTACGATTTTACTAGACTCATCTTAGACACTTTTCAAGAAAGTTGCAAGAAATTTCTCTTATAAAAGGGACATTTTATGAATTTGTCTATTTTAAAGAAACGTACTACTTATTTACTTGGTAAAGTGGCAATAAAGTCATTGATCATCCAAGAATAACTCTCTTCAGGAGACACAGTTGCTTCCTTTGTGAAATAGCCTAAAAATCGTAAAGACAAATAGCCATGGATGATACTTCGCAATTCTCTGCTGCGATGCGTTTTTTCTTTTCGGGTCAAGTCAAAGGCATCAAATAATTGTAGAATGATCTGGTTCGTTTCATAGATTCCTTCTAACAAAATCTCCTCATTGGTGTGAGGGACACTGATCAGTAACTCGTAAACGGCCTGGTTCGCAAAAGCAAAAGACTGATAGACTTGTGCATAGACACGCAGCGCCTCTGCTCCGCTTTTTCCAACCAAAGAACGACGCAACGCATCGTTTAACTCTTGTAATAATTTTGCAGTTAATGCGGTCTTTACATCACGCATATTTTTAAAATGATTATAGAGGGAAGGAGACTTGACGTCTAGCGCCTTAGCCAGGTGTTGAAAAGTGACTTGTTGAACATCCATCTCTTCCGCTAGTCCACGAAAGCAAGCGATGATTTTTTCTTGAGATAGATTTCTTTTTTTCATTTCGTTGTTCCTCTCGTATGTTAACTACTTAACAACTTTAGTTTACCATGAAAAGCGAACTTAAAAAAGAGGCTTCCATTGATAAACTACACATTGTAGTTTATAATAAACGAATGTAAATGAAAATTTTCAGAAAGAAGGACATAACAGTGACCACACGCATCAAAGAAAAATTATTTAGGAAAAGAGAAACTTGGGAACAAAACTTATTTGTCTTATGGTTTGGGACTTTTATGGCAGGAATTGGGTTTAGCTTAGTCATGCCGTTTATGTCACTATACATAGATACGTTAGGTAACTATAGTACGTCGCAATTGAATTTTTGGAGTGGGTTGACCTTTTCTTCTACGTTCTTCGTCACCACATTGATTTCTCCTTGGTGGGGCAAATTAGCCGATCAGAAAGGCAGAAAATTGATGCTCTTGCGTGCTTCCTTAGGGATGGCTGTCGTTATTGCCTTGATGGGTTGTGTGACCAGTGTATATCAACTTGTTGCACTTCGGTTGTTACAAGGGATCTTTTCTGGTTACATCAGTAATGCCACTGCCCTTGTCGCTACTGGTACGCCGAAAGAAAAAAGTGGTCAAGTCCTAGGAACATTGGCTACTGGTTCCGTCACAGGAACATTGCTTGGTCCTTTACTTGGGGGGATTTCAGCCTCAGCATTTGGTTATCGTCCAACTTTCTTCATCACAGGAATCATTTTATTTCTCGTCTTTTTATTGAGTCTCTTCTTTGTTCATGAAACATTTGTACCTATTAAAAAAGAAAATATGGCTTCTGCCAAACAAATATTCAAAGAATTGAAGTATCCCCATGTCGTGATTGGTATGTTCGTCACAACAATGATTATTCAAGCTTCGAATAATTCTATTAGCCCAATCATTAGTTTATATATTCGTCAATTACTAAATGGACATGGCAGTGTCACACTGATTAGTGGGATCATTGCTTCGATCCCAGGAATTGCCACATTGATCGCCGCTCCTCGTTTTGGTCGCTTAGGCGATAAAATCGGGAGTGAACGTATTTTAGCTATTGGCTTAGGGTTTGCAATTTTAGTTTATATCCCAATGGCCTTTGTCACGAATGTCTGGGAACTGGCTGCGTTGCGTTTTTTGATCGGTATTTCAGATGCTTGTTTGCTTCCAGCTGTCCAAGCTTTGATCACCAAATATTCCCCACATCACGCCGCCGGTCGGATTTTTAGCTACAATCAATCCTTCCAAGCAACTGGGAATGTCGTTGGTCCAATGATTGGTTCGAGCGTTTCAAGCGTGTTTGGTTACCGAGGAGTCTTTCTTTCCACTTCTTTACTTGTTTTAGTGAACTTCTTACTAGTACGTCGTAACACACAAGAAATCCATGACAATGAGCTTGTTGACTCATCAGAAACATCCGATACACCTGTCCTTTCTTCAGACAAACACACACAACCTCATGGACATTGATCGCTTACTAATAGTCAATCTGGATAAACAAGAACTATCGTCATATTCCAGATTGAAGAGACCCCCAAAAGCTCAATTGGCGTTCCATTGCTTTTATTTACATTTGGAAACAAGGAGCAACGATTGATATCGATTTAGATTGATAAAATTTGGAAAATAAAGGACAAGGTGTCAATAATAGGAAAGATAAGTCTAATTTTGATGTTATAAATCAAAATTAGACTTATCTTCTTTTTGAGAAAGGATTATTGTTCCACACTCATAAATTTTATATTTTCTAAGTTATAAATGAATGATCATTTTACATATTACTGTCAATCCAAGCAGTATCATTACCTACTCGAAGATAAAGGTACATTGACTTAGTGAGCCCATTGCTAGACAAGGCACCTTTTACTCCACCATATGCTGAATAACCTGCTTGTTCTTTTTTTCTAAATATCCCACTAGAAATCGGAGACCAAGAGCCAAAACCAGCAAAGTTTACACCATAGATTCTATCAATTTGATCATATCCACCTTGCACACTTGTATAATCAGCTTTAAAAACTAATTCAAACCCAAATGAAAATCCATGAATAGCTGTCCCTTTACAAATAGAATACCCAGATCCGCTAGTCCAACTTCCACCTTCTCTCCAAGTACTACGTTTTTGATTTGTATTTTGAGAGTCTTCAATATCCTTTGCGATATTTTCTATTACACTATTTTTATTGACTATATTTCCCTCTTCATCATAAAATACTGCATCCGTAAAATCTACCTGAATCTTTTCAAATGTGCTTGTCGTTCTGTTATTAGTATAATTTTTTGTTTCAAACACATATTTGCTTATTCTTGAAGTTTTTTGTTCCAAATTATAAACATTATCAAGACTTAATTCTAATGGTTCATTGGCTTGTGATGAAATTATATCTGAAGCATGAACATTAGTAACACCATTAAAACATGTTAAAGCTGTAACACTTAATATTCCTAATCCAACCATCTTCCTAAAAAACATTTGCATTCCTCCTATAGTATATGATATTATTTTCCACAAGGTTATAATAACACTTATTAAAAAATATACAAAGAAAACGCTCTCTTGTAGTAAAATAAAGCTTTTTTATAAAAAGGAGAATAATTAAAATGGGGAATTTAATTATAAAACTCGTGTTATTTTTTAGACTTATTTTTACATTTTTAGTTATTATTTTAGTAGTCCTCTCTATCACTTATATTATAAAAAATTTGAAGAACAAAAAATAAAAAAGAGCGTGTTTGGCAACATCCAAAATAATTATTTTATTCCTAACAAAATTGATAAAAACACACCTTAAATTAAAGAGACCCCCAAAAGATAGACCAAAAAATCTAACGTTTGGAGATCTCTTCAATTTCTCAAGCTTTGTTATTTCCACGTTCTTTTAGATATTCTGAAAGTAAGGCTAACCCTTTTTCTAATGTTTCTTTCCTGCAACAATACCCTAAGCGCGCATGCTGAGGCACCCCATAGGCACTACCAGGGACCAGTAAGACACCAGTTTCTCTCAGAAGATCAATACAAAATTGCTCATCATCTTCTGTTATGTTCAAGCGAATGAATGACGTTGACACGTGATTCGGCAACACTAATTGGACATTTGGTTCATCAGCCAGCCATTTTTCAACGATGGCTAAATTCTCCGAAACGATTTTTTTATTTCGTGCAAGGATCTTTTCTTTATTCCTCAGTGCGTGAACCGCTAATGCATCTGACAAAACACCACCGCTAAGTACTAAATAGGTATGGTATTTTCTTAAACGCTCAATGATTTCTTGATTCGCTGCTACCCAGCCGATGCGTATACCAGGAACAGAATAAGTCTTTGACAATGAATTAGTCGTGATCCCCTTGTCATACAGATCCACGATTGAGACAAAATCTCCCCCTGCTAATGGGGCATACACCTCATCCATCAAAATATACGCATCGACTTTTTCGGCAATTTCGATAATTTCTTCCAATGTTTGGCGATCCAACAATGTACCTGTTGGATTATTGGCACTGTTTAAACAAATCATTTTAGTATTTGGTTGGATCACATCAACTAATTCCACACTATCAAAACGCCATTCCTCTTCTTCTGTGAGTGGTACGAAATCAACAGTTGCACCTAAAGATTTGGGTAAGTCATACAATTGCTGATAGGTTGGCAACATGGAGACCACATGATCTCCTGGTTCAATCAATCCATACAGCGCCAAAAGGTTCGCCCCAGTCGCCCCATTGGTTTGAATAATGTTTTCTGAAGAAAGCGATTGATACAAAGAAGCGACTTCTTTTTTGAAAGTTGCCGTCCCCTCGCTCCACCCATAATCCAACGACGTTTTACTCAAAGATTGAAAAAAATCAGTAACTGTCGTTCCGTCTAACCCAATCAGTTCTTCTAACGTCAGTGCTTCGATGGAACTTTGTGCAAGGTCATATACTGCTTCTTTTTCCCACTTATTCAACCATTCTTCCAGTCCAAAATGTGTGATTTCCATCTTTTTCGCTCCTTTTGCTTTCTTCAATATTTTTGATTCACTACTTTCTATTCATCGATACTCAAACAAACCAAGAAACACTCGTCGCTCCTAGATGCCATGTAAATGAGATAAACGATCGGTTTCCGATTTTATTATACTCTCTTTTTAAAAATAACGCTTTCAAATAGATAGAACCGCCTGTTGAAAAAGTCGCCTGACACTGTTTTCTTCAGAAAAAATTATTAGACAAAAATCTGAAAACTCTTTGCTTCAAAAACCCCTTACTGATATTTCAGAAGACACTCTAGCAAAAAAAACCGAGGAATACCAAAAATAGGCGAAACTATTTTCGGATTCTTCGGCTTATTTCTCAGAACTAAACTTGTCTTAACTCTTTTCTTGTTCTTCTAACAAAAGAAAGTTGTTCAAAGAGCTGTTCGCAAGCAAGATTTACACATATTGCAAGACTTTTTCTTTATTGTAGGCATGATCAATCAAGCCACCACCAAGACACTCCATTCCATCATAAAAGACGACAGCTTGACCTGGTGTGATCGCCCGTACAGGTTCATCAAAAATCACTTCGGCACGATCGCCTTCTAATAACCGAACCGTTACCGGCACATCTTGTTGGCGGTAGCGGAATTTAGCTGTACATTTAAATTCCTTTGGCATTGGTTCATTCGTTGTAAAATGGATTTCGCTCGCATCAAGGCTTGTTGCATATAAGGCAGGATGATGAAATCCTTGTCCTACATATAACGTATTCGTTGCAAGATCTTTTCCGACTACAAACCAAGGTTCTTGTGATGCACCGCCACCACCAATCCCTAGGCCTTGTCTTTGACCGATCGTGTAATACATCAATCCAGCATGTTGACCTTTGACTTCACCATCAAGTGTCACCATATTTCCTTTTTTAGCTGGTAAATAATTACTTAAAAATTGTTTAAAATTCTTTTCGCCTATAAAACAAATCCCAGTGGAATCTTTCTTTTTAGCAGTTGCTAAACCTGCACGTTCCGCAATTTCACGTACTTGTGTTTTTTCCATACCACCTAGTGGGAACATTGTTTTCGCTAATTGTTCTTGTGACAATTGGCTTAAGAAATAAGTTTGATCTTTGTTGTTATCTACACCGCGAAGCATATGTGCTACGCCATTTTCGTCACGCACTACTTGCGCATAATGCCCAGTCGCTACGTATTCAGCACCTAGATCCATCGCATAATCTAAAAATGCTTTAAATTTGATTTCTTTATTACACATCACATCTGGATTAGGTGTCCGTCCTGCTCGGTATTCAGCTAAGAAATATTCAAATACACGATCCCAATATTCTTTTTCAAAATTGACAGAATAATAAGGAATCCCGATTTGTGAAGCAACTTTCGCTACATCCTTATAATCTTCCGTAGCTGTACATACACCATTTTCATCCGTGTCATCCCAGTTTTTCATAAAGATCCCAATGACGTCGTAGCCTTGTTCCTTTAGTAAAAGTGCTGTTACAGATGAGTCGACACCGCCACTCATCCCAACGACAACGCGTGTCTTGCTGTTGTCTTTCATGGTATCACCATCATTTCAATTAGATTTTCTGAAATCATCTACGAGTTGAAGGTCGCAACTTTTCAGTGCTTTACATTATACGATATATTTTTGAAAATTTCATCCCTTATTTATCAAAGTATCAGTATAGCCATTTAATCACTTTTAAAAAAAAGAAAATTGGAATCGTCTTTCTATCATTTGCTTTTGTTCAGTCGATTGCTCATAGTTAAAGACTATCCACATGAAGAAAATAAGCGTAAGGAAAGAATATAAGTAGCAAACAAATAATTGAGGATTAATAGCACCATCTTTGTTAAAAGATATACCTGATACATTAAATAAAATGATTTTTCTTCTTTTCAATTTGTATCATTTTTTTCACCCCCCAAAAAAAAGCCAGCCCAAAATACAGATTAGGTTAAGGAAAATAATGATTCTTTTTAAGAATTTGGATTCAATTTTTGTGGATAAAAACAAGTTAACCCCTCCGATGATCCAACAACTCATCATCACGAATATAAAAAAGACGTAATGATAGTTGTTGATACGTGGAATGAAGTACAAACTAGTCAAAACAATCGGACTAAGTAACAAAAACGATGTTAGCATTGTAGCTTTTTTTAATTTTAATGACGGCATCTTTTTTCTCCTTTGAAATAAAAGTGATGTTTTTTGTTTATTTGTTTTGTAAAAAGTTAAGTAAATAACCTATAATTTCCATAAGTTGCATAAAATTGAAATATGTAAAAAATGGATAGTTGGTAAAAAGTAAGATCCCTCTTATTTTTTGATGGCTAACCTTGGTGGAGCAGTAGAGCCCAATTATTTCCAGGTATAATCATACTCATGATTAAAAACAGTCCTTGGGGGCTATTTACTCCATAATAAAAATGCACACATACTAAGCTACTAATTGACCAAAACATAGACAAACCTAGACATATTAAATAAAATTTTTTATTCACTTTTTCCCTCCTTTCATCCGCTATGACAATAAAGCCAAATCCAACCATAGATACAAATAAGATTAAGTATAATCACTAATCTTTTTAATCCTTGAGAAGCAATACTTTCAAAAAAAGCAAGCTCCCTCTACTGCATCTCCAACAAGAAACAATCGATCGCATAAGAAAATCAACGTTGTATCTTGTACAATAAGCATAATAAAACCAAGGGATATTCCTAAAAAATATAGCCTTCTATTAATAAATAAATTGCTTAAAGTAGGTGGTGAAAAACTAATTACTACCTGTTAGCCAATTAATTTTTTGCTTTTCCCCCACTCTTAACTTATTCTTTATAGCCAAGAAATTTCGTTAATCAAAAGAACCACGTGAAAATAAGTAGCAAAGAAGTAACTAATGCCTACTAATGCACACTTGATTTTTCCATCCTCGAGTTGTGCAACAAGAATAAGACCAACCATATTGCTTGTTCTTTTATAACGACGGGCATAGCAATTAAAATAATACAAATGCTTAATAAACTTAACGAAACAATCATACAGGTTTTACTTTTTCTAGAAACATTCATACATCTCCTTTTTTATCGTCTAGACTTTTTTCGTTTACATTTATTTTTCTCACTTTTTATACAATTTCAACCGTTCTCATTCGTCAATTTATCCTTATAAATCAAAAATTATGTAGAGCAGAAAGACCACGTGAAAATAAGTAGCAAAGAAGTAATTGATCCCTAGTAATACCCACTTAATTTTTCCATCCTCGAGTTGTGCGGAAAGAATAAGTCCAATCAAGCCAAAGTAAGTCAGTAAAATCAACGCCCCAATTATCTCCCAAGAAAAATGTCCAGCTAATAAGTAATTCCCCCAAATAAAACAGGCAAGTGAAAATAGTAATGGTAAACTAACTATAACCATTTTTCCCCATTTTTTTTGTGAACTAAAAAATAGCATCGTTGATACAAATAAATAGCACAATCCTACCATAATTATTAACCAACCAGAGGGTTCAAAAATAAAAAGTCCTAAAACGATAAAAATGGCAAGTCCATGGACACAAAGAAAATGGACAATCACGACGAATCCTCTTAAGAACTTAGACCGGCTACCTCTCGAAAAAATCAAGCTGACTCCACTCAACACGCAACAAGAATAATAGGATAAGAGCAACCACGCTGCTTGTTCCTTTATAACGAATGGCACAACACCTAAAGCGATACAACTACCTAACAACCCCAACGAAACAATCGTACAGGTTTACTATTTTTTGAAATCATCCACACAGCTCCTTTTTTATAGACTGGATCTAATTTCAATAGAAACATTTCTCTCACCGTTCATTGCTTGGTTCTTACTCATTTAAGTTCGTTTGCTCTTATTTTTACGCTCATTGCCAAAAAAATTTCACAAAGGTATTGAAAACGACAAGTATTTGCAAATGGGTAGCAAAAAAAATAATTGATCCCTAATAAGAACCATCGCCAACGTGTCTGTCGGATCTTCATTGATAAGTAAATTCCTGTAATACCAAGAATAATCATCAATAATTCTAAAAATAACCCTTCGATATCTAAGTAAAAATCATAAATATAGTACAGCGTTAGGAAACAACTAATCGATAGAATCATAGCAAGACATAGCCCTTTATGGTCAACTATTTTTTTCATCTTTTCTCCTTCAATAATTTTTAAAAATGCCAAACCGATTCAATTAAATCTTCGCCAAATATCAAACCAATTATCAAGCCAGCTATACAACCAATTATAGAGACTGATAAAATTTAAAAGGATCACTACTATTTTTAGATAATTAGATTTGATCTTGGTAGCAAAGAAAAGGCTAGCGCCACCTAATAACCAACACGTAATCCTCACTAACAATAGAAAATTAAGCTCATCTGTTTGGATATAGCCAACATAAGCAACACTAAAAGATAACGCTAATAAAACAAATGAAATGATGGTACAGGTTTTACTTTTTAATGGGATCATTTTCTTCTCTCCTTTTCATTCTTCAAACACATTTTTTAGTATTTTTAATAAGAATACTCATCTCTCCTAAACACTTGCCTTTGTCAAATACCTGATAGTTATAGACCAAAAATCCAAACGACGATATGGAAATAGGTTGCAAAAAAATAATTGATCCCTAAGAGAACCCACTTGACTTTTCTATTCTCGTTCTTGAGGTTCGCCGCAAGAATAAGACCAACCAACCCAGACAAACTTAGTAAAATCAAAAATCCAAGCGTACGCAAATAATCCCCAGAGGTAAGGTAACTGTAGTGGACCCTGATAAAAAAGCCAGCTGACAAGATCATTGGTAATCCTAAACAAATGATCGCTACTCGTTTCTGATCTTTTGTTTTCAGTAACCAGATAGATAGTAGCAAATAAGCAATTAGCGCAATAAACCAATCAAATCTTGCAATACTAACAAAGCCGATAAAAATAAATACGACTCCAAAAACACAAGCAAAATGAATGAAAGCTGCCCATCTTTTTAAAAGTTTTGAATGCACACCAGTAGAAAAAAGCAAACTTAGTCCACTGAGTAAACAACAAAGATAATAGATGAACACTAGATTGATCTCTATAAAAAGTCCGACTGACAAAGCCATTGGCAATCCCAAACAAATGATCGCCTCGCGTTTCTGATCCTTTTTTTTCAGTAGCCAAATTGTTAGTAGCAAATAGGCAATTAAATCATTTCTTTGAATGCCAATAAAACCGGTAAAAATATATAAAACCCAATAAAGACAGCCAAAATGAACGATAGCTGTCCATTTTTTTAAAGGGGGGGCATACACTCCGGTAGAAAACAACAAACTAAGTCCACTGAGTAAAAAGCAAAGACAATAGATTAACACTAAACTTACTTCTGAAAGGTTGTGAAAAGATTTCACAATTATCCCAACAGAGCCCCTCATTACCAATAATGTACCTAGAAAAATGCTACAGACGAAGAAAATCATGGAATACTTCGTACAGGTCTTACTTGTTAGCGACAACATCCACACTACTCCTTTCTAAAAAAAACCTTTTTATATTCTAACAAGCTACTTTCCTTTCCAGTAATCGATATGTATGTAAGACGTCTCAATGAAGAAAGATGTAGATATGGTAATAAGTTGCAAATAAATAATTAATACCCAAAAGTATCCACTTGGCTTTTCCCTTATCGAGCTGCGCTGAAAGAATCAGACCACTTAAACCTGATAAATGAAGAATGACTATGTATCCAATGGTGTCCCATGACCATCGTCCCCCATAAAGGATTAGTTCGTAATTGAGCTTGATAAAAAAGCCAGTTGAAATAATCATCGGTATCCCGAAGAAAGTGATCGCTAGCCATTTCTGCTTGCTTGCTGTCAGTAAAACGATAGCTAGGAACAAATAAAGAACGATTAAAAAAAGTACATGGAAAAGAAAAGCAAAAATAAAGAGAGAAAACCAATAAACACTACTAAAATGAATAATCGCCGCTGTCCGTTTTAAAATTTTTGAATGCGTACCTGTAGAAAAAATCAAACTGAGCCCACTGAGCAAACAGCTAAGATAATAGAAAATCATCAGACTTCCTTCTGGAAGATCACTTAACGGAATAAATCCATAAACTTTACCAAGCAAACCAACAATCATCAACATCATTAAGAAAAAACTACCGATTAAGAAATTTCTTGAAACCTTTATACACGTTTTACTGTCTAGCGATAGCATTTGTACCACTCCTTTTTTATTTTCCTAACTAATTTTTTAAAAATGTAGCAAAAAATAAACCAACCAATCCTGACACCATAATAAGAAAGAACGGAACCAACATTCTAAAACCAAGATAATACAGAACAAATTAAGGAATATAATGATTCCTTTCAGTTCTTCATATTTTGGTGGAATAATCAAATTGATCCCACCACTAATCTAATGCCCATATATGTAAACGAAAAAAATGCTGGGTTTGCCTTCATGTCAGGAATAAAATAACTCCCCTTTCTTAGGTGCCCACTGATTATCTAAAAACAAACATTTTATCTTTCCATCTCGTTGTTTCCCTTTGGTATTTTTTCAATAAGAACGGTTCCCTCTTTCAATCACTTGCCTTTATCGACTATCTGATTATAGTTATAAACCAATAATCAAAAAGACGATATGGAAATACATTGCAAAAATATAATTCAACCCTAAGAGTATCCATTTGACTTTTCTGTTCTCGTTATTGATGTTTACTGAGAGAATGAGTCCAATTAATCCAGACAAACTCAGTAGAATCACATAACCAGTCCATTCCCAGCTAGCTCCAGAAGTTAGTAGATCGTAATTGATTTTGAGAAAGAGCCCTATTGAAAACAACATCGGTATCCCCAAGCAAACGATTGCTACTCGTTTCTGACTTTTTGTTTTCAATAACCGGATGGACACGAATAAATAGGCCATTATCGCAAGGATAAAAATGAAACCTTGAATGATCATTAAACCAATCCAAAATAGACCAATGAAATAAACACAACTAAAATGACTAATTCTAATCAACCATTTTAACTCTTTTGAACGTACACCGGTCGAAAAAATCAAACTGATGCCACTAAATAAACAGCAAAGATAATAGAAAAAAAAGCCACTTATTTCTTGATAATGACTAAATGGAGCAAATCCATGCTCCCCTGCTATCCTACTCACTACTAGTAAAAAAATGGAGGAAATACTACAGATTAAGAAAATCACTGTAAACTTGGTACATACCTTACTTGATAACGGCAACATTTACACTACTCCTTTCTAACAAAAAACCTTTTTATATTCTAGCAAGCCACTTCCCTTTCCAGTACTCGATATGTATGTAAGACGTCTCACTGAAGAAAGATGTAGATATGGTAATAAATTGCAAATAAATAATTAATACCCAAAAGTATCCACTTGGCTTTTCCCTTATCGAGTTGCGTTGAAAGAATCAGACCACTTAAACCTGATAAATGAAGAATGACTATGTATACAATGGCGTCCCATGACCATTCCCCCCCATAAAGGATTAGTTCGTAATTGAGCTTGATAAAAAAGCCAATTGAAATAATCATCGGTATCCCGAAGAAAGTGATCGCTAGCCATTTCTGCTTGCTTGCTGTCAGTAAAACGATAGCTAGGAACAAATAAAGAACGATAAAAAAAAGTACATGGAATACTTCAACAAAAAGAAAACCGAAAATAAAGAGAGAAAACCAATAAACACTACTAAAATGGACAATCGCCGCTGTCCGTTTTAAAATTTTTGAATGCGCACCTGTAGAAAAAATCAAACTGAGACCACTGAGTAAACAGCTAAGATAATAGAAAATCATCAGACTTCCTTCTGAAAGATCACTTAACGGAATAAATCCATAAACTTTACCAAACAAACCAACAATCATCAACATCATTAAGAAAAAACTACCGATTAAGAAATTTCTTGAAACTTTCGTACACGCCTTATTATTTAGCGATAACATTTGCACCACTCCTTTTTTATTTTCCTAACTAATTTTTTAAAAATGTAGCAAAAAATAGACCGATCAATCCTGATACCATGATAAGAAAGAACGGAACCAACATTTAAAACCAAAATAATACAGATCAAATTAAGAAAAATAATGATTCCTTTCAGTTCTTCATATTTTGGTGGAATAATCAAATTGATCCCACCACTAATCTAATACCCCTATATGTAAACGAAAAAAATGCTGGATTTGCCTTCTTGTCAGGAATAAAATAAAAACTTATGAAAACAATCGAAATAGTTAATAAAATTAATGGGACTTTCGTATAATCCTTACTTTTTAGTGAAAAAATACAATAACTCCCCTTTTTTAGGTGCCAACTGATTATCTAAAAAAACATTTCATCTTTCAATCACTTGCCTTTATCGACTATCTGATTGTAGTTATAGACCAATAATCAAAATGACGATATGGAAATAAGCAGCAAATATATAATTCAACCCTAAGAGCATCCATTTGACTTTTCTGTTCTCGTTATTGATGTTTAATGAGAGAATAAGTCCAATTAACCCAGACCAACTCAGTAGAATCACATAACCAATCAATTCCCAGCTAGTCCCCGAAGTTAGTAGCTCGTAATTGATTTTGAGAAAGAATCCTGTTGAAAATAACATCGGTATTCCCAAGCAAACGATTGCTATCTTTTTCTGATTGTTTGTGTTTTTTTTCAATAATCGGATAGATAGCAGTAAATAAGCAATTAGTACAATGAAAAAATCATATCTTTTGATACCTACAAAACCGATAAAAACGAGAACAATACAGTAAACATAGCTAAAATGAATGAAAGTAGCACTTCTTTTTAACGTTTTTGAATAGGATCTTGTAGAAAAAAACAAACTAAGCCCACTTAGTAAACAACCAGGATAATATATGTATGCTACATTTTTGATACCTACGAATAATTGATTAAACATGCCGTTGCCGTAAAAAGCCATTACTAGTAAAACCAACGGCAAAATACTACAAGCCAAGAAAATCTTCGAAAGCTTCGTACATGTCTTACTTGTTAATGGTAACATTGCCTCACTCCTTAAAAGTTCATCTGTTTATGTATTTTTGATTGACTGTTCTAAACACCTCTATCCCAAACCATATAGACCCTGACATGGATAGCACCAAACCAACTAGATAAGCCTTCATTCTCATCTTCTCCTTTTATATTAATGAACAAAGTAAAATAGAATTATCATAATCTGTAAAAAAAACATTTATAAAAAAAACTACCCTTTTACCATTTTTTCTAGAAATAATCGATTACAAAATCTAGATTCAGCAAAAAAGTTATTTTTAAAAAACGTTATTTTAAATTAAATAAAAACTAAAATTTAATAACAAATAATCATTATACACATTAACTAGGTTACACTTTTTTTATTACCCCTTCTATAAAACCCTAAATAAAAGCTAAAAAAACAATAAAAATGCTCTGTATTTATCATAAAAACAAAATAACAACGCTTACAATCTTATTTTAATTTATTTCATTCTAGCTGTTATGTCTCGTATTTCACGTCAATAAAAAACATAATCAACAAGCTTTTATAGATGCTGCATTATTTTTTATATGTTATTATTTTATCATGAAACTTAGGAGGAATACCCGTGAAATTTAAATTCTTTTTTATTGTCACCTTTTTATGGACACTTTTGTTTGCTGTTCCTGTCACAGATACCCATGTAGATACCACAACTAATGATCAGCTGACTGAATACGATGATTTTCCCAAAAATAAATATGCTCCCTTTAGTCAAACCTTTGAACAAAAGCCAAATTACGATATCTATGATTTATTGAATACCGCTCAGCCCAGAAATATTATTTTTGGGAGAGAACGAGCGTTTTTTTCCAGATATAGTTTCTCTACATTATGTCATGATCGTGAAATAAATTTATGAAGAGATTCATCTGATTAACGACAAAGAAAAACCTTTCGTTACATTCAAACAATCAAAGTAATATACAAAGGAATTAAAAAAGGCTCTTAAGTTCGCCTTATCAGACGAACTTAAGAGGCCTATTTTTATAGACTAGCAGAAGTATTTCATGCCCTTATTTTTGTTTCAGACGTGCTAATTCTTGTTGTTTAGCTTCGTAAATTTCTTCAATGTCATCTTCTGATAATGGGGTGCCAAAGAGTTGTTGCACTTTCAATAGTTCTCTTTCTGGCGCATCTACACCGACATTCACATCATTACCGATCGGTACACTATAATGATGGATATGTCCGTGAAGATTACGGATACTATCGTTTGGTCCCAGCAACATTGGATAATGAGTCAAATAGTATTGCTGATGATTGAATTTGATGATGGTTCCGACATCATAAAAATAAAATTTTTTTGAACCAACCTTGTTTCCTGGATCATGTTTTTCTAAATATCTGAAAAAAGCACGACTGTCATGATTTCCCTTGATCAAATGGATTGTCCCGTTGAGTTGTTGCACCAACTCCAGTATGTCTTGGCTACCTTTTTCATATTGTGGGTGCATCGCCAGATCGCCTAAGTGATACACATGATCGGTTTCTTTGACAACTTTATTCCAGCTATTGATTAGTTGCTGATTCATTTCTTCCACACTAGCAAATAAACGAGGGGCAAAATCATTTTTGCCTAATAAGTTTTTATGAAAAAAGTGCATATCACTAATAAAAAAATTCATATTGACCCCTTCTTACTTCCTTTTCTTTTAGGGTAAACAATCTAAGACAAAGTTACAACTGTTTAGATTCCCACAGTCTCTCTCAAATCATACCAAACTAAACGATGTCTCTTACCGTATTTCCACTTCTCCCTCCACATTTTTTCAAAACGAATATTATTTCACCATCAAAACCTAATTATACAAAAGTTATTTTTAAATATTTATAAAATAACAAATAAATATAATAATCACTCTATATAAAAGCCATTGTTAATTATTGTCAAAAAAACAATGTCACAATCACAATATATTCAAAAACGCCTTTTCAAAACCTTAAATTTTGATATAACTATGTTCGATCTAACTATTTATTTATTCTTGTTATGCATAACAACCGACAGAATAAAAAACATTTGTAACTATAAAATATAAGTAATTAAATCATTTTTATATGTTATTATATTGTTGAAATACCAAAGGAGGGGTGCTCTTGAATGTTTAGTGCGATAACCTTATAAAATCTTTCCCTATTGTCCTTGCAAGTTTAGTATTAAACGCTTATTTCTTTTTTAGACAACACCATTTTTCAACCAAAATCCAAGCGAAGGTACCATGTTTACTTTCTGTTTTTAGAACTAGAGTATGTTTTTTATAAGGTATCAATGATCAAAGAATAAAAATAAATAATACTTAATTGAGTATAAGGAGGAAAATTCATGAAAAAGTTACTCTTATCTTTACTGCCGCTTACGATGCTATTGAATCCTGCCAGCTCCGTCATTACACACGAGATGAATGAAGTCACTCTACCGCTTATTTCATATACCCAAAACAACAAACAGACACTTCAAGAAGTCAAAGACTCGAACAATCTAGAAACCAAAGTAGATGCGTTAAATTTAGCTAATGATTCTAAAGCAGCATTAGCTTGGAGCAATCGTCATTTTCCAACAGTTTTTAATGAAGACATTAAATTTATAACCGGTATCAACAAAAAATTACGAATAAAATACCTGAACAGATCTGAGTACTACCAACCACAGCAAAATATAAAACTTCTTGACGATCTGTTTCTCACACAAGCATCAGAAGATATTAATTTATACGCAAACTTTACACCGGATGATTTCGGAATCAATTCAGAGTATTTTATTAGCAATCCCGATAAAATCTATCAATCCATGTTAAAAAATAGCCGTTATGGTATTGACCATGGTTACCTTCTGGGCAGTTTGACTAAAAATAAACTGAATCTTGAAAATAATGAGTATATCCAGATGAAAATTACTGTACCTAAAGGAACGAAGATGATGAGGGTTGGAACGCTCTTAGACTCAAAATACGTATTACCAAGAGAAAGCACTTTGCATTATACCCTGTCCAATTTTAATCAAAAAGATAAGACTATCACCATCAATGCACTGTTGGTCGATCGAAGTGAACTTGAACATGAGACAACCGAGTTAGAAAATAAGTTGAACCACGAAATGAAATCGCTTTACAATACTCCTTCTAACCTTGTTAAGTTGACTCCACTAGGCTTAAATGCCGGACTCGTCCTTACAAACAGCATTCGCGTCATTTCACACACCTTGGATTCTTTAAGCTCGAATCATATTCTTACTGAGAATTTACTAGAAAAGGAAAAACTTCATTTTACAAATGGTTTATTCGTTCATACAGAAGCATTAGAGAAGTTAAACCAGTACTATCCAGCGGAACAATGGCAACAAGTTTTTGAACAGAACTATGACCTAAAACATTTGGGACTTACACAATCATGGGACGACGATAAAGGTTATTTTAGTGACAGTGACAGCGTGATTACTTTTTCTCATTACGAACCAACCGATAACTTACCTCAACTAGATGTAAATAAAACCTTATCATCTACAGTCATACACGAAATTTTTCATTACCTTATTGATTTAAAAGATAGATTTAAACATAAAGAACTTTTCAAAGATGATCCCATTGCTTTTGAGACTAAAATAAAACAGCTGAAAGAAGCTGAAATAAATGAATTAGTAGCATTGTTAAATAGTTCTTATGCAAAAAGTAATTGGGAAGAATTTATTTGTGAAGCTTTCGCAGCAAAGTTCAATCCTGACAAGGAAATAAGTAATCGTTTTAAACAGGAAGTTCCGAAAACAAATCGAATGTTAGATATTTTATTTGATGAAGCACCACCATCAGCGCCTAATCATTTAAAAACAATCGAAGTCGGTGGTAATTCTGCCACTTTAACCTTTGATCATTCTACAGATAATACTGGTGTTGAAAAGTATCAGATCTATAAAAATGGAGAACTTACTAAAACTGTACTTGCTCCAAAAGATGCAAATGATCTTTCCTATCCTGATCCTGGAAAACACTCGCAAAATTTAAAAGTAACATTTGATGATCTTGAACAAGCAAAAGAATATGAGTTTTATGTTGTCGCAGTTGATGATGCGTGGAATGAATCTGAAAAAAGTTCTATACTAAAAGTAACAACACGTGACGTTGAACCACCAAAACTAACTGGACCTTTAACAGGGCAACCTTTAGTAAGCAGTGCCGCAAGGTTTAGCTGGCCTCCTCCAACAGATAATCAAAAAGTAAAAGAAGTACGGTTATACCGAAGACACTCCTCTTCATTACTAGTCGAATATACTCCGTCTTTCTTAACAACAAATGAAACATTTTTTATTGTTCCCGAAGGCACCAATTACTATACAGATTTCACCGTTGAAAAAGGGCAATCTTACACCTACTATATGACTGCTATTGATGAAGCTGGAAATGAGTCAGAACAAAGTAATCAAGTTATCATTCGAACAGAGGATAAGCATGATGAAAAGCAAAATGAAGATAGAGCAGAAAATATCACATCTTCTCAAGCAACACTTAATTGGTCTGGCCTTTTCGGCGGACTCAACGTATCAGGTTTTAATATCTTTGGTTGGTTTTCTGGTGGCGGAGGTTGGCTATTCGGTGGCATGACATCTGTCGCTGGGTCAGTAACGTCTTCTCTAGTCAATTTAACTTTAGGCATGTCGCATCACTTTGTTATCGTTCCTATAGATAGTCAAGGTAATCCGATCCATGCGGGAATACAGATCAGTGTAGACTCAGTTGATCGTTCCTCTATCCAAACCAAAAACAGTATCTTATATCAGGGGCAAGAATGGCGTAAAGAAGATAATTTCGTTCACGCAACAGATGAAGATGGTAAAGATATCCCATTCAAAGATGGGCGTATCACAACAAATGGAGCTCGTATTGATACCAGCAAGCCTGGAGTTTATGAGTTAACTTATACGTTTAAAGGAATTGCCAAAAGAACGGATTCCACTTTTACAGTTACGGTCAAAGAAGACAACTCCTCTATCCAAACTAAAAATAGTATCTTATATCAGGGACAAAAATGGCACCAAGAAGATAATTTCGTTCACGCAACGGATGAAGATGGAAATGAGATTTCCTTTGAAGACGAGCGGATTGTAACGAACAATGCTAGTGTTGATACAAATAAGCCAGGTATTTATGACTTAACCTACACATTTAAAGGAATTGCCAAAAATACGGATTCTCCTTTTTCAGTTACGGTCAAAGAAAATAAAACTTCCATCCATACGAAAGATACTGTCTTATATGTTGGGGAAGCTTGGACTAAAAAAGTCAATTTCCTTTCTGCTACTAATGCGGATGGAAAAACTGTTTCTTTCGATGACCCTAGGATTTCAGTAAACGGCACAGTCGATACTCACAAACCGGGTGACTACACCATTGTCTATCAATTTACTGATAAAGGTAAAACTGTAACTTCTACCACAAATGTTACAGTCAAGGAAGACTTGACTTCGATTAAAACAAAAGACAGTCGTATCTACACTTTACAACAATGGACTAAAGCAGATAATCTTCTATACGCTACCGATGCTGACGGAAATGAAATTCCTGCAGATGATGAAAGAATTTTCATAAGCAGAGCCGCTAACACTGCTAAACCAGGCGTTTATGAAGTCATCTATTCGTTGCAAGGAAAATCAAAAACGTTCAAAGATACAGCGATAATCACAGTAGTAGAAGACCAAACGACCTTGGACTTAAAAGATGTGACACTATACACAGGTCAAACATTCGATCCAAATTCTCCATTTAAAAACGTGACAGATAAAGATGGACAAAAGCTTGAAGCAAAAGATGTGGAAGAATACTATATTGATGAAATCAAAACAAAGGAGCTTGATACGTCTAAACCTGGGACACACACGATTAGAATCGCTTATTATGATGCAACAAATAATTGGAAATACAGTACCCGACAGCAAATCACGATTAAAGAAGACTTGTCTTCTATCGTTACAAAAGATAATGTCGTATTTGTAGGCGAAAAATGGAATAAACAAGATGCTTTTGTGAGTGCGACAGATGAAGACGGGAAATCAGTTCCTTACTCAAATGGACGCATCACAACGAATGGTGCTAAAATCGATACAAGCAAACCAGGTGTCTATCAATTGACTTACACCTTTAAAGGGCTCGTCAAAAGAACGGATTCTACTTTTACAGTTACTGTGAAAGAAAAGTGAACAAGCAAAGGAATCCAAACTTCATTATTAGTTAGTCAAAACCGACAGCACGTGTGAATCATGGTAAACTTAAGGAAAAACAGGAGGTATTGATTATGCCTATCAGCTTTCATACTACTCTGACTCCTTCAGCAATCGAGATTACGTTACCAAATGAACATGGGAAGATGACTATCACAAAAGAAAAACCAGCTCTACCTGATCATTCACTTTATCTATTTTTCAAAAACAAACAATGTATCGCAATCGGTCAAACCGTGGTACCTAAAAGTTGGGATCACATCGTATTGGTTCAACTTCCTTGGGATCTTGAAGCCAGTCATCTAAGCTACCTACTTCAAGAACAGGCAGAATCAACGGGATTGACAGTAGAAATCGATGATTCCGCAAAAGAAACGATCCCTCAAGTACAAGTCAAAAAGTTAGCGGAACCAGTCGAAGAAATCACAAAAATCTTGGCAGTATTTGGTTACTCTTTAGAAAAAAGCAGTCCTCAAAAGAAAAAGCCGGCAAAAGCAAGACATCGTTGGACGAAAGAAGTTAGTGAGATCCCTTTTACCGTTAATTTTAGAAACAGTCAGGCAACACTTTATTGGATCAGTAGAAATGAACTGTTGATCAAAAAGGGGGCTATACTATTAGCGGAAGCCCCTTTAAATAAAGACGGTTCCGTCAGTTATGCGGCAAAATATGGGGATAAATTACGTGATGATTATAAAGATAGCATTGTAGGAAATAAAACGAGCAAAGATATTATCGTCAAAAGCGTCAATGAAGCAAGTCTGTTACTCTACTTCGGTGGAACAAACAGCTGGTTAGAAATCATTGATGAAAATGGTAAATCCTTAGATGAGTGGACAAAAGTAGAATAGAGGAATGGTTATTCTCTAGCGATTGTCCCGTTTCAATAGATAGTAAAAAAGCAAAGAAATCAGCTTTACTAGCTGTTCTCTTTGCTTTTTTTACTGGAAACAATGATAGCCACGTTTGACTTCCTTAGACTTTTTCAAATAATCCTCGACTGATCATACCATCCATCAAAAAATAAAATTTATCTTGACTCATTTTTTGTCGGTCGTCTTTAAAAATATTGACTGCTTTCAATCCGTTAGCTGTCGTAATAGACATTTTTAGTGTTTGGATATCCTTTGAAACAGTGATTTTTAGTTTAAACCCTTCTTTGCTTTGTGGGGTTGCATCTAGCGGACGGATCAACTGATAGTTGCCGCCATTTGTTTCGGTAAATCCATTGTCTCTCAAAGTGTAACGTTTTGCATCTGGATGTAAACGATAACTTGTTTTTGCTCCTAAAACTGTGGCTGTTTTTTCAAATGCCATGATTTTCACCTCGGTAAATTGATTTCTACTTTTATTATAAAAGTTTCTTGCATCATTTACTAGGTTTTTTCCAACTTAGATTGATTGGATCAATACATCAAGAAAACGTTGGACTTCTTCTTTGGTATTGCCGTAACCAAAACTGATTCGTATGGATTCTTTAAGGATTGGTGTATCTTTCCCATACATTGCCTCCAGCACATGCGAAGGTTCGATATTACCAGCTGTACATGCTGACCCAGTAGATATCGCAATCCCATTAAGATCCAACTTCATCAAAAGTAAGTCATTCGCAACACCAGGTAATCGAAGGTTTAACACATGTGGTAATTTGTTGTTTAAATCACCATTGACTTGATAAGAAATTCCTTCTTTTTTCAAGGTATTCAAAATCAATTCTTGGAATCCAGCATATTTTTCACTTCGAGCTTCACGTTCTTCAGCGGTTAGAAGCTTGACCGCTTGCGCCATTCCCCAGATACCTGCGAGATTTTCAGTACCTGCTCGCCGCTTCTCTTCCTGTTCTCCACCTAAAAGTAGTGAAGGAATATTTATGCCATCTTTTTTATATAAAAATCCTACGCCTTTTGGTCCATTGATTTTATGGGCAGAGATGCTAAGTAAATCCACACCTAACTCCCTTGGATGAATCGTCTGATTCCCATAAGCTTGAACTGCATCGGTATGAAAATAAGCAGGATGTTCCCGCAACCGTTCGCCGATTTCTTTGATTGGCATCAAATTCCCGATTTCATTATTCCCAAACATGATCGAGACTAAAATCGTTTCATCACTTAATGCTTCATCAAAGTCAGTTAGTGAAATATTGCCTTTTTCATCTACTGGTAAATACGTGACTTCAAAGCCTTGTGTTTCCAGATATTTCATTGTATTCAAGACAGCAGGATGTTCGATAGCGGTAGTGATCAAATGATTCCCGTCTTTTTTTCGTGAAAAAGCCGTTTCAAGGATCGCTGTATTATCGCCTTCTGTCCCTCCACTATTAAAAATAATTTCATGATCATTGACTTTTAAACTATCAGCAATAAGTTGTCTTGCTGTTTCTAACTTTTCATGGGCAATTCGGCCGAAGCCATGGATACTCGAAGGATTCCCAAAGGTTTCTTGCATCATTGTGGTCATTTCTTGAATGACGTAGGGATGCATGGGCGTCGTCGCTGCATGATCCAAATAGATTTTTTCCAACTTCTTTCATCCCTTCCAAATAGAACTAGGCACATTCTAGCATAAAATAAGCAAGTTACCAAAGAAACAATCGCTAAACCAGGATAGTTTCCCAACTTTTAGAAAAAAATTCGTTCCACAATTCGTGCTACCACGATTGTCGAACGAATTTTATTTCATCACTTAACAAAAAATGATTAATCAAATACTTTTTCTTCTAGACGGAACAATGGACTCATTGGTGTATTTTCATGAATTCGTTTAACCGCTTCTCCCATCAGCTCTGAACAAGTAACAATCGTTAAATTGTTAGGATGACGTTCTTCTTGAGTAAATACAGAATCAGTGATGCAGATATCTTTAATCGGTGCATCATCTAAAATTTGTTTTGCAGGAACAGACAACAAGCCGTGTGAAGCACAAGCATAAACCTCTTTTGCTCCGTTTTCTTTCAAAACATTAGCAGCTCGAGCAAGCGTTGCACCAGTATTCAAGATGTCATCGACCATGATACATGTTTTTCCTTGGACATCACCAATCACATATCCACTATTTTCATCTGCATCATCGGCGTGATCCACGATCGCCAATGTACTATTCAAATATTCAGAAAGACTTCTTGCACGTTGGACACCACTATTTTTTGGTGAAACGACAACAATATCGTCACCTGTTAAACCAAGTTCTCGGTAATAGTGAGCAAACAATGGCATTGTGAATAAGTTATCTACAGGGATATCAAAGAATCCTTGGACTTGAACTGTATGCAAATCCAATGTCAGCACACGAGTTGCGCCAGCTTCTTGGATCAAATTAGCAATCAATTTAGCTGTGATCGGTTCATGTGGTTTTGCTGTACGGTCTTGTCTGGCATAACCGTAATAAGGTAACACAACATTGATTGTTTTTGCACTGGCACGTTTCATCGCATCGATCATGATCAATAATTCCATATAATAATCATTAACTGGCTGATTGGTTGATTGCACGATATAAACATGATCCCCACGAATACTTTCTTCGATATTGATCGAGATCTCTCCATCACTAAATTGTTTTACGACACTTTTTCCTAGCTCCGTTCCAAACACCTTGGCAATTTTTTCTGCCAGTGGTCGATTTCCATTCAAGCTAAAGATTTTCAATGTGTCATCCTGATACTTTTTACTCATGTTGTCCTCCCTATTGTTCTCTCTTCTTCGATAGTTTAACATATTTTTTCCAGTTTTTCTGGTAATTTCTGTAAATAATTTTTAAGGCAGCGAAACAGTTCCATTACACCAACTAGCAGGAATCAATTGATCCGTGTTGCCCCAGTTGTCATGAACTTTGTAAAAGCGTTCTCCAGAAGAGGATTGATAATATGCATATGCAGTGACCCAATGATTGCCATAGGTGCTCCCTAATACTTTCAACACCCCTAAGATCACAGGTTTTCCTTGGCGAATCCGTTTAGTCGCTCGCTGCCAAGAACCAAGCATCGTACTTCTAGCAGACACTCGATTTCCTGTATGTTTTAAAAACTTCGTGATACCATGACTGACTTGACCGGGAACCGTCGGAAGTCCTAGCGGCTGGATCGCTTGGCGTAATGCTTCACTTAGTTGCGCATGGTCTTTCGTTCCTTTTTCACGTAACGTTGGAGAGAAAAACAATTCGTTTTGAAAATCTTGGTAATAAGCAATAAGGACAGTTGCAGCATAGGTCCCACAAAGATAGCCAGACGGTGTCCGCCAATTTTTATAGTTTAAAAACCGTTGTTCAGGCAATCCCACCCAACAATCCAAAAGTTCTTGTCCGTTTTCCTTTGGCGCAATCAAAGCTTTTTCACGATTATCTGCAAGCCAACGAGAAATATTGGTGACTTCTGCTTCAGTCATCGGTACGAGTTGATAAGCTTTTCTTGCATCTGGGTAGGAGTGGCTCGCAGGACCGTATTCTATTGGTTGTTTGTTTTGATCTAGGATGACATAACTACCCTCTTCAAAAATTAAAGCGTAACCCTTTTCTTCATCCTTCATCGCCAACTGTTCCACAGCGCTTAACCGTTTCTTGATACCATCTAGATTCCATTCGATTGATTGTTCAAATACAGTTTTCAAGAACGAATCACCTCCGTCTTTTTTATTATAAGTGAAATAAGGAGAAAAACAAATCAGATAGACTAGTTCTGCTGTGCCTACGGCAAGACCCCAACAAGTGCTTCTTTCCTCTTTCTATTTGTTTATTCGCTGTTTTTATATGATAATAGGAACATTAGATAAAAAGGAGCGATAACCGAATGAACAAAGAACTTATAAAGCAAGACTTTTTTGAAGCTGTGAATGAAGAATGGCTAAAAACAGCCAAGATCCCCGCTGATAAACCAGCCACTGGCGGTTTCCAGGACTTAGTTGACGGTATCGATGATCTTTTGATGACAGATATTGATCATATGCTGGCTGAACCTGATAAAGTCCAATCAGATATGATGCGTCACTTTCTTCATTTTTATCAATTAGCTAATGATTATGATCGAAGAAACCAGTTAGCTGCTAAACCGTTGCTTCCTTTAATTGAACGAATTGAAAAAATCGAATCTTTTGAAGACTTGAACCAACAATTTCCTACTTGGACATTGGATAGTTTACCTTTACCGTTTAGCTTAGATGTCGATGCGGATATGAAAAATGCACAAACAAACGCATTATTTGCCTATCCCCCTTCATTATTTCTACCTGACAAAACTTACTATACTGCAGAACATCCAAATGGTGCGCAACTATTAGGCGTTTTCTTTGATATGATGGTCCAACTCGTTGAATTAACCGGAAAAGAAAAAAGCCAAGCAGAGGCAATCGTTGAACAAGCCATCCAATTTGATCGATTGGTTGCGCCTCATGTTAAAAGTGCGGAAGAAAAAGCGGATTACAGCAAAATGTACAATCCCCGGTCATTTGACACCTTCATCCACTATACCGATAAACTGGATCTGGAAAAGTTGACAGTGGGATTGATTGGTACCACACCGGATAAAGTAATCGTGACGGATCCTGTTTATTTTGAACAGTTAGGCGAACTACTAACCACAGAACATTTTCAATTGATCAAAAGCTGGATGATCGTCCGAACGATTCGTTCGTTGAGTAGCTATCTATCAGAAGACTTTAGACAAATCAGCGGAATCTTCTCACGGACACTCTCAGGCACAGATGAAGCCATGCCACAGAAAAAAGCTGCCTATTACTTAGCTTCAGGTCAATTTGACCAAGTCGTTGGCGATTATTATGGCAAAAAATACTTTGGTGAAGCGGCCAAAAAAGATGTTGAGCATATGATCGAAAAAATGATCTCTGTCTATAAAGATCGTTTAGAAAAAAACAACTGGTTAAGCGATACTACTCGAAAAAAAGCGATCATCAAATTAGATAAACTAGGAGTTCAGGTCGGCTATCCAGACCAAATCCCTGCGTTATATACGAAGTACCACACAGTGACACAAGAAGAAGGCGGAACCTTGCTTTCCAACGCTTTAGCCTTCAGCAAAATCGAATTGAAAGAACGTTTTGGTCGCTGGAATCAACCTGTTGATCGGACGGAATGGGAAATGAGTGCTGATACAGTCAACGCCTATTACCACCCTTTCAGAAATGTCATTGTTTTTCCAGCTGCTATTTTACAAGCACCATTTTATAGTTTAGAACAATCAAGTTCAGCAAACTACGGTGGGATCGGTGCCGTCATCGCCCATGAAATCTCTCATGCCTTCGATAATAATGGTGCCTTATTCGATGAATATGGTAATTTAAATAACTGGTGGACGGAAGAAGATCTAGCGCACTTCCAAGAAAAAGCCCAAGCAATGATCGAAGAATTTGATGGCTTATCATTTGCTGATGGTACTGTTAATGGTAAGCTTACTGTTTCAGAAAATATCGCAGATGCGGGCGGTCTAAGTTGTGCTTTAGAAGCAGCAAAAACCGAAGCAGATCACTCACTAGCAGACTTTTTCGTCAGCTGGGCGACGATTTGGCGGACAAAAGCAAAAAAAGAATACCAACAATTGTTGTTACAAATCGACGTTCATGCCCCTGCTAAATTACGTGCCAATATCCAACCCCAAAACTTGATGGAATTTTATGAAACATTTGCGATCACTGAAAAAGACGCGATGTATCTTCCACCTGAAAAACGAGTGCATATCTGGTAATACAGTTAAAAAACGCTCCAATGGCAATAAGAAAATTTTTTGAAACAACCTCTCATATAAAAAAATTGACTTATTTCAAGGAGCGGTTGTTTGAACACTATTTTTCTCTTTACGAGGGACTGAGACAAAAGTTGTCTCAGTCTTTTCTAGTATCTCTAAAAACGGATAAACGGTGTTCAAGAAGCAACTCCTCAACAATAAGCCTGAATTTTTCAAAACATGAGGAGCTGTTTCAAAAAATTCTTTCTTATTGTCATCAGAGCTACCCGATGTTTTCACGACCTCTGATTCACGGTGTTCAAAGAGCTGATCTTCGGCGATAAGTCAAAAAATCTCAAAACATGGGAAGCTGTTTCGAGATTTCCATCCTTAATGCTCCTGCGATTACTCGTCGCAGTTTTTACTTGGTGAGCGCTCAGGTCAAAACACTCTTTTCACGACCTCTTGTTCACGGTGAGACAAAAGTAGCATCTTCGGAAAATTTGCCGAAATTTACCAAAAATTTGAGAAGCACCAAGTAGGTAACAATCAACATCAAAAACTAGTTTTTGTGTTTCTTGTCAATTTTCGGAAATTCCTTCTTATTTCTTGATGCTGAACACTTTTGTCTCAACCTCTCTTAATATTATCATTTACTTTTCTACCAAGCTCATTTTGACTACCCACAAACCAACTCCACTTAATAAAGAAAAATAAATCCTTCCATCTTCCTTCACTGTTCTCTACTGTTATCTACCCTTTCCGACCATAAATAGTCATAAAACTGCATCATTTCATTTACCTCTTTATTTTCGTTAACCTTTGTAATAAAATTAGTTAACGAAAGTAAAGAGGTGTTTTTATGGAAAATCTATTCGAACCTTGTGTTCCGCTAACAAAAACAACATGTCTGGAGATACTAAAAGACAAAACTAATTTATGGGGGTATTATGCACAAGCCCTTCAGCTCAAAACAAACAAGTCACAAAATATCATCCGTCTGAATACATTGCTGAATGCTAAGAGCGGCTTGTGTAGAGAAGATTGTGGTTATTGTGCGCAATCAAAAAAAAGTTCTGCAACGATTGAAACATATGGATTATTACCCAAAAAAGAAATCATTCGTAAAGCGTTGATTGCTAAAAAGAATCATTCCAGTGTGTTTTGCATTGCGTTAAGCGGAACACGCCCATCAAAAAAAGAAATCCACCTTTTAGGTGAGGCAATTCAAACGATCAAAAGCATAATGTCGATTGAGATTTGTTTATCCATTGGCTTAGTTACTGAGGAACAAATTGATTATTTAAAATCGTGTGGAGTAGATCGGTTGAATCATAATCTTAATACTAGTCGAGATAATTACCCAAACATCACAACAACCCATTCCTATGATGATCGGTTAGAAACATTAAACAAACTTCGTCAGCACAAAATGAATATTTGCTCTGGTTTTATTTGTGGCATGGGAGAAACAGATGAACAATTAGTCGATCTGGCTTTTGACTTAAAAGATCAAGAGCCTTATTCCGTTCCAGTCAATTTTTTACTTCCAATTGCTGGAACAATGTTTGAGGAACACAATGAATTAACCCCTATGAAATGTTTAAAAATCTTAACCATGCTGAGGTTACTATTCCCTACTACAGAACTTAGGGTAAGTGCCGGAAGAGAGTTTCATTTAGGAGAACTCCAACCATTTGCTTTATTGATCGTGGATTCTATTTTTTTAGGCAACTATTTGACAGAGAAAGGAGCACCTATTTCTGAAGATCAAAAAATGCTTGATCGTTTAGGTTTAGTTGTGGCTGGTGTCTGTGATGAAGAATAATTATATTATTTGCGGGATTCATACCGATTGTGGAAAATCAGTGATCAGTGTCTTACTCTATGAATATTTACGTGATCTGACAAATCAGGAACCGTTACTCGTGAAACCGATCCAAACAGGACCGTTTCCTGATACAGATTTTTATCAAGCCTGCCATATTGAGAAACAAAATATTGTTCATTTCTATTCAATGTCATTAGAAGCTTCTCCACATATCGCTAGCAGAAAAGAACAACAATGGATCGATCTACTTGTCTTGAAGGAAAAAGCAAATGTTGTCTTGAAAAAAAATCGACCCACGATTTTTGAATTAGCAGGTGGTCTGCTTTCTCCCATTAATGACTCGCAAACCATGTTAGACATGATCAAACTTTTGCAATTACCGGTTATTCTCGTTTCGGATAATTATTTAGGTGCAATCAATCATACGTTGCTAACGACTAGTTTATTACAAAGCGAAAGCATTCCAATAGCAGGTCTGATTTTTAATTCAAGTAAAGCAAATAAAAAGAATGACCTAGAAGATTTAAGCCAATGGATCACAGATAAGACAGGAATCACACAAATTGGCAAATTACCCTATTTAGAGGATTTAACTCATTGGTTAAAATCGAGAACAAAAAAAAGAGAACTTAGTAAGGAGTGGCATTTAAATGTATACAAATAGGCGAGATATCACCATGATGGCGATGATGATGGCATTATTGATCATCACAGCAAAACTAGTGATTCCGTTACCACTATTCGATTATTTATCTTTACAAATTATAACGATTTATCTGATTTATCCTTTATTAGGAACAAAATACGGGCTCATTGTCACATTCAGTTATTTGATCCTAGGGCTCATTGGATTACCGATTTTCGCTAGTGGCGGAGGTATTTTTTATATTTTTAAACCTAGTTTTGGCTTTCTACTATCTTTTGCAACTTTCCCACTGATTCAAGCCGCCCTGTCAAAATTGTTCTGGCGTAAAAAATGGTTCCCATTAAAAAAAATCCTGATCATTAACTATTCAGGATTACTTTATCTCTATTTAATCGGTCTGTTGTATAAATGCTTGATTTTATTCTTTTACCTTAAAGAAACGAATGTTCTTTACAGTGTGCTAGCAGTTTCGACATTGATTGATTTAAGTTGCGATATCTTACTTGTGTTCGTAGCTAGTTTGCTTACCTATAAGTTATTGCCACTCATTCATAAGCACAAACTAGCAAACCAACTCTTTATCTCCTAATAAAAGCCGCTATTTCAGCGATTGGAAAAGAATCGAACCATCGACTTAAAATGGATACTGATTGATTGACTTAAAAAATCTTACAAAATTATGAAAGAAAATAAACCGAAGAAGAGGTTGAGACAACTTTGTCCCAGTCCCCCTTCGGTTTATTTTTCCGTATTGACTTACTCTATCGTACGACAGAATGTACAACAGAACGATCTGGTTACTTCATGAACCAGTGAGGCCCACAAATCATTAACAAGCTTATTATATATTTACTTGATCAACGTTGCCCCGAGGACTGTTTCAAAATGACGTAGTGCCCAGTCATGACCGACTGGATCAAAGCTAGCTACAGCATCTTCAAAAATAAACAGTTGATAGCCTAAATTATATGCATCAACAGCTGTGTGCAACACACAAATGTCCGTACATACGCCAGTCAAATAGAGTTCAGTGATCCCCCGCTCACGGAGCCGAATATCTAGATCTGTTCCACTAAAAGCAGAGTAATGCCGCTTATCAATCCAATAGACATTGGCTTGTTCTTGAGCTCTTTCGTAAACAGCTTGTAGCGAACCATAAAGGGCACGACCATTGGTGCCAATCACGTTATGCGGAGGAAATAGTTTATTTTCAGGATGGAAGTTATCCGATGGGTCATGCGCATCAATCGCAAACACCACAAAGTCTCCCTCTTCGATAAACTTTTTCGTGTGAGTCGTCACTGCTTGTTCAATCACTTGACCAGCTTTACCTGTCGTTAATTTCCCGTCATCTGCCACAAAATCATACGTGTAATCAATCGAGATCAATGCTTTCATTAATGGGCTCCTTATACAAGATGTTTGACAAATTCGATTACCATCTCAGCAGAACGTTTCCCTGCATCTTCAATAAACTCATCAAAGGTTTGTGTCGCTGCATGATCAGCAGTATCACTCATCGCACGAACGATCAAGAAAGGAATATTGAACTGACGAGCCGTTTGTCCAACAGCCGCTCCTTCCATTTCACAAGCCAACGCATCTGGAAAGTTTGTTAAAATCTCTTCTACTTTTTCGGAAGAATCAACAAACGTATCTCCAGTAACGATCAAGCCTTCTTTCACATTCAGATCTATCGCTTTGGCTGCTCTTGCCATCTCTGTGCGAAGATACGTACTTGCTTCATAATAAAGTGGCATCCCTGGTATTTGTCCTGGCTTATAGCCAAATCCGGTTGCATCTGCATCGAAATAAGCTACTTTATCTGAGATTACGATATCGCCTACTTGTAGCCCTTGTCCGATACCACCCGCTGAACCTGTATTGATGACCATATTTACACCATATTGTTGGATCAACAAACTAGTAGTGACTGATGCCAAAACTTTACCGATCCCTGAACGAACCACAATTACTTCATGTCTTCCTAAAGATCCTGAAATGAACAATGCTCCTGCTCGTTCCCATGACAAGGGTTCACTTAGCGTTTCTCTTAAAATTTTGATTTCTTCTTCCATTGCACCGATAATACCGATTTTCATAGCTTTTTCCTTCTTTCTAAATAAATGCGACCGCAAAAAATACGACACACAATAATAGAATAACAATAATCAAGGATTTCATCAAAAATGAATTCCACTTCGTCGTTTTTTCACGTTCACCGATTCTTGTTTTTGTGATAGGTTTGTTCCGTTTTTGTTCCTTTCGATAAAAACTAGCAATTTTCTTTTCTTCTTGCTGATAAGCAGCCTCTTCTTTTCTTTGCCGTTTTAATGACTCTTGGGCTTGCGCCTGCTGTCGTTTACGTAATTCACTTCTCGTAATCAGCGGTCCTTTGGCCATCAGCCGATCCCTCTACTTTCCTTTAATCAATAGCTCCCAATATTGGATCGCATACATGGTTTTCGCATCACAGATCAGTTGATCATCTATTGCTTGTTTAGCTTCTGCGAAAGTCAGTGCATATAATTCAAGCACCTCATCTTCATCTTGAGCCAACGGATTCTCTACTTTCTGTAAATCAATCGCATGATAAATATGCATGATCTCATTTGCAAATCCTGGTGAAAGATACATAGATGAAACATGTTTGAGCTTTCCTGCCCGATACCCAGTCTCTTCTTCCAGTTCTCTTGCAGCGGTACGTTCCGGTGTTTGGCTTTCTTCTGGATCGATTTTCCCAGCAGGGATCTCCAAAATCACTTTTTCTAATGGTTTCCGAAACTGTTTCACTAATAATAAACGATCCTGATCATCAAATGCGATAATCCCTACACCACCCGGATGAAACACTAATTCACGTTTGGCAAGTTTTCCATCTGGCAGGCGGACGTCATCTACTGCAACATCGATGATTGCTCCGTGATAGATTTCTTTTCGTTCGATCGTTTTTTCTTCAAATTGCTCATATTCAAGCATCTTTCTCCCACTTTCTTTGTAATAATACCCGCTTTTCGTTTACTTTTCAATTTTTCTAGAGTTTTCTTTTAGTTTACCATAACTAAACCTTAGAAATTCTCTAAATCTACAAAATCCTCCTTTAGTCCCATACTCTTTCTTAGGTTGAGTGTGCTAAAATAAGGGTGGAAATGAGAACAACGCTTCATTACTTAAAATGGATGGAATATATATGGAGGGCTTATTATGCGAAAATTAAATTGGCGATGGATCTTAGGTCTATTGTTGGTGTTTCTTTTGATTCGTCAAGGTCACTTTTCTTTAGTAACAGTCATTTTGATTATCGGCGCAGCTTTAGTGATTTGGGGAATCTTTGGCTCTGGCAAGAAAAAATCAGCAAAAAATGAAATGCCCGATTTATCTGATGAACTTGAATCACATTATACAAAAAGCGGGATGACACCTAGTGAGATTACTTTCTTTAGACAGACAATGAATCAAACGAAAGTCGAAATTGAACAATTGCAACAAAACATGCAACAAACAGCCAAACTAAAAGCTGTCGATCTTCGTCACGATACAGTGAAGGCGGCCAAAGCACTCTTCAAAGCATTGGTGAAAGAGCCCAACCGATTACACGAAGCAAGTCAATTTCTTTATACTCACTTACCAAACTTAGTCGATTTGACCAATAAATATATTGAGATCAATGACCATGAAATCAAAAACAAACAGACTTATGAAAAGCTCGAAGAAAGTTCACAAATCATTGATCAACTAGCACATCTGATTGCTCAAGACTATCAACAATTTGTCTCTGAAGATTTAGATGATCTAGATGTAGAAATATCAGTTGCGAAACAAAGCTTAAAACGAGAGAATCTATCTGATGATAACAATCAATCTCAATGATCGGTTAATAGAATCATAAAGGAGTGTTTTGTTTCTTAGACACTCCTTTTGCTTATCCTTTCTTTTGTTTATCCTTTATAATAGATGAATAAGATGAACAACTGTTTTTTTACAAAAATGATAACATTGAACCTATCGCATCACATTGAACCACGAGGAGGAGTTTTAAATGGATAATAAACCTAAAGAGGTAACACCTGTAAATGACACGTTAGATGATCTGTTAAATAATCCGTTCTCTACCCCAACAGATAAATTAACCCAAACACAACAGTCAGAAATCAATGCTTTGCAAGAACAACAAACCGCTGCACGCTTGATTGATAAACTACCTGCTGAACGACAAGAGCAAGCCAAAGAGCTAGCAGCTAAAATCGATGTTTCAGATGCACAGTCGGTGATCAGCTACGGTTCTGCTGCTCAAACGAAGTTAAGTGAATTTTCACAATCCATGTTAAATCATGTACAGGCACAAGATATTGGTCCTGTCGGAGATTCATTGACTGAATTGATGTATCGTCTGCAAGAAGCAAATCCTGATGAATTACGAGCTGGCGAAGGCAATATTTTTCAACGGATGTTTGGCAAAGTAAAACAATCGATCTATGAAGTGACTGCAAAATATCAAAAGATCGGTGCCCAAATCGATAAAATCTCTGTTAAGCTAGAAAAAGAAAAAGACGGGCTTTTAAAAGATAATTTGATGCTCGAACAACTCTATCAAAAAAACAAAGATTATTTTGATGCACTGAATATTTATATCGCAGCTGGCGAATTGAAGATGGAAGAACTTCAAACAACGATCATTCCTAAAGCAATGAAAAAAGCCGAAGAAACAGGCGATCAAATGGATGTTCAAATCGCAAATGATTATACTCAATTTCTAGATCGTTTAGACAAACGAACACATGATTTACGTTTGGCAAGACAGATCACTATCCAGCAAGCACCACAGATCCGTTTAATCCAAAATACTAACCAAGCGTTAGCAGAAAAAATCCAAGCATCAATCGCAACAGCGATCCCTCTATGGAAAAACCAAGTAGTGATCGCCTTGACGTTACTTCGCCAAAAAGATGCGGTAACCGCCCAACGTCAAGTTTCTGAAACAACCAATGACCTATTGAAGAAAAATTCAGAAATGTTGAAAATCTCTGCTATTGAAACAGCAAAAGAAAATGAACGTGGGATCGTTGATATTGAAACCTTACAAACAACTCAAAATGATTTGATCGAAACAATCCAAGAAACATTACGCATCCAAAAAGAAGGGAAAGAAAAACGTCGTCATGCAGAAGTCGAACTTGGTCATATGGAAGACGACTTGAAACAAAAATTACTCGATTTAACACAATAAGACTATTTTGCATGGATCATTCAAAAAAGGCTCTATACTTTTTGATGTTGGTGAAATTCGCCAACATCTTTTTTATGCTTTAAAAGGATAGAAAAGACACCCCGAAATCCTTCAAAATGAATTTGGCTAACCAATTCATCGAAGGACTCAAGATGTCTTACACTCGTCTTATCAAATTACGCTATAGGTTCTAAACCTAGGTCGTTTAGAAAGAACGAATCATCAATTTTGTTGATTCATTTTACTATGTTGGTACCCATAACCAAAGTAAATCACTAATCCAATCGCCATCACGATACCAAAGACGATCCATGTGACTGGTTGTAAACGAAGCATCAATACCAAGCATGTACCGATAGATATGATCGGTAATATCGGTACAAATGGCACTTTAAATTCACCGGCTTTTGGTTTACCAAACATTTTTCTTAGTTTAAGTAATCCTAAGCTGACTAACATCAAATAGGTCAACGCCATGATGTTTGTTAGTTCAGCGAGAATATTCAATGGGAAGAAACCAGCGAAAAATAAAGCCGCTACCCCAGCTACAAAAGTCGCCTTTCTAGGCGTCCGATGCTTTTCATCGATCTCTGTCATAAATTTAGGTAAAAGACCGTCTTTACTTACAGCAAACAATAACCGAGCTAGCGAATACATCATAGAAATCGTTACGGTCAAGAGCGTCAAAATGGCACCGACTGCAATCACAGCTCCGATTGTTCCATGACCAACGTAACGCATCGCAAAGGCAACTGGGTCACTGACCCCTAATTCAGTAAACGGAACAATCCCCGTTAAAATCAAGGTAACTACGATGTATAAAGCTGTGGCAATCAAGATCGAACCAATGATCCCTCGAGGAACGTCTTTTTGTGGCTCTTTCACTTCTTCGGCTGCCATTGCAACTGAATCAAATCCCAAGAAAGCGAAGAAGACTAGAGCTGCTCCATCTAAAACGCCTGAAAAACCAAATGGTGTAAATGGTTGCCAGTTTTCAGGTTTTACAAAGAAAATCCCTACAACGATAAATAATGCAATAATACCGAATTTCACAAAAACCATGATATTATTCAATCTTAATGCTTTTTTGGCTTCTAAAGAAACGATGTATGTCACAAATATGACAACGAACACTGCGATCAAATCGACATAGGTGCCATTGTCAGGATTATAACCACTGGTCAAGGCTTGTGGTAAATGGACTCCAAATCCTTCCAAGAACCCTTGAACATAACCAGACCAGCCGGAAGCAACCGACGAAACTGCTAATAGAAATTCGCCAATCAACAACCAACCTGTTAACCAGGCGGCAAATTCACCAAAAACAACATAAAGATACGCATACGGGCCACCAATGACTGGCACACGTGAGGCAAACTCAGCAAAGCTTAACCCCGATAAAATGACAACGATTGCAGCTAAAACGAATGAAAGTGACAGTGCTGGACCCGCATTTTGATTGGCCGCAACCCCTGTCACTACAAATATTCCTGTGCCGATAATTGCGCCAATTCCAAGCATAATTAAATCGGACGTTTTCAGATCTTTCTTCATCCCACTTGTGTGGTTGAGATTGATTTCTTTCTTACGAAACAAATCCATGGCAGTACCTCCCTATTTTAGGTTGGAAAACGGCCATTAAGCCGTTTTCATATACCCTAAAATGATACCACCTAAAATGACTAAAAGGCAACCGACAATAACGTAAACAAGTTCTTTTTTCGTTTTCTTTTCTCCCAAAATGAAAATACCACCTAAAGTTGAGATGATAATCCCCATCTGTGATAATGAAAATCCAACAGCTAAACCAAGTGATTTAACAGTTAAGAGCATGCACACGTTCCCAATTCCCCATAGCAAACCACAAATCATGTTCTTCCAAACAAATTGATCCACTTTAACTTTACGAAAGGCAAAGAAACTTGCACCTAAGATCATTCCGATACTTTGAGGTAAGATGATTGACATCGCATCCAAGTTAGCCCAGTTCACAATGATCGTATAAACACCATAACCAATCGTTGAATAGATCAATGCTCTAAACCCTTTACCAAAATCAAGCATTTTATTGTCAGTATCAACTTTTCCTTCATCATCTTGGCGAGCTGTTAAATAGGCACCGCTAACAAGAAGTGCTAAAGCTAGGATACCGTATACATAATCTTTCGTTTGTGTCCATTCATGAAAGAAAACGGCTCCCGCAATCGTATTCAAAATTAATTGAAAACCAGTCGATAAAGGCAAACCAACAGAAACGCCCATAAATTTCATTCCATGGAACTGTCCGTTTTGACCAACACTCCAAGCTAACCCAGAGAGGAATCCAATCAAGAAAATCCATGGTGTGATTGTTGGGCTAACGATGAAAAAGACAACTAATGAAAAGATAAATGCACCAATCGTCATCCCTAATGTCTGTTGATTGGCATCGCCACCAATTTTCCCGCTTACTAAACCAATACTTCCCCATGCTACCATAGGGATTAATGCTATTAAAATTTCCATAACTAATCTCCTTTTATTTCACATGATATGAAACTTATCAGCGAAAACGTTCACAACACAAGAAGTTTTTTTCGATTCTAACTATTTTCTAACGTTTCTCATTATAGAAATTTAAGATTGGGAAAAACAGGGTCATCGTTGTTCCCTCTCCTACAATTGATTCAGCAAGTAGTTGGATCCCAAGTTTTTCAGCTAAGGATTTAGCCAAATAAAGCCCTAAACCAGTAGAATGTGTTTTACTCAATCGTCCATTAGAACCTGTGAATCCTTTGTCAAAAATCCGCGACAAGTCTTCTTTAGGAATACCGATGCCCGAGTCTTTGATGGCTAAAGAGATCCCTTGTTGGTTCTTTTCGATCGAAATGATGATTTCTCGATGGTCAGGTGTATATTTAATCGCATTGCTCAAAATTTGTTTGAATATAAAAGCTACCCACTTGGCATCTGTTAAAACTCTTTGATCTTCTCCAATAATCTCATACCGAAGATTTTTTTGAATAAAGTAATTCGCCTGACTGCGGATCACTGGCTGAATGATGCTTTTTAATTCATACTCTTGGATTAAATAATCTCTCGAAAAACTATCCAACCGTGCATAATAAAGAACTTGTTCTACATATTCATCGATTTTGGCTAGTTCGTTTTCTAATAGGGTATATTTTTGATCATCAATATCAAATTCAATCGAACGCACCAAGAGTTCAGAGGCTGCTAAAGGCACCTTGATTTCATGGACCCACGAATCAATGTAATCTTTTTGATCCTGTTGGTTACTAATCGCCTCTTGCATGACTTCTTGGTGCTCACGGATCAATTGATTGATATAATCTTCGACTAATTTTTCTTCTTCTGTATGACCGCCACTCAAATAACTTTGTAGCGGAGATATTTGTTTGAGATCGGCAAGTTTTTCCCACCAATGACGTTTACTTAAATAACGGACAAGTAAATAAAAAAACAAAAATACGGCTTGAATAAGCGCCAGATAGCCAACCATCGTCCAGTCGACTAAAATATTAGGTGCTAACCACATGACAAAAATCGTTAGCAAGACAAAAAAGAGCCAGCCTAAGAGCAACGACCATTGATCCTTTAAGTATTTAAAGAAATTCATTATTTATTTTCATCCTTTCAGGGAACAATATAGCCCTGCCCGACTTTTGTTTCGATATATCCTTTGATCCCTGCTTGTTCGATTTTCCGACGTAAACGATTGATATTGACTGTCAATGTATTGTCATCAACAAACCGCTCATCATCCCATAATGCTCTCAATAACTTTTCTCTGCTAAGGATTTTCCCATGTTGCTTCATCAAGATAAATAATAATCGGTATTCGTTCTTACTTAAATCGATGATTTCACCGTTGATTTCCATACTCCCATTATCAACATTCAACGTGATCCCATTATGACTCATGACTTCACTCGACAGTTCCCCATAATTGTATGAACGTCGCAATAAAGCATTGATTTTGGCAATCAGCACATCAATTTGAAAAGGCTTGGTGACAAAATCATCTGCGCCCATATTCATCGCCATGATCATATCCATATTGGTATTTCGACTGGAGATGAAAATAATCGGCACTTTGGAGACTTCTCGAATTTTTTGACACCAGTAGTAGCCATCAAAGACCGGAAGATTGATATCTAATAAAACAAGTTGAGGTTCTTCTTTTTCAAAGTCTGCAAATACTTGATTAAAATCAGAGGTACCGAACGTTTCAAACTGCCACTTTTCCAGTTCTTCCATGATGAGTTGGCGGATGATTTCTTCATCTTCTACAACCATAATTTTTGCCATCTTGTTGTCCTCCTACTTCTTTCTTGCTATAACCATAACAAAGAAGGCCGAACGTGACAAGTAACCATATTTTCAACTATTTCTCTCTCCGTACGCCTTACATCTGAAACGATGGGTTTATTCCTCAATATTTAGTCAGGTAGTTGATTCTTTCATCGCAAATTTTTTGACTATTCTTAAACTTTTGAAGGGCTCTTTATTTCTTTCCGTCCAAAAAACAAAAAAGTTTGTAAATAAAGCAATGAACTTCCTCCGACTAAAACCACATAAATAGGTCCCAGGAAGAATAAAAAAAGCAGTAGTAGCAGGGTTCCCCCTAAATGTAAGAGAGCGTTTTTCCATTGATAAAAAAATAAAATAAAAGCAGTAAAAAGAGGGACTTCGTTTGCTCTCTCTAGTTGGAGCAACATACGGTAGCTAACCATCACGATACTTAAAAAAAGGACACTTAACGAAGCATACATCAATATCAATCCCCATGCTCCGCCCCAGTAAAGAAAAATACGACTATCAATTAGTAAAAGCAATAAATAGAAACTGACTATGAGGTCTTGCTTACGATAGGTCAAAAAATTATGACGAAGTTCTTGCCAAAACAACGTATGGATCTTTTTCTCTTCGTTTTTGTGGTAGTGATAAATGGTAGACATAACCGTACGACTAGCACTGCCAATTGTCAACAGCGGTAAGCTAGTTAATAGCCATAAGAATTGCAAAATAAGCAATGACGGAATCCATTCAATGACTGTCAAAAAATGCTGATTGATTTTTTCACTATGAATTTTATTCATTTAGCCTTTTGACCCTCCTGTCAAATCCATTCCTTCAATAAAGTAACGTTGCGCAAAGAAGAACATCAAAATCGTTGGGATCAAAACAAGTGTGGCTCCTGCCATCAAATAATTCCATTGAGTCGTCGCCTGATTTTGGAAAACTTGCAACCCAATCTGTAAAGTATACTTCTCTTGATCTTGGATGTATAATAACGGCCCTAAAAAATCGTTCCAAGCCGCATTGAATGAATTGATCGCAATCGTGATTAACGCTGGTTTAGTCAGCGGCAGCATCAGACGGCTCCAAATATAGAAATGATTTGCTCCATCGATTTCTGCCGCTTCAATTAATTCATCATTGATGGATAAATAAAATTGACGCATCAAAAATATATTAAATGCATTGCCGAAAAATGATGGAACGATCAATGGTAAATAAGTTCCTACCCAGCCTATTTTTGAGAATAGAACATATTGGGGGATCATGGTCACAAAACCTGGAATCATCATCGTAGAAAGGACTAAAGCAAACATTAGCTTTTTTCCTGGAAAATCTAATTTCGCAAACCCATAAGCAATGAAGGAATTCGAGAGAACATTGCCAAATACCACTAAGACTGTGATCAATAAAGTATTCCTTGCATAACGCCAGAAGGGGAAAGCAGTAATTGTATCCAGATAGTTTTGCCAAACAATTTTTTCTGGAAAAAAAGTTGGAGGATAACGTACGATCTCTTCCATTGGTTTTAAAGAAGTAAATACCATCCACAATAATGGTGTGATCAATACGATCCCGATAGCCATCATGAGGAGATAACTAACGATTTTTTTGGTTTGGCGGTTAACACTTGTTCTTTTGAAATATTCCATCATTTGCCATCACCTCCAGAGTAATAGACCCATCTAGGTGCCAGTTTCAAATTAATAAAAGTCAATACTAACACGATCAAAAATAGGATCATTGACATCGCCATTGCGTACCCCATGTCGAATGCGACAAAAGCTTTATTCCACATGTGAAGATTATAAAATAGTAAAGAGTTAGCTGGTCCACCTGTTCCATTTTTAGTCATCACATAAGCTTCTTGAAAAATTTGAAAAGAACCAATCGTTGAAGTAATCACATCGTAAAAGATAATCGGTGTGATCAATGGCAACGTGATATTTTTAAATTTCCCCCATACGCCAGCACCATCAATCGCTGCTGATTCGTATAAAGAGCGTGGAACGTTTTGCAAAGTCGCTAAATAAAGCAACATTGCTCCGCCAGAACTCCAGATTTTCATTAAAATCAAAGCTGGCTTTGTCCAGTTAGGATCAAACAACCAGGCTGGTCCAGAAATATTGAACCAACCTAGAAACGTATTGATCAACCCGGCAGAAGGTGAAAGCAGTTGCATCCATAAAATATAAACAGCAACACCAGATAGGACTGCAGGTAAATAAAACATCGTTCGGAAAATACTGATACCTCTGATCTTTTGATTTAAAATCGTTGCTAGAAATACGCTAAATATTGTGGTTAAAGGAACATTGAATAGGACGAAATACACTGTATTGTATAATGATTTCCAAAAAAGATCATCGTGTAGAAACATCCGTCTAAAATTAGCTAATCCAATGAAATTCATTTTAGAAGTCAAATTATAATCAGTGAAACTTCCGATAACAGAAAAAAGCATGGGCCCTAACATAAAGACGACAAAGCCAATAATAAAAGGCGAGATAAATAAATAGGCCCATCTTGCCTCTTTTTTCTTTCGGATTGATAAACGCTTCATTTTCTTGCCTCCTTTTTTCTTTCAATTAGTCAACAGTTGATTAGTTATTTTGTTTTACTAGATTCTCCACCGCTTTTTGAGCATCAGCTAAACCTTCTTTTGGTGTTTTTGTTCCTAAGAGAATTTGATCGATTTGTTCGTTCACTAGTGTCGTATAATCTGGTGCTGCTAATGGGACAGGTGTAATGACCGTATTTTTGAAATTCTCATCAGCCATTTGATAGATCATTCGTCCCTTGTCACTTAGCTGTTCATTCTTCACTAAGTTCTCATTGGCTGTTTTACTTGCCATGATATCAAAACTCTTTTCGCCAAATTTTTCTTGAACTTCTGGTGAAGAAAGATACTTGATAAAGTCATAAGAAGCTTCTGGATCTTTTGCCCCATAAGGTACTTCGAGTACAAAGCCGCCGCCCCATGACCAATGACCAGAACCTTTTTCTTTTTCTGGAAGCGGAATGACACCAAAATCAAAATCTTCTGGAGCATTTTCCATCAAGCTCGAATAATAATTGATATTTTGGGCACGCATTGCGACTAAACCTGAGATGAATGGATCAGAAACACCTGAGCCAAATTCTGCCTCTAATTTATTGATCGTATCTTTCCCATAATAGTCTTGCCAATCTTGGATCCACTCTAATGCTTCAACTTTATTCTTCGTATCGATTTTGATTTTGCCGTCTTGATCAAACCAGCTTGTCCCATTATCTGCATTTAATGCCCAGACATCTGCCCCTAAATTCCATAAAGGATAAAATCCAATTCGTGTGAATTCTTTTTTATCTTTTTTATCCAATTGATGGGCGGTTTTTTCTAATTCATCCCATGTAGTTGGTAAATCTTTTTCAGCGATTCCTGCTTCTTTAAATAATTTTTTATTATAAAAAATAACTTGAGTATCTGTGTTGAACGGAATCGCATATGGATCACCTTTGTACTCCACTGTATCCCACAATTGTGGATAAAAATCTTTTGAGGTCTCTTCATCTACATATTTAGATAAGTTTGTGGCCTGTTGCGCTTCAGCTCTTTGAGCAACTGAATTGATATCTTGAACAATCACGTCTGGTGCATTCCCCGCTGTAATCGCTGACAATGATTTGGTCCAAATATCCCCCCACGGTTGGTATTTATAATTTACTTGGATCTTATCTTGTGATTGATTGTAATCGTCAATGATCTCTTCGATCACTTCTTTACGTGCTCCTGATCCCCAAAATGACCAGAAATCAATAGTTTTCTTCCCGTCACTTGTTTTTTCAGATGAACTAGCTGCGTTTGACTTTGCACTACTTGAACCACAACCTCCCAACAAAAATAATGCTGTACTTGCCAGCACCCCAGTAACTAACAACTTTTTCATTTTATCCCTCCATTTTTTAATAAAAAGGTTATCTTTCGCCATTTGCAACCGATAACATTTTAATATAACGATATCATTTTAATCAGAAAATAACAATTTATTAGGCGTGTCTACTCATATATCAGATTAAATCTGTCACCGTACTTTTTCTAAGCATTTCCTTTGTGTTTTCTCATTTTAAAGCGCAGAATGTAAATGTATTAATAAAAGATTAGGAGGAATTTTTGATGTTCAGACACCAAAAGGAACTACAGTTTGAAGCAAAACCAGATCGTCCGAATCCGTTAATCGCAAAATATTTACAAGAGCTTATCGGTGGACAATACGGAGAAATGAGTGTGGCAATGCAATACTTGTTTCAAGGTTGGAGCTGTCGAGGAGAAGAAAAATATAAAGACATGTTAATGGATATCGCAACAGAAGAACTTGGACATGTCGAAATGTTAGCAACGATGGTCGCACGATTATTAGAAGATGCGCCAGTTGAAGACCAAGAAGAAGCAATGAAAAAAGATCCTACGATCGGCGCAATCATCTCTGGTATGAATCCTCAGCATGCAATTGTCGCTGGCTTAGGACCACGCCCTGCTGATAGTGTTGGCAACCCTTGGAGTGGCGGTTATATCGTTGCAAGTGGAAACTTGTTAGCTGATTTCCGTGCCAATCTAAATGCTGAATCTCAGGGACGGTTACAAGTCGCTCGTATCTATGAAATGATCGATGACCGTGGCGTCAAAGACTTATTAGCAGTCTTGCTTGCAAGAGATAGTTATCATCAAAACTTATGGGCAAGTGCCGTGAAAGAATTAGAAGAAAATGAAGGCTCCATTCTTGTACCAAGTACGTTCAATCGTGAAAACGAACGAAAAGATATCGCCTATGACTTTTATAATTTCTCAGAAGGTGATGAAAGCAGCAAAGGTTCTTGGGCAAGTGGCGAAGCCTTAGATGGTGAAGGCGAATACCAATGGTTAGCAGAGCCAAAAGTTGAAGGTGATAAGCCAAAATTACAACGGGTTACACCAAAAATGTATGGGACACCGCCAAGTAAAAAATAAAACATGCAAAAGTGGTTATGTCCAACATCCTTTGGGTCCTTACCACTCAACAGAATAAAAATAAGAATGATCGACCAGCAAGCCATTGCTGTCCTACTAAAGACAGTAGAAATGCTTGCTGGTCGATCATTTTTAGCTTCTATTGGCATTTATAAGCCAAGAATAGTTTGAGACTCGTCACCATCACTTTTAGGACCGATAGAAAATTCTACCGGTCCTGTTTTTTATAAAAAAGTACTTATCTAAAGGTACTTACTTCTTCCTCAGATAGAAAAATCGTTTAAACTGTCACTACCTCAACATCAATATTTCCTCTTGTCGCTTTTGAATAAGGGCAGTAATCATGGGCATCTTCCGCTAATTGCTTGGCTTGTTCCTCGCTCACATCGTCAACATGTACTTCTAAGACCACACCGATTTTATAACCACCTTCATCAAGTGTATAAAGGGAAACTCGTGCTTTAACTGTGGAGTCTACGGTCAAATTTGCTTCTTTGATCATATGTTGCAGCGCACCATTGAAACATGAGGCATAGCCCGCAGCAAATAGTTGTTCCGGATTTGTTCCTTCAGCATGGATGCCTGGAGGAGTGATCTTCATTTGCATTGAACCATTTGGTGCTGCTACTTCGCCTTCTCGTCCGCCATGATTGATCATCGCTGTTTCGTATAATTTTTTCATTGTATTGCTCCTTTCGATATGACACTTCGTCTATTACCAGTGTAAGCATATCCAGCGATTTGTTCAAAAATTCTGCTCCTAGATTCATACTGCAACGATTGATGACTTCTTGATTAACATGAGCATTTTAGTTTATTTTCTCATGAAAGTTACTTATTCAAAAACAAGGATGCCATCTTCAATGATTTTTCCAAAAAAGAGAAAAATACCACTCGTAAATAATAAAGTCATGTTTGTTCCCAAATAAATAGCTAATTTCTCTACACAATTTTTGATATGATTGATTCTAAGATAAAGAAAAACTAAAAAATTAACACCATAAACTAATACAGTCAAAAAAATTACTATGTTCGCAACCATTTTTACTTTTCATTTCCCTTCGCTTCCTTAGTATCCACTATCAGTGGTTCAACATTTGAGTATTTCTTTAAATGTTCCGCAAGTAGCTGTAAAACGTGTTGATTTTTTCCAACTTCATCATTTTCGATCTGGAGCACCAGTAATGGTTCATGCAAACTTGCTCGTAATAAAAACCAGCCATTCCCATATGGTTCTTTTAGATCGTAACGAATTCCTTCTTCATTTTCCGGATGAAATACCAGTCCCTCTTCGTTCAATTCGTTTGCTAGCCCTTGAATAATTGTTGCCCCTTGTTTTTTCGGATCCTCTCCACTAAGCCTTAACCTAATTTCTTGTACTTCTTGTGGCTGTTTTAAGTCGTGGATAATCTCTTCCAACGTTTGTTCTGTTTGTTTCAGTTCTGGCAAAAGCATCAAAATTTTTGCAATGACATAGGCACCATCATCTAAAAAATAATTTTCCTTGAATGCTGCATGCCCACTTGTTTCAATCGCTAATGGAACATCGATTCCTTCTTTATTGCATGCAATTGCACGATTGATGACATTACGATAACCTGAAATGTAACGATCTTGTCTGCCACCTTTTTCTTCAATAAACGTTTCTAGGTGATTAGACGTTGGTGAATTAGTTACGATCGTCGCTCCAGGGTATTCTTTTAACACGATCGTACTTAATAAGGCGATCAAATTGTTACGATTGATCACTTGACCACTTGCACTGACTACTGCCGAACGGTCAACATCCGTATCAAAGATCACTCCTAAATCGGCTTGACTTTCTAAAACAGCTTGCTTGATACTTGCCATGGCTTCAGCATTATCTGGATTCGGGATATGGTTCGGAAAATGACCATCGGGCTCTAAAAATTGCGAACCTGTCGTATCTGCCCCTAATCGTTGTAGTACTTTTTCAGCAAAAAAACCACCGGAGCCATTTCCTGCATCGACGATGATCCGCCAGCCAGCTAACGGTTTTGTGTCAGACATTCCTTTCTTTCTAATACCACTTTTGATTTTTTGAACTAAGTCTTCTGCATAAGGTGTTAACAGATCAGCTTTTTGGACTGTCCCCTTATGATTGGTTTTATTTGGTGTTGTTTCTGATAAAATAAATGCGATATCTTCTTTTTCTGCGCCGCCATTAGCTGTAAAAAACTTCATGCCGTTAAAGTAAAACGGCAAATGACTAGCTGTTAGCATCACACTTGCATCACAATGGAATTGAGAAAACTGAGTAGCCATAAACATCGCCGGTGTCGTAGCTAACTCAAAATCAAGAACATTTATGCCTTGTTCGATTAATCCGTCAATCAGCGCTTTTTCTAACGTTGGACCACTGATTCGACTATCCCGCCCCACTCCTACCGTTAATTTACCTTCTTGATATTTGCGTGGATGATCCCTTTTTAACCAATTAACCAAGCCACAACTTATTTTTTGGATTTCAGCTGGTGTCAAATTAGCTGAATGTGTTTCCGTCGTCATGGCAATCCCTCGAATATCAGATCCGTTTTGTAGCGCTTTCAACAAAGACATAAATCATTCTCCCTTCTTTTATTCCCTCATTCTTTCTAATTTTTCTGCAAAATCTTGTGCTTCTTCTTCCGAACGGCAAATCACAATGAATGTATCCACTCCAGCAATCGTTGCAACAACTTCTGGATAAGCGACTTCATCTAACCAATTGGTTACGACATCCGCCCCATCTTTTTCTGTTAGCACCACGATCATAAATTGAACAACTTGTATTTTCAAGACTTCTCTTTTAACAGCTGCTTGTAGTCGTTCTTCATGTAACGTTTCAGCAGGCTGACTGAATAGATTGTAACGAACTTGCTTATTTTCATCCGTAGACTTCACTAACTTCAGCTCACGGATATCACGCGAAATAGTTGCTTGAGTGGCTGTCACCCCTGCGTCTTGAAGACAAAGCAATAGTTCTTCTTGTGTGCTGATTGGTTTTTCTGTGATGATCTGACGAATCAATGCTTGTCGTTGGATTTTTTTCATAGCGGACACCTCTTGTCTTTGATTATAGCAAAAAAATAATCGTTTTTCTGCTTTTTTTGGTATTTTTTACTTTTATTTTTTTAGTTGATTTTTTGGCGCAATCTTGACACGCAAAATCGTTCTCAGTTTTTCTGGGTTGGCTCTGCGCGGATCCCCTAAATAAATTTCTTTATGTTCTTTAGCTATCCGTTGATACCCCTGCTCTTCGATAAACGTTGTTAATTTTTCAAAGGTTTGTGGCTCATCCTCATATGGTCCCACATGAAGCATCTGAGCGACTAATCCTTCATCCATGCTACTAAATACTACTTGGTCGAACAAATCATTGGGAATTTTGTCCGCTACACGTAGTAGAGCCTCATGTGCAACTTCTTTCGTCACAAATTCAGGTTGTTTGATCATGATCTGATAAGCAAAATGACTCTTCTTCATTACTTTTTCTTGCAAATAAGCTTCTTGTAATCCCCAATGTCCTTCTAATGGATAAACAGTGTAGGGAAGATAGTTAGGAATCTGCCAATTTTTCTTTGGGGCCATTCGGATCACATAACTAACAGCATATAAAGCTGCCACTCGTCGCTGAAAATCGTCTTCATTTGGATCCCCTACTCCTTTTATGCTAAAAAAATTCTGTGGGGATAACGTTAAGATCTGTGGCTTTTTTTTACTACTATAACCTGGTTCCGTTTTTTTCCAATCAATCGTAGCCATTTTTTCCTCCTGCGATGATTTATTCTCTACTATCATAACTCTTTTCAAAAGACTTGGCTAACCTGGTTGACACTTTTTTTACCTCTATGCTAGAATAAGCGATGGAAATAAATCGTACAGATAACACGTATATTACGTGTCGAGAGAGAGGCGGTTTCTATTTTTATAATAGAAATCACTCTCTTTTTTTACGAAATTTTTTGAGGTGAGGATATGACAAAACAAAAACAATTACTCTTAGTACCTGCAGTCATCGCAACCGGCATGATGTCTTTTGCGGGAGTGTTGATCGAAACAGCAATGAACGTCACATTTCCAACGTTGATCAACCAGTTTCAATTAACGACTGCACAAGTTCAATGGGTGACAACGATTTACCTGCTGATGATCTCGATCATCGTGCCATTATCAACTTATTTAACACGAAATTTCAGCCTTAGAAGTCTCTTTTTACTTTCAAACCTGCTTTTTTTAGCAGGAATCATTGTTGACTTCTTTTCTCCGACTTTCTTCATTTTATTACTTGGTCGGCTTTTACAAGGGGCAGCTACCGGGATTGCTTTACCACTAATGTTCCATATTATTTTGACCTTTGCGCCTATGAACCGCCGCGGAGCGATGATGGGGGTGGGAACACTGACCACAGCAATTGCTCCGGCTATCGGGCCAACATATGGGGGAATCTTAACTTCAAATTTCACTTGGAATCATATCTTTCTTTTCTTGATTCCTATTTTGATTCTTTCTCTTGGCATCGGCTTAGTTGCTATTCCTTCAATGCCCGTTCAAAAAAGTGGGCGTTTGGATGTGTTGAGTGTATTTAGTTTGTGTTTATTATTTAGCGGCAGCTTAACGTTTTTGAGTATGCTCGGACAACCACTTAGTTGGTTTGCATTACTTATAGCAATTATTGGTGGAATTCTGTTTTATCAACGAACAAAAAAAGCCGATTATCCATTGATCCAACTAACCATTTTTTCCAATAAAACATTTCGCTTGTTCTTATTTAGCTTTTTAATCTACCAGTTCTTATTGCTAGGCGTTTCTTTTGTCTTACCAAATTTTGTTCAGATTGTTCAAGGAAACAGTCCTTTCATCGCTGGAATCGCCATGCTGCCAGGAGCTACGATTGGCGCTGTATTATCGCCGTTTTCTGGAAAACTGCTTGATCAACACGGTCCCAAAAAACCGATTTTTGCCGGATTACTCCTTGCTCTTGTTGGTTGGTCCGCACTAGTCTTTCTTCTAGGACATGTTTCATTGCTATTGTTGATTACTTGCCACGTGATCTATATGATAGGGATTGGTTTGTCTTATAGCAATATGATGACCACTGGGATGAATGCTTTAACGGATGACTATCAAAGTGATGGCAATGCTGTTTTTAATACCTTACAACAATTTTCTGGTGCCGTTGCTACTTCATTAGTGGCAATCATTATCAACCTTATTCAAGCGCATGCTGATTTGAGCTATAAAGTCGCCACGACATTCGGTTCACAAGTTGCTTTAGGTGTATTACTTCTTCTATTAGTTATCAGCTTTATCTTATTTATTCGTTATAGTTTAACTACAAAACATTCATGATTGATTGAAACGGCAGTCGTTTGCAACTGCCGTTTTTTTGTGCAAAAATACAATTTGTAAGTAAAGGAGGAATCAAACATGGAAAAAATCGCCATTATCGGTGGTGGAATCATCGGTATGACATTAGCCAATTATGTAGATACCACAAAATACAGCATCACCTTATTTGACCATGGAATCGGTCAGGCAACCAAAGCAAGTGCGGGAATCATTTCTCCATGGTTATCCAAAAGAAGAAATAAAACATGGTATCGTTTAGCCAAAGACGGTGCGGCATTTTTCCCAAAATTAGTGCAAGATTTCGCACTTGATCCGACCATTTATGCTCGTTCCGGTACACTCTTGCTTCGACAAAAAGAACAATTAGCAGAATTACTTGATCTTGCAGAAGAACGAAAAAAAGAGGCACCTGAGATCGGAGAAATCCATTTATTAAAAGCGGATCAAACAGCTGATTTACTTCCTTTATTAAAACCGACCCCCTCTTTATTCATCACTGGTGGTGGCCGTTTAGACGGAAAAGCTTACCTTCATTATTTAACTGCACGCTTGAAAAGGGCTGGTGTAACAGTAATAAACGATAAGATTCGCCTACAAAAAAGGAGTGATGGTTGGCTGATCCTCGGAGAATTTGGTGAAGAACCGTTTGACCGGGTCATTTTGACTCCTGGTCCTTCCTTGAAGCCTTTATTGGAGCCATTAGGCTATCAGGTCGATCTTCGTCCTCAAAAAGGGCAGTTGATCGCTTTTACTACTCATCAGCTACAAAGCCAAAAATGGCCTGTTGCCATGCTAGATGGAGAAGCAGACCTCATTCCCTTCAATGACGGAAAAATCTTATTGGGCGCTACACATGAAAATGAGAAAGGATGGGATCTGACTCCTACTAATGAAGCATTTTTACAGTTGACTGAACAGACAAAAGCTTTTTTTGTACAACCAGAAAAATTACTTTCACAGCCTTATCAGTTACAAGTAGGAACGAGGGCATATACGTCTGATTTTGCTCCGTTTTTTGGTCCTTTATTCGATGAACCAAATCTGATCGTCGCAAGTGGACTCGGTTCTTCTGGTTTGACGACTGGTCCTTATATCGGTTATCTCTTAGCTGAATTTATAAACACTGGTACGTGGCATGGAACGGACTATCAAAAAGATCTCCATAACTACATCAAGAAAACCTAAGATGAACAAAGAGATAACTATTTCATTCATCTTTATTTTTCGTCATTACTGTCTCATCCCTAAACAGCAAAAAAACCAAGAAATCGAATGACACGATTTCTTGGTTTTGTCTTTTTATTAGTATTCAATAATCGACTTAGTACCAGCCGTTTGCTAACCAGAATGCTTGAGCAGCATCCCATGAGCCATAACGTGATGATACATATTGATCAGCTACGCGTTCTTGGTTTGCAGCAGAATAGTCACCATTTAAGTATGATGCATCTAATTGGTAACGTCCGATGTAACGGCCGTTAGTTGCTGTGTAAGAACCGCCTGATTCTTTATTCGCAATCCATTCTTTTGCAGAACTTGAATTGCTTGGAGCTGTTGCTGTTTGAGCAGCTGGAGCAGCAGGTGTTACTTCAACTGTTTTAACTGGAGCAACATATGTATGTTCTTCCGTTACTGTTTCAGTTGTTTTTGGTGCTTCGACTGTTTTTGCTGAAGCATCACTTGAAGTCGGGATCGTTAATTCTTCGCCAACGTAGATGCGGTTGATGTCTTTGATACCATTTTTTTCAGCGATTGCATCGATCAATGAGTTATCTCCAACAAATTTTTGTGAGATTTTTGATAGTGAATCACCTGATTTAATTGTATAGACTTCGTCAGCATGAGCAGTTGTTCCTACAAACATTGCAGTTGCACCAGCAGCAAAAGTTGTTCCTAAAACGATCTTCTTAATTGAATTCATGTTTATCTCCTTTTTTTTCCATGTATTTATCAACGTCATTAACTTTATCATCTAGAAATATTTCATAGGTAAAAGAAATATGACATTTAATGACAAAATATCCTAATTTTTAACATTTGTAACATAACTCTGGACAAAAAAGTACGACTAAAGTCCTAGAACCCTTATCTCATAAGAAAGAAACCGTTTTTAACATTTTCTTATAAAGTTTAGAAAATCTTATATTTTGTAATATTTCTAGTATTTTTTTTTAACTTTTTTGATTTTTTTATTTAATTTATCCTTTTTTTTAGTAATTATGTGTCAAAACGACAAAAAATTGAGTAATTATTACAACCTTTACTAAAAAATTTTAGGATAAGTTTTTTAATATTTTTGAAATTTCTGGTATTTCTAGATTTTTTGCTAAAAAAACCGATAGTATTCTATTTTTTGAACTGCTTCAATTACAAACGAGTCGAACATTCAGTGGATTATACTACTCTAAGTATTGAAATTTTCTAATACAGATTCTTTTTATTATTTAGTTATGATCCATTATTTTACTTCAATCAATAAAAAGACTAGAACAAACTAACTGTCCTAGTCTCTTTGTCGTACTACGCTTGTTTTAGCATAATACTCTATTTTTTTCTTATTAATAGAAGTGAAAGGAATCTTGTACATAAAATTTTCTCTTATTCGCTCGGAGCTGACCGCTTCTTTCATGTCCTCTTTTTTCGCTTCGTTTTCTTGGCTAACATTTCTTGCGCTTCTATAATTTCTGTGATCACTTCTTGGTCTTCTTCGCGTTGTTTCATTTGCTCTAAAGTTTCCAACCATTTTTCTGGTTCTTTTCTACCTAAACGCCCAATCGACCAAGCAGCGGTTGCTCGAATAACCGGTCGAACATCACTTAAACAGCTTTCGATCTCAGGTAAAGCCGAAGTATCCCCAAGGTTTGCTAAAGCAATCAAAGCATTTCTTTGCAATGGTTTTTTCCCTCGCCATGAACCAGCTAAATGCCCAAACTGTTGTTTAAACTCTTTATTTGATAAAGAAAGCATTGGTTTTAATTTCGGATAGACTTCATCTACTTTTGGTTCCATTTCTTCATGGAAATGGAAATCTTTCCCTTGATTATAAGGACAGACTAACTGACAGATATCGCACCCGTAAATGACATTTCGCATTTTTTTCCGATACTCATTTGGCATTAGCCCTTTGGTTTGGGTCTGATAAGATAAACATCTTTGTGCATTCATCCTGCCATCGCCTAACAAAGCTTTTGTCGGACAAGCTGTTACACAACGAGTACAATCACCACAGCCAAAAACACCTGGTTCATCAGGTTCAAATACGATATTGGTGACAATTTCTCCAAGATACACGAATGAACCGTATTCTTCTGTGATCAGCAACCCATTTCGACCAATAAATCCTAGTCCTGCTCTTTGTGCAACAGCCACATCTACTAATTCTCCAGTATCCACTTGTGGGGCAAACCGCCAAGCTTCTTCTTGTTGCCAGACACTTGCTCTGCTTTGGATAAAAGTGATCAATTGATTGAGACGGTCACGTAAAATATCATGGTAATCGATTCCCCAAGATGCCCGCGCAAATTGTCCTCTTTTTTCATCTTTTGGGACCTCTTCATGGATCTTGGTTGGATAAGCTAAAGCAATAGCGATAATCGATTGTGGGCGATCAAAAGTTTTTTCTAAATATAAACGTTCTTCAATCACTGGATGTTCAAATCCCGAAGTATGTCCAGCGGCTTTTTGTTCTTCTAAAGACTCTTTTAAATAATCAAAGGGTTCTGCCGTCGTAAATCCGATTTTATCAATACCTAAACGTTTGCTTTCTTCAATGATTTCTTCTTTTAAGGTTTTTGTCATCTTTTCCACCTATTCAAATAATTGCTAGCGACTATAAATTCCGTAATAAAGCCGATCTCTTTTTAGTTGGACAAATTGGATCTGTTGATCTGCGATCTTTCGTTCTTCCATCCATCTTTTTCTAGTAGCAAAGATTTCCCAATAGTTGAGAGACAACCATTTTCTTTGGTTATCTAGCGCTTGAAAAAAGTTGAGCGATACTGGCTTAGTATGCAACAATTCATGCAATCGAACCTGTTCTACTGCGGAAAAAGTGGATAAATCTCTGGAATATAATGTTTCTTCGTAGAGATTCTTTTGCTGCGAGTAGGTAAATGTTTGTGGAATATCTCCTGGGCGGGCAATCAAAACCAAACGATTATAGAATGTATTCATTAGTTTACTATTTGCAATAAACGAACTTTTATAATAAGCCGATTGAATTTTTTCAATGACCCCTTCTGTCCCCATTGTGGAAAATAATGCTGGCCATGCCTTGATATTGATTTCATTATTTTGTTTCACTAATACTCCTGGAATAAATCCAACAGAAGAAATCGAGACAAAATAACCAATTCCAGTCTGTTCATCTAATGGCTGAAATTCATCAAAAAGCCATTTCCCCGGATAACGTTCTTCTACATCCGCTTCACTTGGACTTGCTATGAATAATTTAGCCATTTCTGTTTCAAGAAATTGAAGGTCTTGATCTTTATCAGAGCTATCCTGTTGTTCGATCACTTTAAGGATTTCTTCTTTGATTAGTTGTTTATCTTTACGCGTAAAATTCATAGCTTTACCTTCCTTTCTTATCTTTAACTATAACGGAAAACAACAAAAAAAGGTATCCGAAACTAACAAAAAGCAGACGTTTTTTTTATTTTTTTACTTGCAAAATAAGTGAGCCTTCGCTTGATTTCCTTTCCACATAAATCAGGGTAAATGAATCCTCCTGCTTCTTGTTTTTTTAATCTTGATTTTTAGCATAAATAAGCCGAAGAAATCAAAATCTAACGAACTGATTTTGATCTCTTCGGCTGGCTATTAGCACGCATTCTTTTCTAGTTTTTTTGAATGAAAGTTATTTTGTACCATTTATTTTTCTTGAGTCAACCCATCATGGATCGTTCGGATATTCCAGTCCATCATCTTATAATAAGAATCTCCTGGTTTGCCTTCCTTATCGATAGAGTCTGTATATAATCGATCATAGATAGCTACTCCTGTTTCTTTCGCTACACGTTCCATGCTTCTAGGATCAACACTTGTTTCGACAAACAAAGCGGGTACTGCAGAGTCTCTTACTTGATTGATGATTCGTTTCATTTGTTCAGGAGTTCCCTGACTTTCTGTATTGATTTCCCAAATATAACTTGCTGGGATTCCATAAGCTTTGGAAAAATATTTGAACGCTCCTTCACTCGTTACTAATAATCTTTTATCTTCAGGAATTGTTTGAAAGTTTGTTTTAGCTTTTTCATCCAATTCGCTCAACTTTTCAATATATTTTTTTGCGTTTTCTTCATAGACTGCTTTATTTTCAGCATCTTTTTCTGAAAAGATACGGGTAATTTCTTCTACATACTTCATCCCATTCGATAAATCTAACCAGGCATGAGGGTCAGCTTTACTCTTGGAAGTCCCACCTGATAAATAAATGGGTGTTACTTTTTTACTCACTGCAAAATAATCTTTCTCTTCTTTTTTATGTGTGGTTTCCATTAAATTTGTAAACCAGCCATTACCAGTTTCTAGATTTAGCCCATTATATAAAATCACATCGGCATCACTCGCTTTTTTGATGTCTTCTGGTAACACTTCATATTCATGAGGATCTGTTCCTACAGGCACGATACTATGAACAGCTACATGTTCCTTTCCTACTTCTTTTGCCATATCCGCTAAGATAGAGTTGGTTGCTACAACATTCAATGTTTCTTTAGTCGTTTCTTTATTAGCTTCCTGCTTTTCTTGACTGCCACAGCCCACTAACAAAAAGAAACTTGCGAACATTACCCAAAAAATCCGATAGTTATTGGTTTTCATCTCATTACTCCTTTTTTCAAATGATTTGTTTTACATGATCATTCTTTTTACTCGCTTTTTATGACCCGTTTATGAGCAAAAAAGATTCCCTTAGAAGGTGAAAAGCAAAATGCCAACAGAAAGAATAGCGCGCAAGCTAAAACGATGGTTGCACCGGAAGGCCAGTTATAGCTATAACTAAAAAATACCCCTAAGATTGCACTTAATACACCAACTGTTGATGAGATAGCAATCATTTTCACTAAACTATTCGTTAATAGATAAGCTGTAGCAGCTGGTGTGATCAACATCGCAATCACTAAGATCGTCCCTACTGTCTGTAAACTAACCACTGCGACTAACGTCAGGAAAAACATGAGCAAATAGTGGATCAAGGTAATATTTAGCCCATAAGCTTTAGCCATCATCGGATCAAAAGAAGTAATTTTGAGTTCTTTATAGAAAATGAACACAAACAATAACACAATACCGCTAACGATCGCCGTCATCTGCAGGTCGCTTTCTCTCACCGCTAACACATTTCCAAATAATATATGGTACAGATCCGTAGCACTTTGGGCAAAAGAAATCAAAATGACTCCTAATGCAAAGAATGAACTAAAGACGATACCGATTGCTGTATCATTTTTTAATCGACTTCGTTGGGTGACAAAACCAATGAGTCCTGCCGTCAACATGCCGAAGACCGTTGCACCTAAAATATAACTAAAGCCAAACATGTAGGAAATTGCTACTCCTGGTAAGACCGCATGTGAAATAGCATCTCCCATCAACGACATCCCTCGTAAGATGATAAAAGATCCGATCACCCCGGAAGCCAAACCAACGAGCATTGATGTGAACAATGCATATTGTAAAAACTGGTAGTTCATCATTCCTTCAATAAACGATTGGATCATTTTTCTTTTGCTCCTTTCACTAATTGCCCGATCACTTCACCATAAGCAATCTTCAGATTTTCTGAAGTAAATGTAGTTGCAACAGGTCCGGCAGCGATCAATTGCTGATTCAATAAAATCACTTCATCAAAATATTCTGTTACTTTGTGCAAGTCGTGATGAACAATGATGATCGTTTTACCTGCTGCTTTTAATTCTTTCAATATTGAAAAAATTTTTTTCTCACTTACGGCATCAATCCCTACAAATGGCTCATCAAGAAAAATCCATTCTGCTTGTTGCGCCAATGCGCGGGCAATAAAAACACGTTGTAACTGTCCACCCGACAATTCGCTTATTTGTCGCTTCCCATACGAAGCCATACCGACTTTTTCTAATGCTTGCTGTGCTCGTTCTTTTTCTTTTTTTCCCGGACGTTGTCCCAACCTTAATGATGGATAAGTCCCCAATAAGACCATACCTAACACATCAATTGGAAAAGATAGATCCAATTCATTTCGTTGTTCAACATAAGCGATTTTTTTACGTGCTTCTTTTAGCAATGAACCGCCAAAAGAAATTTCTCCAGATACTTTGGGAATCAAAGCCAGTATAGCTTTCATAAAAGTTGATTTTCCCGCACCATTTGGACCGATGATCCCAGTGATTTTTTTGGGTTGGATCATTACATCAACTTCGTTTAACGCTAACTTTCCTTGATAAGCAACGGTTAATTGCTGGATATTAATGATCGCTTCTGACACATTCTCCACTCCTTTTAGGTTTACCTAACTTTTTATTTAACTATAGTTTAACTAAAGACGAAAGCATTTTCAAGTATCCCGCATGATTTTTTTTACAAGAAAGGCTCGCAATTTGTGAGAACTTTCTGTAAAATCACATCAAGAGTTTTAAAAGCAAATTGTTTTTATTGATCGTTTATTCGTTATTAATGTCTATCATTTATTCGTATTTGCTTGTTTTACTCAAAAATGAAAGGAGTTTTAGTATGGAAGAAGAAAAATTAACTCGAAGCCTTAGTGCCCGTCACATTCAGATGATTGCACTAGGAGGAACGATCGGCGTAGGATTGTTTATGGGTGCTTCCTCAACCATTCGTTGGACAGGTCCCTCAGTAATGGTTGCCTATGCTGTCGCAGGTCTCTTTCTTTATTTGATCATGCGAGCACTTGGCGAAATGCTTTATGTCGATCCTTCAACGGGTTCTTTTGCGAATTATGCTAGTAATTATCTTCATCCTGTCGCTGGTTATTTAACTGCTTGGAGTAACATCTTTCAGTTTATTGTTGTCGGGATCAGTGAAGTCATTGCAGTCGGTGAATATATGAATTATTGGTGGCCTCATCTGCCAACAATCATTCCTGGGATTGTTGTCATCCTCTTTTTGATGCTTGCCAACTTAGCTTCTGTTAAAGCTTTTGGTGAACTAGAATTTTGGTTTTCAATGATTAAAGTCGGCACGATCGTTTTGATGATTCTGGTAGGGCTAGGTGTCATCTTATTTGGCTTAGGAAATCAAGGCCAAGCAGTCGGGATCTCTAATCTTTGGAAAAACGGCGGTTTCTTTACCGGCGGAGTAAAAGGTTTCTTTTTTGCGCTATCCATTGTTGTTGCATCTTATCAAGGAATCGAGCTGATCGGAATGGCCGCTGGAGAAGCTGCAAATCCGAAAAAAACGATCGTTGAAGCTGTTCAATCAACTATTGGACGAATCTTGATTTTTTACATTGGTGCTATTTTTATTATCGTAAGTATCTATCCATGGAATCAATTAGGCACAATAGGTTCCCCATTTGTTCAAACATTTTCTAAAATCGGGATCACATTTGCTGCCGGATTGATCAATTTCGTCGTCTTGACGGCTGCCTTATCTGGGTGTAATTCGGGTATTTTCAGTGCCAGTCGAATGATCTACACCTTAGCAATCAATGGAAAAATGTCGAGGAAATTTTTAAAACTAACCCGTCATGGCGTACCTTTTTATCCAGTCGTAGCGATTTCTAGCGGGATATTGATTGGCCTAGTTTTAAATTACCTGTTACCTTTGTTTGTGAATCATGCAGAAAATATTTTCGTTTTTGTCTATAGTTCCAGTATTTTACCGGGGATGGTTCCTTGGGTAGTTATCTTACTTAGTGAGATCCAATTTAAAAAACAACACCCAGAAGAAATGAGAGATCATCCATTTAAAATGCCATTATCACCTTATACCAATTATCTTACTTTATTATTTTTAGCCATTGTCTTGATTTTTATGTTTATCAATCAAGAAACAAGAATTCCATTGATTATTGGTCTCGTGTTTTTGTGCTACATGACGATTCATTATTTTCTACGTGAACGAAGACTGAAAAGTCGCTAATCTTCATCAAAAAAGCAGGGCTTCCCATCAAATGGGTTCCTGCTTTTTTATGGTCTAAAATAAACAAAATTCCTACTATTTATTTATGTATCACTATCTTACTATTATCTATATCTTTTATTCAGTTCACGATGAACTTAAACAAACCATTTCAATTCAAAAAAATAAGCTAGTGTCCAATCAATTAATTGGTCGCTAGCTTATTTTTGCTGATCAAGGCATCTTGTCAGTGGCTTAATTCAATTTCAATACTTCTCCAGGACTGAAGAAATAGCTGTCCATCGTCATCCCATTCAATGATAAAAGCTTATCAACTGGTATCCCTGTACGTTCTGCAATCTGGTTTGGACCTTCTCCTTGTTGAACGACAGTAGTAGCAGCTTGTTCATTTGAAGTAGCACTTGCTGTCTGTTCTTCGGTTCCTTGGGTAGCTTGACTGGAAGATTGTGTCGTTGAGTCAGTCGTCTGAGAAACACTAGTTTCCGTTTCACTAGTTGTTTGACTGCTTGACGTTTCTGCTTGTACCGAAGCACTTGTTCGGAGATAGATATCAGAAATTTTAGCTACTTGTTCCGTATAATCTGCTGAAAGTTGGTTGATCCAATTTGCAAGATCTACACCTTCTTTGGTTGGTGCTGCTTGATACGTTGCTTGTAATTTGCTGATCCCTTCATCAGAAATAGCTTGTAGCGCTCGAGCCTTTTGATTAGCAATCGCAGACAACCCCATCACACCGTTTTGATTGTTCTGAATCTCAGCTTGGTATTCTTCGATCAAACGAGGTGTTTGTTCTTCCAATTTCTTTGTATAATCTGTCATAATCGTTTGTAACTGATCTGTCAGTGTGCCTGTTTTCGATTCTTGAGTCGAACTTGCAGTTTCTTTATTTTTTGGTTTCGTTGTGGAAGAGGCTTTTTTTGTGGTAGTTTCGCTTGTTTTTGCGACCGAACTTTCTGCACTCGAACTATTCTTCCCATGGAAATAAAGAGCTGTAACAGCACCTATAAGGACCAAGCAAACGGCAACAGCCGAACCAATTTTGATCAATCGGCGTTGCGTTTCTTTTTTCTGTTGTTGTCTACGAGCCATTCGGACATTGACTCTTTGCTCGTTTTCTTCGTTCATTTCTTTCACCACCCATTAGTATATAAAATAGCGTTCTCAATCCTACTTTAATCCCATTGTAGCAAATAATCATCATTCTGAACATTTTAAACTGTGTTATTTATAAACAAAACTCACCATTTTTGATGATTCCAGGATTCTCCATCGATTTCTCCTTGTAATTGGACTTTTCGTTCTGAAATTTCCAGTAAAAGTTTTTTTGTTTCATGCAACACAGCTTTTGTTTCATAATCTACCGATGTACTTAATTCTTCCAATTGTCGTACAAACCATTCTTCCGCCATTTTATTGCTCCTTTAATTCTTGTAAGATAAATGTGAGGTCTTCAATCTCTTCTTTTTCATTCTCTAAATAGTCGATTAAGAATGCTTGCTTAGTCTGATCTAGTTGTTGTAAAGAATGATTGCTGCTTAGTCGCTCAATAAACCAGTTTATTCGCTGGATCAAGGTCGGTTTGCCTACTAATGTCAGGTATTGTTGATACGCCACTAAACGCTCCCAACGCATTTCTTCTGTTTGATACATGAATTGCGCCATCACAAATGGAGGTAAAAAAGTCATTTCAAACTTGTGGGCAATCCGCTGATACGGTCTTAAAAATTCAGAAATGGTATATTCTTCTTTCCCGCCTGCTTGATATTCTTTTTCAGAAACGCCAGTTGTTACGACAATCCCTAATTCTTTGCCTTTAAGAAATTCGTCAGCATGTTCCAATACAGTGTCCTCCCATAGTTTTAAATGAGCTGGCGCACTATACCAATACAAAGGGAATTGGAAGATGATCCGGTCATGTGTTTTTAATAATTCAAGTTCTGTATCACGATCAATCGTCCAATCTGGGTAATGTTTTTCCAAATGATGCCAAGTAACCGTTAAATTTTCAGTTGCTTCTTTGAAAAACTGTTGGTTCAATGATGTCTCAATCGTAGGATGACTAACGATAATCAAAGTTCTCATTTCTTGACTCCTCTTCATTCTTGCTATTTCCTAGTTTAGCACAGAACACAAAATGTCATTAGTCTCCTGCCTTATGGTTAGGTAGACCAGGAAACAATCTCTTGTTCTTCTAATTCTTTCTTCAAAGCACCTAATGAAAGGTTTTTGGACGCTTCATTTTTCATCCGTTTCCGATAATTTGTTGCTGTTTCTCCAGTTGTCTTTTTGAACATTCGGCTAAATACAACTAAACTATTAAAACCAACTTGATAAGCGATACTCTCTACTGAATCATCAGTCAACGATAATAAAAATGCTGCTCGGTTGATTCGCACGCCAATCAAATATTCTTTGATACTCGTTCCTAATTGATTTTTAAAGACTCTTGATAGATGACTCCGGTTGACTGACAGTTGTCGAGCAATTTCCTCTACTGTTAAATTTTCTGGATAGTGTTCTTCAATATACTTCACTGTCTCGATTGCTAGTGGCGAAGAAACCTTTTGATTTCCCAAACCGATTTTCCCACCATCTTTTAGTAATACAGATAAAAAGCGATAAGTCAAAGCCGTCAATTCTAATTCATCTGCTAAACCGTCTTGTGAATAATGAAGACAGTCCAAAATAATATCTATATATGCCGAAATACCTGCAGAAACCATTGTATACTGATCTTCTTTGAATAAGGAACGTTCAATGATCTCTTTCGCTAATGGCCCACCAAAAGACAACCAACAGTAGACCCAAGGCTCTTCACCATCTGCTAAATAAAAAGTAGAATCCCCTGGCCGGATCAAAAACAGATCCCCTTTTTGCAATTGATATTGCTGTTCTTTCACATGGTAAGTCCCTTTACCTTCCATCACGACATGTAACACATAATCTTGTCTGATTGCTGGACCGAAAGAATGATATGGCAAAGTTTTTGAAAATCCACAAAAGTCAAAATAACACCCTTTAGCTAATTCTTGACGTTCTTTTTTTAAAAATATTGCTTGCTCCATCGCTCTCACTCCTTTGTTTTTACTTTACTCTTCTTGTTCTACAACGTGCAACAAAAAGTTAAATATTAGTCACAAAAATATATTCATCAGGAAGCGTTTTCTTGATAAAGTCAATAGTAGAAAAAGAACTTTATTTATTTATTGTAACCTGTTAACTTTTTATTGTATATTTAACAAAGAAGGGATTAGATACTATGAAGAACAAAATGATACAACGGGTTTCTTATGCTTTAGGCGCATTCGGTCATGATACTTTTTATGTTACTCTCAGCACTTATTTTATGGTTTTTGTAACAAGCGAGATGTTTGCAGGTACAGATAAAGCAACTACTGCTCGAATGATCGCTACGGTGACCAGTTTAGTCGTTGGTATTCGTTTAATTGAAATCGTTTTCGATCCATTGATTGGCGGGATTATTGATAATACTCGAACAAAATATGGAAAATTTAAACCATGGCTGGTCATTGGTGGTTTAGTTAGTTCATTCCTTTTGATTTTTCTTTTTACTAATTTCTTTGGCCTTGCTACTCACAATACAACTTTGTTTATCATCCTTTTTACCATTGTTTTTGTATTATTAGATAGTTTTTATTCATTTAAAGATATTGCTTTTTGGTCAATGATTCCAGCTTTAAGTACTGAAACCAAAGAAAGAGAAAAATTCGCGACTTTTGCTCGATTCGGTTCTTCCTTAGGAGCCAACGGGACTACTTTAGTCGTCGTACCAATCGTCACATTTTTCACTTATTTAGTTACTGCTCATCATGTTGAAGGCGCTTCAGGTTGGTTCTGGTTCGGTGTGATTACCGCTGTGATCTCTGGAGGAACTGCAATTATTACAGCTTTAGGAACAAAAGAAGTCGACACGGCGATTCGTCAACAAAATGAAAAAGCAAGTATCAAAGATGTCTTTAAAGCAATTGCCCAAAATGACCAATTAATGTGGTTAGCACTTTCTTACATTGCTTATGCTATTGCCAATGTAGCAACAACTGCCGTTTTATTCTACTTTTTCAAATATGTCTTAGGTCAACCAACTCAATTCTGGATTGTCGGTTTAGTAGCAGCTTTACTTGGACTAGTCGCTGTGCCTTTATTCCCTGCTTTGACACGATTGATTTCTAGACGCTATGTCTATATCGGCGGTATTGCGATGATGATCAGTTCTTACTTCTTCTTCTCTATCGCAGGCACCAGCTTACCGATCGTGATCGTTGGACTTGTTTTATTTTACTTCCCACAACAGTTGATCTTTTTATCTGCCTTGATGACGATCACTGATTCTGTAGAATATGGACAATGGAAAAATGGGATTCGTAACGAAGCTGTGACTTTATCGATTCGCCCACTGCTCGATAAAATTGCAGGTGCTTTATCTAATGGAATCGTTGGGTTTGTCGCAATCGCAGCTGGTATGACTGGAAATGCTTCTGCTGCTGATATTACCAATCATGGAATCATGACTTTTAAAGCGTATGCATTTTATGTTCCTGCAGCATTGATGTTCTTTTCTGCCATCATTTTTGCTTGGAAGATCACTTTGACAGAGAAAAAACATGCGCAAATCGTCAAAGAACTAGAAAATAAATTAGCTTCACATGAAGAACTCGCATCTGAATTAGAAGATGACTTTATCATTCCACAACATTAAGAAAGGAATTATATTATGACGATTACAGAAAAAGACTTTGGTCAGGGGTACCATTTGATCACATTATCCAATACTCACGGACTTAAATTAGCCGTCACTGACTTAGGTGCACGGATCGTTCAGCTAACTGCTAATGATCGGGAATTAATTTTAGGGTTTGACTCCGCACAAGAATATTTGACAAAAGATGCTTATATCGGAGCAACGATCGGACGAACAGCAGGTAGGATTGAAAAAGGCCAATTTTCTTTGAATGATCAAACCTATCAATTGAGTGTCGATCCTCAGACAGGGCATTCACTTCATGGAGGTACACCAGGATTTGAACAGAAAAAATGGACGTATCAACTAAGTGAAACAGACAAAGAAAGCTCAGTCACATTTACTACTACCAGTCCCGACGGAGAACATGGTTTTCCTGGAAATCTATCCGTAGAAGTTTGTTATACTTTGACAGAAGACAACATTTGGCGTGTTAGAACGCAAGCAATCAGTGATCAGGATACGCTTTTCAATCCGACCAACCACGTGTATTTCAATTTAAGTGGCGATGTAGAGGAATCAATTGATCAACATACACTTTGGCTAGACAGTGAGTCTTTCGCTCCATTACGACCTGATAGTATACCAACTGGCGAAAAAGCGAGTGTTGCTCAAACACCTTTTGATTTTCAAACACCTCAAAAATTAGCCACCGTCTTTACTAGTCAATTTGAACAAAAACAACTTGTTGATGGGATCGATCATCCTTTCTTTTTAAATAACCCAGGTATGAATCATGTATCGGCTTATTTATTAAGTCCCGATGAACAAATCAAAGTAAGCATCATGACCGATTCACCTAGTGTTGTGATCTTCACTGCTAACTTTGGGCAAGATACCCCAGAAATGCATGGAAAGAAACTAGCCAACCACGGTGGTATCACGTTTGAGACTCAAATCGCTCCCGGAGCAGAACAGTATCCAGCTTTTGGAAATATTCATTTAGCAGCACACACACCATTTGAAACAACTACAGAATTTAAAATCGACACAAGAGAGGATATCTAACTATGGAAATCAAACGCAGTTTAAATACAAAATTCGCAGAAATCTTTGGACCTAAAAAAACCACACAATATTTTTCTCCAGGCAGAATCAACTTGATTGGTGAACATACAGATTATAATGGTGGTCATGTTTTCCCTGCCTCCATCACTTATGGCACACAAGGAGTTGCCGCACCTCGTGAGGATAATAAAGTATTGGTCTACTCAACAAACTTTGAAGACGACGGTGTCATCAGCTTTACTTTAGACCAACTTGATTACGACAAACAAGCAGGATGGGCAAACTATGTCAAAGGTATGATCGTTAAACTAAACGAAGCAGGCTACCCAATTGGACATGGTTTTGAACTCTTAGTTGAAGGGACGATCCCGAACGGTGCAGGACTTTCAAGTAGCGCTTCCTTAGAATTGTTAGTCGGTGTTGCCTTAGAAGACTTATTCCATTTATCCATTGATCGACTTGAATTAGTTCAAATTGGTAAAAAAGTAGAAAATGAATTTATCGGTGTCAACTCGGGGATCATGGACCAATTTGCGATTGGCTTTGGCGAATTAGACAAAGCTATTCTACTTGATACAAATACGTTAAAATATGAAATGGTTCCAGTAAAATTAGATGGCTATGCAGTAGTAATCATGAATACAAATAAACGTCGTGAATTAGCTGATTCTAAATATAATGAACGACGTAGTGAATGTGAAGAAGCACTAAAACGTCTCCAACAAAAATTAGCTATTCAAGCATTAGGTGATTTAGACGAAGAAACATTTGAAGCAAACATTGATTTGATTGGTGATGACACATTGATTCGTCGTGCTCGTCATGCAGTTACTGAAAACCAACGAACATTAGAAGCTAAAGCTGAACTGGTACAAGGAAACTTGGCTGCTTTTGGTCAATTATTAAATGCTTCACACGATTCGTTGAGACATGATTATGAAGTAACTGGTATCGAGCTTGATACATTAGTCGATGCAGCTCAAAAACAAGAAGGTGTCCTAGGCGCCCGTATGACAGGAGCTGGCTTCGGTGGCTGTGCGATCGCATTAGTCAAAGAAGAAAATATCCCTAACTTTAAAAACAAGGTCTATGATGAATACTTAGACGTCGTTGGCTACGCCCCAGAATTTTATGTGGCACACATCGGCAATGGTACTACAAAGATTATGGAAGAAAGTGTTTCAGCTTAATCCAATGAAAGAAATGTAAGGTAGTTCAACGTTACGTTTCAAAAGAATAAAGCAAAATTATGATCGTCACTTTTCAAAAAAAACAAATAATCATGAAATGCTACCTGAAAATAAGTGTCAAAATAAAGACTGACCGCCAAAAGTTCATTTAAACAACTTTTGGCGGTCGGTCTTTTTGCAGCTAATTTTCTCACCATATCCATTTCAATAAAACATCTACTATTATTGAAATAAATACGCATGATCCGTTTGATCTTCGATTCGTTTTTGCCATTCAGGATCATGTTTTGGTACAGTGGCTATTTCTTTAAATTTGTATGGTCCTAATTCAAAAAACTGTTGAAGGATCTGACTCACTTGCTCAAATAAAGCTGGACGCTCCATCCTATTTTTGACGGTCAGTTGCTGATCAGCTGTACAAAAAGTCACATTTCCTAATTCTTCAGAAACATTGATCGTCTTGCCCGCTCTACTCAACTGGCGAACTTCTCCTAACATTTCATAGATGTCCTCACCTTCATATCCTTCTAGTAGTGCTAGACTGTCAACTAACGAACTCACAGTCAAATCAGCAATGATTGCTGTTTTCGTTCCTAATTGCAACGAATAGATCGCAGCATCTACGATACCACAGGCATTACAACCACCTTCTGTTAACTCACTTTTTCTAGTGATTTGTACTTCCATCATTTCTGGCTCACCTTCTTCCTATTATAGCTCTGTTTTTTATTCTTCGCGTTCTTTGCTCTTCTTTTCTTCATTTCCAAGCGAGCAGCTTCTCGCAGACAACGTACATGACAATTGACATAAGTTAACACTACTTCATCTGACTCTTGTTCAAATCCCCAAAAAGACATATTCATCCTTCCATTTCTTTTTTGAATGTGTATGGTACAAAAATATTGTGCAACTTCTCTGACAATAAGAAAAATTTTGGCTTATTTCATAGAGTTGACACTTGAATACCATCTATGTATTTTTAGAAGTATTGATAGGCATCTCCAACATCTATCAGACAAATTATTTTCTATAGCATAAGAAAAAATAAAATTTACGTCAATATGAACAAGCAACTATAAAAAAATAAAATGCTCTTATTTATTTTAATTATGAGGTAAATAACTAAAACCCACAGAAATCCACATAGGACTTTTGTGGGTTTCAGCTATTTAGATCAGATAAAAGAAACAGAAGCTATCTGTTGATAATCAACGCATTCTTGTCTCGAACACTTATGACAATTTTTCAACTAGTTCCTCTAATTCATTTAATCGTTGTTCAAACTTAGTCATAGCTGATTCGATATAATCAGCTTTTGTCATGTCGACGCCTGCTTTTTTCATGACTTCAACTGGGTAATCACTATTTCCTGATTTCAAATAAGTAAGGTATTTTTCTAGAGCATCTGGCTCTTGACCCCAAATTTTCTGCGCCAAAGCAGAGGCAGCTGAAAAGCCTGTTGCATATTGATAAACATAATAATTATAGTAGAAATGTGGGATACGAGACCATTCATATTTGATTTCCGGATCTTTTTCTACCGCTGATCCATAATATTTGGCATTCAATTCCCCATAACTGTCGCTTAGATATTCACTAGTCAAAGGTACACCTTTGGCATCTTCTTCATGCATGAAATGCTCAAATTCTGCAAATTGTGTTTGTCTGAAAATCGTTCCTTTGAATCCATCAAGATAATGATTCAAGACATATGCACGAACACGTGGATCTTGTTCAGTTTCAAGCAAGTATTCTGTCAAAATATTTTCATTAGTTGTTGAAGCAATCTCTGCTAAGAAAATAGAATAATCACCGTAAACAAACGGTTGATTTGAACGAGTAAAGTAACTATGCACACTATGTCCCATTTCATGTACGAGCGTAAATAATTGATCCAACGTATCATGCCAGTTCATTAAAATATAAGGATTGGTATCATAGCTTCCTGAAGAATAAGCACCACTTCGTTTCCCTTTATTTTCGACCACATCGATCCAACGGTCAGCAAAAGCTTTTTCTACCACTGACAGATATTCTTCCCCCATTGGTGCCAAAGCTTCCAAAGCTTTCTGTTTCGCTTCTTCGTAAGTGAACTTGATAGGAGCTTCTCCTAATACTGGTGTATATAGATCATACATATGCAGTTTTTCTACATTTAAAAGACGTTTGCGTAATTCCATATAGCGATGCAATAGCGGAAGATTTTTATTGACTACTTCAATCAATGTATCATAAACACTTTCTGGGATATGATTATTGCTCAAAGAAGCTTCTCTAGCAGAATGATAATGGCGAATTTTTGCTTTGTAATTGTGCCCTTTGATATGGGTACTCAATGTTGAAGCAAACGTATTTTTAAATTGATCATAGACACGATAAAGCCCTTTGAATGCAGCTTCTCTAACTGTACGATCTGTGCTTTCCATCAATTGACCATAGACACCATGAGAAAGCTGGATTTTTTTCCCATCTTCTCCCACGATCGTAGGAAACTCTAGATCGGCATTGTTTAAAACAGCAAAAGTATCACTGGAAGCGCCAAAAATTTCTCCTGCTCCAGCTAGTAATGATTCTTGTTCTGCAGATAATATATGCGCACGATTATCCACCATTTGTTTTACGTAATGACGATACAGTTCTAACTTCGGCTCTTGCTCAAAATACTGCCAAATCTGCTCATCCGAAAGTTGAAGGACTTCTGGTTCATACCAAGAGACTGCTTCACTTACTTTAGAAAATAAACTTCCTGCTCTCGCATATAACGCTTGATAAGTCGTATTTGCTGTATCTTGGTCATTTTTTAAATGAGCATAGACATAAATGAGTTCCACTTTTCGGTAAACATCTAAAACAAATTCAAGCGCATTCAGAAATTCTGTCGCACCCTTTGCTAATGTTCCTTTATATTGATCGGAATTTTTTAATTCTTCTGTTAATTCTTGGTATTTTTCATCAAATTCTTGATCGCTAGAAAAGATTTTGGTGAGATCCCAAGTTAGTTCTTCAGGCAATTCTTCTCGTTTTGGTAATTGGGTCGTTTCACTCATTTAATACACTCCTTTATTGTTTTCACTCTTTTTTTCTAATTCATATTGAAAATAGAAAAATGAATAAGCCTACTAAAATCAGCTACTCTTAATTAGTGTATCATAATTTATTTCTGTTTGACATCAAGAATATCTCCTCACACTCCTGGTAAAGTAATCGGAAAATCTTTTTCTTATCAACCATTGGATAAAGCCAAGTTGTTTTATTTGGTTCAATTTTTTGGAGCCAATTGAGATACTTCCATTGTTTGTTTCTGCCTGCTTGTTCACTGATGATTTCTTCAAATAAAAGACGATAAAAGAAGACTTTTTCTTGAAAATAAAAAAAAATCGACTTTCTGCGTACATCCATGGAGATAAATAAAGTAAATGTTTTTTTCTAAGATAGAATTGTTTTTGTAAATGAACGTATTTAGACTGACGATAGTATAATTTTTTTTGTAACCATTTTTGACAGCCAACATTAGTAAGAACTTTTTGCCGATTTTGATTCTCCATCTGTTTTTCTAATAGACTTACAGGAGATTCACTAAAGAAAGGCCAGCTGATTGTTTCATAGGTTACTATTCCAGAAAATAATTCTGCCAAATGATAAAACAAATATAATCTTTTTTCCAGCCAATCGATTTTCCATAAATGAGTACCCATGGTGTCATTGTACATACAAAAGTACTTTTCTCTCGTTTTTAAACGATCATTTTTGAAAAAAGCAGAGCCTAAGATCCACCAAACACGATAGTTTTTGCTTAGATATCCTTTTGTTCGTTCTTTCATCCGTTCATAAGCGAGAACTGAACACTGAATTTCTATGGCTAGATCCCCGCAAAGGATATCTGGTCTTTGTCGAAGGGCTGGTAAATAGGCTTCTAAGACAGGCGGATGAGTAACAAATTGTCTACACCACTCAAAAAAATATTTTTTGAGTTGGAGATGCTCTGTTGTTTCTTTCTCACTAAAACCAAAACAATCCTGTAAATTTTTGTGAGCAAAATGTGCTGTTTTTTGCTGCCCAGTTTTTAATATCACTGGTTCCTTACAAGCTGGGCAGAAAAGACTTTGCCGTTTCGTACATGTTGTAGCCAGAAATCTTTTTCCATGTTTATCGATTGCAACCATCATAAATTAGCTGCCCCCCTTCTAAAAGAAAATACGTCAAAAAAAGAACCTGATCATTTTCATTGATCAGATTCTTCAAATTGTTTCTTTGCTTATTTGCTGCTTAAGCAAAATAAAATTTTGTACGTTCCAAAGCATTTCGTTCCATAAGTAATTGCGCATATTCGTTCAATGTTTCAATGGTCCGATCGCTTCTTTCTGCAAACTCTAAAATTCGAGCTACTTCATTAGCGACATCTGTTTGGTTTAAATCTTCCATCCAAAAATGTACGGCTAAATAGTAGATACCATCTAGTAAATACAAATCTGTCCAGGCTGATTCCAACTCGACATCATTGGCTAGTTGAATCATTTGTTCAAAGTCTTCAAAAGCAAAAATCGCTTGGTGTTCTGTTTCATCGGAAATGCGTTCAGTCGTTTCTTCTTCATTATTTAAGATTTGTTGCTGGATAAATTCAGTTACATCATCAGAATCTAAAGAGTCTTCGTCTTCTTGGAGCATTTCTTCATTCGGTAAGTTTTTACTAATAAAAAGTTCTAAACCGTCTCCTTTAGGAAGCACTTGAAATGTAACAGCTTCGCTACTGCGGAACTCATCTTCAATATCAACTTCTTCTAAAATACTGTAGAAAAAATTTTCGATCTCTCTATGGTTACCAAGCAAGTCTAAAAATGAGACGCCTCGCTCTTCTAAATCTTCATGACCGATCATTACTCGGATCGTATTTTCATTAATATGTTCCATTTCCATCTGGCTACACCTCACTTTGCCACAACTATCAATATAACTTCATTGTAGCGAAATAAGCTTAAATGTAAAGAAAAAAAATTACCATTTAAAATCAAAATAAGTTTTTAATTTAACCTTGACATCATTTTTTTCACTTAGCTAAACGTAAAAAAGAGCTTAGGACAAAAAGCCACTCCTAATGCGAGAACAAATAAACGGCATTCAAAAAGTAATCCTTAACAATAAATCGAATTTTTGATACCAAGTATTTTGGTCTTCTCAAATCTCGCTATCACCCAAAGAGTAAAATTCCTTTGCATGTTACATCTAGTTATATGTACTTTCTATTCTGGTAAAAAAAAACTTAGAAAAACTACAAAATAGTTTTTCTAAGTTAACGTTTATTTTCTATAATCCAGCCATTAATTGTGCTTGACGCAATTCCAATTGACGTACATCACGTGGTAAGAAACGACGGATTTCATCTTCATTGAAACCAACTTGTAGGCGTTTGTCATCGATCATAATCGGACGACGCAACAATCCAGGGTTATTTTGAACGAGTTCTAACAGTTCTTGCAATGGTAAATCATCAAGATCCATGTTTAGTTTTTGGAAAACTTTTGAACGTGTTGAAATAATTTCTTCTGTGCCATCTTCAGTCATTTGTAAGATTGCCTTTAATTCTGAACTATTTAATGGTTCAGAAAAGATATTTCGTTCAACAAATGGAATTTGATGTTCTTGTAACCACGCACGGGCCTTTCTACAGGAAGTACAACTTGGGGAAGTATATAGTGTTAACAACGTGCACCACTCCTTTTCATGACTAATGTCACTTTTTTGTAACAGAAGATCATTATAATCTTCCATCTGTTTCTATTATACATAATCAACTTTTAAATAGCTAGCTTTTTTCATAATATTTTATCAAAAAAATGAAAGTTATCTAAGATTTATATTCCGTAAAACCAACGCTTTACGTTTAGTTAGCAATTAAAAAATGAGAGTTTTCAAATTTAATTCAAATATAACCTGCCATTGAAACAGGCTTTAAAGTTGTACTATTATTTTATTGCTCATCCTACAAAAAAACGGTTTCTTTGAAAAAATTATGTTTTTTATTTCTGTCTGCTTTATTTTGTTTGCTATTACAACAGTCCTTTTAATTGAACCTAACCCTTATTTTGTCCGCTAATTAAGCACCCTTTTATATTACAATGGTTATAAAATGAAAATCACTACAAAACGCCTTATCGTCATCATTAAGTGTTATTTTATATTTTAATCATTTTCGTTTTTCTGTATTAAAAAAAACATTCTTTATCAAGTAAAATAGGATTATTCTATTAAAATTAGTCAGAATTTCGTTTCATTGAGGATTAATTTATTCATCAGATAATCAAATGATATTCAATTTTACTATTTTAGTGAAAAAAACTGAAACTTAAAAAGCTTATTCTGTCAAGAAAAGCGAAATATAGTAATAAAAACCTTTATTTAACAACGTTTTAACCGGTATTTTTCTGATACAATAGTCGAGGATTTATGAAAAAAATGATGAAAACCGAAAGGCGTGTAGAATTTGATTAAGTCAGTTGTTTTTGACGTTGATGATACGATGTACGATCAACAACAGCCATTTAGAAATGCGGTAAAAAAAGTAGTGCCGCTTGTTTCAGATATAGATATGGGACCATTATATCTCCGGTTCCGTCATCACAGTGATGAAAATTTCCCTAAAGTGATGGCAGGAAAATGGACCTTGGAGTATATGCGTGCACATCGAATCAGCCAATCACTAAAAGACTTAGATTATCCACATATTACTGAAGAAGAAGGTCTTTATTTCCAACAAGTTTATGAAGAAGAATTAGATAATATCTGTCTTCATGAGGAAGTAAAGAAAACATTGGACTTCTTGACTGAAATGAATATCCCTCTCGGAATCATTACCAATGGTCCCACCGATCATCAAACCAAAAAATTGAATCAACTTCAATTAGCAAACTGGATTCCTTCACAGCATATGATCGTTTCGCAAGCAACAGGATTTCAGAAACCAGAAAAAGAGATTTTTCAACTTGCTGAAGAACGTTTCAATCTAACTGCAGAAGAAACTCTATATGTAGGCGATAACTACGACAATGACGTATTAGGTGCTAAAAGAGCTGGTTGGCAAGCGCTTTGGTTTAACCATCGTGAACGAAAAGTTGATGGTCCATTGAACTGTGATATCGAAATCACCTCATTTGATCAATTATTAGAAACGATGAAAGTAATTTTCAGCTAAAGCATCCATGCACAGCTCCTAGCAAAACAAATAACTAAAAAACTCTCGAAACATAATCTTGTTTCGAGAGTTTTTTATTATTGAGTCTTAAGATTTAATTATTTTTTGTTTCAAAATTTTTAATCTTCCAGGTCTCCGACACTCAGAATCATCCGGATATCATCTTCCGTTAATTTGGTTAATTGGTCTTCATTTCCTTGGATGACTTTTTGGAATAACTCTCTTTTTTCTTGTTGTAACGAATCCATCCGCTCTTCAATCGTTCCTTCTGCAATCATGCGCCAAACTTCGACCACATTTTTTTGTCCGATACGGTGCGCACGTCCTGCCGCTTGTTCTTCAATGGCTGGATTCCACCATAAATCATACAGAATTACCGTGTCTGCTCCCGTTAAGTTGAGTCCGGTTCCGCCAGCTTTCAATGAAATCAAAAAGACATCTCGTTCTCCTTCATTGAATGCATCTACCATCGTTAAACGATCTTGCGGTTTGGTGCTTCCTCTTAAGTAAAAAGTAGAAATTCCTAATTCTGCTAGTTCTTCTTGTAAGATGGTCAACATACCTGTAAATTGAGAAAACAACAGAACCCGCCGATTGTTTTCTTTGGCTGCGACCAGTAGATCTTTGACTTGTTCTAGCTTTCCTGAGCCACCTTCATAATCCTCCAAGAATAATCTTGGATCACAGCAAATTTGGCGTAATCGTGTCAAACCAGCTAGAATACCGATGCGATTCTTTTTAAAAGCTTCTGAGTCCATAGTAGAAATCTCTTCTCGCATCTGACGTAAGTAAGCCAAGTACACGGTTTTTTGCTCTTCTGTCAATGCAGAATAAAGATTCATCTCGGTTTTTTCTGGCAGATCGCTTAACACGGTTTGCTTATCCCTTCGTAACACAAACGGACGAATCATTCGGGCAATTTCTTCAGGTGCCAGCTCTCTAAAGCGGGTCTTATTCGGGAAAAATCCCGGCATAATCGTCGCAAAGAGCGACCATAGTTCTTCCAGATTATTCTCAATTGGCGTCCCGCTTAAGGCAAAACGTTGCGGTACGCTTAATTCTCGTAGCGCTTGAGCTGTTTTGGTACTACTATTTTTAACCATCTGAGCCTCATCAAGGATCAAATAATTAATCGCATGTTTTTGATAATCTGCTAAATCTTGTCTTAAACTAGCATAAGAAGTGACTCTGATATCTGCCTTACGAGCTAATAGTTCTTCTCGTTCCTTTTTATTCCCGTTGATTACTTGGATGCTCAAAGAAGGAGCAAATTTTTTCACTTCTGCTTGCCAGTTATAGATCAAACTAGCAGGAGCGACGATCAAAGCAGAGAGTTCGCCTTTTTCTTCTTTTTCTGAAAGCAAATAGGCAATTGTCTGAAGGGTTTTTCCTAGACCCATTTCATCTGCTAAAATTCCGCCAAACTGGTAATTTCCCAGCATTTTCAACCATCGAAATCCTTGTTTTTGGTAATCACGCAATTCAGCTTGTAGACCTGCTGGCAAGGATACTTGATATTGTTCAGGTTGTATTAGATCTTGGATCATTTTTTGATAGGAGTCACCAAAAGTTGCTGAACTTCCTGCTAACTTATCTTGAATGATCAATCCTTGGTTTTTAGGCACATGGATCGTTCCAGATTCTGAACGGATCGATTCACGGAATTGTTGCAAGATTTGACTTGTTTGCTGAAACTCTTCGGAATCAAAGGACAATACTTGCCCATTTTCTAACGTATAGAAAGCATCATTTCGCAACAAACTTTGTAAGACCTGATTGATTTCTTGTTCCTCAATCCCAGTCACATCAAAACGAATATCTAACCATGAACTGGTTTCTTCCACTTCGATCTTCGGTTGATGTCGATGTGCATCTAAATACAATTCCCGAAGTTTTTTCCCAAGGCGGACCTCACCAAACTGACGAAAAACGGCTAACTCCGTACGGAAAAAAGTATACAACTCTTCTCCTGTCGGTAATAAACGTTCATAGCCTGTATCATTTCGTTGGTAGCGATACATTTTGAACAAGTCTAATACGCGTTGTTCTTGGGCTTTGTCTCTTAATACTTCAGAAGCATTTTCAGCAATAACTTCATGTTTTTTATCTGTTGAAAAAACGACTTCATCATAGACAAAATCAACACGAGCCTGGATCTTGCCTTTCGATTTTCTAAAGAAGAAAATAAATTCTACTGGCACGTCAGCAACTTCTGCTTTCACTTCATCCGCTATGCTCACTTGACCAATTTCAGATAGCAATGGAATGATTTCTTTGAATAATGAGGATAGTTCTTGCTTAAGAAACAATACTTCTGGTTTCTCAAATCTTCTCATAAGCTGTTTCCAAGTTAAATAGACTGCTTGTTGACGTTTTGTTAATGAATAAAAAGTTCCTTGGATCATTCCCCATTGATAATGAGTAAAGAACAACTCAAAGTCATTCAGTGCGCTTAATTGATAGGCCTCTTCTTTTTTTGTTACTTCAAATTCTAAAGAAGGATCATTATTAGAAAATCGAACCCCTTGATAATTCACTTCTCCGATCTTCATTTGGAGTTTTGTCGTTTGGTTCATCTGTTCTAACAATGTTTTTGCTTGTTCGATCGGTAATAACAAATAACGTTTATCTAATTTCCCTTTCACTTGTAGGCCGTTTGCACCTAAAAGAAGTTGCGTTTGGGCACACTCAGCTAACGTTTTTAAGATTACTTGATCTTCTCCTTGAAAAGCTCGTTGATCTAGATGGAACTGGTATTGTTTATTCACAGTGTAGCGTTCATTTTCCATATAGGAATGTAAAAAATCAAAAATGTTTTTAACGATATACGTTTTCTTTGGCTGATCTAAATAGCCAATCCGCAAATAAACGGCTAAAATAGCTAATTCCGGATGATAATGATTGGTCTCAATCGTTTCTACTTGATATTCCACAATCAATGGTTGCGTCCGTGGTGAATTTTTTTTGACAGTTAGTCTTGAAAAACCTTTCGTTAAAATTTCACCTTCGCTACTTTTTTTGACTGGTTCTAACGCAGGTTGATCTGCCTTGATTATTCGTGAAAGATTCTTAGAGCGCAAGTACAGTTCGACTGCCACTGTATGCTTACAATAATGATGTTCTTCCCAATAAGGGCATTGGCAGAAATCGACTTCTTTGGCTGTCCCATCTAAATCGACCATATACAATTCACTGCCTAAGACTTCCGCATGCCAAACTTTTTCTTCTTGGTCAGGGACAACCGATAATACCCGTCCTTCTTGCAGATATTGACGTCCTCTTGCAATGACTTTTTCTGGAATGCTCCATTTCATCAGTTAATCCCCCTCTTATCCAAGATGATAGCGTACTTTACTTTGTCCGCTACCTTCTGTTTCGATTCTGATTTGTTGTACTACTCGTTCTTTTAATTCTCTCACATGGCTGATGATCCCGATCATACGACCTTCACTTTCAATTGTTTCTAATGCTTCAATCGCCATTTCAAGTGCTTCTTCATCTAACGATCCAAATCCTTCATCAATGAATAACGCTTCGATCAACACACCACCGGCTTGTGTCTGGATCACTTCAGCTAAAGCCAACGCTAAGGATAAAGCTGCAATAAAACTTTCGCCACCAGATAGCGTATGAGCCCCACGTGTCAGACCTGCTTCATCATCATAGATATTGATCTCCAACCCTGTTTTCCCACGGTAACTTCCCACTTCATCTGCAAGCTCAAATTGGTAACGATTTTTCGTCAGACGTTGCAATCGCACATTTGCCACTTGTAGTACTTCTTGTAAATACACTTGTAGTACGTATCTTTCCAAGCTGGTTTTTCTAGGGTTTTCCCCATTCATCGTTTGCGATAATTGTTGTAGTTGGATCAATTCATCTAATTGTTCTTGACTCGCTTGATAAATCGAAGAAAATTCTTCGATGATTTGCTGATTCTGCTGTTCTTGCTCTTGCAAGTGATAACAATGTTTTTGTTGTGTTTGAACCGCAGCTTTTAGCTCATCTAGTTGTTGCTCCAATTGTTCTAAATCAGGAAGTGTTTCAGCTAAAGCAACATGGTTCAACTGGCTTAAGCGGTCTTCAACGATTAATCGTTCTTTCTCATATGTGTTGACCAGTTGACTCTTCTCTTGGTATTCAACTGTTTGTTTAGCAAATGCCAATACCTCATCTGCTTCTTTAAAGTAAGCTTGCTCTTTTATTTTTGCTGAAATTTGCTCTTGGATACGCTGAATTTTATTTTCAATTTTTGCCTGTTGCTCATGAATATTAGCCATTTGCGCTTTTAACAAACTGATTTCTTGAGAAAAACGAAGTTCTTTTGTTTTTTCTTCTGCTAACCATTGGGCTTTCATCGCAACATTTTCTTCTAATTGGTTGACATCCTCAATCAAAGTCTGAGTATTTTGTCCTTCTAACTGTTTCGTCAAGGTAACAAGCTCCCCTTGTACTTGTTGGAGCTCTTCTTTGTTTTGGCTGATTTGTTCGGTGATCTTCTTTCGCTGATCTTCTATAAGACTTAAACGTTCAGTTAGTGTTTGAGTAGCGATTTTTGCCTGTGTGATGGCCTCTGCACGCGACGCCAAATCATGCTGGATTTTTTCTAAGGATACAAGAGGATCATCTGCTATGGCAAATTTAAACGATTGCTGGATCAAATGTTGTAATCGTTCTTTGCTTTTTTGGATCTCTACTTGTTTTTCTGTTCCGAAGTTTTCCAAGTCAGCTATTTTTTGTTCTATTTGTGCTTTTTCTGCTTCACTACGCCCTATTTCTTGATTGATTTGTTCAAGGTTTGTTTCTGCCTCGGCTAAATTTGCTTCCAGTTGGACAAATTCTTCTTGATTAGGCAATACATGCTCATTTTGTTGTTTAGGATGCTCCGTTGACCCACAAACTGGACAAGGTTGCCCCGGTAATAATAGCAATTGCAACTTCGCAATTTGTTGGCTTGCCCATTGACTCTTTAAAAGATCAACTTGATTATTTTGTTTGCTTAACATTACTTGTTGAGCTTGGAGTTTTGTGATCAGTTCGGACAACTTGGTTTGATTCATCTTTAACTGTTCTGTATTCTGGTGATTTTCTGTAAGGATAGTTTGGTACTTTTCTTGCTCATGCCGAAGTTGTTCGTAACACAATTGATCACTGTGCAAGCGATCTTGGTCAAGCAGCAGTTCTGCTAGTCTTTGTTCTTCTTCTTTTAACTGGACTTGTTCTTGAAGAATTTTTTGTTCTTTTTCTTCTGCTTTTTTCTTAGCCTTTTGTAACTCTTCACTTTCATTTTGCTTTTTTTGCCATTCTTCCGCAATTGGGATCAATGACTTCATGACTTGTAATCGATTCGCTGCATGTTCCATTTCTTGTTGGGCATTTTTTCGTTCAGGTTCATCTTTACGCCACTGTGCATACACTTGTTCTTGTTGCACGAATGTTTCAGAACAAGTCTGTTCTTTATCAATCAGTTCTGCTTGTTCTTTCTGGTATTCTTGACTTCGTGTCAACGTATCGACCAGTCGTTCAGCAAATTCATAATGAGTGATCCATTGTTTTATTTCATTGATTTCACTTTCTTGCTGGATCAATTTTGCATATTTTTGCTCTAATTTTTGCTTTTCTTCCTGACGTGTTTGCAATGTTTGCGAATGATAATAGGTATCTTCTAATTGCTTTTGTTGTTCTTGTAAATGAACCAGTTTATTTTTTTCTTGGAGAAGTCTTTCTTGTAATGTTGTTTGCTCTGCCTGCCAATAAGTGAATAACGCATCAAAACTTAAGGTTTCAGGAACCGTTCCTGTGTCCAAAGGGATAAACCGTTTTTGCAGCAAACTCAATTCTTGCTCAAGATGATCTAATTTTTTTTGATGTTCTTTGGCTTTTTCTTTCAATTGTTCATTAAGTTGTTGGAAAAATTGCGTGCCAAACAAATTACGTAAGACAATTTCTTTCTCACTACTTGATGAAATTAAAAAATTACGAAATTCTCCTTGAGGTAGTAAAACGATCTGAGAAAACTGTTTCGCATCCAGATTCATTAATTCTTTGATTAATTGATCCACTTCACTACGTTTCGTGTATTGGCGCATTTCTTTGCCAGCTTCATCAAAGATCGTCAAAGAAACTTTTGCTGCTTGCTTTCGATTGCCTTCACCTTTACGTTTGGCCAAGAGTTGTTCTGGCTTACGTTCAATCTCATAATTCAGCCGCTGATGCTCAAATGAAAAAAAGACACACGTTTCTTCTTCAGGCGTAGCAAAAAGAGACCGCATTTCTTTACCAGTCCTGATTCTGCCAGAAGTTTCACCAAACAATGCATAAGTCATTCCATCAAAAAGAGTCGTTTTTCCTGCACCTGTTTTTCCAGTAATCAAAAATAGTGGTGCTTCGGTCAATTTCGCAAAATCAATTGTCTCGTCAATAAAAGGACCAAAATTTTTTAGTCGTAATTTCTTGGGTTTCATTACTGATCATTCCTGTCCGTGAGTTCTTGTAGCGTTTCTTTTAACCAGATTTCCTGCTTGTTCGTCAACTGTTCCTTGGTCATTTCTTTGAAAAAGCCTTGTGCGATCTTATGTGGATCCTTTGTCATCATCTTTTTTTGTTTTCCCTGTTTCAGTTCTACTCGACCGTTTGAACGTTCCACACCAAGTATCCGTGGATAGATTTTTCTTAATTGATTCATCATGTTAGGGATAATCGTTCGATCTTCCAAATAAATTTGGAGATAATTTTCACGATTGATCGTCTGATAAAAATCTGGATTCAGCAGCTCTTTAAAACTTGCTGTTATTTCTTCAATATCATATAACGGGGTCAGTTCTCGAAAATTCAAAGAGACGTCCTCTTCTAAATCTACGATCCAAACACCTTTTTTTTGATTGATTTCTGACAATGAAAATTTTAAAGGCGACCCACTGTAACGGGCATTTTTTTGATTCAATGCTGCTTGATTGTGGAGGTGTCCTAATGCGACATAATCAAATGGTTCAAGTAAATCTCCTGGAACAGCATCTAATCCGCCTACTTCAATTTTGGTTTCTGAATCTGATTTCATACTCCCGGTCACAAAAAAGTGACTCACTAACACTTGTTTTTTCGTTGAGTCAAACTGCGTTTTCATTTTCTCAATGACTTTTTCCATTGCTTGTTGAATGGTGCGTATTTGCTCATCTTCAAAATATATCCTCGCTGAGATTGGTTCAAAATAAGGCAAAAGGAAAAATTGCGTATCCTTGAATATGATTGGTTGAAAGGCTTCTGCCAATCTAGTTTGTAAATAATAATCGGACTGACTGAACCAAGGTGTTCCTGTCGAAAGTCGAATACCGCTATCATGATTTCCGGATATCGCAAAAATCGGAAATCCTTCCCTTAGATTCCATTCGACCATCAATTGATTGAACACTTCAATGGCATCCACAGACGGAACACTTCGATCATAAAGATCTCCCGCAATCACGATTGCATCAACATTTTCTTCTTTTGCAATTGCTAAGATCTGGGTTAAAACATGCTCTTGTTCCTTGATTCGATCGTATCCTTGTAGTTTTTTTCCAATATGCCAATCAGCTGTATGTAAAAAACGCATCTCATCACCTCAAAAAATGTCCTTCTAATTATTATAACACTTCCCCTCATTACATGATACCTAGGATCATTACGGACTAAAACAAATAGGCAATGAAAAAAAGTTGCTGATTCCGTATAAACATAGATAGTCCCATGCTTAGAAAGAATCACAACTTTTATCATTACCTTGCACTTTGATTTTTATTGAAAAAGAATCATTTACTTTTTATTTTTGATTTCATATTTAAAGTCAGGATTGACTTCTTTGTCTAGTTGATCGAAAGCGGCTTGTGTTCTACGTTCGATTTCTGCCATTCCTTCTTTGTCTGTTTTTTTGATATCAGACAAATCGATTGGTTCACCAAAACGTACAACCACCCGTTTTCGCTTGAATAAGTCACCCAAAGTTAATGGTCCTTGGTAGACAGCAGGAACGATTTTTGCTTTTGACATTTTAGAAATCAATGCCATTCCGCCTTTTAATTCCGTTGCATGTCTTGTTCCACTTGGGAACATGATCAAACCTAAATGAGTAGATTTTAAAATTTTAACTGGCGTTTTGATGACACTAGGTCCTGGATTTTCTCTTTTTACTGGAAACGCATGGGCATGTGTCAAAATAAAGCGTAATACTGGATTTTTGAATAATTCTTCTTTTGCCATAAAGCTAAATTCTTTAGGCGAAGCTGCTACAGCAAGATATAAAGGATCCCACCAAGTTCGATGTGGCGCTACCAAAATATAATTCTCATCTTGTGGTAAAACTTCTTTATTTTCATATCGGGCATTGCCGTTGATCACTGCTAAGATCACTCGGACTAGCCCTCTCATAAATCGATAGAACATAGTCTCTTCCTTTCTAGGTGTATGGTCATAGTATGCCTAAATTTAGGAAACTTTACAAGGTACCTTGGTTCTTTTTTATAAAAATAGTATAATACAATCAATTAGTTTTTTCATTTTGGAGGGAACCCATGCTTCACGAAGATGAACGGATCGATCAATTATATGCAAATGATATTAAAATCATTCAAAGTCCTCACGTTTTTTCTTTTTCACTAGATGCTGTTTTGCTTGCTCATTTTGCACGTGTACCGAAAAAAGGACAAATCGTTGACCTCTGTGCAGGGAATGGTGCAGTCGGTCTTTTTTTGAGCAAACGAACGAATGCGTTGATTGATGGAATCGAAATTCAACCACGTTTAGCGGATATGGCAAGACGTAGTATCCAATTAAACGAGCTAACACACCAAATGACCATCCATACGCTTGATTTAAAAGAAAGTTTATCCGTTGTTCGTCATAATTCATGTGATTTAGTCGTCTGTAATCCCCCTTATTTTAAGGGATTACCAACCAATAAAAAAAATCCGAATGAGCATTTAGCGATTGCTCGACATGAAATCCATACTACCCTTGAAGATGTGATCCAAATTTCTAGTAAATTATTAAAAACCAATGGACGCTTTGCAATGGTCCATCGCCCAGACCGCTTTTTAGAAATTATTCAGTTACTAGAAAAACACCGTATCGCCCCTAAAAAAATTCAATTCGTTTATCCAAAAATGGGGAAAGAGGCAAATATTTTGTTGATCGAAGGAATCAAAGAAGGCAAATTAGATGGCTTTAAAGTTGCTTCACCGTTGATCACATACATGCCTGATGGTAGCTATACAAATGAAATCCGAGAAATTCTTTATGGCCAGTGAGCATTATTTTTATGTCTTAGCTTGTAAAGATGGCACGTTTTACGGTGGCTATACGACGGATCTTTCAAGAAGATTAGCAGAACACAATCATGGGACAGGAGCTAAATATACCCGATTACAAAAAAGGCGCCCCGTCAAAATGATCCATGCTGAGGTGTTTGCAACTAGGAGTGACGCAACAAAAGCCGAAGCAGCCTTTAAAAAACTCACGCGCTCTCAAAAAGAACGGTATTTAAAGACACAGCCCTCTCACATGTTGCCAGAACAATAATTTGGGTCAATATTACTGGGCATGTTGCCAGAACAATAATTTGGGTCAATATTACTGGGGCTGAATCGACCTTTTAAGGGAATGTATGAGAACTAAACAAAAACACAAAAATTAGTTTTTTGGCTGTTGATTGTTACCTACTTCAAACAATTGAAAAGACATCTTGAGATCCTTTCAAATGAGTTCAGCACTTATTGATAGAGGAAAATCGGCTCTATAATTTATGGGACTGATGATGTATCGAGGTTGCTTACGAAAGCTTCCAGAAGAATCCCCATATAAAGACAATCAAACGTGTAGCTTACGGATTTAAATCATTTGAGAACATGAATATTAGGATCTTTTTGAGCAATCAATTAATTGACGTTAAATAACAAAAAATGCGGGTCAGAATGAGGTTCATTCTGACCCGGATTTGATTTTATACCACTCATCAGTCCTTATTGACAAAGAGCCGGAAAATCAAGATATCTTATCTCTTATTCAACTATTCCGTACTACCATTTCCATTAGCAGAACTAGCTACACTACCACTATTAGTATTCGTATCATTTTGGGTTGATTCACTTGAAACAGTTTTCTTCGTTTTATCTTTCCCTAATAAAGTTTCACTTACTAAATGGATATAGTGTTTCATTCCTTCTGGATTTGGATGTACTTGGTCATCATAAAACCAATCATTGTGGCTATTACTATAATCATACCAGTCGATCAATGTAAGATTATCGTATTTTTTAGCCATTTGTGCTAACAAGGCATTCACATCGTTTTGCCAACGTTTTGTAGGAACGCGGACATTTACCCAGTAAACTTTACGATCTCCTAAGGCACTCATGATGCTATCAAATTGCGATTCAGAAAAGGCTCCATTTGTTCCTAAGCCAATCAAAACCGTGTCTTTCAATAGGTTTTGTTTTTTCAGTTCTTCAATATATGGCTCACTCGCATATAATTGTCGACCAACGTCTCCATCAACAACAACTTTAGGATATAACTCCTTCAAATCAGTCGCTGCATCTAACATGACTGAGTCCCCAAATGCTGTCAATTCTAATTTCTGCGCTTTCTTTCCTTGTTTAGCTGTTAGCCCATATTTATCAAGAACTGCTTGATCAACGGTGTTGGAATTATTATCTTCATTTTTCTGGCTTTCCTCCGCCAATCTTTTACTTTCAGCAATTTGTGCTTGTAATTTTTTTTGATCCGCAGTCACTGAATTCTTAGGTGCTGTAACAAAACCAACAAGAGCGATCAACACCATCAATGTTCCCGGAATGACCCAAGGTTTTTGCTTGCTGATAATCGGCTTAGTGAACCAGCCTTTGACTACTTGAATCGTTTGTCCATAATCGAATCGTGCCAAAGGACGTTCAATGTAGCGATAAGAAAGTTCGCTAATGATCAGGATCAATGAAATCTCGATCAATGTATGAAGCAAAACATGATCCGCAATATTCGCAACTTTTGCTTCATAAAAAATCATGACTGGAAATTGATACAGATAGATGCCGTAACTTCGTTTACCGATCCAAGAAAACACGGGATTGGTTAACCATTTGTTCACACTTGCGCCTGGATGCGCTGTTACCGCAACTAAAACGACACAGAAGAGACTAACTAAGAGCATGCCCCCATAATAGACAAAACTATAATGATCATCTAACAAGAAAAAGAAGAGGATCAATGCGATCAGTGAAATCAATCCGGCTAGATTCAACACCCGTTTTGCTTGCTTTGGAATATTTTTTTTCAATCGGGTACTTGGCCAGACAAAAGCCAAAGCACTTCCTAACCAAATTGAAAACAATCGCGTATCTGTTCCATAATATACTCGAGTTGGATCGCCGCCTGGCGTAAACAGGATCATCATGAGGATCGCAGAAATAAGTGATCCTCCTAAGACTGTATAAACGATCCACTTCTTTTTACGTACAAAAACCATTAACAAAACAAAAAGAATGGGCCAAACTAAGTAGTTTTGACCTTCCACCGCCAATGACCAAATATGGGTAAACGGTGATTCATTGGCAAATCGATCAAAATAAGACAAACCATTTTTTATTTGCCACCAGTTGTTGACATACAATAAACTACTAACGACTGTTCCTCGTAAGTTATTCAATAACCCTCGTTGAAATAACGTAATATAAGCAGATGCAGTGATTAGTAAAAACACTAATCCTGGATATAACCTTTTCATTCGTCGGACATAAAACTGCCAAATATTGATTTTGCCATTTTGTTCCCATTCTTGCCGTAATAAATCAGTGATCAAATAGCCTGATACAACAAAAAATATCGGGACGCCCAAATAACCACCCTTCAAACTTGTAGGGAGCAAATGGTACAAAATCACTCCTACTACTGCCAAAGAACGAATACCGTCAAAACCAGTAATGTAGCGACTATTTTTTAACCTTTTTTGTTTTTCCATTCAATATTCCAACTTTTCATAAACTTTTTTCATTTGTAATATACGTGTATTGTACAAAAATAGCAAGAAAAATTCATATGATTTTCGCTATCATTTCTATCTTCCCATAAAACTTTGAAAAAAAGAATAACTTTTTCCGCAACTTTAATAAAAATTCAACTATGAACAACGTATAACTAAAAATAACCTTGAAGTCTCAGTAAGATTACATCTAACTGAAAGAATCACTTTACTAAGATCGTTACGACAAATTTAGCAAAATGAAGGGTGAAAATCTCAAAACAGGATAAACTGTTTGAAGATTCTCACCCTCCAGATACAAATCAAGTTACACAATGCCCAACTTTATCAAACGATTTGTAGAATAAAGTTGTTTCCAGCCACAATGATCGATTCATTTATTTGGATATGTCACTTTTTCTGTCAATAAGTTGCACTTGCACTAAACGCCCTCTTCATAAAACCGACCAAGAATTTGGACATTTTCGGCGATACTGACAAACGCTTGTGGATCAGAAGCTTTCATCGCTTCTCTTAACAAAGGCAACTCATAGCGTGTAACGATCGTCATCAACACCGTTTGTTTATCGTGCTTGTAAGCTCCTTCTGCCTCATTGATGATCGTGATTCCACGACGCATACAGTTTTGGATTTCATTGACTACTCGTTCGGGATGCTTCGTTACGATCATCACTTGCATTTTCTTTTGTTTCGTATACATCACGTCGGTTACTTTCCCACTGACAAAGATCGAAAGTGCGCTATAAAACATGTATTGCCAGCCAAAAAGGATACCAGCTACGAAAACAATCAATGCATTGAAGTAAATCGAAATTGAACCAATCGATTTTCCTGTTTTTTTACGAATAGTGATACTGACGATATCCAAACCACCTGAGGATAAGCCATTTCTTAAGGCTAACCCGATCCCTAATCCCATCACAGCACCCCCAAAAATCGCGCAGATGATTGGATCAGTTGAAAGAACCGTTAGAGGAAGGATATGGATACAAAGTGACGTCAATGTCACGGTGATAAATGTAAAAATCGTAAACTTCTTACCGATCTTCACCCAAGCAAGTACAAATAAAGGAATATTCAATAAGTATAAAGTCGTTGAGACGGGTACTTCGAATCCAATCAACGATTTAGATAAAGTAGTCAGTATTTGTGCCAAGCCAGTGATTCCGCTTGAATAAATATGTCCTGGTTGATAAAAAAAGTTTAGTGCTACTGATGCAATCAATGCATAAACGATAGATACCGAAAGCTTGGTCGTATAATCATGATGCGCCCAATTTTCGAAAGTTTTTTTCATTGCTTTGTATTTCCGGTTACGATCTCGTACTTTCATATGAATTCGTATGAAGAGACAATCATTGGCTGGAAGTCAATTTCTCTCTTTTCCCGGAATTTCCTTTCTTAATTTTAATTTGGATAGTGAGTAAAGATACGTAGTATATAATGAAAGAACGAACGATTACGTTCAGTGACTACTCTATAATGATCCATCATTACACTAACCAAAAAGAAGGATTCATTCTTCGCCTATCGCATCACTAAACGTAGCATCCATTGAAAATATGGGTTAAAACTCAACTGACATTATACGCTATGGCTTAATTATAAATCGTTTTGGAATTAAATCAAGACAACATAAACAAGTACGAGAGTCTTTTTACACCTAGTCCAGACTCCCGTACTTATTATTTATAAAACGATCAATGGAATTGAGTTACTAGTCTTTTGTTCAATACGAATAAACTTAGTCCATGCTGGTTACATCAATATTCAAGTCAAATAATTGGGCATCTGATACCGTACTTGGTGCATCACTCATGACATCTGCTGCTCTACCATTTTTAGGGAAAGCAATAACTTCACGAATGTTTTCTTCACCAGCAAGTAACATCACAAAACGGTCCAAGCCAAGAGCAATACCGCCATGTGGTGGGAACCCATAATCCAATGCAGTTAATAGGAAACCAAATTGTTCTTCCATTTGTTCCTTCGTAAAGCCTAAAGTTTCTAAGACTTTTTCTTGGATTTCACGAGTATGGATCCGGATTGAACCACCGCCTAGCTCATAGCCATTCAATACGATATCATATGCTTCTGCATAGACACTAGCTGGATCTGTACTCAAGCGTTCAAGATCTTCTTCTTTTGGCATCGTAAATGGATGATGAGCGGATACGTAGCGTCCTTCTTCTGCAGAATATTCAAATTGTGGCCATTCTGTGATCCACAAGAAATTGAATTTTGATTCATCAATTAAGCCTAATTCTTTTCCTAAGCGTGTACGGATTGCCCCTAATGTTGCAGCTACGATTTCTTTTGTATCCGCACCAAATAATAAAATGTCTCCAACTTCAGCGTTTGTCGCTTGAACGATTGCTTCTGTTGCATCTCCCATAAATTTAGCGATTGGACCTTTCAAGCCGTCCTCTTCTACTTTTAGCCAAGCTAATCCCTTCGCACCAAATTGGCTAGCGTATTGCCCAAGATTATCTAAATCTTTACGAGAGTAGTTGCTTGAAGCATTTTTAGCATTTAAAACTTTGACGACGCCACCTTTTTCAAGAGCCATTTGGAAGACTTTGAAATCAACATCTTTGACGATTTCACTTAAGTCGATCAACTCCATCTCAAAACGTGTATCTGGTTTATCACTACCGTAGCGATTCATTGCTTCGTCATACGTCATGCGAGGAAACGGTAAAGTAACGTCGATTCCACGAACATCTTTCATCACTTTCGCAATCAAGCCTTCGGTATAATCTTGGATTTCTTCTGCCGTCAAGAATGTCGTTTCAATATCTACTTGAGTAAATTCTGGCTGACGATCACCACGAAGATCTTCGTCACGGAAACAACGAACGATTTGGTAGTAACGATCAAATCCTGCGTTCATCAATAATTGTTTAAACAACTGAGGTGATTGAGGTAACGCATAGAAGTGCCCTGGGTAAACACGCGAAGGAACAAGATAGTCACGAGCCCCTTCTGGCGTTGATTTTCCTAAATAAGGTGTTTCGATATCCATGAAATCATTATCATCTAAATAATGACGGATTGCTTTCGTTGTTTCATTTCTCATTTTGATATTTTTCGTCATTTTTGGACGACGTAAATCTAAATAACGATATTTCATACGGATCTCGTCTCCGACTGTTTGATCGTCTTCAATCAAAAACGGTGGTGTTTTTGCTTTGTTCAAGATAACAATTTCGTTTGCGAATACTTCATATTCACCAGTGACCATTTTAGGGTTGATGGCTAGCTCTTCACGTTTACGAACCACACCAGTGATTTCAATCACGTATTCACTCCGACATTTATCCGCGATTTCCCATGCTTCTTTATTGACTTCAGGATTGAAAACGATTTGGACGATTCCTTCTCGGTCACGTAAATCAATAAAGATTACTCCCCCTAGGTCTCTTCGCTTTTGTACCCACCCTTTTAATGTAACAGTTTGATCTAGTTCTTTTGCTGAAATCAAACCGCAATAAGTTGTTCTTTGTGCCATTTTTCTTTTTCCTCCTACTCGAATAAAGTCATTTCATCATAGACTTCATCAAAATGTTCATAAACTTCTGTTAAACTAAAGCTTTTTTCTTTTCTATTAGCCATTGATTTGACTGTGACGGTTTGGTTTTCCAGCTCATCTCCGCCAATAACTAACACTAACTTAGCATTCGCTTTATCAGCCGTTTTGAATTGTGCTTTTGCTTTACGATCCATAAAATCACGATCAGCTGAAAACCCAAAATTGCGGATCGTTTGCACCAGTTTCAATGCTTCGATATTCGTTTCTTCGCCTAAAGCCACGACATAAGCATCTAATTCATTAAATGCCGGAATCACGACTTCTTCTGCTTCCATTGTTAACAGCAAGCGTTCGATCCCCATCGCAAAACCAAAACCGGGTGTTTGAGGTCCGCCTAGTTCTTCAACCAGATTATCGTAACGTCCACCTGCACAAATTGTCGCTTGTGCGCCCATCTTTGGTGCATCACTCATAATCTCAAAGATTGTATGTGTATAGTAATCCAACCCTCGAACCATCGTGCTATCGATTTCGTAAGGTATATTAAGTGCATCCAACATAGAAACGACCATATCAAAATGTTTTTGTGCTGTTTCGCTTAAGAAATCTAAAATCGATGGTGCATCAGCAACAAACTTTTGATCTCGTTTGTCTTTACTATCTAACACCCGCAACGGATTCTCATGCAAACGACGTTGTGAATCTTCACTCAACTCTTTTTCAAATGGTGAAAGATAGTCGATCAATGCTTGACGATATGCTTGACGCGTTTCTTTATCTCCTAGCGAGTTGATCACTAATCGAATTTGAGTGATTCCTAATTGTTTGAAGAAATCAAGGGCCATAACCATGCTTTCCACGTCAGTTGCTGGATTGTCAGAACCAAAAGCTTCTACTCCGATTTGATGGAATTGACGTAAACGACCTTTTTGAGGGCGTTCATAACGAAACATTGGTCCCATATAAAATGTTTTATAAGGTTTTGCATATTCTGGTCCAAATAATTTATGTTCCACAAAAGAACGAACGATCGGTGCTGTTCCTTCTGGACGTAAAGTGATGTGGCGTTCCCCTTTGTCATAGAAATCATACATTTCTTTTGACACGATATCCGTTGTATCCCCTACACTTCGAGAAATGACTTCGTAGTGTTCAAAAATAGGCGTGCGGATTTCATTGTATTGATAATCTCTAAACAATAAACGCGCTGTTTCTTCCACGAACTGCCATTTTTCTGACTCACCAGGTAAAATATCATTTGTTCCTTTTGGTCTTTGGAAACTCATTTTTTTCTCCCCTTTACTTTTCTATGTAAAAAAAAATCCACCCTTATTCATTACGAACAAGGGTGAATGACTAATTCATACACGGTACCACCTATTTTTGAAAGATTGCTCTTTCCTCTAACGATTAACGCTCGTACACGGGACGGCTTTTCACTCGTCCATCTCCAGAGTGTCTTTTAGAATTTAAAACTTTAGATCATTTTCAGCCTTGATGATCCTCTCTTGTAAAGCTTCAGAAACTTACTCGCTCTTTCATTGATATTTTCAATATTACCTATAACCTACTAAAAACAAGGCGTAAAGTCAAGAAAAATCTGTAAATCAACTGAGAATTAATAAGGTGCTAACCGACTAGCTGAATGAAACATCTCCTTAATTACTAGCATCCTTCATTCCAGCACACGCTCATTTTTTCAGAGCTAACTTCTTCTGTCACGACCTTCTCTGTATTTTTCTAAAAATCTTTAAAGAGTTGATCAATGGTATGGTAATCAGTGGACGATAAATGAATATCTAATGCACGAGCATTATCTCTAACTTGTTCCGGTTTTTTCGCTCCAGGTATCACGACAGAAATCCGTGGATTTTTCATATACCAAGCTAAAACGAGTTGAGCAATACTAGCTTGATTGTTTTTCGCAATCGGTGCAAGTTGTTCGACAGCCTGAATGATTTTTTCAAACCTCTCTCCTTGAAAATCCGGATTCTTCTTACGAGGGTCATCTGGAGCCATACTTTGAAGACTATTTAAATGATATTTTCCCGTTAACAAGCCGGAAGCAAGTGGAAAATAAGGGACAAAACTAATGTTATGTTGTTCAAGATAAGGCCAACGTTCTTTTTCAGCTTCACGATGGATCAAACTAAATTTATCTTCAACAACATCAACATAGCCATCTTGATTTGCTTCTTTCAGTTGAGTCATTGAAAAATTAGAGACTCCGATTGCACGGATCTTCCCTGCTTCTTTTAGTTTGTGCAACGCAGCGACTGCTTCATTTTTTGGCGTTTCTTTATCTGGAAAATGGATATAAAAAATATCAATATAATCAGTTTGTAAACGTCGGAGTGCTTCTTCTACAGAACGGGTCAAAAATTCTGGTGAATTATTGAATACCCCTTTTTGTCCAGGAACATGGGCAGCTTTAGTGGCAATGATCACCCGTGAACGATCAAATTCATTTTCTTGCAAGACTTCACCGATCAGTTCTTCTGAACGTCCATTTCCATAAGCATAAGCAGTATCAATTAAATTGATGCCGTTTTGCAAAGCGGTTCGTACAACTTCTTTCCCAGTTTCATCTTTTAAGTTAGCAAAAAGATTATGACCACCGATCGCATTCGCTCCTAAGCCAAGTTGTTCAGCATAAACTTGTGAATGTCCAATTCTTATTTCTGCCATTCGCAATTCCTCCTTTTTTCTTTAGTCTAAAACAAAAAGAAAAAAAGCTAAACTAAAAGAACTTTTGAAACAAGAGGTTGTGAAAGAAGCGATCAGCTCCGAGCGAATAAGAGAGGATTTTTTAAAATAGCTTCTCATATTTTAGAAAATCATCGCTTATTGCTGAGGAGTTGCTTCTTGAACACCGTTTACTTGTTTTAGAATAAAAAATAAAGCGCCCCCCAAAAGTTAGTTTTTTTAGTCTAACTTTTTTTAGGGGGGCGCTACAGAATGAGATTTATATTTCAGACTTTTTATTTTCTACGCACTATTCTTTATATAAGAGTACACGACTATTAGGATAAGTTGGAAATTGATTACTAGGGATCGTCCAATCTTGTTCAGGTACTGAAAATTCATAATGGTTGACTAATTGGTCAGAAAAGACCCGTAAACTGTGTAAAGTGATCCATTCTCCTGCACAGCGATGCATTTGTCGAAAGTCTCCTCCACCTTGAGCAATCATCTCATATTCCTCTTCGTAAGAAAGATCTTTTGCTTTCCCTAAATAACGTTTGATCATGAATGAATCTGGCGCATCGATTGTACGCTCATCATGATTCGTCCCGTATAGATCCAAAATAACCCAACTATCTTTAGGAATAAGATAGCCGTCAACTGACACATCTTTTAAAGCAATGGCTGGCAACATTGGGAAAAATGGATAGTAACGACGCATTTCCTGAATAAACGGATCTTGAAGTTCTGTAAAGTCATTTTTTAACTGCTGTTTTAAGTCTGGTCGACTGAATAAAGCATGTCCCATCAAAGCTGCCCAGACTGTCAATGCTACAGTTGGTCGAATAATATTGAGCAATTCCACCGCAGCCACTTCGATTGGCAACAAATTACCATCAAGATCAGTTGCTTGGGCAAAAGCATATAAAGCGACATCTTCTTTACCTGGAATAGGGTTTGCTCGTGCATCCTCAATCAACCTTTGAGCCCATTGTTCAGATTTTTTACGATTTTCAACCCCTTTGATATGATCGATTGGCGACGTAAATGTCCCACTGATCATAGAAATTTGGTAATCAGCGAACTGATTGATTTCTTCATCGGTCAATTCTGCTAAGTTGATTCCTGACCATTCACAAATCGAAGTAAATAGTACTTGTTTACTTAAATCAAATAATTCAAATTGTCCATGTTGTTCGTTTAACGCTTGAGACAAATTTTTTTCTAAAATTTGATGGTACGTATCCATTCTTTCCGGTGTCATCAAATCCATAAAAATCGATTTGCGATGATGGTGTTGGGCACCGTCTAGTGTTTGAACACCATCTTTCCCAAACAACGTTTTTAATACTAATTTAGGCATTGCTCCTTTTCGTTTGAAATTCCTTGGATCATAAAAAATTTGAGCGGCTTCTTTTCCGTAGATCACAATCGCTTCTTTATTGAAGATTTTTGCTTTCACTACTGGCGCATTTGCCTCTTTACGTAATTCCTCTAACAAGTGATAACCTTGCTCATATCGTTTTTTAATCTCGGTTATCTTTATATCGACTACTGGTACCTCTTTCATCTTTTATCTCCTCCAATAGAACACTTCATCTATTATTAGCTTATCTTTTTTTTAGATAGCTGACAAAAAAAGTGTTCTAAAATAAAAAAGACCAAATGGACTCGATTTTAGAACTATTTCTCCTCTAAAATCACTCTTTTTTCCTTAAAAAATAGGTTCCCCCATCTGTATGACACTTTTCGAGTAGGCACACAAAAAACCGATCACTCAAAGATTCATCGCTTGTGCGAATCTCTGAGGATCGGTTGGAATTGACGAGACATGCCCATCTTATTTCAATCAATTATGAATACACTAGTATCTCTTATTTATTTTGAGAATCAATGATAATAGTAACCGGACCGTCATTGATCAAAGATACTGCCATGTCAGCTCCAAATTGGCCGGTTGCTACGGTAATCCCTCTATTTCTAATCCCTTCATTAAAAGCCTCGTATAGTGGAATAGCTGTTTCGGGACGAGCTGCTGAGATGAAACTTGGACGATTTCCTTTTTTAGTATCTGCAAACAGCGTAAATTGGGACACACTCAAAATTTGTCCTTCGACATCTTCTACACTACGGTTCATTTTTCCTTGTTCATCTTCAAAAATACGCATTTGTGCAATTTTTTTTACTAAATAATCAACATCATCTTGCGTATCTTTTTCATGAATACCTAGTAAAATAACCAGCCCTTGATCGATCTTCCCAACTTCTTGTTGATCGATCGTCACTGAAGCTTTACTTACTCGCTGGACAACAGCTCTCACGTGTTTTCCTCCTAACCATTGGTTCGTCGCACGCTATACACATCTGGTACAGCTTTGATTTTATCCACGATGCTCTTTAGGTGAGCAAGATTTTGGATCCCTACTGTTAAATGGATCGTTGCCATTTTGTCTTTGTTGGTTCTCGCTTCCACGCTGTTTAAGTTTTTAGTCATGGTATTTACCGTTTGTAAGACATCATTTAACATGCCGGAACGATTATAACCATAAATTTCCAGATCAGCATCATATTCTTTTCTGGTATTCGAGGTATCTTCCCATTCAACTTCGATCAGGCGTTCGGCCACATTCGGCTTGTCTACTTGGACATTCGGGCAGTCTCTTCGGTGAATCGAGATTCCTCTTCCTTTAGTGATATAACCCACGATATCATCTCCAGGGATCGGGTTACAGCAACGACTGATCCGAATCAACAAGTTATCGACACCTTGAATCACGACACCACCTTCATGGCGAACCTTCATTTTTTCCGGTTCTTTTTTCGGTTGGTTCATGATTTCTTCAGCTTCTTGTTTTTGTTGCTCGATCTTTTGTTCTTTTCTTTCTTTTTCAGTCAAACGGTTCGCCATCGTCAATGCACTGACTTCACCATAACCCACAGCTGCATACATATCATCTTCCGTTTGATAATTCAGCTTTTCTAAAGCATCTTGCAGCTTACTTTTTGCTAAAATTTCTTTTGGTGCAAAGCCTAGATCGATGATACATTTTGTGATTGCTTCATGTCCTTTGATGATATTTTCTTCTCTGTCTTGCGCTTTGAAGAAACGTTTGATTTTATTGCGAGCTTTACTCGTAGCAACTAATTTCAACCAATCTCGACTTGGACCAAACGAATTAGGTGAAGTCAAAATCTCAATGATGTCCCCATTTTTCAACTTATAATCTAATTGAACCATTTTGCCGTTGATTTTGGCACCCGTTGTTTTATTTCCAATGTCAGTATGGATACTATAAGCAAAATCTAATGGTCCAGAACCTTTTGGCAGTTCTGTCACGTCCCCTTTAGGAGTGAAAACATAGACCTTATCACTAAAGATATCTCCTTTGACACCTTCCATAAATTCTGAAGCATCATAACTTTCATCTTGTAGTTCAATGATTTCGTGGAACCAGCTTAATTGTTTCGTGATACCATCTGGTTCGACCTTATCATTTTTACCTTCTTTGTATGCCCAATGTGCAGCCACCCCGAACTCGGCGATTTCGTGCATTTCTTGAGTTCGTATCTGGATCTCTACCGGATTTCCAGCTGGTCCAATGACTGTTGTATGCAAGGATTGATACATATTTGCTTTAGGCATAGCAATATAATCTTTAAACCGCCCTGGCATTGGTTTCCATTTGGTATGGATTGCTCCTAAAACAGCATAACAATCCTTGATAGAGTCAACGATTACCCGTATTGCAAGTAAATCATAGATTTCATTGAATTGTTTCTTTTGGTCTTTCATTTTCCGATAAATAGAATAAATGTGTTTAGGACGTCCATAGATTTCTGCATAAATATCTAGTTCTTCTGTTGCTAGACGAATATCTTCGACTGTGGCGTTGACATATTTTTCTCGTTCTTCTCGTTTCGTTTGCATCAAATGCACGATTCGATAATATTGTTTAGGATTGAGATAGCGAAGTGCGGTATCTTCTAATTCCCATTTGATTCGACTGATCCCCAAGCGATGAGCTAATGGTGCATAAATTTCTAAAGTTTCTTGGGCGATTCGACGTTGTTTATCTTCACGAAGATGTTTTAGCGTACGCATGTTATGTAGTCGATCAGCTAATTTCACCATAATTACACGTAAATCTTGCGCCATAGCTAATAACATCTTTCGATGATTTTCTGCTAATTGTTCTTCATGTGATTTGTATTTGATTTTCCCTAGTTTCGTTACACCGTCAACTAACATTGCAACGTCTGGACCAAATTCTTCTTTCAAATCATCCAAAGTAACGTCGGTGTCTTCTACAACATCATGCAAAAAACCAGTTGCAACAGTATGGGGGTCCATTCTTAAATCAGCTAAGATCCCAGCAACTTGGATAGGATGGATAATGTATGGTTCGCCTGATTTACGAAACTGGCCATCGTGAGCAGCCGTTGCATAATCGCAAGCTTTTTGAACAAATGCTACATGATCAGGTCCCATGTATTGGCTAACCAATTTAATCACTCCAGGACCTGTCAATAATTCTTCTTTTGGCATGGAACATCCCCCTTTCAAAGGTTACGAACAACAGCTGTTGCTCCGAATAATATTAAAAACCATTCTTCTTTTTTATAACATAACTAGAAACAAACTCATGCACACCATTCATTTGATGTCATCCGTTGTTTACAATAAAATAATTGTTTTTATTATACAGATTGTTCGGAATTTTTTCAATTTTTCCTGATTTTATTCAGTTATTATCAGTGAGTGAGCTCCCACTGATAACTTGCCGCACTTAAAAGATAAAGAGGTGCCGTCTCCGTACGTAAAATCCGTGGTCCTAATCCACATAAGATTCCACCTTTTGCAACAAAGGCTTCAACTTCTTCAGGAGCAAGACCTCCTTCAGGACCAAAAATGGCTAAAATCCGACTACCATCAGTGAGTTCTTGGAATACCTTAGCTAAATTGGCTAGTTCTCCTTGTTTTGCCGACTCTTCATAAGCAATCAACAACACATCATAAGCAGATAGTCGTTCAAAAAGAGCTTGCTGACTTTCCAATAATTCCACTTGGGGCGCAATCTGTCTATGAGATTGTTCAGCTGCTTCTTGAGCAATTTTGTTCAAACGTTCTTGACGTTTGTTTCTTTTTTTCGCATCCCATTTTACAATAGATGTTTTAGCTGGAAAGCCAATAAATCCATGCGCACCTAATTCTGTTCCTTTTTGAACGATCCAGTCTAGTTTATCCCCTTTTGGATAACCACTGGCAATCGTGATGTTATTGGGTAATTCCTTTTGGCTTTTTTCTTTTTCAAGCTCGCTCAAATAAACGGTATCTTCACTGATTTCTGTGATCTCCGCACGAATCGATACTTGATCGTTGAATGCTAAATAGACTTGATCTTTTGGCGCCATGCGCATGACCCGTACGATATGATGAAATGCCTCTCCCGAAAGTTCGAAGCGTGTATTTGGTTGATACGCCTCTTCTAAAAAGTAACGTTGCATTTATTCCACCTCAGGCTTTTTCAAGATAATTGCATACCAATCTTTTTGTTGGAAAATTTGATCAACGACAAAGCCCTGTTCTTTCATGGCGTCAATGACCATTTGTTTTTTTTCTTCAATGATACCAGATACGATCAGGCGCCCCGTTTGTTTTAATAAGCGCCAAGCATCAGGGATCATCAATAAAATAATATCTGCTAAGATGTTCGCCACGATAACATCACTTTCGATTGTGATGCCGTTCAATAAATCATTAGCAGCTACGTGAACATCTTTGGCTACTTCATTCATATCCATATTTTCTTTCGCTGCACGAACAGCCACTTCATCCAGATCATAGGCATAAACCTCTTTAGCACCTAAATATTTCGCTGCGATACTTAAGACGCCAGAACCAGTTCCTACATCTAAAAGTGTTTCTCCGCCACGCAATACCGTTTCTAATGCTTGCAATGTTAAAGAGGTAGTTGGATGTGTCCCTGTTCCAAATGCCATTCCAGGATCTAATGTAATGATCTTTTCTAATGGATCACTTGTTTGATACGCTTCCCAACTAGGTACGATCGTTAACATTCTGGTGATCCGTACTGGGTGATAATACTTTTTCCAAGCAGTTGCCCAGTTGCTTTCTTCCACTTCACTAACGGTAATGATATTTTTACCGATCGCCAAGCCAAATTCTGGGAGTTGGGCTACACGGTCTTTGATAAAAGGCAAAATCTCTGGTAAAAAAATCGTTTCAGGGAAATAAGCCATCACCAGTGCGCCTTCTGTTAATGAAGTAAAATCTTCTTTATTCAAGATTTCCCCATATTGATCAGACTTGAAATTTTCAACGTCTAAAGCATCTTCAATCGCAACACCGCTTGCTCCTGCTTCCATTAGTATATTAGCCACAGCTTCCACTGCTTCACTGGCGGTTTCAACTTTTACTTCATTCCATTTCATGACATTCACTCCTTAATAACTTGGATAAGGCAAATAGACGTCCGTCTCATTTTGCTGTTTTTCTTCGACTAGTTTTGCTAACTGTTGATTGTCCCAATTCAACTCAAACACTGCCGTTTCATCATCTGCATCAAGAAAATCTAAGAGATCACTTTGCCCTTGCGCTAATACTTCGTTCAAATACTCAATCAATGCATCAATGACCGATTTGGCTATCCCTTTCTTCCCTTCATAAGGAATAACCGCTAGATAATCTTTTTCATCAAAATGGGATTTTTGTGGATTGAACAATAAAATACCATCTTCAAATTCAATGATTTCTTCTTCGGAAACTACACCTTCGGCATCATCGATTTCCAAATGCGCTTTATTTTCTGCAAATAGTCGGACAATGATTTCAATCGTATGGTTTTTCGTATCCCAGTCTAATGCCACATCATAATCAGTGATCGTTTTTTCGATTGTTTTGTCTAAGTAGTCTAGTAAGTTTGTTTTTTTCATTTTTTCTTCCTCCAGCCCCAGTCTTCCTCCACCAGGTTCTTTCTTTGTAATGATAGATATGGATTTCCAGCCACTACAAAACGTAATGGTTTGTCTGTCCATTCTCCTTTGTTAGGAATACCGATCCTTGGCAAAGCCATGATTTTCTTAGGTATTTTTGTTTTTTCAAAAACAAAATGCAACGGACTGTCTAAAATCGATTGTCCATAAAGTTCTTGTGGTAATCCTAATGCCGCTACCAATTTTCCGGGACCGTTACTAATATCAGGACCAGTCTTCCCGCCTCTGTTAATGCTCATTTGAGCCACACCAGTTGCAGGCTCGATCGCACGAATCATTACCCCTTGTGGAATCCCTTCAGGTTGCGTAATAATATTTAAAATACGGTGGGTGTGCATCGTATAAAGATAAATCGTTCCTGGCTTTTCATACATCGCTGCCACTCGTGGGGTTCTGCGCATCCCAAAACTATGAGCCGCTTCATCTTCTGGACCAAGATATGCCTCTGCATCAACGATGTAACCACCAACGGTACCAGTTGGCGTAACATATTCTAAATACATCCCTAAAAGATCTCTGGCAACTTCGGGTGTTGTTTTATTCAATAAAAGTTCATCTAATTGCTCTTTATTTGTCATTTTATTCACCACCCTTATCATACACAATATTGAAAGCATAAGCTATGGAAACCAAGAAAAACCTACAGCAATAGACAGGCAGATAAGAATAGCCGAAAAATCCCAAAAATAGGAAGAACTATCTTCGGATTCTCCGGCTTATTTTTCAGAACTAGACACTTCTGTCACAGCCTTTTATAGGATTTTACATAGACCGTTCAAACCAGAACAAGGTTTAGCATTCATTATTTACCGATCACCAGTCGGCGAGTATAGATTCCCTGACCAGAATGCATCACTGCATCATCAATGATCGACACGAGACGATCTTCACGTGTGACAGGGGGTGTCCAGTTGGAATCAATGACTTCATCAAGTGTTCCTTCATCGACTTGTTCCAAGTACTCAATCGTCAATGAAACACTATTAGCTAAATAATCTGTAAGTAGTTTTTTGTCTGTTACGACGACTTTTTTTGCTTCCGCAGGTGTGTGTTGCCAATCTTGCGTATCATCAGGCAGATCTAATGCAAATTTTCCAGACCAGTCTTGACTAAACCACAGTGGTTCACTATTTTTCAAATCGGATATTTGAAGGTCTAATTCTCGAGCAGTATGCCAGATCAGCCAAGTTACTGATTTGATCAAAGGTGCCGGCATCGTATTTGCTTCTGCTACATCTAGCTGGTCTAACGTTTCTTCAAACCGTTCTTGTGCTCGTAACAATGTTTCACTCAATAACCGTGTCGCTTTCATTTTTCTCCTCCTCCAAGCCATCTATGTCTTCACTCCCTTTATTTTACCTCAAATCAGAATAAACGAGGAAGCTGGTGCTTTATTTTAAAAGTCCCCCCAGTCCTTTCAATAAGAATCCTCCCTGTTAAACTTAGCCTGAATATGAGTAAACTCGTTTCCTTTCACTTTACGGTTTACGGCGTTCTAAATTAGCGTTACCATAAAGTGGATTGTCCTAATGTATGTTATAATTAACGAACGAAAAATAAAAAAAGGAGGCCGTTTTATGCAGCAACCTTTAGCTTATCGGATGCGTCCACGAACGATCGATGAAGTCGTAGGACAAGAACATTTAGTTGGTGAAGGAAAAATTATTCGGCGAATGGTTGATGCCAAAATGTTGTCTTCCATGATTTTATATGGTCCACCAGGAACTGGTAAAACCAGTATTGCTAGTGCGATTGCTGGCTCAACCAAATTTGCCTTTCGCATGCTCAATGCAGCAACTGATTCCAAAAAAGACTTACAAGTGGTTGCCGAAGAAGCCAAGATGAGCGGCACTGTCATCCTCTTACTTGATGAAATCCATCGTTTAGATAAAACAAAACAAGATTTTTTGCTCCCACATCTGGAAAATGGACGGATCATCATGATTGGCGCAACAACTGAAAACCCCTATATCACGATTAATCCTGCTATTCGCAGTCGAACACAGATTTTTGAAGTAAAACCCTTAAACGAATTAGATATCCAGCAAGCGGTTCGATCAGCTCTAAGTGATAAAGAGCGTGGGCTTGGTAATCTAGCTATTGAATTAGACGAAAACGCCTTGCTCCATCTATCACGCGCAACGAACGGCGATCTTCGAAGCACACTTAACGGCTTGGAATTAGCGGCTCGTTCGACCGAGCCAAATGAACAGGGGATCATTCACTTGACGCTAACGATCGTTGAAGAATGTATCCAACGAAAAGCACTTACTCATGATAAAGATGGTGATGCTCACTATGACGTGATTTCAGCATTTCAAAAATCGATCCGAGGAAGCGATGTTGATGCAGCACTTCATTATTTAGCCCGTTTGGTTGAAGCTGGTGACCTGGCAAGTATCTGTCGGCGCTTGATGGTGATTGGTTATGAAGATATTGGTCTAGGAAATCCTGCTGCCGCAGCTAGAACTGTCAATGCTGTCTTAGCTGCTGAACGTCTAGGACTTCCCGAAGCAAGGATTCCTTTAGCAGATGCCGTAGTTGATCTTTGTCTCTCTCCTAAATCAAATTCTGCTTATACCGCTTTAGATGAAGCGATTGCTGATATCCGCTCAGGCAACGCTGGCGAAGTGCCCGATCATTTACGAGACAGTCATTACCAAGGAGCCAAGGCATTGAATCGTGGGATTGGTTATCAATACCCTCACAATTTTGATCAAGCCTGGGTGAACCAACAATATTTACCCGACAAATTAAAACAAGCGTCTTATTATCATCCGAAGACTACAGGGAAATATGAACAAGCCCTTGGGCAACAATATCAGCGAATCAAAGAATGGAAAAAATCAGGAGGCAATAAGCCAACGACATAGACTTGATTTTCCATGAGCGCTCTCATTGCTCTTTTTATTTCCATATGCTACTATAGAGGTGGGAAATCTGTGATGTTCGAATTGTCCTCTTTGTGTGTTGACCGAACATTTTTATTGATATCTTGGGACTCGTCTTGTGTCACTGCTGGTAACATGCCTTATCATTTGGTAGTTCGAGGCTACGACCGTGGGACCCACCTGCTTGAATTCGCGGGATCAATACTACAGGACGAACAACGGCATTAACGGAGATTACCATTTTTTGAAGATTAAGGGGCTATGCCAATTACTTGGTACAGCTCCTTTTTTTTCGAGTAGATCCCTTGAAAAACATTATTTGACCAATCTTTAGACTTTTGGAGGAATTTCTATGATTCAACTTTTAATGGGCATTGCCGCATTATTATTATTATTTGTTAGCTATTATTTATTAAAAAAACAACCCATCTTTTTCGTATTAATAGAAGAAACAGAAAAAAATCGTGGCTATTTACAATTCTATGGTGCCATTTACGCTTTCCTAGGGGTGTTAGGTATTTTTGTCGCCTTCTTCAATCAACGATTTATTGCTTTGGCTTACTTGCTCTTGGTCATTATTGTTGCTTCTGTCTTCAGTTTTACTTTCGCTCGGAAAATGGTCAAACCAAACAGTAAATAATTCTCTTTTTGTTCAACTTGTTTTACAATAGAATTATAAATGATTGATTTATCTGAAGGAGTGAATGCTTATGTTACAACAGTACAAAAAAATTATGGTTGCCGTAGATGGCTCTGATGAAGCTGAATTAGCTTTTAAAAAAGCCGTAAACGTTGCTATCAGAAATAATGGAGAACTTTTATTAGCACACGTGATTGATACTCGTTCTTTCCAAACCGTTTCATCATTTGATGGCATGTTGGCAGAGCAAGCAACTGAAATGGCGAAGCAAACGCTAGCTGATTATGAAGCAAATGCTAAAAAAGCGGGATTGAACAATGTTACTACCGTGATTGAATACGGCTCGCCGAAACAAATCATCGCTAAAGAAATTCCTGAGGATAACCATGTAGATTTAATCATGTTAGGTGCAACAGGATTGAATGCTGTTGAACGTCTATTTATTGGTTCTGTTTCAGAATATGTGATTCGTAACGCCACTTGTGATGTTCTAGTGGTACGTACTGATTTAGAGAATAAATTACCTGAAAAAGAATGATTAATTACTAAACAAGCGGTTGTGACAAAAGTATGTCACAACCGCTTTTATTTATTTTTACATATGCTAAAGAGCTTGGCACGTTCTTTTGTTCCAAGCTCTTTTTTAGATTATTTATCCAATCAATCATTTTTTCTAACCTAATCGATTTCATGATAAAAATATTTCTTTGTCATCAATTCGCCTATTTATTTCCTTTAGGAAGTACAATAATGTGCGCATCATTATAAGCTTTTTGTGCTTCTTGTACTTTCGCTAACAGTCTGTCTTTATAAGGTCCATCCACAAGACGGTGGACAAGATTCAATGCAGTATTAATATCATTTTGAGTATTGTTTGTACTTGGTTTACCATTAAAAAACAGACGATCCACCACTGGCGTTGCGTTTGATACAGCAATTAACTGATCGTATTTTTCATGCAATTCATTGGTCGTATAGCCTTCTAAAAATGGAATGTTTATATAAGGAAGTTCACCTAGTTTTTCTGCAAGATCGATCATTTCTTCTGTTGTAAAACTACCTTTAGGATTACCGATATCTCCATCAATAAAGTGTTTATCCATCGTCTCATTCGCAACTTGCCATTTTTGCATCAATGTATCGTATGCTTTTTGTGCTTGATTGACTTTTTCCAATAACGCTGTTTTTTGATCACTATCTGGTAAGCTTTCGACTTGTTGTTTCGCCGCATCAATTTGAGCTTTAGTATTGCCTACTTTTGCTCCATTTCCATCAAACAAATTATTTACTATCGTTAAAGCATCTTCGATTGCTGAATTCAAGATAGAAACTTGTTTGCTCAAAATTTCTTTCCCTTGTTCATCTAAGCTCACTAAAGTAATTGTTTTAGACGTTGCTGATACTTTATTTTTTGCATATACTTCAAATCGATTATTCTTTAACAACTTAAATCCTGGGAAGTACTCTTTTCCATCTACTATCAATTTGAATTTCTTGACATTGCCGGTCACGCTTCCTGTAATATAATCAGTGTTTACTTTATAATAATCTACAACTAAGCTTGGAGCGTTAAGGGTGATTTCTTGCATGCCGATTTCTATACCTTCAGCATTTAAAACTTTTAAAATCACTTTTTTAGAATCTACTGTTACTTTATTTTTTGCATACACTTCAAAATTATTATTCTCTAAAAGTTTAAATCCTGGTGTATATTCTTTGCCATCAACAATTAATTTGAATTGTTTAGCCTCACCTGCAATTTGACCTTTGATGTAATCTTTACCTACTGTATATTCTTCCACCGTTAATTTAGGTGATTGTACAGCAACTTCTCTTGTACCTGTTTCTTTTCCATTTGAATCAAAACTTTTCACTGTAACTGTTTTTGTTGTCGAAGGAATCCTTTTCCCAATATAAAGTTGAAATTTATTGTTTGCTAATAATTTAAATCCTGGTGTGTATTCTTTGCCATCAACAATCAACTTGAACTTCTTGATTTTCCCACTGTATTCTCCCGTCATATGGACATTTCCATAATGATAAACATCCACTTTGAATGCATTTACTCTATCATCCAAAGCTGCTTGAGCGATTTCTAATTTTTTCAATAATTGTGCTTTAACAGGAGATATATTATTTACCGCATCTACTTTTCTTCTAGCTTCATCTATTGCTTCTTGAGTATTACTTTCTTTGGGAGTGTCTCCATTAAAGAGCTGATTTACAGCTTCTACCGCTTGTTTTTCTGCAGGATCTTGGACAATATGTGCATCATTATAAGCTTTTTGTGCTTCTTGTACTTTCGCTAATAGTCTGTCTTTATAAGGTCCATCCACAAGACGGTGGACAAGATTCAATGCAGTATTAATATCATTTTGAGTATTGTTTGTACTTGGTTTACCATTAAAAAACAGACGATCCACCACTGGCGTTGCGTTTGATACAGCAATTAACTGATCGTATTTTTCATGCAATTCATTGGTCGTATAGCCTTCTAAAAATGGAATGTTTATATAAGGAAGTTCACCTAGTTTTTCTGCAAGATCGATCATTTCTTCTGTTGTAAAACTACCTTTAGGATTACCGATATCTCCATCAATAAAGTGTTTATCCATCGTCTCATTCGCAACTTGCCATTTTTGCATCAATGTATCGTATGCTTTTTGTGCTTGATTGACTTTTTCCAACAACGCTGTTTTTTGATCACTATCTGGTAAGCTTTCGACTTGTTGTTTCGCCGCATCAATTTGAGCTTTAGTATTGCCTACTTTTGCTCCATTTCCATCAAATAGATTATTGACTGCATCAGTAGCATGTTGAATCACTTCATCTGCAAGTGTATTCTTCTGTTCCGGTACTGGCACACTTGATGCGTTCTGTTCTTTTGTAGTGGAAGATGTTGTTGTTTCTTCTACTTTTTTATTTTCTTTTTCTTCTGAAGCGTGTGTTTGACTTGTTTCACTCGCCTGACTTGATTGATTTGATTGATTTGCTTCTTCTTTTTTCTCATTTTTTTCCGAAGTAGTAATAGTGATGCCTTCTCCCGCCCCATTTTGATCTGCATGGACCATTGGTGTCACTACTCCAGATAAACTAGATAATACTAATGCACTCGTAGTTGAAAACGACACTAAATTCTTTTTCAAGTTCCCCTTTTTCAATTAAAAACCACCCTTTTTTGTTTATTTGATTTAAGGAAATAATAACCTATTCGGGCTCGCTATTTTTTTTAATTATTTAAAAAAAAATGTCATTTTTTTAAATAGACTATTTTATAAAATAAAAAACAATGTTAAAGTTACTCACTTCGGTAAAAAAATTTTTGTTTGTGACACTGGCTGTTCTTCTATTTCTATTCAAGTAACTTTTTATACGAGTCGTTAATGCTTCAGCTATAAAAATAGTCAGTCTTTATTCGTTGAATCAATGAAAACCACTTGCTTACTAACGATTTCTTTTCCTTGTTCATCTAAACTAATCAAAGTAATAGATTTAGTTAGCGCCGATACCTTGTTTTTCGCGTAGACTTCAAATTGATTATCCTTTAACAATTTAAATCCTGGAAAATACTCTTTTCCATCCACTACTAACTTAAATTTCTTTACTGCCCCAGCATAGGTACCTGTAATATATTCATTTCCTAATTTATAGTCATTTATATCTAAGTAGGGAGATTGGACTCTAACTAAACCAGATTTTAACAAATCTCCTTCTGAATTCAGAGCAACCAAAACGACTCTTTTACTTCCACGTAATATTTTATCTTTCGCATAGACTTCAAATTGATTATTCGCTAATCGTCTAAAACCTGGAGTGTATTCTTTCGTGCTTCCTGTGGTCCCCACCCTCAATTTAAATTTAGCAACATCACCAATAAACTCACCTTTGACATAGTTTTCTCCTAATGTGTAATTGTTAATGGTGAGTTTCGGTGCTTGAACTGAAACGTTTTGAGAACTTGTCTCTTTTCCTTTTTTATCAAAGATTTTTACTGTGACTGAAAAAATTGAAGGCGGAATTTTCTTTCCAATATAAAGTTTGTACTGATTATTTGGTAACAAAGTAAAACCTGGGGTATATTCTTTATCGCCAACAATCAATTTAAATTGATTGATTTCCCCTTCATAAGCACCAGTCATATATACGTTTCCATAAATATAGGGGTCGATTGTACAGGAAGGAGTTTTTTCGTCAAATTCTTTTTGTCCATTTTTTTCTTTAGAATTTGTCATTTTAGTCTGTTTTGAATCATACATTTCTTGCGCTTGAACAATTTTTTCAAATAATTTTGTTTTTTGTACACTTTCTGTTAATTCCATTACTTGTAGCTTTACTTCATTAATTTTTGCTTGGGTATTACTTGTTTTTGCTCCTGTTTCATCAAACAGAAGTTTCACTGCCTCAGTCGCTTTCTTAACGTTTTGATCATTAGGAATGTTCGTTTGTTTCACATCTGAATGTTCACCTGAAATATTTGCCTGGCTGATTTCACTTTTCATTGTTTTCTTTCCTGAGACTTCATTTTGTTCTGCGTATACAAATGGACTGGCAGTTATAGATGAATTAGCTAATATTAGTACACTCATAATCGTTATCGTTAATCGATTTGTTTTTCTCAATTCAATCTCCTCCCTTTTTTTCATAATACTTTATTTTATTTCTATATTTTTTATTGATTTAAAAAAGAACATTTCTTTTTTTCAATCAATCACTTTTTATAGACAAAACAAAAAAACGAAGTGAACAATGTTCACTTCGGAAAAAATTTATTCTTAAAATTATGATACGTTCGTTACACTATTTCATACCTAAAAAAGGCTAACAACTATTTCATTAGAATATTTATTTACGTAAACGTTCCACGTCACGAGCGATCATTAATTCTTCATCAGTTGGAATGACAAGTACTTTGACTTTTGAATCTTTTGTGGAGATATCTAATTCTTCCCCACGTTTTTTATTCATTTCAGGATCAATTTCACAACCAAACCATGTCATCCCTTTAATGATTTCACTACGGACGTGCCCATCATTTTCGCCAATTCCAGCAGTGAAAACAATTGCGTCAACGCCGTTCATCGTTGTCACATATCCACCAATATATTTACGGATACGGTCTACAAAGATGTCATATGCCAAATGGATATGCTCTTGTTCATAGTTTTTCTCAAGGTCACGCATGTCACTTGATAAACCTGTTAGACCTAACAAACCTGATTTTTTGTTTAAAATGTTGACCATTTCATCAATATCAATCTCTAATTTTTCCATTAGATAAGGTAAAACAGCTGGATCGATGTCCCCTGAGCGTGTTCCCATTGTTACACCTGCCAGTGGTGTGAATCCCATCGAAGTATCAACTGATTTTCCACCATCTACTGCCGTAATTGAAACACCATTCCCTAAGTGACAAGTGATCAATTTCAACTCTTCGATTGGTTTCTCTAACATCTTAGCCGCACGTTCTGCTACATAGCGATGACTTGTACCATGGAAGCCATATTTTCTTACTTTGAAATCTTCATAGTAAGAAACAGGTAAGCTATACAAATAACTGCTTTTTGGCATTGTTGCGTGGAATGACGTGTCAAACACAGCCACACTTTGGATATCAGGTAAGATTTTTTTAAATGCTTTGATACCCATTAAGTTAGCAGGGTTATGCAATGGTGCAAACTCTGCCAATTCTTCAATGCGATCCATCACAGCTTCATCCACGATTACAGAATCAGCATAAGTTTCTCCACCATGAACGACACGATGTCCTACCCCAGTGATTTCATCGTAAGAGCTTAAGATTTGTAATGCAATCAGTTGATCTAACAACATTTTTACTGCTACTTCATGATCATCGATGTCCATGATTTTCTCAAATTTTTGATCTTCACCATATTTGATCGTAAAAATTGAATCTTCTAAACCGATTCTTTCGACAATTCCTTTAGCAATTACGGTTTCTTCTGGCATTTGATATAGCTGCCATTTTAAACTTGAACTTCCAGCGTTGATAGCAATTGTTTTAGACATATAATTCTCCTTCTTAGTGCGTGATTAAAGAGAAGACGATTTCCATGTTTCAAATTCTTTAAAAAATTCAGTCACCTTCTCTGGTTTCTTTAGTGAATCAAGTTTTACAAGTAATACTTCTTGTGCTTGTTTTGCCTTTGTTCCTTTTTTCTGCAAGATCAAAATACTTTTTTGTGATTGCTTGTTACGGAATAATTCATCTGGTAATTGGATCATTCCTTGAAGATATCCTTCTTCTTTAAACCATCTTTTGACTTCTTCACTTTGTTCTGTTTCTAAGAAGTTACTTGGCATCAAAAACAGACCGAATCCATCTGGTTTGACATACTTCATTGCCTGTTCTAATAGCAGATGATGGGCATAACTATGCCCTTGTGTGGTGCTTGTTAAAAACTCTTTTGCTTTTTGATCATTCGGATAATAACCAATCGGTAAATCGCTGATAGCTACATCCACTGGATCAATCAGTAATTCTTGTAAGCCATCTTGGTGAAAATATTGAACATTCGCCTGAGTCAGATCACTTGTTGAAGCAGCAACCGCTAATAACGTATCGTCAATATCTACACCCATCCCTTCCGCTTGGTATCCCGCACTTGATAGGTTTAAAAGAACTGTTAATAACAAGTTGCCCATTCCTGCTGCAATGTCCAAAATCTTGATTGGCTCTTCTTTATTTGTGAATAGCTGTTCAATTAAAAAGACAAATAAAAAACCAATACTATCTGGAGTAAGTTGATGGTTCGCTTGAAGATGTTCTGTCTGACTCCCCTTTAGTAACAGTAGTTGTGACAGACGGCGCCACTCTTCTGGTTCAAAGGAAAGTTGACTGAGTTCTTTATACAAAGCAGAAATCTGTTGCTTGATTTCTTCAGACGGTACTCCATCTACCACTCGTACTTGATAGTTGTCGATTAAGTTTTCAGCATTTTCGACATAGGCTTCTAAAAAGGAAGTTCCCAATGCATTTTGTAAAAGCTGAATCGCTTTTAGGTTTTGTTCAAACCCCTGTTCCATTTTTTCTGGTAACATGGTGCACCTCATTTCTAGATATATTATAACAATTATTTTACCTGTTTAATTTTAACGAACTATGAGCAAAATTTCAATCGTTTTCACACTTTTTTGTTTGTGAAATAAAAAACATAAACGTTATGTAAACAGCGGTAACACAGAAAAGAGTGCGTTTTCATGGATTCACTCACTTTCTGTGTTACTTTCTGTATCATTGTTAAGCATTTCCATGAACTGAAAATGCTGAGATTCGATCTGAATTTCGATCGTTAGCTGATTCGCTTTTCTTTTGTAATGAACCTTTCCTAAATTATATTGATACATTCCCTGTTCTTTCAACTCGTTACTTTCAGATAAAACCATTTGTTTGATTATTTTTGCTACATAATAATTTTTGGTGCGTTGATTCAAATCTACTGTCGAGCGATAAGTTTGTACAATGATCGACAATAAGGAACTACAAACTAAAAACAATAGTAAGGTTGAGAATAAGATATTACTACTGAACCCCTTGTTATGCTTTTTATGATAGTGGCTTGGTCCAAATTCCCTCATACTTCTCTCCGTTTATAAATTCGATTAAAAATGTGATAGCTGCAGTAGAATCTCTCACTTCCCAATGCTTGACTTGTGTTAACACAGGTTGGTGTCCCCCTGATACTTCTCGTTTACGTATCAAAGCATGATATTGCTCAAATAAATAGGTTTTCTTTTCCATCTCATAATAAATACGGTTATCTTTAATGACGACATTTTTTCCTTTTTTTATTTCTTCTTCAAACTGAGCTAAAAAAATCAGCCACTCTTTTTGATCCTTTCGTTGTAAATATTGTTCAACTTTCGTTGTTTGCGTGATTAAAAGACTGATTGAAAGTAAAACAGCACTTAAAATGGCAAGCGAAATCAAACATTCAATCAGTGTAAAGGCAGCTTTATTCTGGTATTTTGGTAATCTCAATCACTTTGTCTCCTTGTGTGAGCTTCACTTTTTCGATCTTTTTCTTTTTAGCGGTTATGGTTGTCTGACTATCTAGTCCATTTAACGTTCGGTTCGGTATTTGTTCATACATTCGGTAGGTTTTTACATCTTCATATAGTCTGCGAAGTAATAAGATTTCCTGATTATTTTGCTTTTCTGCAGTTAATAAATACAAATTCCCGTGACTGACAAGAAAGATACACGATAAGGTAATGGATAAAGCCATTACTGCTTCTAATAGAATAAAAGCATGTCTATTCGATTTTTTTAATATATCGGCCACTCCCTAGCTGAAATTGATAAACGATTGTTCGTCTTTTATTTGTCCAATAGAACCGATAGGCTTGCAATGAACTTTCATTGCCGGTTCCCGAAGCGAATATGAGCTTTTCCATCTGTTGGACAGTGATTTCATCTGGCACCTCTAAAGTTGACCAACCGAGATTGGGATTAGGTACGTCAAAAACAATTTGATTCTTTGATTGATCGTAAAAGATTCTTGTAGCTTGTTGGCTGACAATGGCTATTTTCTGAGTGGCATATATCCGACTTTCAAATTGTGCAAAAAATTGCTCTATTGTCATCTGCTTTTGCCAAGCTGAGACCGAAAGTGAAGGGAATAGAAATAATCCTAAAGTGATCGTCAAAACAAATAAGGTTTCAATCAAAGTATAACCAGTAAAGCAAATTGGTTTATTTGCGGTTATAGGCATCTGCATGTTCTTGCTTTATATATCCCTCCTTTAAGAGTTCTGCGATCGTTGGGACTTTCCCATTATTTTGCAAAGAGTACAATTCTTTTTGAGCATCGACTAATTGCATCACTGCTTGTTTGCCTTCTCGATTGACATGATCTCGATAACGGGAAATATTAGGGATGAACAAGAGAACTAATGCACTGATCACTAATAAGACGATCAGCATTTCGATCAACGTAAAACTTTCAACATTCCTTAATTGTTTTCGTCTGAAATTGACTAGATATTTCATAATAAAACCTCCTCAATGTTGCCATAAACCGGCAGTAAAATTGCTGCATAAATCAATAGAATCAAGCTGGCAATTCCTAGAAAAAGGACTGGCTGTATCCATGAAAGTCCACGGTTCACCTTTTGGAAAAAATGCTGTCTTGCTAATTTACTGTAAAACAAAAGTTCTTTACCTAAGTTTCCTTTTGCTTCCCCTTGTAAAACGATTTGACTAAATTCAGCCGTTAAAAATGAATAAGTCTCAAACTGCTGTGCTAAAGAAATTCCTGATTCTAACCCTTTTGTCAGACGAAATGCTAATAGTTGGATCAAACTCCCTTGTTTTGTTTCTTTCAAACAAAAAATAATTTGGCGCAATTCTAATCCCTCGTAGAATAATTTTCCAAATTCTAAAGCGATATAAGAAGACTGGTAGAGGGAAAAAAGCGAACCAATCAATGGTTTGTTGCTGAACCATTCCCCTCGTTGAATCATATCCATTTTTAGGAGCCTGATCTTGATAAACAGACATAATAAACCAACAGATAGTAAAACAAGAAGAACATACCAATGAAAGGACTGCAAGAATCGGATTCCCCAATGCGTATCCATGACCATTTCCGAAGTTAATAACTGTGGCAAAATAAATTGGCGTAATGCAACTAAGATCCCTAATAAAAACAAACACAGTAAACACGGGTAACTGATCATCTTTTTTAATTCTTTTCGAAATTCTGCTACGAGACGAAATTGTTCTGCCATCCCATTCAATGTTTGGATCAAGTTCCCATGCGCACTGGCTAACTCGATTTGCACAAGCTTGTCTTGAGTAAAACCCAATGCTTGTAGAACCTCATAAAAAGAATGTCCTTCTTGCAATAAACGGTGTCCTTGCTGTAAATAAATATGGGGGACAGGTGTGATCTTCAACAATATTTCCGTTGCTTCTTGAATACTAAATCCATGGTCAAGTAACTCCCCCATCAGTCGAATATACTTTGCTTGATGGTTCAGTGACATTTTCTTAGAAGGCAAACGATCGCCAGCGACTATTTTTTGCTTCTTCATAGCTTTGGTCCCACCCTTTCCTCTCAAAATCATTGTAGGTAAAGTTGTAACCCCATAAAGCCGCTGCTGCTTGTGTTTGGTCTAAAAGGATTTCTTGGTAGATTACGCCAGATAAACATTCAAAAAACTCATCGCTTCTGCCAACTAATTCAAGAATTCTCGCTTCGGTTCCATCTAAATGGCGGGCATGAACCGTCGCAAATACACGGTGACCTGTCAACGCTGCTCGAATTGCTACATTCGCTGTCTTGCTATCTCTGATTTCTCCAATGATCAATAAATCTGGACGATGACGTAACGCAAGCTTCAGCAATTCCTCATACGTTTGTTCGATTTTATCGTTTACTTGTAATTGTAAAAAGGCTGTTTCTTCAATTTCTACTGGGTCCTCTATTGTAATTACTTGTACCTCTTTGTCTTGTGCCAAATAGTACATCAAAGAAGTTTTTCCTGATCCAACTGGTCCGCTGAACAAATAGAGCCCACGCTTTTTACTCCGCTCATTGATCACCTTTAAATCCTCAGGACAAAAACAGCAGAACTGTTTTTCAGACAAATCATAAAGTAATCGAATCACCAAACTTTCTCTTTGTAAGTAATCACCTACAGAAGACAGTCTCAGTCTGACCTCTTTTTCTTTTAAGACGTAAGTCATTGCACCTAATTGCGCTTTTCTTCTCTCACCAATATCCATCTCTCCTAAATATTTAAAGCGTGAGATTAATTGTTGTCCAATATCTGATGCAATACTTTTTTGGAATGTTCGTTTTTTACTATAGCGGTAATAAATATTGAAATCAGTTTGATTAGGCATTATATAGATATCTTGAACACGATTTTTATAACTTTCATTAATGAGATCATCTGATATCTCCTTTATATCCATCTTATCCCCTCCATAAAAAACATACGTCTTTTTTCTAATACTATTTTATTTTTGTATCATTAAATGCTAAAAGATGGGCAAAATCCGAATTTATGTTATACTATTAAAAATTTATTTTGGAGGGAACATGGTGGAATCATTACGAACAAAGCATATTTTAGTCGCTGGGAAAAAAGAACCAGCTGATCTGGTAATCAAACATGCACAAATCGTCAACGTTTTTACAAAAGAAATCCTAACCGGTGATGTTGCGATTTGTGACGGTAAAATCGTGGGGATCGGTCAATACGAAGGCAAAGAAATCTATGATGCAAAAAATCAATACCTCGTACCAGGACTTATTGATGGGCATGTGCATATCGAAAGTTCACTTTTATCTCCAAGCGAGTTTGCAAAAATTTCTTTATTACATGGCGTCACTTCGGTAATTACTGATCCTCATGAAATAGGAAACGTAGCGGGAAGTATTGGGCTTGATTTTATGATTGAAGATGCCCAATCCGTACCAATGAATATTTTTATCATGCTGCCATCCTGCGTTCCTGTAACACCTTTTGAAACAAGCGGCGCAGTGCTAGACGCCCAATCATTCATTCCTTTTCTTGATCGTCCTGAAGTGTTGGGACTTGCTGAAGTGATGAACTACCAAGCTGTTGCAAATAACGAAAAAACCATCATTGATAAATTACAATTGATGCATGAGAAAAATATGAAAATCGATGGTCATGCAGCTGGTATTCAAGGAGATGAGCTAAACGTCTATTTGACAGCTGGTATAAAAACCGACCATGAAGCGACTAACGCACAAGAAGCAAAAGAACGTCTAGCTTTAGGGATGTATTTAATGATTCGAGAAGGGACAGTTGCAAAAGACCTCGAAGCACTCCTTCCCGTTGTAACACCAGAAAATTCACGACGTTGTTTATTTGTCACGGATGATAAACTGATCGATGATCTGGTTGCAGAAGGCTCTATCGATCACATCATACGCCAAGCAATCCATTTAGGAATGGAACCATTACAAGCTATTCAAATGGCCACACTAAACGCGGTCGAATGTTTTGGCTTAAGTCAGCTAGGCGCCATCGCACCTGGCTATCAAGCTGATTTCTTCTTAACCAATGATTTAACGACCCTTCCAATCAATACTGTCTTTTCTAATGGAAAAATCGTGGTAGAGAATGCACAATTGAATCTGGAACAATTTCCGAGACAAAAAAATACTTATGCTCAAAAATTACCAAAAATGGATGTGAAACCATTAACGGTCGATTCTTTTGCTTTACCACTTTGTACTGAAAAAGCCCACACGATCGAAGTCATTCCTAATAGTTTATTGACCAATGATTGTCTCGTAGAAGTAGACACAAAAAACGGTGTCTTTGTTCCTTCAATTGCCAACGACCAACTAAAAATTGCTGTGATCGAACGTCACCATCGAACAGGAAATGTTGGCGTTGGGATCGTTAAGGGATTTCGACTAAAGAAAGGAGCTCTTGCAACAACTGTTGCGCATGATTCTCATAACATCGTCGTGGTGGGAACGAATGACGAAGATATGTTAATAGCAGCAAACCAATTAATCAAAAAAGGTGGCGGAATGATCGCTGTTGCAGATGGTCAAGAGTTGGCTTGTTTACCCTTACCAATCGGTGGCTTAATGTCTCAAGAACCTTTTTTAGCTGTGAATGAGCAGTTAGTTTCCTTAACTAAAGAAGCACATTCGTTAGGTGCCAGTCAATCATTCGATCCATTTTTAACACTTTCATTTTTAACATTATCTGTCATCCCCGAATTAAAGATCACAGATAAAGGCTTATTTTCATTTTCTAAATTTAACTTGATTGAACCTTCTATATAAAATAAATACGAAAATATTTTGTCCTACAATTTTTCCTTGCTCGAACAGCTGCATCTACAACCAAAAAAGCAACCGAAACAAAAATGTTTCGGTTGCTTTTGATTAAATGAAGTCATTATTTCTTCGTTTTATCTGGAAATTGAGCTTCAACACGATAGATTCTTTGACCTCTTGAAGAAAATTTTTCTTCGTATTCAGTCATGATATTTCCTTCATATTTACTTTGATGTAAATCTAACCATACCTGTTTGATGATCATGCCGTATTGAGAAAAACTAGCTAATGAATATTCAAATAGTCCTTGGTTATCTGTTTTAAAATGGATTTCTCCTTTAGGGCGTAGAATTTGTTCATCCACCGCTAAAAATGTACGATACGTTAACCGGCGTTTTTCATGTCTTTTTTTAGGCCACGGATCAGAAAAGTTCAAATAGATTTGATCAATCTCACTATCTGCAAAATATTCCGTCAACGCTGAACCATCAACATGCAATAGTTTTAAATTTGGTAATGGTTGTTCAATTAATTTATCTAAAGCAATTGATACAACGCTGACTTGCATTTCTACCCCGATATAATTGATTTCAGGATGAGCCTTAGCCATTCCTGTGATAAACTGACCTTTTCCCATACCAATTTCAATATGGATCGGCTGCTCATTGCCAAATAGTTCGTTCCACTTACCTCTCCACTTGGTTGGTTCACTTATTACTAGATCTGGATGCGCTGCTAGCATTTCAGCAGCACCTGGGCGATTACGTACACGCATGAAAACTCCATTCCTTTCTTTCCTAAAAAAATAAAGATCAGACAAGTGATGTTCTACTCTTCTGATCTTAACTCTGAATAAATAATCGACAATAAATGCTTTATTCGTACACCGTACTCATTCTTTTTGACTCTTTGCTCAACCACTAAAAATTCTTTTCAACTGTAAGATCTCTTCATTCATTCGTCGATGATCTTCACGCTGACAATATCGGGTAATCTCTTGTAAAAGATTCATCGCAGCATACCAATGTAATTTTTCTAATATCTCATCCGTTGGGCGAATCCCATAAGTAACGAGCCATTGATTCCAATTAGATAATGGAACATAATTCCCTAAAATCGTGGCAATATCCACCGCTGGATCAGCAAACATAATTGAATCCCAATCAACTAGATACAAATAATTTTTGCACACTAACCAGTTCCGATGATTGACATCTCCGTGTACAACTGCAAAGTTCTCTTTATCCATCTGTGGAATTTGTTGACGCAAAAACTGGTGAACGATTTGTAAAAATCGATTCTTTCTGAGTGTCTCAGGTAACTCCAGTTCATATTGTTGCAACATTTTTTCTGGTGTCATCACTCTACCACCGATCCGAGTCAACATCGTTTTAAGTGAAGCAGAATGATGCAAATGATACAAGACATCAATAACATCATTTCGCTGGCCGATCTCGGTCGGAGTTAATAAACGTCCTTCTAGCCATTCCTGTGCTGTTAAGGTATCGCCATTTCCTGTCCGTTTCGTCCATACCAGTTTTGGTGTAATTCCTTCTCGGGATAGTGCAGCAAGCATTGGAGTCGTATTGCGTTTAATAAAGACCTTATCTTCATCGCGCATGCCTATGTATGTTTTTCCCGTATCACCTTTGATTGGGCGTAAACGCCATTCTTGGTCTAACTGAAACTCCATCATGCATTCTCCCGTCCTCTAAACTCTATGATTTGCAGTACTTATTATTCTAGTCGCCTAAGCCCCGAACGTCAAGCACATATACGTTCTTTTTTCCTGTATTCCTCTCTAAAAAACCATCTTTTATCAAAAAAACGAGAGAAAAAGCAAATCTGCCTTATTCTCTCGTTTTTTCACCTCTTTTATTCGTTCATTTTCTTGATCCGAGTCGGTGTATAGATTTTAATAAACAAGCCGATGACGATCAAATAACTGATAATCGGTATGAGTTTGTCTAGCCCATTTAATACGATCGCACCAATCAATCCAAAAAGACTAGCGGCAATCAGCAAAAGATTTAACAATAACTTTTGCAGCGCAACTTCTTTTTGCTTTTCCGTGATTGGATAAAGTTGGACAAGTGTCATGTAACGAAATTGATTGTATAAAGGAATCACTTGGAATCCGATCAAATAGATAAAAAGCGCACCAATAGCAGTTATAAAATAAACATCTTCAATACCTGCAATCAAGATACTTCCAATCAACACTAAGCGTAAGAAAAGACCACTGAAATCAGAACCTCTAATAAATCTTCTGACATAAAGATAATAATAAGTATTATCTTTCGTTTTCTTCGTATGTTGAAGCAACGGGTCTAAATACCTTCTTCTTTTGACTTTAGAAGTGATTTCCGGCACGTCAGTAAAAAGATTGATGAATTGATAGATTTGATGTAAACGTTGCTCTTCTTTTTGTATCATTTTTTCCCAATCCAACCGATACGTCATATTTTTCCATAAAAACCAAAAGTAAATATTTAATTGAATCAACATAGCTAACAATCCAAGCCAGAGCCATCCATAGACCGTAAGCAACAAGATCAGCAATGTCGAAAGATACCAAGAAGCTTTCCATACCATCAATTTTTTCTCTTCAATTCGGAAAAGCTCCACTCGTTTGATTTGTAGTTGACTACTCTTCAATCCCCAGAGAATCAGTAAATAAACGAAATAAAAAGAAAAAGGCTGCCCGGTTGTCACAACCACGAGGGGCATTGAAAAGCCACAAGCTAGTCCTAAGAACAGAAAAGGAAATAGACTGGAATAAAGAAAAGCTCGTTGGAGATACTGATGCATCTCCTTTTCTTTCGGTAGTAGAAAAACCAGATCGGCCGCTTGCGTGAAAGTGGCAAATTTACCAAAAAACAAACAAATAAACCAAAAGATCGTAAGGATAATCCCACCCATTTGAAAAGGAGTCGTTAACGTTTTTAACCAGTTTGAATAGTAAAAGCCGACTCCGCCAAATAGAAATAAGCAAACCAATACAAAATGATCATTTAGTACATAACGCAAATACTTCATCATTTTTTTCTGGTGTTTTGCTAATCGCAATTGAAAGAAATTATTCATGATCCTGCTCCTTTGTCAAGGAGATATAAATTTCATCCAGTGAAGAATCAGGTAGTCGGAATTCCTCCTGTAAGTCTTTTAAGGTTCCATCTGCACGTATTTCTCCATTGTGCAGAACTACAAAACGATCACAATATTTTTCTGCCGTAGCTAAAATATGCGTAGACATCAAGATCCCTGAACCTTCATTTTTCATTTCTACCATTAGTTCTAAAAGAGCATTGATTGCTAATGGATCTAATCCTAAAAAAGGCTCATCAATAATGTACAAAGAAGGCTCGATCAAGAAAGCACACAAGATCATCACCTTTTGTTTCATCCCTTTTGAAAAATTGGCTGGCAACCATTCCAAACGATTCTCTAAACGAAACGTATGTAACAATTTCTCAGCTCGTTGCATCGCTATATCGATTGGAATATCATAGGCCATCGCAGTCACTTCGATATGTTCTCTTAAAGTTAGTTCTTCATATAAAGAAGGCGTTTCAGGTATAAAACCGATTTGATTTCGGTATTCTTCAGTATTTTTTTTCAAACTCAGATCATTAATCGTGATAGATCCTTTTTTTTGTTCTAAGAGGCCAATGATATGTTTGATCGTTGTACTTTTTCCAGCGCCATTTAAACCGATCAATCCTACCATTTCGCCAGGCTGTACACTAAAACTAATATCTTTTAAAACAGGTAGATGTCCATAGCCACCTGTTACATGTTCCACAATTAGACTCATAATTTTTCCTCCGTCGTTCGATTGTTTTTATTATACCATGAAGAAAACGAAGTCAATTTATTTTTTTTCATACAAATCTTTGAACATATGGTAAAGTTAACATAAATAATATTTTTGATGGAAAGGATGTTTCCTATGGAAAACTGTATCTTTTGTAAAATTATTAAGCAAGAAATCCCTAGTTATAAAATCTACGAAGACGAAAAAGTCTATGCATTTTTAGATATATCCCAAGCTACAAAAGGACACACACTAGTTATTCCAAAACAACACGTTTCTGATATTTTTGAATATGACGAAGTACTAGCAGCTGATGTCTTTTCACGTATCCCTAAAATCGCTCGTTCAATTGAAGAAGCTTTTCCTGAGATGCAAGGACTGAATATCTTGAATAATAACCGTGAATTGGCTTATCAATCTGTATTTCATTCACATGTCCATTTGGTCCCTCGCTATAGTAAAGAAGATGATTTTTCGATCCACTTTGGTAACCATCAGTCAGAATATAGTGCGGAAGAATTGCAACAAATTCAACATACCATTGTAAAGCAGGTGAAGAACATTGATTAAAAACTTTTTAAAAGGAATCGTTTTTGGAACGACCGTTGGAGCTATATCTGGATTGTTATTTGCTCCTAGAAGCGGGAACGAAACCAGAAAAAAATTGATCGCTGAACTAGACGAAGCAACGGAATTAACAAATGATTTAAATAACAGTCTTAATAATTTCAAACAAGCATTAGTTGACACAAAAGAAACAGCTAATACTTTGATCCCCGCTTTTCAAGAATCAATGAAAAAAGATATTGAAAATTTTAAATTTCAAGCAGAACCAAGAATTGCACAAATCCAAGAACAAGTTGAAAAATTAACAAATGATTTGCCACAAGACATGCAATAATGCGGAATTTTATAACACTTTTGATTTTAATTTTATTGTTTTTTTAATTTTTAGTTAGGAATGTGATCAAAATTTGAATTTTATTTGAAACTATCACGAGAACGTTTTTATTAATAAATAGATATGGTATAGTTATTATTGTAAGAATAATAATAAATCACAGGAGAGCAATTTTAATGAAAAAGAAAAAAATAATTTTAGCTGCAACTAGTGCGCTAGCTGTATTAGCATTAGCTGCTTGTTCAGGTAGTACAAATAAAGACATCGCCACAATGAAAGGCGGAACTATCACGGTTGAAGATTTTTATAATGAAGCAAAACATACGCAAAACAACCAACAATTAGTTCAAAATATGATTATTTACAAAGCCTTTGAAAATAAATATGGCGATAAAGTAACGGATAAAGATGTCAATGCTGAATACAAAAAGAATGAAGAAACTTACGGTGACACCTTTAAATCACAATTAGAAGCAGCTGGTTATACAGAAGACTCATATAAACAAGCACTTAGAAGCAGTTTAGTATTAAAAGCTGGTATAAGTGCTAACGTCAAAGTGACAGAAAAAGATTTAAAAGAAGCTTGGAAAACTTTCCATCCAGAAGTTGAAGCACAAATCATTAAAGTAAGCAGTGAAGATGAAGCAAAAGAAGTGAAAAAATCAGCAGATGACGGAACTGATTTTGCGAAACTGGCAAAAGAAAAATCAACCGATGAAGCAACTAAAAAAGATGGCGGAAAAATCAAATTTGATTCTCAAACGACAGATGTTCCAACTGAAGTGAAAGAAGCAGCCTTCAAATTAAAAGACGGTCAAGTATCTGACATTATTTCAGCGACAAATACAACTTCATACTCAACAGATTATTATGTTGTAAAAATGGTCAAAAACCAAAATAAAGGCGATGACATGAATAAATACAAGAAACAATTAGAATCAATCGCCCGAGATACAAAAGAAAGTGATCAAGACCTACAAAAAGAAATTATCGCTAAAGTATTAAAAGAAGAAAATGTAAAAGTCACAGATGATGCCTTTAAAAATGTATTAACGCCATTTACTATGGAAACAGCTAATACCAATACATCTGAGTCTAAAACAAAATCAACAAAGTCTTCTGAATCTAAAACAACTGAATCAACAAAAACTTCTGAATCATCAACAACTGAATCATCAAGCAAATAAGATGAAAAAAACAGACCTATCCTGGTCTGTTTTTTTTTGACGCTATAATTTCTAAGAAGGATCGTAATTTCCACCTTATTTTTTATAAAAGATAAGCATAGATTAAAACACCAAAGTAAATGATTGACTTTGATGTTTTTTCGCTACCTATTCACTTTGACAAAGAGCTGTTTTTTAGTAACTGATTCTGGTCATCAGTGTAACGATCGTTGCAAACATAGCAAAAATACAAATAAAGACGCCCGTAGTCGTTAAAGTAATCAAAGCAATCTTGGATTTGTTTCTCAATTTATAAGCCATATACAACAAACATACTGAGAAGAAAATTCCCAATACCCAGAAAAATAGCGGATCTCTTTGAACGCCAAGAGATTGGATATAATGATTCATTAACTATTTTCCCCCTATTAGTAAAACGGTTTCTCATCTGACTACAATCTTACACTATTGTAGATTTTTATCAATAACAAAATAAATTTTCCAATAATAAAGACACGTAGGCTCACAAGTAGTTCGTGTTAGGCTACGTGCCTTTAGTTATCTATAGTTCTTTGGGAACATAGAAACTACGATTTTCCATTCCAAAAATCCGTTCAGTGTATTTTCCAGGTTCTGTTTGACGAATCGACGTCAACATCATTTGCATTGAAGCATCGAGATTATCGATCTGATGTAAGATTTCTGCTTCCATGATACGTGGTCGAACCGGCGATCCGTATTCTAATAAGCCGTGATGTGCTAAGACCATATGTCTTAATACCAAAACATCTTCATCTGCTTCATTTATTTTCAATGCGATACATGCTCTCGTGATTTCTTCATCTACTAGTACCAAATGCCCCACTAGATTACCCGCTAAAGTATATTCCGTACTCATCGGTCCAGATAATTCAATCACTTTTCCGAGATCGTGTAAAATGATTCCTGCGTATAACAACGATCGATTCAATTCTGGATATTCATCAGCAATCGTTTTACCTAAATGCAACATAGTCAATGTGTGGTAAGCTAATCCACTCGCAAAAGCATGATGATTCCGTTTTGCTGCGGGAAATTCAAAAAATTGCTTTTGATATTTATTTAGTAAATGACGGACAATCCGATTCCAATGAGCATTTGTTATATCAAATAATAATTGATTGATTTCTTCTTCCATTTCTTCTTTTTTCAAAGGAGCCCTTTCCATATAAAAACTAGGATCACTTGGCTCTTCAAGTTTAGTCAATCGCATATGCAAAATCTTTACTTGTGGGTTTCCTTGATAGATTTCCCGCTTCCCACTTAAGAAAACAACTGTCCCAGCAGTAAACTTGTTGATCTCTTCTTCAGAAGCATCCCAATATTTGCCATCAATCGTTCCAGACGTATCTTGAAAAGTAAATGCAATAAATTTTTTTCCGTTTTTCGCAACTCTGACATCAGCATTTTTAATTAAAACAAACAATTCAAATTGTTCATCGACAACTAATTCACGAATTTTTTTCATTCTTTATACATCCTTTAATATATTCACAGATTGTTGAAGCTCCTGATAATAGCTTACCATTTCTTGGTCAGAAGAAAAACAAATAACTTGATAATTTTGGCCGAAATCAGCTAACAATTTGGCTAATTGATATTTTCTTTGATGGTCATAATGCAACCAACCGTCATCTATGATGATTGGACAAATCGAACGTTTTGATTCTAACGATAGGTAGGCAAAGCGCATGGCCATAATCAGTTGATCTTTCGTTCCTGTAGATAATTCATAAATGGGAAAATCAGTTACACCGTCTGTTAGTGTCAAAGTATCATTTCTCAATAAAATCTCTTGGTAATGATTTTGTGTTAAGACTCCTAAATAGTGACCAGCAGCTTTTAACAATTGTGGTAATTGACGTTCACTCATTTCTGTAGACAGATCCCCTAAAAAAGTCCCAGCGACCATTAGACCGCCCCAATGTTCCATCAGTTGTTGCAGTTGTGCTCTCAATAAACTTTCTTCTTGGTACATCTCATCCAACGTACCATCTTTTTGTAATTCCTCGATTTGGATCTTTAACCGCTGACGTTGTTCGATCAATTGTTTTTCTTCAAACTGATACTGCCGTTGTTTCTCTTGATTATGATACAGTTCAGTACTTAATTGCTCCCGTGTCCGTTTTTTTGGAAAAAGTGGCGCGAGAATCTCATCCAACTCTTTTAGTCGTTGAAGTTGTGTTTTTGTTTGTTGCGCTTTTTGCAAATAAGCAGCTACTTCGGATGGATAAGCAAGTCCGACCTGTTCCATCTGTCCGCTATAGTGTTCGATCAAACTTTTTTGTTTCTTTTTCAATTGGTTGATTTCTTGTTTCAATAGTGTATTTTGTTGATAACTTCTAGCGAATTTCAATTGTTCCATTTCTTGGATGAAGTTCGTTAAAAGCACCATTTTTTCAGCGATTCCTTTATCTTGTAACGGTAACCATTCCTTAATCAATTCAAACTGACGATCAAGCTGTACCAACTTTTGTTGAATCTCATTTGCTCGTTCTTGTTTCTTGATCAAGCGGCTATACAAGTCTTGATAATCGGATACTTCATGCCCATATTCCTTCATCGCTTCTAAGGTATTCATCGTTCCTAAGTGATGGACCTTTGTAAAATCGAAAGCTTTTTGTTGGATTTTTTGTTGTTCAATCACTAGCTTGTTTTTACTTTGATTAATCTCTTCGATTTGGGCTAACGTATTGTCTAATTGTCCCAGTTTTTCTTGCCACTTACCTTTGATTTCTGATAAATCACTTTTCTGACCATTCAGTGATTTCCTTTCATAAAATGAATACCCCAATGTACCTAAGGCTAATAAAAAGACTCCTAGTTTCCAAGGCATTGGTAGGAAGATCCCCACCACAAAAAAGAATCCGCCGATAATAGCAAACGGTGTTTTGTTCTTTGAACGAACTTCTGAAGGTGCCGACTGTAATAATTCTGGATGTGTGGCTTCTAATTGGTTGATCTCCGCTTCAATCGTCCGCTGCTGCTCTAAGACGATTTCTGATCTGATTGATAATTGATTGGCTTGTTCTTTCAACAAACGATTTTCAGAAAATAGTTGTTGCCACTCTTCAGTATGCAAAAATTCTTGTGGCTCTTGTGTCCGTTGCCATTGCCAGCTTTGTTCTAAAATTTTTAATTCTGAATCAATTTCTCGTTCTTCCACTTGGAGTCTTTGCCATTCATTCAGCCAATGTTCGATTTGTGTTTGCTGTTGTTGCAATTCTTTTAGTACTTGCTCTTGTTCCAAATAGAAATAATATCGTGCCGACTGTTGATCCATTCCGCTATGTTTTTCTAAAGTAGCTTCGAGCTCATCTAGGCGTTCCGTCATCTGCTGATAGCGTTTAGTGAATTCCTCTAAGTCTAAAAGCAACTGTTCTTCAGGAACTTGTGGTAAGGTATTGGCTTTAAGTGTTTGCCACTCTTCGTATAAAGAATAATTCAGCTCTTGCTGCTTGATCTGAGAAATTTTTTCGTTTATCTCTTGGAGTTTTTTTTGTAGCTCTCTTTGATCTTGACTGTAGGCTTGTTCTTGTCGAACGAGTTCACCGAAAAAAGATTCCTGCTCTTGTTTTTGATGGACTCTTTCTTGAAGGTTCTTCCACTCATTCAATTTCTGATTGATAAGCAGTTTCTGCCCTTTTTTCTTAAAAAGCTGTTGGGCTTGCTGATAATATTCTTGTCTTTTTTGAAAAACATACGAACTACCCGTAATCCCTAATGAGATCAGTGCATCATGTAATTCTTTTTCTCGTAGATGATCTAGTTCAGTTAACTGTTCTTGTTGAAAAGTAAAAACCTGCTGAAATAAATCCTTTGTTAGTGGAGAAAGTAATTTCTCTAATAATTCATCACTTCCCTGTTGCTCATTAAAAAGGACTTTGGATTTCCCACGATTTTGCTGTTTGTAACGTTCAACTAGTATTTCTCCATGAACTGGATGTTCTAACCAAATTTTCCCACCATAGGCAGCTCCATCTTTCGGCGTATAGTCTTTTTTCTTCTTTCCTTTTGAAGGGAAGCCAAATAATACAGCCTGAATAAATTGGTAAATCGTTGACTTGCCTGCTTCATTTTCACCGTAGATCAATTGATTTCCAGAAATAAAATCAAATGTTTTTTGTCTCCACTTACCAAATGCAGCTATTTCGATTCGAAGGATTCTCATATACTTTCCTCCTCAAACACAAAATCTTGCTCCAGTATTGCCTTGGCTTTAGTCAAGGTACCTTCCTGATATTCAGGTAAATCATTCATCAAGCGAACCGCATCAGGATGACTGTACATCTCACCTAAAATCTGATGGAAATCTTCACTTACCCGATAAGTTTCAAAGAGTTGGTCAACTAATGTCTGTGAGACCTTCAACGATACTCGATTCATTCTTTCATCTTCCTTAATAGATATACGCCAAATAAGTAAATTTGTAGACAGGTTGGCTATTTTTTCCATTAAATACTCAAGTAATTCGCCAGAATAGATTCGATCAATCACTTCTTGGTTCAAGTGATGATACTCTGTTACCTTTAAATCTAACAACGTCAGTTTTGGATTTCCCATAGTTAACTGCTCTTGGATCACTTGTAACACGTCTTGCGTAGTCCGAGCAGTTTTTAAAGACACGGTCTTACTCTCCCAGTATACTTCTGCGACCTCTAGCGGAATCGTCTGGCATTCACTGGAGGTCAATTCAACCAATAAAACATTTCTAGCTGTCTGCTCTTTTTGGGTATGGCCTTGAGGTGCCCCTGGATAATTCATTGTTTCTTTTTCGTTTAAAGACATTGGCACATGGATATGTCCTAATGCCCAATAATCATAGCCTTTTTCCTGCATTTTAGACGGCTGAAAAGGTGCATAGTTTCCCCTCTGATTGCTCCCTATTTCGCCATGATACAGACCGATATGATAATCCACTGAGTGTCGTAAAGGAAATTCAGCAACTTTATCTCCCTGTATCCACTGGTGTAAATAACTAAACCCGCTGATGGCGACCTTTTCCCCTTTTTTAGATAAAAATGTCTTTGTTTCTACCTCTTCCGAAGTAAATAAATGGACATTTTCGGGAAAAGTAAACCAGTAGCGCTCTGATTGATAATAATCATGATTTCCAAATGTCAAATAGACAGCAATCTCTTTTTCATTCAATCGTTCGATTTGATCAAAAAAATGTTTTTGGATTTTTAATGAAGGACGATTTTGATGGAAGGTGTCTCCCGCAAGTAAAACAAAATCAACTTCATTTATTATAGCCTTGTCTACAATATTTGCTAAAACTTTTAAATTAACCTCTAATAATTTTTCCTGTACCGATTTATCTAAATTTACTAGTCCTTCAAAAGAGCGATCGATATGTAAATCAGCTGCATGGATGAATTTAACCATCGAGTGTCCTCCTTTTTACTCAAGATGAATTTATGCCTTATCCGGCTTTATTTGAATAATTTTTATAAAATAGGTACTGCTTTATAAAATTATATGCCCTTTTATCATACCATTTTCATTGCTTTTTTTCATCAAAAACCGAAAATTTGTTCGCATTCACTCGAATAGATTACTCCGACCAATTCTCCCCTTGCTTTATGCCTAACTTTTTTGTATTTTATGGTAAAAGTAGAAACATGAGGATTATTTACTCCTTTTTCTCTAAAAGGATAGAAAAAGAAAAT
>NZ_CP172886.1:2437500-2675000 GCF_050530445.1 Enterococcus sp. DIV1639a
TGGCATTCGGAGTTTATCTGAATTCGGTAACCCGAGATGGGCCCCTAGTCCAAACAGTGCTCTACCTCCATCATTCTCAATTCCGAGGCTAGCCCTAAAGCTATTTCGGAGAGAACCAGCTATCTCCAAGTTCGTTTGGAATTTCTCCGCTACCCACACCTCATCCCCGCACTTTTCAACGTACGTGGGTTCGGTCCTCCAGTGCGTTTTACCGCACCTTCAACCTGGACATGGGTAGATCACATGGTTTCGGGTCTACGACTACATACTCAAACGCCCTATTCAGACTCGCTTTCGCTGCGGCTCCGTCTCTTCAACTTAACCTCGCATGCAATCGTAACTCGCCGGTTCATTCTACAAAAGGCACGCCATCACCCATTAACGGGCTTTGACTTGTTGTAGGTACACGGTTTCAGGTTCTATTTCACTCCCCTTCCGGGGTGCTTTTCACCTTTCCCTCACGGTACTGGTTCACTATCGGTCACTAGGGAGTATTTAGCCTTGGGAGATGGTCCTCCCGGATTCCGACGGAATTCCTCGTGTTCCGCCGTACTCAGGATCCTCCTAGGTGCCTTCCAAATTTCATCTACGGGGTTTTTACCCTCTTTGACTGACTTTTCCAAGTCATTCGACTATCTGAAAGAACTACCATATTGGAGTCCTACAACCCCAATGAGCAAGCTCATTGGTTTGGGCTTTTCCCGTTTCGCTCGCCGCTACTCAGGGAATCGAATTTTCTTTCTCTTCCTGCAGGTACTTAGATGTTTCAGTTCTCTGCGTCTACCTCGAATGCGCTATGTATTCACGCAAACGTAACATCCTATAAAAGATGCTGGGTTCCCCCATTCGGAAATCTCTGGATCATAGCTTACGTACAGCTCCCCAAAGCATATCGGTGTTAGTCCCGTCCTTCATCGGCTCCTAGTGCCAAGGCATCCACCGTGCGCCCTTATTCACTTAACCTTATCAACCTTGCGGTTGGGTTTTGATCTTTCTTCTAGCGATAGAAGTCCAATCAAGAAAATAAGCAATTGAACTTATTAAAAAACTCTATCCAGCTCACAAATCAGCCTCTTCGGCAAAAAGATCGACCGTCTAATGAAATCAAGATTTCATTGCCGTCCGCCTATTTTGCTTGAGGCTAAACGATTTGTTTAGCTTTCAAATTCAACGCGGTGTTCTCGGTTTGTATTACTAATTTACTTCAAATATCCAGTTTTCAATGAACAAAAATATATCTTTGAGAGTAAACCTCTCAAAACTGAACAAAGTGAAAAACAAACAGTGTAGTCTCCGTAATATTCCTTAGAAAGGAGGTGATCCAGCCGCACCTTCCGATACGGCTACCTTGTTACGACTTCACCCCAATCATCTATCCCACCTTAGGCGGCTGGCTCCAAAAGGTTACCTCACCGACTTCGGGTGTTACAAACTCTCGTGGTGTGACGGGCGGTGTGTACAAGGCCCGGGAACGTATTCACCGCGGCGTGCTGATCCGCGATTACTAGCGATTCCGGCTTCATGTAGGCGAGTTGCAGCCTACAATCCGAACTGAGAGAAGCTTTAAGAGATTAGCTTAGCCTCGCGACTTTGCGACTCGTTGTACTTCCCATTGTAGCACGTGTGTAGCCCAGGTCATAAGGGGCATGATGATTTGACGTCATCCCCACCTTCCTCCGGTTTGTCACCGGCAGTCTTGCTAGAGTGCCCAACTAAATGATGGCAACTAACAATAAGGGTTGCGCTCGTTGCGGGACTTAACCCAACATCTCACGACACGAGCTGACGACAACCATGCACCACCTGTCACTTTGCCCCCGAAGGGGAAGCTCTATCTCTAGAGTGGTCAAAGGATGTCAAGACCTGGTAAGGTTCTTCGCGTTGCTTCGAATTAAACCACATGCTCCACCGCTTGTGCGGGCCCCCGTCAATTCCTTTGAGTTTCAACCTTGCGGTCGTACTCCCCAGGCGGAGTGCTTAATGCGTTAGCTGCAGCACTGAAGGGCGGAAACCCTCCAACACTTAGCACTCATCGTTTACGGCGTGGACTACCAGGGTATCTAATCCTGTTTGCTCCCCACGCTTTCGAGCCTCAGCGTCAGTTACAGACCAGAGAGCCGCCTTCGCCACTGGTGTTCCTCCATATATCTACGCATTTCACCGCTACACATGGAATTCCACTCTCCTCTTCTGCACTCAAGTCTCCCAGTTTCCAATGACCCTCCCCGGTTGAGCCGGGGGCTTTCACATCAGACTTAAGAAACCGCCTGCGCTCGCTTTACGCCCAATAAATCCGGACAACGCTTGCCACCTACGTATTACCGCGGCTGCTGGCACGTAGTTAGCCGTGGCTTTCTGGTTAGATACCGTCAAGGGATGAACAGTTACTCTCATCCTTGTTCTTCTCTAACAACAGAGTTTTACGATCCGAAAACCTTCTTCACTCACGCGGCGTTGCTCGGTCAGACTTTCGTCCATTGCCGAAGATTCCCTACTGCTGCCTCCCGTAGGAGTTTGGGCCGTGTCTCAGTCCCAATGTGGCCGATCACCCTCTCAGGTCGGCTATGCATCGTCGCCTTGGTGAGCCGTTACCTCACCAACTAGCTAATGCACCGCGGGTCCATCCATCAGCGACACCCGAAAGCGCCTTTCAAATCAAAACCATGCGGTTTCGATTGTTATACGGTATTAGCACCTGTTTCCAAGTGTTATCCCCTTCTGATGGGCAGGTTACCCACGTGTTACTCACCCGTTCGCCACTCCTCTTTTTCCGGTGGAGCAAGCTCCGGTGGAAAAAGAAGCGTTCGACTTGCATGTATTAGGCACGCCGCCAGCGTTCGTCCTGAGCCAGGATCAAACTCTCATAAAAAGTTCGAACAATCTTGCGATTGTTAAGCTCAATTGTTTGCTAGCATATTGCTTGCTTGTTAAAAATGTTTGTTGTCTTGAATCAATCAAGACGCCCTACACATTTGGTTTGTCTTTGCTTTGTTCAGTTTTCAAAGGTCTACTTGATTAAATGCTAATCAGTTGAGATTGCCGTAGCAACTTTTATATCATATCAGAGTGACGTTTGTTTGTCAACTCTTTTTTAAAAGTTTTTTTAACTTCATTTTTCAGAAGTGTTTCAGCAACTCATTTATCATAACTCGTCGTTTGTTATTTGTCAACAACTTTTTTGAAGTTTTTTTCGATAGAATCAAGCTTCGTAAGCTATTGATTTTTTACGACTTAGTTATCTTATCACCTTAAAAAGTAAATGTCAATGAATTTTTCTAAATAAATTTCACGATCTTTTTCTCTTTTTCAGCAACGTCAATTACTTTACCATTAAAAAAAAGAATGGTCAAGCTAAAAATTAATTTTAGCAGCACCTTACTTTATTTCTCTCTATTGGTCTAACCTACTTTAGTTGCCTATCTTCTTATTTAGACTCATCGGTACTTCAGACGATTACTGCAATGGCTAGCTATTTTCATGCTCAATCATCAAATATCTCTCATATCTTACTTTCGATACCGCACACCTTTATAAATAGCTAATGGCAAGATCACAAAAAGAAACAAGAGAAGAATATCGATCAGATATTGGTCGCTAAAAACATTTGTTAATGGCTGATTTGTAGTTAAAGAATAAAATGCGGGTAGCAAAATAATCGTGAAAAGATACGAGCCACTGATTTCCCAAAAATCTTTCCAAGAAAATTTTTTGTGTTTCATCGCTCCACCTCCTTGCTTTATATGAGAGAAATTCACTACTTGAATAGACATTTCTACGCTTCTATAATAGACAAAATCAGCTATTATAGCTAGGTTAACAATAATTATTTATTAAACAATGAAAAATAAGCTAATTTTCTATGAGTTATCCCCGTCTGATTTCTTCACACTAAAAAAGCAACGCAAAACAATTTTGTTTTACGTTGCTTTTGCTTGTTCTGGCTAAATTATTTTCTACAACGTTAATTATTCGCTGTATAAATCTCTAACTGGTGTCATGATGATGCGATTCAAGTCATTGATGATCGTGCTGAATTGTTGTTCTTTTTGCATCAAATCATTGATCACTTCTTCTGATTGAATTTTCATTGCCATTTCTTGCGCTTTCATTGCATCTTCATCGCTAAATTCTTGCCCGCTCATTTGTTTTTCCTGCAATTCGATTTGCATCGCTTGGAAATCTTTGAATAGACGATGTGCTTCTTCATTTGCTTTAACTTTTGCATAGGCTTCTTCTAAAGCTTTGAATTCTTGCAATTCGCGAATCTCGCGTTCGATTTGATTTGCGCTATCATAAATATTTGACATAGTTAGCCTCTTTTCTATAGATCGTTTAGTTTTATTGTACCATTTGTTTATCGTTTTTCATAGGATTACTGTCCTTGATATTTCCGCCAGAGATCTTTCGCAGCTTCACCTAAACCTCTTACGCCTTCTTTTACCATATCACCGATATTTTTCAGCCCATCTTTAGCTTGTTCCCCGTATTTATTCAGATTTTCTTTCCATTGTTCTGAGTTCTCATTGGTTTGCGTATTATTATTGACTTGATCAGCAGGGACTACTTTTCCGCCAGTCGCATATGCATCTGCTACAGGGAAAGGCTCTTGCTCGGTATAAGGAAGAATGCCTTCTGCGGCCGATTTGAAGACTTTACCAACCACATTCCCACTTGTTCCTGCTAAATAATGCAATTCACTAGATTCTTCATATCCCATCCAAGTTGAAATCACGACATTAGGCGTATAGCCAACAATCCATTGGTCGTTAGCTTTGGTAGGATCAAAATTGGTTTCAGTCGTTCCTGTTTTCCCTGCGACTGTGTAACCAGCCGGTTTAGCTGCAACGGCTGTCCCATTAGAAAAAGTCCCAAGCAGCATTGAAGTCATTTGATTAGCCGTTTCTTCTGAAATGACTTGTTTAGGTTTTTCATTGGTCTTATCAACAATTACTGCACCCGTTGAATCCACGATTTTAGTAATCAGATGTGGTTTGTACATTTTACCAGCGTTAGCAAATGCACTGTAAGCTCCAGCCATCGTTAACGGCGAAACTCCCTTAGCTAAACCACCTAATGCTAAACCATAATACTTATCTGATTTCGATAGAGGCAATCCAAATTCTTCTGCTTTATCATAACCTTTTTGAAGACCGATTTCATGAAGCAACCATACAGCAGGAAGATTCAAACTTTCAGCAACCGCCTGATACATCGGTACTTCACCACGGTACGTCCCGTCGTAATTATGAGCTTTATAATAAGATAATGGTTCATCTTTCAAAATACTTGCTGGGGTGTATCCCGCTTCTAACGCTGGTGCATACACACTCAATGGTTTGATCGTTGAGCCAGGAGAACGTTTCATTTGTGTTGCAAAACTGAATCCTCGGAAAACATGTTCGCCACGTCGCCCTACCAGCGCCTCAACTCCACCAGTTTTAGGATCTAATGCGACTGATGCGGATTGAACCATTGCCCCATCCGCAGCATTTGCCGGAAACAGTGCATTGTTTTGATACGTTGTTTCTAATTGTTTTTGATAATTTTGATCAAGTGATGTATAGATTTTGTATCCTTTGTTCATCACATCTTCTTCATCTAAACCATAATCATTGACTGCTTCATCAATCACGGCATCAAAGTAATAAGGATAGCGATAGCCTGATTCCGAATTATCATACGTATCTTTCACGTATTGTTTGATATCCACTTTGCTTTCCGTTTGGTATTGTTGTTTCGTGATCTTGCCGTTTTCTTCCATGACACTCAATACGGTGTTTTTTCGATTGTTTGCATTTTCTGGGTGATCGATCGGATTATAGATACCCGGACCTTTAAGCATCCCAGCTAACGTTGCCGCTTCTGCTAAATTAACCTGATTAGCATCTACCCCAAAGTATTTCCTTGAAGCATCTTGTACGCCCCATACCCCATTTCCAAAATAAGCATTGTTGAGATACATGGTCAAAATCTCTTCTTTGCTGTATTTCTTTTCAATTTCAATGGCTAAAAATAATTCTTTTGCTTTACGGTCAAAAGTTTGATCAAGTGTCAAATAAGCATTTTTAGCTAATTGTTGGGTAATTGTACTCCCACCTCCACCAGAAGTGCCACCTGAAAGGACCATCCGAACTGCTGCCCGAGCGATCCCTTTGATATCAAATCCATGATGCTGATAAAAATTACGATCTTCGGTTGAGATAACCGCATTTTGGATATCTGGAGAGATTGCATTCAATTCCACATAAGTCCCTTTTTGAGCATACAGGGTGCCTGCTTCTTCATTCTTTTTATCATAGATAACGGTAGACTGACTTAGCCCCGATTTTAATGTGGAGACATTTGCCTGTTTTGCTAAAATAAAAAGATAGATACTGACGATCAATACACAGATCAAGCCAATCAATAGGATCAGTTTATTGATATGATACTTTTTCCATATACGTTTTCGCCATCGATGGAATCGCCCTAAATAAGGTTTAATCCAATGCCAAAAACTGATCAAAGCAGCTTTTATTTTACTTAAAATGCTTTGAAAATCCATTTATTCTTCTCCTGTCTATTTGATTGAATCGCCTTATTCTACCACAGGTACGTTCTTCATTCTTCCTGCTTGAGATGTAGGCAAACTGTTTTTTTAAGTTTTGACGATAGTTTAGCATAAGAAGTATCAGAAATTAGTCACTTTTTTCTTAAATAAGTTTTAAAAATGGTACAATAGAGCTGCATTTTTGCTAAAAGGAGTATTTTTATGGAAATCACGATTACGTTACCTGACACCCAGCCAACAACCACCATTCGAGAATTATTAGAACAAGAATGGCTCGTTCCAAGAAAAGTCCGCCACTTTTTACGTATAAGAAAAAATGTGTGGATCAATCAAGAACCTGCCTTATTTCATTTTGAAGTCCACGCTGGTGACCATATTACGTTACGTTTTGAAGAAACTGATTATCAATACCAAGAAGTCCAATTGGGTAAAGCTTCCTTCGTCCAACCATTATATGAAGACGATCATTTACTCATTGTCAATAAACCCGCCGGCATGAAAACTCATCCGAATGAACCAACCGAAAATGATACTTTATTGAATCATTTAGCTGCGTATTTAAAGAAAAAAGAGCAACGCCCTTATGTCGTGCATCGATTGGACAAAGAAACAAGTGGTGCAATTTTATTTGCTAAAAATCCCTTTGTTTTACCTATCCTAGGCAGAATGTTGGAACAAAAGAAGATTTATCGACGATACCAAGCACTTGTCTGGGGAACAATCAAAGAGGATTTGATTTTAAAAGATAAAATCGGTCGTGATCGGCACGATCGCAGAAAACGGGTGGTAGATCCTCATAAAGGTCAAACGGCTCTCACACATGTTTCCGTTGATCAAGTAGTAAATGGTCAGACTCAGGTTTACTGTGTCTTGGAAACCGGACGTACTCATCAAATCAGGGTCCATCTCTCTCACATTGGTCATCCCATTGTCGGTGATCCACTTTACCAAACACGGCCTGCGAACCGTCTCATGCTCCATGCGTTAGAATTACACATGTCTCATCCTTTCACGCAAGAAACCATTGTCGCAAAAGCCCTCCCTGGTTTATGGTAAAGACACTATTGTAAGGAGCGATCCACTACTGATCACAATCAAAAAACGGCTAGGGATACACCTCTAGCCGTTTTTTATTACTATATATAGAATATATACACCTTATTGTTTACCATGTTCTTTTTCTGCTAAAAGCAAACTGCCAATAATTCCACTCTCATTCGGCAGCCCCCAGCGTACAATGTACTCATCTACTTGTGGCGTTTCCATGTACCCACCCATTAACTCAACGAATTGTTGTCGAATTTTATGCAACAAGTGGTCTTGATTCATCACTCCGCCACCTAAAATGATTTTTTCAGGAGCTAACGTCAACGTATAATTGATCAATGCTTGAGCAATATAATAGGCTTGGATGTCCCATATTGGATGATCTTGAGGAAGTTCTTGGCCTTTGATTCCAGTTCGTGCCTCAATTGAAGGTCCAGCCGCTAACCCCTCCAAACAATCTTTGTGGTAAGGACATGTTCCTTCATAGGTATCCTCTGGATGACGTTTTACCCATATATGCCCCATTTCTGGGTGGGCAAGTCCAGAAAAAATATCTCCTTCAAGGACCACACCGGCACCGATCCCTGTACCGACAGTCAAATAAATACAACTCTTTTTCCCTTGTGCGGCTCCTTTTAGCAATTCGCCGTAAGCTGCTGCATTCACATCTGTCGTCCAAGCCATCGGAATCCCGTAACGTTCTTGGATGCTGCCTAAAAAATTGTAGTTTCCCCATCCAGGTTTAGGTGTTGCCAAAACATACCCATAATTATCGGCATTTTTATCAATACCGATCGGACCAAACGAACCGATCCCTAACGCCTCTAGTTCATATTGATCAAAAAAATCAAATACTTGCTTTAGTGTTTCTTCAGGTGTAGTTGTAGGAATACTTACTCTTTCTACGATAACGCCTTCATTTGAAACGGCACAGATGAATTTTGTTCCCCCTGCTTCTATTCCACCATACATTGCTTATTCCTCCTCGAATCCGATTGTCCGAATTTCATAAGGTCTAACGGTCGGAGCAATCGTTTGCTCAACTGTTTCTTCTAGCAGATTCAATAATTCCCCTTGTTTCCCATTTTTAGTGATTTGTAATGGTGAATCAAGACCGGACAGATTAAACCCACGCACCACTACTTTATCACTAAATTTACTTCGTTTCAAAGCAGTAATTGCAAACGTTTCCCCTTCGCAAGTTAAATAGCTGTTTTCAGCTGGCAAGGTTCCTGTTTGAATCGCCATTTGCGTGGTAGAAAAAGGAATCTGTGCGCTATAAGCATGATGGTAACTAGCAAATTTTTCTTCTGGCTGATGCACTTCGATACTGTAGTTAAAGCAATGTACCCCATGACATTGGGCTTCTGGTGTTGGAAAATATCCCCAATCGCCTAATTCCCCTACACAACGTAGTAAAGTCACCGCAATCACACTGTCATCAATTACTTCATATTCATTTAATCCATAATTGCCAACTGTTACTCCATAATCGTTTCCTTCTAAATGAACGAACGCTTGTTGATGCTGTGGATTTGTTGGATTTTCCCAACTACTTGATACATCATTGGGACGGGTAACCACTTCAAAAATACTATCAGCTTGATGTTGTTTCACATGTAACTTTGTTGGGAACAACACACGTAAGCGATGATCATCCATTTGATTATTCACTTTTGTTTCAAAGTCGATTTTTTTGCTGTCTTTTCTTAAAGTGATAATAGTTGTTACTTCTAACACACGCTTTTCTTTTGAACGACCTGCTTTACGGTGACGAAACTCAATGACCATCTGTTGTTCTTTTGCTAAACGTTCATCAGCAGCTACTGGGATCAATAATTCCTGGGTAACTTTTACTTGTGCTAATTCACTCGTATCAGTTACGACTTCTACGGTACTTTGATCATTTTCCTTTGATAAAATAGGTTGGTCATTTTCAGGCTGTTTGAAGATATATTCATTTCCAATATCCCCAACATCTTCGAATGTCAATAATTCATCTAGTTGTTTGCCCGTTGTTTTGTCTTTCAACGTCAAGGTGCCATTCGGTTGGATCTCTAGCCGAACTTGTTGATTTTCTAATACTCGTCCATCTTTTTGGATCATCGTCTCTTTTTCTTCTTTAGCTTTTCCTTCTATTAATACATACGTGTTCCAAGAAAAAGCTGGCATTTCGCTCACTGGTAAAGTGACCGTGATTTTTCTCGCCATGTAAGGAATCCTAAACCGATCTTTTGGCAGATCATAATCAAACGTCACAAATGTTTCTGATAGTGATGCAGGGACTTCTTCACCATTGGATGTTTCTACATGATAGCTTTTTGGTGGTTGCTTTTCTAATTCTTCATATAATTTCTCAGGTATTCCTTCTGCAAAACATTTTCTTTCTAACTCAATCGTTATTTCTGCTTCACCAGTCTTTGCTGATCCAGCCGTGTTCATAACTAAGAAAGGATAGCTTTTTGCTGGTAAGCTGCTAGTGTCGATCGCTTGGGCAAGTTGTTTGATCGCTTCTTCTGCTAAATACTTCCCTACTTCATCTGCTTTTTCAAACCGTGTCATCATTTCTCGATGGACAGAATCAACCGAACACCCGCAAATACTGTCATGTGGATGATTTTGCATCAACGTTTTCCACGCATAATCTAATTGATCATGGGGATATTTACCAGTAACTTCATAAGCCATCGTTGCTAATGGCTCAGCAATATTTTCAATTTGTCTTTGAACTTTAGTATTCCATTGTTTTAAATAGACACGTGCTGAAGCAGTATTCGCTAACGTATACCAGCCATCTGTTTCCTGACTGGTCAACTCTCCCTCAACGGAACCAAGTTCTTCTGGCAAGTCCTTTTGCACCGCTGCAAGATAATCGACAAAATTGGAATGGATAAATTCATACTCAGGATATAATTCATTCGCTAATTTGATTGCTGCTGTTACATCCTTTTGAACCGGTTGATGATCCACTCCATTCATCATCAACAGATGATCGGTTGATGCGTATTGCTCTGCATCTGCCAGCTTTTGGTCCCAAAAGGCTCTTGCTTTCTCTTTTTCAGTCGGGATTTCATTTCCATTACTGTACCAATTGGCAAACAGTAACCCAAAGATTTCTGTGCTATCTGGTCCTTTCCACCACATTTCAGAATATTGAGAAGAATAATTTTCTGCTTCCAAGACTTGATTATCAAAGCCAATTGGTTTTACGCCTCGTCCAAAAGCAGCAGCTGAAAGTCCTGCTTGTTTCATCATTTGTGGTGTTTGCCCCATATTTCCAAAAGTATCCGGGAAATAACCGAGCATCACAGGCGTTCCCCACTTCTTACTTTCTTCCATTCCAATCAACATATTACGGACATTCGCTTCTGAACTGATCAAGAAATCATCTTGTAAAATATAAAAAGGACCGATCCTTAATTTCCCCGCATCAATTGCTCGTTGCACCGCTTCTTTCTTTTCTGGACGTACTTGTAAATAATCATCTAAAATAATCGTTTGTCCATCTAAATGGAAACTATTGAAATCTGGATCGGTTTCAAATAATTCCAAAAGATCATCCATCAATTCGACTAAACGCATATGATGCTGTTCATAAGCCATGTACCATTCACGATCCCAATGACTGTGTGAAATGATATATACTTTCTTTTTCATTTTATTCCTCCTATTTCGCTACTCGAATATCAAAGTAATCCATCACTAATTCACAAAACATCATGTTCGCCCAAGAGAACCATTCTCTGGTGTAGTTGTTTGGATCATCGACATCAAACCCCTCGTGCATCAAATGTGTACCAGCATCTGTCGCAACTAATAAGTCTAAAATCCGCTTTTTCTCTTCTTTATCTTCAGTGGTCATCCCTTCCATCGCTAATGCAATCGGCCAGATGTAATTTTCTGGAGTGTGAGATGATCCGATCCCTTTTGCATATTTCCCTTCATAGAAGTAAGGGTTCTCTTTACTTAGTAACGTTTTTCTCGTTGCTAAATATTGTTCATCTGTGGTAGAACAGTAACCTAAATACGGAGCAGCAATCAAATTAGGTACATTACTGTCATCCATAATAGAAGCGTTTCCTAATCCATCAACTTCATAAGCATAGATGGTTTCTCCTTGTTGGTTTTTAGTCAACGCATAGTCTTCGATTCCTTTTTGGATATCTTCTTTTAAACGTTTGGCTTCTTCAAGGATTGCTTTACTACTTGTTTCTTCCGTGAGAATGTTCGTAAAGATTTCTTCAATATAACCCAGCACTACTACAGCAAACATATTTGAAGGAACGAGGTAGCCATATTGACACGCATCATCGCTTGGACGAAAACCAGACCAAGTCATTCCAGTTGGTGCAACTGTACTTCCACGCCCGTCGTTGACTAAGGTATCTTCTTTCCTCGTCGTATCTCTTTCGAAAGTATAAGGAGATTGATTGTGATCTTGTTCGGTTTTGAAGACATGTAAGGCTTTTTTGATTCCTTCAACAAACGAATCATTCAATTGGTCCGTTCGACCAGTGTTCTTATATAATAAGTAAGCTAATTGGATAGGATAACATAAGGAATCGATTTCATATTTACGCTCCCAGATCCAATCATTCATTTCAGTATGGTCACTTTGATGCCCCGCTCCATTTGCTTCTTCATTGAATGCGTTTGCGTATGGATCGATGTTGATATATTCAAATTGTTTTTTGACAAGCCCACTAATCATCGAAGCTAAGTCTTCATCTTCTTTTGCAATGACTAAATATGGACGGACTTGAGCGGTGGAGTCACGCAACCACATCGCTGGAATATCACCAGTTAATAAGAAAGTCGTCCCGTCTTCATGTCTTTTGACTGTCGTTAACAATGTATTAGCAAAGGCAGCAGAGAAATTCGTAGCCCAATCTGCATGCTCTTCCCCACATTTTGCAGTAATTTCATCCATAAACTGTTGAACTGACTTTGGTATATCTTTATATGCCATTTATTTTCCTCTTTTCTTTATTGATATATCATAAGAGGATTATACCTCGTCGTTTTACAATTGTCTACGCTTTCAAAATGAGATTTTTCTTATTTACTTTTAGTGGTTTTATGCTATGATCTTTATATGATATATCTTATAAGAAGGTGCTTTTATGAATCAACCACTATACCAACAAATCTTTCATGACTTACAACAAGCAATTGCTGATGGATCGTTACCTGTTGACAGCCAGGTACCTACCGAAAAGGAATTGTCCACCAAGTATCAAGTGAGTCGAATCACTTCTAAACGTGCATTAACTGAATTAGAACAATTAGGTCTGATTTATCGTGTCAGAGGAAAAGGCAGTTTTGTCAAAGCAACGACTAGTGATCTTAATAGAAACGATGTGATTAAAAATAGTCGCATCCTGTTCCTACTTCCCTTTTTATCTGACCTTTCTGTCGGAGATTTTACAAAAGGACTAAATCCAGTGATGCAAGAAAATCAGTTAGAGGTCATGATGACGACTGTTGATTTTCTGGCAAACAAAACGGCGAAGGAAATCATGCAAGAATTTGACGGAATGATTTATTATGCGTTTGCGACCGATCAACATCTGGATCTGCTCTTTGAATTATCATTGAAACAATTCCCAGTTGTTGTTTTAGATAAAAAAATCTATGAACTTCCTTTTCCAACTGTCCTTTCAGATAATTTCCAAGGTGGTTCTTTGGCTACGGCTCATTTGATTTCAAAAGGGCATAAAAAGATTGCCTATCTTTTTGGTGAACAGGCGCATCCACAATCTGTCCGACAACGATACTTGGGTTACCTGGAAGCTTTGGACAAAGCCAATTTGCCGTTTCATACAACTTTAGATGCAAAAGGCACTACGATTGAAACGTTACTGACCTACATCAATGAACATCAGGTCACTGCGTTTGTCTGCGAAAACGATCTGGTAGCTATTCAAACGATGAATCATTTAAAACAACAAGGCTATCGTATCCCAGATGATTTTTCGATCGTTGGATTCGATGATATCCAAGCAGCCGCTTTAGTTGATCCACCATTAACAACGATTGCTCAAGATTTCCACCAACTAGGAGAACTTGCAGGAAATGCTTTGATCACTTGGCTCAAAACAAATAACATTCCCGAAGATACGAGCCAACCAGTCTCATTTATTAAACGACATTCAACAAAGGAGATTTAACATGAACATTCAACATATTGATACTCGTCACGGTACAGCCAATCAAGCGAACTTCTCAAATGGGAACTGCCAGCCTTATACTGGTGTTCCTTTTGGGATGAATTACTTTGCCCCACAGACAACTGATCAAAAAGGTAGCTGGTGGTTCCATCCTGATGATCACACCTTCCAAGGCTACCGTTTGACTCATCAGCCAAGTCCATGGATGGGTGACTTCAGCTATTTTGTCTTCACTCCGATCAATGGGTTATTACCTGAGAATACCCTGTTCCATGCACAAAGTTCGTATCGTCCAGAAGAAAGCACATTCTGTCCGACTCATTTAACGATCAACCAATTACGTGATAGTATTCGCTCCACGTTGATCCCTAGCATGTACGGTGGTGTCCTAACCATTGATTACCACAAAAATGAGAGCGGTTTACTTTTGTCGTTTCCTGGTAAACATCAATTAGTTCTAAAAGATCCCTATACGATTGAAGGACAAGTCACTCATTTCGCAGGCGCCGAAGATCCTGATTTTACCTTCTATTTTGTCTTACATTTTGAACAGCCAATCCAATCAAAGGAATTGTCACAGTTAACAGCCGATGACGCTGGGTCGGTTCCGATTTATTTTGGCGACGTAAAAAAACAAGTCATTCGTTTCGGTACTTCCTTCATCAGTTCTGAACAAGCTTCATTTAATCTAGAACAAGAGTTACATCAAACGCCTGATGACTATTTGCTGAATAGTTCACAACAATGGCAAAACTATTTTGACCGAATCAAAGTCGAGCATCATGATCCGCAACAGTTACGGACGTTTTACCACAATCTCTACCGTGTATTTTTATTCCCACAAACGTTCTATGAAATCGACTCGACCGGACAAAAAATCCATTATGATACCACTAGTCGAAGTGTAAAACCAGGTGTACTTTATACCAATAATGGTTTTTGGGATACTTATAAAACAGTGTATCCACTTTACTCTTTGATTGCTGTCGAAAAATATGAAGAGATGCTTGAAGGCTTTTTGAACAGCTATCGTGAAACTGGCTTTTTACCAAAATGGCTTTCGCCAGATGAGCGTGGACTCATGCCAGGAACATTGATTGATGCAGTGATCGCTGATGCCTCGGTTAAGGGAATCCGTAAAGATTTAATGGCTGAATTTCTCGAAGCAATGAAAAAAGGTGCTACGATCCAAAGTGAGAAACAAAATTACGGACGTCAAGGAACGACTGATTATCTAAAATATGGTTATGTACCAAATACTTACCACGAATCAATCAACCACACCCTTGATTACGCTTATAGTGACTTTTGTATCAGCCAAGTAGCCACCGGTTTGAATGAAGCAGCAACCGCACAACACTATCAAAAGCAATCTTTCAATTATCAAAATGTCTTTGATCCGGAAACCGGCTTCATGCGTTCCAAAGATCCCGAAGGAAGATTCCGTACTCCGTTTTCTTCCACACGTTGGGGTCAGGATTATGCAGAAGGTAGCGCTTGGCAAAGTAGTTTTGCTGTTTACCATGATTTTGCTGGTTTGATCAATGCTCACGGTGGACCAGATCAATTTGAAGAAAAACTGATTGAATTATGTAACCAAGCACCGACTTTTGAAGTTGGCGGTTATGGTTTTGAGATCCATGAAATGAGTGAAATGGCAGCGATCGAGTTTGGACAAGTTGCCATCTCCAATCAACCAAGCTTCCACTATCCTTATTTATTCAGTTATATTGGTAAACCCGAAATGGCACAACCATTGATCAAACAATTGCTGACACAAACATTCGATGATACCCCGACTGGTTATCCAGGAGATGAAGACAATGGGAGCATGGCAGGTTGGTATATCTTTAATAGTTTAGGCTTTTATCCTGTCACGCCAGGAACTGGTGAATATGTCATCGGGATGCCTTTAATCGACAAAGCTGTGCTTACGTTGTCTAATGGTGAACATTTAACAATCGAAACAAGCCCTAATCACCCACAACAACAATTCATCCATGAGATCACAAGAAATGAAACTAGCTATCGCAAACTCTTCTTTACACATGAAGACTTGCTGACTGGTGGCACGATTGCTTATCAGTTGGGGATTGTTCCTAATCCTACAAAACACGACGCTGAAGACTTCCCTTTTTCTTTGACCAAATAAACAAGCTGACTTATTTGGTTGTTCTATAAGACAAAACACCTTCTTTGAATTTCTTAGTCTCAAAGAAGGTGTTTTGATAGATTTAGAATGAATTTTTCGATAAGATTATTTTTTATTTTTTTTCTTTTGACTATTTCCTTTTTTTACTAGTTGTTCAGTAACTTTGGCTAGTGTATCCGTGACCTCTGTTTTGACTTTAGTACCTGTTTCTTTCATGCTTGTATTTATTTTTATTGATGACTTCAATTGTTTTATTTTCAAAGAAGAGAACTTGTTGCCGATTACTTCTGTCTTTTCATTCGTAAATTCTACTGTCTTTTTTAACGCTCGTTTACTCACGTTCGTTATCCTATTTTTTTCTTTTTTACAATATGCACATAGTTTTTTAGGTTCAGATATTTCTCGTCCACAATTTGTACATTTATACATTGCTTTCCCCCCATTAGTCCGTTACATATCCACTTAAAATATACTCAGGATCCGCTTCGATCATATCAGAGATAGTATGAATCAACGTATGAATATCATCAATTGCTTCTGTTATTGGATTGGTTGATTTTTGAAAATACTCATCTAATTTTAACGCCATTTCTCTAGTCAAAATGCTTTCCAAATCTTTTTTATGGAGATTTAAGCTATAGTTCAAAGCAACATATTCATCTAAATCTGAAAGGCAATTTACTTGGATATTAAAACTCTCATTTATAAATAAAATATTTTGCAAAATATCATTTGCTGACTTTTCTTTATCACCAAATTTCATACGGTTTTTTCGGTAACTGATTACCTTTCCTTCTAACTGTTTTAACAATTGATATTTCACAGTAGTGATATCATTTAGCACATTAACTAATAACTGTTTTTTTATTTGAGGATCTTTTATTAACACTGATTGTTCATATTTCTCTTTAGCAGAAACTACACCTGCATAACGATCATTTTCAAAATTTTTGATTACTTCGTCTATTTTCAAATTAAGATCATCTAATTTGTCTTCGATTTTTTTAAGTTCTAACATGACTCCTACTACTATTGCTGCAGGACCCAAAGCTGAACAAACGCTTGTTCCATTTTTTAATGTCAAATTTTTAACAAATTCGCCACTTTTTTTATCAGCAATCTGTGCATATACTCCATCTTTCCCAGAGACAAAACGATACGTTCCATTTTTTAGTCCCTTTAATATTTCCGGTGGAATATCTAATACGTATTCTCCTTTATTTATAATTTCCATGACGGTACCACTCGTCACTATTGCCCCATTTAAATGTTTAACAATTTTTTCTGAAAAATGTAATTCCTTCACTTTTTCTACCAATTGGTTTTTTGGAACTCTGATACCCGCTTGCATTATCTCCATATTACGCCCCTCCATTATATTCAAAAACATTATACCGCTTAATGAAAAATAAATACTATCAATATTACTAAATAATGCTACTAAGAAGCAAAAAAATACCTACACTGATCTATATCCACAAAAAATTTCGTTTTTTATATTAAAAAAGCCTGAACTTTTAATCTCCTTCGAAAAAAGGAATTAAAAATTCAAGCTTTTTTTATTGAGATGATTTGTCTCACTATCAAAGGAGCAGACTCAGCCAAAAAATCAGCCGTTTCACTAGCCTAAGAATTCAAACACATCTGCTCGATCATATAATTTCAATACTTTCTCACATAAAAACTGAGTGAACAATGCTGCCGCAACTGGGACGACTAACCAGCTCAAAACAACAAGAGCCGGATTTAGACCTGCATCTAAAGAAGCTAAAGGACCAACTAAGCCAACGATCCCAAAACCAGCCGAGGCAGGGGTTCCTGAAATAGACAACAAAGCAACTGGAATAGCTGTAATCACTGCACTGATCAGACAAGGAACGAGAATAACCGGTCTGCGAAACAGATTAGGCATCATCATCTTCATCGCTCCTAACGTAATGGCGATCGTCACTCCTGATTTATTGACTTTCCACGAGTTCACGATCAAAACGAAAGTCGTTGCTGCGACACCCATTGCTGCCGCTCCTGCTGAAACACCATCTAGTTGGATCGCCACTCCGATTGCTACGGTGGAAATCGGTGAAATGATCAAGAAGGCAAAAGAACAGCCAATCAAGATCGACATCAGTAAAGGTTGTAGTGTCGTGAAATTATTGATAACCGTTCCGATGGCTGAGGTAATATCTGCCACATAAGGATAGAGATAAAACCCGATCACCCCTGCGCCGACACCAACAACGATCGGAGTCAACACAATCGCTACCGAACCAAACCGTTCACCAATCAGATAAATCAACCCAACTGCGATAGAAGCAGTGATCATCGTATTGATGATATCGCCTGTACCAGCACCAACGTACACACCTGTTTCACCAAGCTCAGGAGTAAACTTCACCACCCCTGACCCGACAAATGCGGCACCAGCCACCACCATCATCTTCATCGGTGCAAAACCAAATTGCAAAGCAATCAATCCACCGATAATCAACGGTGTCGCTAATTGGAAGATGACCGCCATTTGAGCAACAGCCATCGCAAAAGAAGAACCACTAAAGTATCTTAAAATCGCCCCTAATACTGCGTTAGGAATCAATCCGATGATAATCCCCGTTGCTGTACCAGCTAGTACTTTGTTCAGAAAAATCTTTGGTGACATGCTTTGTGTCTGTTCCATCAATTATCCCCCTTTATTTTACCTGCAAGCTATCTTCTTTCGCATGGATCAATTCTGTTAAGAAGTCACAATAAGGTGTTGCAATACCATATTTCTTCCCTTTTCTTGAAACCGCACCGTTGATGTAGTCGATTTCCGTCAAGCGGTGATTCTTGATCAAATCTTGATACATGGATGGATAATGTAATCCGATCGTTTCTGGATCGAAACAAGATTCACAATGAGCGATCACTTCTGGGATATCTAAGTAGATATTTTCAGCTTCTGCCACTGCCGCAAATTCACGAACAATCGTTTCCACCATCTTATGCGCAGTCGAAGTTTGACCTAACCCTGCCATGTTCACATCCAAAATCGTGCATAATCCATTCATCGTGCCATTCACACAAGCTTTACGGTAAATGGAATAATGGATGTTATCAGAGAATTTCGCATGTAAGCCTGATTCTGATAATTTTTCAGCTAGTGCTTTCGCTTGTTCTTCTTTGCCTTCTCCAAGATTTTGCAGCTCAATTGAACCACTTCCAAACAGTTTGACTTTTCCAGGTCCTTCTAAGCCCGCCGTCCACATGGTGTTACCAATATAAATGTTTGCCATTGGAACAAATTTTTCAATGATATCTTCATGTCCGATACCATTCAATAAGCATAATACTTCCGTTTCTTCTTTGATCAATGGACGGATATCTGTTAGCATTTTTTCTAATTGCATCGCTTTAGTAAATAAGATGATCAAATCTACCTGATCTTCTTCGCCTACTTCTGATTGAAGAACGACTGGTAACTTCTCAACTACTTCTTCGCCATTGAAATCTGCTTTTAACCCATGCTCTTTGATTTGTTGGACATGATCTGCCCAGCCGTCGATCAATAGTACTTCGTTTCCACCTTGATGTAACATCAGACCGAAACGACTTCCCATCGCTCCAGCTCCTGCAATTGCAATTTTCATGTTTTATTCCTCCCTTTTGCCTTACATTATACCTATCTAAGATTTATTACACAATTTTATTCTATAGCTTAGCCTTCTTTTTACACTACTTTACGTGAAATCAGCTTGCCTAAGAGAAAAACGGGCAATCCTAAACTTCTCCGTTCAATTGGAAGTTAGCAGAAAGATGTTTCAAATTACTTCCTTCCATCACTGCAAGCACAAAAAAAAGTAACCGAACATCAATAGAAAGCTTTCGGCTACTTTGGCAATGATCGATTAGCAGTGATCCCTAAGACAAAAGCGAGCGTTCCTCTCATGCAAGAATAAAACCAACGTCCTCAACATTCACGGATCATTCTTCCGTTTCGACCAACATTTTCATTTTTAAGATGAATTCTGTAAAATTTTCTGCACTCGCTAACAATCGCACATTGATCGGATCAGAAACGATTTCGATAAACATTTCAAAAAAATCATTAAATTCTTTGGCTTCATCTTGTGAGATGGCAACTAAAGCTACGATTTGAACAGGATATTCGTCCCATTTGAGGGTTTCTTGCAAGGTCATAATCGAAAGGGCACTTTTTTTCGCCTGTTGTTCCAGCGAGTGGGGTACTGCGATACCTGATGGGAAACTGGTCGATGACATCGCTTCTCGTTTTTCCATCCTCTGGAAAAATTCTTCCTCCACATACCCTGTCACTAACAATCGATCAAACAATTTTTCTCGAATCATTTTAGGTGTCTGATCGGTCGGATCAAATTGATTAAAATAGAGATCTTCAATAATAAACCGATCAATCAAATGAAACATCTGTTTTCGCCAATTACTTTTTCGCTTGGCAGTCACCCGTTTTTGAATCTTTGCAAAATCTTTACGTGTCAAAATAGGATGGACATATACTGCGCCATTGATTTCGGTCACTCTGTCACGATCAGAAGAGACATACACGTCATTTTCTTGTACGCTTACCTCATGATGATCAACCGCCACGATCTCCACATCTTCCCCTAGCATACTACGAATATTTTGAACGTTTGTTTCTTCAAAATCATGGTAATTGTTGTGATCAACTAGCACTCGCAACTTTGGTCTTTTTTCTTTTTTGCTTTCTAAGTAAGCCCCGATGTGTAAAGCGATAAAAGAAATCTCATCCTCATTAAACCAAATCGCTAATTTTTCCTGTACCAACATCGACAAGTAAACCGCAATGTCATACGTTAACGGATAGGCTGTTTTAATATCTAAAAGGCTGCTATTCCGGGTGAACCGTTCATATTGAGAGCGATCATAAAGATTTTGCAGATGGATAGCTAATTTATTGAAAAAAGCTTCATCTTGTAAATCAATCAAATAGGTTTCTTTGACTTTCTCTAAAACTTCATTTAGTGTTTCGATCACTCGAGCTTCAACAATTTTGGACAAGGATAGCTCTTTGCGATTCGTAAGATATTCATTTTGTAATCCAATAAAAAGTAAGGATAACTGCTTGACTTCAGCATCAGAAAAATAAATGTGATAAGTGTTCGAAAGAAGTTCAGTAATCTCCACACACAATTGAAATTCCGTTGCATCATTTCTTAATGGAAAGTCCTTCACACTTTTCAAATCATTTCCTTGGCGGATCCGTTCAATACTAATCGCAAAATGAAGCACAATATTGTTCATCGAATAGCGATTAATTTTGATTTTGTGTGAAGCTAAGACATCATGGATGGTTTGCTCTAGATCAATAAGCGAAAGCGTACCAATCATATCTTGGACATGGTACTTTAGTTTTTCCTGGTAATCGCCTTCCTCATACAGTAATGAAATCATGTAACGCCTTTTATCACTTTCTGATCCTTCTAAATAAATTTGATTGGCTTTGATCGTTAATTTCAATTGTTTATTTTGAATCTCGTTACGTAAAAGCTGGATGTCATTTTTTAACGTTGACTCAGAGAGAAACATCGTGTCTGCCAGATCATAGAGATCAATGCCATGATTGCTTTTTAACAACGTCAAAAACAACTGTGATTGCCGGTCATTCGTTGTTTGGATCACTTGCTTACCCTGGGTAGGTTGTTTGATCCGATACCCTTGATTACTAGAAATAATTTGTTGCTCTGTCTCATTGATCTTGGTGATTTGATTACGAATGGTTCGAGTCGTACAGTTACAAAATGTTGCTAGTTCCGTCGCAGTGACCCAATGCTGCTGTCGTTTTGCAAGATATGCGATAATCTCTCTTTGCCTTTTCGTTGCCACGTTCTATCTCCCCCACACATGTGTTGCTATCCATTGATTTGCCACACTATCTCAAAAAAAGGTGGATACGAAGATCCATGTCTCGCATCACACCTATTCTTTAAACTGGCGACTTTACAAATTTTCTCCATTCGATTCAATCACATTTTTGTACCAGTAAAAACTATCTTTTTTAATTCGATCACCACTACCTTTTCCTTCATTATCCAGATCCACATAGATAAATCCATAACGTTTTTCCATTTGAGCAGATGAACAGCTGATAATGTCAATCGGTCCCCATGCACAATAAGCAATCACATTGACTCCATCATACATCGCACGTTTCATTTCTTCAATGTGACTAGCCAGATAATCGATCCGATAATCATCATGAATCTTGCCGTTTTCCAACTGGTCATACATTCCAAAGCCATTTTCTGCAATAATAATCGCTTTACCATAACGATCCCAATATTGCGAAAGTGTATGATACAACCCTTTAGGATCCACTGCCCACCCCCATGGATTAGCTTTCAAGTTCGGGTTAGGTGTCACCGATGCAGGGTTCAAATTGTTTTTCTTGGAGTCGACCATTTGCGAATAATAATAAGAAATAGCCAGATAATCCATCGTATTCGCTTGTAAAATGGCTTTGTCTTCTTCAGTGATCTCGAGATGGATATTATTTTCAGCAAAATAATTCAACGCATACTGAGGATATTCCCCTCGAAATTGCACATCTGTATAGAAATACTCCATCCGATTACGACGTAAAGCCAAAATGATATCATCTGGATCGCAAGAAAATGGATAGGCAGTGCAATCTGCAACCATCGTTCCGATTTGCATTTCAGGGTTGAGCTTTTTCCCATATTCATAGATTTTAGCACTGGCAACGAACTGATTATGGATCGCTTGATAACTAGCTTCTTCGTAATGATCCACCGTATCATAAGGTATAGCAGTTGAATTGAATGGTTCAAATTGGATCAAGTTGATCTGATTGATGACGATCCAGTACTTCACTTTATCTTTGTAACGATCTAAAATTGTTTTTCCATATTTTACAAATAGATCGATCACTTTCCGATTATGCCAACCACCGTAGTTTAAAGTAATGTCTACTGGTGTTTCATAATGAAGCATCGTAATAATCGGCTCCATCCCTAACTCATGGATTTTATCAATCAATGCATCATAATAAGCCAAACCCGCTTCATTCGGTTCCGTTTCATCGCCCGTAGGAAAAATCCTCGACCAATCAATCGACGTCCGAAATGTTTTAAAGCCCATCTCTGCTAATAGCGCTAAATCTTCAGGATAGGTATGATAAAAATCGATCCCATGGCGTTTAGGATAATAGCCTTGTTCATCTGTCATATTCGCCTTCAACTGAGCCAAAGACATTCCTTTATGTTGCTCTTCCGCAATTTCTGCATTTGTTTTATCCGCATGGAAAACATGTAAATCAGCGAGGCTGGTGCCCTTACCATCAACTTGATACGCCCCTTCTGCTTGGTTGGCAGCAATCGCCCCTCCCCAAAGAAAATCTTTTGGCATTTTGTATTCTTTAAACATGAAATACCTCCTATTTAGTTAATTTTTTTGAAAAGTTCCGAAACAACCGCACCATATGTTCACCAATCAATATCTCACTTTGTGCTGTCATCAACGTATCTTGCGCATGACAGAACAACGTAGAATAGCGGATCTGCTCTCCTGAAGCTTCCATTTGTAACGTATCTGTTTGCAAGCCGTGAGCAATCACCACTTCTTTATGTGCCGATTGAATCAATTTTTCTGCTTCATCGAACGCCATTTCCTCCAGTGCATTCAGACCTTTTACCAGTAATTCACGAGCATTACCTGCATGGATCAAAATATTCATCGATAATTCGTTTAGGCTATCTGTTTCTTCCACAAACTGTTGTGACATACTACTACCTCCAATTATTGAGCCGTTGAAGCTTGCATTGCTTTTGCTTGCGCCGCTTCTTGTTCTTCAGCAATTTTTTCTTGTTTTAATAATGAACTATCATATGCTTTAAAAAATGGTAAGAAAATAAACCATGTAATAACAAAGATCAACAGACAGACGATGACCGCACGGAAATCTTGAGTGGCTAAATAAGATGTAAATGGATATGGCATGTACCACAACAAGAATGATTGACTAGGAATATTCACGAAGCCCATATTCATCACCACATAAGAAATCGTTGGTACGATCAGTGCATTGATCCACATAGGAATCATCAAGTAAGGATTAAAAGCAATCGGTGCCCCAAAAACCAACGGTTCATTAATATTAAAGATCGAAGGGATAAAGACCGCTTTACCAATCGCTTTTAATTGTGCTGATTTACTTAACAGCAACATCATCACAGACAAGGCCAAGGTAGTCCCCACACCACCCATTGATGAAAAAGCATAACAAGTTTCTTGAGTAGCAATGTTCATTGCTTGTCCACCATTTGCAACAGCCTCAGCATTAGCAGCTAATCCAGCCATATATACAGGATAGATAGCCGGCATCATCATCCAACCTGAAATACCGAACGTATATAAAAAGACTGGGATAAAAACGGATAAGACAAAACCTGGGTAAGATTGCACGATTTTTGCCAATGGACTGAATGCCCAAACGACCACTTCAAAGAAGTCAACATTCATTTGTACCGTGATAAACCAACCAACGATCAAGATAAACGTAATCGGCAATAAACTATTAAACCACCCCACCACGAAATCAGGGATCGGTGTATCTTCATCGAAAAATGATCTTTTAGCAGCAAAATTCATCACACAGGCAACAAAAAGACCCGAAATAATCGCAAGAAACATGCCTGTAGCGCCAAACCGAGAAAGAATAAACGTAGCATTTCCTTCAGCAGATACTGTGGGAAATAGTAACATCATGAATAACACTAATCCGGTAGCACCTGAAATCAGCTTTTGACCGCTGTTTCCCTTTTTTTCCATGAGATAATAAGGAATCAAAAAAGAAACAATCAAACCAAACATCCCAAAAGAAAAATTACTAATCATTGAAAAATCAGGTAAACCTGCAAAAAGATTTTTTAGCAGAGAAACCACTGTGACTAATGACCCAACAAAAACTAACGGCAAAGCCGCCATGATCGAATCTTGGATCGCCGAGACCCAAGGATTCTTGACAATTTTATTTACTTTTGGCGCAAATTTGTTCGTCATGAAGTCCATAATTTTATTCATCATTCGTTAGCCCTCCATACTTAAAATCAGATCTAGTGCCTTATCTCCATTTAAAGTGCCATAGGTTGCTTGTGGAATGACTGCTACTTTCACGTTCTTTCCTTCAATTTGTGCTTTGAGATCTGCCAACATATAAGACAAATGCGGACCAATCAACAGATAATTGATCTCATTGATCCGTTCATCCAATTGCGACTCACTAGCCGCTTTTACAGTTACTTCTTCCCCTCTTTTTTTCGCTGCTTTTCGAATAGCAGCCGCCATAAATCCACTAGAAGCACCAGAACCACAAATCAACAAAATATTTTTTGCCATCTTTACCATCTCCCCTTTTTTTCTTACACGTTTAGTTTAGCTACCAAGGTATGCGCTTTCAAACTTACTTTTTTCCTAGGTAGCGGAAATTAATTAACGTGAGGTTCTCTTTTAGCTATTATAGGGTACACTCTCCACTTTTCATTGCTCCACAAGTCCTGTTGAAAAATGAACTATGATAGCCAGGTTCATCCCCTCTGTTGGCTAACATTCCTATGAGTATCCCCGTACTTCACTAAAAAAGAAAAACATTCCCACAAAAAAAGAGAGCCGACCAGATTCATTCTGATCACGGCTCCCCCACTATGACATTTTTTGATTTATGCTTTGTTATCAATAAACTCAGCATCCACTAATCATTCCTACCGTTACCTTAACCCAATGAAATCGGTTGGATATAATCTACCTGCCATTTTTGTTCTTTGTCTGAATAATTGAAATACCAGATCTGAGAAAAATATTGTCGCTGATGCTTGTACCCTGATAAGAGCAGGTTATTTTTTCGATCAATCGTATAATCATAGCAACTAAAATCAATTCGGATCGAGAAACTGTCTTCCTCTATTTGACGATAGTTCCCCAACTGTTGCAGGACGATTTTTTTAGTATGATTTTTAATACCTTCTGCTTGATTCTTTTGTAAGACTTGTTGATGCTCCAAAAATAATTTTTTCGTATAATAGCGCGAGGCTTTTTCCATTTTTTCATGTTCCCAAGCGTTTTGAATCGCAAAGAAGCTGGTTTCGATCTCTGAAAGCAATCTTTTCTTCGCTTTCTTTTTCCCCGGCATACGAGAAAATAGCTCTCTGGTCACATTGCGCTGTTCTTTCTTCCTTTTAAATAAAGCAAACGCCGCAAAACCACCAACAGACGCCCCCATTAATACATAGTCCTCGACGTCACCGTATGAACTCGATCGATAATACCCTCGTGATCGTCCGATGATTGGTCGATCGTCATAAAAATGATGTCCGACCGAGCTACCACTAAAACTTCCGCCAGATCCACCGCTTCTCGTTGAGCCACCTCCATGTCCACCCGCTACTGCAAAGCCCTGTACTGGCAAAGCAAATAAAAAGAACAGACACAACAAACAAGCCAAATAATGTTTCTTCATGTTCCCCCACCCCATTCATCTTCTGTTAGCAACAATCTAACGCTGAAATCCCTCATTGCTACACTAGCTCAAACGACAATTTCAGAAACTATGTTATCAGTCCATTTATTCCATACGTTACTTTACAATAAATTGACTAGCAATAACTTAGTTATGAAAAAAAATTAATAAACGAACAAATGAATGTTAAATCTGGTGTTCTGCTTGTTAAGTGTTAATCAATGCATTAAAAGCAAGACTGCTAGAAGATGATCTATTCAAATTCTGTATTAACCATTGACTGGGTGAAAAAGAATGCTTATAAGCGTAGAATCTCTGTCGAATCTGAAAGATTGCCTTATCCAATAATCATTGATGAAATTCATCATGAACTAAATAAGAATAAAAAAACACCTAGTGATCTCACTAGATGTTTCGGTGTCCCGTCTTTTACAAATAAAAACGAATCTTTCAGTTTTTTGTCCTAGTACGAATATTTACGTTACGCAATTTTTTTCGAAACGAAACATTTGCCGATCAAGAAACGAATAAAAACAAAAAGATAGCTTCCTAGACTGACAATAAAAGCAAGAATCATTGTAAAGGGATACTTAGAAGAAACTTCAATTACCGTTGTTCCTGCTTTTCCTTCAAATGTTGCTAATCCTTCATTGTTTTCAATCTTGGTATTTTGCCCATTCACTTTTGCTGTAGTTCCCCAGTAATCAAACACGGGTAACGTGATTTTTTTATCTTTAGCACCTTTGACTGTATAGACTATTTTGGAATCAGAAGCTTTATATGCTGCTGTTTGCCATTCATTGTCTACTCTTATTTCATGCTTTTGCACATGCTCCTTATATTTCATGGCTTCTAGTGGTGCATAGTCAAAGACCCCTCCAACACCTACAGTGATGTAACTACCTAGAGTGTCTTTATTCACCTCTAAATGGTCACCTAGTGTTGGCACTTTGTGATTATAATTGGCTTTAGTGGCTGCCGAAACAACAAACATGAAACAAACAATTGCTGCGATACTAAGTATTCTTTTTTTCTGACCAAATATCATCCTATTAAAAACAATGGATAAAATTAATGAGCCAAAAAGTACCTGAAACCCTAATATCCGCCAAGGAAATTGAAGCAATCGAACGGGTGTATTTTGCAATAGTGCCCATGGGACCAGCTTAGTTGATAATAACCAGGTAGCTACTGCAATCAGGTAAATCACTTTTTCCTTGCTCGTTAGCTTTTTAAAATACACAAGCGGAAGAATCAAAGAAACAATCCCGATAATCCCGATTGTAAAGGAGGCCAAATCATTATTCATGGCCCCAATCAAACTATCAGATACATTGATCGCTTGATTTTGCAGATCTGTTTTTCCTGGCTGATTGATGGATTGATACATGGTTTGCTTGAACATAGGATACCAAAAATAGGCCGTTAAAAGAATCGTCATTCCCACAGCTTTTGACATCTCCAACACCAAGCGAATGGTTTCTTCCTTATTTAGTTTATTCACAATCAGTTTGCCTATGATCATCATTCCAATGAAAAACGCACACATGAAAGTGGAGAGAACATGGGTATAAACAAGCAAACTCATACTAATTGCTAACGGGATCGCAGCCGTTGCTTTCTCATAGATCATTTTGTAAGCATAATACAAAACTACAGGCATAATCGTCAGTGCAATCGCTTCTGCAATCGCTGAACGATGGTAAATATCAATCGTTCGATAACTATAGAATGTATACAGACAGCTAAATAAAAAGGCAGCATCTACTCGCTTTAAAAATTTTTGACCATAATAAAACATCAATAGGATGGTACAAACATTCAACACCCATACGTACAAAATATAACTTACGATCAAATTATTGGTAATCCAATAAAAAATTACCGATGGAAAAAGGGTAAAGTAGGGGTAAAAATAGTTCACACCGCTGCCATAACTATTAAAAGTCGTAAAATTGATTGGTCCTGAGAATATAGAGGATAATCCTTTAATTCTGGAAAGATGAAATGCGATATCTCCTGTCGTAGAAATCGTTTGTGCATGCCTAAAATAATTCACAGAATAAAGACCCGCAATAAGTATTAATATAACAAATAAGAGCAATTTTTTCTTTGTTTTCATTAGTGACTCCTTTCAAAAAATCATAATAAGTATAACGTAATTATTGGAATTTTTCATAAATTTTTCTGTTTTATTTAGCAAATTATCCTTTCAGAAACAAAAAAAAGACTGAGACATCCATCTCACTCTTTACTCTGGAAACAGATAAATGGTGTTCAAGCATCAGCTCCTTGAAATAAGCCTGAATTTTTCAAAACATGAGGAGCTGTTTCAAAAAATTCTTTCTTATTGTCATCGGAGCTAACCGATGCTTTCACAACCTCTTTTCCAAGAAATTTTCTTTCTAAGTTTGGAAGGACGTCTCCTCTAGCTATTCACAATCCGCTCGAAACCGTTCTTCAATTCATTATTCTCAGTTTCTTTGAAATACAAATAATTGTTTGGGTTTCCTTGGTTTTGCTGAGTCACCATTACCTTAGGTTGATTTTGTTGGAAACCAAAGAAATACAAATGAGCTCCAGACGGTTTTGAATGATCGATATCAGAGTAGATCGCCACTAATTCAAATCCCGCTTGTCCTCTGCCATTTTCTGACCATTCTACGGTAACCGGTGTTTGATCAATCACCATAGACCATTGCCCATCAAAAATGTATTGTGGTACTTGCAATCCATAATAATTAGCATTCACATGATCATTGTAGCTTCTATACTGTTGTCCCATTTCCTGACCCCAAGTTGACATAAACGTAGCTAATTCAGTCGCCTTACTCGCATCCCAGCTATTTTTTTCAACTGGCTGACTACTTGGTGTCGCAGACTCTGCCGTTGTAGTTTGAGTTGACCCTGATGTACTCGTCGCCGTGGACTCTGTTTTTACCTTTGTTTCTGATGAGCTGGATGATTCAGTCTTATCAGATTCTTTCGTCGTTGTTGAACCTGTCTTACTTGTTTTTGTAACAATAGTGTCTGTCGATTTACTTGAAGCATCTTTTGCCTGATCCGTTCCACAACCAGCTAGTACAAACAACAACCCCACAGCCAACAATATCCCCTTTTTCATTAATAAAACTCCTCCTTGATTGTTTCACTCATTCTAACAAACCAAACTTGAGATTATGCCGAAAATTTGAAAAATTATTTCTAACCAATCCCTCATCTGCAAACTAGAAAATTGGTTTAACCGTTACGAAATCAGAATCAGATACTCAAAAAAAGGTTTATGTAGATTTCTAAGGAGTAGTTCGCCATAGAAAATACTGATCAACTATAAGGAGACACGGAAAAACGCACCCCCTCATTTATCAATTATGACTAGTATCAAATACATCTAACTCTTTGTTCAGATATTCTCCGTAATTGCTGTGAATATGCAAAACTTAAACCATTAGGCACAAGAGAAACAGCTAAAACAAATAGACTGATACAATTAACAAAAAAATCCTCAACGTCCACCTTGTTTCTAGCGGTATCGTTGAGGAATACGATCATTGGTTGCTATTTCAAAAATGGCTGAAAATGGTGTCTCTAATAGACAATTTATTCACCCATAAAATAAAAGGCAACTCTATAAATTTTCTTTATTCATTTTCACGTTTGTTCTGCACTGCCATTCACTTTAGATCCCTTCATCGGAGGACCATTTTACTTTTCACTAAATTTTTTCTTCTTAGCAAATATCGAATAAAGATAAATAAAAAAGTTCCAACGCTTGTTAGTAATGCAAGAATCATCGTTGGCGGATAGGTAGAGGAAACCTCAATCGTAGTCGTTCCTTCTTTTCCTTTAACCGCTACTAACCCGTCATCATTTTCTATGCTAGTCGTTTGACCATTTACTTTCGCAACGGTTCCCCAATAATCAAACACAGGTAACGTGATTTTTTGCCCTTGCGCATCTTCCACTGTATAAATGATTTTTGAATCATACGCTTTATGAGAACTATTTTTCCATTCATCCCCAACTTTTACTTCATGTTTTTTCAACTGTTTTTTGTATTTCAGTGCATCAGACGGTGCATAATCATAAAGTCCCCCTGTCCCTGAAGTCGTGTAATGCTTAATCTCTTTTTTTGTCATAATCAGACGACCGTTATAGGATTGGATTTTTTGCGTATAATTTATTTTCGTTACTACTGTTAGTGTCAAAAGCAGGAGGACGATTCCGCCAATCCACCATATACTTTTTTTCTGATCTGGTCTGCATTTCAAAAAGACCATCACCAAGATCAATGATCCGAAAAGCACTTGAAACCCTAAGATTCTCCAAGGAAATTGAATCAATTGGATAGGTGTATTTTGAAAAAGAAACCATGGAAAAACATTCGTCGATAAAAACCACGTAGCTACTGCACAAAAATAAATGACTCTTTCTCTTCGTTCAAATCTTTTCAAAAAGAAAAGCGGAAGGACTAATGACACGACACCAATCGTTCCCATTGTAAATGTCGTCAAATCATTAGTCATCGCACCAAACAAACTTTCAAAAATGTTCACTCCCCGCTCCTGAAGGTTTGTGCGGAAAGGACGATTGATGCTTTGATGCAGGACTTGCTGCAGCATTGGGTACCAAACATACGCTGTTAAGAGAATCGTCCAGCCGACAGCTTTTGCCATTCCAACAAACAAGTCCAAAACATTTTCTTTCTTTTTTCGTTTAGCCAAAAGTGAACCGATAAACAAAAGCCCAATAACTATTACGCTCATAAATGTAAAAAGAGCATGCGTATAAATAAGCAAACTCATACTAACAGCTAAAGGAATCACACAATTCTTCTTTTCAAAAAGAAGTCTATACGTGTAGTAGAGGACCACTGGCATAATCGTCAGAGCAATTGATTCTGAAATCGCTGAACGTTGGTAAATATCGATCATTCGATACCCGTAAAAAGTATAGAAACAACTAAATAAAAATGCCGCATCTACACGTTTAAAAAATTTCCGTCCGTAATAGAAGGTGATGAGGATTGTACACACATTCAGTACCCAAACATATAACATATAACTTAAGATCAAATTATGGGTAGTCCAGTAAAAGATCACAGCTGGAAATAGGGTTAGATAAGGATAAAAAAAGTTGACCCCACCACCATAACTATTGAATGTAGTAAAATTGATCGGACCCGAAAATACAGAAGCCAATCCTTTGATCCTGGAAAAATGAAAAGCGATATCTCCTGTCGTTGCGATCTTTTCTGTATTATTAAAAAAGATAAAGGAATAAGTGCTTGCAATAGCTATTAGCAGAACAAACAAAATGATTTTTCGATTGAATCTCATAACAATTTTTATTTCTCCTTTCATACGTCACTCTATTTGAAATGACTCAGTGATTATTCATTGGGTGAATCACTCTCATTTTTATCATTTCATATTAAAAGAGCTTGCTAGTTATGTTTATGACATACTTATTTTTCTTAACTAACATGAAATACACTATACCTAATCAGCAAGAAAATATTTTTTCTATTCTCTCACTCATTCATTATTTTTTTCATCTTTTGAATAATGAAAAGGTGTGATTATTTTCAACATATGAGTTAGTTACCTCAAAATCCATTATTAAATCTTAAGCTATCCATTGACGAATAGATGGTTTCATTGATCCCTTCTCCCTTCTAAACGACTGACAGATTTCAATTTATAACGTATGTGATTTTATCAAAAAAAAACTAGTTCTGTCATTTAATAACCTACAACATAGACATGAAAAGGCTTCACCAAGTTGATAATTAAAAATATCGTTATTTTTAATTAAAGATTTCTTTAGAACCTCAAGCTTATCCCTAACTCTAAAGCGCTGTTTAAGCAGTAGCCTCTTGAAATAAGCCGAAACCAACAAAAAATAGTCCCCTATCTCTAGATACCCATTGATAGACTTTATCGTGCCAAATTTCATTAAGTAACGTACTTTCTTTCAAAAAAACGTAAAAAACATTTATTAAGATGTTGGAATATGAGTAAAAAACCAGGTTAACTCGTTCATGAGTTAACCTGGTTTGGTGGGTGGGGTGGATAGTGTGGGATGTATAACATGAGTAATCTCTCTATGATTTTTTTGGAAACTAATCCAGTTTACCTCAACTCATTCTCAAGAGGAATCAATTCATCATCTAACATCTTGCGCCATGCTCGTTTCATTTCTTGTGGATATTTAAAAGGCTTCGCTTCTGGGTGATTAGCTTTGTATCCTTCGTAATTCATACTGTTGATAATTGCTTTCATATTAGGTATTTTAGTCTCCCCAATCATATATTGCATATTCGAAGCATGTAACTCTTTCTCTGAAACGAACCATTCATTAGAGAAAGTATGAATCAACTGATCTCTCGCTTGTGTAAAGTAGTGACGTTTGATAACAAAAATATCATCTTTACTATCTAATGTTCCTAGGTCAAACGCATTTAAAATTTGACGATAAACTTCTTTCACACCTTCAGTTTTATTCAATTTCGTCAAAGCTTTCTCAATTTCTTCCCTGGCATCGGTGCTGTTTGCTGCGTAAGTCCCTAGCAATTGATCAATATAAGTAGAATCAATATCGTACAACTTAATCGTATGTTCATTATAGAATTCAATCGTAGAAAAATCTTGGTCCTTGCCATCAGGTACTACCTTTTCTTCCATTAAAGAGCCCTTTATAGTCTCGTATACACCGATTTGTTCTTCTAAGAGTTGGATCTGATTATTCAAAGTCGGAGAGGTTGCCATATCATCATTGTAATCATCATAGGTTACTAATGCTTCATAGGCTCGATTTAATTCCTGAAATGCTTTGACATATTCTACACGTGTTTCAATCGGCGAATGCTCATCAATTGATTCAATCGGCGAAAATTCTTTTAACTTACTATACGCTTTTTTAAATCTTTTTTTCGATTCTTGATAATTTGGATAAATCAAGCCTGATTCTTCTTTTGCTTCTGAATACAATTTTGTTGCATCTGCGACATTCTTCTCCATTGTCGCTGGCTTGCGGAATGTAACGATTAATCCTTTTGTTTTTTCCGGGTACGTACGGTTAGTACGCGAAAAGGCTTGAATCAATCCAGCATACTCTAAATTACGATCCACAAATAATGTTTGAATCGTTGGCGCATCAAATCCCGTCAGTAACCGATCTACCACGATCACTAAATCAATTTGTTTCCCAAATTGTTTGAACTCCGCTCTTTTTCTTGCTAAACGATTATTGATATCCCCGTTATAACGTTCAATATCCGCTAATGACCATGCGGTATGGTAATACTGATTGTATTCCTCGATAATTTTCTGCATTTCCTTTTGTTGCGCACTAGAATCTTGGGTATTTTCCTCTAAAGAATACGTAATAGCGATACGTGGAAAATCAAGATCTTCCATCGTTCGTCCTTCACGAATGGGCTGATCTGGAAATTCTTTTGTTAACCAATCAGGTTCTTTCGTCATTTCTTTGATCGCTCGATAATATTTTTTAGCCATGTCAATGGAACTTGTGGTTAAGATCGCAGACTTTGTCGGACGACCATTTCGAAAATCGAATTTCGTATAGGCGTTATCTGGACGAAATATTTTATGGATCACTTTCTGGATATGTTCCTCTACTTCAAAAGTAGCTGGTTCCAAGTAACTTTCTTTCTTGATAGGTTCCATTTGATCAATCATCTGATTGATCTGTTCTGGTGAATAGTCCACATATTTATCTACTTCTTTTAATTTACGGTAAATTTTATTCGCTAGCGAAGTTGGCTCAACTGTATCTTCATGCTCTACTTGAAATCCTAAAACGGAACCATCTTCTAGGGCATTCTTGATAGTGTAAGTATGCAACACTTCTCCATATTGATCATGAGTCGTACGTGCCAGTTGCCCTTTGGCTTGCTTCCGGTTTTCAGGAAAAATTGGCGTGCCTGTAAACCCAAACCAGGTAGAGTTCGGAAACATTTTTTTGATTTCTTCCATATTTTCAGCACTTAACGCCCGATGGCACTCATCGACCACAAAAACGATGTGTTGACTCATCAATTTTTGGAAGCGATTGGTTCCTTTTTTCTCTTCTTGTTTCTTCGCATATTTCAATGCCGCATCCAGTTTTTGACGAGTGGTGATGATCACGACATTCGCATTGGCATCTGCTAGTAACGTCTCACTTAATTCTTTGGCACTTCCAGTTCCTACAATCAAGCTATTCGCTTTGGCATTCCCCGAAGAAATCCCCGTATTAAATTCGGAAGCAAATTTTGTAAACTCCGTGGTGGTTTGATTATCTAAATCTTTGCGGTCCACTAACATAATCGTCCGATCAATCCCCGATTTTCGAGCCAGTAGCTTAGTAGATACAAAGCTGGTCAATGTCTTGCCTGAACCAGTCGCATGCCAAACATAACCTGATTGATGTTTATTTGCAGCAATAAACAATGCTTGGATCGCATGGACTTGATAAGGATGTAACACCATGAGCGTTTTATTGTCTTGATCTTCACTAACGATCGTGTAATCCGCAATCAACCGATGAGCATCTGGAATATTTAATACTTGCTTACAAAATTCATATAAATTCTCTACTTTTTCATTGTCTTTCGTTCGCCAACTAAACAAAAACTTGCGATGTAAGTCTTTCGGCAATGCGTTCGCAAAATAACGAGTCGTTTGCTCATTTGACACAACGAACAACTGTAAAGTCGAAAAGATATTGTTCCGAAACATTCCTTCTTCTGCATATTTTTTGATTTGGTTAAATGCCTGATAAACACCATCTTTAGCGGTCACTTGCTTTAACTCGACTTGTACGATCGGCAAGCCATTGATCAGTAACGTGACATCAAAACGGCGATCCCGTGCGTCTGCATTACTTCCTTGTTTCGCAATTTGATGTACTACTTCATAGGTAGAGATCCCCCCACCAATATCTTGGTTCGAATAAAGAACCAATGAGATAGAGCCTAACTGCGAATCTTCCCGTTCAATCGTGATCCGTGCCATGCCATTTTCACCTTTCAACCATTTGGCAGCATCAAAAGGTGTTTGCGTTCGTAGTAATAATTCCGTTTTGATCGTTTCAAATTCCCGATCGGTCAAAGGAGAATCATTCAACTCTGCTTGATTATTAAAAACAATTTTTTCTCGAAGATTCTGCCACAGATCCGCTTCTGATTTTAAATCTGGACGATACGTCCACTGATTATGTCCTTCTCCAAGTACACGGATCAACTGTTCTTCGACTTCCGCTTCCTCACGGTGACTAATTTTCATTTTTCTTCCCTCCTAAACAAACATCTTTTGCAAGAAGCCTTTTTTCGTTTCTTTTAGTAAATCTAATTTGCGTTGGTGAAGGGTGATGGTGTCGTCAAGTTGTTTGAAGAACGTGCCGATTTTTTGTTGTTCTTGTTGTGAAGGTACGAGAAAAACTTGCTTCGACAATTCAGTCTGATTTATACTTGCTTGGCTAACCGCTTGATTTGCATGACTTTTTGCCCATTCCAGATGATTATTCAGTTGGAATGATTGATATAAAAATTGTGAATTCACATTCATCGGTTGTAACCGTAAAAGATTAATTCCATGGTAAAGCTTCATATCTAAGTCGAACAAAGCAATCTTACCAATATGCGACAATGAATTAATGTTACTGAATAAAATATCCCCTTTATCCAAAAGATATTTTTTATCAGGTTCTGTGTTAGAATAGCCAACCTTATTAAGGTTGACTTGACCAGTTGCTATAGTTTCTATTCTAGTCAACTCGTACTGTCCTGTATTTAATGAAGAATCTCCCGTAAAACCACTGGATATACGAACAATCTCCCCCAGCTTCCGCTGTTCCCAATCTTCCGTAAATCCTGGAAAACGGATTTCTGGCACACTTACGCCGTTTTTAGGGAACATTTTTTGTAGAAATCCTTTTTTCGTTTCCTTCAGCAAATCTAATTGGCGCTGATGAAGAGCGATGGTGTCATCGTGGTTATCTAAAAATTTTGCTATTTTTTTCTGTTCGTCTGTTTTTGGAAGTGTAATTGGTAAGATTTTAATCAATTCCGCATTATAACTCTGTTGTTTTGTTCCTTGTGTATAACGCAATCCATAATCTTCACCGATTTTACGATACCACTGAAACAAGAAATTAGAATCTAATAAATCCACATTTGGATACAACGCCATGCAAGATTGATTTAGCGTCGTATCCATAGCCAACTTTGCACAATTCCCTCGTGTTCCAGCTGCCTCAAGACCAGTAATAGCCATTACAAAGGTTCCACTTGGGACAGTTTTTAATAGTGCATCCTTTTGACCTTCTGGGGTAATTTTTTCAATAGTTCGAGTAACGGTTCCTCGATTCAACTCCCCACTTGTAAGCCAATTAATATTACCATCCCAATTGCTCTTATTTGCTCGAGATGGTGTCTGACCGTTATACATTCCATTAATCACATCCCCCAACTTCCGCTCTTCCCAATCGTCCGCAAATCCAGGAAATCGAATTTCTGGTTGTTTGTCATTACTCATGCTTAAACACCTCCAGCGCACCTTGTAACCACGCTTCGTTTTCAGGAGTTGTTTGTAGTGAGGCAATGGTTGCTAAAAGTTCTGTTTCTAATCCGTTCAGTTCTTGCCGGATCGTTTCCATTTCTTTTCCAACGTTTACTAAATCAACGGGTTCTTCTTCTTCAAAAGTATCCACATAGCGTGGGATATTTAAGTTAAAGTCATTTTCTTTGATTTCCTCAAAGGTTGCTAAATGAGCGTATTTCTCGACATCTTTTCTTTCAGCGTAGGTTTCGAGGATTTTTTGAATGTTTTCTTCCGATAGTTTATTTTGATTTTTTCCTTTAACAAATTCTCGACTAGCGTCAATGAATAATACATCGCGAGTTTGACGATTCTTCTTCAATACAATCACCGTCGTTGGAATCGATGTACCAAAGAACAAGTTTGCAGGCATACCAATCACAGCATAAATACTGCCATCTTCTAACAACTTTTGTCGAATGGTCCCTTCTGCCGCTCCACGGAATAAGACGCCATGTGGTAAGACGATCGCCATCGTTCCAGTTTCCTTCAAATGGTAAAAACCATGGAGAAGAAACGCAAAATCCGCTTTTGATTTTGGTGCTAATTTCCCATAACGATTAAACCGAGAATCATCTATAAAGGTTGCATCAGCCGACCATTTAGCCGAGTATGGGGGATTCATCACGACTGCATCAAAGGTGTAAGGTTCATCTGTTGGCCAGTCTTTGTTTAGCGTATCGCCGTTACGGAGATTCATATCTTCGCCATCTACTCCGTGTAAAATCAAATTCATTTTTGCTAGATTGTAAGTTGTGGTATTTAATTCTTGTCCATGATATTTGACGTTGTTTGGATGAGTTAAGTAGTTGCGAACGTTTAGCATCAATGAGCCTGACCCCATCGTTGGGTCGAAAACGCTAAAGAATGGACGATCTTTTTGATCCAACGTCACGATTTGTGCCATCATATCAGAGACCATATGAGGGGTATAAAATTCGCCGGCTTTCTTCCCTGCTTCAGAAGCAAATTGACTGATCAAAAATTCATACGCATCCCCGATCACGTCCCCATCATGCCCTAAAACATCTACGTCGTTCAATTTCTTGATAACTTCGGTAATCGTGACATTTCGTTGTTGCTCATCTGTCCCAAGTTTTTTCGATTGGAGATCCACATCATCAAATAACCCATTGAATTGGTCATAGGTCGTTGAAAGTTGTACGAATGCTTTATTTAAATCATTCAATTGAAAAATTGCTTGTTTTGCTTGATCTGCTAACACATTGAAAAGATACTCTGGTGAGATCGCATAACCTAAAATATCCACGATCGTAGCGATTAAATCTTCCTTTGACTCCTCATCTGAGAGTAACTCACGGTACAACTTGGTTTGTTTGGTTACGGTGTCATATTCTTTTAAGGATTCATCTGCTAAAAGGACTACTTGCTCCAACAAACGATCGGATAAATATTTATAGAAAATCAACCCCAACAAATAATTTTTATATTCTGACGCATCCATTTTGCTGCGGAGATTATCTGCCGCACTAAATAATTTTTGATTTAATTCTGCACCCAAAAAGATACACTCCTATCTCTTGATTAAAGTATCTATACTATAGCTATATACCCTCCTATTTTAGCATACTCGCTTTTAGAAAACCCAAAAAATAAAGGAATAAACTTGTTCTTGTTAATAGGACACTTGAGGGATGTCTCTAACACAAAAATAGCCCATTCATCTGTATCAAAATGATTGGGCTTTACGAATATAATCTATTAAATTTATTACTTTTATAACTAATAAATTAAAGATACCGTTCTTATTTTCTGAAATTTATTGAGTGCTAAGTACTTTTCTGTGACATACAATTAATTCTATTTCGAAAGTATGTTTTGTTTAAGTGATATAAATTCTTCTTCAGTAATAATTTTTTGTTCCAATAGACTATGTGCCTTTTCTATTTGTTTGATGATAAATTCACTTTTCATGCTATTTTCTGATGAATTAGATTCATTGACGATGATGTCTTCAACGTTTAAAATTTTCAAATCTTGTTTCAAATTTTCTTCGGAATAATTGATGCCTTTTCTCAATTCATTTTTTAGTTTTGTAGCCATCGGTTTCATTGAAAAATAGTTCAAACCTCCTGATACTACACCACCTACAACAGGCACCATTTTGGAAACACCTTTTGCAAATGTTGCTTTTGTTAGTTTGGTCCCAAATACTGCAAGTACTTTCTTTATTACTGGATAATAGATGGTTTTTGTTAATGCTTTTTGCGGGATCTTTTTCAAAGCCTGTACCGATAGTTTTCCTGATAATACCCTAACAGCAGAGCTAGCAGTTGATACGCCTAACATGATACCTAGATATAAAATCAGCGTTTCCTTAGCTTCTTTAGACAATTCACCTTGTTGATTCCAAATATCTTCATACCCATAGATGTAAGAAACTTCTTGTGCCAATTTTAAAGAATATCCGTAAAACTGTGTGATATCTGCTGGTATTGTTGCTGCCATAGCTATTCCTCCAGGTAATCCTGTAGCAAATGACAATGTACTAGATTGGGCAACGATAGAATAGATTCGATTATTTGCAGCTCGATCTAAATCATCTATAGATAAAAATGCTTGTGGACCCTCTTCAATTAATTGATTGACATCTTCTACCTTGTCACCAAATACTTTAACTAAAAATTCTGAACGATTCACTTTTACGATAGGCAATTTTAGCGATTCATTTACTACTCTTAATGCCAAACTTTCATTATTTTCCAAACCTATTCCTTCCTCTCATTTATAAACAGTTCTTAGATAAACATATCTTTGTATATCAGATTCAGTTTCTATTTCCGATGAACATATTATATCCCTCTATCTCGAATAAATTTATGAAAATATAAGCTAATTTCACTAGTGATTTTTCCTTTTAAATATCTCCTCACTTATGATAAGGCGCTGCGTATCATGAGTGAATGATATTAGGAAAACTTCATAAAATAAATCTTTTATACATTTCCACTTCTAGATGGTTATTCATGTTAGAAGAATCAAACTATTTTTTTACTGTCGTAATAATATTAAAACACTAGAACAAATCAATTAAATTCCATAAAATATAAATAATAGACCTAGCATCATCTGGTATAAAATGGATGCTAGGTCCGTTATATTTACTCAAAATTGATTCTACGAATAGATCTTCTTATCATTTCTATTTTAGTAGTCATGCGTTGTTGTTCTTCTAAAGGTGGTAATGGTATAAGTAGTTTAGATAAATTTGTACCATTTACATTTGGTTGCCCAGTTCCGTAAGAAATTTTTTCTAATAACTTCCAATATAATGGCGAGTCTAAGAAGCAGTCTACGTATTCTGATAATAATTTCTCAACTAACCTAATTCGAATCAAGTAAGAAGCAAAAACAGATTCCTCACTTATTTCCTTAACCAAGAAACTTTTTCCCATAGTTCCTCCTGTCCTTGCTATCAAAATGTCATTTTCTTCCAATCTTAAATCAACTAGTTTAGAATTACTAATATCACAGTAAGGCACACTGGACCAATTTACACGTCCCTCTTGTATATCTGTGATTCTTAAAAACTTAACATTGCCTTTTTTTTTCGCCGAATCTGTATAGCCATATTGAATCTTAGTAGAAATACTTCCTAAATAAACCCATAGTTGAACATCGCTAGATGATTTTTCTTGTCGTTCTTTATGAACAACAGTGATCATCTTGAGTTGTCCGACTATTTTTTAGTTGCAGCAATCTTTTTGGGACGCTTATTTGCATGAAGCAACGTTGCTAAGTCTAGTAATAAAACATTGGCTAACACAGGATTGGCTTTCTCGCGATACGCTGCGGCGCCACTTTCAAACAATACTGCTAGACGATCTTCTACAACAACGATTTGTTCCAAATACGGTGGAAATTTGATTCGTTTTAGGATCCGGCTAGGAGAGTCCCGCTCGGACACTAAGAGTTCCGAGGTATAAGGACCATAAGAACGACTGGCTAAGAGATAATGGCCATAAAAAGCCACACCTTGAATCTTATCAGATGTTTTTCTGCTCATTGTCACGGTTGGTTGGATTTTGTCTTTGCGGCGAATTGCTGTTTTCATTTCAGCTATCGTCGGCAATAGATAGAAAGTCAACTGTCCTTCACCTTTTAGTGTGAAGTTGCCAGATACCAGTTGATCATTGTTTTGAGTCAAATACGATGCTTGTGGAATCTCTGAGAGATCAGTTGTCAGCCAATAAGCGATTGGCTGTCCCGTCTCTTCAGATGTATCTGCTAAGATATCGATCAAACGTAAAGCGGCTACTCGTCCAGTAGCAGATCCTGTGATTGTCAACCATAAAAGTTCCCGTTTTGTATCATATACTAAGCCCCCTACATGTGGCCGTTTAGGTAAAATCAGCAGTTTGATCGGCTGTCCTGTTTCTCTATCCAGTACATGAATAATAGAATGATGCTGATGGTCATAGCAGTAGGCAGAAATAAACACAAAATCTTGAGAAAAAGCCAACCCTTGCGGCGTCATCCATTGACAAACCTCATTTTCGCCGGTTTCCGGCACCACCATTCTTGTTTCTGTTAATCCAGGAATGTTATATTGTTTTGCTTCAGCCTTTTCCCAAGCTGCTTGAACAATAGGATACCGTTTTAACTTTTTTTCAATATCCTGATGTATCCGTTGCTGCTTCCAATGCTTAAACTTTAGGACATAGTAAACAAGGAGGCCAATGACCAGCAACACTAAAATCATTATTGCTACCCGCTGTGTCATTTTTTTGCCTCCTTGTTCTATTCGATCAATCGTCCATATACCGCTATTAATTACCGTAACTACATGTTTCTTTTACTAGCGTTTCTTTATAGGATCTTTCATAATCTCATTTATAGTAACATTAAGAATCCCTTATTCTACTATAGTCACTTCCACATCAATATTGCCTCTTGTTGCTTTAGAGTATGGGCAAAATGCGTGGGCTTCTTCTGCGATTTTCTCTGCTTGGTCCTTATCAAGTCCTGGCAAAGAAACTTCTAAAACGACCCCGATTTGGTAGCCCCCATCTTCTAATTGAAATAAAGATACCCGTGCTTTGACTTCAGAATCAGACTCAAGATTATTTTCTTCCAGCATGTGTTGAACCGCGCCGTTGAAGCAAGATGCGTATCCAGCCGCAAAAAGTTGTTCCGGATTTGTCCCTTCACTATGGATTCCTGGGCGGTCGATCTTCATGTGCATACTTCCGTTTGGTGCCTCAACTTCGCCATCACGGCCTCCACGATTGATCATTGCTGTTTCGTACATTTTTTTCATTGAGATCATCCTTTCTTTCGTCGTTCTATATTAAGTGTAACGAGTATTTTTTAATCTGACAAAGGTAATGCTTGCATTCGGCGACATCAGTTAGACAACATCGATGATCAGTGATAGAAGCAGTTTATCTATACAAAAAAAGAAGGGTTCTATGATATTTGGTGTCCTTACTCGCCTTGAGTAACAACACCAAATATCATAGAACCACTTAATCAGCTTCACACTGCTTTTTCTACTTTCGTAGTTGAAAAAAACTTAAACAAATCATCGGCAAATAGTTAAAGAAAAAACTTAATCGTTGAAAGAAGCCCAATTGCTTAAAGAAGGCAAACTGACTAATGGACGGAATCCGTGCTAATCCGTAAAGACCTGCAATTAGTAAACTAATAACTGTTAAAACAAGATAAAAATGGCTAAGCGTACCTTGACCACTTTGACGATAAAGCAGAACAAGTAACAATGGGAAAAGTAGAAAGCCTGCATAGCCTAGCCCAGAACCTATATTATGGATCCAAGTCGATAGATTCCAAGAGCTTTCATTCGTATTGATACTGAATAAGCCAGTAAAAATACAATCACCTATCCCATATAAACCAACTGTTGCAACAACAAGTATTGCAAGTGTTTTTGATGTTCCAACAAATAGGTGATACAACGCAGGCAACGAAAGAACAAAAAAAAGTCCAGATACAACTGACCAGACCAAGAAAGCACGTCTGACTGGACTATCTACGTCACCAAACACACTAATTACGGTAGTCATTTGATTCAGTTTGGGATAAAAAAGGCCAAGGATATACGGTGTCGATAAATCACTAATCACACCTAATAATAAAAAATAAAAACCATATTTTTGCAAAAAAATCATTTTCTTCCCCTACTTTTTAGTGATTATTCGATACATCCAACAATCAAATTTTTTCTCATTTTAACACATATTTTTATTCTAGTTGCCTTTTGAACAATCAATAACATAAAGGTGAGTTTCTTCTACATTTTAAAAAATCGAATGGCACTGAAGAGTTCAGTTGTCAGCATCAATCTCCTACTCAAAAAGGCAAAAAAACGTAAGTCAGATGTTGTTGACATCTCACTTACGCATCCATTGATTGAAAATTTCTTAGTAAAATCTACTAGCCTAAAAATTTGAAGACTTCTTCTCGATCATACAGTTTAAATACTTTCTCGCATAAAAATTGAGTAATTAGTGCCGCAAAAACAGGGATGACTAACCAACAAAGAACAACAAGAAAGCCATTTAGCCCTGCATCTAAAGAAGCCAACGGACCAACAAGTCCGACCACACCGAAACCAGCAGAAGCAGGCGTACCTGAAATAGAAAATAGAGCGACAGGAATAGCTGTAATCACTGCACTAACTAAACAAGGAATAAGAATCACAGGTTTTCTAAATAGATTAGGCATCATCATCTTCATAGCGCCTAAAGCAATCGCAATTGTCACACCTGACTTATTAACCTTCCAAGAGTTCACTACTAAAACAAAAGTGGTTGCAGCTACGCCCATCGCAGCCGCACCAGCAGAAACACCATCTAGTTGGATTGCCATTCCGATTGCTACTGTTGAAATAGGAGAGATAATCAAAAAGGCAAAGGAACAACCAATCAAGATAGACATTAACAGCGGTTGTAAGGTAGTGAAGTTATTAATCAATGATCCAATTGCAGAAGTAATTGCTGTTACAAAAGGGAATAAATAAAAACCAAGTAAACCTGCACCTACACCTACAACAATCGGTGTTAACACAATCGACACTGACCCAAAACTATTTCCAATCAGTAAAATCAGCCCGACAGCAATCGATGCTGTCAGCATCGTATTAATAATATCGCCTGTACCAGCACCAACGTAAACACCCGTTTCACCCAAATCAGGTGTGAATTTGACTACACCAGAACCAACAAAAGAAGCTCCGGCTACAACCATCATTCTCATCGGATCAAATCCAAATTGTAAGGCAATCAAACCACCAATGATCAAAGGTGTTGCTAGTTGAAAAATAACTGCTAACTGTGCGATCGTTACCGCAAAGGGATACGCACTAAAATATTTTAAAATGGCACCTAATACTGCATTAGGAATCAATCCAATAATGATTCCTGTTGCTGTACCAGCGAGGACTTTATTCAGAAAAATTTTCGGTGATATTTTTTGTGAAGTTTCCATTCAATCTCTCCTTTATTTTACGTTCAAACTATCTTCTTTTGCATGGACAAGCTCAGTCAAGAAATCACAATAAGGCGTCGCAACACCATATTTCTTCCCTTTTCTAGAAATTGCGCCATTGATATAATCGATTTCTGTTAATCGATGGTTCTTAATCAAGTCTTGATACATTGAAGGATAATGTAACCCAATTGTTTCCGGGTCAAAACAAGATTCACAATGTGCAATGACTTCTGGGACATCTAGTTCAATCTTCTCTACTGCTGCTACTTTGGCAAACTCATTGACAATCGTCGCCACCATTTTATGAGCAGTCGATGTTTTTCCTAGCTCAGCCATATTAACGTCTAAGATTGTGCATAGTCCGTTCATTGTTCCGTTCACACATGCTTTGCGATAAATAGAATAGTGAATATTGTCAGAAAAATGAGCATTTAATCCTGATTCAGACAATTTGTCTGCTAATTTTTTTGCAGCTGCTTCTTTTCCATCACCTAAATTTTGTAATTCTACTGAACCACTTCCAAATAATTTGACCTGACCAGGACCTTCAAGACCTGCCGTCCACATGGTATTTCCAATATAGATATTTTCCATTGGTACAAATTTCTCAATAATATCTTCATGCCCGATACCATTTAATAGACATAAGACCTCTGTATCTTTTTTGATTAATGATTGGATATCCTGCAGCATTTTTTCCAGCTGCATCGCTTTGGTAAATAGAATAATCAGATCAACTTGATCTTCTTTTTCTACTTCGGATTGAAGAACGATTGGTAGTTTTGCTTCTACCTCTTTACCATTAAAATTTGCTTGTAATCCATGTTCTTTGATTTGTTGGACATGTTCTGCCCAGCCATCGATTAATAATACTTCGTTCCCACTTTGGTGAAGCATCAACCCAAAGCGACTTCCCATTGCACCAGCGCCTGCAATTGCTATTTTCATTGATTCTTCCTCCTTTTTCTTTCTATTATACTCATTTGAGAATCTTTTCACAACCTCGTTTTGTTATTCTTCTCTTATTTATCATGTTTATATCCACCATTCAAGTTATTTTATCAGCAAATCAATAAAAACTGGAATAGAATCCCAATTTCATCGTAAGAGAAACTAGACTAGCAATAAGAAAATAGAAACATTCATAGAAAAAATCTCACTCCTCTGATTATAAAAGAGGGGGCATTAACCTCGTGTATACTAAAACCTTCCATTCATTCGATGGATGATTTTCTTTTTGTGAAAAAATATTCATTGTAGTGCGATGTTGCGCAACACAGACGGATGGTATTGCTTATTATTTATTAAAATCGAACAATACACTTATTTAAAAACTTCTTTCCCAGATTTTCTTCCATTTTTACAGTTATAACTAGTATTATCATGAAAAATAGCCTTTTATTGTCTATGGGAATAATAATTTAAAATTGGTACTTTTTTATTAATTAGTTCATCGCCCAATAATCTCTCCAGTTTCTTAGCATCTCCTGACTCAACCGGAATTATCCAAGCCCAGTCTAAATAATTTTTTAAAATCTCATCATATTTTGCAAATATTTCATTGCCATATTCCGTCCTTAAAATTATATTTTCAGTGCCAGACAAGTGATTTATATTGAGTTGATAAAAAAGATCTCCATCTAAAAAAATATCATTAGAAGAAGATTTCCCCACAGTAATGACCATTCCATCAGCTCTATGTGTTACATACAAATAATTGTATGACCTCATTTCACCTAATGAATCAATTATTTCTTGCCCTTTAGCTCTAATATATTGATCTCTATTACCTATCTCACTCTTATTTAACAAAAGTTTTTTCATGTCAAATTTAATCGGCTGTTTTATTTTTGTAAATTCGCTTCTACTACTAATCCAATCCGAGATTAATTTTTCAACATGTCCCAGAGTAAACTCTGATTTATTCGCTAAATACTTTTTTTGTTGTATTAAAGACATCTTTCCCCGAAGCTCAAAATTGAGCCTACATCGATTCTCTATCTCTTCAAAAAGCATCTTATCTTCATCATTCTTATATTCATCATTCATAAAACCAATCCAGCTCCTCGATTAAGATAATATTTTAATCTCATACAAAAACTAGCTCTCATCAAAACAACCATTGTTTTGATTTCTCATGAAATTTCTTTATACTTTTCTCCGATTATAAATTCCTAACCCCTTGAGAAAATTACGCATATATTTATCTCCGCAAGGCTTAAAATTTCGTTGGCCTTCTTTTCTCAAAAATGCCCCGATTTCGCCTTTTGATGGATAGATTTCTGCCTCAGCAAAAACGTCTAAAATATCATCAGTGGTCATAGACAAGGCGATTTTTAATTTTTTTAGCAACACATTGTTGATATATTTGATTTCCTTGCTTTTTTGCGGCGTATCTACTATCGGCTTATCTTTTTGCGGACCCCGCGCCAAGAGAATCAGGCCATTTAGGAATGCGTCAAAAACTTGGTTGTTGATGGTTTTTTCATACACATTATTTTCTGCATTATCTTTGTTCTTATCCTGTACTTTGGTCAGTACCGCCTGAGCTTCTTCTTTAGTCAGTGGTACACCGCCTAGCTCAAAAGCTTTAATCAAATCCGTATCTTTCAAATCAATCGCATAACGGGTTCTGTTGCAAAGTTTTAAATAAAGAATAAAATCCCTTACGGTATCTATGATTTAAGCTGGGATTCCCAATAATACCTTGATTTCAGTGCAGACCGAAAACCCGAAGAGAGTGCCTTCTTTTCGGGTTTTCTTATATAATCCTCGAATGGCTTCCATGCCTTTAATCGTGGTAGAGGCAGTGCGTAAACTTCGATAGAATTTATTGCGTCTCTTTACTGGACGATGGTCTTGTTCAATCAAATTATTCAGGTATTTAATGGTACGATGTTCTGTCCCTTGATAAAAGCGGTTCTGTTGCAAAGTTTTAAATCTACTATCAGATAAGGTAGAATAATAGAAAAAGATAGCAGGAGGAATGACGATGAGTCATTTTAAAGGAAAGCAATTTCAGCAGGATGTGATTATTGTAGCCGTGGGCTACTATCTTCGTTATAACCTTAGCTATCGTGAAGTTCAAGAAATCTTATATGATCGTGGCATTAACGTTTCTCATACGACGATTTATCGTTGGGTGCAAGAATATGGCAAACTACTCTATCAAATTTGGAAAAAGAAAAATAAAAAATCCTTTTATTCATGGAAAATGGATGAAACGTACATCAAAATTAAAGGAAAATGGCATTATTTGTATCTAGCCATCGATGCAGATGGTTTAACCTTGGATATTTGGTTACGTAAAAAACGGGACACACAAGCAGCCTATGCTTTTCTTAAGCGGTTAGTGAAGCAGTTTGATGAACCGAAGGTTGTAGTCACAGATAAAGCCCCCTCTATTACAAGTGCCTTTAAGAAACTAAAAGAATACGGCTTTTATCAAGGGACAGAACATCGTACCATTAAATACCTGAATAATTTGATTGAACAAGACCATCGTCCAGTAAAGAGACGCAATAAATTCTATCGAAGTTTACGCACTGCCTCTACCACGATTAAAGGCATGGAAGCCATTCGAGGATTATATAAGAAAACCCGAAAAGAAGGCACTCTCTTCGGGTTTTCGGTCTGTACTGAAATCAAGGTATTATTGGGAATCCCAGCTTAAATCATAGATACCGTAAGGGATTTTATTCTTTATTTAAAACTTTGCAACAGAACCACTTTATTTTATCATTAGCTAGCCATCCATTCAATCGTGTCCAGAAAATCAGGCGTTTCTGGACACTTCATTTTTTTACCTTAAATTTAAATTTTTCTATACTTTTAGTGTTCACAAACCCATCACAAAATCTATGTTCATTTATACCGTTGGTATAAAGTTATGTTACAATGAAATTAATGAAGGAGTGATTTTTTTGAAAATAGGATACGCCCGAGTATCTACTGGTTTACAAAATTTGGATTTACAAGAAGACAGCCTAAATACATTTGGTTGTGAAAAAATTTTTACTGATCATATGAGTGGGGCAAAAAGTAATCGACCAGGATTAGAAATGGCCATTGATTTTGTTCGCTCTGGCGATACACTTGTCGTTTGGCGCTTAGATCGTTTAGGTAGAAATATGGAAGATTTGATTTCAATCGTCAATCGACTGAATGAGCGTGGTGTTAGTTTTCATAGTCTTCAAGAAAATATTACGATGGACAAATCAAGTTCTACAGGACAGCTCATGTTTCATTTGTTTGCGGCATTTGCAGAATTTGAACGTAATTTGATCTTGGAACGATCAGCAGCTGGACGTGCTGCCGCACGTGCAAGAGGAAGGTTTGGTGGACGTCCTGAAAAATTGACCTCTCAGGATTTGGAATTACTGAAGACTTTAGTGGATAGTGGTACGCCTATTAAGACGATTGCCGAACGTTGGAATGTTTCTCGAACAACGATTTATCGTTATTTAGATAAAATGGATGAAAAAGATGGAAAAACAAACGCTCACTAGTTTTTCTGATCAACAAAGAATAGATGCGATGAAAAAATATAAAATTATTGAGCATTATCTTAATAAACAAGAAACGATAAAAGAAATAGCTATTAAAAATAAAGTACCTACTCGTACACTCTATCGTTGGGTACAAAAATATGAACATGATGGTCTAGTTGGTTTAATTAGGAAGACACGAACTGATTTTGAGCAAATTAGGGTTTCAGAAGAAGTTCAACAAAAAATAGAAGAATTCGTATTGAGATACAAAAAAATAAGTACAAAGACATTATCTCGAAAAATTGCTTCCTATTGTAAAGAGAACAAACTGGATATACCAAGTTATTCTCAAATTTATAAATTGCGTAAAAGGATTCCCAAAAGTCTCATTCAGTTAGCCCATGAGGGAGAGAAAATATATAAAGAGAATTATGATTTAATTGCTATAAGGGAAGCAACAAGACCGAATGAAATTTGGCAAGCAGATCATACCTTATTAAATATCAATTTACTTGATGAAAAAGGAAATATAAATCGTCCCTGGTTGACTATTATATTAGATGATTATAGTCGAGCTGTGGCTGGTTATTATTTGAGTTTTTCTGCCCCTTCAGCAATCAATACATCATTAACCTTACATCAAGCTATTTGGACAAAAAAAGATTCTTCGTGGCCTATATGTGGTATTCCTGAAAATTTTTATACGGATCACGGAAGTGATTTTACTTCAAATTTTATGGAACAAGTCGCTGTTGATTTAAGAATAAATCTCATTTTTTCTACCATAGGAATTCCAAGAGGGCGTGGGAAAATTGAGCGTTTTTTCCAGACGATTAACCAAATGCTTTTAGAAGGATTACCAGGTTATATTGAAAATAACTGCAACGAAAAATTATTAACTATTCAAGAATTTAAAGAGAAATTACACTGTTTTCTTATCAATGAATATAATCAAACAAATCATTCTTCTATTAAAGTAAGTCCGATAAAAAAATGGAGTGAGCATTTATTTTTACCGAATATGCCTAATAGTTTAGAAGAGTTAGATTTATTGTTATTAGAAATTCCCAAAACTCGAAAAGTCCACTCTGATGGAATTCATTTCCAAAGATTACGATATACTAATCCTAATTTATCTGCGTTTGTTGGAGAACCTGTTTTAATCCGTTATACGCCAAATGATTTGGCAGAAATTAGAGTATTTTATAAGAATCAGTTTCTTTGTAATGCCATTTCTCCAGATATTTCAAATTATGAAATCAATATGGATGATTTAATTTTTGCTAGAAATAAACGAAAAAAATTATTAAAACAAAAGATACAAGTACCAAGTTCTGTAGAATTATTAATTGAAGAGAAAAAGTATGAAGAAATAACTAACCCACCTAAGAAATCAGCTTTAAAGAGGTACTATAATGAATAAAACCTTTATTGAAACAAAAGAATATAAACGATTTGCTGAATTTTGTGACGCATGTATTAAATATAAGTATATTGGAATTTGCTATGGTGCTCCTGGCGTAGGTAAAACATTATCTTCAAGGTATTACTGTAACTGGGATAATATAGAAAAGCAAATTGCCTATCATCGTGCTGATGATATTGGAAAAAATGCAACAGATGAAATATTAAGTGTAAATAAAGTTTTTTATACTGCACCAGCTGAAAAGATGTCTCGTGTCAGTTCTGATATTAACACAATAACTAGTAGAATAGGTCTGACTAAAGCAATGCATATGGTATTAAAATACAATCAAGAATATCCTTCTGTGCCTAAAACCTATGAAGCAATTGATTTAATTATTGTCGATGAAATTGATCGTTTAAAGCTTCAGCATTTAGAACAGCTAAGAGATATTTATGATAGAAATGATCTGGCAATGGTTCTTATCGGTATGCCTGGTATTGAAAAAAGGTTGTCTCGTTATCCGCAACTTTACTCTCGCATAGGATTTGCGCATGAATTTGATAACCTTAGTAAGGATGAAACACATCATATTTTGGAATACAAATGGTCAGACTTAGGAATTGATATTAAGTTAGAAGATTTTTCTGATTATGAGGCTATCACAACTATCATTAAAATTACAAAAGGAAATTTTAGGCTTATTCATCGTTTATTTGCACAGATTGATCGTATTTTAAGAATCAATCAAATGGATAAGATTACTGTAGAAGTTGTCGAAGCAGCAAGAGATAGTTTAGTGGTAGGTATATAAAAAGCTACCAAAAAATTGGTAGCTTTTGTCATTTATTACTAAAAATTTTTGCCATTTAAATAGAAAAGTGACAGCTTGGTAAAAAAATGAAACGTTATTGGAAACTCCTACAAAAAGAAGAAGCAAAGTTGAACGATGAAAAACGGGTTTGGCGTGCCAGTTTCAGAGATTACTTAACTGAAAGTGAGATTGTCGACCGATTGTTAGCTACTTGTCCCAATCTACGACAAGGCTATCAGTTATACCAAGATGTTCTTTATGCAGTAAAGAAAAGAGATCATTCTCTATTTGAGGACTGTTTATCCAGAGAAGTCAGCCAGTTACCTGAAACTTATGCGACAACTTTGCTAACATTTAAAAAGTTTCTGCCACAGATCCCAAATGACCTCCGCTACAGTTATTCAAACGGACCACTAGAATGTTTAAACAACCATATTAAAGTATTAAAATGCAATGCTTATGGGTTTCGAAATTTTTATCATTTCAAACGTCGGATCATGATTCGACACGGTAAAACCATTTTAACCAAATAAAAAGAACAGAAAGAAGTTTTTCTTCTTTCTGCCCAAATTATTCTAAGATTTCTCTTTACCAACATCATTTGACAAAGAGCCTATTTTTTAACTAACTTTTGGTGAAAGAAGGAAAGAATATGGATCACAAATTAAGTGAAACAGAACAGTACCTCTGAAACTTTATCGAACACCATATCCTAGAGATCCCTAACTACTCCATTGTGAAACTAAGTGAACAAGCAAATGTCTCAACAGCCACCATTGTGCGGACAATGAAAAAGAAAGGCTATGAAGGGTTTACTTCGTTTAAGTATCATCTAAAAGAAGGAGAAAACAAGAACATCAATTTTTCTTTCTTAGATAAAGTAGACAAAGGCATCCGCCGAGCCATTCTAAAAAATGAACAAGAAGTGGTACGTACGATCAATATGTTGGAAATCGGAAATATTGAGGATGCGATACAAATAATCAAATTTGCTGACCGGGTTTTTGTCTTTGCACGAGGATTTTCAGAAATGATTGGTCAAGAGATGCTCGTAAAACTTCAATTAACAGGGAAAAATTGTCAAATGCATACTGATCCAGAAATCATCAAAAGCATCAGTCGGAAACTAACTAAGAAAGACAGCGTTATTTTTGTTTCTTTGAACGGCGAGAAAAAAGAACTCGTCACCGCCGCAAAGAATTGCTATGATGCAGAGATTGGTTCGATTCTAGTTACAGCCAATCATTCCTCTACACTGAAAGACTATTGCGAGATCAATCTCGTAGGTTTCAAATCAGAAGGTTCTTATTTCCCTGATTATGAAGTACGGTCGCGTTTGCCTCTCCAGATCATCGCGAGAATCTTGCTTGACGCCTATGTATTGCGTATGGGGGAGAATTGAGGGTATTTGATTTACAATTGATAACAATTGCTAGAAAAACTGTAAAAAATGCCTTACGTATCTCGCTACTATAATTTATTAGTTTCATTTCCCATTTTAGATAAAAGCTATCGTGTACTTTAGCATGGCTAAAAATACTACAAAATAAATAAACAAAAGGAAATAATAAAAAAATCTGGAACAGAAGCTTGTGCTTTCTGTTCCAGATTAGGGATGATGAAAATTCACATTTTTCAATTCTTATAAGCTATTTAAATCACTTTCTTATTGAACAAAGTTCTAATTATCAACTTACTTGTAAAAACTATTTTTTCCTTAATAAATCAAGGAACGGATTTGCCTTAAATAGAGTAGTAATGGTTAAATAAATAGGCAAAGCAATAGCAAACTGTATCAAATTAGTCAAAATACTACTTGATAAATTACTTGTTAAAGAACGTGTTACTATGCACATAAGTATTCCGCCTAGCAAAAAGATTCCAATTTTACGATATTCAAATTTAAAATCTGTACTCTTTAAGAAAGATCTTGTCCTTACAAAAGTTACAAAGCATTCTGCTAAAATATTCGAAAAAACTACACCAAAAAAACCAATAGTTGGTAACAATATTAAATTGGCTACGATATTGATGATGGCCCCAACAATTACTGATTTGTTATATTCCTTGACGTGCCCTATCGGCATTAAATATTGTCTGGAAATTGACATACCTAACGGAATAATTATTATTAGAGCTGAAAAATAAGGAATAACATTATTAATGTATATAAATTTTTCTCCAAAAAACCACGGCACTAATTTGTCATAAACAGTTAGCATGCCAAACATAATAGGTATTGAAAAGTATAATTGTAAATGTATAGTTTTCTCCATCATTCGAACGATTCTAGTCACATTTTCTTTTGCAAAAAAGCCAGTCATATGAGGTAATAACACTAAGTCTAACGTAGTAATAATGGTTATAAAAACGGTATTCAATTGTAATGAGTTAGTGAAATATCCAACCGCCATGCTGCCCATAGTAAATCCTAAAAGCGTTTTATTCAAATTTGTATACAACATAATAGCTATTTGCGGTATAAAATATTCAAATGATCCCTTTAAGTGATTAAAGCTATTTCTTATACTTACTTTTACAAAATGAATATACTTAGGAATAAACAGCCAAACACTTATTTGCGAACATACTAAACCTAACGCTTGAATAAGTGTATATTTTAATGCATCTCCTTCATTTTTAATCAAGAAAACAATTAAAACAAACGTAACAATTTGTACCAATAAATTAGAAATACTAGTTTTTTTAAAGTCTTCAATCCCCATAAAAAACCACGAAACATCAAAAAATACGGCTATAATCGTCAAGGATTGTATCAATAAATAAATTTTATTCTCTAAGAAGAAAGTTAAAGCAAAATAAAACATAAGAACAAAAATAGTTGTCATTGCTTTAAACATCAGTATTTCCCAAAATACTTTTGATAATTCTTCTTTATTTCTGTTAAGTATTAAAGTAATTTCTCTATTTCCATAAATTGCGACACCTAATCCAGCAACTAAAACAAAATATTGAGCAATTGAAAAAGTATAATTATAAATACCGATTCCACTTGGCCCTAGCGCATTCGATACTATTGGAATAGTAATTATAGGGATAATGATTTTAGTAATTTGAAACAAGCTCTGATAAAAAAAATTTCTAGCTAAATTTTTCATGGTTAATCCCGTCTAAAAATATCTCTCGTATAAACTTTTTCTTTTACTTCAGCTAAAGCTGGCTCCATACGATTTGATACAATCACATCTGACATATTCTTGAATTCGTCAAAATCTTTGATCACCCGTGAATGATAGAATGCTTCTTTATCTAGTGTTGGTTCATAAACTACGACTTCGATCCCTTTTGCTTTGATACGTTTCATTACACCTTGGATAGATGAATACCGAAAGTTGTCAGAATTTGCCTTCATTGTTAAACGATAGATTCCTACAGTTTTAGGTTTTTTCGCTAAAATTTGGTCTGCAATAAAATCTTTTCTTGTCGTATTTGCGTCTACAATTGCACTGATGATATTGCTTGGAACATTTTCATAGTTTGCTCTTAGCTGCTTTGTATCTTTAGGTAAACAATATCCTCCGTAACCAAATGAGGGATTATTGTAGTGAGAGCCAATTCGAGGATCTAATCCTACACCCTCAATGATTTGTTTTGTGTTCAATCCTCGAGACTCGGCATAAGTATCTAACTCATTAAAATATGCTACGCGTAAAGCAAGATAAGTGTTTGAAAACAATTTGATTGCTTCAGCTTCAGTAGGATGTGTCAAAAGAACTGGCACATCTTTATCTAAAGCGTTCCGTTCAAACATATCCGCTATTTCTTGCCCTCTATCAGAACACTCTCCTACAACAATTCGAGAAGGATACAAGTTATCATACAATGCCTTCCCTTCTCTTAAAAACTCTGGAGAAAAAACAATATTCTCTGTTTTAAATTTTGCTTTTAATTCTAATGTATATCCCACAGGAACAGTTGACTTAATAATAAAAGTTGCATCTGGTCGAATGATCAGGGCTTTTTCAATAACATCTTCAACTGTGGAAGTATTAAAGTAATTTTTCTTTTCGTCGTAATCTGTCGGTGTAGCGATGATCAAGTAATCACCAAAAAGTACAGCTTCCTCGAAATCTTTAGTAAATTCCACATTTAAATCATCCCGTTCGAGAAACTCGTGAACTTCTTTATCCTCTAAAGGTGATTGTCTGTTTCTTAGCATATTAATCTTTTCCTCAACGATATCATATGCTTTAACATTTTCGTGCTGGCCAAGTAATAAAGCGTTAGCTAAGCCAACATAGCCGAGTCCAAAAAGTGCGATACGCATCTTACTTCATTCCTCCTCTAATAAAATCTTTCTTAATTAATTCATATCCCTTAAAAGGATTGTTTCTTACTATATTGAAAAGGTTTTGGCTAGCAGAAACGTATTTTTTCATTTTAATTTTATACTTAAATATTCTGTAATTGAAATTTAATTCGATCTCTTTTTGCTCCTGAATCGAGAATCTATCTTTTATTGATTTATATTTGTTAAAAAGATTGATTTCACCAATAAGTGTTTTTCCGCTTGTACTTATTCTAGTAAATTCGTGTTCAAAATAAACTGATAGAAACTCTTCTATACAAATAATCTCATTACCATTTGCAAGTAATTTACATGTTAGTATAGAATCTTGTTTTGCTGGTGTATTGTCAAATCCTCCGACCTCTATTAATGCTTTTCGAAGAATTATCCATTGTGATGTAGCAGCAATTGATCCTACCTTAAAAAGTTCAAATAGGGCATTTCCATTATATACATTTTTCCATTCTTGGCCTAAATTTGATTTGACAAAAGAATAAGCCATTACTCCTTTTTTTTCTTCAAGAACTGAAATCATTTTTTTTAATTTTTCAGGCAAAAAAATATCATCATCATCTAAAAAGGCGATATATTTACCTTGTGCTTCTTTAATGCCAATGTTTCTTGCTTCAGCTCCTCCAAGGTTTTTTTCGTTATATATAAAGCGTATTTTGCTGTTTTGGATTTTATTTTCTAAATTTCTATTATTAATTCTATAAACATTTTCTCCTACATTATCATCAATGATTAAGATTTCATAATCAGTAAAATTTTGTTTGAAAACACTATTGATTGCTCTCTCCAAGAAATCATTACGTTGAAAAGTAGGTATTACTACGCTAACCATCATACTATTTTTTCCTCTCAAAACGTATCTTTTTAAAAATAAAAAAAATTGGAACATAAAACCACTGTTTTATACTTTTTCCTTTAATATATTTTTTGAAACTTTTTTCATTTAACCATTCTAGACTATTTATATTCATAGATACTTTGATTAATTCTTTGGTTTTCTTTAATCCTTTTACATGTTTCTGTATATATTTTTTTCTCATTTTTAGGGAATACAGTGTACTTAAAGGATTTTCTTCCCAAATTCTAAATAAATTCTTTGTCCAACCATCCTCTAGATAACGATATCCATATACTTGATCTTTAAACGGCAAAAATTTACCATAGTCTGCTAAATAATAATATAGGCTTTCTTCGCTCATAAATTTTTCATCTTTAAATTTTGGAAATTGAAATTTTTTAATATATTTATTGTTTATAACAATGCAAGTTTCAATATTTAATCCAAACTTAAACTTGATATCAGGAATATTCATAGGGATTTTTTTTTCAATCCATGGAGAGATATCAATAGAATCTAAATTTTTCCTCGGAAAAATTAATCCTATCATATCATTTTCTATTTCTTGAATTCTCATTTCAAATATTTCTATTGATTTTTCAAATAAAATGTCATCACTATCAACTACAACATGCCATTCAGTTTTCATGTTTTTTATAGCTGTATTATAAGCTACATGTTTGCCACTATTTTCTTGGTAAATGTACCGTATTTTAAATGGTAAGTGTTGTTTTTCTAATAATAAAAAAAACTCCTTAGTCTTATCAGTTGAACCGTCATCGACTATAAGCCATTCAAAGCCTTTGCTTGTTTGATTTAATAATGATTCGTATAACTTTTTTATTTCTTTTTTTCTATTATAAGTAGGAGTAAATATTGTTATCATAAATGCCCTCTCAATAACTTAATATTATTAGCTTTACGGCTTAATAAAAATAAAGGAAATAGATTAAGCCTAAAATCTATAGGATAAAGTTCACTAAAACTGATACATACTATGGATAAAAATATCAAAACTAATATAGTATCATCATACTTTATCGCCTCTTTAATACAAAAATATAACGTAAAAGAAAAAGTTATCAATGAGATAAAACCGTATTCCATCATCATTCTTCCAAAAGCATTATCTAAAATAATATGATTTTTTGATACATAAAAAACGGATTCTTTGGCTATTTGATTTTCTAAACCTAAATATTGTCCTAAATACGTGAATCCATGTAATGCATGTGTCTTATATAAATAACCTAAGCGTCCACTAAATAACAAATCAAGTTTATCATTTGCTATGTGTATTGAAAAATAAATTGTTGCTCCTACTATAAATGATAAAACTACAGCATAAAAAAACAATAAATAATCAGATAATACGTATTTATTTATAAATGCATATATTAATATGAATATAAGCATTATTATTAAAGAGGTTCTACTATTTAAAATTGCTTGAGATAAAAAGATAAAAAGACAATTTATGATTAGTAATGTAAAATTTTTTTTTCTAAATAAGTACCAAGAGCAAAAGAATAAAATAGTAAGTATACTACCCAAATTATTAACGTGATTGAAGCCTAAAGCATATCGTAAAACAGAGCTTTCTTCTCTTATCATTATAAGATTTGGAATTATACCAATTAATGATGAAACTATAACTGCTGAAGTAGTAAAAGTAGCTGTATAGAAAAAGATTTTCACCAGACGATTAAAATAACAAAGACTAGAGCTCAAAACTAATATAATATTATATAAAAATAATGCCGATTTAGTAAAATAAAAAGAGGCTACTCCAAAAAATATTATAAGCAAAGCTAAAAATATATACTTCTTTTTTAAATTAAATAGAGACATTAATAGTAAACAGCTAAAACATACTCTCTGAATATTATTTATATTGAATTGTAAATTGGGAAATATAACGGAATATGTGCTCATACTTAAAATTAAACTAAAAACTATTATTACATAAAACACCATAAAAATTTTTTCACTTAAATCACTAATTATAGAATATCTATTTGTCATCTCAAAATCCCTTTAATATCTTTTTTATTTTTTCATAACTTCCAATACCAAAAGAACTATCAATTCTTTTTCTTATTTTAATCTTTATAGGAATAGTTTTTTTTCTAATATTTTTAATGATATTTCCACCTTGATACCACGATGCAGAATAATGGTGTATAGAAATAGTATTACATGTAAGATTTGTAATACCTTTTTCAATGTCATAGGGACAAAAGTATTCTGTTGAAAAAATTATCGTATCCTTGATAATTTGTATATTATCATCATTAGATAGCCCGTGTTTCTTTAAAATATTAGTCGTTATTTCCACACAAGTTGTAAGATTCATTCTACCCTTATAAAAAAAATGATTATGTTCATAATATTTCATGTTTTCATATAAGAAATTGTTGCCTTTGACAGCACCAAAACCTAATCCAGTAGCGACTCTACCCGGTAACTCCATCCCCAAATAACAAGAATGATGTAAAAGATCATCTAATGGTCTAATCAATTCTACATCTGTATCTAAATATATGCCACCATTATTATAAATAATATCCAATCGAGCGTAATCAGAAACAAAAGCATATTTTTTTGCTTTGTAAGCCTCAGCCATATAATCAATTTTGAATACATCATAATTTTCTTCATTCCACTCAATAATCTCATAATCAGGACAAAACAACTTCCATGATTCTATACATTTTTTTACTTCGTTTGGAAGTGGATTTTTTCCAAACCAGCAATAATGAATCTTCTTAGGTATCATACTTTAAAATTCCTCCTTCTCTAAAAATTATTTGATATCCAAACTATTTACAATGCTTTCTAGTTTTTCACAAAACTTTAAATTATTACTATTTACCTTAATTTCTATATCATTTTTAGAATTATTTAATAAATTTAAAAGTTCATTAATCTCTTTAAGTACATAAATATCATAGCCTTTTTTTTTAACTGCTTCAGCAAACTCTAATTGATGATCATTTACATGTTCACTAAACCGTTTTTGTCTAGGAACAACTATAGGTTTTTTCCCCTTTTTTAAAACATTCATAAATGTAGAGGGGCCACCATGAGTGATTACTAAACGAGCTCTATCAATATATTCTTCCATCTGTTCATAAGATAAAAATTGTTGGAAATCACAAGTTTTAGGTATATAGTTGCAAAATCCAGTTTGCATGAAGATTTCTTCTGAAATCAATCTGCTTTCTTTTAATCTATCAATTTCTTTTATTAGACGATCAAATTGCTGTTCATGTGTTCCCACAGTCACAAATATCATTAAAATATACCTCCGAGATTAATTGCTTTTGGATACACTTTTTTCATCTCATCCCACTGTACAATAAATTTATCTGTCACAGGATATACTAATTTTCCAGTCAGGGTTGGCGCATCAATTCTATCAAAAACCTCAATGTAAATAGTTTTTGCTCCGATTAATTTACCTAAATAGAAAAACGGAACTGCTACAGCTGCACCGGAAGATATGATTAAATCTGGTTTTTCTTTTAATAGTATTCTAATAGCGAGAAAAGAATTACGGATTAAGTTTATTATATTACGATTTGTTGGATAATAGCATGGAAAAAATCGTTCATCTTTCAACATACTTCTCGAATCCTCTTTATCAAATGTTACCCAAAATCTTTCTTCTTTTTCCCAGAAATTTTTTAATAAATATAGATGAGTCAAATGTCCTCCACTTGAACCTACTAAACAAATTTTCAATAACTTACACTCCTTAATATGCCCCATTTGGTTTTATAACGATCCAAATTGTCTTGATAATTAGTTTAAAATCATTCAATAGGCTTTGATTAGTTATATATTCTAAATCTAAATCAACCATTGCATGAAAACTAACATCATTTCTACCACTAACTTGCCACAAACCTGAACATCCAGGTTTTACATACAAGCGTTGAAGATCATATCTCGTGTACTCAGCTACTTCCCTTTCCAAAGGTGGACGTGGGCCAATTAGACTCATATCTCCTTTTAAAACATTCCATAGCTGTGGCAATTCATCAATACTTTTAGCACGGATAATTTTACCTATTTGGGTAACACGTGGATCTTCTTTCATCTTGAACATTGCGCCTTCTATTTCATTTTGATCAAGTAACTCTTCCAATTTTTCTTCAGCATCTAAACACATAGAACGGAATTTATGCATTTTGAATGTTTTTCCATTTTTACCAACACGTGTATGGCTAAAAAATATTGGACTTCCTGGCTCTTCTTTTCTGATTCGATAAGCTACATAAAACATCAAAGGAGAAGCTAAAATCAAACCAATAATGCTTCCTATAATATCAATCATTCTTTTAAAAAATAAATAGATACATCGTTTTTCTACTTTTTCTTTATCCAACCAAACTTGATTAGGATGTACTTCACTAATACGAGATAATAAATCTTCACTTTCCATACTTTCAGTCCCTTTCACTATCTTCACTCTCTCCTCATTTCCTTTTTATCTACGAATAAAGAACTAAAATAAACCAAACTTCTTCTTTTTTACCTCTTCATAGATTGGATAACTGATTTCATCCCCGTTGATCAGATCCTTTGCGACTTGTTTCATCTGTACTACTTTTTCCTTACTAAAGTCCTTGGCAATCTGCTCATAGCACTCTTTTAAGTAAAAGGTGCGCTTAGAGACCCCATGGGCATCAGAAGCAGCCATCTGCACAAGATTATGTTTGACCATCGTTTTGGCTGTTTTCTGGATATCTTTGCCAAATACACCAACATAACTTGGCGCAGTAAGTTGGGCCAAACATCCCATATCTAGGAATGGAAGCAAATGATTCGGGTCTTTACGAAAATGCGCGTTACGTTCTGGATGGACGATCACTGGTGTCTTTCCTAGTTCTAACAACTCGAAAAAAAGCCGTTCTGCATATAACGGCACTTCCAGTGTCGGAAATTCGATCAGAAGATATGTATCATCTAAATCTGTAAATAAAATTTCATCTCGGTGGATGTCTTCGATGAGCGTTCCGGTAATACGTACTTCTTGTCCTTCCAATAACGTCAAAGGCAACTGTCTTTTCTCTAATTCGGCTTGTAACGAAGCGACTAGAGAAATGACTTGTGATTTTTCATTGCTGTATTTTCCATTATTGTGGTGTGGTGTGCATAAAATATGCGTAATGCCTTGCTGAATCGCTTTTTCAGCCATTGCAATACTTGCTTCTAAGTTTTCTGCCCCGTCATCGATTCCTGGTAGGATATGGCAATGTAGATCGATCATTTCTCTTGTCTCCTCTCTTCTTAGTCCTTAATTTCCGTAGTAATAACCAGCATCTTTGCTATGTTCTGCTCCGTTGTATACAACACCTAAAACTCGTGCTTGTACCATCTCCAGCAGTTCTTTTGCTTTAGTCAAGGATTCTTTACGTGACATATTTTCACGTACGACCAATAAAGTGCCATCCGTTTTTGAAGACATGATCTGTGCATCTGTTACGGCTACTACTGGTGGCATATCGAATATCACCACGTCAAATAACTGTCTTGCTTCGGATAGGATCTGATCCATTCTTGGCGAGCTTAACAATTCTGATGGGTTGGGTGGCTTAGGTCCACTAGGCAAAATCGACAAGTTCTCGACTGGCGTTCGTTGGATCACATCTGCTACACTTCCTGATGAACTAAGTGCTGTACTTAATCCACTGGCATTGTTCAGCTGGAATGTCTTATAGACGACGGGTTTACGTAAATCTGCATCGACTAGTAGAACTCGTTGACCTGATTTAGCAAAAACGACTGCAATGTTTGCTGCAGTGGTGGATTTTCCTTCTCCAGGACCTGATGAAGTCACGACAATCGTTTTGATTTGCTGACCAGCTGCGGAGGCAAACTGGATATTCGTCCGGATCGTACGATATTGTTCGGCGATTGGTGAAGATGGGTTTGTTAATGTGATCAAACTGACTGCATGAGTTTGTGCTGCTTTTTGTTTCTGTGTTCGTGCCATTTTTCTTCCTCCTAGACTCTTGAGCGGCTTCTGCGTGATGGGGCTGTTTTACCATTTGTAGCTTTTGGTCGTGCAGGAGCTGATCCTTTTTTACGGATACCAGCGTTCAATTCTTTCGCTGACATTTCTGGTACTGTTCCTAAGATTGGAAATCCTAATGTATCCGTCACATATTTTTCATCTTTCACTGTCCGATCGAGTAATTCGAATAAGAATGCCAGACCTACGCCTACCATCATTCCTAATACTAAACCAATCACTAAATTCAATTTATTATTTGGCGAAACAGGTGTCGTATTGGCAACTGCACCTGAAATAATCGAGATTTTATCGACATTCATCACGTCTTTTGCGTTCTCTTGGAAAACTTGTGAAGTTGTGTTAGCGATCTGTTGAGCAGTCACTGCATTCGTGCTTATTGCCTGGATCGAGAACATTTGTGAATTTTGTGACTGATTGACTGAGATGGCCTCTTTGATTTGTTCAGCAGTCATTTTCACATTGTCTTCTGTTTCTAAACGATCTTTGACTTCATTTAGCACTAAATCACTGACGATCATATCTTTATACGTATTGATCATTTGCAGGTTCGTATTGACATCATTGACATTTGCTGTGTCTGATTGTGGCAGTGTCACGATCAATTGTGCTTGTGAACTGTATTTTGGTGTCAAGATGAAAAATGTTACGATTCCTGAGATGGCCAAGCCAGCAAACATTGAGATGATGATTGTTACCAAGTGTTTGCGTAATGTTTCAAAAATTTCTTTCAAGCTGATTGTCTCTTCCATTTTTTCTCCACTTTCCTATTTATTCTCTAGATTCATTTGATCTTTTAATTCTTTTTTCACACGATCAAGTTCTTGATCGCTGACTTTTTGATAGGAGATATTATCTTGCATGAAGCCTTCTCCTTGCAGTTGATCTTGCTTGATCGTACCAAATGCCTCCCGATAATCTAAAGCGATTTTTTTCATTTCATCAAAGCTCATGTCTGTTTTCATATTCGACTCTAGAGCATTCAAAACGGATTGATAGTTGCTGACACCATTTAGACTCAATACTTTTTTTGCTACGCCTTCTACGATCTTTCTTTGGCGCCCTTGTCTACCGTAATCACCATTTGGATCTTCATAACGCATACGAGAATAAGATAATGCCTGATCCCCGTTCAATGTAATTTTACCGATTGGAAAGTCATAGCCATCTTGTGAGAAAGTGAGGTCATTATTGACTTCGATACCACCAACTGCATCAACGAGTTCCTTTAGCCCTTTCATATTGATAGAGACATAGTGATCGATTGGGATGTCTACATATTTTTGTACGGTATCCATCGCCATGGCAGCTCCGCCGAATGCGTAAGCGTGGTTGATCTTGTCTTTTGTGTCACGACCTACGATGTCGACATACGTATCTCGAGGAATGCTGACGATCGTTGTCTGTTTGTCTTCAGGACTGACTGTGGCAACCATCATCGTATCTGATCTTCCTTGATCGACCCGACCTAAATCTCCAGTATCAATCCCCATCAATAGAACAGAGAAAGATTCTTGTTTGTCCAGATCAACTGGTTTCGTTCGTTCTCCTTGGGTTCGTTCCACTGATTCGTAAGTTTTCTCAATAGAATGTGAGAGATCCAGATATAATTTTGCTCCTACTCCTACAATTGCTAATACTAATACGATAAGAACTGCTAAAATAATCAGAAATATTTTTTTCCCTCTTGATTTTCTTCTTCGTCTTGCCATAGTTTCCTCCGTTTGCTAACCTTGCTTGAATCAACGCTTTAACTGTCAATAGCTTATATTGCTATAGCCCATTTGCTGAGCAACAGTTTGTGCTTTTGTTGCGTATGCTACGCTTATTTTTTCATTCCGGATCTGCTCTATTTGACTGAGCGCCGTCAAATATTGATCGTAAGTAGCGGTGGCAGTCACTTGACCATCCTTTAACATCGTATCGAATAACTGATCTAGTTGCGTGACTTGCGCGATCTGGGTATCAGCGAATCCTAGATATTGCATAACAACCGTTTTCCAAGGACTATCTTTAAAAAAGCTCATATTTTCACGTACACGAGCGACATCTGCACTTGTCACCTTTTCTTTGATGACGACATCGTCTACAGCTTGCTGCCAGTTTGATACATTTTTAGTAAATAAATCGTTGACAGCTGTCTGGATCTTCAGTTTTGATTCTGCACTATCTAACTGTGTCACGATTGCTTTCTTCTCATCTTGGATTGCAACAGCTTCTTTAGGCAATTCTGATTCTTTGATGTCGTAATCATCTGCTGAAAGTTTGACAGAGGATAGCTTATTTGACAAACTTGTGATTGTTTCTTCTGTTATTTCAGGGTTTAGAAAATTTTTTTCTTTTGTACTATACAGCTTGTCTACTTCTTTTGATAAAGAAGTCAAGGTGTCTTTTTGATTGGTGATGGCAGATTCTGCATAATTGATCCGTTGCTGATGTTGCCGCTGATTATTGATATGGTATCCAAACAAACAGATCGCAATAGCACCTGCACCTACCACCACAGTAGTCAATGACTTGATGAATGGCTTTTCCATAGATTCACTCCTAAGTATGGATGATAGATAAATTAAGATATAATTCACTTACATAAAAATGACAGCTCTTTACAAAAAAACATAATTAGACTAATATATTCACAGAAATATTTGTAAACAAGTTTCCCCTACATAATCATATCATAAATTGTTTTCTTGACTAGGGTAATTCACAATTCAAAAGTAAATAAAACATAAATTAAGATAATAATTAATCGTTTTTATTTTCATAGGTATTTTTAAAAGTTACACAAAAAACAAAATAACGTAAAATAGTATTAATTTAATAATATTTGTAATAAATCTAAGTCGAAGCCGGCTCTTTGTCAAATGATGTTGGTAAAGAGAAATCTTAGAATAATTGAGACAGAAAGAAAAAAGTATTCTTTCTGTTCTTTTTATTTGGTTAAAATGGTTTTACCGTGTCGAATCATGATCCGTCGTTTGAAATTATAAAAATTTCGAAACCCATAAGCATTGCGTTTTAATACTTTAATATGGTTGTTTAAACATTCTAGTGGTCCATTTGAATAACTGTAGCGGAGGGCATTTGGGATCTGTGGCAGAAACTTTTTAAATGTTCGCAAAGTTGTCGCATAAGTTTCAGGTAACTGGCTGACTTCTCTGGATAAACAGTCCTCAAATAGAGAATGATCTCTTTTCTTTACTGCATAAAGAACATCTTGGTATAACTGATAGCCTTGTCGTAGATTGGGACAAGTAGCTAACAATCGGTCGACAATCTCACTTTCAGTTAAGTAATCTCTGAAACTGGCACGCCAAACCCGTTTTTCATCGTTCAACTTTGCTTCTTCTTTTTGTAGGAGTTTCCAATAACGTTTCATTTTTTTACCAAGCCCACGTTGGTATTGAGAAGTACTTTTAAGTCGTGCATTGGTTTCCTTCACTAGTAAGGATGAAACACATCATATTTTGGAATACAAATGGTCAGACTTAGAAATTGATATTAAGTTAGAAGATTTTTCTGATTATGAGGCTATCACAACTATCATTAAAATTACAAAAGGAAATTTTAGGCTTATTCATCGTTTATTTGCACAGATTGATCGTATTTTAAGAATCAATCAAATGGATAAGATTACTGTAGAAGTTGTCGAAGCAGCAAGAGATAGTTTAGTGGTAGGTATATAAAAAGCTACCAAAAAATTGGTAGCTTTTGTCATTTATTACTAAAAATTTTTGCCATTTAAATAGAAAAGTGACAATTCTGTTTTTGTGAACTACTCGCCACTTATTTCCCTCCTTGCTAAAAGTGATATCACTTATATAAATCAAATTAAAAAGTGACGTCACTTTTTTAGTGCTGGTACATCAAATCCTGCTTTTTCTTGCGCGATCAGTAGATCTAACGCAATACACATAATCTTAGATTCACTTTTCCCGTACTTCTGCTTTAGTTGCTGCAATTCTTTTTGTCTCTTTTCATCCAATGTAACGGGTAACCGTTTATTCCCTACTGCAATTGGCATTGGTACCCTCTCCTTTCATCGAAATAATCTTATGAAGAATACGGCTGCAATCAACTTGAATATTAGACTCAAAAGGGTTAACACAAAGCGCCAAAAGATCAAACAAAATACCAGTATTCCTAAGAATACTACGAAGTTTAAATGTAGAGCTGCCCCATGACGCATAAGTATCTCGCCAACAAACAGTACGAACAATAGAGGAATGATTTTATTCATATGGATCTCCTTCTTTCTCTTAGGTTATCGGGCTTTGCCCGCTTATTTCGCACCACCTAAGCGGCGGGGGCGGTTGGAGCGATTGGTGCGAAATAAGAACCATTCCCTTAATTTCAAGGTTTTTTGGTCTTATTTCACACATCCTCACTTTTCGGTATAAATGGTTATTGACCTTTTTTCCTTTCAAATCGTTGATATGGCATTCGTTTATGGTCAAGTTCATTTTGGATTTCTTCTGTATCGTCGTAAGTGTAGGTGTCTAAAAAATCAGTTAAAGTCGTGTACCAGTCGTCGCCTGGGTTATCTACTTCTTCTACATATTCCCTCAAAAATGCTTCGGGTACAGCGAGTTCATAATCCATTCCCATTAACACGATAGATTCCGTCCCACACGTCAAAAATCTAGTAAATACAAGGTAATAATCGTCTACCGTCGCATCTTTGCTGTTTAGCTCTTCCATTTCTTCTTCCATTAATTCCATGCTCTCAAAAATTGAATAATATTCTGATTCTGAGTAATAGTGTTTCCTGCAAATCGTGTAGCTGACAAAGTTTTCGACCAGTTCACTCCTTTCTAGGTAAACATTCATGATATATTTTTCTGTTTCTAGTCGTAGAAGCTCCGCTCCTTTTTTTAATGTGTCAGGACGACGTTTATACATGTCTAAACGATTATGGCTGACTGTAACCTTCGTTTGACTCGTTTCACTTTCCAAATACAATTGTTCTTCCACTCTTTGAATAAAGTACTTCATTTCTTCCATACAACTAAAGTCTTTTTGAATCCGTCTGATTACTTCATTCAAATGTTCTTTGTTTGTTAAAAAGTGTGACACATCTTCCATTGTTAGTTGATAAATCACCTTATTCATTTTCGTTGTCCTCCTTTTTCATGGTGTAATAGGCGCCATACTTATTGATATTTTCAAAATAATCTAACCATTCACTTGAAACAGTCTTAGCTTTTTTCGTTTCGATAAATTTCGCATACGTTAGTTCTAAAGCTTGGTATTCAGAAGGTTTGATTGTGCTTGGTTTGACGCCTACTTCCAAGCATAGTAAGGCTTGGAAAAACCATTTTGCATTTTGCTTTTTCAGTTCTTCCAGTGTTCGATAGTACGTCGCAATGAGATTCATTTCGACACCTGATTCAATTATTTCTTCCACAGCTACCGACAATCTTTCCTTATAATGTTTTTTTGGAACACGTGTCTCATTGTATAGGAATGTCATATCCTCCATTTTTTGTGCCATTTTATCCAAAGGTAATTTGACAAATTCGTCATAGTAATTTTGAGCCATATTTTTTCTCCTTTTTAGTTCTCTAATTCGGTTAACCAATATTCGTTTTCATAAGTTTCCAAGTTTTCTTGATAATGCAGTTCATATCCTGCAATCTTCACTAGGTCTTCAAATAGCATAGTCGGTGCATCCTCTACTAAAGGGGTTTCTATCGTCCAGTACCGCGGAATAAGTAAAGCTTCTGCTACTTTTTCAGAAATGACTTCTTTGTCCACCAAAATTTGAACGACTTCTTTTACAGTCAATAATTTGTGCTGTGTTTTCATCAGCGTTTCTTTCCTTTCTCATCAATCAAAATATAATCGCCATAAGACAAGGTATATTTTTTCCCGCATGTTGGACATTGATACAAACGATAGCTTTTGATACATTTCGCTCTTTCTCCACAATCGCATTCGACAGTATGTGGTGCATGATAGTTTGGGAATAATTCGCTGAAGGGAACACCCCAATAATCAAATTTCTTTCGCATGTTAGATTCTGCCTCCTCTTAGGAAAGGTTTTACTTCCTTTCGTTAGTTCTTTCTTTATTGATTTGTTGGCCAGAATGAATCACCAAAAAGCGACAAGGACAAGGGCGCGCAGCGTGCCATTTACCCTTGTCCTTGTCGCTTTTTGGTGATAAAAGGCAACTTGTTGCCGGTCTGGCAAATCAATAAAGAGATAGCGAACAGGAACGAACCTGTTGGTGAGAGGAAGTTTTTTCTATTTTGTCTTGCTTTGCAAGACCCCTTATCTTAGTGAACGTGCAACGTTCACTTCCTTTCTTCTCGAACGGCGGTGGCGGTTGGAGTGAGAGAGAGGTTTTTCAATTGAGAAGGCGCTTGCACCTTCCTAAAAAGGCCTTTTCATTTTTCTTGTTTCTATGTAAAACAAAAAGAGCTGCAATCCTCATTTAGGACTGCAGCTCTTCTTTTATTTATATGCCCATTAATCTCGTAAAATGATCAGGGTTTCTAATTTGCATTGATTCAATGACTAGTTGATTTCGTTTATTGAAGTGACCTGTCACTGAAATAGTATACTTGCCTTCTTCCAAAATCAGCAATTTATCCGCTATTTCTATATTGGCCACCACACAATTAATCGGTTCATGATTTGTACGTAATGTAAATCGCACAAGCAACGGCTGTGTCTTGATTACCCGAATTTTATCCAGTAAACCAGTATAATGTTCCATCGCGATCACCTCGCTAAAATTATAGCAAAAACAGCTAAAATTGAGAATTTTTAATCGATTTTAGATATGCTATAATGATCAAGACAGTAAAGTTTGAAGACGGTGGCGACTTCTGAAAGGTGGTGGTGCTTATGAACGTAAGTGCTAAAATCTATGAAAGGAGTAAGCCTTTTGTCCGCATATGAGACAATTCAAACCATTCTTGGTTTTGGTATGTTTACCATTGCTTTGATTAGTTTGATTGTAAATATGCTTAAAAATGACAAAAAGAAATAACCGTCTACTTTAGCAGGTCAGCGGTTATTTCCAAATAACTAATATTCTGCCACCGTTCTTTAATCGGTGCTGTTAATGAGGGGTTGTTCGCGCAACTCCTCTTTTTCATGTTCATTATAGCAATATTTCGCAAGAAGTTCAACGATTTCCCGTTAACCCTACATATAAAGCGGTAGAATAGCCGTAAGTATAACAGCTGTCGCTGCTATTGTGACTTTAGTCAATCGCCAAAAGGAATTATCCTTGCCTGCTCTTTTTAAAAGATAAGAACAGACAAGATACACGAATACAAGAAATAGTGATCCTTTTGCAATTCTATTTACCAAAGGATTTTCAGTGACACCCAAAGAAATCCCGTCTATAAATGCAATAACGGGTATCAATAGATCCATCGTCAGACTAATGTTTTTTGCCATACTTACTCCTTCTTTCTCGAACTAAAACGGTAGATCATCATCGCTAATATCGATTGATTGTCCACCAAATGGATTCTGTGAAGCGTTCAATCCATTGTTGTTAGGCGTCGCTGTATCCCGTTGTTCAAAAGTGGTGGTGCTTGGACTGGTGGACGATTGATCAGCGTGCGCACGGCTTTCTGTCGCTGCTTTGTTTTCTAATAGTTGGAAATTATCGGCCACAACTTCTGTCACATACACACGTTGTCCTTGTTGGTTATCGTAGGTTCGGGTTTGAATCCGTCCGACAACGCCGATCAAACTGCCTTTTTTAGCTAATGTCGCCATCGTTTCTGCTGGTTTGCGCCAAATCACACAGTTAATAAAATCAGCTTCTCGATTGCCGTTTTGATTCGTGAAATTGCGGTTAACAGCTAGGGTAAAAGTCGCTACTGCTGTGCCACTTGCAGTATAACGTAAATCGGGATCTTTGGTTAAGCGTCCTACTAATGTCACATTATTAATCATCTTTATCTCTCCATTTCTCTATTTATCTGTTGGTGTCTTTGATAAGCTAGTTTTCGCTCTTTTTCTTCGACGTGAATCACTTTTTCCATCAAATTACTAATCGAATCCATTGTCTCATCGTACGTGATCGACGCAGCATAAGGATTGCTTTTTTGATATTTCTTCCAAGTATCTTTTAGCTCGTGACTATTTTTCAGTACATCCATATCCTTTTCATAGTAAATCTTTAACGGATCAGTTTTTCCTCGACGTGTAAATGTATTTCTCACACTATCTTTCAAGGTCTTCTCATCGATCTTCTCCATTTTAGGAATAGTATAGAGATCATAAAAATCTTTTCCTCTTGAATTATCTGTTAAAAAATCAAAGGTTGCACTTAATTTTTCAGCAATAATTTGTTCTGTAGGATAGGATTCCAAAGGAATCGTTCGATCCTCAAACATCAATTTATGACTGTGAGTGATTGTTGCAGGATAGATCGAGTCACCTGTAGTCACATCTACCTTAAAATCTGGCCGCATGTTTTCCAAATGTGCCAGCACACGTAAGCTAAATCCTGGATAGTAATCGGCTTCTCTCGTTTCTTTCATTCCTTGAATCTCAAATTGAATGCCTTCTTTCGTCGGCGTTGAAAAAATATCGTTTAGAACCGTTGTTAATGTTTCTTTGGTTACTTTCATTTCCCGTAAAGTCGTATCAATGTCTTTGGTTGTGCGATTTTCAATGCCATACTTTGAGCCAATTAAGAAGCCGCCTTTTAACACAAAATTTTCACGATAAGGAAACTCTGAGATTTTTTCCAAGAACTTTTCCATCATAAAATGTCTTAAAACAAGCTGCGGATCAACTTCTTTTTCTCTGGAAATATTCTTCACTTTTGCTTTTAACTGCGTAGGTGTCATGTATCTTCTCCTTTAATTTAAAGCCATAATATAAGAACGCATCGTTTTGTCTGTTGGCAAAATTCGTCGATACTCATTCAATTTTCTAAGATTTTTTCTGTCCAACTCCATGTAGTTTTTGATTGCTTTTACTTTGATCTCATCCTCAACGGTATACCAGGGATTCCAAATGTCACACAAAGTTCTTTCTGGATCATAAGCTATAATAGGATTCCCATAGCGACTTTTTATTTCAATCTTACCTAATTCATACCATTCCGCTTTTGTATAGTGTAGCTCAACTGCGAATTCCTTCAATCCTTTTTCAGAAACGTGATAACCGTAAGGTACAGTCAGATCGATCTGTCTAGGGATCATATCTGTCAAATCATACAAATCTAAAGCGGTAATATGTGAAATAATGCCGCGTTCATATTTTTTTTGCGCCATAAACAATTCATCAGGAAATTGACCAGGTAAGGTGAAAAAACCTGGATACTCACGATCCAGCTCTCCACGATCTACCATACGTTTGATCGTTACAGGAGAAATGCCCGCTTTTTTGGCATCCTTCAAAGCCAAAGTTCCATTAAATTCTTCTAGCAGCTTGTACACCATTGCTTTTGTCATTTTCTTCCTCCTTTGTATACGTATAAACTTATAAATATAGTATAACATAAGTCTATACGTATACAATAGCCAGGAAGATTTTATCGATCTAATTCAATTTCTTTTTGAATCCGTTGCTGGTTCTTTAATTGCTGCAGTCTTCTTTTGTCGGCACGTAATTTTTCTTGTTCTGAACGAATTTTGGCTTTTTGATTTTCGATTTCTTGTTGTTTGTGTGTTGTATCTCGCATAAGATAACCCCTCCATTATTTTGTAGTGCGTCGTATTCTTTTCTTAAAGTTCGTTTTTTTCTTTTCAGAAAATTCAAAGCCCGTTGTGAAGTCTTCTTTTAAAACAATCGTTGCTTCAAACGAACCCTTCTGACCTTTTAACCCTTTCACTGGCTGGCTTGTTCGGCCATTTTGAATGATTTCCTTCAGCTGTGTCGCTGTTAGTTTCTTTTTGGCAATCGTTGTCCATAATTTAAAATCACAAGCTTCAGACGTACATGCGGCCACCTTATGATAGAGTAAAACTTCTTGTTCCTGGCATTTTGGACAAATCCCTAAATGACGCGCGGCTTCTTGCTTTTCACTTGCTGCTTTCACCTCTTGTAACGTCAATCCAAAATCAGTGGATTGGATTTGTCCTGGTACGACTTCCAACAAGTGAGAGACAAATTTTTGGATATTTGTTAGAAAAGTGGTGTGTGTTCCTTTTCGTTCACCGATCTTTAACAAGTAGCTTTCCCATTTGGCGGTCATTTCGGCACTTGTGAGCAGCGGCTCTTTTTCCACGGCTTGGTAAAGCAAAATCCCTTTATTCGTCACTACGAGCTTATTTTTCTCTACCTTGATATATTCCTTTTGTTTCAAAGTTTCAATAATATTCGCCCGTGTCGCTTCTGTACCGATTCCTTCTACTTCTTTCAATATGGATTGCGCTTCTTCACTATCCACGGTTTTCCCAGCTGTTTTCATCGCAGTGATCAACGTACCTTCGGTATAGGGTTGTGGTGGCTTGGTTTCTTTTTCAAGGACTTGTAGATCTACCGTCACCGTTTCTCCTTTTATCACTTTAGGAAGTAGCGGTTCTTCTTCCTTCTCTTTTCCGTCGCTCTCTTTGCCAAATAACTTCTTCCAACCTAGATCTATCGGTACTTTTCCGATTGCCTTTAACTGAAGCTGCTGAACTTGCGTCAAGATTGTTGTTTCTTCATAGGTATATTTTTCCGCAAACATCGCCACCGTTGTTTTTAACACTTGTTCATAAATAGCCTGCTGCAGTGGACTTAGTTGTTCAAAAGCCGCTGCTGTCATAACCGTTTTTGTAGGAATGATCGCGTAATGTTCCTGGACTTTCTTGTTGTTCACATACCGACTATTCGGTGTATGAATAGGAGTAGGAATCGCTTCGGCCTTTAAAAAATGCTTGTATTCATCTAAATGATCCAACAGGTTCTGTTGCAAAGTTTTAAATAAAGAATAAAATCCCTTACGGTATCTATGATTTAAGCTGGGATTCCCAATAATACCTTGATTTCAGTACAGACCGAAAACCCGAAGAGAGTGCCTTCTTTTCGGGTTTTCTTATATAATCCTCGGATGGCTTCCATGCCTTTAATCGTGGTAGAGGCAGTGCGTAAACTTCGATAGAATTTATTGCGTCTCTTTACTGGACGAAGGTCTTGTTCAATCAAATTATTCAGGTATTTAATGGTACGATGTTCTGTCCCTTGATAAAAGCCGTATTCTTTTAGTTTCTTAAAGGCACTTGTAATAGAGGGGGCTTTATCTGTGACTACAACCTTCGGTTCATCAAACTGCTTCACTAACCGCTTAAGAAAAGCATAGGCTGCTTGTGTGTCCCGTTTTTTACGTAACCAAATATCCAAGGTTAAACCATCTGCATCGATGGCTAGATACAAATAATGCCATTTTCCTTTAATTTTGATGTACGTTTCATCCATTTTCCATGAATAAAAGGATTTTTTATTTTTCTTTTTCCAAATTTGATAGAGTAGTTTGCCATATTCTTGCACCCAACGATAAATCGTCGTATGAGAAACGTTAATGCCACGATCATATAAGATTTCTTGAACTTCACGATAGCTAAGGTTATAACGAAGATAGTAGCCCACGGCTACAATAATCACATCCTGCTGAAATTGCTTTCCTTTAAAATGACTCATCGTCATTCCTCCTGCTATCTTTTTCTATTATTCTACCTTATCTGATAGTAGATTTAAAACTTTGCAACAGAACCCTCAACCTTATTTTATCTAAACTCTTACTAGCCAAATTTGACAGACAGCTTTTTATATACGCGTGATTTTTCCACATAGATTTCCATTATCTATTCGACCATTATCTATTATTAAATCACTAAACTGATTTTTCTCCGGAAAAACAACTATAACAGAAGTGTCTCTTCCAGATTTTATTATTTTTTCAAAATCTACATCAACTAGTAAAGTTTCAGAAGTAACTACATCATTTTCTTTCACACAAATTGAAAAAGGCTCTCCTTGTAATTCGACTGTATCAATTCCAATATGGATCAAATAATCAATTCCTGAGTTACTTTTTATATTAATAGCATGTTTAGTAGGAAATATATTTGTTACGCGACCAGCTAACGGAGCATAAATTTTTGTATTATCAGGTATGATAGCAAACCCATCACCCAATAATTTTTGTGAAAAAACAGGATCATTTACTTCTGTGATGGAAATGATTTTTCCAGAACAAGGTGCATAAAATTCTTCTTGTTTTTTCTTTTTGAAAATCTCAAACATATAAAATACCTCCTACTTATCTTTTCCTAATATTTGATTGATTTCTTGACTTAATAAGTCAGCTTTCCCTCCAAAAACAGCTTGTATACCGCCCTTTACTTCGAAGACAGCAGTCGCACCAATGGCTTTTATTGTTTGTTTTTGAACAATTTTCCCGTTCGTAACAGCAACACGTAAACGAGTTGCACAAGCTTCAACAGACTCAATATTATCTTTCCCACCAAGGGCATCAATAATTGTAAGAGATTCTTCACGTAATGATGTATTTTTATTTACTGCTTTTTTAGGATGAACTTCCGATTCTTCTTCCATTCCAGGAATAGCCACCTTGAATTTTTTGATGAAAAATGTAAAAACAAAGAAATATATAAGCGCCCATGCAATACCAAAAGGAATAAGTTTTAACCAATTAGTTTTGTCGTTCCCCTGAAGTACACCAAATAATAAAAAGTCGATCAAACCGCCTGAAAAAGAATTCCCTACACGAATATTTAAGATATCCGCAAAATAAAAAGATAGCCCATCTAAGAATGCATGAATCACATAAAGCCAAGGAGCTACAAATAAGAACATATACTCTACAGGTTCAGTAATTCCTGTTAAAAAAGAAGTAAGAGCACCACTAAAATAAAGTCCACCATTTTTCTTACGATTATTTTTGGGAATCGCACGATACATTGCATAGCAAGCTGCCGGTAATCCAAACATCATTGTTGCGAATCTTCCTGCAAAAAAGCGAGTACCATAAGTAAATAAGCCTGTATGATTTGGATCAGCTAATTGTGCAAAGAAAATATTTTGTGCCCCCGCAATTGTTGCACCAGCAACATTTTCTGTGCCCCCCAAAGAAGTGTACCAAAACAAAGGATAAATTGTGTGATGTAGCCCGACAGCTCCAGTTAACCGAAGTAAGAATCCATAAAGGAAAGTACCTATGCTACCCATCTGTGCAATTTGTTCTCCAGCAACCACTAAACCATTTTGAATTGGTGGCCAAATTAAATAGAAAAAAGATCCAATAACAATTGCAGCTAAACTAGATACAATAGGGATAAATCTTGAACCTCCAAAGAACCCTAAAAATTGCGGAAGTTCTATTTTTCTATATCGGTTGTGTAAGAATGCAACCGTTCCCCCCACAACAATTGACCCAACAACTCCTGTATCAAGTGTTGCCCCTTTTGCTGAAAATAGTTCAAGAAATCCACTAATTGTTGCAGTATAGACTAAATAAGCTACACCTCCAGCTAACCCAGCTGTTCCTTTGTCTCCATTTGCAAGTCCCACTGCAATTCCGATTGCGAAAATTAAAGCTAGATTTGCAAAAACTGCATTTCCAGCATAGCTCATGATGCTTAAAATAGTATGCAACCAAGTTTGATCTAAAATTGGATAAGCATTTATAGCGCTCTCATTTGTCAACGCTCCTCCAAGACCTAATAGTAGCCCGGCCACTGGTAATATAGCGATCGGTAACATAAATGCACGACCTAATTGTGAGAATTTTTTAAACATTTCCTTTTCCCCCTAACTTAATGCTTTAATAAATCTTGAAGTAATTTCTTGTGGTCGGGTAATAGCCCCACCCACAACAATACCTGCAACTCCTAATTCTTTTATTTCTTTTGCTTGCTCTGGAGTATGAATTCTACCTTCAGCTATTACACAAATATTAGCTTCAACTAATTGTTTAATAAGTTCAAAATTTGGTCCATATAGCTTTTTACTTTCTTCGGTATAACCACTTAAAGTAGTTCCAACAAAATCCACCCCCGCTTCATAAGCATTTTTACCTTCTTCGAAGTTAGATATATCTGCCATCAATAACTGATGAGGATATTTTTCTTTTATTTTTTTTATAAAATCATTGATAGATAGACCATCATGTCTTTTTCTTAATGTGCAATCGAGAGCAATCACTTCTACACCAGTAGCAACCAACTCGTCCACTTCTCGCATAGTTGCTGTAATAAAAGGAGCTTCTGGTGGATAATCTCTTTTTATAATTCCAATCATTGGTAATTCAACTTGTTTTTTGATTGCTAAAATATCACGAACAGAATTTGCACGTATACCAACAGCTCCTGCTCTTTGTGCGGCTAGAGCGAAATAAGGCATAAGACTCTTTTCTTCTTTATAAAATATTTCACCAGGTAATGCCTGACAAGAAACGATTAAACCATCTGAGATCGCTTCTAAAAACTCTTGTTTATTCATTATCCTAAACACTCCATTTTTATTATATTTTTGGATAATACCTCCAAAAAACAATATAGCATCCGCTTTCAAAAATGTAAAGTTAAAAAAGGATAAATCCGGAGTTTTTTTAAAGAAAAATGGAGTATAATGGAGAAAACATTTTAACTGCAAAGGAGTTTGTATGAATTATATCTATTTAATCAGAGAGCACTACCCCTTACTAACGAGATCTGAAAAAAAAGTCGCAGATTTTATTTTGAATTCTGGTAAAACTATTATTTATAGTACAATGAATGATATTAAGAAAAATACTAAAGTAGGTGATGCAACGATTATTCGTTTTTGTCAAAAAATTGGTTTTTCTGGATTTTCTGATTTGAAAATTGAAATTGCAAAAGAAGATTTTAGTCATCAAAAAGAACAACCTAGTAGTAAGAAATATTATGATGAAATTGCTAATACTTTAATAGATGCTTTACATTTAACTATTCGTTTGTTAGATGAAAATAAACTGGATAATGCAGTTCAAATGATTAAACAAGCAAAGAATTTATATTTATTTGGAGTAGGCTCCAGTGGAAATACAAGTCTCGATCTAGAAAGTATGTTTTTACGAGTAGGTGTGCAAGCAAAAGCAGTATTAGATCCACACTTTCAAGCTCAAGTTGCTTCCTTATTAACAGATCAGGATCTAGTAATTATTTTCTCTTTATCTGGAAAAACGAAAGATACCTACGATTCATTGAAAATTGCAAAAAAAAATGATTCAAAAATAATTGCAATAACCAATTATATCCATTCACCAATTGGTCAATCTGCTGATTTGGTTTTACAAACAGCAATTGAAGAATTTTTAAATGGTGGTTCTTTAGCTGGAAAAATTTCACAACTTTATATTTGTGATTTATTAGTGCAAAGATATGAACAAAAATATAATATTGATTCTGTTGAATTGAGAGAAAAAGTTTTACGCTCCATTATTGATAAAAGAATTGAATAAGCCTAAGATCTATACCAGTAAAATATAAAAAGAACATCTTTTAATGGATGTTCTTTTTATATTTAATATCATAATTTTTTTGTTTATATGATTTTTCTATAATAGATAAAAATAACTCTGTTTCCGCTTTTTCTCTTGCCTTTTTTGCATCTTCTAGACTCTTATACAAACTCAAATTATATTTTTTCCCAGCTAAATTAATATATGCAACCCATTTATTATTTAAATGGCAAACACCTTTTATTCCACTTTGATTATTTTTTGAACGTTTTGCTATCAAAGACTCTACAAAGGTTCCATCGATTTTTACTCTAGAATCTTGCTTTTTTAAACAACTACAACTTTTTGTATGTCCACAGATTAAATTTCCATATTGAACGAGACACCATTGACCACAATCACATTTACAAATCCACTTACTACGAGAGATACTATATTAATGATATGATACTATGTTTTTCCATATTAGAGAATATAAGAGTTACAACCGAAAAATCAACAATCAACAAATTTAAACAATGAAACAAGTTAGATTGTCAATTATTTTATATCTATTTTAGAACTATACTGAGTGAACAATAAAATAATTTAACTAAGCCATACACTATATATTACAAATAAAGGAGTATAAAATGAAAAAAAATTATTCTATTCTCATACACATGTTGTCACAACTTTCTAATTTATTTTCTAAAAAATATCTATTTGTCTATGTCAGTCTTATTTTTTCTATTTGTATAAATTACATTTGTTCGTTGATAAGCATAATCTCAAGCATTTATATTACTCTTATATTTCCTATAAAATCTGAATCGCTAACAATTATCACAATAATAATTATTAGTTGTATTTTATCCATAATTGCTCACGCTATCAGGCTCACTTTAGTACATTTAAGTAAAATAAATATTATTTCAGTCTATAAGATACTTGATATTTCGAAAGACTTTTTTACTCATGTATTGCTGTTTTTCACATTACTTCTACAATTTACTGATATGTTATCTTTTGATGGCACAAGCCTTTTAACACAGTTAGAAGAAAATCATGGTTACTTGAATGTGTGGCTATAGGTATAACTGCTCTTTCACTTCAAATTATTTATTTTCTTAAATATCAATTAAATAATATGGAGAACGAAAAACAGCCCTATTCATTAGAATAAGACTGTTTCTGGATCAAGCAATCGCGATTGAAAAATAAATTATATAAAAAGATAATAATGTAAATTTATTTTCTATCCTTATTTTTATTAGAATAATTATTATACTTACTATATGATATGAGCAAGCTCTTTTATCAATTAGCCTATTTCACAATGTTTTTTTGCTTTAACAACATTTTTACAAACCAAATTCCCAAAATAGCTAAGCTTACACCTAACAAGTTATAAGTAAACCGCATTGCTAATGTTTGAGGAATTCCATACATCTGACTAGCTATCGTCAACGCACCAATACAATTAAAAACCGTTTTATAACGGTAACTAGAACAAAATCCTAAACAAATACCACCTAATAAACTAAGTATCTCAATTGGTAAATACATACTTAATAGAATAAAAGAAAATATACCAATAATTGTGCCTAGCAAACGGTCGGTTGCACGTGTTTTCAAATCAATTATTGAAAATCCATAGCTCGCAAATAAAGAGGAAAAGGCAAACCCAACCCACATGAATCGTTCAAAAGATAGATACTGACTAACAGACAATAATAAGCTAATGAAAAATACATAGGAAAACAACCAAATTTTCAATGAAACACTCTTTTCTTTTAAAGCCTTGAACATTGTCTTTTTTTTGTGCTTATTGCGATGATTGTGATAAATTATCCACCAAAATATAAGAAAAAAGAGACCAAAGAAAAGAAGACGATCATTCAATAATTTTTTCGTTATTTGGTCTGTTATTGTCGAATAAACAACAAATATATAAGAAAATCCATATAATGACGGATTTCCCATTTTGGAATCACTTAAAGTAGCAATTAGTATTCCTCCTAGTAAAAGGAAGTGCGACAATACTTGCAAAGTAAAATTTGGTAATAAATGGACAAATGGTGCGACAAACAATGCACCAAAGACAACACTCAATCCTAAAATTGATTGAGCGTATTTATACCCAAAGTCAACGAATCTTAGACTAAGCATCATACAGAAAAAGACAATAGCATATGGCTTATTGGATTCACCAAAAAACTTCGTAGACAAAACAATCACACAGATAGCAAAACCAACAATCAAAAATGAACGTAGAACTAGGGATAAAATATATTTTCTACGATCATACTTGGATTTTGTACTTTTTATTTTTTGCTTAAGTATTAAAGGATCTAATTGTAGTAATTGATAAAAAGTCATTTTCTCTACCTCCTTACTAATACTGCTAATTATTTAACTAAATCTAGCAGTTATAAATACTTGAAGTAAGATTTTTTTGGGAAATAGAGAATACTTATATAATTAATTTTTCACTTACGTAAATCTCTCTTATCAACCAAACAAAACTACTATACGTTATACTTCTTTTGCTAATTTTTAATTGTTCAACATAACTTTTTATAATTTTTGTACTCAACTTATTCAGAAAATCAATATTAGAATATTTCTTAGAATAAGATTGTTTCTGGATCAATCAATTGTGATTGGTTTAAACTGTGATCTAAGCATAATTCAAAATGTAAGTGACTACCTGTACTGTTTCCTGTCGAGCCAACATAACCAATAATTTGTCCTTGTTTTACTTTGTCGCCAACTTTGACTTGATATTCTTGTTGATGCGCATATAAAGTCGTTGTACCATCTTCATGTTCGATGGCTACATAATTGCCACATTAGGGGTGAAACTCTGCTTTAATAACCCTTCCTGCCTTGCTAGCGTAGATTGGATCGCCTTGTGCTGCTGCTAAATCTAATCCTCGATGAAATTTTCCTCCACGATTACCAAATGGACTAGAAATCGTATAGTTTTTGACTGGTACGAGATACCCTTCTTTATTTAGTTGTGGCCCTGCTACTTCTTTATCATACGTAGTAAAATCATAGGTCACGATTAGAACATTTAATTTTTTATCGTAGCTAGTATCTGTCGCGTAACGTCCTGTCAAAAATTTCGTTGCTTCGTGATAGGTTTTCGTATTCGTTTTCCAAACGCCATCGTAAAAGTGTCTATTTCCTGTTAAGCCCTCTTTATAACAACAAAGCAGACAATAGTTTACCTGTTTTCTTCATCTACAAATTTTCTTCCTTTCCTTCATTTTTTATACCTATTAAAAGATTATAAAAAGTTTTTTGTATATGTCCACATATCACATGAAATTAATAGATTATAAAAATTTTTTAAAGACTGATAAGGTTGGCTGGTCACAAGACACTCTAGCAATAAAGGACAAAAGTATCTTGCTATAACTAATACTATATAAATAATAACCCGTGGTGCTAGTTAATTTTAATATCCTAAAGAATATCTCAAAGTTCCTCCAAAACGTCGTTGTGCTCGACTTAATAGAACACTGTAAGCCAGTAATATGCTTTCAAATCTACTCTCTAGCCCTTTAACAGAACGTGAGTTGAAATTTTGACAACCTAATTTTTCTAAGGAAGAAAAAACAGTCTCAACTGTTTTTCTTTGTTTTCCAAGTAAGCTGTGGTCTAGTTTTTCTGATTTATCCATGTTTTTACGTGGAGGAACGGATATAGTAATGCCCTTAAGGGCAAGCTTTTCATGGATTTTATGGCTAATATATCCTTTGTCCCCTAGGATATTGGGAAGATTCGCTTCTTCCGATAAAGTCTCTAACACTTTCACGTCATGGACACCTGGATTCGTGATTGAGTAAGTAATCGGAAAGCCAGTCTTAGTAACGATCATATGAATTTTAAGACCATAAAAATAAGATTTTTTTGTTGAGTTATAGCCAACTTTGGCTATTTGATTCAATAGTTTTGCTTGTCTATTTCTAACTGGTTTACATAATGGACTAGGAAAACTATCTATAATTCCGACTAGTTCACCTTTGGTGAGCTTCTTGATAAAAAAGTATCGAATAATCTTGATAGTGTAAGCTAAGTTTGAACTTAAGCGAGTGAATCGACTCCTACTAGGAAAGTCACCATTAGGAAATAAGACGGAACAAACCGCTCTATACGTGGCTCTTTGGCTAGTATAGCCATTAATTATGCCCCATATAACACAAGCAATAATCACTGTATCGCGTTGCTTCAGTTGATCAGTATTTCTTCGGTTTTTAATCTTATCTGGTACACAATTGTGGTATATGTTAGAAACAGTTCTCATAATTTCCTTGAATGTTATAAAAGTATCTGTATAATGTTCAGTATATTTTGATGAACGCATATGTAGTCCTCATTTCTTGGGAGTTTTGAGACTACTATATGCGTTTTTTTGTTGATTTACCAACACGTTTAGACATTTTCCTCTAGGAAAAAATTAACTAGCACCACGGGTAAAGATAGAATTATTATAGATAGGTAGATGAAATTTCAACTATAGTTCTTTTCCCACGCCTTTAATTGATATTTCTTTGCGTATTTATCAAAGCAAAAGCAAAAAACCAAAAATTTTGTTCCATTCGGACGGCTGATTTTACTCTTCTCAGCATTGGCAACCAGCCCCGACTTTTTTTGATAAAAAGATGCTTTGTAACAAATAATTTAAACATTATAGAAATCAAATCAATATTATATGTATATCAGAATGTGTAATTTCAATTATTTTAAGTTAATAATTTTATTAGAGAGCGTAAAATAGTTTGTGTAAATTAGGGTATTGAAAAAGGAAGACCTTATTCGTATGATTAAAGCGACTAAACCAAATCAAACGGAGGTCTTCCCTATGAATCAGTTTAACAAAGAAATCGCTCAAGCACTACTAGAAAATACCAATTTAACAGAAGTTTTTCGCAATCAACTTGAAAGTACAATGAATTCTCTTTTAGAAAGCGAACTTACTGCTATTTTAGGATATGATCCTTATGTGCGCTTTAATAACGGAAACTATCGCAATGGCGATTACACCAGACGACTAGACACACAGTTTGGTCAAATCAATGTCCGTGTCCCTAGGGACAGAAAAGGAGAGTTTCATCAATCGTTGATTCCTCCATACACTCATCGTTTGCTTCCTTTACTAATAAGATCTCTACAAACCTAATATAGTTTGGATGGTTCCATTTTCTATCATAATAAAAATCCCTAATCCAATAAATACGATAGGTACAATGATTCGTTCATATTTTTCTAGTGTTTCAGAGACAAAAGAAATTTTCGCAAATTTATAACTAATATAGCAAAGAACCGCAACAGAGATAGCAAAGACGATTAAAGAAGTGACAATTTCTGAAAAAGATAACGAGGTAAAGAAAGGAATATAAATCCCTAAATTATCGCCACCAGAAGCAATCGTTATTAAGGAAACTGTCCAAAACAAACGATTCGTTCCTCTAGATCCTAGCTTCTCAACGACTTCCCCTTCTTCTTCCTCCTCTTCGCCCACAAAAGCAACACGAATCCCTAAATAAATCGGAATTAGTCCCAGAAGACCAATGATCCAATCTTGAGGAATAAAATTTAGCACATATGCTGCAAACAAACTTATGGCTACCAAGATTCCTGTTCCAAGATATTGACCAAAAAAAATCTGACGGAGACCTTTTTTAGTATGGTTTTGAGAAAAAATAATCAGCAAGATAAATAAATAATCAATACTGGTAGAAATATATACAGCGAGTGCTGATAAAATGTTTTGTAACAAAATAACTACCTCCAAACTAAGCTTTCATAGAACTATTTTCTGACAACTTTAGAAAAGCCTGCACAGCGGAAAGAATCTCTTCATTCGCTAAAGAGTAATAAACTACCTTTCCATATTGACGTGATTTCGCCATTCCGTTCTTTTTCAAAAAACGTAAATGGTGTGACGTTGTAGCAATACTAGCATTAAGTATCGCTGCTAAATCACAAACGCACATCTCCTTATACGTTTCTAAAGCATAGAAAATTTTAATCCTAGAAGAATCGCTAAAACATTTTCCTAATACAAGTAAAGTTGAAAGGTCTTTATCTTTTAAATTATTTTTAACACTAGCTACTTTTTCTTTATGTATACAAGTAGTTGTACATACTTCTGCAGTCATTAACTTCACCACCTCGTTCAAACAGACGTTTGAATGAAGTATAACTATTTAAATATTGTTTTGTCAATAATATGTTAATCTGTAGACCTTTCAAATAAATTCAACATTAATAAAACAAGGTTTTTGATACACTATTTTAAGCAATTTCATGTGTTACAACTTAATAGGAATTTAAATTTTATTATTAAATTTTTTAATCATTTACACGAAAATTAATTTTATAAAGAACATACTCTATACTCTTATTTTTTTTTCAAGAACTCAAAAAAGCGGAAAATCCCAGATTTAAAAATCTGAGTTTCCGCTTTTGTCATTTCAAGGATGGACTATTGTCTCAGCCTCTTCTAATTTATTCTTAAGATATTTTTACTTTCTCTGTAGGTGCTGATACTTCTTTTTGTTCTTTCCGACCTTTCAACTTATACTTCATTAATCTCATGCCATTGAAAATTACCACCAAGATACTACCTTCATGAACCAACATTCCGATAGACATATTCATCCATTCGCTGAAGAAGACGCTGGTCAACAAGACCAACACTACTCCAACTGAAATCACGATATTTTGTTTCATATTATTTGCGGTGGCTTTTACTAATCCTAATGCGTGAGGCAAGTTGCTGAAGTTCGAGTTCATTAAAACGACATCGGATGTTTCAATCGCTACGTCCGTTCCGCTTCCCATTGCGATTCCAATGTCTGCTAAAGCTAAGGACGGACTATCGTTAACGCCATCTCCAACAAAGGCTACAATTTGACCACGTTGTTGAAGTTTTCCGATATAAGCCGATTTGTCTTCCGGCAACATGTAGCCGTGAGCTTCGGTCAAACCAAGTTCGCCGGCGACCACATCAACGGTTCCTTGGTTATCTCCTGAAAGAACGACTAGATTTTTCACGCCCAAGTCTTTTAATTCCTGCAAATTAGCTTTCACACCCGGACGGACTTGATCGCGAATGCCCATCAGTACTTTTAATTCACCGTCGACCGCTGTCAAAACGAGAGAGTTCCCTTGTTGTTCAAACCGTTTGACATCTTTTTGCACTTTTTTGCTGAGAGTGACATTTTCTTTTTCCATCAAGGCCACATTCCCAACAGCCACTCTATGTCCAGCTACACTTGAAACGATTCCGCCGCCTTTCACAACTTCAGTTCCTTCAACAGGATAAAAGTTTGTTTCTCCAATTTGATTTAAGACCGCTTTTGCTAATGGATGATCTGATTCCCGTTCCACACTGGCCAGATAGCCAAGCGTTTCAGCAGGATCTTTTTCATACAGTTCAGTCGCTGCAACGGTTGGGTTTCCGACAGTTAAAGTACCTGTCTTATCAAATACAATTGTATCCACATTACTGAAGTCTTGAATGACTTCACTCCCTTTTAAAAGAACACCGTTACGAGCACCATTCCCAATACCGGCAACGTTTGAGACAGGCACTCCGATAACTAATGCGCCTGGGCAACCTAGAACCAAGATGGTGATTGCTAACTCAATATTTTGACTGAACGCCCATACAACAATTGCCAGAACCAAGACAGCTGGTGTGTAGTATTTAGAAAAGCGATCAATGAACCGTTCCGCTTCGGATTTAGAATCTTGTGCTTCTTCCACGAGTTCAATAATTTTTCCAAATGTGGTGTCCTCACCAACTCGGTCAGCTCTGATTTGAATCGTTCCGTTTTCTAAAATGGTTCCTGCAAAAACTTCTGCATCAGCTAGCTTGTTGACCGGAATAGCTTCACCTGTAATGCTAGCTTCATTGATATGCCCTTCACCCGTAAGGACTATGCCATCTACTGGAACTTTCGCACCCGTTTTAACGAGCAAGATATCCCCTTCATCTATATCATCCACTTCTACTTCTTCAAATTCGCCATTATCCATTTGTTTCAAGGCGCTTTCGGGTGCCATTTCAGTCAATTCTTTGATAGCAGATCGCGTTTGGTTCAATGTTCGTTGTTCCAAGTAGTGTCCGAATAAGAATAAGAACGTGACAATAGCCGATTCTTCATAATTTTGAATAAAAAGCGCACCAATCGCTGCAATACTGACTAAGACATCAATACTGATGACTTTGACTTTCATTGCTTGAAACGCTTGAATGGCAATTGGCGTAATCCCAAAGACAGAGGCGATGATCAAAGACCACTCTGAAAGTCCTACGTTTTCTAAAACAAAGTGACTGAAGAAACCGAGTACGATTAACAATCCACTGATGACGGTGATAACATTTTTCTTGCTTAATATATATTGTTGCATGCTTTTTCCCTCCAAATTTAATTTCTCTTTTATTGATAAACACAGTATAAGATAATTGCCTAAGTAATTAATTGACTGACATCAAGTTTAGAAAGTTCTCTTTTATCGTTTCTAAGCACCTCGAATCGGATTGCAACAAAAAAAGCAATCCTGGAAAAATAGCTTTTCTTCCAGAATTGCCTAGTTCATTTAATCTGTTAAGCGGCCTTGACTTTTGCTTTAAGGACCGGATAGCCTACGTTTTCGATAGCTTTTTGAATCTCTTCAATCGAAGTGACAGCTGAATCAAAATTGATTTTGACTTTGCTGGAGTTGAATAATACTTTAATGCTGTCTTTATCAATACCGTTAACTGATTTCAAGGCACCTTCAATTTTTTGCATACAACTTGGACAAGACAACGTTTCTAATTGCAATATAGCTTTTTCCATAATTCCTATCTCCTTTATGTGTTTTTATTTTATCCGCAGCAGATTAATGAACACTGCCTTTTCCTCTTTACAACTGTAGTATAGCTCACTTTTAGCAAACGAAAATTGACGCATATCAAGTTTTGCACTTCTTTTTATCTTTTTGCTCAATTCACCATCTTAATAGTCTTTTTCTGCCCCTTATTGCCATCAGAATAATAAGAAATTGGTGGATAGTCTTGTCTGCGTATAAACCATACTACAATCGCGCCAATAAACAGGGCCAGAGACAAGGCTTGCGAAACGCGGATCCAATCGCCAATCCATAAACTGTCCGTTCACATACCTTCAATGAAGAACCGACCCACTGAGTACCACAAAACGTAACTCAAAGCGACTTCTCCTTGAAGCAAAAGCTGTTTTCGGTTCCGTATAGTGACGATGAGGACAAAGCCCAACAAACTCCACAATGACTCGTATAAAAAAGTCGGATGGTAGTAGGTACCATTGATATTCATTTGTTCAAATGATAAATTCAGGTAAATAAAGATTTTCCAAGAATTGACGAGTAACCGGTCCACCATGAGCTTCCTGATTCATAAAATTGCCCCAACGACCAATGGACTGGGCTAACAATACATTGGGCGCTAAAATATCAAGAACGAGTGCCAAAGAAGTACCTTTTTTCTTTGCATACCAATATAGCGTACCCCCTCCTGCAATCAATCCCCCATAAATCGCAATGCCGCCATTCCAAATCGTAAGGATTTGTCCTGGATTTTGCAGATAATAACCAAGTTCAAATAACACATAATAAAGCCGAGCGCCGAGGAGTCCAATCGGAATTGCCCATAAGGCCATATCGATAATGGTATCCTCTTCCAGTCCTTTTTTCTTTGCTTCCTTGGTGCTCAACTGGAGAGCCGCTAATATGCCCGCTGCAATAATGACTCCATACCAATGAATCACAACAGAACCAATCTCCACCGCATGGGGATTCAAAACGCCTAATACGAATTCCATTCTATTTGCTCCATTTCTTCAATTTTTCGCGTCATTCTAGTCATGGTGATGCTGAACAAGATTCCGGCTAAGCTCCATGGAAACCAAACAGTGAATACACTTTTATCTCCCTGGTCACTCGCTTCGTAATACGCCACTTTTCCGTGTCCGATTACGCCGGCTCCTTTTACAACTTCCTCTTCTTTTTCCATAGCTAACCTACCTGCCTCAACAACGTTAGACGTTTTTGCTTCGCCGCCAATCGTGTTCTTGGTGAAAGGGACGACAAAGAATGCACCCGCTGCTGACAACGTGATGGCAACTATCACCCAAAAATAATGCACATTCACCCCTACTTATTTTTACGTTTTGTTCGACAACCCTATCTTAAAGAAAAATAAAACAAAAAAACTTGAGGGTTATCATGTTTGTGCTTTTATTTTTCCAATGAATGAAGGTCGTTATGTCTTAAAAAAGCCAAAAACGGACAGATGGAAGCAAAAGCACTGAGTTCTGTCCCGTTGTTAATGAAGAGCGACAGAACACCAACGTGTAGAAAAAAGTGTGTCCGATTATTCGCTGTAAAGCAATAAATCATCTAAATCCTGAATCTTGATCCTTTTCCCAGACAGCTGTTGAATCAATCCCTCGTCCTCCAATTCTCCAAATTTGCGACTGATGGTCTCAGGTGTCGTTCCTAAATAGGAAGCAATGTCCTTTTTTTCCATCGGCAGGGTGATGGTGGGAGAGTTGCCCATTTCAGGTTCCACATTTTCTGCCAAAAACAAAACTAAACGGGTAATGACACTCTCCAAGGCTACTTGTGTCGTTTGACGTTCTGAACTTTCTAACCGTTTAGACATTTCCGCCAATAGTTTTAAAGAAATAGCTGGGTATTGTTCCAGAAAATCTTGGACATCTTTTTGCTGAATCATACAGACAACGGTATCTCGGGTTGCTTCGGCATATTCCTCGTGTACTGCATCCGGGTTGAACAAGGTCCATTCTCCGGTGAAATCACCAGGGTTCAAGATCCGCACTAGCTGCTCTTTGCCAGAGTCTGCCAATCGATAAATACGGACTTTTCCGCGATTCACAATATACAAGGCATCATCTTTTTCTTGTGAACGAAACAGAAACTCTCCTTTTTGATACTGTTTCATGTGGGCTTTTTCAGCAATGTAATTCATCGCGCTATCCTCTAAGTGATTGAATATTGGAACCAAGCGGATACAGGCTGCGTGGTCGCCAATTTCATGATGGGTATGTTTAGTCAATTCATTCTCCCCCTTTATTTATTTTGTTTATATTCGCTGCTTTTATTATATAAGTCTCTTACTACAAAAAAATTGATGCACATCAAGAAAATGGAAAAAGGACTGGAAAGAATTCCAATCCCTAAATCAGCTTCTACTTTTACCTTAATCTTCATCCTCATCAAGAGCGTCATCATCTTCTAATGCTTCTTTACCAATGAACGCTTGCAGCATCCAAATGTTCTTGTCTAAGTCATTTTTAAAAGCAATCAATGTATCTTCTAAAGCATCGTCACCCTCGTCTTGAGCTAAACGAATCGCGCGAATAGTTAGGTCACGAGTGCTTCTGAAGTCCTCGATAATATTTTCAACCATGTCTTCTGCTTTAGCGTATTTATTAACTGCATCTTCCGAAAGCATCGAATATTTTTCAAATTCAACCGTTGTCGAAGCAGGTTTATGCCCAGAAGTAATTAGACGCTCCGCAAGTTTGTCGAACCATTTTTCATTTTCGTTATACAACTCTTCAAATTTTTCATGCAACGTAAAGAAATTGGCTCCTTTTACATACCAGTGATATTGGTGCAGTTTCACATGTAATGTATGCATGTTGCCTAAAAGATGATCCGCAATGGCCGCTGCATTAATTTTCGTATGATGAACATGTTCCTTGTGTTCTTGTTCTTCTTGCAATCTTTCTTGGGGTGTTCTTTCTTGAGTAGCTTTATTTTCAGTCATGATTTATTCCTCCTATAATTTTGGTTTGTTTAAAATAGCTTTCTTTGATTCCTCCTTTTTCTTTACTGAATTTAGTATAGGATAGATTTCCGTTAAAAAAATTGACGCTCATCAAGAAAAGTATTTCTTAATAGACGCCAGGCTTCTCTATTAAATTCAACTGAAATAATCAAAGGAATGAAGTCGTTCCCTTCAAACAAAAATTTCATTAAAGTAGGGCCTAAAAAAAGAATAGCAACTATACTTTGTCAAGAGACCTGACTGCTATTTTTTTGCTTGTTATTCTTCAATTACCAAATATCTTGCCTTGCAGTATATTTAATGCTCTTTCTCACTAGTGTTGCATGCAACACTAGTGAGAAAGAGCATTAATAAGATTAACCTAGAAGAATAACTTTACTTTATTTATGTCATACCATAAATAAAAATTGAAAAGAATTTTTTATTTATTTTTAGTAGATCGATTAATAGGAGTTTTAGCTTGGGAGCGTCAATAATTTTGTGTAAATGGTTCTTTAGAGGTAACCTTTGATCGAACCCAAGCGAATGTCTTCAATTGTTTGGTCAATGCATCTTGAGTGCTGCGAGCGAAGCGATCCAGTTTTGTTATTACTAGCGTATCGCCAGTCTGTATTTCCTGTAGGAGTTTTTGAAACTCAGGTCGGTTACTTTTGGTTCCAGTAATTTTTTCAAAATAGATTCGATCGCAACGCTCATCTTCCAGTTGTCGCATCTGTCCTGCTAAATCCTGATGGCGAGTACTTACTCGTGCATATCCATATTTCATGTTTTTCACCCTTTTTCCAGCTTTACTTTTGACTATAAGTTATGACACCGTTGTATGTATTGATTTTACTGGATTGGACAACCGTAGTCAATACTCTTGATTTTTGAATATGATAGCCTAACTTTAAATTCACAAGGATTGAAAAACGCGATAAGAAAAGCGGACAAGTCCGCCTTGACCTATGAAAAAATAGGAAATTTGACCCTGAATGAGCAGCGAAGCGCGCAATGGGGCAAATTTATCTTTTTTCACTAGGTCAGGACTTGGGAGCTAGACATTGATGGCTGAACTTATAATCCCCTAGTCTACAAAAAAATATGCTCCCCCGATATAAGAAAAAGAGGATGAGAAATCGTTTAAAAACTTTTTAAATTATCTTATCATGAAAAAAGGAAGTCTGCATAATTTTTGTATAATTACTCAAAGAAGGAGATGTTTGGGAAATATTCCTGTTTTTGCTGAGATTTAAAGTACAGAGCATTTTTGGGCGCTGTACTTTACTTTTCAAGTCGACATAGACACAGTCATTGTCTACCTCCATCAAAATAATCAAATAATCAGCTCCAACTAATTCAGCAAGTTTTGCTACTGCAAAATCCCACAACTCTCCCTTTCCACTAATGAGACAGGTACTACATTTATAGATGGCTTCGTTTCACCTTCAATCGATGCAACAATCGACTTTGTGGCGATATCAGCCATTTCTCCTAACTTCATTTTCATAGAAGTCAATGGCGGATTAAAATATTTAGACGATTCAATATCATCAAATCCTATAACAGAGATGTCATCTGGAACTTTGAGACCTCTTTCTTGAATAGCTTTGATTGCTCCAAATGCTATCTTATCATTACTGGCAAAAATAGCCGAAAACTCACTATTTCCATTAAATAATTTTTTCGCAGCCTCATATCCAGCATTTTCCACAAATTCGCTATTTACAATCAAGTTCTTATTTACTTCTATCCCTGCATCTTCTAATGCTTTTTTGTATCCTCTTATCCTGTCTTTAGAAGAGAATTTGACCGTACCGCCTGTAATATGTGCGATTTGTTTATGTTTTTTATCTATGAGATATTTTGTCGCACAATAAGCGCCGTTGTAATTGTCCGCATTCACTATCATGCACTGGTTATAGGTGGCATCTTCAGGTCTGATTGATTGATCGAGCAGCACAACTTTATACCCTCTATCAATGATTGTTTTTATCGATTCATCGTCGTCATTCTGGCCTATGAAAATCCCACCAGAAATTGTCTTATTATAAAAACTCTCTTTAATTTTTTCATAGCCTGCGACGCTATGTATAATATGGACAAGAACCAGGTAATCCATCTCACTTGCTGTTTCTATCACTGAACTAGTAAATTCTAGATAATACGGACTTTTGGTAATTCTATTTTTTAGTCCAACTTCTTCATGTATCAGGTCTATAATAAATAAGCCGATCACCTTATTTTGGCTTCCTGCAAGCATCCTTGCTGAAGCATGTGGCACATACTCATGTTCCTTAATTACTCTTAAAACCTTTTCTCTTGTTTCTTCCGAGACATTTGAATAATTATTTATCACTCTGGATACAGTACTGCGTGATACTCCGGCAATTTTTGCAATTTCAGTACTATTCATCATAAAGGCATCTCCTTTCGTTCGTAAACTCGTGTTCATACTGCAACACTATATTATTTGTCCATTTTTTTCAATCTTTTTCTGTTTTTCGAAAAACTCTGCCTGCTTCAGGATTCCAGCAAAAGGAGACTTTTGGCAATACCTTTCATGCAGAAACCATCAGCAAATGCCTTCAACCGCAGAACAAACTACCACCCCGGTGTTTTGTTCTAAAAATAAGGCACCCAGGATTATATTTCATCCTGGGTGCTCTATGTTTTGCTGCTGGCATCAGATTCTGCCTGTAAAGTAAGCAAGCAATTCTAGTTCGTCTAATATTTTCTCTTTCATGTTCACTTATTTATTGTTTAACTGTTTGAACATTTCTATCATTTCTTCGATTAATAATTTAGTTGTCTCCGTCGACATCAATTGATCTTCTGCGTGCATGATTATTAACGAAAGTTCAACTTTTTCGCCAGCAGCTTCTTTTTGTATCAAAGAAGTATGTGCATGATGGCCTTTCACAAAATATTCCGATGCTTCAGCCATTTTCTTTTCTGCTTCATTGTACTTTCCTTTTCTGGCATCTCTTAATGCTTCAATAGCCAATGATTTGGCCATTCCAACATTACTGATTATACTAAAAGCAGTTAATTCAATTCCTTCCATGTGTAAATCTCCTATCTTGAATCTTTCGGTTTGTTCTCAGCGTACTGCAGCTTTTTTAAATCGATTCTACTACTTCTTGTGACTGTATTTCATTCTCCATTTCATCTTCAATAATCGCTGCTTTATTCGCTGCGATTACAAACGGCGAGTAAATCAATACACTCACCGCAAGACAGATGAATCCGACAAACAGTGCGACGATATTTCCGCCTGTACCCAAGAAAGGCATCAATGGTCCTGGTGTTGTCCAAGGAATACCAATCGTTACCGGCGGCATAATCTTAAGAATCATAACTGCGGTATAACCAATCATAATGTTAACCAGTGGCGCAATAATAAATGGAATAATGTAAATCGGATTCAGAATAATCGGTAAACCAAAGATAACCATTTCGTTTATATTGAACAAACCGGGTACAAAAGAAAGTTTGCCAATACTTTTCGATTCCTTATTTTTCGAGAAAATCAATATAGCAATGATTAGACCCAATGTCGCTCCTGAACCGCCATATTCAGCGAAAGCAGTAGCTAAACCACTGTACGTTATCGGATAAGGCGCTCCCCATGTAGTACCGCTTTCAGCATAATGTAAGAGGTTTGCGTTTCCGGCTTCCGAGAACATGGTATCTCGAATAGCTGCAATCGTATTTGGTCCGTGTATTCCCATAGCCCATAGCAATTGAGATAATAATGCTAAAATAATCACTGAGAATAAACTTTGACTCATTCTGGTCAATGGTGTTTGAATGATGTTATAAATTAATTCATGTAATCCGCCCGGTGCAGCCATTTTTACAAAGTAGTTGAGGACGGAGAAGAAAATCGTCGTGATGATAATCGGGATCAACACTTTGAAGGATCTTGCAACTGCTGGAGGTACTTGTTCTGGCATTTTAATTTCTAACTTATCTGATTTTGCTAATCTAGACATTAGTTCGCCGACCAAGAGCCCAACCAAAATTGCTACAAACAACCCTTGTGCGCCCATATATTGATTTGTTAGATAATTTACTCCTTCATTATCGAAATAATCAGGATAGATGATGAAATAAACAGAGATTGCGGTCAAACCTGTCAACAAATCATCGCCTTCCATTAGTTTCGCAAGGTTTCTGGCTATCAAAAACACAATCAGAATCGAGAAAATATCAGCTGAACCTTTAACAACTGGAGCGAACACTGCTTGGAATTTAACAATACCCGGAAAAAGTTTATCGAATTGCAAGATTTTAAACATGAATCCATCTGCTGACAAGAAAACATTATTCAATAACACCATCAATGATCCTGCCATCGTTAATGGGAATGATAAAATAAAAGCATCTCTTACTGCGCATATGTGTCTTTGAGCGTTCAACTTTGTAGATAAAGGCACTAACAATCTTTCTATAGCACTTTGAAATTTGTCCATAAAACTCATTTTTTTTAGCCTCCTTTCCTAGTTTATTTTTTGTAAAGCATCTTCTAAAATCGCTTTTCCATTCATCATTCCATACAGCCGCATGTCCATCACTTCTACGGGAATTCTGCCTTTTACAAGTTTTTCAACGGTCCCTTTCTGGAAACGCACTTGTGGTCCTAAAAGAACGATATCGACATTATCAACGGCCGTACTTGCCTCTGCAACTGGAAGAGCATCTATTTCTACTTCAATTCCTTTTTCCTTTGCGGAGTTTCTCATTTTGGTCACAAGCAAACTTGTGGACATTCCTGCTGAACATACTAGTAAAATTTTTTTCATGGTCTATCTCTCCTTGTTTTTTCATATTCATTGATTGTGAACGATTCTTATAACTCTTCTCCATTGGTGCGAATAACATTTTTGTACCAATAGAAGCTGTTCTTTTTGATTCTTCTCAAATCTTTTTGATCATTTTCATCTCTGTCCACATACACAAATCCATAGCGTTTTTGATAACCATTCAACCAGCTTAACAAATCTGTAAATGACCACGTGCAGTAGCCTAGAAGATCAACACCATCTGTTATTGCTTCTTTACAAGCCTTGATATGTGCGCTCAAGTAATCGATTCTGTGAGCATCATTGACAGTGTCGTCTTCTTCAAGCTTGTCGAATTCTCCAAGCCCGTTTTCTGTAATAAGTATTGGAAGATTATATTTGCTGGTCAATCTTCTTAGTCCAATTCTTAAACCAGTAGGATCAATTGCCCAGTCCCAATTTGTTGTTTCCAGATGTGCATTTTTTGCATTTTTATAAACTCCGGGTAATCCGCTTTCTTTAGTGGTGCCTTTTTTACCTGTGTTATTGATACCTTCCGATTGCCCTACTCCATCAAGCGGATTGAATGCAACTGTGCTTGTTTGGTAGTAATTTATTCCGATAAAATCTGGTTTTACTCTTTCCAACAATTCAAGATCTCCATCTTCAATAGTGGGTGCGATCCCAAGTCTTTCGTAATATTTAAAAGCGAACACTGGATATTTACCTTTGCAATAAACATCGAGCCACCAATTGCAATTTAAATCCTCTGCATTTTCTGCGGATAAAACATCTTTTGGATCGCAACTGAATGGATAAACTGGTCCAAATGCAAAGCTTGGTCCAATCATACCGTCTGGAACATATTTTTTGAAGGATTCAATTACGGTAGCATTAGCTAAGTTCGCTATATGATTCGCCTCAAGCATTCTCTTTTGATCTTTAACAGCTGGCGGGTGCATAGCGGTTACGTAACCTAGTGTTACAAATATATTTTGTTCATTCAATGATACCCAGTGCTTAACTTTATTCCCAAATCTCTTGAATAACGTTACACAGTATTCATTAAAATCATGAATGATTTCTCTTGATTCCCATCCGCCGTACAAATCTTGAAGATGTTGAGGTAAATCCCAATGGTACAACGTAATGATTGGTTGGATATTGTTCGCGATAAGTTCATCTATCAAGTTTTCATAAAATTTTAAGCCTTCTTCATTTACTTCATTTCTTCCATTGGGATAAATACGTGTCCATGCAATTGAGAATCTATAAGCTTTCAATCCCATTTCAGCCATTAAAGCTACGTCTTCTTTGTATCTATTGTAATGGTCGACCGCGATATTCCCGTTTGTATTCTTAAATGTTGTCCCCGGTTGGCGGGTGTACACATCCCATACACTTTCCCCCTTTCCATCTTTGTCCCATGCTCCTTCAACCTGATACGCTGCAGATGCCGATCCCCATAGGAAATCATCTTGGAATTTGTCTAATTCTTCGTATATCACTGAATCTTCTCCTCCGTTTTCAATATAAATTTATTTTCAAACATTCTTTCTTGAAACAAAACTGTTGTGTATTTTAGATAGAAGCTTTTATAACAGCACCCAGTATGTTGGCATCGTTATTATGCTTGCATCTATTAATTTCGGTAGTAATAAAATCCGCTTCTAAATACTCCCTACAGGTTTTCTTATACGTTTCTCTTACTTTATTGATGAACCAGTTTTCTTCGGATATTCCTCCACCGATGCATATCACTTCAGGATTATAAAAAACGGTGATTACTATTAATTGAGCCACTATGTTTCCTATCCATTCATCTACTGAAGACACAGCTGATTCATTTCCGTTTAGGTACTTCTTGCAAACCTCATTTCCATACTGAACCTGCTCCTCCCGATTAGCTTTTTTATTGTATAAATTAACCAATCCGGTTATCGAAGCATAATCACCCATCTTATCAAGGCCGCCTATCTCAGCGTTTACAAAAGGCATATTATGGAATTCCCCCGCAAACGAATCTTTTCCATACACAACTCCGTTTTCGTCGCATATGCATCCGCCTGTTCCTGTACCTATAATCAAAAACGCTGAAGATTTGTATCCCTTTGCATTTCCAATTTTAAACTCACATAAACCTGCCGCTTTTGCATCATTGATTGCGGACACTTTTTTATTTGTCCTTTTGTTGATTTCATTATTGATATTTGTGCCGTACATTATAGCTACGTTAGGAGCAGCATAGGATTTAACATTCGAGTCTTCATCAATAAGGCCGGGTGCGCTTACACCGATTTTGTCAATTTCATCTACATTTCTTATATTTGAACATATATAATCGTAAAATTCGTCGGCTGTATTGTACTTAACCGTTTCGACTTTCCACTTCTCTTTGATGCGATGTTGCTTGTCTATTAATGCATACTTAATGAACGTCCCTCCTATGTCTATTCCTAAACTTATTTTCCCCATAACACTTCTCCTTAAAATGAAGGTCTTGCAGTTTGCCTTCTTATATTGCAGCTTGATTCAAACTCATAAACGCGCGTTCATGATTTGTTAAAAAGAAAAACGATACGCTCATTTCCACCTTTTTTTATACGATGAACATCCCATGAACGCGCGTTTATGGATATAGCATATACTGAAAGCAATTACATTTCAATACTTTTTTTATTTTTTATGTGTAGTTTTTGTTTAAAAAGTACCTTTTAATTCCACCAATACTAAAAAATAAGGGAGCGATTTCATCTTCATTTAACCAGTTTTTAAAGTACAGAGCAAATTTCTGGGCTGTACTTTATTTTTTTGACTTCAAAATTGATAGAAATGAACATTTTGATTTTCATTATCATTTTTCAGAAAAAAATACCTTCTCAAGTTAATAAATCAACTTAAGAAGGTATAGATTTTTATCACGCTAAACTGTTAAAGCAATTATTTTATTACCGTTGTTACATCACCGTTACCATCAAATAATTTACCAGCATTTTCTAATGATGTAATAATCGCTTTTCCATCTTTCGCATTTTCAACAAATTCAATTGCTGCTTCTACTTTTGGTAACATGCTGCCAGGAGCGAATTGGTTTTGTTTTATATATTCTTTTAATTCATCGACCGTTACGTCGGTTAATTTTTTTTGGTCTGGTTTATTCCAATTGACATAGACATTGTCTACCCCAGTCAAAATAATCAAATAGTCCGCTCCAACTAATTCAGCAAGTTTTGCTGCTGCGAAGTCCTTATCAATAACCGCTTCAATTCCTGTAAATCCTTCCTCAGAGGCGATTACCGGAATTCCACCGCCACCGGCAGCAATCGTAATCACACCGTTATCTGTCAATGATTCTACAATTGGGTATTCTAAAATACTCTTTGGTTTTGGTGAGGGTACAACTTTACGCCAACCACGACCAGCATCTTCAATAAAGGTCCCGTTCCCTTTTTTCATTTCAACCTTTGCTTCTTCCTCGCTTAAAAATGGACCAATCGGTTTTGATGGATTTTCAAAAGCCGGATCATTTTCATCCACTTGTACTTGAGTAACTAAAGAAACAACTGGCTTTTCAATATTATGAGCAATCAATGCTTCACGTAAAGCATTTTGCATCCAAAAATCAATACTTCCTTGTGTCATTGCCACAAGAGAGTCCAGCGGAAATGCTGGATTTTTTTCTGAATCTGCTGCGGCATGCTGAAGCAACAAATTCCCTACCTGCGGACCGTTTCCATGAGTGATCATAATTTGGTGGCCCTCTTTTACAAAACTGACTAAATGCTCACTTGTTTGACGCAATGATTCTTTTTGTGCTTCCGCTGTTGGAATATCTGTTAAAATGGCGTTTCCACCTAAAGCAACAACTATTTTTTTCGGCATATTTCCATTCTCCCTTACTCTCGCTTATTATAAAAATCAACGACCGCTCTTCATGACAAAGATTTCTCTAGTTTCTGCAAAAATAAAAAAATACCAAAAAGCGTGTCCCATCCGGAAGTGTGTCCATAATCAGCAATTCTTGAAATAGCTTCATTCCAGTCAGTCATTTTTTTATCTTTGATTATTTGCAACAGAGAGACAAACTGAGTGCTTATGTAACCAGATAACAAAGCTTTGTAGTAAGCATCACTTACTTTTGTTGTTTGTGTACGCTCTAATTGAGTTAAAATGAACGAAGACCATTCCATTGGCATAGAAAAAGAGTTTGATATCATAATCATGCCCATCAACATGTCATCCCCACTTGGTGTAAGGCCTATTCCTCTTCCTAAAAAGTGAGCTACGAACTGCTGAAAAAACTCATGATTTTCCCAATTTGCATCCAAGAATTCTTCTATTAACAATTGATCACGTTCATTTGCAACTAATTCAGTTTTCTCATCAATTCCTAAAGATTGGAAATTGTTCTTTAAATTATAAATCAACTTTGGGTTGATTTCATCTATCGTTCCTTCAATCTGACTCCAAACCAATCGTCCTTCTACCAGTAACCCACGAACAAATTCTCGCTGGCTGGTAATATCTGTAATAAAATAAACTACATAGTCTTTTCCATCTTCTGGTGCACAATAAATATAAAGATGTGTCATCACTAAACGTGGTAGATGAACATCTTTAGGAAGCGTACCCATTTCAATTTCCTCTTTTTCCATCGTAACGGATTCATAGCCCCACTCTTCAGAAGCAGTGACCAGCTGTGCACACTTTTCCAGTACTTCGATAGCCGTTTCTAACAAGTCCTTTCGTTCCTTTCTTTTAGATACTAGTATTCTTCTGGTAATAACATCGTTTGATACTCACCCGAATCAATGGCCCATATTTTTTGAGACACTGATTTCAAACGAAGCTTAGGTGAAATCAGATACTCTTTTCTTTCTTCCGGTTCTTCTTGACGATGAACCAACTTTTGATTTCCTTTTTCCGTAGAAAATTCAAAAATTTGAAGATAGTCTAAAGGAAGTTGCTTTTGAACGTTTTGATCGATTAGATTCCAACATAAAGCTTGTAATTCCACCGGCAAACTGTCCATTACTCCCTTTGTGACATAACGTTGTCCTTTATTTTGAAACATTTCTTTTCCCTCCTTTGCCATAAAAATAGCCCAATCTTCTATTAAAGAAGATTGGGCTTCATGGATATAATATATATTTGATATTCAATTTGATTCATTTTATACTATTAAAAACAGACAGTACTAAAAATGTTTATCGGAGGAATGGTTCTGTTGCAAAGTTTTAAATCTACTATCAGATAAGGTAGAATAATAGAAAAAGATAGCAGGAGGAATGACGATGAGTCATTTTAAAGGAAAGCAATTTCAGCAGGATGTGATTATTGTAGCCGTGGGCTACTATCTTCGTTATAACCTTAGCTATCGTGAAGTTCAAGAAATCTTATATGATCGTGGCATTTTTCTCATACGACGATTTATCGTTGGGTGCAAGAATATGGCAAACTACTCTATCAAATTTGGAAAAAGAAAAATAAAAAATCCTTTTATTCATGGAAAATGGATGAAACGTACATCAAAATTAAAGGAAAATGACATTATTTGTATCGAGCCATCGATGCAGATGGTTTAACCTTGGATATTTGGTTACGTAAAAAACGGGACACACAAGCAGCCTATGCTTTTCTTAAGCGGTTAGTGAAGCAGTTTGATGAACCAAAGGTTGTAGTCACAGATAAAGCCCCCTCTATTACAAGTGCCTTTAAGAAACTAAAAGAATACGGCTTTTATCAAGGGACAGAACATCGTACCATTAAATACCTGAATAATTTGATTGAACAAGACCATCGTCCAGTAAAGAGACGCAATAAATTCTATCGAAGTTTACGCACTGCCTCTACCACGATTAAAGGCATGGAAGCCATTCGAGGATTATATAAGAAAACCCGAAAAGAAGGCACTCTCTTCGGGTTTTCGGTCTGTACTGAAATCAAGGTATTATTGGGAATCCCAGCTTAAATCATAGATACCGTAAGGGATTTTATTCTTTATTTAAAACTTTGCAACAGAACTGTAATTCCTAAGGCAATGTGTACTGCTTCTTTTTGAACAGCATCACGTCTTAACGGAATATACGTCGCGTCTAGAAATAGACAAACATATTGCGAATGAAAAATAGGACGAGAATGAAAAGCAGTCACTTGTTCGTCCACCATTTTGGTGATGTTAGAAATAGTAGTTGGACTATAATGTGAGCCATACATTTTTTCAATTAAATCAGCAATTTCTCTAGTGGTAATGCCTTTTTCATAGAGCTGAATGATGGTTGTTTCTAAACTATCAATACGATGAGTGTGTGGAGGAATCAACGATTGATGAAACTCTCCTTTTCTGTCCCTAGGGACACGGACATTGATTTGACCAAACTGTGTGTCTAGTCGTCTGGTGTAATCGCCATTGCGATAGTTTCCGTTATTAAAGCGCACATAAGGATCATATCCTAAAATAGCAGTAAGTTCGCTTTCTAAAAGAGAATTCATTGTACTTTCAAGTTGATTGCGAAAAACTTCTGTTAAATTGGTATTTTCTAGTAGTGCTTGAGCGATTTCTTTGTTAAACTGATTCATAGGGAAGACCTCCGTTTGATTTGGTTTAGTCGCTTTAATCATACGAATAAGGTCTTCCTTTTTCAATACCCTAATTTACACAAACTATTTTACGCTCTCAAAAGTTAAACACCATGTTACCTTGATTATACCAAAAATCAAGTGTCTTCTAAAGAGGAAAAATTCCATCAAAAATAAGGCTATTTGTCAGTCATTTTTCGAGCAATAATATTTTCTCCTCCAGCTAGATTTAAAATATTCCCTGTTAAATATTCAGCACTATCTTGACAGAGAAAGTAAATCGTCTGCGCCACATCTTCACCCGTGGCTTTTCTTTTAGAGTTGGCATTTTCAAAAGCACTTGAGATAGTGTCGGTTCTTTTTACTTTGTTGAGTTTTTCAGTTTTTTCAACGGATTTTTCCTGTTCAGCTTCTTCAGGGGCCTTTTCCTTTTTGACTTCTTCAAGAAATTTTTCTTTTCTAGTACCTTCAATGAATTTTTCTTTTTTTGCCTGTTCACTTAATTGTTCCTTTTCAGCTTCTTCAATGCTTGCTTCTTTCCACTGGGCTTTAATATCTCCGGGGCAAACCATATTTACTGTAATATTAAATTCTTTTTCTTCCACTGCTAGAGTTCTAACGGCAGCTGCCACCCCTGTTTTTGCTGCACTGTATGCTCCTCTTTGAGGCCAACCAGTCACTCGTTCAATTTGATCGTAACCTAACGTAACAATCCGTCCCCAGTTTTGCCTTTCCATATGTGGAAGAATTGCCTTCATTAAATAGAAGAAACTATTTAAATTAGTATTCATCATGTGCAGCCATTGATCCGTGGTACAGTCTTTTAATTTAATTTCTTCATGAATAAATGGACCAGCATTTAAAATTAGAATATCTAACTGACCAAAATCTTGATAAATTTTTTCAGTCATGTTCACTACTTCCTCTTCCCTTCCAATATCTCCTGGATAAAGGCGGACAGTGGTGGAAAAAGAAGTCATTAATTCTTGCTGAAATTCTTGGGCTATTTTTTGATTATGGTGATAATTTAAGGCAAGTTTATACCCAGCTTTCGCAAAAATAAGGGCTATTTGTCTCCCAATTCCTCTTGTTCCTCCTGTAATAAAGACAACTTTATTAATCAACTTCCCTACCTCCTCACTTAATGGCCATCATAAACTCTGAACGTAACGCAGGATTGTCCCGATAGACACCCCGGCTTACTAGGGTAAAAGTTTTCGCTTCTTCTTTTTTTGCCCCGCGACTTGAAACGCATAAATGTTTCGCTTCAATCGCCACCATTACACCACGTGGTTCTAAAACTGACTCAATAGCATCGGCAATTTGATTGGTCAATCTTTCTTGCACTTGAAAACGTCTGGCGTAACCTTCTACTACTCGAGCAATTTTAGATAATCCTGTTACTTTTTTATTAGGAATGTAAGCCACATGAGCCACTCCAAAAAAAGGAGCAAAATGGTGTTCACACATGGAATAAAATTCTATATCTTTCACAATAATCGGATCATTTTGGGTAATATCAAAGTTTTTTTCTAAATGAGAAGCTGGGTCTTCCCTGTAACCTGTCGTATATTCTAGAAAAGCTTTGACTACTCTAAACGGTGTTTTATCTAAATCAGGATTTTTTTCGTCTTGTCCACACAAGGTCATTAAGGTTTTTAAGGCGTTCTCTATTTCATGAACATCTTCTAGTTTTTCTTGAAATTGGGAAGAATTTTTATTTAAGTTGGGAAAATTACTTTCTAATAAATTTTCTTCGCTATAGCGGTCTTCATTATAATCTTCATTCATCATCATTTGTCATGTCTCCTTAGTTACTGATGATTTGAGAGCGTAAAATAGTTTGTGTAAATTAGGGTATTGAAAAAGGAAGACCTTATTCGTATGATTAAAGCGACTAAACCAAATCAAACGGAGGTCTTCCCTATGAATCAGTTTAACAAAGAAATCGCTCAAGCACTACTAGAAAATACCAATTTAACAGAAGTTTTTCGCAATCAACTTGAAAGTACAATGAATTCTCTTTTAGAAAGCGAACTTACTGCTATTTTAGGATATGATCCTTATGTGCGCTTTAATAACGGAAACTATCGCAATGGCGATTACACCAGACGACTAGACACACAGTTTGGTCAAATCAATGTCCGTGTCCCTAGGGACAGAAAAGGAGAGTTTCATCAATCGTTGATTCCTCCACACACTCATCGTATTGATAGTTTAGAAACAACCATCATTCAGCTCTATGAAAAAGGCATTACCACTAGAGAAATTGCTGATTTAATTGAAAAAATGTATGGCTCACATTATAGTCCAACTACTATTTCTAACATCACCAAAATGGTGGACGAACAAGTGACTGCTTTTCATTCTCGTCCTATTTTTCATTCGCAATATGTTTGTCTATTTCTAGACGCGACGTATATTCCGTTAAGACGTGATGCTGTTCAAAAAGAAGCAGTACACATTGCCTTAGGAATTACAGTTCTGTTGCAAAGTTTTAAATAAAGAATAAAATCCCTTACGGTATCTATGATTTAAGCTGGGATTCCCAATAATACCTTGATTTCAGTACAGACCGAAAACCCGAAGAGAGTGCCTTCTTTTCGGGTTTTCTTATATAATCCTCGAATGGCTTCCATGCCTTTAATCGTGGTAGAGGCAGTGCGTAAACTTCGATAGAATTTATTGCGTCTCTTTACTGGACGATGGTCTTGTTCAATCAAATTATTCAGGTATTTAATGGTACGATGTTCTGTCCCTTGATAAAAGCCGTATTCTTTTAGTTTCTTAAAGGCACTTGTAATAGAGGGGGCTTTATCTGTGACTACAACCTTTGGTTCATCAAACTGCTTCACTAACCGCTTAAGAAAAGCATAGGCTGCTTGTGTGTCCCGTTTTTTACGTAACCAAATATCCAAGGTTAAACCATCTGCATCGATGGCTCGATACAAATAATGTCATTTTCCTTTAATTTTGATGTACGTTTCATCCATTTTCCATGAATAAAAGGATTTTTTATTTTTCTTTTTCCAAATTTGATAGAGTAGTTTGCCATATTCTTGCACCCAACGATAAATCGTCGTATGAGAAAAATGCCACGATCATATAAGATTTCTTGAACTTCACGATAGCTAAGGTTATAACGAAGATAGTAGCCCACGGCTACAATAATCACATCCTGCTGAAATTGCTTTCCTTTAAAATGACTCATCGTCATTCCTCCTGCTATCTTTTTCTATTATTCTACCTTATCTGATAGTAGATTTAAAACTTTGCAACAGAACCGCTTAGATTGTAACGCAGGTAGTAACCAACAGCGACAATAATGACGTCTTTTTTGAATTGTTTGCCTTTAAAATGATTCATTACTCTGTCCTCTCTGTCTTTTTTCTCAATTTTACACTAAAATAGATTTTTTGGAAAACTTTGCAACAGAACCCTATTTATAAACTGTAAAAGCCTAACTTTGAACGACAGCATAAACTGTTGCAAAAGTTAGGCTTTTTATCTGCTTTCGTGTGTCTACCTAGAGCTTTTTCTGACAGAAGTATTTACCAAAAGTTAAACGAAGAAAGTGAAAATCGAGAAGAAAGAATCACTCTTTAGCATGAAAAAAAAGAACTTTATCCTGATTAAAATAACGAAACAATCAAATATGACTTGTGCAAAAAAAGAGATGAGACCACTGCTACTTTTAGCAATGGTCTCACCTCTGTTTTACTGGTTATCGTCAGGTCAAAACGGTTTTTTTACAACCTATCTGCGGTATTCAAGAAGCTGTTTTTCTCTGTTCATTCTTATTGCTTGATGCAGACCAGCCTTTTCACAACCTAACACGCGGTGTTCAAAGAGCTGACCTTCAACAATAAGTCAAAACGCTCTTTTTACAACCTCTATTCACGGTGTTCAAGAAGCAACTCCTCAGCAATAAGCGCTAGATTTCCAAAATATGAGAAACTATTTTAGAAATCTAGTTCTTATTTGCTCGGAGCTGGACGCTTCTTTCACAACCTCTATCCTCGATCTTTTTGGTCATACACTTCTTTGACGTTGATAAATTGATCAAGTATTGGATTTTCTCCTTTTAGGTCAGCTTCGAAACGGATACCGTCAATATTGATTCTGGCATTACGGTAGTAGTCAGTTCCTAGTTCTCCCCATGCAGGAGTTGAGGCATCGACATTGCAGAAGATATCAAATCCTTGTTGTTTCAAGTAAGCAAATTTTTGATTTGCTTCAGAATAAGGTTGCCAATCGCTGATGTCAGCGCCAAATGGGTAGATCAAAATATTTGTTTTGCCTAAAATAGGTGCAACTTCATTTTGCCAACGTTCATTATCTTGTTGGATATCGGCTAAAGAAGCTTGTGTCATATTCAAGTGTCCCCAAGTATGAGAAGCAAAACTCCAACCATCTTTCTTTAATTGAACAGCAACTTTTTTGGCTGCTTCGATTTCTTTGTTTGTTTTTTCGTTATCACCATATTCTGATTTTGATGTACGGTAACCTAATACACCATTATAGCCTGTTAAAGCTAATGTTCCTTTGGCGCCTTGATAAGAAAAATCGGGATGTTTTTTAATGAATGAATCGATCAATGGAACCATATCATAGTCACCAACAGTTTCCTTCTTATTGTCGATATAAATATTCTTGATTTGGTTCTGTTTATCGACAATCAACTTACTTGGAAATCCTGAATTGTCCATGTATTCATAATAGCTGACATCGTCTTGCGAAAGAATTAACGGTTTCTTTCCTTCTGGAAGAGAAACACCTGTAAAGGTCAGTTTTCCATCTGTTCCTTTTTTGACTAATCCATTTAGATTAACAAGAACATAGTTATTTTTATATAACTGATCAATGGTTTTATTGAATTCGGAAATAGTGACCATATAATCTTTATACCCTTGTGCTTGCTGGGTATGAAAAGCCTTAGCTGGATCAACGATCAGACTATGAAAGAAGACGTGTGAGATTTTGGTCGGGTCTTCCCATTTTACCAAGGATTCTTTTTCTTTTTTCAAAGTTGCTAACAATTGTTGCGCTTCTTTGGCGTCGTCTTTTTCAAGTAAGGAGATGGCTTCATCATAATGATAACTTGCAGCAAGCTGTTTTGCTTGATCAAGCTGTTTCGTTGTTTGTTTATCTTCAACAGGTTTTGAGCTGCTGCTTGAGTGTTGAGTTGTTTGACTAGTGTTTTCTAATTTATTGTTTGTTGCTGCTTGTGTAACAAAAAAGATACTTACACCTAGAATAATAACAGTGCATACAGAAGTGACAGCCAATATGATTTTGTGTGTATGTTTCATTTTATCGTCCCTACTACTTTTTGATTTCAAAAACCCCCGTAAGCTTTTCTTAACCTTTTGAAAAACTTCCCATAACCATTGTAACGAATATAGAAACAAGTGTAAAAGAAACTTTTGTTTTTTTTGATTTTTCTCTTATTTTCTTTAACTAGAGCGCTTTTTATGAGAAGTACTATTTTGTAAAAGTTATAAAGTGAGAGAGGTGAAAATGTTCGGATTTTCGCTGTTTTTATTTCCAAGAAAAACTAAAATAAACCCCTGGTGCTAGTTAATTTTTTCCTAGAGGAAAATGTCTAAACATGTTGGTAAATCAACAAAAAAACGCATATAGTAGTCTCAAAACTCCCAAGAAATGAGGACTACATATGCGTTCATCAAAATATACTGAACATTATACAGATACTTTTATAACATTCAAGGAAATTATGAGAACTGTTTCTAACATATACCACAATTGTGTACCAGATAAGATTAAAAACCGAAGAAATACTGATCAACTGAGGCAACGCGATACAGTGATTATTGCTTGTATTATATGGGGCATAATTAATGGCTATACTAGCCAAAGAGCCACGTATAGAGCGGTTTGTTCCGTCTTATTTCCTAATGGTGACTTTGCTAGTAGGAGTCGATTCACTCGCTTAAGTTCAAAATTAGCTTACACTATCAAGATTATTCGATACTTTTTCATCAAGAAGCTCACCAAAGGTGAACTAGTCGGAATTATAGATAGTTTTCCTAGTCCATTATGTAAACCAGTTAGAAATAGACAAGCAAAACTATTGAATCAAATAGCCAAAGTTGGCTATAACTCAACAAAAAAATCTTATTTTTATGGTCTTAAAATTCATATGATCGTTACTAAGACTGGCTTTCCGATTACTTACTCAATCACGAATCCAGGTGTCCATGACGTGAAAGTGTTAGAGACTTTATCGGAAGAAGCGAATCTTCCCAATATCCTAGGGGACAAAGGATATATTAGCCATAAAATTCATGAAAATCTTGCCCTTAAGGGCATTACTATATCCGTTCCGCCACGTAAAAACATGGATAAATCAGAAAAACTAGACCACAGCTTACTTGGAAAACAAAGAAAAACAGTTGAGACTGTTTTTTCTTCCTTAGAAAAATTAGGTTGTCAAAATTTCAACTCACGTTCTGTTAAAGGGCTAGAGAGTAGATTTGAAAGCATATTACTGGCTTACAGTGTTCTATTAAGTCGAGCACAACGACGTTTTGAAGGAACTTTGAGATATTCTTTAGGATATTAAAATTAACTAGCACCACGGGTTCTGAAATATATTTGTTTTCCCAGTCCATTTAGATAGTTTTTCTTCAATATCATCCATATCTTCCAATAGATTTTTTAAACACTTTTTTTCATCTATCATGTTTTTTCTCCTTGCCATCATTCTAACTAAAATTTTACGTATTTGTTTCTATGTCTACATTATCTTTTTAACAGTATCTATTTTTCTTTTGCAACTTACTTGGCTACCAAAGCAAATAAAAAAGTTATTTATAAATTTCTCCCTACCACTACCTATTGCTATTATTTAAAATAGGGATAATTTTTTCTCTTAAAAAATATCATTATTTGTGGTATGGAGCACCCGCATTGATCCGAAAAGCACGGTAGATTTGTTCGACGAGGATCAAGCGCATGAGTTGGTGGGGGTAGGTCATTTTACCAAATGAGATTTGGGCGTTGCTACGTTTCATGACGGCTTCGCTTAAGCCGAGTGAACCACCGATGACAAAAGTGATCTGGCTTTTCCCTTGGATTCCTAGTTGGTCGATTTCTTTGGCGAAAGCTTCACTGGTTGGATTTTTCCCTTCGATTGCTAGTGCGTAGACGTATTCTTGTTCTTTGATTTTGCTCAAGATCCGCTCGCCTTCTTTTTCTTTGACTTGGCGCATTTGAGCTTCACTCAAGTTCTCAGGTGCTTTTTCATCGGGGACTTCGATTCGTTCGATTTTAGCGTATGCTTGCAGCCTTTTGACGTATTCATTGATTCCTTGGATCAAGTATTTCTCTTTTAGTTTACCGACTGAAATGATTTTGATATTCAATTGCTTTACTCCTTCATTTTTCCTCTTCATTGTTCGTTGTTCGTATTTCCTTCTTTTCTATTATAACGAAATGTTTGCTAAAAGAAAAAGCGAGTTATTTTTTATTTATTTAAAGATTCCCACATAGTTATGCACATCATCCACAGGTTTATCCACAGAAAAGGCGATGTTTCTGGCTTATTTTATAAGTATTTCTTAAGCAAACGTATGTTTTGCACCGATTTATCCACGTTGTCCACATCTTGTGGATAAAAAAGGGTATTGTTTTTCTGCGAGTTTTCCGCTGATTTCTACACAGGATTTGTGGAAAACTTTTTTCTTGTTTTTTCATCTGAACGCAATGATTTTTCCTAAAGTTTTTCATAAAAAGTTCATAGTCTCCAAGTAGACTAATCTTAACAAATAAGTCTATACTTAGAGATAGAAGAAAATGATAAATGGAGGCAGATCACATGGAGAGAAAAGATGTGACACCAAAAATGAAAAAGAATAATGGAATCTGGCGTAAGCTGGGTCTAGGCTTAGTCGGTGGAATTATTGGGGGCTTGGTAACGGCTGGTATTTTTTATGCTGTCATGGGTTCTGGAAACGCAGCGTCAAATTCGGGTGGTCATCAAAATTCAGCGGGCGAAACTGTCGTTGAAAATGTCAAAGTCAATGTCGATTCAGATATTACCAATGCGGTCGATAAAGTCCAAGATGCGGTGGTATCTGTTATCAATCTTCAAAGCCAAAATCAAGGGACCAACGGCTTTGGGCAACTGTTTGGCCAACAACAACAAGAAAGTTCTGATGATAGCAATCTAGAGGCTTCTAGTGAAGGTAGTGGTGTCATCTACAAAAAAAGCGGTAATTCCGCTTATATCGTAACGAATAATCACGTAGTGGAAGGACAACAAGGATTAGAAGTTTTATTAAAAGATGGAACAAAAGTCAAAGCTGAATTAGTCGGGACGGATGCTTATTCTGACTTAGCTGTTTTGAAAATCAGTGCAGATAAAGTGAACAAAGTTGCTTCATTTGGTGACTCTAATTCATTGAAAGTAGGTGAACCGGCGATCGCAATTGGTTCTCCTCTAGGTTCTGAATATGCCAACTCTGTGACTTCGGGGATCATCTCTTCATTGAATCGCCAAGTAACCAGCACGAACGAGTCAAATCAAACGGTCAATATCAATGCGATCCAAACAGATGCTGCGATCAACCCTGGTAATTCTGGTGGTCCATTAGTTAATATCGAAGGTCAAGTGATCGGGATCAATTCAAGTAAAATTGCAAGTACTTCTGCTTCTTCATCAGGTGTAAGCGTGGAAGGAATGGGCTTTGCGATCCCAAGTAACGATGTAGTAAATATTATCAACCAACTTGAAAAAGATGGAAAAGTAACCCGTCCTGCTCTAGGGATCACAATGGTTGACCTTTCAGCCGTTTCAACACAACAACAAGAACAAATCTTGAAAATTCCTGAGTCTGTGACAAATGGTGTGATTGTTACCAGCGTTCAACCGGCGACACCTGCAGAAAAAGCTGGCTTGAAACAATATGATGTCATTACAAAAATCGATGATACTGATGTTTCTTCTGGTGTAGAATTACAATCTGTCTTGTATCAGAAAAAAGTCGGAGATTCAGTGAAGGTCACTTACTATCGCGGAAAAGAAAAGAAAACAACAACAATTCAATTAACAATTGATCAATCCGCATTAAAACAAAGTCAATCAGAGAACTCTGGTAACTAATAACTAATTTCCTATGCAAAAACAGCACGGTTGCTCGGCAACTGTGCTGTTTTTTGCTTATTTTGGAAATGCTTCGCCAATCACTGCATCTTCTGGTAAAACAAGGATCCCTTTTTCTTTCGGTGCATCTGGTAATTGTAATTCTTTTGCCGAACAAATCATTCCGTGACTTTCAACCCCACGTAATGTTCCTGGCCAAATCATCATTCCATCAGGCATCATAGCTCCTGGTTTGGCAACAACGACTTTTTGTCCTGCTTCAATGTTCGGAGCACCACAAACAATTTGTAAGACTTCCTCTTTTCCTACTTGTGTTTCAGTGATCGATAAGTGATCAGAATCAGGATGTGGTACGCAAGTTTTGACGTAGCCAACAACGATTTTTGGTTCATTTTCTTCTGTTAACGTTTCTTCAAAACCAGCTTCTTTGATCAAGCGGTTCAACTGTGCAATTTGTTCTTCTGTTAGTTTGACTTGTCCGTTACCTTCGATCGTAAGATGGTCGGAGATATGGAAAAAATTCCAGCCAACGATTTGTCCTGTTTCATCTTTGATTTGAGTAACATTCCATTTACGGATGACCGTATTTTCGGTTCCATTGTCATTTGAGACGATGACCATCAAGGTATCTCCCACGTGCGCTTTATTATAAGCAAAAATCATGTTTTTTCCTCCATTATCCTTTGCTGACATTTATCTTAACAAAAAAATGGTTTTTATGCATGAGTTTTTTTTCATTCATCAACCTATATGTAGATTGGGGACTATAGATAAAGTCATCAGTAAGGTTTCTCTTTTTGACTTCCTATTTTAAAAATGATCGAGAGAGAAGATTCCTATTTTCTTTAATAGGACTTTTTCATTAAATAGATGGACTCAGTATAAAACAATGGATTACTTACGGTTCCAGCTCTTATGTATAAACTTTTATCGTCCTTCGACAAAAAACTCTTTTCAATCTACTATGTAGTTGGTCACCACGTAGCAATTTATCGAAAAGAGTTTTACTCAAGCTATTTTATTTGGAGTCGCATCCATTTTTGTTACTTTGCACATTTTATGAATGAATCAGTCTACAATCGCTAACCCTATAAATGCCTATATATAGTTTTCACCAAAAAGTAACGGATATTTAGCTCATGGAATAAAGTCTTCCCACTGTTGTTTGTAGTTTTCTGGGTGGCTAACAAAGTTGAAAAGATCTGGATTCTGTTCATATTGATAATAGATGGGTATCTTTTTTTTAAGACCAAATTCGTGATATTCTCTGGGCTTTTTGATGAGCCATTCCGCAGAAGTGTAATGATCATTTTTCTTCCAAACCAGGTTGTTCCTATGGTCAAAAATAGGCACAAAAGCGAATCCTTGTTGCTTTTTTAGATCTGTATAATCGAAGGCATAATCTCGGACACACCAAGCACCGAAACACATAGTTAGTTCTGTCGAAGCATTGATCGTACAGTGTCCCCATCCTGGTGGAACAATGACGATGTCCCCTTTTCTTGCTTCAACGGCGTAACATTTTCCAGCGTTTTTTTCGAGGTTTTCTTGCATATAGATCAGAGCCTGTCCCTCTAAGATCTCGAATACTTCTGGGGTGGACATGTGACTTATTTTCGAAATTGCATGTCGGTGTCCCTGACTTTTGATCGGTTCATTTCCAAGTTTACCAGCAGCATATTCGACTATGCCATATAACAAACCTTTTTGTTGAAGGGCATGTTGATCTTTCTTTTTTCCTATATCCATTGCGATCGTATAAACGATTTCTGGTCCGGAAACATGATCATTCAATAAACTATGACGAATATCTGCTAAATATCTGTGTTCTACTTCCACTGGTCCAAACATGTCCTCGCTGTAAACAAAACGTTTCTTTTTTTGATCAAAAAAGACATTCAACTCATGTTTTTCCATAAAACACCTCTTATAATCCTCGGATAAATGCTTGGATCACAGCCACTTTTTTAGTAGGGTCTCCTTGATTGACCAGTTTGTATTCTTTTAGTTGCTCTGGAACAATAAATGTTTCTCCATAATTGACATTGAAAGGTTCAAAGGCTCCCGTCAGACTTTCAACGGTAATTTTTTCTCCCTCCACCAAGTTCAGCATATTAACACTTTCCTTGGTTTTAACTTCTACCATATCTGAAAACCAATATCTTCGCGTCTCAATCAATTCCAGCTCGTTCAACCCAGTCTTTTCGATTATGCTATTGTCGGTTTCTTCGATCACTTCGATTTGATTGATCAAGTTTTCTTTTACCCAATTAGTGTCATAATCAATTTGGACATTTTTTTCCCCGTGTTTTAAATGGACAGGACGTGGTATCCCATCTAGTCCGACACGTTCCCAATCCCATAATTTAAAGGTAAAGATATAGGGTGTTTGGCTAATTTCTAATACAACTGTCTCTGGTCCGCCACAATGAATCGTCCCAGAAGGAATCGAATAATGGTCATGTTTTTTTACTGGGAAACAATTGATATATTTTTCATCTGGAAAGCGAAAATCACCTGTTGCTGCTTTTTTAAGATCTGCAAATAATTCATTTTTACTGATCCCTTCTTTGACACCTAAATAAATCGTTGATCGTTCATTGGCATCAAGTATATAATAGCTTTCATTTTGAGTATAATGCATTCCAAATTTTTCTTGGATGTACTCGACCATTGGATGAACTTGCAGACTGAGATTTCCTCCACCCACAGTATCTAGATAGTCAAAGCGGATTGGAAATTCTTTTCCAAAACGGGCCCGCACCTTTTTCCCAAGCAATTCGTCTGGAAATTGGTGAACTGCATTGATCGCAGGTATCTCGATTACCGTAGCCCCAAAACGCAAAAGTAAACTGTTTTCTTCTGGAACGCCGTCAAACGCCCATCCATAATTCTCAGCGGAAGGATCCAGATTAAACTGCTCTTTCATCCACTGGCCACCCCAAACGCTCGCATCAAAATAAGGAACTAACCGAAATGGCTGGGAGACTACCTCAGATAAGGCTTGACGATAATCTTTTCCTGAAACCATTTTTGGTTCATTTTTTTTATTGGTATCTAAAAGAAAATCAATATCATTGTATAATTTTTGTTTCAACCGATCTGCCATTCTCCATTCAAAAAAATAACCCCGTTTGAATTTTCTCAATGCATCCTCTTCTTCATTGGCTCCTCGCCAGTTGGGCATCCCTTTTCTGAAACGTAGTTGGATCTCCCATCTAGTTAAATCTGCATAAACTAAAGTTGTTGGTTCTTCTACTAAAAGAGAAGCTCCTGTTCCATATACAATCACAGGTTGTTTTGTGTTTGCTATCTTTTTTTGTAATTTTTCCCGTTCATAGCTCGGGAAAAACTCGGTCAATTCTGCATGGGACATCACGCCAAAAACGCGATCCTCAGTTAATGTCTTTTGAATCATTTCCGTCACTGTTTCTGCATCATAAGCATAGTCATCTGATCGGATCAGCAAATAATCATGACATTCTTTTCTAAGAGCGTCTTCTATTTCATCAAGATCAACTCCTGGATAGCACTCGATAACTATCCGTTGCTCTGTATTGTCTGTACTGTTTTTTCGCAATTGTTTAAAAATTGACTCATAGCCTTCCCAAGTGTCTGAATAATTTTTAATCGTTGTTTCTGGTTTCAAATTATAAGCCATGTTGTCTCTCCTTTTTGTCATATTGTCATAACATTAAATCAGAAAAACTCTTCCTCATTCTCTTCCTCGACCAACATATCGACAATACTTTCTTGCCCCGTTTTGATCGCATCCTGAGCGAGTTCTTCGCTGGTTTTATTTTCCCTAGACAAAATTGTATCTAGAACCATTGCTAAATTCATCCCAGAGTACATCTTGAACAATAAATTTTCAGACACGGCAATGTCTAATGCATTTGCTCCAGGCGATCCAGAAGGTATATCACTAATGATGATCCATTCTGTTGTTTTCTTTGCTTGATGGATTGTCTTCTTGATTAATTTACGGTAATTCTCGATCCCATCTGCATTTAATTCCACAGCATAAAAGTTTGCTTGTTCACCCGCAATAAATTCGGTTGCTTTTTTCATTCCTTCCGCAAGTCCAGAATGGCTAACTAATAAAACATTGATTTTCATTTCATCATCCCTTTACCAAGTATTAAAAGAATTGTGCGATGCCTACGCCGATAAAAGAAACTAAAAAGTATAAGCCAATCAGTTTCAGTGGCGATACTCCTTTTTTAGCCATCAAAAACCAAGAAAGAATAACTAGTAATAATGGAAGCAGACTTGGGAAGATCCCATCAATCAAACTTTGAATGTCAATAGACGCTTCACTCATTTTGATGACGATCGGCAACTCTAATTTCACATAACTAGCCGCAACACCACCGATCACGATTACGCCAAGAACAGAAAATGCTTGAGTGATCTGTTGGGCTTTTTTCCCTACGAATACATCGACAGATTCGGCCCCTAATTCATAGCCTTTAAAAAATAAAAAGCGTGTTCCTGCGATAATAATTGCATTGAAAGAAACAATGTAGAAAATCGGACCAAGGATATTTCCGCCAGCGCCTAGCCCCATTCCTATTGATAATAAAATGGGAATCAGCATTCCTGGAATCATGGAATCTCCAATACCTGCGACTGGTCCCATCAAACCGACTTTCAAGCCGTTAATAAATCCATCATCGATTTCTTCTGCTCCCAACGCTCGTTGTTCCTCTAATCCACACACCACACCATTGATCAATGCGCCTACTTGTGGTTCTGTATTATAAAAAGCAGAGTGTCTTTTAAGTAATGCTTTCTTTTCTTCAGGATGATTTTTGTATAGTTTTTCTGCAATAGGCTCCATCGAATAAGCAAACCCGAAAGCTGCCAGAAATTCGAAACTCATTGCGACCAGATTGTACATCATCCATCTTACATAGGCTTTGTTTAGTGTTTTTTTATCTAATAATTGATAGGTCTGCTTTTCCATTTAAAATTCCTCCTCTTCATATCCGCCATCCGCTGCCATGGCTTCACTGCCATTATTGTTTGAAATTGCTTGATAATAGATATACGCTACGACACCCGCAACCACTGCCAAAGCAATCATATTCAATTTCAAAAACACAACACAGATGAAACCGAATACAAAGAAGAGTAATAAGATGTTTTCTTTTACAACAGCTGTCAAAAGCATTACGATCCCAATCGCTGGTAGCGCTCCGCCTAGAACACTCATCACATCGATCAAATATTGTGGCATACTTGCCAACAGTTGGGAAGCAAAGGAAGAACCAAAGTAAACCACTAAGAAACATGGGATTGCTCGCAATGCAAAGTTGAGAATTTGTGGTCCGACAACCGTATTGACAAAAAAGCCCCGATTATCTTTTTCTTCTATCGCTTTTTCCGCTCTGTGGTTCCAAAAAGAGTTTGCTACTTGATAAAAATTGAAAACGATCGTTCCAATTACACCAATTGTGGTTGCCATTGTCACTGCTACTTCTGTCGAAGAACGTGATAAAATCGCTAACGCAATGGCTGGATAAGCCACGAAATTTAAATCAGCTGGCATTTGCCCACCTGGTGTAACCAATGCGATATAAACAGCTTGAACAGCAATACCAATAATAATTCCTTGTTTAACATCTCCTAAAATCATTCCAACTAAGAAACCTGAAACCAATGGTCGTGTCAACGTATACCAACCACCGGTAACACCGAACAGCCAAGGTGTACTCAAAGCGCCCAAATAACATAGGATCGCAATCATTGATGCTTGAAAAAATAACATATTTCTCCCCCCTGTTTACAAAATTTATTAGTTTATTTCTTTACTTACTTCTTTCCATGATGTTCCTTTTGAATCTGGGACTAGCTTAAATTCAATTTCCATACCTAAAGAATCTAATTTCTCAAAGGCAGCAATTTCTTCTGGCGTCACTGCTGCATTGGGACCAATTTTTTGCGCATTTTCTCGGGCACTCATTGGACCAACATTCAACTGTGGACAAAGAGAAATAAAATCTGAACCGTTTTCATAAAGTTTTACAAGTGTTTCTGGTGTTTTGACGATCAGGAAATAGTTTTTCTTGCTTTTTGCGATCTCTTCCCATTTCTGTCCTGTTTTATCAACAGTCATGACAAATCCTTTTAACGGTTTTGGGACTGCTGCTTTCAGTACTTTAGATAAAACTGGATTATTTGCTGAAGGATCATCGACCGCGATGACACCGTCACATTTTCTTTCACTCATCCATCTTGTTACCACTTGTCCATGAATAATTCGATCGTCTACTCTAATAAATGATATTGCCATTTTCTCCAACTCCTCTATTGTTATTATGTTATGACATTACAAACTATTTTTTATTTCTAAAAAATAATCATGCTTGCTATTTGTTAATTTCCGGTATACTTTTCTGGTAAAACTGATGAAATGTAAGGCTTATTACCAGAAAAGTTTCCCGTTTTTTGCTTATTCAATTCAGCTCGACATAGTAACGGTATTTATCACCAATGTAGTAACAATCACTGATTTCTTTAAAATGGCCGTCTCTTTCCGCAGTCATTCTAACACGTTTCAAGATAGGCGTTCCTTTTTCAATATCAAGAACGGCCTGTAGTTCAGGCGTTGCAGCAATCGCTTCGACGTATTCTCGACTGTCATTAATAAGGATGCCGAATGTTTTCAAATAATTATAGAATGAGTCATAATAATCGTCGCTATCCAACGAAAAATCATAGATATACGGGATATGTGTGACGAAATAGGCGAAAGCTTCCCCTTCTGAGGTACCGCGAATCCTTCGAAGTTGCAAGACTTTTGATCCTTTTTCGATAGATAGTTGTTTTGCCATCTTATCCGTGGCTGAAATCAAGTCCACTTTTGCATAAAGTGTTTTTGCTTGCTTTCCTAACTCTTCCATCTCTTTAGTAAAGCTTCGAACCATCGTATAATGTTGTTTTTCATCCGAGTGGTCATTTGTTAATACAAATGTTCCTTTCGCTCGTTCACGGTATAGATAACCGGCACGTACTAGTTCATCGATCGCTTTTCTAATCGTGATTCGGCTAACATTATAAATCTCACACAGTTCAAGCTCAGCAGGTATTTTTTCTCCTTCTGCCCATTCTCCCGATGAGATCTTAAACCGCAGATCTTCCGAGATTTGGCTATATAGTGGTGAACTCCCACTGTCTTTGAAAAGCTGTTTCTTCATTTTTTCACCTCCATCATTGTTCTATTGTTATAACAATAATACAAGAAAGCGTTTTAAAAAGCAATAAGAAAAAAGAAAATTTGGAAAAAAATCCTTTTGACTAGTTTTCCCACCCCATAAAAGGCGTTGTCGTTTCAAGAAATTCGCCAGTTAGCTCTTTATCCAGATCTGGTCTTTCTATCACCAAAACACAAAACTTTTTGAGGAAGCGTGTTTCACAATTTGGCAATGACTGATCTTTTTCGTTATGATTCCGTTATATTCCAGCACCCCTATTAGGCCTGATTGTGTCAATGCTACCATTACTTACTATCATTTCTTATAGACTCTGCCATTGTACCAAAAAAACTTGAAACTCAGGGTTAATTGGCATGGCATACGATACTTATTTTCCCCTTAACTAATCATGGAATTTTAAAAATGAGACTAGGACAAGCTGTGAGCCCACCTAAAACTTGCAAAACTTGTCGTCTTCACGTACAACTTTTGGAGCACACATCAGCCAGTTGTCCTACTCTCACTTGATTCATGACTAATTATTTTCTGTTTTTTCCACTTCATCAGAGACAATCAAGACATCACATGGTGCTCGGCGGATGACATAGCTGGAAACACTACCTGTCATAAATCGTTCAACCGCATTTAATCCTGATTGACCGACCATGATCAAATCGATCGCATATTTTTTTGGTAAGTTGACTGCCATTGATTCTCTAACAGAACCATAAGCAACGATTCCTTCGATTTTTTGATAGTCAACTGTTTTTCCATAAGCTTTGCAGTCTTCAATCATTTGTTTCGCTGCTTCTGTTTGTTGGTCAACTAGCGTTTGATCTATTGGGACATAGCCCATGAAATTATAAAATTGTTGGTCGATCACATTTGCTACATAGACGGTTCCGTCGTTTCTTCGAGCAACCTCAACTGCTTTTTTAAAGGCAGAAAATGCTTGCTCACTTCCATCGATCCCGACCAAAATATTTTTATATTCTTGTTCCATCCTGATCCCTCCTAACAAATATCCAGATGTTAGCCGTTCGTCACACGATTTAAAAAATCCTCGATTTCTTGTTTTGTTTTCCGATCTTTATTCACTAGACGACCTAATTCTTTACCGTCTTTGATCACTACAAAACTTGGGATTCCAAAAATGTTCCACTCAGCGGCTACATCTATGTATTTGTCACGATCGACTTCAATAAAACGCCATGCGGCAAAATCATTTTCTATTTCTGGCATTTGAGGCTTGATAAAGCGACAATCGCCACACCAATCTGCGGTAAAGAAAAAGACACTGTTTCCTTTTTCAACATAACCTGCTAATTCTTCTAAGTTTTCTGGAATAATCATTGCTGTCCCTCTTTTCTTCTTATATTTAAATTATACACCTTTCTTTAAAAGTCACCAACTCCTAACCAGTCCTCACTTTTGTATTCAAAAAATTCAGGTGCTTCAACCAAAAAAACGATTCACCGATTTCCCCCGTATTTACTGACTGACGACAAAACAAGAAGAGGCCGAGACAAAACTTGTCTCAGTCTCTTCTAGTATATCTAAAAACGAATAAACGGTGTTCAAACATCAGCTCCTTGAAATAAGCCTGAATTTTTCAAAACATGAGAAGCTGTTTCAAAAAATTCTTTCTTATTGTCATCAGAGCTACCCGATGTTTTCACGACCTCTGATTCACGGCGTTCAAGAAGCAACTCCTCAACAATAAGCGATGATTTTCTAAAATATGAGGAGCTATTTTAAAAAATCCTCTCTTATTCGCTCGGAGCTAAACGCTTCTTTCACAGCCTCTTCTTAACTATTTATACTATCCTTCGCTTATCTCTGTTCCACGATCCATGGTTCTCGTTTCACTTCGTTTAAAGGATATATTCTTATTTTCCGTAAACGATCGTATTGACAGTCGATTTGTCTAATCCTTTTAATGTTTGGATCAACATCTCTCTTGCTGCTTCAAAGTCACGAATGCTAAACATTGTTTGATGTGTATGAATGTAGCGTCCTACGACTCCGATCACCGTACTTGGGATTCCTTCGTTTTGTGTATGTGCCGCACCTGCATCTGTGCCGCCTTTTGAGACAAAGTATTGATATGGAATGTTGTTTGTTTCAGCCACGTCTAATAAGTATTCACGCAAGCGTGGTAACATGATCAATCCTGGGTCTTGGATACGCATCAACGTTCCTTCACCTAGATGTCCGAATGTCCCTTTTTTCGTTACCGTATCGTCTGCTGCTGAGCAATCGACTGCAAAGAATAGATCAGGTTTGAATTTGTTGACAGAAGCTTTTGACCCACGTAAACCAACTTCTTCTTGCACGTTTGCTCCTGCGATCAATGTATGACCTAGTTTTTCATTTTGCAGCGCTTCTAACGCTTCTAACACCATTGTACAACCATAGCGGTTATCCCATGATTTACTGATAATATTTTTACCATTAGCCGTTTTGATGGTTTCAGCGAATGGTACGATCGTATCGCCTGGCAATACGCCAAAGCTCATTGCTTCTTCACGTGATTCAAAACCAGCATCAAATAAGATATCTGTCACTTCCACTGATTTTTGGCCGCTTGTTCCACGTAATAAATGTGGTGGAACAGAAGAAGAAATACATGGGTAATTTTTGCCAGAAGAAGTCTTCAATGTGTAGCGTTGAGCAGAAACCACATACGGATTCCAGCCTCCTAAAGGTACAACTTTGAATAAACCGTTGTCCTGGATTTTGGTTAGCATAAATCCTACTTCATCCATATGAGCCGCAACCATCACACGTGGGGCATCTGCCTCTTCATGTTGGCGTAAGCCAAAGATTCCACCTAAACCATCTAGTTGTAATTCGTCCACTAAGGGTTCCATGTGCGCTTCCATATACGCACGAATGTCTTGTTCAAAACCACTTGTTCCTTGAAGTTCTGTTAACTCTTTGATTCGTTGAAATGTTTTTTCATCCATAATAAAGTTCGCCTAAGATTCAGACTATGCTCCTCTCAAATTTATAGTTGACTGACTAATTTGTATTACTCTTAGTCAATCACTCACATTTATTATAGCTTATTTTAATTGATAGCGGTTATTTATTTCTAAGAAAAACACAGAGTATGGTAGAATAAATGAAGATAATCTTTTTGGACAAAGAAGGAGGTAAGACGTATGTATTCTGAAGAATGTGAGTCAAATAATTTTAAAAACGGTCTTGCTATAGGTATCGGACTTGGTTTAATCAGTGGCATCACTTCAATGGTTTTGTATCAACGTAAGAAAACGTTATCAGCCGATCAAGTCTTAGAACAAGTCAAAGAATCATTCTTAAAAGAAGGCTCCATCGAGGGGTCTTGGATCTCATTTGAAAAAGAACCGACTAGAAAATTTGCGATCCATTCCAAAGCTTATCGTGGAGGGATTTCCCGCCTGGAAGATGGCGAAATCATTTGCTACGAATTTTTAGCGGATGCGTATACCGGCACCGTGTTAGAAATTTCAAGAAAAAAGAATGAATTGATTTAATAAAGCGAAGCCTCAGCTATCACCATTAACATAAAAATAGTGGTTTTATACGGGGCTTTTTACAATAGAAACAAAAAGAAGTGAAAATTCTCTCTAGGTACTAGCATTTAAGAATTTGATACAGTATTCTTAATAGAGATTTTGTTTTCTATGATTTAAGGAGAGTGAAAAATGGAACAACAAGAGAAAATTGCTGTTCTGATTCCTTGTTATAATGAAGAAGCGACGATTTCAACAGTCATTGCAGACTTTAGACGAGAATTACCGGAAGCAGAGATTTACGTATATGACAACAATTCGACTGATACCACCTATGAACTTGCCGTGGCGTGTGGGGCAATCGTCAAAAAAGAACCAAGACAAGGGAAAGGAAATGTCATTCGGCAAATGTTTTTTGATATTGATGCAGATTACTATCTCATGGTGGATGGTGATGATACCTATCCTGCCGAAGCGGTGCATGGATTACTGGATAAACTTCGCTCAGGTGAAGCGGATATGGTAATTGGAGACCGACTTTCAAATGGGACTTACTTTGACGAAAACAAACGTCCGTTTCATGATTTTGGGAATAATTTAGTAAAAAACACAATCACACGATTATATAAAACAAAAATACGAGACGTCATGACAGGTTATCGAGGATTTAATCGTATTTTTGTCAAAAGTTTCCCGATCATGAGTTCCGGATTCCAAATCGAAACTGAACTGACGATCCATGCCTTAGACAAAAAATTCAAATTGGTCGAATTGCCGATCGATTACCGAGATCGTCCAGAAGGCAGTGAATCGAAACTGAATACATTTTCTGATGGATTCAAAGTGATCATGATGATCGTTAAAATGTGGAAAGACTACAAACCATTGATGTTTTTTGGCATCTGGACCTTTTTCTTTTTTGTATTCGGCTTATTTGCCGGCGTCCCAGTGATCCGAGAGTATATGCTGACTCACTTTATCACACGGGTACCTTCTGCTATTTTAAGTACCGGATTGATGATCCTTGCCTTACTTTCATTAGTTACTGGGTTGATTTTAGATACTGTTGTAACGAATGCCAAAAAAGAATATGAACTAAATCTCTATCATGTCTATCATGAATGTCGAAAGCAAGAACAACAGAAATAACGTAGAAATAACCAAAGAAACTAGCTGGGAAGAATCTAGCTTCTTTGGTTATTTTTTTGCTTTTTGATACGCTAGTTATTTAGCTGTCCGAATCGTCACAAACTTCGCTACTACATATTCTTCCACACCGTAAGTTCCATTTTCCCGACCAAAGCCTGAATGCTTGACCCCGCCAAATGGCGTAGCTGAATTTGAAATAGCTGTATCATTGACACCGACCATCCCATATTGGAGTTTTTGGCTAACATTCGCGATCGTGTGGATATTCGTTGCGAAGAAGTAAGAAGCTAATCCAAAGATGGTATCATTGGCGTCTTTGATCACTTCCTCTTCTTCCTTAAAAGCAATCAACGGAATCACTGGTCCAAAGGTTTCTTGATAAAAGATGTCCATTTCCTTCGTGACACCGTCCAAAACAGTGGGTTCAAAGAAATAGCCATGCGCATACTCGCCTTCTGTCAGTCGTTGCCCACCTGCTAAAATCTTGGCTCCTTTATCTACGGCATCTTTGATTTGTTCTTCTACCTTTTCTACACCTTCTTGATTAATCAAAGGTCCTGTCGTTGGATCATCTAAGCCATTACCAACGGATACTTGTTTGATTTTTTCGACGATCAATTTCGTAGCTTCTTCTTTGATTGCTTCATGAAGAAAAATTCGATTAGGCGACGTACATACTTGTCCGTTATTGATGAATTTTGTTTTGATCAATTGATCCGTTGCTAATTCTAAATCTGCATCTGGAAAAATAATCAACGGCGCATGTCCGCCTAGTTCCATGGAAACTTTTTTCAACGTTGATGCTGCTTGTTTATTTAAGATTTGTCCTACTTCTGTCGAACCAGTGAAAGTGATTTTTTGCACGTCTTCTGATTCGGTTAGAATTTTACCGATCGTTGAGGAGTCTCCAGTCACGATATTGACGACTCCTGGAGGAAAGCCAGCTTGATCAAAAAGCTCCATTAACGCCAATGCAGAAAGCGGTGTCGCTTTTGCTGGTTTTAAGATAACCGTGCAGCCAGCCGCGATTGCTGGAGATATCTTACGGATAATCATATTGGATGGAAAGTTCCAAGGAGTGATTGCACCTACTACTCCAACTGGTTCTTTGCGTACTTGCCATTCATTGGTTGCCGGAGAAGGAATGATCTCGCCTAAGATCCTTTGACCTTCGGCAGCATTCCACCGCAAATTTTCAACATTCGTGTTGATTTCTGAAGCAGCTTGTTTGAGTGGCTTTCCTTGTTCCATCGTCATGATCGTAGCTAAACGTTCACTGTCTTCTTCCACTAGATCTGCCAGCTTGTTCATTAATTTTGCCCGTTGAGCAGGAGAAGTTTTTGACCACTCTTCAAATGCTTTCTTAGCGGCTTTGATTGCTTCGTGGGTTTCACTTTCTCCACCTTTTTGAACATTCGCTAAGGTTTCACCTGTTGCAGGGTTGATCACCTCGAAGGTACCTTCTGTTCCTGTCTGCCATTTGCCATTGATATAAAGACGAGTTTCGACTTTTGGTAAATCTCTTTTTGCCATGTGTCTCTTTCCTCCTTCTTATTCGGTACAAATCTACCCTAACACGGTTAAATTTAAAGCTCAAAGCATACGCATCAGATGACTTTCCTGCTTTTTGTTTTTAGCTGATTTCTGAATCTACTGCAGGTGTCATCATAGCTGATCCCTTTTGATTCGCTGCTCCTATCGATTCAGTTAAGCTCGGGATAGTTCCAAATTTCGCCTATCCAAAACCATTATATTTTCCACACTTTTAATGATTTTATTCGAAAATATTATAAGATAATAAAATACTTTATGTTGGAGTGAAAATGTGTGAACAAAGACAGATATAAAGAATTGAAACAAGCAGAATTAGGTGCAATCATCAGTATTGTCGCTTATATCGTAGTCTCGATACTGAAGTTGACTATCGGGAATCTCGCAAATTCTGAAGCGTTAAGAGCCGATGGCTTAAACAATTTTACGGATATCCTAGCTTCGGTTGCTGTATTGATTGGTTTGAGAATCTCACGCAAACCTGCGGACACTGAACACCGTTATGGTCACTGGAAAGCCGAAAATATTGCGAGTTTAATCACTTCGTTTATTATGTTATTGGTTGGTCTGGAAGTCTTGTACTCTTCGATTCTCTCGATTACTGACAAAAAAATGGAATCACCTGATATGACCGCAGCCATTGTTGGGATTGTCTCAGCGCTGATCATGTACGGGGTTTATCTCTTTAATAAAAAACTAGCCACAAAAGTCAACAGTCCTGGTTTACTAGCTGCTGCGAAAGACAATCTTAGTGACGCGTGGACAAGTATCGGTACAGCCGTGGCAGTGTTTGCGGCCTCCTTCAATTTGGGTTGGTTGGACAGTGCCGCTGCAATCGTTGTGGGTTTATTGATTTTAAAAACAGCGATTGACATCTTTAAAGAAAGCTCCTTTTCTTTATCTGATGGCTTTGACCAACAAAAATTAGAGCGCTACAAACAAGCGGTCAATAATATCCCTGAAGTCCAAAGCGTGAAGAGTATCAAAGGGCGTACTTATGGTTCAAATACCTATGTAGATATCACTGTTACCATGGACCCTAATTTGACTGTCAAAGAAAGTCATGATATTTCTGATTTGATCGAACACACTTTATTTGAACAATTCCAAGTCCACGAAACAGATGTACATGTCGAGCCCGTGGAGAAGTCTTGAATAGCTGATAAAAAATGAAAAAAGAATCATTCGCCTTTTTTGAAAAGCGAGTGATTCTTCTTTTTTAGCTTTCTACTAAATCATCTTCCATATCAAATTCTAGTTGTTTGGCAGCATTCAGCTGGTCACTATAATAACTCGCTAGTTCTTCCGCTGATTGTGGGGTCAAATCTTCAAATGAGAAAGTGGTGTAAGCTTCCTGTGTTTCTCGACACACTGAAGTAATCTGCAACCCTTGTTGTTGATCAACAAACATATAGTTTTCTCCCGGAATGAATGATTCCCCACCAGTTCTGATCCGAAAGCCATTAAAACTCATTTGATACATCTCAAAAATTTTCGAATCATAGGATAACTGACGATTGACTGTAATACTTAATGCTTCACTGTCACTTTCGATATCTCGGTTTTTACCGATCGTGATGGCATAAAACAAGCCATAAAGATTATAGACTGACCATACTAACGTAACAATATAACCAAATTCATAGCCTTCCCCACGAATCAATCGGTAAAGAGCAATGATACAAGCAAAAAGAATCCAGCAAAAAAGAACGATATGCGGGAACACCGTACGCCAATCAAATGCGTTACTCCCGACAATTTCTTTTTTCGTTACGTTGAATTTCTTTTGTGGTTTGAAAAATTCTTTTAATAATGCTCCTGTGTGGATCGGTGCCACAAAGCAATCATAAATGTGAGAACTCGTTAGATTTCTTATTTTAGGCACGTATAATCTAAAGGATAAGGTGATCATAACAAACGGCGGTAAAAAGAATAGTAACAATTGATGGTTGTTACTTCTTACAATAAAAATATCAAAAACCATAAACAGCGTAGGAGCTAATAAAAAAATAATTTTTTGGAAAGAAGTAAACCAATACAAATAAGAGTTGTAATAACATAATTTTTGCATCAATGACAACCCTTTTAACTTTCGTGGCTTGAAGTGGTCAAAAATCTGCTTCGTACCTTGTGCCCAACGCGAGCGTTGGGAAGCTAGTTCTTTCGCTGTATAAGGGGTAATTCCCAATGCATAAGCCTTGTTGATAAAGAGGGTCTCGTAGCCGGCATTTTGTAACAACATCCCTGTCGCCATGTCTTCTGTAATACTATTCGTTGGAACCCCACCGATTTCTTCTAAAGCACTTCTTCTAATAATTGCATTTGTCCCGATATGGATCAGGGCATTTTCTCGAGAAAGAGCTGGCTCCAAAAAGCGCATAAATAATTCTTGCTCATTATAAAAGGAATTTCTTAAAAGCTGAAATGGATCTTTATTATAGAAGGTTTGAGGATATTGAACGAGTGCCATTTTAGGATTTTTGAAATAATTAACGGCTTCAAAAATGATATTTTTTTTGACAATAAAATCTGCATCCAATAGTAGTACGAGGTCACTAGTCGTTTGTGAGAGTGCATAGTTGATGTTGCCAGCTTTCGCATGCTCATTGCCCTCTCGTGATAAATAACCGATGGAAAAACGTTCCGCCATCTCTTTTAATTCCTCACGATGACCATCATCGCAAATATATATTTTTTTATTGGGATATCGTAATGCTTTGACAGCCAAAGCCGTGGCGATCACTAATTTACTATTTTCGTTATACGTACAAATAAACGCCGCAACACTTGGTTGAAAACTCTCGTCATAGGCCTCATAGAGATGTTCATTTGACAATTTATTCGAAAATAGGTAAATAAAAAAACCGTAGACAAATAACCCGATAAATTCTGCAATGTAAAGAATGATCCCAAATATTAAAGAAACAGAACTATCTATTGGTATGGTATAAAACAAGCGCCATATCAAATAAACAGCTAAAAAAGTAATCGTGATCTTTGAAAAAAGCTGTTTGACAAAATCATATTTTTTTGCCAACAAATACAACAATATAATTATTAAAAACAACCCCGTCAGATAGTACAATTCCACATTATCTCCTCCTTTATGTTTATATTAAACATTATAATGGTTATTATAAAAAACAGTTAGTAAACGGTTTCCAGGGATCGTTTAGCTGTTTTTTTAAGATCATTTAGTTAGTTATGTAACCAAAAAGACTGTAGTAAAAGACGGCTTTCGTCTTCTGCTACAGTCACTTGTTTGCTAGTCCTTTTCAGTTGCATCATTCACTTTTTCGTTCTGGACTTTTCCATGTGCCGCTTCCGTATCCTAAAATCGTTTTGATTGCTGGGATAAAGGTTGTCATGATGGTGATCGCATTGACCATCCAGAATAACAACATATACAATGGGGCAAATAACATATATTTCAATTTTCTTCCTTGATCGTCTACCACCAAAGATGCAATCAGTTGAATGATGCCTGAGATCATTTCGAAGCAAACAAACAGAAAACTAATCGTCAATGTCCGATAGATTTGTTCAAAATTTCCTTGATAAAGATAAATACCCATTAAAATAATAAAAACGAAAAATGAAATACAAAAGAACAACGACCAAATAATACTAAAAGTTTGATCAATAAACATGAACGTCCTGCCGATATTTTCAAAAGGATGGAAGAGGACTTTTTTAAAATTCGTCAACCAGACTTCCGTCCCCCCTTTTGCCCAACGTTTTCTCTGACGATAAAGCATCGGCAAACTTACTGGAACTTCCATAAAAAATATGATGGTTGGCGCAAACACCGAGATCCAGCCATTCAACTGATGATCCCACGCAATACTGATATCTTCTGTTGCCCGATCTTGACGAAAGCCGCCAACATCGATCAATGCGTCTTTTCGATACATGGTATTTGCCCCACTGTACGCATAAAGACCGCCAAGTACACCTGCTTGTGTTCGTTTGATGATCCCTACGATGCTCGAAAATTCAACAGTCTGGGATTTTCCAAGTAAAGACGTACGATTTTTCACGTCCATATTGGCAGTAACAGCAGAGATATTTCTACCACCAGGGCGAATAAAGTAATTCACATAATTTGACAAAGCATCTGGTTCAGGTACCGTATCCGCATCATTGCTTAAGATCAACCGACCTTTGGCAAAAGCCATCCCAATATCAAATGCGTGAGCTTTCCCCTTATTTTTATCAATGCGGATCACTCGTAATTTGGGGTATTTTTTTTGTAAACGAGCTAATATTGCTGGGGTTTCGTCAGTTGAACCATCATCTGTCACTAACACTTCATAATTCCCATAATTGATTTTTGTCATTAAATAATCGATTGTGTCTTCAATCACCACTTCTTCATTGTGGGCCGGTACCATGATCGTGATAAACGGTTCGACCTCTGTCGGAATCTCCGCCCAATCAATGTGCTTATATTTAAATAAAAACGAATAGCATAATACCCCAATAAACCATGCAAAACTGCCAAGGATTGGATAAGAAACAAGGATAAAATAAATGATCGTAGCTACAAAATCCAGTAGTTCATTACCTGTATGAATGACTCTGACCATTAGAGTTCGACCCCCTCGTTTTTGTAGAGGTTTTCGATCAAATCTTTTTCAAGATTTTGCTCTTCTGATACTACGTAATAGCAAACCGCTTCACGCTCTTCCTTAGGTCCAAAGCGCATGCTGAATTCCGTTTCTAAAATATCTCGACGCTTTTCTAATTTTTCTTCATCATACATTTTTTCACTTCTTAGCATCGTCTGGTAACGACGATTATTCCAACGAGTCATGAATAAGAATAAAAGAACAAAGCCTAAAAAAGCAACTGCTAAAAATAGCAACAAAAAAGAAAACGTTTTTCGTTCTTCCGGAAACGAATGCCATTGTAATCCTCTCCCTTTCATTGAAGCCCGAAACGAAATAGTTACCCAAATAAATGGAAAAATCACGCCACACCATCCTAGAATCGCAACAATCCATTGCTTGATTTTTAACCGTCGATTTCCTTTGGCAAAAAACTTATCCTTAATCAAAAGAGTTGCTACTTCTTCACGTTTTATTCGAGTATTCATTTTTCTCCCACCTTTAAAAAATAAATTTAGTCCCCTTTTATAAAAACCTTTACATTTTTTGATGATGACAGCTAGACGAACAATTCATCAAAATGACCAACTAGACCTTACTTATACTTTACTTTTATTGTATTTATTTAAATTTGTTTATTTAATAGTAGCTTGTTTCTTGAAATATGTATGAGATTTGATCTTGACGTTAAGGTTTTCTTAATAAATTAAAATAACTAAAATAATAAAAATATAAAACAAGTTATCTTAGCGAGTCTCACTAAAGATAACTTGTTTTTTTCTCTATTGATCTGTTACCAAAGAAATAACGACAGTTTTCATTGCTCGAGATATAGCCGTGTACATTTGCCTTCTTTCACGTGGGGTATTCGGTTCAGCTGTTAGATAAATCAGTACGTGATCAAATTCGAGTCCTTTAGAAAGACTCAATGGGCGTACTTGGATGTTCAGCTGGTTGTTCCGCTCTACTTTTTGTTGTATCATTGCGGCTTGCTGTTCTTCCAACGTAATGACTGTTAATTGTTCACCCGTGTGCTGTTGTCGTTCATTGACCTGACTGAGCCACTGATCGAAAGTCGCTGCAGTCACAAATTTCGGCTCTTCCCCATAAGGACGAACGGAAACAATAGCGATCTTTTCTTTTTCCCCTGAATATTGGGTAAAGAGAGTCGTGATTGCCCCGCTTGAACGATAACTATTCAATAAATCATATCTCGTCACAGATCGTCCAGCCGTTGAAAAATAGCTTTCAATTGCTTCAAAAGAAGTCGTGGAATTAAAAATCCCCTGATTTTCATCTCCTACGAGTGTAAAACGAGCGTTGGGGAAGATGTTTAACAAGAGCAAAAGTTGCGCACTCGTATAGTCTTGCACCTCATCGATCAACACGAACTTTTTGACTTGGGTGATTTTTTCGATCAGCAGATGGCGTACATGCAAACGTGCGACGGCTTCATCTAATGTACAAGGAGTTGTTCGCTGATACTTATTCCCAGTATAACTTTGATAAATCTCCTCAAATAAAAATTGTTCATCGACCCACGCCATCTGTTTGATTTGTTTCGTTACTGTTCGATATTTTCTTTGAAGCAATTGTTTGCCATAACTGACTAATTTCTCTGGCGATTCATCGGTGATCAACTGTTGGAAATACTTTTGTTGCATCTCTTCTGGTAAGGATAATAATTGATCTTTAATGGCGTCACTACCTGCTTGTTTCAGCAATTGCTTTTCCCAGTAGCGCAACAATCGGTCTTTAGTCGCTTGAAGTTTTTCTCTTAGATTCGGGTAATCGGGCGTGCTATCATAGATTTTTTTGATCACTTCTTTTGAGATCACGATTTTTTCCTTCTTTTTGATCGCTAAAAAGCAATCAGCCTGTTCAGTAAACAAGGAGGTCGCTTGCTCGATCTGCTTCATAAATGCCTGACTTCTGAGAACTGCTGTCTGGTCATCCACATCCGTCTGCGTAATCCGATGAAAATAAGCTTTTTCTGACTCAACATTCCCTAAAAAAAGTTGATCCACCAACTGAAGCATCGTGATATTCAACGGATTTTTTTCACCTAACGAAGGTAATACCTTACCGATATAATCAATAAATTGATGGTTCGGTGACAAAATCAGCAAATCATCCGCAGAAAGTTGGTTTCGGTATTGATAAAGCAAATAAGCAATTCGTTGCATGATCGTTGAGGTTTTCCCACTGCCTGCAACGCCATTGACTAAGATATTTTGGCTTGTAGTGTCTCGGATGATCGTATTTTGTTCGGATTGGATCGTAGCCGTGATTGCCTTCATCTCTGACGTCTCACTTTGTTCTAAAGCATCAAGTAAGACATCATCTTGGATTGCTACCGAGGTGTCAAAAAAGTGGAGCAATTGATCTTTTTTGATGATAAATTGACGTCGCTCATGGATCATTACCTCGATTTGGTTTTGATTCACTAAATAAGAAGACTGACCTAAATCGTTGTTATAAAAAAGAGAAGCAATCGGCGAACGCCAATCATAAACCAAGGTTTCATCTTCATCATTGGTAAAGTTAGCCGTCCCAATATAAAAAGCTTCGTGACTGTTTTTTCCTTGTGCTTCTTCCTCTAAAAAATCAATTTCGATCTTCCCAAAATAGGGACTCATCAATAGCCGTTCGATTTTTTTCAAAGTCTCATTAGCTGATTGGATCTTGAGATTCAATTGATCGATTTCGCGATTTTTCATCTCAATCAGTGAATACGTATCAAGATTGTCTAAATAACTATCAAAATTGATCCGAATATCTTCGGACATCGTTTGTAACGAATCCCGTCCGTACGCACTGGTTTCTTGTAATAGTTGCTGATACTCTTCCTGCTTTTCTAGTAATTGCCAATAAACTGACGCTAGATAGGCTTCTTCTAAATTTCGTGTGTTGATCATACACATTCTCCTTTGATTCGAAGTAGTAGAACTAACCAGTCTAGCGCCATTTTACTAAGAATGCAAGGCAAAGCTCTATTTTTCTGGATAAATCAAGTCTTCTGGACGAACAGCGTGATACAAAGCAAAGGCGCCATCGAGATTTTGGACATGAAAGCCTGCTTGTTTCAAGATACGTTCTGCTAAGTAACTACGCAGTCCACTATGACAGCTGACAATGTATTCTTTCTCATGGTCTAATTCCGCCAATCGACAGCGTAAATCATTTAAAGGAATATTCAGCGCATCTTTAAAAGCACCGTTTTGCAACTCGCCTTCATTACGAACATCGAGTAAGATTTTTCCTTGTGCAAGTGCTTCTGGCAATTCATGCCATTGGATTGTCTCGCTTAGCCCTTCTGCGACATTCATGGCCACATATCCCAACATGTTCACTGGATCTTTCGCAGAACCAAAAGGTGGCGCATAGGTAAATTCTAATTCCGGTAAATCAAAAATCGTTAGTTGTCCTTTGATGGCTGTGGCTAAACTATCGATTCGTTTATCAACACCTTTGGCACCCACTCCTTGTGCACCATAGATTTCACCTGTCTTAGGATGAAAGATCAGTTTTAACAAAATATCTGTAGCTTCAGGATAGTAACTAGCATGGTCTTTCCCAGAAACATGGACTACTGAGAAAGGTAAGTTGGCTTGTTGGGCCATTCTTTCTGTTAATCCAGTAGAAGCGGCAGCAAGGTCAAAGACCCGCACAATTGACGTACCAAGACTTCCTCGATTGTTACGAACGATTCCCGCTATATTATCTGCTGCTTGTCGCCCTTGACGGTTAGCAGGAGAAGCAAGAGAAATCAACGCATCGGCACCTGTAATTTGTTGTTTGACAACGATGGCATCTCCCACCGCATAGATGGAAGGATCACTTGTTTGGTAGTGTTCATTGACTACGATCCCACCACGCAGCCCTGTTTCAAGTCCAGCCATTTTTGCCAATGTACTGTCTGGCTGAACGCCTACTGAGAGGATCGTTAAATCAGAATCGATCGTTGTGCCATCATCTAATCGTAACTGCTTGCCACCATGTTCAAAAGCAGTGACAGAACGTTTTGTTTGGACATGGACGCCTTGTTTAATGAGTTCATTTTGGATATGCACCGCCATTTCTTCATCTAAAGAAGGCAGGACATGTGGTGCCAGTTCTACAATTGAAACTGCCAGTCCACGTTTTTTTAAATTCTCTGCCATTTCCAATCCGATAAAGCCTGCCCCTACTACGACAGCTTTTTTGGGTTGTTCTTCAAGAGCAGTCATTACCAAATCAATATCCGGTACATTTCTAACAGTATAAACATTTTTGGCTTCTGCTAATCCTGAAATAGCTGGTTTAACTGGCTTTGCCCCTGGGGAAAGAAGCAATACATCATAACTTTCCTGCCATTTTTTCCCGTCAGATAAAACTTCAACTTTCTTTTCATCTGGATAAACGGCTGTGACTTCATGATTGGGACGCACATCTAATTGAAAACGAGCAGCCAATGATTCTGGTGTTTGTACCAAAAGATTCTCTCTCTCACTGATCTCACCAGAGAGATAATAAGGTAACCCGCAATTGGCAAATGAGACATACGGTCCTTTTTCAAACACGACGATTTCAGCATCTTCTTTTAAACGACGTAATCTAGTAGCAGCAGACATCCCTCCTGCTACCCCGCCGACAATAACAATTTTCATTTATTTCCCTCCTACTGTTGGTTCAAACCATTGATTCATTCCACCACGTACATTGATAACATCATACCCCATTTTCTTCAACTCTTTCGTAGCTTGTTTGCTCCGCATTCCCGATTGACAGATGACATAGACAGGCGCTTCTTGTTTTCCTTTAAAACTTAGAATACGCTGAAGTGGAATATTTTTCGCTTGTCTGATATGCCCCCCTCGGTATTCTGCTGGTGTTCTTACATCGATCAACTGAATAGAACCATTCAATTTTTCTTTTAATTCCGCTGTTGAGATTGATTTGACTGTTTGAAATAGTGACATCTTGATTTCCACCTTTTTTATTTTTTGTAAATACCTTATGGGGTATATTCAACACAAAAAAGAGAGAATTGTCAACTATTCAAATTCTAGCTTTTTTAAATCGACATAATTATTTACAAAATATACCCGCATAGGGTATCATCTCACTAGAAGCATAAAGGAGGTTTTCAAATGGAAATCAATGACAAGAACATCATCAATCGACTAAAACGAACAGAAGGACAAATTCGCGGCATCCAAAAGATGATTGAAGAAGAGAAAGACTGTATGGCAATTATCACACAATTAAGTGCCGTTCGTTCTAGCATTGATCGTGTCATGGGAATGATCGTGGCAGAAAACTTAAAAGACTGTTTGGAGCATCCAGAAAACAGCGCAGAAGAGCAAGCCAAAAAAATGGAACAAGCAATCAACTTGATCATCAAAAAATAAGGAGAGACTCAAATGAAAGTTGTTTTTCATATCGATGAAACGAGAAAGTGGCATGAAACGATGAATAACGTCAAGAACCTATTGAAAATCGCTCCTGAAACGACAATTGTGGTTAGTGTCAACGGTGAAGGCATCACCGGCTACCTTGATCCAGCAAATGAAGAATTTCTTGCTTTAGGGGTTACCTTCCACGCTTGTGCTAATGCGCTACGTGGCAATCACATCAGTACAGAATCCTTGCCTGAAAAAGTCATCGTGGTACCAGCTGGTATTTTAGACCTCATTGAATTACAAGAAAAAGGCTATGCTTATATCAAACCTTAAGACTACTAGCTTCGAGAGTTAAGCAAGGTTCTCCTACAGAATCTAAAACAATGAGCGGAAATCCATCCCCTCATCAAGTAAAAGAACTCAAACCACTTCCTTGGTTTGAGTTCTTTTATTTGTATTTGAGACATTACTCTCTTAATTCAATAGTTTATGATATTCACGGATATACAAAATGAAGGATTGAAGCAAGCTATAAGTGATCAATCCAAAGATCCAATTGACCCAGATCGCAGGAAGTTCGGGAAACAACAGTAAAAGCACCATGCCTGCGTAAATGACCGCAGTTGCTAATTTCCCATACCATTTTGCTCCATCTAATTTCACATTTTTTCTCAATCCAATGATACCAGCAAAAAACATGAACCCTTCTTTGATCAGAAACAAACCGAATATCCACCAAATCATTGGTCGATACCAAGCCATGGAAAGGATCAAGACCAGTTGCGTCAACTTATCTGCCACTGGATCTAATAATTTCCCCAATTCCGTGATTTGGTTGAACTTACGAGCAATAAATCCATCTAAAAAGTCAGTGATTCCTGATAGAGCAATCAAGATACCGGCAAGCATAAACGATTGCTCTAAAACAAAGTAAAAATAAAACGGCAAAAGGATCACACGAAAAATTGATAAGAGATTAGGGATCGTTCCTATTTCTTTTCGCCAATTCGAAGTCAGTTTCATCCATGACATCTCCCCAAATAAACTTTGTTCCATTTTAACCTAAATCGGTACAAGTGCCAATTTTTTCCCGTTGTCTAAAGTCATGAGTAACACTCCAATTTAGCTATTCACATACTTGGATCGTAAAAACTACTGGAACGACTGTCGAAAAAAGACGAGAGCTATTGGCTATTCCTCTTTAAAACAATGTCTTCATTTAACCCCTAGTCTCTTTTTTCTCGTCGTTCTTTAGCTTCTTTGGCTAATTTTTTATGCGCTTTTTTCGATCCTCGCGCTAGATCTCTTTGCCATTTTCTAGTTTGAAAGTCTGTAAACAAATGGTCTAATTCATAACCGACTGGATATAACTTTTCTGCTGACATCTTTAACGTGAGACGTTTTCGTGGGACCTTGATTAACTCTTTATCCAAGAAAATCGTAACCGTTTCTTCTGCTGTATCTTCATAAACTAAGGCTTCTTGTTGGTGGACCGCAGAATATACCCGATCCCCTTTCGAAAATTGCTGCACTTGTGTCTTCGTCCTAGGCACGTTTACTTTCGTTGTCTGAAACACTTTTTTGGTTGTCTGATAAGCTTTATGCTGGATATAATATTGGGCTTGTTCGATCAAGGTTTGCGACATGTTCATTTTTTGAGCGATCCATAGCGCTTGGCTTTCTCCTGTTTCCCCCACTTGAAGAAGGTATTTAGGTTTCAATGCTTCTTTATCAAATGCCATTGCGGCTGGAATAAAATCTTCATGATCATTCGCAAATTTTTTGATTTCGCCATAATGAGTAGTTGCAACGATCAATGCCCCTTGTTCATACATGGCTTCCATGATAGCAACTGCTAGCGCCGCTCCTTCATTAGGTTCTGTGCCACTGCCGATCTCATCAAGTAATACAAGGGTATTTCTGCTCACCTTGCGTAACATCTCGGCAATATTTTGCATATGACCAGAAAACGTACTTAACGCATTCTCGATCGTTTGCTGATCGCCAATATCCACAAAAATCTCATCGAAAACAGCTAGCTCTGTTCCTTCGGCTGCCGGAACCTGTAAACCAAACATCGCCATCAACGTCAATAACCCCACTGTCTTTAATACGACGGTCTTACCACCTGCATTCGCTCCAGTGATCACTAATCCTCGATAGTCATTACCAAGTTCAAAGTCTAACGGAACAGCCTTCCCTTGGATCAGTGGATGCCTTCCTTGTTTGATCTTGATGTATTCTGATTGATTGATCCGTGGTGTCACACCATGGATTTCTCGACTATACTTCCCTCTGGCGAAAATGATATCTAATCTAGTAATCGTTTCGATAATCAAATCGATTGCTTGTTCTTGTTCTGCTAAAGCACCAGTCAAATAAGCTAAAACTTGATATTCTTCTGCTATTTCTTCTGCTTTTAACAATTGATAATTCATACTCGCTTTTTCCACAGCCGTTGGTTCAATAAAGACGGTCGTCCCTTTATTTGACTGTTCAATAATCGTGCCTGGCACTTTGTTTTTATAACTAGCTTTGATTGGGATCGTATAGTGATCGCCTTTTTGAACAATCATTGCTTCTTGGATCATTTCTTTGTTATGCGGATGTCTTAGAAACTTTAAAAGACGATCCTGGATTTCTTTTTCTGTTAGTTGTAATTGTTTTCGTACTTTTCGTAAATTTCGTGAGGCTTCATCACTCACTTTTTGGTTCTTGATTTGTTGATAGATCAACTCTTCGACCATCGACAAATCAGGCATATTCTTACTATACACATGTAATAAGGGTGTTTGATATTGATTTTTTTCAAAAAAACGCCGGATCATTCGACTACTTCTTAAAAAATCTGCATACTCGATCAATTCAGTTGGTGTCAGTAAAAAGCCTTTTTTCACTTGGGAAGTCAACGCATCAATCCGTGTCAATCCCATAAAGGGAACGTGTTGCTGACTTTCTAAGATTTGTCGCGCTTCTTTTGTTTCTTCTTGGCGATTTTTGACTGTCTGTAGATTAGTTTGCGGGGTCATTTCTTCGATACGCTTTTTGCTATATTGTCCAATAGCTCGTTTTTTCACTTCTTCTTTGATTTGATTAAATTGTAATTTATCGATTGTTTGTTTCATATTCTCTCCTTTTTTGAAGAGATACCTGTCCTAAAATAAATAAGACCTAGGAAAAATAAAAAGATGAGGAACATCTCAAATAAGACGCGCCCCATCCCTCATTAATAGAATTGTTGGTTATGAAATGACAGGTATCATCTATAAGCATGCCAAATAAGCTTACGGCTCTATTGGCTATTCAACTTACTACGTTAGATACCTGCTACACTCATCAAAATACCTCATTCATCTAGGTTTTATTTATTTTTAAATTCACTATAGCAAGTTTAGCTGTCACTGTCAATCAATAACGAAAGCCCTTTATTTCACTCTGGTTAGTTCAATCAAGACCCATGAACAAATCTAAAAAAATTTTCTGGTTGTCAGCAAAGCACCCCGTTGATTTTGCGATCTTCAATAACCCATTTTTTAAAGCGCTGCTCTTTGTCAAGTGCTAAAAAACGGTAAAATAGAAGACCTATTTTACCGTTTTCTATATTATTTATTAAGGAATAACACACTTTATCGCTTTTTTATACCATCAACATGTACATGCCCACAGCCACGACAGCTCCGACCATTGGCGCTACTACTGGTATCCATGAATAGCCCCAGTCTGAGTTTCCTTTGTTTGCAATTGGCAGAATCGCATGGGTCAGACGTGGACCTAGGTCACGAGCTGGGTTGATCGCATAGCCAGTTGGTCCACCTAGGGAAAGACCGATTGCTAAGATCAAACCTCCGACAGCAAAGACATTCGTACCATCGGCAAATGAGTTTTGTCCAAACGCTAATAATCCTAGTACTAAAACGAAGGTACCGATCAACTCGGTGATAAAGTTCGCTGGATAATTTCGAATGGCAGGACCTGTCGCAAATGTACCTAAAATTGCGCCTTGGTCTTTCGTCACACTCCAATGTGGTAAATACGTCAACCATACTAAAACAGCTCCGACGATCGCACCTAACATTTGCGCAATAATAAACGGAATCACTAGGTTCCAGCCAATTGCACCGGTCATCGCCATCGCTAAAGATACGGCTGGATTCAAATGAGCAGGTCCCATAAATCCGGAAATATAGACAGCCATTGTAACGGCTAGTCCCCAACCAAAAGCAATTACGATCCAACCAGAAGCTTGGGCTTTACTCTTGTTCAAGTTAACCGCAGCACATACCCCATCACCAAGTAAAACTAAAATCATCGTACCAATAAATTCTCCCATGATCTGCGTCATTTCTGCACTCATCTATTTTTCCCCCTTCAATTCACGTAGATCCGACTCTGCGATCAATTCTTCTAAATGAGCTTCTTGACGCTTCTTCTCTTCTGCTGACCAAGCGAAGTAAGACGCAATGGCATCAATGATCGGTTGTTTGATTGCATCAAGTTGATCACGTTCAAACAACAAGTGATTTGTGCGGCGAATCAAGTAGTCGCCTGGTGCTAATACCATTTCTTCTTCTAACCCATAACGTAAACGAGCAGATTCAGCTAAACTTAGTCCTTCATACGGTGTCATTTCTTTTGCCAAAGCAAAAATCTTTTTCGCATTGGTTCCATAAAAATCTGCAATGTATTTTGCATCAGCTTCTACTAAACCAGATTCAACTCCGATTTTTGTCAATTCTTCCACAGTTTCTTCCAGTTTTGTTGGATCAAAATCTCCTCCAGAAACGTGATAATGTTTCGAATCGATTTCTTTAACTGACATCCGGTAGTCATCTTTCAATAACTGGCGGATTAATTTTAGTGCGCCCTCTGCCATCTTACGGTAGTCTGTGATCTTCCCGCCTGATAGTGTCACCAAACCATCCGATTCACGTTCTAACGAGCTGCCTCGAGAAATCGAAGAAGGGGCTTTTTCATCACGGCTGTTTTCTAAATGATTCAATACATCCTCTACTTCTAACCGAGAAGCCTTGTTTTCTTTATATTCAGTAACCGTATCAACGACTTTACTAAAGCTTTTATCTGAAATAGAGCCGTTGTCACCACCGTTATAGTCAGAACCAGAATTACCGATCAATAATGGGCGTAACCCTGCCCAACTTGATTCGATATCTGCGAGGGTGATGTTTGCATCTGGGTAACGATGATTGATGACATCTAATAAATAGTCCACATCTTCTTGCGTTACTTTTGGATCCGTATAGTCCCCTTGATAGTCCGTATCTGTCGTTCCAAAATACGTTTTATTTTCTCGTGGAATGGCAAAAACCATTCGGCCATCTTGTTTGCCCGTGTCAAAATATGTTGGTTGTGGAACAGGCAGTTTTTTAGCATCTACGACTAGATGAACACCTTTGGTTGGTCGCATCTTAGGTGATACCGCACGTTTGAAATTCAAGTTACGGATTTTATCGACCCATGGACCACTTGTGTTGATTACTATTTTTGCATGGATCTCCACGACTTGATCCGTTAGCAGATCACGTGCTTTGACACCCACGATTTGATCTCCTTCATATAAAAAGCCAATCGCTTTCATTTTACTTACTAAGTAAGCGCCATCTTCTGCTGCTTTTTTGATGTTATCGATCACTAAACGTGAATCATTGTTCCGAAAATCTAGATAAACACCAGCGCCCTTTAACCCTTCTTTTTTCAAAAATGGTTCTCGTTCTAACACTTCTTCTGGCGTCAACGTATAGTTTTCATATTTTGTTCCAGTCACATTTGCCAATTTATCGTAGAGATCCATTGCCACTTTGACTGAAAACATATTAAATGTCGTTGCCCCCTCATCTTCATAGATCGGTAGTAACATTGGATCAGGTTTTGGAATGTGCGGTGCAATGCCTTGGACCACCGCTCGTTCGCCTACAGTATCTGCTACAACTTCGACGTCAAAAGTTTTAAGATAACGAATCCCTCCGTGTACTAATTTTGTGGAGCGTGAAGAAGTACCTTCTGCAAAGTCTTGCATTTCGATTAGCCCCGTTTTGATTCCTGATGCTGCGGCTTGAAGCGCCACACCAGCCCCTGTGATACCGCCACCAATAATCAGCAGATCCAACTTTTCGTGTTGCATTTTTTCAATACTTTCTTGTCTTGTTCCTCTTGAAAACATGACATTCCCTCCCTTTACTCAAATGCTTGTGTTGCTACTACCGCTTTTTTCCAACCGCCATATAATTTTTCTCTACGCTCTTCAGGCATCTCTACTTCAAACATCTTGCCCGCTTCATAAAATTCTCTGATTTCATCTGTATCTTTCCAAAAACCAACCGCTAAACCAGCTAGAAATGCCGCACCTAATGCCGTAGTTTCCAGATTTTCTGCTCGTTGGATCGGAATATTTAAAATATCTGTCTGAAATTGCATCAAATATTCATTATTCGCTGCGCCACCATCGACCTTCAAGACTGGTATTTTGATCCCTGTGTCTTCTTGCATCGTATCAATGATATCTCTTACTTGGTATGCAATCGATTGTAAGGTTGCTTTGATAATGTCTTCTTTGGTCGTCCCACGTGTCAACCCAAACATCGAACCTCTCGCAGCTTGATCCCAATAAGGTGCCCCTAACCCAACAAATGCTGGCACGACATAGACTTCATCCTCACTTGTGGAACGTTTTGCTGCCTCTTCGGAATCACTTGCTTTTTGTAACATTTGCAACCCATCTCGCAACCATTGGATGGAAGAACCTGCTACGAAAATGCTCCCTTCCAGTGCATAGTAAACCTTGCTATTGATTCCATAACCAATCGTCGTTAATAGATTGTTCTTGGATAGTTGTGGTTCTTCCCCAGTATTCATGACGATAAATGATCCTGTACCATACGTATTTTTGACCATTCCAGGTTCAAAAGCCATTTGTCCAAACAAAGCAGCTTGCTGGTCACCAGCCATCCCAGAAATCGGCACTTCACTACCATAGAAATGATACCCTTGTGTATAACCATAAATTTCTGAATTAGAAGTCGGTTTTGGCAGCATTGCTCGAGGAATGTTCAAGAGATCAAGGATTTCCTGATCCCAATCAAGATCGTGAATATTAAACAACATCGTCCGACTTGCATTGGAATAATCCGTCACATGTGCTTGACCGTCTGTTAACTTCCATACCAGCCATGAATCGATCGTACCAAAAAGCAATTCGCCTTTTTCAGCACGTTCTTGCGCTCCCTCTACATGGTCAAGAATCCAACGTATTTTTGTAGCAGAAAAATAGGCATCAATCACTAAACCTGTTTTTTTATGGAAAAAGTCTTGGTAGCCTTCCTTTTTTAAATTATCAGCAATTGATGCGGATTGACGAGATTGCCATACCACAGCATGATAAATCGGACGTCCAGTATCTTTTTCCCAGATCACCGTCGTTTCACGTTGGTTAGTGATCCCGATGCCTGCAATTTGATTCGGTTTGATCCCAGATTCAATGAATGCCCCTGCAATGACCGACTGTACGGAGTTCCAGATTTCATTCGCATCATGTTCCACCCAGCTCTCTTTAGGAAAATATTGCGTGAATTCTTTTTGTGAACTACCGATATGTCTACCTTTTTTGTCATAAATAATTGCTCGTGAACTTGTCGTTCCTTGGTCAATCGCCATGATGTATGTTGATTCTGTCATTCTGATCTCCTCCATTATCTGCAAACGCTTTCTAAATTTATCTTTATCTTACACCGTTTCATTTTTTAGAAACTGCCAAAAAAACATTTATTTTCTGTTTTTTTGACAGTTTTTAATTTTTTGCTTTTTTTTCTTCTTCGATTTTTTGCTTTAACCTTGCGATATCATAGCTTGAAGCAAACTCTGATAAATAATAATAATTTTGATGAGGATCTTCTTGATTAAATGTGATCACTAAATCATACTTTTTTCCTTGTCGTCGATTTTCAATCTCAATCCCACTGATTCCTTTTAACTCTCTTAACAAAAATTGTTGAAATGCCACTCGATAAATCGGTAATGTTTCAATATCGATTCCGATAGTGACCGATTTCGCAATATAAAAATCGATCATCATAAGAATATTGGCATACTGAATCATGAGATAACTTAAAGCAGCTTCTTCACCTTGTTTAGCAGGTAGTTGTGTCAGCGTTGTTTCTTTCAATCGTTCGAGTAATTGACTAAGGGAGCGGCCTAACATCTTTTTCTGTTGTTGCAAGAGATGTTCTGGCTCATAGATCATCATGACTCCTCGAAAAAAATAAAACTCATTATCGATTTGAGCTAATTGATAACCGACTGCTTTTTCTTCCTTGATCTTCAACTTTCGTGGACGATAGTGCCACAACATCGTTTCTCTAATGTACGTATCTAATACAGCTGTTGGTAATTTTTTGCTTCGGGTTAAATCATATTGATAAAAATGTTCTTCTGATAACACAGCAAACGAGACAAAAAAACTGTAAAACATCAAAGGCTCATAGCCACTGATCTCAGCAGCTGTCCGACTTAAATAAAGTGAAATGACCGGATCAAGTGCTTGATACAAACGATCCTTTTGGTAAAGTATTTTCTTTTCTTTCAATGTAGCAAACGTCGTTTTTTCACTCAATAGCCGTTTACGAGTGATCCCCAGCCAGCAGGCGATTTTACTAGATGACTCTTGAGAGAATGTCGTTTCTAAGGCTCGTTCCAATCCTAAAATAAGTGGCGCTTTATCAGGCGTCTGTTGTAAGAAAAGGGGACGTTGTGATTCAGAGATAAATTGGAATAACACATAGTAGAAATAACGAACTTGCAATTCCTCGCCATAGAGTTGGCCATTTTTGATTTGTAGAGAAAATTCTTGCAGTAACTGATTCAATTCTTTGATCTTACGAAAGACAGAAGATTCGCTGATATTAAAAGCTGTCGCTAGACGAACGATCGATGCTTGGTGATGTTCTAATAAATAAACAAGCAGATTGAATTTCAAGCTTTGTTGAACTAAGAATAGAATGATTTTTTCTAAGCTGACATCTTCAGCCAACTCTAATGTGACTTGAAATTCATTTCTTTTGATTGCTACTTTCTTCCCCATCATCCTACCGATCATTGGGATTTCTGCTATATATTGATCAAATGATGTTTTAGAAAGATTGACTTGTTCCCTTAATTGATTCGTTCCTACAGTTCCACCATGCAACACCATTTCCCTAAGAATCAACACTTGCAACTGCTCTTTTTTCTCTAGTAATTGTTCAATCTTCATCGAGCGTATCAACCACCTTTATCAATTGAAGCGGCAACCGATATTCTGGCTGGAAGAATAACTCCCGTTCGAATAATTTCTCTAACGTCCAGCCTTCCTCGATAGCGAGAGTGAATCGATCCAATAAATCGAATATCTCCTCTCGACTTTGCAACTGCGCACCAAGTAATTGTCCCTTTTCATTGCACATCACTTTGATTTTCGCCGTTTCACTATTGGTCGCAGCTAAGCGGGCAAGCAAATATGTTTTACGGACAGTCTGCGGATAAAAAATACTTTCTTCTTCCGTAAGCCCGACACTTCCCAGAAAATAACCAAACCAATGATTTCCAATTGCTCGGTAGGTTCCCGGATCTTTCGTACGTTTGCCACTAATCGTTTGACTGACCACTTGTGCCGTACGTAGTGCATTATTGACCAAAGAGACATACATTTTTTCTTGAGTCGGTTGGAACGTCACTTGGATCGCATCACCGATTGCATAAATATCCTTCGCTGACGTCTGCAAATACTCATCGACCCAAATCGTACCATCTTCATTTAGCTTCAACTGATCTTGCCAGAGATGATGGTCTGGACGCGTGTGATTCGCTAGCAGAACTAAATCATAGCTTTCTGTTTTTTGATCCGTCACTACGACCACTTGCTCGTTTTCTTCGAGCGTTTGCACTTGTTCATTCAAAAACAATTGGATATGCCGTTGCAATAACTCATGTGTTAACGGTTGAACCATTTCGGGATCGAAATAACGGAACAACAATGTTGGTCGACTTTCATAGAGATGGATTTCTTTTTGCTGATGATATAACCCTTCTGCTAATTCAAGTCCTACTTGTCCCGCACCAATCACAGCAATCTTTTGTGCCTTCGCAAGACTTTGTTCCAAAGATTCTTTTAAGTGGATATCTTTAACAGAACGGATCTGCGTACTTTTGTTTCCATTTTTGAATTGCTGACTCGAACCCGTTGCAATCACTAACGTATCAAAAGTAAGCTGACGCCCATTTTGGATAAACACTGTCTTCGTGGCTATTTCAAGTGAAACGACTTCCGTGCGTACTTGCACATCAATTGCGTATAGCGCTTGCAATTCTTCCTTAGTCAACCAATAAAGTTGCTCTTTACTTGTGAGTTGCTTTTTTAACAGTAAATTGAGTCCACTCGGTATAAACCCAATCTTGTCTTGTTTTTCCAAAAGTATGATTTCACTGTCAGGACAACTTTTTCGCAAAGAAATTGCTGCATAGATCCCCGCAAAAGAACCACCAATGATCACGATCCTCATCCATTTCCCTCTTTTCCAATAGCCTATTTGAAGAGTATCATGTAACCGTTAATGTTTCAAAAAATGTACTCAAAGAGGGCAAAATCTGAAGCGACTCCAAACAGTTAGACTAAAAAATCTAAATTTTGGAGGACGTTTCAGATTCCACCCTCTACTTTATAAAGTTTTCTTCTATTGTTAAATTGGATTGTTTATTGAGACTGGGACAAAACTTGTCTCAGTCTCTTCTAGTATCTCTAAAAACGAATAAACGGTGTTCAAAGAGCTGACCTTCGGCGATAAGTCAAAAAATCTCAAAACATGGGAAGCTGTTTCGAGATTTCCATCCTTAATGCTCCTGCGATTACTCGTCGCAGTTTTTACTTGGTGAGCGCTCAGGTCAAAACACTCTTTTCACGACCTCTTGTTCACGGTGAGACAAAAGCAGCATCTTCGGAAAATTTGCCGAAATTTACCAAAAACTTGAGGAGCACCAAGTAGGTAACAATCAACATCAAAAACTAGTTTTTGTGTTTCTTGTCAATTTTCGGAAATTCCTTCTTATTTCTTGATGCTAAACACTTTTGTCTCAACCTCTACGTCGGAACTGTTTATTTTCGTTTTTTGCTTAACTTTTTCCCTTAACAACTTATTTCTTCAAAGATTCAACGACTTTGATTCCTAATTGATGGGCAGATTGAGGATTCTGTCCGGTCAACAACTGTCCATCTGCATGTACGACCGCTGTAAAAGCTGGTCCTGCTTGATAGTTTGCTCCTTTTTCTTTCAAGGCATCTTCTGTTAGAAAAGGTACTTTGTCCGTTGTTCCATTCGCTGTTTCTTCTTCGTTACTAAAACCAGTGACCGTTTTCCCCGCTAAAATCGGTTGACCAGAAACGTCAACTACAGGAAGCAACCCAACTACACCATGACAAACAGCTGAAACGATTCCGTCATTCTGGTAGATCGATGAAGCAATTTTTCCAAGATCCGTTGCTTCAGGAAAGTCCCACATAGTTCCGTGTCCACCGGTATAATAAATCGCACGATACTCGTTTGGGTCGACTTCAGCTGGACTCAAGGTGCTTCCTAACGCTCGGTTACGGAAATCTTCGTCCTGATAATACGTCCAATCGATTTCATCCATCGCTTCCAGACTCTTCGGCTCCAAAGGAACATACCCACCTTTAGGACTGACAAAATCAGCTGAGATATTATTTTTAACTAAAGCATCGTAAAAATGAGTCAGCTCACTCAGCCACAGACCTGTTGGACGGTCGGTTCCTTTATATTTTTCCACATTCGTTAAGACGATCAATACTTTCATTGTTCTCTCTTCTTTCTTTACTAATAGATCTTCACTTATCTATTAGTATTTGATTGATAACGGATCTGTAAAAAATTATACAATGGATTAGGTAAATAGAGTTCTTGATATGCTTTTGCAAATGGTTTGGTCACAAGTTCTGTATCGCGATTTTCCATTAATTTGACCGCCCATTCGGGATCAACTAATAGTTGCTGTCCAACTGCGACAAGCTCTGCATCAGATAAAACCGCTTCAACATCTTGGCGATTACGGACATTCCCTACACCCACTAATGGTATTTTTCCTTGCAATGTTTCATGGAGATAGTGAAGCATCGATTGCTCATTGTATTGCTCAGAACGAGCAACACGATCATACGTACTTAATGAAACATGAAGGTAATCCAATTTTGTTTCACGTAATTTTTCCATTAGCCATATGGTATCTTCAAAACGGATACCAGGCGTTTCAAATTCTTCTGGTGAAAAGCGATAGCCTACGATAAAAGGCTCTGTTGCGTATGTTTCGACAGCTTGAAACACACTTTTCACTACTTCATCAATAAAGCGATAGCGATTTTCTAAGCTTCCGCCCCATTGATCTTCACGACGATTAGAATGTGGCGAAAAGAATTGTTGGATCAAATACGTATTAGCACCGTGTAATTCTACACCATCAAATCCAGCTTCGATCGCTCTTCTAGTTGCTTCACCAAAAGCCTTGATTGTTTCTAAGATTTCGTCTTCTGACAAGGCACGTGGTGTTTCCGCATTAGGTCGTTCTGCAGGGATTGCGCTAGCCGAAACAGTTTGTTCGCCTGATAACGTTGCTCGACTCGTCATACGTCCGCCATGGAAGATTTGTACGATCGCTTTTGCCCCATTTTCTTTGATTGCCTTTGCCAAGTCACTGAGCCTAGGTATCATTTCATCATGCGCTATGCTAAGTTCACCGGGCCAGCCTTTTCCTATATCTTGCACATTCGCAGCCCCTGTAATAACAGCGCCTAGTCCCTTCGAACGTTCTTGGTAATACGTGATCTCATCTTCCGTAATCACACCATTATAAAAACTTAACTGGGTGGTCATAGGTGCCATCATCAAACGGTTAGGTAATGTCACACCAGAAGGAAAAGTGATTGTTTCGTTAAAATTTGCCATGGTGATTCCTCCATTCAGTTCTCTTCGTTTATTAAAACACATAATTAGTTGCGCATACAACTAACGAGATTAAAAAAATTTATTTTTTTTGTAGTTTTTCAGTGGCTGAATTGATTGCTTTAGATAAACCTTCACTTTCCGCAGATCCTAGAATCTCTTGATATGCATGATGTAGTTCTTCCCAACTACTATCGATTTCTTTTACAAATTCCTGTCCTTGATCCGTCAGATAAACTAATGACAAGCGTCCATCACTGACTGTTTTGATATAGCCTTTGTATTCCAATTTTTCGACAAAACGAGCAATCGTTGAAGGTGCAGAACAAAGTAATTGGGCGATATCCTTTTGTGGTAACCCATCTTTTTCTTTTAAAATTAATAAAATAAACCCATATGTCGGTGTCAAACCCGTTTTCTTAAATGCTTCATCTGCCATTTTATTCAACAGGCGATCTAATTTTTTCACACTAAAAAACAGACAATCATTTAACGCTTGTTCAATCGGTTTCTCCATGTTTTCTCCCCCTAATATCCGCGTAACATATCATAGTATGATTTTTGTTATTTGTCAAAAAAGGCTGTAGTAACAAGGGAAAACAAGAGCATGTAAAATTCCTAGAAAGAATAATATAACCTGTTTTAGGGGATATAAAAACGCAGAAACAAGATTCAAGCACCTTCAAACAATGAGCTGCACCAAAAATTTGAAATAAGATAAGTAGAGAACAGATACGGCAAAAAATTGTCTTGGTATTTCTTATCATTTTTGAAGTCTTCTTACTTTCTTGATGTTTCATACTGTTATCTTTTCACATGCTCTCCTTGTTGAAGAGAGGTCTTATTCCATTTATAAAAGAATGATTCAAAAAAATTGTCACTAGGTACCGCCGAATAAGAAAAAAATGCGACTAATTGGTATTGTTTATGCGCTGATTGGTTTATACTTTTTTCAGATAAACTGCTTTGGCACCTAATAATGAGACACCGATATGCAAAGTTTCAGCAACTGCAGGTACGCTTTCACCAAAAGGCAATACGCTGACACGATTGATGATGACCCCTATGATAAATACAAGAACGGTCAGCCAAGTTCCCTTTTTTACCCATTGCTGGTCACTTTGTCTTTGATAGATTTTTACAGTTTGGGCACGTAACACGCCAAAGATGAATCCCAGCAAAACAGACAAAACAATAAGAATAAGTGTATGGTTAGTCTTAATGATTTCTTGCCAGTTGCTTATGATTAAATAAAGTCCAACTAATACAATGATGATTTCACTTTTCATCGTGTCTTTGATTGCTCTTTCTTTAAGTAATCTCTGTAAAAAAAAGAGAATCAATACTAACACAATGAGATAATTTTGTAGATGTTCCACGTTTTATTCTTCTTTCTTTCCTGAAATTCCTGAATGCCGTGTATTGATTATTTGGATTCGTTTATTTAACAATCGGGCTCGTAAAAAGTTCCTGATGATCAAACAAAGCCACACAATGAAATAGATACTCACAAAGGTTAGCGTGTACCTCTCAAGATGAACAGAAACTCTTCCATTTAACAGCACCAACAAGAAATAACTAAAGGCATACGTACTAATAAAATGCAGCAGTATAATCTGAAGATAATTAAGCTTCTCAATTCGCTCGATCAGCGATACTACGCCAATAAAAGCCGAGAGAAAGAAGACAAAAAGAATCTCATTTCTCGTGATCTCATGGGTTTGTGAAACTAATTTGAACAGCAAGAAAGCAAAGCTTCCAATACCAATACTTCTCATCATACGTTGTATCAATTTCATCAGGCTCTCCTTTTCATCTTACCAGCTATCAGGTACATTTATTCTACAAGGTTTCCTTATTGAAGCTAGTTTGATTGTCATTTCTTGCATTTTTCTTGTCACTTGTTGCGAAAAGTCTGATCAATTTTTTCTTTTAATGCTTTGGAAAAATAACGGCTAACGAGTAACTCTTCTGTATTTTGTAATGTGACATAGAGATTTCCATTTAAAAGCGACGAATTGATTTCTTTAACCATATAGATATTTAAAATAGTCGTTTTCGATATTTGGATAAATGGTTCTGGGAGTTCTTTCATTAACTGAGCTAGTGTCAATCTTCGCTCATACACTTCATTTTCCGTATAAAAAAAACATTTGCGATCAAGATATTCGATATAAAAAATCGAGAATAAATCTAAATAGACATCTCTTTCTTTTTTATAGTCTCTCACTAAAATAGTTTCCACTTTGTATTTCTCTAAAATATCAGCAATTGAAGTTAAAAATGGCACCTTTTCATGAACTTGAAAAAGTACCATCTCCTCTTGTTTTTTTGGAATCAAATCAAACAATACTTTCATCATGGTCCTCACACTTGTCTAAATTTCTTTTATCATACTCTTTTTTGAGGTGTTCGGACAAGTCATTTATTTGCTCGTCTTCAAAACAAAAGCTTCATAAGGACGTAAATTCAGTTTGCCTGTTGGTATCTGTTTTTGTGGATAGTTTGAAATGACTAGTGTCATCGCTTGATCAGCCAATGTGTATGGCTGATTTTTTTCAGACATATTGCAAACGACTAACCATTGTTCATTATTCAACGTCCGATAATAGGCAAATACGTCATCGGGCGTATCTGTTACCAACTGATAATCTCCCCAGACGATGAGTTCATTGTTTTTCCGTAACTCGATCAATTGCTTATACGTATAAAAAATAGAATCTTTCTTTGCTAAGGCTGTTTTCACATTGATCGTTTGGTAGTTTGGATTGACGTGTAGCCAAGGAGTTCCTGTGGTAAATCCAGCATATTCACTATTATCCCATTGCATCGGTGTACGCGCATTGTCACGCCCTTTTGCATTGATCGAACACAAGATTTCTTCCGGAGTAAATCCTAAAGTTAACCGTTCATGATACATGTTGATCGTTTCAATATCTTGCGCTTCAGAAATATCCTTGATCGGGTAGTTTGTCATCCCGATTTCTTCTCCTTGATAAATATAAGGTGTCCCTTTCATCATATGCAGCAAAATCGCAAACATTTTACCACTTTCTTCTCGATAATCTTGATCATTCCCCCAACGTGAGATGATCCTTGGCAAATCATGGTTATTCCAAAATAGACTGTTCCACCCTTCATTCCCTAAAGAAGTTTGCCATTTTGATAATACCTGTTTCAACTCAGGAATACTTAATGGTTTTAAATCCCATTTGTCTTTTCCTGCCTGTTGATCCAAACCGACATGCTCAAATTGAAAGATCATCGATAGTTCATTTCTCTTGGGATCAGAATAAAGCTTGGCAATATCCGTAGTTGCTCCCCAAGTTTCGCCCACTGTCATCAGATCTTTGTTTCCAAAAGTAGCTTGATTCATCTCTTGTAAATAGTCATGAAGTTTGGGACCATTACTTGTTATTTCTTGATCAGGTAACTTCCCAATCGTATCGATCACGTCCATTCGGAAACCACCGATTCCCTTGTCGATCCAAAAGTTCATCATCTGATATATTTCTTGACGTAAATGGGGATTTTCCCAGTTTAAATCTGGTTGCTTTTTACTATAAAGATGTAAATAATACTGACTAGTTGTTTCATCAAACTGCCAAGCAGAGCCACTGAATATCGACCGTAATTGATTAGGCTCATTTCCATTGATTGGGTCACGCCAAATGTAATAATCCCGATACGGATTTTTCTTACTTTGACGAGCTTCGATAAACCAAGCATGTTCATCTGATGTGTGGTTGACGACGAGATCCATAATGATTTTTATTTCATGTTTCTTTGCTTCTGCAATCAGTTCCTCCATATCAGCCATCGTGCCAAATTCGGCCATGATTGCTTGATAATCACTGATATCGTAACCATTATCGTCGTTAGGAGATTCATATACGGGAGATAACCATATCGTATCGATCCCTAAATAATGCAGATAATCTAATCGAGCGATCACTCCTTGTAAATCCCCGACTCCATCCCCATTCGTATCTTGAAAACTACGAGGATATACTTGATAGACAACTGATTGATGCCACCATTTTTTCTCCATACTTTCCTCCATTGGTTAAAGATTATATACCTCGCAAAAATTGTAACGCTTTCAAAAACGAGAGTAAATAGCCATTATTCTCCTTATTTCTTTCACCACGCCTAAACCTTGATGCTATCGTCTTTTACTTTCAGTTGTTACCGATAACAATTTTTTCCAAAAAAGAACCCTGGCATTTGTTTTCTCACTAACAGTAGTGAGATCTCCATTTGCCAAGGTTCTTTTACTTGTCACACATCAAAAAAATAATCAACTAAATCAAGTTAACTAACGTTCAGTATCCACATGAAGCCAATAAAGACAAAGAATAACAGATACATGATCGGTGATACTTCTTTTCCACGCTTTGCTGCGATCATAGTAATTGGATAGAAGATAAATCCTAATGCGATCCCATCAGAAATACTATAAGTTAACGGCATACCGATCAAGATCAAGAAAGCTGGAATGGCGATCTCTAACTTGCCCCATTCGATTTGACGTAACGATTGTGCCATCAATACACCGACAATGATCAGTGCTGGTGCTGTTACTTGTGAAGTCACTACTGATAGCAACGGTGAAAAGAATAAACCGAATAGGAATAAGATCCCGGTCGTTACTGCAGTGATTCCAGAACGGCCACCAACAGCGATTCCGGCAGAAGATTCAACGAAAGCCCCAACTGGTGAAGTTCCTAATAAAGAACCTGCAAGCATAGCTGTTGAATCAGAAGCCAACGCTTTCCCAACACGAGGCATTTTGTTATCTTTCATAAAACCAGCTTGATTAGCTAAACCGACTAACGTGCCTGCTGTATCAAAGAATGTAACTAATAAAAAGGTTAATACGACTACCCACATTTGTAGTGAGTTGATGTCTCCGATATGTTTCAATGCAACTAAGAATGTTGGCTTTAAACTTGGTGCAGCCGAAACTAATTGAGAAGGCATAGGAATAAGTCCAGTCACTAATCCAAGAATCGTGCTAGCTACCATTCCGATAAAAATACCTCCTGGAACTCGTCTTATCAATAAGATCGCTGTCACAACTAAGCCAAAAATCGTCAACCATGTTGAACCTACGCTTAGTGAACCTAACCCCACTAATGTAGATTCATTTGAAACGATGACTCCCCCTTCATTCAAGCCAAGGAAAGCAATAAATAAACCAATCCCACCTGAGATCGCATATTTTAAATCAGCTGGGATCGCATCAATGATCATTTCACGTAATTTGAAAATCGTGATCAAAATAAAAATCAAAGAAGCAACAAACACGCCTGCTAAAGCTGTTTCCCAAGGAATCCCCATTCCCAAACAAACGGAATAAGCAAAAAAGGCATTAATCCCTAATGCTGGCGCAGTACCAATCGGGTAACGTGCTAAGACCCCCATTAAAATACAGCCGATCGCACTTGCTAATGCTGTAGCCGTAAACACCGCACCTTCGTCCATTCCTGATGCGCCTAAAACTGTTGGATTGACAAATAAGATATACGCCATTGAAATAAATGTTGTAAAGCCTGCAAGTATTTCTCTTCTGACGGTGGTACCTAATTTTTCAATCTCGAAGTAGGAAAGTAGTTTTTCCTTCATCTTTCATCCCCCTAAAACCGAACATTTATAAAAAAGTCCCTCAAAATTTTGAATTATTTAAAAACAACGTGTTTAATCATATACTAAATCAGAACATAAGTAAACAAAAAAGTCGGATTTTAAGCAAAATCCGAACTTTAAGTTTTTTGATCGTTATGTACTGATTTAACAGTTTTTTTAATAGAAAAGGAGCATTTCAAACAAAATAGCGTACCAAATCGGTTTGCTTTAGCTATTTTTTAGCTGCTCTTTTCCGATGCGTTTTTGTTCTTCAGCAATGAATCCCTTGATGTCACTTTCTGCCGAAAAATATTTACTAATTTCACTAGAATGAGTCAACGAATTCAAGCCGCCATATCCTGTATCTACCATTTTCCCCCAACCTTTTGTTGGCTTTTTCCCTGTCTTCAAGTTTTTCATACGGATTTTTTCACTTTTTTCTTCTCGTCGTCTCTGTGAATATTCTTCCATTTTTGCGATTAGATTCATGACAGTCTCTCCTTTCCTTCAAAAATTTGTTATTCATTTATTTAAATTCCTTGTCCTGTGCATCTCCTTTTCAAACACCAGGACCTCTTCTGATTTCAAACATTACAACTTACCGATCACAAAATAGTTTCCTTCTGGATCAGAAAAGTTGAACGTCTCTACGCCATTGTTCTCCATGATTTCACCAGTATTCTCTATTTTTTGATAGATCTCCTCAAATTGATCCGTAAAGAAAATGATCGAAGGAGTCGTACCTAACACTTCTGGCGAAAATCGTTGGACAAAAACTTTTGGAAAAATCCCTAATTCAAATTCTGGTGAAAGTTGCACGATCGTACTTTGAAATTCTTCTGGTAACTCAATCGTTTCACTAACTGTTGCGCCTAGAGTTTCGACAAAAAATTGACTAAGCACTTCAACATTTTCTGCATAAAGCATGACTCTGGTTTTACCGATCATCTCTGATCCTCCTTTGATGGTGTTGATCCTTTTCATTAAGTATATCATGAAAGCGGATAATCAAAGAATCTTCGGTTTAGAGATCGAAAAATCTGACACGATTTGACAGACTGTGACGATTCTTTGTCAGTTTGTCTTGTTTTGATAAGATTTGATAGCACAACAGCGAAACGAAACCATTCAAAACTACACTCGTTAGAGAAAACAAGATCACATAGAAAAATCACTCGTTTTTCTATGTGATCTTATTGGTGGAGCTACTTTTCCTTCCTACATTTCGTTCCTACTTCAAATGTTCATTTCTGGATGTTCCTTTGTTAGCGTAAATGTTTTCCCTTCTACGCCAAATGTTTGTTCCACGCGTTTTTTCAATTCTGTCATTGCTTTTGCGCCACGTGATGCTTGCTCTTTTGTGACTGATTCAATAACCAAAATGGCTTTAGTCGTGTCTTCCGTCAACATTGTCCGTTGCGCTTCTCGCCAGTTGAAACTGCGACAGATTGCTCCTTCGTTATCGTAATAAATGATTTCTTCTGGTAAAGCTGGTGCATCAGCTTCTGCTCCTAGAGGTAAGAAACTTTCCCCACCATGAGCTTTTCCTAGATGAAGATCCCCTTTGATTTTTTCTTGATCTTCTCCTCCACATGGCACACCAAATGTTAGAGAAATACTGTTATAGATATCGACTAATGGGTTGATAGGGAAAAATTCACGTTCTTGGCTGGCTCTTTTTAATAACGCTTCAATCGATGAACGGGCTCCTTTTTTGGTTTTAAAACGTGAAAAAGCTTGACGCCATTGGGCAATGACTTCATTTTGACTGAATGTTTCTTCTGTCAAATATCCTCTTGCTTCTTTCGCTGCATCATTCAATAGTTGATGGAATTGTTCTTCTTTGGCTTTATCTACATGATTATCGATACCTTCGACTACCAAAACTTCAATCGTTGCTTCTGGAAAGACTTCCCAAAAATTTTGTTCTGCGATGATTTTTTCCATGTTTCTACTCCTTTTATTTCTGTAAATTTTTGACATATAGATAATCTGTCTGAGCATCATCTCCCATATAAAAAATATGTTGGCTATGATGTTGGAATCCATGTTTTTTATAAAAAGCTAAGGCAGGATAGTTATGTTCCCATACCCCTAACCAAATCGCCTCTTTTTGTTTTTCTTGCGCTTTTTGCACAGCAAATTCGATCAATCTAGATCCAATCCCTTTAGATTTAAATGGCGATCGGACATAAATACGTTCGATCTCTAAAAATCCTTCTCCCATTGCTTCTGTTTGTGCTTGCCCTATATTTAATTTTAGATAGCCAGCAATCCGGTCATCTAGTACTGCCCAATAAAATTCTGACTGTTCCTCTTGTAGTTCCCGCCTCAATTTATCGAGCGCATAAGCTTCATCCAAATAGGCTGTCATCAATTCTTCACTGTTGTGTTCACCAAAGGTAGCTTGATAGGTCTCGATACTAATTGCCTGTAATTTTTCTACTTCCGTTTCATTGATCCCTACGATTTCGATTGTTTTCACCGCTCCAGTCCTTTCAATAAATTCTTTTGTTTCCTTTTTTTATATAATGCCAATCTTCACTCACATTTTTCCGAACTTTTTGCAAAAGTGTGTGTAATTGCAAAACTTCTTGCTGGGATAACCCTTTGACAGCTACTTGATTGGAATAATGATGCTCTCGAAGGATAAACGGATAGACTTTTTTTCCACGATCCGTTGGGTAAAGTTTTTTTATCTTTTTATTGTTTTTATCTGGCATGCTTTTTATCAGGTCTTTTGCTATCAATTTTTTCACCGCACGTGCCGTTGTTGTTCGGTCAACGTTGATCATCTCAGCTAACTTTTCTTGAATAATGCCAGGATGTTCACAGATTCGTACTAAATACAGGTATTGTCCTCTTGTCAAATCAACTTCTTGAAACTCAATGTTACTAATCGAGTCCAAGGCACGGGCAATTGCTCCAATCTCTCGAATGATTTCGTCCATTTTAGCCCTCCCTTACCTAGCTTTAGTATGATTTTACTCTTTTTTATTGCATTTGCAACAAAAAATCACTAAAAATAAAAAAACTACCTTCCCTGATCAATCGCAATAAGGCAAGGTAGCTTTTTCTAAAATCAATAGTTGCTCTTTGGTCGTACGTTTCAGCGAGAGTTTTGGTAAATCATTTAAATGGAAGAATTTCATATTAGAAGTTTCATGGTTTGCCACAAACGTACCTGACAAGATAGCGCAAGAAAAAACAATTTTATAGTACTGAAAGGCTTGAGGGATGTCTGTGCGCAGATTCGTATCAAATATCGCTAATAATTGACCTACTTCTACCTCTAACCCAGTTTCTTCTTTGACTTCTTTACGTATATTTTCTTTAGGAGACAAACCAACTTCTGCAAATCCTCCTGGTAATGACCATTCTTGTGTTTTTGTATCTTCGATCAATAGAATCTTCTCGTCTTGTTTGATCCATGCACGTACGTCAACTTTTGGTGTTGGATATCCTTCATGAGCTTCTATTAGGCTTGTCCATTCTTCCTTTGTTTCCAATCCCACTTCACTCAGCAGCTTCAACGAGATTTCTTGCAGCTCTTCATATCGTTCTTTGTCAAACACGTCTTTCCCATAAAGCAATCCAGCTTGAGCAATCGCTAGTAGGCGGCGATAATCGTTTAGTCTGTTTTCCATTCTACTCACTCCTCTCACATGACTATCTTTTTACTTATTTTAGTATAAGTCAAATTTTTTAGCTAACTTCTACTTTAAATAAACGAAGGCTGATTGAAGTAAAAAAATCCAAAAAACTCATCCTTTATTTGATATTGTGCCTTTTTTCATTATACTAATGGTAAGCGCTATCTAAAATAATCAGATTTCATTATGAAGATACGGCGAAACGAGTGTCTTCCTCACTTGTCATACTTAACAAAGAAAGGTTGATCCGATGTATTCTTTAATGAAAAAAATCATTACTGAAAAAGATATCAAACGCCAAGTCTCTTTAGTGGAACTATTACTGAATCACTCGCAAATAACTGTGAACGAGTTAGCCGAAGCTGTTAATACCACAGAGCGTACGATTTTTTCTGATCTTCAAACAATCAAAACCCAATTACCTAAAGGCTGGCTAATCAATAGTGACCAATCAGGGATTCAACTAAAAAACGAACAGAATCTCCTGACAAATGAACTGTGGGAAATTTTTCTGACACAGTCAATCAGTGTCCAATTATTGAAAGAATTATTAACGATTAAAGAAGTCGCTACCCCCACCTTTTTAGCACGTAACGGCTTGTCTTATGAAACATTGAATCGTCATGTCAAAAAATTGAATCAACAATTAGTCGTCTACGAATTACAGATTGAACAAAACCGCCACCGTTTGTCGTTTTCAGGTGAAGAAGAAACCATTCGGCTATTTTATCATCGGTTACTTATGCCGTTTACTCATAACAACTATTTCTTCGAGGATTACTCGATCCATGAATCTCACTACTTCCGATTTCTCAAACGTTTACGACAAGCTGAGTTAGCTGTTGACACCGAAGAGGTATTCGGGATTTGTTGGTTTTTTATCAACACGATTCGGATCAAAGCTGGTTGTCGAATCCCGACTTCATTGTTTTCTACCCAGGATCAATTATTTTTACTCTATGCTCCTGAATTAGAAAAACTGTACCGAACTGAAGGGGTCTATCTTAAAGATAAAGAAGCAGCGTTTGCTTTTTCCTGTTTTCTTGACAGCTGGAACTATAACAACTCTTACCCGCCTATGATCTTGGATATTTTACACCGTCACCCTGCAGAAACAAACATTCGTGAATTTGTAAATCGTCTATCAGAAAGCTTAGCTATCAAAGAGTTAGAACAAACAAACTTACCGGAAAATTTGATTTTACTACTCCTGAAATACTATGAATCACCGTTATTGATCGAACAAACAACCAAGCAATATCACTATTATTTAAAAGAATATGAACAAGAATACCCAGAGTTATATCCTCATAAATTCGCTTTGTTGCAACAAGTCAAAGAATCAACGAGCATGGTCAAAAAGGTCACCAATGAGACTTATTTCTTTTATTTACTTTCTTTATTGATCCAACAGACACTTTTAGCCGTGCAGCCGTATCAAGCAACGATTTATTTTATTTTTCAAGGGGAACCTTCATGGAAAGCTTTTTTGCAACAAGAATTAAATGCTTATTTAGGAAAGCGAGTGATCTTGGAGCCAATTGAATTGAGTCAACTGTCAGATATCACTATCAAGAAAAATGATTTATTAGTTTCAAATATTCCGATCGATACACCGCCAATGCCTGTCATTTATCTTTCAACGATCCCGACAAAAAATGAATTGGATCGTTTAAGTGACTTATCGTTGCGATCGTATTTGTAACTCACACTTAGTTTTTTTATGCTCTGTCTTAACATCGATCAATGATCAAGTAACTAACAAAAGCTTATAAATGTCTATTTGGTAATGGCCAAAGAGTACGTTTATAAGCTTTTATTTCCTGTTTGTGGTGGTACTTTTTACGTGGGTAACTCAGCATTTCGTTTTTTGGCGATCATCTTACTGATCCGCTTTTCGATCTCAACGATTACAAAAAGTAATAGAATATTTAGTAAGATCGGTAGTTGCTCTGTCAGGGAAAGACTTGTTGTCCCAATTAGCTGTTGTGCGATCGGTAAGTAAATCACTCCTGCTTGCAAGAGGACTAACATCCCGAGTGACAAGAACAACGCTTTGTTTTCAAATAAACTACGATTCAATGAAGGATCCAGTAACTCGCGGCAATTGATCATATACACAGCTTGAGCAGCTACGATATTTTGTAAGAGCATGGTTTGTTGGAGCGCTTGTCCTTCAAAGCTCATTGCTAGTAAATAAGCAGGAATCATGATCAGCAATGACACATAAAAGATTCGAAACACACTGTAGCGGGTGAGAATCCCTTGCTTTGGATCTCTCGGTGAGCGACTCATCGTGTCCTTACCAGCTTTTTCAAATCCTAAAGCATAGGATAACGTGATCGTAGTAACCATGTTCACCCATAAAATTTGGACAGGTGTCAGTGGTAACGGCTGGTTAACGAGTAGTGCCCAAATAATGACCAGTCCTTGGGCTAAAGCTGTTGGTAAGAAAAAATTGATTGTTTTTTGAAGATTGTCGAGAATCCTCCGCCCTTCTTTGACCGCTTTAGCGATCGTATGGAAATTATCATCACCCAGTACCATGTCCGCTGCCTGCTTGCTCACTTCACTCCCTTTGATTCCCATAGCAATTCCTACATCAGCACGCTTCAAAGCTGGCGCATCATTCACACCATCACCCGTCATTCCAACGATTTCTTCATTTTTTTGAAGAGCATCCACGATCCGTAACTTGTGTTCCGGTGTCGTTCGGGCAAATACATCTACTGATTTCACTTGTTTCGCTAGTTCTTCATCTGATAAGCGATCAATGTCAATTCCTTCTAACACGTTTTTTGTGTGTTTGAGACCGATTTGTTCAGCAATTGCCTGCGCAGTGTCTTTATGGTCTCCTGTGATCATTTTCACCGAGATCCCTGCATTTTGACATTCTTTGACTGCTCGGATCGCACTCTCTTTTGGTGGATCGATAATTCCTGCAATCCCTACAAAGGTCAGTTCATTCAATTGATCATGTCCCAATTCTTGATCAGGAGCAAGTGTCTTATAAGCAAAGCCTAAGACTCGTTGTCCTTTTTGGGCGAGTTTCATCGCTTCCTCTTGCCATTTTCCGACTTGTTTCGGTGTCAAGTTCGCTTTTGCTAGTAATACTTCTGGTGCCCCTTTGACATAAACAATCGCATGTTCCTGTTTGTCATGCATTGTTGCCATGTATTTATAGCTTGAACTAAATGGGATTTTTCCTTTGACTGGCTCCAAAGGTAGTGATGCTTTTGCCGTGTAACGCAGTAAAGCAAGTTCGGTCGGGTTTCCTGTTAATTCGGCCACGTTTTGATTTGCTTTGGTTTGGATCTCTTGGCAGTTTTTCATGATTGCCAACATGGTTTCTTCTTGATCCGTCACTGTTTCGACAACACTCATTTCGTTTTTTGTCAGGGTTCCTGTTTTATCCGAACAAATCACGGTCATAGAGCCAAGAGTTTCCACAGAAGGCAAACCTTTAATAATCGCTTGCTCTTTAGCCATTTCGTTCACACCTAAAGAAAGGATCATCGTGAGTACTGCTGGTAAACCTTCCGGGATCATCGAAACGATCAAAGCAATAATCGTTGAAAATAAGAAGTTCATTTCCAAGCCATATCTAAATGTCGTGAAAAAGAGTAAGAACAAGCTAAGGAAAAGAATCCCACGAAAGATCTGCTTGTTTAGTTGGTTGATTTTTTTAACGAGTGGTGTAGTTTGTTGTTGGACTGATTGTAGTGCCTGATTGATTTTCCCGATTTCAGTGGTATCTCCCGTTTCGATGACCACACCAATCGCAGTCCCTGTTTGAACTAAGGTACCAGAAAATGCCAGATTCTTCTGATCTCCGGTTGAGACGGTTGTCGTCAATCGTTTGCTAGTCTTTTCAACTGCTTCCGACTCCCCCGTCAATGCGGCTTCTTCTACCATGAAGTCATGGACCTCAATCAAGCGAACGTCTGCAGGTACAACATCGCCTGCTTTCAACGCTAACAAATCACCTGGCACTAATTCTTTAGCTGGAACCAATTCTTTGATCCCTTCTGTGAAAATCACCGCGTTCTGTCCTAAAAGTTTTTCTAAGCCGTTTAACGCTTCCTCAGCCTTTCGCTCTTGCCAATAACCAACAAAACTATTGACGAGAACGACTGCCAGAATAATACTGCCTTCAATCACTTCTCCTGTAAAAAATTTTAACAAAGAAGCAACCAATAAGATAATCATCAATAATTCTGTCAAATGCTTCAAAAACTTTCGTAATGGATTAACTTTCTTTTTTACTTCTATATGATTATAGCCGTTTTCTTTTAAACGACTGATACGCTCATCTTGGTTTAGCCCATCTGGAGTCGTTTTGAGTGTCTTCATCACTTCTTGGGCTGTTTCTTTATACCAGACCATCGCAATCCCTCCTCTTTCGGTTGTGATACTTTTATTATAGGTAGGAGAGACTTGATTTAACGTCAATTATTTCAGAGGGCCCTGAAAAAAATAGGGGAAAAATATCGAATCATTTTGGAGAGGTCTGACGAATCCGTTGATAGATCAAGTTCAAGGCACCAAACCAAACAACGGAAACTACGGGAATCACACGAGTAGTTGGTTCAAAAAACAAACTGATTCCTACCAAACCAAAAAAACATAGAATGAGTCGATCTTTCCATTTTTTCAACTGACTTTTCGTTAATTTTAGATGGGCAAATAAAATAGCTGACCAGACAAATAAGAACGAAATCGTGGTCATGCCTGCAAGTAATTGAAATAAAATCCGACTATCTGATACAAAAAAATGTAAACAAAGACCTAATAAAAACATGCCTCCAGTAAATAAGATACCGTGCAAGGGCACACCCCGAGAAGATAATGTTAGAAACCATTTTGAAAGATTTTTTTCTTTTGCCGTATTATATAAGATACGACTCGTACTATAAATGGCACTATTCGTGGAAGAAAGTGAAGCAACCAAGATGATCAAGTTGATGACTCCTGCCCCTTTGCTACAATGAATGAACTGTAACATCGTGACCAACGGACTTTCTTTTAAATCTAAAGATTGCCAAGGAACGACTAACAAAACCGCCACGATCGTTCCAATATAGAAAAAGAGGATACGTGCGGGTAAGCATTGGATCGCTTTTTTAAGGTTTTTCTGTGGATCTGCTGTTTCGCCCACCGTTAAACCGATCATTTCAACTCCGGCAAAACTAAATAAAACCATTGGAAAAGCAGCAACTAAGCCGGTTAGTCCAAATGGAAAAATGGTTTGGAGCTGATCAAAATTTTCTCTAACACCAATTCTTGGTGACTTGAAGTACAAAAAGCAAACGCCAATCCCTAAAAGAATAAATAATAAAATCCCAAAAATCTTGATAGTTGAAAACAAGGATTCCAACTCACCAAACCAACGAACCGCAACTACGTTAATGATCACTAAGGCAATAAGTGCGAAGATCCCACTGATTAAGGGAGAGAGTGCTGGTAACCAAAAGCGGATATATAAACCAATCGCTGTCAATTCGGTCAATCCAGCACCCATCCAACATAACCAATACGTCCAGTTGACTAAAAATGCCCATCGTTCGCCTAAATAGTATTGGATAAAATCGCCGATCGATTGAAACTCATTATTGGATAAAAAGAGCTCACCCATCGCATACATCAACCCATAAATAGCGAGACCACAAACAAAATAAGTAAGCAAGACAGCAGGTCCCGCCAACTTGATTGCTTTGGCAGAACCTAAGAATAGTCCAGTCCCGATCGCACCTCCTAGCGCAATCATCTGGATATTCCGGTTCGTCAAAGTTTTCTTCATTGTGGTTCTTTCCATCTTACTCACCTTTTCTTTATTCTTGATTCAATTTTTGTTGGACTTCTTGTTCCCATGATGGTTTTCTGATTTTATCAATACATAATGGGGCAATGAATAAGATCAAACTAATCACCGTTACTGCGATAAAGTTGATCAACGTTCCAGCTTGCATCGTCAAGCCTACCGAACAGCCAATTGCTGCAAAAAGAACAAGTACAACGATCCATACACCTAAATCACCCTTGCCACCTTTTTTACCGATTCTAAATGGTCGAGCAAGTTCAGGTTTGGCTTTTCTTAATTTCAAAATAGCAATCCCCATAATGACATATACAATACAATAAATAACTGTCGTGGAGTTCACTAACATCAGAAATGCCTGATTGACACCTGGTATCAACAAATAAAACAAAGCAAAGATCGAAATAATCGTTGATTGTGTTAAGATCACTGATTTTGACACATCAAATTGGTTCGTTTTCCAAAAATTGAATTTTGGTGGATATGCTCCTTTTCTCGCACTTGCAGTGACTGTTTTTGCTGGTCCTGAAGCCCATGCAGATAATTGGACAGCTACACCTACAAAGACTAATAAACTGAAAATATTAACGATGATATGTGGTAATCCTAGAATCTGACAATAGATTGAAATGGATTGCGCAATATTATTCAACTCCATTTGGCCTTTAGGTACCACATTTGCTACGACTAACGCATTCAATGTATTCACAAAGAAGAGAAAAATCAATGCAGCAAAGATCCCTTTAGTATAAGTTTTTACAGGATTTTTCAAACGGGTGATGTAGACAGAAGACATCTCGATCCCCGTAAAGATAAACATGATTGGTGCAAAGTAAACGAATGATTTCGCTGTTTCTGCATCAGGGATCAATTTAGCCCAAGAAAAATGACCTAATGTTGCATGTGGTTGGATACCGACTTTGATCCATGAAAAAATACCTAAAAGAAGCATAATTGCTAATGGAATATATAGACCTAACCAAACACCGATCTTCCCACCAATTTTAGCCATATCAAATTTCAAATTTAATAATGTAATGATCCAATACACGACTAGAATAACGATCAAAGTAAATTTACTGTTCAACCCTAAAGGAACGTTATCAATCATATTACCCAATAAAGGTGCTAGCGCTGAAGCGACCATCACCATCCCTGGAAACATTTGGACCCATAAAAGCCATGAGACAACAAAGCCCCATTTTCGTCCTAAAGAATTTGAGACCCAGAGTTCTGGTCCACCTTTTTGGGGAAACATCCCAGCAAATTCACCTGAGATCAACGAAATAGGAAAAGCATAAAATAATACCGCTACAAGCATATAGAAAAGCATCGTCCAACCCGTGGCTGCAACATCAGGAATGTTCCGAACACTAGCAACTAAGGCACAAGTCATACCGATGAATGTCAGTGTAGTGATTTGTGAAGTTTTCGAATCTGTCATTGTTATTTTCCTTCTTTCCATCAACACAGAATAAACTATCTAATTTGAACGTTACAGGGGGGAAAAGCTATGAACGAAAAAAATTAATGGCAGTATTTCATTTTGAAAAAGAACTGCTTACGTTTACCCGATTACTCACTAGTCTTCAACTATCTGAGTTTGACATAATCTTGATATCTTGAATCGGAAAAGCGTTTGAACATCCACTCTTTCTACTCTGAATACAACAATTCAACGTGCATCATCTATCTTCTTTGATCATAGCTTCCTGTAACACCGTTCTTCACTAGACAGTTTATCGGTTAATTTTTATTGTTATAAGATTTCATTGAGTGTTTTTTCCATGGCTTTGGTGATGCCTTGCGTATAGAACTCGAAAATCTTGTCATCATTAAGATATGGTGTCATAATTGCCGCTCTTAGCAATGTCACTTTTTGTTCTTTTTGCCATTCTTCTTTCGAAAGACCTATCCGTTCAATGAAAGGAAGTGGGGAATCTCCATATTCTTCTTTCATAAAGGTCGTATGTGAAGTAATGAAATGTTCACTATAAACATCCCCTTCCATATAAGAAGAACGATTGAACATTTTTTCATTCAATTCATTGATCGTTTTTAAATCCGTGCATCCTTTGACTTTAAATACCCAATTGACCATATTAAAATCTGGATGATTCAAAGGATAAACTTCAATCGTTTTCCCTTTGATGGTAAAGCTCAATTGTTCTAAAAATGCTCGGAATCGTTGAGCTGCTTCAATCGAGGCACCAATCAATTGACCATAACCAGTAATGTTCAATGGCAATACACGATGGGCAGTCCAAACAGCAGCAGCCGTTGCCCCGGCTTTTGATCCTTCTAAAATATAGGCGCCTAACATGTCCGGTGCTTTTACTGATTTTTCAAAAACATAAGGAGCAAAATAGGAAATAATGTTACGCATTTCTTTGTGTTTGATTACGATACCTCCAGCAGCATAAGGAACATAGCCCATTTTATGCGGGTCGATCGTGACCGAATCTGCCTCAGAGATTGCTTTGAACCCATCGTAAACACTTTGATCAATGGAAACATCATAATTAAATACATGATGTTCTTCAAAAAAGTCTGGCAAAGATTCATAAGGTACAAACTCGCCTGCTTCATTTAAGAACAATGCACGTGCATACCCGCCATAAGCTGCGTCAACGTGAAGATAGAAATAAATTCCTTCTTTATATAATTTTTCTCGCAATTCGACGATTTTATCTACACTATCCACTTGGCCTTCTTCCGTAGTCCCAACGACCGCTACCACACCTAGGACTGGAATCTTTTGTGCGGCTAATTCACGGATCGTTTTTTCTAAAATAGCAACATCCATACGATAATCTTCTTGAACTGGGATAGCGATCATTTGATCTAACCCAATCCCGCAAATGTCTAAAGCTTTCATCCATGAATAATGCTTCGTTTGTGGCACTAACCATTTGCCAAGTTCTTGGAGGTGTTTCCCACTACGAGATGAAGCTGCTTTGACAGCATCTAATTCTTCATCACTGAAGGTTCCAACCATTTCTAAGATTTCTTCGACAGAAAGATTCAATAGTTCCCAATCTGTTTTATCTTTGACTTTTTCAGGATAAACTTCCTTCACTGCAAGGGGAATAGATTTGATACAACGTGCATACCAAAGACCTTCAAGGTTTGCGATCGAGCCATCTGCTGTAATATGGCCCCAGCCACCGGTCATATTGAATAAATCAGCAAAATCTTGTCCTACTTCTGCCTCCATTTGTGAAGTTGCCATAGAAGATTCCAATGCCACATTATTCGGATTCCAAAGCATAGCAAAGTTATAAGCAAGCAAGGCAGGCATCAATGTCTCAGCGTTCATTTGACCCCAATAACGCCCAGCAGAATGCCAAGGGATTGATCCTGCACGCATCCGTTGACTGACTTCATCCAAGACTTCCATCATATGCTCACGAGTGGCGATATATCGAGGTGCTTGTTTGTCGGCTTCACTAATGGCTGCAACGTCACCAGGAAGATAATTCTCTCTCCAGCCTAAATGTTCATCGACCATCTTGTTCAATTGCATTTTGTAAAATGCGCCATTTTCTGATTTGTCGCCAATAAAGACGGCTTTGATATCCATATCTTTCATGTCTATTACCTCCATATTGTTCTCGTTGGCCAACGATTTTGTAACTGCAGATGAAACCATCCATCTGTATCACACTACTGACTATAGAACAAAAAATGAGATAATTTTTTTTATAACATTGTAAAATAACCCCTTTTTTTAGAAAAAAATAAAGAAAGTCTGATTTTTCAGAATTTTCTACTCATAATAACGAATATTTTATAAAAACATGAGATAAAAAACTGTTGTTTCTTAAGTGTGTTTAAAAATAAATACGTATATTAAAAAAATAATTATTTTATTTATCCGTTTACTCATCCATTTTTTACTTTTATTGTATTTTTTTCACAAGAATTTTTTCTCTTTATATTTTTATAAAACATCGTTTTATAACAAAAAAGCTTGTCAACACAAGCTTTTTCATTCATATGAAAAAAAATAAAGGTGTTTTAAACTTTAAATCATGGCATAATGAATGGTACATTGTTCAACCATCTACAAAGCGGAGGAGTTTTAATGTTTGAAGACTATTTGGAAAAAAATATTTTACGCCAGTTATTTCTTTGCGGTCAATTCTATCACAAAAAAGAAATCGATTTAGACGAACTGTCACATTTATTACAAGTCTGCAAAACAACGTTACTCAATGACATCAAAGCGATTCGAACTGAACTCAAGGATGAGATCATCTATAGCCACCGAGAAAAAGATACTTGTTCCTTGTATTTTGATCCTACGATCCCTCGTTTTCGCCTGATACAAAAATTAGCACGCCCTTCTTTATTTCTTAAAACTTGTCAGTTATATCTTGAAAATGAACCTGATTATCTCCAACTGACTGAAATCGAGTATATTTCTGTTAGCAAAGCGTATTCATTAAAAAAACAAGTACTTGCTTATTTTGAAGATTGTGACATTCAAATCCAACACCACTCTCCACGATTTACGGAGATCGAACGTCGTTTATTATTATTGAATGTGACTTATCGAACGGGTACCTTGAAGATCCCAACACTTCCAGCAGACTACTTCCTGGCAATAGATGAATTTATCGAATCGGTAACCTTTAATAGTAGGCGTATCTACGATAAAGACAACCGTGAGATCTTACGTATTGGATTGTTGATCAGCTATTTGTCTCAAAAAAGGCATCCCTTATCGATTGAACAAGATTTTATAGCCGAACTTCAAAAACGCCCCATTTATCAATATGTGATGGATGCATGGCATACAACTAAACTAAAACATTATTATCAAGAAAATGAAGTATACTTTGCTTTGATCTTATTTAATCTCAGTGATTATGGCTTCAATTCTTACCAAGCAATCGAAGAAGACTTCTGTCACCTCCATCAAGTTTTCATTGAAGATAGCCAATCAATCAAGCAACTGATTACCCAGTTTGAAAGCTATTTCAATCGAAAATTCATCGGTAACCGAGCATTCGAACGCGCTTTAATTCGTTTGATGCGCACCGCATGGGATAATTATCAACTCTTTGTACCTGAAAAATTTTATCTTTTGTCCCCAGAACAGCAATCCTTATTAGCCGAAATACAGCCTTTATTCAACCAATGGTTAGCCCAATTACCTTATAGACTACGACTTAAAATCAATTGTTTGGAAGCTTTCGTTATTGAATTAAGTGGCATTTTACGCATTAATAAAACAAAACTCCACGTCCGTATCGTTACCAACTCAGACGTAAAATATCTGATTTACCGAGAAGCCTTAGAGTCCGTCACTACTTTCGATATGGAAGTCGATCCCGTTGTTTATCAGCACTTAGACGAAGCAATAAAAAGTGCTGCACAACAAGAAAACACTCGGATTTTATGTGAAAAAACTCTCTATACGCCAGAAGCAGAACAGTTTCCGACAATTGTTCCCGTTTCCGTAGACACAATTGAAAAATCGATTGTCTGGGCAGTTCAAGCAGTTCGATAAGCCGTGCTGGGAAAAACCGGCGTATGCTTCACTGAAAGCCAGCTTCCAGTGAAAAAACCAAGTTGTTAGCACAACTGTTTAATAACGTTCGTTCTATAAACTGGCCGATGTTAGGCAATTAAAAAGCAAAACAAAAAATCTCAAAACCTGGAAAGTTGTTTTGAGATTTTTTCTATATTGCAAATGTTTCTACGTTGGCACATCGTAATAAACGAGTTGCGTGATATTTATAACTTATTGTCGTGCATCCGAGCCGATTTCTTTATTTAAAAAGAACGAAATGATCGTTCGGATCACAACCAAAGCAGCTAACTGGAAGACATCTTCCAAGGTTGGTTTGATAATGGACTCAATGATACCAGCTGAGATCAGGACTTCTAAACTCAACAAGATATAGCCACCTAACATTTTTTTGATTGCATTGTTTTGGTTAATCCGCTCTGCTTTGATTCTTCGTTCCGTAAAAGAAAAGTAGAGAAAATCTTTGATAGCTAACCAAGCACCCCAGAGAATGATTAAAATAGCAAAAACGTCTAATACGATGACTAATAGTTCCAAATAAGGGGCAAGTTTCTCGATCAAATTAATTTCCATTATGTGTTCCTACCTTTACTTGCTTTTTATCTTGTGTTTCTAAATTCAAGAAATAGGAAATAATCGTTCGAATAATGATGATCACTGCTAATTTTAAAATATCTGTCCAAGTTGGTTTGATAACTGATTCAATGATATCTGCTACCACTAGCACCTCTAGACTCAGCAAAATATAACTAGCCAATAATTTGCGTACTTCCGCATTTCGGAAATTACGCTGTTCGTAGTCTTTTTTCAGTGGGTGCCAGTCAAAAAGATTTTTTAAGACTAAAAAAATCCCTACCAGCAAAATAATGATTGAAGCAATATTTAAAATTGCGATCAACCAGTCCAAATAAGTTATCAAATTTGTATCAAACATCTCACTGTCCCCTCTCACATTCATTTTAGTTCACGAACAAATGCCTACTGTTTGATGATAGAGAAAAAGCACGAAATTAGCAAATCATCTTTTCTTTGAGAAAATGAATTCGTTTCAATGTTGAAAAGACTGAACAATTGTGTCCTGTTCCGTAAACATACCCATTCATTTTTAAAAGGCACGATTCCCCCTTTCAATGATCAAAACTTAGCAGATTCAACAACTGAAGACACTTTCCTATATATAAGTAAAAAAAGAGCCTACTTTTCATGATAAAGTAGGCATCTTCATTCATTCAAAACAACATAACTCTAAAGCTACCTCTTATCATAGTTGATGAGGTCAGCACTCAAAATAACACAACTCTAAAACAGCGATCGAGTAAAGCACAACGCTTCTACATTTTGGAAACATTCAAAACAACATAGCTCTAAAACCGTTCAAAATTCGTTTTCATGCTATTTCTCGTTTTGGAAGCATTCAAAACAACATAGCTCTAAAACCATGAATCTTAGCTACTGAGTTAAAGTATTGTTTTGGAAGCATTCAAAACAACATAGCTCTAAAACTCGAGTGGTTTATTTTGGTCGGGTGTGTCGGTTTTGGAAGCATTCAAAACAACATAGCTCTAAAACAATGTCCTTCTGTTACCCCGTTATCCTCGTCGTTTTGGAAGCATTCAAAACAACATAGCTCTAAAACTGTAATCTTTAATATCGACACAATACTCATGTTTTGGAAGCATTCAAAACAACATAGCTCTAAAACGCAGACACTTCTAAATTATTTGAAGCTTGGGTTTTGGAAGCATTCAAAACAACATAGCTCTAAAACCTCGCAGAAAAAATTTTTTTCTCACAAGATCTCGTAATCGCGCTACTCGTCCATAGCAAAACTTTCGTCTTGAATGCTCATTCATGCTGTTTTTTTGTTATTTTGATTGTTCTTATTTTACCACATTTCTTCACACAAAAAATAGTCTTGATCTAAAACAGTTTGCTTCAATCCTTTTATTTTTCGTGGTTCGATAAAAAGGACAGGCATATGACACAAAGAAATATATTCCTGTAGTTCAGCCATTTCTGTGGTTGTTAAGTACGCTCCAACATTGATAAAAACCAAACATTTCTTTTTCACTAGATACTTATAAATCTGTAAAATCTCCATTATTTTTTGAAAGATTGATTCTGGTTGCGTCGTAATTCTTATTTTTAATGCTTTGAATAGCTCAACCATACTCATTTCTTCACAGACTAAATCTAATTCATGTTCTAAGAGTTCCTCACTAATCCATTCCTGAACCTTGGTGGTTAATTGATCAATCCTTGATTTTAGTTCGATGTTTTCATTTAATTGTTGCTCTAAGTCAGCATAGATCAGCTTCAATGTAGTCGGAGCTTGGCTATCAAAACTTAAGATATCCGTCACAACCATCAATTCTGATGGTTTGAGTAGCTGTAATTTATCATTGAAAAACTTTAACATGCTATTTTCACCATACTGGTAAACTCCATGAACGACTTTTGAAAAAACTTCCACATCTTCAATTACAAAAATCAGCGCTTTTTCAAAGCTTATCGGTTGTTCTAATAAAGAAAAGTTAAGGTTCATCCTCCACATCCTCTCCTAAAAAAATGACTCGTTCGTCTGAATTAGCTGGACTCAGGTCTTTTTCCCCACACAAATAAACCATTCGTGAAAATTGTTTTTCAGTGACCGTTAGTAAGGTAACTAAGCCCTTTTTAGGATGATGGGCTTTTAATCGACCGAGCATCGCTTGATTAGCAGTACCGTTCAACAACAACTTACTATATACTGAAAATTGATGCATGATAAAGCCTTCACTCAGTAAAAACTTTCTGAACCTTCGATAAACTTTTCGATCATCGCTCGTCTCTGTCGGCAGATCAAACATTAATAACATTCTCATGTAACGATAACTCATATTCCGAAATAAGGAACTCCTTTCCCTTCATTATTCAATGTTTTAATCGTTTTATTGGTGTAATCCGTCACGATATTCGTTAAGAACATTTCTTTTTTCCCATATAAATACTTTTGTGAAAACAAATCAAACAGCCTTCTTTTAATAATCGGGAAAGGTTGATCACGATATGTATAAACAATTTGATCAACTAGCGGACGAAATGGTTCCATCAAGTCACTTGCTAGATTAAAATCATTAAATTGGTTCGCATGTTTTAAACCGAATTGTGTCATACAACCATTTTTAACGATTTCTCTTGCAAACAAACTCATTAGCAGCGTATAACCGTAATCTAACCCCGCATTGATTTCATTCGACTCCTCCCGCGTGAATTGATTACCAAACAACGTTTGAAAGTAGATTCTTGCCGCATGCCCTTCACGATTCGTCGGATCAAATGTTTCCAATTCTTCTGATAACTTGGAAAGCGCAGATGCCTTTTCAACAAAATCATTTTCTTGTAAAAAACGACATTGATTATGGATCTTTTGGGCAATGATCGTTGTCCAAACTACGCCCTTCAAGTCCGATTCCCACTGAATTTGTTTGGATAACTGCAAACTACTATCATGTCGCCCATAATAGGAGAATAATTGCGATGACGGCAATCGCTTGTCATCGCAAAATATCACTAAGATTTTTTCATCTGTTAAACGCTTCAACAACATTGTCGTGATCGTGATATCGGTTGTTTCTAAAATAAGGATATCGATCTCAGACAAATGGATTTTTTCCGTTTGTTGCGCATTTTTAAACACCAGATGATTATTTGCATAAGTCAGTTTAGAATGGGTATTGATTACTACTGTTCGCCAGCCCATAAGTCACCCATCCTTATCCTCGTTTCGTATAAACCAGTGACCGACTGGTAAATGATCGTAGCATCCCAAATCTCTGTTAAGCTGGTATAACGTTTTCGAGGGATCGTTACTCCGAAAAATTTAAAGTCTGCTGGAGCACCTATCGCATTGAACTGTAACAACTGCAAAAAGGATTGTGCGATCATCGAAATCTCTCCATATTTGTTTTCTTCATAGAGTTCTTGAATTCGCTCTATATTTTTATCCGCAAGTGTATACTTTTCTGCAAAAGCGAGAACTTCGGTTAAGATGGCTGAGAAATCAGAAAGATGAGTATTGACGTAATCAAAACTTTCTTGATAGGTGATTTTGTCATAATGCTGTGCATGGTATAACAAGGTTACTAATTGGTCCGATAAGATGAAAGGATTCCCTTTTTGCGACTCCTTGTGACTTGCCAGGAATCTTCTGCGCCCATTATCAAACTCAAACAAGGTATATTTTGGCAATTTGATAAACTCTGTCACATGGGGAAAGCCTTTGTCTTTTAAAAATGTAGTCGGATCTTTTTCAAAAGCCGCTTGTTCCATGATGGTAATTCCTTCAATTGCCCTGGTTTTCTTTTGTGTCTTCCCTTTGGCATAAACAAACGCAATGGCATAGGCAATGACTGGACTTCCAAAACCACCGTACTTCGTCACATCCCAATTATTTTTCCGTTCGATCAGTTTATCAGGTTTTTCTTTTGAATTGACCGTTTCCTTATAGAAACCACCTTTTTGTTGTTCGACTTTTTTCACTACATTCACTTGATGGGAGCTAAGAACTTTTTTGATCCGTGGGAGATGATGGCTTTTTTCCCAATAAATTTCCCCATTTTCATCGCAAAACGGTTCGTCTGATTCAAGAAACTTTAAAATATTGGAATAAAATTCTTTTTTAGCGGTAGCTTTATTTTCTCTTGCTAAACTATATTTGACATACTTTCCATAGACAAATTCAGGTGCTAATTTAGGGTACCGTTTTAACAAAACATTCGCAATGAAACCATTTAAATACGCATCATGCGCATGATGATGTGGATTGATCTCACGTACTTTATAAAGCCCAAAAGTTTGTCTGAATTGGCTCGTCAATGTTGCTTTTAGCGTAATGATCTGTACCCCATCACAATCTGTTCCTTCCTCTTTCTGATGAAAAGATTGATGTAAAATATTCGCAACATGTTTCGTGATTTGTCTCGTTTCGACTAATTGCCGCTGAATAAAACGAGCTTTATCCTCTGGTGTCAGTTCAATTTTGGTTAAATACGCATATTTTTTTGGACTAATCAATTTGGCTTCTTTCAGTTGATTCCAAAAGATTCTTTGCTCGTTGACTATTTGTTTTTTCGGCACATCGTCTCGCTTCTTTTGATTTTGTTTTCTAGCAACTAGCACCTTGTTATCAATAGAATTATCCACAATAAAACTTCTCGGTATGATATGATCCACTTCGTATTGGTGAAGATTCTCGATTTCTAGCGGTTCTCCCGTATACATATCTCTGCCATTTTGCAAATAGTACAGGTACAACCGTTCTTTTTGGAGCGCTTTGTTATCTGTTGGCTGTTCTTTTAATAACGTGCTTCCTATCTGTTTTAACCCATTTTCTAAAGCTTTAAGACGTGGTTTCGTCCGATGCGTTTTTTGGTTTTCTCTTGCCATTTCGATCACGATATTCTTTGGTTTGTATCCAATGATCGTAATCAGTTCTTCCACGATTTTAAGACTTTGCCAAATTCCTTTTTTGATTGCCGGACTTCCTGGTAAGTCTTGTATGACGTCAACTAATGATTTATGTTTAGAAAACACCGTTGCTTTTGCAATTTCTTCTTTAAAAGATAAATGCTCATCATTGATCAGCTGCATCAAATTACGGTTACGGTTAGCCGGAACGTCATCATCGTTGATTAGATAATCAAGGATCGTTTTATTCGTTTTTCGATCTCTGATGCCATGGATCAATTTAGCTGAGAATCTTCCCCAGCCAGTGTAATGTTTTCTTGCAAATTCTTTGAGCAACTTTTCACCGAAGACCTCTTGATACTTACTTAATTGATGTTTAATCATCTGCCGGTCTTCAAAAATGGTGAGTATTTTTACGATATCCTCAAAAATCGGTTCCATTTTGGGCTGTTCCAACCACTCTTGCATGGCTTTTTGGTTTGTTTTTGCTAATTTCATAAAATCATGATACGTGCTATACGAAGCATTAAATGCTTTTTCAATACCAAAAATCTGGGCATTTTCAATATGGTAATGCGTATACAAAAAGTTTTGTAATTTTTTGACAGTGATTTTCCCTCGCTCTTTTTGAAACAACTGTTTAAAAATCTGCTGTTTCTCATCACCGGAAAAATACTGTTTCACACCTCGTTCATCTTTATAGCTCACTTTGGCTAGTTCATTGAAAATCATATATTTTTGATAAAGTAAGCTATTTTTAGGAAGTACTTTTTCTGTCGGTAAATACGTATCTTGCTTTGTCATTCTTTGAATAAAACGCATCGCTGATTTTTCGATATCTACGACTTCTGAAAAATTCCACGGATTGATTTTTTCAGCTGTTTTCCGCTCGATCCAAGCAAAAGAACTAGCCTCTTGTTCTTTTGCCAAAGGACCGACATAATAAGGGATTCGAAATTTGAATAACGCAATGATTTTTGGTCCTGCTTCTTCTAGAAATGGATAATGTTGTTTTTGTTGATCAATGATCGCTTTCAATTCTATTAGATGTACTTGATGAGGAATAACCCCATTGGTATAAGTACGTTGTTTCAATAAAAAGGTTTCTTGATCGATTTTTTCTAGAAAAGGCTCACTTCCTACTATCCCACTTAGCTCTTTTTTGACGAATTTATAAAATTCTTCTTGAGTTGTTTTTCCTTTGATATAACCAGCATAACCATTTTTGGTGGTATCTTTGAAAAAAACTGTTGCTTTTTGCGGTACGTTTTCTTTCACGAATTGTTTGAATTTTGCCAAATCAGCTTTATGCCGTTCATACCGTTCAACCATCCCTGAAGACAGTTTTGCTTGCGTATGTTTGACAGTTGAAGAAATAATCTCTGATAATAAGATCGCATCATGGACTTTCTTTGCTTGCAAAAAGATATCTAGGTACTCATCACCGATTTTTTCTAACAAAGACTCCAGATCTTCTTCATAGGTTTCCTTTGAAAATTGGAGTTTTACTTCTGCTTCCAAATCAAATATACGTTTAAAGTTCGCTTGATTCCCAACGATCAATTTTAAACATTGAGCAAAAAAGCTGTTGATTTTTTCTGTAGGATAATATTTGAGGATTTCTTCCACTTTTTTCGTCTTCGATAATTTATCTGTCAAAATAGTTAAAACGGGTTGGTGAACGATCAGTGGTTGATCTGATTGTTTGCCATACTGTTCTAAAAAAACACGAAAACTTTCTTCAATAGAGGTATTCTCCGTATCCAAGTCTCCTTCAAACAAAAAATGGCCACGATATTTCAATAGATGAGCCAATGCCAGATAAACCAATCGGAGATCTTCTTTTTCCGTTGAATCGACTAACTTTTGGCGCAAATGATAGATTGTCGGATATTTTTGATAATATTCTTTTTCTTCCTCTAACGTGGGGAAAATCGATGCTGGTTTGTATTGTTTTTCTTCTGGAACTAAGAAGCTTTCTTCCAAACGTACAAAAAAGCAGTCATCTTGTTTGCAGAGTTCTTCAGCAAAAAGATCTTGTAATTTGCTGAGTCGATATTTTCTGCGAGCCAATCTTCGGCGATTCGTTCGCTTAGTTCTTCTAAACTCCGCTGTTTGACCTTCATCAAATAATCGTGCGCCCCAAAAATTTTTTTTGATTTTCTTTTTTTCAGTATTTCCGTGAACGCTCATTTTCCTTTTCATTAATTGATAATCATCTGTTAGTACCGCCCAGCCCACAGAATTGGTTCCTATATCTAAACCAATCGTATAGTCCTTTGTCATTCACTATCCATCCCTTCTTTTAACATTTACACAACTTAGCAAGTTGTCTTCTTTACAATTGCCAACCATCATGAATAGTTAGACAAAGTGATTTTCCTTTTCTACTTGTAACTCTTTGGTATTATGCTATAATCAATTTGTTGGTAGCATTCAAATCAACATAGCGAGTTAAAATAAGGCATTGTCCGTTATCAGCTTTTAAAGCAAGCACTGTCTCGGTGCTTTTTTATTTTGCCTTTTTTTGTTATATATAGAATTTTTAACAGTTTTACTATAACACAAAATTTTTATGCGATTTTTATTTTTGAAAGCATTTTATTTAGAATTTTGATTTTAAAATCAAATCTAATGAAACTTTTTTTAAAAAATAATTCTAATTACCTAATGTTTTATCAGATATAAAATAACACAAATCTCTTACATATCTTTTCATTGCTATCTGGCAAACCATTCTTTCCAGATTTTCTGCCAATCTTGATTTCCTTCCCAAGCTTTCCATTTTTTCAGCTGACCAACTTTTCGATTCCATTGACTTACTTTTGCTCAAAATTAGACACTCTGTTCAATCTGTCCAAAGTTCGGATATTTGGTTACCCTATCATTTGGCAATTAGAATGAAAGGTTCTATCCTTTTACATAGAAGGACGAGAGAAAAAACAAAGGAGGAACATCTTATGAGTAAAAAATGGATCAAACTAGGTATTGGACTAGGCATATTAACATTGGGTGCTGTTTATCTTGGTAAAAAGACAGGCTTGTTAGAAGATGATCGTCATTTGTATGATGAATTTGAATCGATCTAGTCAAAAAAACGAATCGTCAGACTGTTCACTTGTAAAATACTGGAGGAATCACAATGAGAAAAAGTAAAGCAATAATGATTGGCGCTGGAATCGCCAATATGGCAGCTGCTGTTTATTTGATTCAAGAAGGAAACTGGCGTGGTGATCAGATTACGTTTTATTCTTTAGATGACCATGGCTCCAATGATGGTGCCCCAACGGATACCGTTGTCGATGAATATTGGAATAAAAATCATCCCTTAGAAAACAAAAAGGGCTATATCGCCCGTGGTGGACGTATGCTCAATTATCGAACATACGTGGATTTGATGGATCTCTTAAGCCGAATCCCCTCTGTCACCGAACCAGGAATGACTGCGGCTGAAGATACTAGAGATTTTGATGCAAAACACCGAACATTTGATAAAGCACGTTTGATGGAAGGCGGCAAAGGAATTATTGACGGAGGCAAACTAGGATTTAACAATAAAGATCGTTTGTTATTGACTAAGCTGATCGCCATGCCTGATTCAGAAGAAGAAAAATTAGATAATGTCACAATTGAAGAATACTTCAAAGATGATCCTCACTTCTTTGAGACAAACTTTTGGTTTATGTGGGAAACAACTTTTGCTTTTCGTACTCGTAGTTCTGCCCAAGAACTTCGTCGCTATATGCATCAAATGATTTATGAATTTACACAAATCGAACATTTGGTAGGAGTAAACCGAACTCGCTATAATCAGTATGAAAGTATCATGTTGCCATTGATCAATTATTTAAAAGACCAAGGATGTCAAATCATTTTGAACCGCCGCGTAGTCGATTGGGAATTCAAAGAAACTCCGATGCAAGATGAAATTACAGTGACTGGCTTAAAAATGATCAACACGTTAACCAATGAGGAAGAACACGTTGTGGTTGATGGTGATACGGGTGTGCTTTTCACTAACGGATCAATTACTGATTCGGCTACACTAGGTGACTACGATACACCAGCTGTTGAAAATATGGATTATGGTGCTGCTTCTAGCTTGTGGAAAAAAGCCAGTGAACGTTTCTATAATTTAGGTAACCCTGACAAATTTTTTGCCGATCGTGATGCCAGTGAATGGGTCAGTTTCACTCTAACAACTAAGGACCATTTGCTTTTAAATGAAATTACTCGGATCACGACACAAGTCCCTGGTAATGCATTGAATTCATTTATCTCCACTACACCAATCACGCCACTCGGACAAAAAGATGTCAATATGTCGATCGTCGTTCATCACCAACCACATTTTACTTCACAAAAACCAAACGAAACCGTCATTTGGGGATATTTCTTATACCCTCGACGTCGTGGAGAATTTGTGGATAAGCAATATATCAAGATGACTGGGAAAGAAATGTTAGAAGAACTGATCGGACAACTTTCGAAAGTCGATCCTGGTCCTGAAAATATTCGAACGAAGGAAACCGAGATTTTTGATAGCGTTGTGAATAATATTCCTGTGTATATGCCTTATGCTTCTGCATTATTTAATAATCGAGCAAAAAGCGACCGACCAAAAGTGATTCCTCAACACTCAACGAACTTGGCATTTACTGGAGAGTTTGTCGAACAACCTTATCAAATGATCTTTACGGAACAAAGTGCCGTACGCTCTGGCGAGATCGCTGCTTTCCATTTTGCTGGTATTCCAATGTCACGTCTTGTTAAAACTCCAAGATATGACAAAGATATTCCTACATTGATGCGTGCTGCTAAGAAAATGTTTGAATGATCGATGCAACAAGCTATCAACAAGGAACAACCGCAACAAAAAATGACTGTCACTTCCTAGTAACGGGAGTGACAGTCGTTTTTTAGTATTTCATCATTCAACGAATGATTTTTATTTAGCTATTATCTTAGGCTTTTTTTAAGGTACTGCTTCCAGTTTTCAGCCACTTTTTACTTTGCCGTTTCTGCAGAAGCTTACTTCCCCCACCGAATAATACAGCACAAAACAAAAGAATGCCCCCAATAATCGCTGGATACATCAGTAGATCTTGCACGTAATGTGTCATTAATTGTAAAGTCGCTTGTGAATGAAAAGCTATATTATGTAAAACGTCTTGTATATAAAGCAATCCTGCTAAAACACAAAACATACTTCCAGTCGTTCCCAAAATAAACATACCGTAACGCAGGAAAGAAAAGGGTGTTTTGTTAATTAACCGATATAAATAGACTAGCCAAAACGCCAATAGACCCAGACAGATGTAAAAAAGAGGTACCACTATTTTTCGAGCAGACACGATGTTTTCGATAAAAATAGTCAAGTATCGATCACCTAATGCACTTTGGAAGTGATACATGTAAATAAAGATCATTGTCTCGATTTTATTTTTCTCCTCTTTATCGATAGTCAGTTGTTTTTTTGTTGCAACTGTAGCCACCGCTTGAGCAATTTTCTCACTCACCTCATTGCTGTCTCTTAGCTCATAATTTGTTTCTTCATATGTATGTTGGATAAATGGTCGAAGGGCTTCTTCGACAAAACTTGGTGAAAGTGCCGTTGCAACGACCTCTGAAAATTCACTTTCTTCTGTGTTTTCTTTCCGAAAATTCTGAGCAGCTTCTGCGAGGACCAATTCGCTATACTTTGTTTTTTCGATTTGACCGAGTAAATACGCCTGATCAAAAAACGTCACTTGAATGATTCCTACGGAAATAATCACAAACAAAGTCACTGAACAAGCAAATGTGACCATCAGTTTTCTGATTTGTTCTCCCTTTTTTTCTTTTATCACAAATAACCTCCCTTTTGATCTATTTTTTAATCTGTTATTTACTTAACCTAAGAAATCAACATACTTTAATTATACTTCTAACTATAAAGCTTCTCAATGTAAACCAAATAATACACCAGTTATTTTAAAGTGATTTTCCCTTTACTAAAAGCGTTTCACTACTCAAAAGCCAGCTCCTCCTTTAGAATGAAATTAGCTGTTCGTTCAAAAAATGACATGTTATAGGGTTTGAAGAAAGGAGTTTTATTTCATGAAAGCTGTTACCTGGCAAGGAAAACAAAAAATGGAAATCAGAAACGTAGATGATCCAAAAATCGTGGAACCGACAGATGCTATTATTCGAATTACCGCTACTGCGATTTGCGGATCGGATCTTCACCTCTATCATCATGGGGAGGCTGTCTTAGAAAAAGGATATGTCGTTGGTCATGAACCAATGGGGATTGTTGAAGAAGTAGGTCCTGCAGTAAAAAAACTAAAAAAGGGACAGCGGGTCGTTATTCCTTTTAATATTAGTTGTGGGCATTGTCATTTCTGTACCCATGAGATGGAAAGTCAATGTGATCGCTCAAATCCAGATCAACTTTATGGTGGTTTATTTGGCTTTGGCCGTTTAAATGGGAATCATTGGGGTGGTCAAGCTGAGTATCTTCGGGTACCGTTTGCTGATAGCACTTCGTTTATCGTACCTGACAATGATCTTGCAGACGAAAAAGTCCTTTTCTTATCTGATATCCTTCCAACTGCTTATTGGAGCGTTCAAAATGCCAACGTAAAAAAAGGCGATACTGTAGTGGTCTTAGGGTCAGGACCAGTTGGGTTGTTTGCACAAAAATTTGCCGCTATGGCAGGAGCAGAGCGAGTGATTGCTGTCGATCCGGTCCAACATCGTATTGATAAAGCCGCTCGTTACAATCATGTAGAAACTTATTTGTTAGAAGATACTCAGTCTGCTGGGAAAGAACTTTACGAATTAGCAAAAGGTGGCGCTGATGTCATCATTGATTGTGTAGGGATGGATGGCTTGGAACCAGTGAAAGAAAAAGCTAAGAATCTCGTTAGTTTGCAAAGCGGGACGATTTCACCGATCCAAATGGCTGCGCAAGCCGTCAAAAAATTTGGAACCGTACAAATCACTGGTGTTTATATGACCCCAGCTTCTTCGTACCCACTACAAGAATTTTTCATGAGAGATATCACAGTGAAGCATGGTCAGGCACCGATCGTTCATTTGATGCCTAAAATTTACGAGATGATTGCTGCGGGTCTGTTCGATCCAACCCAAATCATCACACATGCGATGCCTTTAGCTGATGCTGCCCGAGCATACGAGATTTTTGACAAAAAAGAAGATAAAAATATCAAAGTTGTTTTGAAACCTTAGCTTTGTTCACAGATAGGTGAGTGAGAGATGCCAGAAATAAAACGAAAAAGCCATGAAATAGATATTGGGAAAGAAGAAGATATCGAAATTGCTGGACAACGTTTTCGTCTTTATTTCCAGAACCGCTATACATTATTGTCTCTTGCAGTTGATTTATTAACAGGGATTTTTTATATTTTTGGAAGCGTAGCGTTGTTAACAGATATTCCAGACCGTTATAGTACCTATTGTTATCTAGTAGGAGCGATCTTTTTGACTGCACGACCTATTTTGAAAATAGTACGTAATGTCTTCATCTATGACGAGAAAAAAAAACAAAAAAAGAGCGAAAAAAAGAATGAATAAGAAAGCTTCCTAATTTTTCGGTAAAAAGACGGAACGCCTATTTAGGACAGCGAGCTCATTCATGCTTTTCCAACAAATCAACCATTCTAAATTCCAGGACTGATAGAACTTTCTATTGCTCCTGGAATTTTTTTGAAGCTAAAAAATGGGACCGTCCACTAATAATACTCGAATAACCAATATACCAACAAAAATAGCATCAAGAAACAATTTCCGATTTTTCTTGGCATTGCTCACCAGAAACAAAAGATTACTGATCAGATAAAGAACCCTTTTGAGTAATCAACTCCGATCACGTTGTAAAAATCGCTAGTTGATATAAATAAACCGGGATCCCTTCATTATCTTGTACCGTCGTCAGATATTCCCACTCATATCTTTCATAAAAACCTGTATGGTCAGTCGCTACATAGAGCTGCGAAATCCCAAGCGCTCCCATATCCTCTCGAATAAATGATAAAATCTCTTTGGCAATTCCTTGATTACGATACTCTTTTTCAACAAACAACGCACAAACATTCGGAGTCAAATCTGGGCGATCATGAAAATCATTCGCGATGACCCCTGCTCCAGCGATAATTTTTTGTTCTGACGTCACGACTATATACCATTGAGGAACAGCGTTAGATGATTGAAGAGAATCTTCCATGCTCTCTTGGTAAAAGGAAAGCGGAAGATGCCATTTTGACGTAAACCATTGCGCTGCCTGTTCCAACCATTCAGGTCTTTCTCTGATCTTAACCAACTCATAACCTTTCATTTCGTCCTTTCACTCCCCTATACATTTGCACTATTATAGCACGCTTGTTATCGAAATGGTTTTTTTTAAACTCCAAAAAAACCTCCTTTTATCCTTCTTTTTCACTAATAAAAAAGAAAGCAATCCTTGAGCCATTTATCCAAAAAAAAACAGTTGTCATGACCTCTGTCAGACAACTGGTTTTTTTGATCGCTCATTAAACGAAACAAGATCTTTTCACTAAAGAATAGCTACTTTTGATTGTATGTGCTGTTTCTTTCCTTTATGTGCTTTTAGCCGTTTAATGCTTCTTTTCTTTTTTCTTGAACTGTCGCTACTTTCACAAATGGTAGGTAAATCAAGACAGATAAGATTAAGTTGATAGCAGCTAAGACACCGCCAGCGATACTTTTTGTTGCTAATACCCCACCGATTACTGGTGGTGTTACCCATGGTGGCATCACCGTTGCAGCTGGAACTAGTCCGGTAGCAGTAGCAAAATAAGCAACAGATACTAAAACCATTGGGGTTAAAATAAACGGAATAAACATAATTGGGTTCAATACGATTGGTAAACCAAACATTGTTGGTTCATTGATATTGAAAACACCTGGTGCGATCGACAAGTTCGTAACAACCATATAAGGTTTATTTCTACGTCCCACTAAATAAATCGCTAGTAACAGACCTAATGTTGCCCCTGTACCACCTAAGTTGACAAAGCTATCAAAGAAAGGTTTGTTTACAATGTATGGTGCGCTATGACCAGCAGCAATCGCATTAACATTCGCTTCGATTGCTGGTGCATTGATTGTTTGCATCAAAGGGTCTACCATATTTGCTCCGTGTAATCCAAAGAACCATAAGAATGGTGTAATGAATGCTAACAACAAAGCTGAAGGATAAGAATTGGCTAGTCCCATGAATGGTTCTTGGACAATTGTATAAAACGCGCCTACGATATCATCTACACCAAATGCAGCAAAGATCGCAGCAATCAAAGCAAAGAATGAGATCGTGATCATTGCAGGTAATAATGAAGCAAAGGCTTTAGCTACAGCTGGTGGCACGCCATCAGGCATTTTGATGATTAATTTTTCATTTCCACTTAAACGAACAAAGATTTCTGTTGAAATAATCCCAACAATAATTGCAATAAATAAACCATTTGAGCTCATGCCCAACGCTCCGCCTAATGCGAAGAATGAACCTAAAGAAATTACTCCAGCAGAAACGCCGTCTTTACGATAACCATTTGCCAAATGATAAGCAAGTAGAAAGGCGATCAAAACTGAAAGAATCGCAAATGTACCATTCCAAGCAGCTGCGCCAAATCCTTTCCAAGCTTCGCCACCAAAAATTTTATTCATTAATTCTTGGAAACCAGGAATAGGCAAGTTATTGATCATTACTGCTAACGCACCTAAAATCATCAAAGGCATACTGACCATAAATGAATCACGAATCGCTACTAAATGACGTTGAGCACCAATTTTTGATGCCACAGGTATAAAATGTTTCTCCATAAATGCAACAAATTTATCCATGTTTCTTTCCTCTTTTCTATTTCACCAGTTTACTTTAAGCATCTAAACGTCGATATAAATCAATGATTTCTTTTGCTAGATCTGTAAATGCAATCGAAGTCATCAGATGGTCTTGGCTGTGAACCGTTAATAAAGTCACTTCCATATGATTACCTTGTGCTTCTTGTGTTAACATTTCTGTTTGAGAGTGATGAGCTTGCACTAAAGATTCTTCCGCATCTTTGATTTTTGCATCAGCTAACTCAAAATCTCCTTTTTTCGCTGCAGCAATCGCTTCCATTGCATCGCTTTTTGCATTTCCGCCAAACATGATCAAACCCATGATTGCTTCAAGATTTTTTTGCTCTTGCATTGTTGGTTTCCTCCATTATTTATTGATTAATGATTCTGCTTGTTCTAATACTTTGGCACCGTTCATCATTCCGTAATCTTGCATATTGATTACATCTAAAGGAATTCCTTTTGGTGCTAATTTTTCAGCAAATTGATTTTGCATAAAACGTACTTGTGGACCTAAAAGTAAAACGTCTACATTTTTTGATTCTAATTGATTGTCTGCATCTGAAGCAGATACTGCAAAGATATCAGCCTCGATTCCTTTTTCTTCTGCCGCTTTTTGCATTTTTGTTACTAATAAACTAGTACTCATTCCAGCTGAGCATACAAGCATGATTGTTTTCTTTTCCATTTTCTACACTTCCCTTTCTTGTATCTTACACTTTTATATAAAGCAATTACCGTGCCAACTTTTAAAGCGCTTTAATCCCTTGTCGTGCTAACGCTTTCAAGAGGACACTGTATAGATGCACACTTCTTTTTTCTTTGCACACTAAAATTAGTGTGCAAACGTTGATCATTTCTCTGATAAATTTGTGTAGCTCATTCATGGTATCAAAAAAAATAAGCCGTAGTTTCGCAAAAATGACTCCTTTGTGCGAATTCCAGCTTATTTTCAACTGCTTGTCCTACTATTCACTTTTTGTCGTTTCTTGGAATTTTTCATTTAATTGGGTTAATAACTCAATTTGTAATTGTTGTAATTCCAGCATTTGTTGCCATTGCTGTGACATCAAATAATCGATTTTTTCATGCAACAAACTAATTTCTAACTCAGCTTTTAGGTTTGTTTGATAATCATGGTCGGCTGCTATCCGATCTCTAGCTGCTTGTCTATTTTGACTCATCATTATGATCGGTGCTTGGATAGCAGCTAAACAAGAAAGCACTAAGTTCAAAAGAATGAACGGATATTGATCAAATGATAGGCCAAAAAAATGTAACGTATTCAACAAGATCCAACTACCTAAAACCACTACAAAGAGAAAGATAAACGGCCAACTACCACCAAACTTGGCAATTGCATCTGCTGATTTTTGACCAAAAGTCGCTTTTTGATTGATCGTTGTATTTAAATTTTGACTAATGATTTGCTTATTTTTCAACTGCTCTAGCATTTCTTGATTAATTTTTTTTGTTTCATTCTGGTCTTGAATGATTTTTTCTTTTATATACTCAAAATGATAATTCATAAAAGTAATAAAAGGGATTTGGGACTCTATGGTCAGTTTCTTATTTTTTTGTAAAATAAATGAACGAATATCTGTATCAATTGTTTTCAGATGAACGTAATCTTGATGAGCCATGGCAACTCCTCCTTTACGTTATTTTTCTGAGAAAAAGGAAAAAACAGCTTTCATTAGTGTCCTAAGATTTGTTCAATTTTCTGTTCTTCTTCAGGTGAGAAGGAAAGATTATCCATCATCCGAACACTTTCTTCTAATTGACTAAGTCGACTAGCGCCTACAAGCACACTGGTAACTGACTCTTGTCGTAGATTCCATGCTAAAGCCATTTGTGCTAACGTCTGTCCACGCAAATCAGCTAAATCCTGTAATTGCTTGATCTTACCCAATGTAGGTGTCACTTGATCTTCTGATAGAAAAGGAATTTCTTTACGATGGGCTCGAGAATCTTCTGGAATCCCATGTAAATAGCGTTTAGTTAATAACCCTTGCGCTAAAGGACTAAAAGTAATAGCTCCCAGACCGGTCTCTTCTAAAACAGGTGCTAAATCTTCTTCTAATAACTCTCTTGAAAACATATTGTAACGCATTTGGTGGATAATAAATGGAGCGTTCATTTCACGTAAGATAGCAGACATTTTCTTCGTGTCTTCCCCGTTGTAGTTAGAGATCCCAATATACAGTGTTTTCCCTTGACGAACTAATTGCATAAGCGCTTCTGCCGTTTCTTCCAAAGGTGTATCTGGATCAGGACGATGATGATAGAAGATATCTACGTAATCTAACCCCATCCGTTTGAGGCTTTGATCACAACTAGCAATGATCGATTTACGGGAACCCCATTCCCCATAAGGCCCTTCCCACATGTGATAACCCGCTTTGGTTGAAATAATCATTTCATCACGATACGTTTGAAAATCTTCTTTAAAGATCCGACCGAAGTTTTTCTCTGCTGCTCCTGCTGGACCACCATAGTTATTGGCTAAATCAAAATGTGTGATCCCCATATCAAAGGCGCCACGTAAAATTTCCCGTTGATTACTTATAGGATCATAATCACCAAAGTTTTGCCATAATCCTAAAGACAGCAAAGGCAATCTCAACCCAGATTTTCCAGTTTTTCGATACGTCATTTTTTCATATCGCTGCTGATTTGCTACATACATATATTCTTCTCCTCCTAAACAAGTATACGCTTTCAAAAAATGCGACTCGTCACTTCTTTTTCCTAGTATGCGTACGTGTATTTCGTTTTTGATAACTATCGTTCTATGTGCATTATACGCTTATCGTTGGCGAATTACTAACAAAAATCCTCTTTAGCCTCAATCATCACCATGGATCATTTGGTAAATATCCCTAGGTAATCGGCGTTGATATCGAATTGTTTTTCGGTAAATTCTGGAAAGTATAAATCACTTGCCCATTGCCAAGCAGCTTTTTCTGTATGTAAAAGTTCGTTTTCTGAAGGATTCTGAGGCCATTGTGCTACCCAGCAGTTCTCTTTTCCTAAGACATCCAAGTCTAAAGTTCCATTCGTAAACCATGAAAGATTGGAATAATGAACCACCTGGGAAAAACCAGCTGCTTGAATGGCCTGACTAAACACTTGCGCATTTTCAGTTGCTCTTGCTAGATTCATTTGAGGATTTTCACTATCGTTCACAACTACAGTAGAATAAGGTAAATTTAATTCTTTTAGATAGGCTAATAAATAGTGGGCTTCTTTTTCGGTGTCTTCTGCATAATTAAACCAAGCATAATGATAGACACTCACTTTCAACCCCGCCTGGATAGCATTCGCAACTTGTTCAGGGGCCAGCGGGTTCCTATAAGAATCCCCTTCTGTTAACTTAACTACTACACCTGTGATCCCATAGTTTTTCATTGTTTCATATGCTTCGACAGATAAATAACCATTATGTGAGGAAACATCAATAAAATCTTTTGGCGGTCTACTATTTTCAGAAGCAGAAATGCCTGACCCCGAATCCAACAAATTTACTCGATTGTTACGTTGTTTTGCCACCACATTGTCTAGTAAATGCTGTTTGCTTTCAGTGATAATTGTTTGGGTGCTTTCTGATTTTTCATAAGTATAGACCACAAAAAATGTTGAAAATATTGAAAATACTGAAAATACAAAAAGAACACTAAAAACCAATAAACGCCTTTTCTTCATCATAGGTACCTTCTTTCTTTTATTTGAGAGAGGTTTCTCAAATAAGTGTACCACTTAATCAACAGCGCTTACTTAAAAGTATTATTAGATTTTAATCGTTATTAAATCTTCTAGCAATTTTAAGGGAATGACTGATTTTTACAGAACATCTTCCACTTACACGATTACTTATTTGTCTCCCCCAGACCATTTTTTCTTTGCCCGCTTAAAAAATAAAAATTGTTGATGAGACTTCTTGATCTTCTTATAACGTTTTTGTTGTTTTTTGTAAAATTGTTGATGATAATTTTCAGCAGGCCAAAAGGTTGTTGCTGGCTTGATCTGTGTGACGATTGGTTCCGCAAACTGATGCGAAGCGATCACTTGTTGCTTGGATTTTTCTGCTAGTATTTTTTGTTCTTCATTTTCTACAAAAATGATGGAGCGGTATTGATTCCCACGATCCTGAAACTGTCCAAAGGCATCTGTTGGATCGGTGACTTGCCAAAAAATCGCTAATAGTTCTTCATAGTTTATCATTCGCCGATCAAAAATAATCTCCACTGCTTCCACATGCCCAGTCGTGCCACTGCTAACTTGGTCATAGTTAGGATGTTCGACCTCCCCGCCAGTATATCCGGACAACACGGAAATAATCCCTTGCCGTGTTTCAAACGGTTCGACTAAGCACCAGAAACAGCCCCCGGCAAAGACGGATTTTTCTTGATAGCGTTCATCGGTGATCTGGTGTTTCGCAAAGTCGTAAGACACTTGTCCCATCGGATCATGGGTGATCTTCAAATAAAAGTCCATCACGTCAGGCGTCAAATTCCCCCGAAGTGCTAGTGGTCGTAAAGAGACTTCAATCATTTCAAGGATTTCTTTTCTTTGTTTTCTTTCCCCTACTTGGTTTTTCGCTTGGATCAACAATGTCCGTTCCCATTCACGGGTATTAGGGTTTAAAATGAGATTGTATAATTCTGCTAGTTCTTGCTCCACCACTTTTCCCCTCACTTCTTGGTCAATTATGTAAATTCGTCCTGAATGTATCACGAAACTAGCGAAATTGCGAATAGACCGCTTAGAGGAGTCGTGGGAGAGAGTAGGCTACTCAAAAAAACTGAGACAGCCATTCTTTTGCCTGCTACAGGCAATCAAACGACTCTCTCAGTTTGTTCTATTTGATATGAATGTTTATTGGTAATACACTTCGTCTAAAAATAAACCATGTGCCGGCACGGTTTCTCCTGCCTGTTGTCTTACTTTATTCTCAAAAATATCATCAATCGCCGAAACAGGTAACTTTCCTGTACCGATTTCCAAGAGTGTACCCATCAAGATCCGAACCATCTTATACAAAAAGCCATTGCCCACAAAGGTAAAGTGCAACATGCCGCCTTCTTGTTCGATTGAGAGTTCATGGATCGTACGAACTGTTGATTTTTTTGATTTTTTCAAGGCAGAAAAACCGATAAAATCATGACTTCCCATTAATTTTTGACAAGCTTCATTCATTTTTTCCAGGTCTAGTTCTTGCGGAAAATAGAAACTATGATTTCGTTCAAAAACAGTTGGAATGGGATTATTCCACACATAATAGCTATATTTTTTCCCTGTCGCATTGTATCGAGCATGAAAGCGTTCAGGCATTTCTTCCACTTTCTTGATCACGATATCTCTTGGTAGATAGCGGTTGAGAAAAGTTAGCATTTCATTACGACTCATTTGAGAAGTCGTTTTAAAGTTTGCCACTTGTCCTCTGGCATGTGTCCCAGAATCCGTGCGCCCCGATCCAATGATCTCCATTTTTTCTCCAGTCATCTGTGAGATGATTGCTTCGATTTTGCCTTGGATCGTTTTATCGTCATCTCCCAGACGTTGCCAGCCTGAGTAACGTTTCCCATCATATTCGATCGTTAATTTGATATTTCTCATGTCTTTCATTAGACTCCCCTACGATATACATTTGCACATCACGATGTGCGGTCAAGGTTTAGTCTGACACATTTGTCCTGTGGTTTCAATCAGTTTTACTAATTTCCAGCATTTAGTTAGGGCTACAGTCCGCTATGCCCTAATGTGTAAGATACTTAACCACACAATTGGTAAATAATTAAAGAAGAAACTGATCCGTTGACAAAAACCTAACTGATTCAAAACCGGCAATTGATTTAATCCGGGAATACGTGCTGCGCCATAAATTCCTGCAAAAACCAAGCTGGCAACTAGTAAAATAAAAAACGATTGAGTTAATTGCGCATCGCCCATTTTGCGATACAATAAGAAAACAAATAAAGGGAACAAAATAAATCCACCATACCCAATCCCTGAACCAAGATTGTGGATCCAAGTCGAAAAATTCCAAGAAGTTTCGTTCGTGTCCACACTAAATAACCCGGTAAAAATACAATCTGTAACACCATATAGACCGATGGCAGCTGTCACTAATAAAGCAAGTGGTTTTGAAGTAGTAACAAAAGCTTGATATAACGCTGGCATTGCCAAAACATACAAGCAGCCAGATATGACCGACCAAATCAAAAATGCTTTTCGTACGGGACTACCAACATCCCCAAAAAGACTGATCACAGCAGTCATTTGATTAAGTTTGGGATAAAAAATCCCTAAAACATACGGCGTCAGAAAATCACTTACTACTCCTGACAATAAAAAATAAAATCCATATTTACGTAAAAAATCCATCCTGCATCCTCTTTTCACCAACCAGAAAAAAGAAAGTTTCATGCTCGCTTTCTTTCAAAATTCTAGACATCATCTAGAAAAATTGTACCGAATTATACTAATTTAAACAAGCTTCAAGACATGCGGCACCTTGGATTTACTTGATGAGGGTAATGAGCACTTTTCTCTGAACCACAGTAGCTGATTTTATACGATCATTCCATTCTTTTCACGATATTCTTTTGGTGACTTGCCGACGATTTTTTTGAACAACTTTGAAAAATAGGTTGTGTTGTTGTAGCCGATCTCACTAGAAATTTCATTGATATTTTGATTGCTATGCAGCAGCAACCATTTCGCTTGTTCCATTCTGAGATGATTTAAATAAGTTGAAAAACTTTTTTTCGTTTCTTTTTTGAATAATTGCCCCAAATACATCACATTCAAATGCAGGCTTTCTGAAACTTCTTTCAAGGTTAAAGGTTCTCGGTAGTGTTCGTGTAAGATCGTCATCACTCGTTCGACATTCTCGCTATATCGGACTTGTTTTTGCTGTTCCTTGATCAAAGATAGTAAGAGTTGATGCAGTTCTTGGACTGTTTTTGCTTGATTGATCTGTTGAATCCCTTTTAAATATTCATCGTCTTCTAGCCGAATCAATTCCCGGTGGATATCCATAAACAACAAAAAACTAAAATGACGGATATCATCCGGTGTCATCACAGCAGTTTGGAATTGATCAAAAAATTGAGTGATCATTTGTTGGGCACTAGCCAATTGCCCGCTTTTCAACACACGATTAAACGAAGAAAAATCAATTGCCTGTTCTTTTGCTGCTTCTTGTTCGGCAAAAAAGATATGTTGGTCTTTTTCACCGTAGAATTGATGCAGTTGTAAATTATCTTTGGCATGTTGATAACTCTCAGGGATTTTATCAGGATCTGCTGTTTCATCTCCAATACTGATCAACCAGTTTTCTTCCATACTCTTCTCTTGAATGAAGCGGCAAAATGCAGAAACTGACGCTTCTTCCAGCAACAAAGTAAAGCGTTCCATGTCTCCAAAGTTTCGTTGATAATAAAAAAGTTCTTGGTGGTTTTTCAGCCACTGATTCACTGATTTCCCGACGGATCTAGACACTTGAGCGAGTAAAACTCTTCGTTGTTTCCCTCCGATTTTGTCTAAAATCTCTTCTTCACTCACTTCATCTAATTCTTCATTGAGCCACTGACTAAAAAGGACTTCTTGATAGATTTCTTGCTGGTTTTTCTGTTCAATTTGATGATCTAATTGCTGCTTCACTTTGGTTAAACTAGCAATCAGTTCGGTTTTATTAACTGGCTTCATCAAGTAATTGATGGCCCCTAATTGCATCCCACTTTTTAAATAATCAAATTCCTGATAACCAGAAAGAATCATAAATTCAAACGCATGATGTTCCTTTTGAGCCGCCTCGATAAATTCTAAACCATTCATTTCGGGCATCGTGACATCTGTTATAACTAAATCAATGGATTGATTTTCTAAAACAGACAATCCTTGCATCGCGTTTTCTGCCGTTGCGACTACCTGAAATCCCAAACTTGCCCAATCAACAATTTTTTGCAACCCTGCCAAGATCATATATTCATCGTCGACTAATAACACTCGGTACATGTTCCTACCCCTTTTCTTTAAATGTAATAGTGACAGACAATCCTCCTTCTTGATTGGTACTTAGCTTCATCTGATAACTATGTCCAAAACTAGCACGCAAACGTTCATTCACATTTTGCAATCCAATCGATTGGTACAATTCGACTTTAGGATGCGCCAATCTTGATTCGATCTCTGCTAAGCGTTCCGGTGTGATCCCTTTGCCGTTATCCTTCACAATAATCTGGACTCGCTGCCCTTCACGAAACACTTTCACGCTTAAGGCATTATCAAAACGTGTAAAATCGACCCCATGTTTAAAATAATTTTCGATCAATGGTTGAATCACAAACTTCGGTACTTCGATACTTGCTAATGATGGATCAATGGAAAAATGATAGGCGATCCGGTTGGGGTAACGCATCTGATATAAATAGACATATTTTTCGCAAAAGTCCAGTTCTTCCTTTAAACTGATCGTCTTTTCTTGATTAGTATTGTTTCGCAACAAGGCCGAAAAAGCATACACCACATCTGCCAATTCTTCGCTGCCTTCACTTAACGCATACATTCGAATATATTCTAACGTGTTATAGAGAAAATGAGGGTTGATTTGTGCTTGTAATGCACGCATGTGGGCATCTTGCTGTTTGATTTCCAATTTATAGATATCTTCAACATATTGGTTGATGCTATCCAACATCTCATTGATCCCTATAGAAAGGTCTTTTAATTCATATTCCGTTTGGGTCGTATCGATCCGCGTCTCCAAATTCCCTTTGGCCGTTTCATTCATTGCATCCATCACGAGATCTACTTGTTGCGAATAGCGCTTGAAGGTTTGGTATAAAAAGAATAACAGACTGACATCTAATAGAAATACACCGAAAATCAATGGTGCTAAATCTTGGATAACCGCTCGTCTAACCATCGAACGATCTAAAGTAGCCAATATCCGGTAATCATCGGGTAATTGTTGGTACTGGATGAAATTATTTTTTTCAAGGTTTATCAGTGGCAAAGTGGAATTTTCTTGAAGGCTGGTTGTAATCAATTGTTCTTGGGTTGCTAGTTTATCCTTTGTCATTCCTTGATCATGGAATGTGTATAAACGGTTGGTGGTACCAGAGATCATATACAATGATAAGCCGCTAAAGGTATTCAAACTCTTTAATGCCGCATCCAATTCCGCTTTTTCAAAACCGACGAACATGCTCCCGACTTCGCTTCCACCTTGCGTGATCGACATTTTGATATAAAACGCATCTGTCAATTTAGGCGTACCACTTTTAATCACCCCACCTTTATTTGCTCTAGAAGATTCCAGATACTCAGGCAATTGACTGAAAACAACATAGACGGAGCTGACTTCCTCATAGCTGACATAAATATCTCTCATTAGATAAGGAAAAGAGACAAAATCGGTCGTTTTTTGTTGTTGATCATAAGCGTACATCAAATATTCATTGATCGGTTTTGTCAGATAAGTAGTCGCATTCTCGATTTTATCAGAGTTCCCCAACAATTGGTCTTTAATGATTTTACTTAGTGTCGTTTTATCGTTCAGTGTACGACTGGTACTTTGTAACGCCTCACTTGTCGTTCGCTTGGCTTGCTCTTGCGTTTGTACCCACGTATGAACACTGATGATAGCAGTCGCCACCGTTGTTAATAAAATCAGGACGAGCGCATATTTTCGGAAAAGACGATTCAGAAGTGTTCCTTGTGAAAATAAAATACGCCATTTATTCATAGCTTTCTAACTGCATATCCAGTTTTTCCCGCCATTGTTTGGTTACCAGCCCATTCCAAACAGTCAATAAGCCAATCACACCAAAGAGAATCAGTCCTTTATAATTCCAAGTTAGCCAAAAAATAATGCCTCCGCCAATCAACAATTTCAAAAAGGTCGAAAAACTGGAAAAGCCTGAAACAAAACTTAACTTAAGTAGGTTAGGAATCGAAATTTCGTATTCACTATCTAAAATCAAGCTATACTGATAAGTGGAGTAAATATAAAGTAAACTAAAAATCAGGATAAAATCAGTAATCAAAAAAAGAATGCCTTGAATTTGAACAGATAAGTATAAATTATAGCCAAGCAAAAATGTCCCCGCTAAAAATAAACCAAACAACACATTCCCACGGACAAATGTTTGTTTAAATGTTTCCCACCCTCGCTTAAACGTAATCTCTTTATATTCAAAACCATAAAGATAAAACAATTCGTTGACTGTTTTATAAGCAGGTCCAATCCCTAATACGATGGCTCCCATCAGTGTATAGATCCAAAAATAAAAAGTTAATTTCATGACCACCCACACTCTGATAAATAATGTTTCTAGTGCTTTACCTAACATACGATTCCCTCCATAAAAAACATTGTATTCCCTTTCATTATACAAGAGTAGTAAAAAAGTAAAAGAACCAGTTTGATAAAAAGCCTAATGAACTTTTAGCTACTTGGTTGCTTTTCTTTCATTTCTTCGGACACTAATCAAAAAGCAGAACTCTCCAAAAATTCGACATGCAAATTTCGGAAAAAGTTCTGCTTCTTTCTAGAAACTGATTCAGTTCCTTGAATTATTTACTTTCCTTACGAAATGCATCATATTGTTTTTGCATTTCTGTTAATACTTTGTCATAACCTGCTCTGTTCAAAGCATCTTTTAGTTTTGGTAATGTTTCATCAGGATCAACTGTCCCAGTATTTAATCCATCTAGGTATTGATTCATGACATTTGAGATATTACTTAGTTCTGTTTTTACGCTATCTGTATTGAAACTAAAGCCTAAGATTGGAGAAGTTTTTGCTTCTTCGATTGATTTATCTCTTTCAGCGATCATTTCATCTGTGATCGTATCTTGTGTGTATAAGATTTCATTGTTACCGGTATTCCAAGCAGACATGTGCATGTTTGGTTGGTACCCATCTAATAATTTGATCTTGTCATCGCCATCTTTTTTCCATGCTTCGCCTTCGATACCCCAAACTAAACCATTCAATAATTCTGGATCGCTATTTAATAAACCTAAAAATTCAACTGATTTTTCTTTGTTTTTAGAGGTATTTGATACGACAAAGTTGGCCATTTGTGCTTGTCCAGTTGACTTCAATGGAACAGTGATTGCTTTTGAAACCAATTCTTGTTTCGCTGCATTAGTCAAGATCGTATCGCCATAATCGTATGGTCCTTGCGTTTCGCCACGCATTAACCAAGTATTCCCTTCAAGTGGGTAATCTTTATTACTAGTAGCAGCATCGCTAGGAATCAATCCTTGTTTATACCAGCTGTGCATCGTACGTAATAATTCGATAAACGTTTTGTTGTCGTATTGATTGATGATCTTAGTGTCATCGCCGTTCAAATCAACTGCAAATGGTAATGTATTCCCTAATGGATAATCGAAATCTCCTTGGACTTTAAATCCTTGTCCAATCGCAAAAGCAGCTGTATTTGGGTCTTTTTTATGGAATTCTTGTAACACTTTTTCCGCATCTTGATAAGATTCGATCCCATCAATCGATAAATTGTATTTGTCTAATAACGGCTTGTTGAAAGTCAACACTTGTTGGGCAAACACATTGCCATTTACTGGAAAGGCATACAATTTTCCGTTAACTAAATTTCCTTTGATATACGCTTCATCTAAAGAATCATACGCTTCTTTCGCATATTTTGGTGCTAATTCTGTCAAATCAGTAAATGCACCCTTTTGCGCATTTGATACATAGTTGTTGGCAAAGGCAATATCGTAGTTTTCACCAGAAGAGATAATGACATTCATTTTCTTCTCGTAATCGCCCCAACCGATGTAGTTGATGTTGACTTTAACTCCGATTTTATCTTCGATCCGTTTATTTGCAATATCCATTAACTGATCGAAATTCTCTGGTTTATCACCGATTTGATACATTTGAAGGGTTGTTGAATCACTTGCTTCAGCTTTTTCTTTTGTCCCCGATCCGCAGGCTGCCAATGTTCCAACCATCATTGCAGAAACGCCAGTAAAGGCTAATTTCTTCCATAACTTCATTTTTCTTCCTCCTAAATTGTTTTATATTTTTATTGCATTACTCTTTTACTCCACCAATCGTTAATCCTTTAACAAAATGTTTCTGGAAGAATGGATAGCTGATCGCAATCGGTAAAGTAGAAATCACGACGATCGCCATTCGAGCTGATTCTCCCGGAACAGAAGCAAGTCCGCCTGTCAATTGACTGCCCGCTCCTGAATTTTGTGTCAAATATTGAATATTGCTTTGGATCTTCATCAATAAATATTGCAAAGGAACCAGTTTATCATCTTGAATATAAAGCAACGCATTAAACCAATCATTCCAATACCCTAAGGCAGCAAACAAACTGATCGTTGCAATCCCTGGAATTGCTAGTGGTAAAACAATTTGCACAAAGATTCGCAGCTCACTAGCTCCATCAATTCTTGCAGATTCAATGATCGAATCTGAAACCGAGCGTTTGAAGAACGTTCGCATCACGATGATATTGAACGGGCTGACCGCCATTGGCAAAATCAATGCCCAGATCGTATCTTTTAACTGCAAGAGATTCGTCATTACTAAATAGTTCGCAACCATCCCTGGTGAGAACAACATCGTGATCAAACAAAATACGGTAAAGAAGCGCCGAAATGGGAAGTTTGATCGTGAAATCGCATAAGCGTATAAAGAAGTCGCTGTACTATTGATCAAAGTCCCTAGAACAGTGACAAGGATCGTCACAAATAAAGCTTGGAAAATCTTGTCTTGCATTTGACCGAATAAGTAAGTATACCCAAATGTACTAAATTCTTTTGGCCAAAAACTGTAGCCATATTGTGTCAAAGCGGATTCTTTCGTAAAAGAAATCGCAATCACGAATAAAAACGGTAAGATGCAAGAAAGAGCAAACAATGCGATCAACAAGTTAGAGAAAAAATTGGTTGTTTTGTTAAATGAACGAATCTGTACTCGTTCGACTTTCTTTTTTTTCATTTCTTTCTCCTCCCTAGAACAATGCTGATTCGCTGTCGAAACGACGAGCAATCGTATTTGTGATCATCAATAGAACAAACCCGACAACGGATTGATACAATCCCGCTGCAGCTGTCATTCCAAAGTCACCAGTAGAGGTCAAGCCATTATAAATGTAAGTATCCAATACTTGTGTGACATCATAAAGTGCCCCGGAATTTCTCGGGATATTGTAGAATAAACCAAAGTCTGCTCGGAAAATATTCCCGACAGCTAGAATCGTTAAGATCGTCATCAACGGAATCAATTGTGGAATCGTCACATGTTTGATTTGTTGCCATTTGCTGGCACCATCCACCATCGCTGCTTCATAATAAGTAGGATCGATCCCCATAACAGAAGCAAAATAAATGATACTGTTATAGCCAATCCCTTTCCACGTGCCGATAAAGACAAGAATAAACGGCCAATACTTCGGTTCGTTATACCAGTTGATCGCTTCTCCACCATGCCCAGTGATCCACTGATTAAAGATTCCTTTGTCAGGACTCAAGAAGGCATAAACAAAATACCCAATGATGACCCATGATAGAAAGTAAGGAAGTAACGACATTGTTTGGTAAACTTTTACCAGTCGTTTATTCCGTAATTCACTCATAATGATGGCAAAAACAACGGAAATCAATAAATTCAAAAGAATAAAAGTAACATTATATAAAATGGTGTTTTTAGTGATCAAGAAAGCTTGATCAGAAGTAAATAAGAAGCGGAAATTTTCCCAACCAATCCAAGGGCTTTCTCTTAAACTAGCTAAAAACCCGTCAGCAGAAATATGGAAGTTTTTAAATGCTACTACGTTTGCTAATACTGGGATATAAAAGAAAAAAATCATCCATAGCATCCCCGGCACAGCCATCAGTACTAAAGCTTTGTAGCGCCATAGATTAGCAAAAAAATGATTTAACCCCTTTCTTTTTTTCATCGTAAAACTCCTTTCGTGTCATTCACAAGCCAATTATAGCGCTTACAACAAAAGGAATAAATAAACAAATTATAGATAAAATGATACAAAATATAGATAACAAAATTAGGCAGAGGTTCAATTTTAGCGATCAATTTTTTCAAAAAATCGTTGGCTAATGGCAGTAATTTCTAAATAAACACGGATGAAATGAGCATAAAAAAGGGTGTTAGGTATAGATAAAGAAGTCGAACATGCAGAAAAATCAGCCGCTCATTAGAATGAAAATCACTGATATTCTAGTAGGTACTTAAGTTGCTACTGTACAAGTTATATTCGTTTTGAGATAGACAATACTCACGATTAGTTGAACAGGAGTTTGGAACAGACAATCAATCCTATACTGCTTCTGTTCACTCTTTTGTTAACAGCAAGTATATTGCTTTATATAAACTAAAGCGATGCGGCTGTAATAAGAAAAGACACCCTGAACTCCTTTAGAATGAATTGGGCAAACCAATTCATCGAAGGATTCAAGATGTCTTTTACTTAGCTTATCAAAGATACCCTAACTATCATTTTATCATTTGACAATGAGCCTAAAAACAGGCCAGCTGGCTTTTGTTTCTTCATTGTATTTTGTTTGATTACATTTCCTTTCCCTCTAACTGCTTGACTTCTGCAGCTGTCATTGGTCGGTATTCGCCGAGTGCCAAGTCTTCTGGGAGCAGAAAATTCCCCATTCGGATTCTTTTAAGATAAGTGACTTCTTTTCCTACGGCTTTGACCATCCGTTTGACTTGATGGAATTTTCCTTCATGCAGGATCAAGCGAATCACCGATGTTTCATCTTCCGAATTGACTGAAACAATGGATAACTGAGCAGGTCTGGTTTCTTCGCCACCATCAATCGTCAATCCTTGACTAAATGCCTGTACATCGGCTTCGGTCATGATACCGTTAACTTCAGCGAAGTACTCTTTTTCGACGTGTTTTTTTGGGGAAAGTAAACGGTGCGCCAAACCGCCATCATTTGTCACAACCAATAACCCTTCTGTATCTTTATCTAAACGCCCGACAGGAAAAAGATCTTCCCGATAAGAAGTATCATCGAATAGATCAAGTACTGTTTGATCGTAGTTGTCTTGAGTGGCTGAAATTACTCCAGCTGGTTTATTGAGGATATAATAAAAATCTTTTTGGTAAATGAACTGTTCGCCTTCATAAGTCACTTGATCCTTCCATTCATCTACTTGGAATTTGTCACTTTTAATGGTTTGATCGTTCACTTTGATGTGCCCTTTTTTGATCAGTGCCTTGACTTCTTTGCGACTGCCTAATCCGACATCCGCTAAAAATTTGTCTAATCGCATGTTTCTTCTCCTTTTGATTGAAAAAAGAAGTTAAGGGATAATGGGGGACATTATTCCTAACTTCTTTTTTCAAATTTTATTTACTACTTGATCCTTAATCGATGACGTAATCGAACCATACTTGGTCCTAAAAGACGTTCAGCTAATCGAATTTTTAACGCTAAGTATGCGTACACCGTACCGCCAACACCAGCTACAAATAAAATCAAGAACAATGACTGAATTTTACTATCTTGATTGAGGAATAAACCGAAAACAGATTTCGTGACCCCAGCTGCTGCCAGCATGATCAGTGTCAAAATAAAAATCAATAGCGTTCTCCGCCAAACAAAACTTGGTTTGAAACGTGCCACTTGACGCATTTTTTTTAAAATCAGCGTGCAAGAAACAGCAAAACCGATCATCGTCGCAAATAGTGGACCATAGACTTCAAACAGACGAATCGCTGGATATTGCAAGATCACCTTCACGACAAAACCGATTGCAAGATAACGGATCGCTGCGGCATTTTCAAACATTCCTTGAAGCATATTGGAAACTAGCATATATAGACCTAGGAATAGACCGACAAAACTGGCTTGGATCAATACGTGGCTTCCTAGTTTATCAGGTGCATAAAACAACGTATTCAAAGGATAGGCTAGCAAGATAACGCCAAAGGTAGCAGGAAACATAAAGAACGAAAACAATTGTAAATTACCACTCGTCAGTTTCGCTAAACCACGATGATCTTTGATCGTCACCGCTTCGGTGATCAACGGCAATCCAGTAGAAGCGATGGAAGTAGCAAGTGCAATCACGACCATCGTCAATTTATCTGGGTTTGCACTGAAAATTGAAAAGAGATCCAATAACTGATCTTTGGAATATTCAGTCGTTGCTGACATGATTTTAATAAAGGTAAACTGATCTACTAATTTAAAGATCGTCACTCCTGACCCAACAATAATAAACGGAATCGCTTCTTTGATCGTATCTAGTAACAATTCTTTTGTCGCTACGTTGACTTGGTTATGACTATACTGGACACGTGCCGCTGAATACGCCTGTTGTTTTTTCAAAAAATACAACAAAACCAAAATACTTGCTAACATTCCGATAAATGCAGCAAAAGTCGACTGAGTAACTGCTGTGACATAATCGCCTTTCATGACTTTCATAATAATAAAGGTCGCAAGCAACATGTAAAAGATCCGTGCGACTTGTTCCACGATTTGGGAAAGTGCATACGGCATCATTTCTTGGTTTCCTTGGAAATACCCTCGTATAACACTCATACAAGGAAAAACAAGTACCGCGATACTGAGTGATCGCATCGTTGGAATCAATTCTGCTCCGCCACCAGAAGCATGTGCGAGCCAAGGCGAAGCCACATACATAAATAATGAAAATAAGAGTCCTAGTACACCCATCATCTGTAATGCTCGAATAAATAAACGCCGAGAGGTCCCATATTCATTTAATGAATTGTAGCGAGCGGTTTGCTTTGCGATCGCCGCCGGAATCCCAGCTGTTGAAATCAGTAGGAACAAAGCATAAATATTGTAGCCCATATTGAATAATCCATTGGCAGCTTTCGCATTCTCTCCCATCCATGCGTACCATGGGATAATGTAGATCGCACCGAGTAACCGGGAAATGATATTACTAGCTGTCATCCAAGCAGAGCCACGAGCCATTTTTTCTTGAGGTGTTAAATTTTCCATTGCTGGTTTTCCTTGATTAGTCATCGATCAGATTCCAACTTTCTTCAAAACATTACTAACAGTTTAATAGCAAAATGGGAAACTGGCAATCTTTTTTGTGTGATTTTTCTGTAAATTCACTATTCTTTAGATAACTCTTTGTTTTGTTTTATTTTTATATTTTCATTAGAATTAGATAACAAACTGTTCCTGTGTTTCTGTTCATTGATAGCCTTTTCCGTTAAGTGATTGAGTGGTTGTTTTATACTCGAATGTTCTCCAGACTTCAACATGCCTTGTTTTTTACTAATTATATCTCTATATTTATAAATAAAGCTTTGTGAGGAATGCTTGTATTCACTCCATAGTTGCGGATCTTTTTCCCAAGGTGCTTCACATTGTTTTCCATTAGAAAAAAATGTGATTTTCCCCTCTAAAGCGTAGCGATGACGATAAATATATCTCAGTTCTCTATTTGTAATACTTCGGTTATACAAATCTTTTTTATGAACAACATTCCGCATATTTATTCCGTCTATAACAAAAAATAATTGAGTATTGGCATTTTTTATAGCAGCATCGATCCCTATTTTACATCCTCTTTTGGCATGTAAAATAGGGGAAATAACTTCTCCATCTTTTTCGAACAAACATTTTTCTTTTAACTTCAATATATGTACATCTTTATAAATATTTTCTAATTTATTTTTCTCTTTTTCTTGCAAAGATTGAAGATAATGTTTCCCTATAGGATCCATTTTAATATTTATGGGAATATAGGAATATAAATTCTTGGTAAAATTCTGCCACCTCTCTTTAGTGGTCAATTTTTCAGCTTCCTGTAAAATAGCTTCTTTTATTTTATTGTTATAAGTATCAATGTAGTTTTCTCGGGTTAACTTTTCATCTGAATACGAGAGAATAAACTTATCTCTTTCTGATTTCAACCCCAAAACTAGAATTTGCTTCTCTTCTATTTCAACCATTCTATTTCCCTTTCATTTTCATATTTTTCTTAATCAATCTATCATTTCTTATTGGAATCAGGAATTTCCTTATTCTCCTCTCTATAGTAATCAAAGACATCTTGAAAACAGAATATCCTTGTACTTAAAGGTTAAAACATTTCTATACTAATATCAAAAAAATTGAGTAAATCTTTTCTTCCTCTCATCTTTTTACAAAAAACTAGCCCTGTAATCAGTGAGGTCATCGTCTTACGCTAGCTTTTTCCTTTTTGCAATCAACTTTATTCTCTTTCTTCCCTTCCCGTAAGCCTTTTGAAATATGCTATAATGGATCAGAACCCAATGAATAATAAAGTGAGGGATGATTCAATGAGCTTCTCTTTAGAAGATATCCGTAAATTATTGATCAAAGAAAATTTATTAAAAGAATTTGTTTCTGTTCAAGGTTGGCATTTAGATGCTCCTGAGCAATTTGTATTCAAAAAGTTAAGTTATGACTCACGCCAAGTAGATCATGAGACGCTGTTTTTTTGTAAAGGTCTGAATTTCAAAGAAGAGTATTTAACAAGTGCGATCTCGAATGGTTTGAGCTACTACGTTGCTGAACAGCCTTACGAAAATACAGCAACTGGTATCATCGTGACTGATATTCGCAAAGCGATGGCGATCCTTTCCATGGCTTTTTATCAGTATCCCCAAAATCAATTGCAAGTGATCGGCTACACTGGAACTAAGGGAAAAACGACAGCAGCTTATTTTACCAAAGCCATTTTAGATCATGCGACAAACAACAAAACAGCGTTGCTTTCAACAATGAACACGACTTTAGACGGGCAAACTTTTTTTAAATCCCATTTAACAACGCCTGAATCATTAGACTTGTATCGCATGATGGCGGAAGCGGTAAAAAATGGCATGACACATTTAGTGATGGAAGTTTCTTCACAGGCTTACAAAACACAACGGGTATATGGTTTAACGCTAGATGTAGGAATCTTCCTGAACATCTCTCCTGATCATATCAGCCCAATTGAACATCCAACCTTTGATGATTATTTCTATTGCAAACGTCAATTGATTTTAAATTCTAAAACTGTGATTTTAGATCATGAAAGTGATCATTTCGATCTTTTACAGGAAACGGCTGAGTTAGCAAACGTCCCTTACATCACTTATGGACGTTCTGCCGAATCTGATTATGAAGTAAAAAGTTTAACTTCAGGGAACCATGCCTTTCACTTGATCAAACACAACGGAAAACTTGATATCGAAGCAGACTATGAGATCCAATTAGCCGGTGATTTCAACCAAGAAAATGCAGCAAGTGCTATCATTGCGGCTGCGTTGACTGGCGCTTCCATCGAGGATGCCCAAAAAGGACTCAAAGCAGCACGTGTGCCTGGACGGATGGATCAGTTGATCCAAAAAAATGGCAGTCATGTTTATGTCGATTATGCACATAATTATCTCAGTTTAAAAACATTATTAGAATTTGCCAAAAAAGAACATCCGAAGGGTCGGGTCATCGTTGTTCTAGGTAGCCCCGGAAACAAAGCAGTTTCTCGCCGTCAGGATTTCGGTAAAGTATTATCAGAAACAGCTGACGTCGTCTTTTTAACAGCGGATGATCCAGCGTTTGAAGATCCGCAAAAAATCGCTGAAGAAATCAATGCAGCCATCACTAATGCTGAGCTTGAGGTTCATTATGAAATGGATCGTCCAGAAGCGATCAGACAAGCATTAGCGATCAGCAATCCCGAAGATTCCGTTGTAGTCGCTGGAAAAGGAGTCGATCCTTATCAAAAAATCAATGGGATAGATGTTCCTTATAAAGGCGATTATGAAGTCGTCAAAGAACTGATTGAAGATTGAGTATTTCAATGAATACCACTTATTTACAATAAAAAATACGAGATGCGAAACGTATTGAAGCGAGGTTGAGACAAAAGTGTTCAGCATCAAGAAATAAGAAGGAATTTCCGAAAATTGCTTCTCAAATTTTTGGTAAATTTCGGCTTATTTCCGAAGATGCTACTTTTGTATCACCGTTTATTCGTTTTTAGAGATACTAGAAGAGACTGAGACAACTTTTGTCTCAGTCCCGCTTCATATTTATCGTAGTTTTCTATCTTTGTTTTTATTGAATTAATTGAAGCAAATCACATGGCTTTATTCCGCAGCTAATTCGGCTGCTTTTTCTCTTTCTTCAGTCAACAGTTTATTGTCATAGTATTTGATGAATGGTAACCAAATGAAGAACGCTAAAATTGCACATAATACTGCTAAAACAGCCGCCTTCCAGTCTCCCCCACTACCGACAAATGCGCCCACACCAACTGGCGAAGGCCAAGGCATTTGCGCCAGCATTGGCTTAACGATCTCGAAGCGAATGGCAAAATAAGCTAGTGAAGCCGATGCCATCGGTGCTAGGAAAAATGGAACAGCCAGATACGGATTATAAACAATTGGCATCCCAAAAATAATTGGCTCATTGATATTAAAGATACCTGGAACTAGAGAAGCTTTCCCTAGTACTTTTAATTGATCGGATTTAGCCAAAAAGGCAATGAAGAAGATCAATCCTAATGTGGCCCCTGATCCTCCTACTGTTACATAGGAATTATTAAATTCGCCAGCAAGCGGGAAATTCGCTCCCTGTGCATTTGCTGCCATGTTCGCTAATACGATTGGTGTCAAGAAAGAAGTAATGATATTGGCGCCGTGGATACCCACGATCCATAGTGCATGGATCAAGAAATAGATCACCATGATCCCTAACCATGTGTTCGTTAATTGCGTAACAAATCCGAATGGGATCGCAATCATTTTGAAGATATCTGTTCCTAATACAACCAACAGACCATTAACAAGCATCACAACGAACCCAATCACAAATGTAGGGATCAAAGCTGTAAAGGAACGAGAAACACCTGGAGGTACTACATCAGGCATCTTGATGACCCAATTCCGTTTGACACAGATGCAATATAATTCAACAGCTATATATGACATGATGATTGCTGTAAAGATACCGGAAGTGCCTAGCCGCTCGACAAATGAGCCCATCCGAATCCCGTTCACGACAGTTTCCGTATCTGAGATACTAGCGATCAAGCTTACTTTCCCATCGGATAACACTAATTCCGGAATACACATGAAGAAAGCAAATACCGCAAGCAGCGAACCAGTTAAAGGATTGACATTCAACCCTTGTTCATCTCGTTCGATTGAAGTCAGTTCATAAGCAAAAACAATAGCAAAATAAATGGATAAAATCCCCATGGTCATCGTGTTGATGATCATGTACAAATCACTGACTTTAAAAAATGTAGCGTTGAAAAACCCTTCAAGAAATGGAAATGGTAAAGGTAAGATATTCAAAACCAAAAACATTGACCCGACAATCGTAAATGGAATCGAAGCCATCCCTGCTGCCATTACCGCCCGAACGATTTTCATTTGTGCAATTTTCCCCATCGGTCCCATCAAATACTTTTCCAAAAATTTAAACATTAGTTACTCCCCTTCCCTAATTGTGAACTCTTTTCATATTGTTTAACACGTTGATATTGACGGTCTTGATTACGTTCAATTTTTTCTAAGCGGAACCAGCAAAAGCCACAAACAAAGATACCGCTTACAAATAATGCGAGTAAAAATAGCTTAGTGCTATGATCATTAGCCATAAATGGAAAAAATGAGCGATACCATGGGGTAAGTAGTAAGCCACTGATTCCTACGTTCATCATTCCTTGAATCTTAAAATAATTGCTCGTCCAAGGTGCTCGGTTCGTGTGCGTACGATAAAGTATGACTTGTTCACCGATAGCAGGAACGACCAATCCCAGCAAGCTAAGCGGCAGTAGCCAGGCACTGCTTCTTGCGATTAATAGTAGTACTAGCCAATTAAGATTGATGAAAAAGAAAAAGGCTGTCAAATAACGAATCACAAGATAACGATTGAAGTACATGATTTTCAAACTAAATTGTTTCTTTTCTAAAGCTAATTGTTGCTTCTTAGTTTCATCCACCTTAATCTCCTCTTTCAAGCTTTTTGTTGATACAAATAACTCATTTCATTTGCGACTTCTAAAAGGGTCATTGTTGTCATTAAATGGTCTTGGGCATGGACCATGATGATCTCCATCTCGATTTTTTGCCCACTTGCATATTCTTTTAGCAAGTTTGTCTGGGCTTTATGCGCTTCTAAAATAGCTTCATTTGCTTTATCTAATTGTTGACTCGCTTCCGCTTTTTCTCCTTGCCGTAGAAGTTTGAAGGCTTCATGAATCAATGTTCGGGCATTTCCACTATGCAAAATAATATCAAAAGCGATGACTTGTAATTCTTCACTCGTCATATTTCCAGTCACACGTATTCCTCCTTATTCAATCACCTCGTCAAAATGATTGCTAAAATTTTCAAACGTTGGTTCAATTAAAATTTGTTGTTGCAAATCTGTGCGATCAATTAATTGCACAATTGCTTTTGTCACTATAGTAATTTCTTCGTTTTCAATAAAAGATGGGGACACGAGAAAAACAAATTTGATCTGTTGGTAATCATCCCAAAACATCCCCTCCGGAATCACTGCGACTGCAATTTTTGTCGTGACCCCTACTGGAATAGCTGGATGTGGGACTGCAACAGTTTCACTGAAGACAATCTGTCCCATTTTCTCTCGCTTGCTGATTTGTGCCATCATTTCAAGGGTATAATCTTTTACTTCGTCTTTTTCTAAAAGCGAGAGTAGGTCTAAAATCACCGTCTCTTTAGTTGGTCTTTCAGAATAGACTTTGTACCATCTTTCAGAAAGCTGGCCATGATAATCCTGTCTTTTTTTCGGAGAATCTGTGCAAATAGTTTTTATTCTTTTTGACGGACAAGGTTGTAAGTCCGCAATCGTCTGTCGAATTTTTTGGCTATCTAGTGGATTCAAAAAGACACTCACATGTAATACGGGGATCTTAAAAATCATCGTTGATAAATCGATTGATGAAATAATCATATCTACGCCCATCAAAGTCATTTCATTGATCTCGTAATAACCTTTGACATTGGTCACTAAGAGCATTTCGCCAAACTCAGCAAGCACACGATTCTTCAACAATTGCGCACTTCCATAACCAGTTGCACAAATGATCAATACACGTATTTTTTTCGCTGTTCTGACTTTTTCTAAAGCTGCCATGATGTGTAAGGTAAGATACGCCCATTCATCTTCATTGATCGTGAATTGTCGTAGCATAGGCATTTGACTAAATATTCTTTTCGTCTGTTCAAAGGCGACCATATTTTCTTTTTTTATATCCTCAGTCAACGGATTCTCTAAAGTAATCCCTTGCCGTAGACGAACCACCATTGGCGTCAAATGATTAAGCAGACCATTTTTTAATTGTTGATCCTCAATCAGTGAATCGCCAAAAAAGTCGGCAAGCTGCTCAATCACTCTTGCTAATTCCTTGTAAAGCAGCTCATCATTTATTTTTTCGATGGGGTTAGACTTAGCAACCAAATGCAACGTCAGATAATGAATTTCCGCTTCTGGAAAAGGTACTTTTGTCACACGATTCATTCGTTGAACGATCTTTTTTGCTACCTGATATTCACGGCGATCCACTAACTCTTCACTAAAATCTAAAGCTTCAATGGGGAATCCTTCGTTGATTCGCTTGATCGTTAAGGCTAGGTGTAATGCTAGATTTTGCATGATAAAATCAGAAACTTTTAAATTTGCTTCTCGGATTTCATCTAAAATAATGATTAAAACCTCTTCAAAATTGAATTCATTGAAAAAGTGACTGTTCACTAAATAATCTTTTAAAGAGTTCGCTGCTTGATCACCAAAAAATGTGTCCATAATAAAATGGCGCTTGTTTTGCTCTGATCCTTCGATCCACATTCCTTGTCGCGGTTTAGAACAAATTTTTAACGCATAGGGCTCAATTTTTGCCTTTATCTCATTTAGATCATTGGATAAACTAGAACGGCTGATAAAGAGTTCCGACTCTAATTCATCCATAAAAATGGCTTCATCTTCTAGCAATAACTTATTCAACAGATATTTTTGCCGATCTTCAGTTTCAAAAAATTCCATTTCAGACATGCCTTGATCAGCTGCGATATTTTGATGTTTTAAAAAAAATGCAAATGCCAAAGGCTTTAAGATCGCCAACTGATATCCTTGTCCTTGTTTGGCAATGATTTTTGCCCCATTTTTTTCAATTTTCTCTTTGACATCAACCATGTATTTACGGATTGTTCGATCAGATAAAGACAATTCAGAAGCAAGCTCATGACTAGTGATATATTTTTTTTGGTAGTTGATCAATAGCCCTAACAATGCTTTTTCGATCTGTTTCATCTTTATCCACTCCTAGTTAGATATTTTCTTCAATCAAATCCGCTAATTTCTGAATACCTGTGGGAATCGGAACATACGCTTGAAAGGGGATACTAACCACAGGTTTATCAACCGTTTTTCCTAGTTTAACAAACTTATCTAAAAACATCGTGGTTTGAGGACTAATGAGAAATAAATCAAAGTCGCTTGACTTGATCATTTTATCGCCTTCTGTCGCAGATACCGCATCGACTTCGATTTCTTCCCCCTTTTGTTTGAATAGATCCGTGGTCTTAGAAGCCATCATAGAAGATGACATCCCTGCTGCACAAATAATCAATGCTTTTTTCATTTTATTTGCTCCTTCCTTTTCGTTCTATTTAAAGTATAGATTGTAAACGTTTTCTTTACAAAAGAAATACTTCCGTATCGATTAGGAAGAAAAAAACATACAAAAAAAGAAACTGAGCTAAAACTTGCCTCAGTTTCTTTTTTAGTTGGTTAAAAAATTTTTTCTGTTTGTTTTCGGAACTATCCGATGCTTTCACGATCTCTTTTGAATAGGTCTATATCTCATGGTGTTTTAAAATGCAACTGCATCAAGTAACTAGGTCTGATTGGAGCATCTAAGGTTTCCGACAAGATGTTGTCACCTGCTGTTCCAAAGAAAGAGAACTCATAAGCATTCTGTTCACTTGTTAAAGTGACAAGTTCAACGGTTTCTGATAGATTTTGACCATTTGATACTAAAACTACCTCTTGTTCATGATCCGTATTTTGCAAACCTAATGTCAGTTCAGTTAATCGTTCGGTTTCTTCAAGACTAGTCATGGCATCCACATAAACGGATACCGGACGGTTGGAATTATTTTTGATCTCATAATTTGGTGAAGCGATACCAGCTAGAATATCCTCCTGTACAAAACTCATACGTGCAGGAATGGTGACATCGATGTATTGTGCGTTAGATGTAATCGTCAATATTCCGTCTAGTTCTGTTTTATTGCCAAATTCATCAATCAATTTCAGCGTAAATCGATGATCGTCTGCAGGCAACTCAGAAAATTCTAAGCCATTCTCGAAAGTTAACTCAAATCGGATATTTTCTGGTAAGGACCAATTGTCAGTTGGATCGCCATCTAACAACTCTCGTAAATCCGGCATTTCACTTCCTTGCTCATAGACAAGTGAATCTCTTAGCTTTCCTTCTGGAGGTGTTGTATCCTCGATCAATAGATTTATAGGTGAAAAGTGTTGTTGGTTTCCTGCTTCGTCTGTTAGAACAGAGGCAACAACATACGCAGTAGCTGAAGGCACTTTCCCAGCAACTTCAAACTTTCCTCCTTGAAGATCTTCCAGCCCAATCGTAATCTTTTCTGGTAAACTCCAATTATCTTGTAAAGTCCCTTCTTTAATCACACTCATTAACTCTTCTCGACTAAGACTGCCTGTACGTCTTGCTTCAAATGAAACACTCCGTTCAAACTCTGCTGTCGGTGCCTTCGTATCTACTACTGTATATTTAGTAGTAAGTTCTTGCGTGTGATTCGTTGTTTTGTTTTTCACAGCAACTGTTACTTCTCCAGTTGCTCCAGGTGCCCATTCTTTCGGTCCATTAGTCAGACGATACTCATAATCATCGGTATCTTTTGGTCGTTTATCAAACCATGATTCTAGAATTGCCCGAGATAATTCTTGGCTTCGTTGTGCTTCAACAACCACTTCAGACTTTATTTCAAACCGTTCACCGATGTACAACTTACCCTTAAGTTCTCTAGCATTTCCTCTTTCATCCGTCAAGGTTAACGTAAACTCGTGCGCCCCTTCAGGTAATTCTGAAAACTGCTTGCCGTCCTTGAAGCTTAACGCAAGTTTGATATTTTCTGGTAGCGACCAGTTGTCGGTGGGTTCGCCATCTAATAACTCTCGTAAATCTGGCTCTTTACTGCCTTTTTCAAAAAACAGTGACTCCTTAAGCTTGCCCTCTGGTGCTTGCGTGTCAACGACTGAAATATTTTTCAGATATCGACTCGTATTTCCTGCTTCATCTGTTAAGGTAATAAAAATATTACTGTACATACTTGGTGCCTTTCCAACAAGTTCAAACGGTTCATTTGCGGATCCGATGTTAGTCAATCCGATCGTAATCTTTTCTGGTAAACTCCAATTATCTTGCAGATCACTCTCAATCAACAGTTCTCGTAGTTCTGCTTGCGTGAGCGCACCTGTACGCCTTGCTTCAAACACGATCTCTTTTTTAAGTGTTGCGGTGGGTGCTTTAGTGTCTACGACGGAGTATTTCGTTTCATATTTTTTTGTTTCATTTGTTGCTTTATTTGTGACAGCGACTGTTGCTTGTCCGTTAGTCTCTGGTGCCCATTCTGCCGGTCCGGAAGACAGACGATAGTCATAACTGTCAGGATTGTTTGGTAATTGTTCAAACCAGCTTTTGAGAATTTCAGTTGATAGCTCTTTGGCTCTTTGTGCTTGGACAACCACTTCCGATTTGATTTTAAACGCATCACCGACGTGTAACGTACCTTTGAGCTCTTTAGGATTTCCAGCCTCATCCGTCAAGGTTAGCGTAAATTTATGCTCTCCCCTAGGTAATTCCGAGACTTGCTTTCCACCATCAACAGCCAACGAAAGACTGATTTTTTCTGGCAAGGACCAATTGTCGGTTGGATCACCCTCTAGTAAATCTCTTAAATCTTTCAGTTCCATTCCTTGTTCAATCACGATTTTGTCTTTTAGTTTCCCATCAGGAGGCGTAGTATCAACCACTTGGATACGATAACCACTTCCCGTAGCAGCATTCCCTGCTTGGTCGGTCACACGTACCTTGACAATTTCAACACCTGGTTGAATCCCAGCAATCTCCCAAGGAACGTTGGAACCGTTATAATCAAATAACTCAATCTGGAGATCCTCCGGTTTACTCCAGTTATCTTCTAGTTTTTCAAATATACTCCTTAGTTCTTCATCAGTGAGACTCCCTTTTCGTCTAGCCTCCAATGGTGCATCCCTGATTACTGTGTATTTTGGTGCAGTAGTATCTACAACAGTATAGTTAGTCGTAAATTCTTGCGTGTTATTCGTTGTTTTATTTTTGACAATAACTGTAGCTTTTCCAGTTGCTCCAGGTGCCCATTCTGCCGGTCCGGAAGACAGACTATAGTCATAATTCCCTGAATTCTCCGATATCGTAGAAAACCACGATTTTAGGATGCTCGTAGACAGTTCTTTTCCTCTTTGTGCTTCAACGGTCACTTCATTTTTGATCTCAAATTCAGGTTGCTCTTTCTTCACTGTAATCGTTCCCAGCAAAGCATTGACATACGAAACATCTTCGATCGGGATCGAGTCTAAAACAGAGTATTGGGAGGCTACAGCCGTCGTCCCTAGTTTCACGTCTCCGTTAAGTACTAATCGATCTTCTTTTGCACTGGTCGATGCCAGCCTAGTGATCGTGACGGTAAAAGATGCGGCATAAGAAGAAATACTAGGCTTCGTAACCGTCACTTGGTACCCATTGACACTTTGATCAGATGGAATCGTTAACGTATACGTTCCGCGGTAAGATGAATGATTCCCATAATACATCGTATCGTATGGATAATCATCCGTTGTGGTTAGATTACTTGCTATCCAAGAAATCCAACCATGATCTTTATCTTGAGTGACCTTCTCATAGGTAGGCACATTCACAGTAAAGGAAGTCTTCGAACCAACGGCAGCTCCCAACATAATAGTGCGATTAATCTGTGTCGCTAACGTTTTCTCAATATAACTTTTTTTCCCATTTGCTATCAGATCAGGTCGATATTTATCTAGGTTTGGTAAATTATTCTTCCTTAACTCAGCACTTTGTCGAAGGACTGGTGGTACAGGATCTTCCCATGGAGTCACAGGTTCCGTTACTTCAGTTGGCTGTTCAGTTGGTATTTCAGTTGGTACTTCTTCTGCTTCTTGTTCTTCAACGATCGGTACTTCCTCAACTACAGGTGCTTCTTCTACGATTTCCTCTGTATTTTCTTCTACTGGCTCCTCTACCTCGATTGACTCTTCTGTTGAGTCGTTTGCAGCTGTTTCAGGTGAAACAGGTTCTTGCATCACTGGTTGTTCCCCTTGATTTTGTAAATCCTGTACAAACTCCGTATCTAGTTCTGGTGGTGCTTCCTCAGCAAAAACGGTTAATGGATAAAGACAATTTTGGAACAACAACAAAGAGGTTGTTATCGTTCGCAAATGCTTGCTTTTCAAATTTTCTGTCCTCCTCTCTTACTAATACACTCACTCTTTTTCCTTGCTCAAATTCTCTAAAAGGAAAGATTAAATAAACAAAATTTTTATTATTTCTTATGAACATTCCTAATGTGAACGTTCCTAATATTTGTAAAAGGTTACTTTTTTGCTCATGAGATGATAGTTTATTTGACTATTAACATAACAAAAATCACTATGTAAAGAAAAATTTTTCATTTTAATCTTACGTATACTCACCTCCAAAAACATATGAAACACCTACACTAAAATTATCTACGATTATCCGCTTAGAACAAAACCTTTTTTTACCGATAGAATGGTAATTTTTAACAGATTTGCGGTTGTTTCATCGGCCTGTCATTTTTCTAAAATAAAAAAAACAAAATAGCGTAATACTATAGCTTGGTATTAAAAAAAAAAGAAAACATGCCAACTAAATAAAAATAACAATGTTTTAAAAAAATGTGTCATTTGTTTACGTTCAAAAGGTATCACGATGCAAATATTATGAGACATAAGCAATTTTAATAAAACACTTTTTGTTTTTTCACTTTTGTAACTAACAAAAAATAACTGTTCATCTTGGATAGTCATTCACAAAAAAAAAACGTCAGCAAACTTCCACTCGGTGAATTGTTCTAACTCTTCAATTGATATTTTCTTTGTTTTAGTTTCTCTTCACTTTATTTTTCTATAAAAGAGTTTGAGAGGAAGCGACCCAAGACAAATAAATAGTATTTAAGCATCTGCTCGGAGCTATCCGCCTCTTTCACGATCTTATCCAGGGTGTTTCAAGCTCTAACGGAAAATAAGCCGAAGAAAGAGGTTGAGCCAACACATGGCTCAACCTCTTTTCCGGCTTATTTCTCAGAGCTAGACACTTTTGTCATAATCTCTTTTTTGTTTATTCAGTTATAAACTTTCTGAACTGATTGCGACTTATAAAACATCTTAAAATACTGAAACAGCCAAAATTGTTTTTAATGATCTGTTCTTCATTCTGAAAGTGGCTCTGGGTTTCATCGAAAGCTCCTTCAACAATCTCTTATAATTCACTTGTTCCTGCTTTTTAATTAGCCACGATATTTACTAATTTATTTGGTACAACGATCACTTTACGAACAGTTTTGCCAGCAATGTTTTCTTTGATCGTTTCATTGTTCATCGCTATTTTTTCAAGTTCATCTTTTGGTAAGTCACGTGAAACATTAGCTTTTCCTCGGACCTTACCATTGATTTGGAAGACAACTTCGATTTCATCTTCGACTAAAGCTGACTCATCATAAGTTGGCCAAGCTGCGTAAGAAATACCTTCCTCATTTCCTAAGATTGCCCATAGTTCTTCACCCATGTGTGGTGCGATCGGTGCCAACAATTGAACAAATCCTTCGATATATTCATAAGGTAGTGCATCCACTTTATACGCTTCATTGACAAACACCATTAATTGAGAGATGGCTGTATTGAAGTGAAGATTTTCGTAATCTTCCGTAACTTTTTTGACGGTTTGATGATACACTTTATCTAATTTTCCATCATTTAAAGTGGTGATTCGATCACGCATCTTATTGTTTTCATCCACGATCAAACGCCAAACACGATCTAAGAATTTGCGGCTTCCTTCTAGTCCATTTTCACTCCAAGCAATCGATGCGTCTAATGGTCCCATAAACATTTCATATAATCGTAATGTATCTGCGCCATATTTGGCCACGACATCATCTGGATTAACGACATTGCCACGTGATTTAGACATTTTTTCGTTGTTTTCTCCCAAGATCATTCCTTGGTTGTATAATTTTTGGAATGGTTCCTTCGTAGGTACAACACCGATATCATATAAGAATTTGTGCCAGAAACGAGCGTACAGCAAGTGAAGAACGGCATGTTCTGCTCCACCAATGTAGATATCTACTGGCAACCAGCGTTCTAATTTCTCATAGTTCGCTAATTCTGTTTTATTATGTGGATCGATATAACGTAAATAATACCAAGAACTTCCTGCCCATTGTGGCATTGTATTGGTTTCACGGCGACCTTTTTTGCCAGTCACAGGATCGACAACATTCACCCATTCTTCGATGTTGGCAAGTGGCGATTCTCCTGTTCCACTTGGTTTGATATTAGTCGTTTTAGGCAAACGTAATGGCAGCTCTTCTTCTGGTAAAGCTGTGACTGTACCATCTTCCCAATGAATGATCGGAATTGGTTCCCCCCAGTAACGTTGACGTGAGAATAACCAGTCACGTAAACGATAGCTGACCTCTTTTTTCCCACAACTATTTTCTTCTAACCATTCATTCATTTTAGCAATGGCTTCTGCTTTATTCATGCCATTCAAAAATTCAGAGTTGATATGAGGACCATCTTCCGTATAAGCAGCCTCTTCAATATTTCCTCCTTCGATCACGGGAAGAATTTCTAAATCAAAGGTTTTTGCAAATTCATAATCACGTTCATCGTGAGCAGGTACAGCCATGATTGCTCCAGTGCCATAAGAAGCTAACACATAGTCAGCGATCCAGATCGGGATCTCTTTTCCATTAACTGGATTGATGGCATAAGCTCCAGTAAAGACACCCGTTTTTTCTTTCGCTAGATCTGTACGTTTCAAATCTGATTTTTTAGCTGTCTCTTCGATGTATGCTTCAACTGCTGCTTTTTGTTCTGGCGTCGTGATTTCTTGCACCAAGTCTAATTCAGGAGCTAAAACAGAGTACGTTGCGCCAAATAGTGTATCTGGTCGTGTGGTAAAAATCGTGTACGTTTTGTCTGTTCCAGCAACTTTAAATTCAACATTTGCTCCTACTGAACGACCGATCCAGTTGCGTTGCATTTCTTTGATGCTATCTGGCCAATCTACTAAATCAAGATCATCAAGTAAACGATCTGCGTATGCAGTGATCTTTAGCATCCACTGACGCATTGGTTTGCGGACGACATCATAGCCGCCACGTTCACTTTTTCCATCGATCACTTCTTCATTAGAGATCACCGTACCAAGCTCAGGTACCCAGTTAACTGCTACTTCTGCTTCATATGCCAAGCCTTTTTCGTACAATTTTGTAAAGATCCATTGTGTCCATTTGTAATATTCTGGATCAGTTGTGTTGACTTCACGATTCCAGTCATAACTAAACCCTAAAGAATTGATTTGACGACGAAATGTTTCAATGTTTTTTTGTGTAAATTCAGCTGGATCATTTCCTGTATCTAATGCGTACTGTTCGGCTGGTAATCCGAACGCATCCCATCCCATCGGATGCAAGACATTGAATCCTTGACTGCGTTTAAAACGAGATAAGATATCTGTTGCTGTATAGCCTTCCGGATGTCCAACATGCAATCCTTGACCTGATGGGTATGGAAACATATCCAACGCATAGAACTTTGGTTTTTCAGGATCATCATGGGTATTGAAGGTATTGTTTTTTGCCCAGTATTTTTGCCATTTCTTTTCGATTTCTTTATGGTTATAACTCATTTTCTATCCCCCTGATCTATTTGTACTTCCACATCAATCTGTCGAAGTGTAGTGAGGTCTCCCTCACTTTTTTGCTTCTTCATCTGAAGAAAACAAAAAAGTCCTATAAAAAGATTGCTCTTTTTATAGGACGTAATCTACGTGGTACCACCTAATTTTGCCTTTTCACAAAGGCCTCAAACGTTGTAACGGTCGTCACCGCTCCTACTTACTCTGTTTGTGATTTCAGTAGGCGCAACTCAAAGGCGAGTTCAAAAGCGTCCGTACACATTTCCACCAACCATGTGCTCTCTAAAACTTTCGACTTTTTACTACTTCCTTTTCAGGCGTTGATTTTTATTTACTCAAAAGTGTAGATTCATAGTAACAAATAAATGCTACAAGTTCAAATATTATTTCACACATTTACTGATTTCCTGCCATGTGTCATTACTTATTTTTTGACGATCAACTGTTGTCCCGGATAAATAAAGTTATTCTTGATATTATTCCATTCGATCAATTGATTCATGGTGATTCCATGACTATCGGCAACGCCCCATACTGATTCGCCTGCTTTGACGGTATAGGTTTTTTCATCTGATTTCGCTGGCGTTGATTGTGCAGTGCCTTTTTTAACGATGACTTCTTGTCCTGGATAAATAAAATTGTTTTTGATGTTGTTCCATTCAATCAACTGATCCATCGTAATATGGTGTTTATTGGCAACGCCCCACACCGATTCGCCTGCTTTAACGGTGTACTTCGTATCACCCGTTGAAGAAGCCGTTGGAGTTGTAGAAGCTGGCGTTGAAGCTGTTGGTTTGGTTGTTGCTGTTGCGCTTGCTTTACTGCTTCCACCTTTGACGATCAATTTCTGTCCTGGATAAATGAAGTTATTCTTAATATTGTTCCATTCAATCAACTGGTTCATGGAAATCCCATTTTTATTTGCAACACCCCATACTGATTCGCCTGCCTTGACAGTATAAGTCGCTTGCCCTGTCGCAGTTGAGCTGGTATTGCTTGATGCGGTGTTCTTGTTATTAGCTGTCGAAGTGGACGCATTACTTGAAGATGAACCACCTTTGACAATCAATTTTTGCCCTGGGTAAATAAAATTATTTTTAATATTGTTCCATTGAATCAGTTGGTTCATGGAAATTCCAAATTTATTCGAAACACTCCAAACCGATTCGCCTGCTTTGACAGTATAAGTACTTCCAGAAGTAGTACTTCCTGTATTTGCCGTATTACTAGATGTATTACCTGTCGATGTATTAGAAGTAGAACCGCTTGCTGAAGAACTACCTTTTGAAACAACCAACTGTTGACCTGGATAAACAAAGTTATTCTTGATGTTATTCCATTCGATCAGTTGATTCATCGAAATCCCATGATCATTCGCAATTTTCCAAACAGAATCGCCTGATTTAACCGTATATTTTGCACCAGTTGCTTGTCCCGTACTGCCAGACGTATTCGTGTTGCCAGAAGTATTTCCAGAAGAAGCATTATTACCAGTGTTAGTGGTTGAAGAACCTGCAGATTGGCCACCTTTGATCGTTAATTTTTGTCCTGGATAGATAAAATTATTTTTGATATTATTCCATTCGATTAACTGCGCCATCGTGATTCCAAATGAATGAGAGATTCCCCAAACGGAGTCTCCTGATTTGACGGTATAAGTCGTACCAGTCGTAGTTGCAGAACCGCCTGAGTTCCCACTAGTACTTCCAGAATTGGATGTATTTCCCGTATTCCCGCCATTTCCAATCGTTGCACCGCCTCCAGCGTTGCCGCTAGCTGGTGTATCGTATTTGGTCAATCCATAGGTTGTAATAATATTGTTTAGTTTTCCAGCATACCCTGGATCAGTTGCATAACGACCTGTCAAACAAGCAGTAGCATCAGTATAAGATTTAGTGTTGCTTTTCCAAGTACCTGCATAATAATAGCCATTACCAAAAGAGGTATTTCTTAAAACATAGGCATTGTCATTAAATGACTCTGCAAAAGAAGGGTACTGACGGAAAGGTTCTTTTTTAGATACCCATTTATTGTTAAGATATTCGAGTGTATCCATATAAACAGTTTGACCTTGATAACTTCCTTTAATCCCAAATAGATTATAGTAAGGTGCTTGTGACAAGGCACTACTTCCCCAACCACTTTCGACGACTGCTTGAGCAATCATGACTGAGGCATATAAATCGTTGGCTTGAGCAATTGGTTGTGCATACGTAGCAATCTCAGCAATAAACGCTGCTGTATTGATTCTGGCACCGAATTGTGTGGGGGTTTGATCAGCATCTACTTGTACAGGCTGAATCAATGGCGCTGCCACAGAACAGCCGACCATCGCCGTACCGACAAGTGCAGCACTACGTTTTACTTTACGAAAACGTTTGGTTTCATTTAAACGTCTACGTTCTTTTCTTGCAATGTTTTCCATCTTCTATCCTCCAACTTCTATCTACAATTTCTATACTATTATAATAATTATAACTTCTCTTAATCTTTATTAAAAGTTATTTAAGTGTGTGACTGCTTATTGTAATCAGACTGTAACCTTTCGTAATGTTCAACACTGAGAAAAAAATAGCACCTTTCCCCGCTTGATTTTAACGACTTTTAACAAATAATCGATTTAAACTTTCCCAGTCAAAGTATGTCAGTTATATTACTTGAAAATGTCTAGGAGATTACAAAGTGATTTACAAATAAAATGCCTTTTTTATTTTTTGATTAAGTGCTCGTTTCTATAAATAATTATGGATATTATTTATAGAGAGAATAATGCTATAATGAGTCATTGTTGAAAAGGAGGATATTTATGAAGCAACGTACAACTTTTCATGTAGCTGGAGCTTGTTTTTTACTGCTCTTTTTAGTCTTAGGCTACATTGTCAAATACCGTATTTCTTTACTGGCGGGATTTGATCAATCAATAACAGAAATGATCCGCGCTCCCTATCCCCATTGGAATGCTTATCAGCTGTTTATGACAAAATTTGGCAATCCACTCACGGTCATCTTAGTCTTCTTGCTGGTTTCATTTTTGTTATGGTGGAAGAAAAAAAGACCTGAAATGATTTGGTTAGCGGTTAATTTTATTGCCATTGCTGGGATCATCAATCCTGTGATCAAACTATTCGTGATGCGCGTTCGCCCAACCCTTGAACACCTTGTGGTAGAGCACAGTTACAGTTTTCCTAGTGGTCATGCAGCTGGTAGTATGATTTTATATGGTACACTGATTTTTCTAATTCCTGTCATTATTCAAAAAAAGGTCTTTCGTCCATTGATTCAAATACTTCTAGCGTTTATTATAGTAAGTGTTGGGATTAGCCGTATTTATTTAGGCGTTCATTTTCCAAGTGATATTCTAGGTGGCTTTTTACTTAGCCTCTCGTGGTTATGCTTCACGTATCCAATTTATCGAACCCAAAAAGAAAAATGGCTAAACACGCAGAAAACGTCTTGATCTCACACAAGTATTTTTTAGTGAGAACTTTTGTTACAAATCATCCAAATCAATAAAAAATTGTGGAGAGACAGTTAACTTTTTTCTTTGATGATTAGTTAATCTGTCTCTTTACTTGATTCTAAGAACGATTCTCGTTATAAAGTGCTTAGATTTTACGTCATTCATCAGGTATAATGATCTGAATCGTTCAATACGAGTAGAAGAAAGTGATGAATTTAGCACCATTAAGAAAGAAGGATAACAATGGAATTTACATATTCAGATGGAAATAAACGCTACCACTCATGGAATTATGCGTTAAGAAATGAATTTGGCGGGAAAATTTTCAAAGTGCCAATCGATGGAGGATTTGACTGCCCCAATCGTGATGGTACAGTGGCTCACGGGGGCTGTACTTTTTGTAGTGTTTCTGGATCAGGTGATATGATCGTCGCTCCCGAAGACCCATTACCTATTCAGTTCCATAAAGAAATCGATATGATGCATCAAAAATGGCCAGGGGTAACCCAATATATCGTTTATTTCCAAAATTTCACGAATACTCATGCACCTGTAGAAATCATTCGTGAGCGTTTTGAACAAGTGATCAACCTTCCTGGTGTTGTCGGGTTGTCGATTGGTACTCGCCCAGACTGCTTACCAGATGCGGTCGTGGATTATCTCGCAGAACTAAATGAACGGCTTTATCTGTGGGTCGAATTAGGATTACAAACGACTTTTGAAGAAACCTCTACACTGATCAATCGCGCACATGACTACCAAACTTACCTTGATGGTGTGAATAAATTACGAAAACATGGCATTCGTGTCTGCACTCACTTAATCAACGGTTTACCTGGTGAAACATTAGAAATGATGCGTGAAAATGTCCGACGTACGATCCTTGATTCAGATATCCAAGGAATCAAGCTTCACTTAATGCACTTGATGCGCAAAACAAGGATGCTTCGTGATTATCATGAAGGTCGTTTGCAACTGATGACCCGTCCTGATTATGTCAATGTGATTTGTGATCAATTGGAAATGATCCCTCAAGAAATCATTATCCATCGGCTTACCGGTGATGCCCCTTGGGATTCGTTGATCGGACCAATGTGGAGTTTGAAAAAGTGGGAAGTCTTGAATGCGATAGATGAAGAATTGGTTCGTCGCAATAGTTATCAAGGGAAATTTGATGTTCGTAAAGGAGTGCATTGCTAATGCTACAAACTGCTTTACACTTTAGCCATACGTTATTAAAAGAAACCCTGCAACCAGGTGACCATGCTATTGATGCCACCATGGGTAATGGCTACGATACGCTTTTTATGGCTGAATTGGTCGGGAAGACCGGACATGTTTACAGTTTTGATATCCAACCTGCTGCCTTGCAATCCACGAAAGAAAAACTCGCTGAACAAGCATTGACCGATCGAGTCTCTCTTTATTTACAAGGTCATGAGACACTGGGGAATGTCGTGGCTCCAGAGCAACCAATCAAAGCAGGGATTTTCAATCTAGGTTATCTTCCTAAGAGTGACAAAGCAATCATTACTTTACCTGAAACAACGAAAATCGCAATGGAAGAGATACTGAAACGTTTAGCCCCTCGAGGACGCATGATTATCGTCGTCTACTATGGTCATGAAGGTGGGAAATCAGAACTGGATATGGTACAACAGTTTTGTCAAATGCTCCCTCAAAATCAGTATAATGTTTTAAACTATCAATTTATTAATCAAAAAAACAATCCACCGATTTTGTATTGTGTGGAGAAGAAAAAATGTTGAAATAATTGGCTTTGTTCAATTACTCCGTTCGCTTCTTTATGGCTTATCAATGTTTTTGGACAGTTTTGCTAATTGACGAATATAAAAAAGCCCATAACTAGAAAGTTTTCACTAAGCTTTCTATGGTTATGGGCTTTTTCTCATTGTTGGTTCTCTCAAGTAATCCAACATGTCTTTTTCTATTCTATTGGCTTTTCACGTATGACTCGCAGAATGAACAGAGATAGACTTCCTACAAAGAGCAATAAAATGAGTAAGATCATGAGATTGAGCCACCATTGTCTTTGTTCTGCATTCGCTTCTTTTTGGGCTAGTTCTTCTGTATAAGGCACTCGATGTCCTCTGACTAATAATCGATGGGAATTGATCATATACGGTGTACAGGTGACTAAAGTCACGAGATCTTCCTCTGGATAAATTTTTAGAGAGCTAACGTCATCAGGAGTCACAATAGTGATGTCATTCACTTCATAGGCCAACTTTTCTTCTGCATAGGTGATAATGAAAATATCCTCCAACTCCAGTTGATCAAGATCCGTAAAAAGTTTTCTTTCGGGAATCCCACTATGGGCAGAGATCACACTATGATTATTTTTGCCACCAGTAGGATAGGATGTTCCTTCCAAAACTCCAGCACCATATTGGAGGATCGTTGGGCTTGCATGGTCAAACAGCGGAACACTGACCCTAATCTTAGGAATTTGGATCGAACCAATCAAGTGATTCGCTAAATAATTAGCGAGATCCGCTTCTTTCCGACCAGTATAGGTTGGGAGCGTGATCGCTCCCATGCCTCTTTCTGCTATTTCTTGATTATACTTTTTGGCTCTTTCTCGTGCCTGTTGCTGTTCTGCTTTTGTTTTTTGAGACTCATTGATGCGATAATGATCAACGAGTTGGTTGAAGGCATTGACATAAAAAGGATAACTCGCAATTAACCCACCTGTTAAAAAAAGGAGATACATCACGATCCGAAGCCACTTTTTTGGTCGCTGTTTTTGGGACATTGGATATTCCCTCCTTCAAAACCTGTTTACATTGGCTTTTTTTTCGTTTGTCGGTACACCACATAAGCTGCTAAGAGAATCAGTCCCCCGATCAGCAGGAAAATATAGATGCCCATACCACCGGTTTCCGGTAAAAGCCCTTGAGGTTGGTTTTCGATCGTAACTAAAGGTGTCTCTGAAGCAGTTGAATCAATTTCAAAAGTGGTATAAGGATCTAAAATGACGTAACCACTTGGAGCCGTCACCTCTTCCAACGTGTAAGTTCCCGCTTTAAAGCCCCGAATATCAAAATAGCCATCTGGTCCTGAGGTTATTTCTGTCCCGACATCATCCCAACCAATCAAGACATTCTCTTCATTCAGACGTGCGTACAATACTTGACCATCAGAATCTTTAAAAATCCGAAAGACCGCCCCGCTTAATGGATTCCCATCATGACTATTGATCTTTCTAAATTGATGCTCATTCGTCTTGACTTTTGGTCCATCTAAGATCGTAGGATCCGAGCCAAAATCGATTGTGGCGGTATTATCAGATAGTTGAGTGATTGCATCACCCGTGAGCGACATGTCATAAGAAATCGTGAGCGTTTTTCCTTGTAATAACTCAACCACTTCCTCATTGTCAATGTGGAAAGTAATCGTAAACCCACCATTCGGAGTAGCTGTATCAATCGTAAAATAACTACTAGGTACCGCTACACCATCAATCAATACTTCGATTGAATCAGGGGTCGTTAGTCGCAACCCATTAGTTGGTGTATCCGTGATTTCGAAAAATGCTTTGTTACCTAAGTCACGGGGAACAGCAACCGTCAACAGATAATTTAAGATGTCATCTGTTCCAACATCATAGTAGATTACTTGATTCCCATCTTGAGTGATTGTTACTTCATTAAACCGACCGCTATCTACTAAAGTTTTCGAATGTTCTTTCAAAATATTTTTAGGATAGAGGTGGATCTCTGTTAGTTCTCCATCACCAGCATAGACTGGCAAAGCCAAAAGTAGTGGGTATGCCATTTCATATATATTCGCTGGTGATTCTTCTTCGACAAAGAGATAAACAGCATCTCTACCTTGGGCATCTTTTCGAGGTAATTGGTCAAAGACCGCAATCCCCTGTCTGTTTGGATCGGTCTCGCCACTTGCTGTTGCTGTCACTTGAGTCTGCAAAGGGCCACTGGCATAATCAGGGGCTCTTTTATATAAAGCCGCATCAGACTGGATTCTTTCCAAGGCTTCTCGTGCTGTTTTCCCATCCTCTCTGATAGAACGAAAATATTGTTCTGTGACATCATAGACAGAAAATGTCACGCCGTCTAACGGATCGCCGCCAAAGTTTTCCATTAGTTCACCAGTATTTTGTTGATACGCTTCTTTCGGGATTTCATCCTGCCAAACACGTTTATGAAGCGTGACATTCACATGCTCTGGGGCTGCTGCTACTGGAAGACTCATTCCTAAAATACTGAATGCCGAAAACAACAACGTAGCAAGCATCACGAATATCCTGAATTTATTCTTTTTACTTTCAGTCATCTTCTTCCCTCCTAGTTTTGTTCATGTACTTCCTTAACAAGTAAGCCAGTAATAACAACGCAATGCCTAAAATAGCTAGCGCTTGTCTCATTTCTGCAGTACGTGGTAACAGACGATTGAATAACTGTTCCGTCCCTGTCGCTGTTCCTCCTTGTCCTCCCCCAGCATCCGTTGGCAGATCATCGTCCTTTTGAGACTCTCCTGCTCGTGAAATGTTATAGATTCTAGGCCCTTTCTCTATCGATTCGTCCTGTTCATCAGAAAAAGGTTCCGACATTTTTTGTTCATTAAGTGTCATGAATAAAAACTCACCTGATTCATTTTTCCAAGTATTTGGGATAAATAATGGAATCTGCCGATTTTCTTCACTGATCTCATACCCCGGAAGAGTTTGCAATTCTTCAAAATAGTATTCACCACCGATCAAAAAATGGTCTGCTATCTTGACACGCCCTGCAGCATCAGAGATGAAGGTTGCGATTGCTTCATCGTTTAAGGGATCATCACTTTGTTTCCACACATCCCCTAATGCCTCCTGATTTTGCGCTAAATAGATTTTTTCCCCAGCTTCGTTATAACGAAACAGGGAAAAAATCACACCTTCGAGAGGTTCGGTCTGCTCAGTGTCTTCTTCTTTGCCATATTTGTAAAAATACGGTTGTCGAAAATACCCAGCATTTTTAGGATAAAGATGAATCTGAGTCAGCTCTACTTCATTTAGTGGATCCATTAGAGGCAAGCCAATCATTATCGGTGCAGCATTTGTCACATTGAAATAACTAGTTTGCTGGGAATGATCCTCAACGATCAGATAAATTCCATAGTGACCGTTGTGCTTTCTGGGAACATCGACCACACCCACTCCTTCGCCAAATTCAGCATGAGTCTGCGTTAGGACAGGACTACCTGTCACTTCTTCTAATTGCTGCTCTGCAATAAATTGTTCGATCTGGATCGGGTTCATCTGTCCCAAGCATTTAGCTAAAGCTTGCGCATCTTCTTGTGATTGAAGATAATAATCCGTCAAATGATAGACATGAAACGTGGCGCCATTATAAGGAACACTCAGACCAAGGCCATTTAAGTTAGCCAATTCATTTTCTGTCAATTGTTTGCCATTTGATGGAGAGGTCTGTGGATCTGTGATCGACTCATCTACAAGGACTCTCTTGTGTAAGATGAACGTCACAGTCTCAGGATCGGTAGCATAGCCTCTATATGGGAAGAATCCGGTTACTAACAGCAGACCTAGCAGCAGCCATTGAAACATTCTTTTTTTCTGCATATCCTCTACTCCTTTCTCATTTGCTGAAATGCCATCAGACCGTCCTAATTACTATTTGCTATTTCGCTTACTTCTCAAGCGATAGAACAACCAACCTAGTAATAAAACAATGGTAGTGAGGGCTGCAATTAGAAAGAAGCGAAGTCCAGGTCCACCTGTCATTGGCAATAAGCCAGACGTTTCCGTATTCATGATTGGTACGACTTCCATTTCGTCCAAGTTTTGGACAGCTTCATGTGGTTGTAACAAAATGTAATCTGTATCAGCTAGTCTAAATCGTTCAGAAAGGTCACTACCTTCGTGATCAGTAATACTTATTTCTCTAATGTAATAATGATAAGCTTGACCATCTGGGGTAAATTTCTCTAAGCGGTTACTGATCCATTTCAACCCTTCACCTGTATCTCCTGGCGTTAAGAGAATCGTTTGGATTTTCTGCTTTTCCCCTTCTTCGACACTTCTAAATAACTCAAAGGTAATGTAGTTAATGCTCGAGTAATCTAAATCGCTGAATTCAAATTGTTTCTCAAATCCCACATAGACGCGTTCAGGGGTACTTTCAGGTGTCGTGCTATTTTTCAGGGTGATTTGCCAATTCTGATTAGCATCTTTCACGATCTTATTGAGATTATCAACTTGATCGCCCTCTTCCCCACTACTTAAATCAAAATATGGTTGCAGGTTTTTTCCTGTTTTGGTATTGATGATGCTGGTTTCTTTTACGATATATCGATAATCCTCACCTAAATCGGCTAACTCTTCGACCAACACTTTAAACTCATTCTCCTGATTTAAAGTAAAAGTCATGGGTGTGAATGAAGCATCCAAGCGCCACTCATCGCTTTGTTCATGCCGTTGTTCCCTTAATAAATTGACCGTAATTTCATAATCTTCTTTGATCTCCTCTGGTACTGCCGCATTAGGCGTGGTAAAATCCCAATTTTTTTCGATCATGAAAGGCTTTGGTCGGTTTTCAACAGTCAACTTGAACTGTCCATTGTCTAATTGGATCGTTGCTCGTTCTTGCGTCACTGGAATCCCTTGTTCATCGGTGAAAAAAATTTCCTCTTCTCTACTAGTCGTTCCTGATGCCTGTACCTTGAAATAAATGGGCTCTGGTAGTACAGCAAACGGACCTGCTGGTGGAGTAATCTCTGTCAGACGATAGATTCCGTTCGTCAATCCATAAGCCTCTTCTTCATGAACACCACCGATCTGAGTAGGATTATCTACCGTAAATGTCCCTAATACTCTTTCAGGAAATTGTTCTTGGAAAAAATCTTTAGATTTTTTCTCTAAACGGAATTCTGAACCTGTAAGGTCATTTCCTTCGTGATCGGCTTTATAGAATTCCACGATTCGGTGGATTCCTGAAGCATAACCTTCGCCCGTCGTGATGTCCGTAATGGATTCTTCCGTCACTTTTTGTTTTCCATTCAAGAAAACACCTGCACGATTATTGACAGAATCAGCGGTTGTTTGGGCAGTATATTCTACGATCAATGTTTTATCTGTCACTTCTGACTGACCAGTATTATCACCTACAACTAATTGGAAATGAGCAGTTTTTTGCGATAAATTGATCAAACCGTCCGCAGCTAACTGGTCAAAGGCGGTTTCTGCCTTCACACCTGGCTCACTTAAAGCTCTTCCTGTTTGCTGACTGATCCAATGAGCTTCACTTGTATCATTCCATTCAAAGATTTGATAAGCACCTCGCCCATCTACGCCAATGTACTCTGGCAAATATGGGACTAAGAGTTGTTGTGGTGCCAACAGTAGAAAATCTTGTTCATCAATTAAACGGCGTATTTTTTCAAATTGCTGAGTCTGGGGATTGTATTTTCCTTCAAAAACGTTGATTCGATATTTTCCAGTATCGGGATCTAGCAGAAGCGTCGTTTCTTCTTCATGATCCATGAGATCAAAGAGATACAAATTCTGGTATTTGGCGCCACCTGGATTCACGATCACGCGGTAGGTGATATGTTCGCCGTCGTCTGCTACTTCACCCGTCTTGATCACTAAACTTTCTGTCGGTATCGTGACTTGCGTTTCTACTTCTGTCTTGCGCCCACCAGGACTTGTCAGTGTCGCTATATTTTTATAAGAACCTGCTAGTAATGGATTATCAGCTAGTTCTTGAGTGGCAACATAATCGGCAATGAAGAAGATAACGATTGGTCGATGACTCTCTTTTAAGAGAATGATCCTCATCAATTGTGTTTGCGGATCATATTCTAGGCGATAATCCGTACCTTCCACTAGTCGTTCATTCCCTGCATAATCTCCTGCCGCTATTTTCCAGCGGTGTTGATTCGTATCAGGATCAATCGGACCAGCTAGGTTGGCGGTCCCCTGAAAGACGTGAACAGAGTCTGGCTTAAACTCCCAACCAGCAAGGGTCGAAAAATCATCTTCAATGACGGTTCCTGCTGGTAATGGACCACTGGAAGGATTGAATTCTAGACGAAACAGTGTTTGGTAGCGATCAACGATTCCAGTGTAGACCGGTTGTCGACTCTCATTTGAAAAACTTTCATCTGTCCAATATTCAAACGTTCCGATATTTCCAGCATCAGCTTGTTCTGCATCTTCAGCGATTGCTTCTTCATACTTTTGCCCTGGCTGTAGGAATAACCCTTTTTTATGTCCATCGTTTATGAGGCTATAGTGCCAATTGCCAAATGTTCCATAACCAACTGAATCTTGAGAATACTGAACGTCTCCTTGTCGCCAAGTTGCTTTGGCGTAGTTGAAGAACGTAATATCTGGATGGATATACGTTCCACCTAACCAAGGATAGATCCCTTGGACTACTGGATCGCTCGAATAGTAATTACTTCTATTGAACTGAGAAGGGTCTTCATCCCAGATTTTTAAATAACCTCTACTAGATAACTGATGCTCTTTCGTTGAAAAATGAATCTTAATGGTTCGATCCGTTGTTTCGTAATCTCCAATCAAGCGGATCGTAAACCCTGTTTGATAAGCACTATTCGCTTGATGTAAATAACTCCCATCTGGCAACATCAATCGTTCGCCTGGTTCAGAAAGATTATGCAAAACCAACTCAAAATCAACATCCTTTTCTAATGTGTTGCCTACGTCATCTGTGATGACTAATGTCGATTCTAGCATTGAGCGAGCATAATAGATCCATTTAAAAGGACGAACATTGTTCTCATAGTAGCCGTGATAGTTATTAGGATCGAACAATCGCACGAGATCCTCTTCAAAGATGATGGAAGAATCACGGATTTCTACTTGTTCAACTAATTTGTTTTCCTGATTGAACAAAATCTCCCAATGTTGGATCTGCTGAGTCTGGTCACCCCCAACTCCACGTTTTACGATCCCTGGCATGCTTGGGTTAGGAATGATTCCGCCAGCGCTACCTTCACCAAAACTTCCTTGGATCGCATGGTTGGAAAACTGGATCGTATCCGCTGAAACCTGTCCATCCTTCGTTTGTATCCTCGTTTGGTAGGTGATTCGGTAGGTGCCATTCGCATCCCCTGGTGGTGTGAGCGTCATCTCTGTGTTTTCTGCATTGAAACCGACTGTAAAGCCCTCCGCATTCGTTCCAGTGATCTGCAGTGAGTCTTGTTCAAAGGTATGGCTCGCAGCATTTGCTGGAATGACGGATAATCGATCGACGATAGGGTCTTTTTCACCATCGACGTAATAATACGTGTCGATTTGCCAAGTCACGAGTACATAGTCATACGCTTCTCGATTACCTGTTGGTTGACCAGGATCATCTGTCGCCTGATAAAAATCAATTTTGTCTGATCCATTTGGATTTTTAGCTATTCGTTTTGAAAAGTCTTGTTTTACGATATCAAATTCGACATCATTCGTTTCTGTCCGACCTAATTCATCACTTTCGACAATGAGTTGATTATGAACAGTTGGTTGGCTCAGATCTTTGACTCTGGTACGGATGATTAATCGATAAGCGGTTCGTTTAGGTGTTTCATTATTTCTGATCGTCCAAGTTATTTGGTTGTCTTGTTGTGCTTGACTATAATCACTTGCTAATAAAGGATGGAACTGTTCATCTTCAACTTCTTTCTTTTGGATACTAACTGACACAAATTCCTGGTTATCACCAAAAAAATCTGTGATTTTCACATTTGTCAACGCCCGATGTTCTTCGTTGATCAACGCTTCCCATTCAACAATTCCAGTATCCCGATTAAAACTAATTCCCTGTTTTTCAACGATCTCTTCTCCTTTAACAATGATTGGCACTTCAACTACACCATATTCTCCCAAATCTACGATCAATTCTTCGGTAATATTATCAAAACTCGTATCAATAGAAAACGAGCCCTGAATCTCACTAAAATTATAAATACGGGTATTAAATTGGATCGCTATACTACGATCCTCATTTACATAAAACGTACCAAAAGAAAATCGTCCAGTTTCATCCATCAATTCGCCCGATAGACCACCTGCTGGAATCAATAATGTGTCAGGAATATTTTCAATGATCGTATAGCGTTCATTAGCCATTAGATCGCCACTAGGATAAATATCGTCATCGACCAACCACCAATTGATTTGAAGGCGGACATTCGTATCGCTTGGAACGCCTGTTTCGGGCAAATCACTCGTATACGTGCCGTCTTTTTCAGGATCGATCATCAATTGGACGCCGTTATCATTGTTCCCGTGAGTCTCACCTAACTGAAACCCTGTTGGTTGTCCAGTTACATGGAAATGACCATTTGAGGAAGCATGGACTAGCGGCCCCATCAAAAAGAGCGGGTTGGACAAAGGAACCAAAATCGTCAAGAGCATCATCAATTGTAAGCACACCTGCCTTATTTTTACCTTCATACCCATTACCTGCCTTTTTATAGTTTTTAAGGAGCGCCTTATTTAACATGAAATATAACAGTTTTCTTGAAACAGCTTACTTCAACTTTTTCAGACAAGTCTGAAAAATAACGATTCTTATCTCACAATAGCTAAAGTCAAAGAGATCTCTATATGCAAAAAAAGACTACTTAGAAAAGAGCCATTCCCTCTTCTAAGTAGTCTATTAGTTAGCTTATTTGTTCATTAAAAACAGATTATTCAAAGACAAACTGATTATGATAAAGTTCAGCATAGAAGCCATCTTCTGCCAACAACTGATGATGATTTCCTTCTTCGATTACTTTTCCATCACGTAAAACAACAATACGATCCGCATTTAAAATCGTTTTTAACCGGTGGGCAATCACAAAGCTGGTACGTCCTTTGATTGCTTCGTCCATGGCTTTTTGGATTTTAGCTTCTGTTACTGTGTCCACGTTACTTGTTGCTTCATCTAAAATCAACAATGAAGGATTCGTAATGATCGTTCTGGCAATACTGATCAATTGTTTCTGACCGGTACTGAACAAGTTGTTTTCTTCAGATACTTCTGTTTCATACCCTTTTTCTAGATTCATGATAAAGTCGTGAATATTCGCCTGCTTAGCGGCATTGATCACTTCTTCATCTGTCGCATCAGGTTTCCCAAAGACAATATTGTCGCGAATAGTACCCGAGAATAGGACGGATTCTTGTAAAACGATTCCTACATGTTTTCGTAAAGCATCTAAATCATACTCACGGATGTCTGTCCCATCAATCGTTACTGCACCACTATTCACATCATAAAAACGATTCAATAGATTCATGATCGTTGTTTTACCTGAGCCAGTCGGTCCAACTAACGCGACCATTTCACCTTTATTTACATCAATAGATACATCATTTAACACTAATTTATCAGGGTTATAACCAAAATCAACGTGTTCCAAAGATAAGCCTTTATCGATCCCATCAAAGGATTGACCATTCGCTGGTTTCACTTCATCTTTTTCAGCAAACATCTCATTCAGTCTACGTGCTCCTGTGATCGCTAATTGGATCATGCTATAACCAGATGAAATTTGCATCAATGGTTGATAATATTGTTGGGAATACTGAACGAATGTGACTACCAATCCTAAAGCAACCGAGCGTTCCAGATCCCCATTCAGTGCTAACCATCCACCAAAGAAAATGACGATTGCGGTATTCACTAAAGACATCCCTTGCATCATTGGGAAAAGCAATCCTGAATAAGCTTGTCCTTTAAACGTTGCTTTACGAACAGTCTCATTGTGTTCCAAGAAACCATCAATTGTCTCTTCCTGTAATCCATTGGTGATGATGACACGTTGACCACTGATTTTTTCATCCATATAGCCGTTCAATTTCCCAACTTCGTCTTGTTGTAAATCAACGTATTTTCTTGCCTTTTGGATAATCAAAACAGCAATCAAAACTGCCACTGGTGTAGAAGCAATTGTTGCCCAAGCTAACTCAACATTTTGGCGGAACATCATAATCAATATCCCAAAAAGTAAAACGATATTGGTGATTACTTGGAGCAAAGCTTGGTTCAAACTATTTTGGATATTATCTAAATCACTCGTAAATCGACTAAGGATTTCCCCATCTTGATGAGAATCAAAGAAGCGGATCGTCAATTTTTCTAGTTTATTGAATAAACCAATACGCATCCGATTCGTCGATTTACCCACCACTTGCGTAAATAAGATACTGTAAATGAAGTTTGCGGCACTCGCTAAAACATAAAACATTAATAGTTTCCAAATAATGGAAACGAAGCGACTCTTATCATCGACTCCTTGCATCAAAGCCCCAACATAGTTAGCTAGTTCTTGAAAGGCTTCTCCGATATATTGTGGCGCCTTCACTTGAAGATAAGTGGCAATGATAACTGTAACAAAAATAAAGAAAAAGGAGACCTTATACCGTTTTAAATAGTGATAGAAAAACTTACTGGCTTTTATTAAATCAGTCATGGCTACTCCTCCGTTCCTTTTTGTGTTTCGAAAATTTCTTGGTACACCCGATTGGTTGCTACTAGTTCTTCGTGTGTTCCTTCACCCACTAATCTGCCTTCATCTAACACAAGAATCCGGTCTGCTTTGACAACAGAAGCGATTTTTTGAGCGATCACAATCGTAGTAGTGCCTTTTAATTCTTTTGCTAATGCTTCACGAACCAACTTTTCAGAACGCGCATCTAATGCACTGGTACTATCATCTAAGATCAAAATCTTAGGATCACCAATGACACCTCGGGTAATGGACAACCGTTGTTTCTGTCCACCTGAAAAGTTACTACTACGTTCTTCCACAGGAGCCTCATAGCGATCCGCTAATTTTTCGATAAATTCTTGTGCTTGAGCAATCGCAGAAGCATGTTCCATATCTTTTTCAGAAGCATCTTTTTTCCCTTGACGCAAGTTTTGCGCAATCGTTCCAGAGAAAAGGATCGCTTTTTGTAAAACAAAGGATACAGTGTGACGTAAGCTTTTTTCATTGACTTGTCTTAAATCTACACCGCCTACTTCCACTTTTCCTTCTGTTGGGTCAAACAATCGTGGAATCAACTGAGCGAGTGTCGATTTACCAGCTCCGGTTGCACCAACAATCCCCACCATTTCCCCTGGTTGGATCGAAAAACTGATGTCTTTCAATGTGTCTGCATCATCGCCAGGATAACGGAAAGAAACATGATCAAAAGTGACTGATCCAGTTAAATCCTGTTCTGGCACATCTTGGTATATTAAATCTGGTTCTGTGTCTAAAATCTCTTTGATCCGTTTCAATGAAACTGCAGCTCTTGATGTCATCATCATCATCATTCCACCAATAATGATTGCCATCATGATCTGCATCAAATAGTTCATGAAAGAAGCCAAACCACCGATTAAGGTTGGATCATCTTTTGCTAAATCACTAACAAAAAAGATTGCGCCAACTACTGCTAAATTAGCAGCCAACATAAAGGATGGAATCATCACAGAAAACAAGGTTCCCACAATGATGTTGTGTTTCGTTAGATCTTCGCTGACTTTACTAAACTCTTTCAATTGATTGTCTTCTTGGACAAAAGATTTGACTACACGGATCCCCATAAGATTTTCTTTGGCAATACTATTGACTTTATCAATCAGTTTTTGGATGATCATAAAATGTTTACCCATTCTGGTAAATGATAAAGCTGTAATCAAGAAAACTGCTACGATCAATGCGACAATGATCCACCATAATTGCGGCATCGTCATCATTGCCAAAACAAAAGCCCCGATAAACAGAAATGGAATTCTAAAGAGCGATTGTAAAGAAATCATGACTAGGTTTTGAATTTGTGTAATATCATTTGTTAGTCGAACTACCAGATTTCCAGCAGAGAATTTTTCGATATTTCCAAATGAAAAAGTCTGGATTTTACGAAATGCTTCTTCCCGAATATCAGCACTAATCCCTTGTGCCACTTTCGCTGAAAAAATCGTATTTGAAACTCCAGCTACCAGTCCTAATAAAGCTAAACTGATCAAGTATACACCGATCGTTTTCATCTTGTCGTTATCTTCTGTAATAATAGCTTCTAATACTTGTTGTAAAAGCTTCGGTTGCCATAATGCGGCACTTACCATAATCGCTACAGAAAACAATGAAATAAATACAGCAACTTTGTATTTTTTTGCATGTCTTAAAATTAAGCCCATTGGTTGTTACACCCCTTTTTATTAAAATTGACAGGTCTTATTTAACACTGTAAAATAAGGCCGACTAACAATTTACCATGTTTAAAAAAATATTGCAATACAAGAGGTTGATTAAATTTGGAACCAAAGCTTTCCCAAGAAATGATTATCAAATCTGCTTTTGCGATTCTGGCAGAAACGCAAGAACTATCAAAACTATCTATGCGAAACCTTGCTCAAAAAGTTCAAGTAAAAGCCCCTGCGCTTTACTGGTATTTCAAAAATAAGCAAGACTTGCTCCAAAAAATGGCTGAATTCATGGAAAATGAACTAATCATTCCCGAGCCTCGTTTACCTTGGCAAGAACGCCTTGTTCAATTCATGGAAAACTACTACGACCTTTACACCCACTTTCCTTGTGGTGCAGAGCTAGAAATCAATACCGTTCCTTCTTATGCAAGTCGTTTGGAACACTTAGAAATGATGATCCAGATTCTTATCCAAGCGGGCTTTTCGATTGACCGTAGTCGTCAAGCAGTGTTTGCTCTTCATAACTTGTTGATTGGTCAACTGATGGATCAACAGCATGAACAGAATCTTCGGCACAAAATCATGACCGGTAATCACTTACTCAAAGATGCTATTCTTTCTATGAAAAGTTATGTCGAAGAAAATGCACTAGTTGGACTAAAGGCTAGTATCACCGCTCACCAGCACCAAGAAAATGAAAAACAACTCTTTCTTGATAGTGTGACGATCTATCTTCAAGGGTTGGCTGTACAAAAAGAATCGTAAACAAAAAAAGACATGAAGGCAAGTTCGCGAACTTGCCTTCATGATTTTTTGTTTACTGTTTGAGTTGACTACGTGAATAAAACTTCCTATTCCACAAGTAATAGTCAGTTTAGCTACTAGTTTAGCCATTTCACTTATCCTAGATGAAGCAGTCTAATCATCTATTCCTTCATTTTTTAACCAAGGAAGGTCTGTTGATAATTGAGCAGCAAAAGCTCGGTATTCTTCTCGTTCTTGTAAACGCTGTTTGCGCCGTTTTTCGTATCCTGCGCACACTAGTTTTTCTTCTGCCGTGTCCGGTATGACTTTAGGTACTGTAAATTCCGTTTCTTCATTCATATGAGACGGAACAGCGACAAATGTTGTAAAACAAGTTGCGGCTAAGTAACGCTCCCCAGTCGTCAGATTTTCCCCAATAATTTTAACGAATACTTCCATCGATTTATGATGAGTACCACTTACATAAGATTCTACACACACAGAATGGTTTTCATGCAACGGCTTCAAAAAATTCAAGCTGTCTAAAGAAGCGGTAACTGCACCTCTGCGACAATGTCTTGTCACAGAGATCGACGCAGCATCATCAATCATCGTCATCAATTTTCCACCAAATAAAAACCCAAAAGGATTAAGATCGAACGGAAAAATCCGATGTGTTTGAATGACTATCGATTCTTTACAATGCTTTATCTCTTCCAAAAAAACACCTCTTTCAAATTATTACCTTGTGATTCGTCCTATAAAAAAGCTAAGGCCAAGACAATGTCCTAGCCCTAGCGATCGTCCTGAAAATAGTCTCAAAAGCTAAGAAAGATCAAGGGGTCTTCACCTATTTTTCTTCAAATAACCATTCCAAAGCACGTTGAATCCACTGATCCCAAAATACCCAATTATGTTCGCCAGGACCATGTTCGAAGGTTACGCCAATCCCATTTGCTTTCAATGAATCGGTCATTTCTTGATTTGCTTGATAAAGAAAATCTGATTCTCCACATGCCAAGTAGATACGAGGTGCTGTTTTGTCACTCTTTACTAATTCTTCTAATAAATACTGAGGATCATTAACTGAACCTTTGATCTGATCTAACGGTCCAAATACGCCCTCCCAGAATTTTGCCTTTCGAATCATCAATAAATCATCCATCCGATTGCCTACTGAAATGGCTCCTGATAAAGAAATGATTGCAGCAAAATTTTCTGGTTTTGCCAGCCCAAGTTTCAAAGCACCATAGCCACCCATTGATAATCCAGCAGCATAAGTCTTTTCTCTTTTTGTCGTTAATTGTGGAAACAGTTCATGACAGATTTCGGGAAGCTCTTCTGAAATAAACGTCCAGTATTTCATATCATAGGCCGTGTCGGTATACCAACCTAGATCAGTAGAAGGCATAATGACCGCTAATCCATGGTCTGCGACATATCTTTCAATCGACGTCCGACGCTCCCAGACACTATGATTTCCTCCCATTCCGTGCAGAAGGTATAACACAGGAACATCTGTTGTCGCTTGTTGTGAACTCGTACCGATCACTTTATTTGTTGTTTGTGGAAGGATTACATTCAGGTTTACTTCCATCTCTAAAACATTTGAATAAATATTTGCTTGAATAAATGCCACGTTGAAACATCCTCTCTAAGGTGTGAAAAATAGTGTTTTTGACCTGACCAATAATGACAAATTTTGATAAAACAACTATTCTAACACCGGTTATCGTTGTGAAATAATTGGTCAAACGACCTCACAAAGTAACATTTAGTACTACTTTCTTGTACTAATACTCTCTTATTCTATCACTTTTTTCACGAACGACAAATGTCAATGCAAAAGCGACCACTACTAGTAATAGCCCCACAAAATAGACTTGATGCAATCCTTCATATAAAATCTTCCGTAAAGGCGTGATCAACTCTGACGCAATGTTTTTAGCTGTTTGTGGGTTGACTAGCTTATTCATGATATCTGCATCATTCGTCAAATTAGTCGCATTCAGCTCCCGTTGTGTTACTCCATTGATCAATAAGCCAAAGACTGCTACCATCACAGTTTGTCCAATCGTCCGCACCAATGTATTGAACGAGGTAGCTACCCCTAGTTGATCTCGAGACACACTATTTTGGGCACTAACAGTTGAGGTAGTCATCGTGATTCCTAGTCCTACACCAATGACCGTTGAAATAGCAAAGAACCATAAAAAATTACTTTCAAATGGCATTAACCAGAGCCAGGCACCACCTAGAGAGGCAATCAATAGACCAATTCGCAATACCCAATTCGTTGCCATTTGAGTCATCCACTTACTTGCTAAGAAAGAACCGACCATCCAAACGAGAGAAAGCGGTGCTAAGACCAATCCCCCTACTGCAGCATTTAGCCCCAATACCCCTTGCATCCACATCGGGATATACACATCGATGCCCATTAAGAACCCACTAGCTAAAGCAGCTGCTAGATTCACGACCACAAATAGTGGATTAGCAAAAAGATGCAACATGATCACAGGGTCTTTGGCTCTTTTTTCGGCTGCAATAAATAAAAATAATAGAAGAAGACTTCCGATCAAAAGCCCAATCACTACTGGAGTAAATCCTTGATCCCCTAACAATTGAAATCCAAGAAGTAAAGCAACCAACATCGCCATCAAACTAAAGCTCCCGAATAGATCCATCGGTTTTGACTCATGTTCTCTCTGTGGTTCGTTCAAATAAAGCCAGATCAAAACCATCAATAAAAGCCCGATTGGTACATTAATAAAAAAGATCCAATGCCAACTGATCGTTTCTACAATAAAACCTCCAGCTAATGGTCCAAAAACACTAGCAATTCCCCAAGCCGAACTGTTCAAACCTAAAACTTTTGCTCTTTTTTCAATCGTATATAAATCGCCAATGATCGTTAACGCCACTGGCATCATTGCTCCAGCGCCCATTCCTTGAACAGCACGAGCAGCAATCAACCCCATCATGGTTTGAGAAAGTCCACAAAATAAAGAACCAATAATAAATAATAGCGTTCCAAAGATAAAAATAGGTTTTCTCCCCACTTTATCTGCAAGTTTGCCATAGATCGGTGTCAGCATCGCATTCGTTAGTAAATAAATCGAAAATACCCAATTCATGATCTCCATACCGTGAAGAGAGCCGACGATCGTAGGCATCGCAGTGGTCACGATCGTTCCTTCAATTGCTGTCATGAAAGTTGCAATAAACACACTGATCGTTACTAATTTGACGTTTGTTTCTCTTTTCATCTTATTCCTCCTTTTTTTATTGTTGCCAAATAAATTTTAGCCAAAAAAAATAGGCTTTATCATTTATCAAAAACACGAATCAAAAACGACCATGGATTTCTCTTCAGCCGTTTGGATAAAAAAAACTGGAATGATCCCATAAAGAGAACCATTCCAGCCATCAAAAAGCTATTTTGCTAAGCTTGCTTTAATTGCATCAACTTTATCTGTTTTTTCCCATGGCAATTCGATATCCGTACGACCGAAATGACCATAAGCTGCTGTTTGACGATAAATTGGACGACGTAAATCAAGCATTTCAATAATACCTGCAGGTCGTAGATCAAAGTTTTCTCTCACAGCGGCAATCAAGTCTTCTTCTGGAACAGTTGACGTACCAAAAGTATTGATTGAAATAGATACAGGTTGTGCAACACCGATCGCATAGGCTAACTGAACTTCAGCTTTTCTTGCCAAACCAGCTGCTACAATGTTTTTCGCAATGTAACGAGCGGCATAACTTGCTGAACGGTCAACCTTAGTAGCATCTTTCCCAGAAAATGCTCCACCACCATGACGAGCATAGCCGCCATATGTGTCAACGATGATTTTTCTTCCCGTCAACCCAGCATCTCCTTGAGGTCCCCCAATAACAAAGCGACCAGTAGGATTGATGTAGTATTTTGTGTCGTCATCAAGTAATTCAGCTGGAATAACTTCTTTTATTACTTTTTCAATGACGTCATGACGAATTGTTTCATTGTCCACTGCATCATCATGTTGTGTTGAAATAACGATGGTATCCACTCGTTCTGGCTGACCATTGTCATCATATTCAACTGTTACTTGTGATTTTGCATCTGGACGTAGATAAGTTAATTCATTGGATTTACGTAAATCAGCTAAACGACGAACTAGACGATGGCTTAATGCAATTGGTAAAGGCATTAATTCAGGTGTTTCATCGACTGCAAAACCAAACATCAATCCTTGGTCTCCAGCACCGATCTCATCCAATACATCTCTCTTCGCTTCGTCACGAATCTCAAGTGCTTCATCAACACCTTGAGCGATATCTGGTGATTGTTCATCAATTGCAGCTAATACAGCTACTGTATCTCCATCAAAGCCAAATTTTGCTCGTGTGTAGCCAATCTCTTTGATCGTTTGACGTACCACTTTTTGAATATCCACGTAGGCAGTGGTTGAGATTTCTCCAAATACCAATACAAGACCAGTGGTAACAGATGTTTCACAAGCCACGCGTGCATTTGGATCCTTTGCTAAAATTGCATCCAAGATCGCATCACTGATTTGATCAGCAACTTTA
>NZ_CP172886.1:2680000-2881539 GCF_050530445.1 Enterococcus sp. DIV1639a
GGCATTCGGAGTTTATCTGAATTCGGTAACCCGAGATGGGCCCCTAGTCCAAACAGTGCTCTACCTCCATCATTCTCAATTCCGAGGCTAGCCCTAAAGCTATTTCGGAGAGAACCAGCTATCTCCAAGTTCGTTTGGAATTTCTCCGCTACCCACACCTCATCCCCGCACTTTTCAACGTACGTGGGTTCGGTCCTCCAGTGCGTTTTACCGCACCTTCAACCTGGACATGGGTAGATCACATGGTTTCGGGTCTACGACTACATACTCAAACGCCCTATTCAGACTCGCTTTCGCTGCGGCTCCGTCTCTTCAACTTAACCTCGCATGCAATCGTAACTCGCCGGTTCATTCTACAAAAGGCACGCCATCACCCATTAACGGGCTTTGACTTGTTGTAGGCACACGGTTTCAGGTTCTATTTCACTCCCCTTCCGGGGTGCTTTTCACCTTTCCCTCACGGTACTGGTTCACTATCGGTCACTAGGGAGTATTTAGCCTTGGGAGATGGTCCTCCCGGATTCCGACGGAATTCCTCGTGTTCCGCCGTACTCAGGATCCTCCTAGGTGCCTTCCAAATTTCATCTACGGGGTTTTTACCCTCTTTGACTGACTTTTCCAAGTCATTCGACTATCTGAAAGAACTACCATATTGGAGTCCTACAACCCCAATGAGCAAGCTCATTGGTTTGGGCTTTTCCCGTTTCGCTCGCCGCTACTCAGGGAATCGAATTTTCTTTCTCTTCCTGCAGGTACTTAGATGTTTCAGTTCTCTGCGTCTACCTCGAATGCGCTATGTATTCACGCAAACGTAACATCCTATAAAAGATGCTGGGTTCCCCCATTCGGAAATCTCTGGATCATAGCTTACGTACAGCTCCCCAAAGCATATCGGTGTTAGTCCCGTCCTTCATCGGCTCCTAGTGCCAAGGCATCCACCGTGCGCCCTTATTCACTTAACCTTATCAACCTTGCGGTTGGGTTTTGATCTTTCTTCTAGCGATAGAAGTCCGATCAAGAAAATAAGCAATTGAACTTATTAAAAAACTCATTCAACGCGGTGTTCTCGGTTTGTATTACTAATTTACTTCAAATATCCAGTTTTCAATGAACAAAATGTTTTAACAACTAATGTTGTTAATGGAGCCTAGCGGGATCGAACCGCTGACCTCCTGCGTGCAAAGCAGGCGCTCTCCCAGCTGAGCTAAGGCCCCGATTTATTTTTGAGAGTAGACCTCTCAAAACTGAACAAAGTATAAAACAAACAGTGTAGTCTCCGTAATATTCCTTAGAAAGGAGGTGATCCAGCCGCACCTTCCGATACGGCTACCTTGTTACGACTTCACCCCAATCATCTATCCCACCTTAGGCGGCTGGCTCCAAAAGGTTACCTCACCGACTTCGGGTGTTACAAACTCTCGTGGTGTGACGGGCGGTGTGTACAAGGCCCGGGAACGTATTCACCGCGGCGTGCTGATCCGCGATTACTAGCGATTCCGGCTTCATGTAGGCGAGTTGCAGCCTACAATCCGAACTGAGAGAAGCTTTAAGAGATTAGCTTAGCCTCGCGACTTTGCGACTCGTTGTACTTCCCATTGTAGCACGTGTGTAGCCCAGGTCATAAGGGGCATGATGATTTGACGTCATCCCCACCTTCCTCCGGTTTGTCACCGGCAGTCTTGCTAGAGTGCCCAACTAAATGATGGCAACTAACAATAAGGGTTGCGCTCGTTGCGGGACTTAACCCAACATCTCACGACACGAGCTGACGACAACCATGCACCACCTGTCACTTTGCCCCCGAAGGGGAAGCTCTATCTCTAGAGTGGTCAAAGGATGTCAAGACCTGGTAAGGTTCTTCGCGTTGCTTCGAATTAAACCACATGCTCCACCGCTTGTGCGGGCCCCCGTCAATTCCTTTGAGTTTCAACCTTGCGGTCGTACTCCCCAGGCGGAGTGCTTAATGCGTTAGCTGCAGCACTGAAGGGCGGAAACCCTCCAACACTTAGCACTCATCGTTTACGGCGTGGACTACCAGGGTATCTAATCCTGTTTGCTCCCCACGCTTTCGAGCCTCAGCGTCAGTTACAGACCAGAGAGCCGCCTTCGCCACTGGTGTTCCTCCATATATCTACGCATTTCACCGCTACACATGGAATTCCACTCTCCTCTTCTGCACTCAAGTCTCCCAGTTTCCAATGACCCTCCCCGGTTGAGCCGGGGGCTTTCACATCAGACTTAAGAAACCGCCTGCGCTCGCTTTACGCCCAATAAATCCGGACAACGCTTGCCACCTACGTATTACCGCGGCTGCTGGCACGTAGTTAGCCGTGGCTTTCTGGTTAGATACCGTCAAGGGATGAACAGTTACTCTCATCCTTGTTCTTCTCTAACAACAGAGTTTTACGATCCGAAAACCTTCTTCACTCACGCGGCGTTGCTCGGTCAGACTTTCGTCCATTGCCGAAGATTCCCTACTGCTGCCTCCCGTAGGAGTTTGGGCCGTGTCTCAGTCCCAATGTGGCCGATCACCCTCTCAGGTCGGCTATGCATCGTCGCCTTGGTGAGCCGTTACCTCACCAACTAGCTAATGCACCGCGGGTCCATCCATCAGCGACACCCGAAAGCGCCTTTCAAATCAAAACCATGCGGTTTCGATTGTTATACGGTATTAGCACCTGTTTCCAAGTGTTATCCCCTTCTGATGGGCAGGTTACCCACGTGTTACTCACCCGTTCGCCACTCCTCTTTTTCCGGTGGAGCAAGCTCCGGTGGAAAAAGAAGCGTTCGACTTGCATGTATTAGGCACGCCGCCAGCGTTCGTCCTGAGCCAGGATCAAACTCTCATAAAAAGTTCGAACAATCTTACGATTGTTAAGCTCAATTGTTTGCTAGCATATTGCTTGCTTGTTAAAAATGTTTGTTGTCTTGAATCAATCAAGACGCCCTACACATTTGGTTTGTCTTTGCTTTGTTCAGTTTTCAAAGGTCTACTTGATTAAAAGCTAATCATTTGAGATTGCCGTAGCAACTTTTATATCATATCAGAGTGTCGTTTGTTTGTCAACTCTTTTTTAAAAGTTTTTTAACTTCATTTTTCAGAAGTGTTTCAGCAACTCATTTATCATAACTCATCGTTTGTTATTTGTCAACAACTTTTTTGAAGTTTTTTTCGATAGAATCAAGCTTCGTAAGCTGTTGTTTTTTAAACGACTCAGTTATCTTATCATGTGATCTCTCACACGTCAAGAACTTTTTGAAGTTATTTTTCATTTTTGTCAGAAGTTATTTAGTGATAACTTTTGAACAAATAATAATATACCAACTAAACCTTTAACGGTCAACGAATTTTTTGTATTTTTTCAAGTTTTTTTCATTGGACGATCATTTCTGTAATTTTAAAAATAATCATTCGTATTTTAATAGTTTTCCTGCGATATTACTCCTCCCTTATTCTTTAATATTCGTTATAAATAAGAAGATCGTTTAATCAATCCACTCAAATACAAGCAAGCAATTCCTTTATCTATGCCTCCACATAATAAATTTCTCGATTATCCTCGCCTTGCATTTTTTTACCGTACCTCATTATTTCAAAAAAGAAACTGACAAAAAGTGGTGTAAGTTTTACGCTATCTATTAAAAATAGAGTGATCCTTTAACTTCTCTCTTTTACTAGATTATAAAAAAAGAAGCCAACAGTTCTTGGCTTCTTTTTTATTCATATTCACCATATCTAACGCATCGTTGGGAATAGTAAAACATCACGGATCGACTGTGCATCCGTCAATAACATAACTAAACGGTCAATTCCGATACCTAGACCGCCAGTTGGTGGCATACCATATTCTAAAGCTTCCAAGAAGTCTTCATCGACACCGTGTGCTTCATCGTTTCCTAGCTCACGTTCTTTTTCTTGGGCTTCAAAACGTTCTCTTTGATCAATTGGATCATTTAATTCGGTAAAGGCATTCGCAAATTCCCGACCAACGATAAACAATTCAAAACGATCGGTAAAGCGTGGATCTTCTGGATTCTTTTTCGCCAATGGAGATACTTCTACTGGATGTCCGTAAACAAAAGTTGGTTGTGTCAATGTTTCTTCCACAAAAGTTTCAAAGAACTCATTGATGACATGACCTACGCCCATTGCTTCGGTCACTTCTACGTGATGCTCTTCAGCAAGTGCTAATGCTTCTTCTAATGTCATTTCTTTCCAGAAATCGACACCTGTTTGCTCTTTGATCGCATCTACCATATGGATACGTTTAAAGTCACTTTCCAAATCAACTGCTTGGCCATCATAAGTGATTTCTGCTGTACCAAGAACTTTTTGGGCTGCATTACGAATGATTCCTTCAGTCAAGTTCATGACATCCTGGAAATCTGTATAAGCGGTGTAAGCTTCTAACATCGTAAATTCTGGATTATGAGTTGTATCGATCCCTTCATTACGGAAAACGCGACCGATTTCGTAAACTTTTTCCATTCCACCCACAATTAGGCGTTTTAAATGAAGTTCTAACGCAATACGTAAGTATAAATCAATATCTAGTGCGTTATGGTGTGTAATAAATGGACGAGCTGCAGCACCACCGGCTTCATTGTGTAAGACTGGTGTTTCTACTTCAATATAGCCATTACCATCTAAGTAACGACGGATTTCGCTAATAATTTGGCTACGTTTCATGAAGCGATCAAAACTTTCACGGTTACTGATCAAATCAAGATAACGTTGACGATAACGTTGTTCGATATTAGTCAATCCATGGTATTTATCTGGTAGCGGACGTAAAGCTTTTGATAAAATAGTGATTTCTGATGCCTTGATTGAAACTTCGCCCGTATCAGTCTTCATGATTTCACCTGTTACGCCAAAGAAGTCTCCTAAATCAGCATGTTTGAATACATCATAGGCTTCATCACCTACTTGATCTTTACGTACATAAATTTGGATTTGGCCTTCACGATCTTGTAAGTGAGCAAATCCAGCTTTTCCTTTACCACGACGAGTGATCATTCGACCGGCTACACTTGCAGTTAGCCCCATCTCTGCTAATTCTTCTTTTGTTCTTGGATCAAACAATTCATGTAATTCTTCTGAATTGTGCGTACGTTCAAATCGTTTACCAAAAGGATCAATCCCATTTTCTCTTAATTGCTCCATTTTTTGACGGCGAACAAGCATTTGATCGTTTAAATCTTCTACTTGATGTTGTTGTTCCTGTGTCACAAAAGTTCCTCCATTCTCATGTTATTCTCTTTCCTATAATGCCAATGAAACACAAAAAAAGCAAGCCGAACTTAAAGTTCGACTTGAAAATTCACGAAAAACTTAGAAAATCACTAGATTATTTCACAGATACTTTTTCTGTTTTCTCTAAAAAGCGGTCAAGCAATTCATTGATTTCTACTTGTTTTTCTGCTTGATTGATTGCAACTTTTACTTTTGCTGCTCGAGAGATTCCTTTTAAATAATAGGAAGCATGTGTCCGAAATTCTCGGCACGCAACAACCTCCCCTTTTAAATCGACTAAACGTTTCAAATGTAATTTAGCGGTCTCGATTTTTTCTCTTGGTGTTGGTTCAGGGATTAACTCGCCGGTTTCTAAGTAATGCTGGGTGCGATGGATCATCCAAGGATTGCCTAACGCTGCACGCCCAATCATCACACCATCCGCTCCTACGTATTCTAACATTCTTTTAGCATCTTCCGGAGTTTTGACATCTCCATTGCCCATAAATGGGATCTTGAGCTGACTTTTAACTTCTTTCAATACTTCCCAGTTTGCTTTACCTTCATACATTTGTACTCTCGTACGTCCGTGCATGGCGATTGCACTGGCGCCAGCTGCTTCAGCCGCTAAAGCATTTTGCACAGCAAAAACATGTTGTTCATCCCAACCGATTCTCATTTTCACAGTAACTGGTACATCAACAGCAGAAGAGACAGCTTGTACCATCTCATAAACTTTATCTGGATCCAATAACCATTTAGCACCTGCTTCTGCTTTGATGATTTTGTTCACTGGGCAACCCATATTGATATCAATGATGTCAGCCGCTGTATTTTCTTGAACGAATTGGGCAGCCTCGACCAAAGTATCTTTGTTTCCACCAAAAATTTGCAAGCTTAGTGGATGTTCTGTTTCTTCGATATGCAGCATCTCTAATGTTTTCTTGTTTCTAAAATGGATTCCTTGGTCACTGATCATCTCACAGACGACTAATCCAGCACCGAACTCTTTGACGGTCACACGAAAAGCTGAATTAGTGATTCCAGCCATCGGTGCGACAACTACTCGATTGGGAATTTCAACATGTCCGATTTTCCATGTATGTTCCACTTATTTTCCTCCCAGCGCTTCTGCTTTTAGCTCGGATAATTCTGCTTCACTGTATTCATACTTGTTGTTGCAGAATGAACAAACGGCTTCTGCTCCGTGATCTTCATCAATCATCGCTTGGATTTCTTCTGCCCCTAAAGCAATAATTGCTTCCCCAAATTTTTCTTTTGAGCAATCACATTTGAATTGTACCGGCATTTTCTCTAAAATATTCAACTCACTAGTTCCTAGTAAACCTTCAAGAATTTTTTCAGGTGTTAATCCTTCGTCTAATAAAGTAGAAATACGTGGTGTCGTTTTTAATTGTTCTTCGATTTTACTGATAGTTTCTTCATCTGCACCAGGCATGATTTGGATCATAAATCCACCAGCTGTTTTGATACTGTCATCCGTGTTAACTAAAACGCTCAATCCAACTGCTGAAGGAATCTGTTCTGAGATTGCAAGATAATAGGTAAAGTCTTCCGCAATTTCTCCAGAAACAATAGGTGTTTGTCCCGAAAATGGTTCTTTCAAACCGAGGTCTTTAGTAACACTGAACATCCCTTGCGTTCCCACAGCACCACGCACATCAATTTTTCCTGCTTCATTCAAAGGTAGGCTCAAATGAGGGTTTTGGATATAGCCTTTGACTTCTCCTTTGCCATTCGCATCTACCACAATCCCATTAGCCGGACCATTCCCTTGAATCCGCACAGTTAACTTGTCTTCGCCTTTTAGCGTCGAACCTAGTAAAAGTCCGCCAACAAGCGTACGACCTAATGCAGCCGATGATGTATGCCAAGTGTCGTGTCGCTTTTGGGCTTCTGCAACAGTGTTTGTTGCTTGAACTGCATAAGCACGTACATAGCCATCATAGGCCAGTGCCTTGATCAAATAATCTTCCATTTATTTATGTACCTCTTTTCCGATTTTTAAATTCATAGTGAATCATACTAGTTACGCTGATAATTTTCAACTTATGAATGTTATCTTTTCTTTTATTTGCCTATTCTATAATAAAAAATAAAACAACTACTAAAAAAGAGCCACGACTTTTGTCGTAGCTCTCATTTTTTAGCGATTATTTCGGTTGATCATCCGAATCATCTGTTGAAGAAGTTTGATGTTCTTCTTCATTTAATTCTTTTTTCTCTTCTTCAAATTCTTTCTTATCGTGCTCAAAATCTTGTTTTTCTTCCGCTTGTTTTTCTGCGTCTTTTTCTTCCAAAGCACGTTTTGCTTCTTCAAAAGTTTGCGCTTCTTTTTCACTAGGATAGTTAGCAGATTCTGAACCTTCAGGCATAACACCTTTTTCAAATAAAGATTTGATTGCTTTCGCATCGAGTGTTTCAAATTCTAACAGTTTTTCAGCGATCAATTTATGTTGTGCTCGATGTGCTTCGATGATCTCATGCGCTTTTTGATGAGCTTCCATCAAAATCTTACGCACTTCTTGGTCAATTTCAAAGGCCACTTGTTCAGAGTAAGCTTTCGTTTGACCATAGTCACGACCAACGAATACTTGATGATTTCCTTCATATTGAACTGGACCTAAACGATCACTCATTCCATATTCAGTTACCATGCTTCGTGCTAAAGCTGTTGCTTGTTCAAAGTCATTAGAAGCCCCAGTTGATTGAACGTTGAAGATGATTTCTTCTGCTGTTCGACCACCAAGCAAACCAACGATTTGTTCAAACATATCTTCTTTTGTCATTAAGAATTGATCTTCTTTTGGTAAGGCGATCATATAACCACCTGCACGTCCACGTGGAATAATGGTTACTTTATGAACCACACGTGCCCGACTCAAGACTAAACCAACGATCGTATGACCTGCTTCGTGATAAGCCACCATTTCTCGTTCTTTTTTGCTGATTACGCGATCTTTCTTAGCTGGACCTGCAATCACGCGATCTTCTGCTTCATCAATATCTGAAGCATCGATTTTCTTCTTGTTACGACGAGCCGCAACTAAAGCTGCTTCGTTTAAGACATTTTCTAAATCTGCACCAGCAAAACCTGGTGTTTGTTGTGCCACGACTTTCAAATCAACGTCATCTGCCATCGGTTTGTTTCGTGCGTGAACACGTAAGATTGCTTCACGGCCTTTTACATCTGGACGACCAACTAAAATTTGACGGTCAAAACGTCCTGGACGTAAAAGTGCAGGGTCAAGTACATCTGAACGGTTTGTTGCAGCAATGACGATAACACCTTCATTCCCATCAAATCCGTCCATTTCAACTAGCAATTGGTTCAGTGTTTGTTCACGTTCATCATGTCCACCGCCCATGCCTGCGCCACGTTGACGACCAACAGCATCAATTTCATCGATGAAGATGATTGCTGGAGCATTTTTCTTCGCTGTTTCAAATAAGTCACGAACACGACTTGCCCCAACACCCACAAACATTTCTACAAAGTCAGAACCTGAAATAGAGTAAAACGGTACACCCGCTTCTCCAGCTACAGCTTTTGCTAACAATGTTTTACCAGTTCCTGGAGGTCCTTCTAAAAGAACACCAGCTGGGATACGTGCGCCTAACTCAACAAAACGTCGCGGATCTCTTAAGAATTCAACAACTTCAACCAACTCTTGTTTCTCTTCTTCTGCACCAGCGACATCTGAGAAGCGTACACGGTTCGCTTTTTTGTCGGCTTCTTTGGCTTTTGATTTACCAAAGTTCATGACACGGCCACCGCCGCCTCCGCCACCACCTTGTTGCCCCATCATCATATAGAAGAAGAACACAAGGATGATAATTGGTAAGAAGCTTAGCAATAAGGATACCCATACGCCACTGCTTGATTCTTCTTTGACTGTTGTAGCTACGTTATGTTCTTTCGCTAAATCAGTCACTTGGCTAAGTGTGGTATCGTTTGGCAAAATAATCGTTGTAAAGTGTGTCGTTTTTGTATCTGTCGATCCTAAGATAGCAAGTCCACCACTGTTAGAGACGGTTTGCTGTTCTTTATACTCTCCAGAAATTTTATATACACCATTTGCAGGTTGCACTTCAAATTCTTTGATTTTACCTGCTTGTAATTGTTCTGTAAATTTTGTGTACTCGATATCTGACGATCGTTGGCCGTTATTACCAAAGATAAAATATACGACCATAACCATCGCTAAGATTACGAGGACATAATACAAGGCATTTTTCATCATGCCATTGTTTTTTTTGTTCATAGTTGCCCTCCCTATGCGTTATTTTAATTTAGCATTTTTTTTATCAATCCTGACCATTCTATTGTAACACAATTTATAGTAGATACAGCACTAATTTGATTGATAAACGCTAGGCTTCAATACACCGATGTATGGTAAATTACGGTAAGCTTCTGCATAATCTAATCCGTAACCCACTACAAATTCATTAGGAACATTGAATCCAACATAGTCTGCTTCAATATCAACTACTCTACCTTCTGGTTTATCAAGCAATGTGACAATTTTCACTGATTTTGCTTTACGGTATTTAAATAGATCAACCAAATAAGCGAGTGTTCTTCCACTATCGATGATATCTTCAACGATCAGTAAGTCACGGCCTTCAACATTGGTATCTAAATCTTTGACGATTTTGACTTCTCCTGATGAAACCGTTGCATTTCCATAACTTGAAACATCCATAAAGTCTATTTCCAAGTGAGCATCAATCGAACGTATGATATCTGCCATGAATGGAACAGCGCCTTTTAGAACACCAACAACGAGTGGATTATTATGCTTATAAGTTTCTGCCAATTCTTTGCCTAGTTCTTCACAACGAACTTGTATTTCTTCTCTTGTAATCAAAACTTTTTCAATATCCTTTTCTAACATCAGGTTCTCCTTCCAATTGCTTCTTTGTGATATTTGTAAAGAAGTATGTAGTGTATTTTATCAGTTTCTACACCAATACTCAAATAGGAATAGGTAAATGGGACCAAACTATAAATATTTTCATTTTGATCCCTCACGACCCATGCCTCTTTTCTTTGTGAATCAGGTACTTTGTTATCAATCAAATATCTGGATATTTTCTTTTTTAGTTTGCTATTTAGCTGGATACGCTCTCCTGCTTGTCTCTTTCCTACAAACAGTTCTTGATGTGAAGATAGCCAAAGATCATGAGAAAACTCGTCCCAATCATCTGCTTTTTTAGCTTCTTCGGCTGCTTCAGGTGTAAACAAGCCGATCCAGCAGCTTTCATCCAACCTGATGCGTTGATTCAACTCCAACTTATACGCCTCTGTTCGTTCTTGTATTGTTTTTGAGGGATCAGCTTTCTCTTGGATAAGATAGATTTTTTCATAGCTACGTTGCAGAACCCACCCTCGTTCAAGAGTAATTTTCCATTGGCCTTTTTTCTGTTGACACTGTTGTAAAATCAGTTGGATTTGTTTTTCTTTGATCACGATCGCTGTTTTTTCAAAAAAATGATCAAAGAATGCGTATAAGAAATAATAGCTTTCTTCTTCTGGCATCTCCGCTAATAGTTTCCAAGGAAAATGCACCCGTTCGTTTTCTTCTACGACATTTTCCATCAAGACTTTCTTCATGTGTGTTTGAATCAATCGATCTGCCCATTGGATCTGCTGCGAAAAACGTTGAAAATGAACCATTGCTTGTGGATTTTCTTGTTTTAGTTGAGGCAGAACCAAATGACGAAGGCGATTACGTTGAACATCCAACTCTTGATTCGTATGGTCTTCAAAATAAACCAGCTCTCGCTCTGAAGCATATTGATATAATTGCGCCTTACTAAATCCTAGTAACGGACGAATCAATCGACCATTGGAGAAGGGTTGGGCTTCTTTGATCCCAGCATAGGTACTAAGTTGCCCCCCACGCAACAACTTCATTAAAACCGTTTCCATTTGGTCATCCCCATGATGTGCCGTCATTAGGCAGTCATAGCTGCCGCTTTGCATCTGCTTCGCAAACACTTGATAACGAAACTCTCGAGCCGCTGTTTCAATGCCCTTTTTTGTTGGCTTTTCCCAAACTTCCACTTGTAACGGGAGTTGATGTTGTTGACAATACTTCTTTAAATACGCAACTTCATGAACAGATTCTTCTCTTAATTGATGATTGATATGGGTCACTGCCAAAAAGAAACCCCATTTTTTTTGCGCTTCCATCATTAAATCCAGAAGAACCATAGAATCTACTCCCCCAGAAACCGCCAGTAGCGCTCTTGTTTTTTCATTCAAATAACCATTGATTTCACAATTTGTCAAAAAACGTTGTCTGATCTTCCTTGCGTCTTGTTCTTCTTCCATCGAATCACTTCCTTGTTCCTTCTCGGCTTCGATCAACCTACCATCAAAGATTCCAATGAAAAAAAGAGCGGACAAAAGTCTGCGACAATTGCCTGCTCTTAAGTTTTTGGTTAGCTGCGACGTCCGCCGCGTCCGCCACGTTTACCTTCTGTATTGCGCTTCAAGGAAGTCAATCGATCATCACTATCCTTTAAAAATGAACTCATTAATGAATCGAAGTCTTCTTTATGGTTATTAGAAGATTGACTGCGAGAAAAAGGTTTTTTCTGTGTTGAACGACCTCGATTATCGCGAGGATCTCTTTGTTGGTATTTTTTTGGACGCTTATCATCATCTGATTCTGTTGATTCCGTTGGTTTTGGTTGTGTTTGACGGATTGATAATCCAATTTTACCATCATCATTAACTGAGATAACTTTAACAGTTACTTCATCACTGACACTTAAAACATCATGAATATCTTTGATATAGCCATTTGAGACTTCACTGATATGAACTAGACCAGTTTTTCCAGCTCCTAAATCAATAAACGCGCCAAAATTTGTAATTCCTGATACTTTCCCTTGCAGTTTTGCTCCTACCTCGATTGACATAAAAAAAATGTTCCTCCTAATTATTAACCTATTTATAATACTGCTTATTTTGCAGTTGTTGAACTAGTTGTTTGGTCTGTGTCATCCGTATTTGATTCTAATACTGGATAAACCTGCTCGCCTTCTTTTGAATAAAAGTATTTGCTTCTCGCAAGTTTCGCCACATAGTCATCATCTTTCAATAATGAGACATCCTGTGTTAGCTGATCCACATCAGCATTGACTTGGCTTAATTCCGTATTTGCTTCAACTTTCAATTCGTTTAATTGATTCATTCTTTGCATATCACGAAAAATTTGAAAACCTAAAATTGCGAAAATGACCAAAGCACCTATAAAAATAACTGCTAATCGACGTCTACGAAAAATCAACTGGCGTTGTTGTTCTTGAAATTCGACATATTTTTTCTTTGCATACTCTGTATCTAAAGCAGCAATTTTGTTGCTTTTTTTTGTCACTTCTCTTCGCTCCAATCTTTTTTGATTGTCGTTTTCATTATACCAATATCATTGAGGGTTGTCTAATCTATTTCGTCAGTGTTTTGCTTGCGAATCTCCGAAATGATCTCATACATTTTTTGAGCATCTTCTTTTTTCGTTGACTCATGTAATTCATTGACTTTTACTTCCATTGTTTTGTTTCCAAATTGGATCTTCAATTGATCGCCTACCTTGACATCACTAGAAGATTTAGCCAATTTTCCGTTGATTTGAATTCTTCCTTTATCTGCCACTTCTTTTGCTACAGAGCGGCGTTTGATAATTCGAGAAATTTTAAGAAATTTATCTAATCGCATTAGGATTCCTCACTTTTATTTTTTATAAGTTTATTAAATCGTAAAATCTTTTTTCCAAACGGTAACATCAACCATTCTCTAACCGTAAATAATTTTGTCCAGATCACAGCATTCACAAAGACGAACGCTCCGATTCCTACACCTGCTAAACTGGCAAAGAATGCAGAAGACCGATGAGCAACCGGGCCAAAAATCATCGTCAGTCCGCCATAATAAATCAGTAAGGCTAAGATCATCCATCCCAAACATTGAAGCAATTTACTTCCAAAGCGACGTTCTTTCCAGAACTGATTGATTTCACTAGTCTCCGTGTGGACAAAATACCATAGAGTGACAGCCAATCCTAGCAAGGTCGACAAACTAGCTCCTACTGTCCCTAGATAACCAGTTAGAAACGGGGTTGCCAAAGCTTTGGCTAACAGCCCCCAGCCTGCACCTTTCAAAGAGGGACGAAAAGAATTTTTACTTTGGGCAATACTTTGATAGGTTTGGATGATTGCTGTTAAAGCAATTGCAAAGACGAATAGCACCAACGCTGCATTCCCAGCGTAATCTTTAAATAGCGCATAGTTGATATACGGTAAAAGCATAGCTAGACCTACAGAAGCAGCTAATGCTAAAGTCGTTGTTAACCGTAAATAGATTTTGGCAGTCTTTAGAAATTGACTATGCACAGCCGTCATCAAGTACTTCGTCAATGCAGGTAAGAAAGTCGCACTTAATGCAGTTGCAATCACTAGTCCTAATTGAACTAACGGTTGCCCACGATCATAGACCCCTTTTGCAATTTTTGCACTTTGTTCAGATAGTCCATAAACTTGAAGCGCATTTTTTACAAAAAATGAGTCGATCAGCTGAAAGAAAATCAGCAGACCACTATAGATTGACACTAAGCCCCCTTCAACTAAAAAACGCCGGATCAATCGTTTGTCAGGTCGTTTCGTGACCGAAAAATGTCGAAAACTTAACGCTCCACCATGGATTTTTTGTTCATAATAGCGCAACACACCATAGGCACAAAGTCCCCCGATGACTGCACCACTCATAGCAGCAGTTCCTGTTTGGTAAACTGACCAGCCAAATAGTCGAAAAGCAAAGGCACTGAAAACGATGATCGCCACTCTCACAAATTGTTCAACGACTTGTGAAACAGCTGTCGGTTCCATCAAAAATCTGCCTTGGAAATTTCCTCGATAAAAAGATAGTCCTGGCATCAGTAAGAAAGTAAATGAAACGATTTGGATCAGCGGTCGTAATTGCTGATCCCCCATCATCCAAGCAATCCAACGGCTAAAGAGAAAAGTAAACAGCCACAGAACAATCCCTGTCCAAAAAACTAATGGATAAAGCCGTTGCAGTGCTTCTTTTCGCTGAATTGGATCTTTTCGTTCAGCGACATATTTTGAAATGAATTGCGGTAAACCAGACAACGCTAAAGTCATGGCAATCCCATAGATTGGGTATACTTGTTGGTATACATAAAATCCTTCATCACCAACTAAGTTTTGGAGCGGAATGCGGTACAGCGCACTTAGGACTTTTGCTATGAAAGAAGCAATCGTCAATATAAATGCGCCATGCATCACGCGACGCATCTCTTTATGGTCCAAAGTATTCGCTCCTTCCTAAGCAGACAGATATTTTTGTTCACGTAAAGCTTTGACAAAACGTTGGATTTCTTGCAACCAAACTGCTTCATCGGTCTTGTTAGGAACCGTTAGTCGAATCACCATTTTTTCTTTTTCTACACCTAAACTTGCTTTTAGTTTTGTTGCAGTCAAAGCTTCAAATAACTGTTCTACAGTATAGCGTTTTGTTCCTGCTTTACTTAGATTAAAGACGATAGTCTGCTGTTGCTTGCGAATTGTTTCAATCAAGGCGCGATCGCCATCCATTTTGATTTGGCCAATCGTTAAGAGATGTGCCACCTCTTCAGGGTATTCCCCAAAACGGTCTAAAAGATCATCTTCTAATTCATCAAGCATTTCTTGTGAATCAAGTTCCCTGATCCGTTTATAAATTTCAATTTTCTGTCTTTGGTCCGAAACATATTCTTCTGGCAAGTAAGCATCGACCCCAAGATCGATTTCAACTGCTGTTTTTTCCACTTGGTTGTTCTTTCCTTGTTTACGTAAAACAGCATCACTTAACATTTGCGAATACATGTCAAATCCGACAGCATCAATAAAGCCGTGCTGCTGCGCACCTAGCAGATTTCCTGCTCCTCGGATCGATAAATCCCGCATAGCGATTTTAAAACCAGAGCCTAGTTCGGTGAAATCTTTAATGGCTTGAAGACGTTTTTCGCTGACTTCATTCAAGATTTTTTGTTGTTCATACATGAAGTAGGCGTACGCCACTCGGTTGCTTCGTCCCACACGACCTCGTAATTGATAAAGAGTCGATAGCCCCATGTAATCAGCATTTTCAACGAAGAGCGTATTCGCATTTGGAATATCGACACCCGTTTCAATGATCGTCGTTGTGACTAACACATCATATTGTCCTTCAATAAAATCAAACAATGTATTTTCTAATTGTGCTTCAGTCATTTGACCATGCGCATAACCGATCCGTGCTTCTGGTACAAGTTCTTGGATTTCTTCCACTTTTTGTTCGATCGTCTCTACTCGATTATAGAGATAGAACACTTGACCGCCACGCCCCATTTCTCGATGGATAGCTTCACGAATCGCTCCAGGATTTTTTTCCATCACGTAAGTTTGAATCGGATAACGATTGGCAGGCGGTGTTTCGATCACTGATAAATCACGAACCCCGAGCATTGACATGTGGAGTGTCCGTGGGATCGGTGTCGCTGTCAACGTCAAGACATCCACTTGGGCACGTAGTTGTTTCAAACGTTCTTTATGTTTTACACCAAAACGCTGTTCTTCGTCAACGATCAATAACCCTAAGTCACTAAATTCAATGTCTTTAGATAAGATACGATGCGTTCCGACTACGATATCGATTTGTCCAGTACGTAATTGTTCAATCGTTTCTTTTTGTTGTTTTTTCGTTCGGAAACGACTCAATAGACCTACATTTACTGGAAATCCTTCAAAACGTTCCAACATCGTTTCATAGTGTTGTTGGGCGAGAATGGTCGTAGGAACTAAAAAGGCAACTTGTTTACTTTCCTTGACGGCTTTAAAAGCAGCTCGTAAAGCCACTTCCGTTTTACCGTAGCCAACATCACCAACGAGCAAACGATCCATCGGTTTTTCTTTTTCCATATCTCGTTTGATCTCTGCGGCACTCCGTAATTGGTCATCCGTTTCAGAGTATGGGAAGGCATTTTCAAATTCTTTTTGATACCCATCATCCGGTCCAAACGCATACCCTTTTTCTGATTCTCTGGCAGCATATAGTTTGATCAGATCATCTGCGATATCTTCAATTTTAGACGAAACCTTTCTTTTGGTTTTCGTCCATTCACTACTGCCTAATTTATTGATACGAGGTGCTTTTGATTCAGAAGCAACATATTTTTGGATCAAATTCAGCTGGGTAACCGGAATAAATAATTTATCGTCATTTTGATAAAGGATCGTCATGTAGTCTTGATGGACACCATCCACTTCTAACGTTTCCATCCCAATATATTTACCGATCCCGTGATTTGCGTGAACGACATAGTCGCCTGCTTTTAGTTCATTATAGCTTTTTAAACGTTCCGCATTAGTTACGGTTTGTCGCCGTGTTTGTTTCTTCGTCGTTTTTTGGAAAATTTCTTTTTCCGTAATTGCGACTATTTTCTCTTGAGGAAGTTCGAAACCTGTTTGCAGCGCCCCTTCCACTAGTTGCACTTGTCCTCTGATCAGTTTTTCTTTTTCGGTTTCCACGACTAGGATCTCTTCATCACGTAACATCTGCTCCGCTTTTCTAATCCGTTCTTTCGTAGGAATAAAGATGACTACTGTTTGTTCTTGCTTACGCCATCGGTCCATTTCTGTTTTCAATAATGGCATTTGACCGAAAAATTGTTGCATCGTACGATATTGAAAATTGTGAATCGCTTGAAAACGTAAATTCCCCATACCCTTTTGAAAAAGCGCAAAAAAAGTCGTCACAAATTTTTCTTTTTGAACTAATTTATGCACATCATTGACAAAGACTTGCTCTGAGAAGACACGTAATTCACTAATTTTTTGTGTTTGCCATTCAGCTGCTTCTCTTTCGATCTCCCGATTTGTTTCCATGATTCGTTGATAATCATCCACAATGAATAAACTACTTGTTGGAAAATAATCAAGGATCGTCGTTTCTTCTTGATAAAGAAGATCAGCATAAAGTTTCGCGTCTTCTGTCGGATTTCCTGCTTGCCATTGCGCGATCACTTGTCCAAAATAATCCTGCACGAATTGGCGGTCTGTTTCTTCTGAAATCGTCGCTAGTTTCTTTTCTAACAACTTTTCCAGTCGGTCGATCCCATGAAGTAAATCAGCTTGGTCGTAGACCTGTTCACTTGTCGGTGCGATCCAAATTTCTGTTACTTTTTCGATCGAGCGTTGAGTTTCTACTTCAAAATATCGCATGGAGTCAATCTCTACATCAAATAATTCGATACGTACGGGATGTTCGAGATTGATCGGATAGATATCAATGATGCTGCCACGAATACTATACTCTCCCGTTTTTGCCACCATCTCAACTCGTTCGTAGCCTAATAAAGTCAATAGACGAGGCAGATCGTCAACGGCTATTTCCTCTCCCGTTCGCCAAGTCAATTGGGCTTGTTTCCAAACTTTTGGACTGGGTAATCGTTTATGCAATGCTGCTACTGGTAATAAATAGACCCCTGGTTGTTTTTGTTGCAGGGCATTTAGTGTAGCAACTCTTTCTCTTCTTGCTTCTGGGGAAGAAAAAGCCATTTCCGCAGAAAGAACTTCATCTACTGGAAAAGAATGTATTTGTTCTGCTGGCAAAACATGTTGCAAATCTTCTGCTAGTTGATTCGCATAATACAGATTAGGCATTAATACGACTAAGTTTTTCTTTGTTTTTTTGAACGCTCGAGCAAAGAGAAGAGTTTTGGCTGAACCAGCTAAACCAGTGATCAATTGTCTTGGTGATTTTTCTTCTATCTGGTTGAGCCATTCCTTTACCTGTGGATCTTTACCAATTAATTGAACGATATCCATTTTTTTCCTCCTTCGCTAATTGAATTTGTTCATCGTATCGATAAACGAATGACCATCCAGCATAAACTCGAGTGCTGCCACTGACTGATCGATACTTGCTTCAATCAATGGTTGAACTTCTTTACTAAATGGGCTTAGCACGTGTTGAACAACAGTTTTGTTTCCTTCTGGTCGACCAATGCCTACTTTGATACGGTCAAATACATTCGTATTCAAGTGAGAAATGATACTTTTTATTCCATTATGCCCTCCAGCACTCCCTTTTTGGCGCAAGCGGATCTTGCCAGTTACAAGATCTAAATCATCATAAACAACAACTAATTCTTCCGGATAAATACCGAAATAAGTCATTAATGGTCCTACAGCACGACCAGATTCGTTCATAAAAGTTTGCGGCTTCACTAATAAGATTTTTTCTCCTTGATAGAAAAACTCTGCAACTTCCGCTTCAAATGTATTTTTTTTAAACACAGCTTGTTGCTTTTCAGCCATGCGATCAACGACCATAAAGCCGATATTATGTTTGGTTTGTGCATATTTGGTTCCTGGGTTTCCAAGCCCTACGATCATTTTCATTTGTTCTACCACCTAATTGAAAAAAGCAGCACAAAAGGCTGGAGCGCCCTAAAGCAATCCAGTCTTTGACTCATTTTTTCATTTTTTTACTTTCTACTATTAAGTATAACACACAAGTACCTGTTTCAACAAAAAGAGAATGTTTAACAAATGATAAAGAAATTAAAATTTTCTTCAAAGTCTAATAAATTAATAACCTTTTAAAAATAGTGAAATCACGCACATGTAAGCTTTTACATATAATACAACCTTGTTATCTGTTATATTTTATAGCCAAATAGCGTGACAGCGGGCTTGATAAATGTTAGCATAGGCATGGGAAAAAACAAAATCAATGGAAGGATTGATATATAATGACTGCAGCTGCAGAAAAAAAAGATCATCAAAAAGTAATTCTTGTTGGAGATGGCGCCGTAGGTTCTAGCTATGCCTTTGCTCTAGTTACTCAAAACATTGCACAAGAAGTAGGTATCGTAGATATCAACACAGCAAAAACTGAAGGAGATGCTATTGATTTATCACATGCTCTAGCATTTACTTCACCTAAAAAAATCTACTCTGCTACTTATGCAGATGCACATGATGCTGACTTAGTAGTTATCACTGCTGGTGCACCACAAAAACCAGGTGAAACTCGTTTAGACTTAGTAAATAAAAACTTAAAAATCAACCGCGATGTAGTAACACAAATTGTTGAATCAGGATTCAATGGTATTTTCTTAGTTGCTGCTAACCCAGTAGATATTTTAACTTACTCAACTTGGAAATTCTCAGGCTTCCCTAAAGAACGCGTAATCGGTTCAGGTACTTCACTTGACTCAGCTCGCTTCCGTCAAGCACTTGCAGAATTAGTTGATGTTGATGCACGTAACGTCCATGCTTATATCTTAGGTGAACACGGTGACTCAGAATTTCCTGTTTGGTCACATGCTAACGTTGCTGGTTTACAAATTTATGAATGGGTTAAAAACAATCCAGACGTTGATGAAGAAGCAATGGTTAACTTATTCTTTGGTGTACGTGATGCTGCTTACACAATCATTGAAAAGAAAGGCGCTACTTTCTATGGTATCGCTGTAGCCTTAGCACGTATCACTCGTGCCATCTTAGATGATGAAAATGCTGTACTTCCACTATCTGTATTTATGAATGGTGAATACGGCTTGAACGATATCTACATTGGTGCCCCTGCAGTAATCAACCGTCAAGGTATCCAAAAAGTTATCGAAATCCCTCTAAGTGACAGCGAACAAGATCGTATGGCTGCTTCAGCTAAACAATTAAAAGAAATCTTAGATGAAGCTTTTTCTAAATTAGACGCTGAATAATTAGAATAAATTTAACCACTTAATCAAGCAGAATGTCAGCATTCTGCTTGATTTTTTTACTTAACGATCGTTAAATTTTTGCTAAATCATTTGTCCCCTTCGTCTTTTTTCTCAAAATATGCTATGATTAGTTCGTTATACGCTAAACTATCAAATAAGGAGCTGCCCGCATGACAAGATCTTCTCATCATAAAAAATCGAAATCGCTACACATTGGTCTATTAACTACGCTAGGCGTATTCCTTGCATTAATCGGCTTTTACGCTTACCGCAGTACATATTACACCAATCATTTTTTACCTAACACGGAAATTAATTCCATCAATGTAAGTAACCTGACCGTGCAACAGGCAAATGACAAACTAAAAGACACCTTTTCCAATAAAAAGCTGACGATTGAAGAAAATGGGAAAGTTTGGGAAGAGATCGCAAAATCTGAGCTTGGTTATAAAGATGACTTTTCAGCAGATTTATCTCGATTGTTAAACCAACAAAATGCTTGGTCATGGGGCATGAACTATGTTTCCGCTAGTGAAAAACAAGAAATTGATCCACAAGATACTGATCATCAAAAACTAGATGAAACGCTGGCTTCCACGACGAATAAGCTAACCGAATTAAATAAAGACCGGACACAGACACAAGATGCGACGATTGAAAAATCTGGTGACTCTTTCAAAATAAAACCAGAAATAACTGGCGATACGATTGATGTGACAGCAGCTATCAACGCGCTGAAAACCAGTGTGAAGGATGGCAAAAACAAAATTGATTTAACTAAATTTCAAACAAAACCAAAAGTGACAGCGACCGATAAAAATTTAACAAAACAAGTCGATGAAATGAATGCCATTGCTAATATCAAAGGAACCTATAGTATCAACGGCAATACTTTCCAGATACCTCGTTCTGAAATTGCTAACTGGCTAACTTACACAGATGGTAAAGTTGATTTAGATACAACACAAGTTAAAAACTATGTAACAGGTTTAGGAGAAAAATATAACACAAGTACGAATGACACAAAATTTAAAAGTACAAAACGTGGTGAAGTAACGGTTCCTGTGGGTACCTATAGTTGGTCAATCAAAACTGATGCAGAAACAGAAGCTTTAAAGTCAGCCATTTTGGCAGGTAAAGACTTTACCCGATCACCAATTGTTCAAGGTGCCACAACAGCTGATCATCCTTTAATAGAAGATACCTATATCGAAGTTGATTTAAAAAACCAGCATATGTGGTATTACAAAGATGGTAAAGTTGCGCTAGAAACTGACATCGTGTCTGGAAAACCTAAGACCCCTACTCCAGCTGGTGTTTTCTATGTTTGGAACAAAGAGGAAAATGCTACATTAAAAGGAACGAATGATGATGGAACCCCTTATGCAAGTCCTGTAAACTACTGGATGCCAGTTGACTGGACAGGCGTTGGTATCCATGATTCCGACTGGCAACCTGAATATGGTGGCGATCTTTGGAAAACTCGTGGATCTCATGGATGTGTCAATACGCCGCCAAGTGTCATGAAAGAATTGTTTGGTATGGTAGAAAAAGGTACACCAGTAATCATTTTCTGATAGCTTCAATAAAAAATGAATTCATAAAAAAACTGGTTTCTCAACAAAGTTTATCTTAAACTTTAGAGAGACCAGTTTTTTTTTACGTCTATCACTATCAAAGGGGGAATAAAATGGACGATAAGTTACAAGCTAAAAAAATTTATTATCAAAAGTTTCTTGGTTACACTGAGCAACAGATCTTAGAATTATCCACCAGTATCGCAGACCAGCAAAAACTACTCGTCAAACCAGAGAATAATGAATTTGAACAAAAGATTTTAGTCAAAAAACTAGCTAGTGACAAGAGAAAAATGCAATCATTTTTAAATGGTGAGGGCCTCCTCCGTTCAATCCTTCAGCAACTGGATAATATTCATACTACGATCGCGAATCAAGATCAAAATAATTCGCTATGGAATAGGTTTTTTCGCTCATCATCCAATGAGTTGGCTAATCACCAGAAATTATTACATACATATGAACTTCTGTTTGAAGAAATAATGAAAGGATTATACAGCGATACACAAAAGGCGTCACCGTATAAAAAACTAGTGCCCAAAGAGAGGTACAGATAATGATTCAAGGATAAAATCAACCACTCTTAAAATAAATTCCAATCCAATCTATCCATAAATAAACAACAGTTGGCTTTGATCCACAAGTTCTATTCTATAAAAATGAATCACAAGTATACTACGAAATGAAGCCAAAAAATCCTAAAATAGAAAACTATTTTAGGATTTTTCGGCTTCATACTCAATTTTAATTACTTCTATAATTCATTTTTTCATGTACACTAATTGATACTTCTACCTAAAATTTTTTTCTCACAAAACCAACGATCAAGCATAAGACAATCGCTGTCAATGCCCCCATTGAATCGAGCATGACATCTTGGAAAGACGGTGTTCGATCCCCTGTAAGCATCTGATGAAATTCATCTAACCCAGCATAACCGGTCGCCGATAACCAAGCTAAGACACTTGTTAACCACCAGATTTTCATTTTAGGAAAGACCCCTAAAAACAAACTACCACCTAAAATAAAATAAGACCCAAAATGAGCACCTTTTCGTAAGAAAAATTCAACGAATTTACCATAACCTAAATGATCTACACTCACTACACCATCGCCATAAGTAAAACGAATATTATCAAATACTTGTTTAAACGGATGATTGGGAAACCACTCTTCGATCCTGGAGACTTGGGATTGTTGTCCGTAAGTTTGCGATGAACTGTAAAATAAGAGAGCCATGATGAGTACTGCAATAACTAAATAAAAGTTGCCATTTTTCATTTGTTTTTTTATTGAATTCATAAGTCACCTCTGCCATTTATAATAGCTCTTTTTTTACGAAACAACAAACTTTTCTTAGAGACTTAAATAAGAAAATAATGCTATACTAATTGTATTATAAATTGAAGGGAGCTTTTTCATGACATATTCACTAAATTGGGATCTTGATTCAATTTTTTCAGGTGGAAGTGATTCCCCAGCCTTAAATGAACGCTTAGAACAATTAGAAAAACAAATCAATACCTATTATCAATCCGTTAATCAATGGGATCATTCAGTCAGTACAAATGATGAACTTACGACACTGATCAAACAACAAGAAACAATTACAGAAGGTTTTTCTCAATGTAATAGTTATATTACGGCTTTGTTATCTGCGAATGTCAAAGATACCCAAGCAAAGCTTTTATCAGGAAAATTATATGCACTATTACCACGTTGGCAATCAGCCGATACGATTTTATCGAAAAAATTTGCAGAAATATCTGACAATAATTGGCAAACATTGCTCCAAACAGATGAATTTTCTTTGATTGCTTTTCGTATGAATGAGATTCGCAGAGACGGTCATCGTTTATTGTCCGAAGCAGAAGAAAACATCATCAATACACTCTCATTAGACGGGCTGAATGCGTGGAGCAGTCATTACGACACAATTGTGGGAACAATCGTGATTCCATTTGAAGAAAATGGCAAGGTAACTGACTTGTCAGCAGGTCAAGCCTTCAATAAAATGATGGGTGATCCAGATCCACTCGTACGTGAAAAGTTATTTATTGCCTGGGAAAAAGCTTGGCAAGAAAAAACGTCTTTACTATCGGACACATTAAATCACTTAGATGGTTTCCGTTTATCAACCTATAAACTACATGGTATGAACGACTATTTACAAAAACCATTAGAATACAATCGTTTGAAAAAAGAAACACTTGATGTGATGTGGGCAACTATCCAAAAAAATAAACAACCGTTAGTTGATTACTTAACAAGAAAAGCCAATCTTTTCGGTAAAGAAAAAATGGAGTGGCAAGATCAAGATGCACCAATTATTTTAGGAGATCTAAAGGAAAAGACGTTTACCTTTGACGAAGCTGCCTCTTTTATCATTGAGAATTTCCAAAAATTCAGTCCCAAAATGGCAACCTTTGCACAATCTGCATTTGAAAAAAGTTGGATTGAAGCAGAGGATCGTCCGGGAAAACGACCTGGCGGGTATTGTACTGAGCTGCCAGAAACCCAAGAATCCAGAATTTTTATGACCTATAGTAACTCAGTCAATGAAGTAGCTACGCTAGCCCACGAATTAGGTCATGCCTTTCATAGTAGTGTCATGTGGGATCTGCCAGCATTGAACCGTGATTACGCAATGAATGTTGCAGAAACTGCTAGCACGTTTGCTGAATTGATTGTCGCTGATGCTACCTTAAAAGCAGCCAAAACGAAAGAAGAAAAAATCAATTTATTAGATACTAAATTACAAAATGCTTTGGCCATGTTTATGAATATCCATTCTCGTTTCATTTTCGAAAATCGTTTCTATTCTGCGCGACAAGAAGGACTTGTTTCAGAAGAAGAAATCACTCAAATGATGGTTGAAGCTCAAAAAGAAGGTTATCATGATGCCTTAGCTACTTACCACCCACACTTCTGGGCAGCTAAATTGCATTTCTTTATTGATGATGTTCCTTTTTATAACTTCCCTTACACGTTTGGCTATTTATTTAGTTTAGGTATTTATGCTTATGCAAACAAAAAAGGAACAAGTTTTGAGCAAGAATACATTGAGTTATTAAGAGATACAGCTTCAATGACAACCGAAGAACTTGCTCAAAAACATTTAGGTGTTGACTTAACGAAACCAGATTTCTGGCAAGCTGGCATCGATATGGTTTTAGAGGATATCAATAGTTTCATGACACTTTCTGAAGAATATGTACATTAATTGATCAAGCTAAATCATTACTAGATAAAATGATCGATTCATAAACAGTAAAAATAGCAGTTTTTTCATTCATTGGAAATCCTATTTTGACTAATAAGTCCAAATGAGCTAGAGAGAATAGTGATTGGTTTACACCAACCTTCTTCACTCTAGCTCATTTATTTTGGTTGCTTCGTCTCTCATTCCAAACATCCATGATCATTTTTTGTGAAAATCACCAATGTCCCCTACTATTTTATAGCTACATATAAACTTCATTCTTTACTCACTGATTGCATTACAGACTAAAAAAAACACGTTGTCAAAGGATATTGGTAAAAAGAAACCTTAGAATCATAGGGTATCATTTTTATACTTTTTAAACCATAAAAAAGATGTTGGTGAATTTCACCAACATCAAAAAGAATAGAGCCACAAAAAAAAAATGAACAGGAAGATTTCTCCTCCTGTTCATTCTATTTATTATTACATACTTACTGCAAAATCAGGTGTGTACCATTGAACTGAACCAACTTTAACATTTTCACCTGGTTGTGGTGCATGGATATATTGTCCGCCACCTAATGAAATAGCTACGTGATAAGTTCCGCCAGCAGAACCCCAGAATAATAAGTCTCCAGCTTTTGCTTGAGAAACTGAAATTTTTGTTCCAGCTGATTCTTGAGGTACTGTCCAACCACCGATGTCACGGCCAGTTACTTGTAAATATACATAGCGTGTAAATCCAGAACAGTCAAAGCCACTTGGATCTTTACCACCCCATACATATGGAGTACCAATATATTTGTAAGCTTCTGCTACAATCGCAGCGCCGTTCACACTACCAGAAGGATTTGGTGCTGGTGCTGGAGCAGGCGTTGGTGTAGGTGTTGGAGCTGGTGTTACAGTATTATTGTTATTGTTGTTATTTGTTGTACTGTTATTAGTGCTATTATTAGTGCTGTTATTAGTACTATTGTTTGTATTATTATTTACATTTGTATTAGAGCTGCTTGAACTGCTTTCTGTATTCGCAGGTGTTGACTCTTGTGTAGAAGATTCAGGAACTGTTGATTCTTCTGTTGAAGATGATTCAGTAGAAGAAGAGCCAGTTGATGAATTTTCTGTTGTTGTAGAAGATTCAGTAGATGTTGATTCTTCTGTTGTTGAAGACTCAGGAGCTTTTGATTCTTCACTTGAAGATTGTGCAGCTGATGAGCTTTCTGTTGTAGTTGATGCTGATGATGAAGCTTGTGTTTGTGCAGCTTGTGCAGCAGCTTGTTCACGTGCTTCTTTTTCAGCTTTTTCTTGAGCTGCTTGTTGACGAGCTTGTTCTGCTAAGCGAGCTTGTTCACGGATACGTGCTTGCTCTGCTTCAGCTTCAGCTTTCTTACGGTTCAAGTCAGCTTTCTTATCTTCTGCTGTTGCTTGTTCAGCAGCCAATGAAGTTTTCAAGACATTTAAGTCAGCTTGTTTTGCTAATAAATCGCCTTTTTGTGACTCTAAAGCAGCTTGGTTGTCAGCAAGTTCTTTTTGTTTTGCTTCATTTTCAGCTTTTTTCGCTTCTACTGCTTGTTTGTCTTCTTTTTGTTGTTGTACTAAGTCTTGGTTTGCTTTAACGATTGTAGACATTGCTTGGATACGACCAACAGCATCTGCTAATGAATCTGCATTTAACACAGCGTCAATATAGTTTGAACTAGTATTTTTTACTTGTGTTTCACGTGCTTGTTTTTGGATTGTTGCTTCACGTTTTTCAATACGTTCTTGTAAATCTTTGATTTCTTGTTTTAATTGAGCAGATTCTTTACGCAATGTATCTTGTTTAGTTAATAAATCTTGCGCTTTTGTGTTAATAGCAGAAACTTGACCTTCTAATGCTTCAATTTGTGATTGTGCACTTGCTTGTTGGTTTTGTAAGTCTGCAATTTTTTTGTCTTGTTGTTGTATCTGAGAATCAAAATCGTCCGCCGCGGCAGCGATCGGTGATCCTACGGCAGTTAAAGCGATTGAACTTAGCATTACCGCTGATAATAAACTCTTTTTCACTCTTCATTCCTCCGACTGGCTTAATTTAATAAATATCTAAATATATTTAAGTCTTTCTTAACGATATAAAAATTGTACCATAGCAGTATGTCAACGATATAATAGTTATGTTACAAAAACATTTCAAAATAAAATCTTAAAATGACAAACATGTAAGTTTCAATGATTATTCACAAAATATGACATTTATTTCAGAAATCAGTACAAAAAAAAGAAATTATTCATCACTGAATAATTTCTTGAATGGAAAAACAAAAACTGCGAATAGAATCATCGTTAATAATAAAGTTGGCCCAAGATATCTAGTAATAAAGTAAGTGTTATTTACAGATACTAATTTGAAAATCAATTGTACAGCTAAAGTGAACAACTCATACCCCGTAACAAAAATAATCATACTAAAAAATTCTGTAAAGATATTAAAGTGGATATAAGAACTCATCGAATACATAATAAAGACCATCAGTGGTAATGCCACCGCATAGATCCCGATTACACCGATATAGTAGGTATCAAAGATTGCTCCAAGGACGACCGTTGTAATCAATAAATACCTTTTAGGAAATTTCATACTGCAAAACAGCAAAGCCAAAATGAGAAAATGGGCACTAGCCATGTATTGCCCATTTGACCACTCGACAAACATTCTAGTCAAATGCCCATCGATCAACATCAATAAGAACAATACAACTGGCAAGTAATATTTCATTGTATCTTTTTTCAGCATAGGTTAATCCTCCACCAGTCGTTGCACGATCGTCACAACTGGCAGATCATACATTCCAGCGTAAGGCTTAACATATACTTCACGATCCAAGCCATAACTATCTGGTTTGGTCTTGATGACTGTTCCGATCGGCAGATCTGCTGGTGAGTTCCCACCTAAGCCAGAAGTTTGAACGACGTCGCCTTCTTTGATATTCGTATCTCCAGTTAATTGTGTCACGACTAACGCTTGCAGTTTTTCGTCATAGTTTTTCAATAATCCAAACGCTTCTCCACTAGAAGAAGATACCCGAACTGGGAAATGATTCGAACTTTCATTTGACGAAGTCAGCAGCTCGATCTTAGAAGAAGTACGATTGACTTCAACTACTCGACCAATTAATCCTTTTTGTGCCATTACCGCCATGTTCACTTCAATGCCATCTTTTGATCCTTTATCAACGATCAACATATCTTGCCAAGTATCTGGTGAGCGTGTAATCACATTCGCCGTTACTTTTTCATAGTTAGTCAATGTTTGATTTAAGTTAAGTTCTTTTTTTAATGCTTCGATTTCTTTTTGGTCATTTTTATTTTTTAATGCTAATTCATCATAACTATCGATTTTCTCTTTTAATCGCTCATTTTCAGAATAAGTCGTGAAAAGATTATGGACTGAATCCACTCCATTTTCGACCCATCTTACGGGCGCAGAGATTGCACGGTCAACAAATGAAACACTGTCATTGACAAAAGACTGGAAGAAATTAGGTTTTCCTTCATTCGCTCGTTGCGCGGCAGTCACACTTAAGATTGTCACCACAATGATAACAATGATTAAGGTAATAATAATATTTTTATTAGGATTGAACTTCTTCACAAAGACACCTCGAATTAATTAGACTCTTATGGTCAATTTTATCACTAATTGAGGCGAAACAAAAGGTATGACACCTCTCTTAAGCTTTTTTTTAGTAAATAATTTGACTTGTCATTTTTAACTATTTCTGTTGTATTTACTCGGTTAGAGCAAACTTAATCTTTACTTTGAATCACTGCGACCATCCCAGTTGAAAAAGAAAAATCAGCCGTATCTGAAACAAATTCATTGCTTGCATAAGAAGTTGCTTGGCTCACATCAGTTGTTTCCAGTTCATACTTGCTCTTTTGGATGGACAGCTCTGTTACAGGCGTCAAACAACAATAGGCCAAATAACGCATCTTATCCATTTTGGTAATCACATGTTTGCCAGGTAAATAGTAGGTGACATGATTTTGACGATCCCAAATAATGATCTTTTGAGCATGTGGTTTAAATCTTGGTTCTAACGGCAGCCAAAGGTTAGCAAGCAGGTGATCCAATCGACCACCAGTTGCGCCAATGATCGTGATTGTTGCTTCTGGATATCGTTCAATGGCTTGACACAACCCCAACTGCGTATCTGTATCATCTTTTTCTGCTGGTGCTTGGATCAGTTCATTCGTTGCTTGTTCAACTTGTTTTTTTTCATCTACCGATAACGAATCAAAGTCACCGATTGCTAAATCCAAGGGGAAATTGTTTTGAAGAAGATACCATGCACCACGATCAATGCCTACATAACAGTCATAACTGTTTTGTAGTTCTGGCCAATTTTCAGGAGAACCTCCTGCCACTAATAAAACCTGCATTTATTTCAATGCCTCTTTTAACTGGTTGATTTGTCCCACTGGATCTTCTGAGTTATAGATATAAGAACCGGCAACGAAAACATCTGCTCCAGCTTTTTGACAAATTTGTGCGGTTTCAGGAACGATACCGCCATCTACTTCAATGGAATAATGCCAATTATTTTGCTCGCGTAATTCTGATAATTCAGCAATTTTCTCTACCGTTTCTTCAATGAAACTTTGTCCACCAAATCCTGGGTTAACAGTCATCACTAAGACCTGATCTGCTATCGGCAAAACATGTTTGATCATCGTTATAGGTGTGCCTGGATTAATCACGACTCCTGATTTCACGCCTAGATCTTTCATCATTTGCAATGCTCGATGAATGTGTGGAGTGGCTTCCACATGCACCGTGATGATATCTGCTCCAGCCTTCGCAAACGCCGGAATATATTTTTCCGGGTCAACAATCATCAAATGCACGTCTAGTGGTAACTTAGTAATTGGTCGAATAGCTTGTACGATATTGGGACCAAATGTAATATTTGGAACAAATTGTCCATCCATTACATCTACATGGATGTAATCTGCCCCTCCTTTTTCTACTAGTTCGATGTCTCTTTGTAAATTAGAAAAATCTGCGCTTAAGATAGATGGTGCTATTTTCATTAATGCTTCCTCCTATTTTCGTTTACCTTCTTTTTTAGAATAGATTGGTTTTCGATTTTCGACTTCCTGTAAAAATTGCAAATAGTTCTCATAACGTGTTTGGGCAATCTCACCTGTTTCGACCTGGCGTTTCACCTCGCACCCAGGCTCTTTAGCATGCATGCATTCTCTAAAACGGCAATGGTTCGATGCACTGACAAATTCAGGAAATTGTTTTGGTAATTCAGTCGTTTCGATCGTCAAAAAATCGATCGAGCTGAATCCTGGTGTATCTGCTACTAAACCATCATACAATGGGAGTAATTCCACATGTCTCGTTGTATGTCTCCCACGTCCTAAAGAATCAGAGATTTCCCCCGTTTCTAAGTTTAGATCTGGCGAAATTTGGTTTAAGAGTGTAGATTTTCCAGCACCAGATTGGCCCATAAAAACGGTCAATCGTTCTGGGAAGTAACGAATTAATTCTGCAGTATCTCCAGGATATTTCGGAACAATCACTGGATAACCGATCGTTTCATACGTTTGCTTGATCTCATCGATTTGCTGTTCGTTTGAAGCAAGATCTGTTTTTGTCAAAAATATGACAGGTTCAATGGATTCATATTCTAAAGTCACTAGAAAGCGATCCAATAAATTATAAGAAAAATTTGGTTCTACCAAGCTTGTAACTACGACACCTAAATCGACATTTGCTACCGGTGGACGCACCAGTTGATTTTTACGAGGCATCACTTCTAACAAATAACCGTCCGTCTTGTTTTCGCTTTCAAATAGTACTTGGTCACCCACTAACGGAGTGATTTTTCGATTACGAAAGTTTCCTCGTCCTCTCGTTTGATAGGTCTCACCGTCTGAGTGTACATAATAAAACCCACTAATTGCTTTTCTGATTTGTCCTTTGATGTATGCCACCTCCAGTTTTCCTTATTTTACCACAGGAAAGAAAAATCATGTGGCGTTCCTGACAAGAAACTTAGCGAAACTCAATAAAAAATAGCAGAGCACGTTTAGAAACGCTCTGCTATTTTTTATTGTTATTACTATTTGGATGAAGACGACGTGCTTTCTTCTTTAGACGTAGTAGTACTTGAACTTTCTTTGCTGCTTGACGATTCTTTGGTTGAACTTGATGATTCTTTTGATTCTTTGGTTGGTTCTGGTCCTTTTGAATAAATGACATTGACGATCGTTCCTGGAGTGATCGATGCCCCCACGCCAGGAGCTGTTCGGATTACTTTATCTTTTTCTACGGTATCAGAATATTCATAAGACTCATGTCCGATGTATTCTGCGCCAATACTTGATAAATAACTTTGTGCATCACTTTTCGTATAGCCTGAAATATCATTTAATGTTTTCGCATTTGGTCCTTGACTAACGACAAAACTGATATAGCTATTTTCAGTCAATGGTTCACCGTAACTAGGTAATTGGCTAATGATTGAACCAGCTGGAACCGTATCGCTGTAATCATATGTCTCACTGATCCTTTTATAACCATTTGAGCTCAATATCCCACGAACGGTGTCATAATTTTGACCAGTATAATCCCCCATCGTTGGTTGCGCGCCTTGGCTCACAACAAATGTGATCTTATCTGTCGTTGGATCGACTTCCGTTCCTTCTTCATCCGACTGGGAAATGATTCGTCCATTTTCTACTTCATCACTGAACTCGTCTTTTTTCTCGATACTATCAGCTGGAAAACCAAGCTTCTTCAATCGGCTACTTACTTCGTCAAAATTCATCCCAGTATAATCATCTAACTTGACTTTTTTCTTACCTGTGCTGACGTAAAGGGTAACTTCACGGTTTTGTTTCACTGTAGTTCCCGCTGCTGGGTCCGTTTTGACAACGTCTCCTTCTTCGATTTGTTCATCAGGGATCTCTTCGGTTTTTGTTGCTACTTCTAATTTAGCTTTTGCTAAAGTATCTCTGGCAGACGCTTCTGATAATCCCGAAACGTCAGGAATTTCGACTTCTCCACGACCTCCAGAAGCAAAAAAGACGGCTGTTCCGATTCCTAATAAGGCTAAGATCACCAATAAAATAATCCACCATTTTTTATGCTTTTTACTCTTTGGATCAGGAAGTGTCTCTTCTGCCATCACAGGAGTTTCTTCTGATTTTTCTTTAGGTAATGGCATGGATTTAAATGACTCTGGCATTGGTGTATCTTCTTCTAATGGTGTGATCACTTGAGTTTCTTTGGTCATTGCTTGCGGCACCCATTTGGCTTCATTTGCCCGAGCAGGAGACAGCGCTGTTGCTAAGTCTTCTGACATTTCTTCTGCTGTTTTATATCGATCTGCCGGTTCTTTTGCAGTAGCTTTCAATACCACATTTTCTAAAGCTTGCGGCGTTGTTGGGTCTAGATCCTTGATTGAAGGTAACTCATCTTGGAAATGCTTCAAGGCAATCGTCACTGCAGACTCACCATCAAAAGGAACACTGCCAGTTAATAATTCGTAAAGAATGATCCCTAAGGCATAGATATCTGATTGTTTCGTAGCCATACTTCCTCTAGCTTGTTCAGGAGATAAATAATGGACAGAGCCTAACATCGTATTCGTTTGTGTGATCGATGTTTCAGATAATGCGATTGCTATACCAAAATCAGTGATTTTGACCACGCCCTCATTATCGATCAAGACATTTTGTGGTTTCAAATCACGATGAATGATTTGGTGCGTATGTGCTAAAGAAATAGCTGATAAAATTTGTTGCATAATATTGACTGCTGTATCGTAAGGAACAGGATAATGGGTTTGAATATAGCGTTTCAGGTCCATTCCTTTTACATATTCCATCACGAGATACTGCATGTTGTCTTCTTCTCCAACATCATACACACTAACAATATTAGGATGAACTAGTTCAGTCGCAGCTAGTGCTTCTCGTTGGAATCGTCTAATTGCCGTTTGATCATTTTGGAAATCGAATCGTAACACTTTGACTGCGACATCACGATCTAAAATAAGGTCATGGGCTAGAAAAACATTTGCCATGCCCCCACTACCAATATTTCCAGTGATTTGATAACGACCATTCAACTTTTTGCCTAACTCAATCATGCTACGTCCTCCTTGTATTCGATCAGAAGAACGGTAATATTATCTGCTCCGCCTGCTTCATTTGCACGTTCGATTAATTCTGTTACCTTGTCGAACAAAGCCCCTTCTTGATTGATAATCGTTCCAATCGTTTCTTCAGATAACATGTTCGTTAACCCATCCGAACACAACAACAAACGATCTTTTAATTGCCAAATATAAGTCGATACATCGACTTCTACAGATCCTGGCATTCCTACAGAACGAGTTAAAATATTTTTTCGTGGGTGGTTCGCTGCCATTTCTTCACTGATTTCTCCAGATTTTACTAGTTCATTCACTAAAGAATGATCTTCTGTCAGTTGAATGATTTTATCTTCACGGATCAAGTAGGCACGGCTATCCCCCACATGAGCAATAGTAAACTGATCTTCTGATAAAGCTGCTGCTACGATCGTCGTTCCCATCCCATTGTATTCTGGTTGCTCTTGGCCACGTTGATAAATACGAGTATTTTCTTCTTGGATCGTTTGGATGAACCATTGCGCTACTTTTTCGTCATCACTTAAACTTAGATTTTCCCAAGCAGTTCCTAAGTTTGTCACTGCCATCTGGCTCGCGATATCACCTGCACGATGACCGCCCATTCCATCTGCCAATACTGCTAGTTTAATTCCAGCTTGATTCGTAAAAACACTCGCATAGTCTTGATTTGTATTACGTCGTCTTCCTACATCTGATTGATATTCAATCTGCATTCTTTCACCTCATTACTTTTTACGCAAACAACAAATGAAAAACCCATCTGTATAGAACTGATGTGGGTATAAAGTCAACATTTTATCTTCGATTGATGATTGTAGCACAGGATCAACTAAAACATCAATCCTTTCAAAATCAGTATGTCGCTGTAAAAATGTTTCAATGACTTCTTGGTTTTCCTCTTTAAGAATCGTACAAGTACTATAAGTTAATATTCCAGAAGATTTTAACACAGATGCACAACTTTCCAAAATCGCCAATTGGATCGCTGGTAAATTAGCTAACTCGCTGGCATTTTTCTTATAACGAATATCCGGTTTTCTTCTCAATAGTCCTAATCCTGAGCATGGGGCATCAACTAAGATGCGATCAAATGTTTCAGCTGAAAATTCCTCTTTCACTTCACGTGCATCCATTTTTTGTGCATAAACAGTTGTAAAAACACCTAAGCGTTCCGCATTTTCTTCGATGAGTTTTACTTTATGTTCATGAACATCCAGTGCTGTAACTTCGCCACCACATGTTGGATCTAAAAACGTGGCAATATGCGTTGTTTTTCCTCCTGGTGCCGCACAAGCATCTAAAACATGATGTTCTGGCTCGATTTGCATAGCGGGTGCGACCAGCATCGAACTTTCATCTTGGATCGTCATGACCCCGTCATGGAATAAGGAACTAGATGCTAAATGTCCTTTTTCAGCAATTACCCCATAAGGACTAAGTTTACTTGCTGTCGCTGAAATTTCTTCTGCTTGGAGTGTCTCGATTGCTTGTTCTCTAGGGTATTTTCTGATATCTACTCGACCACTGACGTGACTTGGCTGGTAGAGGGAAAGTCCTAATTTTTCCGTTTCTTCATAACCGATTTGATCAGTCAATCGCTTGGTTAACCAGATCGGTAAACTGATTTTTACGGATAAGCGTTCAATCGGATCACTGATTTGTTCAACATCCGGTTTACCTTGTCGTTGATAATTTCTTAAAACACCATTTACAAATTTCCCAGTACCAGGATTTCCCTTGATCTTAGCAATTTCGACCGCTTCATTTAAAATCGCATGAGCTGGAACTTTATCTAGAAATTCCAACTGATAAACTGACAAATAAAGTAATGTTTTAACCCAATCATCCACTTTTTTTGCTTTTGCTATCAATGGAGCGACATAAAATTCCAGTAAAAGTTGACGACTGATCGTTCCATAGACCAATTCAGTAAACAAGCCAACATCTTTTTGATTTAAATCCCCTTGATTGATCATTTCGTTCAATAATAAATTAGAATAAGCACCGCCCTTGTTTACTCTTTCAAGGGTGATCAGTGCCATATAACGAACAGATTTTTTCATTTTTTTTGGTATTTTTGCCATTATTTCACCTGCTGCCCAATCATTACCTGTTGTCCACTACCATTCAAAAACTCATTGACTGCTTGTTTTCCTTTACCTGCTGGCTGTAGTTCTTTGATTGCCAACACCGTTTGTTTACCACAAGCAATCCACAGATTTTTCTTATCTTTTTTGATGATGGTTCCTGGCTCCGCCGTAGTTTTCTCAGCTAACGCTTCTACATTTAAAAGTTTCCAACGGGTTTGTTCGTATGTCGTAAATGCAATCGGCCATGGTCGCATCCCACGGACTTGGTTGTCGATCTCTTCTGCTGTCTTGTTCCAATCAATTGCTTCTTGCTCCCGTGTGATATTTGGCGAAAAAGTTACCTTTGATTCATCTTGTGGACGTGGACTCAAATTTCCATTCAAAATATCAGGTAATGTTTTAAGTAATAGTTGTTTCCCTAATGCACTTAACTTTTCAAACATGGTTCCCACATCGTCTTGTTTAGTGATTGGTAAACTTTCTTGAGCATAAATGCCCCCTGCATCCATCTTTTTGATCATTTCCATGATCGTTACACCGGTTTCTTTTTCCCCGTTGATAATCGAGTAATGAACTGGCGCCCCTCCTCGATATTTTGGCAATAAAGATGCATGTACATTTATAGCTCCGTGAACAGGTGCCTGTAATAATTTTTCTGGTAAAAATTGACCAAATGCAGCTGTGATAATCACATCTGGTTGTAGGGCAATGATTTTTTCCATTTCTTCTGAACCAGAGATTTTTTCAGGTTGTAAAACCAATAAACCGTGTTTCACGGCTGCTTCTTTTACTGGGGTAGGGGTGATGATTTTTTTACGTCCCACAGGGCGATCAGGTTGTGTCACGACTGCGACTACTTCATACCCTTCTTCTAATAAGCCTTCAAGGATCGGTACTGAAAAAGCTGGCGTTCCCATAAATACTAATTTAGTCATCAAGATGTTCCTCCATATACTCTTCTAATTCGGCTTCTGGAATTTGCTCGATCATTTTTTCAACGAATAATATACCATCTAAATGGTCGATCTCATGCTGAAAGGCACGAGCTAAGTAACCAAAGGCTACTACTTCGATTTCTTCGCCTTCACGATCATAATAGCGAACCGTTACTTCGTCAAACCGTTTGACGGTCCCATAAACATGAGGGATGCTTAAGCAACCTTCTACATCAATGCTTTCTCCCTTTGCATCAATAATTTCTGGATTGATTAATTCAAACTTTTCACCTTCATCTACTTCTACGATTGCAACTCGCTTGTTTTGACCAACTTGTGGAGCGGCAATGCCAATACCATCGTTAGCAACCATCGTTTCATATAGGTTATCTAGTAAAGTAATTGTTTCATCTGTGATCACATCGATTGGTTGTGCGACACGTTTCAATTTATCATTGGGGTGGATCAATATAGGATAGCGCATGTAAATTCCCTTCTTAAATAAAGTGTAATGGTTCATTATCAATCGCGACAAATAATCCTTGTCGTTGTTCTTTTTGGCTCTGGTCTAAAATATTTTTTAAGATATTCGCTAAATTAGGCTCATGTTTATATTTAATGATCAACTGGTAATAGTACCGATTTTTTACCCGATTCACTGTACTAGGGGTCGGTCCTAATAACAAGCTTTGATTTCCTAACACTTGCCGTAACTGATTCGCAACCTCAAAAATCTTCTTAGCAGCAACTTGTTCTTCCTCATGGCTGGTCGTGATTTTGACAGTAAAATAATAAGGTGGGTATCCACTACGATGTCGGACGGCCATTTCTTGTTGATAGAATCGCTCATAATTTTGTTCTTTTGCTAATTCAATTGCATAATGTTGCGGATTAAAGGTTTGGATAATCACTTCGCCTGCTTTTTCGGCTCGGCCTGCCCTTCCCGAAACTTGCGTAAGCAATTGGAACGTATGCTCGCTTGAACGAAAATCAGGCAAGTTAAGGGAAGTATCAGCATTCAAAACGCCGACCAACGTCACATCAGGAAAATCCAACCCTTTGGCAATCATTTGGGTCCCCAGTAAGATATTCGCCTTTTTTTGACCGAATTGTTGCAAGATACGTTCATGCGCACCTTTCTTTCTGGTCGTATCAACATCCATACGTAAAACACCAGCTTCTGGGAAAAGGGTCTTTAATTCTTCTTCGACTTTTTGGGTCCCTGTTCCATAGTAACGAATTTTATTCCCTCCACAGTTAGGACAACGGTGTGGGATTGGTTCTTCATGTCCACAGTAATGACAACGCATGGAGTGGGTGTCCATATGAAGGGTCAGAGAAATATCACAATTGGGACAAGGTAAAACAAAACCACAATCCCGACACATCACAAAGGAAGAATATCCTCGCCGATTTAGTAACAGCACAATCTGTTCTTTTTTCGCCAAACGGTCTTGGATTTTTGCTTGTAACTGTTTGGAAAATGTGGACGTATTATGTTGTTGCAATTCTTGTCGCATGTCAACAACTTCAATTGTTGGAAGTTGAGCAGACAAGTTGGCTCTTTGACTCAAATGGAGTAATTCATACAGCCCTTTTTGTGCTCGAGCACGTGATTCAAGAGATGGTGTCGCACTTCCTAGTACTACTGGACAATGATGATAATTTCCACGCCAAATCGCTAGATCTCTGGCATGATAACGTGGCGTTTCATCTTGTTTATAGCTTGATTCATGTTCTTCATCAATGATGATCAATCCGATATTTTCTAAAGGGGCAAAAATTGCCGAGCGGGCGCCAACAACAACCTGGGCTTCATTTCTTTCGATTTTACGCCACTCATCGTATTTTTCTCCCTGAGATAGCCCGCTATGTAAGACAGCTACCGCCTCTCCAAAACGCCCTTTAAAACGCTCTACCATTTGTGGTGTCAAAGCAATTTCAGGAACAAGCATAATCGCTGTTCTATTTTGAGCTAATACCTCAGCAATGGCCTGTAGATAAACTTCTGTTTTTCCACTTCCAGTAATTCCTTCTAATAAAAAAGTGTGACTCTTCTCTTGTTGCCCTGCTTCAACGATACGTTCTACTGCATGTTGTTGTTCTTTATTTAGCTGGAATGCTTGTGTTTGTTCAAACGTGCGATTTTTATAAGGATCACGATAACTTTCTACTTCTTCAAAAGTTAACCAGCCTTTGTCTTTTCCTTGATTCAAAGTTGCCGTGCTGATACCTTTTTCTTTGTAATAACTAATTGGTTCAGCCTTTTTTTGCTCAGATAAGCAAAGCAGAAGTTCTTTTTGTTTCTTCGCATTCGCTCTTAACTTTCCCCACTCTTCCTCAAGCTGGACACTATTCAAATTTGAGCGGATCAAACGAATCGTTTTGACTTTGTTCTTAGTGTGTACTTCATATCTGATATCTACTAACTTGTCCTGACGCCAACGGATCAATTGGGATAAAATGCCCTCTTCTTGCGCTTCTTTCCAGGAGATTTCTGTTCGTCCTTTAAAGAATGCCTGGACGTCCGCCGCTTCACTTACAGGATAGATTTGTTTGTCATAGGATGCTTTCATGACAGCAGGAAGCATCGTTTGTAAGCAAGTGATCTTAAACGCATAAGTGATCGTCTTCATATAATCAGCCAATTGAAGTAGTTCTTGATTAACCACAGGTGCTAAATCTAATACTTGGACAATCGCTTTTAAATTTTTTTGTTCGATGCTATCTTGTACTCGCAAACCTACAACGAACCCTTGAACATGACGGTTGCCGTTACCAAAAGGAACTTCTACCCGCATCCCGACTTGAATCGCCGTTTCTACTTCAGAAGGAACCAGATAGGTGAAAGGCTGATCGGTTTGCATAGTGGGTACATCGACGATAACATCAGCTGTGATTGGCATGGTTTCCTTCCTCCTTTAGTTACTCTATCAAATAGACAAAATCGTTCTTGCCTATTTTACTAGAGATTGCTTGGTTTGTCTTATTTTCTGATGAATCCTTACAAAAAATTAACGGCGCAGCAGCATTCCGCAGAAAAGTCATTCTTATATGCTAAAACGTGATCCTAAAAAGAAGCCGAAATTCCACAAAAATTTGAGAATACAAATTTCGGAAATTTCGGCTTATCCAAAGAATCTAGCACTTTTTATTGGTTTTGCTCTTCACGGATACGTGACTCTAACTCTTGTTGTTCACGATCTTTTTTGGCTTTACGCTCTTCATCTTCCATTCTCAAGCGTTCCCGTTTTAATTCAGGATGAGGATCATTGATCACATTTCCTGCTTCGATTTCTTCTAATGCCTGTCCAACACTTTTTACTGATTCAAATGAATCCATCGTAGGTTGTGCTTTTGCATCTAGCTCGTGTGCACGTTTGCTTGCTAAGATAACTAGAGAATATTTTGAATTTACGCGATCTAACAATGAGTCGATTGAAGGTTTTAACATCATAAGACTACATCTCCTTTAACATTTTGATATATTTGCCGATCACACGGTCGACACGAAAGTGTTCACTGGCAATGATATTTTTGATTCGTTCTACCGCCAGGGGTACCTGGTCATTGACTACGGCATAATCATATAGTGCCATCATTTCAATTTCTTCTTTGGCAACTTTCATTCGTTCTTCGATTACTTCATCTGCATCTGTCCCACGGCCAACGATTCTTGATTTTAATTCGGCTAAATCGGGAGGAGTTAGGAAGATAAATACGCCATCTGGTACTTTTTCTTTGACTTGTTGAGCACCTTGGACTTCGATTTCTAAAAATACATCTTTTCCTTCGTCCAATGTTTTATTGACATAAGACAAAGGTGTTCCATAATAATTCCCTACATATTCAGCATATTCCAGCATTTCTCCGGCTTCGATCATTGCTTCGAATTCTTCTTTGCTTCTAAAGTAGTAATCGACTCCTTCGACTTCTCCTTCACGCATCTTACGAGTAGTCATTGAAATCGAATATTGGAAATCATTATCCTCACTCTCAAAAATTGCTTTTCGCACTGTGCCTTTTCCTACACCTGATGGTCCAGACAACACGATTAATAATCCACGCTCTGACATGACGACGTCCTTTCAACTAGTCTTTTTATACTAACGTTTATTTTGCACTTTTTTTCGACAACTTTCAAGGGCATCTTTGATTATAGCAAAAAAAAGCGTCTTTGACTGGCAAAACCTTTGCTTTTCACTCGGGCTTTTGATGATAGTGATTAACTATCAAGTTCATCCTTCATTCAAAAGTTCAAAAAAAGGTCCCTCTCACCTTACAGGTTCTAACTGAGCAGCATTCTTTTTCAAAAAAATAGTGAGAAGCGCAACATATGGTTGCAGCTCTTCTCACTAACATGCCGATTACCGTCGTTTTTAAAAACCCATGTTTGACAAGGTATTGACAACACCCATGATCTCATCTTTTCGAGAGAGTGCTTTTTCAGTTGGGTCTTTCACTTCTTCTGCATCGATTCTCACAATAAATTGACGATTCATCGTCACATAAGTCCCATCGTTAACTAACAATTGGATTTCTTTCTCCGTCACTTGCGCACAGGCATCCTGCCAAGCTTCAAATCCTGCTTTTTCAGAAGGAACATTTCTTTTGATGACCGTTTTCCCACTTAATTCATGAAACGTGATATCATAATAGTTCATTTTTTTCGTCTCCTTGCTATTCAATATTTTGGATCTGTTCTCGGATTTTTTCTAAAATCGTTTTTAACTGGATCACTTGGTTTTTGATTTCAATCGCACTTGATTTTGAACCAATCGTATTGATTTCTCGATTCATTTCTTGGATCAAAAAGTCAAGTTCTCTGCCAACTGGCTGTTTTACTTGAAGTAATTCATCCAATTTGCCGATATGGATCACTAAGCGATCCAATTCTTCATGAATATCTCCTCGCTCTAATAAAATAGCGAGTTCAGTCAGCAACCTTTGTTGATCGACCGTTGCTCCCAAGTAATCTTCTAGTTTCTTTTGATATTTTTCCTGATACTCTTGTTCGTATAACTCAACAAATTGTTGTAAGTCATTTAATACTTGTTTCAGTTCATCACTGTTTTTCTGAATGATCGCCTCTAAGGCTGTCCCTTCTTTTTGGCGACTTTTTTCAATTTCAGCTAGTGCTTCATGGACCGTTTCTAAAACCAAGGCTGTCAGTTCATCCATATTGTTTTCATTTTTTTCTTCAATCACGACAAAAGATTCATTCGTTGTCAAAGTTTCTAATAGACGTCCAATCTGTAATTGCTGTTTCTCTCCATAACGTTGGGTTATTCCTTCAGTTAAGTTCGTCATCAGCTCGTCAATCAAATTCCAATCGACAAAAACTTGTTTTTGATTTTGTCCCAAATATGTCAGATTGATAAAAACTTCGACTCGACCTCGACTTAAATGTTGTTTCATCAATTGGCGAATATCATTTTCGAGATAATTTAACAATTTAGGACTACGTATTTGCATATCTAAAAAGCGTTGATTGACACTTTTGATCTCAACTTCTATTTGATACTCTGCGGTTTCACGGGTGGCTTTACCAAAACCAGTCATACTTTTCATTCAACAGGGTCCTTTCTGTTACATATTTTCGATAGCTTTTTGTAATGCCTCAAATTCTTCATTGGTTAGAGTAAGCCCTTTACCCATTTTCTCATGTTCGGGCGCCCAGTCACGAAGATCGAATTTAGGTGGGCGGCCATTCCAGCTGACTAGGTTCAGCTCTTTTCGCCATCCTTTATTATTTTCGGATAAAACAGCGATCTCTTCTATGATTTCATAGGAAAATTCTTGTGCCATGGTTGTTCCTCCTTTAGATAAAGTAAATATAAATTCAATAGGGTGTCAAATAACTGCGTATGAAGCTTAGATTGAAGTTGCTCGTTCTTTTTTTGTTTAACTAAATGAGCAATTTCATTGATTTGTTCCTGTTCATTCTTTTGCTTTTTTTGGTATTTTTGGACTCTGCGCCACTCATTACTATTTAATTGTCCGACCTCTCGAATCATTTGATCGAAAAATGAACTTGATTCTTTTTGAATGATCTGTTCGATCAATTCATCTACATCATAAACTTTATTCGGTAAAACGAGCTTTTTTTTGGCTAATAGTTCAAGCATCGCCACCCCGCATGTTTCAATTACTACCCTGTCTTTATATATATTACGCAGAGTTTGCCAAAATTTTGGTTGTTGAACAAAAGTTGTTTCTAGCTGAAGATCATTCACTAGATAGCTTAAAAATTTACGCCAATATTGTTCTGCAAGTTTCGTTGAATAGAACGTATACCAATTCCCCTCAAAATCACCTAACTTTTTTTTCATTTCCAGATAGCCTAATTGGAGATTGAATTGGTTTCTCTGCCGATCAAAAATCAAGAAGGTTCCCAATGACCAATTAGAGCGGCAGAGCCATGGAACAGTCTCTTCTGGTATCGTAATCTTCTTAGTCACTCCGGGACCGTCCACATCTACTATTAAGCACTCCGTTGCCCCTTCTTTAATTGCTACATCCACAGGCAAATTATTTCGATAACCACCATCAATATATTTTTGTCCAGCAATGTTTCGATAACTCATAGCGGGATAAAACGAGGCCGAAGCTAGGATCCAATCAGCAATTTCATTGCTTGCCAATTGCTGGATCGGTGTCACCACTTCTTTAAAATCAGGAAGTCGAGTCGAAACGGTAAATAAACGAGGACTTTTCATTTTTAAAATCTTCTCAGCATCTAATTTACTTTTGAGTAACTTTTCCAAAGGGGTGATTGAGGCTCCCCCCTTGATAATTGCTGCTCTCGTCATTTGCCGTGTTTCTTGGATAAACCTTTTCCGTAGATCTTCTGATAATGCAGTTTCTGGTAGCTGTAATACTTGATTCGTTGCGAGGGATTGCCATAAAGAAAGAGCTTGCGATAAATCATCTTGCAAGATCAATACACCGTTTAACGCACCAACTGAAGTTCCCGTAATTACTTCAAAATGAATCTGATGTTCTTTTAACGTTTGCCAAACACCGATTTGATAGGCACCATGAGCGCCACCGCCACCTAATACTAAACCAATATGATAGGTCAGTTTTTTTTGCCAGATTGTCTGAGCCAACTGATTGTCTTGCGTATAACCATGATGAGATAGGAGTGTCTGCCAATATGTCGACAGTGGTTCAATCCATTGAAAAGAACAATATTTTTTGAAATAAAAACGGGAACACCACTCTATCTCTTTAAAAAAAAGCGTCCAACCAGGCATGTCACCAACCACTAGCACATTTTTAATCAGCCATTGTTCACTGGTTCGTTCGGCAATAAAATAAAGGGTATGTTTGTTACCGATCATCCGCCAAGCTTGCCTTTTCTTTGTTGCCAACCAAAAGGCATCACGGCTTTCCTGATGGGTAGCATAAAAGGGTAGCAATTGTTTGGCTCGTTGAAGTGTAGAGTAGAGGACTGTTTTTTCTGAACCGTACACTTGTTGAATCAGCATAATCTTCTCCTTTTTTATTATAACAAGACAAATATATTCTTTTAAAGTATACTATTTTTTTGAGAAATACTAAAATGAATACATTGTTCTTGTAAAAGCTATAACAAAATCCATTCCATCCATTTATACAAAAACAATGAAAATGTCCATGTTTATCACAAAAAAAGTGATTTTGTAATGGAATTTTAAAATAAAAGAAACAAGCTTTTTTTTAATAAATGTTGTAAAATGAAAGTGATAATGAGTGAGAGGAGGAGCATGATGTCTGAGTCAGTTTATGTACATATTGATACTACTAGCAATGCGGTTGTGACTAAGGGGCTGACTATTAGTGATTTTTCAAACAACATCGTGCATTTCCCACAAAATTTATTGTTATTAGATCCTTCAGAAAATGCTGGTGAATACGAATCCCATACTGGGTTGAAAGTGATTCGTGGAACAGAAAATATCCAACGCTTTTTCTCTTCTGCACGTAATCGTAATCATTCGAGTGATTTAAAATGGATCGATTTTAACGACTTAACGATGCTGAAAGAATTAACGCCATTAGAAATTTCAGAATTGTTATATTTTGGACACATGAAGACCCATCTTCACTCCCCATTTTTTTATAAATTACAAAATAATTTCGTCTACTTCGATCTTAACGATCAATTAGAACGAATCTATTACCGCTATTTAGATGAATTTTATCGGATCTTTGCCAATAAACTAAGTATCATCTTGTCAAAAAAAATCAATGAGAAAAAATCGTTTTTCAAACGAGATATTCCGGTCGAAAAAATTAGTGTGGAATTACTGAAGAATATGCGTAATTTGATGCAAGAAGGAATCATTTTTTCTTTTGAACAAGGTGGATTGATCGATAACGATTATCATATCCCGATCTATGTCATTGAAGATTATATTTGGAAGCTAAAAGGAACAAGATACCTTGATGAAGAAGCAATTGGCACCTTAGTTTATCATGCAGAAGAAAAACGCTGGGAGCTTGTAGGAGAAGCTGCGGAACTCAACTATACTCCTTTAAGCTGATGCTTGGATGTTCCATTATTTTATACTTATCAAAAAAGAGCCTAGACACTTTTATAGTGACTGAGGCTCTTTTCGTTTATTTTTTCCCGATGAACAAAGCTGGAACTGTTCGACCGATCCCAAGCAAAACAACCATTGTAACAATTCCTGTAGCCAAGGCACTTGCACCATTCATGACTAAAGAAAAGAGCCATGGATTCATTCCCCACAAAGCATAACTTCCCCAAAAAACGACGCCTGCGACAAAATGCCAGAAATATCTAGCACCAACACCAACTAAAGTTCCTAATATAATAGTGGTTGTCATCCCTTTTTTATTGCCCATCGTTAGACTGTTTTGCAGCCTTTTAGCGAACACTCCTGCAAATCCTGCAAAGGTAAAAGCAATCGGATACTCGATCAATACTTGAATGACACTGAGATAATACACTTGTCCTGTTGGAAAATGTAAAATCCCCCAAATAAATCCTGATAAAATCCCTGCCTTCCAGCCTCTTCTTAACGCAAACAATGTCAGTGGAATCTGTCCTAATGAAATCTCAAAGCTACTACCTATTTGAAGAGGGATAAAGGATAACACCATCGCTAGTGCAGCTACAAGTGTCCCCTCAATCCATACTTTATATTTTTTCTCCATAAAAAAACTTCCTCCGTTCATTTGAAATCACAAAGGAGGAAGTAAATACAACATACTTCTACAACTAACGTTACATGACTAACGTCAATTGATCGTCACAATTCCTACGCTCGCATAACCGATACAGGTACGAAGGGTTTAGAAAAACTTCAATCTCAGCCTCATAAGGCTCCCCTTTGTGATACTATTCAATTTTTTAATTCTTATTTTTTTGTTTCAAACAATGGACTAACAGGTTTGTTTTCGTGGATACGTTTAATTGCATCACCCATCAAACCACCGACACTTACTTCATCGATTTTTTCGATCTTACGGTCATCTGGCAGATAGATCGAATCTGTTACAACTAAGCGTTCAATCGCAGAATCTTCAATACGCTGTAAAGCTGGTCCAGATAATACTGGATGTGTACATGATGCGTAGACACTTACTGCGCCTGCTTCTTTTAGTGCATTAGCCGCTAAGGTAATCGTCCCTGCTGTATCGATCATATCATCAATCAATACACAAGTTTTTCCTTCTACTTGCCCAATAATATTCATTACTTCTGCTACGTTTGCTTTTGGACGGCGTTTATCAATGATCGCAATTGGTGCTTTTAAAAATTCAGCCAATTTACGCGCACGAGTTACACCACCATGGTCAGGTGATACAACTACTACATCGTCCCCTTTAATCCCTTTTTCTAAGAAATAATTTGCAATCAATGGTGCACCCATCAAGTGATCAACAGGAATATCAAAGAATCCTTGGATTTGGACAGCATGCAAATCAAGCGTCAACATTCTAGTTGCTCCAGCTTTTTGAATCATGTTCGCCACAAGTTTTGCAGTGATTGGTTCTCTGGCACGAGCTTTACGATCTTGACGTGCATATCCATAGTAAGGCATTACTACGTTAATCGTTTTTGCACTGGCACGTTTCAAGGCATCAATCATGATCAGCAATTCCATTAAATTATCATTTACAGGACTACTCGTTGACTGAATAACATAAACATGTGATCCGCGAATACTTTCTTCAATATTCACTTGGATTTCTCCATCACTAAATTGAGTAACCGATGATTTACCCAATTCGACACCGACAGCTGCAGCAATTTTTTCTGCTAACGGGCGATTTGAATTTAACGCAAAAATTTTTAATCTTGGGTCAAAGTAATGTTTTGACATGGGGACCTCCACTTTCTTTTTCACAACTCTAGAATTCTACCTATTAAATACTAGTCATATTTTCTGAATAAATCAAGGGGTTTTACAAAAGTCTTAGTTTAAATAAGGGAGTTTTTTAGCATACTCTTCTTTATTGACCTGTCTTGCACGGGCAATTGCCATAGCATATTCAGGGATATCTTCTGTGATTGTTGACCCTGCAGCTACTGATGTATTTTTAGCAATTTCCACTGGGGCAATGATATTTGCATTAGAACCGATAAAACTATGATCCCCAATTGTTGTGCGGTGCTTGTTTTTCCCATCGTAATTCACAAAGACCACGCCACAACCAACATTGATTTCTTCACCTAATGTGGCATCACCGACATAAGTCAAATGACCAACTTTGGTATTTTTACCAATTTCAGCATTTTTGACTTCCACAAAATTACCAATATGGACACCTTCACCAATTTCTGCTTTTGGTCGTAAATGAGCAAATGGTCCCACGTCCGCATGACTTTTCACAAGACTTTTTTCGATCACAGAATGTTCAACTACCACATGATCTTCAATCACACTATCTACGATTCGAGAATGGGCACCGATCACGCAATCTGATCCAATGACGGTTTTACCTTGAAGTTGGACGCCTGCTTCGATCACTGTATCAGAACCAATCTCTACCCCGGCATCAATATAAGTCGTTGCTGGATCAACAAAACTTACACCATTGACCATATGCATTTTGTTGATTCTTTGGCGCATCAATTCATTAGCTTTAGCTAATGCAATACGATCATTGACTCCCATTGATTCATCAAAGTCTTCTGTCTGATAAGCTGCTACTGTTTTTCCAGCATCTTTGAGGATTTCAATGATATCGGTTAAGTAGTACTCCCCTTGTGCATTGTCTGTTCCTACTTTGTTCAATGCTTCAAACAGAGCTTGATTGTCAAAACAATAAGTTCCTGTATTGATTTCTTGGACCAATGCTTCTTCTGGTGTAGTATCTTTTTGCTCAACGATTTTTTCAACGATCCCAATATGGTCACGAATGATACGACCATATCCAGTTGGATCTTCGGCTTGTGCGGTTAGAATCGTGGCACTCGCATTTTTTCCTTGGTGATACTCAAATAAATTGTTCAATGTTTCAGTGGTTAAAAGCGGTGTGTCGCCACTGATCACCAGTGTCGTGCCTTCTTTCCCTTGTAAAAAAGATGCGGCTTGTAATACTGCATGACCTGTACCAAGTTGTTCTGCTTGCAGAGCGTATTCACTACGTTCACCTAACTGTGCCTTTACTTGCTCAGCGCCATGCCCGACGATCGTGATGATTTGATCTGGGTTGGTTTCACTTACTCGATTGATAATATGTTCCACCATCGGCTGTCCTGAAACTGGATGTAAAACTTTATATAATTTTGACTTCATGCGAGTTCCTTTTCCCGCTGCCAAAATGATTGCATAACGTGCGTCCAACTGCGTCACTCCTAATTGTATTTGATGGTTTTAAGTTTAGCCCACTCTACTCAATTTTTCAACCAAGCAGACTATATTTGTAACTAGACCATTTTTATCTTGGGGGTTTTAGTCAATCAACAATAGTGAGAGAAAAATAGGGTTATATGAAAAAGGAGAACGAATTTCTCTCATCTGACAGATAACAGCTGGATATCTGATTTGTTGTTGCTGATTGCTGTAGTGTTTCTATCGAAAATAAGCCAAAGAATTCCCAAAATAGGTGAAACTATTTTCGGATTCTCCGGCTTATTTCTCAGAGCTGGACACTTCTGACACAATCTCTTCCAGCTATTATTGATCGGCAAATAGATAAATTTTCAATCTCTAATCTTTGAAATAATTTCCTGGTACAACTGTAATGTTTTTGGTCTTCGTGTCGACATCTTTCACGTATAGTAATGAAGTATAATCGTCAATTGCACGATGACCATTAAATTTGGATTCTGCAAAAACGGTGATTCCTACAAGTTCAGATTCAAACTCTTCGATCAAGCTCTTCATTCCATTGACTGTGCCGCCGCCTTTCATAAAATCATCAACGACTAGGACACGAGAACCCCGTTTAAGACTTCTTTTTGACAATTCCATCTTTTCGATTCGTTCAGAAGAACCAGAAACATAATTCACACTAACTGTCGATCCTTCTGTGATCTTTGAATCACGGCGTACGATAACAAACGGTGCATTTAAATAATAGGACACAGCTTGCGCGATCGGCACGCCTTTCGTAGCAACTGTCATCACTGCATCGATTTTTTCACCTAAATACTTAGAAGCAATGATTTTTCCAACTTGGCGTAATAATTCGGGCTCACCTAGTAAATCGGATAGATAAACATAACCTCCAGGCAACAAACGATCTTGTTCAGACAATCGTTCAGCTAACGACTCAATGTATTTTTTGGCTTCTTCGTAAGAAATCTCTGGTATAAATAAAACCCCACCAGCGGCACCTGGAATTGTTTCTAGGGTACCATACCCTCGTTCCTTAAATGTTTTTTTGATAATTGCCAAGTCTTCACTGATCGAAGATTTAGCAGATTCATAACGTTCGGCAAAACTTGTCAATGAAATTAATTCGTGAGGATGATCTAATAAATACTGAGTCATATCAACAAGACGTTCACTGCGACGTACTTTCACATATTTCAGCTCCTTTTAAGAAATTATATCGTTTTACATTATATAAGTTTTCATTTAAAAATTCGAGCATTTTGTAAGAAAATAAGTTAAATAGTTCGGTATTTATCTAAATATAAGAAAAAGCAATGAAAATTTTTCGTTTTCATCGCTTTTCTTTTTGATTTTTTATTTATTTTTTCGCTTAATGGAAACAAGCACCCGCTTGAACAAATTGACCACAAGAAACAACACGATAAAGACTAGTGTGATCGTCGCACCCGGTGGCGTATCTAGATAAAAGGAACTTGTTAGTCCCGATAACATGCCGATAAAGCCAACACCGATACTAATGGCAATCACCACATTGAAACTTTTGCCTAAGCGCATACCGATCGCTGCAGGCAGGACCATAATTGCTGAAATCAATAATGCCCCGGCAATTGGGATCATGACAGCAATCGCAACACCCGTGATCACGTTGAACAGCATTGACATACGGTGAACAGGCAGACCATCAACATGGGCGGTATCTTCATCAAAAGTCAGCACGTACATTGGTCGCTTGAACAAAAAGAATAAGAAACCAATAATAACAAATAATACACCCAAAAAGATAACTTGATCCCAAGTAATCGTCACAATCGAGCCAAAGAGGTACGATTGGATACTTGTGGCTGAGTTTCCACCACTAAGATTCATCAAAACTAATGCTAGCGCCAGTCCGCCAGCCATTAAGATCGCAATTGAAATTTCTGAGTAAGTACGATAAATCGTACGTAAATATTCTAAAATCACCGCAGCTAATATTACTACGAACATCGTAGTCAACGTTGGATTGATATTCAAAAAGAAACCCAATGCCACCCCTGCCAGCGAAACGTGTGACAGTGTATCTGCCATCAATGATTGTCTTCGGATCACTAAAAAGACACCTAACATTGGAGCAATCCCCGCAATAAAAATGGCTGCTAAAAAAGCTCGTCTCATGAATTCATATGAAAGCAACGCCATGGAGAATCCTCCTTTCTTACCAAACGAATTTGTCGATCTGCATATTGCTTGATATCCTCATGATCATGAGTAATCATCAAAATTGCCTTGCCATGTTCATGGGCACTATGACGCAATAGTCGATAAAATTCATTACGAGATTCTTCATCCATTCCCGTTGTCGGTTCATCCAATATAAATAAATCTGGGTCAGTCGCAAAAATACGGGCTAAGCTAATCCGTTGTTTCTGTCCACCGGATAATTCTCCGATCCGTCGATGACGCATCTCCCACATTCCAACAGATTCTAAAGCTCGTTTAACATGCTGATGATCTTTTTCAGAAAGTCGTTTGAACCAACGTCCTCTCGGATAGCGACCGGAACGAACCAATTCTAAGACTGTACTTGGAAAGCCAGCATTAAAAGATGCCACTTGTTGGGGAATGTAACCAATACTTAATTTTTGTCCTTCTTGATTTTTGGGGGCGATTTTCACTGTTCCCTTAGAAGGTTTTAACAAGCCTAAGGAAGCTTTGATCAATGTTGATTTTGCTGCACCGTTTTCTCCTGTTAGAATAACGAACTCTCCTGCATCAACGTGATAAGACACATCTTCTAATACAGGTTCTTCATCATAATAAAAAGTCAAATCGGATATTTCGATATAATGCACGCGAAATACCTCCGTTCTTAATTAATACTTTCTTTTAACGCTTTTAAGTTCTCTTCCATTACCGAAATATAATTTTCGCCGGCTTTGATTTGTTCACTTGTCAAACTCTCTAATGGATTCAATACTTCTAATTTAACACCCGTTTCTTTCGACAATGTTTCCGCCACTTTGGATGATGCATTTTCTTCAAAGTAAATCACTTTAATCTTATTTTTGTTCACAAAATCTTTTAGTTCAGCTAAGCGGCTTGGTGTGGGTTCTTGATCAGGCGTTACCCCTGCAATCGCTTGTTGGTGTAAATCATACTGATTCGCTAAATACGCAAATGCGGCATGTTGCGTCACAAACGTGCGGTTTTTGGCATCTTTGAGTGCATCCGTATATTTTTGGTTCAGGTTTTCTAATTTTTTGATATAAGCATCCGCATTTTTATCAAAAGTTGCCTTTTTATCAGGATACTTTTTCCCAAGCTCTGAAGCAATTGTTTTGACCTCTTTGATTGCTAACACAGGATCTAACCAAATATGTGGATCATACTCATGCGAATGACTTTCAGAAGAAGCTTCTTCATGTTCATGATCATGGTCATGGTCTTCTTCTGCTGATTTCAGACGATCAATTCCTTTAGCTGCTTCAATCATCAATGTTTTATTCGTATCGACAGAATCTTTCAATGAGTCAACAAAAAATTCCATATCTGGACTATTATAAACAAACACATCCGCATCAGCGATTTCTGCTTGTTGTTTTGCACTAGGTTCAAAATCATGCGGTTCAGTCCCAGACGGGATCAACAACTTGACGTTTCCTTCATTTCCAACTACTTCTTTCGTAAATTCATACATCGGATAAAAGGTCGTAACAATCGTTAACTCATTTTTCTTTGAATCCTTTTGGTTCGTACCACCACAAGCCGCTAATAAAAACATCCCTACAGCTAGTGTTAAACCAATCATATATTTTTTCATAAGACTCTCCTTTCGAACAAATCGTAAAATTACGATTTATCAACGGAACTTAATGTATCAGAATAAAAAAATAGAGTCAATAGAAATCCTTCAATTTCTGATTTATACGAACAAATTCAATGTAAACCGTAAAATGAATGATAGTTTGTTCATGTTACTGAGAGCCCAACAAGCTATCTAGTCCATTTTTTCCAATTTCTAAATAGAATAAATAACGTTTAGAGTAGCTAAGCTGCAACCAACTCAAAAAAATCTCAAAACAGCTTCTTCTGTTTTGAGATTTTTTATTCTTCATCTCTTAGCAACAACTAGTTCTGGCCTATTTTACAACGTGCGTACTAAATATACTTCATCACAGAAACCTTTCAGCCCGTTATAGACTCTTTGTGCTCTTGAATAATGTTGACATAAGGCAAAGACTGTCGGTCCGCTTCCGCTCATCAAGGCGGCATCTGCCCCATACTTTAACATGCGTTCTTTGATTTGATGGATAATTGGATGACGTTTACCGGTAACATCTTCTAAACTATTTCCCATGTATTGAATCATCGTATGGTAATCTTGTTGCTGGATTGCCTCCACTAGTCTAGGAATGTTCTGATGCTGGATTTTTTGCGCATCTACTTCTTTGAAGACGGTCCTAGTCGAAACACTCATTTTAGGTTTAACCAAGATTACCCAACACTGAGGCATTGAAGGGAGAACTTGGACCACTTCTCCTTTGCCGCCAACAAACGCAGTATTACCATAAACACAATAAGGCACATCCGTACCAACTTCCAAACCAATCTCAGCTAATTCTTCCAGAGAACAACCGAGATTCCATAGTTGATTGATCCCTCTCAGTGCAGCTGCACAATCTGTGCTGCCCCCACCCAGTCCAGCTGCAACTGGAATATTTTTTTTCACAAATATTTTTACGCCTTTTTTGATATGATACTTATTCTTAAGCAATGTTGCTGCTTGATAAACGTTATTTCGTTGATCTACTGGCAAAAATGCCTTATTCGTTTCTACGATGATTCGATCCTCAGGTATCTCTTCAAAGAATAAGTGATCTGCTAAATCTACACTCGACATTACCATTTCCAGCTCGTGATACTCATCGGGACGCTTGTACAAGACATCTAATCCCAAATTGATCTTAGCTGGTGCTTTTTCTATCAGTTCCATCCTCTCACCCATTCAAAAAGTCTAAGTCGCAAGTATTCTATCACAGAGAAAAATAAAAGTATAGCTCATACGAGTGACGTGTTTACGATCTTAGCGGTTTTCTCAGACCTTTTCTGTCTACAGATAAAACAAACCATCCTTCGACCACATTCATTTTCTCTAGCTACCGTCAATCGCTTTTTCACGTTTTAAACTATGGGCAGCTAAAACACGTCACCAGTTATTCCTCTATTTACGCAATTTACAATTCCGTTAATACTTCTTCTGCAAAACTGATACTTTTTTCTTTTCCCTTCCCAATTAGTATAAACAACTGTAATGTGGCAAATGTAAAACTGCTTCCCTTCATGTAAGCAAAATAGCGACCTTCCCAGCGAGTGACATAGCGCAGTTTTTCTTCATAGGTCGATTGAAATGAGTAAAAGAAACTACCATAATTATAAACAATATGCATGATGCGCTCTTGAAAGAATGCAAAGTCTGTTTCCCCTACATTTGCTAACGGAGCTAAACCAAGATTTGTCTCAAGATAGCCCTTTTCTTGGTAGACAACAAATAGATTGACTAATAAATAATCGGATAGTTCAGCAGGTTCATCTGGCAATACACGTAATAGATCATAGCCTGCTTGGCTTTCAGATATTGGTTGCTCTGTAATAAATCCGACCACTTTTTGTTCTTTGCGTACCACTCCAACACCGCTGGCTAACAGATAAGATTCGTCAAAACGCCCAACAGAAAAATGCTTTTCTCTCGCACCATGTAACCACTGATCCGAAACCTCACTCACCGCAGCTAATAATTCCTCAGGTAATTGTTCGTACCAAGTGAAATGATAGCCTTCATTAGTTAGACGCTGGTACTCTAGCTGTTGATTGACCCAAGGCATTTCTTCTGTAGTCAAATCTGCCATTCCCACCTCGCCGACTTTTGTAAAATGAAAACCTAATTCATGCAACATTACCACATATTTTTCTGAGATCTTGTAAAAAGCAATTTGATACCCTAAGCAATCAGCTTTTTGCATAAATTCTGTAATAGCAGGACGAATCATTTTAGGATTGCCAATCGGGTCTCCCAAAACAAAGCATTTATTTCCTTTGATCTGGTAACCAAAGACGACTTGATCCTCTCCATTTTGTTGATAGTAATAATATTTATATCCTGGTAAACGAAGATAATGACTAGCAGATGTCCCCTGATAGACGGTCAACATCTGTTTGAATCTTTCGATTTGTAAATCTGACCCTAACTCATTCGTTTCAGAAGCAAGGTACTGATACAATGCTACTAATGCCAACAGCGAGATCCCTAGACCAATCAAGCCTGAAAACCAAACTTCATCGGATGGGAACAGGAGAAAGCGATCAGCTGTCAATCGATTTACCCAAAAACGTCCACTATGATACCCTGCAATTGCATAGACGATAAATAGAAACCCAAACAAACATAGATCAAAAAGAATGGCACCCCATGAATAAACAAATTTCTTACGGTAAAATTCTTTCCGAGCTAGCCAGACAGCCAGAAGAATCAAGATATACACTAAAATCAATTGCCAAGATAATGTTCGAGTAACTGTGTTAATGATTCCAAAAGCTAATAAAGCAATAGTTGGTAAAAAAGCCTTCTTCACTTTCATTGCTAACGCTCTTCCCAATCCAAGCAATAAGAATCCAATCAATAGATTCAACGTTTGGTCTAAAAAATTAAACGAGAAAGGTAATAAAATCTGAAACAATCGACTGATCGCAGAAAGATTCGTAATCGTAGATAGTAACACCATCATGATCCCTGCAAAATAAACGGCTGTGACCAAAATAAAATGCGCGATTTTTTGAAAGAGCAGTCGTGGTATATTGTCTAAAAAACGATTCACTTTTACTCCAGTATGTGACAGAAATAAAAATAAGCCAACCGCAAAAGGAACCACATAATAAAACAAACGGTAATAAAGTAACCAAACCACTGCAATATCTTGTCGAACAGCTAACTGACTCATACCTAAGATCATCAACACATCAAATGTCCCGACACCCCCAGGAACCATTGTCAACATACCGATTAACGTAGCGATAATAAACATTGGATAAATCGAAAATAAGGAAATATCTACATCCATCAAATAACCAATCGCTAAAAAAACGACCAATGCTCCAGTCCATTGCCCCACAGAAGCTAACAGTAACCCGACTAGACCCTTAGGATAGAATTCCGCAAATAATGTTCTTCTTTTTAAATAAGCAAAGAAAAAAATAGCCGGTGCTATCACACTACCGCCAAGTAACCAAATCCAATAACTTCTAAAAATACTAGTAGTTTGTAGAAAAAAAACATCAATGAATGTTAGAAATGACCATAATGATAAACCAGTCAACATAAATAATGCAACTTTAGAAACGGTAGCAAGTACCATTTTCCGATTTGTTTCTTTTCCATAAAAATTTGCTCTAAGACTAGCTCCAACAATTCCTCCAAAGCCCGCTAAGTTATTAATTGTATTCGTAATAAAAGCAGCTAAGAAAAAATCGTGACGCTTCATTTTAGGTTTCCCTTGATTTTCCAACACGCGAATCGTCACCCAGTCATACAACAACATTGGCAAAACACCGATCAACCCCACTAAAACCATCAAAAACAGCGTAACATAACTTTGTTGTCGCATAGTTTGCCAAATATCTTGCCAACTCATTCCATTTGCAATATTTACGACTTGATTGGCAACGAAAACTATAATAGATCCAAAAAAAATCATTTTTAAAATCAAGCTATGATTTTTCAACCACTGAAATGCCGTATGACTTTTATTTTTCACACTTTACCATCCTTACTTGAAAACTTTCAATTTATAAATCAATGTTAGCTTATTTACCTTATTTTTACCACTTATGCACTAGTTTCACCTGTTTATGTATCTATCCACACGCTTTATTCTTTGCTTGCCCTTCATTGAAAAGAAAGCTATGCTAAAACAAAAGGAGAGGATAACATGAAAATTGGATTCATTGGAACAGGTAATATGGCGCAAGCAATCATTAACGGCTTGATTGAACACGAAACAGTGGCTAAAGAAGATATTTTTGTCTCAAGTGGTCATTTCGAAAATGCACAACGTTTTGCAGAAGCAACTGGTGTAACCGCCTGTCAAACAAATCAAGAAGTCGCAAAACAAGTAGATGTCATTTTACTGGCAGTCAAACCTAAAATCATTGACCAAGTACTGAAGGATTTAAGAAAATATAGTCAGAAATGTCTCTTTATTTCAATTGCTTCAGGAAAATCATTACATGATCTGGAAAAAGCCCTAAATGACCCCGAAGCGAAAATCATTCGTGTCATGCCAAACGTAAACGTTAGTGTGGGTGCAGGTGTCTCTGCTATCTGTAAAAATCATCATGTCACATATGAGGAATTCAAAGAAGCAACACAGATCTTTGAAGCGATCGGCAGTGTCTATCCACTGGCAGAAGGCGATTTCAGTACGTTTATTGGGTTAGCCGGTAGTTCACCAGCATTTATTTATATGTTGATCGATGCCATGGGTCGTGCGGGTGTCTTTAATGGCTTACCTAAAAAAATGGCAACCGAGATCGCTGCCAAAGCTATTATGGGATCTTGTCAAAAATTCCTAGCAAGTGATGAAAACCCTTGGGAGCTAGTTGACCAGGTTTCTTCCCCTGGCGGAACAACGGTTGCGGGTGTTGTGGCTTTAGAAGAAGCTGGCTTCATTCCTGCTATTATCAAAGGGATCAATACAACGATCGAAAAAGATCGAGAAATGCTGGATAAGAAATAAAACGAATGAGTCTGAAGGAATCTTTTTACTAAAAAAAGTAGGACATTAATCAGATTTTTTCTGATTAATGTCCCAGATTCAGACTCTTCATTCTGAATTATTATTTTTCAATATTCACAATAAAACCTCTGAAACCTTTCATCCGTATATATTTTAGCAACAGCTAGATAAAGAGCCACAACCAAAACTACCACAACCAAGGCTACCCATTGTTCCGCAGATGGTATCTAGCGAAGCATTCAAACTATGTTCGTTGTTTAATACTGCTAATTCTTCAGAAACATTGCCTGCTTTCATTAATAGTCCTACTGCCATTTTCTTCACCTCCTTTCAAGTTGATCAATCATTTTTTATTGTCATCAACTGTTTGTTACACTTATCAATCTATTATTCAATCAGATCCTATCTCTTCATTCGTATTTTCGATTGAAGGATTTATCTATAAATCGAATAAAAGTATGTTTGGTATGTTAGGGTTCTCCAACGCTAACAATCCCAAAATCACTCCGGAAAGACCGGTCATCAAACCAACATCTAGAAACTCGTCTTCTAAACAACTTTCATTAATTGTTCGTTTGTCTAAGTATGCATTCCAATCATCGAGTAAGAACGCATATGACTTTATATTATGATGAATGAAGAAATGACGGTAAAGCCACATATTTCCTAAAAAGCCATGACATAAGCAACTATCTACACGTTCTTTGTTTAATTCTTCTTTTAATCGAGCAAAATATAATAGCTCCTCTGGGCTTTCTCCTTCCATAAGATATCGATGAGTAAGCATTCCTACAAGACCATTACAATAAAAAGTATTTTGCTCAATCCATTTTTCTCCTCTTGTATCAAACCACACACCGTTTTTACGATGTTGGTTTTCAAATAAGGTAACTGCGCCAATCGTTTCTTTTATTTTGGTTACCGAAAATAACTCTTCATAAATCGCTAAAGCATAAAGAATACCTGATGTTCCGTGAGAAAAACCTAAAATAAGTTTCTTTTCTACAGAGGATTCCCAATAACTTCCTTTTCCCTCTGATTCTATTAAATTATTTAATAAATTCTCCACACAAAGTCCAATTAATTTTTTTAATTCTTTATTAGGGCTCTTTTTATAAATATTACAAAAAAGTAGTAATAACCCCGCCGTACCACTCATAATATCCAGAATTTTGTCTTTTTTTATTTTTTGTCCCAGATATTGAAGGATATCTTGCTCAATTGCGATCAGTTTTGATGTTCGCAAGGATGGAGCAATCAAATTAAATAAATAGATATAACCACCTAATCCAGAAAAAACCCCTATATCATAATTTTTTTGATTAGATAAATCAAAATGATCAAGTAAATCATTCAATATTAATAGAAATCTGTTTTTGTAATCAAAATCATTTTTTGTTTTCCATAAATAATAGTAAGTGATTGCTACACCAATTTTCCCATTATACAAACTGTTATTCATTGGCTGCAGTTTTAAACGAATTTTAAAATCTTTGTCTTTTGTTAAATCTTCATAACCGGTATGAAGCCACGTCACCTGCTTATTGTGTACTATCCTTTTACTATGGATGTAAGATTCTAAAGTCTTGATCTCATCATTTTTTTCTCCAATTATAAAAAGATCTTCTAACGTAATATTTTTATCTCCAAAGCTTTTTTGCAAAATATTTAATTGGTAGTTTAAATCTTTCTCACTAAGAGAATGGATCTTTTTTTTCCATAGTGTTAAGAAATCTATACGACTGTTATTCGTAAATGTCATTTTTTTTGAAATGTTAAGTGTATTTGAGTTAAGTTTTGAAAAAACATAAGGGATATCCCCCTCTAGTATGTCCTCAATTTCATAGGTAAGAAATGGTGTAGAACCAAATCTTGCCATTTGAGAATAGACAAATAACAAGCGATCAAACGGTGCTGTCAAGAACCTAGGATGATAACTTAAAGTCGCTATTTTACTGTAAGTTGCTGTTGGTTTTATTAAATGTCGGATAGTAATATCATTTTTATAGCGCTCAACAATATCAATCAGCTCTGATTTTTTATCCAAAAATAGGTGAAATGTTTCTGTAAATCCTTGATAGATCTGTTGCTTATAGTCTAAAAAACGATAATTTTGTCCATGATACATCGGAACATTAGAATATGAATATTTAAATTCATCAGAATTTTCAGTGAATTTAATTTCTAAATCATCTTCTGAAACAATCAATTGTGGTACTGAAAAACGTTGGAATAAGTTTTCATGGCTTCCTAAAGCCGAAATATCATCTTTAAAAAATTCGTTGTACATAGGTACAATTCCAGAATTAAGAACAGAATTAGTCAAAATTTCATGTATCTTATCATTTACAGATAATGCTTCCATACGATCTAAATTGTTAAACAAGCATTCTAAATCAATGAGCATGGGTGAACCACCACTTGCAATTAGATTTTCAAGATGAATATCCGAAGCATTTAAATAGAAAAGAATTGCAATAATTGCCCCCATTTTATAATAGAAATCTTGAACTTCTTCTTCTGATTGACAAGGATCACTTACAATAAATTCTGACCAAGAATACGTTTTACGATTCAATAATTTTATTTGTGCTAGTTGTTTGTTAAAATTATTTTTATTAAATAAAGCAACGCATTCTCCAAATAATAAATCATTGTAATTACTTCGTGGTTTATAAATAATTTTATTCTTTTTACCTGTTATCACGAGTGGAAATTTTCCTGACAGATGCGGATCACCCAAAGAAAATTCAACTCCTATTTCTTGATCAAGTTGAATACTAAACAATTCGTTAATTTCCTTTGAATCATACTCTACATGTTGGATAACTTCAGAAATGTAACAGATTGTTTCTTTGATTTTTTTATCTATTAAATTGAATAAAACAGGAAATCTTTGAAACAAACCTGTGACGTATTTCTCATTAGATAAATAATTTCTAATATAACTTTTCACAGAGAGTTTTTGTAACTGTGACTTTAATAGATTAAAGTCATAAACAATCGTTCGCAAAAGAATCTCATGAATATCTTTGCAAAGGTTTTCATTAATGTTATTGCTAACATTTTTGTATTTTATTAGATTTGGGTACTTCATAAAATATTGCTCAGTTAGCTTTATTGTTACTTGTTGCGAGAATTTTTCAATTGAATCAACTTGTCTCCATTCTTTTAGTTCATTCAACATCTCTTCGTTCTGATCTTTTAGCAGTTTTTTTGAATGAACATACTGTTCCTTAAATTCATTAATATTCTGAAAATGAAAAAATTGTAAAAATTCCTCTTGCATATCTGAAGTCATAAATTCTGCTAAATTGTATTCCAACAACTCATAATTATCCATCTGCTTACCCCACCTCATCTATATTTAGATCATATAGAATCAATTACTTGTGTTTTCAAGAACAAAAACTATATCTTTCTACCCAATAAATCCTAGTAAAAAATTGTACATAAAATTGATTTCAAACTCATAGATCAATATATTACTAGTTTATACAACTTTTATCTCTCGTTAACAAAATGTACAATAATGCAACAAATTTTATTTCCTAACTATTCTTCATCCTAGTTTGATTTTCTAGTAGTCATTAAGAATAATTTTGATCTACTTTAATGATAGAATAATCGTCTCTAGTTAGATTATGCCTACTTCTTATTAAGAAGTTAATTTAGAACTCAAAGTTAACACACCATGTTTATAGCTGCTCAACCTCTTATCAAAATAATGTTAAAACGATCAAGCTTGATTAAATAGTGGTTTAAAACAAAAAAGACGCTACGATTATCCTAACTAATCGTAACGTTCTTTTATTTTTTACTTAGCGTAGTCTGTCGCACGCGTTTCACGAATAACGATGACTTTGATATGCCCTGGATAATCTAATTCTTCTTCAATTCGTTTACGAATATCTCGTACTAAACGAACTGCATCTAAATCAGAGATCTCTTCTGGTTTTACCATAACCCGAACTTCTCGTCCAGCTTGAACAGCAAAACTAGATTCTACTCCGGCAAAGCTATTTGAAATGTTTTCTAAGCTTCTTAAGCGACGGATATAATTTTCCAAGGATTCACTTCTAGCTCCTGGTCGTGCAGCGGATAAGGCATCTGCAGCAGCTACCAAGACAGAAATAACTGACGTTGCTTCAACATCTCCATGATGAGATGCAATCGCATTGATCACTACAGGATTTTCTTTGTATTTAGCAGCTAACTCTGCGCCGATCTCTACGTGAGAACCTTCGATTTCATGATCTAATGCTTTCCCGATATCATGAAGCAAACCAGCTCGTTTAGCTAATTGGATATCTTCGCCTAACTCAGCGGCTAGTATACCTGACAATTTAGCAACCTCTACTGAATGTTTCAAAACATTTTGTCCATAGCTAGTTCTAAAATGAAGACGACCCATGATTTTGATCAAATCTGGATGAAGGGTATGCGCACCAACTTCAAACGCCGCTTCTTCCCCGTACTCACGGATTCGTTCATCCATTTCTTTACGCGATTTTTCGACCATTTCTTCGATTCGTGCAGGATGGATCCGTCCATCTTGGATCAGTTTTTCTAAAGTCATCCGAGCGATTTCTCTACGAATTGGATCAAAACCTGAAAGGACCACTGCTTCTGGTGTATCATCAATGATCAAGTCAATTCCAGTCAATGTTTCTAGTGTACGGATATTTCGTCCTTCTCGACCAATGATGCGTCCTTTCATTTCATCATTTGGTAAAGTTACTACGGATACAGTTGTTTCAGATACTTGGTCTGCCGCACAGCGCTGAATCGCTAACGATAAAAGATTTTTGGCTTTACGATCTGCTTCTTCTTTTGCACGTTGTTCCGATTCTTTGACCATTAACGTCAATTCATGATTCAATTCTTCTTCAGTTGATTTCATGATGACATCTTTTGCATCTTCTTTAGATAAACCAGCAATTTTTTCTAATTCTCTTTGTTGTTCTTCAATCAACTTTTCAACGTCTTTTTCTCGCTCTTCAATCAATTGCTGTTTTGAACTAAGTGCTTCTTCTTTGCTTTCAAGTGAGGTCTCACGTTTTTCCAATGAGTCATCCTTACGATTCAACGTTTGTTCACGCTGAATTAAACGATTTTCTTGAGATTTTAATTCTAACTTGCTTTCTCTCAACTCACTCTCCACTTCAGAACGATATTTCTGGTTTTCCTCCTTAGCTTCTAACAATGCTTCTTTTTTTAGAGTTTCTGCTTCTTTCTTTGCACTATCAATAATTCCAGCTGCTGATGATTGAGCACCTGCAATTTCTTTTTCATGACGTGACTTTGCAACCATAAACCCTAAACCAAGACCGACAATTAAACCGATGATAGCGAGGAGAATATTGAATACCATAAAATCCACCTCCATACTATCTTTTTCATTTTTATCATCTATATAACTTTTATGATAAAGTACTCTAAACTTGTTAATATGCTTTATGCATAGGTGTACAAAAACATGCACAAGTTTATTCTAATGTTTGTACCCCGTAGTGTCAACTTTAAATACATAAGAAACGGCTTTCTCGATTTTCAATTAAAGGTCATTTTATGAATAAAAGATAATATTAAATAATAACCAAAACATATTAAGAACAAATAATTTTGCATTAATGAAAATTAAGAACAAAAAATGACTTTTAAGTAACATGTTATCCTTTCATTTAAGTAGAATAGTCCCTTTCTGTCGATGTAGTCAATCACTGCTTAAACATCCACCATTTTTCATTATGTTTTAGGAGAAAGTATAGTCAAATGACTACTTAAAAGACAAAAAATAAGCCGAAATTTTAAAAAATTTCGGCTTATTAGATTCAATCGACAACATATCAAAGGAAAACACTTTCTCTGAACGACGCGAGTTCTCTCGATGCTCAAACATCCTTTGAATAGTTATTCGATTATTTCTATTCTTACTTCGTCTTATTCCTCTAAAGGAAGTTCTGCTTGCGTTTCTTCGGGTATTTCTACATCTTCACCGATCCCATAAGCCGCCCGGACTAAAGCAGAAACTTCTGCCATCATTTCGGGATGAGTGGACATGTAATTTTTTGCATTCTCACGACCTTGTCCAATACGATCTTCTTTGTAAGAATACCAAGCACCACTTTTATCAACGATATCTTTTTCAACCGCCATATCAAGCAATTCTCCTTCTTGAGAAATTCCTTGCCCATACATCACATCGACTTCAGCAATTTTGAATGGTGGCGCTACTTTATTTTTAACTACTTTGATCTTCGTACGGTTACCAACAATGTCTGTTCCTTGTTTCAATTGTTCCGCACGGCGCACTTCTAAACGAATCGTTGCATAGAATTTTAATGCACGTCCACCAGGTGTGATTTCAGGATTACCGAACATCACTCCAACTTTTTCACGAATTTGGTTAATGAAAATAGCGATCGTTTTTGTTTTATTGATCGACCCAGATAGTTTACGCAATGCTTGTGACATTAATCGAGCTTGTAACCCTACGTGAGAGTCACCCATTTCTCCATCGATTTCAGCACGTGGAACTAAAGCGGCAACCGAATCGACTACTACGATATCTACTGCACCACTTGATACAAGCGCATCAGCGATTTCTAGTCCTTGTTCCCCAGTATCTGGTTGTGAAAGAAGTAATTCGTCAATGTTTACCCCTAATTTTTGAGCATATTGTGGGTCTAAAGCGTGCTCAGCATCGATAAAAGCGGCTGTTCCGCCATTTTTTTGTACTTCAGCGATTGCATGCAAGGCAACGGTTGTCTTACCTGAACTTTCAGGACCATATACTTCAATGATACGTCCTCGTGGGTAACCACCAACACCTAAAGCAACATCTAATGCAAGAGAACCACTTGGGATAGTCGAAACTTGTTGGTCGATTTTTTCGCCAAGTTTCATGATCGAGCCTTTCCCATAGTTCTTTTCAATTTTTTTCAACGCAGCATCTAAGGCTGCTTTACGATCATCTGCCAATACGATAATCCTCCTTATATTCACAAATCAGTGCGACATTTCATTGTACTAATCATATCGTTTTTAATGACAAAAAGCAAGAAAAAACCGAACAAATATTCGCATTTATTTTTTTCTTAATAGTTGTCTTCTAATGAGATCAAATCCTTGCATTACTGCGCTATTCCTTATATGAGAACGGTCTCTGGTAAATTGGTATTTCTGTGAAAAGACCTCCCCTTCGCTTGTTGCAACCGCGATCCAAACTGTTCCAGCTGGCTGTCCTTCTAAGGTATCTGGTCCAGCCACTCCAGTAAACGAAATCGCATAATCTGTTTTTGCTAAATTACGTGCTTGGATAGCCATTTGTTCTGCACATTCTTGGCTGACGGTTCCATGCTGCTTCAATAGTGCATCATCGATGTGTAAAAATTCTGATTTAGTTTCTAAAGAATAGGTAATGTAGCCTCCTGGGAAGACTTGAGAAACACCAGAGATCTCTCCCAAAGCTGATTGAAAGGCTCCAGCAGTCAAACTTTCTGCTGCAGTTATTGTTTGGTTTCTTTCCTTTAATAATTCTACGACCACTTTAGGCAATGAATTATCATCACCATATCCATAGAAGTACTCTCCTACTCTCGCCAATACTTTTTCTTCCAAAGCAAGTAAGGCTTGGTTTCCTGCATGTTTGTCTTTGGTCTTCACAGTTAATCGTAAAGTGACTTCGTTAGGTTTTGCGTAAGGGGCAATCGTTGGGTTGATCTGTGTTTCAATCAAGTCTTTTAATTCTGTGACTAGTTGGGATTCCCCGATACCGTAAAAACGTAAAACTTTTGAGATCAGCATTTCTTCAGATGGAAAGTTTTGCTCCAATAATGGGCGAGCTTGTTCAATGAACATTGGCTTTAATTCACTCGGTGGTCCAGGTAACAAGAGATAGACATGGTCTGCTGTTTGATAGAACGTACCTAATGCTAAGCCTGTGCGATTAGGTAAAGCAATCCCCCCATCGATGATTTGTGATTGTTGTAAATTATTTTCAGTCATTTTACGCTTGGTCGTTTCAAAAAATGCTAACAATTTTTTATAGCCTTCGGTGTTTTGGATCAATTCTTTCCCTAGATGTTTCGCAGTAACTTCTTTCGTCAGGTCGTCTTCTGTCGGTCCCAACCCTCCACATAAAATGATCAAGTCACTTCTGGTTTCTGCTAATTGGAGTAATGATTCTAAGCGGTCGGGATTATCACCAACCACCGTTTGATAATACACATCAATCCCGAGGTCTGCTAACTGTTCGGATAAAAACGTGGCATTCGTGTTGACTACTTGTCCTAGTAAAAGTTCTGTCCCTACTGCTATGATTTCTGATTTCATTTTTTCGCTTCCTTCATTACAACAGACGAATTCTCGTTGGCCTGTTTTGGTCTCTTCTCAATCTCTTTTTATCTACTAATAGTATACGCCATTTGCTAAACGTTTCATTTATCATTTGCTCATTTTCTGATAAAGAGTTTCATTATTTTCATCTTCATCATAAGATAGCTAGGCATCTAGCTAGTTTAGAAAAATGGCGATCAAATAAATGATTGAAACGTGAATCAGCATAAATAAATTCGTCTTACCCCAAAATATAAAATGTTATTTTGGGGTAAGACGAATTATCGAAATGGTACATCTTTGTAAGGAATCTTACATCGAACCTTTGAACACACCACTATTTTTCATAAAATAATCAACACCTGAATAAATCGTGAAGATCAAACAAGCATACAGCATGATTTGATCCATCGGTAAATTGATCAGATTAAATGGAATATTATTGATGAATAACAAAATAATAGCCACCATTTGCGTAGCCGTTTTTACTTTTCCTGGCCACGCTGCTGCCATGACCTCCCCATCTTCGACTAACAATAGTCGCAGACCGGTAACAGCTAGTTCTCGACAAACGATAATCGCAACTACCCATCCTGGTGCCTTACCTTGCCCCACCAACATGATAAAAGCGGTCATCACTAACATTTTATCTGCTAATGGATCAGCAAACTTTCCAAAATTGGTGACTAATCCTCTGGCACGAGCAATTTTTCCATCGAGCCAATCGGTAATACTTGCTAAAGCAAAAATAATCGCTCCTACTAATTGCGTCACAGCAAGTGATGTTGTTCCTACGGTTACTTGTCCCCAATCTAAGGGTAATCCGACAACTAAAATAAAAATCGGGATCATACAAATTCTAAGTACAGTTAATTTATTTGGTAAATTCACACTATCGACTCCTTTCTTCCCTATTCTACGTGACTCGTTCTAAACTTTCCACCGATAATGATCAGTTTTTATCAGCAGTCGTGAAAAAAGATAAGCACCTAAGATGAATCTGCCTTCCCAGGTACTTATCTTGTTTTCTTTTTTCACATCATTCTACTTATAAGTGATTTTAAGCGATTTACTCTGCATACTGTAGTGTCAATGTGACATTTTTAGGATTTTGATTATTCGCTCCTGGATTAACAGGGATTTCTTCCCCGTTTATCTTAACCGTTGCATTACTTGCAGCTCCTAATCGAATCGTTGCATTGGTTGCCGTTTCCGGTAATTGCGTGCTTTGTGTTTCATTTGCTGCTAATGTCCCTTGATAAACATAGGCATTATCCACTAATACACCGATCCAAATTCGGTTAGTCGCTGCAAATTCAAGTGTAACAGGTTTTTTCGCATCCGTAACATTCACTGCGATCGTACTACCTGTGTCTTCACCAGCCGTAATCGCCATCTTTTTCTCTTCTTGTGTTGTTGAAGTGGTTGTCGTACTTGTTGAAGAAGAGGATTCACGCTCTTTCTTAGTGCTAGATGTCGTTTGTGTAATTGCACCGTCAACCGAAACTGAAGTTGCCGTTGTATCAATAATCGGGTCAGATTTTCGATCCTGCCAAGTCATATAACCCACAACAGTAATAATTGCTAAAGCGACTAAACCAAGTAAAATAACCGGTAGACTTGTCCAAAACTTACTTGGATTGGCTTCTTCCTGATGCATCGCTTTTCTCGAACCACTCACTGTTTCTGGTTCAGGACGTGCGACAACTTCTCCAGCTGATAATTTGCTTTTCCCATCAAATACATCAACTAAATGATCGCCATCTTCACCGACAGCTTCTGCATATTGACGAATAAATGCCCGAACATAAAATTTTCCAGGTAGTTGATCAAAATCATCATTATCGATTGCTTCTAGATAACGTTTTTGAATTTTCGTAATCTGCTGTAATTCATCTAAAGATATTTTCTTATTTAGGCGAGCTTGCCTTAATGTTTCTCCGATGGTTTCAAAAGCCACTCGTTCATCTTCTCCAGTCTTTTTATTCTAACCAGCAATTGTATAAACGCTAGTCGTCTAATTGTTCCTTTTCGTTAAGAATGTAATACGCCATACACCAACGCCCATTTTTTATTCTTTATCTTCTTAAGAATACCATAAACGAAGTTATCTTAGGGTAACATTAAATGCACTCTATAACGAAATTTAAGAGTTTAACTACTTTCCCATTCGTCATCTCTACTTCTATATCAGACATTTGGCTGCATATAAAACTCACTGAACGCTTCTTCTTTGATAAAAGAACGACCTACTTTTAATACATCTGCTAATTGAATGGATTCAATAATTTCTGGTAAATCAAATAATGTTTGATCCCCAAATAGGCTTTGCGTGAATTGGTTTGCAATGTATTCCAGTGAATTTAATGTTTGGAAATATTGTCCTAACATCTTTTTCTTCAACAATGTTAGATTTTCTTCAGACAGTTCTTGATCCTCTTCAAAATGCAGAAGAATTTCTTTCACTTTTTCAGCTGCTTTTTCTGGCTGATCCGTGTCTCCGCTAAAGTCAGCAAAATGAAATTCTCGATCTAAACTAAATTCAAAACCGAAGCTGTCATCAATTAAACCATCATTGTACATTTTCAAATAATTTTGAGAAGTATTCCCTAATAACAATTGGAATAAAAGATTGAGAGCAGTCTTGTATCTCAATAATTCCTTCCCTTCTGCTGGTAAAACATCTAGCCCTTTGATTCCCAAGACAAACTTATCTCTAGTGATTGCTGAGCGCATTGAGCTTTTCGCAATAATATCACCATTATTGTCAGGAAAATAACGTTCGATTTTTTGAGCTGGTGGAAAATCCTTAGCATTTTGATTGGTTCGAATCAATTCCATCAACTTTTCCGGCTCTAATTTTCCTACTACGAACAAGACCATATTACTTGGCTGATAAAATGTCCGATAGCACGTGTATAAATCATCAGCAGTGATTGCTTCAATACTTTCAACTGTGCCAGCTATATCGATATGCAAAGGATGTTCAGGGTATAAATTATTCAAAATGCCAAAAAACATCCGCCAATTTGGATCATCTTCATACATTTGTATTTCTTGTCCAATGATCCCTTTTTCTTTATTAACAGTTTCTTCCGTAAAATAAGGTGCTTGGACAAAATCAAGTAAAGTCGTCAAATTTTTTTCAACTTGATCTGTCGTTGAAAATAAATAACTTGTTTTGGTAAAACTGGTAAACGCGTTAGCTGAGGCCCCTTGTTGTCCAAATAATTGAAAGACATCGCCATCCTCTTTTTCAAACAATTTATGTTCCAAGAAATGGGCAATACCATCTGGAACTTTTATCTTTTTATCTGAACCATATGGAATAAATTCATTATCGATCGAACCGTAATTTGTACTAAATAAACCATATGTCTTATGGTAATCATTTTTAGGTAATAAATAAACAGTCAAACCATTTGGTAATACTTCATGGTACAGTGTTTCGTTGATTTGATCATATTCTGTTTTATTCATTTGTTGTACCTCCGTCTAAAAAGAAAATTGCCTGCAACTCGATTTGTCGAGCTATTTTTTGGATGTCTTCGACCGTTACTTTTTCCATCCGTTTTAACCATTCGTCATCTGTTAATTTCGTTTCTGGCAACCAATTCTCTAAATAGGCAGTCTCGACAGCTACTTGCGGGGCATCTAATGATAATAGATATTGGTTTCGTAACATGGCCTTAGTTTGTGTCAATTCAAGTTCTGTGACTTCCCCATTTCGTAGACTTTCTAATTGTTCATGGATCAGATGCAATACTTGGTTACGTTTACGTCCATCAATTCCTGTTTGTACACTTAGGAATCCACGAAAAGTATCAATGCTGCTGGAAGCATAGTAAGCTAGGCTCTCTTTTTCACGAACATTCATAAATAATTTAGAGTGTGGGAAACCGCCAAATAATCCATTGAAGACCATCAATGAAAAACGATCCGGTTGGTCATAATAGACATTGGTTTGATAAGCCAAATTTAATTTCGCCTGAGTCACTGGTTCTTCGATCTGTCGTTCTTTGATGATATTTTCTTGCGGTTGGCTATAAAAAATTTCCGGGTGTAATCTTTCTCGCTCTGGAAATGCCCATTCACTAAAAGCTGCTTGGACTTCTGCAGGAGAGACATCTCCCACTACGAAGATATCGATCTGATCTTCTGTGATCATCTGATGATAATAGTCAGCTAACACTTCAGCTGTGAGTTCATCTAGATCTTCGATTGTTCCAAAACTTGGTATTTTCTGCGCCTCCGACTGATCAAAATACAACTCTTGAAGCGCCAGTGAAGCCATCGTTTGCTTGTCTTCATTTAAGCTCTCTAAATAAAGTTTCAAATTGTTTTTTTCTAAAGCAAAAGTGGCTGGATCAAATTTTTCTCCCGTAATGTTTGGATAAAAGAGAACTTCTTTCAAAAAAGCAACAGCTTGGTTTAAAATGCTGGTATCGTTGATATACTTGCCATTGACAAAGTTGATGCTAGCATCCAACCAGTGAAGATTGCCTTTTTTTCTCACGGACGTTCCAAAACTAGCACCATAAAGATCCGCCAATTTTGCACTTAACTGAGTCTGGTCAGGATAATTTAAACTGTTCGTTTCTAACAAGCTACTTAAAAGGGAACGTTTCGTGATGACTTCTTTTTTTAAACGCGTAGTAAAGCGAACAAAGATACGAACCGTTTTATATTGTTTTGTTTGCAAGACGTGGAGGTTTACACCCTCTGCCAGTTGATATGTCATAGTACATGCTCCTTTATTAGCAGTTCGTTCTCCGACATGGTTGATTTTATCTTGGAGGATAAAAGAATATGTGGCTACTATTTTTTACTGCTTTGATTCTCTCTTGCATCACTTAAGAGTCACCTTCTAGTATAGCATATAAGTACTTGAACGACAGACCTTAGCCATAAATGCATGTCGTTTTTATATTTTTTTATTCTTCGTTATACTAAGGATAAATGAGAGGAGGAGAAAAATGATTAAAGAATTTAAAGAGTTTATTATGCGTGGCGACGTATTAGATTTAGCCGTTGGGGTTGTTATCGGGAGTGCATTTACTAGCATTGTCAATCAGATCGTTCAAGGTTTGATCACACCTCTTGTAGGCTGGGTTGTAGCGATGATTACTGGCACGTCTGATTTGGAAGGCGCCCTTTCTATCTTGGACTGGTCACCTACTAAAGGAGTTACGTTTGCTTTCGGCAATGTTATTAGTGCAATCATAACATTTATTATTACAGGGTTTGTCTTATTCTTAGTGGTGAAAGCAGCCAACCACGCTAAAAGATTACGTCCTGAAAAAGAAACAGAAGAAGCACCTGCCAAACCAACTGCTGAAGATTATTTGAGCGACATTCGTGATCTACTTGCACAACAAACAGCAGAAAACAACGGACGACCAACTACACAAGCAACCGTTGATCAGACAACTGAAAAATAAAGAAAACTAAATGATACAAAAAAGAACAGCTATCAGTTTTCACTGTAACTGTTCTTTTTTGTATTGCGCTACTTAATCTTCATGATCACTTTAGCTCGATTTTTTCATATCGATATGGGGAATGTCATCTTCTAAATAAACATCTGAAATGGCCTCGAATCCAAATGACTCATAAAAAGATTGAAGATAGACTTGCGCCCCAATGACGATCGGTCGTTGCGGGTAATTGGCTTCAATCACTTCCATCGTACGTTGCACGATCTTACGTCCCAACCCTTCTTTACGATGCTCACTATTGACCAACACTCGACCAAAATGAATGGTTCCATCTTCTTCAAAAATACGTGTATAAGCAGAAATTTTCCCTGCTTCATCTTTGAAATACGTATGCCAAGCTTGGCTATCAATTTCATCCACTTCTTGGTAGGGACAATTTTGTTCTACGACAAAAACAGCAATGCGTTCTTTGACAATCTCATAAAATTCTTGAGTGGTCAAATCTGCAAATTTTTTTACATAATGTTCCATTTGAAAGTGCCTCCAATTCTCTTTTTTTCAGCATACCTATTTCCAAACAAAAAAGCAAACGAACCTTATAAAAAACTAGGCTCGCTTGCTTTTTAAACTGCTTCAGTTAAAAATTCAATCTCGACTGTTCGAGTAAGTACATCTGAATAGCTATACGATACTCGTTCAAAAGAATTTTCTTCAGGATCCAAATCAACAACGAATACTGAAGGATAGGTTTCTGTTAAAACGCCTCGGCGTTCTGTTTGACGCTTTCTTCCTGTCTGAGCAACCAGCATGATTGGGCTGCCGATACGACCTTCTAAATCTTTTTTGATTGTAGCTAAAGTTGTTGGCATACAGTTCACCTCATTACCCAATATACCACACTTTCTAAAAATTTCCAAGTTTACCATATAAAAAAAAGAAATGCAATAAAAACAAATAAGAAAAACATTAATAATTTTATAAATTATTCCTCATGATAATTTTTGAGATGTTGTTTTATTTTAAATTTCACACGGCTATACGCACTCTTGACTTGTTTGACATCCATTGAAAGTTCCTCTGCCATCCTCTTGAAATCGGTTCCTTGCATATAATAATAAAATATTTTTGCTTCCTTTTTTGAAAATTTGATTTCACAATCTTCAATGGCTTCATTTAACAGTAATCGTTGCATCGCAAGTGGTTCTTGAGTAGTGATTTCTGCTAAAAAGTCCGGACCTTCTGTTTCAATCTTCTGATCAATCGATAATTCATCTTTTTGGTCTCTACGTTTCAGGGCATTTTGTTTTCTTAATAATGAATAAATTTGATTACTGATAATGCTTTTATAATAGCTGCCAAAGCTAACGCCTTTGTTATTTTCATAAGTCTTTAAAGCTTGGTATAAGGCGATCCTTGCTTCTTGTTCCCAATCTTCATACACATAATTTCTTAGGTAGTACATATTTTTTAAACGTAACAAAAGTGGAAAATATTTTTGATATAGGATAGCGAATGCTTCTTCATCACCGTCACGTGCGGCGCGCAATAACTCCTCAGACATAAAATAATTCCTCCATCTCTTTCGATTATGGAGGAATCTTACCATCAATCATCCGATTGACTAATCATATAACTGTGTTATCTATCTTTTCGCATTAAATCGTCTAACTTTTGGGACAATTTTTCTAATTGTTCTTTACTCCAAGGCGAATTACGACGAAAATTATCAAATTGCATATTTATATTATCTTGTGCAATGTTTTTCTCTGTTTTCTGGATCGTTTTATATAATTCATAGGCAGAAGTCCGCAAAGCCCCTTGTGAAAAGATCATCCATTGCTCGGCTAAGTCACTCGTGGCAACAGTTACTTGCGTTAAACGATCATTCAATTGGCCAGCAATACGTTCAATATAACTATCTGCCGTTTCATCTTCTTTTGTGAAGACGACTTCTAATTGGTATTTCTTGTAGTTTTGCTGAATGCCTGGAACCAATTGTGCATCAAAAACAACTATCACTTCAATTCCTTCGTATTTGGCATAATTTGACAAACGATGCAACAAAGCTTCTCTAGCATCCGCCATCTTTTCTTGTTTTTTCAACAAAACGAGTTCTGGCCAAGAACCGATCATGTTATAACCATCAACAATTAGGAGCTGCTTTTTCATCTGATCACTCTCCTTGACGTTGAGAAAAAGCTTGATACATCAACAATCCAGCAGCAACACTCGCATTCAAACTTTGAACGTGACCGACCATTGGAATGGTCAAAAGTTCGTCCATTTCTTTTTTCAATCCAGGACTCATTCCTCGTCCTTCGTTACCAATCACTAAAGCAATAGCGCCTTTTGCATTCCATTTTTGGAAATTTGTACCATCCATATCTGTCCCAAAAACCCAAAAACCGGCTTCTTTTAGTTGTTGGACCGCTTGAACAAGATTGGTCACTCGTGCTACAGGTACATGTTCGACTGCTCCAGTAGAGGTTTTTGTGACGATTGGCGTAATGCCTACCGCCCGATGCTTAGGAATGATTACGCCGTCTACCCCACTTGCATCCGCTGTTCGTAGGATCGAACCAAAATTGTGAGGATCTTCAATACTATCTAAAATGACAAAGAAAGGTGTTTCTGTTTTTTCTTTGGTTTGCTGAAGAAGCTGGTCTAAGGATAAATATTCATACGGGGTAATCGCTAAGACTACTCCTTGGTGTACACCATGATCACTTAATGTATCTAATTTTTGTTTTGGTACCCATTTAACTGGTACAGCTTGATCTCTAGCAATGTTCTTTAACTCTTCGGTTTTTTCTCCCCGTGAGTCCTCTTGTAAAAATAACTTATTCCCTCTACCTTGTTGTAAGGCTTCTACTGCTGCATGATGACCAAAGACAAAATTATCTTCGATTGCTTCCTCTTTTTTCTCCCCAACTACAGGTTCATAGGAAGTGTCATAATGGTTTCGCTTTTTTTGCGATTTTTTCTGTGATGAAGCGTTCATTGGCTGTTTCGTTGCTTTTTTACGTTTGTTATAATGACGTTCTTTTTGTTCTCTACCCATTTTTTTCACCGACTTTCTGGATACACCATTCAATTAATTCTTCTAACCGTTCTGTTTGTTTCGTCAAATGCAGATACCCCATCAAAGCTTCAAAACCTGTGGCAATTCGATAAGTTGTGACATCTGCATTTTTTGCACTTGTATGACTTTTGGCATTTCTACCACGACGATAAAAAGTTTCTTCTTCTGGTGTCATCAATTTTTCTTCTAGCATCTCTTTAATCAGATAAGCTTGTGCTTTTGCTGAAACATAATTCGTGGCTGCTTTATGAAGTTTATTCGGTTTAGTCGCCCCTTGTTCGATCAAATAGTCACGAATATAGATCTCATAGATGGCATCCCCTACATAAGCTAAAGCTAGTCCGTTTAATTGTGTATAGTCTTTCATGCTTCTCTTCTCCAACGAGTTCCTTGCGGTGTGTCATCAAGCAAGATCCCTTTTTCTTTTAATTGGTCACGGATTTCGTCACTACGGGCAAAATCACGATTTTTTCTTGCTTGCGTACGTTCTTCGATCAACTGCTCGATCTCTTCATCAAGTAATTCCTCAGATGTAAATAAAATACCAAAAATAGCCAACCATTGGGTAAATAATGCTTCCCCTTTTGCTAGAACATCCGCTGAAACAGTTGTTTTCTCCAAATACGTGTTTAACCATTTTGCCAATTCATAAACGACGGTAATTCCATTCGCAGCATTAAAATCGTCGTCCATTTCTTCAATAAAGCGTTGTTCGATTTGTTCAAGCTCAGCTAAATACTTTGTGTCATCCGCCAGAGATTTTTCTGCTGTTGCTAGGCGGAATTTAAGATTATCAAATGTATTTCTTAAGCGTTGCAAGTTTGTCGCTGCTTCCTTCATCGTTGCCTCACTATAACGAATCGGTCGGCGATATTGAGTTGTTGCCATGAAGAAGCGTAACACTTGTGGATCTACCGTTTGGATCATTTCATGGACAGTAATAAAGTTACCTAATGATTTACTCATTTTCTGATCATCATCGCCAATCGTGACGTAACCATTGTGCATCCAATAATTGGCAAATTTCTTTCCCGTTTTTGCTTCGCTTTGGGCAATCTCATTTTCATGATGTGGAAACTCTAAATCTTGCCCACCACCATGGATATCAATTGTTTCCCCTAAATGTTTCGTTGCCATAACGGAACATTCGATATGCCATCCTGGACGTCCGGGTCCCCATGGAGAATCCCAAGAGATCTCATTAGGTTTTGCTTTTTTCCATAGTGCAAAATCAAGCGGATCTTCTTTCTGACTTTGTTCTGCTCCCGTCCGTTGACTCGCGCCCACTTCTAACTCATCAATCGATTGATCACTAAGTTGTCCATAGGTTGGAAATTTTCTTGTACGGTAGTAGACATCGCCATTTGATTCATATCCATAACCTTTTTCGATCAATACTTGGATGAAAGAAATAATATCTGACATATGTTCCATCACACGAGGATGCGCAGTAGCTGGCTCCACATTCAACGCCTTGGTATCTTCTTCAAATGCTTGGATAAAACGGTTGGCTACTTCTGGCGCCGTGATCCCTAATTCATTAGCAGCACGAATGATTTTATCATCTACATCAGTGAAATTGGAAACATAATCGACTTGATATCCCCGATATTCAAAGTAGCGTCGAATCGTGTCAAAAGCAATCGTGCTGCGGGCATTTCCAATATGAATATAGTTATAAACAGTCGGACCACACACGTACATACCGACTTTTCCTGCTTGAATCGGTACAAATTCCTCTTTTTGTCTAGTCAATGTATTGTAAATTTTTATCATTCTGATCTCCTCACTTTTTCTCCATTAATCCGTACTACTTTTGCAGGAACCCCCACGGCTGTAGCATAATCTGGAATGTCTTTTAAAACGACTGCACCGGCACCAATCTTCGTATGTTTCCCAATCGTGACCGGTCCTAATATTTGAGCATTGGCAGAAAGCATTGCCCCTTGTTTCACTGTGGGATGCCTTTTGCCCGTTTCTTTACCTGTACCACCTAACGTAACTCCATGAAAAAGAACTACATCATCAGCGACCTCTGCGGTTTCTCCAATCACGATCCCCATCCCATGATCGATAAAAACACCTTGTCCGATCTGGGCTCCAGGATGTATCTCGATTCCTGTTATAAATCGCCAAAATTGTGCATTGATTTTTGCCAGCAAGTAAAGTTTATGCTGATATAAGTAATGTGACACCCGATGCCAAAATAAGGCATGAAACCCTGGATATGTCAAAACGATTTCTAATGTTGAACGAGCAGCCGGGTCATTTTTTTTAGCTGCCTCTACCGCTCGGGCAAACCACCCCATCGTCATCGCTCCTTCCTCTCAATAATTTATGTAGTTCTCTGACAAATAAAGAAGCGCCTTTAACAAGTTTCCTTATTAAAAGACGCTAATTGGCGTGGTTCCACTTTTATTTATAATCAGATATGATTACCTCTAGCTGTTAACGTAAGCTTATACGTTCTCGACTACCTGAAATTCGTCACAAAGAGATGTGTCTATTTCACTCGCCGAAACCACTCCCAGAGGCATTTCAGTAAACATCGATCAGTGACTTCCACCACCCGTCACCTCTCTTGAGATCAATGATTACTTACTTCTTTCTGTTCATCGTGTTTAGTTGATGACTTGATTTAAATGTGCTAATGATTTTTCACGACCAAGCAATTCGATCGTATCTGGTAATTCTGGTCCGTGCATTTGTCCTGAAACAGCTACTCGGATTGGCATGAAAAGATTTTTACCTTTAACGCCAGTTTCTTTTTGGACAGCTTTGATTGCTGCTTTTACGGTTGGGGCATCCACGACTTCCATTTGTTCTAGTTGTGCTTTAAACGCATTAAGAACAAGTGGAACAGTTTCGCCTGCTAATACTTCTTTAGCCGCATCGTTCAATACAGGATGTTCATTGAAGAATAAGGAAGAAGCTTCTACGATTTCAGCTGCGTAACTCATTTGTGGTTGATACAGACTAACGATTCTTTTGACCCATTCGATCGTTTTTTCATCAGGATTTTCTTGTACTCGACCGTCAGCGATCAAGTAAGGCAAACACATGTCTGTTAACTTATCTAAATCCATTTCTTTCATGTAATGGTTATTCACCCATTGTAATTTCTTCGCATCGAAGGCTGCAGGTGATTTACTCAAACGATTTGGATCAAACATGTTGATCAATTCTTCTTGGTTGAAAATTTCGTCTTCGCCTACTGGTGACCAACCTAATAATGCAATAAAGTTGAACATTGCTTCTGGTAAGTAACCTAATTCACGATACTGTTCGATAAATTGTAAAATCGATTCATCACGTTTACTTAGTTTTTTCCCAGTTTCTGTATTGATGATCAATGTCATGTGACCGAATGTTGGTGGTGTCCAACCAAAAGCTTCATAGATCATCAATTGTTTAGGTGTATTTGCAATATGGTCATCCCCACGTAAGACATGAGTAATCTTCATCATATGATCATCTACAGCTACAGCAAAGTTATATGTTGGCATACCATCACGTTTTTGAATGACATAGTCGCCACCGATATTATCTGATTCAAAGGTGATATCCCCTTTGACCATATCTTTGAACGCATATTCCGTATTACGTGGTACACGGAATCGGATCACTGGTTCAATCCCTTGCGCTTCTTTTTCTGCTTGTTCTTCTGGTGTTAGATTTGCACAAGTACCCGCATAATGAGGCATTTCTCCACGTGCACGTTGTTCTTCACGAGTTGCTTCTAACTCTTCTTCTGTACAGTAACATTTGTATGCCCGATTACTTGCAAGAAGTTGATCAATCAAAGGCTGATAAATTTCTTTTCTTTCAGATTGACGATAAGGACCATATTCTCCAGGATTTTCAGGAGATTCATCCCAATCGATACCTAACCAAGCCAAATTTTCCAATTGGCTCTTTTCACCATCTTCAATGTTTCGTTTTTGGTCTGTGTCCTCAATACGAATAATAAAGTCTCCATCGTTGTGGCGAGCAAATAGATAATTGAACAATGCTGTTCGAGCATTCCCAATATGTAAGTGCCCAGTTGGACTTGGTGCATAGCGTACGCGTACTTTCGTCATTTTCTTCCTCTTCTTTCAAACTAGACTTTAAAATATGAGACAAAACACGAAAAACATGTTCTGTTTTACATCCTCATATTTCTTAAAGGCTTTTTCATTAAAATGAAAGCCACTCAGCACAAATTTTACCTTTAATATGGGAAATAGTAAAGCCAACTGGTTGAATTTCCTTACCAGTTGGCTACTTTTTATACTCATATTCCGATTTTTCTTTCGTTAAGCATGTTTACTTTTTTCAGTTTCTTTTTTATTGTCTTTATTATCGATCCCACGACCTGCATGGGCTGGTTTTGCAAAAATCATCCGCCCGGCAGCTGTTTGTAAGGCACTTGTAACAACCACTTCGATATGTTCGTTCATATAATGCTGTCCATCTTCCACGACCACCATGGTGCCATCATCGAGATAAGCAACCCCTTGTTGACGTTCTGTTCCTGCTTTTACGACTAAAACATTCATGTTTTCACCTGGAATAACTACCGGTTTTACTGCATTCGCTAAAGCATTGATATTCAACACTGGTACATTTTGAAACTCTGAGACTTTATTTAAGTTATAATCATTTGTCACGATGACACCATCTAAAAGTTTCGCTAATTTGATCAATTTGCTGTCCACTTCAGTGATATCTTCAAAATCACCGTCATACATTTCAACAGAGATTCCTTCTTCTTTTTGCAAAGCATTGAGGATATCCAGCCCGCGGCGTCCGCGAACACGTTTTAGGCTATCGCCAGAATCAGCAATATACTGTAATTCATAAAGCACAAAATTCGGAATCATCAGTGTGCCTTCTAAAAAACCAGTTTTGGTGATGTCATAGATTCGTCCATCAATAATCACGCTAGTATCTAAGATCTTGTATTTATGAAAGTTCTCGCCTAATTTCCGTTCCAGTATTTGGCTCTCCACTTGACTAGGTGTTTCTTGTTCCACTTTCTTGTTTCTTGAACCAAAGATTTTTTTCCATTCATCGATTCGAGTGGTTCCCATCCTGAATCCTAAATAGCCTAAAATAACCATTAATAAGATGGGAAGAACACTATTTACAAACGGAATTTTCAAATTATATAGTGGCGTTGAAATAATTACACCTAAAGTTAGCCCGATAATCCCACCAATTGCACCAAACAATAGGTAAGTTAAACTAACCTCACTTAATTTTTCCTCAATTTGCTTGATAACAGCTGAGATATGTTTTGCCAATAGCAAAGACAATAAAAAGAAAATAAGTGCACCTAACAGGCTATTGGTAAATGTATTATTCAGCCATCCATTTGTTTGCTGACCAATTGTCTGCCAAGCCATTGGTAAAAAAGAAATACCTAAGCTGGCACCGACAATAATCATCAGCAAGGTGATGACACGTTTTTGCATACTCTTTCCTCCATTTCTTTAATTTTACTATTTTTAACGAAAGACACGTTTTAACGTTTCCGCCAAGGTAGCGACACCTACGACTTCAATGCCAGTCGGAGGATTCCACCCTCCTAGATTGTTCTTTGGCAAATAAACTTTTGTGAAACCCAGCTTTTGTACTTCTTTGACACGCTGTTCAATATGACTGACACGACGAATTTCGCCCGTCAACCCGATTTCGCCAATAAAACATTCTGTCGGTTGTGTCCCTTTTTCTTTGTAACTGGAAGCAATACTCACAGCAATCGCTAAATCAATGGCTGGTTCATTTAATTTTACCCCACCTGCTGCTTTTAAGTAAGCATCTTGATTCTGCAACAGTAAGCCTGCTCGTTTTTCGAGAACTGCCATGATCAATGATACTCGGTTAAAATCTAAGCCAGTAGTGGTTCGTTTAGCATTTCCATACATTGTTGGTGTTACCAGTGCTTGGATTTCCACTAAAATTGGGCGGGTACCTTCCATCGCCACAACAATCGCTGAGCCTGTTGCTCCTTCTAATCGTTCTTCCAAAAAGATTTGGGAAGGATTCGCAACTTCTTCTAATCCATGTTCATGCATTTCAAATATACCAATTTCATTTGTTGAACCAAATCGATTCTTTACTGCTCTCAAAATACGAAAACTATGATGCTGTTCTCCTTCAAAATACAAAACAGTATCAACCATATGTTCAAGCATACGTGGACCCGCAATCGATCCTTCTTTCGTTACATGTCCTACGATAAAAATCGCAATCCCATTTGTTTTCGCTATTTTCAACAACTCAGCAGTCGTTTCTCTCACTTGACTGACACTCCCTGCTACACTCGTAATATCAGGTTGTGTCATCGTTTGAATCGAATCAATGATCACATAATCTGGTGAAATCTGTTCGATGGCACGGCTAATTTCATTCATATCAGTTTCAGCATACAAGTAAAATTCTGTATTGATTGAGCCCAAACGCTCGGCACGTAATTTAATTTGTTCTGCACTTTCTTCTCCAGAAACATATAATACTTTCCCGCCGATATCAGCTAATTGTTGGGATACTTGTAAAAGTAATGTGGATTTACCAATGCCTGGATCGCCACCAATCAAAATCATTGACCCCGGAACTACGCCCCCACCCAAAACTCGATTCAATTCATCTAATTTTGTTTTGACTCGTGGTTCCTTTTTAGGAATCACTTCTGCAATTTTCGTTGGTTTGGCTTTTTCTCCAGTCAAACTTGTTCGTGTTCTACGGTCAGTCGTATCTTGCTCGATTTCCTCGACCATCGTGTTCCATTTCCCGCAATTTGGGCAACGCCCTAAGAATTTAGGCGAAACATAGCCACAATTTTGGCAAACAAACTGGACTTTCGCTTTTTTTGCCATTGTCCCGCCTCCTTTAAATAATTATTTTTGAATTAAATAAACCTTGAATGGTTATACATCTGATGAACCAAAGCCACCTTTACGGGCCTGTTCTGTTTGGTCTTGATCTGCTTTTAAGAATGGCAAGAAAATTCCTTGTCCAATTCGCTCACCTTTTTTGATGACAACATCCTTCAAACCAAAATTAGTAAATTGGAACATGATATGCCCTTCATTTGCATCATTATTATAGTAATCACTATCAATGACACCTACTCCGTTACTTAAAACTAAAAAACGCTTCAACGGATTACTTGAACGATTGGCTAACTGTAAAAATTCATCTTCTCCCATATAGGCTTTGATCCCAGTAGGAACAAGAACTGGTTTTAATTTTTTCTCGTCGACTGTTGTTTCTTCATTTTTCAATACCTCTGAAAGAGCTGTTATCCCTTGTTTTAATCCAGCTTTCCAAATACTTGGAATAACAATATCTTCTGCCGCTTCAAAATCATATCCAGCAGCATGATGAGTTGCTCGTTGAGGTAATTGTATCTTTTGTTGTGCATATGTTGAAATAACTTCAAATCCTCTTTTTCTCACCGAATTTCCTCCCAAAATAGACTATATTTATTTTACCATATTCATGATACCAAAAGGACGACTTAAAAAATTCTTCATTAATTTATGTTAAGATGAATAAAATACTGCTGTCATAAAAAAATAAATTTTATACATGACTTTATGGTGTAAAACAAGTAGAATAGAACGAAATCAAAACGTGTATTTAGTTAGAGGTGTCACATGCGAAAAGAAGTTACAAAAGCCAAACGAATTGTTATTAAAGTGGGAACGAGTACTTTAATCTATCCCAATGGAAACATCAACCTCGCTGCGATTGATCAGCTTGCCTTTGTCTTGTCTGATCTTCGGAATCAAGGGAAAGAAGTCGTATTAGTTTCATCCGGCGCTGTTGGTGTCGGGATGCACAAAATGAATCAAGCTACACGCCCCACAACGATCCCGGAACAACAAGCAATTGCTGCGATCGGACAGGCAGAATTGATGAACATTTATAATCAACGTTTCAGTGTTTACAATCAGCAAACAGCTCAAATCCTCGTTACTCGGGATGTGATTGACTTTCCTCAAAGTCGAGTCAATGTGATCAACACACTTGAACAGTTATTAGCAATGGGAACCATCCCGATCGTTAATGAAAATGATACTGTAGCAGTCGATGAACTTGAACATACAACGAAATTTGGTGATAATGATCAACTATCTGCGATCGTTACAAAATTGATCACAGCAGATTTATTAATTGTTTTATCTGATATTGACGGATTTTATTCCGCCGATCCTTCAAAAAATCCAGATGCAAAGATGTATCAAACTGTTTCGGTCATTGACGAGTGTTTAATGGCACAAGCGGGTGGTGCTGGCAGCACCTTTGGAACAGGAGGAATGGCTAGTAAGTTACAAGCAGCATTACGTATTTTTGAAGCCAACAGTACAATGATCCTGGCAAACGGAAAAAATCCTACCATTATCTTCGATCTTTTAGCCGGTAAAGAACTTGGAACCTTATTTAAGGAGGAACACGTATGACTGATTTAAATCAACTTGGAAAAAATGCAAAACAAAGCGCCCAAACCCTTGCTTTGATGAGTACAGAACAGAAAAATGACCTTCTCAAACAGATGGCATTGATGCTCAAAAAAAATCAGGGAGCGATACTTGAAGCCAATCAGAAAGATTTAGAGCAAGCAACCGAAAATCAGATGAGCGAAACGATGCTTGACCGCTTACGCTTAACGCCTGAGCGTATCCATGATATGGCTGAAGAAATCAGTAAAATTGCTTCATTAGAGGATCCAATTGGAAAAGTAGAACAAATGTGGAAGAATGCTGATGGGTTACTGATTGGAAAAAAACGTGTCCCACTTGGTGTCATCGGAATCATTTATGAATCTAGACCGAATGTGACGACTGATGCAGCCAGTTTGGCTTTTAAATCAGGAAATGCCGTTATTCTTAGAGGCGGAAAGGAAGCTTTCTTTTCCAATCAATTATTAGTGAAGCTTCTGCAACAAACGTTAACTGATGCTGGCCTGTCTCCTTACGCTGTTCAATTTGTGGACGATACATCTCATGAAACGGCTGCTGAATTAATGAAATTAACAGAGTACTTAGATGTGTTGATTCCTCGAGGCGGCGCAAATTTGATCAGAAGAGTGAAGGAACAAGCCACAGTCCCAATCATTGAGACTGGCACTGGTAACAACCATATTTATATCGATAAAGATGCTCAGTTGACCATGGCAACGAATATCATCGTCAATGCAAAAGCTTCTCGTCCATCTGTTTGTAATGCTGCAGAAACATTGTTGATCCATTCAGAGATCGCCCCTTTCTTTTTATCTGTTATTGAAAAAGCATTAGTAGAACATGGGGTTTCTCTACGTGCAGATACGCGTGCCATGGAATATTTAGAAACCGCAACCCTTGCAGAAAAAGCTGATTGGGATACGGAATATCTAGACTATATTCTGGCTGTGAAAGTCGTTGATTCTTTAGATGAAGCGATCGACCATATCAATCGCCATAATACAAAACATTCTGAAGCCATCGTTACGGATAGTTACCAAGCAAGCCAACGTTTCTTGAACGAAGTGGACGCCGCTGCGGTTTATGTGAATGCCTCAACTCGTTTTACTGACGGAGCTGTTTTTGGTTTTGGTGCTGAAATCGGTATTTCTACTCAGAAATTACATGCTCGAGGTCCGATGGGATTGAATGAACTGACCTCTACGAAATATATCATTTACGGCGAAGGTCAAATCCGCTAAAATGTTTCACACGAAACATTTTAGTCTTCACAATAAAAATATGACAAAATTTTTCTTTATTTTTTGATTCTTGAAAAGTTTTTTAGTTAGAAAGGTTACTTTTATGTTCGAAATTTTCACGATATTTTTAGTATACTTGATTTCTTTAAACATCGCTGCCTTTATAGGAGTGATGATTTTAGCCACTTTTTTCCAAATAAAAAAAAGAAATTTTAATCCCACTCAGGAAAAATGGCAAGTTTATCTTCAAAAAATTGGTCCTAAAGGCATTGTTCAAAGGCTACATGTTAGTTATATGCTCGCTTTAGGCATTTTAGCTGTGATCAATTACAATCTAGCGTTCCACCATTCGATTGCTTATACGATCACTTTATTGATTGCCGGGATTTTCCATTTGTCTTTCAAATATCAATTAAACAAAAATAATTTACCCAAGCGCTTTAACTAGAATGCCTCATAACTGCAATGATTGAAATAAGCTATTATCGACTAAAAGAAACGCATTAAGCGTAACTTCAAGTCGATAATAGCTTATTTTAGCCAAGATGATCTTCATTATCGTTAGCAAAAATGGCAAACCCATCGAATGTCTCACCATCATAATATCTTAACAATTCTTCTGTCGACAGATTCATTGTTTTTTCTTTTTCTATTTCCATATCTGTAAGTAGTTGTTCACGATAGGCTTGATACATACTCGCTAGTTTCTGGTGCATGATTTTTCGAGATTCTCCTGTCGCATTGATTACAGGCAGCTCTTTTAGATAACCACCATAAACGGGTCGATCATCCACCAACTCGATGGGAAGTTCAACCAACGTGATACCTACTTCTTTGAAATATTCTTCAATCATCGCTTTTCCTCACTTTTTACTGGCTGTGTCTTATTCTCATCATAACATGATTTATGGCAAAAACAGTGTATTCATTGACCTTTTTCGTTGAAACACATGTTAAAAATAAACCCTCTCACGATATCAGTTACCAGAACTGTAGATCGAACGTCACAAATAACAGAAAAAAAACCTTGAAACACAGTATGTGAAATTCAAGGTTTTATTGATTCGTCATTAACTATTTTTTTCGTTTTTTATTCTTTCTTTCAAAACCTCATTTTTATTGATCTTCATCTGTTACAAAATAATTTTGATGATGGATAATACAAAAGACACTAATTACGACAATGATCGCAGCAAAATAAAAAGCATAACTTTCACCTAGTTTTTCGCCAATGTTCCCTGCAATAAATGGCGCTAATGCCCCACCAAAGAAACGAACAAAGCTATAACTTGAAGAAGCCACATTTCTTGGTAAACCTGGTATCTCCATAGCAATCGTTGTCAATAATGTATTGATGATCCCTTGGAAAAAACCTGAAAGTACAATGCTGATTGGCACTAAAATTTGGATAGTTGAACCGGCACCTAGTAACGCCAAACAAATAATAAAGAAAACAAACGCTGCTAAAATCGTTCGGTAAGTAGTGAATTTTTGTTCTAGTACAGGTGCGACAAAAATCGAAGCAATTGCTAATAAAACGCCCCAACCAAAGAAAACAAAACCGACCTCTAACTCACTATACCCCACTAATAAGAATGGTGCATAGGCAAGTAACGTAAAGAAACCAAAATTATATAATAAGGCAATCAGACCAACGGAACGCAATTTGTGATTACTTAACGCCTTGACCCCTTCCCAAAAACCAACCTTCCTTTGTGGTTTTCCTGCCTCTGGAAGAAGGATCGCCAATGCTAAAAAGCCAATAAACATCAACGTAGCTACTCCATAAAAAGGATACCGCCACGAGCCACTTCCTAGTATACCACCAACTAATGGTCCAACAGCCATCCCACAGCCTAGTGCTGCTTCATACATCATAATAGCTTTTTCAGTGTTCCCCACTAAAATACTTACAATAGTCGCAAGTGCTGTTGAAACAAATAAAGCATTCCCTACACCCCAACCAGCACGCAATCCGATCAATGTACCAATATCATTGGATAATCCACCTAAGCCAGCAAATACAACAATAATGACCAAACCTGCCATCAATGTTTTTTTCAAACCAATTCGACTCGATAAAAAACCTGTAAACAACATCACTACTCCCGTTACCAACATGTAGCTCGTAAATAATAATGTCGTTTGGGCAGGTGTTGCATCTAATTGAGCAGCAATCGTTTTTAAAATGGGATCTACTAAGCCGACTCCCATAAATGCAAACATACAAGTCGCAGCGACTACTAACGCTGAATTCTTTCCTTTACTTTGTTCCTGTCCTTTCTCTGTTAGTTCTTCTTTGATTTCTATTTGATTCTCCAAATTCCCCATTCCTTTCTCTATCTAGCATCATACATGATTTATTTTACATGTCAATATGCACATGTAAAAACAAAAATAAAAAATATGCTATAATAAGAGAAAATCAGTCAGGAGGTATCGTATGAATACTTTAGCCTATATCTTATTATGCGTTCTTTTGTCTAAACCTCGTTCCGGTTATGAACTAAAACAATTAATCACCATTTTCTGGGAAGCTCACCACAGTCAGATTTACACGACACTGGCTAAATTAGACCAGAAAGGTTATATTTCTGTCATGGAAATCGAAGAACATTCGCAGAAAAAAATTTATACCCTCACCAATGAAGGAAAAGCAATCGTAGAAGAATGGATCAAAGAAGAGACCCCTGCTCCTACTCAAAAAGATGAATTTTTAGCCAAACTGTACGCTTTTTCTACCTTAGATAAAACAACAGCGACGGGTCTTTTATTTACAAGAGAACAACAATTAAACAAAATCATGCAAAAAAACCAAGCAAAACTAGCAGATCTTTCAGTAAATAAAAAAGAGGAATTTGGACGTTATGTCGTTATTCAACGAAGAATTTTACTTTGCCAGCAAGAACTACAATGGTGTACACAGGTTCGTGAAATGATGCAAACATTTTTTGATTAATCGTTCTTAAAAAAAAGAGCATGTGACTGAAGTAGCTCATTCAAAAAATAAACGAAACTTCCTAATAAGCGTATACGCAATTTTAGGCAAGTTCTTTTATCTCTTGATGCTATACAAGTCGCATCCTCTTTTTTTATAATCTAAAAGATCTTTTTAGTTTTGGATCGTGCTTAATACCAATCGAGAGATGGGACCTACGATTAGTAATTGCAAAGGCAATGCAACAATCACATTCATTTTCCATGCAGTAAGGTACGCTGAAAGTAATTGGTCAGGTATTCCCTGCTCAATCACAACACCAAACAACGACATACAGGTAACCATTCCTAGGACCATCAGACAAGAAATCGTTACGATCATTTGAAATTTACTTTCTGAATTTACTGGCAACTTGAAAGCTATTTTTTTCGCAATCACACCAACAATAAAAACATCTAGAATAAACGCCACGATGAATCCTGGAACTAAACCAATCAATAGATTTGAAAAATATAAATCCCCATGAAGCCAGAGATTATACACACTCATTCCTAAGACCATGAGAAAACACATTAGTGATGTAAAAATAATTCCTTCTTTTTTGTTTGTAGGCAACTATACCACTCCTTTAAATTTGTCACGAAAAGTATCGTAGCATATTTATCATTTTCTCGTAAGTGTTTTTTTTATTACATTCAAAAAAGTCAATCTTCTACTTATCACTTAAATGCAAAAAAAGAGCCTGATCCCAGACTCTTTAAATAGGTGTGAAAACGAATAAACAGTGTTCAACCAGCTACTCTTTGAAATAAGTCCGAATTTTTCAAACCAAAAAACTGGTTCCAAAAAATCTTTCTTATGGTTATCAGAGCTAAACGATGCTTCACGACCTTTTGTTCACGGTTTTCACTGACTAAATTTTCAGCAATAAACGCAATAAGAAACAGTAAGCAGGTAAGTTTCAACCGTAAAAACCTTATTTTATACTTCTTGTCACTTGCGAGAATTTACCCTTGTTTTATAAAATTAAAAACGTTCTCTCAACCGCTTTTTACAACTATTGGTTCAACAATTCTTCTAGTCCATCTTTTAAAGAGACAAGTGGATGTCCCAAAGCTTGTTCAAAATCTTTTGAGGAAACATCGAGTTGATTATTCTTGATATCTTTTTGAATAGCTGCAAACATTTGTGCAGCAGATTCAGGATAACCAGCCTCCTCTAAATTTTTGATGAACTCATGGTCATTGGTAGCCACGATATCAATAGGTTTGCCTGTCACTTCTTTTAATTCTTTAGCTAGTTCTTCATACGTAATCGGTTGACCCGATAATTCAAGAACTTCTGGAAAGTTCAAGTTCGCTAGTGCTTTTGCTGCAACTTCGGCATATTCTCGTTTTAATGCCCAGCCAGTTTTACCTTCACCTGCTGAATAAATAAAGCGCCCATTCTTTAAGGCAAGTTCAATGAGTGGCCATTCATTTTCTAAGTACCAATTATTACGTAAAAAAGTATGTGCGATTCCAGAATCAGCAATTACTTTCTCTGTAAACTGATGATCTGGCGCTAGAATACTGGTCGAGTGATCGGCATCAGCAAAACTAGTATAAGCAATGTAAGAAACACCAGTTGCTTTTGCGGCCTTCACAACATTTTCATGCTCAGCTTGCCGATTACCAGGTGCACCAGACACAAACAACAAGCGATCAATTCCCTGTAAGGCATTTTTCATAGAAGAATAATCAGCATAATCTCCGAAACGGACATTCCAACCCTTTTCTTCAAGTGTTTTCCCCTTTTCTTCATTCCGCGCCAACACATAGATATTTTCCTGAGGAACGAGCTGTTTTAAGTACTCCATAGCATAGTTACCAAAACCACCAGTTGCTCCAGTAATGAGATAATTCATTCTAACCACTCCTTTTTTCACATTGATAAATTTTTTAAATAAAACCTGTACATTTTTAAGTTACACCATTATCTTAAAGAGTATGTTAAAATAAGTCAAGAATAAACGTCGAAAGGAATGGGATAGTATGAAATATTCTTTACAATTGAGCGATGCGATCCACATCTTAGCCTACATAGCAATTTTTCAAGATAGCGATATGTTATCTAGTGAGATGATTGCGAAAAGTATTGAAACCAGTGCAGCTAATGTCCGTAAAATCATGAGCCGACTAAAAAAAGCGAATTTGATTATTACGCAAGTCGGAAAAGCTGCACCTTCTTTAGCTCGTTCTCCTGAAAAAATTTCACTTTTAGATATTTATAAAAGTATTGAAGGAAATACTAATCTCATTCAAGTGGATCCGAAAACAAACCCAAATTGTATCGTTGGTGCGAATATTCAAGAAACATTGACGGCAAGCTATACCCAACTCCAAGCAAAAGTAGAGGAAGAAATGTCACATATCACGTTAGACTCTTTGCTACACAAAATTGCTGTATTAGAAATTGAAAAGCGCCCTCACAATCACGAAAGAATAAAAAAATTTCTTTAAACAACAATTGGTAATTATTTCACTATAAAAAATATACCTAAAAATAGTCATTTATATTAAAATTAAATAACTTACGTATCAACAAAAAAATACTGTTTTTCATTCATTTATCCGTTAAACTTATTAAGTAAGAATTAATATAAAGGAGGAGATTAGGTGAACAACTGGAAAGAATATTTTTTAGAAACTACAATAGATTTAGGATACTCCTATTTTATTGGGGAACAGGTAAAAAACTTTAAGGTTAAGCAAAAACAGATTACTGCCAACATTACTAGTAATGAAAACTATCATGCAATCATTGACCTCGTTGACCACTTTTATTTAGAAAAAATGGTTTGTAGCTGCCCCTGCTTATCGAACGATCATTGTCCCCATTTAGTAGCCGTTTTATTCGAATACAATAAATACTTACAAAAGAAAGATGCAAATAACAGCGCATATTTGGTTTCCTACGCGGAAGATTCACAAATCCGTCCTTTTTTAAAGATGATTTTAAAGGAAAATGACCACTTAGCAAAACGTTTTCAACAATATATTTATTCAGATGATTCTTTTGATATCAATAAATATCAAGCATACTATGAGAAACAATCTGCTTCCTCGTTGAAGAAAGAACCCGCAGACAAAAAAAGAGGATTGAAAAAAAAGAAACAAATTTTATCTGTTAAACAAATGGAGTACTTAAACTATTCCAAGCAAAAAATTCAACATACTATCCAAGAAAACTGGCACTCCCCTACTATCAGGACACAATATGTTAATTACTTACTTAAAAACAGAATATACAAAGAAGCAGAAAAAGTATTACAGGAGAGTCTGCTTTTGGATCGTCAATCTCCTGATCTCGTTCAACTTCATCGTTATTCTCTAAAAAAACTCTATTATAAATTAGGAAAAAAAGAAGCATACATAAATCAAGTTTTTAAGTTATTGATTGAGAATGATGCATTAGATATGAATCTAGTTCACCAATTGAAAAAAACTTGTTCAAAAGACGAATGGATATCGTTGCGAAACCGTTTGTTCCAAGAATTACATAATCATCAAGACATTGGCTTACTTTATTCACAGGAAAAATGCTATGATCTATTATTGAATCGTGTGTTAGAGACCTCTGGAATCAAAGAAGCTAATCGTTATTTCAATATTTTAAAAAAACAGACTCCCGAAGCACTATTACAGAAATATGAATATGAATTGCGGAAAATAGCCCACACTATGACTACTCGGAATCATTATCATAAACTGGTGAGATATATTGAAGAAATGGCTACTTTACCAAACAGCATGATCTCGGTTCAATTGTTGATCAAAGAATTAAAAGAAAAATACCCGCGAAAAAAAGCAATGATCCAAGAATTAAAATTACTCGAAAAAAAAATGTAACTATTTATTATGCCAACGTTATTTACGAGTGATCCTGAGTTTTTTGCCAAAGACAGAAAAAAATGCTTTAAACTTCAATAATAAGAAGAAGTTTTCAAAAAAATTACCGTTAAGAGTCTGGGACAAAAAAGGACTTCCCAGACTCTTTTAGGTGTAAAAATGAATAAATGGTGAGCATACCTTCTTGCCAAATAGACATTCCAGAATTAATTCCTCGAAATCGCATGAATTTTCGAACACTTGAGAAGCTATTACAAAAAATTCTTCCTTCTGTTGTTGGAGCTAACCCATGCACCCGTGCCCTCTTGTTCGGGTACATTATTTTTAGTGCGGTATCATTTTTACCCTCACTCTTCTTCGACAGGAACTACTATGATTTCCAACTTTCCATCCTTTAAACTGTAAAAACTATTTTTATTATTTGGGTTATTTTCTCTTGTAAATGTAAAATCATCAACAAATCCTTGAGTTTGGAGACTCCCACCAAAAAGGATCTGAGAAACATTTTCTTTTACTATTTGAGTCATTCCACCATAAAAATTGCCAGTTTTCGCTAACAGATCAATAAAAATGAATTGAAAACACGAATTTCCTCTATTTAATAACTTGCCCACTTCTCCCGAGAGTAACCCCATTTCTTCCACGAAATCAGCCAGTCCATTAAGAACCACGATTTTTCTCGTTTTTGGCGTGAACCACAGTTCATCCCAGAAATGAGTAAATTTCTCACTTCGTTTTGCGACATCATGCAAGCTAAAATACGAAGACACTTCGTTTTTTATTTGCTCCAATGTTCCAGAAACATCGATTAAAATAACATTTTCTTCCACATCTATCATTTGTGACAGCCACCATGAAAACATCCTCTGCAATTGTACATTGGAAGTAAAAAATAAACCTAGCTGCTTTCCAAGAAAAAATGCAAATGATTCCACCTCAACTGTTTGCTTATTCAAACCTAGATACACCAAGTCTTTTTCTTTATTGCGCACAAACTGACTGAAAATTTTTGGCGTTAACCGTTCGGGCACCATCAGGATTTTTTCAGGACGTTTTCCTACCCAGTCTTGATCTATATTTGTTATTTCTTCTGCCATTTTTTCGAATATTTCTGATTCATTTTGACCATTAGTGGGTAAATAAAATTGTAATATCGTTGGTCGGTCAAGCATCACTTGCCCTCTTCCTTTAATAGGCAACGCAACAATCGCTTCTCTTCCCAGCACTTGTTTGATTTCACTTTCATCATGTAAATACATAAACAGCTTTGTTGCAAATTGACTCATCATATTTAGGCGAATACTCCCGACACGATTTGCAGATAGAATAAGATAAATCCCTAAACTTGCACCATCTCTTAGTAAATGCACGATTGTTTCATCGATGGAATCTTTTCGTTTATCCTCTATCCCCAAACTCTCGTAGCTATCTAATATAATAAAAATGATCGGTAATTGGATACTCGTTTTTTCTTGGTATTGGTAGAGATTTGTGGCACCCTTTTCTTTAAACAGTTGTTTTCTCTCCGCCAATGATCGATTGATTCTCACAAACATTTTTTGTCTTTTTTCTTCTTCTTCTAAAGTGACGATGTCAACGACATGTGGCAACTTCTTCAACGGTAAAAGGCCATTAGTACCAAAATCAACTAGATGAAACCATACTTGATTTGGAGTATTTTGTCTTGCAAGACTTAAAACAATTGTTTGTAATAACGTAGATTTTCCATATCCAGAACTAGCGAATACAACGGTATGACTACTTTTCTCGCAATCATAGTAATAATGACTTTGCTTTTGCTCATGAGGTACATCTAACAAGCCTATGGGAACCTTTAATGTATTCCGTTCATTTCCTTTAAAGACAGGCATTACTAACCACGTTGGTAATTCTGGTAACCAAGGTTGTGATGGTTGGCTGAATGTTGATTGTTGAAAAGTTTGTACAATCAACATTCTGACTGCCTCATATTGCGTAACTATACTGCCCGCTGCTTTCCTCGAATCTTTTTCTGTAGGAGAAAAGAGGACTTCCTTTTGACCAAATTCATTCACAGCAACGATCCGTTCATCTTCAAGAGATTGGTTTGGTGCGTAGGGTGCTTTTGTATAACCACTTTGGAACAATTCATAGACGTCATTTTCTCCTACCTTAAGATAACCCCTCCCTGGTCTTGACACATAAGCTGCATCTGTTGTTTGTAAAAGTTCCTTTGAGTCTTGAACACTTGCCATTTTCAATGCCACTTTACTTTTACTATTCGCCTCGATTTGGTCGTTGACTACTCCGGCTGGTTTTTGGGTAGCTAAAATTAAATGGACGCCAAGTGAACGACCAATCCGCGCTACTGAAGTCAGCTCCTCCAAAAATTCTGGCACATTGACTTTTAATTCGGCAAACTCATCGGATACTAGAAAAAGATGAGGCAGCGGCTGATCAGGGTACGCAGAAACGTTCCTTTGTTTTCGTTGTTTGTATAACTGCATATACTCATTGATGTTGTTTACTTCATAGGTCGCAAGTAACCTTTGTCGCTTTTCCAGCTCCGCTTTGATACTGATCAATGCACGGGACGTACCAACTCGGTCTAAATTAGTGATCGCACCCATAAAATGTGGCAACTTACTTACTGTTTGTGCGAGGCCGCCACCTTTCCAATCAATCACTAGAATCCCTACATCTTCAGGAGAAAAATTGATGGCTAATCCCATTAAATAAGTAATCAGAAATTCTGACTTTCCTGAACCAGTCGTGCCACCAATTAAAGCATGAGGTCCATGTGCCTGTTCATGGAGATCCCAGTAGATTCCCTGATTTTTTCTCTGCCAGCCGATCAATGAACGCAATGTCTTACTTGGCTCTGCGTTCAACCAGCGCTTAGAAATCATTAACTCCTCAACAGTCTGGACTTGATATTGCTCTAATAAATTGATTTTTTCTGGCAGATTTTGATTTTCAATTTCTTCATGGAATAAGTTAGCTAAGCGAAAAATTGCTTGTTCAAGTGGATAATTGGTTGGTAAACGATTTGGTGTAAATGGTTGATTAATGTGTTGTTCTTTATGATTGATCAACATAGCAATATCTTGACTTTGATACGCTATTAACGTCGTTACAGTTTCAGGCAAGTGATCGATAGATTCCTTCGCCCAAATAACTACGACACCATACCGATTTAATTCTTCCATTAAAAACTCACTGATTTCATGCTCCCACAAGCCTTCTTCTGTGATAATTGAAAAAACATAAGTTGGTTTAAAAGCTATCTTCTGATAATCAGCATGTTGTAGTTGTTGCTTCCTTTTAGAAAGGATCTTATAAAAAGCACTCAAAACCAACTCTCGATTTTTTAAATTGAATAGGAGCCCTCTTTGTTTAAGTGGAAAGGATCGCAACGTATGATGTGGTAACCAACGCCAATTTTTCCATGTTTTTTCATATTCTTTTTCTTGAAGAAGAGTGATAAACTCAACCTCTTGGTAAGAGTGCAAGACAGAAATTTGAAATAGTAAAGATTGAAGAGCTTCCTGCAAAACATTCGATGGACCGACAAGCCCCACTGACTGAGTTGCTAACGAAATCGCAATAGGTGCGTTCTTTAATTTTTGATAAGGACGAATAAAATCGGATAGAATTTCATCGTTCCATTGATCCTCATCCAAATAAGAACTAACAATTTTAAAACTGGATGGACGTTCGCCTATTCCTAAGCGAACGGTTAAAAAATCTTTATCCTTTGGTCGACGTTCATAGATTCTTGGATGACATTCCTTTGTCATTCGTGCTAATTGATTATTAGAAGGATACATGTACTGTAAAACTTCTTTTTGTCTTTGCTGTAACCTGTTTAATTCAAAAGCTTTTTTGATTCTATATTGTTGGATAGTTATTTTTTGTTCACTTTTTTTTCGTTTTATTTTCTTTTTATTTAATAAATAATTGATAGTAGAGATACTGGACGTCAATAAATTAAGTCCATACATACCTAGTATCAGAAGCAGGTTTCGATTGCTAAAAAATAGAAACATTCCGCTTAAGATAAATATACCTAAAGACGGGAGAACCAATTTAAAAAAGGATTGTTTCTCCTGAGCTGCTTCGTGTCTCGGTAATCGAACCTCCACTTGTACTTTTGGCTCTTCCAGATAGATTCTAGGGCTTCTTCTAAAAAAGGGGAAGTGCTTAGGATATTCAGGTATATAAGGGACTTCAGAAAGTACCCATGGATTTAATTGGATCGCTTGACCTAAACCGATGATCTGCCACTGCTTTTCCCACCTTTCGATAATCCACTGATCCACTACGATCTGATCACCTACTTGGAAAGTAAATACACCTTTTGTTACAAGTAGCTGGTTATAATAAACGGGTGCTTTACTAGGATATATACTCAATTGATAGTTATTATCCTGATAATCTATCGCAATCATTGCATCTGATTCAATCATCAAGGCAGAGGTTGTTGCACATGAAATATCAATCAATTGCTTCGGTGGATCGATCCACTTTCTCTGCAATGTTTCATGCTTTAATATCAGAAACCTCGGATCATCTTTGATCGAAGAGTCTGAAAAATTTATATGCTGTTTGATATAACAGATTTTTTTGCCGGCGATCACCAGCTCTTTATCATTTTGAGTAAATACTTCATGAATAAACATCTCCCCAAAATAAAAGAGATCAAAAAGGATGGAAAGACTGATATTCATCTGATTCTCGGTACATAGTGTCTTATTTTGTGGGATTTTCAGATTTATTCTCTCCTGGCTTTTTGCTATATTGACTAATTTTTTCTTGATAGTTTTTTAGTAATTTTTGCTTTTTTTCACCACTCATTTGATCGTTCATTTTTACTGTCAGATATAACTTAGTATAGACATGCAAAAGATACTGCTCATCTCCAATGTTTTGAGCGATATCCAATGCCTGTTGGAGATTATTTCTGTCAATGTAAATCCAATAAAGCAAACGATTCTCACTTGACTCTTGAGATAATTGATTTAAAATAGCTGTTTTTTCTAATGAAGTTAAATGATCTAATTGAATGACACTAACAGCCACTATATATTTGATACTTTGAGAAAACAAACTGGGGGATACATCTGCTAAAGCCGTTAAAACACCTGCATAATCCTTGGCTATATATTTTGCTTGTGCATCCACGCTCCGTTCTATCTGTGGTAATTGATAAAACGCATAATTTCCTGTTAATAAAGCAAAAAGGATGGTTGACAAGCTGAATAAAAGGCTACCCCATTTAAAAATAAAGTAATTTTTCCTACTGACCACACGTAATTCTGTCGTTCGAATCTCCTTTTGTGTTTCGATTTGGTCGCTAATAATCTGATTGATTTCTGTTACATTTTTTGCTCCATGGAGCAATTTCGACAAGTCATCTGTTAATCCTTCACTTCCTCCATTTAAACTCTCATAACTCAAATTAGGATATAAGATAGCCAACACCAGTGCCCGATATTGCTTCAGAAAATCATTTTCAGTGACCGTATATGGAGCGATAACTTGCATAAACCCTCGATGTGCAAGAAAAATCTCTTCTCCAAACAGAAACAAATTATCGGGATGAAACAATGGTTGGATCGGTCCATTCATAAAATCACACAATTGATTGACTTTTTGGGCAAGCAATAATCGTTGGTAAAAATCTATTTTAATCAAAACCTGTGAGAAACACTTCATTTGATTTGTTTTTTTGTATTGAATGATTAATTTTTCTGTAGATAAATGGCTAACGTCACCTGCCAGTAAATTTCTTTTAGGTTTTAAAAAAAATGTATATTGTTCGATCTGATCCAGCGCATATTGATTCGCTTGTAGCTGAATTTCCACTCGTTCATCGGTTATTTTAATACCTTCTTTTTTAAATACATCCTTTTCTCTCTTCAATTACTTGTTGTCACCACCATTAAGGATACGTGGCTTGATTAACAGTTGGTCACCATGACTAATTGGATAATCTGATAAAAGAAATTCTTCATTCAATCGTATTGATTTATTTGTCACTTCTAAATCGAACGCAGCCGGTAGCACGATCGAAGAAACCTGAAGTGCGTTCACAAATAATTCCTTTAAGCGCCTAATGGTTATTTCCCTAGGTATTTGCAAGTCGATCGTTTGCTGTTCGATTTGCAAACAAATATCAATGACTATTCCCTGTTTCATTGAGTTACCCCTTTTTCATGTATGGCTTATTTTTTACATTAAAAGTCAAGGAATCAAAACAAAAACCAAATGAAAATAGCTAAAAAACAACTGACATTTGCTGCTTTAATGGGTACAAGTCAAACGAAGATTGGTTTTTACTGATAAACGCTATAGCAACCCAAAATTCCGAGCATCTTGACGATCCCGTTCTGAAACGGTATTCGCATAGTTGTTGAGTTGCTCATAAATACTTTCAAATAATTGTGTCATTTGTTTAACGCTACCTTCTAACTGGTGATACTGATCAAGATATGCTTGAAAAGCTTGTCCTTTCCAATTATGAGCAATTTGCTGGTTCATCGTATTTACTTTTCGGATAGCCTCTTGTATTTGGAGCGCTGATTGCTGATAGATCTTCGCTTGTGATTTTAATTGATCAGGCGTAACTGCAATTGGTCCCATTCTTCCATCCTCCTAGCATTTAGTTGGTAAAACTATTACCTTGGTCATGAATAATATACGACAAGTTCTAAAATATTCCGCTAAATCTTTATTTTTATCTGAAAATTTTTCTCGCATAGAAAGACCTATGTAATAAAACAGTGATAAAAAGCCCGACAACCTTTTTGGTCTCGGGCTCATTGCTTTCAATTTTTTCAACTAATGATCGTTTGAAAACAACAATATTGAATTTATATTCGGTTCTTTAATAATCAGACGGTTCAATAGCTTTTGAGATAACTTTTGACCTCTTTTAAAAGCTGTACTTTTCGATAATGACTAACTTTATTCTTATTATCAAATAAAGAATAATGCTGTTTTCTCACGATATTTAATTGCTCACGATAAATAAACGCAGCACTGGCAAGTGCTTGACGACAATCTTCTGTAATAAGAGGAAACATTTCAAAAGATTCTTCATATAAGTTTTCAGCCTGCTGAGCCAGTGACTCCCATAAAGCGACTAATTGTGTTTGGGCTTGCTTTTCTTTTAACATGGTAGTTTCTACCCCAAATCTAGTCATGTCTTCTTTTGTCAGGTAGATTCGCCCCATTTGATAATCTTCTCCAACATCTCGTAAAATATTCGTTAACTGCATCGCTTCTCCTAATTTTTTAGCTGGTACAACGATGTCAGCTGGGCGCTCAGTTAAAAGCGGAAGCAACATCAAACCTACACTACCTGCAACGTAATAACAATATTCTTCAAGATCTTTTCTTGTTTCTGGTTGCTTAAAATCAGCATCTTTTCGTTGACCAGTCAGCATATCAAAAAAAGGAGCGGTTACCATGGGGAAATTGTCAAAGACCACTGATAGCGCACGCCAGACTGGATCGTTGGGAACCTTTCCCTCATTAAAATCTAGCAATTGCCGTTCTAACTGTCTCAATCCCGCTTGATTGTTGTCGCGATCAATCAAATCATCTGCACGTCGGCAAAACGCATACACGGCATAGACACTTTGAGCTTTTCGTTTAGGCAACTGTGAGAAAGCCAGGTAAAACGATTTTGAATTTTTCTTGATGATTGATTCACAATAGGCAAAATCTTTTTGGTATTCTTGAAAAGGATCATTGTTAATGGTTATCATCTCTCAACAGCTCCTCTACCGCTAATTTTGCGCTTTGCATAACAATTGGTACCCCTGCGCCAGGATGGGTACTACTCCCACAAAAATATAAATTTTCTGCTGCAGAAAATTTGTTATGCGGGCGGTAATAATTACTTTGTTTCAATGTCGGTTTTAAGCCAAAAGTCGCTCCATTATAAGCATTGAAACGTTCAGAAAAATCTTTGGGCGTGATCAATGTTTCGGATACGATATGCTCATCGATATCCTTAAAAATCGTCTTTTCTTTGAGCAATCGGATGATTTTTTGGCGATAGGCTTGCATCGTTTGTTCCGTCCACTTCTCATATTTTGACAATTCTGGCACTGGTACTAAGACATATAAGCCTTCCTGACCCTCAGGTGCAAGCGAATCATCCATCAATGACGGTCGGTACAAATAAAAAGATGGATCATCTGGTAACTTTCCTCGTTCAAAGAGATCATCAACATTTTGTTTAAAGTCTTCTGCAAAATAAATACTATGCAAGTGTTCCTCTGGGTATTTCTTGTCTAAGCCAAGATACATCAAAAAACAAGAACATGAATATTCAAATTTAGCGATTTTTTTATTTGTATACTTTCCCCGTTTTCTTTCATCAGGAATTAATTCCTTCATCGCATAAGGAAAATCAGCGCCACATACAATAGCATCAGCCATCACTTGTTCTTTCCCGATTCGGATCCCTTTAGCAATCTTATTGTCAATTAGGATTTCATCTACTGATGTTTCGTAAACGATCTTTCCACCTAATTCTTCAAACAATCGAGCCAATGAAGTCGCTAACGTATACATTCCACCTTCAATAAAATAAACACCATAAAATAATTCGATCATTGGAATAATCGTATATAAAGAGGGTCCTTGATAAGGCGATACCCCAATATAAAGTGTTTGAAAAGCCAATGATTTACGCAAACGGTCATCCTTCACAAATTTAGAAATAGACGTATACGCATCGCTGAATGTCCGCAAGCGGATCCCTGCCCATAATGATTTAGGATTATAAAAATCCCAAAAACCACGAAATGATTTCGTGATAAAGGCTTCTTTTGCAATCGTATATCGCTGATAGATATCTGCTAAAAATGCGAAATAACCTTGTGTATCTTCTGGCGAAATGTTTTCCAACGTCTTTGTCAATTCAATTAAATCATTGGAAAACTCGATTGGTTCCTCTTTGTTGAAATACAGTTTTAACATTGGATCAACTTTTTTCATTGGAATGTAGTCATCGGGGTCTTTCCCACAAAATTCAAATACTTCCCGATAAATTTCTGGCATCATCACAATCGTTGGTCCTAAATCAAAGGTAAATCCTGCCGTTTTGATTTGATTCATTTTCCCGCCAACTTGACGATCTTTTTCGTACAGTGTGACTTCATATCCTAGCTTTTGCAACCGAACTGCGGCACTTAATCCAGCTACTCCCGCCCCAATGACAATAATTTTTTTCATGGGATCACCTACTTACCTTTTTTATCACTTGATAAATTTAATGATAACGCAAAATTTATCAAGTGATAAACTAATATGCTCAAAGAGGTTGAGACAAAAGTGTTTAGCATCAAGAAATAAGAAGGAATTTCCGAAAATTGACAAGAAACACAAAAACTAGTTTTTGATGTTGATTGTTACCTACTTGGTGCTTCTCAAATTTTTGGTAAATTTCAGCAAATTTTCCGAAGATGCTGCTTTTGTCTCACCGTGAACGAGAGGTCGTGAAAAGAGTGTTTTGACCTGAGCGCTCACCAAGTAAAAACTGCGACGAGTAATCGCAGGAGCATTAAGGATGAAAATCTCGAAACAGCTCCCCATGTTTTGAGATTTTTTGACTTATCGCCGAAGGTCAGCTCTTTGAACACCGTGAATCAGAGGTTGTGAAAGCAACGTGAAGCTCCGATGACAATAAGAAAGGATTTTTTAAAACAGCTTCTCATGTTTTGAAAAATTCAGGCTTATTTCAAGGAGCTGTTGCTTGAACACCGTTTAAAACAAGAGGCTGTGAAAGAAGCGTTTAGCCCCGAGCGAATAAGAGAGGATTTTTTTAAATAGCTCCTCATATTTTAGAAAATCATCGCTTATTCTTGAGGAGTTGCTTCTTGAACGCCGTTTATCCGTTTTTAGAGATACTAGAAGAGACTGTGACAAGTTTTGTCTCATTTGCCATTCAATTTTCTCATTAAATAACTACTTTTACAAAAAAAAGCCCAATGATCACGAAAATTCATTCGGATCATTCGGCGTTTTATCTACCTCTGATTTCTTTTATAAGATTCAAAAATACAAACAGAATACAGTATTCTTGAAATTTTCATCGGTTACTCTTGATTAGAAAAAGCATTTAAAAGCGCTCTGACTTCGTCGGTCGATTTAGTATTCATTAATTGAACACGTAAGTCACTTGCGCCCGGAAATCCTTTGACATAGATTTTAAAGAAACGATGTAGCCCAGTCATTGAACGGGGGATTTCTTTGGCATATTGGTCTTGGAGATCTAATTGCAGACGTAAAAGATCAATCAATTCAGTTGCTGAATGTTCCCTTGGTTCTTTTTCAAAAGCAAAAGGATTTTTAAAGATCCCACGACCGATCATAATCCCGTCTACACCATATTTTTCAACTAATTCCAAGCCCGTTTGCCGATCAGGAATGTCGCCATTGATCGTAAGCAACGTTTGTGGCGCAAGTTGATCTCTTAATGCTACGATTTGAGGGATCAACTCCCAATGAGCATCTACTTTACTCATTTCTTTTCTCGTACGTAAATGAACAGAAAGATTGGCGATATCTTGTTTCAATAAATGACTCAACCAACCTTCCAACTCTTCTTGTTCTGTATAGCCGATTCTTGTCTTGACGCTTACAGGTAATCCTCCTGCTTTCGCTGCTTCGATCAGTTCCGCTGCAACTTCCGGACGAAGAATCAAGCCACTCCCTTTCCCACGTTCAGCAACGTTAGGAACCGGACATCCCATATTCAAATCGATCCCTTTAAAACCCATTTCTGCTAGTTCGATACTCATTTGTCTAAAAAATTCTGGTTTATCACCCCAGATATGAGCAACCATCGGCTGTTCATCTTCGGTAAATGTCAAGCGACCTCTGACACTTTCTTTACCATCAGGATGGCAGAAACTATCGGAATTTGTAAATTCTGTAAAAAACACATCGGGCGCTCCTGCCGCCTGCACAACATGTCGAAACACCACATCTGTGACATCTTCCATTGGTGCTAATATAAAAAAGGGCTTCGGTAATTCTGCCCAAAAATTTTCTTTCACTGATAACTCTCCATTTCATTGTAGTTTCGCCATGTAATACTCTTCGTTCACTATTCTAAAAAACAGAGTCATTATACTAGGAATCAACAAAAGAAGCAAAACCACTGCTTCCTTTACTAAAGCAATTTTTGATACGCCAATCGTTCATTGTCTATCTCATCGTCAACATAGACGATACCACGTAACTCAAACCCACAATGAGCCATGATACGTTGCATACTAGTATTCTTTTTGTGCGTATCAACTCTTACTTGTGCCATTCCTAAGGCCTTTGTTTCTGCTTCTGCATACTCAACGAGTCGGTAAGCCAGCTTTTGTCCGCGAAATGCATCAGCTAGTGCAATGCGATGGATTGTTGTATAGGGCGCATCAGCTTTTTCCCAACTTCCTTCAAAGATTTCTTGATAATTTTTATCAGGTGTTTTTTGTAAGGCTAATGTTCCAGCAATGATTCCATCGACTACCAAAACATAAGACCATGTTTTTTCGATATCTTGCCTGATCGTTTCTTCATTTGGATAACCATTTTGCCATTGCGGACTATCCGCGGAAGCTAACAACCGTTTTGCTTCATTAATGATTTTCATGACGGCTGGCACATCAGCTAACGTCGTTTCGCGAAATTCAATTGTCATTCCATATCCCCTTTTTATTTTTCTATACTAGATAAAACACTAAAAACTAAAGTTTAGTTATCATTTTAACACATTATATTTAGCCAGTTTAAGTGGAGATCGTCTAAATTTGTATCAGGAAGTCCTTTAATCGAACGAAAAAAGTCTAGGATAAGCATCTATCCTAGACTCAACTATTCCTTGTCCATTACCAAAAATTTGATCAAATCAATCCGTTTCTGTAAAAAACCGAATAAGTTTTTTTGATCATTCCACAAACTCTAGCTTCTTAACCCTCTACCTTTATTGATCAAATACCAGCATAGTGAATAAAGCACTAAACTAAATAATACAAGGATCGTGATCGAAACCATGATGGGTACATCTGTCGTTCCAAGGAACCCATAACGAAATCCTGAAATCATGTAAACGATCGGATTAACTTTAGAAATTGCCTGCCAGATTGGTGGCAACATAGAGATCGAATAAAAGACACCACCGAGGTATGTCAATGGCTGAAGGACAAAGGTCGGCACGATCGACACATCATCATACGACTGTGCGAAAATCCCATTGATCAAACCCGCTAGTGAAAATAAAATCGATGTCATCAGCAAAGTAACAATCACGATGCCCCAAGAGAAGACATTTAGCGGAACGAAGAAGAGCGAAATCATCGTTACCAACGCCCCGACCAAGATACTACGTCCCAGTCCACCAATCACAAATCCCCAAATAATCACATGTGTGGGAACGGGGGCAACTAAAATTTCTTCAATATTTTTCTGGAATTTTTGAGAAAAAAATGAGGACGAAACATTGGAATAAGAACTAGTGATAACGGACATCATGATCAACCCTGGAACAATAAATTCCATGTAGGAAAATCCACCCATATCACCAATACGTCCGCCAATCATTTTCCCAAAGATTACAAAATAAAGTGAGGTGGTAATCACTGGTGGAACCAGTGTTTGGACCCAAATCCGCAAGTAGCGATTGGTTTCCTTGATGGCTAAACTTTTTAAAGCTGTAAAATAAAGACTAAACATTTTTTTCCTCCACATGACCATTTTCTTCCGTGATTTTCAAGAATAATTCTTCTAAGCGATTCGATTTATTTCTCATCGAAAGCACTTTTATCCCTTGTTCACTTAATTGATCAAAGATTCCGTTGACCCCTTGATCCCGTTCTACTTCAACAGCAAGGGTCCGCTCATCTTCAAACGTACTAGTGTACCCTTGTAGAACTGGCGCTTGTTCATACGGTGCTAAGTCAAAAATAAACGTTTCAAATTGTAATTTAGAAAGTAATGATTTCATACTTGTATTTTCAATCAATTCACCTGATTGGATAATCCCGATATTCCGACACAACATTTCGGCTTCTTCCAAATAATGAGTCGTTAGAATAATCGTGGTACCTTGTTCATTTAATTCTCGCAAGAACTCCCACATTTCACGTCTTAGTTCAATATCTACACCTGCAGTAGGTTCATCTAAAATCAATAGTTTCGGTTCATGCATCAATGCTCTAGCAATCATCAGTCGCCGTTTCATCCCACCAGAAAGCATGCGTGCACGAACATTTCTTTTTTCCCATAGATTGGATTGCTTAAGGTATTTTTCACTACGCTTGATTGCTTCTTGTCGTGAAACACCATAATATCCTGCTTGATTCACTACGATCTGTTGAACTGTTTCAAAAGGATTAAAATTGAATTCTTGCGGTACTAATCCGATTTGTTGTTTGGCACGAACCAAATCAGTATCCAAGTCATAACCAAACACTTTTACTTCACCAGAAGTTTTATTCACAAGTGAAGTGATGATCCCAATTGTCGTAGATTTCCCCGCACCATTAGGACCAAGCAAGGCATAAAAATCGCCCTCTTCCACCGTTAAATCAATCCCTCGCAACGCTTCAACTCCCGTTGCGTATACTTTTTTTAAATTCTTTATTTCAAGAGCCTGTGTCATTTTTTTAACGATCTCCTTTTTTCCATCTGATTCTCTATTGTAACATGGAATGATTGAAAGAAAATGAATAAAGTTTTCAAAATAAAAATAGAATTTTATGTATTCGAGCATCCAATATAAAATCAATCATTTCATCTTCTTTCGATCAGTTGTTCTACTAAAATAAATGAATCCTTTTATCCATGTCCAAAAAGGAAGAAAGCATGATTTCTCCATCAGGAAAAGGCACGCTTTCTTACTTTTTTGCTTTAAAATGAGTTTGCGACAGACCATTCAAGCCTGACATATTAAGTCCGTACGTTTTAGTCAAAAATCTCCCATTTTCGATGTTGATCAAAAAATGTTGCTGCTTCTTTTGCATCCGCAACTAGTTTTTCCGGATAATTTAAGACTTTCAATAATGCAATCGCATTTCTGGTTTTTGCTGGACCTTGCTTTAATTTAAAATCAAAACTGATTCCTTTTTCTGCTGTGACCTGTTCCTCAAAATGGACATTCTCACATTCATTTTTCAAGATCTCAGTCAATTCAATATCGTGAGTTGCCACAAAAGCTAGTGAAGGGTAATCTGCCAACCATCTTACTACTGCTGCAGAAGAAGCAATCCGTTCGATCGTATTGGTTCCCTTTAAAATCTCATCCACAAAACAATAACATCTTTCCCCTTTTTCCACTTGATCTAGTAGACGTTTAATCGATTTGATTTCTGAAACAAAATAACTATCTCCTGCAAACAAGTCATCTTCGATCGCCATAGAAGTCAGTACGTGACCGTGCTGCAAGGTGAATTTTTCTGCGAGGGCTGTTTGGATCGTCTGTGCTAAGATACAATTGATCGCAATACTTTTCACATAAGTAGATTTACCTGAAGCATTCGAGCCCGTCACTAAGATGTTTTGATGCCAATCTACCGGGTTCACTACCGCTTCTTTCAAGAGAGGATGATAGAGGTCTTCTGCCTCTACGCCATTATCCGTAAATTCTGGCTGACAGGTAATGGGCATGTAAGTACGATAGTTGAGAACCGCAGCCGCTACTTCCATTTCTCCCAATAATTCCCAAACCTTCATTGCTTCTTTCGTTTTTTTCTCTAACCTGCTAATAACAAAGTGATAAGAAATAAACGGCAACATGAACATCATATTGACATAATCAAATAAAATTTCTGCTTCCGACCCGCTCTTAACTCGAAAAGAAAAACCAAATTTAGGAATATCTTTTAACGGTTTAACATTTTGCCGTAATTCATCTTGAACCGGTGTAGCAATCTTTGCTACTTGATTCGCTGTTGATATCGTTGAGACTAGGTAACCCATACTATTAATCTCAGTTTCTAATGTCTGTTTCTTGACTTGATAATAAAGTGTGTTAAAAATCAAACTACCAATCGCTAGATAGATACCTAAGACTTGTCCAAATAATAATAAAATTAAACCAATGATCGGTAAGAGACCTAAAAAAGTATAAAAGCCGACATGTCCGATCTGTTTACTTTGGCCATCCGCTAAATATTGCTTCGTAAAATTACCATCTTTTTTCCCTAGTCGTGCAAATTGATATTGGATTTTTTCTCTTGTTTGAGGGTTTTCTTGGTAAAAAGCAATTAACTTTTCTAATCGCTGATCTTTTCCAAAGTTAAAGCTCCTCAGCCGTTGATATAAAGCTTCTGAACCAATACTAGAGTATGTCAGATTGATGCCTTCAAAAACTTCAAACATATCCAAATCGTACCACGTCAAGTCATCCACTTCACTTGACCATGAACGAAATTCTTTTTCTGTGAGCCATGCTTCCTTTAAACTTTTTTCTTTATCAAATCGAGGTTGATAAGGCACTCTTCCCCACTTCTGATGGACACTTTCTTTTAATTTTCGACGCGCATTGAAATCTAGAGCAATGAGCAAAACGATCACGCCACAAATCAATAGCACAATAAATGTTTTTTGATCCATACATTTTTCTCCTATTCTGTTTTCCATTGGATAAAGTATAGCATTGTTTGACCCCTTTTATGAGCTGAATAATGAAAGTTCAACATAAAATAGCTGTTTATTCATATTTATTCAATTTATTCACTTTGTAGCTATATGAAATGAAATTAAAAGAAAAAGCACACTTATTTCCACCAACTTAAAATAGCGCTTACAAAATAATTGTCGTATACTAGAGATAACGAATAGGTGAAACGAAAGGAAGAAAACAAATGGCTACTACTTCGATGAACAATCCTCAAAAACATGCGGAACAAAAAATGAAAACTATTGTCATTTTTGATCTGTCTTTTAATTTTATTTCTACCAATGGTAGTTTGCAAACCCAGTTCTTAGAAATGAAATTAGCGAAGTTTTTAAGAGAAAAAAATCAATCTTGGGCTCTTAAAATATATGAAGCAAGTCAGATAGACGAACACGCCTCGGAAGCAGATATTATTTTACTAACCCCAACGTTTGCCTATGCCAAAGAAGAAATTGAAAAGAAATTCCCTCAGATACCAGTGATAGCTATTTCTAAAGCAGAGTACGGAACAATGGATCTGGATCACTTATGGGAAAAAATAAAAACGGTTCTATAAATAAGGTTGGTCAACTTGCATAAACTTTTTACTCTCTTTCAATTTAATACAAATAAATAGTAAATCAGCTGATTTGAAAACAACCAGCTGATTTTTTGTGGTCTATTTACATGTTTGCTCGTCTAAAGCTCTGTTCCATTAGAGGTTGTTACCCGCTTATACCAATCATAGGAGTCTTTTTTATACCTTTCTAGCGTACCAGAACCATCATTGTTCCGATCAACATAGATAAAACCGTAACGCTTTTTCATCTCCCCTGTTGTAAATGACACGCAATCAATACAACCCCACGGCGTGTAACCCAAAAGCACGACACCATCTTCATTGATCGCCTTTTCCATCTCTTGGATATGACTACGTAAATATTCGATACGGTAAGGATCATGAATCGTGTGATCCGCCTCCAGAACATCAATGGCACCAAACCCATTTTCAACAATAAATAATGGGAGTTCATAACGCTCATAAAAAGCATTCAATGAATAACGGAGACCTTCTGGATCGATCGCCCACCCCCAGTCAGATTCCTTAATAAATGGATTCGTTACGGAGTACGTACTTCCACCACTAACATTCGTTGAAACATCTTGATGGACTTGCGAATCGACCGTATTACTCATGTAGTATGAAAAACCGATATAATCCACTGTACCTTCAGCGAGTGCTTGTCGATCTGCTTCTGTTATATCGATCTGGTACCCTTTACGCTCAAACATTTTAAGGGCATAATTTGGATAGTGTCCACGAACTTGTACATCACAGAAAAACCAACGATCATGCATCATCTGTTGCGCTAAGATTTGATCCGCTGGTCGAGAAGAAAACGGATAAATAGGCACCATCGCAATCATATTCCCAATCTCGAAATCTGGATTAATTGATTTCCCTAGTTTAACCGCCTTAGCAGAAGCAACTAACGTATGATGGCCACAAATGTACATCGCCTCCTCTGGATTTTCATAATCGCCAAAATGAACACCTGAGTTGGTCCAACCAAAAATATCATTTGAATAGTTCATTTGGTTGTTGATCTCGTTGAATGTCATCCAGTATTTCACCTTATTTTGATAGCGCTCAAATACCACTTCTGCAAACTTAAGAAAGAAATCGATCGTTTGACGATTCATAAATCCACCATATTCTTTGGCAATATGATAGGGCATTTCAAAATGGGACAATGTAATAACCGGTTCGATCCCATATTTCAACAGCTCGTCAAAGACATCGTCATAAAATTGAAGACCTTCTTCATTAGGTTCCAGCTCATCTCCATTTGGAAAAATACGTGACCAAGCAATCGATGTACGAAAACATTTGAACCCAAGATCAGCAAACAGTGCAATATCTTCTTTATAGCGATGGTAAAAATCAATCCCTACATGATTGGGATAATAATTAACTTCCACAACTCCATCCGTGATCACTCGAGGTACACCATGTGAGCCAGCTGTCATCACGTCAGCCACCGAAAGCCCTTTTGACGTTCCAATTACACCACCTTCAAATTGATGGGCTGCTAATGCACCGCCCCATAAAAAATTCTCTGGAAAAGCCATCCTATCCGCTCCTTTTTCATCTCAAATTTATGTTCAATTGCTTTAGTAAACGAAGTTAGAACACTACCAAATGCACACTTGTCAGGAAAAACTTTAGTGATAAGCGCACCAGGCATCATTTTCCAATCAATGATATCAACGAAAGTATACTCCAATCACCTAAGTATCTTTCTTGAATCAAAAATATAAACGCTTTCAATTGGTTATAAGAGGAAAATGAATGAAACATGTTCGTCATTTATTATACCGTAGAACGTCTGATAAAAGTAATTTACGTGCCCCCTGAATCACAAATTTCCAAAAAAAATCAGTTGATTTCCAAGTAACAAAAGGTCTCCCTCACATCAAAATTAGCGAAATTTAATAGTAGATATAAGTGAAAAGAGTTTCCATAATGAAAAATCAACAAGGTAGTTTAGCTTTTCTCCACTTCTTAATTAATAATAACAACTTTTTGACTATTCAATCAGCAGTCTACATTTCTGTGTTCTTTAGACATGACAATTGTCATGTCCAACTGATGACATCCATGACTGTTTTACAACTCAAAAAATAGTTAAGATAACATCAGCAGGAGGAAAGAATATGAATCCAATAATCGATGTACAAAACTTATCGAAGGTGTATAACAGGACAACCGTTTTAGATAATATCTCATTTCAGATTGCACCCGGAGAGACTGTCGCACTATTAGGAGAAAATGGTGCAGGAAAATCCACTCTGATCAATCTACTTAACCAATTGATTCAACCAAATTCAGGGACTACTTATGTGATGGGAACCCAAGATATCAGGAAAGTCCGTGACAAAGTCGGTGTAATGTTGCAACAAAACTTATCACTCGAACGAGTCACCGTCAAAGAGTGTTTAAATCTTGCTCGTAGTTACTATCACAACCCATTATCTTATGAAGCCTTGATTCGCTTAGCCAACTTAAAAGAAAAAGAGAAGTGTTACTTAGATCAATTGTCTGGCGGACAAAAACGTCGGTTGACTTTTGCAACAACTATGGCAGGAAACCCTCAACTAATTTTTTTAGATGAGCCGACTGCTGGAATGGATAGTAATAGTCGACAATCATTCTGGGAAAGTATTGACCGTTTGAAGCAAAATGGAAAGACTTTTTTTATCACTAACCATTATCTGGAGGAACTAGATCAGATTGCAGATCGAATCCTTATTTTAAAAGATACTAGGTTAGTATACGATGGTACCTTGAAATCATTGCGGAAAAAAAGTGGTCATATAACCATCCAATTTACCACTCCATTACCAAAAGAAACATTCACATCTATTTCAGCTGTTAAAGAATGTTTAAAAACTAATCAGCATATTCAATTAATAACTGATGAGCCAAACGTAGTGATGGAAGCTTTAATTCCTTATCTTAATCAATTAGACGAATTAGCCATTCAGCAAAATTCGTTGGCTTCTTTATTTCAAAAAGTAATTGGAGGTAGCAGTAAATGAAAAAATTCTTGTTTCAAGTTCAAATCAACTATAAACGCATCGTATTCCGTAACTTGCGCTTCCTCTTATTCAGTATCGCCATGCCAACAGGCTTTTACCTTATATTTACTCAGGTAATAACACAACCAGTAGCTTCGAAAACATGGAATATCGCTTATATGATTAGTATGATTGTGTATAGCTCATTGATTAGTTCTGTTATGACAGTCGCACATACTCTGTTAGAAGATCATACTAGAAAGTTCGATTTATTTGTAGCACTACGTCCAGGTTCAAAATCACAATATTATCTATCGATGTTAATCGTCTTTCTATCGTTAAATATACTTTCGGTTTTGGCACTAATAATGACTGGAATTTTAGTAAATCAGCTAACAATTAATTGGTTTCATTTAATAGGTCTTTTATTCCTCGTTCCATTGTTATCATTCCCACTTATATTGATTGGAATGATCATCTCTCTATTAGGTTCAGATAATGTAGTAAATTTGCTTAGTAATCTCATCGTTTTTCCCATGGCAATTTTAAGCGGACTATGGTGGCCACTTAGCATAATGCCCCCATGGGTACAAAAGGTTGGACACTGGCTACCAACTTATCAAACAGCTGTAATTTTAAGAAGATTTATCAATTATCAACGTTTTAATTTTGTTAGTTTTGGGGTACTCTTAGTTTGGACGATCATTTTATTCGTACTGTTCAAAGTAGTCGTCTTTTTTCAAAGTAAAAGTGAGGTTTCTACCATATGAGTTTTTTCGAAAAGCACATATTTTTCCCAAAACGATTCGGCATTGCACCTTATTTCTGGTTAGTATTTTTAATACCGACGATCTATTCATTGTTCCCCCTTACTTCTTGGTTTGACTGGTTATTTATATTACTTTTAGTTATTTTTTTAAAAGCTTACCGAGATGGCTATGAAGTTCATAAATTTTTAACATGGGACGTTTTCCTTCAATTATTGATTGCCTGCTTATTTGGTATCTTTCAAAAAAATGGATATCTCTTTATTTTCGTTGCCTGGGAGATTGGCTCCCTGCCAGTAACCAAACGTTTATTCTATCATTATTTGACTGGTTATTATGTAAGCGTCATGATTAGTCTTGGCGCTATGTTGTGGACCACTCGTTTCACCCATTCATCCAGTTACATTAATGTAGGTATCACTATCATAGCTGCTATTATTACACCACTAGCAGCTAAGTCGGTAGGGGAATCTTATCGGCGGATCTATCGCCTCAACCAACAAAATAAACGTTTAGAAGCAGTTGTGCGCCAAAATGAACGAGATCGTATTGCTCGTGATCTCCATGATCATTTAGGCCAAGCGTTTTCCATCATTTCATTAAAGGCTGAATTAGCGGAGAAATTAATAGCAATTGATTCACGCCAAGCAACCAATGAATTACATGATATTGCTGAGACTTCCCGAAAAAACTTATCATTAGTTCGTGGGATCGTTTCAAATTTACAAGAGCGAACAATTGCCCAAACGATGCTAGAAGAAGAAAAAAATTTAGTCCTTACCAATATTCAGCTTCATTCTGTAGGAGAGGAACTAGCCGAAAAATGGCCGACGAACATTCAACATACAGTATCCGCAGTTATTAAAGAAGCCATCACAAATATGATTCGTCACAGCAAAGCTAGTATTGCGATGATTGATTTTACCGAGAATATAGACACCTATTTTATTACCATTCAAGATAATGGACAAGGATTCACTCAACTAAAATCAACCGGCTATGGAATCAGCGGAATGAAAGAACGGATTCAAACTGAAAAAGGACAGTTGACGATCACTGGAACACAAGGAGTAAAGATTGTCATTTCGTTGCCTAAGGAGAATGAGCATGATTAAATTGTATTTGGCAGAGGATCAACAATTATTGAACACTGCATTAACGATGATTTTGAATCTTGAAACAGATTTTGAAGTTATTGGTTCTGCAACAGATGGTGATACGGCATTATCTGACATCATCAAATTGAAACCAAATATCGTTTTATTAGACATTGAAATGCCTAAATTGACTGGCTTGGAAATTGCTAAGCAACTTCGTTTATTGAAACAGGATGTGAAAATTATGGTTCTGACTACCTTTGCGCAAGAACACTATTTTCAGCAAGCTTTACAGAACAATGTCAACGGTTATATGCTAAAAGATAGTCCCAGTGAAGAACTTATTCGTTCGATCCGCTCAATCATGGCGGGTGATACGATTTTTTCACCTGAATTGGTTATTCAATCATTCATAACTCAAAAAAATCCTTTAACCCCAAGAGAGCTTGAAATTTTAACGTTGCTGAAAACCGGCATCAGCACCCAACAAATTGCCCAAACTCTATTTTTGAGTGAGGGAACTGTACGTAATTACATCTCTGCTATTCTAAGCAAAACAGCATCACGTTCACGAATTGAAGCGATAAATTTTGCAATAAAGCAAGGATGGATTTAAATAACAATAAATTAAGATCACTGAGAAGAACGCCTTAAGCAAGGTCTTCCCAATGATCTTATTTACCGATCAGATAACTGGCTATACTTTTTCTAAACTAAATAGTTTTTGTTTCCCTATAGTATTCTCTATGATGAATTTTAGTAGTTTAACCAAAAAAATGGAATGAACTAACTATTATCTTTCGTATTAATTTTTATAGGTGTGATCATTCAATTAGTTTCCCAAATGTTTGTTTCTTATTACTTTTCTATTCACCCATTACTAAAATATGGCATTTTCGATTTCTAACACGGTTTTGATCAAAATCAATGAAATAAATCGAGCCGACAGCTCCTGTCATTAATGTTTCCTCTTTGACAATGAAATTTTCACTTGCTCCGAAGAATGATGCTCGGATATGTGCATCTCCATTTAAAATCGTTCCAGCATCACCAGCATAGTCTGGATCATCTAAGGACAGCAAGAAATCAAGATGCTTCGGACCAGGATAACGATAATCGGTATTTTCCGTTAATTCTCGAGGAATGATCCGATCAAGAATCCGATTTAAATCAACCTGTAAAAATTCATCCCCATTAAAATCCAAATCGTGCATGAATTCCTCAAAAATAACTGAACAAGTAGTATGTGGCGACTGAACAAGACAAATGCCATTTTTTATCCCACTTTTTGCCACAATTTCTTTTACTTGTTCGGTAATATTATGATACGTCACTCGCTGTCCATTTGAAGTCAAAACAAGTTGCTCAGTATAAGTTATCATTTTGTCGATTGCTCCTTTTTCCATTTACTTACTTCTTCAATCATCGCTTTCAATGTGTCCACAGGATCTTTGGCACAAACAATCCCGCTGGTTCCACCCGTTGCATCAGCCCCCGAATCAAGTGCTTTGCGAACATCTGCTACCGTTGAAATCCCTGCTGCCTGCAGAACAAAAATTTCAGGATCCATCTTGCGTACAGCTTCATTGGTTTGAATCATATAAGAAATGTCACTTGCTTGACCTGTGCCTATTAATTCCGTAGGCTCACAAACCATTACATCCGGCTTCAATGAAGCTACGAGCTTCGCCTCTTCTAAAGAATTCGCACAGACAATAGTCAATAGACCAAGTTCCTTTGCTCGCTTGACGGCATCACACAGCTCACTAACCGATAAAGGACGTTCTGCATGATTCAGGAAGGTCGCTTCTGCTCCAGCCGCTGCAACGCCTTCGGGTAAAACGTGTCCCATCCCTCTACCAGGGACTATCCCATCGATATGTTGAACACTCACAATCAACTGCGTTGTCTCTTCCTTAATTAGCCGAACATCAACATGTTGACAAGTAAAAATGATATCAATGTCGTATGCAGCAGCTAATTGATCCGCTGTTTTTGCTAGTTCCAATGCCTGTTCACCATACAAATAAGATTTAGGATTAACCACAAAAAATGGTTTTCTTACTGTTCTCATGAGAACCCTCCTCTATTTTGTTGCAAATACTTCGTAATAATGCGATAACGTATCCGCAATCGCTTGGTTCGCTAATCGTTTAAGTGTAAAATAATCCTCAGGTTTTTCTTCGTTAATTACATCCATTGCTGCTGTGATAAAATCAGTAAAGATATTAATTTTATTGATCCCTGAAACAGCACATTTGTGGAGATTTTCATCACCAGATGATGAGCCCCCATGCAACACTAATGGAATTGAAACTTCATTTTTAATTTCTTCCAACCGCTCAAAGCTGATTTTCGGTGTTCCTTTGTATTGCCCATGAGCCGTACCTATCGAAACTGCCAATGAATCGACGCCGGTTTCTTTCGCAAAACGTGCTGCTTCTTCCACTTCGGTATAAATGGTGTCCGTGGTTTCCTTAAATTCATAACTATTTCCCGTTCCCACGTGTCCAATCTCAGCCTCTACCACAACGCCTCTTTCATGAGCATATTCCGCAACTGCTTTTGAACGACGAATATTTGTTTCAATCTCATCCTGCGAAGCATCTATCATCACAGAAGTGAACCCAAGCTCGATTGCTTGCTTGATGATTTCCTCATCTTGTCCATGATCCAAATGAAGTGCTACTGGAACACTTGCTTTTTTGGCTAAATATGTTGCAATTAACGCTGCCTCTTCAAGAGGACATTCTTCGATATGCGCTTGTGCAAAGGCTAAAATTAATGGCTTTTGCATTTTTTCTGCAACCTCTACAAAGGTTCTTGCAGAATCTAAATCAAAAAAGTTCGCTGCCGGAATCGCATAGTTTTCTTTTTGTGCTTTTTCAAACATCTCTTTCGTTGTAACTAACATTTGATTACCTTCTTTTCAAGTATTTTTTAGGCTTTAATCTTCGCTTCAATTTCGTCAAACAACCCATCAATGCCAATTCCGGTTAATAAAGGAAGCCCCATAATTACTTTATCTTTAATGTTGTCAGGAACCACGGTCGTACTGACCACAATATCGTAGTCATCAATTTTACCAATCTCATCAGCAACTTTTGATTGATATAGTTTCACTTCATTTTCGAGTCCTTTTGATTTCAACCATTCTTTTACTTTTCCTGTTACCACTGTTGAAGTAGCCACACCTGTTCCGCACATAATTAATAATTTTTTCATCTGTCATCTCTCCTATTTTGTATTAAGTTTCAGTTTGTTTAGCTGCTCTTTTAGGTAAAATGCGATTCACGTAGAATAGTAAACCTGTAATAATCAGACCAATTCCGACTAGGGCAAAGTAACCAAATAGTTTTGCACCACCCACGTATAGAAGTGTTGTCCACAGTCCACCTTCTGCCATCGCAGTTACTGATGAATGTCCTTGTAAATCAAAGTTTGCCGCTTGTGCTGCTTTTGTTAAAAATGGTGCCACCCATGAAGTGATGTATAAAATGGTGACCATGTAGATCGTCCCACCTAAGATTGTTCGAATAATGTTTCCACCAAAGACAGCCGCCATCAAACAAACTAAGAATGGAATAGTTGCCAAATCACCGAAAGGCAAGGTTGTGTTCCCTGGTAAAATCACTGCTAATAAAATCGTGATTGGGACTAAGATTAACGAAGAAGACAACACAGCTGGGTGCCCTACTGACAATGCGGCATCCATCCCGATATATAATTCTCTTCCTGGGAAACGTTTTTGAACAAATGAATTTGCTGATTCTGAAATAGGTGTTAAGCCTTCCATTAAAAGTGCCACCATTTTAGGCATTAAGACCATTACAGCACCAGTTTTCACCGCTAATTGTCCAATTCCCGCAACATCATAGCCAGCTAAAATCCCCATAACCAAACCAATTAAAAAGCCCATGACTGTTGAATCACCAAAGATGCCAAACCGTTTTTGAATCGTTTCTGGATCTGCATGCCAATCTTTCAATCCTGGAATCCTATCGAATAACCAATTTAAAGGTAAGGCAAAAACAAACCCGGGTGCTGCTGTTCCGTGTGGGAAGGTAATATTTGGAAATCCATAGAATTTATTGATGATTGGTCCTAAAATATCGCCAAACAATAAAATCATCATTGTATAAATAACCGTTGCCAACATGCCCATTGCAAAGTCATTCGTTACTGCGTAGACAAGTGAAGCAACAAATGCTGCATGCCAGATATTCCAAATATCAACATTCAGTGTTTTTGTTAAGCCAACAATAATTAATAACACATTGACTACGATAGCTACTGGAATCGCCAAACTACCTAAAACGGTTCCATAAGAAATCGCAGCTGCTGCCGGCCAACCAACGTCAATGGTTGTTAAGTTTAGTCCAAAACGTTCAACCATCGCTTGTGCTGCTGGTCCTAAGCTATTGGTCAATAAATCGATAACTAAATTCAACCCGACAAATCCAACACCAACCGTTAATGCTGAAATAAAAGCCTTACTTGGTTTCGTTCCTAAAATCAAACCAAAAACAAAAATTAAGATTGGCAATACAACGATTGATCCGAGATCAACAAATTTTTGTAATAAATCTAACATAATGCTCCCCCTCAAAATGGTTATTAAACGAATCCTTCTTTTTCAATAATTTGATAATACTCCTCTGTATTATTTACAGCTTGAAGTTTTTGAACCACCTCTTTTTTTTGAAACATCGTAATTAACTTCTGTAACATTTCTAACTGTGCATGTGGTTCTTTCAACGCTAACATGAAGATCAAGCTGACTGAAATTTCCTTATCTGCAGTTCCCATTTCATAAAAAGTTACTGGTGTTTTCAATGACATAAATGCAATTTGAGAATCATTCACGTGTTCTGCATCCGTATGTGGTATAGCAATCCCAACATCATTGATTAATAAGCCAGTAGGAAACACTTCTTCTCTTTTCAGTACATTCTCTGCAAACGAATCCTTCACTAAACCTGTTTGATATAGACAAGTTGCAATAATTGATAAAGCTTCCTTCTGACTCTTTACCTCAGATTGAAATAATGCAATTTTCTTTCCAAAATAACTCGTCATCTTACTTCCTCTTTCCTATAATTTCGTTAATAATCTCATTCCTTGTTTCTTTACTTGCAATACTTTTTATTCTCTCAGGTGAGACAAAGACATCGTAAAGTAGTGCAATCATATTTTTCACTTGAATCATATCTTCTTCTGCAATCGCTAAGAATAAAACAACCCTTATATCCACATCTCCCCAAGTAATTTTGTTTTTTAGAGTGATAATAGAAATTTTTGTTTTGACTACATATTTAGGATTTGCATGTGGGATGGCTACGCCTGATGAAAGTCCGGTAGCTCCTAGTTTTTCTCTTTGAAGTACAACCTCAAGAAAATTATCCTTTACTAATTGTTCTTCTTTATATTTCTCAGTGATGAAAGAAAGTACAGATTCTCTACTATCAAAATCTTGATTCAAGAACATCCAACCATCCTTCAAATATTTCTTTAAAATCGTTTTATCCGGTGCAATGGATGGTAAAAATGTATTGTCTTGTTGATTCAAGGTAAGAAGATGACGATTAATCAATGCAATTTCTTCTTTCGTTGGTAATGGTCGAACATAAATAATCGGCGTTTGATACTCATTTTCCAATTTGACTGTTGAAATAATCAAATCGACACTATCTAAGTTGTAAGCCTGCAACTTTTGAACATCAATCACTTCATAGACTACGGTGCTAGGAGAACTATGACGAATACGCTGAAATAATAATTGCGAAGTTCCCAACCCCGTTGGACAAATAAGAAAAACATGCTTCGTATTCACAATTTTTTCAAAAGCTAACTGAAAATGAATAGTCAAAAAAGTAATTTCATCATCCGTTACTCTGATTCCCATTGCTTTTTCCAATTTTGGAATACAGTAAGTTGTTAGCGTATACATTGTGCTGTATTGTCGAATGATATCCTCTTTTAAAGGATTTTTAATGGTAATCCCCATTTGCAACCGATAAACCATTGGCTCAATATGGGCAAATAGAGATTGAAGCAGCTGACTATCTTGCTCCAAATCCTTCTCAACCAGTGTCGACATATCTTGAATGAATTGTTTGGTGGTCTCCATGATTTGTTGACTATGGGTTGCCAGATTCACAAACGGTCTCACTCCATGTCCCATAAACAACGAACAAATAAAGTAAAGATCATTTATCGTAAAGGAACAATTCAATTCATCTTTGACCCCATTTGAAAAATCTAGTGCCACCATATATAATTCCATTTTCTTTATTTCGACAAACAAAGGATTTTTATTTGTTTGTGAATGGTAGCCATGCTTTACTCGACCAATCAAAGTTAACAACGAAAGTTTGAGTGAATGGACAATATAATTTGTTGGTTGCTGCTTAGACTGTTGGTAAAAATTTTTTACAAAATCATCCACAAACTGAACCATCGCTTGATCAAAAACAAAGTGATATTGACACTTTTCATTCCCTACACCGATGTTTTTTTCAAAATAATTGACAAATGTCCGCTGGATCAACTCTTCAGGTGTTTTTTGTGTGTCTATTACATGATTTGAAGTAATCCTAATCCCAGCTAACCGACAATATTTGATGATTTCCTCATAGTCCTTACGTAAAGTTGCAATACTGACAAAAAACTTTTTTTCAAAATACTCATATCTTTTTTTATCCGTTTTAAAAATTAGATTGGCGAATAAGTACACTCTCCGATAATTTGAACTATACTTTACCTCTGTTGACATAGCTTCTTTACTAGTGATAAATATTTTGGCATCATTTTTTTTAGTTGATGTTCCAATTAGGTAAATCCCAATGCGAGGTTTTTTTTCAATTTTTAACTCAAAACGATTCAAGAACTGTCCAAGCTTCTGAATATCTTGATAAATTGTTTTATTCGAAACATTGAGTTTTTCACTAAAGAAACTTGCTGGTTGAAAATTCTCCTCCTCTAAAAGTAATTCAATTAACTGACTCTCGCGCTTTGATAACATCCATCATCACCTCAGAAAACGTTTTCCTTGTCTATATCATAGAGTTTTTCTCCCTAAAGATAAATACGTAATCTGTTCCACTTTAATGTGGAACAGATTATTATGACCCTATACTTTTTGATGTCAGTAAAACTCACGACAACTTTTTTATGATTCAAAATGAAAAAAGACACCTTCCAAAAATGGAAAGTGCCTTGAAACGATACAATGGACTGGTACCCGATTTCTCTCAAAATCTCCGTCCCATACTGTATTCGTAAGCGAATAAATTCGCAACGACTCCAGCAATTAACGTTTTGAGAACTGTGAAGCTTTAACCTGGTTCTGTGACAAAGATTTTGAAGACGTTGTGAAACCCTATAACAGCAATAGATTGAGCAACTTTTTAACAGGTACGGTTTTAATGGATTTCATCACAATTTAAGACTTTCATACATATAGATGTACCAAAAAATATGTTTAAATTAGAATAAGACTACTTCAATAACAATTCCTTCTACATAAACTTTAAGTTCACTTCCTATAATTTCTCACTGGTTAGATGAGAAAGACAATGACTAATAGCAAGTTGCTTCTAACCCACACATTCGAAGTCGCAACGATTGTAAAAGAAAACCACTCTATTCGCCGTAGAGTGGTTTTTGTGTTCCATTGGTAAAAATTAATATCGCTTCGCACCATCATCATATCAAGAATAATCCAAAAAATCAAATTGTCCTTACTAACTTATTTATTTTATATACTCTTCTGATTTTCTTCAGTGGTTAGATAATTTGTAAAATAATTAAACACTATTTATTGCACTGATAATATTCATTTTATTAAATAGATACTTTAAAAATACTATCTGCGTATACACTTATAGAAGCAAGTAATTACATCTATCATTACTTATATACTCCAAACATTCCTAAGATAACTACTAAATTATCAATCTATCCACTTATGAAAAATTTGAACAATGATTAGCAGAAGTAAAAAACGGAAAATGAATGGCAGGTTTAAAAAAATCATACCCATTTCTATACCTAAAAGTACAAAAAAGACACTCTCCAAAATTTGGAAAGTGTCTGAAACGTTGATATAATAGTAGTCTTAACGTTTTGAGAACTGTGAAGCTTTACGAGCTTTCTTAAGACCTGGTTTTTTACGTTCAACCATACGTGCGTCACGAGTAAGTAAGCCAGCACGTTTAAGAGCTAGACGGAAGTCAGGATCAACTTCTAGCAATGCACGAGCGATACCATGACGGATAGCTCCTGATTGTCCAGCGTAGCCTCCGCCGTTTACGTTAACAAATACGTCATAAGCGCCTTTTGTTTCAGTAACAGCGAAAGGTTGATTGATTACTTCACGCAAGTCAGCATGTGGAATGTATTCTTCAACATCTTTTTTGTTTACAGTAATTTTACCAGTTCCTGGTACTAAACGTACACGAGCAACTGCATTTTTACGACGGCCTGTGCCGATATATTGAACTTGTGCCAATGAAATTCCCTCCTATTAGATTAAGTTTGTAATGTCTAAAACTTCTGGTTGTTGTGCTGCATGTGGATGCTCAGCTCCAGCGTATACATTCAATTTTGTAAATTGTTTGCGGCCTAAAGTATTTTTAGGAAGCATTCCTTTTACAGAAGTTTCGATCAAACGACGAGAATTTTTAGCACGCAATTCACCAGCAGTGATTGATTTCAATCCTCCTGGGTAGTTGCTGTGACGGTAATAAATTTTATCAGTCGCTTTTTTACCTGTTAATTTCACTTTATCTGCATTGATTACGATGACGAAATCGCCAGTGTCCAAATGAGGTGTGAAAGTTGGTTTATTTTTACCACGTAGTACAGATGCAACAACTGTTGAAAGACGTCCCAATGGAACATCAGTTGCGTCTACTACATACCATTTACGTTCTACTTCGCCTGGTTTGGCCATATATGTTGTACGCACGTTAGTTTCCTCCAATTTAAGTTCTGATGTTTGACATACACTTCGAGTTTCCGGGGCTCTTTGTGGGGCAAACAATACCATTTAACATATTACCTGCTAATCCCCTTAATGTCAACGTTTTTTCTTAGCAATCCAAAACTTTCGTTTTTATTGCCCGTATCCTTGTGATGCACTCATTCTTTTTTAGAACGAAGAACGTTTCTTTCTCTTCTAAAATAAAAACTGCAAGGAAAATAACTTCCCTCGCAGTTTTTCTACTATTATATAATATCATCAGCTGATGATCATTTTACGCATCGATTTCTGGAGCTTTTCCTAAATGAGCTTGAATCATCCAGATTCGTTTTTCAGTCGCTGTTTTAAATTCGATAAAAATATCTTGTGTTGGGTCGTCGCCTTCCTCGCCAGCTACTTCAATTCCTTTTTGGTAAAGGTCTGCCAAATAGCGGTAGCCTTTCACAAGAATTTCCAAGCGTTCTGGAATAGTCCGATCCCAATTGCCTACTTCGTCAGGAATATTGGTGTTGTCTGCAAATTCACGTAAGGTTGAATAAGGAGAACCATCTAGTGTGATCAAACGCTCTGAGATTTCATCTAATTGTTCATTCAAGTCATCCATAAATTCATCCATCATTGGGTGCAATGTCAAGAAACCTGGTCCACGCATATACCAATGTGTTTGGTGAACAACAACAGACATTTGACTCAAGTCTGCAACTAATTGATTTAATACTTCTTTTGTTTGTGGAAATTTCATTTTCTTTTCTCCTCCTAACTTTTGTCTACAATAAAAGCATAGTAAACTTTGAGACAAAAGTACAATAAAACCAATTAGTTGAGAACGATTTTCATCCTATCATTTCTTAAAAGACTTTCTATTGCTTTAGCTGTTATCTCAGGATAGCTCTTACACTATTCCTCTCTTATTCCGTCATTCTACTTTTTCATCCTATTTTTCATTCATAGTACTTAAAGTTTGACGTAAATGTGCTAAAGGCTGATAAGTTGCCGCTACTTGTTTTTGTGTTTCAACAAAAATCGGAAAGATTTTTTGATATGTCTCTTTGACCGTTTGTTGAACTGGTACTTGTGAAGCAAGCTGTACTTTTTCTATAGCTTCGCTTAAGTCAGTGATCTTCCCGATACTTTGCCACCCTAAGAAAACGGCTCCTAAAGCGGAGGCTTCAGACACTGCTGGAAAAATGAGAGGATATCCCAAAACATCAGCCATTAATTGGCGAAAGACAGGCGATTGTGAGAATCCGCCTGTAGCCCTGATTTCTGTTAATTGATCTTCTGAACAAACTCCTGTCAAAATCCTTTTTAAATTGAAACAAATCCCTTCTAAAATGGCTCGCATCATTTCTTTTTCCGTGTGGTCTCTTTGCAAACCTAAAAAACTCCCAGAAGCTTCTGCCTCCCATAGAGGAGCTCGTTCTCCTAATAAATAGGGCTGAAAGAGTAATCCGTTCGCTCCTGGTGGGACAAACGTAATTGCTGAGAAAAGGGCATCGTAAGGATTTTCGCCTTGATCAATAGCCGATTGAGTTACTTCTTGCATCAAAGTTTGACTTGCCCAATCAAAAATCCCCGCACCATTACTTGTTGCGCCACCGACTACCCAGTGTGTACGATCCAGTACATAACAGAAGGTTTCCATCTCGGGATGTAGTTGTGGTTTGTCTGTAATAAATCTTAATGCCCCACTGGTTCCGACTGTTAACGCAGCTACCTTTTCGCCAAAAGCTCCCAGTCCTAAATTAGATAGCGGTCCATCTGCACCACCTAAAACAAATGATATATCATTTTCTAATCCTAATATTTCTTGCATTTCTTTTGATAATCCATTAAGTATGGTGGTTGACGGCATCACTGTAGGTAGTTGTTCTTGAGTGATTGATAAGTAATTTAACGCTTCTTCTACCCAGTTGAATTGATGGATATCAAAATAACCTGTGCCTGAAGCTGTACTGTAGTCACAGACTAATTGTCCAAACAAACGGAAAAAGATATATTCTTTTATACTCACATAATACGCCACTTGCTTCGTTAGTTCTGGTTGGGTTTCGTTTAACCAATGGATTTTAACTAGTGGCGTCATTGGATGGATTGGGGTGCCTGTTTGTTGATAAAAGTGAAACCCTAGTTGGCTGTTTTTTAGTTTTTCAGCTTGTGTTTTCGCACGATTATCTGCCCAAGTGATCATACGGGTCAAAGGGTGTTTATTATCATCTAACAGAATCAAACTGTGCATCGCTGATGAAAATGCAATCACTTCTATAGTTGTCGACTTCGGTAACTGTTTGACGACTTCTTTGATTACTGTACATACACCGTGGAAGATCAATTCTGGGTCTTGTTCTGCCATTCCTGGTGCTTCTTGGATCATCGGATTTAGAAAATAAGCTGAAGCGATGACTTCAGCTTGCTCGTTGAATGCCACTGCTTTTGTTTGTGTCGTACCGATATCGACTCCGATCGAAATCTTCATTTTGTCACCTCTACTAAAAATAAATAAAATGGTTGTTATTGGCGTATCTTTCTTTAAAAGGAGGCCCTCGCTATGTTTCTCTATTTTATCATTGGTTGTTGCATTGGTTCGTTCTTATGCTTAGTGGCACAACGCCTGCCACAAGGACACTCTATTATTTACCCACGGTCTCATTGTGTCAACTGTCAGCATGTATTGGCTTGGTATGAACTGGTCCCATTGCTTTCCATCTGTTACCAACGTTTTCGTTGTCGAAACTGTCGCAGCAAGCTTTCACCGATTTATTTTATAGCAGAATGTATCGGTGGTTGTTTATCTGTTTGGCTATTTTATTTTTCACAGCGCCCAGACGGGTTACTTATTTTTTGGTTTTTGTCAGCCTTTTTACTCTCGTTAATGGATAGTTTTTATTTGATGATCGAGGGAAGAACGCTTTATTTTATCTGGTTTATCTTATGGATGACTTGGTTGATCAAAGGAGAATTTCAATGGCTTAGTTTTGCTGTTTTATTCTTGATCAGTTTTTTCCTTACTCGTTACGGGAGTGAATTTTTAGGTTTAGGTGATGTTTTATTACTTTTAAGCTGGAGTGGCGGTCTAACTCTCAATCAACTGATGCAACTCCTCTTTCTTGCTAGTTTATTGGGATTACTTTTTTTCTTTATTTTTCTCTCTCACGATAAAAAATCTAAAAGAGTACCTTTTGTGCCTTTTTTGAGTGTCGCACTTTTTCTCCTTCATGTGTGGTAAATTAGTTGTCTACTTATTGGTTATCAACGGTCTTGATGCGAGCCTTTTAACTGATGATGATTAATAACTTGACGGACTTCGCTTATTTGCCTCATTACGTACGCTTTTGATAGCTTAGTATCTTTTCTGCTTGCTGTCATTCAACAAACGATAATGAACCTTGATTTATAAAAAAATGGATCAACCAGATGGCCGATCCATTGACACTTAGATAACTTTACCTAAAAATTATAAAAACCACTAAATTCACAGCAAGCCAAAGCATGACCAGCTTTTATCCCTAACTGAAATTCTTCAAAATGCAATGTGTCTTATTTTCCAGACCAATGTTTGCGTAAAAAACTCCCTCGTCCAGAGCCTTCTCGGTAAAGATTATAGTGGATTTTATTCTTCTTATAATAGTCTTGATGATACTCCTCAGCGGGATAAAACTCACTTCGGGGTTCGATTTTTGTGACAATCGGACGATCGAATCGACCACTTTCTTGTAGTTGTTTCTTTGATGCTTCAGCGATTTCACGTTCTTCTTCATTGCTATAATAAATGACCGGTCGATAAGAGTCTCCGCGATCAGCAAATTGACCGAAAGCATCCGTTGGGTCTGTTTGTTGCCAGTAGATTTCGACTAACTGTTCATAAGAAACCAGAGACGGATCATACTCGATTTCTACCGCTTCCGTATGACCTGTCGTACCTGTGGTTACTTGTTCATAGGTAGGATTTGGGACATGTCCCCCCGTATAGCCAGAGGTTACCGCTATGATTCCTGGCTGTGTTTCAAAAGGTTTGACCATGCACCAAAAACAACCACCTGCAAAAACTGCTTTTTTCGTCATATAAAATCCCCCTTTGTCTTTCATCATACCTTGATTTATAAAAGGGTGATACTGTTTTGCTTACCTTCGAAACGAATAAACAAAGAATCGATACTCCTATACTTACCTGCTTGCTTTATTAAGGTAGAGTATTGCAGCATTTTCTTTTTTACTAATCTTTCATTGATTTGATTTTTTTATCCATCTATTTAAAAGTATATACAATACTCCTAGGACTTAAACCTAAACGCCATTTATTGTTCTCACATTTTTTACATTTATTGAAAGAAATACTCATTTTACCCCCTCCCGGTATTTTTATCAATTTTCCCTATTTTCATTCTCTTTTGTGGATAACTTTCTTTTTCCTCTCAACTGTTTTTTCCACAAGAGAGAATAAACGGTTTTTCTTTTTCCTTGTGGATAGTTCTTTTATATTATACTTTTCCACAGATTTTGAATTAACAACCGCTAAAATTTTTAACTTCAGGGGGACACGTTATGCCTAAAAAAATAATTTCACTGATAAAATTCAACAAATTTTACCCAGTAAGTCAGTAAAGAATTCTGGTACGCTAGTAGATCAAGACAACCCAAAAAATCTACTTGAAAAATTGATTCTCAATACCACACATCCTTCGTCCTCACATTCCCAACTACAAGAAGAAGTTTTTATACTTCAAGCTCAACAAGCACTCGCATCACTTACTGAAACGTTTGGTTCAAACTCGATTATGTATCGCTTATTATCTGAAAAAATCTCAACCCATCCGCCCCTACATAGCAGTTTCACCTGAACGATGAACAAAAATGATCTAGCAAAGCAACCTTTAGCAAGTTTTGCTAAGCAATTCAATGATTCATGGACCTATTTTTCTAGAAGTACAAAAATAAGAAAAAATGCTCGTCCGTAATGAACAAATTCTCAAATTCGTTTGTTTCTATCAACTTTAGTACGACAAAAAAACAGAGCTAAGATGAATATCTTAGCTCTGTTTGGTGTCATCAGGTATTATTTTGTTTGTTCATTCATTGCATCTTCTGCAGCCATTTGTGCTTCGATGTCTGAAATGCTATAAACATTTTCACTTGCAACACCGACTTCTTTTGGTTCCATGTTACGGTAACGAGCCATACCAGTACCAGCTGGGATGATTTTACCGATGATAACATTTTCTTTCAAACCAAGAAGAGGATCTTTTTTGCCTCGGATCGCAGCATCAGTCAAGACACGAGTTGTTTCTTGGAAGGATGCAGCAGATAAGAAGCTGTTTGTTTCTAATGATGCTTTTGTAATACCTAGTAGGACTGGGCGAGATGTTGCAGGTACGCCTCCAGCTACCAATGTATTGTAGTTTTGGTCTTTGAAGTCAGCAATATCCATCAATGTACCTGGTAAGATATCCGTATCACCTGGATCCATTACACGGACTTTACGTAACATTTGTCGAACCATTACTTCGATATGTTTATCGCCGATTTCTACCCCTTGCATACGGTATACACGTTGTACTTCACGCAGCAAGTAGTTTTCAACTGATAATACATCACGAACTTGTAACAATTGTTTAGGATCGATTGAACCTTCCGTTAATGGTGCACCACGGTGGATCATATCGCCTTCAGCGACTTTCATACGTGCTGTATAAGGAACTGTATACGTACGTGTATCGGTTTTCCCTTTGATTGTTACTTCTTTTGTACGAGTTGAAGCATCTTCTGAGATATCGATGACGTCACCAGTAACTTCGGTGATCACTGCTTGCCCTTTAGGATTACGTGCTTCAAAAATTTCTTGGACACGAGGAAGACCTTGAGTGATATCGTCTCCGGCTACCCCACCGGTATGGAAGGTACGCATTGTCAACTGAGTACCTGGTTCTCCGATTGATTGAGCGGCGATCGTACCAACTGCTTCACCAACTTCAACGTCAGATCCAGTTGCCAAGTTACGTCCATAACAGTGTTTGCAGACACCATGTTTTGTGTTACATGTGAAGACAGAACGGATTGTGACAGTTTCCACACCTGCATCCACGATTTGTTTTGCAATATCTTCTGAAATCAATTGGTTACCAGCGATGATTAATTCGTTCGTTTCTGGATCACGTACTTCTTTACGTGTGTAACGACCGATCAAACGATCTTCTAATGATTCAATGATTTCGTTTCCTTCACGAATCGCTTGGATTTCAAGACCGCGGTCTGTTCCACAATCTTCTTCACGAATAATAACGTCTTGGGCAACGTCAACCAAACGACGAGTCAAGTAACCTGAATCGGCTGTCTTCAAGGCAGTATCGGTCATCCCTTTACGAGCCCCGTGAGTAGAGATAAACATTTCTAAGACAGAAAGTCCTTCACGGAAGTTTGAGATGATCGGTAATTCCATGATTCGACCATTCGGAGCAGCCATCAGTCCACGCATACCAGCAAGCTGAGTAAAGTTGGAGATGTTACCACGGGCTCCAGAGTCAGACATCATGAAGATTGGGTTTTTCGCTTCTAACCCTTCCATCAGTTTTTGTTGGATGCTATCTTTAGCAGCATTCCAAACAGCGATTACTCGTTCATAACGTTCGTCATCAGTAATCAATCCACGACGGAATTGTTTTGTAATTGTTTCAACTTGTTTATGGGCATTTTCGATGATTCCTTGTTTTTCATTCAGTACACTGATATCTGCGATACCTACTGTGATACCAGCATGTGTAGAATGTTTATACCCTAAGTCTTTCATTCGGTCAAGCATCTTAGAAGTTTCAGTTACTTTGAAACGTTTGAAGACTTCCGCAATGATATTTCCTAGATTTTTCTTCTTGAATGGTAAGACTAATTCTTGCTCTTTGATATGCGCAGGAATATCTGTACCTGCTTCAACAAAATATTTATCCGGTGTTTGTACCGTTAAGTTGAAGTCTGTTGGTTCATTCAAGTAAGGGAACTCTGGAGGCATGATCTCATTAAAGATGATCTTACCAACGGTTGTAATCATCGTACGTTCTTTTTGCCAGTCAGTAAATGGTTTTTCACCTAATGAATTAGGGTTCACACCGATACGTGAGTGTAAATGAACGTAGCCGTTACGCCATGCGATCACAGCTTCGTTTTGGTCACGGAAGACCATTCCTTCGCCTTCACGACCTTCTTCTTCCATTGTTAGGTAGTAGTTACCTAAAACCATATCTTGGGAAGGTGTTACAACTGGTTTACCGTCTTTTGGATTCAAGATGTTTTGAGCAGCTAGCATCAACATACGAGCTTCCGCTTGTGCTTCTTCGTTCAATGGTACGTGAACGGCCATTTGGTCTCCATCAAAGTCGGCATTATAAGCTTCACATACAAGTGGGTGCAAACGAATCGCACGACCTTGCACTAAAACAGGTTCAAATGCTTGGATACCAAGTCTGTGTAGCGTAGGTGCCCGGTTAAGTAATACTGGGTGTTCTTTGATTACGTCTTCCAAGACATCCCAAACTTCGTCTTCTTGACGTTCGATTTTACGTTTCGCATTTTTGATGTTAGAAGCTAGTTCACGTTGAACCAATTCACGCATCACAAATGGTTTAAATAGTTCGATCGCCATTTCTTTTGGCAACCCACATTGATACATTTTCAAGAAAGGTCCTACAACGATAACGGAACGGCCTGAATAGTCAACACGTTTACCAAGTAAGTTTTGACGGAAACGACCTTGTTTCCCTTTCAACATGTGAGAAAGAGATTTCAATGGACGGTTACCTGGTCCAGTAACTGGACGGCCACGACGACCATTATCGATCAACGCATCAACAGCTTCTTGTAACATCCGTTTTTCGTTTTGGACGATGATTCCTGGAGCATTCAAATCTAACAAGCGTTTCAAACGGTTATTACGGTTGATTACTCGACGGTAAAGATCATTCAAATCACTTGTTGCAAAACGTCCACCTTCTAATTGCACCATTGGTCGTAAATCTGGTGGAATAACTGGAATAACGTCCATAACCATCCAACTTGGTTCATTTCCTGAAGCACGGAAAGCTTCTAAAATGTCCAAACGGCGGATCGCACGAGTCCGTTTTTGCCCTTGAGCAGATTTCAATTCTTCTTTCAATTCAGCTGCTTCAGCATCTAAATCAACACTGTCTAGTAATTGTTTGATTGCTTCTGCACCCATTGCAGCTTGGAATTCTTGTCCATATTGTTCACGTTTTTCGCGGTATTCACGTTCTGTCAACAATTGTTTTTTCTCTAAGTTGGTATTTCCTGGTTCGATAACCACATATGAAGCAAAATAAATGATTTCTTCTAAGGCACGAGGACTCATGTCTAAAACAAGTCCCATACGAGAAGGAATTCCTTTAAAGTACCAGATATGTGAAACAGGTGCTGCTAATTCAATGTGACCCATACGTTCACGACGAACTTTTGAACGTGTCACTTCAACACCGCATCGGTCACAAACGATTCCTTTATAACGGATACGTTTATATTTTCCGCAGGCACATTCCCAGTCTTTCGTAGGACCAAAAATCCGCTCACAGAACAACCCTTCGCGTTCAGGTTTTAAGGTACGATAGTTAATCGTCTCAGGTTTTTTTACTTCACCATAAGACCAGCTTCTGATTTTTTCGGGAGAAGCCAAACCTATTTGCATACTTTCGAATTTATTTACATCGATCAAAAGGGGTTCCCTCCATTTCGTTTAATGGCAAAACCGCAAGGCGGCTGATCATCGACCGCCTTACAGCTCATAGACCGGATTAGTCTAAGTTATCTTCTGCGGTTTCAAAGTTTTGGATGATATCTTGTCTTTCATCTTCCACTTGTTCAGCAGCTTTCTTTTCTAATTCTTTGGCTGTTTGCTGTTCAGCAAATTTTGTCAAAGCATCTACAGTGATCAAATCATCATCTTCGTCATCCATATCACGGAGTTCGATTTCAGAATCTTTGATATCCAAGACACGCATGTCTAATCCTAGTGATTGTAATTCTTTTACTAATACTCGGAATGATTCTGGTACACCTGGTTTTGGAATTGGTTCGCCTTTGACGATCGCTTCATAAGTTTTCACACGACCAACTACATCATCTGATTTGTATGTCAAGATTTCTTGTAAGGTATAAGCGGCACCGTAAGCTTCCAAAGCCCAAACTTCCATTTCCCCAAAACGTTGTCCACCAAATTGTGCTTTACCACCCAATGGTTGTTGTGTAACCAATGAGTAAGGTCCGATTGAACGAGCATGCAATTTATCATCGACCATGTGAGCAAGTTTGATCATGTACATGACACCGACAGACACTCGGCCGTCAAATGGTTCACCTGTACGTCCGTCATAAAGGATGGTTTTCGCATCGCTGGCCATACCAGCTTCACGAACCGTTTCCCAAACGTCCTCATCACTTGCACCATCAAATACTGGTGTTGCAACATGGATACCTAACTGACGAGCAGCCATCCCTAAATGCAATTCCAATACTTGTCCGATATTCATCCGTGATGGCACCCCTAAAGGATTTAACATGATATCGATTGGTGTTCCATCTGGTAAGAATGGCATATCTTCTTCCGGCATGATACGGGATACAACCCCTTTATTACCATGACGTCCGGCCATCTTATCTCCTTCATGGATTTTACGTTTTTGAACGATATACACACGTACAAGCATGTTTACGCCTGGTGATAATTCATCGCCGGCTTCACGAGTAAAGATTTTTACGTCGTGGACGATCCCGCCACCACCGTGTGGTACACGTAATGAAGTATCACGGACTTCACGAGCTTTTTCACCAAAGATCGCATGTAAAAGACGTTCTTCAGCTGATAATTCGGTTACCCCTTTTGGTGTTACTTTACCAACTAGCAAGTCACCATCTTGGACTTCCGCACCGATACGGATAATACCCATCTCGTCTAGATCTTTCAAAGCATCTTCCCCAACGTTAGGGATTTCACGAGTGATTTCTTCAGGTCCTAATTTTGTATCACGAGCTTCTGATTCATATTCTTCGATGTGGATTGAAGTATAGACATCGTCTTTCACAAGACGACGGCTCATGATGATCGCATCTTCATAGTTGTAACCTTCCCAAGTCATGAAACCAACTAAAACGTTTTGTCCTAGCGCCATTTCACCTTGTTCCATTGAAGGTCCATCTGCTAAAGTATCACCTTTTTCAACTTTTTCGCCTAAATGAACGATTGGGCGTTGGTTGTAGCTTGTTCCTGAGTTTGAACGACGGAATTTTGTTACAGCGTATTTATCTAATGCACCGTTGTCACGACGAACACGAATCTCAGAGGCATCCACAAATTCAACGACCCCATCATGTTTACATAGCAAAGCAGCTCCTGAGTCATGAGCTGATTTATATTCCATACCAGTACCAACCCATGGTGCTTGTGGATTAATCAATGGCACTGCTTGACGCTGCATGTTGGCACCCATCAAGGCACGGTTGGAGTCATCGTTTTCCAAGAAAGGAATACATGCTGTCGCTACCGCAACTACTTGTTTAGGTGATACGTCCATATAATCGACTTTATCGATTGAAACTTCTAAGTTTTCACTTTGCGCACGAGCCATAACAACGTCTTGTGCAAAAGTACCATCTTCATTTAATGGGCTATTTGCTTGGGCAACGATGTAGTGGTCTTCGATGTCAGCTGTTAGATAGTCGATTTGATCCGTTACACGACCAGTTTCACGATCAACACGACGGTAAGGAGTTTCGATAAATCCAAATTTATTAACTTTCGCATAGCTAGATAAACTATTGATCAACCCGATATTTGGTCCTTCAGGCGTTTCAATCGGACACATACGGCCATAGTGAGAATAGTGAACGTCACGAACTTCATAACCAGCTCGGTCACGAGTCAAACCACCAGGTCCTAAGGCTGAAAGACGACGTTTGTGTGTCAATTCCCCAAGTGGGTTCGTTTGATCCATGAACTGAGACAACTGAGAAGAACCGAAGAATTCTTTGATACTTGCAACCACTGGACGGATGTTGATCAATTGTTGTGGTGTCAAAGTTTCTGTATCTTGGATCGACATTCTTTCACGTACGACACGTTCCATCCGAGCTAATCCGATACGGAATTGGTTTTGCAGTAATTCACCGACTGAACGGATACGACGATTTCCTAAGTGGTCGATATCGTCCACGTTGCCGATCCCTTCCATCAAGTTTAAGAAATAACTCATTGATGCGATGATGTCTGCCGGACGAACAGTTTTCACAGCTGATTCTGGATAACCGTTACCGATCACATTCACTTCACGTTCTGGATCTTTTGGTGAAAAGACTTTGATCACTTGAACAGTCATTGGATCAGTCACAACACCATCTTCTGATGGATAGTAAGTCACTGAATTCAATCCATTATCAATGAAAGGTGCTAATGTTTCCATCACTTGGTGAGTCAACACAGTTCCTTTTTCAACGATGATTTCACCAGTTTCTGGATCAACCAATGTTTCTGCTAATGTTAAGTTCAATAGACGTGTTTTCAAGTCTAATTTTTTATTTACTTTATAACGACCAACGTTGGCTAAGTCGTAGCGTTTTGGATCGAAGAAACGAGCATTCAATAAATTCCGAGAACTATCGGCTGTCTTAGGCTCGCCTGGACGTAGACGTTCGTAAACGTCTTTTAATCCTTCTTCTGTTCTTGAATCACTTGCATTTTTGTGCAAGTCTTTTTCAACTGTATTGCGTAACGTTTCACTGTCACCAAAGATTTCAAAGATGGTATCATCTGATCCAAATCCTAGGGCACGAACTAACACAGTCAAAGGAATCTTACGGGTACGATCAATACGTACGTAAGAAATATCTTTTGCATCAGTTTCCATTTCTAACCATGCACCACGGTTCGGGATCACAGTTGAACCGAAACCTTCTTTTCCGTTTTTGTCTACTTTTCCATGGAAGTACACACCAGGTGAACGCACTAACTGAGAAACGATTACCCGTTCTGCTCCGTTGATAATGAATGTTCCTTGTTCAGTCATTAATGGGAAATCACCGAAGAAGACTTCTTGCGCTTTGATTTCACCTGTCTCACGGTTTGTTAGACGTAACGTTACGTGTAATGGTGCAGAGTAATTTGCATCATGTGCGCGTGCTTCTGCTACCGTATACTTAGGTTCTTTCAATTCATAATCCACAAATTCCAAAGATAGATTGCCATTGAAGTCATCAATTGGCAAAATGTCTTCAAACATTTCTCTTAGTCCTTCATCTAGGAACCATTGGTAAGAGTCTGTTTGAATTTCGATCAAATTTGGTAATTCCAACACTTCACTGATTCGTGCGAAACTTCTACGTTCGCGATGTTTTCCGTACTTTACTACGTGTCCAGCCAAGCTCTTCACCCCTCTAAAATGTCATTCAAAAAGACTACCCGATCAATTGTTACAATAATATTAAAAATATTATATTTAGATAACAATAGACATTTTTTGCGGCTTTTAGGCAAAAAAAAACCAAAAATAGAGCATTCTTTTGAAACCATTTCTTCATGCGCTTCTATTTTTGTTTCCTTATTATAAAGCCGAAACGGACAATATTTCGTTTCTGCCTTTACTTCATCAGATAGTTTTTGCAACTTCATATATTACACTCTTTTTTCATAAAAGTCAACACTTCCTGGCGTTTCCCTCCTCTTTTCATCATTTTTTCTTAAACTTTTCTTACTATAATATATCGAATAAACATTCACGGATTTTGAGAATTTTCTGAATGTTCGTCTTGACAATCCCCTTACATCTCCGCTATACTTAGGAAAATTTATTATTTGTGGAGGATTTATTTATGCAAAAACCGAATATACAACTTATCCCGACACAATTGAATAACTTTTACTTTAGCTACTTTAGATAGGTTTGTATTCATGAATTATGGATACAAACACCAAACAACTGGTTTGTATCTATGATGGCTAAAGAACTTTGTATTACGCAAAAGCCACGTAGACATTACGTTAAGTGGCTAAGCGAAAAGTACAAAGTAATCACGATTTCTTACTTACATACTCTTTCGATACTCAATCCATTTAGACGTTTTGTCTAAATGGATTTTTTGTTTTCAAAATTGAAGGAGGAAAAAGAAATGAAAAAAAATTTATTGATCGGATTAGGCGCAACATTATTACTAGCACTTGGTGGATGTGGAACTGCAAATAGTTCCGCAGCAAAATCGGATGACTCGAAAACAATCGGTGTTTTACAACTGGTTCAACACAATTCATTAGATGCTACATATAAAGGGTTCAAAGAAGGGCTGGCAGAAAATGGCTATAAAGAAGGCGACAATTTAACAATCAACTATCAAAATGCGCAAAACAATCAAGACAATCTAAAAAGTATGAGTGAAAAATTAGTGAAAGACCAACCCGACTTATTATTAGGGATTGCAACTCCAGCTGCGCAATCACTCCTTAATGAAACAACTACGATTCCTATTACAGTGACAGCAGTTACCGACTTAGAAAAAGCACACTTAGTTTCTTCTAATGACAAACCTGGTGGAAATGTGACTGGTACAACGGATATGGTACCGATCGAAAAACAAATTGAGCTATTATTACAGATCGTGCCAAAAGCAAAAACGATCGGGATCATGTACAACAACGGGGAAGCAAATTCCAAAATCCAAGGAGACTTAGCCGAGAAAACATTGAAAAAAGCCGGAGTAAAAGTCAAAGTATTGACGGCAAACTCCACCAATGATGTTCAACAAGTGACAAAAAGTTTAGCCAAAGATGTCGACGGTATCTACATCCCAACGGATAATACATTCGCCAGTGCTGCTAGCGTTATCGGTGAAGTAGCCAAAGAAACAAAAACACCGATCGTTGCTGGTTCCGTGGATCAAGTCAAAGAAGGTGGCTTAGCGACTGTTGGGATTGATTATGAAGAATTAGGGCGACAAACAGGCGAAATGGCTGCCAAGATCTTAGATGGCAAAAAACCGAGTGAATTACCGGTTGAATCAGCAGATGATCTTTCCTTATATGTCAATAAAGACATGGCAAAAGCCCTTGGGATCGATCCAACAACAATCAAAGAGACTGAATAATTTTACAGGAGGACAATCATGACTAATTTAATAAGTATCTTTTTATCTTCTGCTTCACAAGGCGTGCTTTGGGCACTGCTGGCAATCGGTGTCTTCCTGACTTTTCGTATCCTGGATATCGCTGATTTAACAGCTGAAGGCAGTTTCCCTTTAGGTGCTGGGATTGCTGCCGTCAGTATCACTAATGGACTTTCCCCAATCGTTGCTTGCCTCTTAGGATTTTTAGGAGGCGCAGCAGCTGGCTTAGTTTCAGGACTGCTTCATACCAAACTTAAAATTCCGGCACTTCTAGCTGGAATCATCACGATGACCGGACTTTATTCGATCACCTCGCGAATCATGGGCGCACCTAATCTTTCATTGTTAGGACAAAAAAACGTCTTTACATGGGCAGAATCACTCGGTGTTTCAAAAGAAAATGCTGTATTGATTGCTGGCTTACTTGTCGCATTGATCGTTGTCACGTTGCTTGTTTTATTTTTACGGACAGAAACGGGGTTGGCGATTCGAGCGACTGGCGATAATTTAGCAATGAGTGAAGCAAACGGCATCAACACCGATACGATGAAAATCATTGGGTATATGATCTCAAATGGCTGTATTGCTCTATCTGGTTCGTTGCTTGCACAAAACAATGGCTTTGCTGATTTAAACTCTGGGATCGGTACGATCGTGATTGGCTTGGCTTCAATCATCATCGCTGAAGTCCTCTTTCGAAACCAACCATTGCTTCTTCGATTATTGACAATTATTTTAGGCGCCGTGATCTATCGTTTTATCTTAGCGTTAGTTTTTGAGTTGAACGTTCAACCAAGCGATTCAAAATTAGCTTCTGCACTTGTTCTGGTTATCTGTTTATCTTTTCCACAAATCCAACAAAAATTAAAGTTACCTAAGCGTACGAAAGCAAAAGGAGGATCTATCAATGACTGATGTTTTAACACTTCAATCTATCCACCATACGTTTGAAAAAGGAACCATCAATGAAAACCATGTGCTAAAAGGAGTTAATCTCTCGTTGAAACAAGGTGATTTCGTAACAATTATTGGCGGAAATGGTGCAGGTAAATCGACACTATTGAACAGTATTGCTGGTTCTTTTCCAGTGGATCAAGGGAAAATTTTATTGAATGGCAAAGATATCACCAAAAAGTCAGTGGTTGCTCGCTCCAAAGAAATCAGTCGTGTCTTTCAAGACCCTAAATTAGGCACTGCTGTCCGATTGACGGTGGAAGAAAATTTAGCACTAGCAATGAAACGTGGTAAAAAACGTGGCTTTTTCCGAGGAGTCAAGCCGCAAGATCGTTCCTTCTTCAAGGAACATCTCGCACGCTTGAATCTTGGGTTAGAAAATCGTTTGACCACTGAAATCGGCTTGCTTTCTGGAGGACAGCGTCAAGCGATCACGTTATTAATGGCTACTTTACAACGTCCTGAATTGATTTTATTAGACGAACATACTGCAGCCCTCGACCCGGCAACTTCAAAAACAGTGATGGAACTAACGGACAAATTAATTAGCGAACAGCATTTGACGGCTTTCATGGTCACCCATGATATGGAAGATGCCATCCGCTACGGAAATCGATTGATCATGCTACACCAAGGGCAAATCGTCGTGGATATCCAACAGGCAGAAAAACAACATTTGACTGTCCCTCAGCTACTAGAAATGTTCAAACAAAATAGTGGCGCTGCATTGAAAGACGACCAAGTACTTTTAAGTTAGCAATCATCTGCTGTCGCTTCCATAACAACTGACAAATTTCTCATTTGTTTTCTGCTTTCTTATTGATACAATACTACATGAAAGGAGTTGCAATGGATGACGACAAAAGACAAAGTACTCCAACTATTAAAAGAATCTCCTGATTTTTTATCAGGTGAAAAAATGGCACAGCAATTACAAGTGTCACGTACCAGTATTTGGAAAGCAATCAAAGAATTAGAAAAAACAGGTTATCATTTTGAGCATCAAGCTAAGGGGTACCGTTATCTTCCTTCTGATGTGTTAGATGCCCAAGAAATTCGCCAAGCATTAGAACCTTGGATACCAGATTTGACGGTGTCGGTACAAGAACGATCAGAATCTACGATGAAAGATGCTAAGCTTGCGGCAACCAAAGAAATCGGACCCGCTCTTTTTATCGCCGATACCCAAGAACAGGCACACGGCCGATTTGGACGCCCTTTTTTTGCAGCCCCTGGACAAGGCATTTATATGAGCTTATTGATCCATCCCAATCAACGATTTGATGAATTGCCCCAATATACAGTTATTGCAGCAAGTGCATGCGTGAAAGCCATTCAAGAATTGACTAAAAAAGATCCTTCGATCAAATGGGTCAATGATCTTTATTTAAATGGAAAAAAAATTAGCGGGATTTTATCTGAAGCAATCAGTGACATGGAAACTGGCGGGATCAGTTCGATCATTATTGGCATTGGTCTAAATTTTTCCATCCCGCAAAAACAGTTTCCTGAAGCCATTCAAAAGAAAGCAACATCTCTTTTCCCTGATGGTCAGAAATCCATCACACGGAATCAATTGATTAGTCAAATTTGGAAAAATTTCTTTCACTATCTTTCAGAACCCACAGACGAATACTTAACACTTTATCGTGAAAAGTCTTTCGTTCTTGGAAAAAAAGTACAATTTACCCAAAAAGGGCAGCATTATACTGGGATTGCTAAAGAAATCGGAGAACATGGAGAGTTGATCGTGCAAGTAGGGGATCAAGCCCTCACTCTTTTTTCTGGCGAAATTAGTTTAACCTCCATTGAGTAAGTCAAAAAGAAAGGGATGGGCAAAAATGCCCATCCCTTTCTTCATCAATGGTGGTTCCTTTTTTATGTGATCTCGCAGAATACTTCATAGCCCCTTCATTTAGCGAGTTGTAAAATGAAGTTGTTATTCTATGTGCTATTGCTGTTCATAACAAAAATGCTACACAATTTTTAAACCTCTATGTGCTTTTTTATACAACTGCAATATCATTGATCTGATGTATCGAATGTTTCAATCAAAAGCCACAGACAAACTTCCACCTATAAAAGGTTTGTTTTTCTGATGCTATTCTGTCATATAAGTATGACTTCTACTTACTATTTGTCGCTTCCCCAATATATAATGTTTCATTAAACGGATTTCCCCAAAATCTTGTTCAATCAAACATGCTGCTTCTTGATCCATACACAACAACACTTTTTCTTTCCCAGCTCTCCTCCTTTTCTCTTTCTGGTTCTATCTTACCTTATTCTTTAAGGTCTGTGTTATTTTGTATGGTATTGCAACATTTTTAATTTTATTATGTACAAAAAGGACTTACAAACACGCTTCTTTGTTTACACGATAAAATTTTAACTGATTAGATGAAAGATATTCTACATTCAGCTTAAATTTTTTGACAACAAGTGTCCTAATTAGAAATTTATCCGCCGTGGTTAACGGTTTTTGACATTCTTTTTCAATATCTTCAAATGAGAAATGATTTTTTTTACTGATCATTCGGGTTAAAATCTTATTTACATCTACTCTGGTTAAATCCGTTGTTAATCGTTTTTTCACTCAACATCTTCCTTTCTAATTGTATTTCTTCACTAGTGAATATAACATATTTTTAGTCTTGGTCCAGAACAATTATTTTCAAAATTAGGAAAGATTGTTTCGCAAAATAGTTGTTTTAATGAATAATACACGTTAAAATTTCTTTTTTTCACTCTTATCTTTTGGATTTGTCATCCAGTTATAAAAAAACCGATTTCCCAAATAGAAAACCGGCTGAATGTTATTTAAAATTCTATTCGTCGTTTCCCCCAAAACTACGAATAGTCAGTTAAAGATTGTAACCTATAGTCTGATCCCTCCTTTTATACAGATAGCGACTTTCTGTGTATACAAAGTCTCACTTATAAGTACATGCCTAAAGTTAAGTAAATTTCAGACTGCAACAGCAAAGTCCTCTGATTTCACTGGCATCTATTATTAGCATACTTTCTTCTCAATACTCTTTGACAACTATTTTTTCTAAAAATAAAAAAAATTGGTAAAATTAAAGAATAAACTTTAGACCGATCTTCCAAATAAAGAAGTAAAGTGATTGAAATAGATCCAATATTTTTCTAAAATAAAAAAGAGACTGAGCCAAAACTTTCCTCAATCTCTTCTGGTATATCTAAAAACGAATAAACGGCGTTCAAGAAGCAATTCCTCAACAATAAGGTTCTCAAGTTCAACCATTACATGCCTACTCTTTTTACTTCTTGATTCTTGAAATAGAATATGCCATTGTAGCGGCTGATTTATGGTATTTTTCTTTAATTTTCCCTATCTAAAATCAACTCAGTAACTGACAAAAGAATCTCACGTGTATCAAAGGCTGTATCAGGGAGCTTACTAATTTCCTTTAAGGCTTTTTTTGTGTAATCTTCCGCTAATTTTTTGGCTTTTGTCACACCATTGACTTCTCTGACAATCTGACGAACACTTTCTGCTTCCTCTTGTGTCAACTCAGTTTTTTTATCCAAGTATGCAATCAATTCTGCTTTTTTATCTGTTTGTAATGCGTAAATCAATGGTAGAGAATACACGCCTTGACGCATATCTTCTAATACTGGTTTACCGATATCGACCGCATCTTTCGTGTAATCCAGGATATCGTCAATGATCTGAAACGCCATCCCGACAGCTAAACCGATTGAACCTGCTTTTCGAGCAAACCGTTCATTCATTCCACTTTCATAAGCTCCGACTGAACAACTTAATTGAAAGAGTTCGGCCGTTTTCCCTGAGATGTTTTCTAAATACTCCGGCACAGTTAAATGATAATTGTAACGGTCGTCCATTTGTCCAAGCTCACCATCTAATACTTTTTCCATACTCCGAGAATTAGATTGTAAGCTCTTTAGCGAATTAGAATAATTTGAAAGTAATTTGAAACAGCAAACAAATAAATAGTCTCCTGCATAAACGGCTACCGTATTCCCAAATCGACCACGTAAATTAGGCTGACCACGTCGAACATCTGCCTCATCAACGATATCATCATGGATCAATGTAGCGGTATGAAGCATTTCGATCGAAGCAGCTAGCGCAATCGCCTTTTCACGATCTTGTTCTGGACCAAATTGAGAAAAGAGCAATTGATAGGCAGGTCTTAGCAGTTTACCTCCCGCATGAATCGTCTCTTTGATTGCTTGTTCGACTGGCTTGTTCTTTAAGCGGACAACATCTTCCATCTTTTTCAACGTCTCGTTTAATTCGTTTTTCAAAGTTGGATACTCACTCCACATTGGATGTAGCTTCATAAAAAAACTCCTTGTATAACCATTATTTTTTCAAAAAAAGCGGTTGCCATTTCTCTTTTTGTTCTTTCTCATAGTCTCTTTGAAAAAGTTGTAATGTACGTACATGTTGCAACAAATAATTGGCTGCAATCCCGATCGCAATTCCAGACAGAATACCTAAGAAAGATAGAATCGGCAGATATAACATGACTGTCCATGATTGAGCAATGAACGAAGCCATCACTAGTTGTCCGACATTATGCATAAAGCCACCTGTTGCACTGATTCCAATAATGCTGACTCGCTTAGGACCTAACTGTTTCACTAACAGCATTCCTACATAGCTGAGTAACGCGCCGCTCATACTATAAAGAAAGGTAGAGATCGTCCCACCTAACAAAGTTGTTAAAAATAGGCGAAGCCATAACAATAAAAAACTATCCCGTTTTTTCATCGTAAAAATCGCTACAATGGTAATCAAATTAGCAAGTCCTAACTTTGCTCCAGGAGCAAATGAAAAAGGATATGGGATCATGTTCTCAATTAATCCAATGATGACTCCTTGCGCCACTAGTAAAGATATATAAATCATTTTTTGTAATTTTGTCATGGTGTGGATAGCCTAATAGATCAGACCATCTTTGTCACTCCCATCTGTTGACCGAACCTCGATCACTAATTTATGAGGCAAGCAAACAATCGTTTCGCCATTCTTAGAAGCCCACCCTCGTCTCACACAAATCTGATCGCCACAATCTGCTTCCTTTATGCGTATCTTGTCGCCATCAACTTCGATTAAATTATAATCACCATGTGGATCTTCATAAGTATACGTATATTTTTTACTCCCAGCTACTAATGGGAAGGTTTTGATTTCATCACCATCAACGCGTAGTACAGCTTCTTTATCAGGAGCTACATTGTCTTGTTGATAACTAAATACGATGATGGGTAAAAAAGAAAGAGCAATCAAAAGAACGATAATGAAAATATCCCAAGGTTTAAGCAAACTTTTCTTGATAAATTCTTTCATCTTTTCGCACGCCTCCTCTTGCTGAACTGTTCTCCAATTTTAGCATGAAACAAAAGAAAGTCCTAGGTTTCCCTAGAACTTTCTTCAATCAGCCATTATTCTCAAATTGTTCAGTTTAAGCTCTAGGCTAATTTTTTATTTTGATCCATATCGGGATTTAGGTCTCCCATACCACCAATTGCCTAGTGTTTTTTGTAACCATGGAATCACCCAGCGATCAAGACCAATTGCACGACCTGAACCGTTCATCAATGCAAAAGCAACAAAGATAAACCAGATGTTTACCCAATAGAACATTCCAGATAAACAGAAAGTAATCACTAAAACAATGGTCGTTGCACTACATAACCAGGTAAATAAACCAGCAATCAAAGCGAGTGCTAAAGCAATTTCAAAGAATACCATGAATTTTTGGAAAAACATTGCTACATCATTATTTGGCATGATTACTTGCATCATTTTCGTGAACCAGTCTGGTGATTTTTCAATCACGGCCATAGGCTGTTCACCATAAGCATAACTTAGACCAAAGTGAGTAGCTTGTGTCGCAGCTTCTCCTGCACCACTGGTTGCTGCACCAGTAGCTGCTGTTGTTGCATCGCCAGCAGCGGAAGCCCCACTTGCTACATCGGTCACATTGTATTCCCAAGTCCAAGGGAACACGCTGTTACCTGTAAACCATGAACCTTCACCAAACCAAGTACCTGGTTTCAACACTTGCCCATCACCAACAATTTTTTTGAAGGCTTCGATAAACCAAACCAGACCATAGAACACTCGTAAAGGCACACTCCATAAGACATTTCCATAACGGGAAGAATGGCCACGTGTCACATTACGATCGTCTTTGATATGGAAGAATTCGTGCATCATGTATTGGAACATATAATAGCCAGAACGAATATCAAAGAAATATTTCAAATTGACGATGTGTTTCATCACAATTGCTAAGAAACCACTTAAATGGATCTTATCAAATAAATTGGCAACGCCCCATTTGGCACCGATCGATACCATGAAACCTTGATAGTTTCCTTTAAACTTATGCTTTTCGCCGCCTTTGATGGCAGCTACGATATTGGCTGCTGCTGTATGACCTGTTTGTTCAGCCGCTTGAACGATTTGTGGCGTTGGTGTTCCAGGAAATTCTTCATAGAAAACCAAGTCTCCGATAATATAGATGTTTTTATCTTCATATCCTTTTGCCTGCATATATTCATTCGCTACCAAACGTTGACCACGAGCGGACTCTAAGCCGAAATCAGCAGCATCAGAAGTTCCTTTGACACCAGCTGTCCAGATCAATGTGTGAGTAGGAATCTGACGACCATCTTTTAACTTGATATGGTCTATCGCTACTTCCACGATTGGTGCATTCAATAGTAGTTCTACTTTATGTTTCTTTAAATAGCGCTCTGCTTTGGCTGCATCATTACGATCCAGCATATTTAAAATCGTCGGCATTGCTTCTACAACCATCAGTGTAATTTCACTTGGGTCTAATTTGTAGTCTTTTGCCAAACGGTTTTTCCAATCAATCAATTCACCAATCATTTCGATTCCGGTGAATCCTGAACCACAGACCACAAACGTCAGCATTGCTTTACGTAACGCATCGTTAGGTTCTAAAGCTGCTTTTGCCACGGTACGTTCAATGTGTTCACGTATTTTAACTGAATCTTCAAATGACCATAAGGTAAAGCCGTTTTCTTTTACTCCAGGAGTCCCAAAGTCATTTGGTTCTCCCCCCATTCCCAAGATCAACTGATCGAATGGGTAAGTGCCTAATTTTGTTTTCACAACTTTTTGTTCTTTATCGATACCAGTGACCGTATCTGTCACTAATTGAACATTTTTTTGTCGAGCAAACAAGTGCTGTAGATCATATTGGATTGCTTCTGGTTCAACCCGTCCACCTGCAACTTCGTGTAATTCTGTCATCATCGTGTGGTACGAATGACGATCAATCAAAGTGATTGTCACATCTTCTTTTTTAAGTTTTTTTGCCAAGTATTTTGTTGCTGATACCCCGGCATAACCTGCACCCACAACGACAATATTTTGCTTTGTCATTGTTCATCCGCTCCTTATTGGTAATCCTTTATTTGAAATGATTAACATTTGTATTAGTTTGCTACCTATTACACAATCTTTATACATTATATAGATGTTATTCCCTTTTGTCTAACTCATTTTCATTATTTTTAAAAATTTGTGGTTAAGCTCTTTTTCACGAAATTTACAGAAAGAAAACGGTTTAAAGATTACACTAGTTATTTGACGAAAACGGTTGACTTATGGCTGATTTTCATTAGAATGTATAATGAATCACAAAGAATATTGTGTACTAAAAAAGGAAACGGTGGGAGTAAAATGAAGAAAAAACGTTTTATTACTGGATTTGCTGTATTAGCTTTTTCAGCTTTAATGTTAGGTGCTTGTGGTGCGGATGATAACGGAAGCTCTAACAGCTCAACAGAAGCTTCAACTGCTAAGACATCAGAAACAAAAACAACTGAAAGCTCAGCACAAATCGTTGCTGGCGGCGAGTTACAAGATGGTACTTATAAATTAGAAGAAAAAAATTACTCTAACGGTTATCGTGCAGTCTTCGAAATGGTTGTCAAAGATGGCAAAATCACTGAATCTAAATATGACAACATCAATGAAAATGGCGAGTCTAAAACCAAAGATACAGAATACAACAAAAACATGGAAGCAAAAGCTGGTACTAGCCCAGAAAAATTCATTCCACAATTGAATGAACAATTAGTCGAAGCACAAAGCGCAAGTGGAGTTGAAGTTGTTACTGGTGCAACTCATTCTTCAGAAAGTTTCCAAAACTATGCACAACAATTGATCCAAGCTGCTCAAGCTGGTAATACTGATACAATTGAAATCAATAACGGTGCAGATCTTCAAGATGGCACATACAAATTAGAAGAGAAAAACTATTCTAATGGTTACCGTGTCCAATTTGAAATGACAGTCGCTGATGGTAAAGTATCTGAATCTAAATTTGACTATGTCGACAAAGACGGCAACTCAAAACAAGACGATGCTGACTACAACAAAAATATGAAAGCAAAAAGTGGTACGTCTCCAGAGACTTACATCCCTGAATTGAACGATGAACTTGTCAAAGCAATGGGCGAAGAAGATGGCTCACCTGCAGATGTTGAAGTTGTTACTGGTGCGACTCACAGCTCACATTCATTTGTAATGTATGCACAACAATTAGTGAATGCTGCTGAAAAAGGCGACACTCAAACAATTCAAGTTGACAATATCGTAACAAAATAAATTTTCTATAATTATCCGTGGAAGAGACGATTGCACAAGTTGTTTCTTTGAGAGCCAAGCCGAGATGTCCAAAATTTTTCTTTGAAAAATTTTTGTGATGTTTCGGCTTATTTCTCAAAGTACACTTTTTGATTTCTCAACAACCGTCCCTTCCACTAATGAAATGAGGAAACACATGTTAAAGAAACGATTACTCTCTTTCGTAGCCTTTTTAAGTTTGTTCACGTTAGCAGCTTGCAGCACAGCGACGAAACAAACGACCTCTGAGAGCAAAACGACCACCAAAATTTTACAAGAACCTTATTCTGATGAACAGTTCTTATTAGGGACTTATGTTCGGATTCGAATCTATGATGAAGGCAAAGAAGCAGCATTAAAACCTGCCTTTGCTCGGGTCAAAGAACTAGGTGATAAAATCACGATCAATCAGGAGGGTTCCGAAATCGACGCAGTGAACCAACAAGCGGGTATCAAGCCAGTAAAGGTTTCTGATGATATCTACACGTTACTAAAACGTGCTTATGAATATAGTCAAGATTCACAAGGTGGTTTTGACATGGCAATCGGTGCTGTTACTCAATTATGGCGTATTGGGTTTGACGATGCGAGAAAACCGGCCCAAGAAGAAATCGATCAAGCATTAAAGCTGGTTGATTACCATAAAATTGAGCTGAACGATAAAGACAAAACTGTTTATCTGAAAGAAAAAGGCATGATCATCGATCTTGGAGCCATTGCTAAAGGCTATATCACAGATGAAGTTGTCAAAGTGTTAAAACAGCAAGGTGTAACGACTGCTATCGTTGACTTAGGTGGAAATGTCTATGTTTTAGGTCATAGCCCACGTGGTGAAGATCAAGACTGGACAGTTGGTATCCAAGATCCGAATCTAGCACGTGGTTCTGTTTTAGGGACGATCAAAGAACGGAACAAAACATTAGTGACTTCTGGCATCTATGAGCGTTATTTAGAAGTAGATGGTAAAAAATATCATCATCTATTTGATCCAGATACTGGTTATCCTTTTGATAATGATATTGCTAGTGTTACAATCATCACAGATAAATCAATTGATGGTGATGGCTTGTCGACAGCTGTCTTTTCAATGGGTGTGAAAAAAGGATTGGAATACGTCGAAAGTGAACTGAATGATGGAACGGAAGCCATTTTTGTTACCAAAGAAAACAAAGTATACGTGACCGATCCGATCAAAGATACTTTCGTTTTGGACAAAGATTCTAAATATACGATGGGCAATCGTTCTGAATTGAAATAAGGAGTATGAACTATGACACTAAAGATCTTTTTAGAAGTAGTAGAACTACGAACAAAGGTGGCTAGTGTATTTCCTTTTGCGATAGGGGTTTTATTCTCTATCGCTTTTTTTCATGAAATACATTGGCTTAATACAGGGTTGTTTTTTATTGGTATGTTGGTTTTTGATTTAGCAACAACAGCAATCAACAACTATATGGACTACCAAAAAGCCCATTCGAAAACTTATAAATACCAAGAAAACGTAATTGGACGAACTGGCATCTCACCAAAACTGATCCAAAAAATGATCCTAGGAATGATTTTCTTTGTCTTACTGATTGGTGTAATCCTAACCGCTAGAACTGGGATTTTATTATTATTGATGGGCGCTACTTGTTGCTTCATTGGCATTTTTTATACCTTTGGGCCCATTCCCTTATCACGAATGCCTTTAGGGGAAATTTTCAGCGGTGTAACAATGGGGTTGGGAATTTTTGCCATGGTCATTTACATCAATACTTACAGTACGAAAGTATTTGATCTGATTCTTTCTTTTCAGACAGGAACCTTCCGTTTAGAAGGAAACATTTGGAGTATCCTGACGATCATCCTAGCTTCACTCCCCTTGATTTTTACGATTGCCAATATCATGTTAGCTAATAACCTACGGGACTTAGAAAGAGATATCGAAAATCATCGCTATACTTTAGTTTTTTATATTGGGCGTCCCATTGGACAATTGTTGTTCCAGTTATTGATGTATGCTTGTTATCTGGTCGTCTTGATTGGACTATTGAGCCATGTCTACCAGTGGCCAATCTTGTTGACTTTTCTCACATTACCAACGATCTATCGTAACTTGCAACAATTCAAACAATCCTTGCCTCACCCCATCAGTTTTAGCTATGCCATCAAAAATATGATCTTGTTCAACAGTAGTTATGCATTGGGCTTACTTTGCAGTATTCTGTTGTCTTATGTTTAGAGATCCATTGATTTTTCAAATAAAAATAAGACCCATGAAGTCAATGAAAAGCTGTGACTTCATGGGTTAATTTTAAGTTATCTTAGAATGCTAATCTTTTACCTTACAGGTGCTTGCAAAAGCTGTCCCTGTAAACCTTTCGTTAGTGTATTGCCGCCGATTGTTCGTTGGTTTTCTGCAGTTAGTCTTGCAGCCTTTGGTATTGCATGTTTCGTAAGATCTGTAAGCTTACTTAGTTCTCCTTTACGAGACATGGTATTACCGACGTCAAGTGCGTTCACTCCCTTTTTAGCATTTTGAGCCTGTATCTTTGCATCTATTAAATGATTTTTATACTCTACTCTTGAAACTGGATCAATCGAACTCTTGAATTTGATATGACTATTGACTCGATCTTCAATTACCTTAGTAGTATCTCTAGTTATGAGGTCTTCTAATGCTAACTTATTAAATGTTTTTAGTGGTCGTTGGAGCAATTCTCTTTGCCTAGCTTCTGGCGTAATACCTCTCGCTTTATCAATCATTCGCCCAACCCAGCCTCTTTTTTTCGGACCGTTTAATTTAAGTAATGGAGAGTTTTGGTTTTTTAGTGCCTCTACTACCGCTGGATTCCCTGCACATAGTTGCGTAACGAAAGCTCTCTGATTAGTTGTATCTTTTAGAGTGGCTTGATAAACTTTTCTTGCATTTGGATCAATCGAACCCAAGAATCTGTTCTCACTTAGGACTTTATCGCGAATGACCTCATTCTCATTCATGAGTGGTTTTAATAGGTTCTTATCAAATTTATGAAGTGGTTGTTGAAGTAGTTTATCTTTCCATTTATTTTGCCTAGCTTCTGGCGTAATACCTCTCACTTTATCAATTATTCGCCCAATCAACCCTCTCTTTTTCGGTTCGATTAATTTAGCTAGTTTAGGATCTGCTTTTATTATTTTTTCTATTTCACTACCGTTTTTTCCTTCACATAGTTGAGTAAGAAAAGCTCGTTGTTGATTCTCTTTCCGTTTATTCCATAATTTTTTCCCAGCTCGACCTGCGCGTATTAGCATTCTTCCAATAAAAAGTGTCGCAGTAACAGCCCATCCTGGCATCTTTTTAAAGAGTCTTTCGGTATAATCTAGTTCTCTTTCCGTTCCCGGTTCCATCATATATTTTCACCTCCTTCTTATTTTTCATCTGAATCAGACATTCTTTTTCGTTGCTTCTTCACGTGTGGTCCCATCTTGAGTGGGAGATACCGCTTCGTATTCTTTCTCGTATATCGTAATCCAATTAAATGAACCAGGGTCACCTCTTAGGGCATATTTCGAGCCTTTTTCTCCAATAGAGAAAGAAACTTCTTCTTTTCTACCGTTATCGTCGATTTTCGTGATGACAAATACTGCACCGTCTTGATCTGGGTTGACGGTGACAACACGATAATCATAAGTGAGCTCATTGACCGTTTTGTCTTCTTCGATTTTTTTCTGGATTAACTTACCGTCTTTAAATTCTAATGTAAATGTTCGATCGGTATTCGTATTTTCCCATGCGCCTTGTTGTAAGACGTCTAACCAAGCTTGTGAAATCACTTGTTGGGCTGCTTCTGCTTGTTCGGTGATTTCTTCTTCCATTTTGACTTTAACTTCTTCATTTGGATAGAAGTAGATTTCTTCTTTATCTTCTTTTAAATAAAAGATTGTACTTCCCATACGTGATTGTAATTTGAGTTTTTTCATGGTTCCTTCTTTATCTTCTAGCACTAAATACCCGTTATCGACTAAGTAATATTTACCAGCTGCTAGCCAAGAAGAAGCACGATAGGTCCCGTCGGTTTTTAATTCTAGTACCATTTCGTCACTTCGATTGGAGTACCATTTACCACTATAAGTAGTGGCACTGTATTCTCCTAATCGTTCCTTACTTTCCGCTGTTTCTTCTGTCTGACCTTTTTTAGTCGTCTCTTCCCGATTGGCTGTGTTTGAGAACAATGAATAGCTTGTCAAACCCAAGACCACAACGAAAAAAACTGTTACCCCTATTAAAAAATTTCTACCTGTTTTGGTTTCTAAAAAATTTTTGATCATATTTTTTCCTAAAAATAAAGATTTTCGTTATTTTTAGGAATTACTCACCACCTTTACTTTTCACGAATTGACTAATGAATCATTAACTAGCTAGTCGAAAGATTAAGGCACCCCATATCCAGAGATTGCTGAATGATCGAGTGTATAGGTTCTTCTTCGAACCATATTTTCTGAATTACCTTCAATTACTTGAATCGTATTTCCACCTGTAAATTCGACGATCCCCACTTGGTCTTTCCCCGTTTTATTACCTTTCCAATCAAAGAAAATCAAATCCCCTGGTTGCGGGATATAGCCTATATCAGTGGCTTTGAATTTATTATTCTTTTTGTACCAATTGAACATATCTAACGGTCTTACAGTATTCGGTACACGACCTTGACTGAGATATCCTGCTTGTTCTGCTACCCAAGTAACAAAGATCGCAGACCATTCCATTCGGCTCTCATAGCCAGCCCACTCCCAATATTTATTGCCATTTAACGTACCGATTTCTTTAGTTGCCACCTCTACCAACTTGCCAGTAGAGTTTGAGAGGTTGTAAGAAATTAAGCGTGCATAGAACATATCACCAAATGCGTAACGCCAGTTATAGCCAAGATCTAAAGCCACGCCCTTATTATAAGAAACAACTTCCCCATTACTTCTTTCTTGCGCATAAGCTTTGCTATGCTCAAATGTATATTTACTATCTGTACGGATCAACTCGTCCAAATAGTCTTCCCCATAATTGTAAGCTTGGATCGCTGCTAAGTTACCTAATTGATACATTTGTGCTTTTCTTATTAAATTTGCAAAATAAGCTACACCTAATTCAATTGACTTTTCTGGGTTGATCGTTTGATTCAAATTTTGTGCTTTCGCAATTCCCATAATATCCGGAACGGTTTCACCATCCCCACCACTTTCTACCCAGATTATGGATAGTATGACATTGGTAAATGATTCAATGTTCTGTTTTTTTGCTTCTGTTACTACTTTTTCTCGCCATTGAACCACTTTTTCAGGTGGATAAATAAGCTCACCTTGCGATTGTTCTCGATCATACTGACTTAATTTCGTACGATTTCCATAAACCAAATTTTCAATAAAAATTGTCGGATTGATTTCTGGATTGCGGTAGAGGAAGATTCGTTTTTCTTTCATGATCATCAATAAATTACCGTCAAATTTGTCACTTGTGTAACCAATCAAATCTCCGCTTTCTAAAGAAGCTCCTTCACGTATGATCGGCGTCACATTAATATAATAAGCTTGGTATTTCCCTGTTTCCGTTTTGATACTTGTTGTCGTTTGCTTTTTCCCATTTAGATCTCGAGCCGTACGCGTACTGATCTCTGTTACCTTCTCGTTTGATGTGGCATAGACAGGCGTTTGTGGTTTCGCATCAATGATTATTTCATCATTCATATTGGCATCGTCCCGACCGCGATAACCATAATTACCAATAACAGAAGCATACGAAACTTTCCCTAAAGGATTATCCATAAAAATCTTATCCTGAAAACGATCGATTTCTAACACAGGATAATATTTATCGATTTCATCTTGTGAGAATGCTGAGATCGTTCCTATCACTTTATTGTTTGAATAGAGTTCGATTTGAGGATCTAAATCAAGAAATTCAGCAATCGTTTGTACTTTGACATTCAGCGTGACGCTGTCTTTGTCTTTTTCTTCTTTATCTTCTTCTTCTTTGTCTTTATCTTTTTCTTCTTTATCTTTTTCTTCTTCAAATTCGACTTTGTATGTAAAAGTGCCATCATGGATTGCGCGAAGTTCATCTTCTACTTTTGCAATCTTAACTGGCTCTTCCTCCATTGGCGAATACTTATCTTTAAACTGGGCATAAAAAGACATATATAATGGAGGACTCATGGATGTTTGGTCTTTTAGTCGTTTCAGATAATTAGGAAGCGCACTATTTTTAATATTATAATTTTCATATTTGGCATTTAAGTAATAGATATAGTTATCCCCATTTGAAGCAAACGAAAATTGTTCCGGATCGGCAACCATTCCATTCACTTCAAAATAAACTTCATCATGTTCTTCAACTAATTGATTGTAACGATTATAAACATCTCTATTTTTAGAGGCATCCAAATAGGAAATATACTCAAATGCTTCAGCGATCGCCATATCTTCTGTTTTCAATGTGAACAAGGCGACAATAAAAGTCCAAATCGCTAAAACAACCGAGATTACCACGAGAATGATCGCCAGTATAACGATAACTATCGCGATGATCAATAGCGCCTTGATTGTAATCACTAAAAAAATCAGCGTAATGAGGATCCCGATAATCGTTAGATCGCCCTTTTCATCTCGCCCACCAAGCATTTTCATAGCCGCTTCTTTTGCTTGCCCTTTTGGTGACAGCTTTTGAGCCATATCTAAAAATTTTGGCGCTGATTTTGCTTTACCTAGAAAATTCTTGAAGAAACCACCCTTTTTACCAACGCCTTTTGTAGGATTTACATAGACAACTTCCGTGTTTTTACCCTTACCAAAAATATTGTACCATTTTTTTTTGGTGGATTTCACTGAATCTTGAGGTGCAAATCCTTTTTGATCTTTGTAAGCAGTGTAGCTGTAAGGGGTACTATCCTTAGAAGAACGAGCAACCAAATTGCCTTTTTTTGTTTCTTCTGCTACTTTTTTTAACTGTTCTTTTTTTAGCTGTTTCTTTTGCACATTCACTTTTGGTTGATCTGTCGACTGTTTTGTTCCCAGGATATTATTCTGACTTTTTGAATCAGCACGTAATTCCTGTCGCACTTTTTTTTGATCATTTTTGCGTTTTAGGCCTAAAACTTTACGGAACCTATTTTTAGCTAATACGACGGTTTTATTTCCAAATTCTTCAACGTCTCGTTTTATTTTTGAAATTTGTTTCTTAGTCAGTTTAATCTTTTGTTTCCCTTGTTTAATGACTCTTTTTAAACGAGATTTTTTTTTAATGATTGGTAGTTTATCATTTTTATGAACGATTATCGTTACTTTAATTGTCTGATTGTTTTTAAGGATCGCTTTTGTTAGTTCTGAACTTTTTTTTTGGTCTTTGATGAGACCTTTGGTTTTTTCTAATCCTGTGCTGATAATACTATTTTGTGATTCCTGCTGTTCGTTATTGGGTTCATTCAAATCGGGCACTGTGACGTATCCTTTCTGATTCCATTTTCGTTTTAGTCTTCACCAGGTTTGGTTGACATCATCTTATACAACTGCGTATCTTTCGGAAAATGATCATAAAAAGGTAAAGTTGTATCGCCAAATACCATCAGTCCATAACCTTCTGGTGAATTCACAACAAATTTTTCTTGTTCTTCTGAGATATCAAATAACCGGACTAATTGTGAACGGTCAGATTTTGCTTGATTGAGCATCATGACGAAATCACTATTTGAAAGCATCCGCCGCGCAAGGTCCGAAAGTAAAAGTGTCTCCACATTCTGTGTAATCCCAGTTGGAATTGCCCCCCACTTTCTGGCACGACTCCATAATTCAAAGAAATAATTTTCAGAATACTCATTTGTAAACAGTAATTGCATTTCGTCGATATACAACCAGGTCCGAACGCCTCTTTCCCGGTTGGTAGTGATCCGATTCCAGACTTGGTCCAACACGATCAACATCCCCATTGTTTTGAGCTGTTTCCCTAAATCTTTGATATCATAAACAACGAGCCGTTTGGTAATATCGACATTTGTTTCAGAGGAGAATACTGACAAACTTCCTTCGATATAAATTTCCAAGTCCGTCCTCAATTGGTGCGCTTCTTCTTCCTCTTGCTCTTGTAAGATGTGGTAGAAATCTACAAAAGTTGGCATCCGATCGCTAACCGTTTCATACGTTCGACGACATACACGGTCGATCAACGTTTTCTGGGTAGAGGTTAGCCCCAATGCGCCGCCAATGATCAAGTCGAACAATGAAATCAAAAACTCCGACTTTAAAACAACCGGGTCACTGTCATCTCCATAGTTTTCGTTGATATCCATTGGATTGATCGTGGTAGCGGAATCACTAGCGATCTTGATAATCTCACCATTGAAATTTTTACCGATAACGGAATACTCACGTTCAGGATCAATAATGATGACTTCATCTTCGGCATCACGCAATAGTACATTTACGATCTCACGCTTCACCGAGAAACTTTTACCAGAACCAGGAGTTCCTAGAACAAATCCATTGGGTGCTTTTAATAATTTCCGGTCAAGAGATAAAATATTCTTTGAAATAGCATTTACGCCATAATATTTCCCATTTTCTTGAATTAGATCTGAAATAGTAAACGGCACAAATATCGCAGTGCTGGCAGTCGTTAGTGTTCGATCCAATGGCAATATATTATTTCCTAAAGGTAAGGTTGCGTTCAGCCCAGCCTCTTGCATAAATTCTAACTCGATGATCTTAAATCCAAATTGTCGACCAATAGAAGATACCTCGTCATGTACTTCTGTTAATTTTTCAACTGTTGGGGCATGGAAATGGATACTTCCAGTCATCGAATAAAGCTTCTGACCCTTGTTCTGTAAATCATCAACTAAATTTTTCGCTTCTGTTAGCGAATAAGTCAAATCATAGGAAAGCATTTCAAAATCGTAGCCGTTTTGTAGGGCTTTTTTCTGTTCATCCACTTTTTGTTGTTCCATAAAAGCTAATTTGGTCTTCACTAAGTCAAATGCTTCATCTTGCTCAAGTGGCTTGATATGTAATGTAATCACCAACTCTTGAGGGATTTCTAACAGTTCAAAAATAAAAGTATCTGCTAGTTCCGATGGATATTCTTGCAAATAAACGGTTTTGGCATAATGATCATCCATTTTCAAGTAGTTTTTGTTTTGTTTCAGTTCAATCACTTCTGGTAGGATATCCTCAATTTCTGGTTCTTCCTTATCGCTTTTTGTTAATAAAATATCAGACAAAATTGTCAACATCTGTTTTTTCTCAAGACGGTTGATCCTACTACCTAATCGACTCGCAAACATTGCAAAGCGATCTACAACCATTTCCAGCTCTTTATGAGCAAGTTTTTCTGTTTGATGTTGCTGGATGAAGGTAAACAAAATCCGTTTCTTATAGCCATTTTTTTCTTCATCCAGTTTTCTGGAAATAACATCATTCATTTCTACGCGATAAGGGTCTAAAAAATCATTCTTTTCTTGGTAGTAGAGAATTGATTGCAATTCACTCAACGGTCGTTTCTTTTTGTAGACAGTTAACTGTAGCTGGGTTTTACTACTTAAAGAATTAAGGAAATCACAATATTGCGAGAAAATCTCAATCTGATTCTCTTCTGATGAAAGCTGATAGTTGATATCTTCTAATTCGACTGTGATGGAGTACGTATTATCATCCAGTTGACAAACACCGCTGGGAAAAATTGATTTAAAGTAAAAAGTATCGCGCAAAAAATCCACATCTTGTGGATTTTTTTTCTGTTGTTTCTTTATATTTTTAGAAGTCTTCTTTAAATTTTTATGATTATTCTTTATTTTTGACTTTAATTTCATCATCGTTCTTGTCCGCCTAATTCTTTACTTTCTGACATGTCTTGCTGACCATCATTCTTTTTTCGTTTCTTTTTTCTAGTTCCTGTCGAAATATGGTATTTAAAAAATTGCTTAACATAAACTTCAAATGATAAGCCATTTCGTTTGAACCATCCAAAAGACACGATTGGAATAGAGGCAATGATCATCAACCAACTGATGATTTCGATTGGCATTTTTAACCATGCAATGAATATCAGTGCGATCGCGACATTTACCCCGCCAGCAATACAAAGACACAATAATTGTTTTAGATTCATTCCTGCTATTACTTTTTCTTTGTATTCTTTGATATCTTTTGGAACTTTTACTTCTATTGCCATATCTCCCCTCCTTATGATGCAGATATTAGTGTTTTGGCCCATCCTTTAGTTTTATTGATGGCTAGTAAGATTCCAATCATATAGATCGTTAATCCTAAAATAATCCCAAACATATTGGTGCCAACGTCTTCCATTATTCTCATGAATAGCATTGGATATGTAACTAAAACCAGGGCGATAAAGGTTGACTGCAACCCCGTGGCGGCAAAATTTTTAAAGAAGCCTTTGGTCATAGCAGAAAATTCTTGGCTTGGCAGAGCCCCCATCGGAATTGGTGCCATCGCGCTAAAAATATAAAGCTCCATAAATCGTAAATAAATCGTTACCTGAATCAACGTCCGTACAACAAGTGACACTAAAAATAGAATGAACATAATTAATAGCACAGCGATTTGTGACCAGAAATCTAGATCATTTACCGCCTGTTCTACTCTTGCTGCTACATTCGCTACAGTTTTTTCGTCACCTACTTGTAAAATTTTATACGTTAAATTAGAAGTAATCACTATGATTCCGTCTAACAAAACTTGGATTTTTAAAATAACCACATAACAAATCGCAAATTTAATAAATGATTTGATGATCATTTCAAACCCAAGCATTGGTGCTCCTCCAGCTCCCTCAACCTTAAGTGAAATTTTTTGAAATTCCAAAAGAATAAAGATGGCTAAAATAGACAATGAAAGCGGAATAACAACTAGTTCCTGTAAATCTACTACTAATTTATATGCATCATACATGTATCCTGATAGATTCTTACTCAGAGTGTATTTTAAATCATCTCCATTCAAATAAAACATGATTTGATTAAAGAGCCACATTATCGCTGATGTCATAAATTAAATCCTGCTTTCAGTGTATTATTGTAAAAGTGAAGAGAAATCAAATTGAGTTGCGAACCAGCCTGCAGCAACTAAAATCAATCCACCACCGACAATTTGCCAAATTCCTTGCTGTAATTGCGGACCATTTTTATCTTTTAATGCACCAGCTAAAATGACCGTTCCCCAAATTAGCCAAAGACCTCCACCTACTAAAGTGAAGTTTGATACTAAACTAAAAACTTTTTCTAATAAAGCTGCATCTTTCATTTAAACATTTCCCCTTTTTTGAGTTATTTATTATTTGTTACTACTTTTAGTATATGGTAATTTTTCAACCGATGTTTGCCAGTTATTTCTAAGTTGAGAAATTTTAGAAACTCCCTCTCTCAAATTTTATAATTGACTAATTTAGTCAATATATGTAAGAGGTCCTTATCAAAAAGCAGACTAGCTGAGAAGAATAGTTACTCTAAAAAATTTTAAAATTCGTTATTTTGGACACAATAGATTGATTCATCTACAAAACTTGGAACATCTATCCATTTTTTTCAAATAAATGCACAGCGCTTAAGAATTGATTCCTGAAAATAAGTCGAAAAATCAAAAATGCTCAAAATAACAAGAAGTCAATTTTGGATTTCCCATGATTTCCGAGTGCCAGACAGTCCTTATATCATCTTCTACTAGTTTCACTCAGCATCATTGACAAGGATTAAATTCCTGATAATTACATATGTATGTTACGTAGTGGAAGGTGTAGAGAGATTACGTTCATACATATATGAGTCTGTCACATCCCCTAATTTTTTATAGTTTTTATGTTTGACAATGTCATATTTTTCAGACAGGAAAGGATTTGCTCCACGTATTTTTAAAATACATTGTTGCCCTTTCAAACTGGCTACTTCATCGGGGTCCATCAAATTACGCCCCAACTTTTGGAAACTTTCATTGAATGATCCATTTGAGCCTTTAGTGACACTGATATTTCTTTGTTCGATCGTTTCTTTACCTAAAAGTTTAGAAATATATTCATGCGTACTTTGTTCCATCCCACCTAAATATAAAAAGACGTCACTCGTACCAATAATGGTTTCCCAAGTGTCTTTATACAACGTTTTTAACTGACTAATATTTTGTAAGATCACATTTGTTGAGATTTCTCGACTTCGAATAACCGAAATAACTTTCTCAAAATCCGGAATTTGACCAATATTGGCAAATTCATCTAGAATACAGCGAACATGACATGGTAAGCGTCCTTTATAAATATTATCTGCTTTGTAGACCAGCATATCAAAGAGCTGTTGGTACATCATACTGGCTAAGAAGTTAAAACTGGTATCTGTATCTGGCAGTAAGATGTACAAAATCGTTTTCCGATCCCCAATGGTGTCCAATTCTAATGTATCTTTAGAGACCAAGTCTTTGATACTAGGAATATCAAACGGAGACAATCTTACCCCTAAACTAACTAAAATACTCTTGGTCGTCTTATCCCCTGATAGTTTGAAAATTTTATATTGCGCAACCGCGAAGTTTGTTGGATCTTTCTCTTCTAACTCATTGAACAGCACGTCTAAAGGACTGACGAATCCAGGAACATTTTCGTCAATATCTGCTAGACGTACCAATTCAATCACATTTCCTAATGTGCGATCTTCTTCAACGACTTCTTGGATCAAATAGCTAAAAATCGCCATTAATAAAGCAGTCTCTGCCTTTTCCCAGAAATCATCGCCACCTTTTTTATCAGGGTTTGAAGTGTTTTTAATCAAATTATTTACGATTTTTAGAATATCGTCTTCCGTTCTTATGTATTTAAATGGATTGTAGTGATGGGTGTCACGCCGATTGATCAAATCAAAGACTTTGATATTGTAACCCGCTTCCTCAAACATTTTTCCTGTTTCCATCAATAACAATCCTTTGGAATCACTGACTACATAGGAAGAATGCATTTGCATCAGATTCGGTTTTACATAAAATCGCGTCTTACCACTACCGGCTCCTCCAACCACAACGACATTTTTGTTACGGTTAAAATTATCTTTACCAGTAATTTTCATTCGTCCTGACAGGGATAAACTCTCTGTTTTAGTCAATATGATATTAAAACTCTTTTTCTTCGCCAAAAATGGTTTGATATCTCGAAATTTCCCCCATTTTGCACTTCCATATTCTTCATTTGGGCGTACTTTTTTTTCATCAAACGTTTTGTATAATACTAGTAATCCATAAGAAAGAACAAAAGCGAGCCCTCCCAGTAATGACTTTACGTTAAATGAGAATTGGAAGGAAAAACTAGCTATTTCATCAACTGCGTGAAGAAAAGATCTAGCTATTTTTTCCACAAATGTTACGGTTGTATTTTGATCAATCGTAAATAAAAAAAATGTACGATTCCCTATATACATTAATGTACTCACCACAACTACGTGGACTACCCATAAAACATATTGAGACTTTTTCAAGTGGTTGTTCATCCCTTTCGTTACTTAATTTGAATATAGCGTTTATGTGATATTATCACTAACGTCCGTAGCCCTCCGAGCGCTGGTGATCATTTTTACTGCTCACTGATGCTCGTCCACTAGATTGTTTTGCATTAGTTGGATTATTCAGCACTCTACTAACAGAATCCCTTTATCTTACTTTGTCAGTTTCTGTCTGTTTATTCAAAGTAGAAATGGAAGATATACTCGTCCGATTTAATTCTTGTTCTTTCGTTTTTTGGCTCGTCTGCGTTTTCTGTTTTTCAGCTGTTTGCTTTTCATTGTCTATCTGAGCCACTCGTGCTACTCGCGTATTAAAATCAGGGGTAAGAGAGTGGTGCTGTCCTAGTTCTTGCACTTTAGCTGAGCGTTCGGTAAATAACTGTTCACGCTTCGCATTTTCTCGATTAGCTAATCGATTTTGCAGGGGTTTCAATAAGTATTTATCAGCAACCCACACACCTAGCAACGTAAAAAGGGCAGGAACTGCTATAGCTGCTACTGAAGCAATAAGTGTACCAGAAATCGCTGGAAGAGCTGCGGTTAACAGTAAAGGTAAGCCGAAAGTAGCTAACCCAACAAATAGGGCGACTCCAATTAACGTTTTCACTTTATTTCTCCATAAACGTTTGGCGAAATTGGTTGTCGTCATCAATGCCGCATTTTTTACTCGAGTAGCAAACGGCAACCGCTGTCCGTTAGCATCCAACCCTTTTTTCAGATTTTGGTTTTCTTCTGATGAACGCTTTTCAGAATGGGCAATATCGAATGTTTCTTTTATTTTCTTTCCGATTGGAACAAAGGTTTTAGCGTTAAGATTACTTAATTTTTCCTTACCAAATTTATATGGTCTAGCCACTACTTTACCGACTGGTTTTAAAGGTCGACCAATTGTTCTAGCTGTCGAGCGCACAGATTTTCCGATGGATTTAAAAGGTCTAGCAATTGTTTTTGATCCTTTTTCTAGCGCTGCCACTGTCTTAGGAAATCTTTCCTTAGCAAATCGCTGGACTCTCTTGGAAGTACGTGGAATGATTTTAGGTACGGCATTTACTAAACGTTGACCGACATAACTACCAATAATCACGCCTCTTAACCAGTTGACTACAGCGGATCCGTGTAATATTTGTGTGCCAGTAGGCATTAGCGGAAGAGCGCCAGCCATCGCACTAAAAAACGCCATCGGTGCAACCCACAGTACTTGTCTTGCTAAAAACAAATAAAATGAAGGGCGGGTCAGCACCTGATACCATTTCTTTTTAAGATCTTTATAAGTAATTTCTTTTAACTCTTCGGCTTTTCCTTTCAATTCTGCCGTATCTTGCTTAACATTTTCGAGTTCCTTAGCTAGCACCTGAGGATCCTTTGGCTGTATCTCTTCTAAAAATTCAGCTAATTTTTTTTCATCGCCAAGAATTGTCTTTAAACCTTCACATAGTGTTTTATTTTTAGTAAGATCGATTTCTATCTTAGATCTTGCTGCTTTAGACTTCTTCGATTGATCAAGGAAAAAATTATTGTACGGTCCATATTTTTTTAATTCTTCATCGTGCTTTATCTTTTGTTCGACAAACGCGACCTGAGATCGTAATCTTTCTACGTATGCTAACTTTAGATCCTCAACCGAAACTGATTTTTTCACACTATCTATTTCATCTAATGTACTGTTGACGTTTTCCGGCATAGAAGTTTGGTTTATGTCACCTTCTGATACTGAACGTAAATCTGTGGAATCCTTTGGTAGTGGAACTTGATTTGTAAGATTATTTATTTCTGAATCGCTATTGGGTGTAGACGGTTGGTCTAAGGAATCTCCTGGTGTTAAAACTTGGTTTGTAAAACTGCTTAATTCTGGAAATTTATTGAGTTCAGCAGTTTGATTTGTAATTTCCTTTGATAAACTAACTTTACCATTAACATAACGCAATTTAACTCTTGGTATAAGAATTCGGTCAAATTGGTCAAAACTGTGACTTGGTATAGACTGTTCCGTCATTACTCCGGGAGCCGAATTTCTACGAACTAACTTGTCATGATTCTTTAAATCTTGAGTTGTAGATAATGATGATAGTACACGTTCTGAATTGGTTAAATTCCGTAACTTTCCAATGTAACGCAATGGAATATCATTTTCAAACCTTTGAAATTTGTCAAATTGTGTATCATCAAATGGTTTTTTCTCTGGATCTAACTCAAAATCTGATAATTTTAAATGCCGTTCATGAAGACTGTCATCATACATGGGTGAAGATGTTTCTCGATCTTCTGAACGTAATGGAGATTCAGATGGCATAGTGAGTTCTGGTGCACTATTTCGGCGACCTTTATCTGTTTGTTCTCTATGTACTTCATGTAATGTGTGACTAACTGATCTAGATCTTGCTATTCTATTTGGTCTACGCTCCTCTTGTTGGCTAAGTCCATGAATAAAATTTGCTTTAGGACCTTTCCGGAGCACGAGGGAGTCTTTTTCTTCTATATTATTAAATTTATGGATTAGATTTTTCACATGGCCAGGGCCAGGTCTATTATTTGCCGAATCCTTTTCTGATGCACTATTTGCGAGACTATTAGTAGCTTGAATTTCAGGCTTAGCTTGCTTTCGCAAATCGTCTTCTGATCGATTGAAAGAATTATTCGTTTGTTGCTTGTTTCCTTGTGGTAGATTACTTACATTTTTATTAGGTGTTTTTACTGATACTGTTTGGTCGGGTTTTGACTCTCCATTCTTTTCAAACGTCGAAACTATTTCTGATACATTACTTAGGCGATTGATAGATTTAGTTTCAGATTCAGGATCAGGTTTTGCTTGATCTCGCAAATCGTCTTCTGATCGATTGAAAGAATTATTCGTTTGCTGCTTATTTCCGTTTGGGTTAGACACTTCTTGTTGGCTATGTCCTTGAGCGAATGTTATTCTAGGACCTTTCTGGAGCTCGGGAGAGGTTTCTTTGTTGCTATTAAATTGATTGATTATACTTTGCACATCGCCACTGACAGGTCTATTATTTGCCGAATCCTTTTCTGATGCACCATTTGAGAGACTATTAGTAGCTTGAATTTCAGGCTTAGCTTGTTTTCGCAAACCAACTTCTGATTCATCGAGAGAATGATTCGTTTGCTGCTCGTTCTCTTTTGATAGATTACTATTACTTAGGTGATTGATAGGTTCAGGTTTTACTTGTTCTCGTAAATCGTCTTCTGATCGATTAAAAGAATTATTCGTTTGCTGCTTATTTCCGTTTGGGTTAGACACTTCTTGTTGGCTATGTCCTTGAGCGAATGTTATTCTAGGACCTTTCTGAAGCTCGTGAGAGTCTTTTTTTTCGCTATTAAATTTATCGATTAGCCCTCGCACATTGCCACTGTAAGGTCTAGCATTTGCCGAATCCTTTTCTGATGCACCATTTGGGAGACTATTAGTAGCTTGAATTTCAGGCTTAGCTTGCTTTCGCAAACCGACTTCTGGTTCATCGAGAGAATGATTCGTTTGCTGCTCGTTCTCTTTTGATAGATTACTATTACTTAGGCGATTGATAGATTTAGGTTCAGGTTCAGGTTTTACTTGATCTCGCAAATCGTCTTCTGATCGATTGAAAGAATTATTCGTTTGCTGCTTGTTTCCTTTTGATAGATTACTTCCATTTTTATTAGGTGTTTTTACTGATACTGTTTGGTCGGGTTTTGACTCTCCATTCTTTTCAAACGCTGCAACCCTTTCTGATACATTCATTTGGTCTTGATTTTGTTCTAATACACTCCCCCTATCCTGTCTTTTTTTCCTCCTTATAGTGCCTGTCTCTACGAGAACTTTTTTCGCCTTGTCCTTTCTGTTTTCTACTTCCTCCCTCGTAATATCAACTGCAGTAGCTTTTGCATACATCTCTTCCAAAGTATCCGTTTTTATTATTTCAAAATTCTCAGTTCTCATGAATTCTTTAACAAGCTTCTTAATTTTATCAACAATCACAGCATCTGTTATTGTTTGGCCTCTAACCTTATCTAGCGCATTTGGCGCATTTGGCGTATTTAGCGTATTTGGCGTATTTGACATCTCTTGCATCATTTTTTGATTTTTCTGACTAACATTATTTAATTCATTTAATTTTTTGTTACAATCTGCTACTTCGTTTCGTTTGTGCTGCTTAAGCCCAGTAAGTTTTTGTTTCGATTGACTGATCTCACTAGCTAATATTTCGGCCAGATCTTTATTCTCAAAGTACTTCGTTTTTTCATCTATTACGATGGCTCCAAGATAATCATTACTTTCATGACTATTATTAGATAAAAAAACGTCCTTTGTTTCTAATTTTTCTATTGTGGCCTTATCCCTTTCATGCTTTACGATCTTCGTTTCTTGTTCCTTTTCTAATACATTAATTTTTTGTTGAAGTTGCTCCCCACTGATTTTTCCCTCGGCGTGTTCGATTCTTGCTTCATACTCAGTTTTTTCACTTTGTAATTCAAACACTTTACGATCCCCAGCCATCCGTCGAAGTACTTCAAATTTAAAGTCATCTAACATATCTTGCACTTTTAAAAGTGCAGTCTTTTCTCCATGATTCTCTTGGATTGACTTTTCACAAAGAGTAAAGACATTTTCTTTTTTGACAGAAAACGACGATGCTTCTTTGATAAACTCTGACTTTAAATTAGATTTATTTTGCCATTCACCGGTTTCGTTCTCCAATATATTCTTTCTTACCAAGTAGTTCATTCCTCCTCCATCCTTCTTGGATCATTCTACTAGATCTATTCTAATTGCATAATAGCGCAATTTATTAAATCTGATGTGCAATTTCACTACGACCGTTGTTTATTTGGAAACCATTTGTTAGACTATTTTTAGTATCTATACTGGTTTTTACTGCTCCCGTAATGGCATCTTTCATACTCTTTTTGTCATCTACTTGTTTATCTGATACACCCACAGAATTTTGTTGTTGCGCTACTAACCAAATTGGTTGTAATTCTGGAACTTGTTCATCTTTAAGTAATGGGACCTTATCTGTTTCTTGGTTTAGGTCTGGTTTTTCTTTGGCTAATAACTTTCTTTCTTGCCGTTTATTCCATTTTTTCTTAAGAACTTTATATCCTTTTCGAAGGTTAACTCCAGTCCATTTTACTCCTATCCAAAGCTTATCCCCAGTCCACTTCGCTACTTCCCAAGTCAATTTTAATAATTTCACAGTCAAAAATCCCAAGCCCCCAAATAGACAACATAAAAGAAACAACATACTACGATCTTCAGAATCCATCACTTTTTCCTCCTTTAAATTTTTTTATTTTTTTGTTTATTTTAATCATACCTGACTTTCTTGCTAGCTCTATCCTATTTTTTCCAAAAAATAAAAAAAGATGGCACTCGTAAAAGTTGTCCTTAGGAAGAATATAAACACGCCTCAAAATTCGACCAAAAAATTGGCGTTGGCACTTTTGAAATTTTTAAAATATCCGCATTGATTCGTTCAAAATTCAGGGAGAGATCTGTTAGTATCAAGTCATATTGATTCAACACCTGGTAATCAATTGAAAAGACATCTTGTTCATAAATATCAATCTGCTTAAAAAAAGGATACTTGTTTAAAATAATATTTTTATAAAGTAAAGCGACACCAATTTCCTGTGTACTTAAAACCAAAATTGACTTTTCTTTCACTTGTGGTTCGATCATATGTACTAATTGATTGGAAGAAATAAGTAATTCCAAAAATAAGTCTTTATGTAATAATTCACTTTTTTCAATAAAGCTCAGTTCTGCAACTTCTAGCGAATGATGATACGCTTGCCAAATCTTAGGATTGTTTTGCATCACTTTTTGATAAAATATATCCGCATAACTGACTTTAAAGATCATTAATTCTTTATAAAAATTGATAAAGTCAGATAAGTAGTCGATTGTCCTTTTACTGACCGATCCTTCAATATTAAGTAAATAATAAAAATGAGTAAGAAAAGTTTCAATTTTCTTAGGCATGATTGTCTGGCGATTAGTATCTGTTGTAAAGAGCAAACCGAAATAGGAACTTAAGACATTTGCTACATTATTTCTAGTTACATTAAACTTATATTTTTGACTCATCAACGTTGTAAAGACTGTATCTTTTTGAATTACTGTTAAAAGCTCAGTGACAACCATTTCTTTATTCTCCAACTCATCTTCCGGTACAAAGTGTTTGTGACCTATACGAATGATCGAAAGAAAAATGTAATACACCGAATAAATAATTTTAGGAGCACTAGCCGTTTTATTTTGTGCTTTGAGACACCTACGTATTAATTGATAGATAGAATCAAAATAAGCAAACTCTTGTATTCGATACATCTCTTTAAACATACATGCAAATAAACGTCTAATTTCCGTTTCATTGCCAACTACCATTAATTTTGCTTGTAAATCGATCTGAATATTTATGGTCTCTGTATAAAAATAATTGTTTATTTTTGACACAATCCTGCGAATACTTGTTTTACTCAAAAATAAAGATTGAGAAATTTCAGTTAGTGTTGGTTCGTATATGACTATGTATTTTAGTATTTTGACATTAATTGAATTATTCAGTATTTTAACAAAAATATCATCTAAATTGACATTGTTCGGTATCGTCAAACTCACTTCTTTGTGATTATTTACCTCAATATGAACAGGAAAATAGGAATCATTGAAGTGTTCAATATCAGCAATTAGTGTTTTATCGGTAATTGTCAGCTTCCTTGCTAGTTTGTTAAGATTGGAAGATCTAGTATTTAACAAATAAAGTAAGGTAACTTGTCTTTCTAATTGCTTTTCAAGTAACCCCATAAGTACAAAACTCCCTTCTATTAAACATCATGTAAGAGTATCGTACAGTCAATTCCTTTAATTTCCCGTATGTTTTTTTCTAGTTTTAGAAATTTAAGTTCTCAAAAATATTTGAATTGTGTTAAAATATAAAATTTAAAAATCCACACATATAGAATATATTTATTTCATTTTTTAAATAACAATAACTAAATACAATAATAACCAATGTAACAAATAACCATGAACGATTTACTATAAAGTTAATAAAAAACAAGTATAGAAATTTATAAAAAAAACACTAACATAACAAAAATATATGATAAAATAATTTATATACCATAAGAGAAAGGTGGGAGGAAGCGATTTCTAAGATTTTGAAATCCAAAATGATGATGAAAGAACTTAATATACTGGAAAAAACTTCAGAAAGACAAGTCAAGTTAGCATTACTTCTGGGTATGTCATCAATTGAGTGCAACACGCTAACAAAGCAATTAAATGTGACAAAAAAAACATTATTAAGTGACATTGTTTTTTTTAACCACACCTATTCACCTGTTGTCGTTAAAATTGATCAGTATCAAATCATAACATTAAAAATGCCTAATGATATGAATCTGGAAGACTTAATCAAAAAAATACTAAATCATTCTACGAACGTTCAAATCTTAAAAACGATTTTTATCAATGAACCTGTTTTGTCAAAACTCGCTGAAACATTATTTTTAAGTGAAACCAGTATTCGGCGAATTATTTTTAAAATCAATGAATATTTTTCTGAAAGAAACTGGCCAATCATGATCAAAGTTGCTTCTCAGTTACAAATTACAGGTGACGAAAGTTTTATACGGCATTTTTTTTGTAGCATGTTTCGTGAAATTTATACCCCGCAGCAACTACCACATTTTGACTATATATTTGACTTGTTACAACGTTATCATAATAAAAACCATACGTTTTCTTCAGTAAGTACATATAAGTTAATTTTAAATAGTTACTATTTTTATACGTCCATTATTCGTATCGGACAACGACACATAATTGATTACCCTTTAAAAAAAGAAACCGAAAGTGAACGATTATTTTTTGACTTATTGACAAAAAGTACCGTTCTTTGTTCGATCATTGAAAAGAAATATAATTTTAGTATTACAAAGTCAAATGTCCATAACCTATTAAGTTCATATAGTCATTTATATTTTTTTAATTCAAAAAATGATGAATTAATGGAGCAAAAGAAATTACAAAATTTAGTTCATAGTTTTTATCATTATATGGGCATAGATATTACCTTATCTCCTAATGACATACAAAGACTAAATGACTTTATCCATTTTAATGAACGATTGCAATCCTTTAAGACGACATACATAGATCTTTTGTCACAAACATTTATCAAAGAATCAGAAAAACTATTATCAGCTTATGAAAAGTCAATCGAACAAGCCGGTTTGACTGAAATCAAAGAAAACCAATTACTTTATGAAGAATTATTTTTAGAACTGATTACATTATCTCCACAATTATTATCAACACTCCTTCCTTATAAAAAACATTTATCCATCGTCATTGTTTCTTATCAGGAAGAACGGATTTTGTCTTTCTATAAACAACTGCTGTTAAAAAAATTTCCGTCGTTATATAAAATTGATATGTATCAAGAAAATATTTTCTCTGTTGATTATGTGAAAATCAATCAATATGACCTAATTTTAACTGATATCGAACTAAATCAAACGAAGATCTCGACTAATATGTTAAAAATATCAAAAATTCCCACTTCTGCTTTTTGGAGCAACCTAAAAGAACTTCTTTATGCATAAGGGAGTTACATCATTGCTCGTTTAACATCGGTATCACAGCATAAAAATATAGTGCGACCTGAAGTTAGTCTAAAAACTAACTTTGGACTCGCACTATAGTTATACTTTCTATCGCATAGTAACAAACTCTTCTGCACCAGTTGGATGGATAGCGACCGTATCATCAAAATCTGCTTTTGTCGCGCCCATTTTAATTGCAACAGCAAAACCTTGTAACATTTCATCGACACCAATACCAATTGCATGTAAGCCAATGATTTTTTCTTCTTCTCCTACGCAAATCAATTTCATCTCACATTTTTGTCGATAGTCATTCAATGCAAAATACATAGGTGTAAATCGTGAACGATAAACTTTGATCTGATCACTTCCATAGGTAGCCAATGCTTCATCTTCTGTTACACCGATCGTTGCAATTGGTGGATGGGTAAATACAACTGTTGGTACTAAGTGATAGTCTAGATAAGAATTTTCTTTCCCATTAAATAGCCGTTCAGATAAACGGCGACCTGCAGCAATTGCCACTGGTGTCAAATCAATTTTACCGATCACATCTCCCACCGCAAAAATATGTGGATCTGTGGTATTTTGATATTTATCAACTTTTATAAAACCACGTTCATCTAATTTTACTTGGGTATTTTCTAATCCTAATTGATCGGTATTAGGCACTCGACCACCTGCGAACAATACACAATCACCAGAGAGTCGTTCACCATTTTCAAATACAACTGTATACTCATTGTCGTTTTTGATGATTTCTTTAGCTATATGTCCAGCGTAAGTTTTGATCCCAGCTTCTTGATACATCTCAACTAAGTTATCAGATAGCATTTTATCAAAAGTTCGTAATGGACGTTCTTTTCGATACGCCCACATTACCTCACTACCTAGCCCGTGTAAAACACCAGAAAGTTCTGCGGCAATATAACCTGCTCCTAAAACAATTGTCCGTTTTGGCAATTCTGTCATCTCAAAGAAGCCATTTGAATCAATTGCATATTCGCCACCAGGGATCGTCATTTTGCTAGGCTTACCACCAGTTGCAATCAGAATTTTTGTTGCTTGATAGGTTTCCCCATTTACTTCCACGGTTTGACTGTCTATAAAGGTAGCATATCCTTTAATTGCATCCACTTGATTACTATCCAAGCCACGTTGATACGCACCATGTAAAAAGTCAATATATTTCTCACGCTTTTCAACTAACTCTCTAAAATCTACTTTTTTTACATCTGCTTGAATCCCATAACTTGAAGCATCTCGTTCCATTGTTTCTAAAATCGTGCTGGCTTGCCACATCACCTTTTTGGGTACACAACCAACATTCACACAAGTCCCACCAAGTTCATTTCCTTCAATTAATAAAACTTTTGCACCGTGCATTCCGGCACGATTCGCAGAGGCGATCCCTCCAGAACCACCACCGACAACTATATAATCATACGTTTTCATGCTATGCCTCCTAATTTAAGAAGATGCTTGCTTTTCTTCTTACTTTGGATAAATTTTCAAGAAAAATTTCTTCTCTACTCTTTTTATCCTTACAAAAAATAAGTTTAACACGTTTAAACAGATAATATAACTTTGATGCTTTATTTTTATTGGATTGATTAGCGTATGCTTTTATTTTCTTTTCCGAATCATATCTCCTGGTTTTACAGGTTGTGTCACTGGCATAGTTAAAATCATCATCGGATTTGGTGCCCGGTCAATGGATTCATCTTCTTCATTGTACATTACCTCAACCGTTTGGCTAAAATGAGTGAATCCTGGACCATAAAATTCGATCTCATCTCCCACAGAAAATAGATTTCGTTGACGGATCGTTGCAATTTTGGTTTTTTCATCATAAGACATTACTTCACCTACAAATTTATAAACAGGGATCTTACGACGTTCCCCAAATAATTGTTCATTTTCTGTTGGTGTATTGTAATAAAATCCTGTAGCAAGTTCCCGTTGTGCCACTTTCCATAACTCATCAATCCACTCTTGCTTGCAGACATAATTTTCAGGGTCTTCCATATAACTGTCGACCGCAGCTTTATAAACATTAGAAACTGTAGATACATAGTGAATTGATTTCATTCTTCCTTCAATCTTAAAGCTATCTACCCCATTTTCAATCAATTCCGGGATATGCTCGATCATCGACATATCTACTGCACTCATTGAAAATTCTTCTTCTATTTCGCCGTTTTCTGTCAGATGATTTCTTTCTTGGCCAAAAGGCATATCAAATAATCCATATTTCCAACGACAAGATTGTGAACAGCCCCCACGATTAGCATCACGCATTGACATGTGATTAGATAAGGTACAACGGCCAGAATAAGAAATACACATCGCACCATGGATAAAGGCTTCAATTTCCACATCCGTATTTTTACGAATCTCAGCCACTTCTTCCATAGAAACTTCACGAGCTAAAACGACACGCTCTAATCCTTCTTCTTTCCAAAATTCAAGAGTTTCAAAGTTAGTGGCAGATGCTTGTGTCGATAAATGGATCGGTAAGCCCGGTGCTTCTGTCGCACATATTTCAATCAGCGCTGGATCTGAAACAATTACGGCAGAAATTCCGACATCACGTAATTGACGGAAAAATTCTCCAGCACCTTCTTCATTTCCTTCATGTGTCACCATATTTGCAGCAACATATACTTTTGCGTTATGTGCTTTTGCAAAAGCTACGCCTTCAGCCATCTCTTCATAGGTAAAGTTACCTGCGCGACTTCTTAGTCCATAAGCATTTCCGCCAATATAGACTGCATCTGCGCCATAATGAATCGCTGTCTTTAATTTTTCAAGTGTCCCAGCTGGAGCTAAGACTTCGGGTCGTTTCAATTTTCTTTTTGTTGTCATTTTTTCTCGTCATACTCCTTACTTGATGGCTTCAGGATCAATATAGAAGAAGCCAGTATCTAATTCACGATTTTGAGGATGTAATTCACTTATCTTTTTGCTTAATTTTTCAGCACTTTCCTCATTCCAAGTACCTGCAAGGATTTGTTCTTTCGCTTCCACAAATGCTTTGGTAATTTTTACAAAATTTTCTCCTGGGGTAAATAAACCATCAAGTTTCCATGTACGGAACTGATGTTGATACAATAACCCTAATTCTTTTGACAGGTTGATGTCATTGCTGGCAAAAATATGGGTCCCATGAGTGTCTTCATAGATGGAATAATGTGTGTCGTCTTTCTTAGGTTCTGAAATAAACAATCCCCGATCACGATCTACTCGCTCTTCTTGTTTGGTAAAATGATAATAATTTTGCAATAAAGGACGTTTTGATTGATGAATGCAAGTAGCACCATACACTAGAATTTCTACCGGAACATTTAGTTTTTCTTCCATGGCTTTCATTTCTTCAAAAGGAACTTCTCTAGCTAAAACAGCTCCAACAGCTCCTCTTTTCGCCCAAAAATTGATTTGTCTAGCACTAGTAACTAACGTTTCTGCATCAAAAATGTAGGGAATACGCCATTCTGGATGTTTCTTCATGGTGTATATGATACCTGTATCACCTACTGTCAGTTGATCTACCCCAATTTCTTTCAGGAATTGTAGATATTCAGGTACTTTTTTCATTTTTTCAGGATGAATAATCCCATTCATCGCAATATTTACTTTTTTACCATATGTGTGCGCCAATTCAACTAATTGACGTTGTTCTTCTCTTGTAAACGACGCAGGTAATCGCAAACCAAATAGTTCCTCGCCAAAATACAAAGTATCTGTTCCTGCTTCAAGTAATTCTTTTGCTTGTTCAAAAGTTTCTACCGTAGTTATGATTTCGATCATCATTTCCTCCTCCTACAACTCCATAATAGTAGCATAGCTTAAAAAAGTTGCCAACACTTCTTACATTTATTGGTGGATTTTTGAATTTAAATTCACAAGAAAAAAAGTTAAAAAAAATAAAAAAGTGAGAGCCTTTTGCCCATAACCTTCAATCGTTATGTGGAACAAAATTCTCTCACTTCTTTTTTAACTCCTATGATTCAACTACATACTTTTTTGGAAGACGTACATTCAAAGTGATTTTTCCTTTGGAGGCTCCCACTGTCACTTGATCGCCTAAATGGATTTCTCCACCTAATAATGCTTCACTTAAGCGATCTTCTATTTCTTTTTGCAACGCTCTTCGTATTGGACGAGCGCCATATTCAGGATCAAAACCAGCTTTTCCGATCACATCTATTGCTGCCGGAGTGATCTTCACTTGGATATCCTGTTCTTTCAAACGTTTGACGATTGCTCGACTCATAATTTGAACAATGGAGTGGATTTCATCCTTGCTTAATGAATGGAAGACAACTGTTTCATCTATCCGGTTCAAGAACTCTGGGCGGAATGTTTTCTTTAATTCTTCTAAAATACGCTTTTGCATGGCTTTATGATCTTTGGTAATGTCTTGGACATTGAAGCCAACGTTTTTTTCTTCTCGAATTTGGGTTGCACCAATATTGGAAGTCATAATCATGATCGTATTTCTAAAATCAACTTTCCGACCTTTAGAGTCTGTTAAATGGCCATCGTCTAGTACTTGTAATAACAGATTAAATACATCTGGATGGGCTTTTTCTACTTCATCTAATAAGATGACAGAGTAGGGCTTTTGTCGAATTTTTTCTGTTAATTGTCCACCTTCATCATACCCAACATAGCCCGGAGGTGACCCAATCAACCGACTCGTACTGTATTTTTCCATAAACTCAGACATATCAACCCGAATCAAGGAGTTTTCATCCCCGAACATCACTTCAGATAAAGCTTTGGCAAGTTCCGTTTTACCAACTCCTGTCGGTCCTAAGAACATAAAGGAGCCAATTGGTCGATTTGGATCTTTTAACCCACTACGAGCCCGACGAATCGCTCGTGATACTGCTTTGACAGCTTCATCTTGTCCAACAACACGTTCATGTAAAAGTGCTTCTAATTCCAATAAACGCTGACTTTCTTTCTTTTCCAGTTGTTGTAATGGAACACCTGTCCATTCAGAAACGACTGTGGCTACATCTTCTTCAGTCACACGATCGGCATAACCATTTTCCTGCTTTTCTTCTAGTATCAATAGTTTTACTAATTTTTTGTGTAATGCTTTTTCTTGTCTTCGCAATTGTGCTGCTATTTCAAAGTCTTGTTTTTGGATTGCTCGTTCTTTTTCTTTGACTAATTGTTCGATTTCCAACTTAATTACTGTAGATTCCGAAAGATCATCTGTTTGATCTAAGCGTACCTTAGCAGCTGACTCATCAATCAAGTCGATCGCTTTGTCAGGTAATTGACGAGAAGTGATATAGCGTACAGAAAGATGAACCGCAGCTCTTATCGCATCATCAGTGATTTCTACACCATGATGCTCTTCATATCTTGAACGAAGACCACGTAAAATCTCTTCTGCTTCTTCAGGTGTCGGTTCATCTACTTGAATTCGAGCAAAGCGGCGTTCAAGGGCAGAATCTTTTTCAATGTACTTTTGATATTCATCTAACGTTGTAGCACCAATCGTCTGTAATTCTCCACGAGCTAAAGCAGGTTTCAAAATATTAGATGCATCAATTGCCCCTTCTGCACCACCGGCACCGATCAAGGTATGCAACTCATCAATGAATAAAATGACTTGACCGTCGTTATAGATTTCGTCAATCACCTTTTTCATACGGTCTTCAAATTCTCCACGGTATTTTGTTCCCGCTACTAAAGACCCCATGTCTAACATCATCAAGCGTTTTTCTTGCATCTCTTCAGGAACTTCACCCATCACGATTTTTTGGGCTAAACCTTCAGCAATCGCTGTCTTACCAACACCAGGTTCCCCTACTAATACAGGATTGTTTTTGGTTCGGCGACTAAGTATTTGAATCAAGCGTTTTACTTCTCTTGAACGCCCAACAACTGGGTCAAGTTTTCCGTCTCTCGCTAACTTCGTCAAATCTCTTGCTAAAGAATCTAACGTTGGAGTACCTTTTACCATTTGACGCTTTTCTTGTGGGTTTTTACGACGGATACTATTATTACGACTATCATTTTTTATGCCCATTTTTTGTTTCAAAGATTGTCGGACTTTCGTTAAACTGATTCCCAAATTGATCATCATCCGAGTAGCCATGATACTTTCATCTCTTAGCATACTCAATAAGATATGTTCCGTTCCCACTTTTTGAGCACCCATTTTTCTTACTTCACTATTTGCCAATGCAAAAATTTGTTTCATGCGTGGCGAATAAGGTAAAAAGGTTCCTTGAGGATATGAAGTCATTGTACCGTAGCCAATCAAATGCTCAATCTCTTCGTAGATGTCTGTTTCAGTTAATCCAACTTCACGTAGTACTTTCCCAGCAATTCCATTCGGTTCAATAACCAATGACAACAAAATATGCTCAGAACTAACAGACTGATGCTTAAACTTTTTTGCTTCATCTTGTGCAATTTCTAATACTAATTGTGCTCTTTGCGTAAAAAGTTCTTCCATTCATCTTCACTTCCCATCTTCATAGCTTAATCGTTCAAGAAATGCTCGAAGAATTCGAGCACGAACATAATCTTCTAGCCCACCATCTACATTCAGTGTATTTTTGGCAATTGCGCTCAGCATTAAATTGCCTTCTTTTTTAGTAACAATTTGATCCTCATATAATTTTTGGATGATTGCAAAAGCATTTTTTTCACTAATCGTTTCATTGAATAGCTGATTCACTTGTTCCAACATATGCCTTTTATCAGAAATTCTTACTTTGGCAATCCGTATGTAGCCACCACCGCCACGTTTACTCTCAACCAAATAACCTCGCTGAATCGTAAAACGAGTATTAATCACATAATTAATTTGAGAAGGTACACAATTAAAGAGGTCGGCCAGTTCAATCCTGCGAATCTCAATCATTTCATTCTTTTCTAAAAACTTTTTTATATATGATTCAATTAAATCCGAGGTATTCTGATGCGCCATCTTACTCATTCCTTTGACTAATATTGACCTTAATTATAGCGAATTTAATATCAGAAAGAAAGAAGAAAGACTTTTCCCTTAGAAATCATTAAAAATATAAAAAAATACGGAATGCAGGATTCCGTATTAACGCGCCCAAGAGGAGTCGAACCCCTAACCTTTTGATCCGTAGTCAAACACTCTATCCAGTTGAGCTATGGGCGCATATTCAGTTCATTTAAATTATAAAATACATTTCTAGAAAAATCAATAAAAATAAAAAATCGGGAAGACAGGATTCGAACCTGCGACCCCTTGGTCCCAAACCAAGTGCTCTACCAAGCTGAGCTACTTCCCGAAAATATAAAAAAGACTACGCGCCCAAGAGGAGTCGAACCCCTAACCTTTTGATCCGTAGTCAAACACTCTATCCAGTTGAGCTATGGGCGCATATTTGTAATGCCGAGGACCGGAATCGAACCGGTACGGTGATCACTCACCGCAGGATTTTAAGTCCTGTGCGTCTGCCAGTTCCGCCACCCCGGCGTTGTTACTTTGGCAAAGCGGAAAACGGGGTTCGAACCCGCGACCCCCACCTTGGCAAGGTGGTGCTCTACCACTGAGCTATTTCCGCGTGTTTATGATGCCGGCTAAAGGACTTGAACCCTCGACCCTCTGATTACAAATCAGATGCTCTACCAACTGAGCTAAGCCGGCATGTCATTAAAAAAATCATATTATGCGGGTGAAGGGACTTGAACCCCCACGCCGTAAGGCGCTAGATCCTAAATCTAGTGCGTCTGCCAATTCCGCCACACCCGCAAAAAATATGAGCCGTACAGGGCTCGAACCTGTGACCCTCTGATTAAAAGTCAGATGCTCTACCAACTGAGCTAACGGCTCATATGGAGGTTAACGGGATCGAACCGCTGACCCTCTGCTTGTAAGGCAGATGCTCTCCCAGCTGAGCTAAACCTCCATGGATAACTTAAGCGTGGCGACGTCCTACTCTCACAAGGGGCAACCCCTCACTACAATCGGCGCTAAGAAGCTTAACTTCTGTGTTCGGCATGGTTACAGGTGTATCCTTCTCGCTATCGCCACCACACTGTGGTGTTATCATTATTGAGTTTGCTTTTGCTCACTCAAAACTGGATTTGAAGTATTTCGTAAACTCTACCGAGTTTTTTCTTTACCAATGTGGTTAAGTCCTCGATCGATTAGTATCAGTCCGCTCCATACATCACTGTACTTCCACTCCTGACCTATCTACCTGATCATCTCTCAGGGATCTTACTTTCTTAAAGAAATGGGAAATCTCATCTTGAGGTGGGCTTCACACTTAGATGCTTTCAGCGTTTATCCCTTCCCTACATAGCTACCCAGCAATGCCCTTGGCAGAACAACTGGTACACCAGCGGTAAGTCCATCCCGGTCCTCTCGTACTAAGGACAGCTCCTCTCAAATTTCCAACGCCCGCGACGGATAGGGACCGAACTGTCTCACGACGTTCTGAACCCAGCTCGCGTGCCGCTTTAATGGGCGAACAGCCCAACCCTTGGGACCGACTACAGCCCCAGGATGCGACGAGCCGACATCGAGGTGCCAAACCTCCCCGTCGATGTGGACTCTTGGGGGAGATAAGCCTGTTATCCCCAGGGTAGCTTTTATCCGTTGAGCGATGGCCCTTCCATGCGGAACCACCGGATCACTAAGCCCGACTTTCGTCCCTGCTCGACTTGTTGGTCTCGCAGTCAAGCTCCCTTCTGCCTTTACACTCTTCGAATGATTTCCAACCATTCTGAGGGAACCTTTGGGCGCCTCCGTTACCTTTTAGGAGGCGACCGCCCCAGTCAAACTGCCCATCTGACACTGTCTCCCACCACGATCAGTGGTGCGGGTTAGAGTGGCCATAACGCAGGGGTAGTATCCCACCAGCGCCTCCATCGAAACTAGCGTTCCGATTTCTACGGCTCCTACCTATCCTGTACATGCGGTACAGACACTCAATATCAAACTACAGTAAAGCTCCATGGGGTCTTTCCGTCCTGTCGCGGGTAACCTGCATCTTCACAGGTACTAAAATTTCACCGAGTCTCTCGTTGAGACAGTGCCCAAATCGTTACGCCTTTCGTGCGGGTCGGAACTTACCCGACAAGGAATTTCGCTACCTTAGGACCGTTATAGTTACGGCCGCCGTTTACTGGGGCTTCAATTCGTACCTTCGCATACGCTAAGCACTCCTCTTAACCTTCCAGCACCGGGCAGGCGTCAGCCCCTATACTTCATCTTACGATTTTGCAGAGACCTGTGTTTTTGATAAACAGTCGCTTGGGCCTATTCACTGCGGCTGATCTTAGATCAGCACCCCTTCTCCCGAAGTTACGGGGTCATTTTGCCGAGTTCCTTAACGAGAGTTCTCTCGCTCACCTTAGGATTCTCTCCTCGACTACCTGTGTCGGTTTGCGGTACGGGTCGTTGTTTTCTCACTAGAAGCTTTTCTCGGCAGTGTGACATCAGGAACTTCGGTACTATTATTTCCCTCCCCATCACAGCTTGTCCGTACAGACAGAAGCATTTGACTCCTATCAAGACTTACTGCTTAGACAGACATTTCCAATCGTCTGCATTCCTTAGCCTCCTGCGTCCCTCCATTGCTCAAACAAAAACAACGAGTACAGGAATATCAACCTGTTGTCCATCGCCTACGCCTGTCGGCCTCGGCTTAGGTCCCGACTAACCCTGGGCGGACGAGCCTTCCCCAGGAAACCTTAGTCATTCGGTGGACAGGATTCTCACCTGTCTTTCGCTACTCATACCGGCATTCTCACTTCTAAGCGCTCCAGCAGTCCTCACGATCTGCCTTCAACGCCCTTAGAACGCTCTCCTACCAATACACCTAAAGGTGTACTCCACAGCTTCGGTAATATGTTTAGCCCCGGTACATTTTCGGCGCAGGGTCACTCGACTAGTGAGCTATTACGCACTCTTTAAATGATGGCTGCTTCTAAGCCAACATCCTAGTTGTCTGTGCAACCCCACATCCTTTTCCACTTAACATATATTTTGGGACCTTAGCTGGTGGTCTGGGCTGTTTCCCTTTCGACTATGGATCTTATCACTCACAGTCTGACTCCCGGATATGAATGAATGGCATTCGGAGTTTATCTGAATTCGGTAACCCGAGATGGGCCCCTAGTCCAAACAGTGCTCTACCTCCATCATTCTCAATTCCGAGGCTAGCCCTAAAGCTATTTCGGAGAGAACCAGCTATCTCCAAGTTCGTTTGGAATTTCTCCGCTACCCACACCTCATCCCCGCACTTTTCAACGTACGTGGGTTCGGTCCTCCAGTGCGTTTTACCGCACCTTCAACCTGGACATGGGTAGATCACATGGTTTCGGGTCTACGACTACATACTCAAACGCCCTATTCAGACTCGCTTTCGCTGCGGCTCCGTCTCTTCAACTTAACCTCGCATGCAATCGTAACTCGCCGGTTCATTCTACAAAAGGCACGCCATCACCCATTAACGGGCTTTGACTTGTTGTAGGCACACGGTTTCAGGTTCTATTTCACTCCCCTTCCGGGGTGCTTTTCACCTTTCCCTCACGGTACTGGTTCACTATCGGTCACTAGGGAGTATTTAGCCTTGGGAGATGGTCCTCCCGGATTCCGACGGAATTCCTCGTGTTCCGCCGTACTCAGGATCCTCCTAGGTGCCTTCCAAATTTCATCTACGGGGTTTTTACCCTCTTTGACTGACTTTTCCAAGTCATTCGACTATCTGAAAGAACTACCATATTGGAGTCCTACAACCCCAATGAGCAAGCTCATTGGTTTGGGCTTTTCCCGTTTCGCTCGCCGCTACTCAGGGAATCGAATTTTCTTTCTCTTCCTGCAGGTACTTAGATGTTTCAGTTCTCTGCGTCTACCTCGAATGCGCTATGTATTCACGCAAACGTAACATCCTATAAAAGATGCTGGGTTCCCCCATTCGGAAATCTCTGGATCATAGCTTACGTACAGCTCCCCAAAGCATATCGGTGTTAGTCCCGTCCTTCATCGGCTCCTAGTGCCAAGGCATCCACCGTGCGCCCTTATTCACTTAACCTTATCAACCTTGCGGTTGGGTTTTGATCTTTCTTCTAGCGATAGAAGTCCGATCAAGAAAATAAGCAATTGAACTTATTAAAAAACTCATTCAACGCGGTGTTCTCGGTTTGTATTACTAATTTACTTCAAATATCCAGTTTTCAATGAACAAAAATATATCTTTGAGAGTAAACCTCTCAAAACTGAACAAAGTGAAAAACAAACAGTGTAGTCTCCGTAATATTCCTTAGAAAGGAGGTGATCCAGCCGCACCTTCCGATACGGCTACCTTGTTACGACTTCACCCCAATCATCTATCCCACCTTAGGCGGCTGGCTCCAAAAGGTTACCTCACCGACTTCGGGTGTTACAAACTCTCGTGGTGTGACGGGCGGTGTGTACAAGGCCCGGGAACGTATTCACCGCGGCGTGCTGATCCGCGATTACTAGCGATTCCGGCTTCATGTAGGCGAGTTGCAGCCTACAATCCGAACTGAGAGAAGCTTTAAGAGATTAGCTTAGCCTCGCGACTTTGCGACTCGTTGTACTTCCCATTGTAGCACGTGTGTAGCCCAGGTCATAAGGGGCATGATGATTTGACGTCATCCCCACCTTCCTCCGGTTTGTCACCGGCAGTCTTGCTAGAGTGCCCAACTAAATGATGGCAACTAACAATAAGGGTTGCGCTCGTTGCGGGACTTAACCCAACATCTCACGACACGAGCTGACGACAACCATGCACCACCTGTCACTTTGCCCCCGAAGGGGAAGCTCTATCTCTAGAGTGGTCAAAGGATGTCAAGACCTGGTAAGGTTCTTCGCGTTGCTTCGAATTAAACCACATGCTCCACCGCTTGTGCGGGCCCCCGTCAATTCCTTTGAGTTTCAACCTTGCGGTCGTACTCCCCAGGCGGAGTGCTTAATGCGTTAGCTGCAGCACTGAAGGGCGGAAACCCTCCAACACTTAGCACTCATCGTTTACGGCGTGGACTACCAGGGTATCTAATCCTGTTTGCTCCCCACGCTTTCGAGCCTCAGCGTCAGTTACAGACCAGAGAGCCGCCTTCGCCACTGGTGTTCCTCCATATATCTACGCATTTCACCGCTACACATGGAATTCCACTCTCCTCTTCTGCACTCAAGTCTCCCAGTTTCCAATGACCCTCCCCGGTTGAGCCGGGGGCTTTCACATCAGACTTAAGAAACCGCCTGCGCTCGCTTTACGCCCAATAAATCCGGACAACGCTTGCCACCTACGTATTACCGCGGCTGCTGGCACGTAGTTAGCCGTGGCTTTCTGGTTAGATACCGTCAAGGGATGAACAGTTACTCTCATCCTTGTTCTTCTCTAACAACAGAGTTTTACGATCCGAAAACCTTCTTCACTCACGCGGCGTTGCTCGGTCAGACTTTCGTCCATTGCCGAAGATTCCCTACTGCTGCCTCCCGTAGGAGTTTGGGCCGTGTCTCAGTCCCAATGTGGCCGATCACCCTCTCAGGTCGGCTATGCATCGTCGCCTTGGTGAGCCGTTACCTCACCAACTAGCTAATGCACCGCGGGTCCATCCATCAGCGACACCCGAAAGCGCCTTTCAAATCAAAACCATGCGGTTTCGATTGTTATACGGTATTAGCACCTGTTTCCAAGTGTTATCCCCTTCTGATGGGCAGGTTACCCACGTGTTACTCACCCGTTCGCCACTCCTCTTTTTCCGGTGGAGCAAGCTCCGGTGGAAAAAGAAGCGTTCGACTTGCATGTATTAGGCACGCCGCCAGCGTTCGTCCTGAGCCAGGATCAAACTCTCATAAAAAGTTCGAACAATCTTACGATTGTTAAGCTCAATTGTTTGCTAGCATATTGCTTGCTTGTTAAAAATGTTTGTTGTCTTGAATCAATCAAGACGCCCTACACATTTGGTTTGTCTTTGCTTTGTTCAGTTTTCAAAGGTCTACTTGATTAAATGCTAATCAGTTGAGATTGCCGTAGCAACTTTTATATTATATCAGAGTGACGTTTATTTGTCAACTCTTTTTTAAAAAGTTTTTTTGACTTCGTTTTTTAGAAGTGTTTCAGCAACTCATTTATCATAACTCGTCGCTTGTTATTTGTCAACAACTTTTTTGAAGTTTTTTTCGATAGAATCAAGCTTCGTAAGCTGTCGTTTTTTTACGACTCAGTTATCTTATCATGGTGCGATCCCTCTGTCAACAGTTTATTTCAACTATTTTCACTAGCGATCTTTGCTCTTTCGAACAAATAATAATATACCAACAGCAAAAATAAAAGTCAATAAGAAAAAAGCTGTTTTATCAACATTTTTAGCGTAATCGATCGTTCTAATCCTATAAGTGAAAAACGTTCGCTTTTAACCTGTTTTTCATTAATGATAGCCTTCTCAGCACTGCGATTGTTCAGTTTTCTATTAATGAGCCACTTCACTTAGCTCTTACCTTCTAAAATTTTCCTTAACAAAGTGTTGCTTTTATCTATTTAGACATTTTTTTGCTAGAATGAATAGTAAATAGTATCATTCTAACTCTGGAGGAACAATCTATGAAAATATTAATTGCTGATGATGATAAAGAAATTGTTGAATTACTAAGTATTTATGTTCACAATGAAGGATATGAAGCTGTTAAGGCTTATGATGGGAAAGAAGCATTATCAAAGATTCGAACGATACCTGATATTGAGTTATTGATTTTGGATATTATGATGCCTGAAATGGATGGCATGCAGGTCGTTAAAGAATTACGAAAGGAATCGCAAATCCCGATTATCATGTTGACAGCAAAAACAACCGATATGGATAAAATTAAAGGGCTTGTTGCTGGTGCTGATGATTATGTTACAAAACCATTTAATCCTTTAGAAGTTATGGCACGCGTAAAATCTTTGCTTCGTCGAACAAAAATGCAAATCACACCGGATCAACCGGATATATTAGAAGTAAACTCTTTGATTATTAACAAAGATTCCCATGAAGTAAAAACAATTGATGGGAAAGAGATTCAGCTTACAGCATTAGAATTTGGGATTCTATACTTATTAGCAAGTCATCCTAATCGTGTGTTCAGTGCAGATGAAATCTTTGAGCGTGTATGGAAACAAGAAAGTATTGTTTCCGCAAAAACTGTTATGGTCCATGTTAGTCATTTGAGAGATAAGATCGAAGAAGCAACTGGTGGAGAAAAAGTCATTCAAACCGTTTGGGGAGTGGGCTATAAAATTGATGCAAGATAAAAAAAGAGGAACAGAAAAACGGCGGCGAATCAATCTAACTTCTAAGGAAATCAGTGAGTTATTAGCAGAAGGTATTATCACCGTGATTCTCCTTCTACTATTAAATGTTGCGATTTTGGTTGTCCTTACTTCAATAATTAGTAGTTCCCCTTCATTGACTAATGCGATTTGGGATTCAAAAAATATTTTTGCTCAACGATTGAATAGTGATTTATTTTGGAACGGCCGAAATTTTCTGATTCCCCTTTTCTTTCTTTTAGATATCGGCGTATTATACTGGCGGTTGATCCGTCGCTACCGACAAATGCAACTACGTCATATTATTAGCGAGCTTCACTATATCGCTAATGGTAATTATGACCATCGAATCCCTTTTGAATTAACAGGTGATCTTAGTCGTGTAGTAACAAGCATTAATGGTTTAGTCGATAGTACAGTAGCTGCGATCGAAGATGAACGGAAAATTGAAAAATCAAAAGATGAATTGATTACTAATGTGAGTCACGATATCCGTACCCCTTTAACCTCTATTATTGGTTACTTAGGATTAATCGAAGATGGCCAGTATCAAACAAAAGAGGATCTTTTGAAGTATACCCATACAGCTTATATCAAAGCAAAACAAATGAAATTACTAGTGGATGATCTTTTTGAGTATACTAAAGTCAGACAACCAGCTGTTCCGGTCAATTTTTCGGCTTTTGATCTGATCCAGCTAATTGAACAACTAGCTGCTGATTTTGAATTAGAAGCATCAAAAAAGCATATCCAAATCCTTGTATCATCACAGGTTCCATCATTAACTATGGATGGGGACACTGAAAAACTAGTTCGTGTCTTTAATAATTTACTGACGAATGCTTTAAAATACGGCAAAGGCGCTACAAAAATTGTCATTGAAGTCGAAAAAGTTGGCTCAGAAGTCGTTGCGACAGTAAAAAACAATGGAGCTATGATTCCTCGAGAATCAATTGATAATCTTTTTGACCGCTTTTACCGAGTAGAAGAGTCTCGTTCACAAGAAACCGGTGGGACAGGTTTAGGTTTAGCCATTGCTCAAAGTATCGTTGCTTTACATGGTGGTTATATTTATGCTAAATCTGATAAACACTGGACTTCATTCATCATGCATCTTCCAATAAAAAGAAATGAAAAATTACCAATCAAAAGTCAGGAACATATTGACGAAAATTAAAATATCCGATATTCTTATTACAATCATTTCTATATATCATATCTATATAGCACAGAACCCAGTACATTTTATTTTTTTCAAGAGAGCTGATGGATGGTGTAAATCAGCAAAAAATAAGTTGGAAGTTCCAGTTCTTTGATGTGTACCTTTCGAAATAAGAAAGGTCGGTAAAACAGCCGTTATCTGTTAACAAGAGCAGCATATTTATATGTTGAACTCGGGTGGTACCGCGAATGTCAGACCGATTCGTCCCAAGATAATTGAGGGATGGATTGGTCTTTTTTTATTATATTTAAGGAGGAATTGCAATGTTAGATGTAAAAATGATGCGTCAAAATTTTGATTATGTTCAAGAAAAATTAATGACTCGTGGGGTCAAAAAAGAAACCTTAGCTGAATTTATGGAATTAGATGAAAGTCGTCGAAAATTACTTGTTAAAACGGAAGAATTAAAAAAATATCGTAATGATGTTTCAGCAGAAATTGCACAATTAAAACGGAACAAAGAAGATGCAACAGCTAAAATCAATGAAATGAAAGAAGTTGGGGGCAACATTAAAGCCCTTGATGAAGAAGTAGCGCAAGTAGATGAAAAGTTACATCAAATTGCGACTACCCTACCAAATTTACCAGATGATTCTGTACCTGTTGGAAAAGACGAAGAGGACAACGTGGAAGTTCGTCGTTGGAACACGCCTCGTAATTTTTCATTTGAACCGAAACCACATTGGGAAATCGCTGAAAACTTAGGTATCTTAGACTTTGAAAGAGGGGCAAAAGTTTCTGGAAGTCGTTTTGTTTACTATAAAGGATTAGGTGCTCGCTTAGAACGTGCCGTTTATAACTTTATGCTAGATCAACACATCTATGAACATGACTATACAGAAATGATTACTCCTTATATCGTAAATAGTCGGGCTATGTTCGGAACTGGGCAATTTCCTAAGTTTAAAGAAGATGTTTTCCAATTAGAAGATACAGATTTGACATTGATCCCAACAGCGGAAGTTCCATTAACAAACTATTACAACGATGAGATCTTAGATGGACAAGATTTACCGATTTATTTCACTGCTCTTAGTCCCGCATTTCGTTCGGAAGCAGGGAGTGCCGGCCGTGATACTCGAGGATTGATTCGTTTACACCAATTTAATAAAGTAGAAATGGTCAAATTCTCTGATGCAGAACATTCTTATGATGAGCTAGAAAAAATGACAGCCGATGCTGAAGATATTCTACAAAAATTACATTTACCTTACCGTGTAGTAGCATTATCTACTGGAGATATGGGCTTCTCTGCTGCCAAAACATATGACTTAGAAGTATGGATCCCTGCACAAGAAACATATCGTGAAATCAGCTCATGTTCAAACTGTGAAGATTTCCAAGCACGACGCGCAATGATCCGTTACCGTGATGCAGACGGAAAAATCCACTATGCTCATACACTGAATGGTTCAGGACTTGCAGTCGGCCGAACTGTCGCAGCGATTCTTGAAAACTACCAAAATGAAGATGGATCAGTGACTGTTCCAGAAGTATTAGTTCCTTACATGGGAAATTTAAAAGTGATAAAGTAGACCACCTTGTCTTATTTATATAAAGAGGTCATGAAATAAGCGGTCAGCTCCTCGCTTATTGTTGAGGAGTTGCTTATTGAACGCCGTTTATTCGTTTTTAGAGATACTAGAAGAGCCTGAGACAAGTTTTGTCCCAGGCTCACTAATCTTAATATGTTTATTTTCTTTTTAAAAAGGACTATTGCCCCACTCTCTTCTTGTTCAGAAGTTCTGTAATTTACCGGCTTTTTTATAATTTTCTTATAATTATAGAGGTATTATGCCCACCAAAGCCAAAACCATTTGAAAGAATAATATTTGCTTGATGATGAATTTTATTATTGGGAATATAATTCAAATCACAATCTTCATCGGGTTCTGTCAGGTTAATAGTTGGTGGTAAAATATTATACTCCATCGCTTTCAAGCTAATCACTGCTTCAATGCCTCCTGCTGCACCTAATAGATGTCCTGTTGAGGACTTTGTAGAGCTAATCAATAATTGTTCAGCATGCTTTCCAAAAACCTTTTTGATTGCTCGACTTTCACTAATATCTCCAACTTTAGTACCTGTTGCATGCGCATTTATATAATCAATTTCATTCGCACTAATTTTCCCCATTTCAAGTGCTTTTTGGATGGCACGACTGGCTCCTTCTGAATGAGGTGTAGTCATATGATAAGCATCTGAAGTCATCCCGTATCCGATAATTTCACCTAAAATTTTCGCTCCTCGTGATCTTGCATGTTCGAATTCTTCTAAAAAAACGATCCCAGCTCCTTCTGACATGACAAAGCCATCCCTATTTTTGTCAAAAGGTTTCGAAGCTAAATTCGGTTGCTCATTCCTCGTAGATAAAGCTTGCATTTGGTTGTACCCAGCAAAAGCAATAGGTACAATCGAAGCTTCTGCTCCACCTGCAAGTATTGCTTCACTTAGCCCATATTTAATTCTAAGAAATGCTTCTCCTATCGCTTGATTTCCCGAAGCACAAGCTGAAATAGGACACAAAGTCACATCTTTAAATCCAGTCTTAATTGATACGAAACCTCCCGCTATATTGCCTATTGACTTAGGAACTACTAAAGGAGAAACACGATTACTTCCTTTCTTTTCCATAATGTTTTGATTTTCAATTAAAGAGTGAATACCACCTATTCCTGTACCAATCATAACGCCACATTTTTCCAAATCAAAATCCTTATGATCAAAACCCGCTTCAGATAGCGCTTGCATAGAACTGATTACTGAAAAATGAGTGAAACGATCTGTTCTCTTGATCTCTTTTTGATTAAGATACTGGTCAATCGCATAATCAGAAATAACTCCACCAATCCTTGTTTCTAAATTACTAAATTCCTCTGCTTCTATTTTTTTTATCCCAGAAATACCATTACTCACATTTGTCCATAACTCTTCTGCATTTTTTCCAGAAGAAGAGATAGTTCCCCTTCCAGTTATAACTACTCTTTTTATCATCTTATAAACTCCTTACTATCATAAAATAACAAAATATAAATATAACTCAGATATATTCTAACATATTAAAAAATCTTAACTATATAGTAATTTAACTAAAAAAAACAAAAATTTGTTATTAAAACATAATTTTTTTAATAAATTTATCGTAAAAAATGCTTATTAGCTCCTTAACCGCTCAACTTCACAGTGGTTTAAATTTATACAACAGCGGCTTAGTGGTCACTCTTATTTGGATATTGAGCAAAAACAACATAGTCAGACGAAAAAAAGTCATCAATCTTAAAATTTAGAAAAACAAATTTTAAGATTGACGACTTTTTTACTTTAAAAACAATGCTCTAAGTATTCTACTTATTTCGAATATTCACTTGACTCCTAAAGCAGAATATGTTGAGTCTTTTTCCCTTAATTGATTAAGATTCTACTGAATAGTTAGGTGCTTCTTTTGTGATTTGGACATCATGTGGATGGGATTCTTTCAACCCATTGCCACTCATTTGGATGAATTGTGCTTCGTCACGCAATTGTTTCAAGTTGCCTGCCCCAACATAACCCATACCAGATTTTAATCCACCGATCATTTGGAAGATAATATCCGCAACGCTTCCTTTGTAGGCCACACGTCCTTCGATTCCTTCTGGTACTAATTTATTCGCTTCATTGACGCTACCTTGGAAATAACGATCTTTTGAACCTTTTTCCATTGCGCCCAATGAACCCATACCACGATAAGTTTTAAAACGTCGGCCTTGGAAAATCTCAAATTCACCTGGAGATTCATCTGTACCGGCCAACATACTACCTAACATGACGGCATGTCCTCCAGCAGCTAATGCTTTGACGATATCACCTGAATATTTGATTCCGCCATCAGCAATAATTGCTTTGCCATATTGTCGTGCGACAGAAGCAGCATCATAAATTGCTGTTAATTGTGGTACACCTACACCGGCAACCACACGTGTTGTACAAATTGATCCTGGTCCGATACCGACTTTTACGACATCCACACCCGCATCATATAATGCTTTTGTTGCTTCCGCTGTCGCTACGTTACCGGCAATCAAAGTAGCATCTTTAAAGGTAGAACGAATTTCTTGGATTTTACGAATCACTCCAGCACTATGACCATGTGCTGTATCAATAACGATCGCATCTGCTCCTGCTTCCAACAAGGCACCTGCACGCTCAAATGTATCACTTGTAACACCGACAGCAGCAGCTACAAGTAGACGTCCATGTTCATCTTTGGCAGCATTCGGAAATTCAATTACTTTTTCAATATCTTTGATTGTGATCAATCCACTTAAACAACCATCATTGTCAACGATTGGTAATTTTTCAATTTTATGTTTTTGCAATATTTTTTCTGCGTCTTTTAGAGAAGTACCGACTGGGGCTGTTACTAAGTTTTCTTTGGTCATCACATCATTGATTTCCATATGATAATCAGTTACAAAGCGCATGTCACGGTTCGTAATAATACCAACAAGTTTTCTGTTTTCTAAAGTCTCAACGATCGGTACACCGCTAATTCGATATTTGCTCATCAATTCTTCTGCATCTGCTACAAGATGTTGCGGTGTTAAGAAAAATGGATCAATGATCACACCACTTTCAGAACGTTTGACTTTGCGCACTTCGTCTGCTTGTTGACTAATTGTCATATTTTTATGAATAACACCTAATCCACCTTGTCTAGCCATCGCAATAGCCATCTTACTATCAGTTACAGTGTCCATACTTGCACTGATGATCGGGATATTCAACTTAATATTTTTTGCTAATTGTACACTCATATCCACTTCGTTTGGTAACACGTGACTTTCTGCTGGTATCAGTAAGACATCATCGAAAGTAAACCCTTTTTTCGTGAACTTTGTTTCCCAGTTGGACATTTTTAGTACCACTCCTCTAGTTTTTAGTTTATCTATTAAAATAATCGATTTTTTCTATTAAGTCAACCGTCTTCCCATAATCCGGACTGTTTCTAAGAATATCCTTATTATAAGCGTTTCCATCACAAGTCATATATGGTTAATAACGAGAAACTCTTTTAAGAGAAGCTACTGATTAAATTTACCAAGTTTCTCAAATTTTTGTTCTTTCTGTTTTAACCATTTCTCCATAAAAAATAAGAGACCACTATTCAAAACAAACAACTGTTTCAAATAATGATCCCTCATCATTGATATACATCGAATCGTTCTTTAACGAATTATCTTCTAGGTACAGATAAACTTCCAACGATTCCATATTTTTTCTTCATGTAATAACGCAAAGCTAGTGCAGCAGCCCCAATAATGATGATAACTACTGGATCTAACAACGGATTCAGTACTGGAGGAAGAAGTGTGGTAGCGGAAAAGGCAACCACCCAGACCAATGTAGTTCCAGTTAAGATCAACAATGTTTTACCCATACCTGGCTTTTTACTACGATCTGCTCCCGGATACTCATATTGATAAATGTATTTATACATCAGGTAAAATACCCAACCACCAACAGCTGATCCAAAGACCAAAGTTGTGATTCCATAAGCTGGCGTTGTTCCACGTGAAAACAATCCGGTAATAGCAATCATGATACTCAACAAACCTAATAACAGGAATGTATTGTCTAGCCACATCAATAGTGGTTTAGAATTTACCTTTGCTTCAACTGGTTTGTTGATAATTGCTTCAGTTCTTTCAGAGACAGTTCCAAATAATTGTCTGGCTGTTTTTCCACCTTTTTGTTCAGACACTAAGGTTGGAAGGATGTCATGAAGTGCTTTTACCTTTTCCTCTTCGGATAGATTAGCTGCTTCTAAAGATTTTTTTAAGTCAAAAATATATTGTTGGTTTCTTTTAGTTAATTTTTCTTCTAATTGATTGTTTTCTTTTACAATTTCACGTAATTGTTCTGATTCCATGATCTAAATAGTCCTCCTTAGCCGCTACTTTAACGGTTGTCACAAAAGACATTCTAACATACTATACGTATCGTTTGATAGCCCTTTTATACATTAAAACGGAATAACATAACGTCGCCATCTTGGACTACATAGTCTTTACCTTCTAGACGAACACGGCCAGCTTCTTTGGCAGCATGCATATTTCCATAATGATCTAGATCTTCAAAAGAAACAGTTTCCGCACGGATAAATCCACGCTCAAAGTCTGAATGGATAATCCCAGCTGCTTGAGGTGCTTTGATGCCTTTTTTAAATGTCCAAGCCCGAACTTCTTGTTCTCCTGCTGTAAAGTACGTAGCTAATCCTAGCAAATCATAAGCTGCACGAATTAATTGATCTAATCCAGACTCTTCAATTCCTAAAGCTTCTAAGAATTCTGCTTTATCTTCTTCGTCTAGTTCAGCAATTTCTTCCTCTGCACGTGCGCTGACTACGATAACTTCTGCATTTTCTTCGGCAGCAAAATTACGTACAGCTTGAACGTAGTGATTCGTATCGCTATCTGCTACTTCATCTTCTGCAACGTTTGCTACATATAAGATTGGTTTGGTAGTCAATAAAAACAATGATTTAACGATTTTTTGTTCTTCGTCCGTAAATTCGATAGAGCGAGCTGAACGGCCTTCTTCTAAGACTGGCTTGATTTTATCTAAAACAGCTAATTCAGCAACTGCATCTTTGTCTTTCGTTTTTGCGATTTTTGCTACTCGAGTATAGCGTTTAGTGATCGATTCCAGATCTGCCAATACTAATTCTAGATTGATCGTATCAATATCCGCTAATGGGTCAACTCGTCCTTCAACATGTGTGATGTTGTCATCATCGAAACAACGGACCACATGACAAATCGCATCAACTTGGCGGATATGACTTAGAAATTGATTTCCCAAGCCTTCCCCTTTACTTGCACCTTTAACGATTCCTGCAATATCCGTAAATTCAAATGTTGTTGGCACGGTTTTTTTAGGATGAACAAGTTCAGTTAAGCGTTGTAAACGCCAATCGGGAACTTCTACCATTCCTACATTCGGATCAATGGTTGCAAAAGGATAGTTCGCTGCTTCTGCTCCAGCTTTGGTGATTGCGTTAAATAAAGTTGATTTACCAACATTGGGTAATCCAACAATTCCAGCAGTTAATGCCATAGATTTATTCACTCTTTCTCTGCATTTTTTTCAAGTACTTTTTTTAATTTTTTCTCAAATTCTCGACGAGTCATCATAACGATGTGCCCGCAATTGACGCATTTGATTTTGATGTCCGCTCCCATGCGGATGATTTCCCAACGGTTGGTCTGACAAGCATGAGGTTTTTTCATTTCAACAATATCATGTAAGTCGTACATAAAAGTCCCCTCCTTTAGTCATTTCTCTTAAGAACGGTTCCCACGTCTTTTTGATATTCATATAGTGATCGTAAAAATTAAGGTTGATTGGTCTGAATTGAACGCTTCTTTCCTATTACTTATTCTTCATCGAATTGAATATTAAGGATATCAAGGATTCTTGTCAAATCATTTTGCGAAAGGTACTCAATTTCAATCTTTCCTTTACCGTCTTTTTCTTGGATAGCAACACTTGTACCAAACTTATCCATCAAGCGGTCTTCACTTTCACGTATATAATAAGGCTTTTCTTTTGCTAGTCGAGGGATTTTCTTTTTTTCTTTCCCATCGTTTTGATTTAATTGCGAAACAATTTGTTCCAACTGACGAACCGTTAGATTTTCCATAACTGCTCGATTCGCTAATTTTAGAATTAAACTTTTGTTTTTTAGACCTAATAAGGTACGAGCTTGTCCCATCGATAATCGTTGATCTTGGACCATTTCCTTCACTAAATCAGGTAACGTTAACAGACGGAGATAGTTTGCGATATATGGACGACTTTTACCTAAGCGTTTCGCCACTTCTGCTTGCGTAAGTTTAAGATTTTTCATCAGCATATCATAGGCTTCAGCTTCTTCTAATGGATTCAAGTCTTCACGTTGCAAGTTTTCCAAAACAGCGACTTGCATCATTGCTTCTTCATCAAAGTCACGAACAATTGCAGGGATGGTCGCTTTTTCTGCTAACTTAGAAGCTCGGAAACGACGTTCACCAGCAATGATTTCATATCCTTTTACTGCCGAACGACGGACGATAATCGGTTGAAACACGCCTGATTGCTCAATGGAGTTTGCCAATTCTTGAAGCGAGACTTCTTCAAATGTTTTACGTGGTTGATAAGGGTTAGGGCGTAATTCGTTTAGTGGTAATTGCACAACTGTTTCATCTTCAACATCCACAGTTTCTAAATTCTCTAAATCTTGAAATAACGCATCGATCCCTCGTCCTAATCCTTTACTTTTCTTCACGGTTAACCACTTCCTTTGCCAATGCTTGGTAAACTTCAGCTCCTCTAGAACGTGGATCATAATCAATGATCGGCATTCCATGACTTGGTGCTTCTGAAAGACGAATATTTCTTGGAATAATCGTTTCATAGACCTTCTCACGGAAATACTTTCGGACTTCTTCCACGACTTCATTTCCTAAGTTCGTACGTGCATCATACATTGTAAGTAAGACGCCTTCAATCTCCAATTCTGGATTGAAATGCTTTTGAACTAAACGAACTGTATTGAGTAATTGACTCAATCCTTCCAATGCATAATATTCACATTGCACTGGGATCAGAATAGAATCGCTAGCTGTAAATGAATTAATAGTCAAATGACCTAATGAAGGTGGGCAATCAATCAGAATATAATCATATTGATCGTTCACTTCGGCTAAAGAACCTTTCAAGCGAGACTCTCTGGCCATCATTGAAGTTAATTCGATTTCTGCTCCTGCTAATTGAAGAGTGGCAGGCACAATACTCAAATTTTCATGTTCGGTAACAAGAGTTGCTTCGGCAATCGGTAGCTCATTGACTAAGACATCATAAATATCTTGAGTAACATCTGGTTTTCGAATACCGACACCACTTGTGGCATTGCCTTGTGCATCCATATCCACTAACAAGACTCTTTTACCAAGACTAGCTAAGCAAGCACCTAAGTTAACAGTGGTCGTCGTTTTACCTACGCCACCTTTTTGGTTTGCAACAGATATTATTTGTGCCATCTCTTCTCCTCCTACTTGATTGGTTGCTTATTTGGCATACCAGGTTTTCTTGGGTATTTTTTTGGGGTGACTTTCTTCTTTTGGATTACCAAAATATGTCGCTTGTCAGATATTTTCGGTAATTCTATCGCATCTTCTTTGATAAACTTTCCCCCTAAGATTGCGATCGCATGCTTGGCTTCTATTAGTTCTTCTTCGCTTTTTGCAGCTTTCAGCGCATAAAAGTATCCTTCTTGTTTCACTAGAGGCAAACATAGTTCTGCTAAAACATTCAATCTTGCCACAGCGCGAGCAGTCACTAAGTCAAATGAAGCTCGGAATTGAGGATTTTGACCAAATGTCTCGGCACGATCGTGATGAAGTGCCGCTGTGATACCAAGTTCTTTTGTTAATTCCGTTAAGAAGTTGATTCGTTTATTCAGTGAATCAACGATCGTGATCTGTAAGTTAGGAAACGCAATTTTCAGTGGGATACTCGGAAAACCTGCGCCTGAACCTACGTCACAAAGTGAAAGAGGCTGAGAAAAGTCCACCTCAAAAGCTAACGTTAATGAATCATAGAAATGCTTCAAATAAACGTCATTTTTTTCCGTGATGGCTGTTAAATTCATTTTTTCGTTCCACTCAACTAACCACTGATAGTAACGTTCAAATTGACTCATTTGTTGATCAGATAAATGGATGTCTTTATCTGCCAATGCTTGACGAAATTCTTCTGGTGTCATAATTAATCCTTTCATTGTGAAACAGCAATTGTTTCACGAAATCTCTTTTTACTTTAACGCAAAATGAACCGAGTTGCAATCTTTCTACCGGTAAATTTATAGGAGGTTTTAAAAAATTAAAAAGGAAGCACTAGGAAGTACACATCCTTCTATATGTAAGTAATTAAAAATAATAAATGCCTTAACTAGGTTATCTCTAATTTTTAACGCTAGTTGATTTTTTATTCAAATTTAAACAAAAAATGAACACATATCAAATGTATGGGTTAAAAAAATCAGCTCGTCTTTGATCCTCACTTCAAAAACGAACTGGCTTTTTTTTTGTATATAATTTTACTTATTATTTTGTCTCTAATTTTCTTCGCACAACATTGAGATAGTGCTGTAACCCAACGGTCATGACCCATGCAGCACCTAAACCAATAAAACTTCCGATAACGATTCCCAAAAAGCGATATTCGATCAAGGATATCAAGTATGCCCCACGAATTAGTGTCGATAACATCAGTGCCATCGGATTAAGAAAAATGTTGGCAACCGCATAATTTCTAGCAACCAAAAATTGTGAGATACCGTAAAGAAAAGTGATCAGAAAAATCGTTTGTAACTGAGTAAATGGTACAAAGGATAAAACAGCCGACACACATAAGCCCCCCATGGAACCAATCAAATATTGTACTTGCCGATGTTTCATTGCATCCAAATTCTCAGCTAAAAGAATAGAAGCACAAGAAAGAGTTAACCAGTAAGGATTGTGCAACTGCAATCCGTGACTAATATAGACGGAAAGAAATAAAGCAACACTGTAGAAAACAGAATCAATAATCACTAACGGTTCTTCTTGGAATCTCTCTTTTAAAGAGATTTGTTCAATGACTTGTTCTGGACGTGAATCAAGTAACTTGGTGATAACTGCAGCGATCAATGAAAACATGATCCCCATGAAAAAATAAAGAGAAACCATTGGCAAATGATCAATCGGTAACTGCATACTTGTTCCCATCGCCGAAAGCATCGCAAAAAATAAGCCACCTGGTTTTGAAATATGGAACAACCGCAAAATAAACCGGCTGGCAAAAGCCACTACAGCTACAGCAAAAGGTTCCAACCATAAAACATAGGTTGATAACATTCCTAATACAAAGGCAAATAAAAGTCCACAACCAATGAAAAACATGCGCTTAATTAAATGTTTCATGGGTATATTTTGATAATAGAAAAAAGTAAAGATCCCTAATGAAGAAAAACTTGAAATCAAGAAATTCTGGTTTATGTATCCTAACCATAGTACGATAAAAATCAATAGCATAAGGTTCATGATACGAAATGGGTTATCTTGAATCTTATTAAAACGAAAATAAGTTTTGAACAACCAATCGCTCCTTTCTTCTATCTTTATTTAGATGTTGAGGCTCCAATGTTTCGCTCTCGTTTCTATCAACATCATTTAGTATAACAACAATTTCTTTATTTTTCATAAAAAATTAAGTGGGGGTTGAGACAAAAGTGTTTAACATCGAGAAATAAGAAAGAATTTCCAGAAATTGACAGAAAACACAAACACTAGTTTTTGCTGTTGATTGTTACCTACTTGATGCTTCTCAAATTTTTGGCTCAATCTATAAATAGGAGGGACTCGAGAATTACGAGGTAATTTCCTATCAATTCTAGCTCAACCTATCCAATTGAATTGTGTCCTGAAAAAAGTAGATTTACGCCATCAAAAAATGGACAAAAAGCAAAATACTTCCTATCCATTGATGGTGCTAAGATTTCTCTTTACTGGTATCGTTGCTAAAAAGACGAAAAAACTATCTTCTAGAGATTCCAACAGGAGTATCTAGCTCTAAGAAATAAGCCGGAGAATCCAAAAATAGTTCCTCCTATTTTTGGAAATCTTCGGCTAATTTTCCAATGGAGCTACTTCTGGAACACCGTGAATCAGAGGTTTTCCACTTTCGCAATCTTCCCTTGTTCGATGTAGACCATCAAAATACTTAGATCAGCGGGGTTTACACCACTGATACGGCTAGCTTGAGCAATGGTTTCTGGTTGGATTTTTTGTAGTTTTTGTTTTGCTTCTGTAGCCAATCCATTAATTGCTGCGTAGTCGATATTTTCTGGTATTTTTTTGGCTTCCATTCGTTTTAATTTTTCTACTTTTTCAAGTGCTTTTTTAATGTATCCTTCGTACTTGATCTGAATTTCAACTTGTTCAATTTCTTTCGCTGTCAATGCTTCATTTTCCGGAATAAACAACATTAAATCGCTGTAGCTAATTTCAGGTCGCTTCAAAAAGTCACTCGCTAAAACCCCGTCTTTTAATGGCGCAGCATTGATAGTTGCCAAAAATGCTTGGACTTCTTCTGTCGGTTTGATCCGGACAGTCATCAAACGTTTAATTTCTGCTTCAACAGCAGCTTTCTTTTTCAGATAAGCTTGGTATTGGTCTTCTTTGACTAAACCTACTTGGTGTCCCATCTCCGTCAAACGTAGATCTGCATTGTCATGACGCAATAATAAACGATATTCAGCACGTGAAGTGAGCAAGCGATAAGGTTCATTGGTTCCTTTAGTCACTAGGTCATCAATCATAACACCAATATAACCGTCACTGCGTTTGATGATCAAAGGCTCTTTTCCTTGGACTTTGAGCGCTGCATTGATTCCAGCAATCAGCCCTTGGCCCGCTGCTTCTTCATAACCACTAGTCCCATTCGTTTGACCTGCAGTATAAAGGTTTTCGATGACTTTCGTTTCGAGCGTTGGACGTAATTGATGGGGTTCGACAACGTCATATTCGATCGCATATCCCGTACGCATCATTTCAACTTTTTCCAGTCCTGCGATAGAGTGTAGCATATCCACTTGGACATCTTCTGGTAATGAAGTCGATAATCCTTGAACGTATACTTCTTCCGTATGCAAGCCTTCTGGTTCTAAAAACAATTGATGTCTTGGTTTATCTGCAAAACGTACGATCTTATCTTCAATCGATGGACAATAGCGAGCGCCCACACCTTCAACGATTCCAGTAAACATCGGTGCACGATGCAAGTTATCACGTATGATTTTATGAGTCGTTTCACCGGTATAAGTCAACCAGCAAGATTCTTGTTCTAAGTTGTACGCACTATCTGGCGTGCTAAAACTAAAATGATTTGGTTCTTTATCGCCAGGTTGCTCTTCAGTCACTGAATAATCAATCGTACTTGATTTAACCCGAGGAGGTGTTCCTGTTTTGAAACGATCAATCGCAAAACCTAATTCTTTTAGATTATTAGCTAATCCAACAGAAGGCTGTGAATTATTTGGTCCAGATGAATACTTCAATTCTCCAATGATGATCTCGCCTCGTAAAGCTGTACCAGCAGTAATAACAACAGCTTTTGCTTGGTAGCAAGCGCCAGTTGATGTCACCACACCTCGACAAACACCCTCTTCGACGATTAATTCTTCGACGATTCCTTGACGCAACGTCAAATTAGGTTCTTTTTCTATTGTGTGCTTCATTTCTGCGGAATAAGCATGCTTGTCTGCTTGCGCTCTTAAAGCACGCACAGCAGGCCCTTTTCCTGTGTTTAACATTCTCATTTGAATGTACGTTTTATCGATATTTTTACCCATTTCGCCACCAAGAGCATCGATTTCTCTCACTACGACACCTTTTGCTGGTCCTCCGACTGAAGGGTTACATGGCATGAACGCTACCATGTCTAGGTTGATAGTTAGTAATAACGTTTTTGAGCCCATTCTGGCTGCAGCCAACGCTGCTTCTGAACCAGCATGTCCTGCCCCTACAACGATGACGTCATAAGTATCTGCTTGATAATGATTCAAGTACATTTCCTCCTTTTATTTTCCTAAACAGAATTGACTGAATAATTGAGTGATTAATTCATCTTGTACACTGTCTCCAACGACTTCCCCTAAGTAGTCCCAACAGCGTGTCATATCGATTTGAACAAGATCTACAGGCATCCCTGCTTCAATCCCAGCAACTACTTCTGCTAATGAAATTGATGCTTTTTCAAGTAGAGCAATATGTCTGGTATTTGATACATACGTAGCATCTCTTTCACCGGTTTGCCCACCAAAGAATAAGTCAGCGATAGCTGTTTCTAATTGATCTAAACCATCATTTTTAGCCACAGAAACGGCAAACACCGGTTCATCTTCTAACCACTGATCAAGTTCTTCTTTTTCTAACTTTTGCGGCAAATCTGTTTTATTTAAAAGTACAATCCGTTTCAAACCCTTAGTGGCTTCTAAAAGCTGCTCGTCTTCTCTGGTCAGTGGCTCACTTTGATTCAAAACCAATAAAATCAAATCCGATTCAGATAATGCTTTTCGACTTCTTTCTACACCGATCTGTTCCACGAGATCTTCTGTTTCGCGGATTCCAGCTGTATCAATTAATTTCAATGGTACACCACGAACGTTCACGTATTCTTCAATGACATCTCGTGTCGTTCCAGCAATATCTGTTACAATTGCTTTTTCTTCTCGCAATAAGTGATTCAACAAGCTTGATTTTCCGACATTTGGACGACCAATGATAGCTGTACTTAATCCTTCACGCAAGACTTTTCCTTGTTTCGATGTAGCAAGTAAAGCTTGGATCCTTTGTTGGATCATCGTCGCTTTTTCAAGCAATAATCGTGTAGTCAATTCTTCCACATCATCGTATTCAGGATAATCGATATTGACTTCTACTTGTGCTAATGTTTCTAAGATCTCTTGTCTTAATGAACGAATCAACGAAGAAAGATTGCCATCTAATTGATTTAAAGCTAAGCCCATTGCTTTGTCCGTTTTCGCCCGAATTAAATCCATCACGGCTTCTGCTTGAGAAAGATCTACACGACCATTTAAGAAAGCTCTTTTTGTAAATTCTCCAGGTTCAGCTAGTCTTGCTCCTTCTCGTAATAGCAGTTGTAAAATTTGATTTACGACTACGATCCCACCATGACAATTGATTTCAACGACATCTTCACGAGTAAATGTTTTAGGTGCTAACATAACAGAAACCATCACTTCATCAATGATCTGTTCATTCTTCGGATCAGTAATATGCCCATAATGAATCGTATGACTAGGTACTTCCAATAAGCTTTTCTTGCCACAACGATAGACTTTATCTGCTAAAGCTACCGCTTGGTCTCCACTAAGTCGAACAATACTGATCGCTCCTTCTCCTGGTGGGGTAGAAATTGCAGCAATCGTATCAAATTCTAAAGTAATTTCAGCCATTTTTTCACTCCCTTTTTAATTTTACGCACAAAAAAAGTGCCCACTTCACCCTTTACAATAAATGGTGAACTTCGCACTTTGACTGCTTGTCCATGATTAAATTCTGAACATAGGTTATCATATTTAGTTACAAGACACAAGTATTGAAAATAGAGAACTCTGACAACTTCTTCTTTTTTACAATATCGTAAAAATTTTTTCATTTATACATTCATTCTGATTTGAGGATATTGTACATTCTTTTTATTTCATCCTTTGTATCGTGGCGTTCCTTTTCACGACTATTCAACATAAAAAATAGCCATTCAAAACAAATCGCTATCTCATCTCAGTTCTACAAAAAAACACACGAAGGCTAACCTCCATGTGCTTTTTCTATCAAAGTAAGACTACTTAAGCATCGTATACTCCGATAAGAATGATTTCTAATAAAATATACTTTGTTTAAAAAAGTTTGTCAATGTGATTCCTAAAAAGAACCACGCATATCAACCATTAAATTTTGTTTTTCTCAATATAACTGATCTTCTATGTATGATTGAATGAATTTTCAACTATAGGATAAAACGACATTTATTTTATCCCTATTCATGCAGGATTTACCTCTATCTTTCTAATCCAGAACTTGATATTTCCAATCCAGAGTTTGGTCTTTCTGCTTTTTTCTTTTTTGAAAATTTTTTAATTATAGTATTAATTCTTTTCTTAGCTTTAGGACTAACTTTAGTACTCAATTTTGATTCATTTTTATTTAAAGCAGCAACTTTTCTCAGGTATTCTTCACCCGTTAGTCTATTATGTAACTCTTTTTTTACATCTTCCTGATTTATAAGAAACTGTTTTGTATACACGTCTCCAACTTTTTTTCCAGCTTCATTTACAACATCTATTAACAACTCTTTTTTTACTATTTTCATGCTTGGCGTCTCTTGCGCCAATTCTTTTTTATTTTTAAGAAAAAACGCGTAATTCTGATCAAGTAAATCACTATAACTCTGGTTCTTGACCTCATCTTTAGCAACTTTTAGTAGCATTTCATCCATACCCTCAATTTGTTTACATTGATCATACTCTTTGTCTTTAATAATTGCCTTAGTTTTATAACCTAGTGTATATTTGAATGCTAATCCTACATTTTTTACACCACATGCCCCTGTCATTTGTGACCTTGAAACATAATTTTCAAGCTTACATTCTGATGCATGATGATGAAGTTCTTTTAACGGATATTCTGTTGACTTATGCACAAACAAAAAACTTTTATCACGAAGCACGCTTCCCAAGCTTGCACCCTCTTTTCGAGAGAAACTGAACAAATCTCGCCATGTAGGAGCATGTCTTCCTATACGAACAGCTTTTGAAATAGCTTCTATATTTTTCTTTGATTCTTCAAACTCATATACATAGATTGATTTTAATTGTTTGGTATCCAGATCTACCCACAATTTTTCTACTTCTGCAAAACTATCTAGAAATTCTGCTTTATCCTGCTTACTAATACCATCCCAAATGTCAAATTTCTCTTTATCGGAAAAATCATTCCAGTCTTCCCAGTGATAAAACGACGCTATTTTATTTAAATGCTCAAGAGAAATTTTTCCATCAACATTTGGCGCTTCATTAGGTACAAGTTGACCTCCTTTATTACAAACGCGCACTTTAATTTTATCGTCTTCTTTTTGAATAAGCAGACTGACACTATGCCCATCTCCTGTTCTCCGACTATATATGATTGGTATAATTAAAAAACTATCCGGATCATTATTTACCAAGTCTTTCATGCATGGCTTAAAATATTTGTTATCGTAACTACATCCTATACTACCGTATAAAGAGTTCATTAAGTTCTCTCGGTCTCTACCATTTTTTGTGAACTTTTCAGGATTGTTTTCAACCACTTTTTTATGCAAATACATATACTCTATAAGGCTATCATATTTTACTCCAGCTTCATTCCCTACCTTATTAGAAGTCCAATTCCATCTTTTATTAAAGGAATGCACCATTTCTGCAAGATACTTTTTTTCATTTTTTGCATATTTTTCACGAGCTTTTTCGATATCTTTTATCATTTTTTTTCTTTTTTTCTCTTCCATTTTTCCCTTCCTTTTCCCCCAGTCGTATTCACAGTAACATAGATTATTTTGGAGAAAGAAACTTTTTTTTAGAAAACAGAGAAAAAAAGATTTCTTGCAAAACACAACAAAAATAAAGTAGCGAAAAAGGAATCAGTTTACTTTTTCACTACTTCATTGATTTAAACTTCTCTTATTTATCAAGCATTATTTCATTAACAAGCATTTGTTAATGAAGCAAACTCTTTTAGTGTTTATAATCGTTTTTTTACAGGTTCTACTACTAGATAACGATAAGGCTCGTCTCCTTCAGAATGAGTTTTCACATATTCATTCTTGCTTAATGCCGCATGGATTTGTTTTCTCTCAAATGCCGGCATTGGTTCTAAGAAGACTGGTTGACCGGATTTAATTGCTTTTTCGGCAGTACGATCTGCTAAGCGTTGAATGATTTCTTGTCTTTTTTCACGATAATTACCAACGTTTACTACTACAGATAGTTTATTTTTAGCAATACGGTGAATGAAAACTTGGGCTAAATACTGCAACGCATTTAATGTTTTGCCGTGTTTGCCAATTAAAATCCCTTGTTTTTGTGTATCTAATTGAAAAACGACGGTATTTGCTTCGCGGGTCATTTTTACTAAAGCTGGCGCATCTAATTGCTTGGTAATATCCGTGAGATAGACTGCTAATTCCGTTAAAGCTGCTTCATCGCCTAATTCACTGGTTTCTACTTCTTCTGGTTGGTCTTCTGTAAAGACTTCAATGGTTTCAGTTTCTTCTATCGTTTTTTCTAAAGGTTCTTCTAAAACTTCTTCTACCGTTTCTTCAATTGCTTCTGAAACAGTTTCACTAATTGAAGGTTCAATCTTAAGACGAGCATTCTTACGCCCGATCCCCAGAAATCCTTTCTTACCTTCATCTAGTATCTCAATTTCAACTTGCTCTTTATCCAATCCTAAATCGTTTAAACCAAGTTGGATTGCTTCATCAATTGTCGCAGCTTCATAAATCGGCATTAGCATTCCCTCCCTTATTTTTTACGTTTTTTCTTCGGACTCATGGCTTTTTTCAACGCACGTTCTTTTTCACGAATACGTTGAGCTTCTTCTTCTCGCTCTTTTCTAATCTTAAATGGATTATTGATTAGTAATGTTTGAACGACTTGGAAAGCATTAGATATTACCCAATATAATGAAAGACCACTTGCTAAGTTGACCCCCATAACTAAGATCATCACAGGCATCACAAAATTCATGATCTTCATTGATGCATTTGATTCAATTTGACTCATGCTACTTAAATACGTACTTGCAAAAGTAAATACCGCAGCAAGGATCGGTAAAATAAAGGTTGGATCTGCTGTTCCTAGATTTAACCATAAAAAGTTTCCTTGTTTTAATTCAGGCACACGTGAAATCGATTGCCATAACGCCATCAAAATCGGCATTTGTACTAATAACGGTAAACAACCAGCATATGGGTTCACATTATTTTCCGCATATAAACGTTGTTGCGCTTCACGTAACTTACTTTGTGTCTCAGGATCTTTTGAACTATATTCTTGTTGTAGTGCTTTTAATTTTGGTTGAAGTTCTTGGGTTTTTCGCATACTCTTGGTTTGAAAATGCATCAACGGCATCAAGATCACACGAATGATCAAAGTGAATAAAATAATCCCAATCCCTGCATTTCCAAATGACAATGCCTTGATCGCTTCTGCAAAATAATAAACGATGTAGCGATCCCAAATTCCTGTGCTTTGTGCACTTACTTCTCCAGTTCCACAACCGGATAAGACAACGACTAGACTGATAATGCCTGCCATCAAAAGTAAACGTTTGTATTTCTTCACTTACTCTTTTCCTCTCTATCGATTATTTTTGCAAGTTTTAAGACATGGACTAGATTGGAACGAATCTCATCGTAAGTTAGTCCCTTGACACTTGGTCTTGCAATCACGATAAAATCCAATTCCGGATCGATCTGTTCTTTTACAGAATAGACCGCCGCACGAATCTTACGTTTTACCTCATTGCGACATACTGCATTGCCCACTTTTTTACCTACTGAAAGCCCGACACGAAAATGTGGCTGGTCTTTTTTTTCTAAGCGGTAAACGACAAATTTACGATTAGCAAATGACGTTCCTGTATGGAATACGTTTTGAAACTCTCGTTCTTTTTTGACTCGATACGCTTTTCTCATTCGTTTTCTTTCCTTTTCTATCTTTCACTTACGTCCATAATCATAACATATTTCTCTTTATTCTTTCAGCTTTTCCCTAAAAAAGGGCATAAAAAAAACCACTGAAACCCCAGTGGCTTAAGCTGAAAGAACTTTTCTTCCTTTACGGCGACGGCTTGCTAAAACACGACGGCCATTTTTAGTACTCATACGTTTACGGAATCCGTGAACTTTTTGACGTTTACGTTTATTTGGTTGGTATGTTCTTTTCATGTATTCCACCTCCAAAATTTCTTATCTACTGTTAAAACACAGACATACTTTGATAGTATAACGACAATCAAGGTAATTTGTCAATATAAAATGAAAGGAAACTTCTGGATTTATGCATTCTATTTTTCCACAGTTTAGTTTTTTTTCGTGTGATTTGTTTGTGGAAAAAGTTATACACAAGATTTATCCACAATTATTTTTTAGGGTTTTTTACACAGAATAAACACCTGTAAAAAAAGTAATCCACAAACAGTCATTTATCTGTGAATTGAATACTTAACTCCTTGATAAACAAAGATTTTTTATCCACAACCTACCTGGGATTTCTGTCTTTAAAACACACTTATCCACCTGTTGATTAGTGATGTGGATAAGTGTTTTTCCTCGTTGTGATTTTTTTGTTTTTTTCTCTCTTAATTTTGTGGATAATCTCAAATAAAAAATTTTTTCTGCTCTTTCTGTGGAAAACTATATGAAAAAATGATAAATTAGTACTAGTTATTCACTTTTTAATGAAGGAGGAAGCCTTAT